>NZ_JAJNOR010000001.1 GCF_021044755.1 Lientehia hominis
CATGGCAAGGGAGTGGTGCTGACGGCGGCAGCGAAGAAGCAGGCGAAGCAGCTGGAGGAGTTGGGCTATGGAGACTGCCCGATCTGTATGGCGAAGACGCAGTACAGCTTTTCCGACGATCAGAAGCTGCTGGGAGCGCCGAAGGACTTCGAGGTGACGGTAAGGAACCTGAAGATATCGGCAGGAGCGGGGTTCATCGTGGCATTGACAGGAGAGATCATGACGATGCCGGGACTGCCGAAGGTACCGGCCGCGGAGAAGATCGATGTGGATGAGAGCGGCAAGATCACAGGCCTGTTCTAAGATGAAAAATCTGTAATAGCTTTTTGTTTATTTATTTGGGGACAGTCCTCCAGGCTGTCCCCTTTTTGGAAGATTTCTGACAGAAAATCGGAGGTAGGGAAATGGGATTTTCAACTGTACAGTGTAATGAATTTGTAGAAGTGCTTGCTTCGAAGGCTCCTGTACCGGGCGGCGGAGGCGCCAGCGCTCTGGTGGGGGCGGTAGGTACGGCTCTCGGAAATATGGTGGGTTCTCTGACCGTGGGAAAGAAGAAATATGCGGATGTGGAAGAGGAAATGTGGTCACTGAAATCCAAAGCAGATACTCTTCAAAAAGAGCTTCTTAACCTGATTGAAAGAGATGCGGAAGTATTCGAACCTTTGGCGAAAGCATATGGAATGCCCAGAGAAACAGAAGAGGAAAAAGCGGAAAAAGCCCGCGTAATGGAGATTGTTCTGAAGGACGCCTGCTCCGTTCCCATGGAGATCATGGAGAAATGCTGTGATGCCCTCGATCTGATCGTCGAATTTGCTGCGAAGGGCTCTGCTCTGGCTATCAGTGACGCAGGCGTAGGGGCAGTATTCTGCAAAGCGGCGCTCCAGGGTGCAAGCCTGAACGTATATATAAATACGAAGTCCATGAAGAACAGAGAATATGCGGAAGAACTGAATCAGAAAGCGGACGCGATGCTCGCAAAGTATACGAAGCTGGCGGACGAAGTATTTGAAAGTGTATTGGGAAGATTGAAATAACAGCCTGAGGGCTTGAACAAATTGATTACAACAGGAGGATTTTGCGATGGCAAAGCAGTTGCTCGGAAAAGAGGTTGCCGCCGCTTTGAATGAAAAGATCAAAGCGAATGTGGAAGGATTAAAAGCAAAAGGAATCAATCCCACGCTGGGAATCGTTCGTGTAGGAGAAAGACCGGATGATCTTTCTTATGAGAGAGGTGCGACGAAACGGTGCGATACTCTCGGGGTGGCAGTAGAAAAGTTCCTGCTTCCGGTGGACGTGACGCAGGAAGAACTGATGGCTACCATTGATAAGGTAAATGAGGATGAGAACATTCATGGGGTATTGATTTTCAGACCGCTCCCCAAGCATTTGGATGAAGCCGCCGTGATTAAGGCGCTGAAGCCGGAAAAGGATGTGGACGGGATTACAGACGGCTCCATGGTGGGAGTATTCGCCGGAACAAAACAGGGTTTTCCTCCCTGCACTCCTCAGGCGTGTATGGAAATCCTGGATCACTATGGAATTGACTGCACCGGTAAAAAAGCCGTTGTGGTAGGCAGAAGCCTTGTGGTCGGCAAGCCGGCTGCCATGATGCTGATCAAAAAGAATGCTACCGTTACCATATGCCATACGAGGACGAAGGATATGCCTTCTGTGACAAGAGAAGCGGATATCGTGATTGTAGCGGCAGGACGTGCCGGAGTTGTGAATGAGTCTTATGTGGCTCCCGGACAGGTAGTGATCGATGTGGGAATCAACGTGAATGACGAAGGAAAGCTCTGCGGCGACGTGAAATATGACACAGTGGAACCCATAGTGGACGCGATAACCCCCGTACCCGGAGGAGTAGGAGCAGTTACTACTTCCGTGTTGGTCGGACATGTGGTTGAAGCAGCCATGAGAACAGTGAAATAAAGAAATCAAAAATACCAGCCCCAACGGCAGACCATAGGTGACCCGGGGGCTGGTATTTTGATATACTTTGTAAAATCATCTCTGTGGAATGTTTACTTTAAGCAGTGTTTTTCTATGTATCCGGTAATAAAGCAGGCCGATTGCGTCTGCCAGGAGCCATCCGGCAGGCACAGACACCCAGATTCCGATCACTCCGATGGAAGGAACGGCAGAGAGAGCATAGGCCAGCGCAACACGGGTGCCCAGGGATACGACAGTGAGGATGACGGACATGCCCGGCTTCTGGACAGCCCGGTAAAGGCCGTAGAGCAAGAACAGGCAGCCGATGCCGCAGTAAAAGGCTCCTTCTATTCTCAGATACTGTACTCCAATGGCGAGAATCTCAGTCTCATGTGGCTGGACGAAAATCAACATGAGCGGCCGGGCAAATATGCAGACAGCAGCCGTGATCGCCAGGCAGAATAGAAGAGATACCAGCATGGCGCTTCGGATTCCTTTTTGAATCCGTTTTGTTTCATGAGCTCCGTAGTTTTGTGCGATAAACGTGGAAAAGGCGTTTCCGAAATCCTGTACCGGCATGTATGCAAAAGAATCAATTTTAACAGCAGCCGCAAAGGCAGCCATTACAACGGGACCAAAGCTGTTGATCAGACCCTGCACCATGAGGATGCCGAAATTCATAATGGACTGCTGCAGACAAGTCAAGAAGGAAAACTGTGCAATTTCTGTTAAATATTCTTTTTTAAATATTCTGTTCTTTTTTTGTATCCGGAATTCCGGAACGCGGATCAGAGTATACAGAAGAATACCTATGCCGGAGACAAACTGAGACAGGACTGTTGCAATGGCGGCACCTGCGACCCCCCAATGGAAGGAGAGGACAAATACCAGGTCTAAAATGATATTAAGTCCTGCGGAAATGCCGAGAAACAAAAGCGGTACCATGGAATTGCCGATGGAACGAAGGAGGGAGGCATAAAAATTATAAAGGAATGTCGCGCTGATCCCGATAAAGATAATCCATAGATAGCTTCTCATGAGAGGATAGATTTCAGGAGGAATCTGGAGCAGCCGCATGATCGGATCTATCCAAATAAAAACGGCGATATTGAGAAAAAGAGTACAGACGGCTATCAATATAAAAGATACGAAAAGGCTGGACTTCAGACGATCCATATCTCTTTCTCCATAACGGGTAGAAAAGACGACGCCGCTGCCCATGCAAAGCCCCATCAGGATAGAAGTAAGGAAGGTCATGAGCGTATAGGAAGAGCCTACGGCCGCCAGGGCATTGGAACCCAGGAACTGTCCTACAATAAGAGTGTCCGCAATATTATAAAGCTGCTGCAGAAGATTTCCCAGTATCATAGGGAGCGCAAAGCGCAGCATGGTTGATGTGATATTACCGTGTGTAAGGTCCCTCTTCATGACTCCTCCAATACAAATAGAAATTTATATATTTCGTTTCGTATTGATTCTAGGATATATTTTAATTTATGTCAATATTATTATTTCTTTTTGTTGCGAAAGAGGTGAGAATTTAGTAAAATATAACAAAATATAGAAAAACGAGGTGGCAATATGTTTTTGAGTGGGTTAGACGATCTGGACCAGAAAATCTTAACGCTTCTGATAGAAAACGCGAGACTTTCTTATTCTGATATCGGAGAGAAGACAGGTATTTCCCGTGTGGCGGTGAAGGCCAGGATAAGTGCCCTGGAGGACAAAGGAATCATAGAAGAATATACGACTGTCATCAATCCGCAGAAGATAAGCGGAGCCGTATCCTGCTATTTTGAAATTGAAACAGAACCTGCCTGTCTTCAGGACGTCATAGACCGTCTGAACGGAAATGAATCCATCACACAGATTTATCGAGTGACCGGCAGGAGCAAGCTTCATGTACATGCAGTCGCAGCAGGGCAGGAGGAGATGGAGCGCCTCATACGGCAGGAAATGGATACGCTCCCCGGAATTCTGAATATCAGCTGCGATACGATTTTGTCCCGGATCAAGGATATCAAAGGCCTTCGGCTTTAGAGGTCTGCATTTCTGATTGACAAGATGGGAAATATGTGTTTTTATTACATTAAATAAAAATTCATTGAAAATTAATTCAACGAAAAAACGAGGAAAATCAATGGGTCTGAGGTCCGAGCAGAAGGAAAGAAGGAAAGAAACGATCATTTGGGCGGCTGTAGATCAATTTTTGTCTAAAGGGTATTCCACCACTAAGATTGAGGATATTGCAAAGGCTGCAGGAATGAGTTCGGGGCTTTTGTTTCATTATTTTAATTCCAAAGAAAATCTTTATGAAGAGCTGATCAAAATGGGAATGGATGGAAAAAACGTACCGTTTGAAATGGACTTTTCCTCGCCTCTGGCGTTTTTCCAAAATTATATAATTAAACTTCTTTCTCTTGTAAAGGAAAAACCTCAGGCGGCAAAATTATTTGTTCTGACGGCACAGGCACAGAGAGGAGACGGCGCCCCTGAGAGAATACGCAGGCTGGCCAGAAATGAAAACACCATAGAATTTTCGGCTGAGCTGATACGGCTGGGACAGATGCAGGGAAGCATTCGGAAAGGAGACGCTGTGGCTTTATCACTGGCTTTTTGGTGCAGTGTCCAGGGGATCATGGAACAGCTGGCGGTCAGCGAGACTTCACCGGTTCCGGATCCGGACTGGCTTCTGGATATTCTGAGAGGGAAATAATCGATATGGTTCCTGGTAATCTTCCATTAAATATGATAAACTGATAAAAACAAAATACAGGAGGTATGGAAAATGGCGACTCCTCACAACCAGGCGGCCACAGGCGAAATAGCGGAAAGCATTCTGCTGCCGGGCGATCCGCTGAGAGCGAAATTTATTGCGGAGAATTTTCTGGAGGATGTAAAGGAATTCAACTCCGTGCGGAATATGCTGGGGTATACGGGAAACTATCAGGGAAAACGAGTATCGGTCATGGGAACGGGCATGGGCTGTCCGTCCATAGGGATATATTCTTATGAACTGATCCATTTTTATGGTGTGAAGAATCTGATCCGGGTGGGATCCTGCGGAAGCATTCAGGAGCATGTGCAGGTGGGAGATATCGTGATGGCCATGGGGGCCAGTACCGACGGCAATTATGCCCACCAGTATAAACTGCCGGGGACTTATTCCGCAACGGCCTCCTATGAGCTGCTTGCAAGAGCCGTGCAGTCGGCATCCGAACACGGATTTTCTCATGTGGAAGGAAATATTCTTTCTTCTGATCTTTTCTACACGGAAACACCCGAATGGAAGGAATGGGCGAAGATGGGGCTTTTGTCCATCGAGATGGAAAGCTATGCGCTTTACTGCAATGCGAACCGGGCCGGGGTTCGGGGGCTGGGGATCTTTACGGTATCCGATTCCATTGTGACAGGAGAATCCCTTCCGGCGGAGGAACGCCAGGTCGGATTCACCAATATGATGCAGGTGGCATTGGAGACGGCCGTTTTCTTTACGGAATAGGAGAGCTTTGCGGGATCGGGATGGAGAGCGCGTCAAATGTCTCTTTGGAGAGACAAGCTCCCCTTGTCCCGACGACTGCCGCAGAAACCCGGTTGGCAGTCCGGATGGATTCTTTCAGGGAAAGTCCCGATGCCAGACAGGCCATGACGGCTCCGATATGCGCGTCTCCAGCGCCTATGGTGTCTGTAACGGAATCTGTCTGTACCGGGGGGATGTATCCACAGGAAACTCCGTCATCGTAGTAAGCGCCGTTTTCTCCCAGTGTGATGATCACGATGTTTTCGGTGAGGGTGTGAAGCGCCTGAGCAGCCTGTTCCACTGCTGTTTCTCCGGTATAGGACAGCGCCTCTGTCTCATTCAGGTGAAGAACGGGGCGCAGCGCAAAAAGACGCTTCATCTTGTCCGGTCCAATCTGGCATATCCGGGGCCCCGGAGCGAAAAATATCCGAAGGCCAGGAGTGGCTTCCAGATAGCGGAGGATAGCTTCCCCTGTGGATTCTTCTATTTCAAGGCCGCACACATAGGTATAGTCTCGGCAGTTTTTTGGGAGGAGCTGGAACCATTCCTCCCGGAACCGGTATTCGGCGCCATGGCAGGAAAGAAAGGTCCGCTCTCCGCTGTCTTCTACGAAGCAATAACAGCATCCGTTTTTTTCGTCAGGTGCCGGGATGGGAACAGAGACATTTCGTGCGGCAAGCTCACCGCGTATGAAGTCTCCGTAGACTCCTGTCCCTATGGGGGAAAATAAGACTGCCGGGACCTGGAACAGCCGAATCGTATGAAAGACATTCCAGGCACACCCGCCCAAGGACATTTCCTGACTTATGATATGAATATCTTCTCCGGTGGAGGGAAGATGTGGAATCCGTATGATGACATCGGCTGCGGCAGAGCCGATCACTAGACAATTTGGCATTGTAAAGCCTCCCTTTCTTGACTGCCATTATAGTACCACAAAATGCCGGAAAAAGAAATGATATGGTCGGGGGCAAAGAGGTGATTATGAAATACAAAAAGCTGATAACCAACAGAATTCTGATCACGGGACTTCTTTTGATCATTCAGGTGGTATGGATGGCGATTCTTCTTTTAAAGCTGGGCAATTATTCTGTCTGGATCAATATTGCATTTTCTGTCCTCAGCGTTCTGATCGTGCTTTATATTATCGGTAAAGATGAAAACTCGGCGTATAAAATCGCCTGGATCATCCTGATCTTGTGTCTACCCTTGTTTGGCGGTCTTCTGTATCTTTGCTTCGGAAATAAAAATCCGTCTAAAAAGATGCGCAAGCGTCTGGAACTGGAGCACAGACGCCTTGAAAAGGAATTCCAGGGCGATGATATGGCCATTGATGAAATACGGGCGCTGGATGAACGGGCCTCAGGCGTCAGCACATATCTTAAAAATACCAGCGATTATACCATATATAAGGACACGGACTCCAAATATTATCCAGTGGGTGAGCTGATGTTCAAGGACATGCTGGAGGCTTTGGAAAAGGCGGAATATTATATCTTCATGGAATACTTTATCATAGAAGAAGGCGTCATGTGGAACAAGATTCTGGAGATTCTGGAGCGTAAGGTATCACAGGGTGTGGATGTCCGTCTTATCTATGACGATATGGGCTGTGTGGCGCTGCTGCCTGGCAGCTATGCGAAGATTCTGGAGAAAAAAGGGATAAAGTGTATGGCATTCAACCCATTCGTACCGTTTCTTTCCATGGTCATGAACCACAGGGACCACAGAAAGATCATGGTGATAGACGGCCATACGGCGTTTACCGGAGGAATAAACCTGTCAGACGAGTATATCAACTTAAAGCAGCGGTTCGGCCATTGGAAGGATACGGGAGTACGGCTTGTGGGAGAGGCAGTCTGGAATTTCACTCTGATGTTCCTGGAAATGTGGAATGCATACCGAAAGGAGGACAGGAGTCTGGAGCAGTATAAGACTCATGTCCATCATCCAAAAGCCTTTACAGGAAGCGGATATGTGCAGCCCTTCGGAGATTCTCCTCTGGATAATGAGACCGTTGCGGAAAATGTCTATATCGAGATACTTAACCAGGCGAGACATTACTGCTATATCTTCACGCCCTATCTGATCGTGGATAATGAGATGAAGACAGCTCTTTCTCTGGCCGCCAAACGGGGAGTTGATGTGCGGATCGTGACTCCGGGGATACCGGATAAACCTCTGGTCTTTCGGCTCACTCGTTCCAATTATGCGCCGCTCCTGCGGGCCGGCGTGAAGATATACGAATATACGCCGGGCTTTATCCATGCGAAGAGCTATGTGTGCGACGATGAATTTGCAGTTGTAGGGACCATCAATATGGACTACAGGAGTCTGTATCTGCACTTTGAATGCGGAACATTTATGTACCGGACGGAAGCGGTGATGGATCTTAAGATGGACGCTGTCCAGACCATAGGAAAGAGCCGTCCTGTTTCCCTCAGGGAATGCCGGACCGGAATTTTTGGAGGTCTGCTGGATTCGGTACTGCGGATACTGGCCCCTTTGTTTTAAAAATAATAGAAGGATTCATGCATCATATGGTGCGGAAGGAGGCTATATATGAAGGTGGGAATTTTGGGAGCGGGAAATATCGCCAATCAAATGGCGGAAGCTGTCTGCGGTCTTCGTGGAAAGCAGATAGAGGCATATGCCGTGGCGTCCAGGGCTCATGCGCGGGCAAAGGCATTTGCAGATAAATACGGTTTTAAAAAAGCGTATGGTTCATATGAAGAGCTGGTAAATGACGGAGAGGTGGACCTGATTTATGTGGCGACACCTCATTCCCACCATTATGAGCATATGAAGCTGTGCCTGAATCATGGGAAAGCCGTCCTGTGTGAAAAAGCATTTACTGTAAATGCTGCACAGGCCAGAAAAATCTGTGCTCTTTCAGAAGAAAAAGGAATCCTGGCGGCAGAGGCCATATGGACCCGCTATATGCCCAGCCGGAAGATGATCGACGAGATCATCGCAGCCGGCGCCATCGGGGAGGTACGTTCTCTCAGTGCCAATTTGTGCTATGTCATCCACCATGTTCCGCGGTTAAAGGATCCGGCCTTGGCTGGAGGAGCGCTTCTTGACGTGGGTGTCTATACACTGAATTTCGCCTCCATGGTCTTTGGAGACGACGTAAAGGCAATGACTTCAACAGCCGTGCTGACAGACGCCGGCGTGGACGAACAGAACAGCATTACTCTGACTTATGAAGACGGCAGGATGGCTTATCTTTACAGCGGAATGTCAGTCCAGAGTGACAGAGAAGGGACCATAAACGGAGATAAGGGATACATAAAGGTTCAGAATATCAACAACTGTGAATACATCCGTGTATATGACCTGGACCGGAAGCTGAAAGCGGAATATAAGGCGCCGGGTCAGATAAACGGATATGAATACGAAGTGCTGGCCTGCCAGGAAGCGCTTAAAAACGCTGCGGTCGAATGCCCTCAGATGCCTCATTCTGAGACCATACGCATCATGGAATGGATGGATCAGCTCAGAGCTTCGTGGGGAGTTGCATATCCCTGTGAATAAAGAAACAGGGACAGGCAGAATCAGGAGACAAGAGAGGCGGAAATTGAATGGATGGATGGAAGACGAGGTGGAGTGATTCCGTTACCCCCGATCATGTCTGGGGGGAATATCCCAGACCTTCTCTGGTGCGAAACGGCTGGATGAGTCTGAACGGCCTGTGGGAATATAAATTTACAGAAGATGAAAATATGCCGGAAGCATTTGAAGGACAGATTCTTGTCCCTTTTTCTCCGGAAGCGCCTCTGTCCGGTGTGAACCGGCAGCTTATGCCGGAAGAGCTGCTCTGGTACCGGAGGTTTTTTTCGGTTGGAGATATACTGCGAAAGTATGATGCCGGCCGGCTGCTTCTGCATTTTGGAGCGGTGGACCAGTCCTGTACGATATACATCAATGGGAAAGAAGCAGGAAGCCATGTGGGCGGATATCTGCCGTTCACATTGGACATCACGGATTTTTGCAGCAGGGAGGCGGAAAACGAGTTACTGCTTAAGGTGAAAGATGTAAGTGATACCTCATGGCACAGCAGAGGGAAGCAGAAGCTCGACTGCGGCGGTATGTTTTATACGGCCCAAAGCGGTATCTGGCAGCCGGTCTGGCTGGAATCCGTGCCAGAGGATCCTGTCCGCTATGTCAGGATACGCACAGACTATGAGGAAGGACAGGTTAAGATCAAGGTGGGGACCAGGAAAACGGTCCCGGTACAGATAATGGTCTTAAAGCCGTTTTCCGATCTACTTGTAACGGAATTTTCGGAACACGGAGCTTTGCCTGAGGGAGAATGGGAAGAAGAAAAGGTTAGGATCAAGGCTTCTGGGAACCGGGAGTGGACGATTGACCTCGAGGATTTTGAGAGCTGGTCACCGGAGCATCCCTTTCTTTATGGAGTGCTCATAAAAACGAAACAGGATTCTGTACTCAGTTATTTTGCCATGCGAAAATGTGAGGTCAAAAAAGATGAAAATGGAATCTCCAGGATTTTTCTGAATGGCCGTCCTTATTTTCAGACAGGTGTTCTGGACCAGGGATATTGGCCTGACGGCCTTTATACGGCTCCCTGTGACCAGGCGCTTATCTATGATATTGAGCTGGCAAAAGACATGGGATTCCGGATGATGAGAAAACATGTGAAGATAGAACAGGAGAGGTGGTATTATCACTGTGACAGGCTGGGAATGTTGGTCTGGCAGGATATGGTCAACGGAGGGAGTTCATACAGACAGTGGTTTGTCACCTATCTGGCGACTGTTTTTAACTATCTCCATATTTCTGTGAAAGACCGCTGGCAGAGGCTTCTGTCCCGAAGGGAGAAGGAAGGCCGCGCAGAGTTTTGCAAAGAGGTCAGGGAGACGGTGAAGGTCCTTTACAATCATCCGTGTATTGTCTGCTGGGTTCCGTTCAATGAAGGATGGGGGCAGTTTGATGCAGAAGGGATCACAGAAGAGATTCGGAGCCTTGACGGAACCCGCATCATAGATCAGGCCAGCGGCTGGTATGACCAGGGAGGAGGAGACATCAAAAGCATCCATTCTTATTTTCTGCCTTTTATATTTCGGAAGGAGGGGCGGGCAGCAGCTCTTACTGAGTTCGGTGGCTATTCCCTGCAGATAGATGGGTATCGTCTCGGCGGAAAGGCATACGGTTATAAGCGGTTTGAATCGGAGGAGACACTTAAGAAGGGTTTGGAGCGTCTCATGGAAAAAACCGTGATTCCTTCTGTGAGAAAAGGGATATCCGCCACGGTATATACCCAGCTTTCAGATATTGAAGATGAAATAAATGGGTTGATGACATACGACAGGAGCATTGCCAAGGTAGATAAAAACTGGATGAAGGTTTTGAATGAGCGGCTTATCCGACAGGGAGAACCAAAAGGTATTTCGGTGAGTACGAGGGGAAAAAAGACGCCGTTTAATAAAAAAAATCGCGCGGCAGTGTCTATTATTGGAGGCAGTGACGGACCGACTGCTGTTTTTCTGGCAGGAAAGAGCAGACATAAAAAAGACCGGGAGAGATGGGAAAGGCGTCTGAAGTCTCTTTGCCGCAGTACGGTGCCCGGCACTCACACCGTTGAAGAACTGGAGAAATATCTGATCGAGAAATATGGGGCGGAGAAGCAGGATCCGAATTCCCGTTCCTATGAGATGGCCAGGCGATGTATGTGGGGAAACCTGGTGCTTGACGAACGTCCGGATCTCGTAAAAACTCCGATGCCGGCGCCTATTGGAAGGCATCCGGAGAAAGCAGAGCTGGAGGCGTATATCGGCCGGATAGAGAAGCGGAACCAGGAGGCAGAGCAGATTTCTTCCGATCTGCTTCCCATGAGATACGAGAGGTATCGGATCCTTTTAAGGAAAGACGGGAAGGTATGTGGGGAAATGAATGTGGAGACAGAGGCGGTGCGCCAGCGTATGTCAGTCTCTTTTTCCACGGAAGGCAGATGGGATGAAGCGAATGAAATGGCAGCAGACATTTACCGGTATTTCGGAGTCAGTACAGAGGATATGGAGAATAGGAGTGAACGATTCCTGGCTTATGCGGCTGCCGTGGGTGTGAACAGACATCCGTAAGCCAGAAAACCGGCCCGTGCTATATGCACGAGCCGGTTTTGCCGTATGAAATGTAATCAAACGTCCAGCTTCATATCCCCGTCCTTAATCCAGTTCTTTTTTCTCATGAACCAGGATATCAGACAGGCAAGGACACCAGGAAGCAGGAAATGGAGCAGAGCAATCTTCAGAAGCACGATACCTGCGCCTTCTGCCGCGGCCATAGTCTGGAAAGTCATGATCTGTCCCACCAGGCCGGCGGTCCCCATTCCGGAGCCGACGGGATTGTTGGTCATATGAAAGACCATGGTGGACAGAGGCCCTAATATGGCGCTGGTGATAATAGCTGGCAGCCAGATGACCGGTTTTCTGACGATATTGGGAACCTGAAGCATACTGGTTCCGATACCCTGCGCCAGCAGACCGCCCATTTTGTTTTCTTTATAGCTGGCTACCGCAAAACCGATCATGTTGGCGCAGCATCCGACCGTAGCCGCTCCCGCGGACAGGCCGGCCAGGCTCAGAGAGACGCCAAGGGCCGCGGAGCTTATGGGCAGGGTGAGGATCATCCCCATCAGGACGGATACAATGATTCCCATGAGGAAAGGCTGCTGTTCAGTTCCCCAATTGATCAGCGCGCCTAAAGAAGTCATAAAAGCGGAGATGGGAGGGCTGAGGACAAGGCCGACAGCGGAGCCGGCGGTGATACAGACGATCGGAGTCAGGACAATGTCCAGCTTCGTTTTGCCCGCGATCAAATGCCCGATTTCGATTCCCACATATGCGGCAATAAACGCGCCGAGAGGTTCGCCGGGGCCGGTCAGGATGATGCTTCCGTCAACAAGCACCTTTCCTGCGATGATCTGGCTGGCAAAAGCGCCGACCATACCGCTGGTGGCCGCGGAAAGGACTACCAGGGGACTTTCCTTAAATTTGCATGCTACGCCGCAGCCTATGCCTGCGCCTGTCAGAGCCGCGGCCATTTTGCCGAAGAAGAACAGAAAGTTCCCCACAGGTCCGCCAATCAGATTTCCGATCTGCTGGATGATGGTTCCGACGATCAATGTGGAAAAGAGGCCAGTGGCCATGCCGCTGAGGCCGTCGATGAACAGCCGGTTCAGCCATTTTTTCATAAGTGTTACCGCCTTTCTCATACTTTGCTTTACTCTCCCAGACAATACTTATGTAAAAATAATAAATACAACTGTCTTGTCAGATGCCGCAACCCAGCATACCACAGAACAAGAAAAGAAGCAAGAGATTTTTATGAGAATTCATGGAAAAGAAATTGCGGTAAAGTCCCGTATATGATACAATTGGCGTACATGGATGCTGGGTTTCATGTTTCCGTTTTTTGGAAATATTAGTAAGGAAACTCTGATTTCTATATGGGGGAGGCGGGAACGTTTATGAAAAGACTTAAAAAAAGAAAGCTTCAAATGGGAGTATCCTTGTTTGTCATCCTGATGCTTTTGGCCGGCTGCGGCAGGAAACAGGAGGAAACTGAGAAAGCGGCTGAAACGGTGAAAGCTACGGAAACGGTTCCAGAAACGGAGGCTGTCACTGAAACGGCAGAGACAGAGCCGGAAACAGAAGCGGTCCCGGAGGGGATGGTCAGGAGCTATCTGACCGGCCAGTGGGTGCCGGAGGAGATAGGCCGCAGACGTCCGGCGGCCGTGATGATCAGCAATGTGAAAGCCGCCCAGCCAAGCTATGGATTGAGTGCGGCGGATGTCATATACGAAGCTCCCGCAGAGGCCAGCGCCGTTCGTTTTGTTGCTTTTTTTGAGCGGTATGATGATCTGAAGGAGATAGGCTCTATCCGGAGCGCCAGGACTTATCATGCGTTCTTTCAAAAAGAATTTGAGTCCATTTTCTTCCACTACGGCCAGTGCGAATATGCGAGGCCTTATCTGGAGGGCGGCCAGTGCGACTGCGTAAACGGCGTAACAGGGGCCAGCGAATGGGCTTACCACAGTATGGAGGGCCGTGAGAAGCCTCATCATCATTTTACGTCGGGAGAAGAGATTGAGTATGCTATAGAACGGATGGGATATGATAACCAGTATCCGGAAAGCTATACGGGCCATTATCAGTTTGCAGCGGACGGAGAGACGCCGTTCATGCCTGACGCGTCGCCTGCCAGCCGGGTATCTGTGGAATACATTTCCAATAAGCCCTGGTTTGAATACAATGCCGAAGACGGTCTCTATTACCGCTATCAGTTCGAGGGGCCTCATATGGACGCCGGTAATGACGAACAGCTGGCATGCAGGAATATTATCATCCAAGTATGCGATTATGAACATTATTTTGATACGGATTATCTGAATATTTTTGTACAGGGAGAAGGCGCAGGACAATTTATCACCGACGGAAAGGTGATACCGGTCACCTGGAAAAAGGACGGAGAATGGGGAGTGACCCATTATTATGATTCACAGGGCAATGAGATCAAGCTGAACCAGGGAAAGACCTGGGTCTGTATTGTCCGCACAGAACGGGCCGGACGAGTGCAGATTTCATAAATAAAGGGTATAATGGGAAATCCCTTCTGCATATACTTTATCAGCATATACAGGAGGGATTTTTTATGGACAATTTTCATGTATACAAGGACATCCAGGCAAGAACGGGCGGAGAAATCTATGTGGGAGTGGTAGGGCCGGTACGGACGGGAAAATCCACTTTTATCAAGAGGTTCATGGATCTTTTGGTGCTGCCGAATATCAAGGATGCCCACGAGAAGAGCAGAGCACAGGATGAACTGCCGCAGTCGGCGGCTGGAAAGACCATTATGACGAC
Source organism: Lientehia hominis (assembly GCF_021044755.1). GTDB lineage: Bacteria > Bacillota > Clostridia > Lachnospirales > Lachnospiraceae > Lientehia > Lientehia hominis. The sequence goes on from NZ_JAJNOR010000001.1 coordinate 14,341, forward strand.
GGAACCGAAATTTATACCGAAAGAAGCGGCAGCTATCCAGGTGGGGAATGACGTGGATGTAAAGGTGCGGCTGATCGACTGTGTGGGCTTTATGGTGGACGGAGCGAGCGGACATATAGAGAACGAAGAAGAGCGGATGGTGAAAACACCCTGGTTCGATTATGAGATTCCCTTTACCCAGGCAGCGGCCATCGGGACGGAAAAGGTCATTAAGGAACATTCCACCATTGGTATTGTCATCACCACCGACGGTTCCTTCGGAGAAATCCCCAGGGCCGGATACATAGAAGCGGAGAAACAGACCATCGATGAGCTGAGGGAGATCGGAAAACCCTTCGTTATGCTCCTCAACACCATGACGCCCTATTCCGATGAGGCCAAAGGGCTGGCAGAGAAGCTGTCCGAGGAATATCAGGTACAGGTGCTCCCGGTCAACTGCGAGCAGCTTAAAAAAGACGATATAACCAGGATACTGGAAGAAGTGCTGAATGAATTTCCGGTATCGGAATTGGATTTCTATATGCCGAAATGGGCGGAGATCCTGCCTGCCACCCACTGGCTGAAGGAAAAGATTCTGGGCATCGTGAAGGAGATGATGGGCGGCATCACATATATGAAGGACCTGTTATCGGAATATATCCAGGGAGACGATTCTCCCATAAAGAGAGTACAGCTGCGGCGTGCTGATCTGTCCGACGGAAAGGTCTCTCTCGACGTGATGGTAGACGATGGAGTTTATTATCAGATACTGAGCGATTACACCGGCGTACCCATTGGCGGAGAATATCAGCTGATGGGGATTTTGAAGCAGTTCTCCAAGACGAAAGGAGAATATGACAAGATGAAGAATGCCATGGACGCTGTCCGGCAAAAAGGATATGGAGTCATCATGCCGGAGCGGAGCGAGATTCTTCTGGATGATCCGGAGGTCATTAAGCACGGGAATAAATTTGGAGTCAAGATCCATGCACAGGCTCCTTCCATCAACCTGATTCGGGCTTCCATAGAAACAGAGATCGCTCCCATCGTGGGAGATGAGAAACAAGCGGAGGACCTGATCGCTTATATCCGGGAGAACAGCCAGGAAAATGACGACGGCGTTTGGAATACCAGTATTTTTGGAAAATCCATAGAACAGATCGTCACAGACGGCATACAGACAAAGGTCGCTCAGATGACCGACTCCTGTCAGCTGAAACTTCAGGAAACCCTCCAGAAGATCATCAACGACAGCAATGGCGGCATGATCTGTATCATTATCTGATTGTTGACTTTCAGTCGGGAAGCTTTTATACTGGTTCTGATAACTGCAGAGAGAAATAAGGGTGCATAGATCCGGCGGCGCCGGCTGATTCCAATACCGCCGCAGGCCGGAATGTGCATCTTTCAAAGCTTCGACAGAGAATCACAAGAGGATGACAGAATGGACGAACAGACTATGATTTATATCGGCATCATTGCCGGAGTGCTTTTGATTCTGCTGGTACAATATTTTATATCCAGAAAAGCGCACTATCGGAATATATGCCAGAAGGTAAAGGAACAGTGGGGAAAGGTTTCAGACCGGGAATATACACTGGAAGAGTTCGACAAAATTTCCCACTACTATGAGCAGCATAAGGGAGAAAGGTTTTCCATCGACGATATTACATGGAATGATATGGGGATGGACGATATTTTTCTCCTTTTGAATACGACCGGATCGGCAATTGGAGAAGAATACCTGTACTGGGCGCTCCGCACGCCGGAATTTGATGAAAAGGTTCTTAAGCGCCGCTCGGAGCTGGCAGATTATTTCCGTGCCAATACTACGGCACGGGAACAGTACGCAGTCTGTTTCGCACAGATGGGAAGAAAGAAAAGGATCGCACTTGCGGATTACGTCCATAAGCTGAAAGAAATGCCAAAAACAGCAGCATGGCCCCATGTGCTGGCGATACTGCTTTTGATCGGTGCCATCGGCTCCTTCGGGATTCGTCCGGCCTATGGCATCGGGATTCTGCTGTGTGTCATTATATTCAATGTCATCACCTATTATAAATATAAAGGGGACATGGATGTCTATTTCCAATGTATGTCTGAAGTGGCGGATCTGGTGGAATATGGCCTCAGGCTGAACCGGATCGACATAAAAGCAGAGATTCTGGAGCCTTATCAGAAAAATCTCAGGGAGACTTGCTCAGGCCTTAAGCCGGTCAGGAGCCAGTCATGGATTCTGTCCACCAAATCAGGAGTGGGAGGTTCCCTTATGGAAGCCGCCATAGACTACATGTGCATGATGACACATCTGGATCTTCTGATGTTCCACAAGATTACAAAAGTGATAAAGAATAAGGGAGCGGAGCTGGAGCTCCTTATGGAAACCATGGGATGCCTGGAACTTGGACTCTGTATCGGATCCTACCGGGAGTTTCTGGGTTCCTTCTGTGAACCGGTTTTTCACAGAAAGTCCTCCGGAACACTCTGCTGCCAGGAAATCTATCATCCGCTGGTGGAGAATGCCGTACCGAATACCATAAGGACGGACAAGCCGGTGCTGGTGACCGGCTCCAATGCTTCCGGTAAGTCCACATTCCTTAAAACCATCGGAATAAACGCTATATTGGCCCAGACCATATACACGGTTTCAGCAAAGTATTATGAAACGGATTTTTGCAAGGTGTATTCGTCCATGGCTTTGAGTGACAGCCTGGAGACTAAAGAAAGCTATTACATGGTAGAGATAAAATCCCTCAAGCGGATATTGGATACCATTGGAGATGAGATACCGGTGCTCTGTTTCGTCGATGAGGTCCTGCGCGGCACCAATACGGTGGAACGGATTTCTGCGTCCGCCAAGATTCTGGAGAGTATGGCGGGGAAAAACGTACTATGCTTTGCCGCTACCCATGACATCGAGCTGACTAAGCTTCTTTGTGATCTATATGCCAACTACCATTTTGAAGAGCAGATCGAAGACAATGACGTCCTGTTTTCCTATAAGCTGTATCCTGGCAGGGCGGAGACCAGAAATGCAATCCGGCTGCTGAGCATCATGGGATACGACGGCAGGATCATTGAAAATGCTCAGGCTATGGCAGAGCGGTTTGTAAAAACCGGAGAATGGAGTTTGGAATAGCATGACTATGAAGGTTACGATATATACGGACGGCTCGGCCAGGGGAAATCCCGACGGGCCTGGAGGCTATGGAGCGGTTCTCCAATATGTGGACGGCAGCGGCGTGCTCCATGAGAAGGAGTTGTCCGCCGGATATAAGAAGACGACGAATAACCGGATGGAACTCATGGGAGTCATTGCAGGCCTGGAGGCCTTAAACAGACCATGTGAGGTGGAAATCGTTTCGGATTCGGCCTATGTGGTGAAGGCATTCACGGAGCATTGGCTGGACGGATGGATTCGGAAGGGATGGAAGCGCGGAAAGAATGAGCCGGTGAAAAACGTGGATCTGTGGAAACGGCTTTTGAAAGCAAAGGAACCGCATGATGTATCTTTTCGATGGGTAAAGGGGCATGCAGGACATCCGGAAAATGAAAGATGCGACTGTCTGGCGACGGCCGCTGCAGACGGAGACGATCTTTTAACAGACGAGGGCGCTTGACAGCGTCCTTTTCCACTTTATTCTTGCAGAAAAAAGCGGTCTGTGATACGATATGATAATGAGTAAAAATATGGACGATTTTACAAGGAGGAGATAATAGATGTCTCAAAATGTATACGACACCCTGGTAGAACGCGGTTTCATAGAACAGGCTACCAACGCGGATGAGATTCGTGAGATGCTTGGGAAGGAACGGGTGACGTTTTACATCGGTTTCGATGCTACAGCTGACAGTCTGACGGCTGGACATTTTCTGACCATCATGGCCATGATGCATATGCAGAAGGCCGGACACCGCCCCATCGCTCTTCTGGGTGGCGGGACTACCATGGTGGGCGATCCAAGCGGCAAATCGGATATGCGTAAAGTCATGACAAAGGAGACGATCGCGCACAATGCCGAGTGCTTTTATAATCAGCTGTCCCGCTTCATAAGCTTTGATAATGACGGTGCGATCATCGAAAACAACGCCGACTGGCTTTTAAATCTGAATTATGTGGATTTTCTCCGGGATGTGGGGGCCCATTTCAGCGTAAATAAAATGCTGACCGCGGAATGCTATAAGCAGAGGATGGAAAAAGGCCTGACGTTTTTCGAATTCAATTATATGGTCATGCAGTCCTATGATTTCCTGGTGCTGAACCGGAAGCATGGATGCAGGCTGCAGATGGGCGGCAATGACCAGTGGTCCAATATCATAGGAGGCGTGGAGCTCATCCGCAGAAAGGAGAGCATGCCGGCATATGGCCTCACATTTAAGCTTCTCACCACCAGTGAAGGCATTAAGATGGGAAAGACCATGAAGGGAGCCGTGTGGCTGGATCCGGCCAAGACATCTCCTTATGAATTTTACCAATACTGGAGGAACATTGAGGACGCAAAGGTAGAAGAATGCCTTGGCCTTCTTACTTTCCTTCCCATGGATGAAGTGAGGCGGCTGGGAGCTTTAGAGGGTGCAGAGATCAACTGCGCGAAAGAAGTGCTGGCCTATGAGATCACCAAGATCGTTCACGGTGAAAAAGAAGCGGAAAAGGCTCAGGAGGCCGCTAAGGAGTTGTTCGCCCGGGGCGGCATGAGTGAGGACATGCCTACCACCGTATACAGGAAGACAGACTTGGATGATGGGAAGGATCTGATCACTCTGCTTGTGGATACGAAGCTGGTGCCCACCCGGTCGGAAGGGCGCAGATTGATCACCCAGGGAGGAGTGACGGTAAACGGTGAAAAGGTGACGGCCATTGACCGGAAATTTACCAGTGCCGATCTGAAGGACGGCGCTCTGCTCATAAAAAAGGGAAAGAAAGCGTATCATCAGGTTAAAATAGAAGCGTAACGGATAAATCAAGATCAGAAATGGAGGGTTTTCCATGGGAGCATTTTTTTCAGTACTGTATCAGACCGCAGTAAAATTTGTATTTTTGGGAGCGTTGGCATTTGGCGGTATCATGTGCGGGATCAAGCTGAGGAAACACAAAGATGCCAAGGTGAACGAAGACCCGGCAAAAAAATAAAGACAAAATGAAACACATGGAGGAATGATCGTGGAAAAGTACGGCGTAAATCAGCTCAGGCGGATGTTTCTTGAGTTTTTTGAAAGCAAAGGGCATTTGATAATGAAGAGCTTTTCTCTGGTGCCCCATAATGACAACAGTCTGCTGTTGATCAATTCGGGCATGGCACCGCTCAAGCCCTATTTTACAGGACAGGAGATACCTCCCAGAAAACGGGTGACCACCTGCCAGAAATGTATCCGTACAGGAGATATTGAAAATGTTGGGAAAACGGCCCGCCACGGCACGTTTTTTGAGATGCTGGGAAATTTTTCTTTCGGGGATTATTTTAAGCATGAAGCCATCGCGTGGTCCTGGGAATTCTTGACAAAAGTGGTAGGACTGGACGCTGACCGCCTGTATCCTTCCGTCTATCTGGAAGATGATGAAGCTTTTGAAATCTGGAATAAGGAAATTGGCATACCGGCAGACCGGATTTTTAAATTCGGGAAAGAGGATAACTTCTGGGAGCACGGAGCTGGGCCCTGCGGTCCCTGTTCTGAGATCTATTATGACAGAGGAAAAAAATATGGATGCGGCAGGCCGGGATGTACCGTAGGCTGCGAGTGTGACCGGTATATGGAGGTCTGGAATAACGTTTTCACCCAGTTCAACAATGACGGCCACAACAACTATACTCCTCTGGACTATAAGAATATTGATACCGGGATGGGCTTGGAGCGTCTTGCGGTAGTGGTTCAGGATGTGGAGTCCATATTTGCCGTGGATACCATCAAGGCTTTACTGGATAATGTGGCGGAACTCGCCGGTATTTCTTATATGGAGAATGAAGATAAGGATGTGTCGCTCCGTCTGATCACGGATCACATCCGCTCCTGTACCTTTATGATCTCTGACGGCATCATGCCTTCCAATGAAGGCCGGGGTTACGTGCTGAGGAGACTTCTGCGACGGGCGTCCCGTCATGGAAGGCTTCTTGGAATCGAAGGGAAATTCCTGGCCAGACTGAGTGAAACGGTCATTGAATTGTCCAAAGACGGCTATCCGGAGCTGGATGAAAAGAAAGAAATGATCTTCAAGGTCCTTACGGAAGAAGAGGATAAATTCGATAAGACCATCGACCAGGGCCTGAATATTCTGGCAGAACTGGAAAGCAGGCTCAGAGAAGAAGGAAAAACAGTGCTTGAGGGAGAAGATGCCTTCCGCCTCTATGACACTTATGGATTCCCTCTGGACCTGACCAGGGAGATCCTGGAAGAAAAAGGGTTTTCCGTGGATGAAGAAGGGTTTAAAAAGGCCATGGAGGTCCAGCGGGAAATGGCCAGAAGCTCCAGGAAGAAAAGCAATTATATGGGGCGTGAAGACATCTATCAGGGGCTTGACGCGGAGCTCACCACAGAATTTACCGGCTATGAGACACTTTGTGATACGGGACTGATAACAGCTCTGACCACGGCAGATGAGATCGTGCAGGCGCTGACAGATGGTCAGGCCGGCACGGTAATTACGGACAGGACTCCCTTTTATGCCACGATGGGCGGACAGAAAGCGGACACCGGTATCCTGTGTACCAATGATGCCGAGTTTATCGTGGAAGACGTCATAAAGCTTCAGGGTGGAAAAGTGGGCCATGTGGGCCATGTGTCAAAGGGAATGCTCCAGGTGGGAAGCCAGGTGTCCATGAGGGTGGACAGTGAGAACCGTACAGAGACTTGTAAAAACCACAGTGCGACCCATCTTCTTCAAAAAGCCCTGCGTATGGTACTTGGTTCTCATGTGGAACAGGCCGGTTCTTTTGTGGCGGCTGACAGGCTCCGGTTTGACTTCACTCATTTTTCGGCCATGACTCCCGACGAGATTGAGAAGGTAGAAGAAATCGTAAATGAAGAGATTCTGGCTTCAATTCCTGTGCAGACGGATATCATGAGTATCGAGGATGCCAAGAAAGCCGGAGCGATGGCGTTGTTTGGTGAGAAATATGGGGATACGGTCCGGGTGGTATCCATGGGAGATTTCTCGAAGGAACTCTGCGGCGGGACTCATGTGGCGAACACTGCATCCATCACCACATTCAAGATTATTTCCGAGGCGGGCATCGCCGCCGGAGTCAGAAGAATTGAAGCTCTTACGGGAAAAGGGGTATTCCGCCATTATAAGGATCTGGAAGCGGAGCTCCACGCGGCCGCAAAGGCTGCTAAAGCGGAACCGTCAGGGCTTATCAAGAAGATTGAAGCCCTGCAGGAGGAAATAAAAACCCTTCACTCTGAAAATGAAAAGCTCAAAAGCAAGCTGGCCAATGAAGCCGTAGGCGACGTGATGGACCAGGTTACAGAGATAAATGGTGTTAAAGTCCTGGCTGCCCAGGTAAAGGATGTAGACATGAACGGTCTCAGGGGTCTGGGCGATCAGCTGAAGGAGAAGATCGTCGAAGGCGTGGTGGTCATCATTTCTGAAAATGCAGGCAAGGTCAGCCTGATGGCGACGGCAACGGAAGAAGCACAGAAGAAAGGCGCTCACGCCGGAAATCTTATAAAAGCTATCGCATCCTGTGTCGGCGGCGGCGGCGGCGGACGTCCCGGTATGGCCCAGGCCGGCGGAAAGAATCCCGCGGGTATAGAGGAAGCGCTGAAAAAAACACTGGAAGTTGTTGCAGAACAAGTAAAATAGGTATTGACGAAAACGGATTTTATGATATACTAAAGGTAGTGCGAAAAATATACCCAAACAGTTGTATTATGCACAATACACAACTGGAGGGAGGTTAGGTGTGAGTCTATGTCAAACGTTATTGTGAAAGACAATGAAAGTTTAGATAGTGCCTTACGCAGATTCAAAAGAAACTGTGCGAAGGCCGGCATTCAGCAGGAGATTCGTAAAAGAGAACATTACGAAAAACCCAGCGTTCGTCGCAAGAAGAAGTCTGAAGCCGCAAGAAAACGTAAATACAATTAATTGTGCAGACAAAAAAGAGCCATTGTACCTCAATGGTTCTTTTTTTTACCCCTTTTTCATAAACTGAAATGTAAAAGAAAAGAGGGGCGCCGATGAAAAAAGGGATGGAATCTTTGGTGTCGGCCCTGGAGCTTCCGCAGGACTTATGTCTGGGGGCCGCCGTCATCACTGCTCTCGGATGCAGGGAGCTTACCATCGAGAACCATAAAGGAATCCTGGAATACGGACCCGAGTGTATACGGGTCTTAAGCGGTATGTGCAGAATTAAGATTACCGGAAGTGATCTGGTGATCTCCTATTTCAACCGGGAGGCTATGAAAATCGAAGGAAGGATTCGTGAGATCATTTATGAATAGACGTGGGCAGTGGAACGGAAGCTTAACGGTCAGAGCGGAAGGTGGAAGCCCTGAACGTTTTTTTAATTTATGCGGTTTTCACGGGATTTCGCTTACGAGGATTGAACGGGACGGAGACGGATACCGGTTCTGTATAGCTGCCCGCGACTTTTATGAAGCCAGGAAACTCTCCAGGAAAGCACAGGTAAAGCTTCTGATAAAAGAAAAAAGAGGACTTCCCTTTTTTCTGAAGAGAAGCCGGAAGCGTCTGGCTTTTTATGTGGGCATTCTTGTCTGCACGGGCCTTCTATACGCTTCTTCGTTATTTATATGGGACATCCGCATGGAGGGAAATACCAAATACACGGACAGCACTCTTCTTCATTTTCTAGAGACGAAGGGATATTCACATGGGATGAAGAAAGCGGGAATCGTGTGTGAGGATATTGAAAAAGATATCCGGAATCACTATAACGACATTACCTGGGTGTCTGCAGAGATATCCGGAAACCGTCTGATCATCCGAATCAAGGAGAATCAGGTGCTGGAAGCGGCGGCCGATTCCGGACAAGAGGAAGAAAAGGAAGAGACAGAGCCTTTGACCAGCCAGGAGGTGCCGGATACTTCAGCTCTGGGACGAAACGTGACGGCCAGCAGAGGAGGAGTTATTCTTTCCATGATCACCAGGACCGGGACTCCGGCCGTCCATGTGGGAGACACGGTAGAGCCGGGGCAGATTCTGATCTCCGGAATCGTGGAGATCAAGGATGAGGGCGGAAATCTTTTGAAGACCGAGGGCGTAAAGGCTGATGGCGACGTCATTGCCAGCACGACTTATCTTTATAAAGACAGTTTTTCCCTGACATATCCAGAACAGTATTATACGGGGCAAATAAAGGTACGCCGCTATCTGTGGCTGTTCGGAAGCCGCCATTATGTGCCGGGAGGAAAGAATACTTATGAAAAGTCGGATGAGGTGGACACTTACAGCCAGGTACATCTTTGGGGAAATTTTTATCTGCCGGTGGGATGGGGATCTGTTACTGCCAGGGAATACCGTGATGCCGAAGGAGTGTATTCAGAGACAGCCGCAAAAGAGCAGGCAGAAAAACGGTTTCGGGCATATTGTGAAAATCTGGAAGCGGCAGGTGTAAAGGTGGAGGACGCTTCTTATCAGGCTTCAGTGGGGACAGATACCTGTGACGTGACCGGCACGATCCATGCCACGGAGGCCATCGCACTTACAGAGGAATAACTTTTTTTGGAAAAGGGGTTCTATTTACGGAAAAAAATGTTAGAATAAGAAATAGCAAATAGAAGGAGACAGAAGAAAGCATGGGTATTGTGGAAACGATGATCGACATTCCTGCGGAACACGAGCGGAATGTCTGCGGCCAGTTTGATGCTTATCTGAAGAAGATCGAGCGGACTCTTCGCGTGACTATGGTGTCCAGAGATGGATACATCAAGGTCATCGGTCCAGAGCAGATGGTGACAAGGGCCAGCAGTGTCTTCGGAAATCTGATCGAGCTTTCAAAACGAGGCAATATCATTACGGAACAAAATGTGGATTATGCTTTATCCTTGACGTTTGAAGAAAAAGACGGCAAGATCCTGGAAATCGACCGGGATCTGATCTGCAGGACGATATCCGGTAAGCCGGTCAAACCAAAAACCATCGGACAAAAAGAGTACGTGGACGCCATACGGGAAAAAATGATCGTATTCGGCCTTGGGCCGGCCGGCACCGGAAAGACATATCTGGCCATGGCAATGGCAATCCAGGCTTTTAAGAACAATGAAGTCGGCAGGATCATCCTGACGCGGCCTGCCATAGAAGCGGGAGAGAAACTGGGCTTCCTTCCGGGAGATCTGCAAAGCAAGATAGACCCCTATCTGCGCCCTCTTTATGATGCTCTTTATGAGATCATGGGGGCCGACAGCTACCTGCACAATGCAGAAAAGGGACTTATTGAGGTGGCCCCTCTGGCTTACATGAGAGGCAGGACTCTGGATAATGCGTATATCATCCTGGATGAGGCGCAGAATACGACTCCCGCACAGATGAAGATGTTCCTTACCAGGATCGGATTCGGCTCTAAGGTCATCGTAACTGGAGATATGAGTCAGCGTGATCTTGTGGGGGACGGGCCATCCGGATTGGATATGGCTGTGAAGGTGCTCCGAAAGATTGATGAGATTTCTTTTATACGCCTGAGCAGCAAGGATATTGTGAGACATCCTCTGGTGCAGAAAATCGTACAGGCTTATGAGGCATACGAAAGCAAAAGCCCGTCGGGTGGAAAGGCAAGAAAGCCAGGAGGAAACAGATGACCTGTGATATTTCATATGAAGCGTGCAGGCCTTTTGAGATTCCTTATGAGGATATCGTAAGGCGCGTGGTGGACGCAGCGCTCATACAGGAGTCCTGTCCCTATGAGGCGGAGGTCAGTGTGACGCTCACGGACGCCGAAGAGGTACGGAGGATCAACCGGGAATTCCGGGGGCTTGATAAGACGACGGATGTGTTGTCTTTTCCCATGGCAGAATATGGATCGCCGGCAGATTTTGACTTTCTGGAGGAAGAGAGTGCGTTTGACTGCTTCAATCCGGAGACCGGCGAACTCCTGCTGGGGGACATCATTCTTTCTGTGGATAAGATTCGGGAGCAGGCTGCCGCATACGGCCATTCGCTCACAAGGGAACTGGCTTTTTTGACGGCGCACAGCATGCTTCATCTAATGGGTTACGACCACATGGAGGAAAAAGACAGGATTTTAATGGAGGAACGCCAGCAGCTTCTGATGGAAGCTCTGGACATTCCGAGAGAATAGGATGGATATATGAAAAAGAGGCCGATGGTTTTTGCTGCTCTCGCATTGCTGCTTGTCCTGCTTTCCAGCTGCGGAAAACAGGCTGATGAGACGCTTCCGGTCACAGAAATATCTTCTGAAACCGAAGCAGTGAAAGAAACGACAGAGGAAGAGAATGAGACGGCAGAAGAAGAAATGGAAGAGACGCTTCCAGAAGGATTGTGCAGAAGCTATCTGACTGGAAAAGTCGTATCTGAGGCCATAGGAAGAAGGCGCCCGATTGCTGTGATGCTGAGCAACGTCCGGGCCGCCGTCCCGCAGAGCGGCATTGGAAAAGCAGATGTGATCTACGAAGCTCCTACGGAGGGAAATACCGTCCGACTGATGGGGATTTTTGAAGACTGGGACAGTCTGGACAAGATTGGTTCCATGAGGAGCGCGAGGACCTATTATGTTTTGCTCCAGCATGAATTTAATCCTATCTTCGTCCATTACGGCCAATGCAATTATGCTCTGGACTATATCGATACGGATAATTGTGATAACCTGAACGGTGTGCTGGGCATTGGGGAGACCGTCTTTTACCGGACGGACGACCGGCCGAAGCCTCACAATGCCTATGCATCTGCTGCGGGGATCACTGCCGGGGCAGAGAAGATGGGATACAGCTGGCAGTACGCGGAGGATTATACGGGACATTATCAGTTTGTGAAAGACGGAGAGGTTCCGGAGCTGACCGGCGCGTCCGCGGCAAATTTTGTGAAGCCGGGTTATTCATCGAATACTCCTCTTTTTACCTATGATTCTGAATCGGGAGAGTATTACCGCTCCCAGTACGGAGAGCCGCAGATTGACGATACGACTGGGGAACAGCTGTCCTGCCGGAATATTCTGTTCCAATATTGTGAATATGAGCATTATTATGACACAGAATATCTCTATATCTATGTGATGGGAGAAGGCGCTGGGAAATATATCACTGACGGAAAAGCCATCGACGTTACCTGGAAAAAGGACGGTGACTGGGGAATCACCCGGTATTACGATACAAATGGAAATGAAATCAAGCTGAACCAGGGAAAGACCTGGGTCTGCATCATTCAAACAGAAAAGGCAGAGAACGTAGAAATCTATGAGTAGCCAAAATCAAAGACTAAAGAGAAAAAAGAAAAATAATAACTTCCTTGTGCAGGGAACAATCCTTGCGGGGGCCGGGATTCTGGTACGGATCATAGGACTTGTGTACCGGATTCCCATGCAGAATAAGATTGGCAGCGCGGCCATGGGAATGTATTCATCCGCGTTTTATATTTACAATATCATGCTGCTGCTGTCTTCCTACAGCCTGCCCCTTGCCGTATCCAAAATGGTTTCGACCAGGGTGGCTCTGGGCCAGCATAAAAATGCTTATCGGATATTCCAGAGCTCCTTACTGTTTTCCCTGGTATCCGGCGGTGCGGCATGTCTTCTCACGTTTTTCGGTGCGGACTTTTTTGCGGCGAAATTATTAAATGAACCGGGGGCGGCATATGCGATCAAGGTACTGGCGCCCACAATTTTTGTTATGGCGTTCCTGGGAACTCTGAGAGGATATTTTCAGGGCCTTGGTACCATGATTCCGACCGCAGTGTCTCAGGTGTTTGAACAGATCATCAATGCAGTAGTCAGTGTTTTAGCCGCGTTCCTTTTGTTTGATATGGGCGCGAAGATGGACATTGCGAAGGGGAAGGATTTTTATGCGGATGCCTACGGCGCTGCCGGCGGTACTATTGGTACGGCGGTGGGAGCCTTGGCGGCCCTTTTCTTCTGTTTCGTAGTGTTCCGCATGTATAAGCAGGTCCTGAACAAGCAGATGAGGCGGGATAATACGGTGATGCTGGAATCCTACGGCAATATCGCAAGAGTTCTCATAGCGACCATCATCCCGGTCATCATCAGTGGGACTGTGTACAATATCAGCAACCTGATCGATAACAGCATATATGGATTCTATATGAAGTCCACAGGCGGCACGGCTCATTACATGGCCAACTGGGGGGTATATTCCGGTCAGTATTATCTGCTGATAAACGTACCCATCGCCATTTCCAACGCATTATCTTCCTCCATGCTTCCCTCTCTGACCAGAACGGTGACGGAAGGAAAGAAAGGAGAGGTGCTCCGGAAGATCAATGTGACGATTCGCTTTTCCATGATCGTAGCAATCCCTGCGGCTGTCGGACTGACGGTCCTGAGTTCTCCTATCGTGAATATGCTGTTTAAGCAGGATACCCAGCTGGGCGGAGATCTGCTGTTCTTAGGCTCTCTTGCGGTGATCTTTTTCTCCCTGTCCACGGTGAGCAACGGCATCCTGCAGGGAATCAATAAAATGAAGGTCCCTGTGAGAAATGCCCTGATCTCTCTGATTCTTCATGTGGGTGTTCTCATCGCGCTCCTGTACGGGCTGAAAACAGGAATCTACGGGGTCGTCATAGCCAATATGCTGTTCGGTCTTTCCATGTGTATCCTGAATGGGATATCCATAGCCAATTTCCTGGGGTACAGACAGGAGGTCAAGAAAACCTTTGTGCTTCCGTTTCTGGCTTCTGTAATCATGGGAGGGGCTTCCTATTTGGTCTATTATCTGGTGAACATGGTCACGAAGAGGAATTCCATAGCCTGTCTGCTGGCTGTTATTGTGGCTGTCGTCGTATATTTTGTGATGCTAATCGTGTTCCGCTGTGTCAGCGAGAGTGAGCTTCGAAGTATGCCGATGGGCGGTAAGCTGGCCTCCGCGGCGAAAAAACTGCATCTGATGTAACCAATGGCCATGTTTAAAATCTGCATAGTGGTAGATACTAGAAAGAGGATGATACTATCCTCTTTCTTTTTTATGTAAAAGGAAGGCCGCTTCGCAGCTGCACATCGGCGCTCAAAGCAGGATTACCCACTTTGTTCTTTTATGAGAAAGTGCGCCGCAAAGCGTGTTATCAACTTAAAAATAGGGGTGAATCACTATGAAAAAAACCATATGGTTGTATCTTTTAAGCTTTTGCCTGCTTTTTTTCGTATTTTCTACAGTCTATTATTTCAGTTACCGGAATCTGGAACAGAAAAAGGAGCTGGAGCTGGCGGAGAAAGAACAGGGAAGCAAATCGCAGTTTAACACGGTGGAAGCGGAGACTCATGTTCCGATGACCGCAGCCGCGGATGGTGCTGAATCTGGGCAGAATACGGATGAAAATGCTGTGGCTGCCGGAAAAAAAGACGGGTCGGTGGTGACAAGGGATATGCTTTACATTTCTCAGAATTATGATCCGAAGACGGAAGTCCTGACGGAAACCATTCTGCCCATGCCGGAGGATTATCTGGGGCTTACCAGAGAAGAATTGATCTCTCTTATGAAATCATCGGACAGCGGAAAGAGCCTGGTGTCTTTTTCTGCCTCGCGCCTGGTAGTTAGGAGTGAGGAGGCAGTGAATCCCGATGATTACCGATTCCTTCTTATCTTGGAGGAAGGTTATCTGAAAATTTACTACAGCGACAGGCGGGATGTCTATATGGAAACCTATCTGACAGAAGAGGAGCTTCCGAAATCTGAACTAGAGGTTCTTAAGAGCGGTTATTATATAAAGGGAGTGGGAGAGCTCTACGACTATCTGGAATCCATCACCAGCTGAACTTGCAATCCCACGGTACTCATATTATAATGGCTGTAGCTAAACTGCGGGATACACTCAGCGCAGAAAGGAGACAGGCCATGAAAAAGACAGTGATAATCGGGGGCGGAGCGGCCGGCATGACGGCCGCCATCGCTTCCGCTGGTGCCGGGGATGCGGTCACTCTTCTGGAGCACAGCCCCCAGCTGGGGAAGAAGTTACTGTCCACGGGAAACGGCCGGTGCAATCTGACCAACCGGAATCAGGATGCTTCTTTTTACCGCTGTTCGGAAGCGGATTTTCCAGAAAAAGCACTCCGGCAGTTCGGATTTAAAGAAACGCTTGATTTTTTCCGGGGACTTGGACTGTTTTTTAAAGAAAAAGAGGGATACGTATATCCCCGTTCGTCTCAGGCCTCTTCCGTACGGAATGCTTTGCTGCGTGAACTCGAACGACGGAAGGTAGATTTGAGACTGGAAACAAAGGTGCAGGAAATTGTAAAACATGGAAAAGGATTTAAGGTGAAAACAACGGAATCCTCCTTTGCATCTGACTGCGTCATACTGGCCTGCGGAGGAATGTCGGCTCCGACCACAGGTTCCGACGGAAGCGGTTATGGTCTGTCGGCTAAAATGGGGCACAGGATAATTGAGCCGGTGCCGGCTTTGGTGCAGCTTCATTCTTCCAGAACTGCCCTTCAGAAAGCGGCAGGTGTTCGGGCAGACGGGCGGATCTCTCTTTACATAATGGAAAATGGCGGACGGACATTTGCCGGAGCCGATACCGGAGAGATTCAGCTGACGGATTATGGGATTTCCGGAATCCCTGTTTTTCAGGTCAGCCGCTATGCTTCGAGAGCTCTGTCGGAGAATAAACAGGTATGGGCTGAAGTTGACTTTCTTCCAGAGTACACATCTATAGAGACAAAACAGAAGCTTTTCCGATCTATTCGTCTGGAAAAGAAAGGCTATGACTGTCTGGAGGTGCTTTGCGGCCTGTTTCCGGAGAAGCTGGCCCTGGCATTTTTAAAGGAGGCGGGTATTCCGTTTCATCTTCCGGCGAAACAGCTGGATGAGAAACGGGCAGAGAAGCTCTGCCGGACCGTCACATGTTTTTTGGTACCGATTTCTGGTACGAATTCTTTTTCCCAGGCCCAGGTGACTGCGGGAGGAGTAGATGTACGGGATGTGGTGCCTGAGTCAATGGAGTCAAAGCTCGTCCCAGGACTGTACTTTGCTGGAGAGATCCTGGATGTGGACGGTATCTGCGGCGGATATAATTTACAGTGGGCATGGACCAGCGGCTGGCTGGCCGGAAAGCAGGGCAGAAAATGATACGGATCGCACAGCTTAAGCTTCGTCCCGAAGAGGATGAGGCTGAGCTCTATAAAAAGCTTTGCAGAAAACTAAAACTTCGGAAAGAGGATATTCTTTCCTGGAAGATTGTTAAAAAATCCATTGATGCCAGGAAAAAGGAAGATATTCAAATTGTCTTTCAGGTGGATGTGGAGATAAAGAAAAAAGAAAGCGCAATAATAGATTATTTGAAAAACGCACAGGTTCAGTTGATAAAAGAGGAAAGCTACCGGTTCACAGAGCCGGGAGCGGAACCGCTGAAGAACCGGCCCGTGATCGCCGGTACAGGACCAGCCGGACTCTTCTGCGGTTATATGCTGGCGAAAGCTGGATACTGTCCGATTCTTTTAGAGCGGGGCGGCCCTGTGGATGAACGTGCGGAGACGGTAACCACATTCTGGAAGACCGGAATTCTGGATCCAGAATGTAATGTCCAGTTCGGGGAAGGCGGCGCCGGGACATTTTCCGACGGAAAATTAAATACTCTTGTAAAAGATCCGGCCCATCGAGGGAAAAAAGTCCTTGAGATATTCGCCCGGATGGGAGCAGGAGAAGAAATTTTGTATGAACAAAAGCCCCACATCGGTACAGATGTGTTAAAACATGTGATAAAAAATCTGAGAAGGGAAATCGAACAGGCCGGAGGAGAATTTCACTTCCATTCCAAAGTATCCGGACTGGACACAGATGGAGGCAGATTGACGGGAATTCATGTTTCCGGGACAAAGAAAGAGGAAGAAAAATTCTTTCCCGCAGATTGTCTTGTGCTGGCCATCGGCCACAGTGCCCGGGACACCTTTAAACTGCTATACGAAAAGAGACTGGATATGAAAGCCAAATCTTTTGCAGTGGGCTTACGGGTCGAGCATCCGCAGCAGATGATACAGGTTTCTCAGTATGGAGAGACCTTTGCCGGGCTTCTCGCCCCTGCTCCTTATAAGCTGACCGCAAGGTCGAAAGACGGAAGGGGAGTTTATTCCTTCTGCATGTGTCCCGGCGGCTATGTGGTCAACGCTTCATCTGAACCGGGGATGACGGCTGTCAATGGCATGAGCAACAGAAGCCGGGACGGCAGAAACGCAAACAGCGCCATGATCGTAACGGTATCGCCGGAGGATTTTGGAAATGGGCATCCCCTTTCCGGAATCGCATTTCAGAGAGAGCTGGAAAAGACTGCTTATGAACTGGGCGGAGGAAGAGTTCCTATTCAGCTTTATGGGGATTTTAAAGAAGACAGAATGAGCCGTTCTCTGGGAGATGTCCTTCCAGATACTATGGGTGGAAATCATTTTGCAAATCTGCGTCGTCTGCTTCCGGAATATTTAAACAAGGCGCTGATAGAGGGTATTGAACAATGCGGGAAGAAATTACGGGGATTCAGCCGATATGATGCGGTGCTTTCCGGCGTAGAGAGCCGGACGTCATCCCCCATACGGATTGAACGGAATGATTCCATGGAAGCGAACATTCCCGGAATTTATCCGTGTGGAGAAGGCGCGGGATATGCAGGAGGGATCACATCAGCCGCCATGGACGGGATGAAGGTGGCGGAGGCCATTGCGTCTCGCTTTTCTCCTCGTTTCCTGCAGAGCAGAAAAGATTGATTCTGGATGTCAAATCTGCTAGAATAACGGTGTTGAGGAGAGAAAAAGAAGATAAGAGAGGATACATATGGACAGAAAAGCAAGGCTTTCAGGGAAAAATCGGATCGTCGTGAAGATTGGATCTTCCTCACTCACTCATAAATATACGGGATATTTGAATTTAAATAAAGTAGAGAAGCTGGCACGGGTGCTCTGTGATTTGAGAAATCAGGGGATGGAGGTCGTGCTGGTGAGCTCCGG
The DNA here is from genome assembly GCF_021044755.1 of Lientehia hominis. Lineage (GTDB taxonomy): Bacteria > Bacillota > Clostridia > Lachnospirales > Lachnospiraceae > Lientehia > Lientehia hominis. The sequence continues at coordinate 32,388 of NZ_JAJNOR010000001.1, forward strand.
CGCCGGTGCGGTGGGCAGAAAGACTATGGGATACATGGAGCGTCCGGATGACCTTCCAGTCAAGCAGGCGCTGGCCGCAGTCGGCCAGGCAAAACTAATGATGACCTATCAGAAGATTTTTTCGGAGTATAATCAGGTGGTTGCTCAGATTCTGATGACAAAGACGACCATGCTCAATGACAATTCCAGAAGAAATGCCAGAAATACCTTTGATGAATTGTTTAAAATGGGAGTAATTCCCATTGTCAATGAAAATGACACAGTCGCCACACATGAGATTGAATTCGGAGATAACGACCGGCTGTCTGCCATTGTGGCGGCGGTGATACACGCGGATCTGCTGATACTTCTTTCCGATATTGATGGTCTTTATGAGGATGATCCCAAGAGGGATCCTGAGGCGGAATTTATCCGGGAGGTGGAAGAAATCACCGATGATCTGCAGGAAATGGGGAAGGAGACCACCGGGAGCACAGTGGGAACCGGCGGAATGTCTGCAAAGATCGTAGCGGCCCGGATGGCCACCGATGCGGGGATCGATATGGTAATCACCAATGGAGAAAATGTGGAGAATATATACAGGGTCCTGGACGGAGAACAGGTCGGCACACTGTTCCTGGCCCATAAAAACAGGGATTTTGATCTGATTGAATATCTGACAGCATATTGAGACATCCCAGGGATTGATGAGCGGACAGGAAGGAGTGGACATAACATGAAGAAAGCAAGTCTTGTTTTGGAGGGCGGAGCTACCCGCGGAGTTTTTTCTGCCGGCGTCCTGGATTTCCTGATGGAGAAAGAATTATATATTCCCTATGTAATCGGTGTTTCTGCAGGAGCCTGCAACGCGGTGGACTATCTGTCCCGGCAGATTGGAAGGACAAGGGACTGCATGATTCCCCGCGATAAAAAAAACGGCTATATGAATTTAAAGAAGGCGTTAAAAACTAAAAGCCTGTTTGATATGGATATGATATTTGACCGATATCCCAAAGAACTGTTTCCCTTTGATTTTAAGACCTATCAGGAATCAGCCCTGCGCTGTGAGATGGCTGTGACCAACTGCCTGACCGGAAAAACGGAATATCTGGATGACCGAGAAAATGAAGACCGTCTGTTTGCCATCTGCCGTGCTTCCTGCAGCATGCCGGTAGTCACCCCGATGGTAGAAATCGGCGGAGTCCCATATCTGGACGGCGGCTTGTCTGATTCGGTGCCTGTTGCCAGAGCCCTGAGGGAAGGTCATAAAAAATGTGTGGTAATCCTCACCAGGAACGCAGGCTATCGAAAAAAGCTGTCTCATAAAGCCGCAGTGATCTATCATTCTGTTTACAAGGAGTATCCGGAGCTTGTAAAGACGATCTGCAGGCGGCCGGTAATGTATAACCGTACAATGGAGCTGATCGAACGGCTGGAAAAGGAAGGGCATATCTTTGTGCTGAGACCGCTGGAGCCTGCCGTATCCAGGACGGAGCAGGATCCGGAGGTGCTGGAAAGCTTCTACCGGCATGGTTATGATCTGATGGAGTCCAGATATGAAGAGCTTCTCTCATATTTGGACAGATAAGGAGAGTTTATGACGGAAAAAGAAATTCAAAGAATCAACGAGCTTTATCACAAATCGAAAAAAGAGGGGCTCACTCCGGAAGAAAAAAGGGAACAGGCGGCACTTCGTGAAGCTTATATTCAGGCGATCCGCATGAATTTGAAAGGAACCCTGAATAATGTAAGCATTCTGGAGCCGGACGGCAGTGTGACGGAGCTTAAAAAGGTCAAGGAAGCGAAAGACAGGAAAAGACAATGATGACAAAAAAAGAGATCAGGCGGATGGCCAATGAAAACAGAAAAGCCATGCTCCCCGGTGAAGAGGAAGAGAAGAGCAGGAAAATCTACGAACAGATTCTGTCCCTGCCGGAATATAAAGGGGCCCACAGTCTGTACTGTTATGTGGATTTCAATCATGAGGTCAGGACCTGGGATATCATGGAAAAAGCCATGGAGGAAGGAAAACGGGTTGCGGCCCCGAGAGTGGACGGGGACTCTATGGACTTTTATTATATCACGTCCAGAGAGGATCTGGAGCCGGGATGCCTCGGAATCCTTGAGCCGAAGACCGGGCTTTCCATGGCGGCAGAGGAGGAAGCCTTTTTTCTGATGCCCGGGGTAGCCTTTGACAGAGAACATCATCGCGTGGGATATGGGGGCGGTTACTATGACCGGTATCTGGAGCGGTTCCCAAAACTGACAAAAGTGGCGGTAGCCTATGAATGTCAGGTTTTTGATCAGGTTCCCCATGAGACTTTCGATATCTGCCCCGCCGTTCTTGTGACGGAGGCAGGAATCAGCAGGAAGTGAGCGGAGAGCCGTTTTACAGTCAGGAGGATTGAAAATGGAAGAATTGATCAAAATGGGAGAACGGGCCAGGACGGCTGCGTCTTTGTTAGGCAGATTAGGGATAGTTGAAAAAAACAGAGGTCTGTCTGCGGCGGCTGATGCTCTGACTGCCAATGCAGGATCCATATTAAAAGCCAATGAGATGGACATGGAAGCAGGAAGGAAAAAAGGGATGCATCAGGGACTATTGGACCGGCTTATGCTGACTGGAGCCCGGATAGAAGCCATGGCCGAGGGCCTGCGCCAGATTGTTTCCCTGGACGATCCGGTGGGAGAAGTCCTTTCCATGAAGAAGAGACCGAACGGACTTGTGATAGGAGAAAAAAGAGTGCCTATCGGCGTGATCGGAATCATATATGAATCTCGTCCCAATGTGACGGCCGACGCGTTCGGGCTCTGTTTTAAAGCAGGAAACGCTGTAATCTTAAAGGGAGGAAGCGACGCTCTGAATTCCAATAAGGCAATCACGTCCTGTCTGAGAGAGGCGCTGGCCGGCTGCGGGCTTCCTGAGGATTCCATCCAGCTTCTGGAAAGTACGGACCGGGAGGCTGCCAAGGCGCTTATGCGTATGAACGGCTATATTGATGTCCTGATACCCAGAGGAGGTGCCGGACTCATCCGTACCGTAGTGGAAAATAGTACGGTTCCCGTAATAGAGACCGGGACGGGCAATTGCCATATATTTGTAGATGAAAGTGCGGATATCGATATGGCGGTCTCTATCATCTTCAATGCCAAGACACAGAGGATCGGTGTATGCAATGCCTGTGAGTCCCTGGTGATTCATAAAGGCATTGCAGACAGGCTGATGCCTGCTCTGGCGGCGGAGCTTTCTGAAAAGCAGGTAGAAATCCGCGGTGACGAAACGGTCTGCCGGCTGCTTCCAGATGCGGTCAGGGCTTCCGAAGAGGACTGGGGAACCGAATACCTGGATTATATCTTATCAGCAAAGACAGTTGGCTCTGTAGGAGAAGCCATTGCCCATATCAACCGTTATAACACGAAGCATTCGGAAGCGATCATCACAAAAGATTATGCAAATGCCCAGAGGTTCCTGGATGAGGTGGATGCCGCTGCCGTATATGTAAATGCCTCCACCCGGTTTACCGACGGATTTGAGTTCGGCTTTGGGGCGGAGATCGGTATCAGCACGCAGAAGCTCCATGCCAGAGGCCCGATGGGGCTTAAGGCGCTGACAACGACTAAATATATCATATATGGAAACGGGCAGGTCCGTCCCTGAATTGATTTTTTTAAAAGCGTCGGCTATAATAGAAAGGATTAAGAGAAGGGACAAAGAACCGTGGATAAAACAGAATATGTCAATATAATAGAACAAGCGCCGGTTGGTGAGCCAGAGCGGCAGCATTATTTCATGCAGGAGCTCCGTGAAATTGTAATGGAGAGATCCGATAAATTGGGAAGGCCTTTATATGCCAATGTGACGACCTTCGGATGCCAGATGAATGCCAAGGATTCGGAAAAGCTTCTTGGTATTTTGGAGGCAGCCGGATTTACCGCTTCTGGGGAGGAAACTTCAGACTTTGTGATCTATAATACTTGTACGGTCAGAGACAACGCCAACCAGCGCGTATATGGACGTCTGGGTTATCTGAACAGCCTGAAACAGAAAAATCCGGATATGATCGTTGCCCTCTGCGGCTGCATGATGCAGGAGCCGTCTGTGGTGGAAAAAATAAAGAAAAGCTATCGATTTGTGGACCTTGTATTTGGCACTCATAATATTTTTAAGCTGGCAGAGCTTCTTTACCGGCAGATGACAGAACGGCATATGGTAGTTGACATATGGAACGGAACGGATGAGATTGTGGAAAAGCTTCCGGCAGAACGGAAATATTCCTTTAAATCCGGGGTGAACATCATGTACGGCTGCAATAATTTCTGCAGCTACTGTATCGTACCATATGTCAGAGGGAGAGAACGCAGCCGGAATCCGAAAGATATCGTGGAAGAAGTAAAGAATCTGGTAAAAGACGGCGTGGTGGAAGTGATGCTGCTCGGACAGAATGTGAATTCCTATGGGAAAACTCTGGATCCGCCTATGAGCTTTGCAGAACTTTTAAAAATGGTAGCTGCAGTGGAGGGTCTCGAACGCATTCGTTTCATGACGTCTCATCCGAAGGATCTATCGGATGAGCTGATCAGGGTGATGAGAGACTGTCCGAAGGTCTGCCGTCATCTGCATCTTCCTCTTCAGTCAGGCAGCTCCAGAATACTTTCTCAGATGAACCGGGTTTATGGAAAAGAGCAGTATCTGGCTCTGGCAGAAAAAATAAAGACAGAAATTCCGGATATTTCTCTGACTACAGACATCATCGTAGGGTTTCCGGGCGAGACGGAAGAGGATTTCCAGGAGACTTTAGACGTAATCCGCAGAGTGAGGTATGACAGTGCCTTTACTTTCCTCTATTCTAAGCGGACAGGCACTCCTGCGGCAGCCATGGAAGATCAGGTGCCGGAAGAGATTATGAAAGACCGGTTTGAGCGTCTCTTAAAAGAAGTACAAAGAATTTCCGCTGAAATGAGCGGAAAAGATGTGGGGAAAGTCATGCCGGCTCTTGTGGAAGGGCTGGATGACCATAATCCTGGTATGGTTACCGGCCGTTTGAGCAATAATATAATGGTACACATTCCGGGTGAAGCTTCTGACATCGGAAAGATCATTCCGGTGAAGCTTGAAGAATCCAGAGGATTCTATTATATGGGGACGCGCCTCCCTTAAATATGGAGGTATGGGTATGAAAAAGTGGATTTGTTTTAGTCTGAAAAAGGAAAAAAGAGTGTGGGAAGTCCTGCTGGCAGCCTTTGCCGTGGGTTTTTTCTGCTATGGAGCGCTGGTCTCCTTTGGGACAAGCTGGCAGAATGAATTGAAAATCCAGTTTGCAAAGGTGGCACCGGCAGCTGGGAAAAGCATTAGGATCCTTGACCGGTCGGGAAGTTCACCGGAAGCCTCCGCTAAAGGGAATGGCTCTGTCCAAAAGTTGTCTTATGAACGGATGAAGAGTGGGGACATCATGTATTCCGGTTATTTTGGTCTTCTGAACATCAGGAGCATTCCCTCAAAGAGAGGAGAGCTGCTTGGCCAGATTGCTTACGGGGATGAAGTGCAGGTGTACTGGAAGGAAGATTCCGGCTATGTCAGGGTCTTATGCAAGAAAGCACATTCCGATGAATTCATAGAAGGATATTGTACCAGGAAGGAACTTTCCGACGCAGAACCAAAGGATGCGCGCATTTATCTTGGCGTCGCTGATTTTAAGCAGTATGACGCACGGTGGGCAAATGTTTCACTGGGCGGCAGCTATGAGACGATTGCGAGCGCCGGCTGCACCACCACCTGCTTGGCAATGGCTTATTCGTATCTGGAAGGCTATATGACGACTCCGGATATGATGGAGGAACGGCTGTTTTATAATGATGACGGCCTTTTGAGCTTTCCGAAAGCATATGTGAAAATCTCCGAGAAAGATTATCTTTCTTCAGCCCTTGAAAAGCTGCAGCAGAAGATTCCTGTACTGATCGGATGCAAACGGGATGACGGAAGTCCTCACTGGGTGCTGATCATGGGATACAGCGGGGATGGTGTGAACCTGAATACGGAAGATTTTCTGATTCATGACCCAGCCTCTGAGGAGCGGCATACTCTGGCGGATTTTTTCGCTGAATTTCCAAATTTCAACAAGATCGCATATTATAACGGGACATGAAAGTCAACAGAATAGAGAGGTAAAACGTGGCAGCACAATTATCACCAATGATGCAGCATTATCTGGAGACCAAAAAACAGTATCCCGACTGTATCCTTTTTTACAGGTTGGGGGATTTTTATGAAATGTTTTTTGAAGACGCGCAGACGGTTTCCAGAGAGCTTGAAATCACACTGACAGGAAAGGACTGCGGACTGCCGGAACGGGCTCCCATGTGCGGAGTCCCTTATCATGCAGTGGACACGTACCTGAACCGGCTGGTTCAAAAAGGTTATAAAGTAGCCATTGCAGAACAAATGGAGGACCCCAGGCTTGCAAAAGGGTTGGTCAAACGGGAGGTCATCCGGGTCGTGACTCCCGGCACGATTTTAAGCAGCCAGGCTCTTGATGAGACCAGGAATAATTATCTGATGTGCATTGTCTATTTGGCAAAATCCTTTGGAATCGCCATAAGCGATGTGACAACCGGTGAATTTCTGGTCTCAGAAGTGCCTACGATCCGTGCGCTTTTGGATGAGATTTATAAATACATGCCTTCAGAGATTATCTGCAATGAAGCCTTTTATATGTCAGGAGTCGATCTGGAGGATATGAAGAACCGCCTGAATTTTATCATCTCTCCTCTGGATAATCATTATTTTGATGAGGATATCTGCCAGGATACTCTGAAACGGCATTTTCATGTGGAACGCCTCGAGGGTCTTGGACTGGAGGATTATAAGATCGGTCTGATCGCTTCTGGAGCTGCGCTTCTCTATCTCTTGGATACTCAGAAAAACTCATTGGGGCATATTACAAAGCTGGTGCCTTACCAGTCTGGAAAATATATGGTGATCGACACTTCCACCAGACGGAATCTGGAACTTTTAGAGACTCTGAGGGAGAAACAGAAAAGAGGTTCTCTTTTATGGGTGCTTGACAAAACCAGAACTGCTATGGGCGCCAGAATGCTCAGAAGCTTTATTGAGCAGCCTCTCATAGAAAAAGCGGAGATCACAAAACGCCAAGACGCTGTGGAAGAATTGAACGGGGAATATATCACCCGGGAGGAACTGATCGAATATCTGAATCCCATCTATGATCTGGAGCGGCTCATTGGAAGAATCTCCTATCAGACGGCCAATCCGAGAGATCTGATCGCGTTTAAGAATTCCCTGCAGATGCTTCCCCATATCAAACATCTGATGGAGCAGCTGACAGCGCCCCTTTCTAAAGAAATCTGCGGACAACTGGATACACTGGAGGACTTGGCAGAGCTGATCGGCCGCGCGGTCGTGGAAGATCCTCCCATAAGCGTGCGGGAGGGCGGCATCATCCAGGAGGGCTTCAACGAAGAGGCCGACCGTCTGCGGAAAGCAAAGACAGAAGGAAAGAAGTGGCTTGCCGAACTGGAGACGAAAGAGCGCGAGAGAACGGGAATCAAAACGCTCCGGGTCAAATTCAACAAGGTGTTCGGCTATTATCTTGAGGTGACGAATTCTTTCCTGTCCCAAGTGCCTGACGACTATGTCAGAAAACAGACCCTCACCAACGCAGAACGCTTTACGACGGATGAACTGAAAAAACTGGAAGAGATCATCCTGGGGGCGGAAGACAAACTTTTCATCCTGGAATATGATTTGTTCTGTTCGCTGAGAAATACCATAGCCGAGCAGGTGGCCCGAATCCAGAAAACAGCCCGCAGCATTGCCTGGATCGATGTATTGACCTCACTTTCTGTGGTGTCCACCAGGAATGGCTACGTGAGGCCCAAAATTAATGAAAAGGGTCTGATCGATATAAAAAACGGCCGCCATCCTGTGGTGGAACAGATGCTTCGGGACGACCTGTTCATTGCCAATGACACCTATCTCGACAATGGAAGCAATCAGATATCCATCATTACCGGGCCGAATATGGCCGGAAAATCCACTTATATGAGACAAACGGCGCTCATTTGTCTAATGGCGCAGATTGGGAGCTTTGTTCCGGCGGAAGCTGCCAATATCGGCATCTGTGACAGGATCTTTACTAGAGTCGGGGCTTCCGACGATCTGGCAAGCGGCCAGAGCACCTTCATGGTGGAGATGACTGAAGTGGCAAATATACTCCGGAACGCGACAAAAAACAGCCTTTTGATCCTGGATGAGATTGGCCGGGGGACCAGTACCTTTGACGGCCTGAGTATTGCCTGGGCTGTTATAGAATACATATCCAATACGAAGGTTTTGGGGGCGAAGACGTTGTTCGCTACCCATTACCATGAGCTGACAGAGCTGGAAGGTTCCATAAGCGGCGTGAATAATTATTGTGTTGCAGTGAAAGAAATGGGGGACGATATCGTATTCCTCCGGAAGATCGTCAAAGGCGGAGCAGATAAAAGTTACGGAATTCAGGTGGCAAAGCTCGCCGGAGTGCCGGATCCGGTGATCGTGAGGGCGAAAGAGCTGGTGGAGGAGTTATCGGATGCCGATATTTCTGCCCGTTCCAAAGAAATTGCCGATGCCAGCCGGCAGGCGTCCCATAAGAAACCGGTCCCGAAGCTGGATGAGGTCGATCTAAAACAGATGAGCCTGTTTGATACGGTGAAAGATGATGATATCCTGAAAGAGCTGGAATCTCTGGAGCTTGTCACGATGACTCCGATCGATGCCCTGAATACTTTATACCGGCTGCAGAACAATTTGAAGAACAGGTGGTAATATGCCAAAGATCACAGTGTTAGACCAGGATACAATTAATCAGATCGCAGCAGGCGAGGTCATAGACCGGCCGTGCTCCGTTGTCAAAGAGCTGATGGAAAATGCCATTGATGCAGGTGCGACAGCCGTGACAGTAGAAATCAAGGATGGGGGAATCTCTTTTATCCGTATTACCGATAATGGGTGCGGGATTGAAAAAGAACAGATTCCGACGGCATTTCTCCGTCATTCCACCAGTAAGATCCGTTCCGTGGAGGATCTGCTCACGGTATCCTCCCTGGGTTTTCGTGGAGAGGCACTTTCAAGCATCGCTTCGGTATCCCAGGTGGAGCTGATCACAAAGACAGCTGAGGCCCTGACTGGCTCCCGGTACCAGATCCATGGCGGAAAAGAAATTTCACTGGAGGAGATCGGGGCGCCGGACGGCACCACTTTTCTGGTCCGGAACTTATTTTATAATACACCGGCAAGGAAGAAATTTTTAAAAACAGCCCAGACGGAAGGAGCTTATATCAGCAGCCTGATAGAACGCATGGCCCTGTCCAGGCCAGATGTGTCCATCCGGTTCATCCAGAACAATCAAAGCCGGATCCATACTTCGGGAAACCACAATCTGAAGGACCTGATCTACATGATATATGGCAGAGAAATCGCCGGGAACCTTCTGCCGGTAGAAGCTGTAAAAGAAACGGTGAAGATTTCCGGATATCTGGGGAAACCGCTTATCTCCCGGGGGAATAGGACTTACGAAAACTATTTCATCAACGGGCGCTATATCAAAAGCAATTTGATCAATAAAGCCATTGAAGACGGCTATCATTCTTATATGATGCAGCATAAGTACCCTTTCGTGGTTCTCCAGCTGGAGATCGAACCGGAGTTTCTGGATGTAAACGTCCATCCTTCCAAGATGGAGCTTAGATTCCGGAATCAGGAAGAAATCTATGATTCGGTCTACAGAGCAGTACATGATACCCTGGCCGGAAAGGAATTGATCCGCAAAGTATCCCTGGATACGGAACTTCAGGGATTCGGTGCCGGGGATGCTGCAGGGGAGAAGACAGATACCAAAAAGCATACTGTCCAAAGAGCGCCGGAACCTTTTGAAGTCAAGCGCATGGAAAGAGACCGGGAACCCCTCTGGAATCAGGAGAAGGTGCGGGAATCCACAGTATATATGGAAACGCCTGCCAAACAGCCGGAGGTAAAGATCGAGCCCGCTGCAAAGGAAGCACCGAAGCAGCTGGAGCTGTTTGAGGAAAAGCTGCTGACGAAAGAGGCACGGGATGAATACCGCTTTATTGGTCAGCTGTTTGATACCTATTGGCTGATTCAATACCGGGATGAATTTTTGATCATCGATCAGCACGCAGCTCATGAAAAAATCCTTTATGAGCGGATGGTTCGCCAGTTGACGGAGAAGAAGGTCCTGGCTCAGATGGTCAATCCGCCGATCATACTTACTCTGAATCTGCGGGAAGAAGAAGTTTTAAAAAGCCATAAAGAAAGATTTTTGGCCCTTGGTTTTGAAATTGAGCCTTTTGGAGGCAGAGAGTACGCTGTCTACAGTGTTCCCTCAAATCTCTATGGAATCGCCCAGACCGAAATTTTGATGGAGGTTCTCGACAGTCTGTCGGAAGAACTGGAACAGGAGTCTGAGCAGGTGATTTTGGAGAAGCTGGCTTCCATGAGCTGCAAAGCCGCCGTAAAAGGCGGGGATTCTCTGTCTGTGAAGGAAGCAGAAGCCCTGATCGATGAGCTCCTCACGCTTAAGAATCCTTATGCCTGCCCCCATGGGCGCCCTACCATTATTTCCATGAGCCGCAGAGAATTGGAAAAAAAATTTAAAAGGATTGTATAAAGGATCACGAAGATGAAAAAACCCTTATTGATATTGACCGGTCCCACGGCCGTCGGGAAGACAGCGCTTTCCATCCGGGCGGCAAAAGCCTTTGGCGGAGAAATAATCAGCGCGGATTCCATGCAGGTCTACCAATACATGGACATTGGATCCGCGAAAGTGACAAAAGAAGAGATGGCGGGGATTCCCCACCATCTTATTGACGTCCTGCGGCCGGAGGAGTCCTTTCACGTGGTAAAATTTCAAAAAATGGCCAAAGATGCAATAAAGGAAATTTACGAACGGGGACATCTGCCGATACTCACCGGAGGAACCGGATTCTATATTCAAGCTTTGCTGTATGACATTGATTTTACGGAAAATGACGCAGATACCGGATACAGAGAAAGGCTGGAAAGACTGGCTGAGGATAAGGGCGCAGGATATCTCCATCAGATGCTCCGGGAGAGGGATGCCCGGGCCGCAGAAGATATCCACGAAAATAATATAAAACGTGTGATCCGTGCTTTGGAGTTCTACGAGAAAACAGGGAAGCCCATTTCGGAGCATAACCAGGCTGAACGGGAAAAGGAATCTCCTTATCAGTTTGCTTATGTGGTGCTGTTCCGAGACCGGACGGAGCTTTATAAGCGCATTGATCTTCGTGTGGAAAAGATGATGGAAGACGGGCTTTTAGACGAAGTCCGGCATTTGAAAGAAATGGGATATACGAGAGATATGGTATCCATGCAGGGACTGGGTTATAAAGAACTTCTCGCGTACCTGGAAGGAGAGACGACTCTTTCAGAAGCGGTCCGGATACTGAAGCGGGACACAAGACATTTTGCGAAAAGACAGCTGACCTGGTTCAAGCGGGAGAGACAGACAGACTGGATTTCCATAGACGGCAGATCTGAAGAAGAAATTCTTTTGGAAATTGAGGACATCATGAGAAAAAGAATGGCCACGTCCGGCCGGACTGACGGCTGAATATGGGAAAGAAAAAGGGAGACAGAATATGGAATCATTAGAGACGATGTATAAGAGCATCGGTATAGATAAAAAGGTCCTGGAGCTGGGGACAGAAGTAGAAGCTTCTTTAAGGGACCGCTTCGATAAAATTGACAGGACCGCTGAATATAACCAGCTTAAAGTGCTTCATGCCATGCAGAAGAACAGAGTGGCGGAGGCACATTTTTCTGGATCGACCGGATACGGATACAATGATCTGGGACGGGAGACCCTGGAAGCGGTGTACGCAGATGTCTTCCATGCGGAAGCGGCGTTAGTACGGCCGCAGATCACCTGCGGCACCCATGCGCTGAATGTTGCGCTGGCCGCGAATCTCCGTCCGGGAGACGAGCTCCTTTCACCAGTTGGAAAGCCTTATGATACTTTGGAAGAAGTCATCGGTATACGGGAATCCAAAGGATCTCTGAGGGAATATGGCATCACATACGCCCAGGCTGACCTGAAGCCCGACGGTTCCTTTGACTTTGAAGCGATTGCAGGGAGCTTGAACGCCAGAACAAAGCTGGCTACCATTCAGCGGTCTAAAGGATATGCCTCCAGGCCCACCTTGTCAGTCTCACGGATTGGAGAATTGATTTCTTTTCTCAAGGAAAAAAAGCCGGATATCATCTGTATGGTGGATAACTGCTATGGGGAATTTTCAGAAGAGACTGAACCGACAGATGTGGGGGCTGATATGTGTGTAGGTTCTCTTATCAAAAATCCGGGAGGCGGTCTGGCCCCATGCGGCGGATATATCGTGGGTAAGGAAGCTTGTATTGAACAGGCGGCATACCGGTTGAGTTCGCCGGGACTTGGAAAAGAAGTTGGAGCCAGTCTTGGGCTGAACCAGACTCTTTATCAGGGATTTTTTCTTGCGCCTACGGTGACTGCCGGCGCCATAAAAGGAGCCATATTTGCGGCGGCGGTGTATGAGAGACTGGGATTTCCCGTTTATCCGTCTTCGGATACTGCCCGTCACGACATCATCCAGGCGGTCGATCTCGGATCTCCCGAAGCTTTGAAAGCTTTCTGCCTGGGGATCCAGGGGGCGGCTCCTGTGGATTCTTTTGTCACCCCGGAGCCCTGGCCGATGCCGGGATACGATTCTGATGTCATCATGGCGGCCGGAGCGTTTGTACAAGGCTCCTCTATCGAGCTTTCTGCCGACGGGCCTTTAAAACCGCCCTATACGGTCTTTTTTCAGGGGGGACTGACCTACTGTCACGCGAAGACCGGCATCCTTTTTTCCGTACAGAAAATGCTGGATAAAAATGTGATATCTTTCTGAGGAATTCATTAAGATTCACATTTCTGGTGTACAGGGAATAAAAATTGTGCTAAACTGTTAGTTAGTAAAATTTTGGTTTTACGGGGGGTTTTTGGTAAGACTCCGGTTTTTGTCTGGCTTGTCATCCCATATGGAAAAAGGAGACGAGCCTATGGAAGAAAAGAAAAATACCATTCGGGAGCTGCCGGCTTCCGAACGTCCTTATGAAAAATGTATGGCCTTGGGGCCGGCGGCACTGTCCGACGCAGAGCTTTTGGCAGTGATCCTCCGGACCGGTACGAAAGGGCAGGGAGCGCTGCAGACAGCCAGGCATGTGCTGTCCCTGAATCCTTCCGTGGACGGGCTTTTGGGACTTCATCATCTGAATGTCCGGGAGTTTCAGTCCATTCCCGGTATCGGCAAGGTAAAGGCCATACAGCTTTCCTGTATCGGAGAGCTTACAAAACGGATGAGCAGAAAAAGCATCGACAGGGAGAAGGCGTTCGTATCTCCCGGAGCCGTTGCGGCATACTTCATGGAAGAAATGCGCCACAAGGAAAAAGAAGAGCTCCGTGTGGTGCTTTTGGATACAAAAAGCCGTTTTCTCCATGACCTGGTGATCTCCATGGGCACGGTGAACAGCTCCTTGGTCTCTCCCAGGGAAATCTTTTTGGAAGCGTTAAAATACCAGGCGGTCAGTATCATTCTGCTACATAACCATCCCAGCGGCGACCCTGACCCCAGCAAAGAGGATATCCTGGTGACCCGCAGGGTATATGAAGCAGGCAGGCTTCTGGGAATCTCCCTGGCCGACCATATCATAATCGGGGACAATTGTTTTATCAGTTTAAAAGAACGAGGAATATTGTAGGATGAAGAACAAAAAGAAAGCTTCTTTGCCGGCCAGATACCTGTTGTTTTTTCTGTTACTGTTTTGTATCGGGCTACTGACCGTCAATTACTTTAAGCCGGGATTTCTGAGTCCGGTAACCAACGCAGTGAACTCTGTGCTTCTTCCCATGCAGAAGGGACTGAATCATCTGGGGACCGGCTTTGCGGATACCGCTTATGACTATCAGAGCCTGGAAGAAGCCAGGACGGAGAACCAGCAGTTAAAGGAGGAGCTGGCTTCTCTTAAGGAGGATATCGGAAATTATCAGCAGGGACAGACGGAGCTCAAGCAGCTTCAGGAGTTGTTTGAACTGAAGGGACAGTATACGGACTATGAGATGACAGGAGCCCGGGTGATACAAAAGGACGCGGGGAACTGGTATCATTCCTTTGTGATCGACAAGGGAACAGAGGACGGCATCCAGGCGGATATGAATGTGATCGCCGGCGGTGGTTTGGTAGGGATCGTTACAGAAGTGGGGAAAAATTTTGCCAAGGTCCGTTCTATCATCGATGACGACAGCAATGTGAGCGCCATGTCCTTGAATTCCGGCGATACCTGTATCGTTTCCGGAGATCTGAAGCTTTATAGTGAAGGGAAGCTCCGTCTCAGTTATATCGATAAGAATGACAATATCTGGGATGACGACAAGATCGTGACCTCCAATATCAGCGACAAATATCTGCCGAACATCCTGATCGGCTATGCCCAGGATATTCAGACAGACAGCAATAATGTGACCAAATCCGGGTATCTCGTGCCTGCGGTGGATTTTGACCATCTGCAGACGGTTCTGGTCATCAAGACCCTGAAAGTAACAGGCGAGGAGAATCAGCCATGAAAATCAAGCGGATCCTTGTGATGGCAGTCGTCATTTTCGCCGGTTTTTTCCTCCAATATGGAATATTTGCAAATGTTCCGCTGATCGATACGGTTCCTAACATTCTTTTGATCATCACCGTGTCTTTCGGATTTATGAAGGGAAAGATCCAGGGAATGGTAATCGGGCTGTTCTGCGGCCTTTTTACGGACATTGTATCGATGAACGCGCTGGGGTTCCATATGATAATCTATATTATCATAGGCTATATAAACGGCGCTTTCCATCAGTGGATGTATTCGGATTACATTGTGTTCCCGCTCATTGTCACCACATTCAGCAGCATCTTGTACAACCTGTATTTTTATGTTTTCCAGTTTCTTGTGAGGAATCGGCTGGATTTTATCTATTATCTGACGCATGTGATCTTGCCGGAGGTGATTTATACGGTGGTCCTGACAGGCATCATTTATCAGCTGCTTTCTTTTATCAATTATAAACTGGAAATGACAGAACGAAGGAGTGCGACAAAATTTGTTTAGTGAAATTTGGGAAGTTCTCGTAAGCGGCATTAAAAGGGTAGTGAAATCCAGGCTGTTTGTGGTCAGCATTATTTTTATTGCCATGTTCACCAGTCTGGTGTTCCGTCTTTTCAAGCTGCAGATTGTGGAGGGGGCTGACTACCAGGAAAATTATGTCCAGAAGACGCTCAAGACAGTCAATGTTTCTGGAACAAGAGGAAACATTTATGATCGGAACGGGAATCTTCTGGCTTACAACAAGCTGGCCTATGCGGTCACTGTCGGCGATACGGGAGTTTATGCGAATGGGTATCAGAGAAATGAAATGCTGCTTCGTTTAATCCCGATTCTGGAGAAGCATGGTGAGACCTTGATAACGTCTTTATCCATTACTCTGGACGAAAACGGCGTTCCGCAGTACACCACCAGCACAGAAGAAGAAAGACGCCGGTTCCTGAGGGATGTATACGGCTTAAAAAGTACCGATGGCCTGGATGATGAGAATGGAAAATATCCTTCCAATATTTCCGCCGCCGATTTGTTTGAAAAGCTGAAGGAGCGGTACGGAATCGGAACAAATCAGGACAAGACTACTTATGAGATTGAAGATACCATGGCGCTCAAGCTCATGAATATCCGGTATGCTATGGCGCTTAACGCATACCGCCGTTACGATGCCGTTACGGTGGCTTCCGATGTGAAGCTGGAAACGGTGGCAGATATCAAAGAACATTCGGATGAACTGCGGGAAGTAAATGTGGAAGAAGAGACCATCCGCGTTTACAATGACAGCTATGCTTTCGCCCATATTCTCGGTTATACCGGGAAGGCGGATCAGGAAGAGCTGGAGGAGCTTCAGGGACAAAATGACAGCTATGAGCTGAACGATGTGGTGGGGAAATCCGGAATCGAGTCCGCTATGGAGCTCGATCTGACTGGAATCAAGGGAAGCCAGACCATGTACCTGGACAGCGAGGGGCGTATCCTGGAAGTAACCGATACGGTGGACCCGGAGGCCGGAAGCGATGTATATCTGACCATAGACCGGGATCTGCAGGTGGGTATCTATGCCTTGATCGAACAGAGCCTGGCCGGTATCCTGGTGGCAAAGCTGACGGACGATGAATCCTATGTGATCACAGACGATACCGATACTTCCGATATAAAAATTCCTGTAAAGAATGCGTATTATCAGTTTATCAATAACAATATTCTGTCCATGAGCCAT
Source organism: Lientehia hominis (assembly GCF_021044755.1). Classification (GTDB taxonomy): domain Bacteria; phylum Bacillota; class Clostridia; order Lachnospirales; family Lachnospiraceae; genus Lientehia; species Lientehia hominis. Next base: position 48,773 of record NZ_JAJNOR010000001.1, read on the forward strand.
TTTGCGGCAGATGATGCCAGCGATTTGGAAAAGAGCATTTATGACCGTTTTGTGGACAGAAAAGCTTCCGTGATTCCGGAACTTTTATCCCATTTGTCTTCGATAGAGGCTCCCACGTTTGATAAGTGTGAGAAGTCCATGCAGGATTATCAGGATTACGTATTTGATTATATGAGAGACAATTCCTTTTTCCTGGAAGGTTCCCTGAATTCAGAGGATGAGATTTATCTGGGGTGGGTCAATGAGACTATCAGCTTTCACGATTTCCTGTATCATGCGGTGGAGAGCAATTGGATCGACACCACGAAGCTTTCTACCCAGGAAAAATACACCAGTACGGATGATACCTTCCAGTCTCTGGTGAATACGCTTGCCGCAGCCATGGACAGTGATGTCGGGTTCCATAAGCTGATCTATAAATATTTGATAGAGGATGATGTTATTTCCGGAAGAGAGCTCTGCCTCTGCCTCTATGAGCAGGGCGTTCTGGAATATGACGAGGCCGCCATCGCCAGTTTGTCAGAGGGAGGAAAGAAGGCGGCGTTCAATTTCCTGAAGGAAAAGATAGCCAATTTGGAGCTGACTCCAGCTCAGATGGCCCTCGACCCCTGCTCCGCATCCTGTATCATAACCGATGTCAAAACCGGGGAGGTCAAAGCGCTGGTCACTTATCCAGGATATGATATCAATAAATTTTCCGGCTCCATCGACGTGGCATATTATAATCAGCTGTATAATGATCTGAGCCAGCCTTTTCTGAATCGGGCCACTCAGGTAGAGACGGCGCCGGGTTCCATTTTCAAGGTTCTGACCACGGCCATCGGCCTGGAAGAAGGCGTTATAACCGAGGCGGAAGAGATTGACGACACAGGCGTCTTCGAAAAACAGGGACTGCATCTTAGGTGCTGGCAGGCCGGCGGACACGGAAAGCTCAGTGTGATCGGAGCCATCGCCCAGTCCTGTAACTATTACTTTTCAGAGGTGGGCTACCGTCTTTCCCAGTCCAATGGAAATTACGATGGAGATAAGGGCATTGCCACCATACAAAAATATGCGAGCATGTTTGGCCTGGGTACGAAATCCGGCGTGGAGATTGCGGAAAGCGAGCCTCACATAACGGATCAGAACCCAATTCCTTCATCCATCGGACAGGGTACTCATACCTACGCGAACATTCATCTTTCCAGATATCTGACGGCGGTGGCCAGCAGCGGAAATCTGTATAAATACAGCCTGATCTCTAAGGTACAGAAGAATAGTGGGGAAGTGACTCAGGAATATACGCCTCAGCTGGAAGGCCATGTGGAGCTGGCACAGTCCACATGGGATGCGATGCACAACGGCATGGAGGCCGTGGTGGGCCCGGCCGGCACGTATTTCACTACGTTTGCAAATTCGCCTATTAAGACAGAGATCGGGTTCGCCGGTAAATCCGGTACAGCTGAGCAGGCAAAACAGCGGGCGAACCATGGTACCTTTATCGGATATGCCCCGGCGCGTATCCAGGAAACGGATCCTTATGTGGAGCCGGAAGTAGCCGTTTCTGTTTCCATACCCAACGGCTACGGGGCCAGCAATGCGGCAGCCATCGCGGAAAAAGCTCTCCGCCTGCAGTACGGTTATATCACTCTGCAGTCAATCTTAGAGGAAAACCACGCAGCGGATGCCAATGATTATATACCAGAATAAAAAACCGGTGAGGTGATAAGATGCGGCAGACAGTCATTATCAAAGGCAATAATTATGGCCTTTCCGTGTTCCTGGATCCGGAAGTCCCCATGGACAAGCTCCTTGAGGACATTACCGCAAAATTCCGGGATTCCGCGAAATTTTTCCGCGGAGCGAAAATGGCCGTTACCTTTGAAGGACGGACTCTTACACCAGAAGAAACGAATCAGATCGTAAATACCATTTGTGAAAATTCTGAGATAGATATCTCCTGTGTCATTGACACGGACAAAGCACGAGAGGCCTTCTTCCGGCGTACGCTGGAAGAAGAGGCAGAAGAAGAAGGCGACGGAAAGCCTGTCGGGAGCGGCCAGTTCTATAAAGGGACGCTTCGTTCAGGACAAGTCCTGGAAGCAGAGGGGAACATTGTCATTTTGGGAGATGTGAACCCAGGGGCGAGGATTGTCGCCAAAGGAAATATTATTGTGCTGGGAACCCTGCGTGGTACGGCGATAGCCGGACTGGGCGGAAAGAAGCATGCCATTGTCGTGGCCCTGGAGATGGAACCAATTCAAATCCGAATAGGAGATGTGACAGCCCGCACCGGCGGCCGCCACGTCTCTGAGGGCGGTGCGCAGATCGCGTACCTGGACTTCGGCAAGATCTACATAGAGCCTCTCTGCAAAGAGGTCATCGATGAGGTCAGCTTCCGTTAGGTATCTGACAGCAGGAATTTGAATTTTGGAGGAATGAGTTTATGAGTGAAGTCATTGTAATTACGTCCGGCAAGGGAGGGGTTGGAAAAACCACTACATCGGCCAACCTCGGTATCGGCCTTGCCATGCTGAACAAGAAAGTAGTTTTGATCGACACAGATATCGGCCTCAGAAACCTGGATGTGGTGATGGGGCTGGAGAACAGGATTGTCTATAATCTGGTGGATGTGGTGGAAGGCAGCTGCCGTATGAGCCAGGCGCTGATCAAGGATAAGAGGTATCCGAATCTGCAGCTTCTGCCTTCGGCACAGACAAGGGACAAGTCCAGTGTGTCACCGGAGCAGATGAAGAAGCTGATCGATTCTTTGAGAGAAGAGTTTGACTATGTCCTTTTGGATTGTCCTGCCGGCATAGAGCAGGGCTTCAAAAATGCCATAGCCGGAGCCGACCGGGCGATCGTGGTCACCACGCCGGAGGTTTCCGCGATCAGGGACGCTGACCGTATCATCGGGCTTCTGGAGGCCAATGAGATTCGCCGCATCGATCTGATCGTGAACCGGATTCGGATGGATATGGTTCAGAGGGGTGATATGATGTCGATTGAAGATGTCATTGATATCCTGGCTGTCCATCTGATCGGCGCTGTCCCTGACGATGAACACATCGTGATCTCCAGCAACCAGGGCGAGCCGCTGACAGGGTCGGACTGTATGGCGGGACAAGCCTATATGAATATCGCAAGACGTGTCACCGGTGAAGAAGTGCCGATGCTGGACCTGAACGTGAAAAATGGTTTTTTTTCCAGGTTGGCCGGGCTTTTTAAGAAGAAATAAGGGGGACAAGTCATGGGATTGTTTGATTTTTTTTCGAAGAATAAATCGGGGAATGTGGCAAAGGACCGGCTGAAGCTTCTGTTGGTGTCCGATAGGGCCAATTGTTCTCCTGAAATGATGGAAGCTATTAAAAATGACATCATCAAGGTGATTTCCAAATATATGGACGTAGATACAGAAGCGCTGGATATCCAGATCACCCAGACGGAATCAGAAGGCGGTCACGGCGCCGTCCCGGCCCTCTTTGCGAATATTCCAATTAAAGACATAAAAAATGGGAATCCTAACAGATAAAGGATGAAATATGTTTAAGTTTAAAGAGTACCGTTTTCGTTATTTCAATATCAGACTCATATTATTTGTACTGTCCCTGGCAGTGATCGGCATATTGTTTGTGAAGAGCGCCACGATAAATTCCGGGACAGATACTTATAACAAACAGATTTTCGGCGTGGCTCTGGGAGTGGCATGCATGTTCTTAGTTTCTTTGATTGATTATCACTGGATCTTGCAGCTTTACTGGCCTATTTATGCAGTCAATATCGCGATGCTCCTGGCCACAAAGTTCATGGGGCAGTCCGGCGGAGGAGCGCAGCGCTGGCTGAATCTGCCGGTAATCGGTCAGATACAGCCGTCTGAGTTTTCGAAGATCATGCTGATTTTATTTTTCGCCATGTTTTTCTATAAACACCGCGAAAAAATCAGTTCGGTGCGGATTGTGATTCTGTCACTTATTCTGTTTGGCATTCCAGCGTATATGATATTTGATCAGCCGAATCTTTCCACGACCCTTGTAACGGTGGTGATATTCCTGGTCATGCTGTATGTGGCGAAAATAAGCTATAAATGGATCGGAGGCGTGTTTGCGGTTCTGGTACCTGCCGGCATCTGGTTTATTTATTATATCCAGCAAGAGGGACAGAAGCTTCTGCAGCCATACCAGGTGAACAGGATCATGTCGTGGATCAACCCGTCCAAGTATCCCGCGGACAATACTCAGCAGCAGATGAATTCTATCATGGCCATCGGTTCCGGACAGCTTCATGGGAAGGGGCTGGCAAATACCACCCTGGCTTCCGTGAAAAACGGGAATTTTCTGTCCGAAGAGGACACGGATTTTATTTTCGCCGTGATCGGGGAAGAGGCCGGTTTTGTGGGAAGTGTCATCATCATCAGCCTGCTGGCCCTTCTGACGGCAGAATGCATCTATATGGCCGCAAGAGCGAGAGATATGACAGGAAGACTTATCTGCAGCGGCATGGCGGCTTTGATTGCCTTCCAATCTTTTGTAAACATCGGTGTGGCAACGGGGCTTGTTCCCAACACAGGCCTGCCGCTTCCTTTTATCAGCGCCGGACTGAGCTCGCTTCTGAGCATTTTTATAGGTATGGGATTGGTTTTGAATGTCGGTCTTCAAAGAAAATATGATAATAGAGGAGGGTTTTAAGTATGAATGTGGGACTTATCGCACATGATGCAAAGAAAAAGCTGATGCAGAATTTTACGATCGCGTATCGGGGGATTCTTTGTAAGCATGAACTCTATGCGACAGGTACAACGGGGCGTCTGATTGAAGAAGTGACAAATCTGAGCATCCACAAATTTCTGGCGGGCCATCTGGGCGGAGAACAGCAGCTGGCGGCACAGATTGAGAACAATCAGATTGATTTAATGATCTTTCTGCGGGATCCCCTCCACCCGAAGTCACACGAGCCGGATGTTTTCGAGGTCATCCGTTTGTGCGATATCCACAATATTCCTCTGGCTACGAATCTGGCCACAGCTGAGCTCCTGGTGAAAGCGATGGAGCGGGGAGATATGGAATGGCGGGAAGCTTACAAATAATTTTAAGAAGGAAATGATACAGGATATGCCACGAACAACAACAGCGAAGCAGGTAAAACGTACCCGGATTGCACTGAAATTCGGCCTTGCCATATTGGCGGTCGCCGCCTGCACGATCGTCTTCTCATGTTTTATTAAAAGCCCTTTTTCAGGAAAAGGCAGTACTTCCATGCTGGCCGCTTATGAAGGACAGGATGAGGATCTGTCCATGGAGGCGCCGGATGTTCCTGGAGAAGCCCCGGCCCTGTTTGCGGAGAAGCTTTGCGTAGTTACAGCGGATTCAGAGGCAGATCCTGACATCACGTCTGAGGCCGGTGTGACCTTTGACCGAACCAACGGAGAAGTGGTCTACAGTAAAAATGCTTATGAACGGCTTTATCCTGCCAGTGTCACAAAGATCATGACCTGCCTGGTAGCTTTAAAATACGGGGACCTGTCTAAGGAGATTACTGTACGGGCCGATATGCTCGCAAATCTGGACCCGGATTCTTCTGTATGTCGTGTAAAGGATGGGGATACGCTGAACCTGGAGCAGCTTTTGTATGGACTGATGCTCCCCTCAGGAAATGATGCAGCCAATGTGATCGCGTATTTGGTCGCAGGGGGGGAAGAAGCGTTCGTGGAGTTGATGAACCAGGAAGCCCGTTCTCTGGGAGCGACGGACAGCCACTTTGTCAATGCCCATGGGCTGAATGATCCGAATCATTACACAACGGCGTACGATATCTACCTTATTTTTAACGAGTTGATGAACTATGAAGAGTTTATGAAGATCATCGGTACGCAGCAATATACGGCGCAGTATACCAACAATGGACAGCCGGTGACTAATACGTGGAACAGAGGAATCTGGTATTTCTGCGGACAGGCGGTGGCGCCGGACGGCGTAACTCCTCTTGGGGGAAAGACTGGTACGACTCCGGAAGCGAAATTCTGCCTTTCTATGGCATCAGAGGATGAGACGGGAGCGCAGTATGTTTCAGTGGTCCTGAAAGCCGATAGCCGTGAGTCGTTGTACGTTACCATGACCTCTCTGCTTTCAAAAATTCAGAAATAAGGATTGTACTTTCATGTGATTTATACTATAATTAGAACAGGGTTTTATAAATATCCGAACTATTACTTAGTGACTAAAGGAGGAGTGCATTATGGTGCAGATCATAGCAGGAAAGATGGGGAAGGGAAAGACAAAGTTTCTGCTTGAAAAAGCAAATGTGGCAGTGAAAGAATGTAAGGGGTCCCTCGTATATCTCGACAAAAATACGAAAAATATGCACGAGTTAGACAACAAAGTTCGTCTTATCAATGTCTATGATTATCCGATTCGTTCTTATAATGCTTTTATTGGATTCCTGTGCGGCATTATTTCACAGGATTATGATCTGGAATATGTATTCCTGGACAGTTTCTTAAAGCTGGCGCACCTGGAAGGCCAGGACATCTCCGCCGCTTTGATTGAATTAGAACAGCTTGGACAACAATATGGAGTTACCATCATCCTGAGTATTTCTATGGACGCACAGGATCTTCCTGAACATGCACAGTCAAAAGTGATTGTTTCCTTATAGTAACTTACATAATGAATGATAAATATGGTTCGGGACGTGATAACCCCACGTCCCGAATTTATTCTTTGACACCGACCGTATATGCATTGTGTTTCCCTGCCAAAGAATAAAGCCCCCGGCGGATCGCAGAGGCAGAAAGAACGCATCTGCATCCCAAAAGATGACGGAACGTTTTCAGTCAGTACCGTTTCCGACACGGCCGAACATACTGATAAGATACAGGCCGCAAATGCCCACAACAGCGTAAATGATGCGGGAAATCAGGGTCATGTCCCCGAACAGGAATGTGACCAGGTTGAATTTGAAGAATCCGATTAGACCCCAGTTCACGGCACCGATGATGGTGATGACGAGAGCGGTGTAATCAAGTGGTTTGGAATTCATGAGCTTTTCCCTCCTTTCCTTTTTTTAGTTTATTCTTATTTCAGGATATTATTATGGGAAAGATTTCCAAGGTTTGTTTTAAAGGAGCCATTCATGGCAAGTACAAGCAAAAAGATCATTCGTTATAAAAAACCGAAAAATATAAATATCGGCATAGCCGTATTTGCCGTTATTTTTTTATATTTGATCATCGTGCTCATTCAGTTCATGATCAAACCTAAAATTAAGATGTATGAAGTCTTAGACGGAGACATTGCCAACGATTCTTTTTATACGGGAGTGATACTCCGAAACGAAACAGTGGTGAATTCCGATTATGCCGGATATGTAAACTACTATCTGCGGGAAAAGCAAAAAGCTGCGGTCGGGAACCTGATTTTCACTGTGGATGAGAATGGCTCCATGACTGAATATCTGAATCAGTCCTCAGGAGAAGAGAGCAGGTTGTCTGATGATAATCTGAAAGAAATGAAAGAATTACTGGCAGATTTCAGTACGTCTTACTCTGACAGCCAGTTTTCAGACGTATACGATATCAATACAACTCTTAATTCTATGCTGATGGAATATATCAATATCAATGCCCTGCAGGAGCTGAGCACAGCGGAAGGAGAGGGAAACGCGATTTCCTTTCAACGGTGTTACGCACAGACCAGCGGGATTGTTATCTATTCGACGGATGGAATGGAGGGGCTGACTGCAGATCAGGTATCAGCAGATACTTTCTCTAAGGAAAATTATCAGAAGACCACTTATGCCGGCGGACAGCTGATAAACAGTGGTACTCCTGCTTATAAAATGATCACCGATGACTCCTGGTCAGTGGTGATTCCTCTGGAAGAGGACGAACTGTCGGATTACACCGATGTGACCTCAGTGTCTGTTCATTTTCCGAAGAAAAATCTGGATGCGGCGGCCGGTTTTTCCGTTTTTACCGGAAAAGACGGAGTATCCTATGGGAAAATCGACCTCAATAAATATATGATCCAATTTGCAGGTGAGCGTTTTGTGGAAGTGGAAGTGAAAAATTCTCAGGCAGAAGGGCTGAAAGTGCCCAAGACAGCGTTGACCACGAAAGACTTTTTTGTCATCCCCGCGAATTTCATTACCTCAGGAGGAGACAGTGCCGAAGAAGGCTTCTATAAAGAGGTCTATGCCAATGACGGGACTTCCACAATGGAGTTTACTGTAGCTGACATATACCGCACCACTGATGAATACTACTATGTTTCCATGGATGATTTTACAGAAGGAGATTATATCATACTTCCAGACTCCAATGAACGATATCAGATCGGCGCAAAGGAATCACTGCAGGGAGTATACAATATAAACCGGGGATACGCTGTTTTTAAGCAGGTGGAGATTCTGGATGAGAACAGTGAATATTGTATCGTTAAGAAGAATATGTCATATGGTCTTCGAAGCTATGACCACATCGTGCTGAACGCATCTCTTGTAAAGGAGGACGATATTCTCCGCTGATTTTTAGAAAAAATACATATAATCTGTTGACACAATTCGCAAAAACATTGATAATGATAGGTGAGTAAAAAATTGAAAGGCGGTCTTTACCCATGAGTAAGTTTATTGATAAATTTCTTGACTCCATGAAACTGAACGACGAAGACGATTACGACTACGAAGATGACTATATGTATGATGAGGAGGAAGATGACGATTACGAGGAGGAACAGCCGAGGAAAAGCTTCTTCCATCGTGAGAAACGAACTGCAGAGGAGGAACCGGAAATGGTGGATAGAAAGCCTGCGGCTGCAAAATCTAAACCGAGGACAAGCAATGTAGTTCCCATGCGTGCTGCTACAAGAGGCGGGATGGAAGTCTGCATGGTAAAGCCCAGCAGTCTGGGAGATGCTCGCGAAATTTGTGATACGCTTTTGAGCGGCCGTGCAGTTGTCATCAATATGGAGGGGATTCCCACGGAAACTGCGCAGAAGATTATTGACTTTACATCTGGCGCATGTTATTCCATGAATGGGAATATGCAGAAGATTTCCAATTACATATTCATCGCGACTCCTCAGACTGTGGAATTATCCGGTGATTTTGAGGATTTAATGGGCAGTTCTTCCGGTCTTTCAGACTGACGGGTTGAAAAAGATGGATAGAGAAGAGCAGTTGTTTCTACACCGTCTCCATGATTTATCTGATGCGTGCTTTCAGCGGGGAATTCCCGTTTATACGGATTTTTTGAATTTACATGAGCAAACAGTTTTTCTTTCGGCGCTGCCGGAGTTTTCCCATGTCCGCTGTTATCTGGACGGCGGTTATGAGACAGCAGAGAGAAAGATTGTTTGCTTTCTTCCTGTTTATGGGGGATTTGAAGAAGGGCCAGACAGGGAACAGCTTCCCATAGTTCCGGTACGGATTTCCTCTTCTGCGGGAAAATTTACAGTACCAAGCACCCATCGGGATTATTTGGGAGCTGTGCTGAACCTGGGAATTGAGCGGGGAAAGATCGGAGATATCATCGTCGGGGATGGATTTGCGTACTGTCTCTGTACGGAAAATATGTCTGATTTCCTGATGGAAGAATTAAAGTCCGTCAGACGTAATCCCGTGGCCTGCACCAGAGCGTCTTTTGCGGATTTGGAAGAAAACCAGAGCTTCACTGTCATCACTGGTTCCATCGCTTCCCTGAGGATGGACGCGCTGCTGGCGCTTCTTATGAAGTGTTCCCGCTCAAGAGCGTCTGAATGTCTGGCAGAAGAGAGGGTGTTTTTGAACGGAAAATTATGTGTTTCTCAGACGGCTGTGCCAAAAACAGGGGATATCCTTTCTGTCAGAGGAGTTGGGAAATATATTTTTGACGGGGTCCTCACTTCAACGAAAAAAGGACGCCAGATGGTTCAGCTGAAAAAATATGACTGAGGCGGCATTTAGATTATAAAATATGAAAGGGTGATAAGAAATGACAGCAGAAAATAAAGTGGAGCCTGAAGAAATCATGGTACATCAGAATGGAAAGCCCATATACCCGGTCATTTTAACGGATTCCTTTTACAGCCTCCCAAAATCGGCGGCACAGCTTAACCTTTCTGGCAGAAAAGTATGCATTGTAACAGACAGCAGGGTGGCAAAGCTGTATTTGGAAGAAATAAAAAACATTTTTGACAGCATATCCGAGAAGATAGTATACTTTGTTTTTCCGGCGGGAGAGCCCTATAAAAACCTGGATACCGTAAAAAGCCTTTATGAGTATCTGATCTGTCATTCCTTTGACCGGAATGACATCCTGGTGGCGCTGGGCGGCGGAGTGACGGGGGATTTGACCGGCTTCACGGCCGCCACATATTTAAGAGGAATTGATTTCATCCAGGTGCCTACTACCCTCCTTTCTCAGGTGGACAGCAGCATCGGCGGCAAAACCGGCGTGGACTTCGACGCTTACAAAAATATGGTAGGGGCCTTTTATATGCCCAGACTGGTATATATCAATGTCTCGGTGTTAAAAAGCCTTCCCGAGGAACAATTTGCTTCTGGCATGGGAGAGGTCATAAAGCATGGCTGTATTCGTTCCGGAGAATACTATCATTGGCTGGAAGCCAATAAAGAGAGCATCCGGCAGAGAAAGACAGATTTCATGGCGGCAATGGTAAAGGGAAGCTGTCTCATCAAACGCGCTGTGGTAGAAGAGGATCCGACGGAAAAAGGGATACGCGCCCTTTTGAATTTTGGACATACCCTTGGCCATGCCATCGAAAAAGAAAAGGGGTTTACGCTGAGCCACGGGGCCTGTGTGGGAGTGGGATGTGTAGCAGCGGCTTATCTGTCCGAACGGCGCGGAATGCTGAAACCGGAAGAGTTTAAGAATCTGGAGGAGCTCCTTGCCTATTTCCGTATTCCCGTTTCGCTGCAGGATATCAATGTATCAAACGTGCTGGACGCGGTAAAGCATGACAAGAAAATGGACTCTGGTGTCATTCGGTTTATATTACTCCGGGCCTTGGGCGATGCCTGCATCGACAAAACCGTTTCGGCGGAAGAAATGGAGTCGGCCATGGACTATCTGACAAAACCAAGAGGAGAATAACATATGGAAGAAAACCAAACAAAAAAACGGCTTTTTACGGTATTCCGCTATCTTTTTGGGGCAGTTTTGCTCGTGGGATTCGACCAATGGACAAAGAGCCTGGCGGTGGCACATCTGAAGGGACAGGAAGCGTATCCTGTCATCAAAGGAGTCTTTGAGCTCTCCTATCTGGAAAACCGGGGAATGGCATGGGGGCTTTTGTCCGGCCAGCGGTATGTCTTCCTGATTGGGAGTGTTCTCATCCTTCTTCTGATTGCATATGCTTTCTGGAAGGCTCCATCAACCAGGAGATACCTGCCGGCTCGTCTGATTCTGACTGTGCTCTGTGCCGGAGCCGTCGGAAATCTGGCGGATCGTCTTGTACAGGGATATGTGGTGGACTTTTTTTCCTTAACACTGATTGATTTTCCGGTATTCAATGTGGCGGACTGTTATGTGGTGGCTGCAGGAATCGCTTTTGTGATCTTTTTTCTGTTTTATTATAAAGACGAAGAACTTGCCGTCTTTCTCCCCGGAAGAAGAAAGAAGAAAAGCACACCGGATAAAAACAGAGGAGAGGATGCGCAGATATGACGTTTTTCTCTTACAGAGCGGCAGATGAAGATGTGGGAAAAAGGCTGGATAAGTTTCTGTCTGAAAAGCCGGAAATGCCCTCCAGAAGTTATCTAAAGAAACTGATTGAGGAATCCCAGGTCCAAGTCGATAAAAAGGCCGTAAAGGGCAATTACAGGGTTCAGGCGGGGAATGAGATCGAGGTATCCGTTCCGGAGCCGAAGGAACTGGAAGTAGAAGCAGAACCGATGGAACTGAATATCGTCTATGAAGATGATGACCTGCTCATCGTTGACAAGCCGAAAGGCATGGTAGTACATCCTGCCGCAGGGCATGAATCACACACACTGGTCAACGGCCTCTTGTATCACTGCAGAGATAATCTGTCTGGAATAAACGGAGTTCTCCGTCCCGGCATTGTCCACAGAATCGACCGGGATACAACCGGACTTCTGCTGGTGTGTAAAAACGATTTTTCCCATGCGGCCATTGCGGAACAGCTGAGGGTCCATTCCATTAACAGGCGTTATCATGCCATAGTCCATGGTGAGATCAGAGAAGACGGCACGGTGGATGCCCCCATCGGAAGGAACCTCAATGACCGAATGAAAATGGCGGTGAACCCAAGGAATGGAAAAGAAGCGGTTACCCACTATCACATATTGGAGCCGCTTAAAAAATACACTTATATCGAATGCCGGCTGGAGACCGGCCGCACCCATCAGATTCGTGTCCATATGGCATCCATCCATCATCCTCTGCTGGGTGATACGGTCTATGGACCTTCGAAATCTCCAATCTCTCTTGAGGGCCAGACACTTCACGCAAAAGTTCTCGGTTTTATTCATCCGAGGACAGGCAGCTATCTGGAATTTGAGGCTCCGTTACCTGAGTATTTTGAAAGATTATTGGTGAAATTGCATATATAACTATACTTTCTTTGACAAATATAGTATAATATAACTATCTTAAGGATGAGAGGAGCTGAATGCTATGCATGGAAATCTAGTGATTACCATCGGAAGAGAATGCGGAAGCGGCGGAAGATTCATCGGACAGAAGCTGGCAGAGCGCCTTGGAGTCAGATGTTACGATAAGGAATTACTTGCATTATCCGCGAAGAACAGCGGGCTGTGTGAAGAAATCTTTGAACATCATGATGAAAAGCCCACCAACAGCTTTTTATATTCACTGGTCATGGATACCTATTCCATGAGCTATAATCCTTCTAACTTTGTGGATATGCCCTTGAACCAAAAGGTATTTCTTGCTCAGTTTGATACCATCAAGAAACTGGCAGAGCAGGAATCCTGTGTGATCGTAGGGCGCTGCGCCGATTATGCGCTCGCGGAATATCCGAATATGGTCTCCGTATTTACCACCGCATCTTATGATGACAAGGTGGAGTACCTGAAAGAACATTATCATATCGAACCGTCAAAGATCAAGGATTTCATTACAAAGACCGATAAAAAACGCGCGTCTTATTATAATTATTATTCCAATAAAAAATGGGGGAGCGCAAAGAGCTACGACCTCTGCATCAACAGGAGTGCGGTTGGATTTGACGGGGCAGTGGACGTCATTCTGAACTTTGTAGATGTTAAAAAAGCAGATAAGAAATAAATCGAGTATTATGATTCAATAGAGCCGGCAGAAACAACTGCCGGCTCTTAGTTTTTGTCATTGGTTCATTACAAAATAAATAATAAGATTAAGGAAAGAAATTTGGTTAAAGTGTAGAAAATAACAATAAAATCTCAAAATAGTTGACGCAAATTAGTGATCGGCTATATAATCCAAGTAATTCATGGTTTATATTTTTTACATTTAAAGGTATGATCAATGAAAAAAATCAGGGGAATGGGAAAGAGAGGGGAAGGCATGAAATCCAAAAAACGGTGGTTTAAGAAGAGTGCAGCCATGTTTCTGGCTCTTTGGATGGCAGCGGTTAATTTACTGCTCGCATTTCCGGTTCAGGCGGCGCTTGACGAAATGGATGCAGGACAGTGGAACACGGATCTGGAGGGGGTTCAGGCGGTTGGTTCCGAACTTACTTATGTGGACGGAGGCCTTTTGGTAGAAGGCGGCGGTGACGCGGCGGCAATGACATCAGTTAAAAAAGAAGGGGATTTTATTTTTGAGACAGATGTGACATTCCGAAGCGGTTATGTAGCCAATCTGATTTTCGGCTCTGAGCTCAGTAATTTAGGTGCAGAGCATCCACTGGAAAATTCTGTCGTGTTCAAACTGGACAGAAGAAAAGAACGAAAGAATGAGACAAAGCTCTTTTATTACAGTTTTGAGAAGGGGTTTCCCGAGATTGGAACAAACAATGGGAGGGCGTTTGAATATGAAAAAGATACTTATCACCTAAAAGCCGTTGTAAAGGACAACTTGTGTACCTGTTATGTAGATGATGTTTTAGTTGCTTCCGGCAATATTTCAGAATACTATAAGTTGGGATATATTGGCGTAGCAACAGCAGAAGGCAGTTCTGCCGTTTTCCAGAATACATACTTCAAGCAGGAAGCAGAAGGAGAAAAGGAAGATACCTGGAAAACAAACCTGGAAGGCAGACATGTCGTAGATGCCAAATCTGATTTTACAGAGGACGGTATCTGGATGACTCCGGATAAAGACAATGGCAAGAGAGACGCTATGGTAATCAGCGATACCATGTCAAACGGCAGCTTCGTCTATGAAACTGATGTTTTCTTCAAGGACGGCGAGGTGGCGGACTTGATATTTGGCGCGCAGAATACTGACAAGCAGGAAGTTTCCTGTCTGTTCAAATTTAACCGGAACAATCCGGCTGAGACGAAAATGTTCGCTTATGGTTATGGATTCCCTACATTTGCGCCGAACTGTGGAAGCTTCGATCTGGGAAAAGAAAACTATCATCTTAAACTGGTGGTAAATGTAAATAAAAACTTCTGTATGGGGTATGTCGACGATGTGCTGGTTTGTGCCGGAGAACTTCCGGATTGGTATGAAGACGGCCATTTTGGCATAGGTACTTCGGAAGAAAATGGTACATATGGCAGCGTTGTATTCCAGAATACTTATTTCCGTGAGGGAAAGGAGGTCTTATGGAATACTAATCTTGAGGGTATTACCCCCATCAAGGCAGATTTTGAGTATACTGATGACGGCTATAAACTTATCTATGCCAATATCCCGGGAGAAAATGACGCCTTTGCAGGCAGTTCCACTCTTTCCGGCGAACGATTTAAATTTGAATCGGATGTTATTTTCCAGGATGGCAATGTAGCAAACCTGATTATCGGAGCGCCCAGCGCAGATTCGTTAGAAGATGGCTTTGTATTTAAATTAGACCGCAGTAATCCTCGGGAGACAAAGGTTTTTTGCTACGGTCATGGCTGGTCTCTTGTATGCGAAAATACGAATGAGTCTCTGTATGAGCTTGGCAAGGACAGTTATAATATGAGGGCTGAAGTAGACGGTAATTTATGCAGTCTGTATATTGACGGTGAGCTGGCATGTACAGGCGCACTGAAGGATTGGTATAATCCCGGTTATTTGGCTGTCGGCGCAGGGGAACATTCTACTGTTACTTTCCAAAATACTTATGTATCGAAGCTGAAGACAGAACAGGGCGGTTCTGAGAGCTGGAATACCAGTATGAATAAGGATGGTATGACAGCCATTGGCAATGTCATTACTTATGATGAGTACGGCCTTCGCGTAAATGCTGGCGGCGAATCTTATCTGATGAGTGATGTTTACATGGGCCCGGATGATTCCTTTGTTTATGAAACTGACGTAAAGTATGTGAACGGAGACTGCCTGGGGCTTATGTTTGGAGCAAAGAATCCGGATGCCAAAGATGATGCTTATGTCTTTTATATGAACCGCACCGGCGGCGGCGGAAACTGGTGGAACAAAGATACCAGATTCTGGAAGTTTAATACTGGCGCAGGGGATACTTTCTTCAGCGATGATCATTCCGGCAGTTTGACAGAAACGGATTTGTTTGAGATTAATAAGGAAGATTATCATTTAAAAATAGAAATAAATAGTGACTATTTCTGGGCGTACATTGATGGAAAGCTGGTTCATCAGTTCTATTTGCCGGGATATCAGGGCGGTTACCTGGGGATGCGTATCGATGGTACCGCATATTTCCAGAACACGATGGTTACAAAGACAGAAACTAGAGAATTAGCGGAAATTACGGATGTGCGTGTGGAAGGAAGTAGGCTGACGCCGGAGTTCAGCAGGCTGGATACGGATTATAGTGTGCTGGCGGTTGATCATACTCAGAAAACGGCAAAAATTGCCGCTGAATTTACGGGCGAAGATGTAACACTGACCATCAATGGGAAAGAGGCGGAGAATGGTGTATACGTGGATGTACCTCTGGAGGTGGGGAAGCAAATCATCCCTGTCAAGCTGGTGGATAATATAAAAAAAACTGAGTTTAATGTAACCGTGTCCATTTACAGAAAGGAAAGTCCTGAAAAATTTATGACGGAATCCTGGAGGGACCAGTATCATTTCTCTCCTCTAGAGGGCTGGATCAACGATCCCAACGGTCTGATTTATTATAATAACCAGTGGCATCTGTTTTATCAGTATATTCCGTTAACGACGATCCATGATGATTACGCGAAGCACTGGGGACACGCTGTATCCGATGATTTGGTGCACTGGGAAGAGGTCCCTGTAGCTTTGGCTCCAGACGAGCTTGGTTCTATTTGGTCCGGCAGTACCGTGGATGATCCCGAGAACAAATCCGGTCTTTTTGATGGCCCCAGTACGAATAACCTGCTGGCGTTCTTTACTCATATGAACGGCGGACAGAGTCAAAGCATCGCGTACTCCGAGGACGGCGGCCTTACCTGGACAAAGTATGATAAGAACCCGATTTTAACGGTAGAGAAGAATGATCCGCTCCGTGACGGCGCATTCCGAGATCCCAATGTATTTTGGTGTGAACAGGCAGATAAATATCTGATGGTAGTGGCCGGCGGTCCCCTTCGTATTTATTCTTCCGATAATCTTTTAGACTGGACCTTTGAGAGCGCTTATGGCGGAAATGCAGCGTACCGTCCCTCTGGTGTAGGGGAAATACATTCCGAATGTCCCGATTTATTCCCTCTGCCGGTAGACGGTAACAAAAATAACATCAAGTGGGTCTATACCGGGGCCGGAGAGTGGTATATCATCGGTGACCTGGAGCAGAGAAAAGTGGATGGAAAGCTGAGCTGGTGCTTCGTGCCGGACGAATCTGGAAGCAGAAGGCTGACCATTCCCGGAACGGATTCTTATGCGGCAGTAAGTTTCAAGAAAGGCCCGGAGGGCCGTGTGGTCATGGTAGGATGGATGGCAAGCTGGGGAAGGATTTTCAACGCGCCTACAGAAGGCTGGAACGGTACCTATACTCTGTGCTACGATATATCTTTAAAAACGACGTCCGAAGGTATCCGTCTGTATCAGGAGCCTGTAAAAGAATATGAACAGCTAAGACAAAAGCCTATTTTTGAAGAAGAAGATGTTATAATTGAAGCGGACGGCGCTAACATTCTGGAAGGCTGCCGCAGCGACCAATTTGAGCTGGTGGCACATTTGAAGCCGGAAGACAGCGTAACAGAAGTTGGCTTTAAACTGTTACAGGGAACTGACCAGGAAATGATCGTGAAATACAACCCTCAGACCGGCGTCCTTACTCTGGACAGCAGCAAAGCATCGGCTGCCGGAGGAGGAAGCTTTAATGGAATCTATAATTATAATCTTCGTAAGAATGATGATGGCTCTGTTGATTTAAGTATCTTTGTGGATAAGGGTTCCATCGAAGTAATCCCAAACCACGGACAGGTTTACGGCTCCGTTCTTGTATTTCCTAACTATGCAGGAATCGGTATGGAAGCTTTTTCGACAGGCGGCAATACCGCAGGCAGTCTGGTAATTTATCCACTAACCGGTATCTGGAGAGAGGAAGCTTCTGGAGAAACAACTCCTGTAGAGATTTATCTCAGCGCGGAGGAAGGAAAGACCATTACAACAGGAGAAGAATTCACGATATATTCCAGAGTGGCTCCTGATACGGCTTCCCAGGCGGTGGACTGGACTGTGGAAGATCTCAGCAGTGCAGTGGAGATCGCAGCGCAGGATGATGTTTCCATTACCCTTAAGGCGGTATCGGTCGGTACTTTTACAGTGACGGCGGTAACGAAAGATGGAAGCTTAACAAAATCTGTAAATATAAATATCATGGAAAACCCTTTCCGCACGAACATCACAGGCTGGAGTGTTTCTGGAAGTGGAAACTGGACACTGGTTCCGGAAGGCTATCAGGGGGTCAGCACCGGAGGCGATGTATTTGCAATCGGTAAAGAGACGTTTGAAGATGGCTTTAAGCTTGAGTTTGACGTGACCGTGCTGGAGGGTACCGCGTTTGGTGTTGTCTTTAACGCAGGAGACAATCCGGGCGGCAGCTCTTATATGGTGAACTTTGACTTTGGTACCGATAATATGGGACAGCAGTTCCGCTGGACTGAGTTTCCTTACAGAGGCGATGCAAGCAATCATGCAATCGCGAAATTTGATGATACCTTCCGACCAGAGATTGGCAAGAAACATCATATTGAAATGAGCTATGTGGACGGAAAACTGACCTATATCATGGATGGTCATACTATTTTTGACGGTGTAAAAGAGAAAAACGCGACTTATTCCGGAGGCCATGTCGGCGTAATCGGTTTCAAGAGCACATCCGTCATAAATGATTTCTATGTAACAGGTGTATCCAGACTTAAAGATTTAAGCGTTTCCTCTGGCACTTTGTCACCTGCGTTTGATCCTTCGGTTTTGGAATATGAAGTGACAGTAGAGAATGCGGTGGAAAAGATTCAGGTGATACCTGTGAGTGATGCTGGTGTGGAAATCCTGGTAAATGGAGAAGTAGTGGCAAATGGCGCAGCTTCTGATGAAATAGCTCTTGCGGCAGGTGAGAATACGATTACGGTGGCTACAAAGTCCTGGGATGGAGAAACAGTCTATACGATTTCTGTAACCAGGGAAGAGAAGGCAACAGATCCAACAGACCCTTCAGATCCAACAGACCCTACGGATCCGGCAAAGCCTACGGAACCGACAAAACCTACAGATCCAACAAAGCCGACAGATCCAGCAAAACCTACAGATTCAACAAAGCCGACAGATTCAACAAAGCCGTCTAGTCCGTCAAACCCGACAGCAGGCTCGACGAATGGGAAGGGAAACGTACCTACTGGCAATGTGACTGCAATCGTACCGGTGTTTGTTATCATGATGCTCGCGGCAGCAACTCTTGTGATAGCAGCGTTCAAGAGAAAAAGAAGTAAATAAACAATACAAAAAAAGCTCCCCTGCCCTTCAAGATTGTGGGGCAGGGGAGTTAATGTACCGAAAGTATTTTTTCTTTGGGTAACGTTTTTATTCTACGGTTACAGATTTTGCCAGATTCCTCGGCTTATCCACATTAAGTCCCTTCATATCAGAAGTATAGTAGGCCAGGAGCTGCAGGATCACGGCAACTGGAAATACCGTAAACCGGTCATGGGGTACCGGAACCGAAAAATGCATGTCGCAGATATCATCGGTTATTTCCGCATGTTGCTTGGTGATCAGAATAACGAACGCGCCTCTGGCTTTCACCTCTTTGATATTAGAAATTGTCTTTCCATAAATATGGTCCTGAGTGGCTACTGCAATAACAGGTGTGTTTTCTTCTATCAGAGCGATTGTTCCATGCTTTAATTCTCCTGCCGCATAAGCCTCCGCATGGATATAGGAGATTTCCTTGAGCTTCAGGGAACCTTCCAGGGAAAACGCATAGTCCAGGCCTCTTCCCACAAAGAAGGCATCCTTTGCCTTCGCCAGGATACTGGCGGCTGTTTTGAGCTTTGCTTTGTTTTCCAGGATTTTCTGGACTGCCGGTATCGTATCCAGAAGACGGGATACAAACTCACCGGCGTCCTTTTGTGAAAATTTTCCACGGACCATCGACATACGGCAGCCGATCAAATAAAGACTTGCCAGCTGTACCATATACGCTTTTGTACTGGCCACAGCGATTTCAGGCCCGGCATGAGTGTAAAACACATAGTCACTTTCTCTCGCGATAGTAGAGCCCTTTACATTGACCACGGACAGTACTTTAGCACCGCGTTCTTTGGACAGGTGGAGAGCCGCAAGGGTATCGATGGTCTCGCCTGACTGGGAAATCACGATCACCAGAGTCCTGGCATCCACCAAAGGATTCTCATAGCGGAATTCAGAAGCGATATTGACAGATACAGGAATCTTGATGATCGGTTCGATCAGCGCTTTCCCAACCATTCCCGCATACATGGCGGTCCCGCAGGCTACGATGGCAATTTTGTCGCAGAAGGAAAAGAGCTCGTCGGGAATCTCGTCTTCAGAAAAATCAGGAATTCCCTCCCGGAGCCGGGGTAAAATCGTATTTCTGAGCGCCTCCGGCTGTTCATGAATCTCTTTCAGCATATAATGCGGGTAGCCGTTCTTTTTGGCCGCCTCCACGTTCCAGCTCACCTCAAGGATTTCCGGTTCCACCGGGTTCCCATCCAAATCCTGTACAGATATACCATCCTGACGGAGAGTGACGATCTGATATTCCGGAATTACGAAATAGCGGTTTGTATAGGGGATGATAGCTGTGACATCAGAGGCCACAAATGAACCGTCCTCCATGTGGGCAGCCACCATAGGACTTATGTTCCGGACACAGAATATCTGATCGTGAATATCCTCAAACATGATGCAGAACGCGTAAGAGCCTGAGATTTCACGAATGGTTTTCCGGATAGCGTCGTAAGGGTCTCCTTTATAATAATGATCAAGGAGTTTTGCAGCCACTTCCGTATCGGTTTCTGATACCAAAGAATCCCGGAACCCGAAACGATCGATCAGATTGTGATAATTTTCTATGATACCGTTGTGAATCAAAGTAATCCTGCCGGCAATATGGGGATGGGCATTGACATCATTTACTCCTCCATGGGTAGCCCATCTGGTATGGCCGATGCCGCAGTGGGATTCAATATCCACAGCAGTACACGCGTCCTTTAACGTAGCTACGGGTCCGGCTTTTTTCATCAGAAAACGGTCATTTCCACTGGACAAAAGCGCAACTCCGGCACTGTCATATCCTCGGTATTCCAGCTGCTCTAGCCCCTCCAGTAAGACAGTCAGGGCATCCAGGCGCCCCGTATAGCCAATTATTCCGCACATAAATTAGTCTCCTTTATAATTCCAAATGTATGTAGTTTTTGTATGATGAGTCCCTGATCATATTGAATTTGTTTTGCCGTCACCGGCATATTTGCCAATATGTACACGCACAGGTAGCATGGAAGAGTACCCGCCGAATTTTCGATAATCTCTTCTCCTCGTCACCCTCAAAAAACGGAGGGGCATGGCGCTTTTTCTATGAAGTTTTTTCGCTACGGCCTCCCAACCCATAACTCTTCCCTACTATATCATTTTCACCTTTTCCAGTCAAGTTACGCATAAAATACGGAGAATTTGCAGAAGAATTTAAATTTTACCCCTTGTTTACAGACGTTATACGCCTTATAATGGTAAATGAGAATCCTATTCCACAATAAAATGGATACGAGACACTGAAACCAGTTCGAAAGGAGTAACGATCATGAAATACATAGAGGTAGGAAAATCTGGCGTTAAAGCTTCCAACCTGATCATGGGCTGTATGCGGTTAAAAGGAAAAACACCAGCAGAGGCGGAAAAGCTGATCCGAACGGCTATGGAAGAGGGCATCAATTATTTTGACCATGCGGACGTTTATGGCAGAACCGGAAAACGCGGAGAATGTGAAGAGATATTCAGCAAGGCGATCAGTCTTTCCAAGCCTTCTGTCCGGGAGAAAATGATCATCCAAAGCAAGTGCGGGATTGTAAAAAGCGCGACCGGGGCTTATGATTTTTCCAAGGAGCATATCCTGAAGGCCACAGACGGCATTTTAAGCCGTTTAAATACAGATTATCTGGATTTCCTCCTGCTTCACCGTCCGGATACTCTTATGGAGCCTGCGGAAGTGACAGAGGCTTTTGAAACCTTATTTAAACAGGGCAAGGTACGTCATTTCGGCGTTTCCAATCAGAGACCTCTGCAGGTCAAGCTTCTGCAGAAATATCTTCCCTATAAGCTGGAGGTAAATCAGCTGCAGCTCAGTATCGTCCACTGTCCGATGATTGATTCCGGCATAGCCGTGAACATGGACATCGAACAGGCTTGTGACAGAGAAGGCTCCATTCTGGAATATTCCAGGCTTCATGATATGACGATACAGGCGTGGTCACCGTTTCAGCAGGGTTTTTTCGGCGGGCCGTTCCTGGGAGATCTTGAGAATTATCGAAAATTAAACGAAGTGATCGACCGTCTGGCGGCTAAATATGAAGTAGCGAATACAGCAATCGCCGTAGCGTGGATCACCAGACATCCGGCCAATATACAGGTAATCCTAGGTACCACAAATATACAGAGAATGAAGGATGCGTGCAGGGGCTCTGAGATTTCTCTGACCAGAGACGAGTGGTATGAAGTCTATCAGGCGGCCGGAAAGAAGCTGCCGTAAATACACAATTGAAAATAAGAGTAACATAGTGGAAGCAAAGGCACAGAGACAGTCGGCATGGATTGACGGTTTCTGTGCCTTTATGATATAATCTCATTATATCTATTCGTTAAAGTTGAGTTTAGCGAATAGATATGGATATCGAGGAATACTATTCTTCCGGTCCATTCCCTTAGGTTATCCCGTACCTTTAAATCATTTTCTGAATGGCTCCGGATGCTATTGATTAGTGCTCTCGTCTTGTGATAAAATATTAATTTAACTGGTAATCCATATTTATTGTTACCCGCAAAAAATTCTATGAAGGATAAAGGAACGATGACATGAATCTTCAAAAATTGCTCAGTTATACCCGACGCGCAGTGGATGACTACCATATGATCTCGCCCGGCGATAAAATAGCCGTAGGGATATCCGGCGGAAAAGACAGCCTGGCCCTTTTATACGCTCTTCATGGACTGCAGAGATTTTATCCGAATCCATTCACCATTGAAGCGGTCAGCATTGCTGTTTTTAAGGAAATAAATCTGAAGCCGGTAAAGACTCTCTGCAGGGAGCTGGGGGTTCCCTATACCATTGTTCCAACGGACATCTCCGAAATCGTTTTTAAAGAGCGTAAGGAGGAGAATCCCTGCTCTCTGTGCGCCAAAATGCGGAAAGGGGCCTTCAATGAAAAGGCCAAAGAATTAGGATGCAATAAAGTGGCCTATGCCCATCACAAGGATGACATTGTAGAGACCATGTTAATGTCTTTAATATTTGAGGGACGCTTCCACTCTTTTTCTCCTTATACATATTTGGACCGTATGGACCTGACGGTCATCCGTCCGCTCTTATATGTGCCGGAAGCGGACATCATCGGTTTTAAGAATCAATATGAGCTTCCAGTCTGCAAAAACCCCTGTCCCGCCGACGGCCATACAAAGCGGGAATATGCGAAGGACCTTGTACGTCAGCTGAATTCAGAGCACCCAGGCGCCAAAGAACGAATGTTTGCAGCCGTCACAAATGGAAAAATCCCCGGCTGGCCCCAAAAAGTATAAAAAAGAAAGGAAAGGAGTTCCGGTCCTATGGAACAAAAGCCTTATTATGAACAGGTCGATATACAGAATACGAAAAAGCTCCGCGAGCTGGTGTCCACTCTCCCATCTTTTTCCGCTGTATTTTTCCGAGGCATCGAGCAGACCACCTCATCCCGCACAAGAATCGCATATGCTTATGATCTCCGGGTATTTTTTGAATTTTTACTGAAGGAAAACCCTTACTACCGGAACAAAGAAATGAAGGATATCACACTTGACGATTTAAACAGGGTGAGGGCCTTTGATCTGGAAGAATATATGGAATATCTTAAGTATTATTCCAGTGATGAAAATATAGAACATATCAATAAGGAACGCGGTATAACACGGAAAATTTCCGCCCTGAAATCTTTTTACAATTATTTCTATAAGAAAGAACTGCTTCAGAATAATCCTGCCGCTCTGATCTCTCTTCCCAAGCTCCATGAAAAGGATATTATTCGTCTGGATATCGACGAGGTGGCTACTCTTCTGGATCAAGTGGAAAACGGTGAAGGACTTACAAAACGCCAGCAGGCATTTCATGAAAAAACAAAGATACGGGATGTGGCCCTGCTGACTCTGCTGCTTGGCACGGGTATCCGTGTTTCTGAATGTGTGGGTCTGGATATGAACGATGTGGATTTTCGGAATGATGGAATCCGAATCCACCGGAAAGGCGGAAAGGAAGTCGTCGTATATTTTGGTGAAGAAGTACGTGAGGCACTACTGGGCTATTTGGAGGAACGGAAACGGATCATACCGGTTTCTGGACATGAACAAGCTCTTTTTCTGTCTCTCCAGTCCAGGAGGATGAGCGTAAAAAGCGTGGAGAATCTGGTAAAGAAATACGCGAAGATTGTATCTCCTCTGAAAAAAATCACGCCTCACAAGCTGCGGAGCACATATGGCACGAATCTTTACAAAGAGACTGGAGATATCTATCTTGTGGCAGACGTGCTCGGCCACTCTGACGTGAACACTACCAGGAAGCACTATGCCGCGCTCGAAGAAGAACGGCGGCGCAGTGCAAGAAATGCAGTGCGTCTGCGTGAGAAGCCGGATAAAAAATAGCAACCGTTCAGAATAATCAAAAACCATGTCCGAAAACAGGAAGACTCATGGCACTAAGAAAGCTATAATATGATGGGAGGTGAGAAATACGATAGAAAAAGAAAAAGGGATGTATGCGGCGTTTAAGGCAAAAGACGCACGTTTTGACGGGCGTTTTTTTGTAGGCATCTCGTCTACGGGGATCTACTGCCGGCCAGTTTGCCGGGCAAAAATGCCCAAAGAAGAAAATTGTACTTTTTATGCCACGGCGGCGGAAGCAGAACAAGCAGGGTATCGGCCTTGTCTGCTGTGCAGGCCGGAGCTGGCTCCCGGACAATCTATCACCGATGCCAGCGCCGCATTGGCCCGTAAAGCTGCAAGACTGCTGGAAGAAAGCTGCGGCAGCGGTCTCAGCCTGGACGAACTTGCAGGGCGGCTGGGCTGTTCGGGCCGGCACCTGCGGCGAGTGTTTGCGGAGGAATATCATATCTCTCCCATACAATATTTACAGACCTGCCGGCTGCTGCTTGCCAAAAATTTATTGACGGATACTGACTTACCAGTTCTGGATGTGGCCATGGCGTCAGGATTTGGAAGCCTGAGCCGGTTTAATGACCTATTTAAAAAACAATACAGGATGCCACCTGCGGCTCTGCGGAAAAACAGGACAAAAAAGGGGCGGCACAACGGTGGTCTTACACTTGCGCTGAGTTACCGCCCTCCTTATCTCTGGGACAAAATATTGAATTTCTTGGCTGACCGCGCAATTAAGGGGATTGACCTGGTACGGGACGGTGAATATTGGCGAACAGTATGTCTGAAAAACAGTTCAGGACAACGGATCTTTGGTTGGCTAAAAGTAGGACACGCCGCAGAAAAAAACACATTGCTCATTACGGTAAGTTTGAGTCTGCTGCCAGTATTATCCCAAATATTATCCCGAATCCGCCGTCTGTTTGACCTCTATTGCGACCCGGAGACAGTGTATGAAACCCTTAATATCATGAATGAAGTCCAACCCGGCCTGTGTGTTCCGGGAACCCGCGTGCCGGGATGCTTTGATTCTTTTGAAATGGCGGTGCGCACAGTGCTGGGTCAGCAAATCACGGTGAAAGCGGCAGGTACTTTGGCCGGGCGGTTAGTAGCAGCTTATGGGAAACAAGTTGAGACAGGTATCGAGGGCCTGACCCATGTGTTCCCTTCGCCAGAGGACGTTGTAACCTTGGGTGAAAATATTGAAGATTGTTTTGGGGTGTTGGGCATCATTGCATCCCGTTCCCGGACCATCCGGGCCTTAGCTCTAGGCCTGGTCACTGGCGATCTCACCTTGGACCCAACTGCACAGCCGGAAGAAGAGATGAAAAAACTGCTGAATATCCGGGGAATTGGGTCATGGAGCGCCCAGTATATTGCCATGCGTGCTATGGAATGGCCCGACGCATTTCTGGAAACAGATGCTGGCATTAAAAAAGCTCTGGATTTCCGTCCACCGAAGGAGATACTGAAGATGGCAGAATCCTGGCGGCCATGGCGCAGCTATGCCACAGTCAATCTATGGAATACATTGTAATTGTAAAGGAGGATTTCGCATGTTTTATCAAACAACATATCTATCTCCTGTCGGCCTGCTTACTTTGGCATGCGATGGTGAAAACTTAACAGGTCTTTGGATGGCGGGTCAAAAGTATTTCGGAGAAAGTATGCCAGAGAATATGGCAATGCAGGATGATCTGCCAGTTTTTTGCCGTGCGAAAAACTGGTTGGACCGGTATTTTGCCGAAGAGAATCCCCAGATTTCTGAACTGCCTTTACGTCCCATCGGCAGTGAATTTCGTATGGGAGTATGGAAGATTTTGTGCGATATTCCTTATGGACAAGTCATCACTTACGGCGATATAGCAAAAAAAATGGCGGTCAGGCTTGGCAAAAAAACAATGTCCAGCCAAGCGGTCGGCGGTGCCGTGGGCCATAATCCCATTTCAATCATTATCCCTTGTCACCGGGTGGTAGGTGCAGGCGGAAGTCTGACAGGTTATTCAGGAGGCATTAGTAAGAAGATTAAACTTCTAGAATTAGAAGGCGCAGACATGTCCCGCCTTTTTGTGCCGGCAAAAGGGACGGCGCTTTAACGCAAAAAAGAAAAGGATGCGGTGACTCTCTCCTTTTCTTTAATAAAATATAGTATACCTTTAAATACCTTTCAAACAAACTTATCTTTACGAATTAGAGGAGACAGGAGAAAATCCGTTTCCATCCAGGCGGGTCGCTGGCAGCCGTAACCAGCATCTTTACGGCCTCCGGTCGGTCCTTTCCAACTGACATGGATAAATCGATATTTTTCCATGTCAGATTCCGACAAAAATCCGCATGACATGCGATTTTTGCCTCCCTTCGGCCGGGAAGATCCTGCCAACGCCTTTGCAGCGCTCCCCTTACGATGGAATCGGATTGTTCCTCCTGCTCCTCTTCCCGCACCGAAATAAGCTTTCGTTTGTTGTGAAAGCCATTAGAGCGGCCACGGAGGCCCGCTGCCGTAAGGCGTGCGGGCCCTGGGGATATCCAATCCTTTTCTGGAATCTAAGAAATGAAATTTGTCCGGTACAGTGCGGCGGAAGGGCACCGGCAGAAAGATTCCGGGCCGGCCTAAAGGAGAGCGCTGCAGGGCAGCGGCCGGTGTTCTCCAGGAGGAGGGAGGCAGAAACGGAAATACCGATTCCGTTTCTGAGCGAACAGGAGACGGGAAATCATAAGGATTTCCTGTCGACATGTGAGCGGTACTGCCAAAGCGGGGATAAAGCGGCACCTGCATCGCCAGCGAACCGAAATCGTGACGGTCCGGAACTTCTGCCGGTGCTGAACTGAAGCTTAATCGGAGCTTACTAAAAATGTTTCTAGAAAGTGTTTTGTACTATACTTTTTATGACGGCAAATCTATTTATATTCTTCTGAGTAATATACGACTGTCAGATAATTTCCAGCATGGATTTCGTCGGATTTCAAATGGTTGATGTTCTTAAGCTCTTTTACATATGATTTCAGTTGATTGGGATCGGGACAATACTCTTTTGCGATATTCCATAATGTGTCTCCGCGGTCGATCTGCACAGCCGTATAATATTTATACAGAGACGCGTCTGTTCTGCTGCTTTTGGCACTGACAAAAACACTGAAAAAAATAACAGAAAACATAAGGATCGCACCAAGTATGGCTGCAAATTTTACTTTCCTCCGGGAATATCTGGTTCTGTTCCGCATGTCCGCTCTCCTCTCCTCGACTAAAAACTCATCAAACTGCAAATTTTTCATAATATTTCTCTTCTAATAAAAACGTTTGTTCTCGAACATTAGTTCTTTTCATGCATTAAGAATACTACAAGAACAAGTGTTTGTCAATGGGTTTTCGACATTTTTCAAACAAACGTTTGGATTTTTGCTTGCATAATAATCGAACGTATGTTACTATTAAAACAGAAATTTTAGAGGAGGATTCCCTATGTCTGGTAAAATCACGGCTAAACAAATGGAAATTTTAGAATTTATAAAAAAAGAGATATTAAAAAAGGGGTATCCGCCCACCGTCCGCGAAATTTGTGAAACCGTCCATTTGAAATCAACTTCTTCGGTCCATTCTCATCTCGAGACATTGGAAAAGAACGGATATATACGACGTGACCCAACGAAGCCAAGAGCCATTGAAATTGTAGATGATGTGTTCGGGCTGACCCGCCGGGAGATGGTACAGGTTCCGGTCATCGGTACGGTAGCTGCCGGCCAGCCGATACTCGCTGCGGAAAATATTGAAAATTACTTTCCGTTCCCGGCGGAGATGCTGCCCAATAAAGAAACCTATATGCTTCATGTAAAAGGAGACAGTATGGTGAATGTGGGTATCTTTGACGGAGACCAGATTCTCTGTGAGACTGCTTCAACTGCTTCCAATGGAGAGATTGTCGTGGCTTTAGTAGAAGATTCCGCAACGGTTAAGAGGTTTTATAAAGAAAATGGATATTATCGCCTGCAGCCGGAAAATGATTCCATGGAACCAATTATTTTAAAGGAAGTGAAAGTGCTCGGAAAAGTAATTGGGCTGTTCCGCCTGATGTCTTGATATTTGAATAAAAAGCAGCAGCATTATTTTTATGATAAAACAGGCGCAGTCATCACGACTGTGCCTGTTTTATTGTCTCTTTATATATCTATCATATATAGACAGCCTTAAGATTCTAACTCCTTTTCTGATATAAATTTCCCATCCCGCCAAATGCGTTCCAAATCATAGAATCGTCGGTCCTCTTTTGAAAACACATGCACAACCACATCTTTATAGTCCAGAAGAATCCATTTCGCAGCCTGATAGCCCTCTCTTTGAGAACAATGATAGCCAGCCTTTTCCATCTCCTCTTCCACGTTGTCTATCATTGCCTGAACCTGATTGCTGTTTTCACCATTGGCAATAATGAAGTAATCAGCCAGGCAGGACACCTCCGAAATATCGATGATCGTCACATCCTGCCCTTTCTTGTCGCTGAGGGCATTATAAACAATAGATGCCATTTTTTTAGATTGATTCATGAGCAGTTCTCCTTTTGTTCCAATATATTCTTCTCAAACAGCGTTTGATAATAGGTGCATGCCTCCCGCGTGGTCTCATCGATACAGTCTGGCATTTCTTTTAGATAATCAAGTGTATCCGCCATGATCTCATATACAGCCCGGTCTAGGTCCACAAAAGCCAGGCGGCGGATCTTTTCCAGATTTGGCGCTTTAAACCGGCGAGGTTCAATATAATCGGCTACATAGATAATCTTTTCCAACAGTGTCATCGCCGGCCGGCCTGTCGTATGATACCGAATGGCATCCAGAATCTCCGGATTCTGCACGTCATATTTGTGCTGTGCCAAATAGGCCCCCAGTTTTGCATGAAGGAGAGACGGGTTTTGTCTTTCGGTTTCAGAGACCGGAAGCTCATATTTTAAACTCTTTTTTAGCAGAGTACTGTTGTCATACTGCTTCGCGCAGTCATGGAGCAGACCGCCCAGCTCCGCATCCTCCGGATTACAGCCATAGCGCATGGCAAGACAGGAAGACGTGTACGCCACGCCTAAAGTATGCTCAAATCTCCCAATTCCGAGCTTATGGCGGAGCTTCTCTTTTATGGTCAAACGATCAGGTTTCATAATTTGTATTCCCCTCTCATTTTCAGTTGTTTTTGTTTCCTATTTATACAGCTGTTTTTCCATAATATATTGATAGACAGATTCCGGAACATAATATCGTATGGGAAGACCCGAGGCCCTTCTGTTCCGCACTTCATGGGAAGAAATAGCGATATCCGGCATATCGATCAAATAAATCCGTCCGCCAAAATGACCCTCCAGATATCGAATCCTCCGTTCCAGCTTATCCTCCGGCATATCCATACGGTTTCCCACCAAGAGGATTGCTTTCCGGAAGATTTCTTCCGGTTTATGCCAGCTGCCCACGGCAAAAAGAGAATCGGCACCCATGATAAAATAAAAAATGGTATCCGGGTGAGAAACACACAGCTCTTTCAGCGTATCGCTGGTGTAAGTCGTGCCAATCCTCCGTATTTCCAGATCAGAATAGACAAATTTATCGTTTCCGTCAATGGCAAGCTCTACCATGGCCTGCCTGTGTTCCACAGAGGATACCTGCCTGTTGTCTTTATGGGGAGGCTGGGAAGAAGGCATAAAAAGTACTTCATCCAGGTCAAACTGGACGCATGCCTGTTGGGCCAAAATCAAATGGGCGACATGTATGGGATCGAACGTACCTCCCATTATCCCCACCTTTTTTCTTGTCGATTTGTCCGATAATTCCATCTCCTGCTCCTCATTACGTCCGTTTCATCCTAGACTTTTTCAAACGGATATTATATTGGAAGCTCAAGCTTCTTTTTCGTTTTGGATTCCCGGTACAGGACGATCTTTTTTCCTATGACCTGTACAACCTGTGAACGTGTCCGTTCTGCCAGTGCCTCTGCGATCATGCGCGGATCATCCAGACAGTTTTTAAGAACGTTTACCTTTACCAGTTCCCGTGCTTCCAGAGCTTCGCTGACCGCCTCTGTAATCTCCGGCGTCAGACTCGACTTGCCGATCTGCATGACCGGGTCAATTGTCATGGCCAGACTTTTTAAATATGCTCTTTGTCTGCTGTTCATAACCCCTCCTATTTATAATAATCAAATTCCAGTCCGTACATTTTTACGGTATCACCTTCCTGAATGCCCGCCTTTTCCAAATCATCCAAAATACCGGTCTTTTTTAAGAAATTCTGGAAAAATTCGAAGCCTTTTTCTGAATCAATGTTGGTGTAACCCAGCATTTTTTCTATCTTAGGTCCCTCTAAACTATAATAACCTTCCTTCAGTTTTTCAACCGTATACGGCAGATTCTCATTGATCAATATTTCTGACGGATCGAATTCCTGTTCGAAGACGACAGGGGTATCATCCAGTTCCTGCAGAAGGCCATAGACATAATAGAGAAGCTCCTTTAGTCCCTGTCCGCTGACTGCAGAGATTGGAAACACCTTAATTCCATCCTTTTCAAAGAAGCTGCGGATTTTCTCCGTAGTTTCCTGTTCGTCAGGCCCCAGCGCATCGATTTTATTGGCGGCAATGACCTGAGGACGTTTAAGCAGCTCCGGGTTATATTTCTCAAGCTCCCCGTTTATGGTTTTTATATCCTCTATGGGATCGCGTCCTTCTGTGGATGCGGCGTCAACCATGTGGATAAGAACTTTTGTCCGTTCGATATGCTTTAAGAAAGCATGTCCTAAACCAATGCCCTCTGAGGCTCCTTCTATGAGTCCGGGGATATCAGCCATGACAAAGCTCTTATGATCATCCAGATCGACGACACCTAAGTGGGGATTGATCGTGGTGAAATGATAATTGGCGATCTTCGGCCTTGCATTGCTCACTCTGGAAAGAAGGGTGGATTTCCCCACATTCGGAAACCCTACCAGTCCCACATCCGCGATCACCTTCAGCTCCAGAAGGACCCAAAGCTCCTGGCCGTCCTGGCCCGGCTGGGCATATTTCGGCACCTGCATGGTGGCTGTGGCGTAATGCATGTTTCCGTTTCCGCCTTTTCCGCCTTTTAATATGATTTCTCTCATGTTGCCGCCGGACATATCTGCTATGACTTTTCCACTTTTAAAGTCCTTGATGACGGTGCCCTCCGGCACTTTGATGACCAAATCCTGGCCGTCTTTTCCGTGACAGCGGCGTTTTCCGCCCTCTTCCCCGCTGGTCGCCACATATTTGCGTATATGGCGGAAGTCTGTCAGCGCATTGAGGCCCTTGTCTACTTCAAATATAATGTCTCCTCCACGGCCGCCGTCACCGCCGTCCGGTCCTCCATTCGGCACATAGAGTTCCCGGCGGAAGCTCACGTGACCGTCACCGCCCTTGCCGGATTTTATAAAAATTTTTGCACTGTCTGCAAACATTCTGCCACATTCCTTTCTGTTTATCCCACGGGGTAAAAAAGCCGACGCTCACAGCGCCGGCTTCTATTATGCATGGCTTATTCGTTTACAACCTTAGGGTACACAGAAACCTGCTTTTTGTCTCTGCCTTTCCTCTCGAAACGCACCACACCATCTACCAGAGCAAACAATGTGTCGTCGCCGCCGCGGCCAACATTGACTCCGGGATGGATCTTTGTACCGCGCTGTCTGTAAAGGATATTGCCGGCCAGCACAAATTGTCCGTCCGCCCTTTTCGCGCCAAGTCTCTTGGACTCGGAATCTCTGCCGTTCTTAGTAGAACCAACACCTTTTTTATGAGCGAATAACTGAAGATTCATCTTCAACATGTCTTACACCTCCTCAGTCAGGATACATATCAACTGATTTCCTTTTTTGTCCGTCCTGTAACTCTCCTCAATGCTTTCAAGCCCAAGCATCAGAGTGTTCAGCAACAATTTAGATTCTTCACTGACCGTCCCCGGAAGGGAACACTCCAGATAACCGTCATCGGCCGAATAAGAAATATCATCTTTCGTAAAGGACTCAATGGCATTTATGGTGTTCTGTGTCAATACAGAGACAGCAGCACACACGACATCCTCACCGGCGGGCGCAAAACCTGCATGGCCTTTTACCTCAAAACCACGGTATCTTCCATCGGAATCTATCTTTACTTTAACCGTAATCATCGTTTTCATTCAAAAATGCCAATTAAGCATTGATCTTATCAATCTTTAACTGGGTATAAGCTTGTCTGTGACCGTTTTTCTTGTGATATCCGGTCTTCCTCTTATACTTGTAAACGATAACCTTTTTGCCTCTGCCATCATTCATCACAGTAGCAGAAACGCTTGCACCTGCCACAGTAGGGCAGCCAATGGTAAGCTCTTCACCGCCTACAGCCAATACCTGATCGAACGTGTAAGTCTCGCCGGCTTCTGCGCCAAGCTTTTCCACCTTGATGATATCGCCTTCGGCAACTTTATACTGCTTTCCACCTGTTGCTATAATCGCGTACATAGGGCACCTCCTATTTATCATTACTCGCCAACTACGGTGTCCGGAATTCCGGCCCTTTTCAACCTCATTGCGCGGCATACTATATAAATATAACAGGGATTTCCATGGTTGTCAATGTGTTTTTACAACCAATCCATCCCTGTTACGTTTGTTTTTACTTCCTATTCAATGACAGCAGCTTATTTCTCGAACGTCATGGTTCCTTCGTCCATGGACATGACCAATTTTCCGTCCTTATACTCAGCGTCGACATCTTCTCCGTCTGCAGTCAGCGTGCAGATGGAATCTTTGTATTTCCAGGTTCCTTCTGCTTTCTCTCCCGCCACATCCATGCTGAATTTTCCATCTGCACTGATGGTCAGAGTCATATTTACATCATCCTGACCAGCCATAGCCAGGAACTGATCCACATTAAGGGTCATCCCGCTGACTTCGATCGTGGTCATCTTCCAGTCGCCTACCACAGGGGCACTGCTTTTTTTACCGCAGCCTGTCAGAGCCATAACTGTCATGGCCAGTACCAACATGAGAATCACAATACGCTTTTTCATTTCAAATCCTCCATTTGTCTCAATATTCGGTCCGGGCACTCCCTATGTATTCCGGTATGGTTCCTTTGAAGCACTGCCAGAATTTTAGCCCGCCTTTAATAATCTACTATAAATCTAGACAAAACACAAGTAAATTTTTACTTTTCGCCAAAAACTCAGGGCCATATTTCATGAAGAGGCTTCCGGATCTTCTTTCTTGTGAGTTCTGCGAGGTTCAGACGTGTGAAGCCAAGGAGCACCGTTTTTACGGGATCCTTCCGGAGCGCTTCCTCAAAAGCTCTGAGAAGTGCATCTTTATGCTCTTTTATCGTCATATCGATGAAGTCCACAATGATAATTCCGGAAAGATTCCGAAGCCGGAGCTGAATGGCTATTTCTTCGGCAGCTTCCAGATTGATCTTAAAAAAAGTCTCTTCCAGGCTCTTTTTTCCGTCAAATTTTCCGGTATTCACGTCGATGGATACCAGCGCTTCCGTCGGCTGGATCACCAGATAGCCGCCCGATTTTAACCATACCCTTTCCTTCCGCGCACGCTCCAGGACTGTTTCCAGACTGTAGATCTTCGTCAGCGGATAGGCGTCCTCATAATAGCGCAGAAAAGGGAGGCGGGCGTTTTCATCTGCCATACGGATGGATTCTTCCTTTTTTCTTATGATGTCATAGACCGTTGGATCATCGGTGACCACTTCATCCAGAGAAGCTGAGCGGTTGTTGAAGATTTCAGAAAGGAACGCCGGCTCCGGTTTGTGGAGCAGCGAACCGCCTGTACGGCTGGTCCATGTGGATAAAACAGCGTTCATCTGAGCTTCCAGCCGTGATTTTTCCAATAAGAGCGCTTGTTCCGGTGCATTTTCTCCATTGGTCCGGACAATCATTCCGTAAACGGCGTCCTCAGTGCCCGGCGGATAAAGCAGCGCCTTAAGCGCCTCTCTCCGCGCTCTGTCTTTTATTTTGGCAGAAAAGGATATCCCCGTTTTCCCAGTCATGAGCACCAAATACTGTCCGGTGAAAGTGAGCTTAGTAGTCACGGAAGGAGCTTTTGTCTTAACTGCATCTTTTTCCACCTGGACCAGAATCTCATCTCCTTCATGCAGGGGACAGCCTGTCATTCCGACATTCGGATACCGCTCCCATTCTTCCAGAGGATAATAACAAACTGTATCTTCTCCGATATCCACAAAAGCAGACCGGATATTTTTTATGATATGCTTCACTCGCCCCACATAGATTCGGCCTATGAGAGAACACGCTTCCAGGTCTTCCGGAAAAAGGCTTGTAATACGGCCGTTATCTTCTTCGGCCGTTATTCTCCAGTTATTCAGTGAAGTGATGATCGTTTTTCTCATGGTTTATCCTCTTCCGTTCTGGGAACCGGAATCAGGATTTCTTCTCCCATTTCTTCCAATGGAATAAAAGAATGCTCCTTTTCTGTTCCTGTATCGGCATAAATCTCCAGACGGTGAATGGAAAAAGCGTGCGGACAGAACTCCCTCCCGGCATATTGAAAGAGAGCCTCCAGAAGCAGCTCCGGCTTTAGATTATCAGCGCTTCCCGCAGCCAGTCTCAGGAATATGCCTGAAGCTTCCACTCTCCACTCATATATCATCGGACGGATGTCCACTTGTTTTTCACATTTTTTAGTCTTTTTCCAAATCAGGATGGATTCCTGAGAACAGAAAGAGGCAAAAAAAGCTTTCCAACCGTCCCAAAGGATTTCTTCATATCCTTCCTTTGAGGATACCATATAATCAGCGGCAGCTACAATGGACATCGCAGGCTTGGCAGTATCGGGCAGCCTGCGGTAGCTTAAGATCTCCATTCCTTCCACCATTTCATGATTCATACGGTCCCGCATCGTGCGGGAATCCTCTGTGCCGTTCATTTCTATGTCAAGATATTCCCCTTCGCTGGTCAGACCGAGTCCTAGGGGGGAAGCGAAGGACATGATCTGATGAGGACTGAATCCGCCGGAATATGCGATATCCACGCCCGCTCTCCGATTTACCTTTTGGAAATAACGCATCACGTCCAGATGTCCGATGAATTTCATGATGCCGGTCTTAGAAAATTTAATCCTGATCTTCAAAGCATACACCTCCGCCGAATTTCCTGACACCGCAGCCCTGGCACTGTGCCCGGCAGTTGGAACTGACGGTCCCCTCCATAGCGCGCTTCCACTCTTTCTTCAAAAAATCTTTTGTGACGCCTGTATCGATGAAGTCCCAGGGCAGCAGCTCGTCTAAGGATCTCTCTCTGAGATTATAAAAGGCCGGATCCAGATCCTGGGCCTCAAATGCTTCCATCCATTTCCCATTATCGAAAAATTCTGACCAGGAATCATAAATACATCCCCGGCGATAGGCATCCAATATGACCTTGCTCACTCGGCGGTCTCCTCTGGCCAGGACCCCCTCCAGTACGGAGACGTCGGCCTCGTGCCAGTTATATTTAAGACTTTTATGGTTCAGCTGATTTTTCATGGCCTCATTGACCACACGAGCCTTTGCCAGATATTCTTCCTTAGTGAACATGGATGCCCACTGAAACGGAGTGAAAGGTTTTGGAATAAAGAAAGAGGTACTCACATTTACCTGGACTCGTCCCTGCCGTTCTTCCTTCGGGACAGTTTCATAGTATTCCTTCGCTACTTTGTTGGCCAAGTCCGCAATCCCTTCCATATCCTCTTTTGTCTCTGTGGGGAGTCCCAGCATAAAATAAAGCTTCACCTTATTCCAGCCTCCCCGGAATGCCTCAGCCGACCCGTTCAGAATGTCTTCTTCTGTAAGGCCTTTATTGATCACATTCCTCATTCTCTGACTGCCTGCTTCAGGTGCAAAGGTAAGGCTGCTCTTTTTCACATCCTGAACACGGCTCATCACATCCAGAGAAAATGCATCGATCCGCAGGGAGGGCAGAGAAATATTCACGTCTTTATCCCTGAATTTTTCAATAAGAAAATAGACCAGCTCCTTCAGCCGGCTGTAATCGCTGGAGCTCAAGGAGCTCAGGGAAATCTCGTCATGACCGGTATTTTCCAGGATATTCACCGCATACTGTTCCAGCTGTTCCAGGCTTCTTTCCCGTACAGGTCGATATACCATGCCGGCCTGACAAAACCGGCATCCCCGGATACAGCCTCTTTGAATCTCCAGGACCACTCTGTCCTGGGTAGCTTTCAGATATGGCACCAGGGGTTTTTCCGGATAACTGACCTGCTCCATGTCCATGACCAGCTGCTTTATGACCTGCCTGGAAGCATGAGGATTATTGGGCATCATGGATTTAAGAGTACCATCCTCACAGTATGAAACATCATAAAAGGACGGGACATAAATTCCTGGAAGTTCCGCAGCCCGTTCCAGGAAATCCTGGCGGCTTCCGCCGGAAGCTTTAATTTCTTTATAGATATCCATCAGATCATTATACCGGGTCTCGCCTTCTCCGATATAAAACATATCGAAAAACGCAGCAATCGGCTCCGGATTATAGGTACAGGGTCCTCCTCCGATGACAATGGGATATTCTTCTCCACGGTCAGCGGCATTAAGAGGAATCTGACTCAAATCCAAAATCTGGAGGATGTTTGTATAACACATTTCATACTGAATCGTAATACCGAGAAAATCTGCGTCCTTTACTGGCAGCTGGCTTTCCAGCGAAAATAAAGGGATGTGCTCTTCCCTGAGAACCCTGTCCATGTCAATCCACGGAGAATAGACCCGCTCACAATAGACATCGTCTCTTCTGTTAAACATGTCATACAGAATCTGTATCCCCAAATGAGACATCCCGATTTCATATACATCGGGAAAACACATCACAAAACGGATATCCACTCCGCGGGGATCCTTTTTCACCGAATTCACCTCATTGCCGATGTAGCGCGCTGGTTTTTCGACTTTTAACAGTATTTCATCTCGTAATGCTAGTTTTTTCATATTTTTCCTTTCGGCTGCCGGGCTTGGCTGCTCTGTATTCCCTGTCACCGCTCAGCATCTGAAACAATATTTCATCAAAATCTGATAATAATACAGTCTAAAGTATTATATCATTTTAAAACAGAACTTCAAGTGGTTAATGGAAAGGAACGCAAAAAAGCTCCGAACCCGAAGGAGGAGCCTGAAAGCGGCGTTATTTCTGCGGACCTGCAGCTGCAGAGGGGCTAGCAGCTACAGTATTTGGTTAATACAAGTTCCAGCTTTTTGCTGTCAATAGGCTTAGTTAAATAGTCATCCATACCAATGGATAAGGCTTTGTCCACATCTTCTTTAAAGGCGTTTGCGGACATTCCTACTATGATTGTACGGGGGCGCATTTCCTCCGCCTCTAACTGACGAATAGCCTTTGTAGCCTGATAGCCATCTAAAACCGGCATTTGTACATCCATAAATATAATATCATAACGGACAGATCCATTCTGAACCAATGTGATTGCCTCTCGTCCATTCTCCGCCGTGTCTACGTGAAGACCGCGTTCGGTAAGAAATGTCTCGGCAATTTCTAAATTAAGCGCGTTATCTTCAACCAGAAGCACCCGGCCGGATATCCGGGAAACATTGCTGGTATCCGATTCCAAATCCTTGTTTAGCCTGTCCGGCATCAGCGTATCGCACATGACTTCATAGAGATGGGATTTAAAAAGAGGCTTAGACAGAAAAGCGGTAACACCAGCCTCACGCGCTTCCTCCTCGATGTCTGTCCAATCATAAGCACTGAGGATGATGATCGGAATGTCATCTCCCACTTTCTGCCGGATTTCTCTCGCTGTCCTGACGCCGTCCATGCCGGGCATCAGCCAATCCAAAATAATAACATTATAATCTATGTACTGTTTATGGGCGGTCTCTACACGGACCACAGCCTCTTCACCGCTCAGGACCCATTCACTCTTCATACCGATTTCTTCCAGTATCTCCGCAGTATTTATACACACGTCCTGATCATCGTCCACCACCAGTGACCGCAGATCCTTGAATAAATCAGGAATGATTTTTTCTTCCTGCTGTTCTGTCTCTAATGGGAGCGAGACCGTAATCGTAGTTCCCACGTTTATCTGGCTATGTACAGAAATCATACCACCCATAATATCTACGATGTTCTTTGTGATCGACATTCCAAGCCCTGTCCCCTCAGTTTTGCTGACAGTAGAGGTGGCGGCCCGTTCAAATGGCTGGAACAGGACCTGCTGAAATTCTTCGCTCATACCAATCCCGGTATCGCTGAACTGGAATTCATAAATCGCCCGTCCGTCGCACTCGCAGGACTTCTGTTCCATACGGAGTCTGACTTCTCCTCCCTCATCAGTAAATTTGATAGCATTGCTCATGATGTTCTGCATGATTTGATGCAGGCGCATAGAGTCAGTAATCACAATTTCATTTGTAATTCCCAGGATAGACAGATCTAGTTTTAAATGCTTCGCTTTTACCTGAGGTTCGATTATGGTCACAAAATCATGTACAAAATCTGCAAGGCTGATGGGTTCCTCGTTCAGTACAACCTTTCCCTTTTCAATTTTGCTCATATCCAGAATTTCATTGATCAGGCTCAGCAAATGTCTGGAGGAGGTTGATATCTTACTCAGACATTTCTTTACACGTTCCCTGTCATCCAGATGGGAACTGGCAATCGCAGTCATGCCAATGACAGCATTCATAGGCGTTCTGATATCGTGGGACATGTTGCTGAGAAACTGAGATTTGGCTTCGTTGGCGGCCTGAGCGGCTTCCGCGATCTGTTTTTGCAGATATACCGCTTCTTTTTCCCGTTTTTTCAGAATATGCTGGTAAATAAACAGGGACACAGCCACTGCAATGCCTAAAGCTGTGACCAAAAGAAGCATTATTTTTCTGTACGATAAAGATTGACCATAAAATTCATTAAATTTATTATCTGCATTTTTCACTAAAAGGGTCAGTTCACTGTCGATTTCGTCCAAAAAGGGAATAATCATATTATCCGTGAATCTTTTGATAACTGCATCCATGGCACCGCTGTTCTGACACATCTCTAATAGGACGTTCATCTGCTGAATCACATTGTCATAGAGCGTACTGATATTTACAGCGGCGTCGGCATCGGTAAGGTACAATTCTGTTAGGATATATAACGCTTCCCGGCTGCTTTCCTGATTCTGCACAAAGCTGTTTGAGACTTCTTCTATAGCTTCCTCGGATCGGTCAGTTCCAAGGCGGGCAGCCAGCAGTCTGATTTGCAGTGAATTCACCTTCATATCGCCAGCAGCAATGACTACTGGAAAGGGGTGTTCTTTTATATTTTCAATTTCTTCGACTATACTGCCCGTATAAAATACAGATACAAGATAGTATCCAAGCATCAAAACCGCCAGGAATATTGCGGTGACTGATGACAGCTTATGATATTTTTGGGCTGCATGATGGTTTTCAGACATGATATCCCCTCTTAACATTATTTTTTAATCATAGTATCATAGAAAAGGGGGTTCAGCAATGTTTTTTCATATGGAGAAATGTAAACCCGGCTTCACAAATCCTTGCTGTTTATTTCCTCCAGGCGGATTTCCCGATCACATATTTTTTTCGCCAGTTCTTTATTATGGGTCACCATCAAAAGTCCCAGTCGACGCTCCTCCACTTCTTTTAACATCAGATTCCAGATCTGCGCCTGTGTGATCACATCCAGCATGGTGCTCATCTCGTCCGCAAACAGGAAATGAGTTCCATGAAACAGGGAACGGGCCACACAGAACCGCTGCAGCTCACCCCCGGACAGTTCTCTCGGATATCGCTCCAGCCAGTCTTTTTCAATCCCGAGCGCTTCCATCACCTCGTCCCGGTACATACCGGATTCCTGCAGCACTTTTTTCATTTTCCATCGAGGATTTATGGCTTTTTCCGGATGCTGATAAATCAGCTGTACCGGAGAAATGCCTTTTCGTGGAAGCGGTTTTCCGTCCAAAAGGATTTCCCCTTTTTGCGGGCGGAGATATCCGGCCATAATCCGAATCAGCGTACTCTTCCCATATCCGCTTGGCCCCACCAGACCGACCCGTTCTCCTTCTTCTATACTCAGGCTGACGTCCTGTAAAATCCACGGAGATTTAGCACCATACCGAAAGCTGATATTTTTCGCTTCAATCCGCATGAATACACCTCACATATCCCCCACGCACCTCTCTCATGGGTATCTCTTGTTCACATTCCTTTGTTTTATAAGGACATCTGGGAGAAAACAGGCAGCCCTCCGGGAGATATTTTGCATAAGGCTGAAAACCAGCAATCGGTTTAAAACCATTCTGCGGAAGTGCCTCCCACAGCGCTTTGGAATAAGGATGGCGAAGAGCCTCAGGCCCCTTCCTGAAATCCTCTGCTTCCGTTATTTCCACAGTTGTTCCCGCATAGAAAACGGCGATACGGTCCGCTATATGAAACGCCAGGTCAATATCATGAGTGATCAGTACCACAGCTTTTCCCTCATCCGCAAGTTCCCGAAAAACCTTCAGAGCCTCCAGCGCCATCTCCAGATCCAGTCCCGGTGTAGGCTCGTCGGCAATGATCAGCTCTGCGCCGCTGATCACTGCCGTGGAGACAAGGACTCTTCTGGCCATACCGCCTGAAAGCTGAAAGGGATACAGCTTTTCTGTTTTCTCATCCAGATGAAACCGTTTAAAGATCTCCCGCTGGGCGGCTATGCGTTCCCGGTCCGGTTTGCTGCCCCTCACCTGTGCTTCCACCTTCATCAGTGGATCCAGATAAGCGACAGACTGAGGAACCAGCGCCATTTCCTTTCCTCTCAGTTTTTCTTTGTCTTTCTGGGACAGTACACGGCCTCTATAAGAAATCTCCCCGCTCATTGCCGCATTCCCCGGCAAAAGCCCCATGACCGCATGAGCCAAAAGGCTTTTTCCGGAACCGCTGGATCCGGCAATCGCCACAATCTCTCCTGGGCATACATCCAAATTCAGGTTGGAGATTACTTTAAGATCATACTGCTCCAGCCCTGTGTCATACATATGAAAGGATACTGACAGATCCTTAACCGTTAAAATTGGTTCTTTTTCCATAACTCTCTCCTATTCATGGGCGCTGTAAGGATCTATGATCTTCTTCAGGTTCTCTCCCAAACGGTCAAACAGCAGGACGATGATTACCAGCATCAGTCCCGGAAAAAAGGCCAGCCACCACATTCCCGTTGAAAGATATTTCATGGATTCTGACAGGATGATACCGATAGCCGGCTGCTCCGGGGGCAGGCCAAACCCAAGAAAAGTAAGACTGGATTCGTGCATGATGGCGTGGGGAAACATCAGGATGAGCCCGATGATAAACTGCGGCACCATATGAGGCAGAATATGATGGACGGTGATCCACCAGCTGGAATGTCCTAGCTTTCTGGATACCTCGATATACTGCTGGGAACGTATCTGAAGGACTTCACTACGGATAATACGGGCCAGCCCTGTCCAATGGGTGACCGCCACACCTATGAGGACTCCTTTAAGACCCTTCCCGCAGGCAAAGGATATCAGAATCAGAAGGACCGTGTGAGGA
The DNA here is from genome assembly GCF_021044755.1 of Lientehia hominis. GTDB lineage: Bacteria > Bacillota > Clostridia > Lachnospirales > Lachnospiraceae > Lientehia > Lientehia hominis. The sequence continues at coordinate 90,733 of NZ_JAJNOR010000001.1, forward strand.
ATCCCCATTACCAGGTCTATCACCCAGTTGATAAAGTGATCCAGCCAAGATGCCCCTGTAGCCGCCACGACGCCTACGATCAAAGCGATCACAGCGCTTACGCAGGATGCCACAGTCCCTACTACAATACTGACAGATAAACCCTTTATGGTCCTCACCAGCATGTCTCTGCCCAGCATATCTGTTCCGAAGGGATGCTCCCAGGAAGGTTTCAGACCTTTCTGAGAGAAATCTGCCGCGATCAGATCATTGCTTGATAAAGCCCCTGCCAGATATATTCCCACAAGCACGGCAAACATCAGTACCGCCAAGACGATGATTTTTGTTCTCCTGTTCAGAAAACAGGAGCCCTTTCCAACTCGCAGAGTACGGTCTTTAGCTGCCATATGACTCATTCTTATATCCCTCCTTGATCTGCGGATCTACGATTCCATAGATAATATTGGCCAGCATATTTCCGGCAAAGACGAACAAAGCGCTGAACAGAGTAATTCCCAAAAGAAGAGGGATGTCAGATCCCATACCTGCCGCAGCCGCAGCCGCACCCAGTCCGGGATAAGAGAAAACACTTTCTGCGAGCACAGAACCGCCGAACAATTCACTGAATGAACCGAACTGCATGGTAACAGCGGGAAGCAGTATATTCCTGAACCCGTGCCGCTTCAGAATGCTGAATCGTGATTCTCCTCTCGCCTTGGCAAAAAGAACATAATCACTTTCCAGCACATCTACCAGCTTTTCTCTTGTATGAAGCGCCACGTTGGCAAAGGAAAGAAAGCTGAGAGTCAATGCGGGCAAAACCAGATGATGGATTCTCTGCAGGATAGTAACCTCATCGGCCGGCACTCCCTTTGGCACGCTCATCCCCATTGGGAACCATCCCAGCTTCACAGAAAAGAACATGAGAAACACGATTCCTATCCAAAACGTAGGAATCGAACACATGACAAGGCAGATCTTTTTCAGAATCTTATCCAGCCACTTTCCATTAAAAATTCCCATGGCGCACCCGATACCGAAACCAATCAGGCCCGAAAAGAGCCAGGCCGTCAACATGAGCGCCAAAGAAGCTGCAAATTTTTCTTTGATGATATCCAGAACCGGACGGCGGTATATCAGTGATGTACCGAAGTCGCCATGGAGAATAGAATTTCCCCAGGCGAGGAATCTCTCCAGTGGAGGATCATTTAATCCCCAGTATTCCGCTATATTTTCTCTTTGTTCTTCACTGACGTTTGGGACTGCTCCCACGTACTGCTGTACAGGATCCACAGGAGACGCGCTGACCAGTATGAAACTGATTATGCTGACAGCGATCAGAAGTGTCACCACACGGACCAGATATCTGCCCGTAAATTTAAGAACGTGCATTTTTTTCATTCGCCCACCCTCATTTTTCTTTTATTGTAAACGCACATTTCGCTCCGGACAAAATCTGCCCGGAGCAAAATAATATTTTTATCAATGATTTCCTTATTCCCAGGTCCACTCCGCCAGATTGGCAATCAGGGGCCAGGCTTGTCCATGGGCGTGTATCCTCTGATTTCCGATATCCAGTCCGTCCTTTACATAATAAAGATGCGTCATATTCACGTAGAATGCCCAGGGGGCCTCTCCTCTCATGGAGGTACCCGTCTCTCCGTCCCACTGCGCTTTCTGCCACCATTCATAGGAGTCCTCAATTGTGAGGGAGTTCATCGCCTTGTCCAGATATTCATCTGTTTTTTCACTGGTATAAAATTCGGGATTATAAAAATCAGTCTTACCTGCGTTGCTGCTGTGATACAACATATAGGAAGTCATCGGACTGTCCGAGCCCCATCCCATGATCATAGGTTCCGAGAACATTCTTTTCACGGTATCGTCCGCGCTCACACCTTCGACGTTTATGTCAAATCCCATATTTTCTTTGGCTTGATTTGCCACAGACATTGCCACTGCCTGACGCATGGAGTCTCCCGCAAAATACATCAGATTAAAGGACAGCTTCTCTTCGTCTTTTTCCCGGATTCCGTCTCCGTCCGTATCCTTCCAGCCAGATTCATCTAAGAGCTTATTGGCATATTCAATGTCTGTTTCAATCACATCTTCTTTGTTCCACCACAGCATTCCGTCACATTCGGAATACGCCGGAGCCGCATAGCCGTTTAAAGCTTCCTCTATAATCTTCTCCCGGTCAATGCCATAACAGAGTGCTTTTCGTACATTGACATCGCAGGTGATGTTATTACCAATTTTGTAGCCATCCTCCGTCGTCTTGCCTTCATCGGGAACTGTAGGAAGCGTGATGCCTCTGTTATCCACAGATTCGACTTCTTCCACATGCATTCCTTTGATTTCTGAGGCGGCCAGTGTCGCGGAAGTGAGAGCGATATCCACCTCTCCCGCCTGTGCGGCTACAAAACGGGCGTCTTCTTCCTGAATCAGAACAACCGCTCTCTTTATCTTAGGCTGTTCCCCGTAATAACTTTCATTTGCCTCCAGGATAAACTGCTGGCCCTTATCCCACTGGACCATCTTATAAGGACCAGATCCGATGATCTGGTCTGCTTCCAGACCAAATTTATCACTATAGGCATTTTCCGGTACGATCCCCATCTGAGCAATTGTATAGATAAAAGTCACACAAGGCTTTGACAGCTTGAATTCGACGGTAGTATCATCCGTTGCTTTGCAGCTCTCCATCATGGTCAGATCCATGTAAGTGGCTTTTTCCTTGGCGGTGTTGAACGAGAAAGCCACATCGGAAGCTTTCAGAGGATCACCATTTGTAAACGTCACATCGTCTCTTATTTTAAAGGTCCAAGTCAGCGCGTCGTCACTGACCGTATATCCTGTAGCCAGATCATTTTCCAGCTGATCGTCGCCATTTACTTTTACCAGATTAGAGTAAAGGGGAGAACCTGTATATCCGAATCCCGTGCAGGGGTCAAAAGAATCTCCCTCACTGGAAAAACCAATGCTCACCTCTGATTTTGCTTCCGCAGGTTCCCCCTCGTTTTTCTCCGTCTCTTCCTTCTCCGTCTTCTCTGTGTTGCCTGCCGTCTGGCTCGGCTTGACTGTCGATGTACCGGAATCTCCGGATCTGCCGCAGCCTGCAGCCAAAGCGATTATGCATAAAAGCACTGTGAGTGCCTTCATTCCCTTTTTCATCTTTTCCATCCTCCTGTTTTACGCTTTTTCAGCCAACGGGTTTATTATACATAATTCGTGCTTCTTCGGGAAGCCACCCCGGGGGATATTTTTTTAACATTCGCATAAAGTTAGTATAAACAGGATGGCGGCAGACCTTCTGTTAAGAAAGCATCAAGCTCGTGCTTGAATTATGGACAGACGGCTCCTCGTCTGTTATAGTGGTATCAATTTCACGTCAACTTGTTTACAGAATTCAAGAGAGGAATATAAGAAAGGCAGGCAGAATGTTCGAGATTTCCACAATAATCAAAGGTTTTATCATCGGCGGCTCCATGCTGATCCCGGGGGTCAGCGGCGGAACCATGTCCATGATCTTTAAAGTATATGACCGTATGATCTCATCGGTCAGTTCATTTATGAAGCACAAAAAAGAGAGTTTTTTCTTCTTGCTCCAATTCGTGCTGGGAGCCGGAGCCGCGTTCCTCATCTTATCCGGCCCCATGGCTTCCCTAAACCGTCATTTTCCACAGGAAATGGGATTTTTTGTGATCGGAGCTGTGATCGGAGGGATTCCGGTCATCTATAAAGAATCGAGGACAGAACACTTGTCCTTTAAAAGCTTTCTCTATCTTGCTGCCGGACTGATCCTTGTATTTGGCATCGCCATGCTTCCAAAAAATCTGTTTCATGCCGGAAGCGGTGGCCTCCTCAGTTTCCTCATTCAGTTTCTGGCCGGTATTCTGGGTGCGCTGGCGTTAGTTTTGCCTGGGATTTCTTTTTCTTCCATGCTGTATATGATGGGAGTCTATAATTTTATTTTCGGCGCGCTCGGAGACAGAAATTTCCTGTCTCTACTCCCCTTTGGCGCAGGATGTATCCTGGGTATTCTTCTGCTGACCAGATTTCTGGAAACAGCCATGAAACGATATCCTCATCCCACTTATATGATCATACTGGGATTTGTGATGGGTTCCATCGGAGATATCATGGGGGAGATTCCGCGAATGCCGGCCGGGAAAGAAATCTTTTCCTGCATCTTCTGGGCCGCCGCAGGATTTTTCATTATTTATCTTCTGTCCAGGTGGGAAGAACAGCATCCAGAAACCGTATAATCCGCTGTTAATTGAAGCCGCCGTCCCATAATGGCATATTGGAAATATATTCAGATCTTACGGCCGGAACATAATATGCGCCGTAGGTCTTCAGTCCGTTTTTTTCTTCTAACTCCGGAATTTCCACGTAGAAGCAGTAATACGGCATATAGTACTGTTCCCTCGTTCCCCTTCTATAAACGAGTTCCACCTTTGCGGCGTAATCCAGGCCGGCCATTTCATAAGGTACACTTGTAATATAGTTTCCATTTGATAACAGATCAGACGCTTCATCTGCCGTTATGATGGGATAGTCACCAACTTTCTGCGATAAGTCCGGCTGGTAGATTCTGGCGAGGAACAGATCCCCATCATCATTGCAGTAAAAGGCAATCCGGTTAAAATTGTAATTGACGATCTGTTCTGTCTGACTGCCGCCTGCGTCAAAAAATTCAATATGATATACCTGCTGAAGATTAATGTTATAATCGCCGCCATAAATATTGATCTTCGAATCTTCAAAATGAATTAGATTTTGATATTCCTTTTTAAGGTACTTCGCTGCTTTCAATAACTCTTCATAAGACGCGTAGTGAGTAAAATTGTACTCTTCCGGCAATGATATGGCAGGTTCAAAGAAAATCGTCGCTGTCATTGACTGGTCCACTTCAATTTTCAAGCCTTCTGCTTCTGCCGTCAGACTCGTCGGTTCAAAATATCCCTCGGGTACGGTGTCTCCTCCAATCTGAAGCTTTTCTATGATTTTTTGCTTTGTTTCTTCGTCAGGAGCGTTGTCTGTGATATCCAAAGAAACAGGATCCAGTCCCAGCCGGCCGGCGATTTCCATCAGAAGTTCCCGCATTTTATCTGAATCAGCTCCTGATGCCATTGAGTTTTCATCATAAGACAGAGGATTCTGATAAACCGGCAGGGCAGAGATCTCCGTCGTTTCTTTCCAGGGATTTTGATTGGTCAGTTCGGAAATATCATAGGCCATATAGCCCTCAAAACCCATACTGTCAGTACTATTTTCGGAAATTGTAAGAAGCGGTAATTCTATAGTATTCCCCGGTGACTTTTTGGGGAACATCCGCATCCCCGCATATACAGCCAAAACAAGGCACGCTGCCACTACTCCCCATTTGACCCAGTGCAGTCTCTTTTTCTTTTTTTCTCTGCGGACTAAGTTTGTTTCCTCAATGATATCATCATGAAGCATATTCAACGCATCGCTGATTTCCTCTTTTTTCATAGATTATATCCCTCCTGTTCCAAATAAATTCTAAGTCCCTTCCGGGTGCGGTACAGCATACTTTTCACTTTTGACTCGCTCATGCCATGATAATCGGCGATTTCCTTAATGGAATCCATAAAGTAATATCTTCCGACAAAAGTAGTGCGTCCCTGGGCCGATAATGTATTAAGATAAGTATTTATTGTTTCTGCTAAAAGATGAAGATCTGCGGTCTGTTCCGTTGTAACAGTATCAGAAACGCAGTCTCCCAGTTCAGAAAGAGAAACAGCATATTCTGTCGCCCTCCGCTTTTCTCTGTTTCTTGTTCTGAAAATATCGATGGACAGCTGCCGCGTGATTTTTCCAAGATAGGCGGAAAGGACATTTGGCCTGTGAGGCGGCAAAGAATTCCATGCTTTTAAATACGTGTCGTTGACACTTTCTTCACTGTCTTCTAAATCCGAAAGAATATTATTTGCGATTTTAAAGAGATAACGTCCATATTTTTGCTCCGTTTCCTGTATGGCTGTTTCGTCCCGCTGCCAGTACAGAGCTACAATCCTGTCGTCCTGCATAAATACACCTCCTTTTTTAGCCGTCAGGCGCCCTTACTATATATCCCGACAAAATTTGAATTTGGTTGTATCGAATACAAAATTTCTTAACGTGCATCTGCAGAACATTTTCAAATAAATAAAAAATATGCCGAACAAGGCCATTGCCCTATCCAGCATATTTCGTTTAAACCTCATATTTGTCTCACTTATTCCAAAGCATCCAAAAGACGTCCTGCTTCCAGGGTATTGTCCGCGATTGGAACCCAATGATGGGCCAGCTTCAGGAGGAACCGCTCGTCCGGTGTCCTTCCTTCCTCCTCCAGGAAACGGATAGAGAGTTTAAACAGTTCCCGTTCGCTGAGAGCAACATTGTCCAACACGACTCTTCCCTTTTCCAGCATATAGGAGGTATCCGTGTCTTTCCTGGCAATCATCTCATCCACCGTGTCCTTCAGGAACTGATAATGCTCCTGGTCCCACGCGGCCATAAACAGGCATTTACACATCCCTTTTGTACAGAAGGGCTGTTTTTTCAGAACTTTCCACAATTCTTTGAACCTCTCCATATGTGCCGTTGATAAAAACAGTTTCGCATCCATTAAGGAACGAAAACATTTCTCCTTCCATGCCATGGCTGCTCCCCCTTTACAGTTCTTTTATGTAATTTTACCCTATTCCGGAGGGACAATCAAGTAATAAGTCAACGATTTGCCAATTCTTTTGTAATATCTTCCCAGGTCACGCCCTTTTCCGCCATCAGGACCATGGCGTGATAGAGGAAATCCGACAGTTCGTAAACGATTTCTTCCGGATTGGGGTTTTTGGCGGCAATAACGATCTCCGTCGCCTCTTCTCCTACCTTCTTCAATATTTTATCTATTCCTTTGTCGAACAGATAGTTGGTATAAGAACCTTCCTTGGGATTGGCTTTTCTGTCCAGGATTACCTGATACACATCCTCAAATACCATAAGCGGATTGGTATCGTCATACTCCTTTTTCACCAGATTATTAAAAAAACAGGAGCGGTGACCGGTGTGGCAGGCAGCTCCCATTTGAGCCACCTTGGCCAAAAGGGTATCATTGTCACAGTCCAGATAAAGAGATTTTACGTATTGGAAGTGGCCGGAGGTCTCCCCCTTCAGCCACTGGCTTTTTCTGCTCCGGCTGTAATAGTGCATTTTACCCGTTTCCAGAGTGTCCTCAAAGGCTTTTTCATTCATATACGCCATCATGAGGACTTCGGAGGTCTTATAATCCTGTACGATGACCGGAACCAGGCCATCCGGTCCCAGCTTAAGCTGGGAAAAGCTCATCGGGCTTTCAAACGTATTCATGGAAAGCCCTTCTTTTTTCAGATGCTGTTTAAGGCTCATACAGTCAGTGCCGTCGTCTTTCCCAAACGAAAGAACGGCTCCCTTCACTCCGGGAAGCGACAGGATAGGTTTGAGCTCTGGCGCCGTCCTCATCTGGGTCAGAAGAAGCATCGGATACCCGCTGCCTTCCGGGAGGCATGTGAAAGCGGCTCCCATATCCAGAATGAAACAGCCGGCTCCTAAAGAAGCATACTCCTCCATCCGTGAGATTTTATCCTCTCTGTCCAGCCAAACAGCAATCTTCTCTTTACCGAAACGGTCGGAAACCTCCTTTAAAATATCAATGCTTTCTTCCTCGGAGGCTTTTAAATATACCATTTTTGCTCCGGCATAAAGATATTTTTTCACATCCTCCACCCGTTTGACCCGTCCGCCCGTAATCACAGGGATATCCACGGCGCAGGCAATCTTTTTGATCATGCCGATATGGACGTCATGCCCTGCATCATCCTCCGAGAGGTCCATGATCATTAATTCATCAGCGCCGTTGTCATCGTAATAACGGCACAGCTCTTCCGGGCTGTTATCGGGAAACCCTCCCCGTTCTATTTCAATTTCTACCTGACCGTTTCTAAGGGCAAACAAAGCTGCCAGTTTCTTTTCTTCTGCCATGTCGTCTTCTCCTCACGATTTATAAGTTATAAAGAACCCTTTGTGGACAAGAGTCCGGGAATCCGGCCATCTGTCATGGTGGCCATATCCAGGGACTTGGCAAACGCCTTGAACATGGCTTCAATCACATGATGAGTATTCTCGCCGTGAATCTCCTTGATGTGAAGATTCATAGCTGCCGAATAGGAAACCGCATAGAAAAATTCCCTGATCATCTCCGTCTCAAGACAGCCGACACGCTCTGCCGTGAGAACGGCGTCATATACCAAATATGGACGTCCTGACAAATCCAGGGCACAGAGAACTAAGGATTCGTCCATGGGAAGCAGAAAAGAGCCATACCGGCGGATTCCCGTCTTGTCTCCCACCGCCTTTCCAATGGCCTGACCCAGTGCAATGCCTGTGTCTTCAATGGTATGATGTGTATCCACTTCCAGATCTCCCTTGACTGATACGGTCAGATCAAACAGGCCGTGCTTCGCAAAGCTCACAAGCATGTGGTCGAAAAAACCAATCCCGGTCTGAATCTCACTAATGCCCGTTCCATCCAGATTTAATGTAACGGATATGTCTGTCTCACTGGTTTTTCTTAAAACTGTTCCGATTCGTTTCATGGCGCCCTCCTATTCAAACCGAACTTTTATGGCATTGCTGTGGGCGGTCAGCTTCTCCTGATCCGCAAACCGTATGATGTCTTCATGGATGGGCTCCAGGGCTTCCCTGGAATACGATATGATACTGGACTTCTTTACAAAATCATCCACGCCCAGGGGTGAAAAGAATTTGGCCGTCCCGTTGGTGGGAAGCACATGGTTCGGCCCGGCAAAATAGTCTCCCAGCGGCTCACAGCTGTGTTCTCCGATAAAGATAGCTCCGGCATTCCGAATCTTCGTCATGACGGTAAAAGCGTCTTCGGTCATGATCTCCAGATGCTCAGAAGCAATCTCATTGGCAGCCGCTATGGCCTCATCCAGGGTATCTGCCAGCAGGATATATCCGTAATTCTCCAGAGATCTGGAGATGATATCCCTTCTGCTGAGAATTTTAAGGAAACCATCTATTTCCTGGTTTACCGCGTCTGCCAGCCGTTCAGAGGTGGTGACCAGAATAGCGGAGGCCATTTCGTCATGTTCTGCCTGGGACAAAAGATCTGCAGCCACATAGCGGGAATCTGCCGTTTCATCGGCTAATACAAGAATCTCACTGGGGCCGGCGATAGAATCTATGCTCACGAAACCAAATACTGCTTTTTTAGCCAAGGCGACAAAAATATTTCCGGGACCTACGATTTTATCAACCCTCGGTATGGATTCTGTCCCAAAAGCCAGAGCAGCGATCGCCTGAGCCCCGCCTGCTTTAAAGACCTTATCTACTCCGGCTTCTTTTGCGGCTACCAGGACAGCCGGATTTACTCTGCCGTCTTTGCCCGGCGGGGTAATCATGACGATTTCTTTCACTCCCGCCACCCTGGCAGGAACAATATTCATCAGTACAGAGGATGGATACACGGCCTTTCCGCCCGGAACATATACACCCACCCGGTTAAGGGGCGTGACCTTCTGTCCCAGCAAAACGCCATTCTCACTGGAATCAAACCAACTGTACCGCCGCTGTTTTTCGTGAAAGGCACGGATATTCACAAGCGCCTTTCGAATGACCTCCACAAGCTCTTTTTCCACCAGGCCGTACGCCTCTTCCATCTCAGCCTCCGTGACGCGGACAGTAGATGCGTCCAGTCTGCAGCCGTCAAACTTTTCCGTATAAGCAAACAAAGCTGAATCCCTGTTCTTTCGTACTTCCTCCACAATGGCATTCACAGTCTCCGTATAGGTGCCATAATGTCCAGGACTTCTCTTCAAAAGCTGATCCAGTATGTCCTTTTTAGATGACTCATCCAACTTCACTATTCTCATTTTGTCTCCTCCTGTCGCCTGACGGCAAAAAGTACGGATATTACCGTCCGTCCTGCTCTCTTGACTGGATAAGTGCTCTCATATCGGTAATGATTCTGCTGATGCGTTCGTGCTCAATCTTCATGCTGACCTGATTGACCACCATCCTTGCAGAGAGCCCTACGATCTCCTCTAAGACCGTAAGCCCGTTTTCCCTCAGAGTCGAGCCCGTTTCCACGATGTCCACAATGACTTCTGAAAGGCCTACAATGGGCGCAAGCTCAATGGATCCGTTTAGCTTGATAATCTCTACGGTCTGATGTTTTTTATTATAAAAATAGTCCTTAGCGATACCGGGATATTTGGTGGCTACCCGGATGAGCTCATGGTGCTTGAGCTTATCTGCCGCATCCTTCGGCCCGCAGACGCACATCCTGCACTTTCCAATCCCCAGATCCAGGACTTCATAAAGCCGCCTTCCCTCTTCCAGAATAGTGTCCTTTCCGACAATCCCGATATCGGCGGCGCCGTACTCCACATAAGTAGGAACGTCATTGGCCTTTGCCAGGAAAAAGCGGAGTTTAAGCTCTTCATTCACAAAAATCAGTTTGCGGGTCCCTTCATCCTTCATCTCTTCACAGGGCAGACCGATGGCTTCAAACAGCTCCATGGTCTTCTTAGCCATCCGTCCCTTTGCCAGGGCAAATGTTAAATATCTCATATGTTATCCTCTTCTATCTGTCTCATTTTCCTGAGTACTGTTTTCACTCAATTCCTTTCGGATAGGAAAGGTGCCTTATCTCTCCCGTATCCGGACAAACCACCTGGATGTCCTGCCCGCTGTCGGATAAATAATAAATCTCCTCCAGACGGTTCCGTCTGGCAAAGGCTGTGTAATCTTCAAGCAAAGTCTCTTCTTTCCTTCGGATGAGCTGCAGGTTTTTCCCGGAATTCCTGAGATGAGAGGCCATTGGTATTGCAGATGCCTGTCTGGATCTGTCGTAGAGCAGAAGGATGTCCATCTTCGGAGTCTCAATCTCGATATTCTGCCTGGAGAGCGCGGCCATCAGGCCGTCTATGGATATAGAAAAGCCTACAGAAGGAGCGTCCTTCCCAAACTGTTTCATCAGGCCGTCGTAGCGGCCGCCCGATACGATCGGTTCTCCCATGCCAAAGGTGACCCCTCGGAAAATGATCCCTGTATAGTACTTATATTTGCCCAGCATGCCCAGATCAAATGACACATAGTCTGACAGTCCGTAATAACTGAGGATGCGGTATAAATTCTCCAAGCGTGTCACAGCCGCCTTTGAACGGGCATTTACAGTCATGGCCTTCGCCGTCTCTATGAGTTCTGCGGATCCGAAAAGCTCCGGTAGCTTTAAAAAGACTTCCGTCAGTTTCTCATCAAGGTTTTGCTCCTGAACCAGTTCCTCCACACCAAAGAAATTCTTTTCTTCTATGAGTGCCCGGAGCCTCTCCTCCGTATCTTCGTCAAGTCCTGCTTCTTCCACCAGGCCTTTGAAAAAACCCACTTGTCCGATATCGACCTGAAAATCTTTGAGACCTGCTTTTAAAAGACAATCGATGGTAAGAGCGATCATTTCCGCATCTGCGTCACTGGAATCATCCCCGATCAGCTCGGCTCCCTGCACGGTAGATTCCTTCAGGCGTCCTTGATAACTGCTGTGATTGATGAAAGTATTGGCAAGATAACTGAGGCGGATGGGAAACGGTTCGTCCGTATAATATTTTGCGGCGCACCTGGCCACAGGAGGCGTCATATCCGGACGGAGCACCAGAGTATTCCCTTCCCGGTCAAAAAATTTATACATTTCCTTAGAAGCGACGCTTCCCCGCTCTTTATTAAAAATATCAAAAAACTCAAAGGTAGGAGTCTGAAGCTCGTTATATCCGTACCGCTTTAATGTGCTCCGGATCCTGTCCTCGATGACCAGCTTTTCGGCGTATTCGGAATTATAAATGTCCCGGACTCCTTCCGGCGTATGTAATAATTGTTTCATAAAGATCTCCTGACACTTTAATATATTAACGCGATAATTCATTATCATAGTAGCACGCAGAATAAATTATACCGGATGAGACGGAATCTGTCAATCTCTGCTGTCCAAATCTTTTTGCAGCATTTCCAGATAATGAACATAAGCTCCGTGTTTTGTATGTATTTGATAACTTTTGTCAATTTCTTCGTAAGTAAAGCTTTTTCTTCCGCCGTCTCTCCCTCGGTTCCAATACTCCAAAAGGCGGCGAAAGGGCACATAATACATTTCGTCCAGACCGGTAAAATAGAGAATGATAAATGAAACGCCCCCCTGCTTTTCAAATTCCTCCATAAACAGCATCTGATGCTCGTGGATATTCTGCAGCGGAAACGTCGTGCTCACGCACTCCTTCGCATCGAAACACACAGGAATTCCCTGGACCGCCCCAATGTAATCCACCGTACTCTTCTGATCAAAATAGGCCAGCGTTATATGGCGGCTTTCTTTATCGATATTGATAGGTTTAATGGGCGTCGGTATCTTTTGGATCAATGCCAGGCCGCTCTCTTTATATTTTTCGTTCGTATGGTTGATCAAATCCTCCAGGGTCGAACCCCGGAGCCCTCTTGTCCCCCAGGTAGCCATGGGCTTTTGCTTCCTCTCCAGTTTATGATATTCGCCGGATCCGGTCTGCCGGCAGCGTCTTATTTCAGTCTGCTCCAGGTATCCGTTATGCCGGGAAGCGGCAAAACCTTTTCCTCTGTAAGAATCTTACGGAAAAGCTCCGGAGGAGGAGCCTGTACCGAACGGCCTGAAAGACCCTTAAGCGCTCCGGAAAGCTCCGGGAATTCCATTCTCCAGGAATGGAGCAGCTGATGCTCCAGATGATATTCAGACCGAAATCTCCGGTTCACAGATGAATCTCCGTACTTCCCATCTCCGATCACCGGATGGCCGTCGGCCGCCAGATGCGCCCGAATCTGATGAGAACGTCCGGTTATGAGCTCTACCTTCAGCAGAGTCTGATTTCTGCCGGCGGCAACCGGCTCATAAGCCGTGTGGATCTCACTGCTTCCCTCTCTCTGTTCCGGATAGATCTTCACCTGATTGCTTTTTTCATCCTTGACAAGCCATCCATGCAGGCGGCGTTTTTTTACTGCAGCGCCGTCCACAAGGCACAGATAGAATTTACGGATACTCCGCTCCTTAAAAAGTATGGAGAGCTCCTGAAGGGCTTTCAGAGTTTTGCCCGCGGTCACAAGACCGCTGGTGTTCCGGTCAAGGCGATTGCATACAGAAGGGCGGAAGCTTCTCAGAGCTTCTTCCGTCACCTCTCCCTTTTCCAGCAGATACGAGAGCAGGTATTCCACCAATGATACATCCTCTTTTCCGGATTTCTGAGAAAGCATTCCCGCGGGCTTATTGATCAGGATCACCTGGGAATCTTCATAGATGACAGACAGCTTTGCAGCAGGACGTTTAAAGGAAGCCTCCGCTTTTCTGCGAAATCCTTCAATCGTTTCTTCGGAAAGGAATAGCTGGATCGTATCCCCTTCCTTTATCCGTTCCCCGCCGCTGCATTTCTTTTTGTTGACGGTGATATTCTTTTTCCGAAACATTTTATAGAAAAAGCCTTTTGGCGCAAGCGCCATATATTTCTGGAGATATTTATCCAGTCTCTGACCTGCCTCCGCCGTCCCCACCGGCAATTCCCTCATAGGCTTCCTCCCTCTTTTTTCCGTCTTCTGATCTACATGGAATAAACAAGGAATTCTCCCTTTTTCTTCTCAAGCTCTTTCTTTTTTTCATCGGATTCAGGAGGCTGGATTCCGTCCACCCTCTTTAAGAACGCACTGTAATCGGTATACAGCTGAATCTTAGAATAGACTCCGACACTTTTCAGAAGACCGTTTATATCCTTTTCCGCCTGCTTGACTTCCACTTTCCTGCCAGCCGTATAGGCGGTGATTCCCATTTCATGGAAGACGGCCGCCTGGACTGGAATCAGTTTCTGACCGGCCGTCACGATCATATCGCAGGAAAGTACCAGTCCCTCCGATACTTCGGCGAGCCTTTCATAATCTTCGCTTTTCAGAGGAAGCCCTTTACATCTGGCTATGACATTCACAGCAAAAGTCGCTGCGGGCAGTACGGAGCAGATTGCGCCTACCGTCCAGATATTTTTCCGGTTTCCGGTGGTGATGAGACCTATGGTCAGTGCGCCAAATACCAGGGCGCAGCAGGCCGCCAGCTTCAAAATCTGTGCTTTCAGTTTCTTTTTTCCATAACCGTAAGTTCCTTTTTCCATGTTCTGTTCATCTCTCCCATTTATCACACAGCATATTGATCTGGTCTGCCATTCTCGCCAGATCCTTGTTGGCGCTTCCCTCGTTCTTCCGGATGAGCGCCATCAGGCGTTCCCCTGCGGCTAAAAGCCTTGCAAACACAGTGTTGGCCTTCTTTGCTGCAGATTTTTCACGCCGCTTCAGGATGCGGACGCCTTCTGAGACCCAAGAATCCGTTTTCATGTCATAGACCGCTCCGCTGTAAGGAGCCGATGCATCCATCCCATGTTCTTCTTTTAAGCAGGATACGAAATGGTCGCACACACTGTCTTCTCCATGGACTATGAATACTTTTTTCGGTTTCGGGTCAAAGGAATCAATCCATTTCAACAGCCCAGTCTTATCCGCGTGGCCGCTGATTCCGTCCAGCTTCTTAATCTCTGCTTTTACTTCGATAGTCTCACCAAAAAGCTTCACGGTGCTCATGCCATCCAGCAGGGCGCGCCCCAAAGTGCCTCCCGACTGGTATCCTACAAACAAAATCGTACATTCCGGGCGCCACAGGTTGTGCTTCAGGTGATGACGGATACGGCCTGCCTCACACATTCCGGACGCCGATATGATAACTTTCGGCTCCTGGTCAAAGTTTATGAGCTTGGAATCGGCACTGGTCACCGATACAGTCAGCCCCTGAAATTTAATGGGATCGATTCCCTTCTCCAAAAGCTCTGTGGCCTCTTTGTCAAAGCAGCTGTATTTATATTTATTGAAGATATTTGTGGCTTCTATGGCCAGCGGACTGTCCACATAAACCTTAAAGCCCTCATGACCGCGGATCAGCCTGTCTTCTTTGATCTTTCTAATGAAATAAAGCATTTCCTGGGTACGCCCTACTGCAAAAGAAGGAATCACCACATTTCCGCCCCGGTCAAAGGTCTTCTGAATCACTTCCGTCAGCTCTTTTACATAGTCCACTCGGACATCACTGTGAATCCGGTCCCCATACGTGGACTCCATCACAACGTAATCAGCCGTGTCCAGATACTGAGGATCTTTGATCAGAGGCTGATCCAGGTTTCCGACATCTCCAGAAAAGACCAGTTTTCTCTCCTCTTTATCCTCAGAGATCCACAGTTCAATGCTGGCCGAACCGAGCAGATGGCCGACATCGGAAAAACGGGCCTGAATGCCCTCCGCGATGTCCACCATTTCGTTATATTCGCAGGCCACCAGCTGTTCCAAAAGTCCTACAGCATCGTCCATGGTATATAAGGGGATAAATTCCGGCTTTCCGGCACGTTTCCCCTTCCGGTTGCGCCATTCCGCCTCAAATTCCTGAATATGGGCGCTGTCACGGAGCATGATCTGACATAGATCGCAGGTAGCCCTAGTGGCATACACCTGCCCACGGAAGCCTTTCGCGTAAAGAAGAGGAAGAAGCCCGGAATGGTCAATATGGGCATGAGTCAGGAGGACACAATCGATCTCCGAGGCATGTACCGGAATTTCCTGGTTCTCATAAACATCCTCTCCCTGCTCCATTCCACAGTCGATCAGCATATTCATACCGGCGGCCTTTACCATATGGCAGCTTCCGGTCACTTCGTGATCCGCGCCTAAAAATATCAATTCCATACTATTATCTCCTTATTATCTCTTTTTGGGATGAACGTTTCGGATGGCCGATTTCTTTTTATCCTTCTGTTTCCCTCCTGAAGCAGCTTCCTCTTTGCCAGGCCGTATGAGACAGCGGCTTCCATATCCGATCAGGTCTGTTCTGCCCGCTTGTCTGAGCGCTTCCAGGACCAGCTCCCGGTTCTTTGGAAGGCGGTACTGGATCAACGCGCGCTGCATGGCCTTTTCGTGAGGGCTTCTCGGCACATAAACCCGCTCCATCGTCCTGGGATCAAATCCCGTATAGTACATGCAGGTCGAGAGGGTGGACGGAGTCGGATAAAAATCCTGCACTTGCTCCGGCGTATGCCGGATATCCCTCAAATATTCTGCCAGGACCACCGCATCGCGGATGGTACAGCCTGGGTGGGACGACATCAGATACGGCACAAGATACTGTTTCTTTCCGAGTCTTTCATTCATCTTCCGGAAAGACTTCTCGAAATCCAAATACACACGGCTGTCCGGTTTTCCCATATATTTGAGCACGTTCGGTGAAATATGCTCCGGCGCCACCTTCAGCTGTCCACTGATATGATACTCACACAATTCTTTCAAAAATTCACTGTTCTTGTCTGCCATCACGTAATCAAACCGGATACCAGAACGGATAAATACCTTTTTCACTCCAGGAACAGAACGCAGCTTGCGGAGAAGCGCCAGATAGTCCCTGTGACTCACCTGCAGGTTTTTGCACGGAGCCGGGAACAGACACTGCCGGTCGGGACAGGTGCCGGATTTGAGCTGCTTTTCACAGGACGGCGCCCGGAAATCCGCGGTAGGTCCGCCTACGTCATGAATATAACCTTTGAAGTCCGGTTCTTTCGTGAGGATTTCTGCTTCCTTTACCAAAGACGCATGGCTTCTCACCTGTACGATCCTTCCCTGATGGAAGGTCAGAGCACAAAAGCTGCAGCCTCCGAAGCAGCCCCGGCTGCTGACCAGGCTGAACTTGATCTCTGAGATGGCCGGCACTCCTCCCGCCTTTTCATACATGGGATGATAAGTCCTCATATAAGGCAGGTCATAGATATCGTCCATCTCTGTCCGGTTGAGTGGCATGGCCGGAGGGTTCTGCACCACATATCCCCGGTTTCCATAAGCTTCCGTCAGAGTTCTTCCGCGAAATGGATCGGTATTCTTATATTGGATAAGAAAACTCTCCGCATAAGTTTTCTTATCCTGTCTCACACGTTCAAAGTCCGGAAGAGCTATAGATTCGTATACTGAGTCCAGAGTTTTTGTTTTGTATACGGTACCCGGTACATATGTGATCTCGGCTACCGGGATACCGGCATCCAGCGCTTCCGCAATCTCCACGACGGAGCGCTCTCCCATGCCATAACTGATCAGATCTGCCTGAGAATCCATCAAAATGGAGCGTTTCACCTGATCGGACCAGTAATCATAATGGGCCAGGCGCCGGAGACTTGCCTCGATCCCTCCGATGATCACAGGCATTCCGCCGAATACCTTTCGAATCAGATTACAGTACACAGTCACCGCGTAATCCGGCCTTTTTCCCATGATTCCTCCGGGAGTGTAGGAATCGGTCCCGCGGCGGCGCTTGGATACAGAATAATGATTGACCATAGAATCCATATTTCCGCCGCTCACTAAAAAGGCAAGTCGGGGCTTCCCGAGTACCTGGATACTTCCATCATCCTTCCAGTCCGGCTGGGCGATGATTCCCACCTTATAGCCCCTGGATTCCAGGACACGGCTTATGATGGCCGGACCGAAAGACGGATGGTCTACGTAAGCATCTCCAATGATATAAACAAAATCCAGCTGTGTAAAGCCTCTTTTTTCCATATCCGCCCGGCAGACGGGAAGAAAATCCTTCATGGCGCATCTCCTGTATATATGCCGCCGGTACGGCGTTCTAAACACTCAGGTCTATTTCACTATAAGTTTCAACAAATCCGTCGGCCAGTCTCTTCTTTTCTTCTCTCGCCGCCTCAGAATAGCCGTCTGCTACCGCCCATACGGTCATACCGGCCCGCTTGCCCGCCAGGATCCCGGCAGGTACGTCTTCAAAAACCAGGCAGTGCTCCGGCTTCTCACCGAGGCTTTCCGCCACACAGAGATAAATATCCGGGGCCGGCTTCCCCTTCGCCACTTGACATCCGACCGCAATTACAGAAAAGAACTCCGAGATATTAAGAGCGTCAGTGACGGCAGTGACCAGTTCCCTGGAATTACTGGTAGCGATCCCCATGGGAATTCCCCGCGTCCTTAAGTATTCCAAAAATGCTTTTACTCCAGGCTTTAACGGGACCTCATGGCTGTACTGATACAAGGCCATCTGATTCCAGCAGTCTTTGATTTCCTGAATACTCATGGGAATCTGGAAACGTTCCTTAAAGTAACACGCCGTTTCAGAAAAGCTCATGCCCTCAACAGCATCCGAAAGGTCTTCCGGCAAAGGAATATGAAACCTTCCTAAAAATTCAACATCAATATCCTTCCACATACTCATGGAATCCACAAGGGTGCCGTCCAGATCAAATATCACGGCTTTTATAGAATCTGGTATCTGAATCATTGCCATCTCCATCCTGGATAATACTTGTTTTTAAGAGTCATCCGGCTCCGCTTGGCAAAACCGAGGGGATATCCATCGGTACAGACGAGGCACCATCCGTCTTTCCCCCATATAACTGCATTATCCGCTTCCACCGTCTCACCTTTCAGATATTTCACTGTCCTCAGATCCTCCGACGGAAAATCCACGCCGTTTTCAAACTCTTCTTTTTTCAGGTACATGGCCAGAGCCTGAGATGGCTCAAAGCGGTTTTTCTTAAGCGTGCCCAAAAGAAGACCAGTGCGCAGAAAACGTATGGGCGGAAGTTTCTCCCTCGGTATGGGCAGCAAATAGACCTGCCCCTCCCGCTCCCAGAAATACCCCTCTTTTTCGACGGGACGGTGAACGAGCTTTAAAAACCCGGCAAGCTCTTCTCTTTTTTTCAGAAAATCCCGGTTGTTCTTTTCCATATCGGCTGAACAGGCCTGACGAGTCTCCCGGGAATCAAAATCCGGGCTTCCTTTTTTACGGAGCAGGGAAAGGAAATGCCCTTCTCCTGAAAGCCTCCAGGGAAACAGCCGGATGGAAGCGCCGTCGCTTCCCTGAACAAATCCGTACTTCAGTGGTACCGGCACCGGCTCCAGCTCTGGAATTTCCTCACAGATCCATTCAATATTGTCTTCATCTTCTTCCTCCGCAAAGGTACAAGTGGAATACAGCAGCATGCCGCCCGGCTTTAACATCCCACAAGCACACCGAAGAAGTTCTTTTTGAATCGGAATGTAATGCTCCGGTCCTTTCTCCGTCCAGCTTCTGATCATGGACGGTTCCCGCCGGAACATGCCTTCTCCGGAGCAGGGGGCATCCACCAGAATCTTATCAAAATATACCGGAAAATTGTGGAGAAGCCGTTCAGGCTCTTCACTGGATACCAGGATATTCCCGATTCCAAAACGCTCCAGATTTTTTAAAAGTCCGTTGGCCCGGGAGGCACTGATATCATTGGACAGCAAAAAGCCGCTTCCGGCCAGCCTTGCACCCAGCTGGGTGCTTTTTCCTCCCGGTGCGGCACACAGATCCAAAACCCGGTCTCCCGGCTCGACCGGCAGAATGGCTCCAGGCGCCATGGCGCTGGGCTCCTGCAGGTAATATAGGCCCCCGTAATAATACGGGTGCCTGGCGGGCATCCCTGTTTTTTCATAATAATATCCCAACGAATCTGACCACGGGACAGGCTCTTCCGTCCGGGCGTCTGCAGAAGAAAGGACCCCCGCTCTGCAATCCTCCGTCACCTTTAACGGATTCAGACGGATGCCGCGGAAGGTTTCTTCTTCCATGCAGGTCAGATATGCTTTCAATTCCGTCTCTCCCAAGAGCCGTCTCATCTTTTCCATGTATTTTTCTGGCAGTTCTATACTCTTTTTCTCTGGATTCATCCATTCACCGCACAATCGTTTTCTTTATGTATCAAAAGGAATGAAGCCCCTGGACCTTCCTGACTGCTGCCAGCTTATCCAGCCGTCTTCCGAATTCCTCCAGCTCTTCCAGAGAGCCATTGTGGTAGATCTCATAAAATTCATTCTGTATATTCAGCATGGCATCTTCGTATTCTTCTTCACCGCTGTATAAATTCTGAAGATTATTCAGGATATCCGCCACCACAGAGGCTTTCTCCTGAAAAAGCTGCTGGGCATCCACGATTTCATCACGGATGGCCGACATCTCACAGTCCAACGCCAATACCGCCTCGGCGGCGGCGCTCAGACGTCCTGCCAGCTTCTCAGGAATCTCTTCCTGATATTTATAACGCAGGGAATGTTCGATCGTGGCCCAGAAATTCATGGCCATCGTCCGAATCTGTATCTCCACCTGTATATTATGACTTCCGCTCATGGTATAAACCTCATAGAGGACATTCACATGATAGCTGCGGTAACCGCTTTCTTTCGTATGACTGATATAGTCCCGCTCACTGACGACTTCCATATCTCTGCGGCTGCGTATGAGCTGCACCACTTTGTCGATATCCTCCACAAACTGGCAGATGATACGTATGCCGGCGATGTCATCCAGCTTTTCCGTAAACTCATTGAGCGCAATACCCTTCCGCTGAGCTTTCTCCAGGATGCTGGAAATCTTCTTCACCCGGCCCTGAACCGCCTCAATGGGGGAATAAACGCCTGATTCACGGCATTCATTGATGATGTGGTTGAACT
Organism: Lientehia hominis; assembly: GCF_021044755.1. Lineage (GTDB taxonomy): Bacteria > Bacillota > Clostridia > Lachnospirales > Lachnospiraceae > Lientehia > Lientehia hominis. Next base: position 111,334 of record NZ_JAJNOR010000001.1, read on the forward strand.
TTACCACAAGCTCCTCCACCGCCAGATGATACGGAGCGAGGGACTCTCTCCATAGTTGAATCTTCATAAAACCGTACTCCTGTAAAATAATAGGAATGGGCGAAAGCAGCAGCTCTGCCTTTCTACTTTGCTTCTTCGCAGTTATTATACCATATTTTCTGCCAAATTGGGAGCTAATAGGAATATTTTACTTTCTTGTCCTCCAGATATTTAAGAATCCAATAAGGATTTACACTGAGCTCTTCATAGTGATCCGTCCTAAAATAGATTCCAAAATGCAGATGGACTGCAAAATTTCCGGTGGTACCCTCGACTTTGCTGTAACCGGTATCGCCCATAAACCCCAAAAGCTGTCCTGCCTTTATTTCTTCTCCCGGTACAAATTCATGGTCATAAGAACTCAGATGGGCGTAATAAAGATATGCGCCGTGGGGTGTGCGGATGCCAATGCGCCAGCCGCCCAGCTCGAGCCACCCGATATGCTCGATGGTCCCATCGCTCACGCTTATCACTGGAAAAAATCCCCGGCTGTTTCCGCCGCCCATGATATCTGTTCCTTCATGACGCCGTTCCCCTCCGTATGTACGTTCATATCCCCAGGAATCCTCATAGCCGTAATTCCGGGAGGCCTCACTGTCTCCCTGCGGCAGCGGAAAATATTCAAGATCTGTCAAAAGAGTTTCATACGCACGGGAAAGCTTCGTAAATTCCACCGGCTTCACCCTGTTCACACTCTTTTTAATGTCCTGCCACCGTCCAAAAGAAAGAGAGTTTCTTTTCCCCTCAGTCAGATCATATTCACTGTCTACCATGAATGCTGCAATAACTTCAAAGGGATCCTCTTTTTTTTCCTCCGCCATGGAAAACATGGCGGACAAGTTCCCTTCCCCAAAAGCCATAGCGCGGAAGGACTCTTCTTCGGAAGTATACTCATTCAGCTGGTAATAAACCGGATTCTCCCAGAAAAAATGCAGCATGCAGACTAGGACGATTCCCAGAAGAAGCACTGCAAAGCCGAGGAATCCCAGGCTGTTTCGTTTCCTCACGGCACGCTCCGGTTCCATTTTTATAAAGGTCTATGCATCCTTCATATGTTTTAGTACCTCAATCAAAAATTTCCACACCCGGTCCACCGAGGAAATGGATAAACGTTCCTTCGGGGTATGGATATCCAGGATATCCGGCCCCATGGATACTGCGTCAATACCGGGAATCCCCGCGGCAAAAAGCCCGCACTCCACCCCCGCATGGATTGTTTCCACCCTGGCCTCTTTCCCATATTGCTCTTTATATACCCTGCAGAGCAGCCTCCGAAGCGGTGATTCCGGTCGGAACTCCCATTCCGGATAGTCCCCGGAAGTATGAAAAGAGCCTCCGGAGAATTTTGTAAAAAGCTCCAGCCTCTGGCACAGCGCACGTTTTCTGGATGAAGAGGAGCTTCTCACCAAATAGGAAACGGTGAATCCATCCGTCTCCGTCAGGGACAGAATACCTAGATTCAGAGAAGTCTCAACCAGCTCCGGGAGCTCCTGGCTCATAGCCTGAACGCCGTTTGGTGTATTTAAAAGAAAAAAGCAGATTCGCTCCATATCCTCCGGTATAACTGCCGGCAAAGAAGCTTCATTCTCATTCGCCTCAAAGAAAAGGCGCAGCTCCGGATCTGTGACCCGGTATTCGGAACGGAAGATATCCTCCCATTCTTTCACCTTGGACTTTAAGCAGTCCAGATCCCGGCGCTTAACCAGCAGGTGTATTTCCGAATTTCTTGGAATGGCATTGTCCTGAGAGCCTCCTCTCGCAGAAAGAAGCCTCATGTCCTTCAGCTCATGAGAAAGCTCCCATAGCAGCCTTCCCATCAGCAGATTTGCATTGGCGCGCCCTCTGTGAATGTCCACACCGGAATGGCCGCCTGTGAGACTTATCAGCTGTATCCGTACCGGAATTCCTGCAGCCATTTTCCATGAAAGAGGGAGCTCCACGTCATAACGGACTCCGCCGGCACACCCTGCCAGAAAGCTGCCCTCTTCTTCAGAATCCAGATTCAGCAGATATCTGGCGCGGAGCCCGTCCATGTCCAGGGCATTTGCCCCCAGCATTCCAATTTCTTCGTCGGAGGTAAATACACATTCCAGACGCGGATGAACGATCTCATCGGAATCCAAAATGGCCAGTGCATAAGCGACCGCTATGCCGTCATCCCCGCCCAGCGTCGTCCCTCGGGCGCGGATATAATCCCCTTCTGCCTCCAGACGAATCGGGTCCCGTTCAAAATCATGCTGGATGCCCGCCTCTTTCCCGCACACCATATCCAGATGGCCCTGCAGCATGACGGTGGGAGCCGTTTCATATCCGTCAGAAGCTTCTTTTACGATCACAATGTTATCCGCCTCGTCCTGCCGGTAAAAAAGCCCGCGCGCCCTGGCAAAATCCGCACAATAGTCACTGACGGCCTTCGTATTTCCAGAGCCCCTGGGAATATCTGAAAGCGCCTTGAAATACTCAAACACCTTTTCCGGCATTCTACCTGCAATTTCTTTGTACTCCATCTGAATCCTCCTTAACCGGCGCGTTGTTTGTCATGGACAACGGCCTCTGTTCATAGACTATAAAAAACGAAAGGGGTAAGTCTGCGTGAAAAAACTCTGGTTTCCTCTATGCATGCTTCTTCTTTTTCTCTTTTGCATCTCTCATCCCGCGGAAGCCATTCCTGGAGCGGCAGCCGGCCTTTCCCTTTGGTACTGTACGGTTCTTCCTACGCTGCTCCCCTGCATTGTCCTTTCAAGCTATCTGATCTCCACAGAGCTTGTGAAAAAACTGCCTCCCGGCCCGTTTGCATTTGTCATCGGATGGTTCTGCGGCTACCCAATGGGGGCAAAAGCGATTGCTGATCTATATAAAACAGGACGGCTGTCCAGAGAGGACGGAAACCTGCTTTTGATTCTTTGCTGTGAACCCAGCCCCATGTTCCTAACTGGATTCTTATGCACCGGAATGCTGCACCTTCCCATTCTGCAGGTGCTTCCCTGCCTGATCGCCATTTATCTGCCGCCGGTGCTCTGCTATGGCGCCGCTATGGCGGTCCGTCACAGAAAACCGGGAACATCCCGGCATTATGCACCAACGGATACAGAAAGGTCCGATTCTCTGCCCGAAAATGAAAGAAGCGGAGGAATCCTGGCCTCTTTCCTCCGATTTGAAGGAGCGATGATGGACGGGTTTCTGGTCATAGCCAAAATAGGAGGCTATCTGATGTTTTTCACGATGCTCTCTTATTTTTTCCGGGACAGATGTCCGATACCGCTATTGAATACTCTGGTACCGGGGCTCCTGGAGATGACATCTGGAATCGCCTTCACAGTCCAGTCCGGCCTTTCCCGCACTCTTGTGGTCGCTCTCTGCTTCACCTATACAGCCTTCGGAGGACTTTCAGGACTCGCACAGACGGCCAGTGTCCTCGGCCGCACGCCGCTGTCCAAACGGAGCTACCTTTTCTGGAAGCTTCTGCAGGCATCCATGACCTTTGCTATCCTGTTTTTACTTTTCCCTTTTCTGCAGGCATGAATACAAACGGAATAAAAAACGAGGATGCCGCTGGCATCCCCGCCTGATTTTTCTTATTCCAACATATCGGCGTTTAAAACGCCGTTATCCTCCAGTACTGCTTCTGCCCTTCTGTCTTCTGCAGTGGGGGCGGCTTCCGCCTGTGGCACTTGCAGTTCATCCCGGTTTTTCGTCACGATATCGCCGGTGGACTGGAGAGATTCAATAAAGGAGTTAAATTTACCGGTCGTCTGTTCAACAGCAAGATTGATAATGGACTGAAGCCCCTTGAGCATATCATCTGTATATCGGATGGCCCCCTCACGAATGTTGTCTGAATCAGCCACCGCATCGTTGATGATCTGCTGGGCTTGTCCGTTGGCCTGATCCACCACTTCTCCCGCCTGCTGATACGCCTGCTGCATTACCTCATGCTCACTCACCATCTCAGCAGTATGCTGCTCTGTCTCAGCAATGATTCCCTCTGCCTGAGCCTGGGCCTCTGCAAGAATCCTTTCTGCATCAGCACGCGCACTTTCAATGATGTGATCCGCTTCTTCCTTCGTGGAGCTTAAAATAGCCTCCTTATTGCTGATGATCTTCTGATATTTTTTGATCTCATCGGGAGTGCGCAGACGAAGCTCTACCAACAGCTCTTCCATCTCATCCTTGTCCACGATGATCTTTTTATTATTAGTAAAGGGCTGTGCCTTACAGCCATCTATGTACTCCTCAATCTCGCTTATCAACTGTTCAATCCTGCTCATGTCCTGTTTCCTCCCAAAGATTATTTATCACTCAAATTTCTTCAGCACGCGTTCCACAATCGACGCAGGCACGAAAGCGGAAATATTTCCGCCGTAACGAGCCATCTCGCGGACGATACTGGAGCTTAAATAAGCGTATTTCAAATCCGTCGTCAAGAAAATCGTATCCATTTCCGGACAGATGATCCTGTTCGTCTGCGACATCTGCAATTCATATTCAAAATCTGTGATGGCGCGCAAACCTCTGACCACCATCTTTGAGCCGCATTGTCTGGCGAAATCCACGAGAAGGCCATCGAAAGCTTCGACCTTCACATTCTGCAGATGTACCGTCACTTCCTTTAACATAGTAACACGTTCCTCAACAGAAAACAACGGATTTTTTGAACTGTTGTTCAGAACTCCCACCACCAGCTCGTCCACCATTTTGGAAGAACGTTCGATGATGTCCAGATGCCCAAGTGTGACCGGATCAAAACTCCCCGGATATACGGCAATCCTCATACCTGCTCTCCTTTATCTGAAGTCTTATAATTCTTTCATCGAAACAAACACATGTTTATTGGTCTTATATTTCTTTTCACGTACTATCGTAAATATGGTGTCCTCCAGATAAGAAAAATCCGTATCAAGAGATGCTTCCACAAGGATTATCGTAACTTCATCCACCAGTCTGGAATGGCTCAGGCAGGTCAAAGCTTCTCTTTCCAATCCCTTTCCATAAGGGGGATCCATATATATGATGTCAAAGACCTCATCCCCCGCATCTTCCAGCTTCCGCAGTGCGGTAAGGACGTCACATTCCATCAGCACCGCGCGTTCCTCCAGATGGGTGATGGAAAGATTCTCCCGGATACAGGAAGCGGCTTTCCGGTTCTTTTCTACAAAAACGCATTCCGACGCTCCGCGGCTTAAAGCTTCAATGCCGATGGAACCGCTCCCGGAAAACAAATCCAGAAACCGGCTGCCGCTCACATCTGCCTGAATCATATTAAAAAGGGTTTCTTTTATCCTGTCTGTGGTCGGCCTGGTATCCAGTCCGTCCAGTGTTTTCAAAGGAAGCCGCCTGGCTGTCCCAGCTATCACTCTCATTGTTGTTTCCTCAATTCTAATCCGATCATAAATATTTTTCGCCGGATTGGTTAGCTTGTTATATTATAGTATGGATTGTTTTTTCAATCAAGTATTTAATCATTACATTTTTATGAGGAATTTACAAATTCTGACAGAAGAATCAGAAGTTGCCAGTGTATTATTTTATTGCATGCACATAATAAGCGTGTACCAAATAACAACCGAAAAGGAGGTGCTTCACATGTCTAAGAGCACAGGAAGCAGCAATCAGGTAAACGTACCTGAAGCAAAAGAAGCAATGGATCGCTTCAAAATGGAAGTAGCAAACGAACTGGGTGTACCGTTAAAGAATGGTTACAACGGTGACCTTACTTCTTACCAGAATGGTTCCGTAGGCGGATATATGGTTAAGAAGATGATCGAAGAGCAGGAAAGACAGATGGCTGGCAAATAAATAAGGCCTCTGACCTGAATGACCTGGAAATATAACAGTTTCCAAATGGAAAATGGCTGTCCGGACAAACATGCGGACAGCCATTTTTCTTATTTCATAGTACAAAACACTTTCTGGAAACATTTTTAGTAAGCTCTGATCAAGCTTAAGTTCAGCACCGGTAAAAGTTCCGGACCGTCACGATTTCGGTTCGCTGGCGATGCAGGGGCCGCTTTATCTCCGCTCCGGCAGTACCGCTCACATGTCGACAGGAAATCTTTATGATTTCCTGTCTCCTATTCGCTCAGAAACGGAATCGGTATTTCCGTTTCTGCCTCCCTCCGCCTGGAGAACACCGGCCGCTGCCCTGCGGCGCTCGCCTTAAGGCCGGCCCGGAATCCTTCTGCCGGTGCCCTGCCTGCCGCGCTGTATCGGACAAATTTCATTTCTTAGATTCCAGAAAAGGATTGGATATCCCCAGGGCCCGCACGCCTTACGGCAGCGGGCCTCCGTGGCCGCCCCAATGGCTTTCACAACAAACGAAAGCTTATTTCGGTGCGGGAAGAGGAGCAGGAGGAACGATCCGTTTCCATCGTAAGGGAAGCGCTGCAAAGGCGTTGGCAGGATCTTCTCGGCGGCAGGGAGGCAAAAATCGCATATCATGCGGATTTTTGTTGGAATCTGACATGGAAAAATATCGATTTATCCATGTCAGTTGGAAAGGACCGACCGAAGGCCGCAAAGATGCTGGTTACGGCTGCCAGCGACCCGCCTGGATGGAAGCGGACTTTCTCCTGTCTCGTCTGGTTTGCAAAGATAAATTTGTTTAAAAGATATTCAAAGGTATATATTTTGACACATCACTCCGCATAAAGTGCTGGGAAACTATCAATAAATTTCTTTCCTTCTGTGTTTAAGCAGCGGAAGCTGCTCTCTCACGCGTTCTACTTCCGTCAAATCTATGGTTTTCGTCAGAATGGACTCATCTTCTCCCGCTTCATATAGAATCTCTCCCCATGGCGATACCAGGATAGAATGTCCGTATGCGATATAGGAGGCGTTTTCGTCTGCGGCAGGAGAAATACCTGCCACAAAAATCTGGTTGTCCACGGCCCGGCTCCGGAACAAAAGCTCCCAATGTCTCGGTCCGGTCGTCCGATTAAAGGCCGCCGGGCAGAACACCATATTCGCCCCATCCTCTACCATTCTGCGGAATAGCTCCGGAAAACGGATATCATAACAGATACAAAGGCCCATCATCCCAAATTCTGTGGAAAAGACCGTCGCCTTATCTCCAGGCGTGAGAGTATCCGACTCTTTAAAATACTGTCCGCCTTTGATATCAATATCAAATAAATGGGATTTTCGGTGCTTTGCAATGATGCGGCCCTCCCGGTCAAAAACGAAAGAAGTGTTATAGATCTTCCCGGCATCATCCCGTTCAGGAAGACTGCCACCGATCAAATACACATGATTTTCCGCGGCGGCGGAAGAAAGTCTTCTTACGCTTTCTCCGTTCTCATCCTCTGCGTATACCGGAAAATTCTCTGTTTCATAAGGACAGGCGAACATCTCCGGCAGAATGACGAAATCCGCTCCGTCTCTTGCGGCAGCTTTGATCTTTTCTCCCGCAGCGATCAGACTGTCTTCTTTCGTCTTCCTCACCCTCATCTGAATCATTGAAACCTTACAGGATAATTTCATATCCGCTTCCTTTCATGTCCGGAATTTCCTTGAAAACCCATTCCGGCAATGCTATACTTGCTTTGTGGCGCAGACGGCAGAGGCTGTCTGCCGTATATCGATCTCTAAAACATTTCCAGGGAGTGCATATCATGGAACAGAATAGAAAAAAACACATTGTTACTGCGGTCATTGACCATATTTCCAGCTGTATGGCGCCGGTCATCCCCATCCTCGTCGCAGGAGGACTGGTAAAGCTCCTGGTCATCGTCCTGACCATGACGGGAGCACTGGCAGAGGGCAGTCATACAGAACTTGTCCTGTCCATAATCGGAGACGCTCCCCTCTATTTCCTGCCTTTTTTCCTTGCCTATACGGCTTCCGTCCATTTTCACGTGAATACAGTACTGGCCATAGGCGCGGTCGGAGCGATGATGAGCCCTGCTTTCGTGGAGCTGGTATCTTCGGCAGGAAAACTCTCTTTTGCGGGAATTCCCCTGGTAAAGGCTAACTATGCGTACAGCACCATTCCCATCATTCTGCTGATCGCAGCCATGATCTATGTGGAAAAGCTGGTACATAAACTGATGCCAAAGATTCTGGACGATATCCTGTCCCCCCTGGTGATTCTGCTCCTCTCGTCTTTGCTTGGCCTCCTTTTGATCGGCCCTATCGGAACACTGATCGGAAACTTTCTGTCCGGCATCATGGTATGGCTCCAGGCCCATGCGCCTGTGGCTGCCTGGGCTCTGTTTGCCGGTCTTTCTCCCCTCTTCGTCATCACCGGCACCCACTGGGTATTCGTCGCGGTGGCTCTCAGTCAGCTGGGAACGTTCGGCATCGAGGACGGCGTCATGGTGGGATTTTTCATCCTTACGCTGTCACAGGCAGGCACCTGTCTGGCCGCTTTTTTCCGGGCCAGGACTTCGGCCCTGAAAAAGCTGGCTTTAAGCTGTGCCGTCACAGTCTTTTTGACTGGCGTCACGGAACCGCCCATCTACGGTGTATCACTTCCGTACCGCCGGCCGCTGATCACATCCATGATCGGAGCAGCCCTCGCAGGCGCTTACCAGGGATTTGTTACGATCCACTGCTATGTATACGCCTTTCCGGGAATGCCGTCTTTCCTGATGTTTGCGGATTCCGGTGAACCTGACAATCTCATGAAAGCCATGATAGCCGCGGCCATAAGCTTCGCGGCATCCTTCCTTCTGACTCTGTTATTCGGAGGCCGCTTCGATGCGGACAGCCAGACGGAAGAAGCCGTTCATGCCTAAAGCAGTCAATACCCCAGCTCTTCTCCGACCAGCACTACCTTGATTCTGCCGGCAGGACTGCAGTTCCTGGTAATCAGAACCTGATTGCAGATACAGTCGGGTGATATGCAGTCCCCGCATACGCCGGTAACCGTACACGGCGTTTTTCTCTGAAAACGCTGCTGATTTGTGGGTGCAGCTATGGTCCTCGCCCGAACCAGCGCATCATCCGCTGTCTTCGCCACCTTATTCATACCAGCGACCACTATGACATATTCCGGCCCATATACGACCGCTGCAACGCGGTTCCCCGTACCGTCCACATTTACCAGCTGGCCGTCTTCACTGATTCCATTGGCGCTGGTCAAATAATATTCTGCAGACATGGCGTCCCTGTATGCTTTCTTTTTTTCTTCTTCATTCGCTGCCTTATCCCGGTCGATCGTCCGGTAATTCCCTCGATTCAGCGCATCCGTAAGTCCCATATCCCGGATGGTCATGGAACCTCCCCATGATACAGACGACTCTTCCGGTATTAATTCCAATACCTTTTGAAGGGCTTCTTCCCTTGTGGTGCAGTAATAAGCCTCGAAATGACGGCTTTCCAGATTCTTCACCACGGTAATGCCGCGCTTTTCCTGAAACAGTTCTTTAGGTGTTTTACTCATGTTTCCTTCCTCCAGTTCTTTTTCCGTTTAACGGATAACCTTATATAAGTATAGAATAGCATAAGATCACCGAAAAAAGCAATGTGAAGAAGGGTTCGTATCATCTATTGCCCAATACACCGGAGCAGCCGTTTCATCTCCTGTATTCCGCGTTCCTGTGACGTAATGATTGCTTCAAGAATCGGGACAAGCTCCCGGCAAATGGAATAGTTAAGTACGTTTTTTGACATCCGGACCGCACCCTCATGATGGGGAATCATCTCTCTCATGAAATCAGCATTGATATTGTTGTCGGAGCAGGCATTCTGCATCCGAGAAAACATGGTCTGCGTGATCTGCCGGAAATGCCTCTGATAAAGGCACAGATCCTGTTCTGAATTGCAAAGTCCGCTGCAGTTTGTCAATATCTGCTGCATATTTTCAATGCTTCTCGTCTGTTCACTTATGATATTCTGAGCGATGTCCTGTAAGGGCACAAAGGTCGTAAACTGCAAAAGATTATACGACATTTCGATAGCGGCCCGGTGATGGGGAATCATCTGTACAATAAAATTATGTGACAGACTCTCTGTCAGCTCAGCTTCTGTCATTTCTGAGATCATATCCTCCAGTATTTCATAATAGCAGCACAGATATTTCTTGGTAACATCACTGAATTGTTGTCTGCAAGACATTTGGCGTCCCTCCTTTTCCTTTTAGATTATTCATTATGCAGATAACAGGTGACCCCTTTATTTCGTATTTCAGAATATTTTCTATGAAACGGTAGAACATAAGACTGAAATAAGTATTGGAGGTGAATCGTAAATGACGACCAAAGAATTACTGTATGTTGAAGACGCGCTGGGCCATGAGAAATATTTTCAGACCAAGTGCAAAGAAACCGCAAATCAGATTCATGACACTGAACTGAAAAACTGCATAGAAGATATGGCACAGAAGCATCAGCAGATTTTTCAGAATTTCTACGAACTGCTGTAAGGAGGAAACGTAATGGACGACAAAAACCTGATGGAAAACATTCTACTGCTGGAAAAAGGCGTGTGTGATCTGTTTATGCATGGAACGATTGAATCTTCCACAGAAAACGTTCACCAGGCATTCAATTCCGCTTTAAACGATGCACTCTGCATGCAAGATACGATTTACGATAAAATGGCCGCAAAAGGCTGGTATCCCACCGAACAGGCAGAACAGTCTAAAATAACCTCCGTAAAGCAGAAATTTATCGGCTGATCTAGAAGACCAAAAAGAAGTAAATATGGAAAAATGCCGGCAAACTTCATGTTTGCCGGCATTTTTCCATATTCGTTCCCTTTATCACAGTTTTAAGAGAAGCTCTGTCAATTCTTCCACCGTATCGACGATATGCCCGGCACCTGCCTGTGAAAGCTCTTCATAGCCTCCATATCCGTATGTGACGCCTACAGAAACCACGCCGGCTTTCAATGCGCCGAAGATATCGTGCTTCCTGTCTCCTACCATAAAGACGTTTCCTTTATCTTCCGGTCCTGCGCCGAACCGTCTTAAAGCCTCTTCGATGACCTCACTCTTCTGAACACGCTCGCCGCTCAGTTCACTCCCCGTCACAAACTCAAAATAATCCAGGATTCCGAAATGCCTCAGAATCGGTTCCGCGAATACCCAGGGCTTGGAAGTCGCAACCCCCAGGCGTCTGCCCGATTCCTTAAGCGTTCTTAGCATGTCCTCTATCCCCTCATAAATCTCGTTTTCATACATTCCTTTTTCAGAAAACCGTTCCCGGTATTTCTTAACGGCTTCATCCGCCTGTTCCGGCTCAAAGCCGCAGTATTCCATGAACATGTCCTTTAGCGGAGGCCCGATGAACGGCGTCAGCCGATCGAGATCCGGCTCTGCATATCCCAAGGCCTCCATGCCATACTGGACACATCTGGTAATCCCTTCTTTCGGGTCCGTAAGAGTGCCGTCCAGATCAAATAAAATTATCTGTGCCATTTTATTCCTCCGTAACTGCCAATTTCTTAGTCTTCCACCTGCCGCTGGCAAACCTGCTCCCAGAAATCAGGGCTCCCACAATCCATCCGATGGGAATCGCCCACCAGATTCCACTGGCTCCCATGGGGGAAGCGGCCAGAATATGAGCGCCGGCCACCCGAACGGAAAAATTGCACAGAGTGGCGAGCATGAATACCCGGACATCGCCGGCTCCCCGAAGGACTCCATTAAAGACATTCATCGTGCCCATCACAACGTAAAAGGAAGAAACCACCCGCATATAGTGGACTCCAACTCCGATGGCTTCCGCACTCGTTCCGCTGTCCATGAAAGCACCTATAAAAGCTCCTCCGAAGAAATACAGAATCACCGCCAGGGACACAGAGATTGAAGAAGCTATGATAAGACCGGAACACATCCCCGACTTGACCCTCTCCGTTTTTTTGGCTCCCATATTCTGAGCTGTAAACGTGGACACCGCGTTTCCCACCTGAACCATGGGATTGATGGCTATCGTATCAATCTTAGTAGCTGCCGTATATCCTGCGATCACGACAGAACCGTAGCTGTTCACAAGTCCCTGGACAAATACAAGCCCCAGAGACACGATGGACTGCTGGATGGTGGTAGGGACCGCCAGGCGGAACATCTGCCCCAGCAGACGGCCGCTGAACAGCGCCGGCTTCTCTTTTGTCTCAATCCTTCTCACGCTCCTTATGAGAACAAGAAAAGAAAGGACTGCGGAAATCCCCTGGGCTATCAGTGTTGCCCAAGCCACACCCGGGACTCCCATATGGAGCCCAATCACAAAATACAAATCCAGTATCACATTGAGGATAGAGGACATGGTCAGAAAAATAAGAGGGAATCTCGACTCCCCCAGAGCGTTGAAGATGGAATTCAGGATATTGTACATGAACAAAAACACCAGGCCCATACAGTAGATCCGCAGATAGGCGGCCGCATCTGCAAAAATATTTTCCGGTACCTTCATGGATCTCAGAATCCATTCGTGGGCCGCCAGACCGAATATGGACAGAATCACACTGAGAACGAGCATGGAGATCAGCGCAGTGTGGATTGCCAGCTTCATCGTATCCATATTTTTGGCTCCGAACAGCTGGGAGATCACTACGGAACAGCCGATGCCCATGCCTATGGCGACAGCGATAAACAGAAAAGTGATCGCCGTGGTGGTTCCGACCGCCGCCAGGGCATCTTCACCCACAAAATTGCCCACCACCATGGAATCCACCACATTATAAAGCTGCTGAAACAGATTCCCGAGCACCATGGGCATCGCAAATTTGAACAAAGTGGGAAACGGTTTTCCCACAGACATATCCTTTGCCATAATTTAAGACTTCCTTATTTTAAATTCTTTGTGAGCTTTTTACTCACTCCATCCCTAAAAATACCACATTTTCGTTGTTTCTACAAGGAATATATTGCGGCATTTTTTTTATTGTGCTATGCTTGTTCCTGATGCTGTTTGAAATCAAGTGAATGGAGTGAGTTTATGACAGAAGAAAAAATCCAAAAGACACAGCCGCAGGAAAACAAAATGGGGGTCATGCCGGTCAATAAGCTGCTGATCAGCATGTCTTTACCCATCATGATTTCCATGCTGGTACAAGCAATGTATAATATCGTAGACAGTGTATTCGTGGGACGGCTGTCGGAAGCCGCCCTTACAGCCGTATCCATGGCGTTTCCCATTCAAAGTCTCATGATCGCCTTCGGTACTGGTACTGCAGTCGGCATCAATGCGTATCTTTCCAGGAATCTGGGAGAAAGGAATTTTGCTCAGGCAGACGCCGCTGCTATCAACGGGATTTTCCTGGCATTTTTAAGCTATATTGCCTTTGCCGTTTTCGGTCTGTTCGGAAGCCGTTTCTTTTTTGCCAGCCAGATACAGGATGAAGTGATCGTCCGGTACGGAACGGATTATCTGACCATCTGTACGATGGTGTCCATCGGCCTTTTCATGCAGATGACGCTGGAACGTATCCTTCAGTCTACCGGTAAAACAATCTATACCATGATTACCCAGGGGACAGGCGCCATCATCAATATCATCTTCGATCCGATCATGATCTTCGGCCTGTTTGGTTTTCCCCGCATGGAAGTGGCAGGAGCCGCAGCGGCTACGGTCCTGGGCCAGTGTGTCGCCGCCGTGATGGCTCTCATTTTCAATTTAAAGAAAAACGACGAGCTGCACTTCCGTTTCCGCAAATTCCGTCCAAGCGGCTACATCATCCGGCAGATCTACAAGGTCGGGATTCCTTCTATCATCATGCAGGCAGTCGTCTCCCTGATGACTCTTTTAATGAATGGAATCCTCCTAATGTTCTCTTCCACTGCCGTATCGGTGTTCGGAGTATATTTTAAGCTTCAGAGCTTTGTTTTCATGCCAGTCTTTGGCCTGAATAACGGCATGATTCCCATTGTCGCCTACAATTTCGGAGCGAGAAAGAAAAAACGAATCATAGATACCATCAAACTGAGTGTCGTTATTGCGGTCGGTATCATGGCAGTGGGCTTTGCTGTATTCCAAATCTTTCCAGAAGCCCTCATCCGGATGTTTAACAACTCTCCCGATATGATTTCCATGGGAGTCCCCGCTCTGCGCAGAATCAGCCTCTGCTTTGTATTCGCGGGAGCCGCCATCGTTATCTCCTCTGTGTTTCAGGCTCTGGGCAATGGATTTTACAGCCTGCTGATTTCCCTGATCCGGCAGATTTTCGTCATCGTGCCAGTCGCTTATCTGTTCGCAGTCTCCATTGGCCTGGATGCCGTCTGGTTTGCCTTTCCGATTGCAGAGATCGTTTCAGCCGCCCTGTGCGTCGTTCTCCTGATCAGGACTTATAGAAAACAGTTAAAAAACATACCGGATTCTGCGCCGGAAAGCGTCTGAATCCAAATACACAAAAGCCCGGAAGGAGCCAGCACATTACAAGTGCAGCCCCATCCGGGTCTTTCTTTTAATACCTTTGAATACCTTTCAAACAAACCTATCTTTACGAATCAGAGAGACAGGAGGAAGTCCGCTTCCATCCAGGCGGGTCGCTGGCAGCCGTAACCAGAATCTTTGCGGCCTTTAGTCGGTCCTTTCCAACTGACATGGATAAATCGATATTTTTCCATGTCAGATTCCAACAAAAATCCGCATGATATGCGATTTTTGCCTCCCTGCGGCCGGGAAGATCCTGCTAACGCCTTTGCAGCGCTCCCCTTACGATGGAATCGGACTTCCTCCTGCTCCTCTTCCCGCACCGAAATAAGCTTTTATTTGTTGTGAAAGCTATTGGGGCGGCCACGGAGGCCCGCCGCCGTAAGGCGTGCGGGCCCTGGGGATATCCGCTCCTTTTCTGGAATCTAAGAAATGAAATTTGTCCGGTACAGCGCGGCAGGCAGGGCGCCGGCAGAGAGATTCCGGGCCGGCCTAAAGGAGAGCGCCGCAGGGCAGAGGCCGATGTTCCTCAGGCGGAGGGAGGCAGAAACGGAAATACCGATTCCGTTTCTGAGCGAACAGGAGACGGGAAATCATAAAGATTTCCTGTCGACATGTGAGCGGTACTTCCGGAGCGGGGATAAAGCGGCCCCTGCATCGCCAGCGAACCGAAATCGTGACGGTCCGGAACTTCTGCCGGTACTGAACTTAAGCTTGATCGGAGCTAACTAAAAATGATCCCAAAAAGTATTTTGTAGCATATTTACATGGATTCTGCGATTGCCTTGACCAGAGCTTCCAGCTGCGGAAGCTGCTCTTCTTTGAGTGCGGATTTAATCGTCAGCTCTTCGGAAAGAATCGTCATATTCTTCATAGAAGATAAGATTTCCTTCATCTGCCTGCCCGCTGCCGGAGCCCAGGTTCCATTCTCTATCACCGCCGCCGTGCGGTTCTGCAGATTATGTGCCTTAAGCTCCATAAGAAGCGTCTCCATGGGAGTAAAAATCCCTCCGTTGTAAGTGGACGACGCAAATACCAGATGACTGCACCGGAAAGCCTCAGAGAGCACATAAGAAGGGTCCGTCACTGATACGTCATACATAACGATGTTCTTCACCCCGGCATCTGCGAGACGAGAAGCGAGGACATTCACTGCATTTTCCGTATTTCCATAGATGGAGCCATAAGCGATCATCACTGCCGAATCTTCCGGCGTATAGCTGCTCCACATTTTATATTTGTTGATGAACCAGCCGAGGCCTTCTCTCCATACGGGGCCGTGGAGGGGGCAGATCATCCGGATGTCCAAAGCGGATGCTTTTTTCAGCAGGGACTGTACCTGCGGGCCGTACTTTCCTACGATATTCGTCAGATATCTTCTGGCGTCGTCCAGCCAGTCCCTCTCAAAGTTCATTTCATCCGCATAGAGATTTCCGCTCAACGCTCCGAAGGTGCCGAAAGCATCTGCGGAAAACAGAGCGCCGGTGACGGAGTCATAAGTCACCATAGTCTCCGGCCAGTGTACCATAGGCGCCATTACAAACGTCAGCGTATGCTTTCCTGTATTCAAGGTATCCATTTCTTTTACCAAGAGAATCCTGGCATCCACATCAAAGGAATAGAACTGTTTCAGCATGGAGGCTGTTTTTGTATTGCACACCAGCTTAACATCCGGATAGCGGAGCACCACGCCGGCAATGGCCGCACAATGGTCAGGCTCCATATGGTCGATCACCAGATAATCCAGCCCTCTCTCCCCCAATACATGGGCGAGGTTTTCAAAAAACAATTCACTTATGGAAGAATCCACCGTATCCAGCAGTACGGTCTTTTCGTCCATCAGGACATACGCATTATAGGAAACGCCATTTGGTATGGGATAAATATTTTCAAATAGCGCAAGCCTGCGGTCACTTCCGCCGATCCAGTATAAATCTTCTGTAATATTCTTCACACAGTACATGATCTGTATTTCCCTCCTGTATTCAGTCTGTCCGGTATTATTGTTCCCAGGGAATATTGGGATGTTCAATTCCCTTATCCCGAAGCATCAGGTCTTCCACCGCGTCTGAGGCTTTCTTCCCTTCAAAGAGCACCTTGTTGATCTCCTTCGTTATGGGCATCTGCACCCCGTATTTATCCGCCAGCTTTGCCGCGGCTTTGGCAGAATATACGCCTTCGACGACCATCTGTACTTCTTTCATCGCCTCATCCATGGTCTTCCCCTGCCCAATGAGAATGCCGGCCCGTCTGTTCCGGCTGTGCATGCTGGCGCAGGTCACGATCAGATCACCGACCCCGCTCAGACCATACATAGTTTCCATCCTGGCTCCCATTTTCAGAGCCAGCCTGGTGATCTCCGCCATCCCTCTGGTGATCAATGCCGCCTTTGTATTGTCGCCGTATCCCAGGCCGTCCGCAACGCCGGCTGCAAGGGCTATGACATTCTTCAGGGAGCCGCCCAGTTCAATCCCCATGATATCAGGGCTTGTATAGACCCTGAACACATTGCACATGAAAATGTTCTGGATATATTCCGCTGTCTTTTTATCCCCTGCCCCTACGACACAGGTGGTCGGAATCCCTCTGCCCACTTCTTCCGCGTGGCTGGGACCGGAAAGGACTGCCACATTTGCACAGGGAATCTCTTCCTCGATCTGCTCTGACAGTGTCATCAGGGACTCCTCTTCGATTCCTTTCGCCACATTGACTATAATCTGCCCTTTTTCCACAAAGGGAGACATCCTCTTTGCCGTGGCACGGGTAAATACAGAGGGGACGGAAAGGACCATGAGGTCAGCTCCTTTTATACATGCTTCAAGGTCCCCGGTGATTTCCATATCCTCCGGAATCGGTACACCCGGCAGATTCTTGTGCTCCCGTTTTTCCCGGAGCATATCCACCTCTTCTTTGATCGCTGACCATACCTTTACCGTATGCCCCTTCTTATACAGCAGAAGGGATAAGGCCATCCCCCATGTGCCGGAACCGATTATACTGATATTCGCCATAATTTCTTCTCCTTCAGAACCGTCTGGTCCTCTTTCATTCTAAATTCTTATTTCTTGGAACCGAATTTATTTTCCGTCCCATGCAGCAGCCGCTTGATATTGGCACGGTGGCGCCAATAGGCCAAAGCGGCGAACACTAGAACAACGATATAGGACTCCGTCAGATACGCTCCTGTCAGCGGCAGAAGCCCAAAGAGTCCGAATCCGATCCACATAGCCAGGAATATGCTGACCACCAGCAGAGAGCCGACGGAGACGATTCTGGTCGCCGCCACGCTGATGATAAAAGCTAAGAGACAAACCAGGGTGATCCTCCAGTCCATACTGATGATCACGCCCGACGTGGCGGCAATTCCCTTTCCGCCTTTAAAATGCAGATAAAAAGGATAGTTATGCCCCAGCACGACGCCAAGCCCTCCATATAACATCAGAAGAGGCGCCATTTCCGGCTGTGTCTTTCCATAGAGAAAGCGTACCAGGAGACAGAGGACGATGGCTTTCAGAAAATCGCCCAAAAATACGACTGCTCCGGCCTTTTTCCCCAGCACCCGCAGAGCGTTGGTAGTCCCGGCATTTCCGCTCCCATACTGTCTGATATCCTTGTGTATGATCTTTCCGTAGATATAGCCGGTCTGAATAAGGCCAAAAGCGTAGCCGGCCGCAAGACAAATAAGACGTTCCATGATTACTCCTTGTCCTTCCTTTCCCTGGTGATGAACCGGAGGGACGTTCCGCCGAAGCCGAAGGCCTCCCGGATTTTGTTTTCCAGATATCTGGTATATGAAAAATGCATCAGTTCCTTGTCGTTCACAAAGAGGACAAAGGTCGGAGGCTTTACGGCCACCTGTGTCATATAATAGATCTTCAGGCGATGCCCCTTATCTGACGGAGGCTGCTGCATGGCCACGGCTTCCATCAAGATCTCATTTAAGACTCCCGTTGAAATTCTCAGGTTCTGATTTTCTATGACTACATCAATATGATCAAACAGCTTCGGCAGACGCTGGCCGGAAAGGGCGGAAATATATATGATATCCGCATAAGGCATAAAAGAAAGAATCTCCCGGATCTTCGCGGAAAACTCATTGACCGTCTTATTATTTTTCTCTATGGCATCCCATTTATTGACGGTGATGATGATTCCCTTTCCCCTCTCATGGGCAATGCCGGCAATCTTGGCATCCTGCTCCGTCACACCCTCAGTAGCATCGATGACCAGGACCACCACATCGGCCCTTTCCACCGCCGTGACGGTACGGATGATACTGTAGCGTTCCAGTTCTTCCTTTATTTTACTCTTCCTCCGGAGACCTGCCGTATCAATGAACACATATTCCGTCCCATTTCGTTTTATGACCGTATCAATGGCATCTCTCGTAGTTCCCGCGATATCGGATACGATTACCCGATTCTCTCCCAGAAGCTTGTTGATGATCGAGGATTTCCCCACATTTGGTTTTCCCACGATGGCAACCCTTGGCCTGTCATCGTCCTCATCGTCTCCCTCCTGTATGTCAAAATGCTTTACGACTTCGTCCAGGAGATCTCCAATCCCCAGCCTGGAAGCAGCTGAAACAGGAACTGGATCCCCAATTCCCAAATTATAAAATTCATAGACATCAGGCATAAATTTTGAAAAGCTGTCCACCTTGTTGACGACGAGCACCACCGGTTTTCCAGAGCGGCGCAGCATATCCGCCACCTTCGCATCGGAATCCACCAGCCCCTGGCGGACATCGGTAATAAAGATGATCACATCTGCCGTAGCGATGGCGATTTCCGCCTGTTCCCGCATCTGGGACAATATGATATCTTTGGTATCCGGCTCTATGCCTCCTGTATCGATTAAGGTAAATCTGCTGTTCAGCCAGGTGCAGTCCGCGTAGATTCTATCACGGGTGACTCCCGGCGTATCTTTTACAATGGAGATCATCTCCCCTGCCAGTACATTGAACAGAGTGGATTTCCCCACGTTGGGGCGGCCTACAATGGCCACGATTGGTTTACTCATCTGGATTCTCCTTTAATTCATATGCCTGATATACGGCCGTTTCACCAGTCCCGCAGGCTCCTGTCAGGGCATCTACAAACTCCTGCCCACTGGATTTTACAATAACTACTCTCGTCTGCAGAGCCGTCTCTACCTGCTCCACGGTGATATCATCCAGAAAAACGTTCTCTCCGCTCCGGAGCATATTCACCGGGAGGAGGAGCCTGTTTCCCAGGTCCTTTCCCTTTAACTGTTCCATCAGATCAGTTCCCGTGATCAGCCCTGATACGGTGATCTTTTCTCCAAAAAACCGGTTCTCTATGGCGTATATACGGACTTCAGGTCCTTTACACCGTGCCCGTACCCGGCCTGCAAGCTTTTCTATAAAAGGAGCGGCCAGGCATCCGGTTGCGATGGACACCGCCTGTACTTCCGCCTCCCTCTCTGCTGCCGCCGAAAGAGCTTCCTCCACTTCTTCTAAAAGAAGCCTGAGCATCCCCACTCCATTTTCAAGCTGCAGATATCCGTCATAGCGCGCTTCCTCGGGAAGCTCCCTCCCCGTCATCAGATAGAACTCATCACTGGCATGGATAAAATGACTTCCGCAGCGTTCAAAATAATAGTTCTGCCACGCTTCAACACGGCGGACGGTATCCTCCATATCTTCTTTTGTCAGAGATTCCAAAGGAAATAGGGATTTTCTGTACCGGGTAAGTCCCACCGGGACTACCGATACGCTTTTCATATGAGGCAGATATTTTTCCAGAGCCTCAATGGTATAATCAAGATGCTTTCTGTCATTGATTCCTCTGCAAAGTACAATCTGCCCGTTCATCTCAATACCAGCATCCGAAAGCCGGCGGATTTTCGCAAGAGCCTCCCCGGCGAACCGGTTATGGAGCATCCGGCAGCGAAGCTCCGGTTCCATGGTATGAATGGAAATGTTGATCGGACCCAGATGATAGGCGATGATACGGTCTATATCGTGGTCGCTCATATTGGTGAGCGTGACATAATTCCCCTGCAGAAAGGAAAGGCGGCTGTCATCGTCTTTAAAGTACAGCGTGTCCCGCATCCCGGCAGGCATCTGGTCAATGAAGCAGAACATACACTTATTTCTGCAGGAGCGGTATTCATCCATCAGGCCGTTTTCAAACTCAGCCCCCAAGTCTTCATCCTCGTCCTTCTCGATTTCCAAAAGCCATTCCTCCCCGTCCGGCTTTTTCACAAGAAGTTCCACATACGTATCTTCCATATAATACTGATAATCAAAAATATCTTCAATCCTGTGCCCGTTTATTTCCAACAGGACATCTCCGGGGGCAAGCCCCAGATCTTCCGCTGCGGAATCGGGATGCACACGGGTGATGACATGTCCTTCTTTTTTCATAATCACACTCCTGGGCGGACCTTCCGCACCTTTCCTATCATAACAATATTTGCCTCCTTTGTAAAGGATTTGCTTCTTTTGTACTTGCGAAAAGGCGCAAGAAATGTTATAAATTGTATGGGTGGATATGAGCGGGAGGTTTCTGTTCTGCCACTGCACAAGGATATATCATTACTGGAGGATTCCCATGTCCAACGATTACGCTTTTAAAAATACGATACCTGTAGCACCGCTTAAGCTCTGCGCTCTGGAAAGCTGCCGTTCCTTTGCGGAGAAGGTCAACCGGCATATCGTGACCTTCCGAAAAAACGATACGGAAGAGCTGCTGAGCCGTAAGGCCAGCATCGAATACCGCGGCTATGACTGCAATTCTTATCTGCTGAACGCTTCCTGCCCCAGATTTGGCACTGGGGAAGGGAAAGGTCTCATTCACGAATCTGTGAGAGGCACCGATCTTTTCATCATGGTCGATGTGGTCAACTACAGCCTCACTTATACCGTCTGCGGCCACCAGAACTTCATGTCTCCAGACGACCACTATCAGGATTTAAAACGAATCATCGGCGCATCCATCGCCAACGCCCACCGTGTGAATGTAGTCATGCCTTTCCTGTATGAAGGACGTCAGCATAAACGCAGCAAACGGGAATCATTGGACTGCGCCTGCGCACTGGAGGAGTTATCCAATATGGGCGTGGCAAATATCATCACCTTTGATGCCCACGATCCCAGAGTACAAAATGCTATCCCGCTGCATGGATTTGACAATTTCATGCCGCCTTATCAGTTCATCAAGGCGGTGTTTCAAAAAGACCATGATCTGATCATTGACAAGGATCACTTAATGGTCATCAGCCCGGATGAGGGAGCCATGGGGCGCGCCGTATATTTTGCCAACAACCTGGGCGTCAATATGGGGATGTTCTATAAACGCCGTGATTATTCTACGGTCATCAACGGCAGAAACCCTATCGTAGCCCATGAATTTCTGGGTGCTGATGTGGCGGGAAAGACCGTGATCATCATCGATGATATGATCTCCTCGGGTGAAAGCATGCTGGACACTGCCAAGGAGCTGAAGGACCGCCACGCGGACAAGGTAATCATCTGCTGTACCTTCGGTCTGTTCACAGACGGCTTTGATAAATTCGACGAATTCCACAGCCGCGGCTATTTCGACTACGTGGTCACCACAAACCTGAACTACCGTCCGGACGAACTTTTAGCTCGCGACTGGTATCTGGAGGCAGATATGTCCAAATTTACCGCTGCCATCATCAACACTATCAACCATGACCAGTCTCTGAACACGATCATCGATCCTACCGAAAAGATTCAAAAGCTGATCGCGAAATACAACCGGACCCGTGAAGAACAATTCCGGCAGTTTGAGCTCAACTTTAAATAAATACAGTACTTTTAAAAAGGGGCCATATTCCATCAGGGACATGACCTCTTTTTTATGTTTTAAATACTCTTCTTTTTCCTGCTGACTGCCAAAAGAGCTGCCGCCGCAGACATAACAAATATCAGCCATGCCGCATTGGATTCATCTCCAGTCTTTACATTGCCGTTTGAAAGAGTCTTTGTCGCTCCTCCCGCCGTCTTTGTATTCCCACCGGCTGTTTTAGCAGCGCCTCCCGGCGTCTTTCCGTCATTTTTGGAGTCGCCTCCATTATTCGTTTCATTTCCGTCCTGCTTATTGTCATCCTGTTTATTATCGTCCTGCTTGTTATCGTCCTTTTTGTCTTCCTCTTCTTGGAAGGCATCGATCTTAGCCTGAACAACGGATACGGCGCTGTAATTCTCCAGATATTTCTCGTCGTCCTCCAGCACACCGTCATGAAGCCGCCTGATCTCATCTAAAAGGGACTGCAGAGTACCGATGTTATCTTTGTTGATCTCCAGCTGATTTCCCAGCTTATTCTGCTCGATCAGCTCATTGATGAGCTTTACCTTTGCAGGGCTTACATAATATTCGTAGCTTTCCAGGTTCATCAGGTCCTTTTTATTCAGTCCCTCTGCCGCTTTGTCGACCGCATCGATGAGCCCGCGGTTTTCCAAAGTTATGGTCACTCCGGGAAGGGTCTCATTTATGAGAGCGTCCACATCGCTTCTCTGTTTGATGACCTGGTCCACACGTGCTTTCGCCGAGGTGAGTCGGGAAAGGTTCGTAATGGCAGATGTGTCATCTCCAAGCGCATTCACTCTCTCTAAAAGTGAATAGATTCCATCCTTATCCGTCGTCAGGATATCCGCTTCTGCGGGCAGCTTTTCAATATCCGCCACGATCGCGTCGGTGATCACCTTCCGCTCCAGAATCGGAATCTGTGCATAGGCCGCTTCCAGAATACTGTAGCCGATGACCCGCTCTTTGTCAGCTTCCTCCATCAATTGGTAACCCTGGTACAGGTTCTCGATCATATCCCTGTCGTTCAGGGTGATATCGTCTATCGACGGAATCGCCGCTATCCCGTTATTCATCCGTTCTGCCGGATCCATGGAAGAAATAGCCATGATGTCAAGAAGCTTCTGATACTGTGTCACCACCGCCTTTTCACTGTCGCTCAGCGCGTCATACCGGGATTTGATCCTTCTTATCTCCGCATCATTGTAAAACTTATATTCATTCACTTCCGGCTGACGTTTAATCTGCTGGTCCACATCCGCGCCGGTAATGATTCTGGACGCCAGATCATCCAGACCATATGCATAAAGGTAATTGGCATCGTTATAATAATAGATCAAACCGTTGCTGCCGATGGTCATGCTCTGGGAACAATACTGACCCACGCCTATGTTTTCCACCTTCTCGTAGATTGGGGTCGTCTGTCCTACACTGTCCTGAATGATATACATGTTGGAAACCCGGTCGGAAACGGCTCCCTCCGGCGCATAGGGCACCACATAAAGATAGACCTTGTGGTTATTTGCTTCTGTTGCATATGCGGTGGAAAGTACCGGTGTTCCCTTTGAGGCAATCTCATCAATCCGGTAAATCTCCGTCATGGTATTGGCATCGATAACACGGAAGGGTTCGCCGCTGCCGCCGTGTCCGCCGCCGCCGCACACATATAATCTGTCATTATAGATGACTGGAGAGGATTTGATGCCGGCTCCCGCAATATCCGATTTGAACCATTTCTCCGATTCTCTGTTAAAGGTGCCGTCCGCGTTCATTTTGATGGAAAGGATCGCGCCGCTGTTCATGGCAAGCGTCACATAAAGGCGCTGGTTCTTTTCATAATAATTCGGAGTCGACTGTACCTGATATCCGTCCAGCATTAAAGTATCCACTATTTCTCCCGTTTTGGAGTTCACAGCAAATAGTCTGCCGTCTGTATCGCCGAAATACGCATAATCACCGACGAACTCCGCGCCGCCCCACAAAAAGCCCTGGTTGGAAGTGGGCAGAGCACCTACTGACCATTCCGGACTGATATCATAGTCAAGCTTTTCATCCGTTGCGATAAAGGCATAGTAATCTCCTTTTCCGTAAGATGCAAAATAGAAATATCCGTCATGATACATGATCGGCGTCTCGATCTGAGCCCCGCTCAATGCAACTGTCTGATAAAGGAACTCCAAGGTATCCGCATTAAATACACGCACACGGGTTTTATTGTTGTCATCAATGCTCATTGCAAATACTTTTCCATCCGCGCAAGTCACCTGAGGAAGAAGCATCATGCTCTTGGGCACATCATTTTCAGCCTCGATCACACCGGTTTCCGGGTTTACCTTCCGGACCTTGTTATCGGACGTGTAGTATACATAGTCATTGTAATATGCAGGCGCACTGACGTGCTGCATCATCGTGTTTCCGCCCGTTGCCTGGATTTTCCATTTTTCTGTCAGTTCATCTCCGGTCTGAGGCGTCTTCGCATCTGAAATACCCTTTAGATCCTCATTGCCAAGGAACTGATTCCAGTTTAAAACATCCTCAGGAGAAGGATTCTCTGTCTTGGCCAGAAGCTGGTTATAATAATGCTCCGCTTCTGTCAGCACATCATAGTTGCTCACCTTCGGCTTTTCCGATTCCGCCAGTCTGTTATAGGCTTCTCTTGCCGCATCGATCTTAGGTTTACTTAGTCTTAAGGTAACGCCTCCGATAAAGGAAATCATGTTCTCCACATATGAAACGTCGCTGTAATCCGCCGCTTTTACCAGGCTTTCCTGGATATTGACTGCCTGTCCCTTTCCGACGCTCAAGCTCTTTTCCAGATCCTGATAGCCACTCGCCGTTATCTTATAGGTGTAGCTGCCGGCTGGAAGAGTGTAGACACCGTTCACCGGCGCCATTTCCGCACTGTCGGAATTGAACACGGTTACAGAAGCAAACACTGGGTCAGGCTGGAAGGTAACATCGTAAGATTTTGTCACCTTCAGATTATATGCAGTCGACGTCTCCGTGCCACCTGTCGTATCCTTCGCAACAACAGGTATGGTGAACGTATCTTCATCCGGCAGAGCGACTGTTACATTCCCGCCTTCCACATCCGGATCACTGAGAACGCCATTTACTGTCAGCTGCTGAACATCCCCGTCCGCAGATCTCTGAATCGCCCCAATCGTCATGGAAGTGTCCGATGAAGGAACCACAACTTCGTATTCTGTGGTGCTGTAATTGAATTTGGGACTCAGAGTGGCAGTGCTCATATCCTGGGTGTATACATTCAGCGCGCTCAAAGCGGGCTTCCAGTTTACGGTTACCTGATACTCCTTTTCATTCCCATCTGCGTCTGTCAGCTTCAGTGTAAGAACATTTGAGCCGTTCTTCAGCAGGTTGGAAAGTACCACGCCCCGGCTGTTTCCGGCTGTCAAAACGACAGAAGACGCCGAATCAGATCCGTAAGGGACATAAGAAGCCTCAATGGTCTGAGCATTCTCCGCATTCACCTTGATATAAAGGTTTCTGTTTGTATAACGGTAGACCGTGCAGCCGTATTCCAAGACACTGCTGTCAAATTCTTTGTCCAGTGGAAGTTTGTTGCTCTCGGTAATGCTGGTGCTGTTGCCAAGCATCAGACTGGTCAGCTGTGCCAAAGAAACACCGGAGTATAAACTTATCCTTTCCTCAGCCGCTTTCATTGCGGAATTTTCCGCCGCAGTCGTTTCCTCGGAGGTTTCCGGAATGGTATCCCCGGGAGTACTCTCCGTCTTGGCCTCCGTAGTCTCCTCAATCTTTGTTTCCTCTCCGGCCGTCGTTTCGATTTCCCCCGTCGAAACAACCGTTTCTTTCGGATCGCCTGAAACAGTTGATGACGCTTCTTCACTGGCAGCCAGCGAATTCATCGGGACTGTGCCGGCCAGGAGAAGAAACGACAGCACTAAAGATAGTACTTGTTTTTTGATCTTGCTTATCCTTCTCATCTTTTTCTCCTTCTTTTGGCAGAAATTAAAATCCAGATGACCATCCGGTACATCTGGATTTAAAACAGCTTTAATAAACCCAGACCTTCCCTCCCGAAAAGTCACCCATTGCAATGCCGGCAGGTCTCCTGACTCGAGTTCCCTTTACTGATCTGCGTCTTCCCGGTCTCCCAGTGACTTATGCAGACGTTCATCCCTCTTACAGTAGCGGGGGCTGTCCCGGTTTTTCACCGTGTTCCCTATTAATGTAACATACAACCGCCATTGCGAATTTCATTTTCTGCTTCTATTTATGTTTTCTCACGGGTATATAAATATCCATGCAGGAAGCGTGTTTATCCTTACATCTGGCATCGTAATACTCAAAATCATAGCCTTCTTCATCCAGGTCATAGCCGCTGGTCTCTAGCCAATCCTCATATATGTATTTCCAGGTCTCCCGGATGCTCTCCGCAAAAGCTTTATGCCCCTCTTCCAGGGTCGTGTCCAGCGGTCTTGTCGTAAATACCGCATACTCCGCTGCAGGAATCGTAATCACATCCAATCCTTCCGGACCAGTCTGATCTGCTTCTAGTTTTTTACCGAAAAAATAGGACAAATTACCCTGAGCATCCGGCTCCTTCAGCCATAAACCAATTTTCACCGTGTTCTCATCCATATGTCCATGATGATGTTTTTGTTTCTCCCCGGAGCCTTTCTCCCGAAACCAGTACGCCCCGTCCTGAGCACCGTCAAGCTCTTTTTTATCAGACCCACAGCTGTGTCCCAATACACGAATCGGTCCTAACTCTACAAATTTGGGTTCTTCCATTTGTACCCCTCCTATACCGCAGGCCTGCATTTTCAAATATTCTGTGGGCGTACAACCGAATTTCTTTTTAAATGCCTTTACGAAACCGCTGGGTGTTTCAAATCCCACTTCCAAAGCCGCTTCAAATATACCGGTTCCTTTTTTCACCTTTTCTGCCGCCAGCTCCAGCCGTTTTTCCCGTATATAAGAGGCTAAAGACATACCGTTTGAAATCTGGAAAATCCGGCAGAAATGATAATAAGAATAATGATACCGCTTTGCCAGCTCCATAGCTGACAGCTCTGACTCCAGATGGCTGTCAATATAGTCCCGGCATTCTTTCATCATATCTGTGCACCCCACTGCTATTCCTCCTGCACTTTCTTCACTATAGCACATACCTTCTCCGGTTTTCTAATCCGGAATTGCGGTTTCACCGGAATTTACCAGTAATGCCCGCCGATATCCCTTCCCAGGTCACAGGTATAGATCCACTGAATGACATCATTGTCTTCCAGAACATATTTTGCACATCCGTAGTTGGGGAACCATCCGTTGACCGTATACATCCATCCGCTGCCTTCCCCGCAGTCAAATTCATTCAGATGGTTGATGCCTACAATGTAGCCGGCTCCATGTACGCCGTCGTTCCGGAATTCCAGTTTGATCCCGGTTTCCCTTGTCGTCCGTTTCAGGACGTCAAATACGGTCTCTCCTTCATAAAGCTCCACCTCGGAAGCGGATAAGATCACACCATTGCCGGGGATATACCCCTCTAAACCTTCTGTCAGCTGATCCATATTGTTCAAAACGGTATCGCAGCGGATTTCTATGATACAGGTACGGGTTATTTCTTCCGGCTCCGTCGCAGTCTGGGTTGGTGCGGGCTGAGCCGCCGCAGGCTGAGTCGGAGCCGTCTGGGAATTTCCGCCCTGATTCCCAGACGTATTCCCTTCCGTATTTTCCGCGCCGCCGCCGGAACTGGGATTCCCCCCAGAGACCGTATTTTCTTCGCCCTGCGCGCCAGAGGGAACAGTTCCCTCTTTTGTCTCTTCCTGTGATGACGTACTTTCCGACGCCTCGGAACCGCTTTCTCCAGATGTTCCTTTTGAAGCTTCCGATGAATCGGTGCCCTTCGTACCAGTATTCGTATTTCCGTGATTTACCAGCTCTTTTTCTTCACCCCGGAGAATAACATAATCCCCGCCCTGTTCCACGTCAAGTTCCAGAGATCCGTCCTTTAGAGAAACCTCCAGCTCCTCGATTCCCTTTGCTTCTCCGTCATATCTGCAGGCCAGATAATTTTCCTTCTGACTGAAATCTCCTTTCAGAACAAGCGTCGCTTTTCCCGGAAGCTTTCCATCGTGACGAAGGGAAAAATTGCAAACTCTCTCCGCCCCATAGCTGTCCGAAATCTGCTGGTACAGATTGGCCGTATATACGCCGTCTTCTTTGATATCCAGGTTGACAGGAGCCGCCACATCCAGATTGTTTCCTTCAATCCTCCATTCTGCCTGAAGATCCTCGGATACCTCTTCCGTGTGTTCTTTCATCCCTCCCTCATCTATAAGGGCCTGAATATCTGCCGCAGAAATGGAATTTTCGTTTTTCGCCTTTTTAAAATCCTCTATATCAGATTTAATTTGTTCCAATGCTTTTTTAGAATCATCCTCAGAGGCTTTTCTGTCCGCCATCACGGCAGCGGCAGCCTCCACTTTTTCCGAAAATGATTTTACCGTGTATTCCGAATACTGCCCGTTATCGTTCCCTTTATCAGCCGTGTTCACAAGCTCCCGCCCGATGGATACCTGTTTGGAAATCTTGCTCTTAATATCCGGGCCTTTAATGGAAAAATGCAGTACGATCCCGGCCACGATCACGACAAACAAGATACCCAATATGATTTTTCTCACTTTATTCTCTTTCATATTTTCTCCTCTCTTTCATCGGTAGATTCCATACTTGATCTTTACACGTTCTACTTTCCGAATCACCTTTTCTCCAAAAACAAACAGGAAAAAGGCGCTCCCCAGAGCATGGGTGAAATCATATGGGACGCCGGAAATATATAATATCTTTAAAGACTCCCAGTTTATATCCAGCCCGGAAGCCGAGACATAACTATTGAATACCAGCGCCGAAATATTCATGATACCGCCGTAAATGATAAAGGTCGTGAGGAACCCATATACGGACAAAGTCAAATCATCCACCGGCATCCGCTTCCTTTGTATCAAATATCCGGCGATCAATCCGACCGCGCCGAAGACATACAGCCGCCAGCCCATGAAGATACCGTCACCACTTATCCGCCATTCGAGCCAGGCCGCCAAAACAGCAAAAACAACTCCTGTGATTGGTCCGGCTATCACCTGGAAACTCCGGCTGTTCAATTTATCCAGATCTTTTTTGTTGAACACCACTCCCGCCAAAAACCCGAGAATCCCCCAGCAAAACATCTGCCATGGGGTCCATGGTCCCTGCCCCAGAAAAAAATTACATACAAACCGCGCCAGCGCTCCCACAAGGAAGCCTGCCTCAGGCCCCAGAGAAATCCCGGAAACAATCGCCATGGCGGTCCCCGCCTGGAATGGTATCGTAATATAGCATATCATGTTTCCGAGGGCGGTGAGGGCCGTCATCATAGCCACGAGGACAATCTCTCTCGCCCTTGGCTTCCTTCCCTCAAACATCATGAAAAAAGGCGCCATGATATAAAAGATGATCAGCAGACTGATAAATAGAAAACTTCTGTCCTCCAGAAATTCGATCCCAACAAAAATGGTGAGCGGTATCAGGACAAAAATCACAGCTGCTGAGACAAAAATCCGTTTACGCCTTAATTTCAGGAATTGTTTTTCTGTATATTTCTGCCACATAACTCCACCACTTCCCTATAAGTAATCGCCCGTTCAAATAGATGCCTGGACATCCGGTTTGCCGCTGTCGTATAAAAATTATTTCCGCCGAAAAATTCATGAGGTGTATCTATCGCCGATATCCCTCCGTCAAAGAACATTGCACACCGATCTGCATATTCCCCGCAGAACTCAATGTCGTGGGTCACCATAAAAATCGTGACTCCCTGGTTTTTCAGCTCCCTCAATATATCTGCCAATATTGTCTTGAAAAAAGGGTCCAGCCCTTTCGTCGGCTCATCCAAAAGCAGTATCTTAGGCTCCCTGAGGAGTATCTTTCCAAGAGCGAGCCTCTGTTTCTCTCCGCCGGACAGATCGTAGGGATGAGCCTGTTCCATGCCGCCAAGCTGCATTTTCTGCATCATCTGCTGAATTCGCAAAAGCTTTTCCTCTTTGGGCACAGGGTCATAGTAGAGCGCTTCATAAAGCTCTTCCTCTGCCGTGATCTCTGTAAAAACAGACGCCGGATTTTGCGGCAGGACCCCCAGGCAGTTTGTAAACAGTTCATTTCCCTTGTATTTTTCCAGCGGCTTTCCTAAAATCCGTATTGCGCCTCTCCATGGCTTGTTCACCCCGGATACAATACCGAGCGTTGTGCTCTTTCCTGCGCCGTTGCCGCCGAGCAGGCAGAAAAACTCCCCCGTCTCTATGGAAAGAGATAAGTCTCTCACCACATCTTCCGAATTTCTCTCGTAACGGAACCAGGCATTCTTGATCGTAACTGCTTTTTCCCTGTCTTCACCGGGCTCTTCTTCCGATTCTGGAAGCGACTTCAACATGATTTTCGGAAAAACCTTTGACAGCCATAGTCTTCCCTCCCGGATAGTCAGAGGATAATCACCCCCTCCGTCCACATCCGCATATATTTTCATAGGGGCCGGAAGCCCCAGAAACATTTCATGGCGGCATTTTCCGCCGCTTAAATAAGCGCCTGTCTCCCTGGGAGTCCCCCAAAAGCAAAGCCTCCCTTCTTCCATGACCATGACCTTGTCCGCCATTGGAAACACTTCCTCCAGGCGGTGCTCAGAAATCACGATCGTAATGCCGAGATCCCGGTTTATCTTTCTCAGGGTTTCCAGGAATTCCAAGGCGGCAATCGGGTCAAGCTGTGCCGTTGGCTCGTCTAAAACGATTACTTTAGGATACATAGCCATCACAGAGGCCAGATTTAAAAGCTGCTTCTGCCCGCCTGAGAGTTCGCTCGTATTTTTTCGAAACCAGGACTGGATTCCAAAATAGCACGCCATTTCGGAGACTCTCCTGCGGATGGAATTTGTAGACAGTCCCAGATTCTCCAGGCCGAAAGCCATCTCATGCCAGACCTTGTCGGTGACGATCTGATTTTCCGGATCTTGTCCTACAAATCCAATCTCTTCCGCGTCTCTCCGATCATCCAGGTGCATAAAATCTTGTCCGCAGTAATAAATCTCTCCTTCTCCTTCTCCATATGGAATCAGGCTTTTTTTCATATGACGCAGGAGAGTGCTCTTCCCGCATCCTGATTTTCCGCATATTAAAACGAATTGGGACTCCCCGATGGAAAAACTCATTTTATCAAGAGCCTTTTTCTCTCTGCCCGGATAGCAGAAATTCACATCTTTGAATACAAATGTTTCCATTTTATCTCTCCCTGCAGTTCTATGTAAATGGGAAGCAGCAGAAAAATACCATAAGCTATATATACAACAGCAGAAAACGCCGTTGTCTCTCGGAAAACAATTCTTGGATAATACAAGATGGAATTGACCTTCTGGAAACATCCATAGATTACGATTCCAGAAAGAACAGCTATAGAAGAGAGCATGAGCGCGTCCCGCCTGTCAAAGCGAAAGATACTGTAGTTGCTCCTCCCTTTCAGTCCATATCCTCTGGCTTCCATAGAATCAGATGTTTCAATTCCCGCCTCCAAAGACCAGGCGATCAATATGGATATCTCTTTGCCCAGCTGCCTCACTCTCCGAAACAGTTTCTGACCGGTAAAATTCCGCCCAAGATACTTTTGCCCCTGAGAAATTTCGCGGAACCTTCTTTTTAAAAGAGGGATAAAACGGAAACACATGGATAAGACCAAGCCGACAGACGGTATGATACTCCCGAACAGATATATGAATTTATCCGTATTCATGACACAGCTGAAACAGGAAAACCAGATGATCATACTGGTGAACATAATGGCCGCCGCCGCTCCGAAGGCAACTGCTTCCATGGTCACCGCGGCATCGTTGAGATAAAAAAGAATGGTCTGTCCTCTCTGAGTAAAAAGAGGGTTCAAAAGAACCGCCAGCAGCACGATCGGTATCAGGAAACAGAGATTCCGCTTTACCGCTTTTCCGCCTTCCAGCATGAAGGAATAAAGAAAAGATACCAGAAACGTCATGGCCAAAAAAAGCGGATGCATGGAGAACATCGTAATCAGAAGCACCATTAAAAAATAAGTGAAGTTCACGACCGGATGGTATCCTTCAAATGTATCCATAGCTTTTCCTCCTCTCTATCCCATATCCTCCAGGCTTCCTTCCATCTCCAGATATATATCCCGGGCAAGCATAAGGCTTTTTTCATCCGCATCCCACATTCCGCGCCCATAAGCTTCCAGAAGACGTCCGCTCATATTATGCACGGCCCATGGATTCTGTTCCTTTATCCATTCTTTCAGTGTCTCATCCGCCAGGTAGGTCTGCACCAGCCCTTCGTATACCCATCCGTCGATATTCCCTGTCGATGCATCCCAGCCAAAGGCGATATCAAACATGGCAGACATTTCCTGTGCGCCTCTGTAACCGTGCTCCATAAGCCCCTGGATCCAGGAAGGATTTAATAACTTCGTTCTGACCAGCCGTTCCAGCTCTTCTTTTGTGGTGCGTATCTGCTCCTCTTTTCCGTCGCTGAATGAAACCGTATAGGATACCGCGCTGCCGCCGGCCGCCTCTGCCGCGGCAACAGCGCCTCCAAAATAATTATAAAAATCATCACTGTCCAACAGATCCTCCTCCACAGAAGAAAGATTTTTCAGGACCACCTGACTGTCTTTCATACGGTCGACAAAAGAATCCGCCATTTGTATCCCCTCGCGTCCCTGTCCATATGCAAAAGCGCTCCAGGCCAGATAGGCGTCTCCCAGCTCTTTCCGCCCGTCCCACTTCCCGCTGGAGATAAGCAGATTGATGCCGGCTCCATATTGTCCGGGAGGACAGCTGAAAATTCGGGCAGATGCCTGCTTTCTCGCCTGCTCCTGTTCCATCCCCTGTCTAATAAGTTTCCTGATATCGCGGTTAATATGTTTTCTTATGTAATTAAATTCATCCGGCTCTTCTTCGGAAGCTGCAAGGTTCACCGCTTCATCCAGAAGCTCCATCAAATTCGGAAAATTATCCCGGAACAGACCGCTTACCCGCAGTGTGACGTCAAAGCGGGGATGATCCAGTTCTGCTGCAGGGATGACCTCTACTCCGCAGACTCTGTCATGCTTCGGAAACCATTTGGGCCTTACCCCGTAAAGATAAAGGACCTCCGCGATCGTAGTTCCGTAAGTCTTCATGGTTTCCCCGGAATATACGACTATCGTAACTGCTTCCGGCATCTTTCCCAAATCAGAGGCCGTTTTATGGAGGAGCTGCCTGGCCAGACTCTCTCCTGATCTCCATGCCTCCCTCGTCGGTATCTGGAAGGGATGGACACCGTAGAAATTCCTGCCGGTGGGAAGCGCTTCATAAGCCCCGCGGCTCGGACACCCGGACGCACCGGGTTTTATAAATCTACCGTGAAAAGCATTTACCACTGCATCCAGCTCTTCCGGGATCCTGAGGACTTTTTCTTTTAAGTCTCTTCGATTTCCTCCGCCCAGCTCCAAAAAATCCAGTAAATGGTCCATCCGTTCTTTTTCCGGAATCTTTCCCAGCACATGCAGTCCGTCCCTTATCTGAGAATAGCGTATCTCTTCCAGCCTGCTGTGCAGTTTATTTACTATGGTGTCTGATTCATCAAAAAAGCTCCGGATTTCTTCTTCCGACAGGAGATGTAAAGAACCTCCGGCTACTTTTATGATTTCCTCCAAGAGTCCCCTCTCCTGGCTTTTATCAAATTTCATGGCATTTTCATACTGCTCAAGCTTATCC
This sequence comes from Lientehia hominis, assembly GCF_021044755.1. Classification (GTDB taxonomy): domain Bacteria; phylum Bacillota; class Clostridia; order Lachnospirales; family Lachnospiraceae; genus Lientehia; species Lientehia hominis. The sequence goes on from NZ_JAJNOR010000001.1 coordinate 145,272, forward strand.
TCCAGAACCTCCATATCACCGTAGATCCCGCTTTCTTTCATGGCGGGAACCATATGGCTGATCAATACGGCCGAAGCCCTGCGCTTAGCCTGTGTCCCTTCTCCCGGCAGATTCATGATATATGGATACGCATGGGGAAGCTCATCCAATACAATGGACGGGTAACAGGAGGCAGATAAGCCCACTGATTTCCCGGGGAGCCATTCCGCAGTGCCATGAGCGCCCACATGGTAAATGAGATTTGCACCAAACACCTCTTTTATCCAATGGTAATATCCCAGATATTGATGAGGACACGGGTGTTCCATGGAATGATACACTTCCTCTGCTTTTTCTGCTGATTCTCTGGACGGCTGGATTCCGATGAACAGATTACCGTTTCGAATTCCGGGAATCAGGATTTTCTTCTCCAGAGTCATGAAAGCTCCGGGCGCCTTTCCCCATACCCGCTCCATTTCCTCCTGCACGGAAGTCGGAAGACCGTCAAACCAGCCGGCGTATTCTTCCTCTGATATAAGATCCACGCTTTTTTCTTTTATCTGCTCTTTCGAAAGATATCCAAATTCGTTTGTCAGTCCTTCTGTCAGTTCACGGATGACCTCCTGCCCGTTTTCCCATTCCCTGTCAAGGGTCAGTCCTTCTCTTTTAAGCACTTCCACCATTTGAAAAACGGACTCCGGCGTGTCAAGTCCATAAGCGCAGCCAAGCATATCCATTCTCGGCGGCATATTATGCAAAAGAATCGCCACTCTTTTTTCAGATGATCTCATAAGGCTCAGAAGCCCCCAGTTTACCGCTAATCCCGCCAGCCACTCTATCCGGTCCGGAACCGGCACGATACGATTCATTTTCCCGTATTCCGTTTCCTGGATTTCCGTACATCCAATCACAGAGGTGATGATCTGCCCATCCAATTCCGGCTCATAAATATTGGAACACATCGTCATAGCATCCATGCCCTGTGCGGACCCTTCCCACTTTTCATAGGAAAAATAAGTGGTCATCGCCTGAAATACCGGGACTCCCAAACTGGCAAATACACTTTCACAGGCATCCTCTCTTCCTTTTCCAGGAGCGGCGAGCATGGTCATAGAAAAACCCGTGGTGACGATAAGTCCCTGTATTCTTACGCTTCCGTCATCTCTTTTCAGGTACCGCCTGATTATCCCGGAAAGACCCTCTGTCCTTTCCATAGGCTGCATCGTACTCACCACAGGCAGAGGAAAACCTCCGCGTTTCCTGATCTCCTCTAATAGCATAGCCGCATGGGCCGTGTCGTCATTCAGCGCGTTCAGATAGTGCACCAAAATCCCGATCACTGGGCCCTCAAACGCATCAGCCTCCTGCAGGACGCTTTGTTCTTCACACTCCAGAACCTTCCATATCCCTTCCCGATACGCAGGAACAGGTTCTTCAAAAGAAACTTCTGTATCACCGAATTCCCGGAGCAGATAAGCGATCAGATTCTGAAAGTTTTCGGTCCCTCCCAGTTCATAATACTCCGCGATTTTTTGATGCTCTTCTGGAAGCAGGCCGCTTTTCTCCTGCATCTGGCAGACCTCTTCTTCCATCTCCGAATGAAAGAAGAACGGTTTTTTGTGACAGATCTCTTCTTCTAATTCTGAGAATTCAGGAAACCATGCGAGCCCTCCATGCAAAAGCAGAACCAGGAAATCGGCTTCCTCCACCGCATTCAGGAGCTGTTTGTTATCCGCTCCTCCTTTTCCTACCTGCCAGGCATCAAAAGAATGAAATTCTATTTTCCCCTTTAGGGACGGGGCCAGCTCCTTTTCGGCTTTCAGGAAATGATACGCCCTCTCATCACTTTGATGAATCAATACCAGTTTAAACATCTGAGTTCTCCACAATCTGAAATGCTGTCTTTCTGAGGCTGCAGTCCACTTCCTGCTCACCATTCAGTATCACACGGGATGGGCACCCCTCCGGACAATACCTTTCATACCGGCATAAAAGACACTCCTTCTTCCGGAGTTTCTCCAGCTTTTTCTCTTCGTCCAGCTTTTTCAGAGAAATATTTCCCAGGATATTTCCCATAAAATAATCTCTTTCTCCCGCCAGGGAGCCGCAAGGATAACAGCTGCCGTCCGGAAGCAGAGCGGCTGCTCTTCCGCAGCCGGCATAACAGTACGGCAGCTTCTTTCCGAAGGTCATTCTTCTCCGAGCCTCTTCCACTTCCCTGAGCACTATGCTCCTTCCGGATATTGTTCTCAATTGGTCGCATCTGTTCTGCATGGCCGGAAGAACCTCTTCAATCTGAGAAGGAGCAATACGAAGTTTGCCAAAGGCCGGCCGCCCCCTTCCGGCAGACCGAAAAAGATCCAGGCCAATCCCGTTCACCGATCCCAAATACCAGCAAAAATCAACCAGTCTGGGAAGTTCTTTTACATTCATGGCTGTTACCACCGCATTTATATTAACCCTGATCCCATGTTCTGCGAGCAGCCTGATACCCCGGACGACGTCAGCCGTTTTTCCCCTCAGGAGCTCATTGACCTCCGGGACTCCATCCAGGCTGATTCCAATTGATATGGCATGTTCTTTGATAAACTCGGCCTGTTTTCTTTCCAAAAGCGTGCCATTCGTCTGAAGCCGGAATTCTGCGTCTATCCCCTGCTCCTCCACATTCCGCACCACCTCACAAATCGTCTCCCATCCAAGAAGCGGTTCTCCGCCGGTAAACTGGATGATCAGCGGTGCGTCCGCAAATCTTGCTATGGCAGCCATTGCGGTTTTCACCGGCATGTCCCGGCATTGGCTCAGTTCACTTCCCGCACTGGCATAACAGTACATACATTGAAGATTGCATCTGCCCGTCACCCACAGGACCAGAAGCATTTTATTCTTTTTCATGACGGCCGCCGTCTTCTCCGGAACACAGCCGGTCAAGCTCCTCCCAGTCCAGAACCTCATCGGAAAAAGGACGTTTGTGCATCCGATGCGGCAGTACATAAGAAGCGGCCTTTCGGATGTCTTCTCTGATCACTTCCGTCCGTCCCTCCCACGCAGCCAGTGTCCTGGCGGTATTCACCATACAGATATCCGCTCTGTGTCCGTCCACATGCAGGGAAATCCCGATCTGGGCAGCCAGCATCAGAATATCTTTTGAATAAGAAACCTTGTAAAGCAGTTTCTTTGCCTTTAAAATCCGCGCTGTGAGTTTTTCCTCCTCTGCCCGGTATCTCTCAAGAAACGATTCCGGATCTTCCTCAAAGTCCAGTCTTCTGGATATCACTTCTACCCGCTCTGACGTCTCTCGTTCACCTGTCACGTCCGTTGCCAGGCCAAACCTATCCAAAAGCTGAGGACGAAGCTGTCCCTCTTCCGGATTCATAGTCCCAACGAGGACGAACCGGGATGGATGACTGTAGGAGATTCCCTCCCGTTCTACCCGGTTGACTCCCATCGCCGCCGCATCCAGGAGCAGATCTACAATATGATCGTCCAGAAGATTGATCTCATCTATGTACAAAAGGTTCTGATCCGCTTCTGCCAAAAGCCCCGGCTCAAATCTCCGCGTTCCTTCTTGTATGGCGCTTTCCAGACTAAGCGTTCCTACTACTCTGTCCTCTGTGACGCCTACCGGCAGATTCACCACCTTCATTTCCGGCATCAGAGACGCAAGCGCCCTGACAGCGGTGGATTTCGCTGTCCCTTTCTCTCCCCGTATCAGGACTCCTCCCAATCTGGGATTAATGGCGTTTAGAAGAAGCGCCGTCTTCATATCTTCCTGTCCTACAATGGCAGAAAAGGGATAATTATACTCTGTCACCACAATGTCCTCTTTCCCGGCCGCAGCCGTTCTTCTATCGTATTTCGTTCAGGATATCCCTGAAGATATCCGGTCTTTCCGTCAGCTTCTCCATGGGAATCTGATATCCGTTCATGGCTTCTGCCAGCTGCTCTGCCAGTCCAAGACGTACATATCCCTGCTCTGTATCAATCACTATGCTGCGAATCGCCTCGCCCGCAAAGCGTTCCGCCTGGCAGACAGCCTCCTCATATGGTGCTTTTCCACCGGCCGTCGCTCTTCCGTCTGTAATGAGCATGAGCACCGGAAATACTGCTCTTTCCTTGGCTAAGACTCCCTTCATCATCTCGTAAGAAAGACGAAGCCCTTCTGCAAGAGGCGTTTTCCCCTTCGTCTTCAATTCCGTTAATCGTCTGGCCGCCAGATCCACACTGTTAGTAAACTCCAGTAAAAGGCGGGCTTCCTTATCCTGGAAAGTGATCATAGCAATCTTGTCACGCTTTTCATAAGAATTTTGAAGAAGAGAAAGTACGATTCCTTTTACGGCCGCCATCCGTTCATTTGCTCCCATGGATGCACTTGCATCCACCGCAAATAAAAGATAACATCCTGTCTTTCCGCTTCTCACCTTCAGCCGGATATCCTCCGGCTTTATCTGGACCGCCATTTTTCGTTCCCCGGCCCCTTTTCCTCCGGCAGAATGAAATGCCGCGTGAAGCAGTGTGTCCCCGAACGCAACATCTGATGCGCTCATAGGGATTCCCTGCCTGCTTTTCACGGTGTGTCCCTGACCTTTTATTTCGTCTGCCCGGATTCTTCTGCCGGTACAGTTTGCAGAATGTACTTTTTCGCTGTGCTTCATCCAATCGTTGACCGGACATACTCCGCCTGCTTCTTGAAAATTCTCCTCCTGTGAAAGGTTTTTATCCGGCTCCTGTTTCCTCTCATTTCCGCCGGCTGCTCTGCTCTCCCTGTATCCCTCGCCTGTCTCCTGCTGCGTTTCAGGAACCTCCGCCTTCTTACTGTCTTTCTGCTCTTCTTTCCGTTCCGCCTCGTTTTCCTGATTCTTTTCCGCCCATTCTTCTGACAATCTGTGCCGGCCTCGGTGAGGGAAAACATATTGTGCCGCTTCTAAAAGATGAGCCGCGGTCACCATGGTCCCATTCCCCCAGGCTGCGGCGGCCCGGGCAGTCTGAATCAAGAACAGCTCCGCGTGGTTTCCCTCACACCCCGCTTCTTTTACCAGTTCAGAAGCCAATGTTTTGGCGCCCTCCGTGATTTCTATCCTGTGCAGCCGTTTTCTGGCCCTGTCTAAGTTCTTTGCTATCATCTCTGTTTTATCCCGAAATCTGTCGCAGAAATTTTGAGGGTCCTCCTCGTATTCCAGGCGGCGTTCAATGATCTGCATCCGCTTCCTTAATTCCTTTTCTCCTTCCAAATATACAAGAAGGCCAAATTTATCCAAAAACCCAGGGGAGACTTGGCCTTCTTCCGGGTTCATAGTGCCAATGAAAACCATACTTCCGGCCGCCGCAGAGATTCCGGCTGCCGTCTCATCCGGCAGCAGATTGGATTCATCCATGTATAACAGATGTCCCTTCGCCTGTTCCAGTATTCCCGGAATGTGCTCTCTGCGTCCGTTTTTTGTGATACTTTCCCAGTCATCGCATCCATACAGCCTGTCTTTCGTCGTGTGGAGAGGGACTTCATACAATTTCATATTATGGTCCAGATCTGCAAGGCCGCGAACCATGGTAGACTTTCCCGTCCCCTTTTCACCTGTGAGCATAACGCCTCCCACATCCGGATTGATCAGCGCATAGATCAACGCCCGTTTCGCCTTTTCATTTCCTACCAATGCACTAAATGGGTACCCCATTTTTCTTTATCCTCCAGTAACAAAACAATAAATGACCCCTTTTGCCGGGGCAAAAGGGGTCACAAATAATAACCAATCCCCTCATCCCGGAAATAGCTGGCAACGGATATCCTGACTTCGCTTCTCCCTACAAGGCCCTTCTCGGCAAATCTGCCAATGGTATCCGCCTTTTCGTCTGCGTTACAGTAGAGGTGACTGTCCCGGATTTTCACCGGGTTCCCCGTTCATGATTTCACTTATTTAAAATACACCATATTTTTTTATTATAGCATCTTTTTGTTCATTTGGCTTATCCAAAATAGCTATTTAACAAATTTTTGCCTTTCTTATCCCCTCCTTCTGTTCGCCCATAAACACACGAACAGCAATATTACAGAAAACGCACTCCCCAATATTAAAAACCAAATACCTCCATTTTGGCTGTCGCCCGTTTCCGGAGATGCCGGAGCCAGTACCGTTTCCTTTTCTGTCTTCTCCTCACTTGACTCCGTCGATTCACTTTGAGCTTCCGATGTCTTCGTTTCTTCCTCTGGTTCTTCCGGCCTCTTTTCATTTATTGCTGTGATCACAAGCTCCCCTTTCGATTCTCCCCCGATCTGCACCTCAAGTTCATCACATGACTCATATCCCTCCGGAACGTCTGTTTCGCGGACCAGATACACACCATAAGGAAGCGGCACCGTCTCTAGTTTCCCATTGGAATCCGTATAGAGGACCGTCTCTCCCTGGTCTCCGATCACGGCCGGCTCTGCCTTCTCCCAGTCATATTTTCCTTCCTTTCGTTCTAAAGACGACTTAAAATAAAATGAAAATCCGGCATGAGGAAGAGGTAACTCCTTTTCCGTGTCTCCGTATTTCTTAAGGATAACCGGCCGTCTGATCATTTCATCCTCTGCCGCGACCATAACCTCTACGACAGGCGTCGCATCATCCTGATATCGGAGCGCTGCCTCATATTCCTCCGGATTCTTCCAGTATCCTTCCGGCGGAACAGCCTCTGTCACTATATAATCCCCAAATGGAAGACCGCCAAGTACCCCTTCTCCCGCCTCATCGGTGACGATCTGTCCCATCAGAATGCGTTCTTCTTCGCCGTTTCCTTCCTGTCCAGAAAGAAAATAGACCTCATATACCGCGCCGGCCAGCGAAGCGTCCCCAGAAAAATCCCCCTCTTCCGAAGACCGTTTTTTTAGAGACAGGGCTCCCTTTGCCGGAAGGTTTTCCCAGGTGCTGTCCACGATCTGTCCCGCCCGCACCGTGACGGTCTTTGGTTCCTGCGTCCTTATATATCCTTCCGGGACCTCAGTCTCCCTTATTTCATACCTGCCGTCAGCCAGATAGCTGCTCATCCCTTTTCCATCATCTCCTGTGAAAAACTCGCAAATGGGTTTAGAGTCTACGGGAGCATTCAAGGGAAACACGCCGAAGCGAACGCCTGGCAGTGGTTCTTTCGTTTCCCCGTCATGCTTTTCCACCTGAATCTTTCCTGGCTCCTCCGGCAGCTTGATTCCATTTTCCGCATACTTTATTTCTGCCAACCCTATTTTTTCTACTTTCCCCATCGTTTGATAAGCACCGTCTGACGGTTCAAACACAGATACCTGGTTTCCATCCCCCGCATATCCTGTTGCCTGCAGGACCAGTTGTTTTTTGCCGTTTCCTTTCCAAGGAAAGCTCAAAGAATGTGTCCTCCGGTCAGAGAGTTCTGTTTCTGTACTCCAGGAATTTCCAGCCAAAACCTTTCCGTCCAGCCTGATCTCACTCCCTTCCTCCAAGCCCTCTGCCAATATGGTGCAGGCATCCAGATTTTCCGCGAAAACAGAAAAACTGACGACAATCTCTTCTTCGCTCCAGCTCGCAGAAACGCCTGTGATACTAATTGAAAGATTTCTCTTGATTCTGTTTCCGTAAAGAGCATTTCCGGCCAAAGTCCGATACATGGAAGCTGCGTCCACGCCGTCCAGATTTATCGGAGTGGCTTTTTCATAGGCAAAATAGTCATGATCGCTGCCTTCCTCGTGCATGGAAGCCAGTACTGACCATACGGCCAGCTGCGTCGCCTGCCGCTGCGCCTCTTCGGGAATTCCCTTACTCAACCAATATCTTGTATTCAATGGATAGCCATCGGCTATGATATTTCGTATGGCTTCTATTCCTTCACTGCTTATTCGACCGGCGCCCCCGGCGCCTCCATAGGACTGATTCCCGTCGGGACTCTGGAGCGTACTGTTTAAACAGTACGCCACAGCCCCGTCCGAGGTATCCTGATACGCCTGAATCACATTGCTGGTATCGTTGACCGCCAGATACATCTTTTCAAAGGGAATTTTTAAAAACCCGGATACAGAAGCCTCCACTGCCTTCGCCACAGAACAAACGGCTGCCAATCCCATAAACAGGTACAAAATGGTTCTGCTGATTTTTCTTTTCATATAATCCGTCCTCTCATAAAATGGTTTCTGGACGGACAGGAAGCAAACTTAATAACAGACCTTTCCCCTCCTTTATGGCTTAAATTTGCTTCTCTTTGGTATTTGCTCTATTGATTTTTAAATATAATATGGAAATAATTGACCAGAACTGGTCATGAAATAACTGATGTGCAAAGAATAAGCTGGCTTCCTGCCCTTCCCTGCAGAAGCCATTATAACAGGAAACCAGCCGAAGTTCAACAGGAAAACGTCTCTCCCTCTTTCCTGATTCTCTTTATCTTATGCCGGTATGGCTCGGATGCTGTCTCTTTCAACAGACGGTCCATTACCATATAATCCATTTGAAAATGCATAGGAAATACAACATCCGTATCTGTCTTCCTCATGAAATAGTCAAATCCCCACCAATACCGTTCTTCTTGTCTGGGATCCAGCGGAACAAAAGCAGCATCAAAATGTCTTCCTTCCATTTTCTGAATCTCAGTCTGGAACCGCCTGGTCATATCTTCATATTCAGCCTCTGTCTCTCCAATCCAGGTCCACCAGTTCAAATCCCCCGCATGATACAGGCTTTTTCCTTCATATGCCAGAAGAAAAGCCACACCCTCGTCTGTGGAGGCCAGCGTCTCCACCTGGAGGACACTGCCGCCCACCATAAATTCCGCCGAGGAGTTCTTTCCAATGTAGGAAATCTTATCATAGGCCGAAGCCGGAACCTTTTTTCTTTCCAGATAGGCACGGTTCATCCGGATATCCTTCGACAGGAGGAAATGGATATTGGGATAGATTTCAGACAGGGACAGCACTGACACCCGGAAATGGTCGTCATGCTTATGGCTCGCCAGTACGAAAATGTCCTTCTCCCTGGGATATTCCGGCAGTTCTCCCGCATAATAGTCAAACAAAAAGACAGCGTTGGAAAATTCAATGGAAAAGCTGCTGTGATGGATATATGTAATTTTCATATAAGACCTCCTTTCACTGTGGGCGGAGACAGCGGCCCGCCGCTTCATGCGCAGGCCGTGTGGGCGCCCAATGTTTTATAGTTCTAATCCATAAAGTGCCGAATATTTATGCTTCAGATAGGCGATATAGTAATGGGGATTGAAAGGCTCACCTGTTATATCCCGCAGCACCTCGTCCATTTTTCTGGCAGCGCCGAACTTATGAATGTGTTGATTCAGATATTTGGTGATCTGTGCCAATCCTCCGCTCTTCAGCAGGCTTTCCACATCCAGTTCCTTTGACATCTGATGATATATCTGGGACGCCATGGCATTTCCCAGGGCATAAGAAGGAAAATATCCGAATTCTCCCATGGCCCAGTGGATATCCTGGAGCACCCCTTCTGCAGAGCTGCCCGGCTTTACCCCCAGATATTCCTCATAAAGCCGCTCCCATTCCTCTGGCAGCTGCTCCACCGAAAGGCTTCCGTCAATCAGCTTTTTTTCCAGTTCATACCGGACGATGATATGGAGACAATAGGTAAGCTCATCAGCCTCAGTCCGGATAAGTCCCGGCTCTGCCCGGTTTATCGCCCGCAGAAACTGATTTAGGGATACGTTTTTTAGCTGCTCCGGAAACTGATCCTGTAATCTCCCATAGATTGGCTCCCAAAACGCCTTGCTCCTTCCCAGGATATTTTCATAAAACCTGGACTGTGACTCATGTACGCCGCAGGTTCCTCCCATGACCGGAGTCTGCGTCACTTCGTCGCTGTTTCCTTGTTCGTATATCGCGTGACCAGTCTCATGGATTGTGGAAAAAATGGCGCTTTCCAAATTATCTTCATAATAATGCGTGGTGATTCGCACGTCATCTTTGTGAAGGCTGGTCGTAAACGGGTGTTCACTTTCCGCAAACACACCCCTGGAAAAGTCAAACCCCAGATAAGCTGCCAGCCATCTGTTCCAGCTCTTTTGTTTTTTTATATCATAAGTCTGAAAAAGGAATCCGGACTCCACAGGCTCCTTTTTTGCCACAGCCTTCACAAGCGGCACGACTTCAGCTTTCACCTGCTCAAAAAAATCGTCCAGAATTTCCATCGTGAATCCTTCTTCATAGTCGGAAAGAAGAATGTCATAAAGCTTTTCATCTTCTTTTTTCCGATATGACGCAAACCGTTTTCTCGTATCCACGATCTCAGACAAAATCGGCGCAAATATTTTAAAATCTCCGTTTTTCTTTGCCTGGCTCCATTTGCTGACAGACACAGCCGTAAGTTCCGAAAAACGGCGGTATTCGTCCGGCGGAATGACAGACAGCTTTTCCCGCTCCTGTTCCAGCCGTCTCAGAACAGCCCTCTGAATCTCCGAAAGCCCCTCCTTTTTTTTCTCCTTCTCCAAAAGCTTCCCGGTCTCTTCCTTCACGAGAAGCTCCTGATAGGCGGCAGATAATGTTCCTACGACCTTTGCCGTCCGGTCTGCCGCTTCCGGCGGCGCCAGAGTCTCGTTGTCCCAATCAAAAAGGGTGAGAGCGGTCTGAAGGGCATTCCACCTCTCCAGGAAATCAGAAAACTCGTCCCCCTTATTTTCTTCTGCTGCTTTGACTTCCATAAAATCCCTCCTTTAAATATCCATAAAAAATCAATGTGGGGCAATCCTGCAAAGCTTTCTTTTCCTATAAAGGAATGAAGAGGATGCTCCCACATCCTCTTCTCTATTGTGTTCTATTTTCGCCTAAACATTCCTTTTGCTGTTCCAGAGGTTCCTTTTCTTCAAATCCAGATACTCGTGATAGGCTTTTTCCATGATCTGCTTTTCATTCTGAAATTTTAAGAGATGATAAGCTTCATAAAATTTATAATATCCGGAATCCAGAAAATATTCCTCCCGTTGTGGTTTACTGTAATAGCTGTCCGCCATCATCAGATACCAATGCACGTCCTTCTCCACAGTATCCTGCGGAATGTTGAACGAATATTGGCTTTTCCCAATATATTTGACAATGGATGCCTGAACGCCCGTTTCCTCTTTCACTTCGCGCAGCGCCGTCTCCTCATAGGATTCTCCTGCTTCTACAGTTCCCTTCGGCAATACCCAGCCCTCGTATTTATTTTTATAATTTTTATATAGGACAAGAATTTTGCCGCGAAATATAACCACACCGCCACAGCTCTTTGCTTCGATCATTGCAATCCCTCCTGGTCTTGGTGTGTCTGGCTCTAACGAGATTATACCCTATTTTGCAGACAGGTGCAAGGGCCGCCGCTTTCATGTGATCATTGTCCGTTTTTTCTGGAAAAATATCCTTCAAAAAGTGCCTTTGCTCCTTTTGTAGCCACGGAACCGCCTAACCCTCCGTTCTCATAAATGATACTGATGACGATTTCTGGATTTTCCGCGGGAGCAAAACCGACAAACCAGGCATGGCTGTCTTCCTTATTGGAATTGAATTCCGCAGAACCGGTCTTTCCTGCTACCTGATAGCTGTCCGACTGCAGTGAAGGACTGGTCCCTTCATTTACCACAGCCACCATAAAATCTGTAAGAGTTTCCGCCTCTGAGGCAGATAAAAGCTTTCCATAAGACGAGGGCATGAACTGCTTGACAATTTTACCATCAGAGCTTTCCACTCGGTCGATCAAATACGGCGACATCATGGTCCCTCCATTGGCAATCGCGGACGTAATCATCGCGTTATGAATAGGGGATATCATGGTCCTTCCCTGCCCGATGGAGGTCTGCACCCGTTCAGCCAGGCCTGAGGTACCGTCCATAACAAAGGAACTCTCCTTATACTCCATGGACAGCGGAAGCTCCGTATTGAACAGGAAACTGTTACAAAGCGCATGGAAACTGTCCAGATTCAGCTGCTGTCCGACGGTAGCAAAAGAACAGTTACAGGAATTTGCCAAAGACAGACGCAGATTCAGATGGCCGTGCACATGACCGTCATAGCAGCTCATGACCGCGTCTCCATAGGGAAGTGTACCTTCACAGTCAAACTGATAGTTTTCCCAGGTATCCGGGTACTCCCGGATATATTCTAGCGTAGTCAAAAGCTTGAACGTGGAGCCGGGCGGATAAAGTCCCTGGGTCGCCCGGTTCAAAAGGTTCGCGTCCTGGTTCTCTTCCGATATCAGAGACTCCCAATCCGCGGATATCGTATTTGGATTATAGTCTGGCTTTGACACCATTGCCAGTATTTTTCCGGTACTGGGCTCCAAGATCACACAGGCTCCCTTATAATCCCCTAATGCATCATATGCCAGCTGCTGCAGATACGGGTCAAGAGTCGTCACCACATTATCCGCAGGGTTTTTCACCTCAGACAATTCATTGTTCACTTGGTCAATGACATTGAGGTGGGAAGTGAGAAGATACTGGTTTGCAGACGACTCCAGTCCCGTCTTTCCGGATGCAGAATATCCGACCACATGGGCAAACAGGTTCTCATATGGATAACTCCTCGTTTCATTCCCCTCTTCATCCTCCACGGTTTTAGCCAGCACCTCTCCGCTGCTCCCGAGGATCTCTCCTCTCACGATCTTTTCCGAAAATGTATCAAGTCTTGCATTATAAGAGCTGTTGATGATATCCTTACTCTTCGCTGTGACATAATAGGAAAAATAACCGATGGTCGCGATGAACATCAGCACAAAAAGGACTCCCGCAAGGCGAATCTCTCTATTTACTTTTCTGGTTCTTTCCTCTACCTGAAGGATTTCTTCTTCTTCCTTCACCTGACTTTCCAGAGCCTTCTGCACCTTTTCCATATCTTTGCGCGTGTACGGCCTGTCGTCTTCGTTCCTGTTCTTCTTCCTGTTCAATTCTATCAACCTCATCCTGTTTCAAAATATAAAGCCCCTGAATAATCCCAAACATGATAAAAGTACTCATGATCGAGCTGCCTCCATAACTCACGAACGGAAGCGTTATTCCCGTAGAGGGAATGAATTTGATGACGCCTCCGATATTCAGGAACACCTGCACGCCATATACTGCCGCCAGCCCAAAAGCTATGATCTTATAAAACATTCCGTCCATCCAAGTAGATATCCACAAAAACTGCAGAAGGCAGCTTAAGCAAATTAAAATCAGCGCAATGGCGAAAATCGCCCCAAATTCCTCAGAAATCGCGGAAAATATAAAGTCAGACCGAACGACCGGCACAGTTTCCGGCATTCCCTGATAGAGCCCTGCTCCCAGCCAGCCGCCGCTTCCGATGGCGAACAAAGACTGGATAATCTGCCATCCGTCGCCGGTCGCATCCACCCAAGGATCTTTCCATACCTGTACACGTGTCTTGACATGGCCGAACACCTTATATGCGAGCACGGAAGCTCCACTTCCCGCTATGGTCCCTCCCAGCAGATATAAGTAGCTTTTCGTCGCCACAAACAGCATCAGGAGATAGGCAACAAAATAGATGAGCGCTGCTCCCAGATCCTTGGAAGCTACGAGGATCAGTACGTGCATCGCCGCGACCACAGTCGTAACGCAGACCCGTTTGAAACTGATGCTGGTCTGAAACATGGAGGCCACAAAAAACACAAAAGAGATCTTCACAAATTCCGAAGGCTGAAGTGAGAACAGACCTCCGATATCAAAGGAAAGCTTCGCTCCATAGGAGGTCATGCTGAAGACCAGTACCAGGGCCAGGGCTGCGATTCCGATTCCCGCATAAATCCAGCCGAACCTCCAGAGATACCGCATCTTCCGAACAATCACCGGGACCACCATAGCCACTACAGCCGCCGCCACCGTTATGATGAACTGCCGCACAGCCCGGTCCACATTCAGCCTGGTGAGCATGATAAAGCCTATGGCCAACAGCATACAAGTATTGTTGATCAGTAGTCGGGACGCTTTCCGATAAAAAATATGAAAAAACATCAGATACAAAATGAAGAAAACCAACTGAGCCAGATAAAACGTCACCATGGACACCTGATTCGTATATAATGTAATGGCCAGATATCCGGTCAGATGCAGCATGAACATACAAAAAAGCTGCATTACACAGGCTCGGTTCCTACGCTTATGGGTCTTCATCCGAAGATAATGATATGTGGACAATGTATACAAAATAATCAGCACTATCATCACATATTTGGTTGCCTGAATCACTAAACTCGTCACTTTTCCACCTACTCTGCTCCCCGTCTGAAATGCCCTTTTGTGCGGGCGGCGGGTTGATATCCGGGTTCTTCGCCCCTCAGCGCCTTTCCAAACGCTTTTAAGACAAGAGTAACCTCTCCGGGCTCCTCCGTTGTAAACAGGAGCCGCATCATGGAAGGCTTTAAGCGCATGATTGCCGGTATCTCATCCGCCAGCCACAGCACATCGCTGTTATAGATCATATTATAACAGAATCTGCAATAATTTTTCACTGGGAATCGCTTCTTTTTCCTGTCCTCCAGCTCCATGAGATCAGGCTTTCTGTCGCAGCCTCCCGCCGTATTTCGAATGCATTGGGCCGATACCATCATGGGAAGCCTTCCGTACACGATCATCTCGCTTCCGGCACATCCTCTTTCCCGGAGGTCCCTTTCATTCAGCTCCAAAGGCGCCGTGTCCATGGACATTCCAGACTGCCTGAGCCAGTTCCTCGCTTCTTTATTAAAGGAATATAAGGAATGATCCGCCACATAGTCATATTCTGTTCCCAATTTTTCCATAAAATGCAGTTCATCCACCACTCTTATTAAAAAACCGTCAACATCCCGAATGTGCCAAAAACGTTCCTGGGCAGAAAACTCTTCGTCTGCCCGGCTCCTGTAAATCTGAGGAAGTGCCAGATAGAACTCTTTTCCCCTATCATGGCATTCCCCCGCGTATGCGGATATTTTTACCCACGAAATCCGATTCACGGAAAAATAAATCCTGCAGACTGCTTTCTCCCTCACCGCTGCATAGAATTGTCCTTCCTCCTCCACATAAACAGACAGCGGAACAGAAGTCTCCGTGGACGCCATCCGAACCTGCGGCTCTATATCCGCGTCTCCCGTCTTTATGGTTTCCGCTTCCGCTTTCCTTCTGTATTTTTTCAATATAGTATCTTTTAAAGCATCCGCAGCCTTTCTCCGCAGCTCATTCAGAGCTTTGACCGGAAGGAATATACCGGCATCCATCTGAATGGAGAGCTCTTCCAGAACAAAAGGAGTCCCTCCTAATTTTTCCATCTGCTTTCTCAGATCTGTTTCCTTCAGCGGACGGTTCTTCGCCGACAGCACCGTGTCTCCTTCCACAGAAACACTCGTCTCTCCCTGGATTAAAGATAGTTTAGCAGGCAAATCTTGAGCAATTGTTAAGTTTCCCTTTATTTTCTCTTTAATTTCATGATTCAAATAGCGGCGGTCCAAATCCGCCAGAAGACCGGCCTCCACCTCCCGGAAAGCCGGCTTCTCTGAGAGCGCCACCATCTGTTTCCCGTTGTGGTCGCGAAAATATCCGTCTGAAAATCCACCTCTGTCAAAAAGTCCCAGCAGAAGCTTCCTGTCTTCCTGTGACACCCGGTATTCCCGTTCACTTCTGTTAAAAAGCATATCGACATATTTCCGATAAACGCTCACCACCCCCGCCGTATATCTGGAGCTTTTCATCCGTCCTTCTATTTTCAGGGAATCCACTCCTGCCCTCATAAGCGCCGGAAGAAAATCCAATCCGCACAGATCCTTCAGGTTCATCACATAGCCCTGATCCACTCCGGACAATCTGCGGCCTTTCTCCCATACACCATAGGGAAGACGACAGGGCTGTGCACACCGCCCCCTGTTTCCGCTTCTTCCGCCGATCAGGCTGCTGTAAAGACATTGGCCGGAATAACAATAGCACAGCGCTCCATGAACGAAGGTCTCAATTTCAATATCCGTCTGTTCGCGGATTTCTCGAATCTCTTCTACAGACAGCTCTCTGGCCGTCACGATTCGGGATGCTCCCAACCGCTCCGCCTCCATAGCTCCTTTTACGCCCGTTATGGTCATCTGTGTGCTGGCATGAATCGGGAGCCCAGGAAACCATCGCTTCACCGCCTGCCAAACTCCCATATCCTGTACAATCAGCGCATCTATCCCCGCTTCGTACAAAGGACGTAAAAAGTCATAGAGCTCTCCTCTCAACTCCTTCTCTTTCAACAAAGTGTTGACCGTCAGATATAACTTTTTTCCGTGAAGATGTACAAAATTTATGGCTTCCAGCAGCATATCCTGCTCCGGGTTTTCCGCATATGCCCTGGCGCCAAACCGCGTGCCGCCCATATACACTGCGTCAGCCCCTGCGCTGACGGCCGCCTGCATGCTCTCAAAAGAGCCAGCCGGCGCCAGCACTTCCATTACTTTTTTTCTCATACCTTGTCCCTCAGCAGAAAAACAGGGGGCCCGTGCTGATCAGCCGTCCCCCAATTCATTTCATTGTCAATCCTTGCAGACACATATCCGCCTGTGTTCATTATTTTTCCTCCGGCTCTTCCTGTATCTCCTGCCGAAGCTGCTTCTCCTCTGCTTCCTGTGATACCGTATGACGGTGTGATTCTTCCAAATCCCTTTTCATTTCCTCCAGCCTGAGCTGAGCCGTCACCAGCTGATGCTTCAGGCTGTATATTTCCTTTTCCTGCGCCTCTGTCTGGGCTTCCAGCTCTTCCAGCTGACCAACAGCCTTAAAATAGTCATCCGCCACATTTAGCTGTAAAAGCACATTCTGATAATCCGGCGTCTGCCTCAGAAAACCGTCTACTTTTCTGAGCTCGCTGTTTTTGCCATTCAGATAGCCGGCCACTTTCTGAAGATATTCTTCACTCTCGTAGCCGCCCAGAGTATATACTTTTCCGGCAATAATCACATCCGTATAATTTCTGGAACTCATCTTGCTTCTCCTTATGTTCCCTGGTCCCGCCAGTCTTTCCTTATATTATAATGGGATTCCCCATAAAAGACAACTAGAAATATACAACTTTAGAGAAAAGACACAAGATATAGTATCCATTGCCCGCCTTATACCTCTGTGCTCTCAGGAAAAGGCAGGCCCAGATGATGATAAGCCCGTTTCGTCACCGTCCTGCCTCTGGGAGTACGGTTTATAAATCCATTTTTAAGGAGATACGGTTCGTATACGTCTTCCAGAGTACCCACATCCTCACATAAAGCCGCCGCCAGAGTATCCAGGCCGACAGGGCCCCCGCCAAATTTTTCAATCATTGTGAGCAGAACCTTTCTATCCGTATAATCCAGACCCAGCGGATCCACATCCAGAAGATCCAGAGCATCCGATGCTACCTTTGCAGTGATAACGCCATCATATCTCACCTGAGCAAAATCCCTGACTCTTTTTAAAAATCGGTTGGCCAGTCTCGGCGTCCCCCTTGATCTCGAGGCAATCTGTCTGGCTCCATCTTCTACGATCTCCACCTGAAGTACCTTTGCAGACCGCAGGATAATAGCCAGAAGTTCCTCTTCCGTATAAAATTCCAAATGATGTACCACCCCGAACCGGTCCCGGAGGGGAGCCGTCAGAAGGCCCGCCCTGGTAGTCGCTCCTACCAGCGTAAAATGAGGCAGATCCAGCCGTATGGAGCGGGCGGACGCTCCCTTTCCGATGACAATATCAATGGCATAGTCTTCCATGGCCGGGTAGAGCACTTCCTCTACCTGCCGGTTCAGACGGTGAATTTCATCCACAAAAAGGATATCTCCGTCATTTAAATTATTGAGAATGGCCGCCATTTCTCCCGGTTTCTCTATGGCAGGCCCTGCGGTTATCTTAAGTTCCGATCCCATTTCATTTGCTAGTATACCTGCAAGGGTAGTCTTTCCAAGCCCAGGCGGTCCATAAAACAAAACATGATCCAGAGATTCTCCCCTCGACTTTGCAGCCTCGATATAGACCCGCAGCATATCCTTGGCTTTCTGCTGTCCAATGTATTCATCCAGAGTCCTGGGCCGCAGGTGGTTTTCTATCCCCTGCTCTTCTCTGGTAAATTCCGTATTGATGATCCGCTTTTCCATCGGCAGAAACTTCCTTTCTCCTTACCGCTCCTGTTGCGCCTTTATTTTCCCAATCAAAACAGCGCCATCGTTTTCAGGGCGGCTTTTAAGATCGCTTCCACTTCCATCTCCTCTGCGCCCGGTATCCGGCGGACGGCTTTCATAGCTTCCGAAGCACTGTAACCAAGCGCTGTCAGAGCCTGGACTGCTTCTCCTTTGTTGTCCGCTGAAGTTCCGGATATCTTTCCCTTCACCGCCTCATGGGCGCTCTTTCTTTCAAATGCGTCCTCCAGGCTGAGCTTGTCCTTCAGCTCCAATATGACCTTCTGGGCCGTTTTAAGACCAATCCCAGGTGCTCTGGCTATGGACTTGGCGTCCTCCGAGAGGACCGCAAATCGCAGGTCATCCGGCGATATGACAGAAAGAACCCCCAAGGCACCCTTCGGCCCAATTCCATTGACACCGATCAGCAGCTTGAATATATCCAAATCATCCCGGGAAGAAAAACCATAAAGGCTTAAAGCATCCTCTCTCACATAGAGATAGGTATAAATCTGAATCTCTTCCCCTATGGAGTATTCTGTCAGAACCGAGACCGGCACCTGAATCTGATAACCAATCCCTCCATTTTCCAGTATGACCGAGTCCTCATACACTTCCAGAAGTCTTCCCTTGATATATGAAATCATTTTTCTGTCCCTCTTTCATTCTTCCGTTCCATGAACAGTTTAACATAGTTCCCAGGACATGGCAAGTTTTTTCGTACAAGTGTTCTTTTTTCCTTGACACAAAAAAATAAGCCACTTATAATAAGGACATGATAGCTATCACAAAAGAATACTCATTTAAAACTGCATATGATATGAGACGTCTGGGAAATCCAGAGGAGCTCCTGTTTTTCGATATTGAGACGACCGGCCTTTCTTCCAAAAAAGACATGATATACTTGATCGGGTGTGTATATGTAAAGGATGGATCCTGGCATCTGAAACAATGGTTTGCGGACTCACCGGAAGCTGAGCGGGAGCTTTTATTTCATTTTCTCACGTTCTCTTCCGGCTTTTCCACTTTAGTCCACTTCAACGGAACCACTTTTGATATTCCATTTCTCAGAGAGCGGGCAGCAAAATTCCAGACACCCTCTGGCAGACAGACTCCTGCCAGCCTGGATATCTACCGGAAAATTCGGCCGCTTAAAAAGCTCCTCTCGCTTACTGACTGCAAACAGAAGACTTTGGAGGCATTTCTAGGAATTGGCAGAGAAGATCCGTTCAACGGAGGGCAGCTGATAGAAATCTATAAGGAATACCTCCGCTCAAAGGATGACCGGCTTTTCCATGTACTCATTCTGCACAATGAAGAAGACGTCAAGGGACTTCCCGCCTTGCTTTCTCTTTTGTCTTTCCAGGATTTTTTTGGAAGCAGATTTCACTTTGAAGAGGAGCGTTTCCATACCTACCAGACATATGAGAAAGAAACAGCAAGGGAGCTTCTTGTCACCTGCAGGAACGAATCAGAAGCTGTACCTGTATCCTGCCGGTTTTCTTCTGATTCCTATACGTTTTCCTGTAAGGAAGACCTCCTTGTGCTCCGGATTCCAGTCTTAAACGGAACACTAAAATATTTCTTCCAGGATTACGGTAACTACTATTATCTTCCCGAGGAAGACAAAGCCCTGCACAAAAGTGTCGCCGCCTACGTCGATAAAAACCACCGGGTAAAGGCCACGGCCAGGACCTGCTATCAGAAACGAGACGGACTCTTTATCCCGTTTCCGGAAACTGCAGCCGGAGAACATCCTCTATTTTATGAAGAATATAAATCCCGCCCTTCCTACGTAGAATATCAGGAAAACATGTGGCTGGAGGACGGGCTTTTAGAGCAGTTCCTCTCCTCCTCTCTTTCCTTTCTAAAATGAAAACCGAGAAATTTTATAATCTTCCAAATATTCTTTCACCATGTTCTCTCCCTGCTTTCGTGCCGATATGGCATCTTCCACTTTCGTGTATGTGCCCAAACTGTATCGATGCCGGCGAAAAGTAATGGAAGCATTATATTTTCCATTCCTCAAAAGCCGGACTCCGCGGACCCCAGTGTCTGAAGAAGTGCTTTTAGTGGGCCTGTCAATATTTTTCAGAAATTCAATGCAGGTGCCATCCCTGTAGGTCAACACTTTTTTAAAATCCCTCCCGGCATCGATGTCCGCTTTCGCACAGCCGCAGCTGACGGTGTGTCCGTTCTGCAAAGAAGTGGAACGCACTTCCACCGTGTTGCCGCAGTCACACAAACACTCCCATACTACAGCCTTTGAACTACGCTTTTCTGTAGGACAGACTGCTGTCAGTCTTCCAAACCGGTCGCCGGCCTGGACCGTCGGCCGGCGCCAAGCACATCCGCAGCTCTTCGCTGTCCCTCCTCTGAGCTGATTTGTGGAAATGAGACAGATGCCTCCACAGTCACACTGACATTCCCACAATACTGAACCATCGTCTCCTGTCTGCTCTGTTTTTTTCAGGACAGTCAATCTTCCAAATCTCCTGCCGGCCAGATCCTGCGTATGATTTTTTCTCGCACAGCCGCAGCTGACAGCTGTCCCCGCATTTAAATGTCCCGTACGTTTGTAGGTGATATTCCCACAGTCACACCGGCATTTCCATCTGCCCATTCCTTTCTCCGGCTTCACATATTCCAGCACCACCAGCTTTCCAAAACGTTTTCCTGTGAGATCTTGACAGAGTTTCTTTTCCGGTACTGCCTTTATCCCAGCTTTATCCATCGTACAATGCTCCCTTCCATCAAGAAGACGCAGCACTATTCAACCACAGGAACATAATTTGTATTATGTAGTATCATACGATGGGAAACTAAATTAAAATCTTACATTGAAGGAAAACAGAAATAAAATAAGAAACACAAAATACGCCCTCATCTTTCTTCTCAAGAAAAAGTACTGGGAGCGGTATTGTGTTGCTCAGATTTTTTATAGATTGAAATATTATTTTTTTTTTCGCAGGTTTCTTGAAATTTCTTACTATGTATGATAAAACGATTACTAGATATTGGTATTTATATACAAGAATTGAAGGCGCTCTGACTACATAATACAAATTATGTGGTTTTTTATTTTATCTGTTAAACCACCAACCCCAGACATTCTATTTTCCTGCGGTGTTCTGTACTGGAAGTCATAATATAAATGCGGGTCGTCTCAATGCTGCTGTGGCCCAGGATGTCCGCCAGCTTGGCAATATCTTTTTCAATACTGTAAAAGGTTCGGGCAAAGAGCTTTCGTAAATTATGAGGGAAAACCTTATTGGGATTTATGCGGGCCGATTCGCAGAGTTTTTTCATCTCCTTCCAGATGTTGCTTCTGTTCATAGGACGTCCACTCCTTGTACGGAAAATCACGCCGCTCTGGATGCCGTTTATTTTCGCATAGTCTAGCAGCTTTTTTTTAAGTCCACCCGGAACAAGGATGTTTCGAATTTTGCCTTTGCAGGAAATGGTGATTTCTCCCCGACGTACCATTTCCAGATTAAAATATTGCAGTTCCGATACCCGTATACCAGTTCCGCAGATGGTCTGAAGCAGAAGGCATAACCGCGGACTGACCTTCGCCGCTCTCAGAAGCCGGTAATACTCTTCCTTGGTCAGTTCCTTTTCTTCCTCCGAATAGGTTTGCCGCTGCGTCCTGATAGTCTTTACTATGCAGTCCGGTCTGTCCAAAAACACCATCAGACGGGTGATTGATACCAGCATGGAATTGATGGATCGCACGGCATACCCTTCTTCTGTCAGTTTACGTTTATAGCTTACCGTCAGCTCCTTGCTCACGGCCCGTCCAGACAAAAATAAGGAAAATGCCCGGACATCTCGGGTATATTTTTCAATCGTGGCCGGGCTCTTTTCTTCACGGACCAAATACGACTGATAACGAGTGATTGTACTTTCTGTTATGATGATTTCTTTCATATAAATCCCTCCTGTGCTTTCAGTATGAATATTTCATTCATCTTTTATCCAACTCAGCCGCGTTTTCCTTTTAGCGGCTCTCAGAAGGTATATTTTATAAAAGAGCAAAAAAATACTCCCCCCTGAGTGACAAGCTTTTTTCGCTCGTCAGTCCAGAAGGGAGCTAATCTTTCATTATCCCAATATTCTTCGATACTCCAGCATCAGTTCTTTTGCGGCAGGACTGCATATCAAGGTCCCCGTTTCCGTATCAAAAGCGGCAATCCGTGCCTGACAGTATCCCCGGTTATAAAATCCATAGCCCCTGTAATAGCGGAAATGCCTGATAATGCGCCGTACATCATCCCTAACTTTTCGTTCACTGATAAAAATACCGGTCACATACGTATATATATGTCCCGGAGCGGGGAACTCCTCTCCTCCACGCACTAAAAACGGCTCTATGGCCGTAGTCAGATAGTTCTTAAAACGAAAGATATCACCCTTTGACAAAGTGAGCGTATCCCGGATGAAAGCGTGTTCAAAACAATTGAAGTGGCTGTAAGCTGCATAAGTATCATAAATTGTGTCTCCCAGCTGGTAAGGACAGGTCAGATCATAATCATTCGCATAATACTCCATCAGCCGTTCTAAAATGGCTGCAGAATCTATCATAAACAACACTCCTAAAGCAATGTCTAAAATTCGACAATTTTCTCATTAATCGCTAGGTAAAAGCATATCATTATTTTAGGAGGCTTGCAAGCAGAAACTGCTGGTTATTTTTTCACTTCATTCTTTTACCGGATACACAGGGATAGAATCCCTCTTCAAAAAGGCAGTGATGCAGTGCAGCGCTCCTCCGCCTTTCTTGATTTCACTGATGTCTACTTCTATACATTCTACTCCAGCCTCTGTCAAAAGCTTTTTCGTCAGGGGATTTCCGGCCGGCATTAAGACCTTGCCCGGCTCAAGTGCCACCAGATTTGCCGCCAGGTTGTCCCGTTCTTCCAAAGTAGGAATCTCCAATACACGGAAGCCTCTTTTTTCCAGAGCTTCATACACGATCTCAGGAGTGCTCCTGGAAAAGGCAAGGGCCACATCATGGTCGGCTATGGACAGCATACCGTCCAGATGCTTCAGTCTTCTCGGAATGCTCAGTGTGTAAATATTCTTCACGCCCATGTTGTAGAGTTCCCCCGACACCTGATCGTATCCGGACTGGTTGCAGCGGGTACCTGTTCCGAAGATCACCGTCTCCCGATCTATCCAAAAAACACAGGCGCCGTCAAAAGTTCCCGTTCCATTGACCGTCTTGATGATAGGCACTCCCAGCTTTGCTGCCGCCTGGGCTGCATATTTCACCTCGGGAACGCGGACGGCGATTCCAGGCCTTGCCATGATCACGCCTTCCGGAGTTCCCAAGACCAGGTCCCGGCAGAACATGGCGTTTGGACAGCTTTCATCCATTTCCTCCACGTAATTCACCTGCACACCGTTTTCCCGGTAGATCCGCGCCACTTCATCATGCTGTTTCCTCACTAATTCCGGATTATAATCATCTCCGTCTGTCATGACAAAGGCCAGTCTTTCACTGTCCTCTCTCGTGATATTTTCGATTTCCTTTCCCGGACGGCGCATCAGCACAGAGCGCAGCTTTCCAATTTCCGAATCCACTCCCCAATCTCCATAAAGCTTCGGCAAATCCTCCCTAAAAGTATTTGTCGTCTGTTCAGCCATATTTTCATCCTCCTTTTATACTGCCCCGGCGCTCACATGAGCGGGCGTCTGCGAAACTTTGTATACGTATAATGTCCATGCCGTTCCGATACTCGGCATTCCGATATCAGATCCGTCTCTTTAAGAACCTCAAACAGAGCCAGGTCCGACAGCAGATGCGCTCTGGCATTCAGCCACATATCATCCCCCGTCACCGTCTCGTCGGCCACCTCCGTAGTCCAGTCCAGCGTCGTGATCTCCGGATTACTCAAATTAAAATTATTTGCCCGTTTCTGCTTGTTGGTTTCTATCCAGTAGAAAATCACATCTTTATAAGTTTCTGTGCGGAACATGGTGGGGAACCATTTCTCCGCATATTTGTAAAACCGTTCCTGGCAGACTTTGTTCCGCTCCCAGATTTCCTGATCCTCATTGATATAATCAGCCACCTTGCTTCTCACCCGGTTTCCAAAAGAAATCGTATAGGGATTACTCTCATCAAACCAGATATAACCGTAATAGAGAGCCTTGGGAATCCAGAAGCCTTTATACCACGGGGAGATATATCCGGAAAAAGGCTGGACCAGTTCGTGTCCCTCAAATCCATGATTATCCGTCACTACATCAAACAGCCACTTTCTCCAGAGCTTGACCACGGCGCGGGATTCTCCGTAAATGGTATCCGGATTGTTATAATCCTTCCGGAATTCAAAGCCGGCGCTGTTATACCTGGCTGGATGGCAGAGCCACTTCGGATTCTCCTTCTGCACCGTACAGTGGAGCTCCCCGCCATCGATGTTTTCCCAGGGCAGCGTCAATACATTCACTGTATCCATCTGGTCTCTGAGGCTTTCGTCCTTCAGAAGACGGTCGAGCAGCAGGAATGCAGAATTCACACTGGAAGCCTCATTGCCGTGATGCCGGCCGTTAAACAAGATCATGAGCCGGTTGGTCATCAGCTTATTCCGAGCATACAGGATGCCCGCATCTTTTTTAATATATTCGATATAGAAAATCTTCCGTCCCTGATAAGTGGTTTCCACGGGGCGTATTTTCAGTTCCGGATACCGGCTGTAATAAGTAAGAAGCTCTTTATATCCCGCATAATCAATGACGTCCTCCCGGAGTATCCGGTCTTTCTCTTCTTCCTTAAGCACCGAGGCTTTCTCCCCGGCAGGCAGGATATCCAGGACTGCCTCTTCCCCGCAGCCCTTGTATATCAGCCTCCACGGAGTATCCGGACAGTAATTCAAGATGCCCTTCTCCAAAAGCTCTCCTGCGACTCTCAGGCGGGAAAGAGCGGATGAGGCACATGAATTCTGTATTTCTTCCCCTTCTGTTCTGATCTCCATGAGTAAAACCGCAGTATCGCCTTCAAAATGGAGTGAAACCGGCTCTGCCTTCACTTTTTCCTGCTCGATGGGACAGATCTTTCCGTCGAAGCTTCCATAAGGTTCTTCCGCATAATCCTCATAGAGAATCACCTCAAAGCGGGAGTCTTCTTCCTTCACATTTTTTATCTCCGGAATGATCAGTCCCACATTATCCAGACCTCGGCCGCACTCCCGTTCCCCAAAGGTCTTAAACCAGTCCAGAAGATAGAAATACATATCCTCCTGCATATTCTCCGTGGTCGATACGCGTTCCTCACGGATTCCCGTATCATAGTCCACTTCACTCATCGAAATATTCAGCTGAAGTCGGTTGAAAAGCGGCTGGGCACCTACAAGCCCGTCCACTGTATATTTGTCCGTCAAAAGCTTTTCCAGATCCGGCAGGACTGTATCCTCCATAGCTGTCCAGATTCTTTCCGTATCCGTCTCAACCTGCTCGTCCAGGAGAATTCTGCCGTTCTTCTTTACGATTATCCACCCGGTTGTCACATGGGTCTTCCCGATCACAGGATAACGGTTCATATAATATTTTTCAACATATTTCACATCGAAGGTATCTGAGAACACCTCAGCATCCTCCGCACCGTAGGCCCGAATTCTATAAGTATGCCCCAGATCATCGGCGCGGCGGAAGGCAACGGCATCGGTAGAGATTGAAAGACCGTCCGCCAGAACCTCATCCACCGGGAACAGCTCCTGAAGCCATCTGGTCGGAATATCGAACCATTTATGAGGCTTGTCCTGATGTTCCCCATAATTGGGGGCGGATTCGTCTTCAAATTCTTCTTCGCCCAATTCATTGACAAAGTATGAAAAATCAATCTCTATTCTCTTTATATCTCCCAGCATCTTCAAACGTGGAAGAACCGATTCCTCTATCCAGCAGCTTCCGGACTTAAAAGAACGGCAGACAGAAACGTGGTCCGCTCTGGCCCCGGCTGCCTCAACGGCGTCGCAAAGCCTTTTTTCCATACGCCTTCTGACATCCGCATCTTCACTGAGCCGTCCGGAAATTTCCACCACATCTCCTTTCGAAAAAAATGGCAGCGCCTTCTGGCTGAATTTCTCCCAGAATTCCTTTCCCTCCCAGACAGGCGTAAAATTCCATCGCTTTACTTCCCGTCCCGTCTGGCATTTCTTCACGTCCACAGGCACGCCGGTTCGTTCCGTCAGATAACGTTCAAAAGAAGTCTCATCCATAATTCCGGCCGTATACTCCCTTGTGACCAGCTCTGCCTGTTTTTCCGCTTTCTCCTTCCCTGTCAAAAACGCGGCGGCCTGCCCAACTTCCTTTCTTCCACCGGCCAGTGCCGACAGATCCTCCAGCCAGTTCTGATCCCGAAGCTCTTCTGACCTTTCCATCCAGGAGGACAATAGTTCCGGAAGCGTTTCTTTGCTTCCAGCAAACACGGTATCGTTTCCCTGAAAGAGGATTCTCGCCGTATCCTCCTCCTGGAAACGGAGGTATTCTATTCCTTCTGCATCATCTGTTGATTCGGCCGCAGCAAGGGGATAAACCGTTTCAAAATTCCGAAGGCTTATGGACAGCGCCAACGACAATAAACTGTCCGCATCCAGAATATGGGCCTTCTCCATATGGATCCGCTTATTTAAATTCTGAGAGAGACCAGGCTTCAGCGCATCATAGGATTTGCAGGAATCTTCTTCCTTCGAATCGCCGAAATCAGCAGCCAGTTTTTCCAGCCATTCTTCGTCCAGTTCCTTCCTGGATCCGTCCTCCCGATAGACTACACCTGTGATTCTGCCTTCCGGAAAATGAATCCGCACTTCCTCCACACATATCTCCGCAGAAAAAGCTTCTGCCAAATGTTCCCTCAGCCTTCTCACATTTCCTCCGGGAGCTTCAGGAAAACGGCAGACCAGATATTCTGTCAGACTCTCCAGGTCCCGCTGGCTTCCCGCCTCTGCCAGCACACCTCCGCAGGACAATAAGATCCGGCCGTTTCCGGCTCCCAGTTCCTGATTCCGTGACAGGCGGACGGCAAGCTCCGGCTCACTTTTGCAGACGGGCCGTTTCATCCCGGAGCACTCCACGCCAATACGGGCAGCCAGATTGACAAACAACCGCTCCTGTTCCCTGTTTTCCAAACAGAAAATGCCCGGCCTGTTTATAAGCAGCCCGGAGCTCTTTTCCAATAATCCCTGCTCTGTATAGAGCTCGCATAAACATTTCACTTCTTTTTCCCCTTATCCGTGATTATTTACCGTGATTATTCGATTTCATTTATAGTTCTATTCTCCTGACACCATATGGCACGCCACAAAATGCCCCGGTTCCACTTCTTTTAGCTCCGGAGCCTTTTCAAAACAGGAGGGCTTCGCCAGCTTACACCGGGACGCGAACTTGCAGCCCGGCTTGGGATTCACAGGGCTGGGAACGTCTCCCTCCAGAAGAATCCTCTTTTTGGCCCGCGTTACATCCGGATTCGGAATCGGTATGGCCGAAAGAAGCGCCTCCGTATAAGGATGCAGCGGATTCATATAAAAATTGTGACTGTCGGAGACCTCCATGATCGCTCCCAAGTACATCACCGCCACACGGTCGGAGATATGCTTCACCACGCTCAAATCATGAGCGATGAATAAATACGTCAAATTCAGCTCTCCCTGAAGCTTTAAGAGCAGATTGATCACCTGAGCCTGAATGGAAACGTCCAGCGCGGAAATCGGCTCATCGCAGACAATGAACTCCGGATTCAGCGCCAGTGCCCTGGCGATTCCGATTCTCTGTCTCTGTCCGCCGGAGAACTCATGGGCAAAACGATTGGCATGCTCCTTGTTTAGCCCTACCAGGTTCAAAAGCTCATATACTCTTTCCTGCCTCTCGCTTTTACTGGAGCAGATTTTATGGATATCCATGCCCTCGGAAATAATACTTCCTGCCGTCATCCTGGAATCCAGGGAAGCATACGGATCCTGAAAGATCATCTGAGCTTCCTTTGTAAAGTTCAGATATCCTCTTCTGGAAAGCTTCGTGATGTCCCTGTCCTGAAACAGAATCTGTCCTTCCGTGGGTTCGTAAAATTTCATTATGGTCT
The DNA here is from genome assembly GCF_021044755.1 of Lientehia hominis. GTDB lineage: Bacteria > Bacillota > Clostridia > Lachnospirales > Lachnospiraceae > Lientehia > Lientehia hominis. Next base: position 173,397 of record NZ_JAJNOR010000001.1, read on the forward strand.
TTCCCAAGGTGGACTTTCCGCAGCCAGATTCTCCTACAAGACCCAGGGTTTCTCCTTTGCGGATAAAGAGACTGACGCCGTCCACAGCCTTTAGCTCTTTCCCCTTGCCCACATTGAAATATTTCTTCAGGTTCTTTACTTCCACCATGTTTTCACTCATCGGATTTACACTCCCTGTTCGTAATCGGATTCTTCACCTCAGGCGCATTCTCATGGTATAGCCAGCAGCTGGCCGTATGCTTCTCTCCCAGCTCAAAAGCTTCGGGAGCCTGCTCATAGCAGATTTTCATGGCATATTTACAGCGGCTTTTGAATGGACATCCTTTGATATCCGAATGCAGATCCGGCGGAGTCCCGGGTATGCTGTCAAGCTCTTCCTTACTTGCCTGGTCAATCTTCGGGACCGATTCCAAAAGTCCCCAGGTATAGGGATGCCCCGGCCGGTAAAATACATCCTTGCAGCTCCCTTTTTCCACCAGACGCCCCGCATACATGATCACAATATTCTCAGCCATATCCGCAACAATGCCTAAATCATGGGTAATCAATATGATAGAAGTGCCCAAACGCTTCTGAAGGTCCTTCATCAGCTCCAGAATCTGAGCCTGAATCGTCACATCCAGAGCGGTGGTCGGTTCATCCGCGATCAAGAGCTTCGGATTGCAGGCCAGCGCGATGGCAATGCTGACACGCTGACGCATCCCCCCCGAAAATTCGTGAGGGTATTGGCATGCCCTCTGCTCCGCATTGGGAATCCCCACCATCTTAAGCATTTCCACTGAACGCTTGATAGCCTCGGCCTTGTCGAGATGCTGATGCTTTATCAGGCCTTCTGCAATCTGCTTGCCTACAAGCATCGTAGGATTCAGAGAGGTCAGCGGATCCTGGAGAATCATTCCAATCTTCGCACCTCGGATTTTCTCCATTTCCTTCTGAGAAACCTTAAGGACCTCTGTATCTTCAAACCGAATATGGCCGTTCTTATACTGAATCTGGTCGTCCGGCGTGAGCCGCATCACAGCCTGGGCCGTTACGCTCTTTCCTGAACCGGACTCGCCTACGATCGCCAGAGTCTCTCCTTCATGTACCTCAAAGGAAACTCCCCGAACCGCCTTTACTTCACCGGCATAGGTGTCAAAGGACACCTGCAGGTCTTCAACCTGTAATAATACTTGTTCTTCCTTCATGGGACAGCCTCCTTATTTCCTGAGTTTCGGGTCCAGCGCATCTCTGAGACCGTCTCCCAAAAGCTGCAGAGACAGCATGGTGACGCTGATAAAAACAGCCGGAATAATCAGCTGATAAGGGAACGCTTTCATCACCTTGGAACCCGCGTCGGCCAACTGGCCCCAGCTGGTAAGCGGCGGCTGCAGGCCGATACCGATATAACTCAGATAAGCCTCCGTAAAAATAGCGTTCGGTATGTTCATCGTCAGCGTCACAATGATGACTCCCAGCATATTCGGCACCATATGGCGTATGATGATCCTCCATTTGCTGGCTCCCAGTCCGGTGGCCGCCACCACGTAATCCTGGGTCTTCAGCTGCAGCGCCTGTCCGCGGACAAGCCTCGCCATCTTTATCCAACCCGTCAGCGCAAACGCCATGATGATCGGCAGCATACCCGTTCCGAACAGCATGGTGATCACGATCACATATACCAAAAAGGGAATGGAGTCAATCACATCGGTGGCTCTCATGATGAACGTATCCAGCTTTCCTCCGAAGTAACCGCTGATGCCCCCGATGATCACGCCGATGGTGCTCTGGACCACCGCAGCGACCAATGCGATGAAGAGCGATACTCTGGCTCCCATCCATACGCGGGCCCAGATATCACGCCCTACATCATCAGTTCCAAACCAATGCTCTCCGCTCGGCCATTTGTTGGTATTGATGAGGTCCACGTCCGCATGATTATATTTGCCCATCATCGGACCAAAAATGGCCATGATAGCCAGAAGGACCAGAATCACAACACCGAACATTGCCACTTTATTCTTTTTCAAACGGCGCCAGGCATCCTTCCAATAGGTGACACTGGGGCCGTACAGCTCTTCTGCTTCCGCATTTGAATGCTCTATAAATTCAAACAATTCCTTATTTTCTTCCATATCCGCTCCCCCTTATTGATACAATTTTATCCTGGGGTCTACCAGTCCATATACAATATCCACAAACAGCTGCATGACGATCAAAAACACACTGTATACCAGAGTCATGCCCAGAATCAACGGATAATCCAGGGTCTGGATGCTGTTCACATAGTGTTTGCCCAGACCAGGAATCGCAAAAATATTCTCAATTACAAAAGTACCTGTAAGGAGGACTGCCACCATGGGACCAAGAACCGTCACAATAGGCAGAAGCGAGTTGCGCAGCTTATGTTTTCTGGTGATCTCAAAATTGCTGAGTCCCTTCGCCTTTGCGGTCTTGATATAATCCTCATTGGAAATCTCCAGCATACTGGTACGCATGATCCTCGCCACACTGGCCACAGAACCGAGTCCCAGGGCAAAGGTCGGAAGAATCGTGGACGCCTCTGTTTCCCACAGCGCGACCGGCAGTATCTTAAGCTTCACCGCAAATACATATTGGATGAGGCTTCCTATGATAAAACTTGGTACCGATATCCCGATGACCGCTATGGTCATACTGAAATGGTCCCAGAATTTATTATGTTTTAAAGCGGCCAGAATGCCTAGGCCAAGCCCGGCAACCACCGCAAATATCAGAGCCCGGATTCCCAGATCCAGTGAATAGGGAAACGCTTTTACAATAATTTCATTAACAGTACGGTTCTGTGTCCGGAGGCTGTATCCCATATTGCCATGGAGCAGATTATTCATATAAGTCAGATACTGCTCATGGAGAGGCTTGTCCAGACCATAATACGACCGCATCTTCTCCTGAGTGGCCTTGGGCACCTTCACATCGTTAAAAGGGTCGCCGGGAAGAAGTCTTATCATCAGAAAGACCACAGAGACCAATATGAAGATTGTAAGGAATGCAACACAAATCTTTTTAACTATGTATTTAACCATACTCTCTACCTTTTTCTGAATATAGTGTCCTCTTTCCCGACGGGAGCAAGGAATAATATATAAGGATGCCTCCCGCCAAAAGGCTGGCCGCGAAGGCATCCTTATATTGCCAATTACTAAACAACCGGAAACCGATCAGGTCTCACTAAAAATGGATCACTGTGCGTCCCCCACATATTTCACTCTCGCAAAATCAGGGTCATTCGCGCCAAAACCGCACTTGGAAACACCTGTCAGCGTCTTCTTCATGCCCCAGTAGCCGCTGGTCTGGAAAAGCGGTACACAGAACATCTCGTCCAGAGCCTGTGTCTCTGCCTGGAACAGAAGTTCCGCACGTTTCTCCATATCATCCGTGGTATTTGCTTCTTTGATCAGCGCATCGTAATCCGCATTTTCAAATCCGCCGAAGTACATATTGTAGCTGCTTCCGCTGCTGTAGCATTCCATGAAAGTCATAGGATCGTTATAATCCGGCGCCCAGTTGGTGATACAGAAATCATAATCACCCTGGTTCTCCTTATCCTGTCTTGCAGAATAGGTCTGAGTATCGATCTGCGCGTCAATATTGAAGTTTGTCTTCAATACGTTCTGAAGAATGGTAGCGGATGTCTTGGCCGCCCCTTCATCAAAGGTCAGAATGGTCATCTTGGGAAGGCTGTCCTTGCTCAGGCCTGTCTCCGAAAGTGCCTGTTCAAAAAGCTCAGCCGCTTTGTCGGTATCAGCAGACGTGGGAAGGGGATTCTCAAGCGGGAACTTCTCTGCCCATGTGGAATCGCAGATCGACATCAGATCCGGCATCATTCTGGTCACAGCAAAGGAACCGTCGCCTCTCGCCGCCTCGACAAGACCTTCTCTGTCAATGGCATAGGAGAATGCCTGACGGAAGCTCTTGTTCTGAAGGAGCTTAGAAGCATCTCCGCGGTCCGTCTTTACGTTGATGACGGAATACCAGATGGTAGCGCCTACGATATTTACAGCCTCACCGTTATCAATATATTTCTGGATCTGCTCCTTGGGAATCGTATTGGTGATGTCCAGCTCCCCATTGTCAAACATATCCATAATCGTATTTTCATCAGAAATGATATACGCTTCGATCGTGTCCACATTGATGGCATCCGCATTCCAGTATCCGGGGTTCTTCTCAAATACCAGCTTGCTTTCATGATCCCACTGTTTCAATACGAAAGGTCCGTTGCACACTACGGTCTCGGGAGAAGAAGCATAATCCTTACCGTACTGCTCTGCGATATCCTGGCGGACAGGATAGAAACAGGGCATTTTCATGAGGTCGAGGAAATAGGGCATATTTCTCACCGCTGTAATCTCCAGAGTCTTTTCATCCAAAGCCTTTACGCCCACTTCATCGGCGGTGCACTCACCGTTGTTGAACTCCTCGCCGTTCTTGAAATAATATCCCATCCAGGAATAGTTTCCGTTGGGCGCATCTTCACTGGGATCCAGAAGACGCTTGATCCCGTATTCAAAGTCTTGTGCTGTCACAGGCTCGCCGTCCGCCCATTTCGTGTCTCTTAAATGGAAGGTATAGGTAAGGCCGTCGTCGCTGATATCCCAGGATTCCGCGATAGCCGGCTCAATCTTATTGTCATATATACGGACAAGTCCTTCATACATGATACCTCTGGGGCAAATACTGTCAGAGCTGTTCCCGAACCCGGGGTCCAGGGAAGAAGGCTCCGCCGCAAAGGGAATACGGATCGTCACTCCTGTTCCTGTATTCACCGCCTCCGTGCTCTTCGTTTCACCGCCTGCTTCTGTCCCTTTTGCCTTTGTCTCGTCTTTATCTGTCTTTCCTGTGGCACCACAGGATGCCAGCATAACTACCACGAGAAGCAGTGATAATGCACTTATCAATTTCTTTCTCATTACTGTATCCTCCTTGTCTCTCCTTTTAATTATAACATTCCCAGTCCTTTCCCGCAACCCTAACCGGGTCATTCGGGCAGATACAGGGGGACGCTATCACGTTTTAAGAAGGCCGTCATGCAATGGATCGCGCCATTGCCCTTCATTACCTCACTGACATCAGTCTGGATTACCTCCACCCCGGCTTTCTCCAGAGCAGCCACTGTCTTGGGGCAGCCAGCAGGCATCACGATTTTTCCCGGCTCCAGCGCGACCAGATTCTGGCAGAATCCTGCAAACTCTCCCAGATCCGGAATATCAACGATATTGAAATCACGTTTTTCAAGCTCTGTATATACGGTATTCGGCGCCGCCATCCGCAGCACCAGAGCCGTTCTGTAATCCACAAACGCCATAAAGCTGTCCAGATGTGCCATTCCTCTGGGAATCTCCACTTTGATAACGTGCTTCACTCCCATGGCTTTCAGTTCTGCTTCCACCTGTTCCATACCGGATTGGTTGCAGCGCAGGCCATACCCCAGCATGCAGGTCTCCGCATCCATCCACAAAAGACAGGCTCCGTCAAATATACCTGTTCCATGGACGGTTTTTATGATCGGTACACCCAGCTTCGACAGCTGTCTCGCCGCATATACTTCTTCTCCCACACGACATTCTGCTGCAGGACGGGCTACAACTGCTCCTTCGGGAGTCATAAGGACCAAATCCCTCGCATAAATCCCGTTCGGGTAATCGTCTCCCATCTCCTCTATGTAATGGACCGCCACGCCGTTACTTCTGTAGATATCCGCAAGCACGTCCTGCTGGTAGCGAACCTTCTCCGGATCCCAGTTTTCTTTCATCGCCATGGCTTTCGGATCTTCAATTCCTTCTATTTCCTTACCTGCCCGGCGCATGAGCACTGCCCGCAGCTTTCCTATCTCGGAATCCACGCCCCAGTCGCCATAAAGCCGCGGCATATCGTCACGGAAGCTTCCCTCTGTTATTCCATACATATATCCCACCTCTTTCCCAAATTTTCCAAACACTGGTGCCGACGCACCCAATGAATAATTATACAAAAAACCAATTATTTTGTCAATTATAATACGTAAGAAACAAAACGCCTCTGGAAAATCTTTCCAAAGGCGTCGTCGCTATCACATCATTATTCTTCAGTCATTGCCTCTTCGCCGGATTCCTCTATGAATTCATCTGCTACCGGTTCTGCAGGTGCTTCCAGCACCTTCATGCTCAGGCTGATCTTTTTGTCTTCCCCATTGAAATCCACAACCTTAGCTTCAATCTCCTCTCCAATGGCAAGTACATCGGAGGGTTTCTCTACATGCTGTCTGGAAATCTGGGATACGTGGAGCAAAGCATCGATGCCGGGTTCCAGCTCCACGAATGCGCCGAAATCGGTCATCCTGGCCACGCGGCCCGTCACGATATTGCCCACTGCATAATTCTCAGCTGCACGAACCCAGGGATTTTCCTCAGGGAACTTGAGACTGAGTGCAATCTTATCACCATTGATATCTTTAATAAACGCCCGGATCTCTTCGCCGACCTTAAAGACCTTCTTCGGGTTCTCCACACGGCCCCAGGACATTTCAGAAATGTGAAGCAGCCCGTCAGCACCGCCCAGATCGATGAACGCGCCAAAATCCGTGATATTCTTCACAATACCCTCTACTGTCTGTCCAACCTCAATGCGCTCAAACAACTCTTTCTGCATCTCCGCTTTCTTCGCCATGAGCAGCTGTTTGCGGTTGCCGATAATCCTTCTCTTCCTGGGATTGAACTCTGTGATGACAAATTCAATCTCCTGGTCAGCGTACTTGTCCAGATTCTTCTCATAAGAATCGGATACAAGGCTAGCCGGTATAAATACTCTGGCGCCTTCCACGTTCACGCTGAGCCCGCCGTCGAGCACCTGGACCACTTTGGCAGTCAGGACCTCTCCGCTGTTAAACGCTTCTTCCAGACGCTTGTTCCCGCGGTCAACGGCCAGTCTCTTGTACGACAGGAGCACCTGCCCTTCGCCGTCGTTTACCTTCAGGACTTTGGCTTCCATTTCGTCGCCTGCATTTACGACACTAGTAAGATCCAAAGAGGAGTCATTCGTATATTCATTCTTGCTGATGATGCCGTCTGACTTGTAACCTATATTTAAGATGATCTCATCTTCTTTAACACCGATAACTGTGCCAGTGACTACCTCTCCTGTTCTGATTGTTTTCAATGATTCTTCCAGTAATTGTTCAAAACTTAATTCTGACATTCCTATGAACCTCCTCTATGATATGATTCGGGGTGGATGCCCCCGCTGTAATACCTACGCTTCGTCTGCCCTCCAGCCATTGCTCCTGCAAATCCCGGATAGTCTGAATATAGTAAGTATTGTTGCATTCCTTTCTGCAGATTTCAAATAGCTTCTGGGTATTAGAGCTGTGCTTTCCGCCGATTACCAGCATCACATCAATTTTGGAGGCGAGCTGCCTTGCTTCTGCCTGACGTTCATGGGTAGCACTGCAGATAGTATTCACAACGATACTATCATAACTCTTTTTTAATATTATTTCAACTAAAACTTGAAATTTATTGTAATTAAATGTCGTCTGTGACACGATGCAAAGCTTTGTCCCTTCCGGAAATCTAAGCTTTTCCGCCTCTTCCGGCGTTTCCACCACAAAAGCCTCTTTGCTGCACCAGCCGCGGATTCCCTCCACTTCCGGATGGTTCCCGCTTCCCACGATCACGATCGTCTTTCCTTTTTCAGACTCCTCTTTGACGATCTTGTGGATTTTCTTTACGAAAGGGCAAGTAGCGTCAACCACATTCACTCCCTGTTTTTCGAGAAGCTCATACACCCGTCTGCTGACCCCATGGGACCGGATGATCACAGTACCGCCTGACAGCTTCCCGATATCCTCTTCACTGTTTAAGACGCGGACTCCCTTTTCCTCCAAGTCGCGGACCACCTCTTCATTGTGAATGATCGGGCCATATGTATAGATAGGCTTCTCCTCTTCGTTATCCTCCGCCCGGGCTGCCTGTTCATAAACGGTGTCAACTGCCCGCTTTACTCCAAAACAGAATCCCGCGGTCTTCGCTACCACTACTTTCATGAAATGCCTAACCTTCTTTGCTTTTTAATTTTTCCAGTATCTCTTCCGCCACCTGATTGATGTCCATATCAGAAGAATCCAGATAGACAGCATCCTCCGCCCTCCTGAGAGGAGAGTTCTCGCGGTGCATATCCCGGTAGTCTCTTTCTTCTATATCTTTTTCAATTTCTTTTATATTACAGGGAATCCCCTTTTCTGTCAATTCCAGAAATCTTCTTTTTGCTCTTGTTTCCACACTTGCGGTCAGATAAACCTTCAGATCCGCCTTCGGAAGCACGACAGTTCCGATATCTCTTCCGTCCATCACCACATTCTCCGACGCGGCCAGCTTCTGCTGCAGCTCCACCAGTTTTTCTCTCACCGACAGATATCCGGACACGGCGGAAGCCATCTTCCCCGCGTCTTCTGTCCGCAAAAGTCCAGTCACATTTTCTCTGTTTAAGAATACCTGTTGGACTCCATCCTCATATACGATGGAAATATCCACATCCCCACAGGCTTTTCCAATGGAGGCTTCATCGTCCGGCGAAATCCCCTTTTTCATAAAATATATCCCCATGGCGCGGTACATGGCGCCCGTATCCACATAAACAAAACCGAGCTTCTTCGCCACCAGCTTTGCAATAGTACTCTTTCCGGCCCCTGCGGGCCCGTCAATGGCAATGTTGATACTCATATGCCTTATCCTTTCTCACTGCTCTATTCATTTAGACCGGCTGCCTGGCCCTGCCCGCCGGCACTTCGTCCCGCCGCATATCCCGTTGACCAGGCTATCTGAAGATTATATCCTCCGGTCACCGCATCCAGATCCAGCATTTCGCCGGCAAAATACAGTCCCCCGACAAGCCGGGATTCCATTGTGGCGGGATCGATCTCACGCACCTTCACCCCGCCCTGCGTGATGATTGCCTCTTTATAGTCGCGAAGTCCGGTAAGCGTAACGGTAAATGCTTTCGTGAGACTGACAAGCTCCTCCCGTTCCTCCCGGGAAATCTCATTAACCCTTTTGTCTCCGGAAATCCCGCTTCTTTTTATTATAACAGGAATCAATTTGGAAGGATAGAGGCTTCCCAGAGAATTTTTAAACTGCCGGTTCTTTGTTTCCCCAAAATCCCTCAAAATCCGATGGTCAAGCTGTTCTCTGGAGAGGGAGGGCTTCAGATCGATGCTCAAAAGAAGGGGAGCTTTCCGAATCTGTCTGGTCACAATACTGCTTCCGCTGAGAACAGCCGGTCCGCTGACCCCATAATGGGTGAACAGCATCTCTCCGAACGCTTCATACAGCACCTTTTTCCCGCTGCTGATTTTCAGGCTGACATTCTTCAGAGAAAGTCCCTGAAGTTCTTTGACCCATTCCTCCCCCGCATTAAAAGGTACCAAGGCCGGCGTAAGCTCTGTGATCGTATGACCGGCGGCGCAGGCAAACCTGTATCCGTCTCCCGTGGACCCGGTTGAGGCATAGGACAAACCTCCTGTAGCCAAGATCACCGCGTCCGCCCCGCAGAATTCTCCTCGTTCTGTCAAGACCCCTTTTATCCTCTTTAACTTCTTATTCCCTGCCCCGGCTTCTACCTCCGTGTCTTCTATGACAATCTCTTTTACGGCCTCCTGCAGCCTCACCTCCGCCTTAAGCCTCTTCAGCTCCCTTTCCAGGCAGGCGATCACATCGGAAGAATGGTCAGATGACGGAAACACCCGATTCCCCCGCTCCGTCTTCAGTCTGAGACCGCGCGTTTCCAGAAAGTGCTTCATGTCCTGACTGGAAAAACCATAAAAAGCGCTGTACAAAAATTTAGAATTAGAGACCACATGAGACAAAAGAGTTTCCACATCACAGTCATTTGTCACATTGCAGCGCCCTTTCCCGGTAATGAAAAGCTTTTTTCCCAGCTTTTCATTTTTCTCCAAAAGAATCACCCGATTCTTTTTTTCTGCCGCTCCAATGGCTGCCATCATGCCTGCCGCGCCGCCTCCAACTACTATGATCCTTTTCATACAAAGCCCTCCTGTCCGTACACAGATGCTATTAATTATATTTCAAAAGAGGAATCCCGTCAAACAGTTCTTCCTGCGCTTGTAATTCTATTCGGATTCCGCTAAAATAAAAGAAATACAGAAGGAGGATTCCCAATGAAAAAGAACGATGTTTTCATGATTCACGGCTCTGATTACCGGGAGATGACCAAATCACTGCTGCATGCGGCGGACCTGGCCGGCATGATCAGAAACAGAGAAGCTGTCATTAGCCTCAAGCCCAATCTGGCGGTGTCCAAATCTCCTTCTTCAGGAGCCACCACTCATGCAGAGCTTCTGGACGGCACCATCGAATATTTAAAAGAACAGGGGTTTTCCCATATCCGTATTATGGAAGGCTCCTGGGTCGGAGACAGTACAGAACGTGCCTTCCACGCAGCCGGCTATGACAGAATCTCAAAACTTTACGGTATTCCGCTCATTGATCTCCAAAAAGACAGATTTCAGGAATATGACGCGGCCGGCATGAAAATAAAGCTGTGCGACACAGCCGCTTCCTCGGATTTCGTGATCAATATGCCTGTGCTGAAGGGACACTGCCAGACTACGATCACCTGCGCGCTGAAGAACAATAAGGGAGTCATACCCAACTGTGAAAAGCGGCGTTTCCATACTCTCGGACTGCATAAGCCTATTGCTCATTTAAACACCATTGCAAGAAACGATTTTATCCTGGTAGACAATATATGCGGAGATCTGGATTTTGAAGAGGGCGGAAATCCGGTTCCCATGGACCGTATCCTCGGTTTCGCAGACCCGGTGCTCTGTGATGCCTTTGTATGCGACACCATGGGTTTTTCCACAGAAGAGGTTCCTTATATCCATATGGCGGAAAAGCTTGGAGTCGGTTCTTCCGACCTTTCGCGGGCAGATATCCATATGCTGAACCAGCCCTCTGAACCTGATTTTTCTCCGAAACCGTCCAGACGGGTGGCAGCTTTGGCCCAATACATCTCTCCTGAAAATGCCTGCAGCGCCTGCTACGGCTCTTTGATCCACGCCCTGAACCGGCTGGATGAAGCCGGTCTCCTGAAAAAACAGCTTAAGGATTCACCGATTGCCATCGGACAGGGCTGCCAGGATCGATCTGGATCTGTCGGCATCGGCCGCTGCACCGAAAAATTCTGCCATTCTTTAAAAGGCTGCCCTCCGAAAGCCAACGATATGCTTGAATTTCTGAAAAAAAACTGGCTGAATGATTAATCTCATTCAGCCAGGGTCTGGATAAGCCCTTTTATCTTTTCCATGGGAATTTTCTTTTTACTCCCTTTTATCACCGTCACCATGTTCTCCGGACGGAATATCTCTCTGGCCATCCGCGCCATATCCTTTTCTGTCACTCTTTGAAACGCTTCTTTTTTCCTTTCGATATCCGGATATTCTTCGTCCAATATATGACAGTCATATGCCCGGTTCCAGTTGAAATCATCGGCATCGTCCAACGCCATATCCCCGTTGTCCACATAAATCGCCCTGACGTATTCCAGGCTGCCAGGAGAATGCTTCATCTCCCGAAAGACCTCCATCGTTTTCTGAAAGGCTTTTATAAGCTTTCCGGAAGAAACCTCATAGCTAAGCTGCAGACTGCCCAGATTTTTATAGCGTTCAAACCGGTCATCATAACTGTATATGTATCCGGTCTTCTCCGAAAGCTCCTGATACATACGGCAGTAATCCCCCACGAACAGCATATCATAAAACAGACACAGCATCGCATCGGTATACCTGGATGTGTCCACATCAAAGGATACCGCCAGCTCTGTCTCCCCGCCTTTTATTAAAACAGGCTTTATGCTCCTGTGAAAAAAACTCTCCGGAACCGGGGCCAGATTCATCCGTTTTGTCCCAGCTTCATACCATTCGCTCTGTTCCAGGAGGCTCCGCAGATACCCCAGATTCTCCTGGCTGCACCGTCCAGTCACATACAAAAAAAGATTCCCCGCCGACAAAAACTGCTTCCGATACTCAGACAACGCTTTCTTTCCTGTCCGCTCCAGATTCTTCTTCTTTCCCGCAATGGTCTGTGTCAGGGATGTCCCCTTCCAAACAGTCCGTTCCATCTGCCGTTCTGCAGACTTCTTCTTCTCACATTCCCGAATCTCCGCCTTGACCCGCTTACGCTCAGTCGCAACTTCCTCTTCCGATAAAATCAGTGGTTCAAACAGCTTCACAAATATCTCTGCGGCCTCATTCCAATGTTCTGCAGCGCCGCTAATACTGAATTGTACAAATTCTTTATAGGTCGCGCCATTGAATGAAAGACCGAGCCTGTCCAGAATCTTATAAAACTGCCCCTTCATCAGGCTGTTGATGTTGCGGATGACTACATGCTCATAAAAATGCGCGATACCGTTCTCCTGCTTTTTTTCGTACATGGAGCCTGCTTTCACATACATGCACAGGCAGAAGCTGTGCAGATGCTGATTTGGATAAGAATAGACCGGTATCCCGTTTTTCGTCAGCATACATTGTTCCATCAATCTCAGTTCTCCTAAATCTACTTTTTACTAATAAAAGGCCTGCCGTATATCACGCCAGGCCTTTCTTGCAAAATTCATTTAACGCTTACACAGGATATGCCTTATTGTCCGTATCTGCAACAGCAGGGTCAACCTTGCTCTTCTGCGCTTCTCTGTATTTAAAGAAGTCAACGGCAACCTGAGGGAACAGAGCATAGGAGAGAACATCCTCATCCTGCTCCTTCCACTGAGACATTTCCGCTTCAATCTTATCCAGCTCATTCTCGATCAGATCGGCAGGGCGGCAGGTAATCCTCTTCTCGTCACCAATGCATTTCTTGATCACGTCGGGATTCATAGGCTTAACGGTCTGACCGTATTCACCGCGCAGCAGAGCCTTGGATTCCTTCGTAGCTACCTTATAGCGCTCTCCCATCAGAACATTGAGAACGGCCTGAGTACCTACGATCTGGCTGGAAGGAGTAACCAGAGGGGGCTCTCCAAAGTCTTTCCTCACTCTCGGAACTTCCTCCAGAACTTCCCGGTATTTGTCCTCTGCTCCCTGATCTTTTAACTGGGAAAGCAGATTGCTGAGCATACCGCCAGGTACCTGATACATCAGGGTCTTTACATTTACTCCTAAAACCTTGGGATTCAGAAGGCCGCTCTTAAGTGCTTCCTCCCGGATCGGCGTGAAATAATCGGCAATCTCAGACAGCTTATTCAGATCCAGTCCGGTATCATAAGGAGTATCCTTAAATGCCTCAACCATGACCTCGGTCGCCGGCTGGCTCGTGCCCATTGCCAGAGGTGACATTGCCGTATCAATGATATCACAACCGGCTTCTACCGCTTTCATATAAGTCATGGAAGCAACACCGGAAGTATAATGGGTATGCAGGTCAATGGGCAGAGTAGTAGCGGACTTAAGCGCCTGAACCAGCTCAGTCGCTTTTGCAGGTACCAGAAGACCGGCCATATCCTTGATACAGATGGAATGTGCGCCCATATCTTCAATTCTCTTTGCGATATCCATCCAGTAATCCAGCGTATATGCCTCTCCAAGCGTATAGGAAAGAGCTACCTGTGCATGGCCTTTTTCTTTGACAGCCGCCTTGACTGCACACTCTAAGTTGCGGATATCGTTCAGGCAGTCAAAAATACGAATGATATCAATACCGTTAGCTATGGATTTCTGTACAAAATATTCCACTACATCGTCTGCGTAATGGCGGTATCCCAGGATGTTCTGCCCGCGGAACAGCATCTGCAGTTTAGTATTCTTAAATCCGTCTCTTAATTTCCGGAGCCTTTCCCAGGGATCTTCCTTCAGGAACCGAAGGCTGGCATCAAAGGTGGCGCCGCCCCAGCATTCTACGGCATGATAGCCGATCTTATCCATTTTGTCAACGATGGGAAGCATCTGCTCCGTGGTCATTCTTGTCGCGATCAGGCTCTGATGAGCGTCACGCAATATAGTCTCGGTAATTTTTACCGGTTTTTTCACTACTTCTGACATGTTATTTCCTCCTGTCTTCTCTATTATTTCACACCGAATACTGCCATAAAAGTACCGGCAGCCACTGCCGTACCGATAACACCTGCTACGTTGGGGCCCATGGCGTGCATTAACAGGAAGTTAGTCGGGTCTGCTTCAGCGCCAACCTTCTGGGATACACGGGCAGCCATCGGAACTGCGGATACACCGGCAGAGCCGATGAGCGGATTGATCTTGCCACCGGAGAGCTTACTCATAAGCTTGCCGAGAAGCACACCGGACGCTGTACCGAACGCAAACGCGATCAGTCCCAGTAGGACGATTTTTAAAGTAGCCACATTAAGGAACGCCGACGCACTCGTGGTCGCGCCAACGGAAGTACCAAGCAGGATGACTACGATATACATCATGGCATTGGAAGCAGTCTCTGTCAGCTGTCTTACCACGCCGGATTCTTTAAACAGGTTGCCGAGCATCAGCATACCGACCAGCGGCGCCGTAGAAGGCAGGATCATGCAGACAACGATAGTTACGATGACCGGGAACAGAATCTTCTCCAGTTTGGATACCGGACGAAGCTGTTCCATCTTGATCTTCCGCTCTTTCTCTGTAGTCAGGAGCTTCATGATAGGCGGCTGTATGATCGGCACTAAGGACATATAGGAATACGCCGCTACTGCGATCGGTCCGAGAATCGCCTGCTGTCCCAGCTTGTTGGCCAGGAAGATAGACGTAGGGCCGTCGGCACCGCCGATGATAGCGATGGCTGCAGCCGCTTTGTCACCAAAGCCAAGAAGCATCGCGCCGATATACGCCGCATAAATACCAAACTGAGCAGCCGCTCCCAAAAGGAAGCTCTTTGGATTTGCGATCAGCGGGCCAAAATCTGTCTGCGCGCCTACCCCCATGAAAATCAGGGACGGCAGGATCGCCCACTCATCCAGCTTGAAGAAGTAGTTCAGAAGTCCTCCTTCTTCCATGATCGGCGGATAAATATTAACGAGCAACATACCAAAGGCAATCGGAACGAGAAGAAGGGGTTCAAACCCTTTCGCGACCGCCAGATAAAGGAACACGCAGGCAACTACAATCATCAGGTAGTTTCCCCATTCGAGGCCTAAGAACGCAGTCTGCCCCAGCAGGTTCCCTAACGTATCTAAAATATTCATTGCGCTACCTCCCATTTCGCATTGTAAGATGAATTCGTTTCCAGAAACAATGGAAATGAGTGATTAGTTCAGGGTCGCCAGAACTGCGCCTGCCGCGATCTCGTCGCCGACTGCCACGTCAATGCTGGCTACGGTGCCGTCTTCCGGTGCCACAACGGGAATCTCCATCTTCATCGCCTCAATGACAACGACAGGATCTCCTGCTTTTACCGCCTGTCCCACGCTGGCTTCCACCTTGAAGACCTTTCCGGCCGCACCTGCTTTTACCTGAATGCTGCCCGCGCCGCCTGCCGGTGCTGCTTTCGGAGCCGCTGCAGGAGCCGCCTTGGGAGCTGCTTTCGGAGCCGCCTTGGGAGCCGCTGCCGGCGCGCTGCCTGCGCCCGCTTCTTCCACTGTCACATCATATGCCACGCCATTTACTGTAATTGTATAATTTTTCATTATCATTTCCTCCTGAATTCTTATTTTACCAATTTCTATGCTGTGCTCTCTTGATGGAGCGTACCACAAAACCATCGGTGGAAGTTCCCGCAGATGCCGCCACAGCCGCAGTGATAACCGCTACTAATTCCAGATCATCCGTAACTTCTTCCTCTTCCGCAGGCGCAGCCGGCATAACCGGGGCCGCTGCCTTCGGTGCTTCCAATGCCTCTTTTCCTCTGTTCTCATAAGAACGGACACATTTGCTCATCAGCATGATCACCAGGATGATGATGATCAGTACGACGAACACTGTCCCCATACCGAGAAGCGTATTGGAAAGGGCGTCTGCAAAAATATAACTTAAGTTCATATGCTCACCTCATTTTTAGACTGTTCCGTGTTTTTTGGCCGGGCGCTCTTCCCTTTTGGTGAAAAGCATCTCAAATGCGCCGATCACATATTTCCTTGTATCCTGAGCATCGATGATATTGTCCACATAGCCTCTCTTCGCCGCGGACAGCGCGCTGGACTGGAGCTCTGCGTATGCCTTGGCTTTTTCTGCCAAAAGCGCAGCCCCGTTGTCTGCTTTTTCAATCTCATCTGCATAGATGATCCTTGCAGCGCTGGTGGCATCCATCATACCGACGGAAGCTTCCGGCCATGCGAACACGACATCTGCACCGATGGATTTGCTGTTCATCGCGACATAAGCGCTCCCATAGGCGGCCCCTACGATCACATTTACTTTTGCCACTGTAGCATTGGCAAACGCATAAGTCATATCTGCCACCGCTTTCGCGATCTTCCTTTCCTGGTGCATATCAGCTTTATAACCCTTTACATTGGTAAGTGTCAGAACCGGAATGCTGAATGCGTCGCAGAACTCCACGAATTCTGCAGCCTTTCTGCAGCCGGCGCTTGTCAGCACATTATCAAAGGTCGAGACGGCTTTTCCCTCTTCATCACAAATCTCGGAACGGTTTGCTACCGCACCTACTGTGGTGCCGTTCAGGCGGATAAAACCGGTGACCATTTCCTTTGCGTATTCTCTCTTGGTCTCGAAGAAGAAATTGTCGTCTGAAATCATGGACAGGGCAATGGAGGTATCTCCCGCACAGTTTTCAAGTCCGTCACATACGCGGTTTAAGTCATCTGTACACTCATCATAAGACATATCGTCCTCATTGTTTGCGGGCAAAACAGAAATAAGGGTCCTGATCTCTTCGAAAATTTCAGACTCCGCCGCCGCAACATCCACAGAGCCGATTGCTTCACTCTGATAAGCCGCTGACGCCGTATCGCATTTTGATACAGTATTACCGTCCAGCGCATTGGGAGCGTTTACAAACAGTCTGGCCTTCTCTTTCTCCATGAACGTAAAATCTGTAAGGGCCGGAACTACGCCCATACCGCCGCCGCAGGTTCCGAAAACAGCTGTAATCTGAGGAATCACGCCGGACGCATCCGTCTGATTTTTATAAAGTTCTCCAAATGCCTGCAGGGCGTCTGTTCCTTCCTGAAGCCTGAGTCCGGCACAGTCAACGAGGCCGATGACCGGGGCTCCCATCTTCATAGCCAGAGCGTATACATTGGAAATCTTTTTCGCATGCATCTCGCCCATGGAACCGCCGAGCACGGAAGCGTCCTGGCTGTACACATACACCAGATTACCGTCGATCGTACCGTAACCGGTAATAACGCCATCTGCCGGCGTCTCTTTTTCCGGCAAATTAAAATCAGTGCTTCGGGCTGTTACATAACTGCCGATTTCCACGAAGCTCTGAGCGTCAAGTAAGCCAGCGATTCTCTCGCTTGCTTTTCCTGTTGATAAATTACTCATTTTGCAGTCCTCCATTTTCATTTATTTAAAAGTAAAACAATTTTCTGCCGATTTTAATTATATCTTAAAGGCAATAAATTATCAAGAATTATTTAAGAGTTTTGTCACAATTTAGGAGCTTATCACAAAGAAATAACACTTTCTATGTTTCGAAATACAAACTTAAGTAATGAGAAGTTCAAAGAACTCTCCCATAGAGTAAAAAAACGGCATCAGCCGAAGCTGTGCCGTTCTCGCAGCGCAGAAACCGCGCAGCAGTCCTATATCGCATGAGTTCACAAAAAAGCCCGTTCCGTCCGGGCACTTTCACTGCTCACAGAAAAACTCGATCTCTTCGCCCGCCGGTCCCCTGCAAAATCCTACCCGTATGGAATAAGGAGGCTCGGACGGAAGACAGACATTCTTCGGCTCCACAAGAATCTCATATCCCGCACTCCGTACCCGGGATATCATCTCGTCCGTATCAAACACATGAAAGGCCAAATGGACAGATCTGTTTGGTGATAAAGCGGCATCGTCATCCACTTCTATGATTTCTATAAAACTGCCTCCTCCGGCAGACACCATCGCCCCCCGTGCACCTTCCTTTATCCAGCTTCTTTCCAGGTCAAGCTCCAATAAGCCGGTGTAAAACGCCGTCACTTTTTCAAAATCTTTTCTGGCAGGCTTGATACCCACATGATGAATTCCTTTGATGACCGGATTCATATCCCTTCCTCCCTTCGGCATGAACAAAATAAACCTGCCACACTCGTATCCATAAGATCAGAAAGGCCGGCAGCAGCACAGATTTAATATGGCATTCAGCGCGATTATCTGACAGCACCAATTACTGGCGCCGCCCATACTCCGCCCATAGCCTTCTCCCATGGACTGATACCAGCTCCCTCCAGACTGCAGCTGGTTGAGCAGTGTGCGGAACTGCTGGTTGTCCGGCTCCAGCTCCACCGCTTTTTTCGCCGACTCCATGGCCTCAATATTATTTCCCAGTCCTGAATTGGCAGCAGCATGGTAATAATACCAGGTCCCATTCCGATTGCTGATTCCCGACAATACGTTGAGCGCTTCCTTATAATGCGCAGAATTGATATAATTGGCGGCAGCCCGGAGATGGCTGTCCGTTTCACTCTGATAAGTGTTCTGACGCTGGCTGTTACCGCCGTAAGCGCCTCCGAAACCACCGAAGCCGCCAAAACCGCCGAAACCGCCAAATCCACCGAAGGGATCCTGGTATTCCCGTCCCCCATAGGTACCTCCGCCGTAGCCTCCCGAATCAAAGCTCTCGCTCCCTCCGTTCTGCCTCTGCTTCATGATGATCTCATAAGCCTGCTGAACCTCTTTGAACTTCGCCTCGGCAATCTCCGGATGGGCACTGTTTACATTGGAATCCGGGTGGTATTTCCTGCTCAGATTCCTATATGCTTTTTTTATATCTTCATCGGATGCCGAGGAATCCACTCCCAGCACTTTATAAGGGTCCATGCTATTCTCCCGTTCTTTCTGCTCTCTTCTTTTTTATGATATCGTACTTTGTCCATACACCAGCATACAATATATTCCGTAAAATATCAATATCCTTTAAAATAGGCAGGCGCTCAAATTCCCTGGAGCATTCCGCCATCATCATGGTCAGAACCTGGCCGCACCAGACATCAAACTCTTCCTTTTCTTTCATTTCCCGGAGAGGATTATACCGGTCCTTCTTTTCGTCTTCCTCCAGATCCTCATACGCATCCATTAAATATATGAATTTACCCAGATAAAATCCGATTCGTCTCAGAGAAGCGGCCCACTCATCTTCTTTAAAAACAAGCAGCTCTCCCAGCATTTCTCCGGTGAACCTCGCTGCCGTATCCAGGCTTTTTCCCTTCTTTTCCTCATAGGCATGAAGCTTCTTCAGATATTCCACCATGGAGTTCCACTGACGCGGATATTTTTCCCTTAAAGACGCACAGTCCTTCTTCAGAATCCGGGCCGCCGCCAGACAACCCACATTTCGGTCGTCCATCCAGTCATCCAGCAGATTGTGATAAGTCAGAAGGACCGTCATATCCGCCGCATAGTCAATATAAGGATTCTGAATTGACATATGCTTTGCTGTCGGGTGAAGAGCGCATCTTCTCATGGACAAGAACTCTCCGCCTTCGTAAAGCCCTGTGAGAAGCGCCGCTAAAAATACCATATCATAATTTAGAGCCAGCTGTCCCGTAAATCCGTACCGCATGCGAAGACTCCTGCACAGTCCGCAGTAATATCCCTGATACCGCTGAAAATCCTTGATCTTAAGCTCCGGCTTATTGATCGTCACGTATCCGAACATATGCACACCCTCTCTCGTATCATCGTCTACTGTTCCATAGCAACATGCTTTTGTTGTTTTTATCATAGCACATCCTGAGAAAACTGACACGGTTTTTAGAAATTTATCAAAAAATTATCAATTATTTTAGAAATACACCAAGACAAGCTGACCGCTTCCACCCGCCCCGCCGTGCGGATCTCGCTGGCTGCCACCGTTTCACCGTTCAGGCTGTAAACAATCCTTCCCACGGTCTGCCCTGCTGTCACAGGAGCTTCAAGGCTCTCCTCCAGCGTCTGTTCAATACTTACTTCTTCGCCCTCTTTCATCAGCAGCTCCCATCTGCTTCCCTCTTCCTTTACCTCCACAAGTCCGATCTCCGCTGTGTCCGTAAGTTCTCCGCTTTCCGGTATTCCATTTAACACCGGCACCGGCCTAAGCTCCGGCGCTTTATAGATCTCACGGTATTGGTAATTCTTCAGTCCATAGCCCATCAGTTTTTTGGTATCGCTCCATTTGTAACTCTTATTGTTCGGCCATCCACAGGCCAAAAGAGCCACGATAAACGTCTTCCCGTCCTTTTCCAGAGCCCCGACATAGCAGTATCCCGCATCTCCCGTAAAACCAGTCTTTCCGGAAAAAGCTCCTTCCATCATGGATAAAAAAGCGTTGTGATTATAGCAGGAAAAGCTTCTCCCTGCCGCCGAAAAAGCATAATCTTTTGTTCCCGTGATCTCCCGGAACCGTTCCTTTGCCGGCGATTCCATGGTACAATAGCGCATAATGCGCGCCAGATCCGCCGCAGTCGTGGAGTGGACTTTTTTTTCTCCGTCCACATCTTTTTCCGCATCCAGACCATTAGGCGTCAGAAAACAAGTGTCCTCACATCCGATCTCCCTCGCTTTCTTGTTCATCATTTCCGCAAACCCTTCCACACTTCCTCCGGCCGCTTCCGCGACGGCCACGGCCGAATCGTTATGGGATTCCAGCATCAGAGAATACAGCAGATCCCCAAGACGGTATTCTTCCCCCGCCCGCATACCCAAATGAACCTTTGGCTGAGATGCGGCATACTCGGAAACTGTGACAGCCATATCCTCGTCAAGTGTCTCCAAAGCCAGAATACAGGTCATGATCTTCGTAGTGCTGGCCATGGGCCTTGCCTCGCGGCCGTTTTTCTCAAAAAGGATCCGTCCGGAATCCCCGTCCAGAAGCACGGCAGAAACGGCGTACAGCTGTCCCAGCTCCTCTGGTACAGATACCGTCTCTTCTCCATTTGAGGGGCCGGATCCGGCCGGTTCCTCCGCCAGTATGGGAACTGCCGGGCATGCCGCCAGCACGGCTATGACCAAAGAAAAAAGAACTGCCGCCCATTTTCTCTGGATGCTTTTTTTCTGGTAATAAGGTTTTCGTTTCATGGATACCTACCCGGCTTTTCCGTCATCAGTTCATTTTATGCCGGATTTTCTGCTCTATTCGTCCCGGTTATTTGCATAAACAGAGTCCATATGATACGATACCATATTATAAAACATTTATTACATCTTTAGAAAGAGGAAACGATTTGGAAATTTACCTTATCCGGCACGGTCAGACCGATTGGAATGCCCGCGGCATCATGCAGGGCCAGACTGATATTCCGCTGAACGCGGCCGGCCGCAGCCAGGCAGAAGCCCTGGCTGAATCCCTTAAGGCTCTGCCTATAAAAGCATTATACTCCAGCCCTCTTACACGGGCGCTGGAAACAGCTCAGATACTTGGAAAAGTCCTTCGCCTCACTCCTTTTTTGCTATCCTCCATGAAAGAAACCCACATGGGACGTTGGGAAGGAAAAACATGGGCACAAATCAAAGATTCCGACTCTCGGGCCTACGAAGCCTGGCAGGCAGATCCTTTCCGCATCCCCCATCCTGAAGGAGAGTCCTATGCCCAGGTGGCTGCCCGTGCCAAAGAGGCGCTTCTGTCACTGGAAAAAGGAAAAACACCGGCCGCCGTAGTCACTCATGGTGATGTCATGCTGGCCCTTCAGACCCTGTCCGGAGAAACGTTTACACATGATACCGTCCACGGTATCATGGCCGGTATGGAACGGCTCGGTCTCTCCAACAGCTGTGTCTGGAAGTTTTCCCTGAATGAGGGAAAACTTCAGTTTGACGGACCACTTTTTATTGACAATGGTTTCACGAGGTGATAGACTTTTAATGAAAATCTAGTGCCTTCAGGTGCCGGAGCCGCAAGCTCCGGAGAATAGGGAAGTAAGTGAGATTCTTACGCGGTCCCGCCACTGTAAGGGAAGAAAGAGGATTCAGACGCCACTGTCTGCGGATGGGAAGGCGAATCCATCGAGGAGACCCGAGCCAGGAGACCTGCCTGATGACACCATTTTTGCACAGAAGCTGCGACGATGGTTTCGGTGTAATGCAGACAGAATCTGTTACGGTATTAAGCAGATTCTTTCCGTTATGCCTTTTCCGGTCCAGACCAGAAAAGGCTTTTTATTTTATACTATTTAAGGAGGTCATACCTATGACTAAGAAACAAAGGAAGCTGGTCGTTGCCGCCAGCGCATTTGCTTTGGGGTTTGGAATCATGCCTGCCGCCAATGCCATGCACATCATGGAAGGATATCTTCCTATTTCCCACGCCATCGGCTGGGGCGCCGTCTGTATCCCTTTTCTGCTGGCAGGACTTTTTTCCATTAAAAAGACTGTCTCAGAGCACAGGAGGACACTGACTATCCTGGCCATGGTCGGAGCTTACGCGTTCGTCCTTTCTTCTCTGAAGATTCCTTCCGTAACAGGAAGCAGCTCCCATCCCACCGGAACCGGCCTGGGCGCCATCTTATTCGGGCCCTGTGCCATGAGCGTACTGGGCATTATCGTCCTTCTCTTTCAGGCTATCCTTCTGGCCCACGGCGGACTTACTACCCTCGGCGCCAACACATTCTCCATGGCCATTGCAGGTCCATTCGTTTCCTATGGCGTGTTCAAGCTGGCCACAAAGCTTAAATGTCCGAAATTGGTGTCCGTGTTCCTTGCGGCATTCCTGGGCGATCTCTTCACTTACTGCGTGACTTCCGTCCAGCTGGGCATGGCTCATCCTGGAACAAACGGCGTCGCCGGCTCCTCTCTCGAGTTCCTCGGAATATTTGCGGTGACTCAGATCCCCCTGGCAGTCATCGAAGGCATCCTTACCGCCATCGTGATCATGGGACTGGAAACTTACGCAAAGAGCGAGCTCACAGATCTTGGATATTTTAAGAAGGGAGGACTTGCATGATGGAACAGACAAAAACATCTTCGGGCAAATGGAAGACCGTCCTGATCCTGCTTTTAATCTGCGTACTGATCGCAGTCATCCCTCTTGCCATAAACAAAGATTCTGAATTCGGCGGCGCCGACGGGGCGGCCGAAGACGCAATCTCAGAAATCGATCCTGATTATGAGGTCTGGGCCTCTCCTGTTCTGGAGCCTCCCGGCGGAGAAACGGAATCCCTGCTGTTCTGCCTTCAGGCGGCCATTGGTTCCGGCATCTTCTTCTATTTTTTCGGCGTAATGAGAGAACGGCATAGAAAAGAAGCGGGAAATCAGCAGTAAAAACAGTTAAGAACGATAAAGGAGCCTAATATCCATGCAAAAGACAGGAATCCTGGTCGTCAGTTTTGGGACCAGCTATCATGATTCATTGGTCAATAATATACAGGCTATAGAAGAAAGTATCGGAAAAGAATTTCCAGAGTGTGAACTCCGCCGCGCTTTTACCAGCGGCATGATCATCCGGAAGCTGCAAAAACGGGACAGCTTCCGTGTATATACGGTGGAAGAAGCTTTGGAATCCTTTGTTGTGGACGGCTTTACCGATCTTATCGTTCAGCCGACCCACATCATCAACGGTATCGAAAATGATATCATGCTGGATACGGTGCGTTCCTATCTGGACAAGTTTCATTCTGTCCGTGTAGGCACTCCTCTCCTGACTACCACCGATGACTATCGTGCCCTGATCGACGGAGTCATGTGTGAATTCTCCAGTTTGGAAGACGATGAATTTCTGGTCTTCATGGGCCACGGGACGGAGCATGACGCCAATGCTGTCTATCCTGCGCTGGATTATATGCTGAAAGCAGACGGGCACACCAATGTTTATATCGGCACTGTAGAAGGGTATCCGGATCTGTCCCTTGTTAAAGAGCTGGTCCGTAAAAAAGCTCCTAAACGGATTCTTCTGGCCCCGCTGATGATCGTGGCCGGCGACCATGCCACCAACGACATGGCCGGGGAAGAAAAGGATTCCTGGAAAAACGAGTTCCAAAGGGAAGGTTACGAAGTGGATTGTATCCTTAAGGGGCTCGGAGAATATCCCGCTGTCCGGAATATCTTCGTAACACATGCCAAAGAAGCCGCTCCCTTGTAGAAAAAACCAGTTGAGGAATATAAATTTTTAAAACAAATCGGGAAAGCCATATGGCTTTCCCGTCATTATTTTATGAAACTTAACATTTACTGCGATATTTTGGAAAACAGCGTCTCCATTATGGTCGTCTCGTCAATCAGAGCGCATTCCTGCTGGTAAGCATGCTCTTCAATAGAACATTCCAGAACCAGGTTCCCGTCCAGGAAAGTCCACGCATAGTATTCCACATAGTTGCTGTCTTCGTCAAAGGTATAGCTCACCTTGATGTAGCCGACTTCTCTTCCGCCTGCCTGAACTTTTTTGAGCTCCTGCACCTCCACGTTGGTATAGTCATCATCCTCCTGGTAATATGCCACATCGTCCTTGCGGTCCTGGACCAGCTGCTCTTCCGTGTAGTCGGAGCTCAGCCGGTAGGTCAGATACACGTCGTCGAAATCCTGATCGTTCGTATCCGTAAAAGCAAGATATGTTTCATCCGAATACGGATTCAGTACATAGCCGTCCGGAGCGCCGACATTTACGCTCCCGTCACCAAAATAATTCTTAAGCGTATAGCTGCCGTCGGCGTTGGGGGTGATGCCGGCTTCCTCTCCGCTCTCGCTCTCACCTGCCTGAGTACCCTCTTCCGTGCTCCCCGGTTCATTTCCGTTTCCGCCCAGGAAGTCATCCAGCTGGTTGTCTCCTGTTCCGTCTGAAGAAGCGGATTTCGCCTCCTCCGGTACTACGATCTCATTCACATTATCAAATCCCGTATAAGCAAAAGTAAGAATAAAGCTGTCAACATAAGCTTCCGCACCACTTTCTTCGGCAGCGCCATCCATCAGCTGAGACATGCCTTCACTGCAGTCCATGATCATTTCCACCGGAAGCATAGTCTTTTTATCAATCTTCATGGTCACATCAGCGCTGAATTTCGACCAGTCCATTTCTCCTGACATCTCTCCCATGCTGTCAGACATCTCTCCCATCATGTCTTCCATCAGATCGCCGGAAACCTTGGATCTCAGGACATACACGTCTTTCCCGTCCACCTTCTCCAGCTTATCGTTCAGCGTATATGCCACAGAGCTGTCAAACAAAGACTGAATGGATTCCATCTGATCTTCCTCCGGAAGCTCAGCCTCCGTTCTGGTCCACTGGTCCATACTCTTCGTATAAGTTACGGCTTTTCCGTCCTCAACTACCGTATAGGATTCTATATCCACGCTGAGGCCCATCAGACTCATGGAAACATTTCCTTTCATATGGGTTGCCATAGGCTCCTGAATGACGTCCATGTCAACATCCATATTCACATCGATATCCACGCTCACGCCGCTATGCTCCACGGACATTCCCATATCCAGCTTCATATTCGCACTCATGGAACTGATCTTCTCCACGTTTGCCTGTACTTCTTTCATGAGGCTTTCCGCGGTTATCTTTTTCCCGCAGCCGGAAAACGCTGCTGCTGCTGCCAGCAGCACACATAATACCAATCCGATCCATTGTTTTCTTCTTTTCATTTTCTCCTCTTTTCCTCCCTTATTTTTCCATGTTGTGACTCTTAAGTCATCTATGTCATCATGCCGTCAGACCGGTCCATAGCCATATATCACAATATTCTGGCCGTCATCTGACTCTGCATAAATCCATCCATCATAAATACTTTTTATCGACGCATCTTCCGAAATACTCTGCCTGCTCTCCAAAATACCATTATCCATGACCTGATAAAGAATCCTGTCATTGTAATCAAACAGATAAATCTCCGTATCATCGGCAAATGCATCCATCCAGGAAATCTCCTCCGTCAAAAACGATTCTGTTCCCTGCAGGAAATCCACTTCATAATAAACCCAACTGTACCGGTTCCCTCTTTCAGCCCCCGTACAATAAACGGCTGAATCCGAAGTCATGGAAATCACAAAGCCGTCTTCGGACTTGGATTCCCCCAGAACCGTATAAAGCTCCTTTGCCGGATCATACCGGTAAAAGATGAGCGCTGACCATTCATATGACTGCCCTGTCCCCTCCGCTTCTGCGAAATACAAGGCTCCGTCCCGCATCTCCATATAACGGCAGTCTGCGGATATCTCCATGATATTCCCATCTCCGTCAATCTGATACAAGACCGCCTCCGCGTCCATGCCGTCTGCCTGCTCCATACAATACATATAGCTTCCGCAGCACTGTGCCCGGCCGATCCGTTCCATGACGAGAACAGGCTGGCTGTCTTCCATATTTACCCGATACAGATTACTCGTCTCCCCTTCCCCGGGGCCGGATAAAAAATAATAGTCTGCTCCGATCCGTCCGACAGGCTCCGGAATATCTTCACATATTCCAATTATCTGCTCACCGGAACCATTGATCTCATTCCGATAGATCGCATAGGCATCCTCTTCCGTCTTCTTGGCATAAATGAGTTCGTCTCCGTTAAAGGCGATCTGACAGTATATCCCTGGAATCGACAGTTCCCAAAGCACCTGTCCCTGTGAATAGATATTCACACCTGTTCCTTCCGCCACAGCAGCAGTGAGTCCTCCCTGAGCAGCCAGGCAATAGCCCTCTGCAAAATCCAGATTCGAACCAGAAGAATCCCCTGACTCCGTCCACATGGTCTCTGACTCCTCCATGGTCTCCGACTTAATGACGGTCTGTGACTCGCCAGAAAGGCCAGCTTCCGCGACTCTGCTCTGGCGTTCCAGCTCAGGATATGTACCCAGGCACCCCATTCCTTCTTCGATGACGCTCTGGGCGGATTCGTAATCTCCCTCCAGAAGATAAATATCCACCAGCTTTACATAGGGTTCTTCATCCCTTCCGGGCTCCAAAGAAATAGCTTCTCGATAAGAAATGGCCGCCTCCTCATAGCTTCCTTCCTCCTGATAGATGTCGCCCAGCTCAATGGCCTCACGCCACCGTCCAGATGCACGGGATTCATGCTTTTCAAATACCATCATGCAGGCTGACAGGATGAGAATCAGGCTGAGACACAGGACTCCCAGCAGGACCGCCAGCTTTTTCTGGCTGTCTTTTTTCATATCACTGTCCCCTCGTCTCGTCAATCATGTACAGCAGCGCATTACAAATGGCCGCTGCCACATTGCTTCCGCCTTTCCGTCCCCGCGCCACGATATAAGGCACCTCTGTTGCCATGATCAGCTCTTTAGACTGAACTACATTCACAAATCCCACCGGTACTCCGATGACCAATGCAGGATGAATCCTTCCTTCTTTGATCAGCTCATACAGACGGACCAGTGCTGTGGGCGCGTTGCCGACGGCAAAGATAAGAGGCCCTTCCATGGAAGCTGCCTTATCAACGCCCGCCACCGCCCTCGTAGTGCCGTTTTCTCTCGCCTGACGCGCCACATCCTCGTCTCCCATGAAGCAGTATACCTGTCCCCCATACCGGGCCAGGGATCTTTTATTGATCCCGGACCGTCCCATCTGAGTATCTGTCACTATGGACGCCCCGCACCGGATAGCCTCCAGCGCCTTTCCGATGACACCATCTGAAAAACAAAGAGTGTCCGCGTATTCAAAATCCGCTGAAGTATGGATGACACGTTTTATTACCGGCGCCTTGTCCTCATCAAGCTTCCGGCCTCCCAGCTCTTCTGTGATGATCTCAAAACTGCGGGCTTCAATCTCACCGGGCAGGACATTCTCCAACGTTACTTTCATCGTTTCCTCCTAATATTCAATACCTTTTCTGGCGGCAATCCCTTTATCAAACGGATGTTTCACTTTTTTTATCTCCGACACGTAGTCAGCCGCTTCCATGAGCTCCGGGGCCGGGCCGCGTCCTGTCATGACGACTTCCAGATTATCCGGCTTCGTCCGGAGGAATTCGAGCAGTCCTTCCCGATCGATCAAGCCATGGTTGTAAGTCGCTATGATCTCATCCATGATTAAAACCGTATCGTTCTTTCCGGCTGCGGCTGCCGCAGCAGCCGCAGCCTGGCGGAATACCTTCTGATACACTACAGCCGCTTCCCTCTTCTGCTCCTCGCTCATCTGAAAATAAAATCCAAAACTCTTCTCACAGGGTATCATCACAACTCCAGGTATATCCCGCAGTACCGCCAGTTCTCCGGACGCGTCTGTCTTTAAAAATCTGGAAAACACCACAGTGAGTCCTGTCCCGGCACTCCTCACGGCTTGTCCGATGGCCGCCGTCGTCTTCCCTTTTCCATCGCCGCAGTAAATCTGTATCAATCCCTTCATGCAGCCGTCCTTTCCCTTATAGGTCTATAAACCGGCCTCCAGAATACGGTATACCGCATTCATATCCATGCCCTGCCTTATCCCATCGGCCAGAATATCATACTGCCTTTCCTTATAAGCTTCCATATCAAAAGCCTGAACTTCTGAAATATCCAGTCCCTTCTTTTCATACAGGCTGCCAATCACAGCTTTCAGAACAGCCTCCTCGTCGAAGATGCCATGGACATATGTACCATAAATGCTTCCGCTCTGAGCGCCGTCAGCCTTTCCGACACTGTCGAGCCAAGTAAGCGGACTTCCGTCCCCTTTTAAGCTGCTTTTTCCCATGTGAATCTCATAGCCTTTGAACCGGACGCCAGACAAGCCGGCCAGAATACCGGACACATCCCGAAATTTTCCTTCTACCTGTGTCCTGGTCTTATGCTCTTCAAATACCGTATCCATAGGCAGAAGTCCCATGCCCCGGATACTGCCTCCGGCCTCCACTCCAAAAGGATCCGACAGCGTCTCCCCCAGCATTTGATAGCCGCCGCAGATACCCATGACAATTGTTCCCGCAAAAGAAGCCTTTATCACCGCAGCCTCCAGTCCGTTCTGACGCATCCACAAAAGATCTTCCATGGTATTTTTCGTTCCCGGGAGAAGGATCATGTCAGGCTTTCCCAGCTGTCCCGCCGCCGTCACATACCGGAGCGTAACCCCCTCCATAGCTTCAAGCGGCCTGAAATCCGTAAAGTTGGAAATTCTGGGCACCCGGATGACCGCGATATCCACAAGCCCTCCGCCCTCATGTCGGTCAAACCTCTCTGTCAGGCTGTCCTCATCATCTATATCCACATGGAGGTACGGAATGACCCCTACAGTAGGAATGTGGATTCTCTCCTCCAGCATCTGTATGCCGGGATCCAGTATAGTCTTATCGCCCCGGAATTTATTGATGACTGTCCCCTTTATCATGGAACGCTCTTCCTTTTCCAAAAGAGCGACCGTTCCGACCAGCTGGGCAAATACCCCGCCTCTGTCAATGTCTCCGGCCAGAAGCACAGGAGCGCCTGCCAGCTTTGCCATGCCCATATTGACGATATCATCCGATTTCAGATTGATCTCTGCGGGGCTTCCCGCCCCTTCCAAGACAATTATATCATATTCTTCCGCCAAAGAGTTGTATGCTTTCATAATATCGGGAACCAACGCCTTTTTATAGCGGAAATAGTCCCGCGCCGCCATGTTCCCTCGCACTTCTCCATTCACGATCACCTGGGATCCAGTGTCATTGGTAGGTTTTAACAGAATCGGATTCATCCGCACCGAGGGCTCGATTCCCGCCGCTTCCGCCTGCATGACCTGGGCCCTTCCCATCTCCAGCCCCTCTTTGGTGATAAAGGAATTAAGCGCCATATTCTGTGATTTGAACGGCGCTACTTTGTATCCGTCCTGTCTCATGACCCGCAGCAGCCCGCCCGTCAAAAGACTCTTTCCCGCATTGGACATGGTCCCCTGTATCATCAGTGCTTTCGCCATGTGTTTGTCCTCCTGTCACTTTCCGCCTGATCTCCGGGCTCTTATTCCACTTCCGAATCCGCTACGCCGTATATCTGTCCCAAGGCATTGAGGAGTGTTTCATTCTCCTTCCTTGTACGCACCGCTATCCGGTAATATCCAGGGCAGAGTCCCTGGTAGTTGCCGCAGTCCCGGATCAGGATGCGGCGGCGGACCAAAGCTTCCTTCAAATCCGTCCTGTCACCGTGAAAAAACAGGTAGTTGGCACTTCCCTCATATACAGTAAACGGATAACTCCTCATATGTTCCAAAAGCCACTGCCGCTCATTCCTTATATAACAGACGGAAGCCTCCAGAAAATCCGTTTCCCTCAGCGCCTGGATACCTGCGGCCTGAGCAGGCACCGATACGCTCCAGGGCTGCCTCAGCTCATTCAGTCTTTCTATAAGAAACGTATCCGCCGTCATTCCATATCCCAGGCGGAGACCGGCCATGGCATAGGATTTTGTAAATGCCCTTAGAAGAAAAATTCCGCCCTCCGATATGCTTCCGGCCATGGAAACGCGCTCCTTTTCTCCCGTGAGCTCCAGGAAGCATTCATCCAGTACGAGAAAAATCCCCAGACGCCGGCATTTTAACAGTACTTCCTTTAAAAAATCCCGGCCGGTAAGCATACCTGTGGGATTATTGGGATTGCACAAAAACGCAATGTCTGTCTCTTCTGTCAGAGCCTCCAGATAATCCCTTCCAATCTGAAACCCGTTCACCCGATCCAAAGGGTAATAACGGCACCGGCAGCCAAAAGCCTCCAGTGCCTGCCCATACTCGGCAAATGTCGGGGCCGTGAGAAGCGCCTGCTTTGGCCTTTTGGCCGCCGCCAGCAGAAAAATAAGTTCAGCGGCTCCATTTCCACATATGATATGTCCCGGGCTGATTCCTTCTGCCCGGCCAATGGCCTCCCGGAGCTCCGTACAATAAGGATCCGGATAATGCTCTGACCGGTCAATGCTTTCCCTGGCCGCCGTTTTCACCCTCTCCGGCATGCCGAGGGGATTCAGGTTCGCAGAAAAATCCAGAATCTTTCCGTATTGATATATATTGCCGCCATGTATATGTTTCACCTGCGCCACCTCATCCCAGTTTAAATATCACACGGTACAAAAGAAGAGAACACCCCATAAAGAAGAGAAGTCCGAGAACTGACGTCATATACATAAGCCTGTTGGCTCTTCGTATGTCTTCGACAGCAGCCGGCCGTTTCGCATCTCCGATGGTCTTCTTTTTGTGAAGAACTCCGAAGTACCAGGCGTCCCCCGCCAGCTGGATATCCAGAGCCCCGGCACAGACAGATTCCGTCTGTGCCGAATTGGGGCTGGCATGATTGTGGCGGTCACGCCAGAACACCATCCAGGCATTCCGCCAGTCCATCTTCAAGAAAACACTGGAAAGCATCATCAGGAATGCAGAGATTCTGGCCGGAATGTAATTGCAGATATCATCCAGCCAAGCCGCTGCCCTCCCAAAATACAGATACTTCTCATTTTTATATGCGATCATAGAATCCATAGTATTGACAGCTTTATAGAAATACCCCAGCACCGCTCCGCCAAACGCCATGTAAAGCATGGGGGCGATCACACCGTCTGAAGTATTTTCCGCTATCGTTTCCACCGCCGCTTTTATGACGCCTTCTTCAGAGAGTTTTTCCGTATCACGGCCCACAATCCGGCCGACCGCTTTCCTGGAGCGCTCCAAATCTCCTTTTTTCAGCTGTCTGTAAACTTTCATACTCTCTTTTTTCAAGGATCTCGCCGCTAGAAGCTGATAACACATAAAGCTTTCTATAGCCAGCCGCAGATATGGATGCACCATGCCGGCCAGATAAAGAAGCAGAAATGGAATGCCCGTGGAAACACCTAAGACCAGAAAGACCAGCAAAACCCCGCCGGCCATCTGATCTCCCTTCGTATCCGGAAAAAAATTGCGTATCTTTTTTTCTAAGAAAGAGATCAGGCCGCCAATCAGGCAGACCGGATGCGGCAGCCGGCAGGGGTCGCCAAAAAGCATGTCCAAAAGAAACCCTATGCCAAGCGCAAATGCAAAATATTTCATGTCACGGAACACCCCTGATATCTGTAAGTTTATTGTCCCCGGACTTCCAGGCTTCTTCGCATAGCCATGCGGAAAATCCCTGTCCGTTCTTTACCTGCCATTCATAAAAATTCCGTTTCGGAGAGCCGAATCGCTCCAGAATGGACATGATCGTCCCTCCGTGGACTACAAAGGCTGCCGAACCGGCTTCTTCTTCCAAGAGCTCACCAACAGCGAGATAAAAAGTCCGGCAGCATCTTTCTGCAAAAGCACTGCGGCTCTCTCCTCCCGGAAACGGCAGAGTGCCGCCGCTGTCCACCCAGGACTGATAATCCGGTACACCTTCAAGCTCTTTATAATTTTTATTCTCAAATCTTCCGAAATCACACTCATTGAAGCCCGTCCTGATCCGAGCGGGCAGCGATGGGAACAAAAGAGTCGCGGTTTCTTTCGTTCGGAGCAGGCCGCTCACGTATACGGCCTCCGGATCCGGAAAAGAAAGCCCGGCTGCAATCGCCTCTTTTCCTTCTGCACAGAGCGGCTCATCCGTCGTCCCGATATAACGGCCAAGAAGATTTCCCGAAGTCTTTCCGTGCCGGATTAAATATATCTTCATGCTCTATCCTTTGATCTTTCCGGGAATCCCCGCCATGACCCGGTAAACCTCGTCTGCCTGCTTTGCCAGATCACAGAGGATCCTGCCGGCTGTTTCCCGGTATTTTCTCTCAAACACATCTACCGGCACGATACCGCAGCCAATTTCATCCGCCACAAATATCATATCCTTCCTGCACTCCGCTATCCCAAACAACTCTTCCCGAATCTCATCCTGGCCGGCGCCGGCATCCATGCGCCCCCTGATCCATTCATGGACTCTGTTCATCACCCGGTCTGGTTCTTCTCCGGCTATTTCAAGGGCAGCCTCTGTTTTTCCCTGGTAAGCTCCTCCGATTATCAACACCATATTCTGCTCCTTATCATTTTAACACAAAATAATAGCTGTGTCATGGTCTGTCCGTTATCCTTATGAACTTTCTCCCGTACAATGCCGGCCGCCCATCCCGTGCCGTCTAAAGCGGCAGATACCAGGCGGCTACCACGGCTATTCCCATGAACAGCTCACAAAGTTCCGTAAACCAGCCGGCCAGATCGCCGGTAATACCTCCAAATTCTTTATAAGCTTTATAGCGGTAATAACAAAAGACGAAAAGGCCTGCGGCTGCGGCAAAAAGTCCTGCTTTCCAATCCAAAAGGATCATACCGGCGCCGGCTGCCAAAAGAAAGACTGCCAATACGAAGCGGGTGACATACTTTTCCGCATTGGTGGAAAAGGCGGCCAGAAGACCATCCTTCCTGGCATTTTTAAAAGTCACCACAGACATTCCGCTGAGGGCCCTGGAAAATACGAAAGAGACAGCCATGACCGTCAGATATTCATCCGGCATGCCGCTCCACATGCCCAGAGAGACGACCAGGTAGATTCCTGTGACGATTATGGCAAAGGCTCCCGTATGAGAGTCCTTCAGAATCTCCAGCTTTCTCTCTCTGCTCTGGTATGAGGAAAGCGCATCTGTCGTATCCAGGAAGCCATCCATATGGATGCCCCCCGTCACCAAAAGCGGTATTACCGTGAGACCGGAAGCCCGCAGAAGCTCCGGCGTATCCAAACGGCTGCAAAGCACTCCGAACCCGACGATCAGCGCGCCTATGACCACACCGATCAGGGGAAAAAAACACATGACGTATTTCATCTTGTCTTCCGACCAATCGGCCCGCGGCACCGGTATTTTAGAATACATGGCAAAGGCAAGCAAAAAGGAATTTATCATAACGGTCCTCCTTTGTGATAGATGGGAATGGAATACACGACCTCTATCAAGGCATCTGACTCTGCCGCCATTCTCCGGTTGATCTCCCCCAGGGCTTTCCTGTACGCTTCTGTGGATGCGTCATAAGATACGCCGTCGGAAAACACTTCGTTGCTCACCACCACCAGATTATCCGTCTGCGCTCTCAGGTTTCTGATTCCTTCCATGACCGCCTCCGGCGTTCTGGCGCCTGCTCCGCCCTTCTGGTAGAATTCATTGGC
Organism: Lientehia hominis; assembly: GCF_021044755.1. Classification (GTDB taxonomy): domain Bacteria; phylum Bacillota; class Clostridia; order Lachnospirales; family Lachnospiraceae; genus Lientehia; species Lientehia hominis. The sequence continues at coordinate 207,468 of NZ_JAJNOR010000001.1, forward strand.
AGTCAGGTTGGACATACATTCCAAAAGTACAGACGGCTTCTTTCCTTTTACGGCAGGCAGCCGCAGACTGTTAAGGCCGGTATAGCACTCTACGGTGGTAAATCCCTTATCCTTCCTCATCTCCCTGTGCCGTTCAATTCTCCTGCGGCTTTCTTCGTCAAAGGGAAACATCGTTGCAAGATAAAATCTGCCGCCCTTTCCGCCATCCATCTTTATGAGCAGGTTTTCACTGAATTCCGATTTACCGCTCCCGCTTCCTCCCGTCACTACCACAAACATCTGTTGTCCTCCGTACTTCTGAAATACTTATAACGGCTGATACTGCTCCACGTTCATATCATCAAAGGTAGCCATCCTGTGGTAAACCGTGAGGCCCATATCCAGGACGGACAGGGCGGCTATCGCGCCGGTCCCTTCCCCCAGGCACATCTCGCAGCACAGCATGGGCTTAAGACCCAGCTCATCCAATATGAGCTGGCCGGCCGGCTCCTTGGAAACATGGGACGCAATCATATAATCCCTTGTCAGGGGCTTAAGCTTCACCGCCAAAAGAGCGGCCACACTGGATATAAACCCGTCAATAAGCACCGGAATCCGGTATATGGCGCCTCCCAGAAAGAGCCCTGTCATACCGGCGATATCATAGCCTCCTACTTTCACCAGGATATCCATAGGATCTTCTCTGTCAGGCATCAGATTTCCAAGCGCCTCTTTGATCACATATATTTTCCTTTGCAGCCCTTCGTCAGAAAGACCTGCTCCCTTTCCGGTCATCCGCTCCGCCGGCTGGGAAAGGAGCGCTGCGGCCACCGCGCTGCTGGTGGTAGTGTTGCCGATACCCATCTCCCCTGTGGCCAGGATATCGTATCCCTGTGCCTTAAGACATCCTGCTATCTCGATTCCGACCAGGACAGCCCGGAGCGCTTCTTCCCTGGTCATGGCCGGACCCTTCGCAAAATTCCGGGTACCCCTTCTCACCTTTCGCTGAAGCAAAGTCCTGGGAAGAAGCTCTCCCTCTTCCTTCGGAACTCCTTCTAAAAGACTTCCCTCCGTTGCCATTCCAATATCCACAGGAAAAACGTCGGTCCCGGCCGCCTCCGCCATCACTGTCACCGTAGTGCTTCCCACCGCCATATTCTCTGCTACAATGGCGGTCACTTCGCTTCCCGTCTGAGTGACCCCCTCTTCGATTACGCCGTTGTCCGCACACATGGCCACAAGTGCCCTCTTTTTAAGATTCACACGGCTGCTGCCGCTGATTCCTGCTATCTTTGCCACATTATTTTCCAACAGCCCCAGGCTTTTTAAAGGTTTTGCAAGACTATCCCATCTTTCCTGGGTATCTCTGGCGGCGTCCTCATTCACAGGACCCACGCTGCGAAGCAGTTCATCAAGCCGCGCCGCGAGCTTTCCTTCCATCGTCATCTCTCCGTCCATCGTCTTATCCTCTCTTTTTTCTCCGGAATTCCCGGCAGCTCTTTAAAAAACTTCCTGCCAATTCCGGATTGCCATAGTAATAAAAATGCGGGAAACCGGCCAGCAGACTGCCCTGATTTACCATACATTTCCACCTTCTCTTCCCCGCAGGCTTCTCTGCCAGAAAGGAATCTCCGTTGCAGGTACTGTCCCAATAATGGAACTCATGGGCGGGAAAACGTTCCCCTGCCTTTCCGGCTATGGTGTCCTCCTTAGCCGTCAGCGTTATGTAGCCAAACCGGGAAAGTCCCGGTGTACGGTAGGCATGTCCCTTTATCACACCTGCCATCGGCCATGTCTTTCCTTCCCCGTCTTCCAGTGTCTCGTGGAGATACAGAAAACCGCCGCACTCGGCCAGACAAGGAAGGCCTTCCTCCAACACATTTTTTATTTTCGAAAGCATCTCCGTGTTTTCTGATAGCGCTCCTGCATAGAGCTCTGGGTATCCTCCCCCAAGAAGCATTCCATCCGCTTCATCCGGCAGCGTTTCATCCCTAAGGGGACTGAAAGGAAGCAACTCTGCTCCCATATCCTCAAGCAGCTGAAGATTATCCGCATAATAAAAGTTGAAAGCCTCGTCCCTCGCCACTGCGATCCGGACCGTCCCCCCGGAGGCAAAACGGCTCAGATCCGGCTCTTTGCAGCAAAGAGCCGGCGCCGTTTCTCCCAGCGCACACAATCCTTCCAGATCCACAGTCTTTGAGATCACTTCTGCGAGTCCCGACAGCTTTTTTTTCAGATCCACCATCTCATCGGGACGCTTTAAGCCCAGATGGCGGCTTTCCAGAAGACATTCAGAAAGCTTAGGCACATACCCGTAAACCTTTACCGGAAGCTCTGCTTCAATCAACGCCTTCATTTTCTCATATATCATCGGAGAGACCTGGTTTAAAAGGATTCCACGGATCTGCTTTTGCTTCTCGTAATCAAGGAAGCCCTTTATCAGGGGCACCGCGGACAGGCTCATCCCCCTGCAGTTTACAATGAGGACCACTGGGGTCTCCGTCAGAGCAGCCACTTCATAGGTGCTGGCCTCCGCCGACATGCCGCCTAAACCATCAAAATACCCCATGACGCCCTCTATCACAGAAAGATCCGCTTCCCCGGCCCCTCTCTCCAAGAGGAACCGCAGTGTTTCCTTTTCCGTGAAAAAGCTGTCCAGATTTCTGGATTCCATTCCCAAAACGCTCCTGTGAAACATCGGATCGATATAATCCGGCCCGCATTTAAAGGAAGCCAGCCGGACACCCTTCTGCTTCCACGCTTCCAGCAGGCCGCAGGTGAGAAGCGTTTTTCCGCTTCCGCTGCTCGCCGCCGACAAAAGAATCCTCGGAGTCTTCCCCGCCATCATATCTCTTCCTTTCCAGTGAAACTGACGATATAGACCGGATTCTGTCCCATCATCAGCTGATGCTCCCCCAGCTTTTTTGCCCGGGAGACCATCACCTGGGATATCTCCCCGTCTTCTGTGTCATAAGTCTTCATCAACGAGACAGCTTCAGCCACCGTCTCCAGGGCAATGGCGTTTATGACAATCCGTATTCCCGGATTTTTCCGGAACAGAAGCTCGACGATTGGCTTCAGGTTTCCAGAAGAGCCTCCAATAAACGCATGAGTCGGAACCGGAAGCGTCTCCAGTGCTTCCGGCGCTTCCCCTTCTATGATCTCCAAATTGGGAACGCCAAATTTTCGTTTATTCTCCCGAAGGAGAGCGGCCGCCTCCGGATTTTTCTCTATGGCGTATACCCTTCCGTTCCCGGCCTGAAGCGCAGCTTCCACAGAGACCGATCCGGTACCCGCACCGACGTCATAAATTACAGAATCCCGGCACAGCCTCATCCTGGAGACCGATACTGCCCTGATCTCACATTTGGTCATCGGCACCTTTCCCCGTATGAATGCGTCATCCTCCAGACCATGGGTCACCACATGGCCGGCAGCCATGGGATTTTCAATAAAGGCCACTGCAAGAGAGTGAAAATCTTCTGAAAGGAGCGTCTCTGGAGTTCCCCGCCGGATGCGCTCCTCCTTATAGGAGAGCTTTTCCCCCACAGCCAAACGCACATCAGATAACCCATAGTGCAGAAGCTCCTTACAGAGCTCCCCCACACCGTCCTTCCCTCCGAGGAGGGCAAAGACCTTTCTATTTTCCCGCACGGACTGTATCAGGTTCTCAAATCGGCCGTGGATGCTCATAAGTTTTGCATCATCCCATGAGATTCCCAGCTTTGCCGCAAAATAAATCAGTGAAGACATTCCTGGAATGCAGCGGACAAGGTATCCTTTTTCCTCCAAAAGCGGCTGCAGTTTTTTGGCACCGCTGTAAAATCCCAGATCGCCGGAGAATGCCACCGCAATATTCCGATACTCCGGGTGCTCCTCCATCCAGGAAATCATTTCCTCATTTTTATAGGATACAAAGGAAGGTTTCTGCAAAGTCCCCAATGCCTGCAGCATCCGTTCTGCTCCTACTACCGCATCGCATTTATCAAAGGCATTCTTTGCCGCGTCTGTCATCTGAGAAACCGCCCCTGTCCCAATGGACACCAGCACCGCCTCCCTTCGTTTCATTTGAAGGCCGTGTTCAGCCGGCGCATCTTCCTCTGCCGCGCCGGAAGGAAGAATCTCCATTTTCTCCAGAAGGCCGAGAATCTGCTCATAGGAATATCCCTGGCGCTCCTCCGGCCGTCCTACAATCACAACAGCCGCACCTGCATGCTCTGCCGCGCGGAGCTTCTCCTCGAATCCTCCGGCTTTCCCCGACGACTTTGTCACAAGGTAGCGAATGTCATATTCCTTCATGATGGCATAGTTCATTTCTTCCGAAAAGGGTCCCTGCATGCAGATAAGATTTCTTCCCTCAAATCCCAGCCTGCGGCTGGCAGAGACAGATTCTTCAGTAGACAGCACTCTGGCAAATACCCGTTTCCTGTAATCCTTTATTTCCGTATATTCCTTAAGCTCCTTGCTCCCCGTGGATGCGAGAATGTTTCCGGTCGTTTTCTTAAGATATTCTGCGGCGGCTTTCACACTGTCTACAAAGACTGTATTTCCGCCGTATTCTCCTGCCGTCTCTTCCCGAAGCAGACGAAAATAAGACAGACCGTTCTTCTCCGCCGCTCCTCTGATATTTGCAGACACTTCCACCGCATAAGGATGAGTGGCATCGACCACACAGGAAAAGCCATCTGCCGCCATCAAAGATTCCATCTGTTTCTCATCAAGGCGTCCGGTCAAATGTGTGATGGTCTCACCTCTCGGAAGAAGCGTTTCTCCGTATTCTGTCGCCACACAGACCGCCGTCTGGACCGATGCGCCAGAAAGCCGTTCTGCCAAGCGCCGTCCCTCCGTCGTCCCTGCGAATATCAGTACCTTATTCATCCTTCTTCACCCTCCTGATCGTTTTCAGACGTTTCGATAGCCTCTGGGAGTCACCATCTTCCCTCCGATATTCTTTGTCTGAGAATTGCCGATCCATACAGTAGTGAACATATCTACCTGAGTCTCCCGCAGCTCTCCCAAGGTCAGAACATGGCCTTCCTCGCCGCAGCGGCCGATGTTCTTCACATAGCCGCAGACAGTATCCGGTTTCTGATACTCCAGAACCAGATCACACGCCTTCTGCAGATAATCCTGTCTTTTTTTGCTGGAGGGATTATAGAGACAGATCACAAAATCTGCGGCTGCCGCCAGTGAGACCCTTTTCTCAATTTTCTCCCAGGGCGTCAGCAGATCGCTCAGGCTGATGACCGCGAAGTCATGAATTAGAGGAGCGCCAAGCACCGCCGCGCCGCTGGTAGCCGCGGTCAGACCTCCAATCAGGCGGAGCTCCACAAGCGGATATCTGACGCCTATCTCATACATCAGCCCCGTCATGCCATAGACGCCGGCGTCTCCGCTGCAGATCATCGCGACAGTCTTTCCTTTCATCGCCTCTTCAAAGGCCAGCTCACACCGGTCCACCTCCCGTTTCATGGGAGTGCTCATATATTCTTTTTCCGGAAAATGCTCTTTGATCAAGTCCACATAAACCGTATATCCTACGATCAGGTCGCTTTTTTTCAATGCCTCGGCCGCCTCTATGGTCATTTTCTCATAGGCTCCCGGACCGATTCCAATCACATATAATGTATTCAATCCCAGTTCTCCTTTTCAAACCGTATTTCAATTTTTCGCTTTGCAGCCGCTATGGTGATACCGCTTCCCGCCTGCTTCCTGAGCAGAACACAGCCGTTTCCGCTTCCTGCTGCAGCCGCCCGTTCGCATACGGAATCCACGCCTACTGTTTTCTTTACAAAATCCGATCCTGTATACACTCCCGGAACGCTGGACAGCTCTTGTCCAGAATAGAAACAAAGAGGGAGGCCCAGGGTCTTTGAAAGCTTCAGGAGGCCCTCTTCCTCCTTTTTCACATCTATGGTAGCGATCTTCTCCAGCGCCTCCTTAAATATCCCGGAAAGTAAGAGCTGTTTTTCAAGAGCTTCTTTCAGGCTCTCCTCAGAAACGCCTCTTCTGCAGCCCATTCCCACCGTCACGGTACGGGGAATCAGATATAAAGTATCCTTGCCGGAGTCCAGTTCTTGCTCCGACACAGCCACTTTAAGCCCATTCTGCTCCCGAAATGCCTCTATCGTCTCACAGAAACACAACTCTTCCGGTATCTTTCCTCCCCCGACATGCTGGCTGCTGTAAAAAGGAATCGTATTCCCGGCCAGCAAAAAAGCGGACACCCGCTTCGCCAGACTCCTGTCCGAAAGGATAAGACCATTTTTCACAGCAAATACATCTACCGCAAACCGTCCGTTTACATCGGTAGCGGTGGAGATCACCGGGACAGCTCCGGTGAGCCCCGAAGCTAAAGCAGCCAGCTCATTGGCCCCGCCCACATGGCCCGACAGCAAAGCTACAGCGAATCCGGCCCGTTCATCCATCACTACCACCGCCGGATCGGTGAACTTGTCTTTTAAAAACGGCGCGACTGCGCGCACGGCAATCCCACATGCCCCGATGAAAATCAGACCGTCGTACTCCAAAAAAGCCCGGCCGGTCCAGGTCTTCAGTGAGCTTCTCACGCTTTCCGGCTGATCCGCTTCCTGTGGATTCTCCCCGTCCTCCGCCTTATTCTTTTCCGCCCTTTTCTCATATCCTTTTGCCAGATATCCAAGGCCGCGAAGCTTCCCGCACAGCTTCCGGTTCAACTGGCTTCCTGTCTCCGTAAAACTGATGACCGCTATCCGCATGGACTCTCCTTTTTCCTAAAACAGTCTATTTTACCGCCTTTCGGAATTCTGTGGTAAACGCCGGGTTATAAAGCTCTGAACGGTCATAAGTATCGCCCAGTACCTTCCCGACCACGATAAGAGCCGTTTTCTTGATCCCGTTCTTTCGCGCCGTCTCCGCCAGTGTAGAGACCGTACAGCGGAACACCTGCTCATCCGGCCAGGTCGCTTTGTATACGATGGCCGCTTCCGTATCCTCCCCATATCCGCCGGAAAGAAGCCGCTCTTCCAGTTCCGTAAGCATCCCTGTGCTAAGAAAGATCACCATAGTAGCCTGGTGAGCGGCAAGAAGGGAAATTTCCTCCTTTTCCGGGACCGGGGTCCTTCCGGCCATTCGGGTTATGATCACAGTCTGTGATACATCCGGAAGCGTATATTCCGCGTGAAGGGCGGCGGCGGCTCCGCAAAAAGAGCTGACCCCCGGACACGACTCAAAGGGGATCCCAAGTCTTTCCAGCTCGTCCGTCTGCTCCCGGACCGCACCATATAGACAGGGGTCCCCTGTATGAAGGCGCACAGTCATCTTTCCCGATTTCTCCGCCTTCTTCATCACTTCTATAACTTCTTCCAAGGTCATGACCGCACTGTTGTATACTTCACAGGAATCCTTCTTATAATCCAAAAGTGCCGGATTTACCAAAGAACCTGCATAGATAATCACATCTGCCTGCTCCAAAAGGGCTTTTCCTCTGACTGTGATGAGATCCGCAGCGCCCGATCCTGCTCCCACAAAATTAACCATGATGTGCCTCCTTTACGATCAGCAGAGAATAATACCCTGCATTTTCGTCAATTTCTTCCACAGACCGATAAATCCTTTCATTTTCCATCCCGCAGTTTTCCACCATATAGGCTTCGCAGTCCTTCTTGCGGAGAAGATCCTTGACCTCCCCCATTTTCTTTCCGGATTTCATCAGAATCTTAGTTCCCGAGAGTTTCAGAGCTTCCTCCGCTCCATAAGTAGCCGGTATCACATGCAGCTCTTCTTTCGTCTCCACAAGTCCCAGATTAAGCCTCGCAGCAGCGGCGCAGAAAGAAGGAATCCCATTTATGATCTCTGTAGGATATCCTGCCCCCGCCACCCTTCTGTGGATATAAAGATAGGTAGAATAGACCGTCACGTCTCCCAAAGTCAGAAACGCCACCTGCTTTCCTTCCCTGAGACATTCCATAATCCGCCCGGCTCCATTGTCATGGCTTTCCGCCAGCTTATTCTTATCCTTTGTCATAGGCATATCAACGCAGAGGAATTCTTTTTTATCGATTCCTTCCACGGCTCCCTCCGCGATTCGGTATGCCACACATTCTTCCTTCGAAGCCGCCGGCAGGGCGATTACATCAGCCTCCCTGATCACCCTCACTGCTTTTAAGGTCATGAGCTCCGGATCTCCCGGCCCGACCCCGACCCCATAAAGTTTTCCATTATTCATCACTTTATCCTCCGGCCTCTTTTTTAAGAGACCTTTCTTTTTTCCATCCTGCCTCGTCACGGGCGTTTCCGGTATTTTTCCAGAACGGCTGAGTAAGCTATCATCATAGCAATGCACAGAAGCATAGTTCCCAGGATTGTCACAATAGCCCCCGGCGAATTTTGTCCGCCTCTTGAAAAGAGTCCAAGCACAAAGAGCAGAACAGAAAATAAGATCCATATGATTCCGACGGACCGATTATACCGCCTGATGTCTGTCACCTCCGGAGCTTTTACATTGGCCCAGAACCCCATCTGTCTCTTCGCAAAAAAACAGCTGACTCCCAATCCCAGAAAAACAGCGCTCACCAGACTCCAAATGACCATGAACAACATACCGCGCCTCCTGTCTCAGGATTTCCGGATCCGCTCCAGCATAGTAGCCGCGCCGGACGTCTGTCCCAAAATCCCGTATACGTTTGAAAATGTGACCGCCTCTGTCTCCATGCCTCCTAGGCACCTGTGGTCCAGATAAAAGCCTATCCGGTCCATGACGAGTTCCATCGTTCCTTTTAAATATCCACACTCTTTTAATATCCTCACCCCGTCATCGGTGGTGGGGGCTTCCAGGAGCTCCCGGAGCATTTCCACAGGCGCCCCAGCCTTAAGCGCCGCCGATGTAAGGAGTTCCAGCCGGCAGTCTGAATTTCGGGAATGGGTATTCATGATCCCGCCGGACAGCTTTATAAATTTTCCAATATGCCCTATAAACAGTATCCCTTTCACTCCCAAACCCATAGCGATGTCAATGGTATCCCCGATGTAATTGCTGCATTTCATGGAGCGGGAAGGACTGATCCGCAGCTCATCTCTGGAAAACACAGTCCCATAGTTTCCCGGAATCACCACCAGATACTCCAATCCGCTTGATATCAGCACTTTCATTTCCACTTCTATGGACTTTATCAGCGCAGCTTCGCTCATGGGCTCCACAATCCCGGTCGTCCCCAAAATGGATATCCCCCCCTGTATTCCCAGACGCGGGTTGAAGGTCTTCTCACCAATCCTTCTCCCATCCGGCACTGAAACTGTAATGTTCAGATTTCCCCTGTATTCATAAGCTTCACATGCCTCTGATACCGCTTCTCTTATCATCTGCCTAGGCACCTGATTGATGGCCGCTGCTCCCACAGGCTGTTCCAGTCCTTTTAACGTCACACGCCCTACTCCTTCGCCTCCATCCACAAAAAGAGGCTCTTTTCCATCCTTCTCTCTGTACTCCACTCGGGCGTAAATGAGTAAGCCGTTGGTGGCATCCGGATCATCTCCGCCGTCCTTTTCCACAGCGCAGCTGACCCAGCCCTCCCCTCTGCTTATATCCTTTATATCCAGCTGCAGAAGGATTCTTTTTGGCGTCATCAGATCCACCCTTCTGACCTCTGAGCCACCCAGGAGCATGAAAGCCGCCGCCTTTGCCGCCGCTGCGGCACAGGACCCTGTCGTATAACCGCACCGCAGCTTCTTATTCTGTTTCATCACATATTTTTCAAGCATCTTTCGTTTCCCCATGGTCCAACACAGAAAAAGCCGCTGAAAACTCAGCAGCCCGCTGTCATTCCACTGCTATTTACTTACGCAGATATTTTAACAAAATCGACATACTTTGTCAACGCAGGCACTGAACTCTCCACCGGATTTTCTGTGCTGTCACTATGCTTATGAAAATAAAAAAAGCGGCATGGGAACCCATACCGCTTGTCTGTTTCGTAGGAAAACTCCTGCTGTTACAGAGCCTTTCCAGCAGAGCCGAGCACTTCTGCGATCTTATGCTTAACAACTGCCTTTACGTTAGCTCTGGCAGGCGTCAGATACTGTCTGGGATCAAAATGATCCGGATATGCCGCCATATGCTCTCTGATTCCGGCAGTCAGAGCCAGTCTCAGGTCAGAATCAATATTGATCTTGCATACCGCCATCCTTGCAGCCTGACGAAGCTGATCTTCCGGAACACCGATGGCATCCTTCAGAGCGCCGCCGTTTTCATTGATGATCTTCACATACTCCTGAGGAACAGAGGACGCTCCGTGCAGCACGATGGGGAATCCGGGCAGTCTCTTTGCCACTTCTTCCAGAATATCAAATCTCAGCTGAGGATTTGTACCAGGTTTAAATTTATATGCGCCATGGCTTGTACCGATGGCAATAGCCAGGGAATCAACGCCGGTGCGGTCTACAAATTCCTGAACCTCTTCCGGCCTTGTGTAAGAGGAGTCCTCTTCGGAAACCTTTACATCATCTTCGATGCCGGCCAAAGTACCAAGCTCAGCCTCTACCACCACGCCTCTCTCATGAGCGTATTCCGCAACTTTTTTTGCAAGGGCGACATTCTCATCAAAAGGTTTTGAGGATCCGTCGATCATAACGGATGTGAATCCGCCGTCAATACAGGATTTGCAAATTTCAAAATCTGCGCCGTGATCCAGATGCAGAGCGATCGGAAGATCCGGATAAATCTCCAGGGCAGCATCTACAAGATGCTTAAGATATGCAGCGTTTGCGTATTTTCTTGCACCGGCAGATGCCTGCAGGATAATCGGGGATTTCTCCTCCGCTGCGGCTTCTGTGATACCTTGAACGATCTCCATGTTGTTTACATTGAATGCACCAATGGCGTATCCACCTTCATATGCTTTTTTAAACATTTCAGTAGTTGTAACTAAGGGCATTGTTTTTTCTTCCTTTCCTTATGGATTCTGCGCTTCCTTCGCGCTTCGTCTTTATTATATCATAAAGTCTCTATTTTAACAGTTCTTTTTTCACTAAAAAAATGCGCAAAATACAGGGGTTTTCCATTAACATTTTGTAAAAAAATGTCAATGCTTCTTTCCGTATAAGTTTCACCAATCCCCGTAACCGACATATCATAAATCAACAGCATTTTCCTGAAAGGATGTTTTCCTTGAACGAAACCTCCTGTTATATCCGGTTTTTTCACGCTGCTGCAGACACAGAAGCCCTTCAGGTTTCCGTGGACGACGCGTCTTTTATCCCCAGCCTCCCTTTCCGTACCGTCAGTGGATACGGTCCGGTCAAATGCGGCTTCGTGACTATCACGCTGTCCGGTACACGCACCAGACGGGTTTATCTACAAAAGACTCTGCCTTTTTTCCTGTCCATTAAATATACCATCGCAATCATTCAGACGGTCAATGGACTGGATCTCCGGCAAATGTATGATTACATGTGCCCGCTGCTCCCCGATAGGTTCGGCTGCATCCGTGCTGCAAACCTGGCTTACGGCAGCCAGCCCATGGACTTTTTCCTCTACGGCAACAAGCTTATGTTCACCGACGTGGGATTTAAAGAGGTCACCCCCTTCAAACCCTTACGTCCCGGGGAATACGGCTTTTACCTGACGCCGACCCAGGATGAGGAAAATCCTCTGGTATCCGTGCTCACTGACATAGAAGCCGGGAACATGTATACCATGTGCGTACTTAACGGTACCTGGGGGCCGGATGCCATAGACGTCATGGTCCTCAGCTATGACGATACCATACCGGAAATCCAGCCCCGATGACCGAATAAGATGCGGTGCTTTACGCAGTCTTCTCAAACTGGCTGTTGTAAAGATCCGCATAGAATCCCTTCTTCGCCAACAGTTCTTCGTGGGTACCCTGCTCGATGATATCCCCGTCCTTCATGACGAGGATCAGATCGGCATCGCGGATAGTGGAAAGCCGGTGGGCGATGATGAAGCTGGTACGCCCCTTCATCAGATTGTCCATGGCTTTCTGAATCCGCTCTTCCGTTCTCGTATCCACGGAACTGGTGGCCTCGTCTAAGATCAGTATCCTATTATCCGCAAGGATGGCGCGCGCTATGGTCAGCAGCTGCTTCTGTCCCTGGGAGACATTGTTCGCCTCCTCATTCAGTTCCATATTATACCCTTCCGGCAGTGTGGAAATAAAATGATGGGCGTGAGCTGCCTTGGCTGCGGCTATGACCTCTTCGTCAGTGGCATTCAGGTTTCCGTACCGGATATTTTCCATAATGGAGCCTTTAAACAGCCAGGTGTCCTGAAGGACCATTCCGAAAAGCTCCCTGAGCTCGCTTCTGTTAAAAGAGCGTATATCATGACCATCTATTTTTATGGAACCGCCGCTCACATCATAAAAACGCATAAGCAGTTTTACAAGCGTGGTCTTCCCCGCACCGGTCGGTCCGACGATGGCGATCTTTCTGCCCGCGGATATCTCCGCACTGAAATCTCCTATGATGATCTTGTCGGGGCGGTAGCCGAATTTTACATGGTCAAAGGTCACATTTCCCTCAATTCCTTCAATGGATACGGGATTCTCCACGATCTGATCCTCTTCCTCCTCTTCAAGAAATTCAAAGACACGCTCTGCCGCCGCTGCCGTCGACTGAAGCAGGTTGGATACCTGAGCAATCTGAGTGATCGGCTGTGTAAAGGTCCTCACATACTGAATAAAGGACTGAATATCGCCGACTTCTATGGTCCCGCGGATGGTCAGGAAACCGCCCACGATAGCCACGGCCACATATCCCAGATTTCCCACAAACTGCATGATAGGCTGCATCATACCGGAAAAGAACTGGGACTTCCATGCTGACTGGTACAAGGTCTCATTGGTGTCGTTAAATTCTTCCAGGACAGCCTCTTCCCGGTTGAAAACCTTCACTACCGTATGGCCGCCGTAGGTTTCTTCCACCTGTCCGTTTACATGACCCAGATATTCCTGCTGCTGGCTGAAGAACTTCTGTGAATGCTTCACAATGAAGGAAATCAGCAGCATGGAAATGGGAAGGATCAGCAGTGCAATGATAGTCATGAGCGGGCTTATGCTTAGCATCATGACCAGGACGCCGATAATGGTCGCCACTGATGTGATCAGCTGCGTAATACTCTGGTTCAGGCTCTGCCCAAGTGTATCGACATCATTCGTCACACGGGAAAGCACCTCGCCGTGGGTCCTTGTATCATAATAATTCATGGGCAGGCGGTTGATTTTCTCAGACATCTCCCGCCTCATCCGGAAGCTGACCTTCTGTGAAATGGAGGTCATCACCAGGCCCTGGATAAAGCTGAAAAAGGCGCTGATCACATATAATCCAAGCAGGATCAGAAGAATCCTTCCGATGCCGGCAAAGTCAATTCCAGCTCCTCCGCTCAGCTTCCCAGTAAGGCCATTGAATATCTTCGTCGTTGCTTTTCCTAAAATCTTCGGCCCGATCACAGTGAATATGGTACTGCCGACGGCAAAGATGAGCACCGTCAAGATTCCCCATTTATAACGTCCCATGTAAGCCAAAAGCTTTTTCATGGTCTTTTTAAAATCTTTCGCTTTCTCACCTGAGCCCATAGGTCCGTGTCCCATACGGCCGCCCATACGCATTTTTCCCGGATTCTTTCCTGTCTCATTACTCATTGTCTGCAACCTCCTTTTCCAGGTTCTCACTGCCAGAGCTTCCATCCGTTCCAGAAAGCTCCGCCTCTGACAGCTGGGACTGGGCAATCTGCCGGTAAATTTCATTCGTCTTAAGAAGCTCTTCATGGGTGCCTTTTCCCACTATACTCCCCTCATCCAGAACAATGATCTGCTCCGCATGGAGGATCGTGCTGACACGCTGCGCCACGATCAGCATAGTGCTGTCGGACACCTGATCCTTCAAAGCCCTTCTGAGAGCCGTATCCGTCTTAAAGTCCAGTGCGGAAAAACTGTCGTCAAACACGTATACCGGCGGCTTCTTTGCAACAGCCCGCGCAATGGAAAGACGCTGCTTCTGTCCGCCGGACACATTGGCTCCTCCTTGGGCGATATGGCTGTCGTATTTATCTGGCTTTTCTTCTATAAAATCGGAAGCCTGGGCAATCTCGGCAGCCTTCCGGATCTCTTCATCGGTGGCGTCCTTCTGTCCGAACCTCAGATTAGAGGCGATGGTCCCTGAGAATAGAACTCCTTTCTGAGGAACAAATCCAATCTGACTACGCAGTTCTTTCTCCGACAGATCCCGGATATCAACGCCGTCCAGGGTGATGGCTCCCTCCGTCACGTCATAGAGACGGGGAAGCAGATTCACCAGAGTGGACTTTCCGCTTCCGGTACTGCCGATGAACGCCGTCGTCTCACCTGGCTTTGCCACAAAGTCAATATCGTGGAGCACATCATTTTCTGCTCCCGGATATCGGAAAGAGACATGTTTAAATTCTACTACGCCCTTTTTATCCTTTGGCAGTCTCGCAGGGGATTTCTTCTCTTTTATAGAAGGCTCTGTCACGAGTATCTCGTCAATCCTGTGCGCCGCAACACTGGCCCTCGGCAGCATGATGGATATCATAGTGATCATCAGGAACGCCATGATGATCTGCATGGTATAAGTGATAAAAGCCATCATATCCCCTACCTGGATGTTCCCGCTGTCAATGCCGTGCGCCCCGGTCCAGATGATCAGTACTGTGATGCCGTTCATGATCAGCATCATAGCCGGCATCATGAATGTCATACACCGATTGGTGAACAGCATCGTCCTGGTCAGATCCCGGTTGGCATCGTCAAACCGCTTCTCTTCATGCTTCTCCCGGCTGAACGCCCGGATGACGGGAAGTCCGGTCAGGATTTCTCTGGTCACCAGGTTCAGGCGGTCAACCAGTTTCTGCATCTTCTGGAACTTCGGCATTGCCACGACCATGAGGACTGCCACCAGGCAGCTGACCGCTGCCACTGCGACCGCGATGATCCACGCCATGGAGGTATTGGTACGGAGCACTCTCACCAAGCCGCCGATTCCGATGATCGGAGCATAGAGAACCATTCGCAGAAGCAGCACCACCACCAGCTGTACCTGCTGAATGTCGTTTGTACTTCTCGTGATCAAAGAAGAGGTGGAGAATTTATCCATCTCCGCGTTGGAAAAAGAGACTACCTTCGAAAACACCTGCCCTCTCAGTCTCATGCCGACCGATGCGGCTACTCTTGAAGCGATCAGACAGACCAATACGCTGGCCGCCATGCTCAGCAGGGCGATTCCTAGCATCTGAAGCCCCTCTGACCATAAATAATCGGTCTGAAGCTTGTTGATATTTATCCCGACGGCCTGATACTCTGCCTTCACGTAGGTAATCCCCATCTGATCCATTATGGAATCCGAAAGGGCTGCCATCTGCTTATCCATCTCCCCTCTTATCTGAGAGACTGCTTCTTCCGGCAGGACTGACACATCCATTCCGTTCTTCTCTGCCATCAGGAGTGAGACGGCCGGCCCGCTCATGATGCCGTCCAGTGTCTCCAGGTCCTCCTTTTCCATATCGTTTCTCAAAAGCAGATCCTGGCTGCGAAGCTCCGGATACTTCTTCGCATATTTGTTGAACTCTTCTTCTGTAAGGCTCTCTTTGGAAATGCGGGTGTAAGAAGCTTCTGCCGCCTCCCGTTCTTCTTCATCCATGAACCGCAGAAGTTTTTCCATTTCCGTCTGGCGGATGACCTCCGGCGACACATGACTGATTCCTCCCTGCTGTATTCCCACGTCCACAATGTCGGACGTATACGCCGGCAGCGACAGATCGCAGAACGCCTGCAGGCCTAAAAGCGCCAGGATCAGCAGCACCCAGCCCGCCGACTTCCTGAGGTATTTCAATATTTTAGTCATAATACATATTCTCCTTCTGATGTCTTATTCTGTAAAAGATGCCTTGCGTCTTTCTACCTCTTCCTCTGCGTAATCGAAAAGCTCTTCCGACAGATTCAGAAGCATCATCATTTTTTCTTGACCCATCCGCTCAAAAATCTGTTCTGCCATCTGATCCCGATACCTCCGCTCCTCCTCCAGACATCTTCTTCCCAACTCCGTGAGTTTTACGAACACTACCCTCCTGTCGTGTTTGGACGCTGTCCGTTCGAGATATCCCTTTTCTTCTAGGTTTCCAAGCATCCTGGAAACGGCCGGCTTGCTGATAAAACCGCCGCCTGTCAGATCAGAAGGCTTCGCCCCCTCTTCATGAGCGGATATCTCCGCCATGCGGTCCACGTGGATCATCATCATCATCTCACTGGGCTTAAGCTTCAGGGACATCTCCTGCAGACAGGAAAAACGGTGAAACCGTTCAATCTGCTCAAAAAACATTCTTCCCATCTGAGCAACCGATTCCTCTCCGGTCCTTCTGCGATAATACCGCCTATTCCGCCCTCTGTGGGTCCTGCAGTCACCGTGGATCTCCCTATGGGGTCCGGCCCTGCGTTCTGAGGCCTCTCTTTCCCTATTGTTTTCCAATTTCTCACTTCCTATCTGTATGCTGTCCAGGTAAATTTAATTAACAATGTAAACTATTAACTATGACAAACACTTATTATAGTTCAAATTCTTTGAAAGTCAATACTGTTTATGCTTTCTTAAGAATTCTGTCTTGACGAACATAGTGTAAAAGAACAATATATATTCAGAATGGCGCGGCAGGCAAGACACCGGCCGAAACTCCAGCCGGTGAATTAATGGACCATAGAAAATGATTTCAAAAAAGTGTTTAGAAGTTTCTTTTACAAATAGAAATTTCTGCTCTATACTTATCTTATCAAGGGTATTTTAGGAGGAGCCTCCCATGAAAAAAGAAATGTACTATGTTTATGAGATATACCGTGAAAAAAGCTTTTCTAAGGCGGCCGAAAAGCTTTTTATTTCTCAGCCTGCCCTGAGCGCCATCGTCAAAAAGCTGGAGAACGAAATCGGATTGCCGCTGTTTGATCGGAGCGCCAAACCCATTCGTCTCACAGAAGCCGGAAAGTTCTATATTCAATCCGCCCGTAAGATCATGGACATCGAATCCGATATGGAGGCTTATTTTCACGACCTGTCAAACCTCCAGACAGGTACAGTGAGGCTCGGTGCCGCCACTTATTTCTGTACCTACATCCTGCCTCCAGTCATCCATTCTTTCTCTGCCTCTTATCCTGGTCTGAAGGTCCAGCTTACAGAAGGTTCCTCCCCTGAGATTCTGGAACTTTTAAAGGATTCCTCTCTGGATTTTTCCCTAGACAATCTGACCTGTGAGGAGCCCGGATTTCTCTGCCGGACTTATGCTTCAGAATCCATAATCCTGGCAGTACCCTCCTGTCTCAAATCTTCAGAGCTGCTGGCCGAAAAAAGCCTTTCCCATACTGATATCCGAAACGGAAGGCATCTCTCGGAGGACTGCCCCTGCGTATCCTTGAAAGCGTTTGAAAACGAGTCCTTCATCCTTCTTCGCCGCGGCAATGATATGTATCAAAGAGCTTCCGGCATGTTTGAACGGGCAGGCATCTCCCCTACTGTCAGCATGTATCTGGATCAGATGATGACCGCTTACCATTGCGCGGCTTCGCAGATGGGCATAACCTTTATAAGGGACTCCATCCTGCATTATGTGCCGGAAACCGACCGTCTTGTATTCTTCAAGCTCCTCGACCCGTCTGCAAAACGGGGGATTTATCTCACCTACCGGAACAACCGCTATCTGCCCCGCGCGGCATCCGCTTTTTTAAAATTTTTGATTCCGTCCGAGCAGTCATAGAAAGAAAAGCTTCCTCAGGAGGTGCAGCCGTCAATATGCCAGTCACCTGTTTGCATACAGCAGCACCGAGGTAGTAAAGGTGTCTGAGGTGTAGGTGAAGTCTGCCATGCCGCCATATCGTTCTGCCATCGCCCGAACACTGGCAATGCCCACGCCCTCGGCTTTGTTCCGGCCCGGCTTGCTGGATAAAAAACGTTCACCCTGCTGGCAGATCACCCCGCCGTAACCGTTCTCCATGCGGATCAAGATTTGTTCCTCCTGGGCCTGTACCCGCAGATGAATATATCTCTGGCCTTCGACCGCATTCAGCGCGGCGGCGACCGCATTCTCCCACAGGTTGCCCAGGATGACCGCCAGATCGCTGCCTGCGGCTCCTGGCTTCCTCGGCAGGGACACGCTGATGGATACCTCCACTCCCGCCTGTTTCGCAAGCGCCTCATACCGGCGGCAGAGGGTGTCGACCACAAAGTTTTCACAAATCGGCGGCTGGATGGCTCCCGCCATGCTTCCGTCGTAACCCTCCAGATAGGCCAGAGCTTCTTGCACCTTTCCCTTTTCCAGCAGGCCCCGCAGCACTTGTACATGCTGCCGGCGGTCATGGCGGATGCGTTTCATTTCCTCGGCGTAGCTCTCCAGATCCTCTACCCGTGCCCGCTGCAAATCAAGCTGGTGGGCAAGCTGGGTACGGCTTTCCGCTTCCTTCGCTGCCTTTGCGCTGCTGGAAACGGCCCAGGCTGTTTGAGAATAGGTGACAAAGGCACACAAATGAATCAATATTTTCAGTCCATTGGCAAAAGCGTAATCCTCAATGGGATAGAAATCCACCTGTGCAGAGTACAAGAGGAAGAAAAACAGAGGAAGAAGCCAAAGGTGAACATAGCGCCCGGTTTGTGCTGCTCGCAGCCTTCGGTAAAGTTTCCGGCAGGCGAAGGCGAGCAGCGGGGTGAACAGTAACGAAGGCAGTCCAAAGCCTGCAATATCGGCCCGGCAAAAGGTGCCGCTGATCAGTTGGGGCCAGCATAGGCTGTAAATCAGATAGCTTATGCTGCGGCAGAAAAGCATCGCCTGCACGGACAAAAACAAAATGAAAACCAGCCTGCTGCCCGGTTCACCTGTGACCCGGCGCAGTCCGTAATAACCAAAGAGAATCCAGAATGGAAGCGTCAGACCGCTGTAATCTATCCCAGGGGGCAGCAGATGCACAGCCGTTTGCTGTACAGCAATGTTTAATCCAGAGCCCGTCACAGAAATCAACAGCACCCACAATGCAATCCGCCGCATACTCATCCGCAGCCGCAGCTGTTCCCCCACAGCATAAAGGCAGAAACCGATGGTCATGGCTCCTTCCACAATACCAATGATATATTCCGAAATAATGGCTTCCATTCTCATCCCTCCATCCGCCCAAACACATAGGCCATATACCGGCTTTTCAGGGCGGCACGGCCATCCCGCGCGAGGGGGATTTCCCGTCCGTCTTTCATCAGAAAGCTGTCCTTATTCATCCGTTTTACAAAATCCATATTGACGATAAAGTAGCGGTAGCAACGCAGAAACGGATTGCCGCCAAGGCGTTCCTCCAGGGCCGTCAAGGACTGGCTCACCGCCATTTCGCCGCGCACAGTGTGCAGCACCGTCTTGTGCCCGTAAACCTCGATGTACTTGATGCCGGAAGCGTCGATGTCCACTTCGTCCCGCCCGGCATTGACCCTCACCCTTCGCATGCTTAAGTTTATTCGGGCATGAACCCGCCGCATGGCCTCGCAGAAGGCGTCCCAGCTCACCGGCTTTAAGAGATAATGGGCGGCCTCCACATCGAAGCCGTCCGCGTAATGCTCCTGGCTGGTGGTAGTGAACACCAGCGCGCCCAGATACCCCTTGCCCCGCAGGATGCGCGCCGCATCCACCCCCAGCGCCCCGTCCATGTAAATATCCAAAAACATCACGGCAGCGGCGCGGGCCTCTTGACTTTGCAGCAGCTCTCCGGCGTTTTCGTAAGCCAGCGTGGCGATGGGCAAACGGTTCTCCTTTGCGTACCGGGCGCAGTAACCCAGCAGGATTTCCCGGTCAGGGGCAAGATCGTCGCAGATTACAGCCAGCATCTCCATTCCTCCTTCTACAGAGAAAATCACAAAATTCTAATCTATCAGGACCAGTATACCATGAAATCCGCCCAGTTTGCGGCAAATTTCTCCGGCTTAAGCTCTGTGGTAACGGCTTAGGCTTTTTCTATTGATTAATGAGCGTGGATTTGCAACAATCAGGACGGACGAAAACGCAGAAGCCGGAAACGACTACACGGCGAAAAAGCAAAGAAGCGCTTAAGTGATATACCCGTTGTCTTGCCTATTTCATAGGCACCCTATCAGCTCTCTTGCGGCCCGCCGGGCACCGGCCTGATAAAAAGGAGGAAGAACTATGAGAAAGACCAAAAAACAAAACCGATGGCTGATCCTGGCGCTGTGCCTGTGTCTGCTGGCGGGTGTGTTCCCGCTCACCGGCACGACATATGCCGCCGAAGCAGACTGCAGGCTCCCTAACGGCCATCAGGGTGCGTGCAAATTTCCTGTGGCGCTGGGAGATTCTCTGACTGGCAGCATGTCCGATTCCATCACAGGCGACGGCTACATTTTCTATCCAGCCAGCGGCGAGATGTCTGTCACCGCCAACGAGGGCGTTTTTAACTGGAGGACTGAGCATAAGGTTTCGGACACAGATATCTTGTCGGTGGTGTGTACGGAAAACGTAAGCGAATTTGGCGGCGATGGCTTCGTTGCCTGCCTTAACCTCACTTCGGTGAGCCTGTCAGCGAATATGACCGATTATTGGGGCCATCCGTTCGACGGCTGCTCTAACTTGACTACAATTGATGTGGCGCCGGAGAATCCCCGGTATGCAAGCGCGGACGGCGCGCTGTATGACAAGGAGAAATGGGAGCTGCTCTACTATCCCGCGGGGAGGAACGGCTCTTTCACAGTGCCGGAGGGCGTGGCCACTGTAAAGGAAGGCGCGTTTCTCGACTGTCTCGGCTTGACTTCCGTCACCCTGCCGGGCAGCGTGGAGATTCTCGAGCAGAGTTCCTTTCACAACTGTCCGAGTCTTACCGAACTCTATTTCACCGGCGATAAAGCGCCTACGGTAGGAAATTATGTATTCCAGGATCTGCCCAAGCAAGGTACGCTGTTCCACATCGCCGGAGTGACAGGCTTTGGTGCAAAGAAGTTCGGCGACCCATATTTAGATCAATGGGAGCGAAAACCGATGGGCATTCTCCCCATGGTACACGGCGACGTAGGATATGCCGGAGAGCAGTGGTGGGTCATTGGCTGCAACGGGGACGGCATCCGTTCGCAGGACGGTACGATGACTCTTCTGTACAAGGGTTACCTGCGTAATGTCTCCTTCGATACGCAGGAAAGCCGCGGCGGATGGGAAAACAACCAATATGGCGGCAGCCTGCTCCAAGCAGAAATGGAAAAATTTTACGCTGGAATATCTCCACAGGAGCAGGTGTTGATCCTGCCGCAAACGCTGGACAACGTGCGGGTGGGCGATGATTACAGAGCCACACTGAATGGGGAACAGCTTGTCTGGTCCTTGTCCTATGATGAGGCAATCCGCCTGCCGCAGGACGTCCGTATAATCGAGGGGCCATGGTGGCTCCGGTCGGCCCGCATTACCTATTGCTCTGTCGCATTCTCCAACAGCACGCAGCAAGCAGATCTGTTTGAAAGGGATGGCAATATTACTAGCAGCTATGTGAACAATACGTTCGGCAGCCGGCCCGCCTTGACACTAAAGCTGGACTCCGTGCTCTTCACAGCCGACGCCGCAGGCGGAAAGCCCGCAGCGGGCAGCAGCCTGCAGGAATACGCCACGCCCACCGGCACGGTCAAGCTGACGGTGCCGGTGACAGATTCCAGTCTGACCCTGAATGTGCCCACCACCGACCCGATTACCGCCATGACGGGTGGCACGGTCAGCTTTGTGTATGAAAACGCCAAGACGGGCGCGAATCACAGCGTGTCGGTACTCATCAAGGACAAGGCCACCGGCGATATCCTCTACTACGGCAGACCAGTGGACTGCACCGCAGCCGCCAGTGCGGCCGGCACCGCCGGATTTAAGCTGCCGGATGGTCTGGGAGAGGGCGAATACACCTTGCTGGCTTTCAATGAGCAGGTAAACGGCAACAATTTGACCGACTTCACTAGTACGCCAATAGAGCTTACTTTAAAGGTGAAAAGCAAATTCAAATTCACTGGCCTTCCGGAGAACTATACTCTGCTGGTGGGCCAGAGCGTGAGCTGGACCCCCGCTCCCGCGGGCGGCTCCTGGAGCTACGACCCCAATCTTCTCTCCATGACCCAGCACGGCGATACCTACACCTTCAAAGCATTAAAAGAGGGCAAGGCAACGGCAGCCTACACAGTGGACGGCGTGCTCCGCACCGTAACCATCACCGTTAACGCCATCCCGCAGACGGAGAAAAGCGAAGTCACCGGCCTTCCGCAGAGCTATGCCATGCTGGTAGGCCAGAGCGTGAGCTGGACTCCCGCCCCCGCGGGCGGCTCCTGGAGCTATGACCCCGACCTTCTCTCCATGACCCAGCACGGCGATACCTACACCTTCAAAGCATTAAAAGAGGGCAAGGCAACGGCAGCCTATACGGTGGACGGCGTACCCTGCACCGTAACCATCACCATCAATTCCTCCGCCATCCCACAGACGGAGAAAAGCGAAATCACCGGCCTTCCGCAGAGCTATGCCATGCTGGTAGGCCAGAGCGTGAGCTGGACTCCCGCCCCCGCGGGCGGCTCCTGGAGCTATGACCCCGACCTTCTCTCCATGACCCGACACGGCGATACCTACACCTTCAAAGCATTAAAAGAGGGCAAGGCAACGGCAGCCTATACGGTGGACGGCGTACCCTGCACCGTAACCATCACCATCAGTTCCTCCGCCATCCCACAGACGGGCGATACTTCGAGCACATTGCCCTGGCTGCTGGCGATTCTGACGGCATTGGTCTGTTGCGGCGGCCTGATGGTCTACCAGAAGAAAAAGAAAGAATTATAATCCATGAATCAAAATGACAAGTGATTACTTCATTTGAAAACCACCGCGGTATAAGACTGCGGTGGTTTTTCTATTTTACTATGAACTTTTTGAAAAAGGGAGCGGATTTGGCCACAATTTTCTGTCCGTCAGGAAAGGCGGCAAGACATACCAAAGACAAACTCCTTTATGAGCCGATAGGCAAAATCCGCATCCCACTACAAATTGAGACGACGCCTTTATGGCGGAAGCTTTTTTCTCTCCGACTATAATCCTGCAATAAAATCATCCAGCTCTTCTAATCTCGTATTGTGACACACTAATTTATGCCGAGACAAGATGGAGGTATATTTAAGACCTGTGGACGTGGTCACACAGACAATCTTCTCATTTCCTTTAAGCATTCCCTGCTGCCCCATTTTCCGCACGGCGGCATAGGATGCTGCTGAACCCGGCTGTACGAAAAGGCCGTTCCGGCACAAAGTCCGCTGTGCTTGCAAAAGCTCCTCATCCGTCACCGACACAGTCTTTCCTCCATACTTCTTCAGGCATCTCAACACTGCATTTCCACTGGGCGGAAACGCGTTTTCAATGGAATGGGCGATAGTATCCGGATTCTGGGTACGCTCAATTTTATCAAGTCCTTTTCTGTATGCGTTGTTAATAGTAGCACATCCGACCGCCTGGGCACATACCATAACGGGAATCTTAGAAATCAGCCCTGCTTTCTTAAAATCCAGGAAACCTTTCAATATCCCCCGGAAATGTCCCCCCGCGCTGGTAGGCACTACAACATAATCCGGAACTTCAAAATTCAATTGTTCGCAGACCTCAAAGGAAAGGGTCCGGTAACCCTCTATCCGAAACGGCTCATCGGAATTCACAAAATAAATTCCGTGGCGTTCTCCAATGGAAAGGCTCTCGTCATAAAGCCTGGCATAGTCTCCCTCCACCTTAATAAGGTAAGGGTCATAGACAGCGATTGGATTCAGCTTTTCTTCGTCAATATGATCATTCACCAGAATGAACGCCTTTAGTCCCGCACGGTTAGCAAACGCAGCCATGGAGATTGCCATGTTCCCAGTGGACAAAGTTCCCGCCTTCCGATATCCCAGCTGCAGGGCCCTCCGGATACCGGCGGCTGATCCTCTGTCCTTAAAAGACCAAGTGGGATTCACGCTTTCATTCTTTATCAGAATCTCTCCCGCACCGGTTTCCTCTGTTAGCCTCGGCATGGAAAGAAGCGGAGTGAACCCTTCCCCCATGTTCAAAGCGTCGTTTCTTTCAAAATAAGGAAAAAATTCCCTGTATCGCTCAAACAGCGTTCCTCCGAAGGGCTCCTCCTTCCGTATTTCCCCATGGCCGTCAAATGGGATTTCCAGAGTCTCTCCGCACTTATCGCAGCGGACCGCCGCTTTCGACGCATCATACTCCGTACCGCATCCGGTGCATACCAGTTTACAATTCCAATCCGACATATCCTTTCCCCCTTTTTCTGTACACCTGAATTTCTTCTCTGTCCTCAGTGTAGCACCGGCGGAAGAAATTGGACAATACATCTTTTTATATGGCCCATAACCTAAATCATATGACCACGTCTGAAAGACCGTCCAACCAAATGAAAGTCACTGGCAGATAAGGGTGCCGGTCGTTCCGCAGATGCCATCCCGCGCCTTTTCTAAAAGTGTAATCAGCGCATTCCGGCCGGGGCGGGAGGAAGCAAACTCTGCGGCGGCCTGTACCTTCGGAAGCATGGACCCGGGAGCAAACTGCCCTTCCCGGATATAATGCTCCGCATCCTTGACGGTCATTCTGTCCAGCCATGTTTCATTCCATTTTCCAAAATTGACAGCAACCTTTTCAACCGCAGTCAGAATAATGAGAAAATCCGCGTCCAACTGTTCCGCCAGCAGACAGCTGGCGAAATCCTTGTCGATCACCGCGCTGGCTCCGGTAAGCCGGGCATCGCATCTCGTGACAGGAATCCCTCCCCCTCCACAAGCTATGACCAGATGGCCGGAATCCACCAGAGAACGAATCGCATCTATTTCGATGATCTCCGCCGGCCGGGGCGAAGCGACCACTCTCCGGTATCCGCGGCCGGCATCCTCTTTCATAACATATCCGTATTGTTTCTCAGCCTCCTCCGCCTGCTCCTTCGTCATGAAATGACCAATGGGTTTAGAAGGTGACAAAAACGCGGGATCGTCTTCATTGACCCTCACTTGTGTCATCATGGTAGTGACTGGTGTATCATATCCCCGTAACCGCAGCTCCTCACGGAGAGCGTTCTGCAGATCATATCCGATATACGCCTGACTCATGGCAACGCAAACAGACAACGGAGTATTCGGCTGTTCCGACCGTTCCCGGCTCAATGCCGCCATGGCATTGCTGATCATCCCCACTTGGGGACCGTTCCCATGGGTGACGATCACCTCGCATCCCTCATCCACCAGATCTACGATTACCTTTGCCGTATGCCCTGCTGCCTTTCTCTGTTCTGAAAGGGTAGTGCCCAGTGCATTTCCTCCAAGGGCGATCACGATTCTTTTCTTTTTCATAAATATTCCTCCAATATAAATATCTGCCTCCCGACAGTATTTAATATCAATGATATTTGACGCCGATGGGCAGATGAAATATATCTCTTAAAAATATCATACCATAACCGTCTGCAAAATCAAGATATTTTATGAGAATATAGGCTAATTCAAAAACATATATAGCAATTACAGTTAATATTCATAAATATAAAAAGCTATCAGAGAATATTTATGCAGAAATTATGTAAAAAGATCATCAAAAACGATTGCTGAAAAAAGGGTTGAAAATCATTTCTTATTCGCTTATCCTTAGTGTCGATGTATAAAAACAGCATAAAAGAAAGCGCGGAGGTCCTATCCTATGAATCAGGTAAAAACAACAGAACTGGAAAAGCGAATATACCAAGATTATGGTACTGTCGCAGGTATAATCATATTGAAAAACGGTCAGCTTCAATACGAAAACTATTTTAACTCCTGCACAAAGGACAGCCGCATCCACGTATATTCTGTGACAAAGAGCGTTCTTTCCCTATTGATCGGAATCGCTGTGGATAAAGGATATTTAAAAAACTGCAGCCAGAAGGTGTTGGATTTTTTTCCGGATTATACAGTCAAAAGGAGAGAACACACTATACAGAATATCACCATTGGAAATTTACTGACTATGACAGCTCCGTATAAATATAAATATTTTGCACCCTATATCAAATATTTCAAGAGCAATGACTCAGTAAGATTCACTCTGGATCTTTTGGGCGGAAAGGGACAAATAGGAAAGTTCCGATACACGCCCGTCATTGGACCGGATATTTTATCTGGTATTCTTACAAAAGCGGCCGGGCAGCCGGTGCTTGACTTTGCTTCGGAATACTTATTTTCACCGCTGGGCATCACGGTCAAAAAGTCCATTGTATTACAAAACAAAGAGGAACAGATCGCTTTTAACAGTTCCAGAGAGATAAGCGGTTGGGTATCAGATCCGACAGGAGTGAATACAGGAGGATGGGGCCTCACTATGGCACCTTCTGATATGGCGAAAATAGGCCAGTTATACTTAAACGGCGGAGTATGGAACGGCAGGCAGATTGTACCGGCTGAGTGGATAAAAAAGAGTACCGAAGTACAGAGCAAATGGGAAAACTTGTCTTATGGTTATCTATGGTGGATCATCGATGAAAAAGAACATGCCTACGCTGCTCTCGGAGACGGTGGAAATGTGATCTATGTCAACGAAAGAAAAAAACTGGTAGCCGCAGTCACTTCTCTTTTTGCTCCCAGGGCCAAGGACAGAATAGCACTGATCAGGGAGCATATCGAACCTATATTTGAGGACTGTTAAAACGAAACGGGAAATGATTCTGGATTCATAATCGAATCTTCTTTCTCATAGGATGTCTTAAAGTCATAATCAAGACAATGACAGTACAGGCATTAGGCGGGAAGGAGAACATATATGTGGAGTAACTGCGGAATTGTAAAAACACCGGTGCTCAAGATGAAGGAGCATCCTCTGGATGAGGCCCAGACGGTGGACGAGGCCCTGTATGGCATGGAAGTCTTTATCCGCGAACGGGCGCAAAAGGGCTGGGTCTCCATTGAAACCGATTATGGATATCAGGGGTATGTAAAGGCAGAAGGACTGGAACTGCACGAATGGACAGTCAAACGCTGGCAGAGATTCCGCCGGCTTGTGGTGGACGTGCCGCTGGCCGATGTCTTTGAAGTTCCCGGCTTTAAGAATCCGTATTTCCTGAGTCTTCCAAAGGGGAGCCAGGTGGCTGCGACGGAAAATCCAGGACAGGCCGGCTGGTATCAAATCCGGCTGGTAGACGGGCGGGGCGCGTATATGAGAAAAAGTCATCTCCGCTCTCTTCTTGAATCCCACTATTCTCTGAAAAAAGAAGAGGATGTCCTAAGAGAGAGCCTGGTCCGAACTGCACTCTCTTATCTCCACACTCCATACAGATGGGGAGGCAAAACGCCTCAGGGAATCGACTGCTCCGGGCTCTGTTCCATGGTCTATCTGCTCCATGGAATCTCCATATATCGGGACGCAAAGCTGAAGGAAGGCTACCCCGTCAAGGAAATACCTGTATGCACAGTAAAGCCCGGGGACCTTTTATATTTTCCAGGACACATGGCCCTCTATATCGGCGGTCTACAGTACATCCATTCTACAGGACGCATGGGGGACGACGGAGTCGTAATAAGCAGCCTGAATCATACGGCAGAAAATTACAGAGAAGATCTGGCCGGCAATGTGACTGCGGCAGGCACCATATTTTAAATTCAGGCTGCGGAAGTGTACTACCAAATACTTTTTGGAATCATTCCCTTAAGGGCTCTCAAAATACCGGCAGAAATTCCGGACCGTCACAATGTCGGTTCGCTGGCGATGCAGGAGCCGCTTTATCCCCGCTCCGGCAGTACCGCTCACAGTCGACAGGAAATCCTTATGATTTCCCGTCTCCCGTTCCCTCAGAAACGGAATCGGTATTTCCGTTTCTGCCTCCCTCTGCCTGGGGAACACCGGCCGCTGCCCTGCGGCGCTCCCCTTTAGGCCGGTCCGGAATCATTCTGCCGGTCTCCTGTCTGCCGCACCGTTATGAATGTTTTCCATTTTCCTGATTCCAGAAAAGAATCGGATATCCGCAGAGCCCGCACGCCTTACGGCGGCGGACCTCCTCCTGTCTCTCTGATTCGTAAAGATAGGTTTGTTTGAAAGGTATTCAAAAGTACTACAAAAAACACTTCAAGGTACCGGCGTCAGATCCGTCACCTTGAAGTGCATCGTTTCTTTTATTCTTTTGTGCAATTAAGAGCCTGTTCAATATCGGCGATGATGTCGTCTACATTCTCGATTCCGACGGAAAAACGAATCAAATCTGGCTTTACGCCTGCTTCGATCAGCTGCTCATCACTCAGCTGCCGGTGGGTATGGCTGGCAGGATGAAGTACCGATGTTCTTGCATCCGCCACATGGGTCACGATACAGGCCAGCTTCAGATTGTCCATAAAGCGGATTGAAAGCTCTCTCCCGCCTTTAAGGCCGAAAGCAATCACGCCGCAGGTGCCGTTCGGCATATATTTCTGAGCCCGTTCATAGTAAGGACTGCTCTTTAACCCAGGATAATTCACCCAGGCCACCTGTTCATTCGCTTCCAGGTATTCGGCCACTTTCTGCGCGTTCTCGCAGTGGCGGGGAACCCGCAGGTGCAGCGTCTCCAGTCCCACATTCAAAAGGAATGCGTTCTGGGGAGATTGAATCGCTCCCAGGTCCCTCATCAGCTGGGCCGTCGCTTTCATAATATACGCCTTTTTCCCGAAGGCTTCCGCGTATACAAGTCCGTGATAAGAATCATCCGGAGTCGTAAGCCCGGGGAATTTTTCTTTAACAGCCATCCAGTCAAAATTCCCGCTGTCTACGATACATCCACCCACGCTCATTGCATGCCCGTCCATATATTTCGTAGTGGAATGAGTCACGATATCCGCACCGAATTCAAAGGGCCTGCAGTTGATGGGAGTCGCAAATGTATTATCCACGATCAGCGGAACGCCGTGCCTATGCGCCGCCTCTGCAAATTTCTCGATATCCAAAACTACCAGTGACGGATTGGAGATCGTCTCTCCAAATACGGCCTTGGTATTGGGCTTAAATTCTTTTTCCAAATCCTCCGGAGATATTTCCGGATCCACCAGAGTGAAATCAATGCCCAGCTTTTTGAGCGTCACGGTAAACAAATTGGAGGAACCGCCGTAAATGGTAGCGGAGCTTATGATATGGTCTCCCGCCGAAGCGATATTGAATATCGCGTAAAAAGTCGCCGCCTGCCCTGAGGAAGTCAGCATGGCGGAAGAACCACCCTCCAGCTCGCAGATCTTCTGTGCGACCGCGTCGTTGGTAGGGTTCTGCAGCCTTGTATAAAAATATCCGTCCTCTTCCAGGTCAAAAAGCCTGGCCATCTGCTCACTGGTATCATATTTAAACGTTGTACTCTGATAGATGGGCAGCACCCTCGGCTCCCCTTTTTTAGGTGTCCAGCCGCTTTGAATGCAGATGGTCTCCGGCTTATACTTGTGTTCCATAATTGTTGTATCTCCTCTCTTTGTTTCTTCCCTTTGCAGCCCCGCCGACGCTTTTTCTCCATTTCCGGATGCCGTCATTTTTAAATCCTCCCTCTTTACAAGCAGGCGCGGTATATGTTTACCACATCCTGCTCATGCAGAGGCACGTAGGCCTGCGTATCCAGCTGTGCGTAAGGTACCGCGGCCTTTGCCATTACCTCAAACAGGGAATCGTCGATTCCCAGTTCGGAAAGTGTAGCGGGAAGCCCGCAGTCCACAAAAAACTGCTCCGTGGCGTCAATTCCCATATTAGCCAAGGCAAATTCATCCGGCTGCCTGGGAAATCCCCACACATTTATGGCATAGTCCACAAACTTCCCTACCGTGCTTTCCGACAGGATATACCGCATCCAGGCAGGAGTAATGACAGCCAGCCCTACGCCGTGAGTGATATCATAATAGGCCCCCAACTGATGCTGTATGGCATGACAGGACCATTTTCCTTCCTTGCCGCATCCGCACAGTCCATTTAGAGCCATGCTGGCCGCCCACATGATATTTGCCCTGGCCGAATAATTTTCCGGCTCTGTCAGAGCCACAGGACCCCATTTGATGCAGGTCTTAAGGATTCCCTCTGAAAATTTATCCTGCACATATGCGTCCTCTGTCTTTTTAAAATACCCTTCAAAAATATGGGACATGATATCTGCCACGCCGGCTGCTGTCTGAACCGCCGGAAGTGTATACAGATATGTGGGATCCAGAACGGAAGCCCGGGGATACAGATGGCTGCTGTGCACTCCCTGCTTCTCATGGACGGCCTGATTGGTGATCACCGCTGTCGGATTCATCTCCGATCCAGTAGCCGCCATGGTGAGCACAGTAAATATCGGAAGCGCATCGGTGATCAGAGACGGGTCTTTCACCACATCCCAGGCATCTCCCCCGTAGAAATATCCCGCTGCTATCGCTTTTCCGCAGTCCACGGTACTTCCGCCGCCCACAGCCAGAATCATGTCGGCCTGATGTTCCCTCGCCATGGCGATCCCTGCCCGCACAGTCTCAATTTTAGGATTCGGCGTCACTCCCCCAAGCTCCCAGAACTGAAAGCCGTTTTCCTTCAGAATGCCGCATACGGTATCATAAATACCGTTCTTTTTAATGCTGCCACCGCCGTATACCATGAGCACCCTGTTTCCGCACGGTCTCATTTCTTCCGGCAGGCAAGTTGCCTTCCCTTTGCCGAACAACATCTTTGTCGGCGCATAAAAATCAAAATTCTCCATGGCCTACCCCTTTTCGCTCCTCCTTCTAAACTGCGCGCCTTCTGCCGTCAATATTTGTCATATTCGTCCAGGCACTCCAGAGTACAGTAATAGCTCCCCTCGTCGATGGAAACGTAAAGATCACTCGTTCCCCACTCCGTAAACAGATAGCCATCCGCTTCCGCATCGGAAAAAAAGCCCTGCACCTCCTGCCAGAGCTGGTTTCGGTCTGCCGCAGGGTCCAGACCGCAGCCCGCTAAAAGCAGGAGCTTCTGAGCCGTATCCCTTCCGCTGGCAGAGACCGATACCTGCATCACCTCTCCGGTGACTGTATCGGAAACAATCCGAAAATAGTTTCCCGTATCATCACCGATATCAACATAGACGCTTTTCTCATAATAGGTGTAGTCTCTGTCCCCGTAGGAGGATATCCAATTGCTGGTCACCGCATCGGAAACCTGGATATCTTCACTCTGCCACAGTTCTTTACAGTAGCCGGCCAGCGTGTTCATATAAATCTGTCCGTCCACATCGTAATGGGAATAACCACTGCACGGTTCGCCGGCCGCCAGGATTTCTTCCTCATCAACGTCCTGATGAGAGCTATCTGCCCCGGCCGACTCCTCTTCTGAAGCATTACCTCCGTTAAATGCCGCCTCCAAACCGCTGTCCTTCCAGAGCTTAAGAGCCGTTGTCTTGATCGGTTCCCAGCAAAGGATGACCACCAGGATCAGGGCCGCAGCGAAAAACAGCCTTCCCACGATCTTCATGCCGCTGCCGTCTTTCTTTTTCTCATCCTCCAGAGTATTTTTCTTCCGATGAGGATCAACATTTGGTATTCCATATGTATGTTTTCCACCGCAGGCATCCGGATACCTGGTGTTCCGGTATGTATCCGGCGAAGGCTTTTTAGCACTGGAACGCGGAGGAGCGCTCCCATAGCTCCCTACGCTCCATGTATCCTTCGTCGTCACCTCCGCAGTTTCGAGGACTCCTGCCCCCGATCCGCTTTCATTGGGTAGGAAATCTCCCTCATATATAATCGGCTCTTTCCGAAGCCGCTTACACTCCGGGCAAAAACTCTTTGCCGTCAGCTCATGCTCGCACACCGGGCACAAATAACGTTTTTTCATCTCTCTCCCGCCCTTCTCTTCCGGCTTTCATCATTCCTGTCAACACTCTATCTACAGGCCAGACGGTAGACCTCTTCACACTCTTTTCGTCCCAGTTTCACAAAGAATCCCTCTGTACGTCCGTCAATCTGCAGAGTATCCAGAAGCTTCGGTATATCCTCTTCTTTTGCTCCCAGCTCCGAGAAAGAGGTCGGCATACCAATGGAGCGGAAAAATGCCTTAGTCCTCGCAATTCCTTCCCTCGCTGTCTCCTCCGGATGTTCGAAATTCATTTCGCATCCCCAAACGCGGACCGCAAACTGAGCAAAACGGTTTACATCATGGGGCATCACATAAGTCATCCATGCAGGGAACATCACAGCCAGGCCCGCTCCGTGGGCGCAGTCATAAAGTGCGGAAAGCTCATGCTCCAAATTGTGGCTCGCCCAGTCCTGCTCTCTGCCGACTCCGCAGATATCATTGTGCGCCATGGTGCCCGCCCACATGATATTGGCTCTGGCCTCATAATCATTGGGATCTTCAAGGACCTTCGGAAGCTCCTTGATGATAGTTTTGAGAACAGCCTCACAGAACCGGTCCGTGATTTCCACATTTCTCGTATTGGTAAAATACCGTTCAAATACATGAGCCATGATGTCCGTACAGCCGCTAGCCGTCTGATACGGCGGCAGCGTCATCGTAAGCTCCGGGTTCATGACAGCAAATACCGGCCGGATGACTTCGCTCCCATAAGGCCGTTTGTACATGCCGTCTTCGTTGGTGATCACGGATCCGTCGCTGCCTTCGCTGCCGGCTGCCGCTATGGTCAGGACCGACGCTACCGGAAGAGCGCGCTCCGCAGCTGCCCTGCCTGCGTAGAAATCCCAAAAATCTCCGTCGTAAACAGCTCCCATGGCAATCGCTTTGGAGGAATCAATGGTGCTTCCTCCGCCGACGGCCAGGACAAAATCCACCCCTTCTTTTTTGCACAGCTCAATGCCCTGATATACAAGGCCGCTCCTGGGATTCGGCTTCACGCCCCCCAGCTCTATGTAGGAAATCCCTTCCTTGTCCAGAGAAGCCTTTACCCTGTCTAAAAGACCGGAACGGACAACGCTTCCGCCGCCGTAATGGATGAGCACCCTGCTGCCGCCGAAGCGCCTTACATAATGGCCTGTCTCATTCTCTTTTCCTTTTCCGAACACAAAATATGTCGGGCTGTAAAATGTAAAATTATCCATACCTTCTCTTTCTCCTTACCGTTTTATTTTTATCCAAGATGAATTCATTTTATCACAGTTCCCTTTATTCTTCCATAGCAATCATGGAAAAACTCTGCCGGAAACCGTAAAACTTATCCCATGGCATCCCGGATGACCCGCTCTGCGTTTCCGCGCATGACAAGCTCCAGCTGGCGTTCCGTAAAGCCTTCATTTTTGAGGGCTTCCCATAAAAGATACATCTTATCCGGAGAATCGATCTCCAGGTCTCCTGTAATACCGTCCAGATCGGATCCCAGCGCCAGGACGCCTTCCCCTCCACAGTCCAGGATATGACGTGCATGGGCGGCCATTCGGGCAGCACTGCTGTGTTCACTGAAAAAATCTTCATCCAAAAATCCTGGAGCGAAGTTTAACCCCATGACGCCGCCCTTTTCTGCCAGCAGACGGATCATATCGTCACTCATATTCCTGGAGCAGTCCGCCAATGCTCTCGCATTGGAGTGGGACGCCACAAAAGGCCTGGCGCAAAGCTCTGCCACATCATAAAAGCCCTCATCCGACAGATGGGACACATCTACGATCATTCCCAAAGCATTCATATAGGCCACCGCCTCTTTTCCGAAAGCAGACAGACCGCTGCCCCTGCTCCCATAGACAGCGTCTCTGTAGTTGGCCCTTCCGAAGCAGTTATCATGGTTCCATGTCAAAGTTATCAGCCGAATCCCCATATCATAAAACCTCTTCAGGTTTTCAAGCTTTCCGCGCACCGCCCTGCCGTCCTCCAGAGTCAGAAAAGCAGAAATCTTTTTATCCGCTTCATTCCGTTTCAGATCCCCATAGGAACCGGCGAGCGCGATCTCGTCTCCATGCAGTGAAACCTCCCTTTTAATTCCGGAGATCAACTTTTCAATATAGAATTCATCCCATAAAGCCAGCTCTGATTCTGGGCGTTTTCCGTCCTCATCTTTTTCCGGTAGGACCTTTACCTGGATTTTCGCATCCTCATCCGGCATCCAAATAGCAAAGAACTGCGCAAGACATCCTCCCTTCTTCAGTCTCCGGATGTCAATCTTCATCTGATTTTCGTAGAGGCTTCCGCCTTCGTCCGCAAATACCAGAAGGGTATCGCAGTGCATATCAATATAATCCTGCATCCTCTTCCTCCAACAATTTGATCAGCGCCTCCCTGCTGAGACTTCCGAAAGAAGCCGCCTCATTTTCGATCACCTGATCCGTCAGCTCCTTCTTCATCTCCTGAAGCCGCAGGATCCCTTCCTCAATGGTGTCTTTGGCTATGAGCCGGAACACCGATACCACCTTTTTCTGTCCGATCCGGTGGGCCCTGTCGGTGGCCTGATTCTGTGCTGCCAGATTCCACCACGGGTCAAAGTGTATGACCACATCAGCCGCAGTCAGATTGAGCCCTGTTCCGCCTGCCTTGAGGGAGATCAGGAATATCGGTACCTCGTCATGATTGAACGCATTGACAAGTTCCATCCGTTCCTCTTTTCCTGTCTGCCCCGTCAGCTTATAATATGCGATTCCTTCTTTGGAAAGACGTTCTCCCATGACATCCAGCATGGAAGTAAACTGAGAGAACAACAGAATCTTATGGCCTGACTCCGCTCCACCCAAGACCAGCTCCATACAAGTCTCCAATTTGGCCGAACCGCCTTTATAATCCTCGTAGCAAAGGCCCGGATCACAGCAAAGCTGTCTCAGTCTTGTAAGCTCCGCCAGAATCTGGATCCGTCTCTTTTGGTATTGCTCATCTCCGGAGGATTCCAGTTCTTTTTTTAACTTCATGGCATTGGCTGCATACAGATTTCTCTGGCTCTTTCCCAGACGGGAGTACACCACGCTTTCCAATTTATCCGGCAGATCCTTTAAGACATCTTTCTTATAGCGCCTCAGCAGAAATGGGCCAATCATCCGATGCAGGCGCTTCAAAGCGGCCTTATCTCCGTCCCGCAGCACCGGCATTTCAAACTCTTTTTTAAACTTTTGGTAGCTGTACAGAAATCCAGGCATCAGATAATCAAATATACTCCACAGATCCCCCAGGCGGTTCTCAATGGGCGTACCGGTCAGAGCAAATTTAGTGACTGCACGGATTCGTTTTACCGCTCTCGCATTCTGCGTCGCATGGTTTTTAATATACTGAGCTTCATCAATGATCTGAAAACGAAATTCTTTGCTCTGGTACAGCGCCGTATCTCTTCTCAGAAGGTCATAGGAGGTGACATATACCTGTGAGGGCTCCCGTCCGTCGGACAGGAGCTCTGCCCTCTCCGCTCCCGTGCCGGCCACAACGGTCACCGTAAGCTCCGGTCCGAACCGGCGCAGCTCACTCTCCCAATTGTAAATCAAGGAAGCCGGGCATACGATAAGCGCTCTCATATCCGGATCTTTTCTGGCCTCATCCACCAAAAGGGCTATGACCTGAAT
Organism: Lientehia hominis; assembly: GCF_021044755.1. Classification (GTDB taxonomy): domain Bacteria; phylum Bacillota; class Clostridia; order Lachnospirales; family Lachnospiraceae; genus Lientehia; species Lientehia hominis. The sequence continues at coordinate 242,919 of NZ_JAJNOR010000001.1, forward strand.
CGTCTTGCCCAGGCCCATATCATCCGCCAGGATGCCTCCGAAGCCATAGGCGTCCAATGTGCGGAACCAGAAGAATCCGTGCTTCTGATATTCTCTGAGGGTGTCTCCCAAAGACGGCGGCACTTCAAAATCGCTTTCTCTCACGGAATTCATATTTCGGACAATGGATTTAAAAGCACTGTCCCGGTTTACGTCAATATGTCTTCCGTCCTTCAGCACTTTATCCAGATAGAGGCTCCGGTATCTTGGCACATGGATCTCGCCTTCAAGTGGCTGACGATCATCCAGAGCCAGCCCCCTTGACAGTTCAGCCAGTGTTCCGAAGCCGGTTTCGGACAGCCTCAGAAAATCTCCTGACTTCAGGCGGTAATAGGTCTGTTTCTGACGATAGGCAGACAATATCTTCGACAGCTCTGAAGAAGACAGGCCGCCTGCATCCACCTGCAGATTCAGCCACTCTCCCTGCAGGCTGACACCCACTGAGACCCTGCTCTCGGAAAGTATCCTGCGTTCCTTCATCGCGCCGCTTAAATATACTTCTCCATGCTTCTCGAACTCTGAGATTCCCCCGTCCAGCAGGCTGAACATGGCTTCTTCATCCCCTTTGACAGTAAAGCAGCTGTCATCGGCATAACGTCCGGTAAAATACTGTTTTATCAGAGTTCCGACTATCAGTTCCCCCACCTGGTCACGAAATACTTCCGAATACTTCGTCCTGTCAAAAGGGGTGAATTTAACCGAACCGTACCAGAATTCCGCCTTCAGCGTAATCTCATCAGCAGAGGGACTGTCAAAGTAAAACTTTGTTCTGAGAGGCTCTGTATGGTACTGTTCCAGATCTATGCCCATGGATTCCAGGCTGACGTAGCCGGAAATTCTCGAGAGGACATAGTCGCAAAAAGAAGGAAGGTCCTTTTCACTCATTTCCACAGACAGGATTCCGCTTCCCTTTCCCGGACTCATGGCCTGCAGAAACTCCTTTAAAACGGCAGTACAGCCCTTGTCACAGCAGTAGAGAATGTCCTCCCGTATCAGGTACATCCTCCTTTTTCCGTAAAATACCGTGACTTCATCCAGAAGGGAGATCCTGGCCCCGTCCCTTCCATGCGCCCGAATGACGCCAAACAGCCTCGGATTCTCCTTTTTTACCTTGAGCTCTTTTATGCTCCCTTCCTGTGTCTCAAATTCCACCGTTCGTCCGGTCAGCACTTTCATAAAGCTGTCACAGGCACCCGGGGAAAGCTCCAGTTCCCGGAGCACCGGCATCATACCCCCTCTTATGGGGTTCAGCTTCTCGTAAAGATAACGGTATTCTCCTACAGCCCTGTTTATCTCCTCTGCCAGCCGGGCAGAATCATCATCAAAGGCTTCCAGGCTGTGATAAAAGCCCAGCTGCTTTCCATACTCCACATATGCGTCGCATTCCAGGGCTTCGGAAAATGCCGCCATATCCTTCACCAGATAAAATCTGTTTATACCGACCTTCAGATAAACACGGAGCATTCCGCCTTTTTCCCGGAGCACCGGCTCCAAATGGATCTTCTCTTCCATTTTGGAAGCCATCAGCTTTGTCATTTCCCGGCTGGTATACGTGTGGATCATCCGCCGGACCTCCGGCGGCGTAGATACATGAGGAGAAGCCTCTGCTTCCCTTTTTTCCATTGCATAAAAGGCTGCCGCCGCCTCATGGCAGCACAGCCCTTTGTATTCCTTATGGGCGGAGCATTGGCAGGTCGCCTGATAGATGCAGTCGCCCTTGATCAGCAGAGATACCTGATAGACCCTGTTCCCGTCCGTAACGGATGTTTTTAAATTCTCTTCCCCTTTCCAAAAGCTCTCGCTGGAAAGAAAGCGGACCTTTCCCATCTGGAAAAGCTCTCTTCCCTTTTCGTATTCCTGTGCACTTTTGGATTTTCTGCGAATCGTATCGCTGGAGAACGCCATCATTTCCCACCTACATTCTGTCTGGTGCCTCAAAACCGAGAAGACCGATGCAGGTTTCAAGTACCCGCTTTACAAGCTCCAGCAGCCGGATATATGCCGCCTGCCTCTCTTTGTCTTCTTCCGCCATGATCTTTGTTTCATGGTAGAATCGGTTGAAAGCATTGGATAAGTCATATATATACTGACAAATCTTATGAGGCGCCTGTTCTGAAAATGCAGACAGCAGGGCGTCAGAAACCTTGCTCACCTCAATCTGAAGAGCTTTCTCACTTTCAGAAGCCGCGGGAAGCATCCTTACCGTTCCCGTATAATGCTCCGGCAGTGCTTTATATTTTGCCTGAATGGACTTGATCCGGACAATGGTATACAGAATATAAGGGCCTGTGTCCCCCTCAAAGGAAATAAACCTGTCCACATCAAACATATAATCCTTTGAAGCCTGATTGGACAAATCCCCGTACTTGAGCGCCGCCAGACCGATGACTTCGGCCGTTTTCCTGGCCTCCATCTCTGAAACCGTACGGTTTTCCATGATTTTTTCATAGACCGCATCGCTGATTTCCTTTATCAGATATTCCAGCCTCATCACTCCGCCGTCTCTGGTCTTGAAGGGCTTTCCATCTTTTCCGTTCATAGTGCCAAAGCCCAGGAAATTCAGTCTCACCTCAGGCCTTACGATCCCGGTCTTTTTAGCGCAGCGGAACACCTGTGTAAAATGAAGCTCCTGCCTCTTGTCAACCACGTAGAGCACACGGTCCGGAGAAAACAGCTTCTCCCTTTCCACCAGCGTAGCCAGATCCGTTGTCGAATAAAGAGTAGCTCCATCCGACTTTAGGAGGATACAGGGCGGAATCTCCTTAGTATCCGTATCTTCCTTGACATCTACCACCAGGGCGCCCTGGCTCTCATGGGCAAATCCCTTCTCCTTCATCTCCCGGACCATAGCCGGGATATAGGGCTGTGCATCACTCTCTTTTTTCCAGATGTCAAAGGTCACATTCAGCTTTTCGTAATTTTTTTTCAGGTCCGAGACTGATACATTCAGGATATGATTCCACAATGCCATATATCCCCTGTCCCCGCTCTGCAGCTTAAAGGTCGCGTCATGGGCCTTCTCCGCAAAGGCCTCGTCAGCCTTGGATTTGGCGCTGGCCGCCGGATAAATCTCTTCCAGCTCTCCTATGGTAAACGGCGCTTCCTCCGGATAGTCCCCCGTATATGCTTCATCAAAATAAGGGAGCTCCGGCTTTCTTTCCTTCAGCTCTTCGATGATCAGGCCCATCTGGAGACCCCAGTCGCCCAGATGTACGTCTCCTATGACTTCATGGCCCAGAAAGCGGCCCAGGCGTTTCATGCTCTCGCCTATGATCGCGGAACGGAGATGACCCACATGAAGAGGCTTGGCCACATTGGGGCCGCCGTAGTCGATGATAATGGTCTCTTTATCACCTTCATAGGTCACTCCCAGTTTTTCCGAGTGATCCATTTCCTCCAAATAATCTGCCAAAAACACTTTGGAAAGCTTTAAATTGATAAAACCGGGAGATACTGCGGCAGTCTCCTCAAAGCACGGAGCGTCCTTCAGCTTTTCCACCACATCGCCGGCGATCATGATGGGGGCCTTTTTATAGAGCTTCGCACCAGCCATGGCGCCGTTACACTGATATTCACAAAGGTCCGGACGGTTGGACAGCGTCACCTTGCCCAGTGACCCCTCATATCCGCAGGCTTCAAATCCCTGCTCTACGGTCTCTGTTATCAAATCAATCAGTTTCTTCATGGTTCCTCCTCGGTTTCAATGATTTTTCCTGTTTTCCCATTCAGCCTATCCGATATATTATAATATGTATTCCCTAAAAAATCCAGCATTTTATCTTTTCAATCCCGTCCTGGGGTGTTATACTGTTTAAAGGTATAAAATAAAACGGAGGATATTGATATGAATGTAAAGATTCAGGATTTAAAGGACGTAACTATTAAAGGGGTGAATGTGGCTTTCACTGATACATGTGAAGCTTATAAGGAAACTTTCTTCGAGTGGACCGCATTTCCTGTTGTAACCGGATTCAAGACCGGAAACATCATGTCCGGCGTACTCCAAGGATGGCACCATACTCCCAACTTCGACGTAATCGAATTTCATGAGGACGCAGAACAGTTCTATTTCTTTGAAGGAACCGCTTTGATGCTGTTCATCGATATCGTTGACGGAAAACCCGCCATGGATACCGCCCAGATGGTTCGTATCCCCGCAGGAGTCCAACTGGATATCGCTGCCGGAAAAGGCCACTTCGTAGCGGTAGCCGAAGGCTGTACCTTCAAGGCCGTCGTGGTCTCTCCCGTACAGGAAGCTCCCAGGATGGACCTGCCCGAGATGATCTGCGGAGAATGATTTAGTCATATCCAAATGTGATACAAGCATAAGACCTGTGGTCAAAAAAGGCACTTCGCTTATCAGCCGAAGTGCCTTCTTTCTATGATTCTGAATTTATACTCTGGATAAATACTCGCCCGTTCTGGTGTCAATCTTGATCTTGTCCCCCTGCTCTACGAACAGAGGCACATATACCACCGCGCCGGTCTCAACCGTAGCAGGCTTCGTCGCGCCGGTAGCCGTATCGCCCTTGAAACCGGGTTCCGTTTCCGTAATCTCCAATTCAACGAACAGAGGAGGCTCGATAGAGAATACCTGCCCTTTATGGGAGCAAACCTTTACCATCTCATTCTCTTTTACAAATTTAAGCGTATCGCCGACCATATCCTGACTCAGGGGAATCTGATCATACGTATTCACATCCATAAAATAATACAGCTCTCCATCTGAATAAAGATACTGCATATCGGCCCTGTCAATATGAGCGTTTTCAAATTTTTCTGTGGGACGGAAGGTCTTTTCAACCACACCTCCACTCTTGATATTCCTTAATTTCGTTCTAACAAAAGCTGCGCCTTTGCCGGGTTTTACATGCTGGAATTCGATGACCTGGAACACGTTCCCTTCGATTTCCACCGTAATACCGTTTCTAAAATCGCCAGCTGATACCATCTCTGATATTCCTCCTTCAGTTCAACTTGTCTATCTGTTTAATTCTATACTATATCAATTAGTTTTTCAAGGATTTTTTGTAGAAATGTAGGACCACCCGCTCCAGATACCGTTTGAGCACGATCTGGATTTCTTCCTTCGGATGGATGGGCTTCACCAATATGCTGTATATCCCGCAGCGCTTGGCTCCATACACGTCGGTAAACAGCTGGTCGCCGACAAATACTGTTGTTGAAACATCCGTTCCCATCTCTTCCATGGCACGCCTGTAGTTTTTCCTGGAGGGCTTATGGGCGTTGTACAGATAACGGCTGTTCATCGCTTTTCCAAAAGGTGCTACCCTCGGCTCCTGGTTATTGGATATCAAACAAGTCTCAAATCCCATCTCATGGAGCCTGGCAAAAAGAGCTACCGCATCCTTCGTCTCCGGCTTTCCATGGGGCACCAGCGTATTATCAATGTCAAACAAAAGGCCCCGGACCCCCCTGGCCCATAACGCCTCATAATCGATTCTGTAAGAAGAGTCCACATATTCATCCGGATAAAATCGTCTAAACATCATAGCTCTCTTTTCCCGCCTTTATAAAGCTTCTCCAGCTCCTTTAAGAAGGTATTCACATCTTTGAACTCCCGGTATACTGAGGAGAAACGGACATACGCCACCTCGTCCAGCTGCTTCAGCTTGTCCATGACCAGGTTGCCGATCCTGGTGGTGGTAATCTCTTTTTCTTCCGAATTGAAGATTTCATTCTCCACTTCGTCCACCAAGCGATTGATATCCTGGGTGGATACCGGCCTTTTATGGCATGCCAGCAGCACTCCAGCCTCGATCTTCGCACGGTCATAGGCCTGTCTGGTGTCATCCTTTTTGACCACCATCAGCGGAATCGTCTCGATCTTTTCATAGGTGGTAAATCTCCGTCCGCAGGCCTCGCACTGACGCCTCCGCCGGATGGCGTTATTGTCCTCTGCAGGCCTGGAATCGATCACCTTGATGTTTTCGTTATTACAGAACGGACACTTCATGGTATATCCTCCTTTTTCCGCTGCTCATTTGCATTTATTCAGGCAGTCCTCCGTGATCACTTTCACCAGTACAAAGTCCTCCCCAATCTGCTCCACACAGCCATATGGAATTATGTATTCCGAATCCCTGCCCAAAAAACCGCAGATATGGGCCGGACCCGGTATGATGAACTTCTGAATACAGCCCGTTTTACAGTCAAACTCTGCATCGGTTATAAATCCCAGTCTCTTTCCGTCACAGATGTTGATGACCTCTTTCATTCTTAAATCGCTCATCCTCATGGCAAGCTCTCCCGGCATAATACCTTCCTTAAGGCTATTTTATGCCATCCGGCCTGTACTTGTTGCCTGACGCCGATGATATCCCGGTCAATTCCTGCTGAACTCCTCCAGGACAAGGCCCGGATTCCGGTCTAGCACCATCCCCATGCTCCAGCTGTTGATGAACAGGAGAAGCGGATTCCCTTTCAGGTCTTTTACCCTCTTCATATCAGAGGTGCCCTGAATCTTTTCCACATCCAGACCGTCCTTATTGGCGATCCAGCGTATATGCTCATAGGGAAGCGGATCCAGCTTCACTTCCACATTGTACTCGTTATTCAGACGGAACAGCAAGACATCAAACTGCAGAACGCCTACCACTCCCACAATGATCTCCTCCATGCCGGTATTGAATTCCTGGAAAATCTGGATGGCCCCCTCCTGGGCAATCTGGTTCACACCTTTTAAAAACTGCTTCCGCTTCATGGTATCCATCTGACGAAGTCTCGCAAAATGCTCCGGAGCAAAAGTCGGGATCCCCTCGTAGGCAAATTTCTGACCGGAGGACGTAAGGGTATCGCCGATTGAAAAAATCCCCGGATCAAAGACCCCGATGATATCCCCCGCATAGGCTTCGTCCACAATCTTTCTCTCCTGTGCCATCAACTGCTGAGGCTGGGACAGCTTCACCTTTCTGCCGCCCTGGATATGATTTACCTCCATGCCTGCTTCAAATTTTCCGGAACAGATCCGCATAAACGCGATTCTGTCTCTGTGAGCCTTATTCATATTGGCCTGTATTTTAAATACAAAGGCAGAGAAATCCGAACTGACCGGATCTATAATTCCGGTATCTGCCTTCCTCGGAAGCGGCGGGGTCGTCATCTTCAGGAAATGCTTCAGGAACGTCTCCACCCCAAAATTCGTGAGTGCAGACCCGAAGAAGACCGGGGACAGCTTTCCCTGTCTCACCAGCTCCATGTCAAGTTCCTGTCCCGCGCCGTCTAAAAGCTCGATGTCCTCCAGCAGCTGGCTGTGATAACCTTCTCCAATGAGCCAGTTTACCTGAGGGTCATTCAAGTCCACCTCTTTTGTGTCCACTTCCTTTTGTCCGTTCATCGCCGCCGTGAATGTGGTGATACATTTCCTGTCCCTTTCATATACGCCTTTGAACTCCCGCCCTGAACCTATGGGCCAGTTGACCGGACAGGTGGCAATGCCAAGAACCGACTCGATTTCATCCATCAGTTCAAACGGATCATTCGCATCCCGGTCCATTTTATTGATAAAAGTGAATATGGGAATCTGCCGGAGCAGGCAGACCTTGAAAAGCTTGATCGTCTGAGCCTCCACACCCTTGCTGGCATCGATGACCATGACCGCGGAATCCGCCGCCATCAGCGTCCGGTAGGTATCCTCAGAGAAATCCTGATGTCCCGGCGTATCCAGGATGTTGATACAAAATCCTCCGTAATTAAACTGAAGAACCGACGATGTGACAGAAATGCCCCTCTGTTTTTCTATTTCCATCCAATCGGACACTGCATGCTTCGCAGTCTTTTTTCCTTTCACGGAGCCGGCCAGGTTGATCGCGCCTCCATAGAGAAGGAACTTCTCCGTCAATGTCGTCTTTCCCGCATCGGGATGGGAAATGATTGCGAACGTCCGTCGTTTTTCTATCTCGTTTTTCCATGATTCCTGCTGCTTAAAAGCCACTTGATATGTTCCTCCTAATTGTGATATTCAAAATTCCCTCCCCATCCGTTCCACCGTCAAACCAATTTAAAACAGGGGGGTAAACAGACTCATCGCTGAAACCAGCATCTGCTCATATACTGGGCGGCGCCTGCAAAAGTCCATGGTGATCTCCATGGATTCTTCCATGGTCGATTCAAAATCCCTTTTTAATTCATCTACCGCTTCCGTTTTATAAAGCAGGGCTCCGCACTCGAAATGCAGGTAAAGACTGCGGAAATCCAGATTGATGCTGCCGATGGCCGCCAGAGCATCGTCTGCGACGAAGGCTTTCGTATGAAGGAAGCCGGGCAGATATTCAAAGATCCTCACTCCTGCGTTTATAAGCTGGGCATAATAGGATCTGGTCAGCATGAAAATCAGCTTCTTATCAGGGATATGCGGTGTCATGATCCTCACATCCACACCGCTTTTCGCCGCCAGAGTCAGCGCCACCATCATCTCGTGGTCGATGATCAAATACGGCGTATAAATATATAAGTATTTCCTGGCATTATGGATGATATTCAGGTATACATTTTCACCGGTACATTCATGGTCCAGCGGCGAATCTCCATAAGGCTGGACATATCCTTTTTCTGCGCTCTCACCCATATGCTCTTTGACACGGTAGGCTTCATAGTCAAAATCCGTATGCTTTACGGAATTCCACATGCCGAGAAACATGGAAGTATAATTCCAGACCGCTCCGCCTTTCACCAGGATCCCTCCGTCTTTCCAATGGCCGAAGCGTTCTACCTTATTGATATATTCATCAGCCAAGTTAAGCCCTCCGCAAAACGACACGCGTCCGTCTATCACAGCCATTTTTCTGTGGTCTCTGTTGTTGAAGATAGCGGACATCACAGGGCGGAAGGGATTAAAGGTCCGGCAATGGATGCCTTTCTTCTCTAAAATGCGCGGATAATTTCTCGGAAGCAGCCAGATACAGCCCACATCGTCATATAAAAGCCGCACCTCTACGCCCTCTTTTGCTTTTTTCTCCAAAATCTCCAGAATCGTCTTCCACATGTATCCCTGTTCTATAATAAAATATTCCAGAAATATGAATTGCTCCGCTTCCTTCAAAGCTTTGCACAGCTCTTCAAAATACTCTTCTCCTCCGGAAAAATAATGGGTGGACCCATTCCGGTAAGCCGGGAAATGAGCAGTCTCATATAAATACCGTGACTGCTTTGCCATGGCCGGATCAGCCGCCTTAAGCTCCTGATCTATCCCTTCCCGCTGGACCATATAAGGATACAGCTCCTCGTCTATCCTTTGATGTCTTTTCCGATGGGCGACTATCACATTCGCCCTGCCAAAAAGCAGATAAAGTATTGTCCCCACGATGGGCACGCTCAATATCAGGATGCTCCAGGCCAGCTTATAGGCGGGATTATTCCATTGGCGCACGATATGGATGACCAGCAGAAGTCCGATCAAGGACAAAAGGACCGTGATCGTCCAGTAATACTTCCCCAAAAGCAGCACGGAAGCCACGATCCATGCCACCTGCAGGATGATCACCATGGCTACCCATACCATTCGGCTGGTCAAAAATGTAAGTATCCGCCTCATGTCCTCTCCTTCCTGTCTTTTCTTCCCGCACGAACGGTTTCTCTCCAAGTAACGCAGATCCTACAGTCTCTTTAATATCTCATCCAAAATGATTCCCGCCGCCGCGTCTTTGCTCATTTTGGGAAGCTCTGTCTCTCCTTCTGCCGTAAGGATGGTGACCACGTTGGTGTCGGTTCCGAAGCCTGCTCCCTCTACCTTCACATTGTTGGCCACGATCATATCCAGATTTTTCTTCTTCAGCTTTTTCCTGGAGTTCTCCACCATATTTTCTGTTTCCATGGAAAAGCCGCAGAGAAACTGTCCCGGCCTCTTATTTCTCCCCAGATAACCCAGGGTATCTTCTGTCCTTTCCAACTGGATAGAAAGGGAATCATCGGATTTCTTCACCTTTTCCTCACTGACGAATACCGGACGGTAATCTGCCACAGCGGCCGCCTTTATAATGATATCTTGTTCCGGCGCCCGCTCCGTCACCTCTTTAAAAAGCTCTTTTGCCGTTGTGATCTCCACTGTTTCTACAAAATCCGGCTTCTGGATCTCCGCAGGCCCCGTGACCAGAGTGACGCGTGCCCCCCGGTACATGGCCATTTTCGCCAGGGCATATCCCATCCTTCCCGTGGAATGATTGGTAAGGAAACGCACCGGATCAAGAGATTCTCTGGTGGGACCTGCTGTCACCAGAACGCGCTTTCCCGCCATATCCTTTTCGAAAGCCAGCTCCCTGAGGATATAGGACAGAAGCGTCTCTTCATCGGCCATTTTTCCGTTCCCTGTATCGCCGTTTGCCAGCATTCCCACCACCGGTTCTACAAATTCATATCCGTATCCCTTGAGCTTCTCAATGTTTTCCTGAACGATAGGATTATTGTACATATTCGTGTTCATGGCCGGCGCCACCAGCTTCTTACAGGGACATGCCATGATCGTAGTGGTCAGCATATCGTCGGCAATTCCGTTTGCGATCTTTCCTATCACATTGGCGCTGGCCGGCGCAAGCATCACCAGATCTGCCAGTTTTGCCAGAGCCACATGCTCCACACTGAATTCAAAATTCCGGTCAAAGGTATCGATCAGACATTTTGTCCCCGTCAAAGTCTCAAACGTCGTGGGCGTGATAAAATTGGCCGCGTTTTTTGTCATCAGCACATGCACCTGACAGCGCTGTTTCTTCAATAGTCTTGCCAGATTGGCGATTTTGTAAGCGGCAATGCTTCCGGAGACACCCAAAAGTACCGTCTTTCCCTGCAGCATATCTTTTACTCCTTCTATTGGCAGTGATTGTTATTTTCTTGGTTCTGTGCTATAATCGCACCGTGGCCGGCTGCCGGCCGCACCCTATTCTAAAGACGGCCTGCGCCGCAAGAAAGGATTTATCTCAAATGATTCTCGCAATTGATATCGGCAATTCCAACGTCGTAGTCGGGTGCATTGATGCAAAGCAGACTTATTTTGTCGAACGAATCTCCACCAATGTAAACCTGACCGTATTGGAATATGCCGTCACCATCAAAAACATACTGGAGCTTTACCACATTAACCCCAAGGGACTTGAAGGCGCCATCATTTCCTCCGTGGTCCCGCCTATTTCGAACACTGTAAAGCTGTCCGTGGAAAAGATCATCGGGAAACCCTGCCTCCTTGTGGGTCCCGGTATCAAGACCGGGCTGAACATCGTCATGGACAATCCCGCCACCGTCGGCAGTGACCTGGTGGTGACAGCAGTAGCCGGCATCAAAGAATATAAAGCCCCTTTTGTGGTGATCGATATGGGGACCGCTACCACGATCTCCTGTGTGGACAGGCATCACAACTATATCGGAGGCGCTATCATGCCGGGAATCCGTGTCTCCCTGGAGTCCCTGGCCCAAAAAGCCGCTCAGCTTTATACCATCAGCCTGGAGACGCCGAAACACGTCATCGGCAAAAACACCATTGAATGTATGAGAAGCGGCATCGTCCTCGGCAGCGCTTCCATGCTGGACGGCATGATCGACCGGTTCGCAGAAGAGCTTGGAGAAGCTCCCGTCGTTATCGCCACCGGCGGCTTGTCCAAAACCATCATTCCCCACTGCCGGCACGAAATCATCTATGATGACAGCCTGCTTTTAAAAGGGCTTTGGATCATCTATGCCAAAAACCAGTAAAGCCCACAATTCCATAGGGATTTTACCATAAACAGGCAGAAAATACAATAGCGTAAATTTTGCTGTGACGCGGCAAAAAGAACAGATAAAAAGCGCCTGTCTCCGTCGGAGATAAGGCGCTTTTATCTGTTTTATCTATCGGCTGAAATTAAAATGCAAAAGAACTTTTCCGAGTGCCATGGTAAGTACCAGCGCAACGATGGCTTCCGGCACTCCGTTGGCTATGATGATTCCGATTATCACCTGATATACCGCGCCGACCGCGACTTCCTTTGCGGCAGCGAACTGTTCCACAAAGCAGAAATAGATCAGGTTCATCACCAGCAGGGTATTTGTCAAAGCTCCTATCACGCCTGCTGCGGGCAAAGCCACATATTCTATAGACTTCTTTCCCTTTCCCAGCATCATGATGCCCTTAAACACAAAATAGGGAAACACCCCTACTAAGATCCGGGGGACAAAGCAGATCAAAAGACTCCATAGGTTGCCTCCGGAATAAAAAGGTGAGAACGCAAATGACAAAAGACTGGGGTTAAAGGTATTGTTGATCAGGCTGGTGAGCCCAAAGATGAATCCAAGAAACGCGCCCTTTTTCGGTCCTAAGACTACGGATCCGATAATGACGGGTACATGGATCAGAGTGGCCTTTATGACCACCAGGTTGATGTAGCCCACATAAGGTACGAAGGCCATCAGAATGATAATGGCTGCTATGACCGCAGTCAAGACCATGTTCCGGGTTTTTACCGAAGTATTCATTTTTTCCTCCTGCTACTGTTCCGCTTCCCGGACCGTCTAACGTTCCGGATACGCTGGATACAATGCGTTTTCAGTTCCTCCCCGATTATAGCATATTATCTGGCCTTGTCCACCTCTTTTAAAAATTTCTCCCATTTGCCTTCATTGTCCACAAAATATTTAGGACAGATTTTTCCCGTTATATCATAATGGCGGATGATATCATCCGTATCGATCAGATAAGTATCCGCCAGCCATGCGGTCAGTTTCACCAAGGACTGATAGGTAGCCTTCGTGAATTTTCCGCTCTCATCCTCATGGCAGCACTCAATGGAAATGGTATCGCTGTTCCTGTCATTGGAAGCATATGCCACTTCGCTCATGGGAACGCATTGAAGGATCGTGCCGTCTGTGTCAATGATAAAATGACTGCTGGCATAAGTGCCGGAGCTTCCATCTGCCAGGCCTGCAAAATAATTCCGGTTCTGCTTGGCGGTGGTGCCGGGATTTGCCGTATAATGGACCACTATGCCGTCCACATCATTCAGCGCCGTACCCGGCCTGGAATATTCATTGGTCGGAAGAAGGTTCCTCTCTATCCAATCCGGAACTTCTATCTTCTCCCACTGGATGACCCGTTTTCCTCCGGAGTCAATATAAACCGGCTGGCTGGAATCTCCCGCCGTTCCATGACTGCCCGTAGTCTTGATGCCCGTACCGTCTCCGGCCTCCGCCTGCCTGCTCTTTCCAGAAAATACCACAGTTTTTAAAAACATGGCCAATAATATTATCACAAGGATGATTCCCGCTGCGATCGTAATCCTTCTGACCCGTTCCTCCCTCATCGTAACCCCTGCCTTTCTCCTTTGTCCTATGCCGGCACCCTAAGTATAGCATAAAATTACGATTAAAATATCTGAATTTTCCCTTAAATATTCCCTTCATTTTCATTAATCCCATAAATGGAAACATTTTCAGGGACGGTTTATCTGTCCGGTCACATCACCGCCTGCAGAAGCATTCCCGCGATCATGGAACATAAAAATAAGATTCCCAAAATCCTCAGATTCTCTTTTCCATTTTTGTTTACGCGGAAAAGCACCGCGAGTCCAATCCCCGCACTGGCGCAAAGTCCCGCGATCACAGAGCCAAAGCTTAAGACTCCGCTCAGATAAAGCTCTGTCAGAGCAACGGATGCGGCGCAGTTCGGAATCAATCCTATGAGTCCGGCCAGCACTGGCTGAAACAGGGAATCCTTCATCAGTATCCGGGATAAAGTCTCAATACCAACCGCTTCCAGAAGAAGGTTCAGAACACAGTTAAACAACAGAAGATAAAGGAAGATCTGTATGGTGTGGCGGACAGCCGCTTTCAGGATGCCGCCTTCTTCCTCGCACCCACAGTGATCGCAGATATTTCCCAGCTGTTTTCGCTTCATCGGACTTTTCCTGAAAAGGATATCCACCGCGTATCCAAATAAAACTCCTATCACTACTTTGGTGGCCAGAAGCCGGATTACCACTGCTCCGTTGCCTGGGTTCCCCAGGATCAGAAGTACGGCCTCATCCGAGGTGGAAAGAAACACTGCCAGCAGCGTTCCCACGGTAATCACTCCGCCGGAATACAAATTGGCGGCCGCTACGGAAAACCCACACTGGGGGATACACCCGAAAAGTGCCCCCACAAGGGGGCCGGCCCCGCCAATCCGCGTGAGCAGCCCATTCCTGTGTTTTTCTGAATAATGCTCTAAAACCTCCAGAATTAAAAATGCAGCAAACAGGAAAGGCAGCATTTTCACGGTGTCCCACAGTCCGTCTTTTAATGCGTCTATTAAATAATCCAAAGAGACTGCCTCCTTTTTTATCCTTATGATCCGCCGGCATCCTTCCGACATTTAAGCTCCTCCACGAACCGGCTGACTGCAGCGGCTTTTCCATAGCGTTCTTTGACAGAATAGATGTGCAGCTTTTCTTTTGCTCTGGTCATCGCCACATAGAACAATCTCCGTTCCTCCTCCACATCTGCCGAAAGTCCGGCTTTTTCATGAGGAATCACCTGTTCGTTGACATCCGGAAGGAAGACAACAGGGTATTCAAGCCCTTTCGCCCCATGCATGGTCGAAACCACCACTCCGCGGCGATCCGCCGCTGAATTCTCTCTCTGCCGTTTCATCTCTTCCCGGTATTCGGCCATGTGGCTGAACCAGGCGGCAAAGGTTTTGTATTCTCCCGCATCTGATTGAAGCTCCTCCAGAATTTCCAAAAGACCATTTTCCTCCAAATGCCGCTCCTTTGCATATCCTTTCAGATACCCGTCGTATCCGATTGTTTTCCGGATATACCCCACAGCCTGATAAGGAGAAAGTCTGCCCACTGCGCGAAGGTCTTCGCGCAGACACCGGACCCGTTCTGCCATCCACTGCTTTTCTTCATACATCGCTTCTATTTCATCCAGAGATACCCCGCTCCCGGAAAAAACAGTCCTGGAGATGTAGCGGCAGGGCTTATTGATGATCCGCAGGAGGACAGGCCGGCTCTCATCCCCCATGGTCGCCCGGATATAAGCAAAAATGTCACCGCTGGTCCAATGGTCGTAGAGGCTGGGAACTGTATCCCTCGTCTGGAACGGGATATTATATTCCATGAGCTTTCCAAGAAGTTTCCTGGCCCCCGTATTTGTCCGCACGAGCACAGCGATTTCTTCATAGGCCCTGCCGGATTCCCGGTAAGAGCGGATATGAGACAGAATCCGTTCGTACTCCTCTCCTGGCCCCGGAAAGCTTCCCAGAATAACAGGCCCTCCATCCTTTCCTGTTCCGGAAATTTCCTTGCGGAACCGAACCTTGTTATGGGAGATCAGATTTTCCGCCGCCTGGATGATCTTTTCGGAAGAACGATAATTCACTGCCAGCAGATACCGGTCCGCTCCCGGATATTCCTTTTCAAATCCAAGCATCAGCTCCGGCCTGGCTCCCCGGAACCGGTATATGGCCTGGTCATCGTCTCCTACAATGAACAGGTTATTCTCAGGCAGTGCCAAGAGCTTCAAAATCTCATACTGAAGCCGGTTGATATCCTGAAATTCATCACAGAGGATATATTGATATTTCCTCTGCCAGCCAGACAGGATATCCTTTCTGGCCGAAAACAGCTCAAAGCAAAGAGAAAGCATATCGTCAAAATCGATCACCCGCTCTTTTCTCAGCCTCTCCTCATATGCATGGTAAATCTTCCGAAAAGTATCCTCCGGGCAGGTTCTGGAATAATAGTGGCTGATATCCAGCATATCGCTCTTTACCGTACTGATTTCGCTGAGCAGCTCCTGCAGAGACTCTATGCCTTCTTCTGCCATGGTGGGTTCTACCTGCGCCGACACTTCGGAAAGGAAGCGGAGCCGCCTCTCCTCCCCGATGATCTGGGACGCGTCATAGTGATAAGCATGCTTCAGCACGCGGAAATACACGGAATGAAATGTCCCGAAGGTTATAGGAAGATGCCGCCCTTCCATCAGGTCTTCAAACCGTGTCTTCATCTGCGTGGCCGCCGCCCTGGTAAACGTAATGACCAGAATATGCTCCGGCGCCACACCGTATTCCTCTATGAGCATCCGAATCCGGTGGGTGATAACTAGAGTCTTTCCAGAACCGGGCCCCGCTAATACAAGAGCGGGACCCTCTTTATGGCTGACTGCCATCTTTTGATAAGAATTCAGCTGTGATTGTTCCGATAATGGCTGTTTTAGCATGCGCTTAGCTTTTCAATGCCTTTCTGTATGCGGGAAATCGTCTCTTCTTTCCCAATGACCTCCATGATCTCGGTAGCCCCGGCAGGCGTCATCTGTTTTCCGGACACCGCGGTGCGGACCGGCCACAATACGTAGCCATTCTTGTAACCCTTTTCCTTCGCATAATTCTGGAGGACACCGTAAAGCGCGTCATTGTTGTAATGCTCCTGGGCTTCCAACACCGGCAGAATATCTTTTAATACCGCCAGAGAGCTCTCTTCTGTAGTCTTCATCTTCTTATGGATGTACATAGATGTCTCATATTCCGGAAGGGTTTCGAAAAAATCGACCAGCCCCGGGATATCTGGAAATACCTCAATCCTCGTCTGCACCATCTGTGCGATCTTTCTTAAATCCAGCGGTTTTCTGATAGCTTCTCTGAGATAGGGCTCTGCCATGGCATAAAATGAATCCGGATTCATCGCCTTTATATATTCGCCGTTCATCCATTTAAGCTTTTGAATGTCAAATACCGCCGGTGATTTGCTCATATGACGGTAATCAAAAGCTTTTACCAGTTCCTCCAGGGAAAAAATCTCCCGGTTCTCCTCCGGACACCAGCCCAGAAGCGCCACGTAGTTCACCACTGCCTCTGTCACAAAGCCCTGAGATATCAGATCCTCAAAAGAAGAATGACCGCAGCGCTTGCTCAATTTTTTATGCTGTTCATCTGTAATCAGCGGACAATGGACATATACCGGCTCCTTCCAGCCGAAAGCATGGTACAGCCTCGTATACTTCGGTGAAGAGGATAGATATTCATTGCCTCTTACCACATGGGTGATTCCCATTAAGTGGTCGTCCACCACATTGGCAAAATTATAAGTAGGATAACCGTCTGACTTGATCAGGATCATATCGTCAAGCTCTGAATTTTCCACGGTGATGTCCCCATAGATCTCATCAAAAAAAGTCGTCGTCCCTTCCGTGGGATTATTCTGGCGGATCACATAGGGCACTCCGGCTTTCAGCTTCTCTTCTACTTCTTCTTTGGAAAGATGCAGACAATGCTTGTCATATACCACAATTTCTTTTCCCGCGACCTCCGTCTTAAGGGAATCCAGCCGGTCCTTGTCACAGAAGCAGTAATACGCCTCTCCCTTATCCACCAGTTCTTTCGCATATTTCAGATAGATGCCCTGGGCATTTCTCTCACTCTGCACATATGGGCCGCAGCCGCCATCCTTGTCCGGGCCCTCATCATGTATAAGCCCCGTCTTTTCAAGCGTCCGGTAAATAATATCCAGAGCTCCCTCCACAAAACGTTCCTGATCCGTATCCTCCACGCGCAGAAGAAAATCTCCACCATCGTGTTTCGCGATCAAATAAGCATACAGCGCCGTACGCAGGTTCCCCACGTGCATTTTACCTGTGGGGCTCGGCGCAAACCTTGTTCTTACTCTTTCCATGATAACTGTCCTTCCTGTTATATGATTCTATTGAATGACCTCTGGCAGTACGTCCGATACCTTTTCATAAATCACCATATCGGCTTCCCGGTCCGTTGGATGGGTCTCGTTGTTGATCAGCACCAGCTTGTCCCCGGTGTAATAAAGGCGGAACCTCTTGGTCAGATAAGCATCCAGATGAGTGCCTATCACCAGCAGCATATCGGCTGCCTCTGTTTCATTGGCCACCTTAGTGATCAGGCCATTGTCGAGCATCTCTCCCGCCAGAAGGATACCCGGTCTGATCGCACTCTGGCACTTGTCACAGTGGGGGATTCCGTGAGATTTTAAAATGTACTCCGGTGAAAATTCCTTTCCGCATCCGGTACACCTGTTGTTGTGAAAGTTTCCGTGCAGCTCTATGACATTTTTCACTCCGGCCGCCTGATGCATACCGGATATGCTCCTTGTCGCTACGGTCACATATCCCCCGGCTTTCTTTTTCTGAGCTTCCAGACGCGCCAGGGCATAATGAGCCGGATTCGGCTCTCCGCCTCTGCTCAGGACTTCTTTCTTATAAAAGTTGTAGAAGGAGCCCGGACGGCTGTTGTAAAACTGGGCGCTTAAAAGCTCTTCCGGCGACACACCGTATTCAGCTTCAATTTGGTACGCATACGGCTCATCCCGAAAATAGGCAATTCCCGATTCCCGTATCATACCCATGCCGCTGAACACCATAATCTTCTGGCTTTCATCAATCATCTTCTTCAATATTTCATACGCCATATCATCACCTCTGTCAATTTCACATCCTGCAGCCCGTTTATCCTTCCCCTTTATAAAACTACAGCCATTATATACGATTTTATTTTAATAAGAAAGCCCTTTTTTTCTCATAGAAAAAGGCCTCCTATCTGATATACCAGCACGGCCGCCGTCCACGCCAGAAGCAGCTGAAATAAAACCATACCGGCCGTCCACTTCAAAGAATGGGTCTCCCTGCGGATGGTGCCGATAGCCGCCACACACGGAGTATACAGCAGGCAGAAGAGCATGAACGCATACGCGTTCAGAGGACCGAATCCCTGGGAGCCCAGGACTCCTGAAAGAGCGGTCATGCCATATGCCGAATTAATATTGCTGATTCCAAAAAGTACAGAGCAGCTGGATACTACCACCTCTTTTGCGGACAGCCCGCTGATGAGCGCTACCGCGATCTGCCAGACGCCCAGGCCCGCGGGAGCCAATATCGGGACAAGAGCATGGCCGAGCATGGCCCCGAAGCTGTCCGACACCTCCGTGACCATTCCGGAAAAATTAAAATTCAGGACGAACCAAAGCACAATGGAAGCAATGAAAATCGTGGTTCCTGCTTTAGTAAGATAATCCTTGATCTTTTCCCACACGTAGATGGCAATGGTCCTGGCATTGGGCGTTTTATATTCGGGCAGCTCAATGAGAAGGGCATTTTCCAATTTTTTCGGCGACAGACGGTCGACCACCAAAGCGACAGCGATGGCCATCAGGACGCCGATGACATAAAGGGAATAAGCAACAAACATGGCTTTATTTCCGAAGAATACACTGGCAAACAGAACATAGACCGGAAGCCTCGCCGAACAAGACATGAACGGCGTGATGAGGATAGTCCTTCTTCTGTCCCTTTCACTTTCCAGCCCCCTGGTCGCCATGACCGCAGGCACCGTACAGCCAAAGCCCAGGACCATGGGCAGGAAAGCTTTTCCGGAGAGGCCCACCCTTCCCATGATATCATCCATCACATAAGCCACTCTCGCCATATACCCGGAATCCTCTAAAAAAGCGAGGGCAAGGAACAGGATGAATATATTAGGCAGAAAGGTCAGAATACCTCCCACCCCTGCAATGATACCGTCTACAATCAGCGATACCAGCCAGTCCGCAGCCCCTATATTCTGCATCAAAAGCAGCGTTTGACCAGAAAACCACTCCAGCCCCGTTTCAAAATAACCCTTCAGAAAATCTCCTATGGTAAAAGTCAGGAAGAACACCAGGGCAAGAATTCCCAGAAATATCGGCACTCCCCAGATACGATGCGTCATCCACCTGTCGATCCGCTCCGTGCTGGCCGCTTTTTTCTCCTTATTGACCATACACTCTTCCATGATTTCTTCTATGTAGTCATATTTCTCATTAATGATCTGCTTTTCGTAGGATTCATCCAGCACTCCGGGCAGATCCAGCGGATAATTTTTCGTGATCTCTTCGTCAAAATCCAGTTCTTTAATGGCCATCCATCTGGCGTTGGGCAGCTTTCCATATTTTTTATTCAGGGCATCCTCTGTCTTTGCGATCCTGGCCTCCAGCCCTTTGGAATAAAACATCACCTGACTGTGAAGCCCCTCTTCGGAGTGATGCACCACAGCGTGAAGAAGGACCTCCAGCCCGGTCCTTTTTCTCGCGGACACCGGAACCACGGGAATTCCGCCCAGCATTTCCGGCAGACGGTGAAGATCGATCTCCAGCCCCCGCTCTTCCACAATATCCATCATATTCAGCGCCAGAATCACGGGTTTTCCAAGCTCCAAAAGCTGAAGCGTCAAATATAGGTTCCGCTCCAAAGAAGATGCGTCCACCACATTGACGATAACGTCCACTTCTTCTCCCATGACACACCGTCTGGATACCTTTTCCTCGATACTATATGAAGTCAGGCTGTATATGCCCGGAAGGTCGATGACTTTGATCCTCTGAGATCTGTATTTCGCTTCTCCCTCCACTCGCTCGACAGTAACCCCCGGCCAGTTGGCCACTTTAAGGGATGCTCCCGTCAGAGCATTGAACAATGTGGTTTTCCCACAGTTTGGGTTCCCGACAAATCCTACCGTAATGCTTTTTTGATCTGAAGCCGCCTTCATCCC
Organism: Lientehia hominis; assembly: GCF_021044755.1. Taxonomy (GTDB): domain Bacteria; phylum Bacillota; class Clostridia; order Lachnospirales; family Lachnospiraceae; genus Lientehia; species Lientehia hominis. Next base: position 263,464 of record NZ_JAJNOR010000001.1, read on the forward strand.
TGTACCTCCTTTATGAAAATACCATCGGTGATCAGGCGGCCCAAAGCCAGCCTCGTTCCCCGTACACGAATGATGGTCGAACCATTCCGTTTATTATTTAAAATCGTGATTTTCGTCTGTTCATTGACCCCCAGCGCCTCCAGACGCCTGGTCACATTCTCTTTCACCTGCAGACGCTCAACTTGATATACACAGCCTATTTTCCCTTCAGTCAGAGTCATGCTCCTCATTCCCTCCGTGACGTTCATTCTGACAGATAGCCCTGGTGCGGAATTCCTTCCTCCAGGGCTATTCTATGAGAATTGTATGCCAATTGAGAATGTTTGTCAACAAAAGTTTCGTAAATCAGGAATCCTTCTCCCCCGGAGTCAGGCGGGCGCGGAGAAATCGTCTCTTCACTTCCCGCAGGCTGAACGGGAGAATCGGGTATATATAGCTCTTTCCGGCAATGGTCTTGTTCGTTACCACTGCCAGGATAAAGATCAACATGCCGGCTATAAAGCCCCACAGATTGAATATCGACGTTAGGATCAGCAGAATCAGACGCATGAATTTAAGTGCATATCCCAGTTCAAAGCTGGACTGCGTGTAGTTGGACAGAGCGACAAATGCCATATATAGCATGGTCTCAGAGTTGAACCAACCGGAATTTGCCGCAAATTCCCCGACCACGAGGGCCGCTATCACGCTGAGCGGCGTCGACAGCATACTGGGCGTATTCAAGGATGCCAGCCTCAGACCGTCAATGGCGAATTCCAGAATGAGCAGCTGCCAGATCAGCGGTATGTTCACCGCATCCTTGATCATGATAAACTGAAAGCTATCGGGAATCCATTCCGGATTCTGCATGAACAAAAGCCACAGCGGCGTAAGAATCACCCCGAGAATCGTGATCAGCATCCTTGAAAGTCTCAGGTAGGTGCCTGTGACCGGCGGAAAATAGAAATCATCTGCTTCTTCAATGATATCAAACACAGAAGACGGAAGAATCATCGCTGCAGGCGACGTATCCACCAGAATGATGATGTTCCCTTCAAGCAGCTGGGCGGCCGCAGTATCAGGGCGTTCTGAATATTTGAATTTCGGGAAGGGATTATACCATTTATATGGATAAATACATTCTGCCAGACTCTCCTGGCTCATGGTCAAAGCATCCACCTTGATATCTTCAATTCTCTTTTTTATCTTCTTCAAAAGCTCCGTATCCACGCGCCCTTCCATATAACAGATGGCAATGTCCGTCCGAGAGCTCTTTCCCGCCTGTGTGATCTCCACGCTCAGCTTCGGATCGCGGATCCTGCGCCGTATCATGGCGGTATTGAAGATCAGGGTCTCTACAAATCCGTCCCTTGAACCGCGCAGCACTTTTTCTTTTCCCGGCTCTGACACACTTCTGGCCGGATATGTCCTGCAGTCTATGGTCAAACAGGCGTCATAGCCGTCAATGAACAGGCAGGTGATACCCATCAAAAGCTGTGTTGTGATCTCATCTACATCCCGCAGAATACCGATCTCTCCATAAGGCAGATGCTTCTTGGAAAACTCGTGGGCCTCCTTAGGAAATTCTTCCGCTGATATCCCGCACATATACTGGATAATCCTCTGCAGTACCGCATCTTTTACGAATCCGTCCACAAAATAAAAGCAGGCCTGCCGGCCTCCGATTTTCATGGTACGGTAAACCACGTCGAAGTTGGTATCCACTCTCAGAAGTTCGTGGAACAGCTGCATATTATCCCCAATACTGGAAGATATGGACTGTTTTGTTTTCTCATCTTCTTTCATCACTCTTCTCCTTTCCGCGCTTCTGCCCTTATTGTCCGCAGGGAAAGGAGATTCTATACGATAATCTTTTATCTTAATGCAACGACAATATCTGTCTACTTCTGGCCATAGGTCGCATTAGGACCGTGTTTTCGGAAATAATGCTTATCCTGAATATAAGAAAGAGCCGGCTCCGCTTTTGGATTCAGCATCTCCGTTCGAGTGGCCATTTTAGCCACTTCTTCCAGTACGACCGCATTGTGAACAGCCTCTGCCGCATTCTTTCCCCAAGTAAACGGACCGTGGCTGGTGCACAGCACCCCAGGCGTGGACAAGGGATCTTTTCCTTCAAAGGCCTCAATGATAACTTTTCCCGTATTTTTTTCATAAGCACTTTCGACTTCTTTTTTCGTAAGTACACGCGCACAGGGAATCTCTCCGTAAAAATAATCCGCATGAGTCGTTCCATAACAGGGGATTCCCCTGCCGGCCTGTGCCCAGGAAGTGGCCCAGGAAGAATGTGTGTGCACGATACCGCCTATTCCCGGAAATGCCTTATAAAGCTCCACATGAGTCGGTGTATCGGAAGATGGGCGGAGCGTGCCTTCTACTATCTTTCCGTCCAAATCCACAACAACCATATCCTCCGGCTTCATCGTAGCATAGTCAACGCCACTGGGTTTGATCACCACCAGGCCGCTCTTTCTGTCAACGGCGCTGACATTTCCCCATGTGTAAACTACCAGACCGTGCTGGGGAAGCTCCATGTTCGCCCGGTATACTTCCTCTTTTAATCTCTCTAACATATTATCCTCTCCTTTTCCGCTGAAAAAGAACCGCCGGTCTTCAACGTCCCGGCGGCCCTTTACCACTATCTATTCACACTCGTAATCACAGCAGGTCCTGTCGGTCAGGTACGGTTTTACACAAACTCCCACTGCTTCCACATGTCCGGGATGTACCTGATATGCAGCCAACGCTTCTGCCGATACGAAGGTGCTGTCCAGAACGATATCTGCAGAACTGGTGGGCAGGGGCGGAGCGATCACTTTTACGTCCACTACTCCTTCTGCCACAGCTTTCACTGCCTGCAGGCGCTCATTGAACTCCGCCGCAACTGCTGCTTTCTGCTCATCGGACACTTCCGGCTTAAACTTCCAGCTCACTAAATGCTTGACCATCATAAGTCTCCTTCACATACCTTATTTAGATAAAAACTCATGGATGCCCTTAGCGCCTGCGCGTCCGGCTTCCATAGCCAGGATGACCGTAGCCGCACCGGTAACGGCGTCTCCGCCGGCGTATACGCCTTCTTTGCTGGTCTTTCCTGTTTCAGCTTCTGCAACGATACATTTCCTCTTATTCACATCCAGACCAGCCGTCGTAGAAGAAATAAGAGGGTTGGGAGAAGTTCCCAGTGACATGATCACTGCATCCGCCTCGATTTCAAACTCGGACCCCTCGATGGCAACAGGTCTTCTTCTGCCGGAGGCATCAGGTTCGCCAAGTTCCATCCGAATGCAGCGGATACCTCTTACCCAGCCTTTATCATCCGTAAGAATTTCTACAGGATTGGTCAGTAGGTCAAAGATAACGCCCTCTTCTTTTGCGTGATGAACTTCTTCTGCTCTGGCAGGAAGCTCCGCTTCACTTCGCCTGTATACGATATGGCTCTCTGCGCCCAGACGAAGCGCTGTCCTGGCAGCATCCATAGCCACGTTTCCGCCGCCCACGATGACTGCTTTTTTGCTTACAGGCATGGGAGTCGCATAATCATCCAGTCTTGCTTTCATCAGATTGCTTCTTGTCAGATATTCATTGGCAGAAAATACGCCGTTGGCATTTTCCCCGGGAATCCCCATAAACATGGGAAGACCTGCGCCGGAGCCGACAAAAACAGCAGAAAAGCCTTCTTCATCAAACAATTCATCGATGGTCACAGACTTGCCGATGATCACGTCTGTTTCCAATTTCACACCCAGAGACTTCACGTTCTCCACCTCGGGCTTCACAACCGCATCCTTGGGAAGACGGAATTCCGGAATCCCATATGTAAGCACACCGCCGGGCTCATGAAGAGCCTCAAAGATCGTTACATCATATCCCCATTTTGCCAGATCGCCTGCACAGGAAAGACCTGCGGGACCGGAACCGATGACTGCTACCTTCTTACCGTTCAGCTTGTCCGCTTTTTTGGGCTTGATTCCATTTTCCTTTGCCCAATCAGCCACAAAACGCTCCAGCTTTCCGATGGAAACAGGATCGCCCTTCCTTCCGCGTATGCATTTTCCTTCGCACTGGCTCTCCTGAGGGCATACACGCCCGCACACAGCCGGCAGGGAAGAGGAATCCGAAAGGATCTGATAAGCGGCAGCAAAATCTCCCTCAACGATTTTTCCGATAAATCCGGGAATATCGATGGCTACCGGACATCCCTGTACGCAAAGCGGCTTTTTGCACTGCAGACAGCGCTTTGCCTCTTCAACTGCTTCCTCCTGGTTATAACCCAGGCACACTTCTTCAAAGTTAGCGGCCCTTACTTTGGGGGCCTGCTCCCTGACGGGTACTCTCTTTAATCCTTCCATTACTTGTCACCTCCGCAATGTCCACATCCACCATGATGGGTATCACCCTCCTGGAATTTAAGCAGGGCTCTGCCCTCTTCTGTCTTGTACATAGCCTGACGCTTCATGGCCTCGTCAAAATTGATTTTATGGCCGTCAAACTCAGGACCGTCTACACATGCGAACTTCACTTCATCACCCACAGTCAGACGACAGGCACCGCACATACCAGTACCGTCTACCATAATGGGGTTCATGCTGACAATGGTAGGAATGCCTAATTTCTTAGTTGTCAAACAACAGAATTTCATCATGATCATCGGGCCGATCGCCACACACAGATCATACTGCTTGCCTTCTGCAACCAGATCTTCGATGACCTTTGTCACCATTCCGCTTCTGCCGTAGCTTCCATCATCGGTAGTAACGTAAAGATTTCCTGCCACCTCTTTCATCATGTCTTCCATGATGATCAGGCTCTTTGTCTTGGCACCGACGATGACATCGGCATCAATCCCATGCTCATGAAGCCATTTTACCTGAGGATATACAGGCGCCGTGCCGACACCCCCTGCCACGAACAAAATTTTTTTCTTTTTAACTTCTTCCAGATCATCTGTAGTGAGCTCGGAAGGGCGGCCCAGCGGACCTACAAAATCCATGAAGCTGTCCCCTGCTTTCAGATCTGCAAACTGATAAGTAGATGCTCCAATCGGCTGGAATACAATAGTTACGGTCCCCTTTTCCCTGTCATAGTCTGCGATGGTCAGAGGAATCCTCTCCCCTTTTTCGTCCAGCCTGACAATGATGAACTGTCCGGGCTGGCAGGCTTTTGCCACACGCTTTGCTTCTACATCCATAAGAACAATGTTCTCTGCAAGATGCTCTGCTCTAAGAATCTTGAACATTTTATTTCCTCCTTACCTTTCCTCCCGCACGCCGGCGTATACTGCCGCCATGCTATCGTTATCATTCTAACACTCTCTTTTCACCTTTTCAACCCATAATTCGTGAAAATTCAGGTCTGAGCCTGAGAAAACCTGGTATATTTTGATCATATCTTAGAATACCTTTCAAACAAATATTTGCGGCTGATCAATACAACAGGTCAATTTGTATCATATCCATAAATGCAAACCGCCGAATCTCTAAACAGATTCGGCGGTACTTTGTATCTTATTATTTTAAAATCAGAAAAGACTAGAATAGCCCATGAGCTGACCGAGGATGTTCCGTCCGGCCACATTCAGGAAAATCCACGAAATAATCGCCGCTGCTACTATATTCACAAGGAAGATCACAAACAGCATCCATATCCTCTTATTCCTATCATTTGGGCAGAAAGAATCCATCGCAGCCGGGATGAAGAAATAACACAGAAGACTGCCTGCTTCATAAACAATCAGGAACAAAATATAAGTAAAACGGCCGCTCAAAGGAAGAATCAAAATGAGCAGTGCTGATAATGCTGTGAACGGCATCTGTGCCAGGGCTTTTGCTGAAGCAACTCCGAGACCCTGCATATAAGTCATCGGCTTTTTCGCCATGGATTTCACAAACAGCATGGAAAAAGCGGCCCAAACCGCGAAAATCGCCGCGCCTGCAAGAAGCGCCATAAAGAAAAGCAAAGGAGTATTGACCACCTTGATTCCCATGCCATAACTATATTTGCCCACCATTGAATTAATCTTAAATCCGAAGAAGGCAAACATCAAAGCAAATAAAACCGCCTGAATTCCCAAAAGACCGAATATCACATGGCTCTTTCCGGCTGCAGCCAAATTCCCGAGAGTTCCGGCCGGCTTTTTGAACGCATCCAGGATCGTTCCCCACAGTCCCTTCACATAAACGCCCGCTGCTCCGGACTGCTTTGGCGCCTGAGGTCCTCCATAAGGCTGCCTCTGATTCGGCTGCTGCGTATATCCCTGATAGTTCCCGTAAGGATAACCCTGATTCGGCTGCTGCGTATATCCCTGCTGATTCCCATAGGGCTGACCCTGACTGGGCTGCTGCGTATATCCCTGCTGATTCCCATAGGGCTGACCCTGACCGGGCTGCTGCGTATATCCCTGCTGATTTCCATAGGGCTGGCCCTGACCGGGCTGCTGCGTATATCCCTGCTGATTTCCATAGGGCTGACCCTGACTGGACTGCTGCGTATATCCCTGCTGGTTTCCATAGGGCTGGCCCTGACTGGGCTGCTGTGCATTCGTCTGCTGCCCTTCTTTATCCGGCTGTACCGGAGCCTGCTGCTCCTTAGCAGCTACCGGCGGTGTCTGAGGCGCCTGTGTTTTTTGCTGCTGGCACGAACAAATCTCTCCTTCATTCAGGGGCCTGCCGCATTGACTACAAAACTTTGCCATACTTTTTCCTCCTTGATGTCGTTCCTCATTAGAACTAAAGAACTTATTTATATTGATATTTATAAGTAAAGCCAATATTCCTTGTATTTTTATCCGCTCTCTGTGAAGTCAGACTGCGGTTTGTCAATCCAATATGGAACCGACGTCCTCCGCCGATATCTTCCATACGGGAACAAACAGAAATTTCCTTCCGCTCTTCACCACCGTTATAGTCGCCTCCTGATCCTGGGACATCCCCAGAGCCGAGACACTCATATTCACTGTCAGATCTTTGCAGATAAGCCCATCCGAATTCCGGTATGGCGTCCCTTCCGCTACCCTGCTCACTTTGACATTGCTGAGCATCGATATATAGGAAACCAGCTGCCCCATATTTTCCCTTGCTTCGGAGATAAAGGTCTTTCTGTCATATTCCGGTGCGGTACCCCAATAAACACTGTCATAAAGAGCTCCCCAATCGCTTTTTTTAAGCGCTCCCACAAGCTGTTCCACCGGCGCCATCGGTCTGCTCTCCTTATATGCAACAAATCCAAAGGCCGACGCGGCAGCCACTGCCAAAATCAGAGCAGCGGCGATGATCAGTCCCTTTTTTCCTTTCTTCTTGTCATTTCCCTGATAGGGCGGCATCCCTGGCTGCACTCCAGGCCGGACTGGATCCCCATACTCCGAATAAAAAGGTTGTGTTACCTGCTGACCAGCCTGACTCCAAGGCACCTCTCCTGGGGCCTCTTTTACCTCATCCGCCAACGGAATCGTCTCCGATTCCATCGGCCTGCCGCAGCTTCTGCAGAACTTTGCCCCATCGCTGTTTTTTGTGCCGCAGTTCGTGCAATACATACTCTCCTCCCTTTCTGTCCTACCTTATCATAAACTGGAACGGCTCATCTGCCAAGACAAACCCATCTCCGTGGCAAAGCCTGTATTCATCTCCGGGATCCAGCCGCATACCGTTCAAGTATGTGGAGTTAGTAGAATTATGATCCACCAGATAATATTCTCCTTCATCCATCAGGATACTGGCATGGTGACGGCTGACCGCCCGGTTATCCGGGATACAAAAGTCCGCATCAGGACTCTTTCCAATGAGAGTCTCATCCAGCACTACCGCCATTTCATCACCGGTCCGGATGCGGATGATATATGCAATCTCCCGGGCAGCAAACGCATCCGGGAGCATGATATCCAATCCATCCTCCGACGGTTCTCCTTCATATGAAAATTCAGGCGCGTTTTCTGTCTCCGCCATTTCCATTCCAAAAGATACCGGATTCTCTGCCGCCGCAGCCTCCGCTGAATCAGCCGCAATATCCTGCAGAAGTAGGGCATCTGTCATTTCCCTGCACTGATCCAGGTTATCCCGTTTCACTCCCTTTACATATTTTAAAAGTGTGATCATATTTTCCTGATTTTTCTCTGGATTCCCTTCCATGACATTCACCAGCTCCGTCATAAAAAGACGCAGCTTTTCTATCGGACTCCTCGATTCTTTTTGAAGCCCGCAGATCCATTTGACCTCTCCGCTCTCCTCATTGATAAATACATCAGAAAGCTCCATCAGCAGCTCATTTCTCGGAATCATATATTCATCCAGATTCACCCAAACTCCCAAAAGGCTTTTAAGTATCTGGACCACCGCTTTTTTCGGCATTCTGGCAGGAAACATACGAGGCAGCGGAGAATATCCCTCCGTAATATATCTCGCCTCCCCTGCCGCTTCATCAATCTCCAGCTTCAGCACACCTTCTATATTATTATAAATAAGCATTTCATAGGTAATCCCATCAAATGCCGCTTCTGTCGGCGCTTGTCTATCGATCCTATCCATATGTAATCTCTGCTCCCTTCTGTTCTACCGCAATATTTCCTGCAGCACCTCCAGCCGGGCCATCTGCTCTGCCATCTGCACCGTTCCGGCCGGCGGAAGGATCTCTATACTCCCAGCAACCACAATCTCCGGGTTTTCATAACGTTTCCCGTACTGGGCATGAAATTTGTTATAAAGAAGTGCCGTCTTCTGGCAGATTCCCGGATGCGTGGACAAATCCAGGCGTTTCATCAGCGTCCAGATTTTATGGAATCTCTGATTGGAAACAAAGGTCCCGTCATTGACCACAACCACCTTATCCGCAGCAATAAGAGCCGCAAAAAGCCCATGGTTTACGGAAAAGCTGCTGTCTATGATGATATAGCGGAAATCTCCCCGTTCTGTCAGCCTCTTCAAAAATGCTTCCACCCGCTCTTCCCCGATATCCATAATGCTCAGGGGGGCATCGGCATTGTCATAAAAATACACTCCACTGGAATCCCGGTTCAGCGCGGCAGACATGGCTGCTTCTAAATCCGCCCCTGTTTTCATTTCCGTCATAAGAAACTGGAAGTCTTTTGGATTGACCCCTTGGAAAATACTTCCAGTGTCGCCCAGATCGCTCATATTGATGTACAGGACCCGCTTTTCCTCGGCGGCAAGACGCATCGCATACGCTGCTGCCGCCGTGGAAGTTCCCACCGCCGCATTCGCACCGATAAAGGCCACCGTCTTCACTGCAGTATCTTCCTGGTCCAAAACCCTTTCTATGCCATGAAGAAGTTCCCGGCAGCTCTGAAAGCGGAAAATTTCTCCCGGTTCTTCTGAGGCTTCTGCAGTAAAATATCCCACATGGATATCCCCTATGAACGGCGGATATTCTTCCCTCAGCGCATCAGACGTCAATACGGCATCCACAGATCTGGTGGCGATCAGGCCGTCCAGTTCACCCCTTTCATAGACTGGACAGAATTCCGCTGTCCGCCCATACCGCTCCCCCATATACTGGCAAAACCGTTCCGTATACACGGCATCTAAATCATATACCGCTATCCGTATCTGCTTCATTTTCTCAATCGTCCTTCCTGGGATAACTGTATTCAATACCCCATTTTCTTTTCGTAATCCGCGATCAGCTTCCGGTTTGCGACCTCATAATCATTGAAGACGCTGTCCCCCAGCGCTTCAAATTGGTTTGGCTCGTAAAGAGGCGTATACCAGGACTTACTCATAAAATATTCGTTCAGAGCCGCATCCTTGAATTTTCGTCCATGGCGGGCGTATATCTCGTTTCTCGCTATCCTCAGCTGTTCTTTCGTAAGACCGACCAAATCTGCTTCCGTCAGATAAACAGAATCGCTGCCAGGCAGTACATATTCACTTTCCGCAGCTGTCGCAGCCGCGGTAGTTACGGGTGCTGTAGTCGTCGGCGCTGTAGAAGGTACCGTTGGCGCTGCCGTCACGGAGGATTCGACTGACGCCTCACTGGTCTTTGCCTCCTTTTTACTCTCTTCCTTCTCCTCTTCCATACCGGCCTCTGAGGTGGTCTCCGCTCCCGCTATTTCCACATCGCCTCCATTTTTCCCGCCGAAAACTTTAACTCCAAGGAAAATGAGCACGCCTATCAGCACTACGGCTACCACGCCCAAAGCGGCGATCAACACCGTCATACCCCTGCCTTTTTTCTCCTTCTCCGGCGCATCGTAAGAAGACTGCCCGCTTCTGTATGGATCCTGCCAATTCTGAGGCGGCGGAGCATCCTGCCGCTCCACAGGCCAGACCTTCGCGCCGCATCCGTCGCAGAACCTGGAATCATCCGGTATCTGTTTCCCGCATTCTTCACAATACATGATCTATCCTCCTGCATCTTATGTCAAAAATTGAAAATTCACTGTTATTTTATCATAACTTCCCGAATCATGCATCAAATATCTTTGTCGATTTTCCCCTCATCCGCCAAGACCGTCATTCCCTTTTTCCTCAGTTTGTAATCGACAATGGAGCTGATGATCTGATAGATCACAGCAAATACGGGTACTCCGATGAGCATTCCCACAATCCCAAAAAGTCCTCCGAAGAGAAGGATTGAAAACACCACCCAAAAAGCTGAAAGTCCTGTGGATTCTCCTAATATCTTCGGTCCGATGATATTTCCGTCAATCTGCTGGAGAATGATGATAAATATAATGAAAATGACTCCTTTCGCCGGATTGGCCAGGAGTATCAGGATCGCGCTGGGAATGGCCCCCATATACGGTCCGAAAAATGGTATCACGTTGGTCACTCCCACTATTACGCTGACAAGGACTGTATAAGGCATGTTCAGAAAATAAAGCACAATAAAACACAGAATCCCGATTATCAAAGAATCCACGAGCTTACCGGCTATGAAGCCGCCGAATATCCTGTTGCTGTCTTTCAGAGTATCAATCAGGATTCCCGCATTTTTCTTGGAAAAGACCGCGTAAATGACCTGCTTCGCCTGCCGCTTAAAAGTACGCCTGCCGTTCAGGACATACAGCGCGACGATCACACCCACCACGATGTTCAAAGTAGTGCTGAAGAAATTAATGACTCCCGCAGTCAGGTATCCAAAGACCATGTTCATATCCTTCAGAAAATCCGTCTGCACCCAGTTATTAAAAAAAGTAATGATCTTTTCCGTAATATTCCGGACAATCTCCGTATTCATCCCTTCCTGGCCCATATAGTCGGTAATCGCTGCCGATGCATGCTGAATCTGCCCTGGGAGTGCCACGATCATATTGCGGATATTGGTATACAGTTCCGGAAGTACCATGACACCCAGAATCACGATGATGGCGACCCAGAAGAGAAGCGCCAGAAAAATGCTGACTCCCTTATTGAGTTTAACAGCCCGTTCATCCTTTTTTATGATTTTCTTAATAAGACCGTCAAGCCTCTTTTCAAAGAATCTCACCACCGGATACATGATATATGCGAATACAAATCCAAAAACAATCGGCTCCAGAATCTTCAAGATAGTCCGGATGGCTTTCAAAACCACATCTATTTTGTATAAAAGCAGAAAAAACAGAATACTCGCTGCAATCACTAAAAATGCCGTGAGACCCATGGAAGCGTATTTCTTCATTCCATGTCTAGCAGTTTCCAATTTTCCTTCTTCTTCCTTTTTCATATGCCCGCTCCTTCCATTTGGAGAATTCCCCCAACCATGACAAGTATATCACAGGCACAACATAATTTCCATAGAAAGAACTCCCCGACCGGGCCGCCCCATTTTAGAATCATGACAAGAAAGCGTTACGTGAACGGACCGAAGAAAAATTAAAGATGCCGTTCGTCTTCCGCCGGCATCTTCATCGATATTATGTACTTTTGCCTGTCAGGTCAGGTTAGGCATTCTTTCTGCAAACCTTCGGAATTCCTCAAAGCTGCCGGAAAGATATCCCTCCAGAGATCTTCCATGTCGGTTCAGCAGACAGTCCGTCAAAAGGTAGCCCTTGATTCCCAGGGATGTAACACACATATCCTCATCCACGTCGTTTCCGACCATCATGCACTGTTCCGGCATTTTCCCGAAACGCTCCAAAATGGAGGTGTAATATTTCAGGTTCGGCTTGCAGAATGTCTCTTCTTCATAAGTGGTCACCAAATCAAAATCCCCCGGAGAAAGCCCCGCCCATTCCATCCTGCGGTGGGTGGCCACAGAAGGAAACAGCGGATTCGTAGCCAGGATCACCGTGTATCCCTTTTCCCGAAAAATCTTCACAGTCTCACTTGCCAGAGGCTGGAAAGCAGTAGCTGCCTTCGCTTCACCAAACTGTTCCCGGTAGAACTGCTCAAATACAGGCTCTTCGCTGAGCATTTCCCGTCCCATCACCTGAGAGAACACATTCCAGAACCGCTCCCGGTTGCTCATGGTCCCGTCATTTTGTACCATAGCTTCCGTCCCCTTCCACACAGAAGACGTCAGGTGCTTCGGGTCATAGCCCGACGGTGCAAAGGTCCTTCCCAGCGCGCCCATATAACACTTCACGAACTCCTCCTGATCCATTGGCAGAAGACTTCCGTCCAAGTCAAACAATATCGTGTCTATCCTATGCATTTCCTATTCCTGCCATTTCATGTCTTTTAATATATCACAGAAATCAAACGTCGCAAAATAATCCCGAGGAGTTTCCGCCCGCCGTATCAGCTGAACGCTTCCGTCTTCCCTAAGCAAAAGCTCCGCCGAGCGCAGCTTCCCATTATAATTATATCCCATGGAAAATCCATGAGCGCCCGTATCGTGGATCACCAGAAAATCTCCCACATCAACCTTAGGGAGCATCCGGTCAATGGCAAACTTATCGCTGTTCTCGCAAAGCGAGCCTGTTATATCATATTTGTGGTCACAGACACTGTTGTCCTTACCCATGACCGTGATATGATGGTATGCTCCATATATCGCCGGCCGCATCAGATTCGCAGCGCAGGCGTCACAGCCCACATACTCTTTATAGATATGCTTCTGATGTATTGCCTTTGTCACCAGACAGCCGTAAGGCCCCATCATAAAACGCCCCATCTCAGTGTAAATGGCAATATCGTCCATGCCGGCAGGAGTAAGCACTTCTTCATATGCTTTTCGCACTCCGTCTCCGATAGCCTGAATATCATTGGGCTCCTGCTCCGGCCGGTAGGGTATTCCCACTCCTCCTGACAGATTGATGAATTTAATATCAGCCCCCGTCTTCTCCTTCAGCTCTACCGCCAGCTCAAACAGCACCTTGGCAAGCATCGGATAATATTCGTTCGTCACAGTATTGCTAGCCAGAAAAGCATGGAGACCGAAGGTTTTAACTCCTTTTGCTTTCAGTATCTTAAATCCCTCGATAATCTGTTCGTGGGTAAAACCGTATTTGGCATCCCCGGGATTGTCCATGATGCCATTGCTCATCTTGAAGATTCCTCCCGGATTATACCTGCAGCTGATTGTCTCCGGAATTCCCGCGCATTTTTCCAGGTATTCAATGTGGGTAAAATCATCCAGATTGATAGTCGCATTCAGATTCCTGGCAAACTGATATTCCTCGGCCGGCGTCGCGTTGGAGGAAAACATGATTCCGTCTCCCGAAATTCCCAAAGCGTCCGCCAGCATAAGCTCTGTCAATGAGGAGCAATCACAGCCGCAGCCATACTCTTTTAAAATATTTATCAAAAAGGGATTCGGAGTGGCTTTCACCGCAAAGTACTCACGAAAGCCTTTGTTCCAGGCAAACGCTTTCTTCACCCGCATGACATTCTCCCTTATTCCCTTCTCATCATACAAATGATAAGGAGTCGGATAACTCTTGTCGATCTCTTTCAACTGTTCCAGTGTTACAAAAGGTTCTTTTTTCATGTAAGCGCTGCTCCTTTCGTTTCTCATAAGTCAAACAAAGCATACTATAGCTCTTCTTAAATGTCAACCGGCCCCCTGCCATTAGTTTCCATACAGAATCTCTTGCTTTGTCCCGTCTTTAGATATTCTGCCCAGCTCCTGTTTTTTCAGACTGTTCTGCCCACTCTTCATCCGATAGTATACCCAATCCTCTGTCACGTTGATCTCATAAAAAATCTCATTAAAATAGCTGTCTCCTCCATAGGTGGCTTCATCAAACACCTTCAGCAGCTTCTCTGCCTGTCCATTGTCTCCGCAGACTGCCATGGCCCGGTTAGTAAGAGGGGCACCATTTTCTCCCCAGACTCTTCCGCCAGTGGCTGCATACAGCTTTCCGTCCGAAGCAACAGTTCCGACCCAGCTTCTTTCCTCCAAAAGTCTGTCTCCAAAGGACTCCTTGAAGGCATCGTATACATGGAATCTGGAATCCGGGAATTCTCCCTCACTGTCCCCGCAGGAAAGATAAAGCTTTCCGTCTGAAACCTGAATCCCCAGTACGTATTCCGTATAACTGCCGTAATCGCTTGTAAACGGCGCGTTACTTTCCCGATGTACCGGCAGCTCTTCCGCCATGGTGCCGTCCAAAGAAGCCCGGTAGAACTTAGTAAAATTATAAGGTCCGAAGAAGCAGTTATAATAGCTGACTGTATAATAGAGCTTTCCGTCTGAAATGCACATTTGAGGAGAAGCGTTTCCCAAATTCTCCACCAATTCCGTCACATTTCCTCCATCCAGATCCATCCGGTAGAGGGAGGCATTATCATGATAGGTCACTGTCACCGTCTGGCCGCCGTTGCTGTTCATATTGGTGCAGGTATAAGTCCCTTCCCTCCCGTTTCTTCCTATATAGTAAAGATATCCGTCATATACGGTAAAGCCCCGGTAACCGGCTCCGGCCGTATATTCATCCATATAGTAATCCGAAAAGCTCATGACCACGCCGCCCTCATCCGCCGGCACGCCAATCGCGGTCAGCCCGTCTCCATTCAATCCAACGCGGTACGGTGTCCGGGTCTTATACGGCCTGTCATATTCCCCGGCCTTTTCTTCTTCCGCCAGAAAATAGACCTGGTCCTCCCACAGGTTCAGAGAAGAACAGCTTCCGTCAAAAAGCTTCACTCTTCCGCTCCCATCCTGATTCATGCGCCAAAGAGCATTCTCATAGCTGTATACCACGCAGGTTTCATTTTCGACTACATATCCGCCATTATTTATATTTCCGGCCAAATTCCCCGCTCCGGTCACATTCTCTGTTTCTTGTCTGGGATTTTCTTTTGTCTCGTCCGCAGTGCTCTCTCCACTTTCCTCTGCCGTCTCCTTTTTTTCATCATTCCAGTAATTTTCAACGGTCTTCTCGGACAGCTCCGGATAGACCGTCTTTACCATATCCAGGACTTCCTGTTTTTCTGTCTCGTCCACGCGCTCCTGCCCGATCTCCAGCGCCTTTTTCACCAAAGCAGAATTTTTTGTTCTCTGAATACCATCACAAATCGTTTTGACCGCTTCTTTCCAATAAGAAAAATCCTCACCAAGAGAAGCGTCTGCGAACCCTATGTAAGCATCTGCATATTCAGGCTCCATTTCGATCGCCTGCTTAAAAGAAGATATGGCCTCCTCATAATTTCCTTCCTCCAGATTCTTCTTCCCCGCCTCCATCCATTTCTCATATCCCGTCTTTTTCTCCTTATTCATATAAATGAGAAGACAAAGGCTGCCCGCCGCTGCTGCGATGATCACGCACACCAGGGCGATGATAATACCTCTTTTCTTTTTCATATCTTTTCTCCCAATATAATAATAAACAAAAAATCAATTATAAAACTTCATTTTATACCCTGCCTCACGAAGTGCGCCTGCCCGGAGGGCATGTATTTAGGGGTGCCCCTGGGTATACCTTTGAATACCTTTCAAATAAACCTAATCTTAACGAATAAAAGGAGGCAGGAGGAAGTCCGCTTCCATTCAGGCGGGTCGCTGGCAGCCGTAACCAGCATCTTTGCGGCCTTCAGTCGGTCTTTTCCAACTGACATGGATAAATCGATATTTTTCCATGTCAGATTCCAACAAAAATCTGCATGATATGCGATTTTTGCCTCCCTTCGGCCGGGAAGATCCTGCCAACGCCCTTGCGGCGCTCCCCTTACGATGGAATCGGATCGTTCCTCCTGCTCCTCTTCCCGCACCGAAATAAGCTTTTGTTTGTTGTGAAAGCTATTGGGGCGGCTCACCGCGGCCCGCTGCCCTAAGGCGCGCGGGCCCTGCGGATATCCGATCCTTTTCTGGAATCTAAGAAATGAAATTTGTCCGGTACAGCGCGGCAGGCAGGGCGCCGGCAGTGAGATTCCGGGCCGGCCTAAAGGTGAGCGCTGCAGGGCAGCGGCCGGTGTTCTCCAGGAGGAGGGAGGCAGAAACGGAAATACCGATTCCGTTTCTGAGCGAACAGGAGACAGGAAATCATAAAGATTTCCTGTCGACATGTGAGCGGTACTGCCAAAGCGGAGATAAAGCGGCCCCTGCATCGCCAGCGAACCGAAATCGTGACGGTCCGGAACTTCTGCCGGTGCTGAACTTAAGCTTGATCGGAGCTAACTATAAATGATTCCAAAAAGTATTTAGTATCATCGTCTAAAAAACCGCTGCCGGTGATATCCGGCAGCGGTCCTATCCCGTTATTCGTCTACGCTGTAATTGGGCGCCTCTTTGGTAATATGAATATCATGAGGATGACTTTCTTTCAGTGATGCGGCCGAAATCTTTACAAATTCCGCTTTTTCCATCAAAGAAGGGATATCCTTCGCTCCGCAGTAGCCCATACCGGACCGGATGCCGCCTATCAGCTGGAACACCGTATCCTCTACCGTTCCCTTATAGGCCACTCGACCTTCCACGCCTTCCGGCACAAGCTTTTTCGCACCTGTCTGGAAATACCGGTCCTTGCTCCCGTTTTCCATCGCCGCGATGGAACCCATACCACGATATACTTTATATTTTCTTCCCTGGAACAGTTCAAATGTCCCGGGGCTTTCATCACAACCGGCAAAAATGCTGCCCATCATGCAGACGCTTCCGCCCGCAGCGATTGCCTTTGTCATATCTCCGGAGTACTTGATGCCTCCGTCCGCCACGATTGGAATTCCAAATTCCTTTGCTGCCCCATAACAGTCCATGATGGCTGTGATCTGAGGTACGCCAATGCCCGCGACCACTCTGGTCGTGCAGATGGAACCAGGTCCGATTCCTACTTTCACCGCATCCACACCAGCCTCGATCAAAGCCCTGGTCGCCGCGCCTGTAGCCACATTTCCAGCGACAACCTGAAGCTCCGGATAATTCGCTTTGATATCACGGACGGCATTGAGAATATTGGCGGAATGTCCATGGGCAGAATCCACTACCACACAATCTACCTTTGCCTTGACCAGTGCTCCGACGCGCTCCAGAAGGTTCGCTGTGATTCCCACGGCAGCCCCGCACAGCAGGCGTCCCTGGTCGTCCTTCGCGGACTGCGGATATTTAATCTGTTTTTCTATATCCTTAATGGTGATCAGGCCCTTCAGATTGAAGTCTTTATCCACAATGGGAAGCTTCTCTTTTCTGGCCTTCGCCAAAATCTTTTTCGCCTCTTCCAGCGTGATTCCCTCAGGTGCGGTAATCAGCCCTTCCGATGTCATGGAATCTTTGATCTTCTTCGTAAAATCTGTCTCAAACTTAAGGTCACGGTTCGTTATGATGCCCACCAGCCTGCGTCCTTCTGTAATGGGGACACCGGAAATCCGGAACTTGCCCATCAGCTCATTGGCATCCGCCAGTGTATGTTCAGGAGATAAATAAAAAGGGTCGGTGATGACACCATTCTCAGAGCGTTTAACCTTGTCCACTTCCTCGGCCTGGGCCTCTACCGACATGTTCTTATGGATAATGCCGATACCTCCCTGTCTCGCCATGGCGATTGCCATCCTGTGCTCTGTAACTGTGTCCATCCCGGCACTCATCATCGGAATGTTCAATTTGATCTTCTTAGTCAGATGGGTCGATAAATCCACCTGATTCGGTGTTACCTCGGAATATGCCGGTACCAACAGCACATCATCAAAGGTAATTCCCTCACCGATTATTTTGCCCATGTTTATTTCTCCTTTCTTCCTCACATGCTCAAAAGCTCATCTTATTTAATATAATACTCTACCAAAAATGTCCGTCGGTGTCAAACAAATTCGACAAGGTTTTGCAATCTTTTAATACAAAAAAGGACCAGTCTGAAACAGACCGGTCCCTCTGCATTTATCACTTAAAATTCTGATGTTCAGTTGAATTTCCAGCCGAACAATTACATCATTCCCATTCCGGGAGCGCCTGCGGGCATTGCCGGAGCGTCTTCCTTGATATTCGCCACTACAGATTCCGTGGTCAGCAGCGTAGCTGCAACGCTTGTAGCATTCTGCAGCGCGCTTCTCGTAACCTTGGCAGGATCTACGATGCCGGCAGGAATCATTTCTACATATTCTTCCTTCAAAGCGTCGAAGCCATGGCCTGCTGCCGCTTCTTTTACTTTATTTACGATTACAGAGCCTTCCAGTCCTGCATTGGCAGCAATATGATACAAAGGAGCTTCCAGGGCCTTCAGTACGATCTTAGCGCCTGTCTTCTCGTCACCTTCCATAGTACCTACCATCTTTTCAACTTCTTTTGCAGCATGGATGTATGCAGAACCGCCGCCTGCAATAATGCCTTCCTCCACAGCCGCCTTGGTAGCCGCAAGAGCATCTTCCATACGCAGCTTCGCTTCTTTCATCTCAGTCTCGGTCGCCGCTCCAACACGGATGACCGCCACGCCGCCGGATAACTTGGCAAGGCGCTCTTGTAATTTTTCTTTATCAAACTCTGAGGTCGTCTCCTCAATCTGGGACTTAATCTGGCCGATTCTGGCTTTGATATCTTCGCTCTTGCCCTCGCCGTCCACGATGATGGTGCTTTCCTTCTGAACCTTTACAGACTTCGCACGGCCCAGCTGATCGATGGTAGCTTCCTTCAGATCCAATCCGACTTCTTCAGAGATTACGGTGCCGCCCGTCAGGATAGCGATATCCTTAAGCATTTCCTTCCTTCTGTCGCCATAGCCGGGAGCCTTTACTCCTACAACGCTGAAGGTTCCTCTCAGTTTATTTACGATCAAAGTGGTCAGAGCTTCACCCTCGATATCCTCTGCGATGATCAGCAGCTTGGAGCCGCTCTGTACGATCTGCTCCAGAAGAGGAAGAATCTCCTGAATATTGCTGATCTTCTTATCGGTGATCAATACATACGGATTGTCAAGCTCTGCACACATTTTTTCCATATCTGTGCACATATAAGCTGAAATATAGCCTCTGTCGAACTGCATACCTTCGACCAGATCCAGCTCTGTTTTCATGGTCTTTGATTCTTCAATGGTAATAACGCCATCCTTAGAAACCTTCTCCATAGCGTCAGCTACCATCTCGCCTACGCTGTCTTCACCAGCAGAAATTGCCGCAACCCTTGCGATCTGGTTCTTGCCGCTGATAGGCTCGCTCATTTCCGCAATCGCTTCCACAGCCTTATCGGTCGCTTTTTTCATACCTTTTCTCAGGATAATGGGGTTCGCACCCGCCGCCAGGTTCTTTACGCCCTCATGTACCATGGCCTGAGCCAATACTGTTGCAGTCGTCGTACCGTCGCCGGCCACGTCGTTCGTCTTGGAAGCCACTTCCTTGATGAGCTGTGCGCCCATGTTCTCAAACGCGTCTGCCAATTCAATTTCTTTTGCGATGGTCACACCGTCATTGGTGATCAGGGGAGTTCCGAAGGATTTATCCAGAACGACATTTCTTCCCTTCGGTCCCAATGTCACTCTTACTGTATCTGCCAGCTGATTCACGCCAGATTCCAGTGCTGCTCTTGCTTCAGCACCATATTTGATTTCTTTTGCCATAGCTTCTCAATCTCCTTTTCGCTGTTATATTACTTTACAATTGCTAAAATGTCGTTCTGCTTCACTACGATATACTCATCTTCTCCCAGCTTAACCTCAGTTCCGGCATATTTGGAATAGATGACTTTGTCGCCTACGGCAACTTCCATTTTTACTTCTTCTGTTCCAGGACCCACAGCGATCACTTCAGCCTGCTGGGGTTTTTCCTTTGCCGCTCCGGGCAGCACAATCCCTGATTTTGTGGTTTCTTCAGCTTCAACCTGTTTTAATACGACTCTGTCGCCTAAAGGTACTAATTTCATTACGATTCCTCCTATCTAATTATTAGCACTCACTCTAATCGAGTGCTAACCGACTGGTATTATATTATATAATTTAAGGTCAAAATGCAACGTCCGTTTATCGGCTATTTCAGTGAATTTTTCTCTATTATCTCCACTTTTCTCTTGTTTTCTTCACCTATTTTGTTTTTTCTATAATTTTATCAATATCTTCTCTGTTTTTGGGACCTTCTGATTCGCCAGAATCCATCAAAACGAAATTTTCTATAAAGAAATGAAAATAGCCCTTTTCATCCGGCCAAAAAAGGATTACAATAATACAAAATTATTTTCTTTATAATAGAAAGGAGTTTGTGCCATGCGTAAAGGCATTTTAGGAAAGGTTCTGGCGATTTCTGCCATAGCCGGCGGCGCAGCCATCCTCATTGCAAAGCTTGTAAAAAACAGCGCCATAAAAGATTCGGAAAACAGAGATTTTGAGGAAGACGATTTCTGCTGCTGCGATGACTGCGGCGAGGATACTCTCTCAAGGAATTACGTTCCCCTCTCCCACAGTTCAAAAGAAGAAGACAGCGAAGAAGCAGAGGAAAGCGACAGCCGGGAAGAAAAAGAAGACTGACGGCAGCCAAACAGATTTTATTCACTAAAGGCGCGGCAAAGTAAATCCGCGCCTTTTTCTATTTCCTCCCTGCTAAGATTTGCATATCCCAGCAGCACGGTCCCGGATCTGTCTTTTTGGATTTCCTGTGGCGAATTTCCGTCTCCGATACCAAATTCTGACAACCCGTATACCCGCACTCCGGCCTCCTCCGCCAGGGAGACCAGACGCTCCTCTGATACCCCCCGCACGCTTTTTAACAGTATATGAATTCCGGCATGCTCTCCGCTGATGGAATATTCCTTTGCCAGAGGCAAAAGTGCCGTGAGGAGGGCATCATGCTTCGCTTTGTAAATTCCCCTCATCTTGTTCAGATGCCGCTCATAATAACCATTTTCAATAAATTCCGCCAGA
The DNA here is from genome assembly GCF_021044755.1 of Lientehia hominis. Lineage (GTDB taxonomy): Bacteria > Bacillota > Clostridia > Lachnospirales > Lachnospiraceae > Lientehia > Lientehia hominis. Next base: position 284,609 of record NZ_JAJNOR010000001.1, read on the forward strand.
ATCCGCTGATCGATCCTAGACACTGTGGAGGCATAGAAGCTGCACGTCCCTTCATATTGTTCCAGGAGAGGCGTCGGAAGCATCATATAGCTGACACGGATAGCCGGAGCGACCGCCCTCGAAAATGTGCCAAGGTAGATAACGCGTCCGGCCGTATCCGCGCTCTGCAGGGAGGGAATCGGCTTTCCCCGATAGCGGAATTCACTGTCATAGTCATCCTCAATGATATACCGTCCTTCCTTTTCAGCGGCCCATGACAAAAGCTCCATGCGTCTGCGGATGGGCATGACGATCCCCGTCGGGAACTGATGGGACGGCATCACATAGGCTATGTCCGCGCCTGACACAGCCAGCTTCCTGATATCCATCCCGTTCTCGTCCATCTCCACTGGGACCACAAGATGTCCCAGTCGGTCAAATACCCGGTATGCCTGCCGGTAGGTGGGGGTCTCCATGGCGATAACATTCTGATTTCCAAACAGCTGGTTCAAGAGCATAAGCAGATATTCGTTCCCTGCTCCGACAATCAGCTGTTCCGGCCGGCAGGTCACCCCTCTTGCCCCGTATAGATACGTGCAGATTGCCTGCCTGAGTTTAAGATCTCCTTTATTCTCTCCCGCAGAAAACAGTTCTTTATTATCTCCGTTTAATATATTCTTAGACAGCCGCCTCCAGATTCCATATGGGAAACTCTCCAAGTCAATTCCCCGCAGGGAAAAATCACAGATCCACTTCCTATCTTTCTCCTGTTCTCTCTCCCCACCCGGCACCGTCTGTCCGCCCAGGTCGAACAATGCTTCCAGTTCTGACACGTAGTATCCCCGGTACGGCTCCGCTTCCAGGTAGCCCTCAGACAAAAGCTGGTCATAGGCCATCTGCGTAGTACTTCTGCTGACTCCCAGATGCTCCGCCAGTTTCCTAGTAGAAGGAAGTTTCGTCTTTGCCGGCAAGTTGCCCTGTTTAATCTGTCTTTTTATATACACATATATCTGTTCATAAAGAGGTCTGTCCCCCGAATCATTTAAGGGAACGGTCAGTTCATACATCTTTTTTTCCTTTCATGGTTCGTCTTCTCCATCTTTATATGCCATAAGCCAGGCGGCTGCTAAGACCGCGTGGCCTTTCTCCTTTAAATGAATGCCGTCCGTTGTCAGTGCCTCTGCTCCATAGTGTTTCTGCGCCTCAGAAAAAACATCCCAAAGTGGGACAAATCCAGTATCATAAACTTGAGAGAGACGCCTGACCTGACTGCGGAACCTTCCAAGCGGCTCCTTCCAAGTCAAATACTCCATAGGCTTTGGGAATACAAACGGCTCCATTAGTATGATCTCAGCATCCGTATGCTCTCTGGTCTCCAGAAGCAGCTTTTCCAGATGGGCTCCGAATCCCTCCGCTCCACAGCCTCCCGCACCTCCTATATGCATATACAGGTCATTGATGCCCACCAGGACGGTCAGCACATCCGGCTTCAGGCTGATACAGTCCTCCTTCCACCGGCCGAGCATTTGAATTGCCGTAAAACCATTGTGTCCCCGATTGTATACACATATCTCCTCATGGCAGGACAATTGCTCATAGATCATTCTTACATATCCGAATCCCAGCTCCCCCGGACGGTCATCAAAGAGTCTGTCGCAGTCGGTGATGCTGTCACCTGTGAATACCAGGCGCTTTTCTGCCTCTGCCATGGCAGGCCTCCTCCTTTATGCGAAACATGCCGCAAAACACCTTGTGTCCTGCGGCATACTTTTTATTTTATCGATAAATTCTCATTTTTCAATTTTGAATGAACTCTTCAAGGATACGATCCGGTTGAATACCAGATGTCCCGGCTCTGAATCTTTGCTGTCCACACAGAAATATCCGTTTCTCACGAACTGAAAGCTCTCCGGAGCCTCTGCACCAGCAAGTCCCGGCTCTAGATAACAGTCTTTAAGCACTATCAAAGAATTGGGATTCAGGTTCAGACTGCCATCCTCTTCATTATAAACACCCTTTTCTTCATCCACAATATTCTCATAGAGCCGGACCTCCGCTTTCACCGCATGCCGGGCAGATACCCAGTGAATCGTGCCCTTCACTTTTCTTCCTGTGAAACCGCTGCCGCTTCTCGTCTCTGGATCATAGGTACAGTGAACCTCAGTGACGTTTCCTTCTTCATCCTTAAGCACCCCGGTACACGTTACAAAATATCCGTTCATCAGACGAACCTCATTACCGGGGAACAGCCGGAAATATTTCTTCACCGGAACTTCCATAAAATCTTCCCGCTCAATATAAAGCTCCCTGCAGAAAGGCACCGTTCTCACTCCCAGCTCGGGGTTCTCCTGATTATTCTGAACCTCCATATATTCTACCTGGTCCTCCGGGTAGTTGTCAACGATGAGCTTCAGCGGATGCAGCACCGCCATCATCCTTGCTTTCTTTAATTTCAAATCCTCCCGGATGCAATACTCCAGCATAGGCATCTCACAAACGCTATTGCTCTTGGACACCCCCGCCATTTCCACAAATCTGCGGATGGACTCCGGTGTATATCCGCGTCTTCTCAAGCCGCTGATAGACACAAGCCTCGGGTCGTCCCAGCCATCTACGATTCCGTCTTCCACCAGCTTTTTGATATAACGCTTACCAGTAACAACGTTTTTCAAATACAGCTTCGCAAATTCAATCTGCTTGGGCGGATGGTCAAATTCACATTCCCTCACCACCCAGTCGTATAAGGGTCTGTGATCCTCAAATTCCAGCGTACAGATGGAATGGGTGATACGCTCCACTGCATCTTCGATCGGATGTGCAAAATCATACATGGGATAAATACACCATTTATCTCCTGTATTGTGATGATTCATATGTGCCACCCGGTAAATGACCGGATCACGCATGTTGATATTGGGAGAAGCCATATCAATCTTGGCACGGAGCACCTTTTCTCCATCGGCATACAGGCCGTTCTTCATATTTTCAAACAGCTCCAGGTTCTCTTCTTCTGTCCTGTTTCTATATGGGCTGTCCTTGCCCGGCTCCGTCAAAGTTCCCCTGTATTCACGAATCTGATCAGCTGTCAGATCACAGACGAAAGCTTTTCCTTTTTTGATCAGTTTTACAGCACATTCATACATGATATCAAAATAGTCCGAAGCAAACAAAAGACGGTCTTCCCAGTCCGCCCCCAGCCATGCTACGTCCTCTTTTATGGATTCCACAAATTCACTTTTTTCCTTTGTAGGGTTGGTATCATCAAAACGTAGGTTGAATTTCCCGTTATATTTCTTTGCCAGGCCATAATTCAAAAGAATCGATTTGGCATGTCCGATATGGAGGTAGCCGTTTGGCTCCGGTGGAAATCTCGTCTGCACATGGTCATAATATCCATCTGCCAGATCCTTATCAATTATCTGCTCGATAAAGTTTTTTGTCTCGTTTTCCATAAAAGCCTCCTGCTGATTCGTAATTTCGATAATACCGTATCTTATACTTTTACAGTATCTCCAATTTTTTCTATCATACCACATAAATCCATTTTGTAAAATACTTATTTCCTAATCCTGAATACCGCCGTTGCCAGGGCCGCTGTCTTCCCGTTTTTTGAATTGACCGCTTCCGCAGTCAGATTCGCGAGACTCCGTCCGATCCGCACGGCCTTCGCCGTCACAAGGAGCCGTTCACCCGCCGGGACCGGCCGCAGATAACTGACTGTCATGGAAACAGTGGCCGCGTTCAGACTGCCGCTCAAATAGCGGGCAGTCATACCGCAGGTGGTATCCATGGCTGCGGCGATCATTCCACCATGCATGGTGCCACCGGCGTTCAACTCCCACTCCTCCACCTCATAGGCCAAAGTCAGGGTCTTATCCGCTTCGCTGCAGGCTACAAAGGACTTTTTCATCATATCATGGATCCTTGGCTGCGGATTCTCCTGGCCTTCCACCGCCCGCCGTATCCCCTGCTCCATGGCTGCCTGCCGTTCTTCGTCCCCCGCATCATAGGTCAGCCTGTTTTTCTCTTCAAAAAGCCTTCGATAGTCCATCTGTTCTCTCCCTCTGCCGCACTGTATCATTTCTTCTGGAATACAAACAGCTTGCTGAACACATAATTTCCTATCATGACCACCACCTGGCTCACAAGCTTCGCAATCTTATCATTGCCATGAAGAAGCGTGACCAGGATATACATGACAGCCATATCCATCAGAAGCGTCGTCAGCCTGGACGTGACAAAGCGTGCCGCTTCGGAAGCCTTGTTCTCATTTTGGCTCTTAAAGACAAAACGCCGGTTGGTCACATAAGCAAACGCCACCGCACCAATCCAGGACAGTACATTGGCCGCCTGGAGCTGCAGGCCGTTTTCCGGATCCAGAAATGTAAATACGCATCCATAATATATAGCAAGGCTTACCGCTGTCGTCAGGACTCCTACGATAAGATAATTGATTATCTCTTCATATTTTCTGTATGATTTCATACATTCTTTCCACATTGTCATCCACACTTTCTTACTTTGCCTGTGTTGTTTTAGACTCGGACTTTTTCCGTCCCTGTGTCCGCCCGGCCCTGCTTCGGCCGCTCCCGCTGTTATCTTTTTTATAGTATCCCTCAATCCGGCTGTAGCAATCCCTCACCATGACACTGTTATTGAGCCGCATCACATTTTCCGTCCTTCTGGTCACGAAATCCTTGAGCTTCTCCATATATGCCTCCTCGGTTATATCGCCGTCGGCCACATAGGTCAGGCCCTTTTCCCAGCTGGCAGTCAAATCCGGGTTTAAAAGAGGACGGATGGACATGTAAACGGTATCGTGTATCACCTCTCCCAAAAGAGTCGGTGTAATCACCTGCGTCTTTTTATTTAAAGAAAGATACTTGTTGTTCACCAGCTTCTTTAATATCTCAGCCCTGGTCGCACTGGTACCGATACCGCTCCCCTTTATCTGAGCCCGCAGTTCTTCGTCCTCGATCAGCTGTCCTGCATTTTCCATGGCCAGGATCATGGTTCCAGATGTATATCTCTTCGGCGGCGATGTCTCCCCTTCCTTAACGGTCAGCTCTTCTACCGGGAACTTGTTTCCCTTCGCGAGTTTTTTCACCGCTTCCAAAAACTCCGGATCATTGATATCTGCTTCCTGTACATCCCCGTCTTTTTTCCCGGCTTCCTCTTCTCTTGATTCCTCCTGCCCAGAAGAATCCGGATTGTCTTTCTTTTCTTCCTTTGATTTTGTACTCTGGGGGTATCCGGTCACCTCCAGGTACCCTTTCTCCAAAAGTACCCGGAAATTAGCAAAAAAATGCTCTTCCCGGATGACAAGTTCCAATCCAAATTTTTGATAGACGGCGGCAGGATAAAACACACTGAGAAATCTCCGCACGATGGCCTCATATACTTTCACCGATACGGCCGGCATACTTCTCAGCCCTCCGATGCCTTGTCCTGTGGGGATAATCGCGTAATGGTCGGTGATCTGCTTGTCGTTCACATATCTTGTCCGGGCGATTCCTTTATAACTTCCGGTCTCCAGAATATGCTCCGCAAATCCCGCCACTCCCGGAATGGACTGGAGCCCCCGGATATTTTTATGTATTTCTTTTGCGACGGCTGTAGACAGCACACGGGCATCCGTCCTGGGATATGTCACCAGTTTTTTCTCATAGAGCTCCTGTACTACCTTAAGCGTTTCGTCCGGACTCAGCTTAAAACGCCTGGAGCAGGTATTCTGAAGCTCCGCCAGATTGTATAACAAAGGAGGGTTCTTTTTCTCCTTCTTTTTTTCTATGGAAAGCAAAGTGGCTGTGACCGGCTGTTCTTCACTCAGATGCGCGATCAGCTCTTCCGCCTTTTTCCGTTCCAGAAATCCATTGTCCTTATACAGGAAGGGAGAGGCGAAATACCGGCTTCCCTCCACCGCACGCCATTCTGCATCAAATGCTTTGCCGTCACAGGATACTGAGGCCAGAACACGAAAGAACGGAGTTTTGACAAAGCTTCTGATCTCCCTTTCTCTGCGTACCGTCATCCCCAGCACACAGGTCATCACCCGGCCCACGCTGACCACCGTCCGGTCCGATCTCATACAGTTAGAAATCACATTCCCGTATTTCAAAGTCAGCAGACGGGAAAAATTGATTCCCATGAGATAGTCTTCCTTCGCCCTCAGATACGCAGACGCGGCCAGATTGTCATAGTCACTCAGATCCTTTGCCGTCTGGATTCCCTTTCGTATTTCTTCTTCCGTCTGAGAGTCAATCCAGACCCTCCGCCTTGTCTTTCCGTGTACACCGGCCATCTGCTCCACCAGGCGGTAGATATACTCTCCTTCCCGTCCGGAGTCAGTACAGACATAGATCGTATCCACGTCCTTCCGGTTCAGGAGACCTTTAACAATCTGAAACTGTTTTTTCACATTCCCGATCACTTCATATTTAAAAGCATCAGGAATAAACGGCAGAGTCTCCAGGCTCCACCGTTTGTATTTTATGTCATATTCTTCCGGATAACTCATCGTGACCAGATGACCTACGCACCATGTGACCACAGCTTCTTCTGATTCCAGATAGCCGTCTCCCCGTTTGGCACTAACCTTCAGCGCTTTCGCAAACTCCTGGGCCACGCTGGGTTTTTCCGCAATATAAAGTGCTTTTCCCATAAATCCGAATCCTCCGATGGTCTCTATCATACCATAGGAGTTCCATTTACACAAGAATTTTTAGGCGTTGTACAGAACATACGTTTGATTTTCTTTTCTGTTTGTGATATACTGTTTTCACAGCGTCGACAGACAGGGGACAGACGCGAAGATATTGGAAAGGAGACGTCTGCAACCATGAATATGCCTCTCTATTTTCATATTGATGTCAATTCTGCATATTTAAGCTGGACCGCTGTTCGTGAACTGAAGAACGGAAATGCTCAGGATCTGCGTCTTATCGCTTCTGCCATAGGCGGCGACCAGGAAAAGCGGCACGGTATCATCCTGGCCAAATCTCCTCTCGCCAGGGCCTGCGGTATCCGAACCGGTGAACCGGTAGCTTCTGCCGTAAAAAAATGTCCCAATCTAAAACTGGTCCCGCCGGATTTTGAACTCTACGATACGAATTCTCGGGCATTTCTGGATATCCTCAAACGTTATTCTCCATTGGTGGAACCGTTTTCCATCGACGAAGCTTTTATGGATATGACCGGAACTGGGCTTCTGTATGACAGTCCCGTATCCGCTGCCGAATCCATCCGGCAGACCATCAAAGAGGAGCTGGGTTTCACGGTCAATATCGGTATTTCTGAAAACAGGCTGCTCGCTAAGATGGCCAGCGATTTTGAAAAGCCGGACAAAGTCCACACTTTGTTTCCGGAAGAAATCGCGGAAAAAATGTGGCCTCTTGACATCCGGGAACTATATATGGTAGGCCGCTCTGCCGAAGCGACTTTAAGAAAGCTCGGCATTCACACCATTGGAGATCTGGCAGCCAGCAATCCCGCCACTATAAAAGCTCATCTTAAAAAACATGGAGAGACCCTTTTTCGTTACGCCCATGGTCTCGATGACGGCCAGATGCTTTCTCCGGCTTCCAAAGACAAAGAGGTAGGTAATTCCACTACCCTCCCCCATGATGTGGAATCCGCCGATGAGGCTAAAAATATCTTGCTCTCCCTCTGTGAGACTGTATGTACAAGGCTGCGCCATGACGGCCTTCGCGCATCCTGTGTTTCTGTCAGAATCACAGATTGTGAGTTTGTAAGTCATACCCACCAGAGGATTCTGCCCGTGACTACCAATGTGACAGGTGAGGTCTTTTCTGTCGTCACCTCTCTTTTCAGCGAAATGTGGGACGGTACGCCCATCCGCCTGCTCGGTGTCCAGGCCAGCCATATCACGGAAGCTTCTTACCGGCAGTACAATCTGTTCGATTCCGGAAAAATCGATAAAATGGAAAAGCTGGACTCCGCCATCGATGAAATCCGAAAAAAATTCGGTGAAGACTCCATCAGGCGTGCCAGCTTTCTGAACAGTGAGACTAACCATATGACGGGACGGCTTTCCAAAAACAAGCGAAGAATAACCTCCATACCTCAGGAACTCAGATAATTCTTCATGATACGCAGTGCGTTCTTTTCCAGACGGCTGACCTGTGCCTGGGAAATCGCGATTTCTTTGGCTACTTCCATCTGTGTTTTTCCTTCATAAAACCTCAATTCAATGATATGGCGTTCTCTCTCCGGAAGGCGGTTCAGCGCTTCATTTAAAGAAATCTGTTCCACCCATTTTTCTTCTTTGTTTTTTTTATCACTGATCTGGTCCATGACATAGAGGGTATCGCCTCCGTCTGTGTAGATTGGCTCATAAAGACTTACCGGACTTTGGATAGCATCCAGAGCATATACCACTTCTTCCCGGCTCATTCCCACCTCTTCAGCAATCTCCATGATCGTCGGCTCCTTGGAATTTTTCTTCATCAATGCCTCTCTGGCATAAATCGCTTTATATGCTGTATCCCTCAGAGAACGGCTCACCCGGATGGAGCTCCCGGAATCCCGGAGGTAACGGCGTACCTCGCCCACGATCATCGGAACCGCATAGGTCGAAAATTTCACCATCATATCTGGATTGAAATTATCGATTGCTTTCATGAGCCCAATACAGCCAATCTGAAACAGGTCGTCAATGTTCTCATTATTACCGGAAAAACGTTGAATGACGCTGAGAACAAGCCTCAGATTCCCCTTAATGTAACGTTCCCTGGCCTCCTTATCACCTGCCTTGATCCTCTTGAACAGCTCCTCCTTCTCTTCTGCTTTGAGAAGAGGAAGCTGGGAAGTATTGACCCCGCAGATTTCTACCTTGTATACAGCCATACCTTTACCTCCGCATCATCATTCTATATAGAATGATGCACGGTTTTTCCTGGATTTATACTGATACTTTATCGTAAAAAAAAGGAAATAGAAAGGTATCAAAAAGGCCTTGACAAACATGAAAAACATTGATTAATAAAGGCTTTTGGAATCATTTTGGATGTCTCCCTTCAAGCTCCGGCAGAAGTTTCCGGCCGTCATGTTTTCAGTCCGCCGGCGATGCAGAGGCCGCTCTGAAGGTTTCATAACGGACAAAAGTTTGCCTCGACGCAGTGACAAGAGCTGGAAGGCGGATTTAACAATTTTTTGGCTATTGAAAAGTTGTGAATTTTGAAAGTCCCTGCGAACACTGATTTCTCGTAGACCAAGCTGCTTAAAACAATGATGATTTTTACTGGTTTGGTGCCCAGGTTTCCTGTGGCGATATAAAACGATTCTGAAAGGCATTGACGCAAGTATGAAATCGTACTACAATATTAAGTATGATTTCATACTTAAGGGAGAGTAACTATGAGGTTTGAAAAACATCCCGTTCTGCAAGAGTTTGACCGCTTGAATAATGCGATTGATGAGTTTTATCACGAGATTGCTGCAATGCAGGGACTTTCCGATAGTGCTTATGCGATTTTGCAGGCAATTCTCGTATTAGGAAATGGCTGTACGCAGACAGAAATTTACAAGTACACATTCTCAAATAAGCAGACCGTGAATTCATCGGTAAAAAAACTCAATCAAGATGGATTGATTGAATTTCAAGCAGGTGTCGGGCGAGAATTAAAGATCTATTTGACAGCTAAAGGTGACACACTTGTGAGGGAAAAGATATTACCCATCGAACAGGCGGAAAACGAAGTTTTTGAGGAAATGACAGATAATGAGCACCAAGAGATATTGCGTTTAATGGAAAAATATCTGATATTGTTTCGCAATAAAATTGAGACACTGCAAGGGGGACAATGATGACACACAAAATAATCAATACAATCGGATTAGGCATTTTAGGCGTTGATCCCTTTACAGCAGTCTACCTTTTGTCCATGGGACTGCGGCAAGAAAAGAAGTCAAATATTACGCTGTTCTTCCTCTCATATGCGGGATTCAGCGTTCTGATCGGAGCCGTACTTTCCGCCATCTTTGGGACTGCGGCAGTGGATATTCTCAAAAACATGGTGCCTGGGGACAATAGCCCATTTTGGGCAGTTTTGGAATTTGCGGTATCCGTTTTTATTCTGGTGTGGGTGCTGAGAAAACTTTTTGGTGTTCACAATAAAAAAGAGGAAAAGGAGAAAAAGGCTGTTGATGGGACTTGGATCAAGTCCCTAAGCACCGGATTTGTATTTGCAATCTCTTGTTTTACCGATCCCACTTATTATGCCGTTATCCTCTTGGGCGGTGAGGCAGGGAACTTTCTGACTGCAACGTTGCTCTTGATGATTTGGTTTATAGTCAGTCAGTTTATGGCACTGATCGTCTATGCTGCCAACAGCTTAAATCTTCTGGATAAGTTGGTTGCATTTGTTGATAAGCTGAAAGAGAAAAAAATAAAGCCTATTACCTATATTCTCTATACCATATTGGTAATCATTGCTATCGTATTGCTGGTTGATACAGGATTTTATTTATTTGACGGTAGATACCTGTTTTGATTACTTTTTATCGTTTTCAATCTCTTATCCATGGTGTGAAATAGAGGACAATCGTTGCGATTTTTTCTCTTAAAATCACCAAAACTCTACAAGACAAACTTATACGGCGATATGAGAAGATACAAGCTTTTTCCTCAGGTTTATAAACACATACTAAGGCTTATAAGACGATTTTCGTCTATAAAATTAATAAAAAATAAAAAATCAGACGGACAGCTGTTCTTTCGCCGACCGTCTGGTTTTCCTTTTTAGCCATCATCTGGACATATTCACAACTTTTCCATCCAGAGCTTCCATCTGCTCATCACTTATGACATACAGATTATTTTCTTTATCATAATCCAGTGTTACATCTACAGTAATCTTCGTCCCATAGGTCACAGCTGATACACTTTCTTCCAGGGCCTCCGTGACAGCCTCACCATATGCTTCTTCATATTCTGTGTCGCTGTATTCATCGAATTCTCCGTTTTTTGCCCGGTTATTAAAGCTGTCAACTGCTGATTGAAAAGGCTGCCGCACCGTTCCGAAGAAATCCACCGGTTCTATCTCCACCGTGACCGTATAAATATCTCCGTTTCGGACCACATCCACCGCTTCATACTTCGCCTGACCGTAAATAGTCTTAGCCACCTGTACAAGCCGCTCAGTCAAGGATATGCTGACCACATCGGACTTAATGGAAAGCGCCTCTTCAATAGCCACCGCAAAATCCTGTGTATTCGCTTCATAGATATTCTGAGCCTGTTCCTGGTCGGAGCCCGTTATCTCTATATACTTATCATACTGCCCAAGATAGTTGGCATCCATGATACCGATGACATATTCCTGATATACTTCTCTGCCGCTTCCTATACTATTTCCATCCTTGGAGCCACAGGCTGCCAGGCTGAGTACCATACAAGCCGCCGCGATACATGCCGCCGTCCTTTTCCATATTGCATGTGTTTTCATATTGAACTGCTTCCTCCTGAGTCAATCGAAAATTTCCAATTCCCACCAAGCACAAAATGCCTTTACGATTATACCATATTTATTCAAATCGTACAATTTCTTTTTTTAACTGGTGGATGATTTTCTTTTCCAGCCGGGAAATATAGGATTGGGATATGCCCAGCAGGTCGGCCACTTCTTTCTGGGTCATCTCATTGCCGTCGACCGTGTTGAGCCCAAACCGGAGAGAGACGATCTTTCGCTCTCTTTCATTGAGCTTTTCTATGGCCAGGTTCAAAAGTGATTTCTCCACCTCGTCTTCAATCCCTTTTGAGATAACGTCCTCTTCTGTCCCCAGTATGTCAGACAAAAGCAATTCATTGCCGTCCCAGTCCACATTCAGAGGTTCGTCAATGGAAATTTCCAATCTGGTCTTGCTATTTCTCCTCAGATACATCAAAATCTCATTTTCGATACATCTGGAAGCATAGGTCGCCAGCTTGATGTTCTTGCCGCGGTTGAATGTATTGATCGCTTTAATGAGGCCGATGGTACCGATGGATATTAGATCCTCGACTCCAACACCGGTATTGTCAAATTTTTTCGCTATGTATACAACCAGCCTCAAATTGTGCTCTATCAGAGCTGCTTTCGCTTCCTTCTCCTCTTCTGTTCCCAGCCTCGCGATCATCATTGCTTCCGATTCCGGTGAAAGCGGGGCAGGAAGCACATCGCTTCCCCCTATGTAATGAACCTCGTTCTTCTTCGAAAATAAAAGGCTCCTCATGCTGGAGATGATTTTCAGTTGAAACCTGCTGGGAACCGATACTTTGATGACCATGACTCTTCCTCCTCTTCCTTTCACACGCTGTAAATCCGGCAAAATCGCCGTGCAGAATCAACTGATAGCTTCCATCCCGGGATACGCTTCCTTCCTTAAGGGCCACCATGACCGGTCCTTCTGTCCGGTGCCCAGAAGCTCTTTCTTCCCCTCTCACGACCAGGGCATCCAAAAGCTTCCCTTTCAGGAATCCACTTCCTCCAATAGAGCTGTAGGGGATTAAAAAAAAGCCGCTCTCTTCCTCCGGTTCCGGAAATAATGGCCGCAGAAGTTCCTCTTCTCCAATGGAAACCGGAAGCCCGGTCGTCGGCTCATACAGACGGTTTCCTGTATCCACAAGAGCTGTAACTTCCACTCTTTTCTCCTTACGGCAAAGTACTACCCGGCAAAGCCCGGTTCTCTCCCTGCGCAGGCTTCCCGCAAAGGCAAGAACCTCCTTTCCAACGAAAAAAGCAAACACAGCCAGAAAAAAAAGCACCAGCAGGCTCCCACCATAGGCTTCTCTGCCTATCAGAAGCTCCCGCACGACATATCCCATTCCCGTATGGTAATACAGCTGATTCAGGAAACCTCCCGTAAATATGGAAACCACAGCCAGTCCGGCAGAAGCTTTTCCCAATATACGCCATCCCTTAAGTCCAAATGCTATCCTGCACATGAAAGGGCCAATCAGTCCATAGGTGATCAGAAGCTCCGCCCATCTCGGAAAAGGCGGAAGAAGTACGAGCACACAGGACCAAACTCCCCCTGCCGCCGCTCCTAAAAGCAGCTTCAGCCCTTTTTTACTGTATTTGAACCACATCCCCGTAAATAACAGAAGTCCTGCATTCATCCAAACATTTACTGCAAACAGCACGTCTATGTATAATTTAATTTTCACAGGTTCTATTATAGTGGTTTCTTTCTGCAGAATCTGTCAAAAATAAGGGGCCAGACAGCATTTTTCATCGACTCTTTTCGCACCAGGGCGCACTTTTCTATGAAAAAAAAGCCCTGAAAGTATCTTCCGATACTCTCAGGGCCGTGAATATTTCTAAAGACCGTGTTCTATATACTCTTTCGGCGTCATATCATATTGATTTTTAAATATCCGATAAAAATAATTCAAATTGTTGTAGCCGGCCATATCGGCTGCCTCTTTGATGGAATATCCTTGCTCCAGAAATTCTCTGGCCCTTCTCATCCTTACCTCATTATAGTAAGCTGTAAAATTAGTGTCCAAATATTTTTTAAAAAAACGCGCTACATTACTTTTACTCATGGACAGCGCCTTCGCACAGTCTGCCAAACGGATATCCTCCGCGTAATGAACATCTATGAACTCCAGCAATTGATTAAAGGAAGGATTGTCGGAATACTTATATCCGACCACCCGTTTCATGGTCTCGCAGAACTGCTCGTACATGACCGGTTTAAGAAGAAAATCCTTCGCGTTCATCCTCAGCGCCTGCTGGACATATGCAAAGGAATCAAACGCCGTGATGATAATAAAGTTCACGTTCCCAGAGTATTCTCGGTTCACCTTCTCCATAACCTGAAGACCATTCATACCCGGCATCTCAATATCTAAAAATACGATGTCCGGCCGGAGCCGGTATATGGCTTTGACCGTCTCATCTCCATCCTTTGTCTCACCGACCACCTCCAGAGGCAGGTTGTTTTTCCGAATAAAATACCGGATGATCTCACTGGGGGCACTTTCGTCATCAGCCAGTAAAACCCGTTTCATCAGCATTCCTCCTCTCTTCTATGGGGATATAAATGACTACGGCAGTCCCTTCTTCAGAAGAATCCACTTGATACCCGAAGCTGCCTCCATATAAGGATTCCAGCTTCCGCACTACCATGGCTGTGCCATGTTCGGCACAGCCGTTCTCGATTTTTTCCCGCAGAGCCTTGAGCGTTTCTGCTTCTATCCCCTCTCCATTATCAATGACCGTCAGTTTGATCCTATTTTCCTCCCGTTCCGCCCGGACGGAAAGTTTCATTTTTCCTTTTTTGTTTTTAAACCCATGCTTAAAGCTGTTTTCTGCCACAGGCTGTAAAAAATTAAAAGGAACCTTCTCCTGAAGCAGCAGGGATGAAATCATATATTCTACCTCCAGCCGCTTTCCGAACCGCAGTCTCTGAAGATTTGTATAATTTTTCAGATATTCGATCTCCTCTCCCAATGTCACAAAATAACTGCTCGTACGCAGCGTATAGCGCAGAAGCTGAGAAAGATCTCCCACCGCCTGATAGGTCTGCATCGCCTCCTCTTTCACCGCAAGTCCCGCAATCGTATTCAGCGTGTTGAACAGAAAATGCTGGTTGATCTGCAGGTTAAATGCCTGGTCCTGAGTGGTCTTTAAAGACTCCTGAAGCATTTCTTCCTCTTTTTTCCGGTCAGACAGCACTCTTACATTATGCTGGAGCGCCACCTGCATCTGGCACAGCTGATAATGATTGCAGATTGCTTCAGACAATTTATGTATGATCTGGACGATACCGGTCACCGTACTGTCCGGCACATTATAGGGAAGCCCTTCCTCTGTTTCATCTCCTTTTCTCTCTCCGGTGCGGACATGCCCTGCCTTGATATATCCCAAAAATTCTCCGTCTGCTACAATGGGAAGCGCATAAACCCAAAGACCGTGCTCACAGACATAGGCAGAAGCCCCTTCATAATAAGGTGGAAACCAAAAATTCTTTTTCCGAATGAGCGGACAATTCTCCAAATCCTCATCAATACGGCAGATATTCTTACAGTACTCCGGATAATCTTTACTCTTATAGACCAGCTTCCGTTCCGAATCAAAAATGGCAAGAGGCATTTTAAGAGGTGCGAGCATACTCCGGAATAGTTCTTTTACTGTATCCCTTAAAAACTCTTGTTTGTCTATGCTCTCCTGTTTCCTAACCCGCTCTGCTTCATTCATCCGCACCTTCGGCACCGCCGTCAGGGCCGGTATGGAAATCAAAAGCTTGACAATAGGTTCTTCTCCATCGTTTATGGATTCATGGGCCATTCCGGTAGAAATATGATAGATGCAGCCCTTCTCAAGAACACTTTCTTCTTCTCCTATCCGCTGTCTTCCGTGCCCGCTGATGACATACATCAGCTGCTCGTCCCCGCAGTGAATATGTCTCGGCTGCACGGTACCTGGAAGCATTGTGCTGATTCCCACTCTCATGTTATCCATGAACCCTTCTTCAGGCTCATAGAGCCATTCAATCATTCCCCAATCCAGCTTTTGTATCTTCCCCATGGAATCACCTCGTTTTATTATAACATATCTCTATTCTAACAAAAATAACCTTTATCATAAAGCAATACTTTGCCGAACCAAGTGCGCCCGCCCGGAGGGCATGTATTAAGGGATGCCCTTGGGTATAATAGAAAATACTTTTTGTCCCAGTTTAGACACCGACAGAAGTTCCGAGCCGTCACGATTTCGGCTCGCTGGCGATGCAGGAGCCGCTTTATCCCCGCTTCGGCAGTACCGCTCACATGTCGACAGGAAATCTTTATGATTTCCTGTCTCCTGTTCGCTCAAAAACGGAATCGGATTTTCCGTTTTTGCCTCCCTCTGCCTGGGGAACACCGGCCGCTGCCCTGCGGCGCTCACCTTTAGGCCGGCCCGGAATCATTCTGCCGGTTTTCTGTCTGCCGCACCGTTTCAGACATGCGCCATTTTCCTGATTCCAAAAAAGGATCGGATATCCACAGGGCCCGCACGCCTTACGGCAGCAGGCCTCCGTGGCCGCTCCAATGGCTTTCACAACAAATGAGAGCTTATTTCGGTGCGGGAAGAGGAGCAGGAGGAACGATCCGATTCCATCGTAAGGGGAGCGTTGCAAAGGCGTTAGCAGGATCTTTACGGCCGCAGGGAGGTAAAAACCGAATTTCATGCAGGTTTTTATTGGAATCTGACATGGAAAAATATCGATTTATCCATGTCAGTTGGAAAGGACCGACCGGAGACCGTAAAGATGCTGGTTACGGCTGCCAGCGACCCGCCTGGATGGAAGCGGACTTCCTCCTGTCTCCTTTGATTCGTTAAGATAAGTTTGTTAGAAAGGTATTCAAAGGTATACCTTGCCGCGCGAAGTGCGCCTGCCCGGAAGGCATGTATTTAGGGGGACCCTTGGGTATACCCTCTTCAAATATCAGAAAACGGCAGAGGCCAAACATGTCCCCGCCGTTTTCTTCTATGGGAATTCAAAATAATCTTACTGCCGCTTCTAATCGCAGGGATTCCATTCCTCCGCGAACATCGGATATTTCTCCGCTTTTTCCTTGACGGCTTTTCGGACCTCTTCAAGGATTTCTTTGTCTTCATAATGCTTCAGAGCTTTCGCTAAAAGCCTTGCGGTTTCCCTCATGTCTTCCTCCTTAAACCCTCTCGTGGTGAGAGCCGGGCTTCCAATCCGAATACCGCTGGCCAGATTTGCGCTCTGAGGATCATAGGGAATCATGTTTTTATTGACCACGATACCCACGCTTCCCAGCACATCTTCCGCTTCCCGCCCCGTGGGGATCAGCTCTCGTATATCCACGAGTACCAGGTGGGTTTCCGTCCCTCCGGAAACCAGCCGCAGTCCGCACTTTTTCAGTTCATCTGCCAGAGCCTCCGCGTTTTTCAGCACCTGACTCTGATAATTCCGGTACTCCTCTGTCATACACTCTTTAAAAAGAACCGCTCTAGAAGCGATCATATCCATTTTCGGCGCCCCTTGAAGGCCTGGGAATATCTGCTGGTCGATTTTCTTTCCCAAGGCTTCCTTACACATGATGACACCGCATCCCCTGGGGCCCCTGAATGTCTTATGGGTGGAGGTGGTTACCACATCGGCATAGGGTACAGGCGACGGTATCACTCCTGCCGCGATCAGCCCCACTGGATGAGCAATATCGGCCATCATGTACGCCCCCACTTCCTTTGCTATTTCTCCAAATCTCTTATAATCTACTTTTCTGGGATATGAAGAGGTACCGCAAATGATAAGCTGCGGCTTATGTTCTTTTGCCAGGCGTTCTACCTGCTCCATATCAATGGTCTCCGTCTCCCTGTTGAGTCCGTATTGTATGACACTATAGGTCTTTCCACTGTAGTGGAACCGAGCCCCATGACTCAAATGACCGCCTTGATTAAGCTCCATGGATAAAATCGTATCCCCGGGTTTTAAGATAGCCCTCAGGACTGCCACGTTGGAAAGAGTCGAGCTCATACTCTGAATGTTTACATATTCGCAGCCAAACAGCTCCTTACAGCGCTCAATGGCCAGCCGTTCCACCTGGTCAGCGATCTCACAGCCTCCGGCAAAACGCCTCCCCGGATATCCTTCCGCGTTTTTATTAGCCCAAACGGTTCCCTCCATTCCAACTGTTACAGGAGAAGCATAATTTTCCGACGCGATTAGGCAGAGCGTCTCCAGCTGCCTTTTCTCCTCCTGCTCCGTATATCCGGCAATTTCCGAATCAAACTTCCGTATCTGTTCAAAACTATTATCCATATACATATCCGATTCCTCCTGTATGTTGTCGGGACATGTGCCCTTTTGATGACATTATTATCCCACTGCAGGACATTTGTTTCTAGGAACCAGTCTGTCAGTTTATTGCACAAATCACGCACTGCCTTGGAGGAGCAGGTGTGAATGGATAATACCGATGTCTAAAACTAAAAGAAATGATCACTTAAAGGACAACAAAAAAGGATATCTTTTCAGATATCCTTTTATATAGATATTAAACTACTATTTTCAACTTTTATTTTTTGGTCCTCTGAAGAAAATCGGGTATCGTAATGCCTTTATTCTCCGGGGCTTTATATGTAGCGCCGCCGCTGAATCCTGTCGTCGAAGGGCGCACCGGTACGCTTCTTCTCTCCGGCATGGAAACTCCTGCCGATGCAGGTTTTACCGGTGCAGAAGGAGACACGGAAGACGCTGCAGGCTTCACTGCTGATTTATAAGAACTGAAGCTGGATGCCGGCTGTGACACAGGAATCTCTGACTCAAAGGTCTCCAGCCCGGTGGCAATAACGGTAATACTCGCTTCATCCTGAACGGTATCGTCATACATGGCGCCGAAGATAATATTGGCATTGTCTCCTGCAAGCTCCTGAACGTAGCTGGCCGCTTCGTTTGCTTCCATCAGGCCGATATCGCCGGAAATATTGATAATAACATGGGATGCACCCTCGATGGTAGTCTCCAGAAGAGGACTGGATACGGCTTCTTTGACCGCTTCAATCGCCTTGTCATCACCCTTAGCCTTGCCGATGCCGATATGAGCGATGCCTTTGTCAATCATAACTGTCTGAATATCAGCAAAATCCAGATTGATCAGCGCAGGTACATTGATCAGGTCCGTAATGCCCTGGACAGCCTGCTGAAGCACCTCGTCCGCGCGTTTCAGAGCTTCCGGCATCGTGGTCCTTCTGTCTACAATCTCCAGAAGTTTATCATTGGGAATGACAATCAAAGTATCAACGCTTTCCTTCAGGTGCTCAATACCTGTCAAAGCGTTGTTCATACGTGTTTTTCCTTCAAATTTAAACGGCTTGGTGACAACTCCGACGGTAAGAATCCCCATCTCCTTGGCAATCCCGGCTACAACAGGAGCCGCACCGGTACCGGTGCCTCCGCCCATACCACAGGTCACAAAGACCATGTCGGAGCCTTTGATCGCAGAAGAAATATCTTCAGCACTCTCCTCAGCCGCTTTCTGGCCCACTTCCGGCTTGGCGCCGGCGCCAAGGCCCTTGGTCAGCTTCTCACCGATCTGAATGGCAGTGGGAGCCTTACACAGCTGCAAGGCCTGCTTATCCGTATTGATACCGATAAATTCCACTCCGCAAATATTTTCATCAATCATACGATTCACAGCATTATTGCCAGCGCCGCCCACACCGATGACAATAATTTTTGCTGAGCTCTCTGACTCATTAATCTTGATTTCTAACAAAACATATTCCTCCCTTGATGTATCACTCGAAAAGCCGACATCGGCCGGCTGGCGTCATTACTTCCTATAGCATAAGTTATTTTTCCAAAATAATCAACTACTACTTTCATAAAAATCCATTAATTTTCTCAAACGATTCTCCGTCATTTCCATATGTTTCCAGTTCCTTCCCTTCTCTGTTTTTTCTCAGTTCTGGATAAACGGATACGAAGGATTCAAAGCGTCAGGAGTATATTCGTTGAGGTAAAGAGTTCCCGAAAGGCTGGATATCTGCGGATACATATCGTGGAATTCCGAAATTTTTTCAGCCATATACTGATTGCTTCCCAGTACCACACGGATGCCTCCCACATAAATATCCACATTTCCCGAATTGTCAAAGCTCAGCTTGTCCACCTGGATCTCAAATCGTTCCAGGAGCTGGGACAGATTCAGGATTTCCCCGAAGATTCCCTCATCTGCCACTGTGAGCTTCTCATACATGACGATGCTTTCGAACCGCAGTCCCGTTACCAGCGGCACCGACGGCGTCCGTTCACTGGAACTCTCAACGATGATGCCGTCCTTATCAAAATACATGTACGTTCCCATGTATTCAATACAGCCGGCCAGGCTTTTTTCATATACCGTAATCTTTGCGGAATGAAGGCCTGTAACGCTCACATGGTATTTCTCAATAAACGGGATATCTTTATGCTCCCGGAACTTGTCCTGATAGACCGCATAAATGGTATTCCAGTCCCTATCCTCCGTGAAGATCATGGAGATCAGTTCCTCATTTGTATAACGTCTGCTGCCGGTCACCGTCACTTCCGTTATCCTGGTTGTCCACGCGAACAGAAAGACGCCTAAAGCAAGCGCAGCCGATGTGCCGAGAACAACCAAGGTCCGTCGTGTGTGCCTTCTCTTTTTTGCCGGTCTTTTCCCACTTCCGTTTTCTTTCCTCATCCTGCCGCCCTCGTCATCTTTCGTACTTAATGCTGTTGGATACGCTTAAGGCGGCTCCCATTTCCATCATGAGGAATACCACGGAAGTACCCCCGTAACTGATAAACGGGAGGGTAATACCGGTATTGGGAATGGTATTAGTGACCACGGCGATGTTGAGGATCACCTGCAGGGCTATATGGGACATGATGCCCACCACCAGCATCGCGCCGAACAGGTCAGGTGCATTGTTGGCAATGACCACAAAACGCCAGATCATGAACAGGAAAAGCAGGATGACACAGATTGCGCCAAACAGTCCCAATTCCTCACAGATAATGGAAAATATCATGTCATTCTGAGCCTCCGGCACGAACCCCAGCTTCTGCATGCTCTCTCCAAGCCCTTTGCCGAACAGCCCGCCGGAACCAATGGCATAAAGTCCCTGCAGCACCTGATGCCCGCCCTCCAGGGCGTAAGCCGTGGGATTTTTCCATACCAGGATACGTTCGAGCTGATATTCCTTCAGGATATGCAGTTCAATGATCTTATCTGAAAAAACGGTGATAAAGACCGCCGCCGCCGCCACAGCCGCCACAGCTATGATGAACCTCGCCTTTTTTCTGCTGGCCACGAAAAGGACCAGGAACACAATACCAAAGAGAATGATGCCGCTGCTCAGGTTATTATCCAGCACCAGATAAATGAGAGGCGCCTGAATGGCAAATATCAGAAGCTGCACCTTCCACATATCAATTTTCTTAGAAAATTTGTTTACCAGACTGGCCAGGGAAAGAATCAGAGCCACCTTCACCGCCTCCGCTGCCTGGAACAGGGATGTGGAACCAAAACCAAACCACCTTTTTTTTCCATTGTATTCAATACCCAAAGGGGTGAAATTCACAAGGATCATGAGTACGATCGCCAATATGTATGCCAGGACCGCGAGCTTGGCAAACTTATGATAATCGATCTTTGATACCAGAAACATGCAGATGATGCCGAGGATCAGAGCAAAGCCCTGTTTCTTCAGATAGAACAGAGAATCTCCTGTCTTAATCTGTGCCGCATAAGAGCTGGAGCTGTACACCATGATGAGGCCAAAACAGCATAAAAAGATAATGACCGCCAAAAGGCCATAATCATAATATCGCTGAGGTTTATTCCGTTTTTTCCTTAATTCGTCATTTTTATTGCCCATCTGCATTCTCCAACTCCAAATAATGTTCCGTTACTGTCTGACCAGTTCCTTAAAAACTCTTCCCCGCTCTTCATAGTTCTTGAACATTCCCCAGCTGGCACAGGCAGGCGATAAAAGTACCGCATCACCGGGAACTGCCGTTTCTTTTGCAATCTTGACCGCTTCCTCCATAGAATCTGCGAAACAGAAATCCGCAAAGCCGCACGCTTTGGCTTCTTTAGCTATCTTCTCCGCAGTCTGGCCCAGAAGGACCATCTTTTTCACCTTTCCGTCAAAAGCCTGAATCCATTCTCCATAAACAGATCCTTTGTCGTATCCTCCCGCGATCAGCACAGTGGGGCGAGACATGGCGCGAATTCCCTGAATGGCCGCATCCGGATTGGTACCCTTGGAGTCATTATAATATGCGACCCCGTCCTTTTCCAGCACAAATTCTATCCGGTGCTCCACGGCCTGAAATTCCTTAAGAGCTTTCCGGATCACCTCCATGGGAACTCCCATTGCAAACGAGACGGCCGCCGCCGCCATCGCATTTTCATAATTGTGGACGCCCAGAATATGAAGCTCCTCTGTCCGCACCACAAGCTCCCGTTTCTCTCCGTCCAGCTCACTGATGATCTCATTCTCTTCCAGGTACATTCCTCCCGGAACCCGCTGTCTACTGCTGAAATAGATGGTCTTTGCTTTTATATCCCTGCCGAATTTTCTCAGAATCTCATCCTCATAGTTCAGGACACAAGTATCAGAAGGTCCCTGGTTCTTTGCCACCAACTCCTTGACCCGTATATATTCTTCCATAGTCCCATGCCGGTCCAGATGGTCAGGGGTAATATTCAGGATGGCGCTCACATCAGGCCGGAAATCCATGATCGTCTCCAGCTGAAAGCTGCTGACCTCCGCCACCGTAACGGAATCTTCCGTAGTCTCCAGGGCTTTTTCCGTATAAGCCGTGCCGATGTTTCCCACAACGAAGCTGCTTGCATAATATCTGCTGAAAATCTCACCCACCAAAGCCGTGGTCGTTGTCTTTCCATTGGTCCCCGTAATGGCAGCCAGCCGTCCTTTGGAATTCTGGTATGCTGCTTCAATCTCGCCCCATATGGGAACGCCGGCATCGCGGAGTTTTTTCACAAAAGGAGCCTTCATGGGAATGCCGGGGCTGATGACGCATACCTCCGCCCGTTCTGCCGTCTCATCAGGAAGCTCCCCAAGAACAATCTCTATCTCACCGTTCGGAAATTCTGCGGCCAGTTTATCCTTAGAAAGGAACTCGTTTCCATCGTATAATAGGATGGGCTTCCCTGTCTTCAAAAGCATTTTGGCGGCTCCGATCCCGCTGATGCCCCCTCCGGCCACAAGTACTTTTTTATATCCTGTCTTTTCTTCCATTTCTTTTCCTTTCCGCTACATTGCCATATAAGCGACCAGACAAAGAATCGCAGTCACAGCGGAAAATACCGTCACAATCCTCGTCTCCGACCATCCGCCCAATTCAAAATGATGGTGAATGGGCGCCATACGGAACAGTCTCTTGCCATGGGTCTTTTTAAAATATGCCACCTGCAGAATGTCCGATAACGTTTCCACAAAATAAATGAATCCCACCAAAAGGATAAAGATCGGCATCTGAAGCATGAACGCAGTGGACGCTACGAACCCGCCGAGGGCCAGGGAACCGGTGTCACCCATGAATACCTTGGCCGGATACGCGTTAAACACCAGGAAGCCGAGAAGACTGCCCACCACGGCCCCTGTTATCGGATCGATCCCGCTCTTTTCCCCCATGGACACAATGGTAAAGAAAACAGCTACCAGAATAGTCACACTGGTACAGAGTCCGTCCAGTCCGTCCGTCAGGTTCACGCCGTTATCAGTGCCCAGCACGATGATAAAAAACGCCGGTATAAAGAACCAGCCCAGCTCCAGGGTCTTTCCCCCTGTAAAAGGAATGATCATAGCTGTCGATACCACATCAGAGGTCATCAGATAATAGCACAGAATACCGGCGATTATCAGCTGCCCTGCCAGCTTTTGATATGGTTTAAGGCCCTCAGAACGCTTCAGGACCACTTTTATGAAATCATCCAGGAGTCCTACTATCCCAAAACCCACCGTGGTAAATAAGATTGGAATGATTTTCGGATAATCTTTTACAAAAATCAGGCTGGTGACCGATATGCTGATGATTATCGCCAGTCCGCCCATGGTGGGCGTGCCTGATTTTTTCGCGTGGCCCTTCGGTCCCTCCTCCCGGATAGTCTGACCGAATTTCAGCTTCCTCAGAAAGGGAATGAGGATCGGACACAAGACCGCGCTGATGGCAAATGAAATCAATACGGAAATAATTGCTGCATATTTCATATGGACACTCCTGTATTCTTTGTCTGTATGTTGTATGATGAATCCTCAACTGTTACAGTATAAGACTTTTTCCATGAAGAATCAACCTCTAATAGCCGCTAATTTTCTGCAGTTTCCTCCTCTGTCACGGCTTCCCGCTCAATCCCCAGATACGGCAGGATATTGTCAAACACATCTGCCACCACAGGCGCTGCGATGGTGCCGCCGTAATAGATTCCCTCCGGTTCATCTATGGTGATCAGAGCGATCACCTGTGGATTATCCGCAGGTGCAAAACCGATGAATGAGGAAATATACTTGTTCTCACTCCTGGGCAGCTTCTCTGAGGTCGCCGTTTTGCCGCCGATTCTGTATCCTTCCAGATAAGCCTTATGGCCGGTGCCTTCCGCTACCACCTGTTCCAAAATATAGCGCATGGTCTCGCTGGTCTCTTCGGATACAATGTGCTCCGTAGTGTCATAGGACAGCTTCTCAATGACGGTCTCCTCACTGTTTTGTACCTCCACGCCGAAGTGCGGGGTTATCCTGGTCCCGCCGTTTATGATGGAGCTGGCCGTAGTGATGAGCTGCATCGGAGTGATCTGGAATGACTGGCCGAAGGAAACTGTCGCCAGCTCCACTTCTCCCATATTGTCCTGCTTGTGCATAATAGTCCCGGCTTCTCCCGGCAGGTCGATTCCCGTCCTGCCGAGCAGGCCGAACTGGTTAAAATATTTATACGTATTGGTGACTCCCAGCCGGAGTCCTACTTCAATAAAGACCGGATTGCAGGAATTCATCGCTCCCTGGAGAAAATTCTCGGCTCCGTGTCCGGCAACTTTATGGCAGTGGATCCTTCTGTCTTCCACGATTTTATATCCGGGGCAATAAAAATTATCAGTGAGGGATACTACCCTTTCTTCGAGGCCTGCCGCAGCCGTTATGATCTTAAATGTGGAGCCGGGTTCATATGTGTCATTGATACAGGAATTTCTCCACATCTTATTGAGAAGGTCCTGATATTCTTCGTCAGTCACAGACGTATCCATTTGATAATTCAGTGTAAACGGATCGTTCAGGTCAAATTCCGGTACGTTGACCATGGCCATGATCTCCCCGTTTTGGGGGTTCATGATGATCATGGATACTTTTTTTGCATTCTTTTGTTCCATGACCTTAAGGGCCGCCTGCTCCGCATATTTTTGAATGTTCACATCAAGGCTCAGGTACAGACTGCACCCATCCACCGGCTCGATCCGGTTTTCCGCCGCCGTATCAATCTCTACGCCTCTGGCATCAGTCTGTGTTAAAATGGTCCCATTCTCACCTTTCAGATAATCCTCATACATGACCTCCAGCCCGATAATTCCCTGATTATCTCCTCCTGTAAATCCAAGTACCTTAGAAGCCAGGCTTCCAAAGGGATAATAACGCTTGTAATCCTCGTCCACCTTGACCCCGTCGAGATCACACGCCCGCACGGCGTCTCCAACGGATTTATCCACGTTGGATTTAATAATCTCCCTGGAACTGTATTTTTCCACCTTTTCCCTCACTGTATCCGCGGAAACCTCCAGTTTTTCAGAAAGTACCCCTATCACTTCTTCAGCATCCGTTATCTGATTATGGATCACCGATATGGTACATACGGTCTTGTTATCAGCGATGATGGTGCCGTTAGCATCGTAAATCCGCCCTCTGGCCGCCTTGATGGAGCGTTCCCGTTCATGAAGTTCCTGAGCCAAAGCCGTATAATGAGCAGACTGAAATAACATCAGATATCCCAGCCTGCCCATTAAAATTCCAAAACCTGCCAAACATGTTACAAACATGATCAATATTTTTCTGCGGTGAAAGGTATAGTTTGGAACCATGAGGTTCCCTCCCAGGCTTTTATTACAACCTATTCGGCTCCGTCCTGAAACATTCCTTCCTCATATCCGTTCTCGTCCCCGCGCGGCTCTCCCTGGGGCACCTCTCCCTCTGGATTCTCTCCGTTTCCCGGATCTTCGCCTTCCGGATTCTCGCCCTCGGGGTTCGCTCCCTGTGCATCTGTCCCATTCGGCTCCTGAAGAGGGGATTCCGTAGTCGTTTCTTCTTCCCCGGTGCTCCGTGTGGGGAACAGATTCAGATAGGGAAGGATGTCCACCCACAGATCGTGGGTCAGCGTCGTGGCATGTCCGCCCGCCGACTGATTCTCCACATTCGGCTCGTCGATCACTACCATCATAAAATATTCCGGATTGCTGGCCGGGACAAAGCTGCAGAAAGAAACCGCATACTTTTCTTCACTTCGGGGCTGTTTCTCTGCCGTGCCGGTTTTTCCGCCGATCTCGTATCCAGGCACTACCGTAGAATACGTGGTCTGTTCATCCACCATGGCCAGCATCGCTGTCTTCAGAAAATCAGAGGTACTCTCGCTGACCGTCTCACGGACCAGTGTCTTTTCTTTGCTTTCCACGACTGAGCCTTCCGGACTCAGTACCTCCCGAACTACATGTGGGGTATAATAACTGCCTCCGTTGATTACGGAACAATACGCTGCGGCCATCTGAATCACTGTCACATTGAAATTTTGACCGAAGGAGTTGGTCGCCAAGTCGATATCCGACATGTCTTCTTTGTTTTTCAGAATACCGTATTCTTCTCCCGGAAGATCGATTCCTGTCCGGTCGCCCAATCCGAATATCGGCTGATATTTGCAGAAAGTATCCTTCCCTATCTGCCAACCGATATGCATCAGGGCGTCGTTACAGGATTCCACAATGGCCCCCTTTACGTCCAACTGGCCATGACCAGATAATTTATGGCAGTTGATCCTGCCGCCTCCGGCAATATCCTCCCCGCCATCGCACATATAAGTATCCGTTGTCTTCAGGCTTCCCTCCTCCAGTCCTGCCGCGATCGTCAGCGGCTTCGCTGTGGAGCCGGGTTCGTAGGTGGTCTGAGTGATAAAATTCTTCCATATTTCATTTTGAGCATCAGTCCGCTCATCCTCACTCATGGCGTCGATCTGCTCCTGAGTATAATAACCGCTCACGGACATATCAGACGGATTATTCAAATCAAAATACGGATAGGAAGCCATGGCCAGAACCTCGCCGTTATTGGGATTCATCACGATCACCGCCGTATTCTTGGAACCAATCTTTTCATTAAACAGCTTAATCTGATTTTCTACGATGGACTGGAGATTTACATCAATGGTCGATACCACCGTATTGCCGTCCACCGCGTCCCGCGTCACCTGCTCTGCGTCGGAGTCCTCGTTAATGGATCCATATCTCCTTCCGGGCACTCCCGCCAGTGTATCATTATAATACTGTTCCATACCGTAGCTCCCCAGGGAACCGTCTTCTGAAGCGAACCCGATCAGATCGCAGGCCAGAGATGAATACGGATATATCCGCTTGTATTCCGTTTCAAACCAGACGCCATCTATCTTATCCTTGATCTTCAGATTTTCATTGATCTCCGTTTCCTTTGCAAGGAATTTATCCCGTTTTTCCTCACTCATCCGCTTCTCATACCGGATATACCGTTTATTGGGATTTTCATTTATCAGCTTTTCCAATTCTGTCCTGTCATACCCATAGCACTCCACCAGAGCATCAAGGGTAGGGCCGGTGATGTTCTCATCCGCCGTGATCACAGAAGGATCCAGAATCAGGTTGTATACCGCCTCATTGGCGGCCAGTACCGTACCGTTCCTGTCCGTGATCTCCCCTCGTTTGAACGGAATCGTATCTGCCGTATATGTCTGCTGTGCCAGAACGGTCCTTCCGTAATCTCCTCCCTTTTGTTTGCCGATAATGCCGACGGCAATGGCCAGCCCAAATAAAACCAGCGCCACCAGGATAAAGGTGAGCGCCAGCTTTTGTTTCATATATTTTTGGAAAATCTTAGGAGTCCTTTTGGGACGGCCCTGCCGGCCGCGTCTATTCTCTGGGGATGTCTTCATATTGCTGTACGTACTCACTTTCTGTTCTGTCGTAATAGATCACCTGGCTGTCATCCGGATATACCATACCCAGTTCTTCCGTAGCTGTCTTATATATCTGATGGATGTCGGAAGCCACTGCTATCCTGGACTGTGTGGCCTCATTCGTATCCTTAAGTTCTTCCAGATTCGCCTCCATCTCCTCGATATTGGTGATCCTGGTTCTGATGGAAGCCTGTACCTTCAGATAATTCACACAGACTGCAAGTACCGCCACACAAGCCATGGTAAGGAACATGACATATGCAGGGCTCATCTGCAGCGCCTTTTCCCTGTTTCTTCTGGATCTGCGGATTTCCTCCGCCCGTCTGTCATCGGGAACGTAAAATTCCTGTTCTTCCAGCTGTCTTGCTGTATTTCCGTCTATCTCCGTATACAGATACGGTTTTCTGTCATACTGTCTGCCCGAACGTCCTCTGTATGAGTCCGCGTTCCTTCTTTTCTGTCTGCCGTTTGCCGCCATTTTTTAATTCCTCCCCGTGGCATGACCGCCCTTATGGAGCCTATGCCCTCTCAAAAACCCGAAGCTTGGCGCTTTTCGCCCGCCTGTTATCTAAAAGCTCCTCCTCACAGGGAAGAACCGGTTTCTTCGTGATCACTTTTCCTTTGCTCTTGTTTCCGCACACACACACGGGAAAATTCGGAGGACAGGTGCAGGGATTTTCATTTTTTCTAAATCCGTTTTTTACGATTCTGTCTTCCAGGGAATGAAATGTGATGATACAAAATCTTCCCCCAGGCTTTAAAAGTGAAATCATCCTGTCAATGGACCGGCTCAGTACATCCAGCTCATGATTGAGCTCGATCCGGATGGCCTGGAATGTCTTCTTGGCCGGATGGCCGCCTGACATCCTCACCTTTGCCGGTATCGCCGCTTTGATGATGTCCACCAGCTGTCCGGTGGTGCGGATTTCTTCTTTTTCTCTCGCCGCCACAATATGTTTGGCAATATTTTGCGCGAATTTGTCTTCTCCGTAATCCCGGATAATCCGGTACAGATCGGATTCACTGTAATCGTTCACGATATCCTTTGCCGTAACCGCCTGACGCTGATCCATCCGCATGTCCAGCACAGTATCCTCTTTATAGGAAAATCCCCGCTCCAGAGTATCCAGCTGATAGGAAGAAACTCCCAAATCCAGCAAAATGCCGTCCGCACATCCGATTCCCAGCTCTTTTAGTACTGCATCCATATTCTCGTAATTGTTCCGTACAATGGTCACTTGTTCTTCAAAAGGCCTGAGCCTCTCCGAGGCCGCTTCAATAGCAGCCGAATCCTGATCGATTCCTATGTACCTGCCGCCAGGTCCCAGTCTCCTGCACACTTCGAAGGCATGTCCGCCTCCGCCCAGTGTGCCATCCACATAAATTCCGGCTGGCCTGATGTTCAAATATTCTATCGTTTCGTCCAACAGCACTGATCTGTGTTCAAATCCCATGGTTAAAACCTCAGTTCTTCCAAATCTTCCGCGATTTCCTCAATCTCATCGTATACGTTGGCCTCTTCCCATGTATCACGGTTCCAGATCTCCACCCGGCTTCCAACGCCTACTAAGACTACATCCTTTTCCAGACGTGCATAAGCTCTCAGGTTATTGGGAATCAATATTCTCCCCTGCTTATCCACCTCGCACTCACCGGCGCCGCCCATGAGGAACCTGGCAAATTTTCTGGCTTTTCCCTGGGTCACGGGCAGATTTTCCATGCTGGAGACGACAGAATCCCATTTTTCTTCTGTGAATACAAACAGGCATCCATCCAGACCTTTGGTCACGATGAACTTGTCCCCTCCTGCTTCTCGAAACCTGGCGGGAACGATCAGACGCCCCTTCGCGTCCATCGTATGATTGTATTCACCCATAAACTGATTCATCATCTGTGCCACCTAACCAAAACAAATCTACCACTTTCCACCATTTTAACCCACTTTTTAACCACTTGATACTATTTTAAGCCATTTAGAGGGAAATAGCAAGAGGGATTATGAATTTTTTCGGACACGCTTTCATACAAAATAAAAAAGACTTGTTTCCAAGTCTTCTTCCTCTTTTGTATATGTTTCATATAATACATTACTTTTTTCCAGAATACTCCAGGTACCGTTCGATAAGCAAATCAAGCTTCCTACTCAGGTGCAGAATTCTGTCAGGCGCATCCTTCCGCTCAATAGCCTCCCCCAGCTCGCATCTGACTCGCTCTATTTTTTCTTTTAAATCCATAACCCCTCTGATTCCTCTATTTCATTCCTGGCCTCCTTCGCTTCTATTAGCCATTTTAATCTTTTTTTCGCCAAAAATCAAATGGATTAAGACGCCTTTTTCTGCCTTTTTCGACAGTCTCCACCTGCTTTCCTTTTTTCTCAAAGTGTGATACACTTATACGAGTTTGACGTTAAAATTGCAATATTATTAGGAGGTTTTCCATGAAATTAGGTATCGTAGGCTTGCCCAATGTCGGGAAAAGCACTTTATTCAATTCGCTGACGAAAGCAGGTGCCGAATCCGCCAACTATCCGTTCTGCACCATAGACCCCAATGTCGGCGTGGTAGCCGTGCCGGACTTCCGTCTCGGACTTCTGGCCGGTATGTACGCCTCCAGGAAGATAACTCCTGCTGTCATTGAGTTTGTGGATATCGCCGGCCTGGTAAAGGGCGCGTCCAAAGGAGAAGGACTTGGCAATCAATTTTTGGCCAACATCCGCGAGGTGGATGCCATCGTCCATGTAATCCGCTGCTTTCAAAATGACAATATTGTCCATGTGGACGGGAGCATAGATCCGCTCAGGGATATTGAAACCATAAATCTGGAGCTCATCTTCTCTGACCTGGAGATTCTGGAACGCCGGATTGCCAAGACTTCTAAAGGAGCGTTTAACGACAAAGTTCTGGCAAAGGAGCTGTCTGCCCTTAAGTCCATGAAATCTCACCTGGAAGACGGAAATCTGGCCATTACCTATGAAACAGACGATGAGGATGAGGAGGCTTTTTTACACTCCCTGAACCTTTTGACCGCAAAACCGGTTATCTTTGCCGCAAATGTAGCTGAGGACGATCTGGCCGATGACGGAGAGAACAATCCTTATGTAAAGGAAGTCCGCCAGTTCGCCGCCGGACAAGGCAGCGAAGTCTTTGTGATCTGCGCCCAGATAGAGCAGGAGATCGCTGAACTGGAAGACGATGAAAAGAAGATGTTCCTGGAGGATCTGGGATTAAAAGAGTCCGGTCTGGACAAGCTCATAAAGGCCAGTTATAAGCTGCTCGGCCTGATTAGCTATCTGACTGCAGGGGAACAGGAGACAAGAGCCTGGACTATTAAGAAAGGGACCAAGGCCCCTGCTGCCGCAGGAAAGATCCATACGGATTTCGAACGCGGCTTCATACGCGCAGAGGTCGTCAATTATCAGGACCTTTTGGATGCAGGAAGCTATGCTGCTGCAAAAGAAAAGGGACTTGTGGGGCTGGAAGGAAAAGAATACGTGGTAAAAGACGGCGACGTGATCTTGTTCCGTTTCAACGTCTGATCAGGCAAAATTGAGACCAAAAAACCGGCGGAACATATTCCGCCGGTTTTATTTATGGACAATGCACAATGATCATTCTTCTTCATCCATCTCGTCAAATTCAGCGGAATCCAGAATTTCATCAAATGCTTCCGCCACCGCTTCGTACTCTTCATCATCCTCAATATTCTGGAGGTCAGGCTCACCGTTTTCTCCTGTTACAAAACGGTACAGATAAACTTCGCCCTCTTCTCCTTCCGGCGGATTCGTAGGAAGCAGCGCGATATAATCCTTTCCAGCAGCCTCAAAGGTCGTCAGAACGATACATTCCAGCTGAGAATCGTCTTCCAGTGTCAGAGTGACGGTCATCTGTCCATCCTCACCCTCATGAATATGGTCATGACCGCAGTCACAGCCGCAGGTACCGCAATCCTCTGCACAGCCGCCTTCAAACTCTTTTGCCATAGTTAATAGTCCTCTCTTTTCTCAAAAATTGCAGGCCTCCGGGCCCGATAGTAATTGCATACACACACTGTAACAAAAAACTCCTGAAAAAGCAAGGCCTAAGTCACGGTTTAAAACGAGGCAGCGTGGCAAGAAAAGTGGTGCCTTCCTCCTTCCCGCTCTGTACAGATATCCTTCCGGCATGACTCTCCACGATATTGCTGGCTATGGACAGACCGAGCCCATATCCTCCGGCGTCTCTCGACCTGGATTTTTCTTCCCGGTAAAAGCGTTCAAATACATGGGGAAGCTGTTCTTTTTCTATATAACTGCCGGTATTGTGAACCGACAGCTTCACCTTGTCTTTGTTTCCCAAAAGAGACAAGGTAATCACTCCTCTTTCCTCCGCATACTTACAGGCGTTATCCAGCAGAATCCCCAGCAGCTGTCTCAGCCGCCCCTCGTCTCCTGACACATAAAGCTCCGGTTCAATGGCTGTCTCAAGCTTTTTTCCCTGTTCAAACATCACTGATTCAAAGGGCAGCGCGGCACTCCATGCAAGATCACTCAGATTTAATCTGGAAAAGACCGGTCTGTCTGTTCCCGCGTCTGCCTTTGCCAGCTCCAGCAGATCGTTGACCAGATCCTTCATCCGGACCGCTTCGGTCCTGGTATTCTCCACCCATTTTTCCTGATCTGCTATGGAATCCTCCTTATGACTCAGCAGAATACCCGTATTGGCCAGAATGACTGTCAGCGGCGTTTTAAGCTCATGGGAGGCATCCGCCACAAACTGCCGTTCCCGGTCCCAGGAATCCTTGACCGGCCCCACCACCCAGCCGGCCAGACAAACGCTGATGACAAAAAATACGGCCAGGCTTCCTATTCCAACCAGCAGGGATACGAAAATAAGACTCTTCATTGTGGACACCTCATCGCTTCTGTCCATGAAGACAATCTGTGTGCCGTTTGTATCCGAATATTTCAGATAACGCAGCCCCATTCCTTTCACGGCTCCCCGCTCTTTGTCCTGCGAAAGACAAAGCGCCACAATATCCTCCAGAACTTCATCTTCGATCACCAGATTTTCTCCGATCACCTCTTTCACCGAGCCGTCCTGCTCCAGCTTCACCACAAACGTCGCGCCTTCCTTTGCATCTGTCATCAGAAAAGGCCGGTCCGGCCCCAGCTGCATACTTTTCTTTCCATACCGGTCTTCCGCGTTTTCCGAAAGCCCCGGAAACTCCCTCATTACTCTGCGCTCCATGACGTCATAGCTCTCCCTGCAAAGACGATCAAAGGTCACAGCGCATACCACCGCAAAAGTAATGACCAGCACAATACTAACCAGTATCATATTGATCAGTATGAATTTCCGCTTCAGCTTTTTTATCATGGCATATGTTCCTCCATTCGGTATCCGATTTTTCGTACCGTCCCGATACTCGCCCTGGAGCCTAAAAAAGCTAACTTCTTTCTCAAAAAAGAAATATACACTTCCACATTATTGTCTTCTG
This sequence comes from Lientehia hominis, assembly GCF_021044755.1. Lineage (GTDB taxonomy): Bacteria > Bacillota > Clostridia > Lachnospirales > Lachnospiraceae > Lientehia > Lientehia hominis. The sequence goes on from NZ_JAJNOR010000001.1 coordinate 317,753, forward strand.
CATCCGTCTCGCTCCCCCATATCTTCAAAAGGATGGTCTCCTTTGGAAGTACAGATTTTGGATTGGACAGAAGAAGTCTCAACACTTCAAACTCTTTCATTCCCAAATGTACGCTTTTTTCTCCGCATTCCAGCATATAAGTATCCAGGTTCAGCGATATATCGCCATAGGAAAGATGCTCCACCACAACCTCTCCCTTCCTCCTGGAAAGAGCCCGGACTCTGGCCAGGAGCTCCTCTGTCTCAAAAGGCTTCGTGAGATAGTCATCTGCCCCGCAGTCCAGCCCCTTTACCTTGTCGCTGGTTTCAAACCTGGCAGTCAGCATCAGGACAGGCGTCCGATTCTTTTCCTTTCTCATGGCCCGTACCACGTCAAATCCGTTCATCTTCGGCAGCATCACATCCAGAATCACTACATCATAGATGCCGCTCATCGCATAGTCCAATCCGTCCTCTCCATTATATACCATATCAGCCGTATATTTGTGCTCCCACATGATCTGTCCCAGAGCTTCGGCCAGTCTGATCTCGTCTTCTACAATCAAAATTCGCATTTCTTCCTCCCGTTTCTCATATCCTCCGCTTTTATTTATACCACAGTTCTTACTCCTCTTTCCATCAGAATAAAAGCAAACGCTGAAATTAGTCTGAAATTCCGAGGAAAATTTCAGTCTGGTTTCAGACAAATTTAAGGTTGCCTTTTTATAATGTCTCCAGAAAAGAATACTGCAGAAAGGATGATATCCATGAGTATTAAAACGTTTAAACGAATGGAAAAAAAGTTCCTCCTGACGGACCGCCAGTACGAGGAACTGAAGAATCGGATGGAGCCATATATGGAATACGACCAGTATTGTCCGGACGGTTCCTTCTATTCCATCTATAATATTTATTATGACACAGACGATTATCGGCTCATCAGAACCTCTCTCACAAAACCCTATTATAAAGAAAAGCTGAGGCTGAGAAGCTATCAGCTTCCTGATTCTCCGCAATCCCCTGTATTTCTAGAAATGAAAAAAAAGGTGGGGGGAGTGGTGACAAAGCGGCGCGCGTCCCTGTCTCTGGCAGAAGCAGACGTCTTTCTGAATCATCATAATTCTCCCAAGGACACGGCATATCTGGACGGACAGGTGCTCCATGAAATCTCATACTTCATGGAACGTCATCCCCTGTCGCCGGCAGCGTCCATTTCCTATGAAAGGGTCGCTTATTTTGGAAAAACCGATCCAGACTTTAGAATCACCTTCGATTTCTGTATCCATTCTCTGGATCTGAGATCAGATTCCACCATCCCCCGGGAACTTCTGGACCCCGGCACCTGCCTGATGGAAGTCAAGCTGGTCGGCACTGCCCCCCTTTGGCTGGCGGAAGCTTTTTCTTCTCTTCATATCCGCTCCGCCAGCTTTTCCAAATATGGCGTCATGTATAAACAATCTCATATAATCAAAGAAAAGGAGTTCCTATGAATTACATATTTTCTTCTGTAGCCGGAGACAGTCTGACTCTGTCGTCCACCGCAGCCATCCTGGCCTGCGCCCTGTTGACCGGATTTTTCATCAGCTGTATTTATATCTTCACTCATAAAGAAAGCGGATATGTCCCGTCCTTTGCGATCACCCTGATCATGCTACCTGCCATCATCGCCACCATAATTCTGCTGGTCGGCAGCAATGTGGCAAGGGCCTTTTCCCTGGCCGGCGCCTTTTCCCTGGTGCGTTTCCGGAGCGCTCCCGGCGATCCGAAGGACATCGCCTATGTATTTTTTACCGTAGCCGTGGGGCTGGCCTCCGGCATGGGATTTCTCACTTACTCCCTGCTGTTCGCCCTCGTCCTGTGCCTGGCCATGGTGATACTGGAAAAATCTCATTTCGGAGTCCCCAAAAGTGAAACCATGACGCTTAAAATCGCCATCCCTGAGGATTTGAACTACGAAGGGCTTTTTGATGAAATCTTAAAGGAATATACAGATTCCTGGAAAATACGCCGTGTCCGTACTACAGAATTTGGGACCTTATTCGAGCTGGTATACCGCATTCAAATGAAACAGAACATCAGCCAAAAGGCTTTTTTAGACAGCATCCGGTGCAGAAACGGGAATATGAACGTCACCCTGGTCCTTAACGAATATGAGGACCGCATCTATGAATAACGCTCTGTGCTCTATTCTGCCTCTCCCTGTACATTTATAAAATCTTTCCTGCCGATTCCAAGGAAGATGGACACAAACATGACTGCCGTCATAACAAACGTGAAGAAACAGTATGGCGTGATCTGTATCCCGCTCAAGGGAGCACTCGTATCCACCGTAAAGCTTAAAATATACATCATAGTACAAGTCCACGGCAGGCTGTAGCACCACGTACAGGACTGGGCGTCCATCAAGTTCGCCATCCGGTAGCGGCTGATTCCATGCTTATCGGCAAGGGGCCTCGCGAAGGAAGGCCCCACTGTCAAAATGGCCGGAGCGTTTAATCCCATAATCGATGACAATGCGATGACCATGAAAGAGATCACGACCTCTGCTCCTACCGCACGTCTGGTCACATGGCTGAGAGCGTTCAGAATCTTCATATCTCCATGTCCGCACTTCATGATATGAATCGCACTGAACAACATCAGACATAGGACAACCATCTGAGTCATACTGGACAGACCGGTGAACACAGCGCCTCCGACCGCACGGTCAAGCCCCGAGCCGCTGACAGAAAACAAGGCTTCTCTCACTGGGTTCACCGCATCGATCTGAACAAAGTCCATTAGTCCGAATATCACTGCAACCGTTCCCGACAATACGGAGCCTATAATCGTAGCAATGATCAGGTCGCCGGATTTTATGGCAATGATCAGTGTAATGATCACTGGAACGATCATGATCAGAGTCATTTGATTATAGGAGACCGCTTCTTTTATGTTGGCAGACTGGCCCAGTATATTTCCCACGATGATCGTGATGATCAGGGTAATGGCAGCAGCCGTCAGAGAATATTTCAGGCGGCTTCTCACACACTTGGGAACATCCACGTCCATGGCAGTCGCTGAGGCGATCGTGGAATCGGAAACCGGCGCCAGGTTATCTCCAAATGCTGCTCCTCCCAATATCGCCCCTGCCAAAAAGGCAGGATTCACTCCCAGTTCCACTCCGGCCGGATACAATACTCCCATACAGGCTGCAATTGTTCCGAATCCGGTTCCGGTAGCCGTGGAAAACAAAGTAGCGGCCAAAAAGGAAATCACCGTAAAGAGCACGGGACCCACGCCAAAGGATCCTGCCAGACCCGCAAGACCCGTGGCAAAGCCGGACATCCTCAGAATCCTCGAAAACACGCCGGCAAACAGCCATGTGGCAATGGGAAAAGCCGTATCCTTACTGGCCATTCCCATGATCAGCGTATTGCTGTATTGCTTTTTATCCTTCGCCAGGAAAAACGGGATCACCAGCCCCAGGAAAATCGGCACCCAGAGAGCCCCGTCGGATATGGAACCCCAGAAAAAGGTGGTGACAATGATCAGCACGATGAAAAGAAGCAGCGGTGCCAGGGAAACCCATTCCCCTCCGTAAAATTCTAATTTTCTATTTTCTTTTTCCATATCATTTTCCCCCTTCAGTATAATTGAAATATGTTCTGCAGCTCATCTCTGCCGCTGGTCCTCAAAAGCGCCAGAGACAGCAGGATTCTGGCTTTCACGGGAATCAATGTCTGGCCAGGTATGGTCATCAGCTCTTCATCGCAGTGATCCTGACTGACCATACCGTTTCCGACCCGTGTCGTCCTCACGATAGGTATTCTTTCCGAAAGCTTTCGGATTTCTTGCTTCCAGCTTTTGCTCATGAGCCCGCTTCCTGCTCCCGCCAGAATCAATCCCTGTGCCCGGGATGCAAGAAATTCCAGGATACCAGGATCGGCATCGGCATAAAAATATGCGATTTCTACTTTGGGAAGCATGTCGACTCCTTTTACTGTAAATTCCGTATCCACCGTATGTTTTTTGACCGGAAGCTGCAAAAACCGCGGAACGGAATCCTGCATATATCCGATACATCCAAAGTCCTTTCCGTCAAATGCCGCCGGGCGGAAACAGTTGACCTTCTGTACCCGGTCGGCACTGAAGATCCCATCGGCAAATACCACCAGTACTCCTTTTCCTTCCGCCTCTTCACTGGCTGCCAGAGAAACCGCCTCATAGAGATTCTGCGGACCATCCGCGCTGTTGGCCGTAGCTGGACGCATCGATCCGGTCAGTACCACTGGTTTTTTTGTCTTAACTGTCAGATTCAGGAAATATGCCGTTTCTTCCATAGTATTAGTTCCGTGGGTAATGACAAACCCGTCTATGGAAGGGTCCTCCGCCAGCTGGTTAACTCTCTTCGCAAGAGCGATCCAATTCCTACATGTAATATCATCACTGGAAATGTTTAGAATCTGTTCTCCCTCCAGAGCCGCAATTTCTCCCACCCCTTTTATGCTCTCCAGAAGTTCATGGACATCAAATTTTCCGTCGCGGTAACCGGAAGTCTTTCCTTCCTCTCCCGCAGCAGAGATTGTCCCGCCTGTTGCCAGAATATATACCTTCTTCATCTGTACCTCCTCCCTTTTCGCAGTAAGCTTCCGAATCCTGATAGAGAAAAAGGACCTGAGCCTTCTTTCTCAAATCCTTTTTATATCCGCTTCCGCTCTTTATTCTATTTTCCCATCTATCCTGTGATTTATCTATGAACTATTCTCCAGCTTTTTTCTACTTTTCCGCACAATCAGCCGAAAATGCCTCAGCTTCCCATGTCGGTCCCCCTGTGATCCTCCCGTACCCGTGAATCCAGATATCTCGCTTCCAAGCTCCTGACCATTTCCACATAGCGCTCTTCACATGCTTCCTCCCTTCCGGCTGCGATATCCTGAAGGCACGGCTCCAGATATGTGCTCCAGACAGATCTATAAATACCGGCGCGGTCCTCTTCCATATCCATACAGGTGACAATGGCAGGCGCCACCTCGTAGTACTCTTCTACCAGGGCTCGGCCATCTTCACTTTTCATCATGTATGTATCCCGGAATTTCCGGAGGCTTTGAAGCTCCTGACAGTCGTCAGGCTTCCCAAAGGATTCGCAGACTGCCGTGGTTATGAAGCACATCTTACCCTTTCGAAAACCGGTCACCATATCACTGTAGGTGCCTTTCCTCAGAATGGACTTCGGATACTGGCGCATCCATTCCTCCACCATGATATCCGTCAGCCTTTCACTTACGCCAAGCCTAAGTTCTAGAATCATTGGAATCGTATAGACTGCCAGAATCATCTTATACTGGTCACATTTCAATGCCCTCGCATTCTTGGAGCGCAGAGACTGGTCCGACTCCACCTCTGTATGAATGTCTTTCATGAGATTGGAGGCCAAAAGACGCATAAACTCCTCTCCATGGTCCTCTGCCTCCAGTGCATAGCGGTCCACCGCTTCCACCGCCGGACGGCATTTTATTTTATATGCATCAAAGTAATCCGGGTATTCCGAACGCTTAAAGTGTTCCATCGCATTCTTATGCCGGAACAGAATTTCAGAAAAATGTATCTGCGCATATACCTGATTGGCTTTCAAATTATATTCATCCAATTCTAGCATCCGGCCGATCAGTTCCTCTGCTTTTGAATCTCCGTTTTCCCAGAGTTTATGCAGCACCTCTTCCAGCTCCCCCGCCTGGCTCTTTTCCTTGCCCTCATGGGGAATCACCAGTTCCTCCTGGCTGAGTACCGCACCGCAGTACATACAGGAAAATGTTTCAAGCTCTTCCGGAATGCACAGAGCACCTCCGCATTTCGGGCATTTACCTTCTCTGTTGGCCATATTTCTTCCCACTTTCTTTACTGATCCGTTTCTTTATCTTAGGTTCCAAAATCACCGCAGTCTTTCCCGGTCATCATATCATATTTTGCAGCCGTTTACAATATTTCCGCGCTGCTTCCCATAAGACTAAAAAAGCCCGGAAACCAGCAGTTTCCCGCCGGTTTCCAGGCTTTTTCCTGTCTGTGAGCCGCTCATTCATCCCAGTTATGGTATACTTCCTGGACATCGTCATCCTCGTCCAAAAGACCCAGGATTCGGTTCATCATCTTAATATCCTGCTCATCATCGAGACTCACCCAAGTCTGAGGGATCATCGTCACCTGAGCATCCGCCATGGGAATCCCCTCTTTTTCCAAGGCTTCGCGGACGGAACTAAAGTCCTCCGGATTCGTCGTGATCTCAAAGCTGTCTTCTTCCTCCGCAAAATCCTCAGCTCCCGCATCCAAAGCGAACATCATCAGATCATCTGCTTCCATTTCACATTCTTCTTTATCCACGATGATCTGTCCTTTTTTATCAAACATAAAAGACACGCATCCGGGAGTTCCCACGTTCCCGTTCCCTTTGGTAAACGCGTTGCGGACATTGGAAGCCGTCCTGTTTTTGTTGTCCGTCAAGGTATCTACGATAATCGCAATGCCATTCGGTCCATAGCCTTCATAGGTAATCGTCTCATAGTTCACGGAATTGGCATCACCGGCAGCCTTCTTTATGCCTCTGTCAATGGTATCATTGGGCATATTGTTGGCCTTTGCTTTCGCAATGACGTCTCTCAGCTTGCTGTTGTTGGCCGGATCGGCTCCGCCCTCTTTTACCGCCACAGCGATCTCTCGTCCGATCACTGTAAAAATCTTGCCTTTGACTGCATCGTTTTTCTCTTTCTTATGCTTGATATTCGCAAATTTGGAATGTCCTGACATTTGAACCTCTCCTTTTTTCTATCCTTCAGTTTCACTTATTATCTTATCCGACTTTTTATTCTATCATTTTTTCTGTATCCTGACAAGGCTTAAGACATGCCCGCCGCAAGATTTTTCAGCCATTTTTTCTTCTTATAGCGTCGGTATCCAATGAAAAACTTCGCAAACTCCTCCGTAAGCGTCATGGCAAACACCAGATGTATCGGAAACCGGAATACCAGCGCTCCCAAAAATGACATGGGGACGCCGATAAGCCAGACGCTTCCACTGTCCAGCATCAGACAGAACCTTGTATCTCCTCCGCTTCGCAGGACCCCTACCACATTCACGATATTGAACATCTTAAAAGGAAGGAACAGCCCATAAACCAACATACAGTAAGCGGCTTCCTTCAGCACTGTCTCAGATACGTCATAAAAGCCCACCAGCAGATTCCGTGTGACGATGCAGAACACGGCCAGCAGTATCGACGCCGTAAATTGAAGCCATAATAGTTTAGACGCGTCTTTTTCCGCATCTTTGATCCGTCCGGCGCCCAGTTCATTTCCGAGGATCACCGTGGAAGCGGCAGAAATCCCCTGGAAAAATACCAGAATCATATCCTGAATGGTCTGAGCGATAGTCACCGCCGCCACAGAGGTATCTCCCATTCTTCCATATGCCAGGGAATACATGGTCACTCCCAGCCCCCACATGAATTCGTTTCCGATTATTGGCAGCACCGTCCGTATGTACTCCTTTATCAGCGTCTTTGGATAGCCGATAAGCTCAGAAACCTTCGCTGCCAGCTCTGTTTTCCACCCGTAAACATACAGAAAAATGCAGGTCACTTCCACTAACCTGGCTGCAAGTGTTGCGACAGCCGCGCCGCTGACTCCCATGGCCGGCGCGCCGAAATGGCCGAAGATCAGAGCATAGTTTAATGTAATATTGACCATGATCGCGATCAGACTCGTCACCACCGGCGTTCTGACTCTTCCAACAGACCGCATCACCGCCACATATATATTCGTGACTGCCGTAAACGGATAGCTGATGCAGGCCAGCCTCAGATAAGCGGCTCCCGTCTCCACAGAGGTAGGACTGTTGGTGAAGATCCTCATGACAGCCTTCGGAGCAAAAAGACTGGGCAGAGTAAAAAGAAGAGAACCGATGATTCCCAGAATCAGAGAAATCCCCAACACCTTTCGAATATTTTTCCCATCGTGATTTCCCCAGAACTGGGCGCTCAGCACGGAAGCGCCGCTGGCAATCCCGAATATCAGCAGATTGAACACAAAAAACACCTTGTTGGCCAGCCCCACTCCGGCAATGGCTGTCTCACCCAAGGTGCCGATCATCATGGTATCCACCATGTTCGTAACGGTATTAAGAAGTGCCTGTGCTGCCACAGGCACTGCGATCATGACCGTCTTTCTCAGAAACACCGCATCCGAAAATACAGCGCGAACCGATTTAATCATCTTCATGTACTTTTTCCTCACCCGCTTCCTCCTCCGGAAGCTTTTCCACCCTCACTGTATCTATCATTTTGTTTTCCACATTCAGTATGGAAAAACGATATCCGCCAAATCGAATCTCCGGCTTCTCATCCTCGGACGGTATCCGGTCCAGCTTGGATATAAGAAACCCATTGACCGTGTCATAGTCCTCTTCGTCAAAATCCAGCCCCAGGAGCTCTCCCGCATCTTCGAGAGGCGTCATTCCCTTCATCACATATCCGCTTCCGGAAGGAATGATGAACTTTTCTTCTTCATCATATTCATCCAGGATATTCCCTACGATTTCCTCCAGGATGTCTTCCATCGTGATCAGTCCTTCCACCTGCCCATACTCATCTATCACGATGACCATGTGGATTTTCCTGGACTGCATGACTTTGAATAATTTATTGATGTTTCTAGTGACCGGGATAAAATGGGGCTTCCTAAGCAGTCCTTCGATATCCACAAGCTTTTTGCCCCGGAGAGACTCATTTTTTTGCAGGAGCACCGCATCCTTTAAATGCAGGATGCCGATGATATCATCCAGGTTCTCCCGGTAGACTGGATATCTGGAATTACTGCCGGACAGTATCACCTCCAGCGCCTCGTCCAGGGTCATATCCCCATCCAGGGCGGTGATATTGGTCCTGTGGGTCATGATATCCCCCGCCTCTTTATCATCAAACTCGAAGATATTTGTGATCATCTCCGCCTCACTCGCCTTAATGACCCCCTGTTCATGGCCCTCGTTAACCATAGACATGATTTCTTCTTCCGTAACGTTGTCGACATCCTTTCCCGGTGTCACTCCGAACGGCCGGGCAGCCAGAACGGACAAGCTGCTCAGCAGCCAGGCAGCCGGATAAACCGGAATGGACAGCACCCGGACTGCCGGAAGCAGGGCATATGCCCACCGCTCCGGATACCGTTTCGCAATCCGTTTCGGCACCAGTACTCCGACACATAGGAGAACGATCACCAGGACGACTGCCGATACCGTCATCATGGACAGATATCCTTTTCCGGACTCCGGACTGTTCCTAAAAAAGCTATGTAACAGGAACCTCTGTCCCTGTTTCAATAGATAAGCTCCGCATATCAGGCCATTCACTGTAGATATGACCTGAACCACGTTGGCATACGTAAAAGAACGGTTTGATATCTTTAAGATCCCGGCCGCTTTCCGGTCCCCGTCTTCCTTTCGCTTTAAAAGCTCCGCGCTGTTCAATTCCTGAATGGCGGCGCCAAATCCATAAAATATAACCTCAATCACTATGATTCCCAACAACAGCAGCAAACTCCAGGGCGAATACCCGTCGTCCATGATTATCTCCGGCTCCTTTTCCGTTTCCTGCCATCCGCTTCAGCCTATGTATACAAATCCAGGCTGATCAGCAGCGCTGTGTTCACCTTTTGCAGCAGTCCATCATCCAAATGGCAGATTTTTTCTTTTAATCTCTGTTTATCTATTGTGCGGAGCTGCTCTAAAAGTATGACGGAATCTTTCACCATCTGGCAGTGTTCCGCCTTCAGCTCCACATGAGTGGGCAGCTTCGCCTTATTCATCCTTGAAGTGATAGCGGCACAGATGACCGTAGGACTGTGCCGGTTCCCGGTATCATTCTGAATGATCAGCACCGGTCTGACTCCGCCTTGCTCCGACCCGATCACTGGCCGTAAATCCGCATAATAAATGTCGCCTCTTTTAATCATTCTACATTTCACGCTCCGATATCTGCATTGGCTGTACTTCTTTCCTTCCTAGTATTTCCAATGTTTCTTCGGTTCATACGGGAAATGTCCTACAAAACGATTTCATAAGGATCCGTAAAGTAATCCTTTTTTCCCACTATCTTTCCGCCGTCCAGGTAGATTCTCGGAATCCTCTTGCCCAGATCACATACAAATTCATAATTAAAGGTTCCGGCCAACTCCGCCAGCTCCTCCACCGAAATCATCTGCTCTCCGTCCCTGCCCACCAAAACAGCCTCGTCTCCCTGCCTCACTCCCGGAATGTCCGTCACATCGACCATCAGCTGATCCATACAGACACGGCCGGTTATCGGCGCTTTTTTTCCATTCAGGAGTACATATCCCCGATTGGACAGATTCCTGAGATATCCGTCCCCATACCCTATGGCAATCGTGGCGATCTTCATCCGATTCTGCGCTGTATAGGTCCCGCCGTATCCCACTGTTTCACCTGGCTCGATCTCCTTTGTAAAAATCACACGGGAGGTCAGCCGAAGGGCGGGCGCGAGCCTGACCCGTCTCCTGTCCACCTCATTCGAGGGATACATTCCGTACAGTGCGATGCCCGCCCGCACCATATCCACATCAAACTGAGGAAGGTCGATGATCGCCGCACTATTTCCCATATGCTTCAGCGGAATCTCCACCCCCCTCTTTTTAAGAGCGCTCACAAATCCGTCAAAGATTTGGTACTGTCTTTCCGCATATGATTTATCCTCTTCATCCGCTCGGGCAAAGTGGCTGAATATCCCCTCCAGCATGATCCCCGGCAGCCTGCTCATGGCTTCCATCTGTGTAAGGGCTTCTTCTCCCGGCTTAAATCCGATCCGGTTCATTCCTGTTTCCAATTTTATATGGATAAATGCTTGTTTTCCGCACTTCTCAGCCGCTTCTGAAAGGCGCTGCGCCATCTCATAGGTATACACCGCCAGACGTATTTCTTCCAAGACTGCTTTTTCGTAAGCGTCTTCCGGAACATATCCCAGGACCAGAATGGGTTCCGCAATCTGGTGATTTCGCAGATTGAACGCCTCCTCAGCCGTCGCCACCGCATAATAATCCGCCAGGCCCTTAAGCTTTCTCGCGATGGGGACCGCCCCATGTCCATAACCGTCTGCCTTGATGACCGCACAGATTCTGGTCCCACTCCGCGTGTTTTCCTTCAGAGCTTTTACGTTGCCATATACGGCATCCAAATCTATCCAAGCCGCTGTGCGGCTATATTCCATCATCTTTATCCTCCGCTTGTTCTTCTATCCGCTTTATGTCCATTCCTTAAACACGGCTCCGAGACATGAGATAATATCCGTCGCCATCATCGCATGCGTTCCGCATCTTTCTGCCGCTGCGTCGCCGGCCAGTCCATGAAGACAGACTCCCATCTCCGCCGCGTCTCCCGCATTCATACCTGCCGCCAATAAGCCTCCCAGAATGCCGCTCAGGACGTCTCCGGAACCGCCCGTAGCCATACCACTGTTTCCTGAGCTATTGATATAAACGCCGTTTTCCGAAACCACTGCCGTTCTCGCGTCCTTCAGTACACAAACCGCCCCATACTGCTCCCGGAATTCCAGAGCGGCCGCTATGGGAGCTCTTTTGATCTCACCTACTGTTTTACCCGTGAGTCTGGACATCTCTCCGATGTGGGGAGTGATGACCGCGCTGCCGTCCAGATATCCCGCCAATTCGCTGCGGCGGGATATCAGATTTAAAGCATCCGCATCCAGCACCTTAGGCAACGTTTTATTTTTCAACAGCCAGTGAAGAATCTGTTCTGCATAGGATTCTGTGGAAAACCCCGGACCGGCCACCAGCACATCGGCCCATCTGCAAAGTTCTTCAAGTTCCTCCATATCTGGATGTTCCCGGTCAAAGCCGGTCACGATCGCTTCCGGAAGCATAGTCTTCAGCACCGGCACATTTTCATTTACCGTATATATCTGCACGAGTCCTGCTCCTGACCGATATGACGCCAATGCACTCATATATGCGGCTCCGCTCATGCTCTTGCTTCCTGCCGCCAGCAGCACTTTTCCAAAGGTGCCTTTATTCCCGTCAGCCGGACGCTTTGGCAGCCGTCTCAGGTCCTCCGGACCAAACGTATAGGCCATGCGGCTTTCCATTCCTCCCGGCAGGGAAAATCCAATATCCGCCACCTTCTTTTTTCCACAATAAAAGGCGCCCGGATAAAGCAGCATTCCAAGCTTCTCAAATCCAAATGTCACCGTCGCGTCCGCCTTCACGGCTGCCCCGAGGATCTGGCCGTCTGAAGCGCTGACCCCGGATGGGATATCCACTGCCAGCACTTTAGTGCCGGATATCCTGGCTCTTTCAATGGCATCCACCAGCTCTATAAAAGTTTCATTCAAAGGGCGGCTTAAGCCTACGCCGAAAAGAGCGTCGATGATCAATTCAAACCCATTTTCTATACTGTATTCTTGCCCGCTGTCCGCTGTTACTATCGGAATTCCCAGTTTCTCGATTATGGCACGCTGGACGGAATGCTCTTTTGTCGAATGAGATTCCACTCCGCACAGAAGCACTTTCACTTTTCTTCCATGCAGCTTGAGCATCCTGGCCACAGCCAGACCGTCGGCTCCGTTGTTCCCCATGCCGCAGATCACCAAAACAGATCCATTCTGACTGCTCATCTGCTCCGCCTCGGCGGACACTGCATACGCCGCCCTTTCCATAAGGGCCAGAGAAGGGATGCCCAGTTCCTCAATATTGTAGCTGTCAATCGCTTTCATTTGACTGCCGTCTGTCAAATACCGCATATCCCACTCCTTTATTGCTTCTGCGAAATAGCAAAATTCCCCGTCATTATGACAGGGGAATCTGCTTCCTTTTTTCTCTTCCATATGGGCGCATTCTTTTTAGGAATTCTGGCCGCTTCCTTCCTTATCTCTCTTCTCCGAAATCCGATAAGACAGCTGCATCAGGCTCTCCGACAAATGTACGTTTTCCACCACTACGTCATCCGGAACCTTCAGATCCAGGTGAGCGAAATTCCAGATAGCCTTAATACCGCATGCGATCAGCCTGTCCGCCACCTCCTGCGCCGAATTCTTGGGGACTGTGAGGACCGCGATATCAATGTGACACCCGGATAAAAACTCCTCCAGATCCTTCATATCCAGAGTCCTAATCCCGCGGACACTCTTGCCGATCCGTTCATGACTCACATCAAACAGGGCCTGGATCATGAATCCCCGCCGTTCAAAGTTTGAATAATTGGTCAGCGCCTGTCCAAAGTTGCCGCCGCCTATGATGATCATGTTATTCTGCCTGTCAATCCCCAGAATCTTCGCAATTTCATTGTAGAGATATTCCACATTGTAGCCGTATCCCTGCTGGCCAAATCCGCCGAAATTATTCAGGTCCTGACGAATCTGGGATGCTGTCACATTCATTTTTTCGCTGAGGTCATTGGAGGAGATGCGTTCTACTCCACTTTCCATCAGTTCCCCCAAATATCTGTGGTACCGGGGCAGCCGCTTAATGACCGCATTGGAAATTTCCTTTCGTTCCACTCTTACCACCCAATTTCTTATAAGATTATGCTTCCTTTTTATATGCTTATACTTCTTTTTTATTATAGTATCCCTATAGGTGCTTGTCAAATAACTTTGATAATTATTTTACATAACCGGAAACCGCCTCTCACCGCCTTATTTTCTCTGCTCCCTTTGTTGACGCTCTCCACAAAAACAGTTACAATATACCCCAGAAGAAAAAATAGGGGGAATACGTCATGATACTTTCCTGCCATCAGGTAAGCAAGTCCTTTGGGGACGCCGTTGTCATCCAGAACGGCTCCTTTCATATAGAAGACAGAGAGAAGGCAGCCATCGTCGGCATCAACGGCGCCGGTAAATCCACTCTTTTAAAGATCATCACCGGAGAGCTTCCGTCTGACAGCGGAACCGTCGTTCTCGGCAAGGGCAAGACTCTGGGATATCTGGCCCAGCATCAGGATTGTCCTTCAGACCAATCGGTCTATGATACGCTTCTGGAAGTAAAAAAAGAAGTGCTCGCCCTGGAAGAGCGCCTGCGGGAATTGGAAATCTCCATGAAGCTGGCAGAAGGCAAAGAATTGTCACGGCTCATGGACAACTATGCCAGGATCAATCACGAATTTGAACTTCAAAACGGATATGCCTACAAAAGTGAGATTACCGGTGTTCTGAAAGGCCTTGGTTTTACTGAGGAGGATTTCACAAAACAAGTCCGCACCTTGTCCGGGGGGCAGAAGACCCGTGTGTTTCTCGGCCGTCTTCTCCTGTCAAAGCCTGATATCATCCTTTTGGATGAGCCCACAAACCACTTGGATATGGAGTCCATAGCATGGCTGGAAACATACCTGCTCAATTATCCCGGCAGTGTCCTGATCGTCGCCCACGACCGGTATTTTCTGGACCGGGTGGTGACAAAGATCATAGAGATTGACCAGGGGCATGTATCGGTGTTTTCCGGGAACTATTCTTCATATGCAGAAAAGCGGGCCATGCTCCGGGACGCAAAGATGAAAGAATATCTGAACCAACAGGCAGAGATCAAGCATCAGGAAGCCGTCATTCAGAAGCTCCGTTCCTTCAATCGGGAAAAATCCATCCGCCGGGCAGAAAGCAGAGAAAAGCTTCTTTCTAAAATAGAGCGGGTGGACAAACCTACGGAAGCTTCTTCTGCCATGCACATACATCTGGAGCCCAGGATAATGAGCGGAAACGACGTGCTGACCGTCCGGGAGCTGTCAAAATCCTTTGGGGAAAACTGCCTGTTTTCCAATGTTTCCTTCGAGATCAAGCGGGGAGAACGAGTGGCCATAATCGGCAGCAACGGCACCGGAAAGACCACACTTTTGAAAATCATAAACGGCCTCCTTCCTGCCGATTCCGGAGATATACGCCTTGGCTCACGGGTCAACATCGGTTATTATGACCAGGAGCAGCAGGTGCTCCACATGGAAAAAACGCTGTTCGACGAACTCCAGGACGCTTATCCGGATATGGACAACACCCAGGTCCGCAGCGTTCTGGCTGCATTTCTGTTTACCGGAGACGATGTGTTCAAGCTGGTGAAAGATCTGAGCGGCGGTGAGCGGGGGAGAGTCTCTCTGGCTAAGCTCATGCTCTCGGAAAGCAATCTGCTGATTTTGGACGAGCCGACTAACCACCTGGACATCGTCTCCAAGGAAATCCTGGAAAACGCGCTGAACGGATACACCGGTACTGTGTTGTATGTTTCCCATGACCGGTATTTTATCAATAAGACCGCCACCAGAATCCTTGACCTGACTGGCCAGACCTTTGTCAACTACATCGGAAACTACGACTATTATCTGGAAAAGCGGGAACAGCTGACAGCTGCTTATACTGCTTCCGACGAGGCTTCTTCCGTCCCGGTCTCTTCGGCAGGAGCAGACACCAAAGCGGACTGGAAAGCGCAAAAGGAAGCCCAGGCCAGAGAGCGGAAACGCCTGAATGACCTGGCCAGAACAGAAGAAGAGATCACCGCCCTGGAAAACCGCAATGATGAAATCGACGTTTTATCCTCCAGACCGGATATCTGTACGAATATGAGCGAGCTTTTGAAGCTTACAGAAGAAAAAAACCGGAATGATTCTCGTCTCTCTGAGCTGTATGAATTATGGGAGAGTCTCGCGGAATAAACTTCTTAAGAAAATCTAAAACCCCCTGCGTCATTTTCAGTATCTGCCGAAAAAGACGCGGGGGGTTTACATACTTTTAACTTATAAACACATCTGCATTTTTCACAAAGGTATCTCTGTCTCCTTGGCATCCATATCGACTGCCCCGGATCTTACGTCATCCGGCACAATAATCTCGCTCACAGTATTCAAGACATAGTCCGCCATCGTCACCTTGAAGGCAGTCACCGTCACTTCATCAAAGCCCTGCACTTCCTTCTGTGCCTGCATCGCCGCATTATAGCTGTCTGTAAGGTCAATGGTCATTTCCAGCAGCGCTCCGCTCTCGCCATCTATCCTGGCGGTAATCTTCGTATCCAAATCCGCAAAGGCATCTGTACTCTCTTCGAAAAGATTACCTAAAGAAGCCATTAACTCCGCTGCCAGTTCCTCGCTATGGACTACGGCATCCACCTGATAGACTTGTTTTTCATCGGATTTTTCAGGTTCGCTTATCTTCAGAGTTTCCGTATCCTTTTTCATAAACTCCAGAGTTTTCGATACGTCCGCCGAAGCAGGCATGGCCTCAGATGTCTGCTTGACCCATTGGCCCCCCGCCTTCGTATACACCACATACTTATCACCGTCTCTTACCGCATAAGCTTCCGTATCCATCGTGATTCCTGAAAAATCGATATCCAAAGTACCGGTCATATGAACAGCCTCTGGATTCTTCGTCAATTCTATACTCTGGTTCATTATCATTTCCAAAGCCGCATCCACCCCTCCGGAACTATAGTCCATGGACATCTCCACGGCCATCTTTCCGGTCATGGAATCGGCTCCTATCATTGCTTCTTCCGCCTTTTCGATCAGGCTTTCCGCTGTCACTGTATCTGCCTGTGTCTTCTTGTCTCCACACCCCGTATACATACCTAAAATCATGGAAAATACTAAGAGCAACGCCAGATATATTCTGCCTTTTTTCATTTGAGTGCCCTCTTTTTCTTTATTTCATCATAATTCAGCAAACGAGTATCAAATCCGTCTGCTGGCCTTTGTACGTTTTTTATCATATCATTCATTCAGCAATCTGGCAATATGAATCATTCCCCAGCCCTGCTGATTTCTGGGAAGTCCCAGATCCACGGTACTTTTCATCAGTTTCAGTTTCACGTCCTGCGGCGTCATCTCCGGATGCTTCTCCAAAAGGAGCGCAATGGCGCCTGACACCACCGGCGTCGCCATGGAAGTACCGCTTTTAACCCCATATGGCTTGTTGTTTTTCCGTCCCATGGCGTTGCAGGAGACAATGGATGCTCCCGGCGCCACCACGTCCGGTTTACAGATACACCGGGACGTAGGGCCTCTGCCGGAATAGTCTACCATCGGCGCCCCGCAGACCTCTACTGCATGGTGGTCATCGGATGATCCGACTGTGATCACTTTTCTGCTGATGCCTGGCGTCGTCACTGACATGGCGGAAGGACCTTCGTTTCCCGCCGCTACTACCACGACCAGTCCGTCCGCCCAGGCTTCTTCTACTCCGCGGATCAGCGCAGACTCCTCTCCCGTCTCTCTTTTGGGAATAGATCCCACTGATATATTGACAATGCGGATACCATATTCTTCTTTGTGCTCCCGCAGCCATTTAAGGCCCCGCAGCAGATTTGCCACAGAGCCGTTTCCCTTGTAATCAAGCACTTTTATGCCTATGAGACTACAGCCGGGAGCCATACCTTCATAGAGCCCTCCGGACGCTTCTCCACTGCCTCCCAGCACCCCCATTACATGGGTCCCGTGGGAATTATCATCATATGGAAACCTTCTTCCATTTAACATATCCTGAAATCCATACAGCCGATGGGCGAAATCCTGGTGAGGATATACCCCCGTATCCAGGACGGCTATGCCGACGCCCTTTCCTGTCAGCCCTTGTTTTCTGGCCCATTCGGTGCCAATCATTTTGTGTACGTGATTCATCTGACCCTCCCCGCCCTGGTTTCATACCTTTATCATATTCCTGAAGCTCCGGAAGGGTCCGTAATAAAATAAAGTATGCGTCTGCTCGGAAGGGATTTTATTTGCACCGAAATAAGCTCCTGTTTGTTGTGAAAGCCATTGGAGCGGCCGCGAGGATATCCAATTCTTTTCTGGAATCAGGAAAATGACGAATATTCATATCGGTGCGGCGGGCGAAAAAACGGCAGAATGATTCCGAAAAGTATTTTGTATTGTAGAATAAAAACAGAGAGTCCGGAACAACCGAACTCTCTGCCTCTGTCATCTCAATCAGATTTAACAGTCAAGTTTTCTTTCCAGACGTTCCCGGATGGCTTTAATGAACTCACCACTCTCCGCCACATGAGGATTCGGAATCGTCGTCATAAGCGCCAGATCCTTCGTCATGATACCGTCCTCAATGGTCTGAATGGTCGCGCTCTCCAGGAAATC
Organism: Lientehia hominis; assembly: GCF_021044755.1. GTDB lineage: Bacteria > Bacillota > Clostridia > Lachnospirales > Lachnospiraceae > Lientehia > Lientehia hominis. The sequence continues at coordinate 335,851 of NZ_JAJNOR010000001.1, forward strand.
AGCAAATTTCTGCAGTCCCTCGCTGCCGTCCAGTTCCCCTCTCTTTCTCAGGGCACCACTCCAGGCAAAAATCGTCGCAACGGAATTCGTCGATGTACTCTCGCCTTTCAGATACTTATAATAATGCCGCTGCACCGTCCCATGGGCCGCTTCATATTCATAATTCCCGTCGGGTGACACCAGGACAGAGGTCATCATGGCGAGGGAACCGAATGCAGTAGCGACCATATCGCTCATCACATCCCCATCGTAGTTCTTGCACGCCCAGATATATCCGCCTTCTGATTTGATGACACGGGCTACTGCGTCGTCGATCAATGTATAGAAATACTTGATGCCTGCCTTTGAAAATTTGCCGGCATATTCTTTATCGTAAATATCCTGAAAGATATCCTTGAATGTATGGTCGTATTTTTTAGATATGGTATCCTTTGTGGCAAACCACAGATCCTGCCTGGTGTCCAGCGCATAACTGAAACAGCAGCGGGCAAAGCTTTCGATGGATTGGTTCAGATTATGCATGCCCTGAAGCACGCCAGGACCCTTAAACTCGTGGATCGGTTCCCGTGTTTCCACACCATTGACATCCGTATACACCAATTCGCAGATACCCGGGCCGGGAATTTTCATTTCCGCAGCTTTATACACATCTCCATACGCGTGTCTCGCAATGGTTATGGGCTTGGTCCAGGTCTTTACGTATGGCTCGATTCCTTTTACAATGATCGGCGCCCGGAAAACAGTTCCGTCCAGAATCGCACGGATCGTGCCGTTGGGACTCTTCCACATTTCCTTCAGTCCATATTCCTTAACCCTGGACGCATTGGGAGTGATCGTAGCGCATTTCACGGCCACGCCATATTTTTTGGTCGCCTCCGCCGCCTCCGTGGTCACCTTGTCGTTTGTAGCGTCTCTGTGCTCTAGTCCCAGGTCATAATATTCCGTATTGAGATCAATAAACGGAAGCAACAGCTCTTCCTTTATGATTTTCCACAATATACGGGTCATCTCATCCCCATCCATCTCTACGATGGGAACCTGCATTTTGATCTTATCCATGCTTGTCCTCCTTCAGCCTGCTGCCTGCCGTCTTTCCCCGGCTTTTTCTCCCTTATTATAGGCATATTTCAAATGACTGTCAACAAAGGCTCCGCGTGTTTTTTGTGTTTTCCCGCGCAAGCCCTTGTCAAAACCGTCTTTTTGTTATAGAATTATGCTAATTTGGCTAATATATCGGCCATACTCGCAGCATTTACGCTGCGGAAGACCCAACAGAAAAAAAGGAGAGATCACACATGAGCAAAAAAAATGTCATTGTCGGACAGTCCGGCGGCCCTACTTCCGTAATCAACAGCAGCCTTTACGGCGTGGTTACCGGATTCCTGGGCTCTGAGAAGATTGACAAGATTTACGGTATGGTAAATGGCATCGAAGGTTTCCTGGCTGGAAAGACTACAGTCCTTTCCGACCTTTCAAAGGACGAGTTGGAGATTTTACAGACGACTCCCGCTTCTTATCTGAAATCCTGCCGTTTTAAGCTGCCGGAAGATTTAAACGACCCGGTATACCCTACTCTTCTGAAAAAATTTGAAGAAATGAACATTGGATACTTTTTCTATATCGGCGGCAATGATTCCATGGATACCGTGTCCAAGCTCTCCCGCTACGGCGAGAAGATCGGCACTGATATCATTTTCATGGGTGTTCCCAAAACCATTGATAATGACCTGATCGTGACAGACCATACGCCCGGATACGGCAGCGCTGCAAAATATGTAGCTACCACAGTCCGTGAATGTGCATTGGATGCCGGCGTTTATGCCGCTCCCTGTGTGACCGTCGTTGAGATTATGGGAAGACATGCCGGCTGGCTGACTGCCGCTTCTGTCCTGGCGAGGAAATTTGAGGGAGACGCTCCTCATCTGATCTATCTGCCGGAGACCGCATTCGATATGGATCAGTGTCTGGCTGACGTGAAAAAGTGCCTGGAGAAGACAAGCAACGTAGTCCTCTGCATTTCAGAAGGCATTGCCGACAAGGACGGCAAATTCATCTGCGAATATGCCGGCGCCGATGGCGCTGTGGATAGCTTTGGCCATAAGAAGCTGACCGGCAGCGGCAAATATTTATCCGAAGTCATCAATGAAAAACTTGGTGTAAAGGTCCGCTCCCTGGAATTCGGCATCATCCAAAGATGCGGCGCTTCTTTAGCTTCCGCCACAGATATCGAAGAAGCCGCCATGGCCGGTTCCGTAGCCGCAAAGGCCGCATTGGAAGGAAAGACCGGTATAATGGTCGCTTTCATAAGGGAGCCCGGAGAAGAATACAAGATCACTTACCAGCTGACTGACGTCAACGAAGTATGCAACAAAGAAAAGCCCTTCCCGGCTGAATGGATCACCGACAACGGCACCAACATCGGAGAAGGCTATGTAAAATACGCGCTACCTCTGATTCAGGGCACATCTCCCGTAAAGCTGGTAAATGGCCTTCCTGCATTTTTAGACCTTGCCACTACTCTGAAATAATCAAGTCACACCTTTTCATCATAAAAGCCCTGAAGGCGGCCGCTTCTGGTTCTCCTTTCAGGGCTTTTTCATCTTCTCAGCCTATCTGCTGCTGTGGCAGGCTGCTTTTTCCCGATACATGTTCTCATCCGCTTTTTTCCACAGTCCATCTATGCTGCAATCTGGATATTCCTTTTCAGATGCTGTCCCCCGTGCGATGGACAAGCAGAATGAATCCTCCGGATGCCGTCTGTTATACTCGGCAATCTTTTCGTCCATATAGCTCAGCCGTTCCGCCACATTTACATCCTCTCGGGTGACCGCCACAAAAAATTCGTCGCCTCCAATACGATATATGGTCCCCGCTTCTTCAAAGGCTGCTTTTATACAGCCAGCCGCACTCTGAAGGAGCCGGTCTCCTGCCTTATGCCCGTATTTGTCATTAGTCTGCTTCAATCCGTTCAGATCCAGCATTATAAAAGTCAGGTTCTTCTCCCGTCTCGCTTCAGTATTTAACCCGTCTATAAATTCTTCAAAAGAGCTGCGGTTATTCACTTGAGTCATCAGATCAGTATACGCAAGTTTTTGATATACGGCCGCCTGTGTCCTGACCTCATGATAAGACAGCAGCATTTTTACCGACATGTAGCCTAATATCAAGATGAACAGCAGAAAACCCATTCGGAAAAACAGACTGTTATCCAGTCGTCTGCTGACATAAAAGCTCAACAAGGCAGCAAGGGAGAACAAAGTCAGCGTCCCGATAGCCACGAGCATACCTTTGGCATAATAAGACGCGTGATTCCGGACATCATAGACCAGATAACAGATTATAAAAACGATCATCGCCGCCAATAACAGATGTGTCACCGGGAGCATTTGAGGATAATCCGCTATTCCCACCGCGTAAAAAACACTCTGCACGGCACAGTTGAGCAGGCACATAAGCTGGAAACCTCTGAACATACGCGTCTTTCCCGCACAGATTTTCTCAACAAAGCCTATCATCGGCACAGGAAGAAGCATAAAGCTGAAAAATGAGGTCACGCACACAGCGATGCTGCTTTTAAATACAAGCTGAGACAGAGACGAATCCGTCCAGATCCAGACAGCAGACAAGAATACAAACAAGCCAAGGTTCAGAAAAACCCCGCTCTCTTCTATAATCTTCTTATATCTCGCCCAGACAAAGCAGGCGAACAGCGCCACACAAAATAGGAGCATAAGGATAAGGCACAGCACAAGACCGGCCTGGGATTTCAGCATTTGTAAGATCAGATTGCTGGTATTGTCGAGGTAAATGGACTTAATCCCGGCCTTTTCTCCCCAGTAATCCATTTTTAGATGAATGGATATCTCTTCTCCGCCATATTCCGCTTTCATGGGGACAAAGCATTTGATGTTGCCAAGCAGGCTGCCGAGAGGCGGTTGATTTTCAAAACCGTAGTCATAAATACATATTCCTCCCACATACACCTGAACACTCTGATAATCATTCGGAAACATCAGGCTCTGTCCCTCTTTTGTCTCCGGAAGCACATTATAAAGCACAGCTTCTTCCCCTTTATAAGAGAACTGCGCTGGAAATTCCTCTATGGCATGTTTTTCTCCTCCGCTCTCATAATACCATCCATGCTGAAATTGATTCACCGAAACCTCCGGTGAAACTGACGGAAGTCCTGATGTCTGGCTGATCACGACTGTCAGCCAGATGAATATCACAATTACAGCTATGATCAAAACTAAATATATCTGCTTTATGCCATTCTGACGCCGGTCATTGGGGGCTGTTTTTCCCATATCATCTTACCCTTCCCGAAAAAATTCTGTCCATTACCTTTTCCCTATTATATCTTTCAGGAACAGCAGATACAAGCGTTTTCTCATTTCTTCCTTAATACTCCTGAAATATTTCTGTTCCAGGATAAAAATACTGGAGGATTTCCACACAGGATTTCCCCTGGCCTGCGAGTGTGCTGGCCGCAGTCTGGCTCATTCCCACTCCATGTCCGTATCCTCCTCCCCTGAGCTTCCAACCGCTCAAGATTTCTCCGTCTTTGATTTCTTCCATCCATACACTGGCGCTGGGAAGAATGGTCTTGCCGGTTGAGGTGCTGCCATCCAGTCTTGTATAGACATGCTCCGTATCTCCCAGAAGAGCTCTGACAGTTCCCGGCCGTTCGATCCGAACAGCTCCTTCCGTCCCTTCGATCAGCAGCCGGTTGACAAAACCGCTCTGACTTCTTTCCTCTACTTTTATTCCGGTGACAGTACCTATGCTCTCCGGCCCATTTCCTCCGTCCGCCGCCGCAAAGCTTCCGTCTCCCTGCCGGAAAAGCACAAGCTCCTCGTGGCTTTTCGCATAGTCTTTCAGAAACTTATCCATTCTCGCCGTCATTTTCTCAGTGGATATCGTTGTCTCCCACCGGTACCACGGCGCGCTGCTCTCCAGGTTTCCTCCTTCTCTATTCTCCAGATAAGCCCGAAAGGCTTCTTCTGATGATAAATCCGGCGCCGCTCCTTCCGCCATATAAATACTCTTCAAATACGGATATTTCGCCTGGTCGCTGCCCCACACCTGCATGTCATTTCCGAAGCCGCAGGACGTGGCATAATAATAAGTGGTCACCAAACTTCCACCATAGGTGAGGACTTCTCCGTAAGTCTCCTCCACCGCCTGTCTCGTAAGATCATCGGTCTCCGTGTTGTTATACACCTGAAAGGTCGTACTGTCGTCCACATGGGCTCCGTAAGTGCTGTACGCACTGCCTTCAATCTGTCTGCAGGCATAACTCCTGGCACAGACAGCTTGTGCTTTCAAAGCCTCCAGCCCATAGCTCTCCGGCATTTCGCTGGGCACCACATAGCAGAGATACGTCTCCAAATCCACTTCATTGATGATGAGTATCCCCTCTTCGGATACGGCCAGCTCTATGGTTCCTTCATACCACGGAGCTCCATATTTTCTGGAAAAGGAGGTAAATCCAATCTTTCCGCCTTCATCCGGGGTGATACGGACTCTCCCCTTGGAAAAATACGGACTGTCCCTGTCTAGCTCTACACTTTCCCCCGCTTCATGACGTTCGGAAGCTTCTCCTTCATTATAAGTTACTGTAAAAGCTCTATCAGAAGTGAACACCGCTGTCTCATGAAATATGGATCCAATCTTAGCGTCGGTCAGAAGCACCCGTATGTTCTCCGCCGTAACACTCTTTCCTATCAGAGCCGCGCATATCTTTCCTTCGGCTACCACAAATTCCGCCTGATCATATCCGATCATCAGATCCCCTGCTGACAGTTCCGCAAATCCCCCATAAGTCCGGTATACATGAAAGGTATCTGCCAAAGGAACTTTACCATATCCCTCAATCTCCATTTCACCGTCCCCTACCGCTAAAAGTTTGCCTCTTATGGTTTCTTTTTTCAGGGCCACTTCAGTTACCTTTCCCTTTTTCAGCATGATGTCCCCCGTCATCCCGCTGCATTCTTTTTCTATGCTTCCCACCTGGAACTTTCTCCAGGTTCCGTATAAATAGACCTTAAGTTCTCCGGATCCATAAGAATCCAGCCATACATTTTCATATGTAATCTCCTCCGATACTACTTCCTCCACCTGCAGCAATTCTGCTCCCTTCGTCTTCACCTTAAGGCGCATGTCCACCATTGAGTCCAATGACAGACCCTGAAAGTTAAATACCCCTTTATCGGTGCGGGCTTCCCAGGTACCGGCGTCCTCCAGGTTGTTCGGCGTCCCGATCAATAATATTTCCTGCTCGATCACAGCCCCTGCCGTATCGTATTTTCCCAGAAGAAGTTCATAGAAATGTGACCAGTCCTCTTTCGACACCGGATCTTTTCCGGAAGCGCCGCTGGAAAATGTGATTTTTTCGGGAAGCTGAAGCCATTCTGCCATATAAAGAAGCTCCTGACAGTTCAAAGCTCCTCCCATGGTTTTTCTGTCCGCCGGAATCTGCTCGACATCCCAAATCCCCTGCCCGTACAGATATTCTGCGTAGGGCACATACCAATTTTCAGCGTCATCCCGAGAAAAATTTTGAATCCCGGCCGCACTTATTTCTTCCCCGTCTGCGATTGCAAGCGCAGTCTGTCTGGCAGCCAATGCCCGCGTGACACAGTCTGTCCCACTTCTGCCCTTAAAAAAAAGCCAGGCTGCCAGTCCTCCCAGGCAAACCAGCATCAGGGCGGCTAACCACAGCAGCCCTCTTTTTCCTTTTCTTCGATTGGTCATATTTCTCCTCCCTCATCCGCCTTCTTTTGCTACCGGTTAAAAACGCTTTCCGAACGGCATAACAAAAGACAGCATATTATCATAAGATAATATGCTGTCTGCATCTTTCGTATTCCCCCGAAATGCCGGTTCCTGCATTTTTGATTCCTAGCCCTCGCTAGGTGGGCAACCGCAAATGAGTTTCTGCCATCCACTCAAAGGAGGCCCGACATCCACTCACTAATATTGGAATCCCGTTTTACACTCTGTAGGTTCAAAACATACAGGATGGTCGAACATTCCAGGTGGTTCTTCAATTCTATTAGTTATTATATACCAGAAGGTGCTGTCTGACAAGGGCAATTTCTGCCAAAATACACAGTTTTAGAGGGTTTCGGGACCGAAGCTTTCCGGCAGGAGCTCCTCCAGCAAAAACACCTTGTAATCCTCCAAAGATCTGGCCAAGACCACCTGGAATTTGGAAGGATCACAGAATTCCCGCATCACCTGACGGCAGACTCCGCAGGGAGGGCAGTACTCCACTGTTTTTCCATCCCGGCCTCCTGCAATGACTATACAGGAAAATGTTCTTTTCCCTTCGCTCACTGCTTTAAAAAAGGCCGTCCTCTCCGCACAGTTTGTCGCGGAATAGGAAGCATTCTCGATATTGCAGCCGGTATATACGGTCCCATCCTCACACAGCAGAGCCGCCGCCACATGAAAGTGGGAATACGGCGCATAAGATAAGGTCAGCTGCTTCATCGCCCGTCCGATCAAACTCCTAAGCTTGTCCGATTCAATCTTCCTCTGTTTCAAATCCTTCATGTTTTCTTTCCCCATGATTCTTCTACAGCTTCCTTGCTCTTCACAAAACTTTGAAAGGAATCATTTCTTCTCACTTTTCACTATCTTTACCAGGCGGCTGGTGCCCAGGCGGCTCGCCCCCAGCGTGATAAAACGTTCCGCATCGTCAAACGAACCGATTCCTCCTGCCGCTTTGATCTTCACACCATCTCCCACATGGTGGGAAAACAGTTCCACATCAGCGAAGGTAGCTCCTGCCGTAGAAAACCCTGTTGACGTCTTAATGTAATCGGCTCCTGCCTCCGTTACGATTCCGCAGAGTGCAGATTTCTCTTCCTCAGATAACAGGCAGGTCTCTACGATCACTTTAAGGATCTTATCCCCGCAGGCATTCTTGACCGCCCGTATCTCATCCCTTATATCATCCAGTCTCCCATCCTTCACATCCCCCAGGTTTATGACCATATCGATTTCATCCGCCCCTTCCTTCAGGGCTTCCATTGTTTCAAATACCTTCACTGCTGTCGTATTATACCCATTCGGAAATCCGATCACCGTACAGACCGCCATACGGTCTCCCACATATTCCTTAACACGTTTTACATAAGAAGGAGGTATGCAGACAGATGCCGTACAGAATGCGACGGCATCGTCACAAATGGTCTTTATCTCCTCCCAAGTCGCTGTCTGAGACAGCAGAGTATGATCCACACATTTTAAAATATCTTCTCTGTTCATATATTCCTCTCCCACAAGCTGACATTTTACGAAACCGCTTATTCGGCCGCCGGTTTCGCGCTACGCCTTATTATATCATATCCCCTGAATTCTTACTATAATCATCGGAAAATTTTCGCTCTCTTACAGAAATTCTGTCATATGTTTCCGGTACCACAGCGGCATCATCGTCCTCTGGCATCGGTAATTCTTCCTGTCCTCGATTCCAATGGTGTTAAAAAACACCTTCCACAAATCTGTATATCCGTCCTTTTCCTTATTTTTATCCAGAAAAACACCCGCCTGCTCCTCTGTCAGGCGGGCAATCGCATAAGGCTTCAAAGCTTCATGGACAGCAGCCAGCGCCCTCGTCTCATCGTATATGATCCAGTTCTCTCCTGAAAACCGGTCCTCGAAATGAGGGGCAACCAGAGTCAGCACATTGCTCTTCGGAGCGATGACCGCAAACAGAACGCCGTTTTTCAGTTGTTTAAACCGGATGAATTCCAGAAAAAGGTGCGCTTCATTCGCCACCTTCCGTGCCAGTTCAAACACTCGGCCGACTGCCGGAAGCTGCAGCATCCGAAGGGTATCTTCTTTATAGCGGAATCCTTCCATCAGAAAACGGTAGATGGCATCAGCCCGGTCGGGCTGAGAGGACATCGCGGTACGATAAACCCTGCGGAACGCTTCGCCGGATATTTTCTTACGGATAGTGCGTGCTACTTTCTCCGCTTTATCCGCATCAGAAAATACTTCTTCATATTCGAAAAACAGCTCCGGCTCATACTGCCTTTTCAGAAACAGCCTGACATTCTCATGTCCTATTTCCATTCCGGAAACCCAGGCGTCATACACCCCTGTGAATATGCCTTCCACCGTGTCCTCACATAAGTACCCTTTCATATTCATCGCTCCCTTTCTGTTTTCCATAACCGTTTCCTACAGCTGCCCAGCCGCCGCTTTATGAAAATCCTCCACCGTGGGTGGAATCTCCAGCTTCATATCATCAAACAGGCTCAGCTGCCGAAAGCTCTCCTGGTGCTCGATCTGCCAGTTCTTTTTCTGACTGTCGCTGATCAGCCCGGCTGTTATCCGGTTTTCCTCTAATTTCACCGGATACATCTGCCTGCCGCCGCAGGTAATAAAATAATGGGCGCGCTTAAGGACCACTCCCAGTTTTTTTAAATCCGGAAAATCGAGCTTCCCCATTCTTCTCGCCTGTATGATACGGCGCGCCGATTTCGCTCCGATTCCCGGCACCCGCAGCAGCAGCTCATAGGCTGCCAGATTGATCTCCACCGGAAAACACTCCAGATGGCGGACTGCCCAGTCGCATTTAGGATCCAGGAAAACGTTGAAATTGGGCTTGTCTTCTGATAGAAGCTCTTCCGCCCGAAAACCATAAAACCGAAGCAGCCAGTCGGCCTGGTAGAGCCGGTGCTCACGCAGGAGCGGCGGCTTTTCCCCCGGCGCGGGCAGAGCGCTGTCTTCGTTGATTCCCACATAAGCGGAAAAAAACACCCGCTTCAAATCATATTTCTGGTACAAAGCCTGCGTCACCATCATCATATGATAATCGCTCTCCGGGGTGGCGCCCACGATTATCTGCGTGCTCTGTCCCGCCGGGACGTACGTACGTATTTCGTTTCTCTCCCGTCTCACCAGTCCTCTTCTTCCGCCATATCCTTCCAAAGCCTGACCGACGCTCAGATCTCTCCCGTCTATGACATGGCCGGCGCTTCCGCCCAGCCCATCCCTCTGCTGCTCTCCCAGCCGGAAAATGCCGTTGGAAAAGCTTTTTGCTCCATAAGCCCTTTCAAGTCTGGCCGTCTGACCCATGGACAGTCTGGAATCCACGATTCCCGCCTGAATCTGCCGCATGGGACCCAGTATCGTCTGCCTGCTCTTATGAGGTGCGAGGGAACGGAGACTCTCTGCCGTCGGAAGCTCCAGGTTGATGCTCATCCGGTCAGCCAAAAGGCCTATCTGATCTATCAGAGCCATATCCGCGCCCGGAATCGCTTTCACATGGATATATCCCCGAAACTGGTGCACCTCCCGCAGCTTATATAAAACTTCATAAACCTGTGCCATGGTATGGTCGGGAGATTTCATGACGCCGGAGCTCAGAAAAAGCCCCTCTATATAATTTCTCCGATAAAATTCTATCGTCAGCGCACATACCTCATCCGGCGTGAACGCCGCGCGCTCCACGTCATTGGAACGTCGGTTGATGCAGTATTTACAGTCATAAATACAATGATTAGTCAGAAGGATCTTAAGAAGCGAGATGCAGCGTCCGTCCGACGCGAAGCTGTGGCATATGCCGGCTGCCGATGCATTCCCCAGCGTCCCCGGTTTTCCGGGCCTGTCCACACCGCTGGAAGTGCAGGCCGCGTCATACTTCGCCGCGTCTGATAAAATCCTCAGTTTTTCCTTGAGCTCCGCCGTCCCCTGTCCGATCTCCATAACAAACGCCTCCCGAATTCGAATATATGTTCTGTTTTAGTATAGCATTTAATGCTTAGAAAGGCAAGTTATTTTCGAACATTTGTTCTCATCCAGATTTATCCATCTCCAGCAGTTTTTATGTATGCGGAGGGAAACGAAGCATCCGGCGTTTTATAAAAGACGCGGCCTGTATCGATGATATATATAGAAAGACAAGAAGACCGAAAGTGTGTCTGCCGTCACCTGAGACCATACGATTCCGAACATGCCGAACACAGCATTCAAGAAAAAAAGCATGGGAATATTAAAAACCACCCATCGCGTCACTCCCAAAAATAAAGCCTTATTTCCCATCCCGAATGCCTGAAAAAGATGCACGGTATAAAAACATAAAAACATGAGCGGCGTGGCCAGCACTCTTATTCTGAGAAACTGCGCGGCCATTTCAATTGTTCGGACATCCGATATAAAGAACCTCACCAAATAAACAGCGAACAGCTCATATAAGACAATACATATCCCCGCTATCACAAGCCCCATCCTTCGGGAAATCCGGATGACATCTTCCATACGCTTCTGGTTCTTCGCCGCAAAGTTGTATGCCACGAGCGGCGTCATGCCCTGACAGATCCCAATTCCAACATTCAAAGGCAGCCTTTCCACCTTAAGGACAATTCCGATGGAAGCCAGCGCCAGATCGCTGTAGGATACCATAAGCCGATCTACAATAACATAATCCAGATCAAATAACAATGTCGCGACGGCAGACGGGATTCCGACGGCAAAGACCGCGACGACATTCTCCTTTTTGGGCATCCCGTATTTCAGGCTGAATGTAACGACAGAATGTTCTCTGATCCGAAACAGAATCACCAGAAAATAAATGCAGGCAATACTGTTGGAAAGACAGGTCGCAATTCCGACTCCAAGTACTTCATATCCATCCGGCAAAAAGACAAACATAAAGAGAGGATCTAACGCAATGTTTAAAAGTCCCCCTAAAGCGATTCCTATGCCGGCTTCCTTTGACCGGCCGGTACTGCGGATTAAATTGGACATCACATTTGACAAAACCGTCGGTACACCGCCAAGTACGATGACGCAGACGGCATACTGCCTGGCATACTGAAACGTATTTTCTCCCGCGCCGAGTATATTCAGCAACGGCCTCATAAATAAGGCCGTCATCGCTGAGAATAATGCCGCAGCAAATATGGAGAGATAAAGGGAAAAAGCGCTGACCTTTTTTGCTTCAGCCTCCATATTCTTCCCGAGCAGTCTTGAGATCAGTGCCCCTCCGCCAACTCCTGTAAGGCTTGCAAGGCACAGCGTAATATTAAAAATGGGGAGGATCAGAGAGGTCCCTGCCACCATATAGGGGTTATTCGTTCTTCCCACATAAAATGTATCTGCCATATTATATATCAGCACAATGATCTGACTTATGATCGTTGGAACAACCATCACTCTCAGCGCTGATGCAGCGGGCAGCTTTTCAAATACATCTTCATTTGTTTCCGTCTGCTTCAACTGACCTCGCCTCTTTCCATATACTTATCCGCCTGACGGATACATCCGTCTTTCTTCATACATTTTATCATATGATCTTAAGCAATTCTACCAAAAAAAGTCCTGCAAGTCATTGGTCAACTTGCAGGACAAACTGATATTGTTTCATTTCATCAGGAAAATAATTCCCGGAAGCTTTTTCTCTTTTCCACTGCCTCTGTAAGCGCTGCCATCTTAGAGGTATCTCCGATCAGGATCACACCGCAGAGCTTGTTATTAAGAAAATAATACTTCTCATACTGCTTTCTTCCCATATCCTTGAATTCCACAGTCCTGTACACCAGATTCGGGTTTCTGCCGTTATCACCGACAGCGTAAAGGGAAGTATTCATACCGTTAAAGGTCAGCGCGGCAGGAACCATAGTATAGACCAGTTTTTCTCCAACAGCGTTTGCTCCCGCCACCTTTCCCTGCTCTGACGCTTGGGGCCAGATGGCATAATTGACGCCTTGGTACTGTGCACAATCCCCGCATGCAAAAATATCGGGAATGCTGGTTTCCATCCGTTCATTTACCACAACGGCCTGTTCTGTCTCCATGCCAATGGATTTGGCGAGCTGCGTATTGGCGCGGACTCCGCAGGAAATGATGACCAGTTCTGCCGGGATTACCGTTCCGTCGCCCAGCTTTACACCTGTTACGGTACCATCGCCCTCGATCGCGCTTATCTGTACGCCCGTATGAATGGATATTTCGCAGCTTTCACTGATCGCTTTCAGCAGATTGCCGGCGGCCTCGTCCAACTGGCGTCCCATCAGCTGAGGGGCCAGCTCCAATACAGTTACCATACATTTTGACTTTTTGAGTTCCCACGCCGCCTCAAGGCCCAGTACACCGCCTCCGATTACTACCGCATGCTTTACGTCCGGAAGCAGGGCCGCCACTTTCTTCGTATCTTCCAGACGGCGTATGGCCACCACTTCCCGTTTATCGGCGCCAGGAATAGGCGGAATAAAGCTTTCGGAACCCAGCGCGTAAATCAGCTTGGTATATTTGAATTTTGCTCCATCCGATAAAGTAACTTCCTTCTGGCCCGGTTCAATCTTCACCACTTCTCTGCCCAATATCTGGGCCACGTTATTTTCTTCGTACCAGCTTTCGTCTTCAATGGCCAACTGGTCAGCCTGAAGCTCAGACATGATAGACTTTGTGAGCATGGGCCGGTTATAAGCGCTGTAAGGCTCATTGGATATGAGGATCACAGAGCCGGTCTTGTCTCTTTCCCGAATCGCCTTTGCCGCGTTGAATCCCGCGGCTCCATTCCCCAGGATCACATAAAAATCCCTGGTGTTTCTGCTGAAATCCGTGACTGTTTCTTCCACAAATACGAAATTCTCTTTTCCCACCCCACAGACCGGACATATCTCAAGGGAAGAATCAAAAATCGCACCGCAGACCAGGCATTTCACTAATTTCCTGGCTCCCGTTTTCTTGGGATTTTCTTTATCCTGAAGCAGGCACCCGAAATTATATCCGTATTCATAAGCGTCGATCCGATCCACCTCACCGGGTTTAAATCTTACCCGGAAGCCATCGTCGGGAACACGCATACGCAGCTGTCTCAAACGCTCAATAATGTGAGGGACACCCTCTCCGCTCCAGCCATAGCTTCCGAAGGCACTGGCCAGCTTTCCGCCATGGGTTCCCGCAAATATGGAGGTGGTCAAATCCCAGATGGGCTTAAGTGCTTCTCCTACGATGGTCGGCGTACCAAATAGAATTCCGTCGGCAAATCCCAGCTCCTCCAGTACCTTCCCCTGATCCGCTGTGACCATATCATAGCTCCGGACCTCGATATCCCCGCTGTCCTGTATACCTTTTGTAATAATCTCCGCCAAAGCTTCGGTATAACCGTATGCACTCACATACGGAATGATGACCGTCTTCTTTTTGTTCGGATTGACTACCGTACACCACTCTTCATAAGTATTCAGCATGAAATCAATATTGGTGTCAAGGACCGGACCATGGCCGGTGCAGATCATCGAGATATCCAGCTCCCGAATCCGCTCCAGCGCTTTCAGCATGAACGGCTTGAACGGACCGATGATGCAGTCAAAATAATATTTGGTAGCCCGCATATAGCCTTCCTGGTCCGTCACCTTGCTGGCGAGAACATCCTGGAAACCGTAATGGGAACCAAAGGAATCACAGGTCACGAGAATCTGTTCTTCTTCAATATAAGTGTACATCGTATCCGGCCAATGAAGATTGGGGACAACCAAAAAACGAAGCGTCTTGTCACCAATCCTTATTTTTTCATTGTCCTTAACCGCGATGGCACAGAAATCCCGATTGACGATTTCTTTAAGGAAGCTGAGAGCGCACCCCGTAGCAATAATCTTCAGGCCCGGATTCAAATCCAGAAGCCGTTCCACACTGCCGGCGTGATCCGGTTCCGTATGATTCACCACCAGATAATCTATTTTGTCTATATCCGTAAGCTCTCTGAGCTTTTCCAGATAATCCTCATAAAACTTCTCTTTTGCTGTTTCAAACAGGATGGTATGCCCGCCCGTTTTCATAATGTACGAATTATAGGTGGTACCGAACTCCGTCTCCATGATGATATCGAAGACTCGGAGTTTATCATCCACAATGCCTGTCCAGTAAAAGTCTTTCCTCAGTTCCATTGTTTTCATCGCGCTATTTCCTTTTTATTTATTGACGTATTGTGCCACTTTTTTGTCCCATACCTGAATGTGATTCACAAACCATTCTGAAATGTTTTTGTTTACAGCCGCCACAAACGCATCCGTAGGTCCTTCTTCTTCCTCCAGCATTTCTCTCAGCTCTTCGATCGCCTTCGCAAACTGGGCATGCTGTTCTTTATGGCTCTTGACATCCGGATATCCGGACTCCTCCTGTAGCTTTTCCTCAGCGGAAAAATGAAATACTGTATAATCCATCAGGAAATCCAGAGTCTGGACCGCCACATTCTTCTCTTTTCCTTTCGCGCAGCTGTCCACCAGTTTATTGATGCGGTCGATCAGCTCCTGATGCTGTGTATCTATCATTTCGCTGCCTGTGACCAGGCTCTTGTCAAATACGATATTCATATCCTATATCCTCCCTTTTTCATCCGCCCAAAACAGCGTTTTTTATTCTTCCTCTACAAAGGAATCTTTACCCACTCCACAGACAGGGCACACCCAATCATCCGGCAGGTCTTCAAAAGCAGTTCCAGGCTGAATCCCGCTGTCAGGGTCTCCTACTTCCGGGTCATAAACATATCCACAGGGTTCACATACATATTTTTTCATTTTACTTCACCTTAACCTTTCTTTGATATATAATATTGTTAGATTTCTTTTTGTTATTCATAGTATATCCCATTTGAAAAATAAATCTGTTGCATATGCAACTTTATAAAAAAATTTTTGAGAGGAACCGCCATGCCCGCTAAAGTTTCTATTTTAGATCATATCAGCCAGGAAGAATATAAACGCATGATGGTCTGCTTCCGTGCCGTCGAACGAAACTATATGCCAGGAGAGATTATAACCACCTTTGGACAGGGCAGCGCTTTAGTCGGCATTCTTCTGGACGGTGAAGCAGTCGTCATGCGCACCCATTTCGATGGCCGTCAGACCATCCTGGAGCAGCTTGAGGAAGGGGATATCTTTGGAGAAACTCTGTCCGCCGCAGCCAGTGAAGCTTCCCTTATTCAAATTATCAGCTATAAAAAGACCAGGATTCAGTTCATCGATTACGGCCACCTGGTGAAGCGGTGCTCCAATGCCTGTTCCTTCCACAGCCAGCTGGTCAGCAACGCCCTGATGCTGATTTCCCAAAAAGCCGTTCATCTCAGTGAACGTCTGGACATTTTGAGCCAGCGCACCATACGGGACAAGCTCCTGTCATATTTCAGCCTGCTCTCCAGAAAAAACCATTCTGAATCCTTTGAGCTTCCCTTTACTATGAGTGATCTGGCCGACTACTTGTCAGTAGACAGAAGCGCCATGATGCGGGAATTGAAGAAAATGAGAGAAGAAGGACTGGTAAATGTGAACAAAAGAGCTGTTACCTTTCCCACAGCAAAACAGGAACTAAGCATGTGGAAAAGCTGATATATTTTGTACATAAATTAGACCGTCTCGTAATTTAAACGTTGTCAGAACCACCGGTTAGTAAACTGATTTTAGAGTGTTAGAAAAAGCGGGCAATAAGTCTTTGGACTTATCACCCGCTTTTTGCGCTTTCTATCGGCAGCCTCCCTTTTCGGTCAGCCGTCTATTTTCGGCGGTAAACGTTAAACGCAAACTCAATTCCTTCCTGCTGCTGTCTTTCTCCCTCCTCCGAAAGTTCCCATTCCGGCGATTCATCCAAGTCAGGAAAATACGTATCTGCCTCATAGCTTTTATAAACCCTCGTCACATATGCCGTATCACAGCAGGGCAGAAATTCTCTATAAATATGGCCTCCTCCGGCGATGAACACCTCACTTGCATCATACCGCTCCAGATATTCAAGCGTTTCTCCCACACTGTGAAGAACCACAGTACCTGCCCTGGAAAAATCCGGATTCCCCGACAGCACCACGTTAATCCTGTTTTTAAGGGGCTTCCCGCCGGGAAAGCTGTCCAGAGTCTTACGTCCCATTACCACGACATTTCCGGTGGTCATCTTCCGAAAGAACTTCATATCCTCCGGCAAATGCCATAGAAGAGCTCCGTCCCTGCCGATTGCCCAGTTCTCATCTGCTGCTACAATTATCTGCATACGCCCTCCTGCCGTTCGTCAAACTGCCACCGGTATCCGTTCTTTAAACGGATGATATTTATAATCCTTCAGTGAAAAACTGTCCACGGTAAACTGGTAAAAATCCGTAACAGTCTTGTCCATGACAAACTCCGGCGCCTCGTAAGGCTCCCTTTTTATGAGTTCCTCCACCATCGGAACATGCCGGTCGTAGATATGGGCATCTGCGATCACATGCACCAGCTCTCCCGGCTCAAGGCCTGATACTTGTGCAAACATACACAAAAGGACTGCATACTGACAAGTATTCCAGTTATTGGCCGTCAGCATGTCCTGGGAACGCTGATTTAAAATGCCGTTCAAGCGGTTTCCGGACACATTGAATGTCATGCTGTACGCGCACGGATACAGCATCATTTCATGAAGATCCTGATGGCTGAAAATGTTCGTCAGCATCCTGCGGCTGCTGGGATTATGCTTCAGATCATACAGCACCCTGTCTACCTGATCGAACATCCCTTCTTTATACTGATGCTTCACACCCAGCTGATATCCATAAGCCTTTCCTATGGTCCCATTCTCGTCCGTCCAGGAATCCCAGACATGACTTCCAAGCTCCGCCACACGGTTAGATTTTTTCTGCCAGATCCAAAGAATCTCATCAATAGCTCCCTTGAACGCGCTCTTTCTGATGGTGATAATGGGAAACTCCTTTGACAGATCATATCGGTTTACCACACCGAATTTCTTAATGGTATGAGCGGGAGCTCCGTCTTCCCACCTGGGCCTGACATCATATTCCGTATCCCACACACCGTTTTTCAAAATATCCCTGCACGTCTCAATAAAAACCTTATCCGCATAGCTCATGATCTGCTCCTTCCCCCATCTCTCAGCGTGCTTCCACATACCTCCGGATATTGGATGCGTTTACATACTTCTCCGTTTCGCTTCCCTGAACCACGACCAGCGTCGGGGCCTGCATCACGCCGTACTGCGCCGCAAGATCCATACGTTCTTCCGCGTCTATGACCTCATATTCCTCATCCTTCAGGAATTCTTTAGCCAGTTTGCAGTTAGGGCAGGTCTTCGTCGTAAACAGGTACTTAAGGACTGCTTTCACCTGTCCTTCTGCTTCTTTTTTCTCACAGTTCTCCTGGCTGTAAGTCACATTGCTTCCAGCTCCTTTTTTCATGCAGGAATTCACCGGATCATACACCTGGCGGTTCTTGTACTCCTGTGTCTTGCCTTCGTTCCAATTCTGCACCGGCCGGTAGTATCCCGTGATACGGCTGTACACTTCAGCCCGCTTTCCGCAGGTCGGACAGGTAAAATGTTCACCGGAGATATAGCCGTGCTCACTGCAGACAGAATAAGTAGGCGACATGGTATAATAAGGCAGACGGTAATTATCAGCAATCACACGCACCAGCTTCGCCGCCGCTTTCCAGTCTGGAAGCTTTTCGCCCAGAAACGCATGGAAAACCGTACCGGAAGTATATAAAGTCTGAAGTTCATCCTGAATATCCAAGGCGTCAAAAATATCCGCCGTATATTCCACCGGGAGATGAGAACTGTTGGTATAATAAGGAGTATCTCCCTCTTTCCCCGCTGTCCTGATATCCGGATACCGTTCTTTATCATGCTTGGCAAGACGGTATGTAGTGGACTCCGCAGGCGTCGCCTCCAGATTATAAAGATCTCCATACATCTCCTGATAATCGGAAAGTCTCTCCCTCATGTGGTTCAGCACATCCTTGGTAAACTTCTGAGTCTTTTCATCCGTCATATCTCCGCCCAGCCACTTCGCATTCAGGCCTACTTCATTCATGCCGATCAGGCCGATCGTGGAGAAATGATTGTCAAAAGTTCCAAGATAGCGTTTGGTATAAGGATAAAGGCCTTCATCCAAAAGCTTTGTGATAACGCTCCTCTTAGTTTTAAGGGAACGGGCCGAAATGTCCATCATCCGGTCAAGTCTGGCATAAAAGTCTGTCTCGTCCTCCGCCAGATATGCGATCCTCGGCATATTGATGGTGACCACTCCAATGCTGCCTGTACTTTCTCCAGATCCAAAGAATCCGCCTGTCTTTTTCCTGAGTTCTCTCAGATCCAGCCTCAGACGGCAGCACATACTGCGGACATCACTGGGTTCCATGTCACTGTTTATATAATTGGAAAAATACGGCGTCCCATACTTGGAAGTCATCTCAAACAGAAGACGGTTATTTTCCGTATCAGACCAGTCAAAATCATTAGTTATGGAATAAGTAGGAATCGGATACTGGAATCCGCGGCCGTTGGCATCCCCTTCGATCATGGTCTCAATGAAAGCCTTATTAACCATATCCATTTCTTTTTTGCAGTCTTTGTATTTGAAGTCCATCTCCCTGCCGCCGACAAGCGCCGGAAGCTCCGCCAGATCGGAAGGTACCGTCCAGTCCAATGTAATATTGGAAAAAGGCGCCTGGGTTCCCCATCTGCTTGGCGTATTGACTCCATAGATAAAGGACTCAATACATTTTTTCACTTCCCGGTAAGATAAATTGTCTGCCTTCACAAAGGGAGCCAAATATGTATCAAAGGAAGAAAACGCCTGGGCCCCTGCCCATTCATTCTGCATAATGCCCAGGAAATTCACCATCTGGTTGCAGAGCACGGACAGATGCTTGGCCGGAGACGATGTGATCTTTCCGTCAATTCCGCCCAGTCCATCCATGATCAGCTGTTTTAAAGACCATCCGGCACAATATCCAGTCAGCATGGAAAGGTCATGCAGATGGATATCCGCTCCTCTGTGAGCGTTTGCGACTTCTTCATCATATATTTCAGACAGCCAGTAATTCGCCGTAACGGCGCCTGAATTGCTAAGAATCAAGCCTCCTACGGAATATGTGACCGTAGAGTTTTCCTTCACTCTCCAGTCCTCAACCTTCACATAGCTGTTTACAACGTCGCTGTAATCCAGGATTGTGGACTTCATGTTGCGGATCTTTTCCCGCTGCTTCCTGTACAAAATATAAGCTTTCGCCACATCCGTATAGCCGGCCTGCTCCAGAACATGCTCCACACTGTCCTGGATCTGCTCCACGGTCACACGGCCGTCTTCGATCTTATTCTGAAAATCCGCTGTCACTCGCAGGGACAGAAGCTCCAGGATCTCTTCCGTATACATTTTATTTGTCGCCACAAATGCTTTGAGAACCGCGTCTTTTATTTTGTTCAGATTGAACTCCGCTATTTCTCCGTCTCGTTTAATTACGCTAAACATATAAATCCCCTTTCCGGCAAAACAAGGCTGGCTGCCTCAAGCCACATGATAGATTATAACAAAGGCCATATATTCCGTCAATAGGCAAACACAATATATATGTATTTTATTTTGTCCAAATACCACATCTAGTTTTCCAATATATGGAAAAAACCAGAGTTTCCGGTAATTCCGGGCTCTGGTCATCCAGAAAATAATCTTATATTTTTCCAATCAACTCTGCCGGCATATATGCCGTCACCGCAATGCCGTTTTCTTTATACTCCTCGGAAAGCAGCTGCCCATATTTTCGTATGAGCTGTATTTTACCAGCATCGCTGTAGGGGTAAAGCCGTTCCAGATATATCTTACTCTCCCGAAGGATCCTGGCCAAAAGCTCTTTGAGCTCCAGAAGGCCTGTACCGGTCTTTGCAGATATGCAAAGTGTTTCATCTGCCTGAAAATCCCGCAGGATAGGCAGCTCTTCCATCCGGTCAATCTTGTTGAACAGAGTGATGACCGTCTTTCCCATGACCTCAAGGCTCTTTAAAGTTTCATAAACCGTATGCATCTGAATATCCATGTACGGGTTGGACGCATCCACCACATGAAGAATCATATCCGCATATTTGGCTTCCTCCAGAGTACTTTTAAACGCTTCAACAAGATGATGGGGCAGCTTGCGGATAAACCCAACCGTATCCGTCAAAAGAACGGTCTCACCGTCCGGAAGGGGAAGCTCTCTCGTCGTGGGATCCAGGGTGGCAAACAGCTTGTCCTCGGACAGCACGTCCGCGTCAGTAAGCGTGTTGAGGAGCGTCGACTTTCCGGCATTGGTATAACCTACAATCGCAGCCACCGGCATATGGTTCCGTTCCCTCTGCTTCCTGGTCGTCTCCCTGTGCCGCTTCACATCCTCAAGTTCCGCCTTCAGCGCGGATATTCTCTGGTGAATCAGACGGCGGTCAACCTCCAGCTTTTTTTCTCCCGGCCCTCTGGTTCCAATGCCGCCGCCCAGCCGGGACAGCGAATTGCGGAGTCCTACCAGCCTGGCGGCCCGATAGCGGAGCTGCGCCAGCTCCACCTGAATCTTCCCCTCTCTGGTGGACGCCCTTGAAGCAAAGATATCCAGGATGACCAGAGTGCGGTCCATCACCTTTACATCCAGGAGACTTTCAAGGTTCCGAAGCTGCGCCGGAGAAAGCTCGTCATCGCAGACGATCCCGGTGGCTCCTTCCGCATCCAGATAATCCTTCAGTTCGGAAATCTTCCCGGTACCCAGGTAAGTACCGGGATGCACCGCTTCCCGGTTCTGGATCAATGTCCCCACCGAAACGGCTCCCGCCGTTTTCACCAACTCAGAGAGCTCTTTAAGAGACGCCTCGGTATCATCGCCGTCACTGGTGCTGACACCGACTAAAATCACGCGTTCTTCTATTTCTTTTATATCGATCATATTCCCTCATATACGACATACCTAATTCCCCGTCCTGTCATTTCAGGGCCGGGCCGGCGTCACTGCTGCCTCGTTTCCAAAAAGGCGATCTCATGGTCAATCTTCTCATTGCTGCCATAGGTGTCCCGATAAGCAGTGAATTTCTGCAGGGCAGTCTGGAAATCACCCAGGTATTCATAACAGGCCGCCTCCACATATGACAGCTCCTGCATAAGCGAACCGTCATTTTCAGAGATGCCCGACTGTGCGTCTGACAGTGCCTGCTGGTAATTTTCAAGACGCATCTGGCAGAGTGCCATCTGATAATACACAGATGATTTACTCGACGCGCCTGCCAGCGCCTGCTCAAATGCATGATTAGCCGACTCGCCGTCTCCCAGTGCCTCGCAGGCCAGTCCCAAGTAAATCCAGGTATTTCCGTCCCGCTCTTCTTCCTTTACCTGCCCCAGCTCAGTCCTTGCCTCTTCGTAATTCCCAAGAAGATACTGAATCGCTCCCCTGTTTCTCTGCTCCTCCGCAGACTTTGCCTTAAAGCCCAGCGCCGTCTCCAGATAAGGAATCCCATCTTCCGTGCGCCCGTTCTCCTCCAGCGTCAGATACATATCCACGTAGTAATCCATATCCGCGGGAGCCAGATCCATTACTTTATCGAAATCTGTTTTCGCATTGTCCAGATTTCCGGACGCTGCATAAGCCTTTCCTCTCAGAAAGTAATACTCCGGATTTTTCTCATCCATGGAGATCAGCGTACTATAATCCTCAACTGCGGCTTCGTGGTTTCCGTTCCGGCTCTCCGCCTCAGCTTTATAAAGATAGATATCGGTACGAAGCTCCTCCTGATTTTTTTTCATCCCCAGAACATTTAATGCCGCTTCAAAATAATGGACGGCTTCTTCATAGTTTTCTTCCTGATAGCAGACGATTCCCATGGCCCGGTACACTCCAGGGTCTTCGGGAGCCAGACTGATGCCATGGGTCAGAGAAACTCTCGCCCCGTCGTAATCTCCATCAGCCAGCTGCGCCATACCTTTATTGGTATAGTATTCTGCCCGCTCTCCATCTTTCTGGATGGCTTCTTCAAAGGATGCAATGGCCTCTTCATACTGTCCATCCCCATAAAGGGAAAGCCCTTTTTTATTCTCATCACTGCCTTTTCCGCCGGCACAGGAGGCCAGAAGAAGGACACACAGGCAGGCCAGAAGGCCCGCCCGGATTTTTTTCCATCGTTCTTTCATAATTTCCTCTTACCGTTTATTTCCCATATAGAAAAGCGCCATGGTGCCGGGACCGGAATGTGCACCGATAACGGCGCTGACATAGCTGATATAAAAATTCTTGGGGCCAAATTTTTCCTCAATCAGCTCCGCCACATATTTAGCATCCTCCAGGCAGTCTCCGTGGCTGATAAAGATATCTTCGTTCTCGTCTTCAAACCCTTTGATCGTCTTTTCCATATTGGATACCAGGGCCTGAAGGGACTTCTTCCGTCCCCTTACATTACACAAGGAAACGAGCTTGCCTTCATCATCCACATGGAGCACCGGCTTCACATTGATCAGGGTTCCCAGGACCGCCGTAGTCTTGGATACCCGGCCGCCTCTGTGAAGGTGGTGGAGGTCGTCCACAGTAAACTGGTGGCATACATTCAGCTTATGGTCCTCCAGCCACTTTGCCGCTTCCTCAAGGGATTTCCCCCCGTCTCTAAGTTTGAGCGCCTTATGTACGAAAAGGCCCTCTCCCATGGAAGCGCACAGAGAATCAATCACGATGATCTTCCTGTCCGGAAACTCTTCCTTCAGATCGTTGGCTGCGATCACAGCATTCTGATAGCTGGCGCTGAGTCCGGATGAAAAAGCAAGATACAGAATATCTTTTCCTGCTTCCAAGTGCCTGCGCATGGCATTTCCCGCGTCTTCCGGATTTACTGCCATAGTGGTGGGCATGCTCCCCGCCCGCATCTTCTGATAAAAATCCTGAATACTCAGCAGATGCTCTCCTCCATAAATAGTACCTTCCAGATTATAAAATAAATTCAGCACATCCAGATCGTGCTCCTTGATATACTCCTCCGGCAGATCAGATGCCGAATCCGTCATAATTACATATTCGCTCATAGTCCTCTCCTTATCCTATTTCTATTTTAATCATCATCCCGCAGTTCATACTCCGGTGCTTCCGAAACCGCCGTTCCTCACGGCTGCCGCATCGTCATCCTCTGTGATCCCAAATTCCATGAAAATCCCCTGGGCAAATCCGCTTCCTGCTTCCAGGCGGAGCTCCTTTCCCTCTCTGCTGTCATTGGTGATCTTAATGAATATGTGACCTTCATTCTCAGAATGATAATAATCACTGTCCACTATGCCGACTGTGTTGTTCATCTGAAGCCTGTATTTAAAGCCAAGGCCGCTTCTCGGATAAATCTGAAGTACCCAGCCTTCTTCCATCGCAGCGCGGATCCCCGTCGGGATTTTGACAGACTCTCCCGGCTTCAGGCAGATGGGGACCGGAGTGATGAAATCATAGCCCGCCGATCCGGATGTAGCCCTCTTCGGCACCTCGGCCATTTCATATGCCGCTTCACAGGACGCTCTCTCTTCTTGTCCGAAGGTATCCAGAAAATCCTTACTGAACTGGGACCTGCTGACCTTTTCAAACCGTGCAATCCGTTTCATATTATTTCCCCGCTTTTGTTTTTTACTCTTCCATTGTACCATGGATTGTATCTGATGCAACCCCATTTTTTCAATTTATAGAATCCAAATCTGGATTAAACACTTTGCATTCGGCATCACATAGCTTTCTTCATCATATATTGCGGTATCGAAAGCCCTGTTCCGCATGATTATCACCATCCTAATGCTGAAACCAGCTTTTTTGCCTTGGCAAGCCGTTCCTCAAACTGAATATAGAAATCTGCTTCCGTATCGTATGATTCCGCATAAAACAGATTCAGCATAAAAGTGTTTACATCCTTTTGAAGCGCTTCATCCCCGCTCCCGGCAAAATGCTCTTTCAGTTCCTTGAGAAAATTATGCCACTCCAGGATAAAACGCTCATACTGTCCGGCGTCCGGAATATCAATCCACTTCTTCACCTTTATTTTCGTCCGGATGGATTTCGGACATTGGCGGCTTTGTAAATAATACCGGAACGAATTTCCCTCATAATATCTCCCCAGAGGAAAAATACGGCAGAGACCGGGACGGTAAGCATGGACGGAGCATCTGCCACGATCATTCAAAAAAACACAGCTCTCCTCCAGGCCTGTCATTTTAAGGTTCGGTAGGATGATTCCCTCCTCCACATGGAGCTCCGCGTTTTCCTCGAGCAGTTCTTTAAAGGTTGCAGAAAGGCCTTTTAAAAGGCGGTGTACATCCAGAGGATCCAGAATCACAGAGTTTCCCATACCCTGACAGCAGACGGAACACCCCGCGCATCCTCCGCAGTCGGCCTTTACCATGTCATTTAATCCATATAACCGTTCTATTTCATCGATATGAACCTCTCTCTTCATATTTCCTCCAAAGAATTGAAAAACGGCCCAGCGGCCGTTCACGGGACATTCCCTTGTTTTCAATATGAGCAGGACTATAAGCCGGGTTCTGTCGCGAATGGTCATCTATCTAGGCCTGCCGTCACCGGAAGGCTCAAGCAACCTACCCGAAAGCAGACGGGCCGTCTTATGCTTTCTGTTCGGTCTTGCTTCGGATGGGGTTTACATATGCCTCCCCTGTTACCAGGAGAGCGGTAGTCTCTTACACTGCCCTTCCAACCTTACCGGTTCAAAGCCGGCGGTATATTTCTGTTGCACTATCCTTGGAGTCGCCTCCACCGGATGTTATCCGGCATCCTGCCCTGTGAAGCCCGGACTTTCCTCGCCTGCCGCTTTTCAGCACTGCAGCCGCGACCATTCATCCTGCTCTGTGGTATCATAACACAAGCCGTTCAGAAATTCAAGAAAAAACAAACGAAAACCATTGGAGCGGCCCCTGCACCGCCAGTACTATGCCCTGCACAGGGCAATGCAAGGTATAAACTTTAACGGTATCTTGACATCCATCCATCCCCGATTGTGATATAGTATTAGTAGGAAGGAAGGTGATTATATGATGTGCACGATACTTGTAGGACTTGTTTTTATCACGGTTACTGTGAAGATGGGGCTTCCATTGTTCTTGTACCTGAAAGATATGAATAAGGACGGCACACCTTTATGATTTCGCCGGCATAGTATTTTTATATGTACTTTCCATATTGAATTCGAGAAAAGAAGGCCTGCCGAGAGCTGCTCCGGCGGGCCTTTTATTTATATATATAAGAGGAAAGGGAGTTTAAAGTTACACTCAAACGTGGAAGCAGCTTCCCCCGATGAATTCTCTCAAAAGAGAGTTTTTCGGTATGTCTTCACTGACCACAGTCAGGAAATAGTCAAAGAATTTGAGCAGCCGCTTTGCCTCCATATATTCCGGCGCGTCCTTGGGTATCCCGAAAAGAAGCGGCTCTGCATAAGGCTTTAAGACTGCCAGTTCATAGATCAATGCAGAGTTGAATACCACGTCTGCCGATTCCTGATAAGGAAATATATTTTCCTCCTCGCCTCTGCGGACAGAAGGCCACATGGCGATGGTGTCCTTCGCCGCCGTGCCTCTGGTACGCGCATCTCTCACCATACGCCTTATCAGACGCCCGTCTGTGCTCGGTATCCGGTTATGCTCGTCAATATTCAGCTGAGTGAGTGCGCTGATATAAATCTTGAATTTATTTTCCGGAGGAAGACTGTAAGACAGTTTGTCATTGAGTCCGTGGATACCCTCCACGACCAGGATATCATCCGGCCCCATCGTCAAAGTATCGCCTTTATATTCCCGTCTTCCCTTCTTGAAATTAAACGTGGGCATCGCAACTGTCTTTCCTTCCAGCAGAGCGCACATGTCCTGATTGAACTGCTTTACATCTATGGCTTCCAGACATTCATAGTTATATTCCCCAAATTCATCCCTGGGAGTATTTTCCCGGTTCACAAAATAATTGTCCACTGCAATGGGATGCGGTTCAAGACCTAAAGTCCGCAGCTGGATAGACAGCCTGTGGGAAAAGGTCGTCTTCCCGGAGGAAGAGGGACCCGCGATCATCACAAATTTCCGTTTCCGGTCCCTTGCGATCTCTGTGGCAATCTCTCCCAGCCGCTTTTCCATCAGAGCTTCCTGCACGAGAATCAGTTCGGTCATCCCTCCGCTCACGATCCGGTCATTCAGATCCCCCACGGTGTCCACGCCAAGAGCTTCTCCCCATTTGGAGGACTCCTTCTGGCACTGATATACCTTCTCTCCGGGTTCAAAATCTGGCACCTCTTCCGGATTTTTCTGCGTAGGCATCTGGATGACGATGCCACCATCATAATAATAGAGCTTAAAATATTTCAAATATCCGGTATTGCATACCATATATCCATAATAGTAATCCTCAAATTCCCGGATGCTGTATATATTCACCTTAGATACTCTCCGGTAATGGAACAGCTTCTCCTTGTCATACATCTTATATTTACCGAACAGGTCCACTGCTTCATCGGTGGAAACACTCCGTTTCATCAGAGGCAGCTTTTCTTCCACCAGCTCCTTCATTTTCTGAGAAACGGCCTCCACAAATGCCTCATCCACCTGAATATTGCCCCGTATATCCACATACACGCCTTTGCTGATTGCAAAATCCACCAGCACCTTATCCAGGACATCTCTTCCTGCAGCCGCATAGATCGCCTTCACTAAAAGGAAGATCATACTGCGCCTGTACGTCTGAAATCCTGGCTTATCCGCCGCAGTAAAAAATTCGATTATGCTCCCGTCCCTTACTTTCTTATGTAGCTCCGACAGCTTCCCGTTCACAGACGCCAGAAGAATGTCATGGGAATAATCCTGTCTTACGCGCTCTGACAATTCCAGAAGTGTGGCTCCCTCCTCCACCTGCATTTCCTTTCCGCCGCATGTTACTGTCCACATAATATCAACCCCTTTCTGCCTGCATCATATTATCTCATAAGGATATGAAACAGGAGCTTTCTTTATCACAAGACCGAATCCGGCCATTTCCAGCTCTTTTGCAACTGCATCCACAAAAATATGCTCCAGACCGTAATGCCCCGCATCTATGAGAGAAAGTCCGTCCGCCATCAGATCAAGCCCCTCATGATGACCCATATCGCCGGTGATCAGTACCTCCGCGGCCGCTTCCACAGCAGGAATCTGCATGCTTTTTCCTGATCCCGGTGAAACAGCAATACGTCTTACCAGCCGTTTTTTGTCTTCACTATAAACAGTGACTGCCGGTATACAGAAACGTTCCTTCACAAACTGTGACAGCTCTACAACGGTCATGGCTTCTGCCAAAGAGCCTGTTTTGCCGATTCCCACCGGGACTCCTTCATGCTCTCCCATGGCCTCAAGGGGCAGACATCCCCGCAGCCCCAGGCATTCTGCCGCCAGGTCTGCCATGCCTCCCTCCGCTATATCAAAATTAGTATGGCCCGCATAATAGGAAATATCCGCCTGCAAAAGCTTCAGGACCCGTCTTCCCACCGACGCCTCATCACTGACCTTTTTTATGGCTCCAAAAATCAGCGGATGATGAGTGATCAGCATATCTGCTTTCTCCTGCACAGCCGCTTCTATTACTTCATCTGTAGCATCCAGAGCCACATATACGCACCGCACTTCTTTGTCCGCCCTCCCGGCGAGCAGGCCTACGTTATCCCAGTCACAGGCTAGTGATTCCGGCCATTTTTTGTCAAACCACGCTTTTATCTCACGGCACTTTTTCATACGACCGCCTCCTTTGTCATTTCTTCCGGCTCTCTTGCCTAGTTTTTTCCGTTCCTGCCTGGATAAGCGCTTCCTGAACAGCCAGAATCTCCCTGTCTATCTCCAGAAGGCGTTCATCAGCCTTCTTTGTTCCCGCTTCCATTAACGTATCCCGAATCTTTTTCAGAGTGTCCTCTTCTTTTTTCAGGTATTCCAAAAAAACTGATTTCCCCGTCCGAAGCAGATACCTGCCGTATTTCTCTTCTATGTAAGACCAGGGCTCCTCATCCAGCTCCAGAGTTTCTTTTCCATCTACGATTTCCGGTAAATATCCCGCCTTTATGACAACATAGTACTTTCCTTCCTCTTCTGCCATGTCCTCCGCAAATATCTGATATCCATTCTCCAAAAGATAGCGCCGGACCTCTGAAATCTCCGATTGAGGTGATAATACCAGCCTCCGCAGCCCGGCCGCAGTCCTTTTTCCTTTTTCTAAGATCCGGATTGTCAGCATTCCTCCCATGCCGGCAATCACAGCTGTGTCGGCTTCTCCAGGCTCCAGCCCTTCCAGGCCGTCACTTTTCCGGAGAGAAATCTGTGCCTCCAGCCCGTGCTCCTCAATGTGCGCTTTCGCGCGAAGAAGTGGTCCCTCATTGATATCCATAGCGATCGCAGAGGGTATCACCCCCTGTTCTACCAGCCAGATCGGCAGATATCCATGATCCGTGCCAATATCGGCCAAACGGCTCCCCGAATCCACCATGGCCCCAATGGCTGTCAGCCTCTTTGATAACTCCATCTGTCTTTCGTTCTCCTTATACCCTGTGTCTATTCCAGATAATCCTTAAGCTTTTTGCTCCTGCTCGGATGCCTAAGCTTCCGGAGAGCCTTTGCTTCAATCTGCCGGATCCGCTCTCTTGTCACATTAAATTCTTTTCCCACTTCCTCCAGGGTCCGCCCCTCTCCATCGATCAGCCCGAACCGCATACACAAAACTTGCCGCTCTCTGTCTGTCAACGTATGGAGGACCTCCCCCAGCTGTTCTCTCAGCATACTAAACGCGGCCGCCTCGGCTGGAACTTGAATGCTCTCGTCCTGTATGAAATCCGCCAAATGGCTGTCTTCCTCTTCACCCACCGGAGTTTCCAGAGAGACCGGCTCCATGGAAAACTTCATGATCTCCCTTACCCGCTCTTCTGGAAGGTTCATCCGTTCTGCAATCTCATCGGGCTGAGGATCCCTTCCATATTCCTGTAAAAGCTGTCTGGATGTGCGGATCACCCGGTTGATCGTCTCGACCATATGGACCGGTATGCGGATCGTCCTGCCCTGGTCGGCTATGGCCCTTGTGATCGCCTGCCTGATCCACCAGGTTGCGTAAGTGCTGAACTTGTATCCCTTTTTATAATCAAACTTCTCCACGGCTTTCATAAGCCCCAGATTTCCCTCCTGGATCAGATCCAGAAACTGCATGCCGCGTCCCGCATACCGCTTTGCGATGCTCACGACCAGTCTAAGGTTCGCTTCAGCCAGACGTCTTCCGGCTTCTTCATCTCCCTCTTCGATTCTTTTTGCGAGAGAAAGCTCTTCTCCCGTCGTTAAAAGAGGGATCTTCCCGATCTCCTTCAGATACATCCGAACCGGGTCTTCTGACGAAGGCCCCTCTATATTCACCGTCTCCTGAAATTCCGTCTCTGTTTTGTCTCCTTCCTCATCCGAAAGGAAAAGAAGCTCTTCTTCTGCTATTTCACTGCGTACTTCCACGCCTCCGGCCTCCAGCACCTGAAATGTCTTATCGATACAGTCCGCATTCAGACTGTCATCTCCAAGCACTTCCATGATGTCCTGGTAATCCAAGGTATTTTTCCTCTGTGCCGCCAGCTTCAAAAGCTTAGCCAGCTTGTCCTCCAGCCGGAGCCCCACCGCTTCCATATAACTCCCATCCTTCCGTAACCGAATGCTATTCGGCTATATTCTATCCTTAATTGAGAGAAATATGCAGTTGATTTATGTTCGCCTGCTCTTTGATGAGCTCCTGCAAAGCGGCTATTTCCGTCACATTCCTGCTTTTCTCCTCCAGGCTGTGCCGCTTCACCCGCTTCACGGTTTCAGAAAACGCTTTCTCTCTCTCCTCCTTTGTCAGCTCTGAAAGGGAAGTGTTGAACAACGCCGCCACTTCCTTATATTCTTCCTCATCGTTAATAAAATGGCTTAGGATGCCGGCCGGTTCCAGATGCCCTGACTGCAGGCCTTCAAAGACCATGGCCGCAGCCTTCTGATAAAGGGTCTCTGTAAAATCCTCCGGACCTATGATTCCCTTCACCGCGCCATAGACACGCTCATCTTCAATCAGCCAGGTCAGCAGAATCCTCTGGGACTGCCGTACTCCGTCTGGACGCTCTTTTTTCTCCTCTGTCCGCCGCATGCCTGACGGACGTTCTGCCGCCAGTCCGACCTTTCCGCCCATGGTATTGACAAGACTCTTAAGATTCTCATACCCGATATGATACTGTCTCGCCACAGCTTCCGTATAATTATCCCGTTCCAGTTTTTCAGAAAACTGCAGCAGCTTCTTTGCCACTGCATTATGAAAAGCCGTTTTTTGCTCCGGGTCTTCCATGTCATACTGCCTGTAAAGCACATCTGTCTCAAATAAAAAACCGTTCTGCGCTGATTCTATCCGTTCCTCAAAGGCCTCCGCTCCCAGATTTTTGATGAATTCATCCGGATCTTTATACGGCTTCAAGCTCAGCACCTTGGCCGACAGCCCTGCTTCTTTCAAGATGGGAATTGCCCGGAGGGCCGCTTTTATCCCGGCGCCGTCACTGTCATATGTCAGGATCACTTGCTCCGTATACCGTCTAAGAAGGCTGGCTTGTCCGGAGGTAAACGCGGTTCCCAGGGACGCTACCGCGTTAGTAAATCCGGCCTGCTGCATGGAAATCACATCCATATATCCTTCGCAGATCAGCATATAAGGCTTTCTGGCCGTTCTGGCATAGTTGAGTCCATACAAGTTCCTGCTCTTATCAAAAGCCTTCGTCTCCGGCGAATTCAGGTATTTCGGTTCTCCCTCTCCCATGACACGCCCGCCAAAGCCGATGATCTTTCCGTTCACATCCATAATCGGAAACATCACCCGGTTCCAGAACCTGTCATGGCTTCCTCTCTCTTCTATCTTTACGAGTCCCGTTTCCTTTAATAGGCTGTCACTGTATCCTTTTTTCTTCAGATACTGATAAAGGTCGTCCCGGTAAGCATTGGAATATCCCAGGCCGAATTTCCGTATGGTCTCATCCGTAAGGCCCCGGTCTTTCAGATAGTCATACGCCCTCTGTCCGGACACGCCTTTCATTTGATAATAAAAATACCGGCCGGCTTCCCGATTCACTTCAAGTATCCTTGCCCGCAGATCCGCCTGTTTTCTAGCTTCCGCGCTCTCCTCCTGCTTCGGCAGCTCTATCCCCGCTCTCTCCGCAAGATAAGCGAGCGCTTCTGGAAATGTATAGTTCTCATATTCCATTAAAAACGTGATCACATTGCCTCCCGCTCCGCATCCAAAGCAGTAATACATCTGTTTGGAAGGCGTCACGGAAAAGGACGGTGTTTTTTCATTATGAAAAGGGCACAGCCCAAAATAGGTGCTGCCCCGCTTCTGTAATTTCACATAGGAAGAGATCACGTCTACGATATCGTTCCGCGTCCGCACCTCTTCCACCAATTCTTCCGGATAAAACATAAGCTCATTCCCCTGTCAGTTTTTCCACGCCTGCGGAACAAACAGATTCGTAAACGTGTCGATCGCATAGCTGTCACTCATCCCCGCAATATAATCACAGACCACCCGTTCTTTTGAATCTCCCTGGTCCATCAGCATCTTGTATTCCCCTGGAAGCTCATCCACATGGTCCAAATAATATCCAAATAAATCCACCAGCAGCTGCTGTGCTTTTGGATCCTCTTTTTTGGATACACTATTCTTATATACATTTTCAAACATGAATGCCCGAAGGCTACCCATGGCTTTTTCCACTTCCGGCGCCATGAGGATCTCCGGTTTGCCGCAGCTCTCCTCAATGATACTGTGGATCAGCGTATTCAGACGCTCCCGCACCGTATGTCCGAGGACATCCGTATAGGGAGAAGGGAGCATCTCCTCTGTCAGGATCCCGGCACGTATGGCATCATCTATATCATGGTTGATATACGCGATCTTATCCGACAGGCGGACTACTTTTCCTTCCAATGTATGGGGGCGGCCGGACGTCCTGTGATTCAGGATGCCGTCGCGTACCTCCCAGGTCAGGTTAAGTCCTCTTCCCTCCTTTTCCAGACGCTCCACCACGCGGACGCTCTGCTTATAATGGGCAAAGCCTTCTGAACACACCGTATTTAACGCGTCTTCCCCTGCGTGGCCGAAGGGAGTATGTCCCAGATCATGTCCCAGCGCGATGGCTTCCGCCAGCTCCTCGTTAAGCCGGAGGGATTTCGCTATAGTCCGGGCGATCTGCGCCACTTCAAGCGTATGTGTCAGCCTCGTCCTGTAATGATCGCCCACCGGTGAAAGAAAAACCTGCGTTTTATGCTTCAGACGCCGGAAAGATTTGCAGTGCAGGATCCTGTCCCTGTCCCGCTGATAAGCCGGCCGGATATCACAAAGAGGCTCGTCCCGTTCACGCCCTCTCGTGTTTTTGCTGAGGGAAGCATAAGGACTTAATATCTCACATTCCTGTGCTTCCAGCTGTTCTCTGATGTTCAACACTGCCACCGCCTTTCCCTGTCCGGCCTGTGCCGGCGCGGTATATCGTCTGGCCCGCGTGTGGTTTGCAAAGATAAATTTATTTAAAAGGTATTCCAAGATATACTTCTTCTCGTACATTATACCATGTCTGCTGATGATAGAAAAGTAAATCCCATCGCCTTTTTTTGATATTTTATAGAAATTTCACTTTTCCCTTGTCCATTTTAAGAATTTATTGTAGACTTAATAGAACATTGTCATTTTTTGTGGGAGGTAAAAACATGGAACAGACACCAAAACGAAGCAGTTTTTCCGGGAAGCTGGGGTTTGTCCTCGCTGCCGCGGGATCTGCGGTCGGCCTGGGAAATATCTGGCGTTTCCCCTATTTAGCCGCAAAATACGGCGGAGGGATTTTTCTTTTATGTTATTTGATCTTAGCCGTAACGTTCGGATTTGCTCTCATGGTGGCGGAGATCGCCATTGGACGAAAAACCAGGCAGAGCGCCATAAAAGCCTACGGAGTCCTCGATAAGCGTTTCCGTTTTCTCGGCCCCCTCTGCTCGGTCGTACCGATCATCATCACACCCTACTACTGTGTAATCGGCGGATGGGTATTAAAATATCTCTCAATATACGTGACCGGCAACGGAGCGAACGTTTCCGACGGAAACTTTTTTACGGAGTTCATCTCATCCTCATCACCGATGGTCTGGTTTATCATCTTCGTGGTGATCACTGTCGTCATCGTCATGACCGGAGTGGAAAAAGGAATTGAAAAAGTCAGCAAATTTATGATGCCGCTGCTGGTGCTTCTTTCACTGGGAATCGCCATATATTGCCTGACCCTGCCTGGAGCCATGGACGGAGTAATCTATTATCTGAAACCCGATTTCAGCAAGTTCTCCATCACGACGGTACTGGCCGCCATGGGGCAGCTCTTTTATTCCATGTCACTTGCCATGGGCATCATGATCACATACGGCTCTTATATGAAAAAAGATACCAGTCTCTCCTCTGCCGTACATCAGATTGAGATTTTTGATACCGGCATTGCGTTTTTGGCCGGTCTCATGATCATTCCCGCCGTATTTTCTTTCACCGGCGGCGCGGACATCAATGCGGGACCAGGGCTTATGTTTATGACCCTGCCAAAAGTCTTTGGCAGCATTACCATCACCAATATCATCGGCACGTTGTTCTTCCTGCTGGTATTCTTCGCCGCTTTGACTTCATCCATTTCCTTGACGGAAACAGTGGTCTCCATCATCTGCGACAAAACCGGCATGAAACGGATATCCGGCTGTATCATCACTGCTGTCATCCTCTTAGCTCTGGGAACTCTTTCCGCTTTGGGTTATGGCGTCCTGTCACAAATTCAGATCATCGGCATGGCATTCCTGGACTTCTTTGACTTTGTGAGCAACAGTGTCCTGATGCCCATCGTGGCCTTTATCACCTGCATTTTGGTGGGCTATGTCATCAAACCTAAGGCTGTCATAGATGAGGCAGAAGAAAGCGGTCCCTTTAAGGGGAAAAAACTATTTGTGATCATAATCAAGTATATCGCTCCCATCTGTATCATCGCTATCCTGATTAGTTCAATCTTAAATTCTCTTCATATCATCAACATATGATTTTCAGAACAAAACAGCCTCTTGTGATAAGAGGCTGTTTTGCTTTATTTTTTCACAAAACATAGTCACCGTTTCAGCTGATAGAATCGGTTATCCTTTTCTCCGGCCCGTTCCAGAATGCCTTCCTCCACCATCCGTGAAAGAAGCTCCTTCGCTCCGGATACTCCTATATTCAGAAGCTCTGCTACGGCCGCGGCCCGCACCCGTATGGATCTCGTCACAAAATCGATCACCTGCTGCTTCTGAGCTTCATAGATAATTTCTTTCGGCAGCCTGCGGCGTTTACCAGAGCTGCAGATGTCTTCGTCGTTTTCGGGTTTTTCATTTGCTTCCG
The DNA here is from genome assembly GCF_021044755.1 of Lientehia hominis. Taxonomy (GTDB): domain Bacteria; phylum Bacillota; class Clostridia; order Lachnospirales; family Lachnospiraceae; genus Lientehia; species Lientehia hominis. Next base: position 371,043 of record NZ_JAJNOR010000001.1, read on the forward strand.
CCTCATCCTCCCTGGCAATTTCCAATGAGACTTGTGTTCTGGGCGGCCGGAATTCCTCACGAATTTCCGGCAGGGCAAAGCCCAGTTCCTTCCACAGCTCATAAACCCGGCTCAGACCGCGTCCTGCTCCGTTGCCAATATTGATCAGGTGGAATATCTTGATCAGAGCCGGATTCCTAGGATCCCGGCTGCCCTCTCCCACTGCCTGTTCTTTATCTGTCCCAAAACTTCCAGGATTCTCGAAAACAATCCTGCGTCCTCTCTTCTGTATGAGGACGCCCTGTTTTTCTTTATAGTCGGCATGAACCAGACAATTTGCCAGGACCTCCTTCAATGCTTTATGCAGAGGGGTCTCCTGCCTTCTGCCCAGTACGTCCGGCACCTTGATCTCCCTTTGTATCCTTTTATAGACCAGGCAGTAAAAATCAAACAGGTTTCCGCTCCAGTCTCCGGAATCCGAAACGATCCTGTCCTCCCAGATCCCATCTCTTTTGAGTTCCTGGTAATCCAGCATATAACAGGGAAACTCCCTCCGAATCTCCTTTTCTTTTCCAAACATCAAAAGCCCGGCCGCCGTGAGGTGCCGTTTTCCATCCCTTCCCTGCCGGAGGGCTGAAAGCTTTTCCAAAAAGTCCTCGTCAGAAAGGCTCTGCCAGATATGTCCCGGCCGCTCACGGCCGAAGGCTTTCCGGTAACGATCCACTGTACCGCCGTCGAGCATCTCCCTGCCGCCGTATTCCAAGATCACATTATCCTGGCTTTCAAGCTTCGCATCCCTCAGCATAGCGTCCACTTCTTCCTTGGTGCAGTGGTAGTCACCTTCCCCGTCTCTCCGGTACGTCCCTGTGTAAACATCCATGCCGATGCTGACCGGCTTTTCCCTGCGCCCGGCCCTGGGGACGGAAATGACCACGATTGCCTTTCCGTTCAGCCTGACGCTCCGGATCTGCTCCCTTGACAGAACGTTCTTGTTCACAAACCGCTTATCCGTCACGATACGCCAGAATTCATCCATCATTCCCTGAGTGTCCGGCAGATTATGTACCAAAAAAGAATGGTCCTCCCGCTCCTCCACTCCCAGGAGGATAATCCCTCCTAATGTATTGGCAAAAGCAGAATACGTCTCCCAAAGGCTGCGGGGCAGACCGCCAAGTGCTTTCTTCGCTTCGATCCGGTTATTTTCCCGATAAGTCTCTAACCGTGTCAAATCAATAATATCCTCTGTCATATCCCCTCTCCATCCCTGTACCAAGTCTCTTTTATCTTTATCATAGCATAATCCGCCCCGTTTGGATATCTTTCAGCGGCGGTCGGGAAAACTGTCGTTGAGACATAGCGCTCCGTACCCCACCTGCGGATTTGGATATGTGGTAAATCCAGGCAGTGGACGCGCCCCGCGCCTTAAGTACGCTTTCAGCTTCTCACCATAAAGATAAGGGTCATTTCCTTTTATGATTCCCCACTCCATCATGAGAGCCGCTGCTCCCGTAACAAATGGAGCGGCAAATGATGTGCCGGTCATCGGCCCGTAACCTCCTCCCGCCTGAATCGTCTCTATTCCCACTCCCGGAGCGACGAGATCCGGTTTCACCTGGTTGGTCACCCGCGTATATCCTCTCCCGGAAAAATCCGCATAGGTCAGATAACGGCTGTCATAAGCTCCGACTGTGATGACATCCGCGGCCGTACTTGGTATAGTAAGCGTGATATCAGGTGTCGGATTGCTGAACCTGGTCGCTCGGTTGAGCACTCCCTCGCTGGGCAGCCACATGTCATATCTGCCCTCCACGATCTTTTGCGGTATCAGCTGAAGATAATAAATCCCGCTCTCAAGGTAAGTATCCGTAGGGATAAAATCAATGAAAATCTCCTGGGCGCTGCTGTAAGGAATCGGTTCCCCATAATATACATAGATATTCGCTTCCGGCGTCTGATACCTGCCTATGGGCTGTTCCAGGCTGAACGGCCCCAAACGCCTGCCTCTGGGGGTTGTCATCATGATGGAGAACCGATCCACATAAGATTTCCAAAGCTGAAGGCTGAGCCCAGTCTCATACTGTCCGACCGTCAGCCGGACGAAGGTACTGCCCGCCTCTCTGTCGGCCCCCTCCGGCAGATTGATCAGGACGCCGGAGGTATGGCCTCCTGAGCCGCCCTCGTTACCGCTCCCTACACAGATAGCCATCTTTCCCAAATCCGAAACGTCGTTCAAAAAACGCTCCAGAAGAGAAGTACCGTCATGAGACCCATAGGTATTGCCAAAGCTCAGATTTACCACGAGGGGAAAACGGTATTCCAGCATCTTTCGCACTACATAGTCTACCGCCTGCATAAGCTCTGTAGTCCGCGGGAATCCGCCTCCTGCATTGCCGAGCTTTACGACCAAAAGCTGGCTTTCCGGCGCCACTCCCCGGTATTGGCTGCCCCCTGCACCGCCGTTTCCAGCTGCAATACCTGCAACCGGCGTGCCATGATTCTGAAAGTCCTGAGACGGCACCAGAGAACGGTCGTCTTCCCTTAAAGCCTCGTTTATCTGTTCCCTGGTATATTCCGTCCCAATATAGTACCCCTCCGGGGGATTCCCATCTATGGTCTGGTCCCAGAGGAAAAGAATCCGGCTGTTCCCTTCAGAATCCAGGAAATCCTCCAGCCAATAATCGACGCCGGAATCGATGACCGCGATCACGACCCCTGACCCGAGAAGAGCATCGCTGCCAATCTGCACCTGATTGATACAGGAAACACTCCTTCCAATGTACGTAGCGAAGGAAAGCCCTTTCGGCTTCTCTATGTATTCAATCTCCGGCTCCTGCGAAAGCGCCTCTACCAGAGGCTCCGGCAGTGTTACAATCGCATAATTATTGAGGAGCCGCACCACCCGGATATCATCTCCCACCAGCCGTCTGATATCTCCGCTGTATTTCACGATGATATCCCAGGTATTGGTTGCTTTCTCATAGCCCACATTCAGATCCAGAGACTTTTCCCGCTCCTCCTCCGGCACTGCTAAAGCCAGGTTCAGAAGATTTTCCAGCTTTTGATCCGGCATATGATCTCCACCATCCTGTCATTCTCTTTATCCTTTTTATTCTATGAATGGATGAAAGGATCTAATACAAAATGGACGGCCTCTGTCTGAATTCCATTTCAGATCAGCGGCCGCCCATTAAAAGGCATAAACAGTTCCTCAAAGTGTGCCGGCTGATTCCGGCGCTCCATACTGTCTGGCCCCAAAAATCGCGGTCCCCACGCGGACCATGGTTGCCCCCTCTTCTATGGCCACTTCGAAATCACCGGTCATTCCCATGGAAAGCTCTTTCATTTCCACTCCCGGTATCTTTTCTGCCTTTATCGTCTCAAATAAGGCTCTCATTTCTTTGAAATATCCTCTCGCATCTTCCGGATTTTCCACAGGAGGCGCAATGGTCATCAGGCCTTTCACCCGGACATTGGGAAACGCTGCGATCTCTCGGATGAGAGCCGCCGCTTCTTCCTTCGGCACACCGTCCTTTGTCTCCTCTCCTCCAATATTGACTTCGACGAGCACCTGGCAGATGACCCCGTGCTTCTCTGCCTCTTTCTGAATCTCCCTGGCCAGGCGGACAGAATCCACCGAATGGATCATATACGCCTTATCTACAATATATTTCACTTTATTTCGCTGCAGATGACCGATGAGATGCCACCGGAGCGGCTCTGTGATCTCCTCCGTCTTGCTGCACATTTCCTGCACCTTATTCTCACCAAAATCTTTGATGCCGCAGTTCATGATCTCTTTAAGCATCTCCACCGGCTTTGTCTTGCTGACGGCAATGAGTCTCACCGATTCCCGGCTCCTTCCGGCCCTTTCACATGCTGCCAGAACACGTTTTTCCACAGCTTCCAGATTATCCTTCAACATAGTATTCCACCTCGATTTCCTCTCTGCCTGTGCGTGATTCCCGCACATTCAGGCTGTCCTCATCTTAGCACATCCAATCATGTTTTGCAAGATTGCAGGTGGCTTCTCTCGCGCCTAACCAGCGGAAACAGGACGTTTTCCGCGTAGAAGCGGAACCGCCACATGCCCATTGAAAAACTCAATAAAGGGACCCAGGCAGATAGCTGTTGCCACGGTTCCCACGCCAATGGATGCCCCCAGGACCAGCGCGAGTATAACACAGAAAAGGTCCGTCCCCATCCGGCAGGTTTTCAAGGAAGCTCTGCTGCGGTCCCTGAGGATTAGAGCGGCCGCATCATAAGTGGACACTCCCAAATCTGCAGTGAAATAAAGCGCTGTCCCTATACTCAGGATAAAAAGCCCCGCCAGGAAAAAAACGGCCTGCATCAGTCCCATTCCCACCTCTGACAGTGCCAGGCCGGAGACCGCGCACTCCAGTCCTTCAGAGAGCAATCCAGAAGTAAACTGCACCGCATAGCCGGCTCCTACCATGTTGATCAGAGTCGCTATGCCGATATAATGCTGGTCTAGAAACCAGACGACAATAAATACAGCGAAATTCACAATGGCATAGATACTCCCATAACCTACCCCTGAAAACTGACTAAGCCCTGTGATAAAACCGGTATAAGGGTCCATCCCAAACATAGCTGTCTTAATGAAACCACATCCAATACCGCTTAAGGCTACGCCCGCCAATGCCATGGCAAGCCTTCGTCCCTTGTCCATAAGATCCCTCCCGCATATAGGTTTCAAAAGAATCCTTGATTTCTTCTATAATTTCATTATAATTGCATTATAAAGCTTTCTCTATAACTATAATCAAGATTTCTATAACAATCCTGCCTTGTATATCGGCACTGCGATTGAGAAGGGAGTGAGGCGATAAATGAATAAGAGGATTATTTTTATTGACAAGAATCAAAGAGAGCTCAACCGCACTTTAAGCGGCAGCTTTCCTGTCTGCGTAGAACATGAGCTGCTGTCAGATTTCATCAAGCGGACCGTTCTCCACCACTGGCATCCGGAGCTGGAAATGGCAGCCGTACTGCAGGGTTCTGTCATCTGTCAGATAAACGGCGTTTCCCGCCGGCTGGAAAAGGGAACCGGCATTTTCATCAATACCAATGTGCTGCACGGCTATCTGCCCGACGGAGAACAGGACTGTATCTATGAAGCCATCCGATTTGAGCCTTCCCTGCTGGGGCAGCCGGGAAGCTGCATCTATGAAAACCAGATCGCTCCTGTCCTTTCCAGTGCGGACTTGTCCTCCGTTCTGCTCTCCAAAAACACCGGCTGGCAAAAAGAATTTCTTACTGCCATCGAAGAGATCGGAAACCTGGAACAGGAAAAGTCCTCCTGCCTGGAGCTTAAGATTCTGGAACGGCTGGCCCGGATCTGGCAGCTTCTTTACGAAAACACCATGGAGCCTGCGCTGCAGACTCCCCAGTCAGCTAAGGATATCGCCCGGATGAAGCGGGCCATAACCTTTGTGCAGAATTCCTGTCATTCCACCGTTACGCTGAACGACATCGCCGGCTCCTGTTCTCTGAGCCAAAGCGAATGCTGCCGGCTCTTTAAGCGTATTCTGCACCAAAGCCCGATGGAATATGTCATTACCTGCCGCATCAATAAAAGTCTTCCCCTTCTGGCGGAAGGAACCTTGTCCATAACCGAGATAGCCGGGCTGACGGGCTTTCAGAGCAGCAGCTACTTTACCGAGACCTTCCGGCGGATGACCGGAGTAACGCCTTCCCAATACCGAAAACAGGCGGCTCTGTCCCTTACCCGTATCTAACAGGATATCTCATTTACACAAAAAACAGTTGACACATTCCTGTCTTTTGGAGTATATTGTTAGTGACAGTAAAACCAGTGAATGAGAAGAGTAGATATCTCGTATCCCTCACAGAGAGCTTCCGGCAGGTGGAAGGAAGCAGGGAACCGGATGTTGAATGGGCTCATGAGGGCAGGGAGAACGGCGCAGGCCTAGTAATACCTGACGGGAACTTCACCCGTTATCAAGGAAGCATATGTGGCAGCATATGGAATGAGTGGATGAACGATCATCAATCCGGGTGGTACCGCAGAAGACTTTATGGCTTCTGTCCCAGTGAAAACTGAGACAGAAGTTTTTTTATTTTATGGAAAGGTTCGTTCTATAAAATAAACATGCTCTGCGGGGATTGCACTGCCGCAGCCGATTATATGTATGAAACAAGGAGGATATGAAAATGAAAAAAATTCCGCACAGGCTTTATCTCACAGAGGAACAGATGCCGAAACAATGGTATAATCTCCGAGCCGATATGAGGGAGCTTCCCGACCCGATGTTAAATCCGGCAACCTTCCAGCCTGTTTCTGAAGAGGAACTGTACCCCATCTTCTGCAAGCAGCTGGCGCATCAGGAAATGGACTGTACGACCCGTTACATCGATATCCCGGAGGAAATCCAGGATTTCTATAAAATGTACCGTCCCTCCCCGCTGATCCGGGCTTTTAATCTGGAAAAAGCGCTTGGGACCCCCGCCAAGATCTATTACAAATTTGAGGGAAATAATACGTCGGGCAGCCATAAGCTCAACTCCGCCATCGCTCAGGCATATTACGCTAAGGAACAGGGACTTACCAGCCTGACGACAGAGACCGGAGCCGGCCAGTGGGGCACCGCCCTGGCGGAAGCCTGCTCCTATTACAATCTGCCTCTGACAGTATACATGGTAAAATGTTCTTATGAGCAGAAGCCTTTCCGAAAAGCGATCATCGAGACCTTTGACGGCCATATCGTCGCCAGCCCCAGTAACACGACCAACACCGGCCGCGCGATTCTGGAAAAGGATCCCAACACCACAGGAAGCCTGGGCTGTGCCATTTCAGAGGCCGTGGAAAAAGCGGTCACCACCGAAGGCTGCCGTTATGTCCTCGGCTCTGTCCTGAATCAGGTCTTACTGCATCAATCCATCATCGGGCTGGAATCCAAAACAGCCATGGAGATGCTGGATGAATATCCGGATATCGTAATCGGATGCGCAGGAGGCGGATCCAATTTGGGCGGCCTGATCGCCCCTTTCATGCAGGATAAGCTGACAGGAAAGGCAAGCCCCAGGATCATAGCAGTAGAGCCCGCGTCCTGCCCTTCCCTCACAAGAGGCCGTTACGCCTATGATTTCTGTGACACCGGCCGTGTGACGCCGCTGGCCAGAATGTATACCCTTGGCTGCGGATTTATTCCCTCTGCCAATCATGCAGGCGGCCTGAGATATCATGGGATGTCTCCAATCCTTTCTAAGCTGTACCATGACGGTTACATGGAAGCCGTTTCCGTAGAACAGACAAAGGTATTCGAAGCTGCCACACTTTTTGCAAAACAGGAGACCATCCTGCCGGCTCCGGAATCTTCCCATGCTATCCGCGCCGCCATCGATGAGGCATTGAAATGCAAAGAAACAGGAGAAGCCAAGACCATCCTCTTCGGATTGACCGGAACTGGTTATTTCGATATGAATGCCTACAGCTCTTTCCTGAACGGCACCATGACCGATACGATACCTACTGACGAAGAACTGGAAAAAGCATTTGGGGAGCTTCCTAAGATTCCCGGAATCCAGTAAAAGAAACGGGATGGAATTCTTTCGCCATAAGAATTCCATCCCGTTATTTTATATTTACTAAATCATTTCCCAAATAAGGCCGCGGCCTGTTTCATCTTTCCGATGATGTCCACCCCAAAGGGACAATTCTTCATACATTTCCCGCACTCCACACATTCTCCCGCGTGATGCTCCAAAAGGCCATAGTGATCCATGAGGGTATCCGGCACCTTTTCCTGTATCAGAGACAGGTCCAGATATTTGTTCACGGATGCTATGTCAATCTTTACGGTACAGGGGGCACAATGGCCGCAGTACATACAGTGGCCATGGAAAGAGCTCCTCGGCGCTCCGGAAAGTATCTCACTGTAATCCTTTTCTTCCTGACTGGCCACGCCATACGCAGCCGCCGCCAGGACCTGCTCTCTGTCAAATGCCCCGACCATAACAGAAGCCACAGCCGGTCTGGTCAGGCAGTAATGCAGACACTGTACCGGAGTCAAAGCCTTTCCGAATGGACATTCCTCTTCGCTCAGCAATACTCCGGCGGCATATCCCTTCATGACGGTCAGCGCCACCCCTTCGTTCTGGCAGGTCTGATACAGCTTTGCCCTTTTCGGGTCGATTCCCTGATATACTCTGTCTTTGTATGTACTTTCCTCGAATAAAAAATCTATTTCTTCGCTGGCAGGCAGCATGTCGTAGGCAGCATTGACACTGAACAAGATCACATCGATAAGGCCCGTTTTTACAGCCCTGAGCGCCATATCCGGATTGTGGGTGGACATTCCCAGAACGCGGATTATTCCTTTTTTCTTAAGTTCCTTCGCGTATTCCAGGACCTCTCCCCCGAAAACCCGGTCAAAATCCCGGTCATCGTCTATGTAATGAAGCATTCCGATATCCACATAATCCAGCCGCATCCTCTCGAGGAAATCCTCATAGGCGGACACCACTTCCTCCAGCTTCCTGGTGCGGCGGTACTGTCCGTTCTCCCACATGGAGCACAGATGTCCTTCCACCACAAAGCTCTCCCTCTTATACCGGCTGAGCGCTTTTCCTACATTGCTCCTGACATCTGGATTGGAATTATAGATATCAATAAAATTTATGCCCTGCTCCATGGCACAGTCCACAATCTCCCGGCATTCTTCATAACTTTTCCCTTCAAAACCTTCTCCGCCCAGTCCAACTGCGCTCACCTTGATTCCCGTTCTTCCTAAAACCCTATATTCCATATGATACCCTCCTCTTTTTTTACAGTTTAACACTTGGAGTGCGCTCAAAGTCAAGAAAAACTATCCTGCCTCGGATTTTTCAGAAACTTTCCAGAACTCCTCGGATTCCCTCTTCTTTAAAAACCTGTTTGTAATAGCCGACTTCATCTTGTATCAGCTCATCAATCACTTCCATTCCCAAAAGCTCTACCGGCGCCTGATCATCCGTGAGCAGATATCCGCCCTTTTCATATGGCTCCATGCTGCCTTCTACTTTTTCCATGAGCGTTTTCAGCTCCTGTTCCTCTATCTTCCTGACCCGCGCTCCAAATGCGTCCATATTATCAGGGATTTCCGATGCAAACAGCACTCGATTGGTGGAGTTTTCCACATCCACTGTACAGACGGCGCCAAAGACCGACGCAATGGTATCAGAAAGATATTGATTGATATTCCCCTCTTTTTCGGCGTGCATATTCATATTTACCACCATGATTCCGTCATCGGTCAAATGATTCCGGACCATGGTGAAAAATTCTTTAGACGACATCTGGAAGGGAATCGTGATATCCTGATACGCGTCCACCATGATCACATCGTATTTTTCATCAACGGCATTCAGATACGCTCTGCCATCATAGGTGGTCACCTTCACAGCCTCCGGAAGTTTGAAATACTCCTCTGCCAGATCCGTTATTTTCTGGTCGATTTCCACGCCTTCTACGGACACTCCCTCAAAATATCTCTGGCACTGCCTGGCATAAGTGCCTGTCCCCATGCCTAAGACCAAAATAGAGGGGTCCTTTTTTTCCGGTACTCCCGCCATGATCGGAGCTGCCAGTGCATAATCATAATACATACCTGTCAGGCTGTCATCCTTCTTCATGATCGACTGAACTCCAAAAAGGACGTTTGTAGAAAGAATTACGCTGTCCTCATCCTCCTTTACCTGAAGATAATTATAGATGGATTCCCCTTCATATAAAAGGCCGCTTTCCCAAAACGCAAATTTCCCCGCAGAACCAAAAATACTACAGAGCAGAAACAGAAAAACACTCACCCCGCATTTCACTGGCTTCGCTTTTGTACTGATGAAATAAACCAAGCCGAGTACCAGCAGGATCCCGGAAAATATCAAGAATGTAATGGACGTGCCTACCGCCGGTATGGTGACAAAAGTAGGAACGAAGGTACCGATGATGCTGCCGATCGTATTAAACGCGCCGAGGGTACCCACCGTCTTTCCGCTGTCGTCCAGGCTGTCCACCGTATATTTCACCAGAGAAGGCGTCACAGTCCCCAGCAGAAAAAGCGGAAATACAAAGATGACCATGCAGGCCAGAAATGCCGCCCATATCAGCAGATTGCTGTTCACAGCAAATACCAGGAGCGCCGAAATACCAAGAATGATGTATTTGCCGGCCAAAGGAATGGCAGCTATCCAGACTGCCGCAATAATCAGGCGCATATACAGCTTGTCCGGATCCGGATTCTTATCTGCGCTTTTTCCGCCCCAGATGTTTCCAAGCGCCATGGCAATCATGATCGTTCCGATGATGATCGTCCAGACGATCTGAGAAGAGCTGAAATACGGCGCCAGAAGCCGGCTGGCCCCCAGCTCCACCGCCATTACTGACATGCCGGCAAAAAATTCCGTCATATAAAGATAGTACTTGTTCTTCAATATCTTTTTTGTTCCCATCCGTGTTCTCCCACATCTTTCCATTTCATAATACTAGTATTCTATCATCTGGAGTGAGTACGTCAAGCACTTATGGCAAAAGAAAACAAAGAATCCTGCTTGTTCTTTTCAACAATGGAGGCTATAATATAAGAAAAAAGGAGGTATAGAGATGGCTGCAATAGATGGATGTGAAGCAAAATTCCGCACGCCTGTGCCGGAAGAACGTATTTGCCCCAAATGCGGAAAGACTATTGAGATTTTTACGATCAGGGGAAAGGTCACCGAAGAGACCGCCTGTGAGTGCGGCTATGTGGTTCCGGCTGATGAACCGGATTCTCCTGTGGTAGAAAAGAAAAAAGAAGAATAAAGCCGCCATTGATAAGCAGGCTGAAGAGATGTTTTTAAGGCTTTTTAAACACGTGGCCGGGCGAGAGAAATTGTGAATTGCGAAGTTATTTATCTGTAATGCGGAACGGGCAGAGTTTTTGAACTCTGCCCGTTCCTTTTATATCGGCCTATTAACAGCCCCCTAAAAAAGCCCAGCCGCGCGGGGGCTGGATACATAGCTTATTTTTGTGCCATTTTTCGGTATTCTGCTGGCAAAATACCTGTACTCTTACGGAACAATTCTGCAAACCGGCTGGCCTTTGTATATCCAACCGTTTTAGCAACCTGCCCGATATTAAGATCCGTATGCGCCAACAAATGTTCGGCTTGGCTCATGCGTCGCTGTTGAATATATTCTGTAATCGTGCAATCATTGTATTGCTTGAAGGTAGATTGCAGCTTGGTAGCTCCCATACATGCAATTTTAGTCAATTCTTCAATGGTAACATCTTGTGCATAGTGATCATTTAAAAATAGAGTTATCGTTTTTAATTCCTCAATATCCTTCGCAGACAGGCGCCGTTCTACTTCCTGCCTTTCTAAATTACGCTTATTCCATTCTACTGTAAGCGCAATCGCTTCTGCCACTTTTCCCTCATAGAATAGGCTTGCAGCTATTCCTTCTCCGCGGTAGTCTTTCACCTGTTTCAGCAGCTTTGACATTTCGGGAAAATTCATTGTTTGTCCAACTGAGGCAAAAGCCTCTTGAGGACTTGCATATTCACCGGGATATCGTTTTTTGAGACAGTCTTCGTAATAAGCTGGCATAATTTCAATTCCAATGGAACGAACCGGTATTTTTTTGTGAATCAAAACTTTATAAGGCTTATAACCTCCAATAAAACTTTTGATACTTCCTGCTTCTAATCGACGATATGGAGAAAGTTCTTCTCCCGAAACGGATTCGTATTGGTCAATACTTAAACATTCAGGCCATGAAAATTCCATAATGGTGTCTTTATGAAAAAAGAAATCGTGGATTCTAATACTAAATAAGTCTTTTACAGAATAAATCCAAAAATATCCGCCGCCTATTTCATCAGAGAATTTCCAGGTCGAACCGATACCGCAATAGGTGTCATTTTCTGTATCAGGGATAAATCCTTTTTCAGCAAACTGCTCTTTATAAAAATCAACGATGTTGCTCATTTTTTCGCCTCCGCTTCGTTTATGCCACGATTGCACGAACTTATACCCTGATTACACGAACCCTTCTTCAAAGTATTGTAAGAACGAGTATCGTGGAGTATGCTGTTTCATGTGGTTAGCGGTATCTAACCCCATGATATCACATTATATTTCAAGCGTCAAGACGACGCTTCAAAAGGAGGAAAAACAAATGTCGAATCAGCAGTCATCCTATCTGAATAAGAAAGGTCTTACAGTAAAGGATTTAGTCTCAATCGGTATTTTCAACGCGTTATTCTTTGTTTTTGAGTTAATAGGTTCCTTACCGTTTGCACCCAATCCAGCACTCACCTTCTATCAACCGCTGGGAATCGCACTGCTCTGCGGCCCTGTCTTTTTGCTAATGGTAGCAAAAGTGCCAAAGCGCGGAAACATCGCAATTTGTGGTATTATCAACGGTATTATCTGGTTCGTGTTTGGCATGCACTGGGCGATGGATTTGGGATATATCGTGATGGGTATTGTAGCCGATCTTGCAGCCGGCATGCGTGGCTGTAAAAATACCAAATGGAATATTGCGGCGTTCGCCCTGTTCTGCCTCGGGCCTGCCGGTGTGTTTCTTGCTTATTCGGTCAATCCTGCGGCTTGGGCGCAGATCATGCTGGAAAAAGGAACTTCACAGGAATACATCGATATTATGGCCAATTCAGCCCCCATTGGCATGCTGCCCGTTATTCTCCTTGGAACAGTTGTACTTGCCATCGTCAGCGGTTTGATTGGACGCAAGCTTTTGAAAAAACAGTTTGAAAAGGCAGGGATTACTGCATGAGCAGCAAAAAGGTTCGTTCCGGCTTATGGATAGACCCGCGTACCAAAATTGTACTTTTACTTTTATGTGTGTTAACTGCGGCTATGGCTCCCTCATTGTTTTATGAGATTCTTTTAGTCTGTTTGGTATCTGTGTTTGGTCTTTCCTGTGGAAAAATTCGCTATGCCCTTATTGGCATGATCGTATATATGATTTTTTACTTTTTGACACTTGCCACGATGCAGCTTCACGGCTCTGTACAGGTTATGTTGGTGGCATTTTTTGGCTTAGTACATAAGGTGTACCCTTGCGGTTTTCTATCGGGAATTATTCTTACCACAACGAAGACTGGCGAATTTCTTTCAGCAATGAATCGCAGCCATATTTCCAAAAAAATCGTTGTGCCGATTGCGGTCATGCTACGCCATATGCCAACAATACGGGAGGATTGGCGTTTTATTAAGGACGCTATGAAAATGCGGGATGTTTCGCCGTCTTTAAAAAATTTTTTGAAATATCCCGGTATGACCATCGAATGTATTTATGTGCCTCTAATGATGGCGGCTTCCAAAACAGCGGATGAGCTAACAATAGCATCGGTCACACGGGGAATTGAAAACCCCAAACCACGCACCTCTTTTATCCAAGTACGTTTTGGTATCAGCGATTTGATTGTATTTTTATGTTTTTTGGCAATGTTCCTGGCCGGACAGTTTTGTAAGGGGGTATTTCTGTGATTGAATTAAAGGACATTACTTTTAGCTATTCCAGTCAGGTAAACGGCGGGCTCCATGATATAAACCTCACCATACAAAACGGGGAATGTATTTTACTTTGTGGGGGCAGCGGGTGCGGAAAAACCACCATCACGCGTTTGATCAACGGGCTAATTCCCCGGTTTTATCCCGGAAATCTAGAGGGCAATGTATTGGTGGATCATAAAAATGTGGACGATTTTCCTATGTACGAATTAGCAGAACATATCGGCTCTGTATTTCAAAATCCTCGGACACAGTTTTTCAATGTTGACAGCGACAGCGAAATTGCTTTTGGACTTGAGAATGAAGCCAGACCACCGAAAGAACTCAGGGAACGTGTCAACGCAACGATAGAAAAATTAGGAATTCAAAGCCTACGTAATCGCTCCCTGCATGAATTGTCTGGAGGCGAAAAACAAAAAGTTGCTTTTGCGTCGGTTTATGCCATGAACCCGAATATATATCTTTTGGATGAACCATCTTCCAACCTGGATATGGACGCCATTGAGGACTTGCGAAAACATCTGCAGCTCATAAAAAAGCAGGGAAAAACGATACTGATTGCAGAACATCGCTTGTATTATCTCATGGATATAGCAGATCGCATTGTTTTTTTTGAGCAGGGGGAAATCAAAGGCATTTATACGCCGGAGGATTTTCAAAAAATACCGACATTTAAGCGGGAAGCCATGCGGTTGAGAGCAACAGATTTGAAGGAAGTACATCCTGAGATTTCCGAAGTCGTTCAGCCCGTACCGTTATTGAAACTGCGGGACGTTTCCATATCTTATAAAAAGAAGTCTGTTTTAAAAAATATCAATTTGACTGCCGGTCCGGGCGAAGTGATTGGAATTGCAGGCCATAATGGAGCTGGAAAAACCACTTTTGCGAGAGCATTGTGCGGGCTTCACAAGCATACAACAGGAGAATTTTTGTGGGGCGGGCAGCCCCAGGACAGGAAAAAACGTCTAAGGCTTTCCTATATGGTAATGCAAGATGTGAATTATGAACTTTTTGCAGACAGTGTAAAATCTGAGTGTTCCTTTGGAATCCGAAATCCTGACACCGCTTTGGTGGAGGCTGTAATGGAAAAATTAGGGCTTACCCCTTACGGTGATAAACATCCCAACACTCTATCCGGCGGGCAGAAGCAGCGGTTAGCAGCAGCGGTCAGCATGATCTGCGGGAAAGAACTTCTGGTATTTGATGAGCCCACCTCCGGTCTTGATTACGACAGTATGACGCAAGTTGCGGATCTCGTAAAGGAGTTGGCAGCATTGGGAAAAATTATTTTTATTGTGACACATGATTATGAATTTGTTTGCCGTACCTGTACTCGTGTTCTCCATATAGATCATGGGGAACCGTGTGATATACCCGTATCTGTGGCCGAGGAGAAAACACTGAAAAAGCTGTTTTCTATTCGATAGGGCTGCCTGGAAAGGAGAAATTATTTATGGAAAAAAAGAAGAGTCCACTCAAGCTGCTGCTCGAATGGGTTGGTCGGGAAAAATATTGGATGTATTTATCCATTCTGTTATCGCTTATCAGCGGGCTTTGTACGATGATTCCTTATTATGGGATTTATCGGCTGATGGAAGCAGTCTACAATAATACCTTTACCACAGAGTTTGTCATGAAGGATGCCGCCTTGATTTTTGGATCAATCCTGATTCGGTTTATTTTATTCGGCGCGTCTGGTGTCGCTTCTCATAAGGGAGCCTATCGTGCATTATATAAAGTGCGCTGCATGGTTGTTGACCATATGGCAAAAGTACCGCTGGGAGCCTTGAATGAACGGAGCACAGGAGAAATCAAAACTGTTCTCAATGAAGATATTGAAAAGCTGGAATTATTTCTTGCCCATAATATGCCGGAACTGGTTTGCTATCTCGTTGGCCCGATTGTAGTATTTATCTATCTGCTGACGGTCAATGTCCCTCTGGCTCTTATCTCACTGATTCCTCTCGTTCTGGCGCTTGCTGTTATGGGATGTATGTTCGCAGGTGCTTCCGGCATGATGGGGAGAGCAAATAAGTCCGTAGCAAATTTGAATTCTGTCATGGTGGAATACATAAGCGGTATGAAATTGATCAAAGCATATAACATGGGAAGCAAATCATTTCAGAAGTTTTCTGCTGCTGTTCAAGAAGAAAACAGCGTATGGAATCAAATGTCAAAAAAAATGGGGCCGTTTTATGCCGCTTTTATTGTTGTGATCGAGTGTGGTATGCTGCTCATGATTCCTTTAGGTGGAATGTTCTTTCTGAAAGGCTCGATAACAGCCAGCATATTTTTACTTTTTGCCTTTGTCGGCTCTATGTATTTGACCGAGATCCGACCATTGCAGGAATTGGGCAGCAGCTTTGCACAGGTACTCGCCGGTGTGACCAAAACCGAGGAAATATTGAATATTTCTACGTTTGAAGGCGGTACGGATTTTCCTGACAAACATGATATTGAACTGAGAAATGTCAGATTTTCATATGATGGAAAAACAGATGTACTTGAACATTGTAATTTGAAAGTAGACGACGGGGAACGCATGGCCTTAGTTGGGCGATCTGGGGCTGGAAAAAGTACCGTTATTGAACTGATTTCCCGTTTCTATGACGTCCAGGAAGGGGAGGTCTTGATTGGTGGAAAGAATGTAAAGGACATCAATTATGAAACCCTCCTGCAAAATGTTGCAATTGTATTTCAAAAGACTTTTTTGACCCGTGATAGTGTAATTGAAAATATCCGCATGGGTACCAATGCCACGCTCAAAGAAGTGCGGGCCGCCGCAAAAGAAGCACAAATTGATAATTTTATTATGTCATTGCCAAATGGATATGATACGAAAGTGGGCAGCTTCAGTTCCCGGTTTTCTGGTGGTGAAAAACAAAGAATAGCCATAGCGAGGGCAATCCTTAAAAATGCACCAATTTTAATTTTGGATGAGGCTACAAGCGCGGCTGACCCTGAAAACCAGGTTGAGATTGACAAAGCGATTGAAAACCTCTGTAAAGGAAAAACCGTCATTATTGTGGCGCATCGGTTGAGTGCACTGAAAATGTGTCATCGGATAGCTGTAGTTGAACATCATACAATTACTTCCGTGGGATTTCACGAGAAAGTACGAAAAGAAAATGACTACTATAACCACGCATGGACGGATTATGAAACAGCGAGGAATATGTCATATCAGTTAGAAGGGGGTACAAAAAATGCTTGAAAATCCAATGCGGAAAAACGGAAAGTTCTATATAGGCATGGTTTTAAATGTGCTTGAGGGTATGCTGTCCGGTTTCAACTTCTTTCTCTTATATGAAGTTATGAAAATGCTATGGGCCGGAAAAGTTAATTTCTCATTCTTGCTTTACTCAGCGCTGTCTCTCGCAGGGATATTTGTTTTAAGAATTATTGTTTATGGAATCGGATATACGGAAAGTCAGATTGGCGGTGCTGCGGTGAGCAACCGCATCCGGTTGTTTTTGGGTAATAAAATCAAGAAAATACCTTTGTCACGGTTCACCCAGGGGCAAACTGGACAATACATCAATATTATCACAAGTGATGTAAATAATTATGAAAAAATCTTGACGCATACTGTTGGCGATCTGGTGAAGTACATTGCCTTTTGCCTGATGATGATTGTTTTTGTTGGCTATATCTGGCTTCCGGGCGGAATTATTCTTGCCTGTGTAGAACTGGTATTGATTCCATTTTTGTGGCTCTCTTTCCGGGTTGTCAAAAAATACGGAACAGAAAAGAATAAGGTAAGTGCCGAAGCGGTCAGCAGCATTGTTGAATATATTACCGGCATACAGACGTTTCGTGCTTATGGAGTAGGCGGCACAAAAAATAAAACGGTTACTTCAGACTTGAAGAAATTCAGCGATGTAAGTTACGACTATGAAAAACATGGCATTCCCACCAATGCCATTCAATGTGTTTTCCTTTGGTTAGGACTTCCTATTATGGTCATAGCGGCTTCCGGCCCCCTGCTTTCAGGAAAATTAGACCCTGTTTCCTATTTACTTATTTGTATGCTGCCTATGCTTTTGGCAAAATTATCAGATTCTATTTCGCGGGGCCTTATGAGTTATAAAAACCTTAAAATTTCCAGAGATAAAATCATTGACATCATCAACGAGCCGGAAGAACAAGGAAGTATGGAGCCGCTTCAAACAGCCACCCATGAGATTACTTTTGACCGTGTGGATTTTTCCTATGTTGCAGAGGAACCCGTTTTACAACACATTTCTTTTACGGTTTCCGATCAAAAATTGACTGCTATTGTGGGCGATTCCGGTTCGGGTAAATCTACGATTTTGAATTTGATCTCCAAATACTACGAGCCGACAGGCGGCACGATTTCCATAGGCGGAAAAGCAATCAACCATGTGGCAGCAGAGCGAGTTTTGGAGCAGATTTCAATGGTAGATCAGGATGTATTTCTATTTGATGATACTATTCGTGAAAATATCCGTCACGCCCGCCCAGACGCCACCAACGCAGAAATTGAAGCCGCCTGTAAGGAAGCAAACTGTGATGGCTTTATCCGCAAAATGGAGAAAGGCTATGACACACCGACAGGAGAAAACGGCAATCTTCTTTCTGGAGGTGAGCGGCAACGGCTTTCTATCGCTCGTGCCATTTTGAAAAATAGTCCTATCCTACTCCTGGATGAAGCGACGGCTTCCCTTGACATTGAAAACGAATTGGCCGTAAAAGAGGCGATTTCCAATCTGCTAAAAGCTAAAAAAACCGTTGTGATGATTGCACATACATTGTCTATCGTTAAAAATGCAGATCAGATACTTGTTGTATCTGGTGGAAGAATAGCCGAGGCCGGTACGCATTATGAGCTTTTATCGCAAAACGGCAAGTATGCGGCCATGTGGAAAGCAGAGCAAAAACTTTCAGTTTCGAGGCTTTGAAATGCAAGACCGTTACATAGCATGGCGAAATATTATGAGGGAGAAACTTTCTTCCTCTGTTTCGCTGTGTCTGTGCAGCGGTTTTTTGATTATTTCGGAAAGCCGCTGCAATTTCAAAAAGATGGCGCTGCAACCTTCCGGCTGCAGCGCCATCCTACATACTTTTCCTTTCGTTACCGCATCCCGGATAAGCGGGATTCTTTCTTTTTTCTTTACCTTACTCTTCCGCCGCCCTCGCCGCGATTTCTTTTGCCTGAACATCACCGGGAGCCTGCTCGTAACGGGTGAACTCATATTCAAAATCGCCGATTCCACCTGTCATGGAACGAAGATCCGTGGAATATCCAATCAGCTCTGACATGGGAATATCCGCCTCGATGACCTGGTTTCCCGCATGGTCGGGATTCATCCCCAGCACACGTCCCCGTCTCTTGTTCAGATCACCCATAATATCACCTGTGAACCGATCCGGCACGATAACCTTCATAGAAGCGATAGGTTCCAGAAGGACCGGCTTCGCATCCGGCTCGGAAAACGCCTTTTTCACCGCCAGAATAGTCGCCATCTTAAACGCCATCTCGGAGGAATCCACTGCGTGATAAGAACCGAATACCAAAGTCGCTTTCAGACCCACCACCGGATATCCGGCCAGCGGTCCTTTCAGGACGGATTCCTGGATACCCTTTTCCACCGCGGGGAAATAGTTTCTCGGAACGACGCCGCCTACGATCTTTTCCTCAAACACATACGGCTTTCCCAGATCGCCGGAGGGTTCGAACTCAATGACGACATCTCCGTACTGCCCATGTCCGCCGGACTGCTTTTTATGTTTGCCCTGTACCTTGACTTTTCCTTTGATGGTCTCGCGGAAAGCAATTTTCGGCTTGGACAGTTCCACCTCCACTTTATAGCGGCTGAACAGCTTGCTTACCACTACCTCCAGCTGCTGGTCACCAATCCCATAAAGGAGACTCTGCCTGTTTTCTTTATCAACGACCGACTTAAGCGTCAGATCCTCTTCCATCAGCTTGCCGAGAGCACCTGCGATCTTATCCTCATCTCCTTTGTTCTTCGCCTTGTAGCTCATATATGTATAAGGCTTGGAGATGGCAGGTCTGTCAAATACCACCGGAACTGCCTTTGTGGAGAGCGTATCTCCTGTATTCGTCACGGTCAGCTTCGGAATGGCTCCGATATCACCGCTTCTTAACGCCGACACCTCAATGGCCTCTTTGCCGCGCATCACGTACAGCTTCGCGACCTTCTCCTCTGCTTCCTTATTCGCGTTATAGAGAGCTGAATCCGGACGGAGCACGCCGGAGCAGACCTTCACGTAAGAATATTTTCCAATAAAGGGATCCACCAGAGTCTTCCAGACCTTCACGCTGAGAGGATTTGCATCCTGGTAATTCGCTTCGAAGATATCTCCTGTAACCGCGTTGGTCCCCGCAAGCTCCAGTTTTTCCGGCGAGGCAAAATATTTTTCCACCGCCTGCAGGAGCATCGTAGTGCCCTGTCCGTTTACGCCGGCGCCCATGAGTACCGGAACGATCGAGCCGTCCATCACATGAGTCCTGAGTGCGATGGAAATCTCATCATATGTAAACTCTTCACCGGCAAAATACCGGTCCATGTATTCTTCACTTGTCTCCGCCACGGATTCCATCAGTGCCTCCCGGCAAAGCTCCAGGTTTTTCATGGAGTACTCCGGAATCTCACATTCCTCATAGTCGCTCAGGCTTAGGAATCTCCTGCCCTTCATCTTGACCACGTTCACGAAACCTACAAACCGTTCGTTCTCACGGATGGGCAGATGGAACGGAGCGATCTTCTTTCCATAAAGCCCCTGCAGGTCCTCTACGATCTGCCGATAGCTGGCGTTGTCATCATCCATATTTGTAACAAAGATAATCCTGGGCAGATTATGCTTCTCGCAGAAATCCCATGCCTTTTGGGTTCCCACTTCTACACCGGATTTTCCATTTATCACGATAATCGCCGCGTCTGCGACGTCTAGAGCCTCTTCCACTTCTCCCACAAAATCAAAATAGCCGGGAGTGTCCAAAAAATTAATCTTAATCCCTTCCCACATGATGGGAATCACAGTTGTGGAAATCGAAAACAGACGTTTTGTTTCTTCTTTATCGAAATCGCTTATGGTATTTCCGTCCGTTATTTTACCCTGACGCGTGGTAACTCCGGTGACATGTGCCATCGCTTCCACCAGAGTCGTCTTACCTGCGCCTCCATGCCCCAATAATACGACGTTGCGAATTCTTTCCGATTCAAAAACGTTCATAAGATACTTCCTCCCTTTTTTCTGTATTTGTCCCCACGCCGTCCCAAAATCTGACGGCAAGATGTCATAAATCCCTCATCCCAAGACTTAGTTATATTGTACTAAAAAGTTTTGAGAATAGCAACAAAAATATCTGAATTGTATAAAACACTTTATCCCGTTACGCTTTAACGTGAAAAAGCGTTGACAAAGCCGGTTTTCTGATTTACAATACCCATGGTATGAGGAAATACAGAAAGGACATGACATTATGATCATCATTATGAAACCCGGCGTTACCCGAGGAAATGTGGACCACATTGTAGAAATGATCGAATCCAAAGGACTGACTGCTCATCTTTCCCAGGGCTCCCAGGTAACCATCATCGGCGTAGTGGGCGATAAGACTAAACTGGCCCATTCCAATATAGAAATTGCTCCCGGCGTGGACAGGATCGTTCCGGTCACCGAAAGCTATAAGCTGACAAATAAAAAATTCCATCCTGAGGATTCCACCATTACCGTCGGAAACGTCTCCATCGGCCCGAAAACTCTGACTATCATGGCCGGCCCCTGTGCCGTGGAAAGCGCGGACCAGGTCATGGAAACGGCTATGGCTGTAAAAAAAGCCGGCGCTTCCATGCTGCGGGGAGGCGCTTACAAACCCCGTACCTCTCCCTACTCCTTCCAGGGGCTGGAGGAAACAGGCCTTCAATATATGAAGGATGCCGGAGAAGCCGCAGATCTGCGGACCATCTGTGAGGTGACCAGCATCCATGCACTGGAAATCGCCGTTAAATATGTGGACATGATACAGATCGGCGCCAGAAACATGCAGAATTTTGAGCTGTTAAAAGAGGTCGGCAAGACCGGCATTCCCGTGATGCTGAAGCGCGGTCTCTCCGCCACCATCGATGAATGGCTGAACGCCGCCGAATACATAGTGGCCGAGGGAAATGCCAATGTGGTCCTATGTGAACGCGGCATCCGTACCTTTGAAAAAGCCACCAGGAATACTCTGGATTTAAGTGCAGTGCCTGTTCTTAAGGCCAAGACTCATCTGCCGGTCATCGTGGACCCCAGCCACGCCACCGGAGTCCGCGCTTACGTAGCTCCCCTTTCAAAGGCGGCCATCGCGGCGGGAGCCGACGGCCTGATGGTAGAAGTACATCCCTGCCCGGAGTGCGCTCTCTCCGACGGGCCCCAGTCCCTGACTTTCGAAGACTTCAATCAGCTCTGCGATAATCTTGATCCCTACGCCAAACTGGCAGGAAGGACGTTCCGATGAATGATCTGACATTCGGCTTTATCGGCCTGGGCCTTATCGGAGGCTCCATTGCCAAGGGCCTCAAACGTGCCAACCGGAATCACCGTATCATGGCTTACGCCCGCCACCGCTCCACCTTAGATGCAGCACTCAGGGACGGGACCATTGACGAAGCTTTGGAGGGAGTGGACGATAATCTTTTGAGATGCGACTACATTTTCCTGTGCACCCCGGTCTCTTACAATGAAGAATATCTGACAGCCATCCGGCCCCACCTTAGAAAGGATGCCATCCTCACCGATGTGGGAAGCGTAAAGACAAATATTCATGAAGCGGTCGGGAATATGGGACTGGAGGCCAATTTCATCGGCGGCCATCCCATGGCCGGTTCTGAAAAAAGCGGCTACAAGTATTCCACTGACCACCTGGTGGAAAACGCCTATTATGTGATCACGCCCACGCCCTTTTCTCCGCCGGAAAAGGTGGAGGAGCTGCGCCGGCTGGCTTTGTCGCTGTCGGCCCTCCCCCTGATCTTAGATTATCGACAGCACGATTATATCGTCGCCGGCATCAGTCATCTTCCGCACCTCATTGCTTCCAGTCTCGTGAATCTGGTTAAGGATAAAGATACTCCCGAACAAACGATGAAGCTGGTAGCCGCCGGAGGCTTTAAGGACATTACAAGAATCGCCTCCTCCTCTCCTGTCATGTGGCAGCAGATCTGTGCGACCAATCGGGAAAACATCCAGGCCATCCTCGGAGACTATATCGCTTCTTTAGAGCAGGTACGAACGGCAGTGGCAGGAGGCGATGACCAGGCTGTATACGATTTATTCGATACCTCCAGAGAATACAGGAATTCCATACCGGACCGTTCTTCCGGCCCGATCAAAAAGGAATACTCTCTGTACTGCGATATCGTGGATGAATCAGGGGCCATCGCTACCATCGCCACCATTCTGGCAGCACATCAGATCAGCATCAAGAACATCGGGATCATACACAACCGTGAGTTTGAGGAAGGCGTCCTTAAAATAGAATTTTATGAGGAGGATGCTTCCATAAGAGCGGTCGATCTGCTGACTCAATGCCGCTATACTGTCTATCACAGGTAAAGAGACAACATAGACCAGTACCCCCAGATTTGAGGTAAAAACATGACAAGACCATTAAAAGGGGAAATCACTGTACCCGGTGATAAATCCATTTCCCATAGAAGCATCATGCTCGGCGCACTGGCCCGCGGCACCACGCGGGTGAAAAATTTTCTCCAGGGCGCCGACTGTCTGTCCACCATCGGCTGCTTCCGGGCAATGGGCATCCCCGTCGAAAATAACGGAACAGAGGTACTCATCCGCGGAAAAGGACTCCACGGGCTTCAGGCTCCGAAAGGCATCCTGGACTGCGGAAACAGCGGTACCACTGTCCGCCTGATATCCGGCATCCTCTCCGCACAGGATTTTTCCACAGAGCTGACCGGAGACTCTTCTATCCAGAAGCGCCCCATGGCCCGGATCATCACTCCTCTTTCCAAAATGGGAGCCGATATCGTAAGCATACGCGGGAATGGCTGTACCCCCCTCCGTATCCGCGGACAGAAACTGCATGGCATTCATTATGAGTCGCCTGTGGCCTCCGCGCAAGTGAAATCCTCCGTCCTTCTGGCCGGCCTCTATGCTGACGGCGCCACACAGGTGACGGAGCCACTTGTCTCCCGGAACCACACGGAGCTTATGCTGCAGGCCTTTGGAGCACAGATTGCCACGGAAAACACGACGGTATCCATAACGCCTCCTGAAGAGCTCTGTGCACAAGAGGTACTGGTTCCCGGCGATATCTCATCCGCCGCCTATTTCCTGGCTGCGGGAATTTTAGTGCCCGGTTCCGAACTGCTCTTAAAAAATGTAGGCATAAATCCCACCAGAGACGGGATCCTCCGGGTATTCCAGAATATGGGGGCCGATATCACTCTTTTAAACCCGCGCATCTGCTCCGGAGAACCGGCCGCTGACATACTGGTGAAATCCGGCGCGCTCCATGGCACGGTAATCGAAGGAGAGATCATCCCCACATTAATTGACGAGCTTCCCATCATCGCCGTCGCCGCCTGCTTCGCAGAAGGAACTACGGTCATACGGGACGCTTCCGAATTAAAAGTAAAGGAATCCAACCGTATTGCCGTCATGACCGAAGGCCTGTCGGCCATGGGTGCGGATGTAAAAGAAACAGAAGACGGAATGATCATCCGGGGCGGCTTTTCCCTGCACAGAGCAGTCATCGACAGCCGTCTGGACCACCGGGTAGCCATGAGCTTCACAGTCGCAGGCCTGGTAAGTGACGGAATTCCGGACATTAAAGGGCGGGACTGCGTGAAGATTTCTTACCCGGCTTTTTATGAAGATCTGGAAAAATTATCGAAATAAATAAGTTTCCTGTATTTTTTACGGCATTTTTTCCCAACATGTGCTATAATGAAATAATGTCAATCTAAAATATAAAGAAAGTACAGGTAGCAAATGAATTTTAATGAACTGAATCTACGAAAAGAAATCCTGCGGGCAATCTCAGATATGGGATATACGGAAGCCACCGATATTCAGGGAGCAGCCATTCCCTCCATACTGGAGGGCCGGGATGTCACCGGACGTTCCAGCACCGGCACGGGCAAAACCGCCGCTTTCGGCATCCCCATCGTCCAGAAGACCGCAGATAACTCGGACAAAGCCAGCGTTTTGATCCTTTCTCCCACCAGGGAACTGGCGGTTCAGATAACCGATGAGATCCGCAAATACGCAAAATATTTGTCCAATATTTCTGTCGCCGCCGTATATGGTGGCGAGTCCATGACCAATCAAATCCGGATGTTAAAAACCGCGCGGATCGTCGTGGGAACTCCTGGCCGGGTGATGGACCATCTCCGCCGCAAGACTCTGAAGCTTGACCATCTGCAGACCGTAGTGCTGGATGAGGCCGATGAAATGCTCAATATGGGCTTCATCGACGATATCCGCAGTATCCTGGAGAGCGCTCCCAGCGAGCATCAGACCATCCTCTTCAGTGCCACTCTTCCGCCGGCGATCATGAAGATCACAGAAGATTTCCAGACAGACACGATCATTGTCAAGGCTGACAAAGGGCAGCGGACCGTCTCCAGTATCGAGCAGAACTATTATCTCATACCAAAGGAACGAAAAGATGATGCGCTGAAGCTTCTCCTGGAATATTGCCGCCCCAAACGAGCTCTGGTGTTCTGCAACACAAAAAAGATGGTCGATGAGCTTTCCGAATCCCTCTGTGAATCAGGCTTCCGCGCGGCAGGGCTCCACGGCGACCTGAAGCAGAGCCAAAGAAATATCGTCATGAGAGAATTCAAGTCCGGGCGAAGCGGAATCCTGGTAGCTACAGATGTAGCGGCAAGAGGGATTGACGTGGACGATGTGGAAGCCGTTTTTAACTATGACATTCCTCAGGAAAATGAATACTACATCCACCGTATCGGCCGAACAGGACGCGCAGGAAAATCCGGCTCCAGTCATACGCTGGTCACAAACCGCAAACAGCTTATGCAGCTTCATGAAATCGAACGGTATGTGGGGATGTCCATAAGGGAAAAACCGATTCCAACGCTTGAGAGCATAGCAGCCTCCGGCACTGCGGAACTGGCCGACATCATCCGCAGACAGGTGAGCAAGGGCATAGACCAGCAGTATCTCGCTCTTGTCAGCCAGCTGAAGGAAGAGGGCTATTCTGCGGAGACGGTTGCCGCCGCCCTCTGCGAGCGGCTCCAGAAAAAGAACAAACGGCTCTCTTCCGTCCAGGACGTCTATCCTCTGGTGCTTGGAAGAGAAAAGGAATCCCGTAGGCGCAAACCCCGGTATGACAGCAGGGATTACGGAAAAAGAGAGTTCCCCAAAGGCTTCAAAGGAAAAAAAGACGGCGGGCACAGTAAGCGCCGGGGACCGAAATACGATTACTAAATAGAATATTTCAAATATAAATAAAGAATCCCATAAATGGGATTCTTTATTTTGTCAGCTTTATCATCTCTGCCACAGCAGATACAAAAGCACCAGAATCAACCCGATACACACCAGCATCAGGGCAAAGGACAGGCTGCCGTTTATAATCCGGTTCGTTCGCACCGTCTCCTCTTCCAATTCGATCAGGTTCGGTACGTAGGATTTCCTGATGGGGTGTTTCTTTCTCACAGTCTTATTTAGCAAGGCCGCACAGCCGTCCAGAAAATGCCCCATCGCATATGCGAACCGGTCTCTCATCACTTTCTTTCTGTGCCCCTTCACCTGCCGGTGGGTAGTCCTTCTGGCGAGCACAATGATGCCATCTGTCATATGATCCAGCACACGGCTTCCAAAAGCCGTTGCTGCCATAAAAACCTTCACCGCGGTTTCCACGACATACGTATCCAGGAACTGGCACACGGCGCCAGAGATTCCCAAAAACGCTCCCTGGATTCCGGAGATCACATACTTATCAAGAAATCCGCAGATTCCTCCAAAAAGCCAGGGGAAAAACTGCAGAAGCACAGGACGGTAAACCCGCTCCTCCAGATCAAGAAAAGCCGGCCACCTGTCAACATATTCCCTGATTCCGTTTCTTCCCTTTCTCATGAGGCAGGTCCGGATAACGCCGAAATACAGCACCAGACCAATCCCGACGGAAACCATTCCTCCTTTTAAGTTTTCTAAAGAGAAATAATGTACAGCGTGAAGAGGATTCTCCCCTCTCATAAATGGCTGGCCCAGCTCCGCAATCTTATTCATGACGATACCGGGAAGCGTCCCCATCACCGGGAGAAGAAGCGCGGGAATCGTTACGGCAAGTCTGCTCTCTGTGTTCCAATACTTTTTATATTCCCAGTCAAACTCATCCTGTTTCTCAGGATGCTTCTCCACAAATACCGCAATAAAAAGCTTGAGCATATAAGCTGCGGTCATGCCTCCCGCCAGAAGGAAAAGCCACTCCACCGTTTTAAAGAAGGCAGGCGAACCCATGACCGCCATTCCCGCCTTGGCCTGCAGCGTCAGCGCCGTATATTCCACTATACTCTCATGGAGCAGCGTCTTGCTGACATATCCGCTCCAAAGGGGTATACCCCCAATGCCCAGTGCCCCCATCAAAAAGCAGAATTTAAGCAGCGGCTTCTTCCTGCCGAAGCCCCGGATTTCATTCAGGTTCAGTTTATGGAGGTTCATATAGACGACTCCCGCCGCCATGAAAAGAACCAGCTTAAACAGGGAATGGTTCACCATGTGGAGCAGCGTCCCTCTCACCGCAAGGGCATTCTCCTCTCCCAAAAGCCCCTGCATGCCGATTCCCACAAGGATAAAACCAATCTGTGACATGGAAGAGCATGCCAGCGTCCGTTTTAAATCCACGGAAAAGACCGCCAGGGCCGCGCCTCCCAGCATGGTCACCATCCCAAGGAGCAGGACCGCCATGCCCCAGGCCGGATCATGAAGGAAGATATTGCAGCTGACCACGAGAATCCCGAATATTCCGGATTTCGTCAGAATGCCGGATAAAAGCGCGCTCGCCGGCGCCGGAGCCACAGGATGGGCCTTGGGAAGCCAGATATGCAAAGGAAACATTCCTGCCTTTGCCCCGAAACCGAACAGCATCAGCGCGCCGGACAGATATAACACTCCGCTCTTTTCCGGCCGCACCTTACGGCATGCCTCCAGGAGTTCATCCATCTGCAGCGTGCCCGCCGTGTGGTACAGCATAAAAAGCCCCATCAGCATGACCATACCGCCGACCACCGCAACACCCAGGTATGTGCCGGCCGCCCGCATCGCCGCCTCTTTTTCGTCATGGGCCACCCACACATAGGAGGTAAAGGACATAATCTCAAAGAAAATAAAGGTGGTGTACAGATCTGCCGATAAAAACACGCCCATAGTCGCCCCAAGGGTCAGGAGCAGAAACAGGTAATATCGGTTCCGGTTCCGGTAGTGTCCAAAATATTCTCTGGAAAATACGGTCGTCATCATCCACATAAAGGCCGCCACCAGGCCATAGAGCACCCGGAAGCCGTCGAGCCTCAGAGTGAGCCCCAGGCCGCAGAAGCCTTCCCATTTAAAATCGAGCACATGCAGCTCCATGCCGGAAACGCCCCCGCTTCCTGACAGAAGCCCGCAGGCAAACAGGCCGCACAGCAAGGCGAATTCTGCGATCACGACACCGTCCGCAAAAAGATTCCTTCCGGTCTTCCTTCTCCGACCGGTCCCATAAGAGAGAAAAGCACCGATCATGGGCCAAATTACAAGAATCAACAAAATCCAGTCACCGCTCATATGCCGCTCCCTCCCGCCGTCTGCTGAAGAAAATGGAAAAGAGGTCTGGAATACAGTCCGAAAAACAGGATGACAGCCGCAAAAATGACGATGGGGGTCAGCATGCGCCATCCCGGCTCCTTCACCCCATCCAAAGCCGTCTCGTCATAACCCTCTTTGGGAAAATATGCCCTGACCACCACGGTCATCATATAGATGCCAGTCATGAGAGCCGAATAAAGCAGAACACCGGCAGCCAGAAATCCGGGAATGCCGCCGAGCCCCACGGCCGCCTGGGCAATATTCCACTTGCTTATGAATCCCGCGAAGAGCGGGATGCCCGTAAGAGACAAGCCTGCAATCGTAAAACATGCTAAGGTGACCGGCATCTTTTTCCCTATGCCGTCCAGTTCATATACATAGTTTCTTCCCGCCTGGTGCATCACCGCTCCGGCGCAGAAAAAGGAACAGATTTTCATAAACGCGTGAAAGACCAGATGGCTGAGAGCCGCTGCCATCCCTGCCGCACTCATCATAACAGCGCCCAAAAGCACATAGGAAAGATTGCTTATGGTAGAATATGCCAGCCGCCTTTTAAAATGAACCTCCTTTACAGCCATGGTAGAGCCGTAAACGATCGTCACAAGCACCGCTCCCAACACTACATAATGCGCCCAGGTCCCTTTCAGGAAATCTGCCCCATAGCTGAAATAAGTCAGTCTCAGTATGGCAAAAGCCCCAGATTTCACCACAGCCACCGCATGGAGCAGAGCCGTGACGGGCGTCGGAGCCACAGACACGGAAGGCAGCCAGCTGTGGACTGGAAACAGAGCCGCTTTCACGCCAAATCCAAAGAAGGCCAACACATACATAAAAAGAATCACATTGGTGTCAAACCCCGGTACACCCTTGTTGAGCACGCCGCCCAGGGTAAAATCTGCAGTGCTCCCATATATCAGCACAAACACCAGCCCTATGAACGCAAACGCGGCGCCGCCAATGGAATAATAGAGATACTTCCGGCTTGCCCGGATCGCCTCCTTCGTTCTGTCGTGGAGCACCAGCGGAAACGTGACAAGAGTGAGCAGTTCATAAAACAAATACAAGGTCACCAGGTTTCCGGACAGAGCGATTCCCAGAGTCACACCGTATGTCATCGTGTAAAACGCAAAAAACTCCCTTCCCCGCCTGTCTCCCTCCATATATTCAAAGGCATAGAGCGTAGCAAGGGGCCATAACACGGATACCAGCCCAGAAAACACAGCTCCCATACCGTCCATACGGAAAAACACCTTAAGATTTCCTGCCATAGAAAAAAGCACGGCGCCGTTTCCCTGTTCCCTTCCAGTGAACAGCACAGCCCAGATCATGGCGCTGGATGCCAGCACGATCAATTCTGTAAATATAGGATGCACCCGCGCCTCTTTCTCCGGAATCATCAGCATGAGGATTCCGCCTGCTATGGGCAAAAGCACCGGCGCGACCAACAGCAATTGGTTCATAATAGATCCCCCATTCTCCTGTCCGTCAGAACAGCAGCTCGGCTGCCGCCGACGCTGCATTTAAAATCACGCCTGGGAACATGCCGAGCGCCACGGCTCCCATCGTCATCAGAATCATCGGTACCGTCATAAGAGCAGAAGGCTCCCGCTTCTCCAGACTGCCGTAATCATAATCTGCCCCAGGGAAAAATCCATGTATCGTCACCGGAAGCAGATATCCGGCCGTCAGAAGAGCGCTTATCAAAAGAATCACAGGTCCCAGCCAGGAGAAAACTCCCGTTCCTGATGAAAGGGCCCCCGTCGCCAGATACCATTTGCTCACAAAACCGCTCGTAGGCGGAATTCCCACCAGGGTAATGGACACCAGTGTGAAGCACCATATGGTCACCGGCATCTCTTTTCCAATCCCCCTAAGCTCCGCCACCTTTGTCTTTCCCGTCTTATAGATGATGGCTCCGGCTCCCAGAAACAGAGTGTTTTTCACCAGGGAATGGAATATCACATGGGCAATCGCTCCTATAAACGCCGCCGGATGGAGAAGAGACAGTCCAAAGAGGATATAGGAAACCTGGCTCACCGTCGAATAAGCCAGTCTCTTTTTCATAATCTTCTCTTTATAGGCCATCATGGAACCGAGGAAGATCGTCGTCAGGGTAAGTATCATCCAGACAGTTTGTACCCAGGTCCTCCGGAGGATATCCGGTCCTATCACATAATAGACCACACGTATGACGGCCAGCACGCCCATCTTCGTGATCACACCGGACAGCACGGCGCTGGCAGGAGCCGGCGCTTCCGGATGAGCGGTCGGCAGCCATCCGTGCATAGGAAACATGCCCGCCTTTGTGCCGAAGCCGATGATCATCATAAAAGCAGACGCCAGAAGAAGACCCTCGTGGCCGGCTGTGGCAGAAGCATCCAGGATCCCGCCGGCCTGGAAGCTTCCTATCGCTCCATACCCCGCAAGGAAGAAGATGCCGAAAAGCGCCATGAAAGCGCCAGCCACCGAATAAAACAGGTATTTAAGGCCCGCCATTATGGCCGGCTTCGTCATCTCATGCAGGACCAGCGGCAGAGATGTAAAGGTCATCACCTCAAAAAACACATAGAATCCAACCATGTTGTCGGCAAAGGACAGCGCCGTCAGTGCTCCCTCCACAATCAGGTAAAAGCCGAAGAACCGTTCCTCATGCTCCTCATGGCTCATATAGGAAAATGCAAAACATCCCACCAAAAGCCATACGGATACCGACAGGCCCGCAAATATCCTGGAGATGGTATCCACATGAAAGGAGATGCGGATCGTATCTGTGAGCTGCCATAAAGTCACGGATACATCCCCCCGCATCAAACAGAGTATGGTAAAAAGAAGCTCCAGCACCAGCGCTCCGAATACGACCGTGAGCTTCGCTTTCCTCCCCATTTTGGCTTTGGCCAGCGCCAGCGTCAAAATGCCGGCCGCCATGGGGAAAAAGATCGGAAGCAACAATAAAAAATCCTGTTCCATAATACCCTCCCTTATTTTGTCAGCCTGATGCCGCCTTATACGAACATACTGAGTCCGGCGTCAATGGCATTGACGATGGGCTGGGAAAAAAGGCCCAGCACCAAATTTACGATTATAAATAATAACGACGCCACCTTAAGCTTCCTGGAAGCCTGATGGGACATGTCAGCCCCATATTCCCTCTCTGCCGGAGAATAAATACTTATGACCAGACGCAGGAAATAAATGGCGTTCAATATGGTGCTGACCGCCAGTCCGAGGATAGTCGCCACCATTTTATGCGGGCTCTGGACCGCAGCTGTGGCGAACATCAGCTTGGAAATGAATCCCGACAGCATCGGAAACCCGACCATGGACAGCGCACCCACCGCGAAAGCGATGCCCGCCGCCCTGTTACGGTATCCGGATCCTCTGAGACTGCGGTAATCCGCTTTTCCGTCCGACACCTCATAAAGGCCCACGGCGCTGATAAACAGAAGAGATTTTGTCGCCGCATGGGTAAAAATATGGAATACAGCCGCCGCCATTCCGGCTTTCGTCCCCAGGCCGATGCCCATATAGATATACCCGATCTGTGCCACCGAGGAATAAGCGATCATCTTTCTCGTATCCGTCTGCTTAATAGCTTTTACGGATCCCACGATCATGCCGACCAATCCGAACACGAACAGAGCATTGATCACCTTGCTGCTCACGACATTCTCGTACCCCAGCACCCGGTAGAATACTTTTATCAGCAGAAATATATATCCCTTCGATACCAGGCTCGACAAAATGGCGCTGGCCGCAGGCGTGGCATACCCGTAAGTTTCCGGAATCCACGAGTGAAACGGATACAGGCCGCTTTTTATGGCCAGGCCGACAGACATGAGCGCTATTACCACAAGCAGGGGCACTTCATAGGAACCGGAAGCCACAATGGCTCCCACCGCTTCCTTGGCCGGCTCCATCAGCAGGTGTCCGGTGATATCGTAGAGCATACTCAGGCTGATCAGGAACATACCAGAGCCAAGGAGGCTCATGACCATATACCGGATGGCCGCCACGATTCCGTGCCCATCCTGTTTTATCATGATCAGGCCGCAGGCCGCAATGGTATTGATCTCCACAAATACGTAAGCCGTAAACAGATCATTGGTATAGATGAGGGCCAAAAGCGAGCTCATCAGAAGGTCCACCAATATGAAGAACAGATTGGTCTTCGTCTCCTCTACGTCGGTGAAAATATGGCTCATGCCGCCCAGCAGCGAAAGGAGCATGATCACGGAAAATCCCGTGGCCGTCAGGGCTTCCAATACACCCGCTCGGATCTCATTCCCCCAGGGCGCCGGAAAATGCCCCATCGAATAAGTATAGCTGGTTCCCGTCTTCATCGTATACGCCAGAACAGCCGAGGACATGACAAGAACCGCAGTCACCATGAACAGACAAAGACGCTTCGCCCACGGCCCCTTTAAGACAGAAGACAGGATCCCGCAGAACATCGCCAGTATAATGGAGAAAAACGGAAAATTACACACAAAATCCATCACCGTTCCTCCTTCCTCCACTGCATGACTATCTCATCCAGATCCAGAGAACCATATCGTCTGTACAGGCGGATGGTCAGAGACAGCATCAAGGCTGTCACACTGACCGACACTACGATTCCGGTGAGCACCAGGCCGTCGGGTATCGGGTTCGTATACGCCGCCGGATCCGTGATCCCATCAGTCAGGATCGGCACCATTCTTCCGTATATGTATCCCTTGGCCGCCAGAAATAAATACACCGCAGTATCCATGATGTTCAGGCCAATAATTTTCTTTATCAGATTTTTATGGAGCAGAAGCGTCGTAAATCCAATCCCGAATAAGATCATGGACGCCGTCTCCTCCATATTCGCCGCCAGATGTGCGAGCATCTACATCCCCCCCTTTCGGAACAAGGTATAAAACGCATACATGGTGCAGGCCACCACAAGGCCCACACAGATATTCAGGGGAAGTATCAGTCCGCTGGATAAAATCGCCCCGGGCGTCCCCAGAGGGATTCCGCTCTCCATATGGTTAGCCCCCGTGAAAAAGGAATAGCTTTTGGCGAGACAGTAAAAGGTCAAAGCCGCCAGGGTAATCCGCCGGAAGGTCTTCTCTGTAA
The DNA here is from genome assembly GCF_021044755.1 of Lientehia hominis. Lineage (GTDB taxonomy): Bacteria > Bacillota > Clostridia > Lachnospirales > Lachnospiraceae > Lientehia > Lientehia hominis. Next base: position 404,463 of record NZ_JAJNOR010000001.1, read on the forward strand.
AGAAACGCTCCGTTTTCTTGAATCCAAAGGCATTCAGATATAAGATCAGGCCGGATCCAATGACCGCGCCGCCGGAAAAGCCTCCTCCAGGCGACAGGTGGCCGTTCAGTATTATATAAATGCCAAAGATAAAGATGAGCGGTACCAGGACGCAGGATACCTTCTGGAGGATCAGATCATTTTTCGGCTCATAAAGCCTGTCATTTTCTTCCTCTTTTTTCTTCTTCATTTTCTCTTTGCTGCTGGAATTATCCAGGCGCATGAGCACCAGGACACAGGTGGCCGCTATGAACAGCACGCAGGACTCTCCGAAGGTATCAAAGGCACGGTAATCCAGTATCATGCCGGTCACGAAGTTGGTCGCGCCGGTCTCTTCCACTCCCTTTTCTATGTAACGGGCAGAGACTTCATTGTTGATGGGGTTATCCGGGCTTCCGAATTCTGGCAGGTATACCACTGTCCATAAGAGCACACCGATGAGAGTAACACAAAGGAGCACAGAAGCCAGACGGTAAATGATACGGAACAGTTTAAGTTCCTTATTGTGGGCCGTATCATAAACCACAGAATTTATCTTTTCCTCGTCAAAAAAAGGCTCTCCATCTTCCGGAAGCTTTGTATTTTCATCCTTTTCTCCGTCCGGAGGCTTGATTTCCATCCGTCCTTCCAGAGGGTCGATATCACCGTCCACCCATTTTTCCAGGCGGTGCCACCGGCTTTCCTCATAGTCATCCCTCAGTCTCATCCTGCTTCTCCTCTCTGATGGCCCTGATCTTCTTCAAGGTCACAAAAAACAAGATGCTGGTGACGCCGGCCCCTACGGCCGCTTCTGTGACCGCCAGGTCCGGCGACTGCAGTATGACCCAGATAACAGCCATGATGGAACTATAAGACATATAGATGATAATGGATGTCAGAAGCTTCTTCGTAAAGCTTACGGACAAGGCACATACGATCAGCCCAGCCAGCAGACAAAACTCAAATATCCTCATGATGCTCCACCTCGATCTCTCCCAAATCTTCATCCGTCGTCACTTCCAAACGGCTGATCATATGGCCTGCCACGGGACTGGCCAGCCAGAAAAAGAGCACCACCAGCAAAAGCTTCAGAGAGTCAAAGCTAATACCCTTCCAGATGATAAGCCCCAGAATCACGAAAAGAATGCCGAGAGTATCCCCCAGGGCAGCGGCGTGCATCCGGTTCAGAGCGCGGCGGAACCTGTTTACTCCGATGGAAGCTGCCAGAAACATCAAAATACCGAACAGCAGAAACGCCGCCGAAATTCCAAAACGTACCCATTCCATCTACTCATCCTCCTTTTCCAGATATCCCTGATGCTCCAGATTATCCTCTATAGCGGCCTTATCTCCCCGGATTCCTTTTTTCTCCAGATATATCCCGGTATAAACCTTCGTAAGGACCACTACGGACAGAAAGCTGATCATCGCATATATCAGGCACACATCCACAAGATAGCTCTCTTTCAGATATACGGACAAGAGCGCGATGATGACGATCGTCATCGTTCCAATCATATTGACCGCGATGATCCGGTCCGCAGTCTTCGGCCCGCGGACAGAACGTATGATGGATACCAGGACCAAAATAGCCAGGACCACCATGCACGCCATAAGAATTCCCTGATAAAATGTTTCTGCTCCTGTCATCGGCCTGCCTCCATCTTCCTTAAAAGCCGAACGAAATCCGACTCTTCAATTCCTTCTGCCATATCCTTATCCAGACAGTGGACACAGAATTCATTTCCCTCCACGGAAACCGTAATAGTTCCCGGTGTCAGCGTAATGGAATTGGCCAGAAGCACTTTACAGATACTGCTTTTGAGATCTGTCTTAAAATATACCAGGGCCGGCTCCGGCCGGTATTTCTGGGACAAGATCAGGCGCAGGACATTTAGATTCGCCTTGGCGATCTCTTTGACTAAAACACCCAGAAAAGTTAAAAACAGTCCTGTATTTTTATACAACAAAAAATCTTTCCGAAGGCTGTAATCCATAAAACGGCAGATAAAAAAATAAACTGCCGCCGAAATTGCCAGACCAAACAGAAAGATCTCCCATGTAAATCTTCCATTCAACATAATCCAGAAAGATAAAAATATAAGATACATCTTGACGCATCCCCTCCCTGTGAATTCTCGTCCAACGCCCTTATAGAGTATAACTCTCTTCCCTTGAAAACACAAGGAAACTTTCCGTCTCCTATTTTCCCGTTAAAAGACATATAAATAAAGGTAACAGACGGATCCGCCGAAGAGGAAAATATGATTCAGAATGACAGAATATCAATATTACAGACCGGTTTCTCTTTTTGGGAGCATTTATCAGAAGAAGAAAAAGAAATACTGGCCGCTTCCTGCTCCATTGTACAGTTTGAGAAGGAAACTCTGATCCACCGCAACGATGAAATGTGCATCGGCATGCTCCTCGTGCTCTCCGGACAGATCCGTACTTATATCCTTTCCGATGACGGCAGAGAGGTCACCTTGTACCGTCTTTTTAAAGGCGATACCTGCATTCTTTCAGCCTCCTGTGTATTGGACGCGGTCGTATTCGACGTGCTGATAGAATCGGTGGAACCGACAGAAGCCCTGCTTGTTCCTCTTCCGGCATTTCATCAGCTGATGACGCAGAATGTCTACGTGGAATTATTCGCCTATAAGCTGTCCACCGAACGGTTTTCCGATGTCATGTGGACTGTCCAGCAGATATTATTTATGGGGGCAGACAAACGGCTCGCCATCTTTCTGTGGGATGAGGTGGCAAAGACCGGCGAAGATACGGTCTCCTATACCCATGATCAAATAGCCCGCTACATCGGAAGCGCCAGAGAAGTGGTCTCCCGAATGCTTAAATATTTCAGCGGAGAAGGAATCGTCTCCCTGTCCCGCGGCAAGATCCGAATCCTCGACCGCAGCCGGCTCAAAGACTATCTGTGACTCAGTCACAGAACCGAAACGAAATTCTCCGTATACTATTTAGTAAAGAAATAAGGAGTTATCAATATGTCAGTCAAAACCATAACAAAGCAAAATTTCCATAGAGAGATCATGAATTCAACAAAGCCGGTACTGCTGGATTTCTGGGCCGAATGGTGCGGTCCCTGCCGCATGCTCTCTCCTACGGTAGACGCCCTCGCCGGAGAAAGGCCGGACATCACCATAGGAAAAGTAAATATTGACGAACAGGCAGATCTGGCAAAGCAGTTCCGGATCATGAGCATTCCTACACTTGTCGTCCTCAAGGACGGAAAAGTGACGGCTCAGAAAGCAGGCGTGCAGTCCAAGGAAAACATCCGGGCCATGCTGTACAGTTAGGGCTGGGCATCATTTTGGAAAATCTCGGCACAAAAGCCGTCCTAATATAAAAAAGCAAAAGACAGGCGGTTTTTACGCCTGTCTTTTTCAGCGCAGAACGAACGGGAAAGCATCTGCAAACGGGGAACATATCAAGACATATCAGAACAAAAAAACAGCGTCCCGACAGGCGGCGAAAACCTGTGGAATGCCGGCAGAAACATTCTATGCCAAAGCAGTCAAGCTTAAAAAAGAACTTAAACAAATCAGCAGAATTATTTGTAAAAGTGTACCTTTACAAATTTTTACAAAAATAATAATATATTGAAATTATACCAACAAATTCATATTTTTTCAAGTTTTTTCTGTTTGCTCTTCTCCATCTTTTCTGTTTTGTAAAGGTACACCTTCTTAAATCGGCAACACAGAACAAAAATCCAAGGAGGAAAAATGATGAAAAAAACTCGAAAAATATGGAGGGGACTGTTGTGTCTGTGCATGGCAATATGGCTTGTACCAGCAACTGTCCAGGCGCTGACTATTGATATTACCGGTACCATTACCGGTACTGCTACTTACGATGGAGTAAATGTGACTATCCGCCAGACAGGCGTTATTATCAGCGGCACATTTAGGGACAATACCGTTTTTAGCAAAGAAGGGGCACTGATCCTGGGCGGTACCTTCGTCAACTCTAAAATTGAAGATGACGGTACAGGACGGTATGGTCTGAAAGTGAATCTTGACAATCTTTCAACTGACAGCATATTATCTGAATATGAAAATGTGCAATACGCGATAATGCCATATAACACCGAGTTTTCTTTTACTCTTTCTCCTGACGCCGGTTACGGACTTCCCAGTTCCATCGCCATATCACAAGGCGATACTGCTCTTGCATCAGGAACAGATTATACCTATAACAACAGTACCGGCGCTGTCACCATAAATGCGAATGTTATAAAGGCTCCTCTGGTACTTGAAGCTTCCGGAGCCAGCCATACTCATACATGGAGCGATACTTGGAGCAGTGACGCCGCCCATCACTGGCATGAGTGTGGAAACAGAAGCTGTCCCATCACAGACAACAGTCTAAAAGACGGCTATGGCGAACACGTCTGCGACCAGAAAACTGTTGATGAGACGTATAAAGCCTCAGCAGCCACCTGCACTACAGCGGCCGTCTATTATAAGTCCTGCGTCTGCGGCAGGGCAGGAACAGAAACCTTTTCCTCCGGAGAACCAGACAGCAGCAGGCATACCGCCTTGTCAAAGACAGAGGCGAAAGAAGCCACTTGCACCGAAAACGGACATACTCAGTATTGGTACTGTGACGCTTGCGGCAAGTATTTCAGTGATGAAAACGGCAGTAAGGAAATCGCCTTGGCAGACACGATGATCTCAATGACAGGACATGGCTTCGGTGCGGACTGGAAATCAGACAGTGCCAACCACTGGCATGAATGCGCTTGTGGTGAAAAAACGGATATAACAGCCCACACCTATGGCAGCTGGACAATTACAAGGGGTGCGGCAGCCACCGAAACCGGAAGCCAAGAAAAGGCCTGCTCTGTCTGCGGCCGTAAAGTCACAGAAAGCATTCCAGCGACGGGAACAAAATCCGCCGGTTCAGCGGATACCCCCCAAACTGGCGATCCCAACAGCACAGGGGTCTTTATTGCCCTGTTTCTTCTGGCAGGGGCTGGCCTGACTGGTATGGGAATTTATGCAAAGAAACACAGAGTACAATAAATATCAAATTCCCTCGATTGCAGACGGGCTCCCTTAAAAGGGAGCCCGTTATTTGTTCTCGTCAACCTGTATATCCTCTTTAAAACGAAGCTTTTGCCCTGTCCTCAATGCCTCAGGATCTTCCGTATAATGCAGCATATGATTCCCAGAACGCTGCAGACGTAGACCCAGGACTGTCCGGCTGCCAGTACCAGGAAAAACTGTCCCAGACCGCTCAGAACGTGCGGACTTCCAGGCAGATAGACCGCCGTCCTGGCCGCCAGAAATGTGAGTCCTGCGAATATCACAAAGGGGACAAGTCCCCGTCCTGTATCGAATCTTCTCATCCTGCCGTCGCAGGCTATACGCCTGCGCGTGAGTATCCAAACGGCCGATACCACGCCATAGGCCAGCAGTGCCGCTGCCAAAATGAGATAAAGCCCCTCGGCGTAATTACGGTCGGAAACCATCTGGACCATGGAGCCCAGCACATCCCTCTGGCTCCAGAAGCCTGTAAACAGCCGAACGGTCATCCCTCCCATCAGAACAAAAGAGGCAAGTCGAAGAACAAGCGGCAGTATTCTGCCCAGAGTTCCTCCGACGGCCTTCCCAGTCACTTTTCCCACAGATTTCACGGAAGCTGCAGCGCGTCCTTTATGCTTTTTTTTCTTTCTGGTCACCTGCTCCTCATAAACAGTCCGGTTCCCCGGTCGGCTCTTTTTACCACTCTGTCTCTCTCCGCCGCGAATATCGCCGTTCTCTGAATGTCTTTTTTGTGAATCTGAATCGTACGGGTCTCTTCCATATTTACCGTATTTCTTTCCGGAACTTTCCTTTTTCTCTTCGTATTCCGGGTATACCGGAGATTCATTTCCCTCCCAATGGTAAACGCTTCTCTGTTTTTCTCCGTCATACTGTTCCAACGGCTCCAGCACCACCGTCTCGTCAAGGTCCGTTTCCTCACGGAAAGGCCTCTCTCCGGTATCCGCCGCCCAGGCGTCATCCTGCGGCACAAAATCCACACCTGAAAAATCGTCTGCCGACCGCGCTGTCCGTCTCCCCGGCCCCGTTAAAAGCGTCCCGCAGCTGCTGCAAAATTTACCTTCTGTTTCTCTTCCGCATTTCGGACAAATCATAATTCTCATCCCCTATATAAATAACGATCTTACTTTCCCAGTATCAAATATATGCCATTCTAGCACAATGCGACAAAAAACGCAAAATTTTCACAGAAACATCACATATCCGATTCCTGAAAGCAGGGGACGAAACACAAACAAGTACCCTTTTTATCTATCGGTAATCCGACGCAGGACCACTGAACACATATCTCAGATATGCCACAGAATTCCTGGCGTCTTCGTCCAGCTGCTCTTTGGTGGCGCTGTTGCTAAGATCTCTCCAGATCTTGATATCGCTTCCCACCTCGCCGCCATCCAATACAAACGGTTCCATGACTACATTTTTGTCATATCCTATTCTTCTCAGCGCATGGCCGATCTCACACCAGGGCATATTCCCTTTCCCCGGCACCCGCCTGTTGTTCTCTCCCACATGGAAGTGGCCCAGCCGGCTGCCCGCTGTCAAGATCGCATCCACCATACTGTCCTCTTCAATATTCATATGGAACGTATCCAGCATCACCTTGGCAGCCGGCACATCCACTTCCTTTACAAACTCCACTGCCTCCTTCGCCGTATTGAGAAGGTATCCCTCAAACCGGTTCAGAACCTCCAGGCAGTAGTCCACACCGCATTCTCCGGCGATTCTGGATACAGTCCTGACATTTTTCACGCTCCGCTCCCAATCCCCTTTTTTATCGATGGGTTTCGTATAGTCCACCGGCCAATAGGAATAAATGCCGCCGCCAATGGTGTGGATATCCAGATATTCCAGTTTTTTCAGAATATCCGTATAAAACTCGATAGCGTGTTTCGTCACAGTCTCGTCCGCAGATCCCAGGTTTTCTTCCGCAGAAGGGCCGTATCCCGCTGTCAGGGTGATCCCTTGGGCTTTTGCCTCTTCCTTAAAAGCCGTAAGCTCGGCTTTACTGATGTCCTTAAGAGCCGCACAGGAAATTTCCAAAATATCAAATCCCAGCTTTTTAACCTTCTCTATGTATTTTCTCTGGTCCGCTCCCCATTTATTTTCCCAGTAAGCAAAATAAATACCATATTTCATTTTATTTCCTCTCTTTCCCATTTCACTGACGTTTTAACTGGACTTCTTTCTCATACTGCTCTACTTCCGTGAACCAGCCAAATCCCACCGGCACATTCTCCATTTCACAAATATAATCCCAGACTGCCTGGAAAGGCATCGTCTTCATTTCTTCCATAAGAGCCAGGCGCTTCGTGTAGTTTCCTTCATTTTCATAGGTCCGCAGCTCCTTTGTCGGTTCCAGGAAAGCTTTCAGGAGCGCTTTCTGCGTGTTGCGAAGACCGATCACTCCTGCGGCCACCCGGTTTATGGAAGCGTCAAAATAATCCGTTCCGATATGCACCCTGTCAAGCCATTCGTTCCTTACGATTTCATTCATGATGTTCTGAGTCGTATCGTCAAATGCCACCACATGGTCACTGTCCCATCTCATGGGCCTGGTAACATGAAGAAGAATTTCATCACACATAAACATAAGAGACGAGATTTTATTCGCCACTTCCTCTGAGATATGGAAATGTCCGGCGTCCAGCGTGACCGGAAGATGATGCTTCGCCGCATATGCCATGTAGAATTCATGAGAACCTACCGTATAGGCTTCCACTCCTATGCCAAATAACTTGCTCTCCAAAGAATCCATATTGTGAACGCGGTCCGCCTTCCGGTCAAAAACGCAGTCCAGGGACTCCTCCAGTCTCTTTCTGGGAGCGTACATATCAGCGGGCATATCCTTGTAGCCGTCGGGGATCCAGTAATTCGTCATACATTTTATCCCGGTCTCCTGTCCCAGATATTCTCCTATCTCACTGGCACGTCTGAAATGCTCGATCCAGAATTCCCGCACCCTTTTATCTGCACTGCTCAGAGTAAATCCGGAATTTGCCATGGGATGGCCTGAGCAGCTGGGGTTAAAATCCAATCCGATCCCATTCTCTTTCGCCCAGTCCACATAGTAACGGTAATGCTCCCTTTCTATCCTGTCCAGGTCGATTCCCGGCTCCGCCGAAGCGATCATCTTGGACTGGATGCTGAGTTTATGTCTGCCCGGAATCAAAGAAAACACTTTTCCAGCATCTTGTACCAGCTGCTCCGCGTTTTTTGCCGCTCCCGGATAGTTGCCTGTCGCCATGACCCCTCCACCGGTTCCGGCCTCCACCTGCAGAAACCCCTTGTCGTCGTCCAGCTGCCACGCATTAAAAGAGATTCTGACGGCAAGAAGCTTCTTTACTGCTTCCTCCGTATTCACCCCCATCTTTGCGTAGCGCTCCTTTGCCAGTTCATAAGCCTGTTCTGTTTTGCTTCCCATATTCTTTCTCCTTTCTGAAATTTAATGCCACAGTGGCTGTTTTTATTATGTAAACGTTTACTCATGCCCACTTTACCGATAAACCAAAAAGCAGACCGGCAAATTCACTCGGGGCGTTTTTCCGTGGACTTCCTCTCTGTCAGCCGTACCGGTATCACCTGGTGACACCCTCCCGCCGTTCTCCCCTCAATCAATTCCACCATTTCTTTCGCAGCGATTCTGGCCATCAGCTTCACATCCTGATGAACGCTGGTAAGCGCCGGCTCATATATGGCCGCCAGAGGCGTATCGTCAAAGCCAGTCACCATGACATCCTCAGGCACTTTTCTGCCGCGTTCCCGAAGAGCCATGACTGCCCCCGCCGCCAGTTCATCCGTGGTACACATGATCCCGTCAAAGAAGATGCCCTCCTCCAAAGCCTTTCCCACGGCCTTCCTGGACGCTTCTGCCGAAACACTGTCCGCACAAAGGATGAGCTCCTTATCCAAAGACCTCCCGGCTTCCGCCATGGCGCGGCAATAGCCCCGGTATCTGGCTTCCTTGTTCCAGTCGTTTCCCTTATCCCGGAGGACAGCTATTCTCCCGCATCCTCTTTCTGCCAGCTTACCGGCCGCCTGATATCCTCCGCTTTCATTATCGGACTCAATGAGCACGATCTCCTTCTGACCCTCGTATCCTTCCGGCCGCCTGTCCAGATAGGCCACTGGCATGTCTTCAATCTCCGTATGTATCCTGCTGCCGGAAATGAACAAGATCCCGCTGACCTGGTGGGCGAGCAGAGTATCCACATGCCGCTTCTCCAGCCGTTCATCTTCATTGGTATTGCAGATCAGGGTGGAATACGAATATTTAAACATCTCCATTTGTATCTCCAGGACCAGACCCGCAAAGTGACGGCTCAGGATATCCGGAACGATGATTCCCACCACATCAGTCCGCCTGGTCTTAAGCCCCTTGGCCGGCAGGTTCGGCACATAGTGATATGCCTCAATGATCTCCCGGACTTTAGACTCCGTCTCCGCTGAATACCGCCCGTTCTGATTGATGACCCGGGATACGGTGGCTACAGATACTCCTGCAAGCTCCGCTATTCTTTTTATCGTGATTTTCTTCTCCATAGACCGCACCTTGACCATCTGTTTGCGTAAACGTTTACTCAACTACGATTAGTGTACCTCAAAACTTGTATAGTTTCAATCCTTTTTTAAAGGAAATGAATTTTTTCTTATTCACCACAGCGTCTGTTCCGCGAATCCAACGGGAATATCATTTTCGTAGATCCATTCGGAAACGTGTTCTATCGTCAATTCGAAAAACACCTCGTCTGATTCTATAAATTCATCTTCTTCGCCAAAGGAATCCGGATATCGGGAAATATACGATCTTTTCAGTTCTGTATTGCCGCTGCCGAATGCGGAGCCTAATGATCTCGCCTTCCCCGTGAAATAAAAATTGCCAACGCATACGGCGATATTGGCATTGGCCGTCATCTCTTTCGCTTTTTTTGAGGACGCCGACGTCCGGATATATAAGCTCAGGCCAATGTTCAGGGGACTTACAGGCCTTGAAGAAACAACGTCATGAAGGCTCGTCGATAAATAGATAACTTCTGCTTTATTCAATGTCTCTTCCAGTTTCTCTAAATTAATCTCCATGCTTTCTTCTCTCCTGTTCTCTTGATCTCCATTCCAATCAAATCTTTTCAAATATACCTCCGGAAGATTAAAATGTCAATTTTCATTTACTCCCATATATTCTAATAAGCTGACATAAAGCTAAATCCACTTTTTACATAACCAGCTGGATGAAAAATTCAATTTGAATCTCCTCAGGAAATGAGTGATTCCATGTACACGGTATTGTCCTGCACGTATTTTTCCATTCTCCATATTATACCAGTAAGCAAAACTCATAGGAGAACGACCCATTGAACATGAAAACCCTGACTAAACGGCTTCTCTGCCTCTCCCTCTGCTTACTCGTCCTGATCGGGACAGTATCCGGCTGCGGAAAAAAAGCAGACAGCAAGAATACGGTTGCCGAAAAGACAGAGGCCCCCAAGCAGGAAGCCCTGACCCCCGTTACCTTAAGCGAAGTGGCACACTCCATTTTCTATGCCCCCCAATATGTGGCCATTGAAAACGGATATTTTGAAGAAGAGGGCATTGACCTCACCCTCATTAACAGCGCCGGAGCCGATAAGGTAATGACCGCCATGATCTCCGGCGGCGCCGATATCGGTTTCATGGGTTCTGAAGCCAGCATCTATGTCTACGCAGAAGGAAGCTCTGACTATGCGGTGAATTTCGCTCAGCTGACTCAGCGCGCCGGCAACTTCCTGGTAGGAAGAGAAGCAGACGAAGATTTCAAATGGGAAGACCTGAAAGGCACGAAGGTCCTCGGCGGCCGCGCCGGCGGCATGCCTGAAATGGTATTTGAATACATTCTGAAAAAGAACGGGATCAATCCGAAAACAGATCTGACTATCGACCAGAGTATCGATTTCGGTCTGACTGCCGCCGCTTTCATAGAAGGCGACGCAGACTATACCGTGGAATTCGAGCCCTTTGCCACTAAGATTGAATTGGAGGACGCTGGAAAAGTCGTGGCGTCTCTCGGCGTGGATTCCGGATATGTTCCTTATACGGCCTACTGCGCAAAGCAGAGCTACTATTCCGAGCATCCTGAAATCATCCAGGGCTTCACAAATGCTGTCCAAAAAGGCCTTGACTATGTGAACAGCCATACTGCAGAAGAAATCGCCAAGATCATACAGCCCCAGTTTTCTGAGACCGAGGAGAGCACCATAGCCGCGATCGTCGGCCGTTATCTGGACCAGGATACCTGGAAAGAAGATCTGGTCTTCAGCGAAGACAGCTTTAACCTGCTGCAGGATATCCTGACAGAAGCCGGTGAGCTGAAGGAAAAAGTCCCTTATAAGGAGCTGGTAAATACCGAATATGCGGAAAAAGCTGCAGAAACAGCTAAATAGCACGTTTACTCAATAAGAAAGAGCGCGCTGCCGAATAGATGATTCTCATCTATGGAGCAGCGCGCTTTTCTTTATTCTTCTGTCTCTACCGCGTCTGTTTTATAAATGAACTTCACGCTTCCGCTCATATCCTCTGAAATTCCTGCAAAGGATCTATAATTCTTAGAAGCATCTACGGTAGCCCGGAGTCTGGATACCAGCACATCCAGGTCCCCGTCGACCGCATCCACCAGCTTCTGTACTCCCTCTTCGCTGAATTCCTTCAGACCGTCAGATAACTGCAGTGCTCCGTCGGCCAGCTGTGATACCCCATCCGTAAGGGCACCGCCGCCGCTCTGCAGCCGGCCGATTCCCTCGCGGAGAGTCCCTGCGCCGTCATAAAGATCTGACGCTCCGTCAGCCAGCTCGGAGGCTCCTCCAAGAAGCGCTCCGGCTCCTTCATTCGCTTTGGCAACGCCTGCGGTATAGCTCAGCAGGCCGTTATAAAACTCATAGTAGCTGTCCAGCTGGGCCTTAAGGGCCGCTATGCTTCCTGCTCCGTTTCTGGCACTTTCCACAGCGGCATTGATCTGAGACATCACCTCACTGCTCTGCATATTCTGTTGGATCAGCTCCTGAACCTTAGATTCCGTGGCAGCAGCTATCTGTCCCCGGATGTCGGACGACTGCATCTGATTATCCACAGCTCCCGCGACCATGGCCTGGGTATCAGCATCCACTCCGCCTGCGTTCACAGCAGCCTCATACTGCTCCGCCGTCATCGGCATTCCGGCCGCCTGCAGGACTCCTTCCAGCACCTTTCCGCGGACAGCCACCTCAACCTGGGCGCAGATGGCCGTCTCCTGAGCTCGCACTTTTCCGGTCACCGCATCAAGTGCCGTATTATATGCCATGTTGTATACGGTGTTCTCGTCCAGGGAGCCTTTGACCCCATCCAACACCTCTGCATAGTTGTCAACGGTGAGCGCCGGTATAGAAAGCCCCGCCGCCGCCAACTGGCTGTCCGCCGCCGCCAGCAGAGAATCAAATACCTGTCTGGCTCCTCCGTTCAGAGACTCATTATTGGCCGCCAGTTTATTCAGACCTCCAGCCAGATCACCGGCCCCGTCTTTGAGGCTCTGAGTCCCGTTCTTTAACGCTCCTGCTCCGTCTGACAAGGCCCCTGCTCCGGATGCCAGCTGGCTGACCCCGTCAATCAGCTCTCCTGACTTGCTCTCCAGAGTCTCCAGGCCGTCATACAAGGCGGAAGAACCATCCAGCAGCTGCTCCATGGCATCGGACAGTTTATCCAAAGACTCTTTCAGCTTATCAATGGAATCCCCCTCCTCCAGATTGATATCACCGAACACTTCATTTGTTGCCAACGACAGAGTAGCCGCCACTTCAAAGTCTGTCACATCCGCTGTGATCTCCACATAGTCCGGAAGTTCTAATTTCTCTTTGTCAATATTCAGATTCTCCTGGAGTCCGGGCATCGCGATTCCTGCAACGATGGTATGGCTCCCATCATTCACCAGCCGTCCATTGGAGACTTCCACATTCTTAAACTGCTCATTGTCCAGTATCATGCCGGTCAGCATCACAAACGGCACATAAATCTTCTGTTTTTCTCCTTTGATCTCCGCTTCCTCATATTGATTATTGGTATAGTCAAACCGCATGGTGACTTTTCCGCTCTTTCCTGCCAAATCCTCCGCAGAAATGACTTTTCCGTCCAGCTTGTAGCTGATGGACATAGTTACCGGAAGTTCCTTGCGGATATCTCCTTTATAATAAATATCATTGCCCTCTGCATCCCAGACGCGCGTGCCGCCATTTACGGTGCTGCTTTCTTCTCCGTTCACATTTGTCACATTGTCAAGCTCTGAACTGTCATTTATCTGTGCCTTGCCGATACTGTTCTTTATCCAGTCACTTACAATGATCTTCCTGGGGGAGCCGTCAGCATCCGCGATCACATAAACCGTCTCATCCTTTGATACGTCTCCTTCTGTGATTTCCTGTTCCTTTTCACCTCCGGCAGTTTCCGTTTCTGTCGTCTCCTTTTCCGCCGTGCTTCTGGTTTTCGCTCCGGCAGCATAGGATATCGCTCCCACCAGACTGAATACCATCACAGCGCACAGAATCAGGGAAAGGATTTTAACTGATCTCTTTTTCATGTCTTTCATAATGCAACCTCCGAATCATTTTTTCGTTTCCATCCTCTTTTTTTGCTTTTATCTTCTTTTTTCCGGAAGCCGATGCTCGTCGCACAGATCACCCGGTCAAACAGCATAAACATTGCCGGAAGAATCAAGATCACACAGAACATGCTCACAATGGCTCCACGGGCCATCAGATTACATAAAGAGCTGATCATATCGATATCCGAATAACAGGCCACTCCAAAGGTGGCTGCAAACAGCCCCAGCGCGCTGACGATAATTGACGGAACAGACGCCGCCAGAGCATTTCCCACAGCCGTTTTTTTGTCCAGTCCGGAATATCGTTCACTTTTATACCGCGTAGTCATCAAAATCGCGTAGTCGACTGTGGCTCCCAGCTGAATGGTGCTGATACAGATCGGGGCGATAAAGGGCAGAGATACATTGGTATAATGCGGCAGTCCCAGGTTGATGAAAATAGCAAATTCTATGACAGCCACCAGGATGAACGGCAGAGAAATACTCTTTTCCACGATTGCGATGATAAAGAAGATCGCGATAATAGATATGGCGTTCACCACCTTAAAGTCCGTATCCGTGACCTCTATCATATCCTTTGTACAAGGAGCCTCTCCAATCAGCATACCATTCTTGTCATATTTTTTTAGCACTGCGTTCAGCCCGTCTATCTGATCATTGACCTCATTGCTGGCCGTCTTGTATTCTGAATTCACCAGCAAAAGCTCCCATTTATCACTTTTCAGAATACTGCTGATGGATTCCGGTATCATTTCCTCCGGTACCAGAGATCCGATCACAGAATCCATTCCCAGCACGTATTTCACGCCGTCCACAGATTCCATTTCCTTTATCATCGCTTTCGTCTCTTTATGAGACAGGGAGGAATCTGCCAGTATCATGTGGGTGGAGCCCACCTGGAAGGTTTCCTGAAGCTTGGTGTTGGCGATAATATTATCCATATCTCTCGGAAGGCTGACCGACAGATCGTAATAGACCTCGCTGTTGGTCTTTTTATATCCTCCGTATGCAGGAATCAGTATCAGCACAAACAGGACCAGAAATATGGGAAACCGCCTGGTAACAAAGCCCGCCACCTTATCCGCTTTAGGAATCAGAGATTTATGCATGGTCTTTTCCAGCGGTTTATCCAGTACCAGGATGAGCGCCGGCAGTGTCGTTACACATCCGATCACTCCCAGGATGACTCCCTTCGCCATGACTACGCCGAGATCCCTGCCCAAGGTAAAGCTCATGAAACAAAGAGCGATAAAACCTGCGATCGTTGTAACGGAGCTCCCGATCACAGAGGTGAGTGTTTCCTTAACAGCCCACGCCATGGCTTTTTTTCTGTCGGCCCTCCGCCGCTTCTGTTCACTATAGCTGTGCCACAGAAAGATTGAATAATCCATCGTGACCGCCAGCTGGAGCACCGCCGATAAAGCCTTTGTCAGATAAGAAATCTCACCCAGGAAATAATTGGTTCCCATATTTAAGAGGATTGCCATGCCGATGCTTATGAGAAAAATAAACGGTATCAGAAAATTATCCATAAAAATCATCATGGCTGCACAGGCCAAAAGGACTGCTATCCCCACGTAGATCGGCTCCTCCTTCTCACACAGCTCCTTTAAGTCCGTGACGAGCGCCGACATTCCGGATACAAAGCACTGTTCTCCGGTGGCCTCCCGGACGGCTTGTATGGCTCCCATGGTCTCATCGGATGATGTGGAACTGTCAAAGAATACGGCCATCATGGTGGCATCCCCGGAGTTAAATGCTTGATACAGCTTATCGGGAAGCAGATCCATGGGAACCGACAGATCCAGAATACTGTCATACCACAAAACGGTATCCACATGTTCCACCTGTTCGATCTTTGCCTTGAGCTCCGCTACTTTCTTTTCCGGCATTCCCTCCACAATCACAAAGGAAAAAGCTCCCTTTCCAAAATCCTCCATCAGGATATCCTGCCCTTTTACCGTATCCATGTCCTCCGGCAGATAATTCAGCATATCATAATTGATTCTCGTCTTAACCATTCCGACTGCCGAAGGTACCAGCAGCAGGACTGCAAGTATCAGAATGGGAATCCGGTACTTAACCACCGCTTTTCCAAACTTCATTTCTATTTTTCCTCCTCTTCTTATTCTTCTTTGATTACGATATCCGGTTTCTTTCCCTTAATGATTTTTACGGCACAAAGTGCCACACACAAGTTCAGAATTCCTTCCGCCATCAGCGTGGTTCCGACCATGATCATGAGAAGGGATGCCCCTGTAAAGGGATCTATGACCAGCAGAAGTCCAAAAAGCCCCGTGACTACCGCTGTCAGGCCGATGACCCACCATTTCCCGATTCCAAATCGTTTCGCGTCTACTGCCGTCTGAATCTTAAACAGACTGTCAGCCAGAGCCAGGATGCCGATGACGATATGCAGGATGGAAATCACTCCTGCTGGATGAAAAAGCATCACCAGCCCCATTGCCACGGACAGCAGGCCAAGAGCCAAATCAAATTGAAAGGCCAGACGGTAAAGATCCTTGGAAAAATACCCGATCAGTTTTATGACTCCGCACAGGATGAGCAGCGCCCCCGCCGCATAGCAAAGCGCCTGTGCCGATATTCCGGGACAGACTATTAAAAATATACCTGCGGCGCATGAAACCAATGAGGTGACAATATATCCGAATTTTGCGGCTTTGATTGTCTTACTCGTCTTCATACCATATCCTCCTTTTCTTTCCGTTTTTTATTTTATGACTCCTGTTTCTTTTTTTAAATGGATAAAAAAAAGGCAGTGCACAATTTTTGTGCACTGCCCTTTCATTGACTAAAAATCAGACATTTTATATCCAATGCCTAAATTCCCGGCCTGGAAATCCTCCTGAGCGCCGCCTCAATCTCACCCTCCAGCATCCTGCCAAGCCTCCGGATGACCTGCCTCGGATCGTACTGCATTCCGGCCCCCAGCCAGTCCAGAACCATACCGGTCAAAGCCGCTTTATAAAATTCCACGATCAGCGCCTTATCCTCCTCACTGGCTCCGGTTCCCTCCGACACCTGCTCGACAAACCGTTTCATCACATCCCTGGAAATATTGTTCAGGTACTGCTCAAAAATCTCCCGGTTTACAGAATTATATATATGATAAACGCTTTTCTTATTATCCAGGGCAAAATCTGCAGCCGCAATGAATCCTTCTTCCCAGGATTCCATATCTTGATGTTCGGAAATCACCCGCTCTGTCTCCGCTTTCAGGATGTCTTCCACCAAAGCCGGTATATCATCAAAATGATAATAAAACGTATTTCTGTTGATTCCACAATCCTCCACGATGTCTTTTATGGTGATCTTATCCAGCTGCTTTTCTCTCAGAAGCTTTAAAAATGAGTCGACAATGGCTTTCTTTGTAAATGACGGCACAGATGTGCCTCCTTTCCTTCCCTTATTCCAACCCTTAACGTGTCTTCCATTATAACCGATAACCCCCGCATTTACAAACTACAAAAACCTTAAACTGTTTTCTGCCCTAAAAAATTGTCAGATGGACAGATCCTTTTTGCTGAAGATCCGTATTCCCACACCGAACAGTAAAAATCCGGTCCCATAGAGAATGAGGAGCATCCAGACCGCCGCTCTGTTTCCTGCCGCTATTTTTTCTGGCTGGAACAAGGTCAGAGGAGTGAAGTATTTGAGCTTATCAAATTTTTCCCCCACCTGAGACAGCATCTGGACCAGAATAAACAGGATACAGGCTCCCGCCCCAAAGCCCATAGCCTTTCCGCTTTCCGAAAAAACACAGGAAAAGAGGAAGCATACTCCGGAGAGGAAAAAAAGAAGCCCCAGGAGCCCTGCGTTCACCAAAAGAAATTTTCCAATCTCCAGCTCTCCCGGAAACAAAACGGCTGCTGCTGCGATTGTCAGCAGCGTCACATAGACGACGAGGATCAAAACCATCTGGCAAAGCACACCAGCCAGTGTGAACGTGAGCTTCGTCCGGCTGTTGGGCGTAGCCAAAAGATAGGCGAAGATCCCCCGGTCCGTATACCGTATCATCAGCCGGTTTACCAGAATAATAATGAACACGACCGGAAATACCACGAGCAGAAATCCGTACAGATAGTTGATGACAAAATCCAGCAGCGTGATGCCGGGGGATGCCATCCCGAACGCGGAAAATATCTGCGGCATGCTTTCCATCATCACTTTCAGGCTTTCTCCCAGCTTGGGATCGAACATGCAGATGATCATTACCGAATATAAGGACAAAACGGCTCCAAATATCAGAAGGACCTTGTAATGCGCCCTCCATTCTCTTTTCCATAAGGTCTTATTCATCGTCTTCTCCTCCATAGAAGTGGAGGAACATCTCCTCCAGAGTCTGCATGCGCATGCGGACATCCGCAATCTCATAGCCGGCCAGCTCCTTTATGAATTCGTCCATCCCTCTGGATATGGAAATTTCCACATTTTCCCGCTTCGGCGCCGCGTCTTTATGTTTTTTCAAATATTCCGCCTTCTCTTCTTCCTTCTGGAAGGTTATTTCGAATATCCGTTTTCTGCTTTTTTGAATATCCTTCATCCGGGAGACAGATACCAGTTCCCCGCTTCGGATAAATGCGGTTCTGTCGCAGGTGCGTTCAACCTCCTCGAAAATATGGGATGAGAGGAAGATTGTAGTTCCCTTCTTTTTTTCCTCCAGCAGGATATCAATAAACCTGTTCTGCATCAGCGGATCCAGTCCGCTGGTCGGCTCATCCAAAAGGAGAATCTCCGGACTTTGCATCAAAGCACAGATGATTCCGATTTTCTGTTTGGTCCCCTTGGACATCCGGCGGATCTTTCCTCTCCCGTCCAATTCAAAACATTCCTTGAGCTGATTCATCCTCGACAAATCCTTGATTTCTTTCATCTGAGCCATAAATTTAAGAAACTCATCTCCGCTCATTTCTTCCATAAAGGCAATCTCCCCCGGCAGATAGCCCAGATGCCTCTGGATATCCGCACGCTTCTCAAAGCAGTCCATTCCGTCGATACAGGCACTGCCTTTGTCGGCCCGGATAAACCCCATCAGCTGCCGGATAGTCGTAGTCTTCCCTGCCCCGTTCGGCCCGAGGAACCCAAATACCTCTCCCTCACCGACAGAAAAGCTCACATCAAACACTCCGCGCCCTCTTCCATAATCCTTCGTGATCTTTTCTACTTCAATCCTGTTTTTCATAGATACTCCTTTTTATAAGATATCCGCCTGAACATATGGATTCACATCCTCTTTGATGTACTCTTTTCTCCTCCGTATCCCGGCCTTTGACGCTATCAGATCGGTGGAAGCGTGCTTATACTTGTTCCTCTCCGGAAGGTTTTCAAATCTTTCATTTGCCATCGCACTCTCCCTTCTGCTTTGT
Organism: Lientehia hominis; assembly: GCF_021044755.1. Classification (GTDB taxonomy): domain Bacteria; phylum Bacillota; class Clostridia; order Lachnospirales; family Lachnospiraceae; genus Lientehia; species Lientehia hominis. Next base: position 423,536 of record NZ_JAJNOR010000001.1, read on the forward strand.
CCTTCCTGTTTGACCGTATCGGTCAATTTTTCTTCTTTACCCCCATTATAGAGAACTGACTATTTTTTACAACCCTTCCGGATGAAAAAGAGATAAATGCTTACATTCAAAAATAAAAGAAAGAATCCCTGCCTTCTGGCAGGGATCAAAACTTTTAATATGCGATATCAGCCTCCGCTGTTTCTGCGGATTATCGGCGTCTGGGGATTATAGGTACTGTTATGGAGAAATTCACGGCTGATCTCCACTCCGTCCTTCATCACCACCAAATCGGTGACCACACGGTAGCCTTCCTTTCCCCAGCTCTTATATTTTTCTTCTCCCGGCGCCAGAGTATCATCCTCCACATATTCCGGCTCCGGAATCGGAAGCGTCTCTTCTATCTTGGAATCCATCATCACGGAAACCCCTTCCTCCAGTACGGGGATTCCGTAGATATAGCAGGTCACCTCCGCACCGTCGGCGTCCACCAGCACCAGTACATTGCCGGAAGAATTGTTGACGAATTTAAGATCCGAATACGAATAAGCAATCATCGCGTCCTCTCCCAGGTTCACATAGGAGACCGTCATGCTGTGACTGTTCCTCTCGGTAGTCTTGAGCCCTGATTCCACGACCGCATTGTATATGGTAGAGGACACTTGGCACACGCCTCCGCCGAACTCCGGCACCACCTGCCCCTGGGCATAGGTCGCAGCCTGCCTGTATCCCTGGGATTCATTCGTTTCGCCCACCAGGGCGTTCATGGAAAATTCTTCTCCCGGCGCCAAAACTGTATTGTTGATGGTATCAGAAGCCAATTTTACATTGTGATCCCGGTCTTCACTGTTCACGTTCGCTTCTGTGCGGAACTTCGCAATACAGGTATAGACTTCCTTTGCCTGCTCCAGATTAAGCTCCGGAACGACCTCGGACACCTTTCCGGCCAGAACGGCATCATAATCCTGGATGTCTAACGCTGCCCGAAGCTGGATCTTCAGATCCTCCTGGTCCACCTGCCGTCCGGACTCCTCCGCCGAATACTGGAATCCGTTTTCTTCATCGTATCCGGTCAGAGCCGCGTTTTTAGCAGCCACGTCATACCGGGCAGCCACGTTTGCAACGGACTTTTCCAGCTCTGTCTCTTCGTAAGAATCGGATACCGTATAATATTTAGCCTTCCGCTTCAAAAGCGTGATATCCGACAGGCGTTCCTCATCGGTACCCTCATGTCCCAGGCGGAAAGCCTCTGCCAGAATCTCATCTGTATTGTGCGTGAGGATATTATCCACATCGTAGGATTCCCCTCCGCAGTCCACCTTGACCGCCCAGGTATAGCGCCCGTCCACCGCAGCAGCTACCTTTTCTCTGGCCTGGTCCATAGTAAGTCCGTCCAGGGGAATATTCTCCACAAAAATCCCTTCATAAAAGGTTTCCGAATGAGACAATATCTGATTGTGCTCAACGGTCTTTTTCACTATGAAAATCCCTATTACCAGGGCCACCACCCCGAGGGCCGCCAGCACCATACAAAGCATCGGAGCCCGCTCCCACAGACTTTTCTTTTTTTTGTCATGAGTCTGTTCTTTATCTGTAATCTTCATATTTACCTCTCAAAGTCACCGTTTATGTCCTACTTATACTTTACAAAAAATACCTCAATTTGTCTATGGAATATATTGCGTATTTTGAAGTTTTCGTATATACTGGTACAAAAGAAAAAAAGGAGGATGTTCACACATGAGACATTTACTGAGTCCTCTGGACTTCTCGGTAGACGAGCTGAATCACCTGATGAATCTGGCTGGCGATATCGAAGCCCATCCGGTCAAATATTCTGAAGCCTGTAAAGGTAAAAAACTTGCCACTTTATTTTATGAACCAAGTACCCGCACCCGTTTAAGTTTTGAAGCAGCGATGCTTAATCTAGGGGGCAGTGTTCTTGGTTTTTCTTCTGCCGATTCCAGTTCAGCTGCGAAAGGAGAAAGCGTTTCCGATACCATACGCGTAATCTCCTGCTACGCGGACATCTGCGCCATGCGCCATCCCAAAGAGGGCGCGCCCATGGTGGCCGCCACAAAATCCCGTATTCCCGTAATCAACGCGGGCGACGGCGGACACCAGCATCCCACCCAGACCTTGACTGATCTTCTGACCATCCGTTCCCTGAAGGGGCGTCTGGACAACATGACCGTAGGACTGTGCGGAGATCTGAAATTCGGCCGGACTGTCCATTCCCTGATCGACGCACTGGTCCGTTATACCGGCATCCGGTTTGTGCTGATCTCACCGGAAGAACTGAGAGTTCCCAGCTATATCCGTGAAAATGTGCTGGACGCCAACCATATCCCTTATGAAGAAGTCAGGGACCTGGAAACCGCCATGTCCTCCCTGGATATCCTTTATATGACCCGTGTCCAGAAGGAACGCTTCTTCAATGAGGAAGAATATATCCGCATGAAAGACTGTTATATCCTGGATAAAGCAAAGCTTGAAAACGCCAAACCGGATATGAGCATCCTGCATCCCCTTCCCCGCGTCAATGAGATCTCCGTGGAAGTGGACGACGACCCCAGAGCCGCCTATTTCCAGCAGGCACAATATGGTGTCTACATCCGTATGGCGCTCATCCTCACTCTGCTCGGCATCTCGGCGGAAGAATAAAGCTTCCTGTGGAAATTTTGACTGCTGTTATATTTTATAGAAAGGATGAAAATATATGTTAAATATAGGCGGATTAAAAAATGGCATTGTCCTTGACCATATTCAGGCCGGCAAAAGCATGGACATTTATAGATATCTGAAGCTGGACAAGCTGGACTGCCAGGTGGCCATCATCAAAAACGCAAGAAGCAATAAGATGGGGCGCAAAGATATTCTGAAGATAGAAGGCGGCCTGGATGTGGTGGATCTGGACGTACTTGGATATATTGATCACAACATCACAGTCAATATCATCAAAGATGAAAAGATCGTGGAAAAAAGGACTGTAAAACTTCCGAATAAGCTCACCAATGTCATCCAATGCAAAAATCCCCGCTGCATTACCTCTATTGAGCAGGAGCTGCCTCATATCTTCCTCTTGGCCGATGAAGAAAACCAGGTATACCGGTGCGCATACTGTGAAGAAAAATATAAATAAAACTCAAGCGGCTGCGGAATCTCTTCTGCAGCCGGTTTTTAATTTTCAGACAAAAAAATGTGAACCACTCAAATAAGTATGATACTAAATACTTTTTGGAATCATTCTATCAGTCCTAGTCAGGAAATCGACAGAAGTTCCGAGCCGTCACAATGTCGGTTCGCTGGCGAAGCAGGGGCCACTTTATCCCCGCTCCGGCAGTACCGTTCACAGTCGACAGGAAATCTTTATGATTTCCCGTCTCCCGTTCCCTCAAAAACGGAATCGGATTTTCCGTTTTTGCCTTCCTCCGCTTGGGGAACACCGGCCGCTGCCCTGCGGCGCTCACCTTTAGGCCGGCCCGGAATCGTTCTGCCGGTTTCCTGTCTGCCGCACCGTTTCAGACATGCGCTATATTCCTGATTCCAGAAAAGAATCGGATATCCCCAGGGCCCGCACCTTACGGCAGCGGGCCTCCTTCTGCCTCGTCTGGTTTGCAAAGATAAATTTGTTTAAAAGAAATTCAAAGTATACCACAAAAATTATTAATTAAAGCCAATTGTTATTCCGAATTTTGTTTTTTCCAATTTTAGATATCAGTCATTTTACGCTTTCAAACGGTATTGACATTCAATTATGAGTGTGTTATAATTTGACTATAGATTTAGTCTATCTTTTCAGGTAGGTGGAACTATGAAAAAAACATTATTTGTAGTTTTAGTTTTATTATTTATATCTACTGTTATTATTTATATGAAACATGTTCCCACAATATCTGGTGAAAACACAGAAAAAATTTCAGTAACTGTTTATTCTGAATCTGGCATTAAAGAATATTACGTACGTGATTCTATTATCATTTCAGAATTATGTGATGAAATCACAGCCTTGGACAAAACAGCTTTTTATGATTTCTTAGGGCGGAGAGCAGGCGGCTGGACGTTTCGTTTGCGTTTTTTCAATGCTGACGGAATAGAAAAAAGAAGTATCACATTCAAGAAAGGAGTAATAAATTATGATGGCATAATTGATAAAACGTTTTATGTAGATGATACGCTAGTAGATGAAATGCAAAAAAAACTAATTGAAATGGGGGAAGAATATGAAAAGAAATGGTAAACAGTTTTATGTTGTTGAATTATAATATTTGTAATTTGTTCTAATAATGTTTTTGTTTTGGCTTCTTCTGATATATCTATCGATAATATAACCGCAATCAAAGAAATAATTTCAATCTATGATGTTTCCTAAAAGGAAAATGAATTAGTTTATCTAAAATCTGCCAGTGATAAATCCCGCTACTTTTATATCCCCTTTGAAAACACAGGATACCTAATATATGATTCAATAAATATGCAGGACCACCCAGTTGTTATACAATGCAAGACCAATCTATAGTTTCTTTAACTGCCAAAAAAGTTATCGGCTCCATACAAGACCTATATAATATTGAAATGGGTACTATTATAATGCAGGTGATACATGTGGCTCAACGGCTGCTGCTATGTGGTTAAAAGGGTATGATAATTGTGTAAATGGAAGCTATGTCCCTAATAGCTTAAGCACTTCAAACGGAGTAGCATTATGCCAACATATGATTCAGTACATAGACAACAATTGGTATGGTGGTAGTAATCCTGTCGATGTGGCAGGAGGAATTTACAAATATTTAAAAACACAAGGCGTTAATCACTTTCCTACCGTAGAATCATCATCCTTTGCGCTTGTATTTAGTTGTGTATCATCTTTCAATAAACCTTACATTCTATTGATTCAGAATCATGGAAAATACGGAAATCATTGGGTAACCGGATATGGATATAATGACACAGGTTCTTATTCTTATGCTGTAGTGAATGATGGATGGGGAAGTAGTGGTATCCAGATTAATCTATCTTACGAATCTCAAATTATCCACTAAAGAAAGAAGAAGCAAAAATAACGAAGGGTACCATTATAGTACCCTTCACACTCTAGAAAGGCCCTCAGTCTGCTGCTATTTTAGAATAAGCAGCTGTCATACGCCTTGTCATACTGTTTTCTTTTTGCCAGCCAGCTAAGAAGGAATTTCTCCGCAAGGCTTCCATGGCTGATTGCGTCCTTCGCCTCCTCCGGCGTATACCAGGCCGCATGATCCACTTCTTTTGTCATACGGCTCAGATCGTCAGAATCCACGATACTCGCAAAGTTGAGCATCAGCGTATTGCTCTTGGCAAAATACTCACTCTCATTGAAACAGCATTCCGTCACACGCAGTCCCATTTCCTCTCTTACTTCTCTGGCAAGAGCGTGCTCCGCCGCCTCTCCCTTGTTCACGTAACCGGCAACCAGGATATTTTTGTCCCTTCCATATTGCTTTATCAGAAGGATTTTCTCCGAATCCGGACTGTATACAATGGTGCTGATCGCAACGTTATAGGTGGGGAACCGATATGCCCGGCAGGTCTCACAATAAGGAATCATCCCTTCATTTTCCAGAAACCTTTCTTTCAGCTCTGTTCCGCATTCCGTACAATAAGACATGATCTTTAAATCCTCTCTCTTTTCAATCATTCCGTCATTTCTCCGGCCCTTCATCCCGTACCGCAGGATCACTCACCGAAAAGGCTTGTAGACAGATACCTTTCTCCGGAGTCCGGCAAAAGCACGACGATGCTGCACCCTCTGTTCTCCGGCTTTTTAGCCAGCTCCATGGCGGCAAAGACCGCAGCTCCTGAAGAAATCCCCACCAGGATGCCTTCTCTGGCCGCAATGGCTCTCGCCGCCTCATAGGCTTCTTCCGTGGTGACGCAGACCACCTCGTCATATACGGAGGTATCCAAAACCTCCGGCGCAAAACCGGCTCCGATACCCTGCAGGCCGTGGGGACCTGCCTGTCCGCCGCTTAAGACCGGCGAATCCGCGGGTTCCACTCCGACCACCTTCACTGCAGGATTCATTTCCTTCAAATACCGGCCCGCACCGGTAATCGTCCCGCCTGTCCCGATACCGGCCACAAAAATATCCACCATGCCCTCAGTATCCTCCCATATCTCAGGTCCTGTGGTCTCATAGTGTGCCTTTGGATTGGCCGGATTCACAAACTGACCGGCCACAATGCTGCCGGGAATCTCTTCCGCCAGCTCCTCAGCCTTTGCGATGGCTCCCGCCATTCCCAGTGCCCCTTCCGTCAAAACAAGCTTCGCTCCATGGGCTGTCATCAGCTTCTGCCGTTCCACGCTCATGGTATCCGGCATCACGATTATCGCCTCATACCCCTTCGCCGCGGCAAAAGCTGCCAGGCCAATCCCCGTATTTCCGCTGGTAGGCTCAATGATCACAGCTCCCGGCGCAAGCCGCCCGTCGGCTTCGGCCTTTTCAATCATGGAAACCGCCACTCTGTCCTTCGCGCTTCCCGCCGGATTCAGATATTCCAGCTTTCCCAGGATTCTCGCTTCTATCTCCTCTCCTGCTGTAAGGCGTCTCATCTCCAGCAGAGGCGTATGCCCTGTGATTTCTTCAATCCCATGATAAATCCTTCCCATATTATCCTCCTGCTCCCGATACTTATTTGCTTTTTTCTGCATGTCCATTTTACGCCGCTCAATTTACTCTGTCAACCAGAACAAAAGCCGGCTAAACCAGCCGGCTCACTATTTCTCAAAGATGTTTTCCATTGTCCTCTTCCATCTTCCGCTGCTGCCTACGGCAAAGCAGAGCCACCGTCAGCGCGCAGAGAAAACCTATCAGCATCCCGGCCAGCACATCAGTCGGAAAATGGACCCCGACATACAGCCTGGAAAATGCGATCAGAAAAGCCAGTACCAGCAGGGCGTAGCCCCAGATCTTCTTTCCCTTCGGCAAAGTCAGGCAAAGCACGCAGGCCGCCGCGAAAGAGCATCCAGAATGTCCCGACGGGAAAGAAAAATCCCGCGGCGCCGCTACCAGCGGGATCAGATCCGAATACTGGTTGAAGGGTCTGGCACGATGTACCAGATTCTTAAGCCCCAGATTGAGTAATACAAAATCCAGCGCCAGCGCCGCCAGCACAAACAGTCCATATTTCCTGGTCTTCGGATACAGAAGGAGGGCAATGCCCAGGACAATAAAAAACCAACCCACATCTCCTAAGGATGTGACTGCTTTCATAAAGCCGTTAAGCCAGCCGGCCCGCAGGTTTTCCTGTATAAAAAGTAAAATCCCGTGCTCCAGGGTCCCAAGCCATTCCATATATCATCCTCCTCGCACCTGGCATTCCGCAGGCATCCGTATTCTGCATATCATATCATAATGTCTTCCGCTTCACAAGCTTTTCCTGTCCATCACATCACGCAGTTTAAGAAGCGCTCCCTTCTCTATCCTGCTCACATAGGAGCGGCTGATTCCGAGGACAGAGGCCACCTCCCGCTGTGTATGTTCTTTTCCCCCAAACAGACCGTACCGCATGGCAATCACCTGTTTCTCCCGATCACTCAGTATCTCCCCATAGGCTTCGTGCATCCTCTTGATGTCCTGATCCGTGGATATTTTTTCCGCCACGTCCTTACTCTCTGCTTCAATGATGTCCACCAGGCTGATGACATTGCCCTCTTTGTCCGTACCAATGGGCTCATAAAGCGAAACCTCCCGGCCTTTTTTCCGCTCAGCCCGGAGGAACATGAGGATCTCATTATCGATGCACTTCGCCGCATACGTCCCCAGTCTGTTTGCCCGGTCGGGATTAAAGGTATCCACGGCTTTGATCAAACCGATGGTGCCGATGGAGATCAAATCCTCCATCTCATAATCCGTCTGGCTGTATTTCTTTACAATATGTGCCACCAGGCGCATATTGCGCTCTACCAGCACATCTTTCGCTTCCCGCTCCCCTTGCTTCAGCTGCTCCAAAAATGTACGCTCCTCTGAAATGGTCAAGGGCTTTAAGAAGGTTTTCATGAAAAGGCTACCCCGGCAAGTTCTTTCTATTACTTTATGCAGGGACATCTTTCGTAGTGCTTTTACACTTTTTTATTTTTTTTGACAGGACAAGACAAGGCATGTCAGATTTGGGGGATTCCTTGTCCTTTTACGATTCTGCCTTTACATGAGCGGACACATTTAAGCAGTCCACGCATCGGCATGGTCACATATTTGCTCCGGTGGCGGACCGCGATCAGCTCATTAACCAGCTTAAAATCAGCTACCTCCAGCTCGACGAGCTCTCCTTTTTGTATCTCTTTTTCCACGAGAGGCTCAGGAAGCACGGTAATTCCCAGACCTGCCTTCGCCGCCTCAATGAGCGCCTGGGAATTTACACTCGTCCATCTCGGATGAGCAGCATATCCTTTTAAATACAAGGCGCTGTCAAAAGTATCCCGGACCGCGCTCCCTTTTTCCCGAAGCAGCAGCTTTTCCTGACTCAGTTCCTTCACATCCGCCGGCCCCGGTCTCTTCCGGTAGCCAGGAGCGCAAAGTATCTTCATGGAATAGGAAGCAAAGATATCGCAGACATATGCCCCCTGCGGCAGTGTCCCTTCCGTCAGCGCCAGATCCGCTTTGCCCTTCTGCAAAAGATCCATGACAGCGGCGGCCGGCGCCACATCCACATACACTTCCGTATCCGGCCATTCCGAGTGGAATCTCCACAGGGCCTCCGGAAGCCAGAAGGAAGCAATGGTGATGCTGGATACGATACGCAGAGGAGCTTGATATTCCAGGCGTCCCATATGCGCTTCCAATGTATCGCATGATGCCAGGATCGGTGTGACCTCCTCCAGCAAAAGCTGTCCGCACGGCGTTAGACGCACATTTCTGGGAAGCCGGTCAAACAGCTCTGTACCGGTCTCCTCTTCCATTTCCCGAATGGCATGGGATACGGCAGACTGGGTGATATAAAGCCTGGCCGCCGCTTTTGTGAAACTGCCCGTTTCTGCCACCGTCTGCAATATTCGAAAATGCCGCAGTGTCATTGCCATAGTCTTTCCTCCGTCTTCAAAACCCATGAATTATATTAATGGATATCTTAAAATTATATCATTTTACGAATGCCATATCAAGGCCTATAATGATTCAGGAGGCTTAAATAAAGCCTGGCAAATTACTAAGAATTGGAAAGGAGGACACAGACATGTCTGTATCCCAGAACACAGTTCCCTCAAAAGAATCTCCAAAGCCCGGCTTTCAAGAATCCTGCCGGCTTTGGTTCTGGCTTTTCCGCGTCAATCTGTTCATCAGTACCTTCACCTTCGGCGGAGGATACGTCGTAGTTCCCATGATCCGAAAATATTTTGTATTTCAAAAACGACTGTTCACCGAAGAAGAGCTTGTATCCATGGCCGCTGTCGCCCAGTCGACCCCAGGGGCCATTGCGATCAATCTGTCCGCTCTGGCCGGATATCATACAGCCGGATTAGTCGGCGCGGTCATAAGCTGCACCGCCGCGGTCATTCCGCCTTTTGCCATATTGTCACTCGTTTCTCTCTGGTATGCCGCCTTCGCATCCAATCTTCTGATTGCGGCCGTCCTGAAAGGAATGCAGGCAGGAGTCGCCGCATTGATCGTAGACCTGGTGGCCGATATGTGCGCCATGGTACTCAAAGAGCGTTCTGTTCTCCTGACCGCCATGGTTCCCGCTGCATTCTGCGCGGTCTTTTTCCTGAGTATCAATGTGGCTTTGATTTTGGTCGCCTGCTGCCTGCTTTGTATCCTGCGAATCTGGCAAAGACAGAGAAAGGAAAAATCCAATGAATCTTTTACTTAAACTACTGGCGGTTTTTTCACAGATCGGGCTTTTCAGCATCGGAGGCGGTTACGCGATCATCCCACTGATACAGGAACAGGTAGTGAATCAGCAGGGCTGGGTGACCCAGCAGACCTTCACTGACATCATCACCATTTCCCAGATGACGCCGGGTCCCCTGGCTGTCAATACCTCCACCTTTGTTGGCATACAGATCGCGGGGCTTCCGGGCGCCATAGCGGCTACTCTGGGATGTATCATCTCCGGAATCTGTCTCTCTATCCTGCTCTACCGTTTTTTTCAAAAACACCGCACCTCAACCTATGCCCTGGAAGTCCTAAACGGTCTTAAATCTGCTTCTCTCGGCCTGATCGTCTCCGCCGCGGTTACCATCCTCCTGCTGACCTTTACTGGCAGCAGCACGATACAGGCAGGTGCCTCCATAGACTGGATTGCAGTCGTCGTCTTCGTTGTCTGCCTGCTTGTCCTGAGAAAATGGAAGATCAATCCTATCCTCCTCATGGTGGCCACTGGGGTCTTAGGGGGGATTCTGTACTGAAGACCATAGTACTAAATACTTTTTGGAATTATTCTATTAGTCCTAGTCAAGAACCGGCAGAAGTTCCGGGCCGTCACGATTTCGGTTCGCTGGCGATGCAGGGGCCGCTTTGTCCCCGCTCCGGCAGTACCGCTCACAGTCGACAGGAAATCTTTATGATTTCCCGTCTCCCGTTCCCTCAGAAACGGAATCGGATTTTCCGTTTCTGCCTCCCTCCTCCTGGAGAACACTGGCCGCTGCCCTGCAGCGCTCACCTTTAGGCCGGCCCGGAATCTTTCTGCCGGTGCTCTGCCTGCCGCACTGTACTGGACAAATTTCATTTTTTAGATTCCAGAAAAGGATTGGCTCACCGCACGGCCCGCATGCCTTACGGCAGCGCGCTGCGGTGAGCCGCCTCAATGGCTTTCAGAACAAACGAATGCTTATTTCGGTGCGGAAAGAGGAGCAGAAGGAATGTTCCGATTCCATCGTAAGGGGAGCGCTGCAGAGGCGTTAGCAGGATCTCCCGGCCGCAGGGAGGCAAAAATCGCATATCATGCGAATTTTTGTTGGAATCTGACATGGAAAAATATCGATTTATCCATGTCAGTTGGAAAAGACCGACCGGAGGCCGCTAAGATGCTGGTTACGGCTGCCAGCGACCCGCCTGGATGGACTCGGACATCCTTCTGTTTCCTCGGGTTAATAAAATTAAGTTTGTTTGAAAGGTATTCAAAGGTATACCTTAAATGGGCCCTCAAAATTCCCGAAAAATCACTTGCCTCCCCCGTTTTTTTCTGCTATAGTACCCTCGTGCGCGCCTGACCGCATGATTAATTTTCAGGGGGATTTCTAAATATGAAAACTCAGGTGAATTTAGGAAAAGATTCCGTATTCTCTCTTGTTCTGCATCTGGCCATACCGACCATGATCGCCAATTTTGTCAACGTCCTCTACAATATCGTAGACCGGATGTTCATCGGCAATATTCCGCAGGTGGGAGGACTCGCTCTCGCAGGTGCGGGCGTCTGCGGCCCCATCGTGACTCTTCTGACTTCCTTCGGTTCCCTCATCGGCCTGGGCGGTTCCATTCTTTTTTCCATGCGTCTGGGCGAGGAACGAAAAAAAGAAGCGGAGACGATCCTGTCCAACAGCTTTCTAATGCTGGCTGCTGTGTCTGCCGTTCTCACGCTTCTGTTTCTTATCCTTAAAAACAAGCTGCTCATGTGGTTCGGCGCCAGCGCCGTCACCTTCCCTTATGCCAATACCTATATGACCATCTATACTCTAGGGACATTTTTTGCCTTGATGGCCGTCGGACTCAATTATTTCATCACCTGTCAGGGCTTTGCTTCCATCAGCATGGTGACCGTACTGATCGGTGCAGTCTCAAATATCATCCTGGATCCTGTCTTTATCTTTGTTTTTCGGATGGGCGTGGCCGGCGCCGCCGTGGCAACGGTGCTGTCCCAGATGTTTTCCTGTCTGTTCGCTCTCTTCTTCTTGTTTGGACGGAAAGTGCCCGTCCGCATCACTTTTGGAAACTATTCTTCCTCACTCATGCGGCGGATCATCCACTTGGGAATCTCCCCTTTTCTTATCATGGCCACCGACAGCATCATCATGATCGTACTGAACAGCTCCCTGCAGCGTTACGGCGGACTGGCAGAGGGCGACCTGCTGATCACAGCCGGCACGATCATCCAAAGCTACATGCTGATCATCACTTCCACCATGCTTGGCATATCCAGCGGCACTCAGGCCATCTTAAGCTATAATTACGGGGCAAAACAGGCGGACCGAATCAAGCTGGCAGAAAAGTATATTTTGATGCTCTGCCTGATCTTCACCTCTGTCATGTTCCTTATCTCCCGGCTGCTGCCTGCTTATTTCGCCCGGATATTCACCAATGATCCTTCTCAGATCCGCATGGCAGTCTGGGGAATCCATGTATGCACCTTATCCATTATCCCTCTCAGCTTCCAATATGCTTTTGTGGACGGTCTGACAGCTCTGGGATGCACGAGGGCGGCGCTGACCCTTTCCATGTTCCGAAAGGGCTCCTATGTGATCTTAGTGCTGGCGCTGCCCGCGTTTCTCGGAGCCAGAAATGCCTTTTATGCGGAGCCGCTCTGTGATATCCTGGGTTCTGCAGCCGCCACAATCTCTTTCTTCCTCATATTCCAAAAGCATTTGGATAGACGGATGCACGAAGTCCCGCCTCCGCTCAGGGACGATTCGCCGATGAAAACGGTATAGATGGTATGGCAAAAGCTAACCGCTCGTTTTTTACTGACGCACCTTAATGTGAACCTCCCTAAGCTGCTGCTCCGTCACTTCTCCCGGCGCGCCGCACATCAGATCCTGGGCCGTCCCGCTCATGGGAAATGCGATCACCTCCCGGATATTCTCTTCGTTTCTCAGAAGCATGATCATCCTGTCGACCCCCGGCGCCATGCCTGCATGGGGCGGTGCCCCAAACTGAAACGCATTATAAAGGGCGCCGAATTTATTCTTCAGAGTCTCCTCATCATATCCGGCAATCTCAAAGGCCTTCACCATGACATCCATATCATGGTTCCGGACAGCCCCCGAGGACAGTTCCACGCCGTTGCAGACAATATCATACTGATACGCCAGGATATCCAGAGGATCTTTCGTATTCAGCGCTTCCAGGCCGCCCTGCGGCATAGAGAACGGATTATGAGTGAACCCAACCTTCTTAGTCTCCTCGTCCAGCTCGAACATCGGGAAATCATTGACATAGCAGAAACGGTATGCCTTCTTTTCTATAAGCTCCAGCCGCTCGCCCAGCTCATTTCGAATCTGTCCCGCGTATTTTGCCGCTCTTTCCTCATTATCGGCCACAAAGAAAATCACATCATCCGGAACGAGTCCCGCCAGCTCTGCCAGCTCCGTCTTTTTTTCACCGGGAATGAATTTATCGATCGGTCCCTTATAGGACATGTCCTCCTTTACCTCCAGATAACCCAGACCGCCCATACCGATTGACTGAGCGAACTTCAGAAGCTTTTCATGGAAGCCCTTGGACAGCTTCGCGTGGACCTTGATCGCCCGGACCGTCTTCTTATGAAAAGGCTTAAAGGTACAGCCCTGGAAAAATTCCGTCACATCCAATATCCGGAGCGGGTTCCGAAGATCCGGCTTGTCCGTGCCGAATTCCAGCATGGCCTGCTTATAGCTGATGACCGGATAAGGCGCTTCGGTAATCTCATAGCCCTCCGGCGCGAACTCTTTAAATGCTCCGGTCAGCACTTCCTCTCCCGCACGGAACACATCCTCCTGTGTGGCAAAGCTCATCTCAAAATCCAGCTGATAGAACTCTCCCGGAGAGCGGTCCGCACGGGCATCCTCATCGCGGAAGCAGGGCGCGATCTGAAAATATTTATCGAAACCGGATACCATCAGAAGCTGTTTATACTGCTGGGGTGCCTGGGGCAGAGCATAGAACTTTCCTTTGTACTTCCTGGAAGGAACAATATAATCCCTGGCTCCTTCCGGAGAGGAAGCACAGAGAATCGGCGTCTGAATCTCCACAAACCCCATCTCTGTCATCTTTTCTCTCAGGTAGCGGATGACCTTGGAACGGAACAGGATATTTTCCTTTACCTTTTGGTTCCGGAGATCCAGATAACGGTATTTTAAACGCACATCCTCCCGTATATCTTTGGAAGATGTAACCTCAAAGGGCAGATCCCGGTAGACTTTGCCAAGCACTTTGATGCTGTGCGCCTCCAGTTCAATGGTGCCCGTGGGAATCTTCGGGTTATATGTCTCCTCATCCCGGTGTTCGATCAATCCTTCTACGGAAATGCACTCCTCCTTGCGAATTCCCTTTAAGAGGCCGGTATCCTTGAGGACAACCTGCATCACTCCGTACATATCGCGTAAATCGATGAAAGACACTCCTCCGTGATCGCGGATATTTTCCACCCAGCCTGCTATTTTCAGTTCAGCTCCCACGTCCCCTTCTCCAATCTGGTCCATGGTCTTGTTTCGATACATGTCTGACATTTTCTCTTTCTCCTTTACTTTTATAAGAACAAAAAATAAGCTGCCGTCCGGAAATTTTACTTTCAGGACGAACAGCTTTCATGTCCGCGGTACCACCTGATTTACTGCCGTCCAAACGACAGTCCCCTCATGGTCTGCTGATTCACGCCCAGCTCACGACGCACCTACTGTCCGTCAGAACGGAGTTCAGATTGCAGCTGATAGAGTGTTATTCATATAGATTCACTTTGCAGGATTCTCACTGCCGCCTGCTCACTGGGAACGATAATCTATACTACTTCTCTCCGTCATAGCCTTTACCGTATTTTATAATACAGAATTTATTTTGTCAATTCATTTTTCCCTTTGTTTTACATTCTTATTCACCCAGCTCTTCTTTTTCGTCCAAATGACCGCCCCATAGAAAATATCTGGTCTCTTTTACGACCACACCCTGCAGGATCAGCAGACAGATAAGGTTTGGAACCGCCATCAGTCCGTTCAGCAGATCGGAGAATTCCCATATCACTCCCATGGACGCCACAGCTCCCGCGAACAGCGCAGCCAGATAGATGAGCCGATAATATTTGATGCCCCGGCTTCCAAACAGATATATGACCGCCCGCTCACCATAAAAACTCCATCCTAAAATGGTGGCAAAGGCAAAGATGACCAGCGATACGGCAAAAATAACGTGGCCGTACTGATTCATAAGGCCAAAGGACTGCTCTGCCAGCTGGCCGCCTGAAAGTCCGTTAAACACCGCAGGCTTATGAAGCATGGAAGACACGATCACGATACCGGTCACGGCGCAGAACACCACTGTATCCCAGAACGTACCTGTCATGGACACCAGCGCCTGTCTCACGGAATTCCTGGTCCTGGCGCTGGCCGCCGCCATCGGCGCGGTTCCAAGGCCTGATTCATCGGAAAACAACCCTCTCGCGATTCCGTGGCGGGACGCCGAAAGAATAGTACTGCCCACGAATCCTCCCAGAGCCGCTCTCGGTGTGAACGCCGCCGTCACAATGAGCTTCAGAGCCGGAAACAGATACGCTCTGTTTATGAATAAAAGAGCCCCGCTTCCTGCCAAATAAAATATGGCCATAAAAGGCACCAGCTTCTCACACGCCCGGGAAACGGCTTTCGCGCCGCCCAGCATTACAATCGCCGCCAGGACCGATACTACGGCGCCCGTAACTGCCGGCTTTACATCAAACGCCGTACTCATGACGCTGCTGATGGCATTGGCCTGTACGGTACAGCCAGTGCCAAAGGTAGCGCAGATCGCGAAAAACGCAAAAACCACAGCCAGCGGTTTACAATGCAGTACATTCTCCATCACATACATGGGCCCGCCCACATATCCTCCGTCTTTATCCTTCACACGGTACTTCACAGACAGCAGAGATTCTCCGTATTTCGTCGCCATGCCGAATACGCCGGTCAGCCAGCACCAGGCCACCGCTCCCGGACCTCCCATGGCAACGGCTATGGATACTCCGATGATATTTCCCGTGCCGAGCGTCGCGGCCAGAGCCGTCGCAAGGGCCCCAAACTGGCTCATCTCCCCCTCGCTGTCCTCATCTTCCGTCACTGACAGCCGGAGAGCCTTGAATATTTTCCGCTGAGGCATCCGGAGGCGGATGGTCAGGAGCAGATGCGTGCCGAACAAAAGGGCCATCATGGGAATTCCCCATACAAAATTGTTACATAGACCTAAAAGGTTTTCCAATACTTTCATGTAACAACTGTATGGGGAATTTTTCTATTTTAGAAGAATATTACGCAAAAAGATTTATGCTTGTATGACGGTTCAGCTGACAATCTTATAGTAAGCCTTTGCCGTCAGCTGATAAACAGACAGATAAAACACAGCGAATACGGCAAAGCTCCCGGCCATGCACAAGGCGAACAATCGGATATCCGTCATTTGGAAAACAGCCAGCACTCTGGTGATAAAAGGAAATGCAAAGGCAACATGTATTCCCGCGCCCAAAAGCGGCAGAAAGAATACGGTCAGCACCTGGGAATGGATGGAGCGTTTGATTTCCCCGTACCCCATTCCGACTTTTTTCATGATGGCAAAGCGGGCTTTGTCGTCATAGCCTTCGGAAATCTGCTTATAGTAAATGATCAGAATCGTAGCCATGATGAACAGGCTTCCCAGAAAGATTCCGATGAAAAACAGCCCGCCAAACATACCTGTATCGCTCTTTCTCTGACTGGACCGGCAGTCGATCGAAACATTCAGAATCCCTTCTCCCGGGCCCGAAGGAGCCGTCATCCTGTCCATGAGCTTCTGATAAAAGGCTATCTGTTCCTCATCTCCGGCATTCAGGTCAAATCCATAGACTGCCTTTATGGAAGAAGCATTGGCTCCATAAGCCCCCGCCTGGAGCACACTCCATTCTCCCAGGGCCTTACGGTCCTTCACCACCAGGATATAGCTTTTGGACACGTCATTCATAGTCCCGGTCCCCGCCAGGAATTCTCCCGCCTGCCCTTTGATCTTATACTCCCTATCAAAGATGCGGACGGATTCTTTTTTATATTCGCCGCTCTTGTCACAGAACAGGATTTCATTCTCCTCCAGGCTCTGATCTTTTCCGGTCATCTTGTTGTAATCCTCCAGTGTCACCACATAGAGTTCTCTTAAGTTGTCGATTTCAAAAACAGAGCCGGAGCCGGTATTCGTTTCAAAATATTCCTCTTTTTCCAAGGCCGCGAAGCTCAAAAATGCAAAGGATAATTCCTGCTCCGCCGAAAGGCCTGTTTCCGATAAGACCGACCTGGTACGGTCTTTGATGGCTTCCACAGACTGCTCCGAATAATCCTTTGTGGTGATCATAATACTTCTGGGATAACGCTCCTTCAGCATATCTTTCATCCCCAAATACAGACAGAGGGAGGAGGATACCATTACCAGCACCATTGTGGATAAAATACAGATATTGGCAAGCCCCACCGCATTTTGCTTCATACGGTACAGCATACCGGAAACTGATATAAAATGATTCGGCTTATAATAATAGTTCCTTTTCCGCCTCAAAAGCTTTAAAAGTGCCACACTGCCTGCCGTGAAAAGGCAGTACGTACCTACGATCACCAGGAAAACGGCTATGAAGAAAAAGGATACTGCCGCCACCGGGTTCTCAATGGATATCGCCATGTAATAGCCGGCGCCCAGGCACAGGACGCCGAGTATGGCCGTCAGCCACCGTGTCTTCGGCTCTTTCTCCCCTGCCTGTCCTTCCCGTAAAAGCTCCATCGGACTCTTAAACTGGATCTGTCTTATACTGTTCAAAAAGATCAGCAGAAAAATACCGAGGAACAAAAGGCAGGTATCCAAAAACGCCTTTTTGGAAAATACAAACTGCAGCGCACCCTCAATGTGAAAAATATGGAGGATCAGCAGAAACATGAGCTTGTTCAGAACCGCACCGGTAATCAGACCAAGAAAAAGACTCATGAACGCAACATCCACTGTCTCACAAAATATCACCTTTCCCAAATGGCGCTTTTCCATTCCAAGAATATTATAAAGTCCGAATTCCTTTTTTCTTCTTTTCATCAGGAAGCTGTTGGTATAGAACAGGAAGATCAGGGCAAAAAAACCAGTTACCCTGGTCGCCATTCCCAGGGTATACCGGACCGTGCCGCTTCCCAGCACGTCATCGATTCCCGGATTTTCCGCCAGAGAGTGAATCATGAAAAACATCGCCGTGGTCAGGATACAGGTCAGGATATAGGGGACATACGTCCTGCTGTTTTTCTGAATATTGGTGGCAGCCAGCTTCGGATACATCAGAATTCCTTTACTCATGCCGCCCACCGCCCGTCGCTATCATAGTCAGAGTATCGGAAAT
The DNA here is from genome assembly GCF_021044755.1 of Lientehia hominis. Classification (GTDB taxonomy): domain Bacteria; phylum Bacillota; class Clostridia; order Lachnospirales; family Lachnospiraceae; genus Lientehia; species Lientehia hominis. The sequence continues at coordinate 441,754 of NZ_JAJNOR010000001.1, forward strand.
CTTCTGATACAAGGTTTCCGAGGTGTCTCTCCCTTTGTATATCTGATGAAACACTTCCCCGTCTTTGATAAACAGCACCCTTTTTGCCTTGCTGGCCGCCTTGACGCTGTGAGTCACCATCAAGATCGTCTGACCGCAGTCATTGAGCACGCCAAACAGCTCCAAAAGGCTCTCCGTGGAGCGGGAGTCCAACGCTCCGGTGGGCTCATCTGCCAAGATCAGCTGAGGACTGGTTATGATGGCTCTGGCCACCGCCGCCCTCTGCTTCTGTCCGCCGGATACCTCATAGGGAAATTGGGCCAGGATATCCTGAATGCCAAGTCTGGGCGCAATACCAGAAAGCTTCCTGTCCATCTCGTCATATTTTCTGCCTGATAATACAAGGGGCAAAAAGATATTATCCCGTATAGAGAAATTATCCAGCAGATTGAAATCCTGGAACACGAAGCCCAGGTTATCCCGGCGGAACGCCGCCAGCTCCCTCTCCGGGATTTTAGTCACATCCTTTCCATTTAAATATACCTCGCCGCCCGTGGGCTTATCAAGCGCCGCAAGGATATTGAGCAAAGTCGTCTTACCTGAGCCCGACTCTCCCATGATTGCCGTATATTCTCCCTTCTCCACGGAAAAATTCACGTTGGAGAGAGCCTGTACCTGGCTGCCGCCAAATCTGGTAGTATAGATTTTCTTCAAATGTCTTACGTCCAGCATAGCCATTTGTCCTGCCTCCTTCATCTGCTTCAACTGAGATCTACGGCATTATTATAGTTAAAAGAAAAAGGAGCTGCCATTTCTTTGACTTACATTTTTACCGGCCCGGCTTACAAAATTGAAAGGTAAGACCCTTCTCCATTTATTCTGGACGGATATCCAAGAAATCCAGCCCCAGGCGGACTTGGGTACCTTTGCCCGGTTCTGAAGTGATATTGAGTGTATGGGACAGCTTATGCAGGATCTCACGGCACAGATACAGGCCGACGCCTGTTGCCGCCTTATCCGTCCGTCCATTATATCCGGTAAAACCCCGTTCACAGATACGGGGCAGATCTTCCGGAGCAATCCCAATGCCTGTATCCTCAATGATCAGTGTTTTCGGATGTTCCATATAAATGGTGATTTTCCCTTTATTCGTATATTTCAGCGCATTAGAAAGAAGCTGCTCGATCACAAAAGACAGCCACTTCTCATCCGTCAGCACCGTACAGTCCACATCCAGAAGCTCTAATCCGATTTTCTTCCGGATAAAAAGAGGCGCATATTTTCTGACGGAATGGCGCACGATCGGTTCCAGAGGATACCGGCGAATGACAAAATCTGTGCTGTCACCGTTCAACCTCAGATAGGAAAGCACCATTCCCACATACTGTTCCACCTTAAAAAGCTCGGAAAGCAGCTCCCGGTCATGGGCAGAATCCTCCGAAAGGAGCAGTCTCATGGCCGCGATGGGAGTTTTGATCTGGTGGGCCCACATGGTATAATAATCCACCATCTCCTGTCTGGCCTGCTGCCCCTTATCCGCAATCCGCATCCTTTCTTCACGCTCTCGCTTTAAAAGCTCCTGATAGTCGGATTCCAAAAGTGACTGAGGCTCCGGCAGATTTTCTCCGTCTACCAGGACGGTCTTTCTCAAAAGCTTCAGGCGGCTGTGCCTGCCCACATACCGGATAAAATCCCATGCCCACAGGACTAATCCCGAACAAAAGCACATCAGAACACAGTAAGCCACCGCGTCCAGCGGCAGCTGTTCCAGATAAAAGACGAGCAAAAAGATGCCCGAACACACGGCAAGCAGAAACAATCCCTTCCAATGGTCTTTTAGGTAGGATACCGCCAATCTTGTCATCTTTCCCTTTTACCTCCCTGTGATCTACTCAACCAGATAACCGATTCCCTTTTTCGTGGAGATAAATTCCTCCAGTCCGGCTTCTGAGAGCTTTTTCCTGAGCCTGGTAACATTCACCGTCAGTGTATTGTCATCCACATAAGAATCGGTTTCCCACAGCCGGTTCATAAGCGTGTCCCGGCTGACGATCTTTCCTTTATTCTCCAGCAGAGTTTTCAATATCCGGTATTCATTTTTGGAAAGCTCTATCCTATACCCTTCATAAATAAGGACCGCCGCATCCATATCTAATATCGCTCCCCGGTGCTGCAGAAGCTCCGTCTGCTTCCCGAAATCATAGGTCCTCCGAAGCACCGCCTGCACCTTCGCTGTCAATACCTCCAGGCTGAAGGGCTTTATCACGAAATCGTCGCCTCCCATATTCATGGCCATAACAACGTTCATATTATCCGAAGCCGAAGAAATATAGACAATGGGTACTTTAGAAACTTTCCGGATCTCACTGCACCAATGATAGCCGTTGAAAAACGGAAGGCCGATATCCAAAAGGATGAGATGGGGCTTATAATATAAAAATTCCTCCAGCACCTTCCGAAAATCCTGGACACATGCCGCTTCCATCCCCCAGGCCTCCATATGCTTTTTCACCGACGACGCTATCACGGAATCATCCTCCACGATCAGCACACGATACATGACAACCTCCCTTACTCCTCTATTCTTTATATTACAGGCTATTATAACATAAACCTGTATAATATTTTACTTAATAGAAGTCATTCTGCGAAATTATAATAGACACATGCAGGCAGCGGCCGTTACGAACAAAGGACGGTATATGAAATTGTTTAACAGTCCGAATATAAAAAAGGCACTATAATTAAAAGTGCTCAGCAAAGATAACACGATTATAGGTTCTGGGGAAGCCTGTTGTGAGAATGGTACCGTTAATATACCTAAAAAAATGAGAACACATAATGGGAACTACAAAGACCCCGCAGCCTTCCGGCCTCCGGGGTCTTTAACTTTCTTAATCTTGCGGCATCAATGGCGGAAATGTCTCATACCTGTAAATACCATTGCTATGTCATATTCATTGCACTTATCGATAGACAGCTGGTCGCGCATCGCTCCGCCGGGCTGGATGATTGCCGTAATACCGGCTTCATGAGCGGCTTCCACACAATCGGGGAAGGGGAAGAACGCATCGGAAGCCATGACCGCCCCCTTTGCCGCATCCGGTCCGATCAGCTCTCCGGCATGTTCTACAGACTGCTTGGTCGCCCAGATCCTGTTCACCTGCCCAGGCCCAATGCCTACAGACTGTTTATTCTTCGCCAGCGCAATGCCGTTGGATTTCACGTACTTCACCATCTTCCAGGCGAACATCATGTCTTCCATCTCCTGCTCAGAAGGCTGTCTGTCCGTCACCACCTTGAGCTCATCGCCGATCAGCTTGTTGTCGATGCCCTGGACGATCAGGCCGCCGTTCACTTTCTTTAAGTCGAGGGCCGTTTCCCTCTGAAGAGCCGTGATATCAGGCAGTCTTAATACACGTACATTTTTCTTCTCACAGAGAATATCCAGCGCTTCCTTTTCGTAGGAAGGAGCAATGATGACCTCCAGGAAGACCTCTGCCATCTTTTTCGCCATGGGTGCCGTAACTTCTCTGTTGACTGCTACAATCCCGCCGAAAATAGATACGTTGTCTGCGGCGTAAGCTTTGTCCCATGCTTCTTCAATAGTAGCTGCGCTGCCTACGCCGCAGGGATTTCCGTGTTTGCTGGCCACTACGGTCGGCTCCTCATATTCCTTGCAAAGCTCCAATGCTCCGTTTGCATCATTGATATTATTAAAGGAAAGCTCTTTGCCGTTTAACTGCTCCGCCATATCCAGCGTGCCCTTTTTCTTGCCTACCTCCCGGTAGAAAGCGGCCTTCTGGTGGGGGTTCTCGCCATACCGCATATCCTGTACCTTTTCAAAGGTCATGGTCAGAGTCTCAGGCAGATCATAATCCTCCCGCTCTGCTTTCAGATAATCGGCTATCATGGTGTCATAGTTGGAAGTGTGCATAAACACCTTCTGCATCAGATAAAACTTGGTATCCAGGGATACCTTTCCATCCTCTTTTATCTCCTTCAGCACTGTCTCATAATCTCTGGGATCCACGATCACCGCCACATCCTGGTAGTTCTTCGCTGCCGCACGGAGCATGGTAGGACCGCCTATGTCAATATTCTCCACCGCGTCTGCCCGAGTCACGTCATCCTTCATGATAGTTGCTTTGAAAGGATACAGGTTCACGATGACCATGTCGATCGGCTGAATTCCCAGCTCCTCAAGCTGTTTCATATGGGACGGATTGGAACGCATGGCCAAAAGACCCGCATGTACAATCGGATGAAGAGTTTTCACACGCCCGTCCAGGCACTCCGGGAATCCAGTCAGCTCGGATACCTCGATGGCTTTTACTCCTTCGTCCGTAAGTTTTTTGTAAGTTCCGCCTGTGGAGATGATTTCCACTCCCAGCTTTGTGAGTTCCTTTGCCAGTTCCACGATGCCGGTCTTGTCTGATACGCTGATCAACGCTCTCATTTTCATGCTCCTTTCTAAAAAAGAAAAACGCCTGAGTAACCCATAGTATCCTTCAGGCTGCCCAGGCGGTCGGCTCATATGTTATCCCGCGCTCCCCGTAGGTACTCCTACTCTCCGCCAGTCGCACGGTCTTGCATTTACATTATGATATTACAATAAAAAAGAAAACTTGACAAGTCCTTTTCTCTGATTTTACGCAAAATTTCCTTTTGGGATTCTTTCCGGCCAGGTTGACATTCCCTCTTTTCCCTACTATACTTTTCTTAATGAGAATCAGTATCTACTAATGATCGGGAGGTATCGTATGGTTACAGTAACACTTGGTAAAACAGGAATCACCGTCAACAAAAACGGTTTCGGCGCCCTGCCTATCCAGAGGATCCCCAAAGAGGACGCGGCATATCTTCTCCGGAAGGCCTATGACAACGGCATCAACTTTTTTGACACGGCACGCCAGTATTCGGACAGCGAAGAAAAGGTCGGCTATGCTTTTAAGGGAATACGGGACAGGCTTTATATTTCAACGAAAACTGCGTCCACTACAGTGGAAGGCTTCTGGGACGACTTACATACCAGCCTAAAGAACCTTCAGACCGACTACGTGGATATCCTGCAGTTCCACAACCCGGATTTCTGCCCGAAGCCCGGGGACGGCACCGGACTTTATGAAGCGATGCTCAAAGCCAAAGAGCAGGGGAAGATTCGGCACATCAGCATTACCAATCACCGGCTTCATGTGGCCATGGAAGCCATTGAGTCCGATCTGTATGATACCCTTCAATTCCCGTTCTGCTATCTGGCCGCGGAACAGGACATCGAGATTGTAAACGCCTGCAAAGAGCACAATATGGGCTTTATTGCTATGAAAGCCTTGTCCGGCGGACTGATCACCAATTCTGCCGCTGCCTACGCCTTTGAGGCCCAATATGACAACGTACTTCCCATCTGGGGCGTGCAGCGGGAAAAGGAGCTGGATGAGTTCCTGTCCTACATTGACAACCCTCCTGTGATGACTGAGGAGCTGTCCTCCTTCATCGTCAAAGAACGGGAGTCTCTGTCCGGCAGCTTCTGCCGTGGCTGCGGCTATTGTATGCCCACATGTCCGGCACACATTAAGATCGACGACTGTGCCAGGATGTCCCTGCTCCTGCGCCGCTCTCCTTCCGCCGGCCATCTGACTCCTGAATCACAGGCCATGATGGCAAAGATCGAGGACTGTATCCACTGCGGAAACTGCATGAAGAAATGTCCCTATGGGCTGAATACGCCAGACCTTTTGGCAGAAAACTATAAGGACTACAAAGAAGTGCTTGCAGGAAAACCCCTGTAGAAATCTTTGGATATACAGAAAAACGCTTTCAAATAAAACGTGGTATCCTTAATGGAAATCCAAAACAATCGAATCGGAATAAGGAAAGGCGAATTCGTTTCACATGAATTTGCCTTTTCTTGCTTTTTACAGATTGCTTGTATTATTTTTTCATTAGTATTCTTACGCAAAAGCCAACCTTCTTTATATCCGGAGCAAATAAAAAACTGAAAAAAGCTTTATTATAATTTCTGTTTTTACAAATACAAGAAAGGTATTACTAATTTCTGCCTCGCATTTAGGACGAACTTATTTATTGCGAAATCAAGCCAATAAGAATTTCCTGTTTTCTGCTGCTCTTTAAAATAGGATAACCAATTAATCTTTGAGAGCACTATATGCATTAATAAACCAAAGCCGCGGCAGCCAGGAGCTTCACATCCATCTCCTGACTGTAGCGATAAAATCTATTATTATGACCAGTACGATGCCTGTGCTGAGTGCATAGAGCAGCCGGAGAGGAATACGCTCCACCATTCCCGCAATCTTCGGATGGATAAAACGCAGAAATAAATATGACAAAATCCCAAAAGGAATCAAAGTCTCCAGGCAGACTCTCCCGCCTATATGGAACAGAAACATGGAATAGTCCCACCAGACCGTATGAAATACCGCTTCCAGGACAGCACCCGTCAAAAATTCCAAAACTCCACATACAGCCATGGAAAGAAGGATGAATCTGACCGGCTTATTCAGACAGCGTTTCAAAAGGACTCCAAGGCCTATTAATCCAAAACCATAGATAGGACAATAAGGCCCGTACAGGAATCCTCTTTCACAGTATTCTCCATAGAGGAAGAACATGAATACCACCTCTACTATCCAACCCATTACCGAATACAAAAACAATAGGAGAACTATCCTCGCCGCCTGTACTGATGCCTCTTCTCTCTTTTCCACGCCCCCCATACTGTCCTCTTCCAAGCTCATTTATGCTTCCTTTCTCTCCATTATGGCACTTTGTCTGTCACTCGAACCGGACTTTAATATGGACGATCTCACTGATACATCCCAGCTTTACTGGAAGTGCCCAGGCTCCGGCCCCGGAGCTGGTTATCACATGATAGTCCCCATCCGTCCGAAGGCCATAATTCATCTCATTAAGGAGTGAGGTGAATATCTGGCCGGGAAACATCTGGCCTCCGTGGGTATGGCCGCAGAGCTCCAGATCCACTCCCAGAGAAGCCGCTTCCTTCAGATAAAAAGGCTGATGATCCAGAAGTATAACGGGATGTTCGGTGTCCACACCCTCCATAATGCTGTAAATGGACTGTCTGTACTCTTCCATATCCCTTCGGCCCACAACAGTGATATCCCCCGCGATGACCTTCGTCTCGTCCTGAAGGACTGTAATGCCCGCATCTTCAAAATAAGAAGTGTATTCCGATTCCGTATAGATTTCATGGTTTCCTGAAATATAATAAACCCCGTATACGGTTTCGAATTTTGAAAAGGCCGTTCTGGCATACTCCTTCTGGCTTTCCGTCGTATTATGGTCAAAAAAATCTCCGCACAGAAATACCACATCCGGCATGAGCTTATTGGTCTTTTCCACTAGTTTGTCCAGTTCTGCCTTTCCTACTACAGTTCCGATATGCGCGTCGGAAATCATCACAGCATTCAGAGAATCCAGACTGCACTCTTTCTGAACCGTAATTTCGTACTCTGTTGTCCGCAGGATCCTGGCATTTACCGTCCCGTAAATGCCGGCCGCCAGGGTCACGGCCAAAATAAGGGGCGCGCCGCCATGGGTTTTGTCCAGCCAGGCCGTAACTCTATTTTGTTTTCTGCATTTTCGGAAGATAAATCGAATAAAATTGGAGATGAGAAACAGTCCCAGCGAATAGGACATGGTGATGATATAGACTGCGCTGACACAGGCGACCGCAGCACATATCTGCTCCTGCTCAAGCTTGGCAGAAAAAGCAGCGGAAAAAGCCAGTACCGCCACAAACACAGCCTGGATGAGAATATATACCCCTAAGGGCAGACGCGTCCGCTTCCACAGCGGATAAAATCGTTTCCATACATAAACGGCGCAAAGGAGCGCAGAGGCTCCCAAGGCCACCCAAAATACATTCAGCCAATATTCCATTTTATCTTTCGTCTCCTGTGATCATTTATAAAAATATCTTATATCATACACAAAAAATCCTAACTCAGCGAATCTGATTCCGAACAGTTCTCTTCCGCCCGTTCCTCATTCCGTCAAAATCCTCTCCAGCCACTCCATCAGTTTTCTTGTGATGACTCTCTCTTTATAATCATAACCGGCCAGATTCCGGACAGGCATGATCCTCATCAGGGAATTGGTCAAAAACACTTCCTTATAGTATTTGATATCCTTTGGGTAAATGACCGCTTCCTCCGCCATTCCCCGCTCCAGAAGCACCTGTCTCACCACTCCTCGGAGAAGGCCGCAGGACAGCTTCGGCGTCACCACGCGCCCTCCTTCCTCCACGAAAAAGAGATTAGATACTGCTCCTTCACAGATTTCCCCGTGCTCGTTTAAGAATACAGGCTCATTGATGCCTCGCTTTCTGGCTTTTCTTTTCTCCCAAATATTATCTCCATAATTTAAGGATTTGAGATAAGTAAAAATAGAGGTGGAATTCCTCCTGACGCTGGAAAAATCCGCCGTAAATCCCTGCTCATACTGCATCCTAGTGTAGATATTCCGTTTTTCCTCCAGGAGGACATTTTTTTCCGATACCGTTATTTTTAAGGCCCCATGGGTGATCGGATGCCCTTCCAGCCACTCATACACCTCTTCCTCCAATATTCCGCTTCGCCATCTCCCTCCTTCTTCATCATCTCCTCTGGGCAGCAGCCGCAGAATCCGCATGGACCTGGAGAGTCTCTGAAGATGCTCTTCCAAAAACTGCGGCCGGTTATTTTCAACTGCAATCGTTTCAAATATCCCCAGTCCGTAATAATAGCCGTCGTCGGCATCCACTTTCATGTCTCTTCTCTCTTTCTCTTTATATTCAAGTTCTCCCGCTGCTGTTCTCACAGCTCCAGAGCTTTCACCAGTGCTTTCGCTTTCTGGCATGTTTCCTCGTATTCGAACTCCGGCTCTGATTCACAAGTGATTCCACCCCCTGCTCCCAGATGATACCGGCCGTCCCTGTAAACCAAAGTACGTATGACAATATTCAGATCACAGCATCCGTCCAGCGTGATATATCCCATGGAACCGGTATACAGGCCACGTTTTCCCTTTTCCAGTTCGTCAATGATCTCCATAGCCCTGATCTTTGGAGCTCCAGTAATGGAGCCTCCGGGAAAAGCCGCACATATCAGATCCATTACCCCCTTGTCTTTCTGCAGTCTGCCCGTGACTGTGGACACCAAATGAAATACCGTCGCATATTCCTCTATGGAAAACAGCTCCGGCACCTTCACCGTGTAATTCTCACACACGCGGCTTAAATCGTTCCGCTCCAAATCCACTATCATCAAAAGCTCGCTCTTATCCTTGCCGGAATTCTTAAGCTCCTCCCGGAGCCTGTCATCCTCCTGTTTCGTCTCGCCGCGTTTTCTTGTTCCCTTGATGGGCCTTGTCTCTACCTGTCCATGCTTCATCCTGAGGAAGCGCTCCGGAGATGCCGATACAATCTGAAAATCCTGAAACCGACAGTATCCGCCGAACGGAGACGGATTTATCTCTCTCAGCTTCTGGAATACCTCATAGGGCTCCTTTTCACTCCAAATTGTAAGCTGCCTGGTCAGATTTGCGATATAAATATCTCCTTCCACAATATATCGCTTCATCTGCTCTACGGCGCACAGATATTCGGCCTTCTCACAATCCGCCGTTATGTATGCCTTTTTCTCTGTCCCTGAACTCACCGCTTTTACCGGCTCTGCAATGAGAGATTCCATTTCCCTTATGCCTTCCTCTGCAGGACAGGTATGGCCTCCAGCCGCCAGGTACAGCTCTTTCGTCTCATGATCTTCTATAAGGTAATGGTCAAAGAAACTCCACATGGCTTCCGGAAGCAGGTCTTCCTGACCGTCAAAACGGCTTGCCGTCCCTCCCCGTCTTCTTCCGTAATCATAAGTAAAATAACCGACAGCTCCGGAGATCATGGGCAGATCCGTTGGATTTTCCTCCCGGTGCTCATATAGATATCGTTCCATATAATCTTCAAAGGTTTCTTCCGACGGCTTACCGTTTATCGACAAGACGCCATCCTGCTTCAAAGTCAAATATGGCTTTCTGCCAACAATAGAAAACCGTCCCAGATCATTTTGTAAAGAAGAGTCCAGAAAAACGACCTGCTCTTCTTCGCGGAAGCACTCCATAATCTCCGCAATCGGCTTATACTGCCGCAGTTTTTTCACTATAGTCTGCATACGGATACCTCCCCTCCTGCTTCCATGCGTCACAAATGCTAATATAATTCTGCAGCAGTTCGTGCCCATATTGGGTAAGGACCGCCTCCGGATGAAACTGCACTCCAAACACTGGCTCTGTGCGGTGGGATATGGCCATAATCACCCCGTCCTCGCTCTTTGCGTCTATCTGCAGCATCTCCGGAAACGCTTCCTCTGATACCACAAGAGAATGATATCTCGTCACACGGTAAGTTTCCGGCAGCCCGGAAAAAAGTCCGGTCCCTCTGTTGTGCACGAATGATATCTTACCATGCATAGGACGTCTGCCCTTCTTTACGGTCCCTCCATAAACATGGCCGATTATCTGATGACCAAGACAAACCCCAAGAATCGGTACGCGTCCGGCAAACTGCTTCACCGCCAGACAGCATATTCCACAGTCCTCCGGCGTTTTCGGCCCCGGTGAGATCATAATGCCGGAAAGAATATCTTTTAAAAGAAGATCCTCTATTTCGTCCAAGGTAATCTCGTCATTCCGCACCACGCGGACTTCTCTTCCCAGCTCAGACATATACGAATATAAATTATAAACAAAAGAATCATAATTATCAATCATCAGATACATGATATTACTCCTTTCTGCCCGCGTTCCTAAAGACTGCGGGCTGCGGTGGACGCCTGGACGGAAACTATTTCCTCTCGCCTTAGCATCAGTGGACAGGGGAACATACGCCTCAAAGCGGGATAATCCGGGCATTTTCTGCGTTATCCTCAGCCGGCGTACATCTACGTACTGGATGTACGCGGAGTGAAAAGCAACACAGCAGGACGTGAAATTCACCCTGCCCTGACCGTATGTCCCCCTTGTCCACTGATGCTATAAACCAGACAAAGAAAGAAAAAACCGGAAGCAGATATCCGGCTCTCACCGCACATCTGCTTCCGGCAGTATTCTTTTTCTTATTTCCTTCCGCCTTTTAGGGCCAAAGAAAATCAAGATAAAGGCACACCTGATTTTTATTTTAAATTTTCAAAGCACCTTAGACAAAAACTCCTGGAGTCTCGCATCTTTTGGATGGGCAAAAAACTCTTCCGGCGTGTTCTGTTCCACAATGCGGCCTTCGTCCATAAACAGCACTCTGGATCCAACCTCTTTCGCAAATCCCATCTCGTGAGTGACCACCACCATCGTCATACCCTCTCTGGCCAGCTGCTTCATAAAATCCAGCACCTCCCGAACCATCTCCGGATCCAATGCCGATGTGGGCTCATCAAAAAGCATCACATCTGGGTTCATTGCCAGAGAACGGACAATGGCAATCCTCTGTTTCTGTCCGCCGGACAATTGGGCTGGATACTGCCCCGCCTTTTCCGGAAGTCCGACTCTTTCCAGAAGTTCTCTGGCCCTCTTATCCGCTTCTGCCTGTGTCATCAGGCCAAGCTTTACAGGCGCCAGTGTGATATTTTTCTGTATGGTCAAGTGGGGGAACAAGTTAAAGTGCTGGAAAACCATCCCCATCTTCTGCCTTATTTTATTCAGCTCCGCTCCAGATGCCGCGGTGATGTTCTTTCCCTCAAAGATAACCTCACCGTCCGTGGGCGTCTCCATCAGGTTCAGGCAGCGGAGAAACGTACTTTTCCCGGAGCCGGAGGGACCAATGATGACCACCTTTTCCCCTTTTTGAATATGTTCATCGATTCCGCAGAGTACCTGCTTGTCTCCAAACGATTTATGAAGGTTATTAACGTCTATCACTCTTTGCCAGCCTCCTTTCAAACATGCTGAGAAGCTTGGTCAAAAGGATGACCACGACCAGATACATGAACGCAGCAATCAGGAGGGGCGTCAGGTAATCGTAGGTTTTCGCTCCTACATTCATGGCTGCCTTCGTTACATCCAATACCGCGATACCGCCAATGATGGCCGTCTCCTTAATCAGCACGATGAACTCATTTCCCAGGGCAGGAAGGATATTTTTCACGGCCTGGGGCATGATGATCGATTTCATCGTCTGCATCTCACTGAGCCCCAGAGAACGCCCGGCCTCCGCCTGCCCCCTGTCCACCGCCTCGATGCCCGCCCGGATGATCTCCGCAACGTACGCGCTGGAATTGATTCCGAAACAGATGATTCCGGACAGGAATGCCGGAAATCCTCTGACATTGAATATAATATAATAAATGATCATCATCTGCACATACACGGGAGTCCCGCGGATGATGGTGATATATATGTTGGCAATCCATCCCAAAGGTCTGAAGCTCTTTTTTCTGACCGCCATATATTTTACAACTGCCAGAACCAATCCGATGACCACTCCCACAAGCACAGCAAAGAAGGAAACGTACAGAGTCGTACCGAAGCCCTTTAAATATGCGATGTATCTATCGTTTTCCAAAAACGCCGCGGAAAATTTGGCGCCTGCCTCCGCAAACCAGTTCAAGATACCCAAGACTGTTCCTCCGTTTACTTCGTGGTGTGATTGACAATGAATTCCTCAACCTTTCCTTCATCCACCAGCTTCTGGAGCACTTCGTTGATCTGTTCCAAAAGCTCCGTATTTCCTTTTTTAACGGCAATCGCATATCTGTCAGTGAACACTTCCTTATCGAGGACTGCCAGATCGTCGTTTTCCTTCACCATTTCCTCTGCAGGCAGAGCGTCCATGATGATGCAGTCTATCTTATCGTTTTTCAGATCCATGGCAGCTTCCATAAACTTGCCGTACTGCTTCAGGTCTTTCGTTCCCAGGTCATCCTGGCAGTAGATATCAGCCACAGTACCCGTCTGAACACCTACTACGGTATCTGCCGTCAAATCGTCCGTGGATGCTACCCTGTTCGCATTTTTGTTGACTACGACCACCTGCTTGGACGTCGTATATTCGATGGAAAAATCCATCTGTTTTTCCCGGTCGGGAGAGATGGAAATTCCGGCTGCCGCGAAGTCTACCTTGCCCTGCTGCACTGCCAAAAGCGCTCCGTCAAAGGTCATATTCTGGACCTCCAGCTCTTTTCCCATGGCTTTGGCGATTTCCTGAGCGATGTCAACGTCCACCCCCATTACCGTCTCGCCGTCTTCGGTGTACTCATAAGGAGCGAAGCCTGCTTCTGTGGCCATGATCAGCTTTCCGCTGTCTTTGCTCTCACTTTCCGAATCCTCCGCCGCCTTCGTCGTCTCTGTTCCGGCAGCCTTTGTTGTCTCTTTCCCAGCTGTCTTCGTCGTCTCTTTGTTTTCTTCCTTGTTTCCGCAGGCTGCCATCGATAAAACCATCAAACCTGCCAATAAAACCGCTGCTGCTTTTTTCATCTGCTTTTCTCCTCTCATATCATAGTTGGAGCAGGCGCAATCCTTTCTGCTCCTGCTCCAGGTCATCCTTAAAACGTGAATTTATCCTCAAAATACGTTTTCAATTCCGTAATCGGCACACGCACCTGATCCATGGAATCACGGTCACGGACAGTCACAGCATTATCATTTTCAGAATCAAAGTCATAGGTCACGCAGAACGGCGTACCAATCTCATCCTGTCTCCTGTAACGCTTGCCAATATTTCCTCTGTCGTCAAATTCACAGTTGTATTTTTTGGAAAGCTCCTCAAATACCTTGAAAGCGCCGTCATTCAGCTTTTTGGAAAGCGGAAGGACACCAATCTTCACAGGTGCGAGAGCCGGATGGAAATGAAGAACCGTGCGGACATCTCCACCCTCCAGGGTCTCCTCGTCATACGCGCTGCATAAAAATGCAAGTGTGACACGATCCGCTCCAAGAGAAGGCTCAATCACATAGGGGATATATTTTTCTTTCTTCTCATCATCAAAATATCCCATGTCCTCACCGGAAGTATTCTGGTGCTGAGTCAGGTCATAATCCGTCCTGTCAGCTATGCCCCAAAGCTCACCCCATCCGAAGGGGAACAGGAACTCCAGATCAGTGGTCGCCTTAGAATAGAAACAAAGCTCCTCCGGAGAATGATCTCTGGCACGCATCTCCTCCTCTTTCATGCCCAGGGCTTTCAGCCAGTCGATACAATAAGACTTCCAATAGGAAAACCATTCCAAATCCGTATCCGGCGCGCAGAAGAATTCCAGCTCCATCTGTTCAAACTCTCTCGTACGGAACGTAAAGTTTCCAGGAGTTATCTCATTTCTAAAGGACTTCCCGATCTGTCCGATACCGAAAGGAATCTTCTTTCTGGAAGTACGCTGTACATTCTTAAAATTTACGAAAATACCCTGCGCTGTCTCCGGGCGGAGATACACCGTATTCTTAGCATCTTCCGTAACTCCTTGGAAAGTCTTGAACATCAGGTTGAACTGGCGGATATCCGTAAAGTCCTTCTTGCCGCAGCGAGGGCAAACGATATCATGCTCGTCAATATATGTCTTCATCTGTTCCTGTGTCCATCCGTCCACGGAACCTTCTATGGCGATGCCGTTGGCATCCATGTAATCCTCTATCAGCTTATCCGCGCGGAAACGCTCTTTGCAGCTTTTACAATCCATGAGCGGATCACTGAATCCGCCCAAATGGCCGGAAGCAACCCAGGTCTGTGAATTCATCAGAATGGCACAGTCCACACCTACATTGTAGGGGTTTTCCTGGACAAATTTCTGCCACCATGCCCGCTTCACGTTGTTCTTAAGCTCAACGCCGAGATTACCGTAATCCCAGGTATTGGCCAGACCGCCGTATATCTCCGAACCGGGATATACAAAACCGCGGGATTTGGCCAGGGCCACAATCTTCTCCATCGTCTTTTCCATAAACTCATATCCTCTCTCTATTTCATTCTCTGTTCATATCATATCAAAAAAACTATTTAAATACAATAAAGCTGACCCCTGTCCCCGGTGTAGTGACCGTATGATCTCCGTCAATGGTGACGCCGGAGCTCGCGAACTGCACTTTGCCTTCGACCTGCATGGTGACGGGCCCCTCTATTTTTACCACATGATATTTGCCGTTTTTCGTCACACCATCCAGGGAAGCTGTTTCTCCCTTGGCATTCTGGAACTCGCCCTCCAGAGTCATCTCCGTCACCGTTGATTTCTCCATCTGGCCGATTCCGCCTTCCATGCCGGCGGTACCGGTGAATTCCAGATAATCCGCGCAGCTGGCATAATTCAGAAAAAGAGACGCTATTTCATCCTTCACTTCCAGAGACTCCACCGATACCGGAAGGGAAGCATCCTTATCTTTTTCATCCGCATAGGCAGAGGCCTCTGCGCCGTGCTCTTTATTATAAGCCTTCACCGCATCCTCTACATATGTCTTAAGCTCTTCCTCACTGTAATTGCTTCCGGAGAACGTCTCCATATCCGCACTGACGACGGTCCCGTCCTTTTTCACATAGATACTGCTGGATTCCGGTTCAAACTTTATTTTCTTTCCGCATCCGGAAATAACTGCTGCCACGGCAAGCATCGCTGTCAAAAAGCACGCAAATTTTTTTTTCATGATTTTCCTCCTCATAACAAACTTTTATCATTGTACCTTGTTTCGAGGATATTTTCAATATCTTTTCCTGTAAGAAACAATAAGAATTTATTACGAAAGTATGATATTTATACTGTTTAAAACTTGTTCGGATTTAAACTCCCGGTCCAAAAACCGGATTTTATTCTCCGCCACCGACTTTGTGAGCTCGGCAAAGACCTGGTCGGAGACAGCAAAGGTAAAAAGCTTCTCCACCGGAGTATTGATGATAAAATCCACCGTGTACCGGCCGGCATCGCCAAGCCCCTTAAAACACTCTCCGTCAAAATCCCCGTTCATGGTCATCATCCGCAGTTCATAAACAAGGCGCACCAGCCTGTTGTCCAGGCTTTCCCTGGACAAGGCCCGCAGCGCCTGATATAAAAGCTTGAGAGTCGAAAACTCGTCTCCGTTTTCCCTGGAATAATAATCCGCAAATTCCAGAAAATAATATCCCAGATATACATAATCCACTTCTGAAGTAACTTCTTCAAAATAGTTGGTGATCTCCAGCTGCTTAAGCGTATAAGAGCTGCGCCCTTCATACAGGCTGAAGCTCCCGAAGCAAAACGGCCTGGTGCCGGAGATCAGAGGGCTGTTCTGTTTCCTGGCCCCTTTCGCAAACGCATGGAGCTTCCCCCGTTCTCTGGTCAGGATCACCACCCGCTTATCATATTCCCCGATTGGAGCAGCAGACAGCACCAGCCCGGTCACCTGAAGCAGGTTATCCGAACCAAAATCTGAAAACGTCCGCTCCATACCGCCGCCTCCTTTCTCAAGACCATACGGGAATACTGCTACATATCCTTATAATATCCATAGTTTTTGAGATACAGGTCATTGTCCCGCCATTCCTTGCGTACCTTCACCCAAAGCTTCAGGTTTACTCTGGCGTCCATCATCTTTTCTATATCATACCGGGCGCTGCTGCCTATTTTTTTCAGCATCACTCCGCCCTTGCCGATGATGATTCCCTTATGGGAATCCCGTTCACAGATAATTTCTGCCTCGATATCATACAAACCGTTCTGCCGTTCCTTCATTGATTCAATAGTGACGGCTATGCCATGGGGTATCTCATCCTTTAAACAGCGGAGCGCCTTCTCTCTGATGATCTCCGCCGCTATCTGTCTCATGGGCTGGTCGGTCACTGTCTCCTCATCGTAGTATAAGGGACCGCTGGGCAGATACTTCATTAGTACCTCCAGCACTGTATCCAGGTTGGCGCCTTTCAGGGCCGACACCGGTATGATCTCAGAAAAAGGATAGACCTTCCGGTATGTGTCAATATAAGCCAGCACCTTTTCCTTTTCTACCGTATCGATCTTATTGATGGCCAGCACCACCGGTATTTTTACTTGTTTCAAAATGTCCAGGATATACTGCTCCCCGGCGCCGATATAAGAGGAAGGCTCCACCAGCCACAGGATCACGTCTACCTCTTTAAGCGTCCGCTCTGCTGCGCCCACCATATATTCTCCCAGCTTGTTTTTCGCCTTGTGAATGCCGGGTGTGTCCAAAAATACGATCTGTCCCCTGTCGTCCGTATAAACAGTCTGGATCCGGTTCCTGGTCGTTTGGGGTTTATCGGAAGTAATGGCGATCTTCTGTCCGATCAAATGATTCATAAGAGTGGATTTCCCCACATTCGGGCGTCCTATCAATGCCACGAATCCCGATTTTTTCTGTCGTTCCATATTTCATCCTCATATTCTGCCGTTTATTCTGTCAGAATAAACGCTTTGTCTCTTTAAACAGCTGCTTTTCTGCCTCTATCTTTCCGTCATTTCCCAAAGCGCAGATGTCACCAGTATCCAGGACAGCCTGCGTAATCCCGGCGAGCGCCCGGATATCCTCCTCTCCGGCGCCGATGACCTGGTCTCTTTCTTTCTGCAGCATCTCCTGGGTGATTCCGGAAAGATACATCATCATATCCCGTCCTCCCCTCGCCGAAGGGTTCATCGGAGTATCCATACTGCTGATGGTTCCGATTATATATTTGGTCATATCCCGCTCATCTGCCTGGAAATTCCGCAGATATTCCGGAACTCCTTCAAACACCCGGCTCGTTTTTCCCAGATTAGGATCCCGGTAGGATACGAAATAGCCGTCTCCAGAACGGCCGAAGCCGCTCATCACGCCGTACGCCCCGCCCTTTACCCGGACCTGGGTCCACAGATAATCATAACTCAGAATCACCTGGAGAATCCTCAGAGCGCCGGTATAAGAATAGCCCGCGTCTCTGAAATTCCCGCACCTTGCCACATACTGAACCTGGGAAGATGCTTTGAAGCCTTCATTCTTCTGTTCCAGAGAGATCACCTCCGAACTCACCGTGCGGAGAGGAAATCCCTTATCATCGTTTCCGCCTGAAAGCCCATTTAAAAAGTCCGGCAGTTCCATTTTAAAGTTCTCATATCCGGTCCCGTCTGCAGTAAAGCTGATAAACAGGTTTTCCTTTCGGAAAATCCGTTCCATCAGCTCCCTGAGCTTCCGGAACAGTGTTTCTTTTTCTTTTTCAAATCCATTCTCCAGCCGTTCTAAGAACCGATAATAATCAATCCCGGATGTGGCCTCCCCAAAAGCCGCTACAGCAGAATGATAAGACCCGGCCCGGAGGACTGCCGTGGAATGGCCTCCCGCCAAAATCCGCTCTTTCATCCTGGAACGCATCCTTGCAGCCAGTTCATATATGCGCTTTTCATCCTCCACGATGGAAGTATGCAGAATCTCATCTATGAACCCAAAGGCTTTCCCTATCTTGTCATAAAAGGCTTTCGCCGTAAAGTCAAAGGATAACCGGAAGCTTCCAGGGTCCTTAAGGACCGGATAGCTGCCAAGGCTGGTATTGATACCGCCAGTCTCGATATTGATTTCATTGAACAGCTCCAGATAAGAATGCCGCTCTGTATTCACCATTCCCAGCACTGCCTTCAGAAAGCCTAGATACGGCCAGTCCTCCGGAGCTGTCATCCCCGCGTCAAAGGCAAGCCTCAGATAGCCGATGCCGCTGGTGAACAGCTCCGTATGAAGTACAGGGACTCCCGCCTCCTCTTTTTCCTGATAGGCCAGAAGGGCCGCCTCTTTTCCGATATCCTCTCTGGAGAGCATGGGGATCGTTTCCAAGGCTTCCCTGGAAGAAGGCTCCTGCTGATATTCCTTTAACTCCTCCGTCTGGCGGACCAGCTCTCTTCTTTCTTCCGCCTTCATGGAATCCAGCTTCTTTGCCAGGACATCCATCTGCTTTTCTTCCCGTTCTTTATCCAGTCCTTTTTTCGGGGACAGGATAATGACGGCCTGATGAAGGTTATTCAGCAGATAATCCGTGATCAGCGCTTCAAAATATCCATCCTTCCGGTGTTCTTTCAGATAATCGAAGCTCTCCCCAAACTCCAGATGCATGAACGGGTCATTCTCATCGTAAAGCCAGCTGTCAAAGCACTGCAGGCCGTACATAAGGCCCTTTGGATAAGGACCGAAATCGGCTTCCCGGTATTTGAATTCATAGTAGTTGATGCCGGCCTCCAGGGATTTTTCATCGATTCCCTCCTCTGCGAGCGTCTCCAGTGTTTTCCTGATCACAGAGAGAAACTGTTCCTTTTTATTCTTCTCCGTATTCTTCGCTATGACGGAAAATACCGGCTGCAAAACGCCGCTATCATATCCTCCATAGATATCCGTACCAACACCGGCATCTATCAGGGCCTGCTTGAGCGGCGCCCCTGGAGCGGATAAAAGAGCATACTCCAGAATCTGGAAAGCCACGTAAAGTCTGGCGTCCAGATCCGTTCCCACCACCGTGTTCACCGACAGGTACGTCTTCCCTTCCTCACTTTCTTCTTCCGTGACAGGATAAAAGATTTCGTATTCGCTCTCCGGTGTGAATTCCTTCTGCATAGTGATCTCCGAATCCACTGCCCGCGCTTCATAGTGGCTAAGATATTCTTCATCCAGGAACCGCAGCTTCTCTTCCATGTCCATGTTTCCATAGAGATAAATATAGCTGTTGGAAGGATGATAATACGTGCGGTGGAACTCCAGGAACTGCTCATAGGTGAGCTCCGGAATCTCCTCCGGATCCCCGCCGGACTCAAACCGGTAGGTGGTATCCGGAAACAGGACCTTGCGGATATACCGGTCCAGTACGCTTTCAGGCGAGGAGAACACTCCCTTCATCTCGTTATATACTACCCCGTTCAGAGCGAGGGGACCTTCTTCATTCTCAAGCTCATAATGCCAGCCTTCCTGCTTGAATATCATCTCGTTGTGATAGATATTAGGATGGAATACCGCATCCAGATAGACGTCCATCAGGTTCTGAAAATCCTTGTCGTTGCAGCTGGCCACCGGATACACCGTCTTGTCCGAATAGGTCATGGCATTGAGAAAGGTATTCAGAGATCCCTTCACCAGCTCCACAAACGGATCCTTTACCGGAAATTTTTCCGAACCGCAGAGCACCGAATGCTCCATAATGTGGGGCACTCCGGTACTGTCGGAAACCGGCGTCCGGAAGCCGACTGCAAATACCTTATTCTCGTCCTCATTGGACAGCAGAAAAATCCTGGCGCCGCTCTTTTTATGGCGGAGCACCTCCGCTTTGGAATTCAGTTCTTCTATATCCTTCTCTTTTATCTTTTCGTAAGCATCAAAACCGCTTTTTTTCATCCGATTGATACTCCTTTCCGAAACAGGGGCAGGCAGCCAAACTGCCTCCCCCTTCCATTTAAATATTCCCCAAGAACTTATCTTTTACTACTGCGAAAAATTCCCGTACCATATAATTGGGCAGAAGCAGCTTGTCTGACTCGGCGGCGATGCCTGTCACATTCTCCATACCCAGCTTTCTTGCAATGCTCACGGAACGGAACACATGGAAGCTGTTGGTCACCACCCCCACAGAAACCTTGCTGCTGACCAGCAGCGATTTGCTGTACAGCAGATTCTGCACCGTGTTAGTGGCATACCGTTCAAGCACGATCCGTTTTTTATCGATTCCTCTGTCCATCAGATAATTCCGCATGGCCGCTGCCTCGGAAATATTTTCTCCCGGTCCCTTCCCGCCGGTGACGATCACCCTGGTATCAGGATGCTCCCCCAGATAATCGGCAGCCGTATCCAGCCGATATTTCAAAGATTTTGTGACCGTGTCCCCGCGTACCTGCGCTCCCAGCACGATCAGGTAATCCACCGGTTCCTCCGGAGAGGAAAACATATGGAGCATGATAAATCCTTCCACCGCCGCAAAGCACAGGATTCCCAGTACAATGGTCGTACGAAGCGGAACCTTTACCCATAGCGGAAAATGGCGGAATGTCATATGGATTTTCTTCATGCTGAGCAGAACCGCCAGGACTCCTGCCAGAATCCCCAATATCAGCCAGAATCCCGAAAAAGAAGCCTGAATGCCGGCATAGCTCACGATCATGCAATAATAAATGACAGACATGAGTGCGACCACCCCAAGAAGTATGTTCATAGCTTTACCCTCTCAAAACACTCTTATGCAAAACCGCTCTTTTCCTCAGTATATCATATTTCTCCGGAATATGGGAAAGTTTTACCATAAGCTTCTGCCTCGCATGGGGCGCGCTCTCCTGAGGACCGCCGTCCTCATCAAAGATCCCCTCCACCTGTACCTCTAAATTTTCTCCGGAAGGCTTCATGATCTCAATGATCTCACCCAAAGAAAACTTGTTTTTCTGTTCCATGAAAAATCTTCCTTCTCCCGCGTCCTCTCCGACGATTCCCAGATAAATTGATTCCTGGTCATATGTACTGCTGTCATAAATCTGCGCTTCCTTTTCCGGCTTTCCATAAAAAAAGCCGGTGGTAAACGGCCTGGTAGTGCATTTGCGTATCTCCTCCCTATACCACTCCATATGGTTTTGATACGTCTCCTCTGACAGGAAATAATCGTCTATGGCTTTCCGGTATGTTCTGGCCACGGCGGCCACATAGAGAGCCGTCTTCATCCTTCCTTCCACCTTCAGGCTGTCAATCCCAGCTGTCAGGATGTCGGGCATATGTTCTATCATGCAAAGATCCTTCGAGTTGAAAATAAAGCTTCCTCGCTCATTTTCATAAACGGGGAAATATTCTCCGGGGCGGCTCTCCTCCACGACCGAATAATTCCAGCGGCAGGGGTGGGTACAGGCCCCCCGGTTAGCGTCCCTTCCCGTAAAAAAGTTACTGAGCAGGCACCGGCCGGAATAGGAAATGCACATAGCCCCATGAATGAATGTCTCAATCTCCAAATCTTCCGGAATATTCTTCCGAATCTCCCGTATCTCCTCCAGGGAAAGCTCCCGGGCAGATACCACCCTCTTAGCCCCCTGTCCATACCAGAACCGGTATGTTCCATAGTTGGTATTATTGGCCTGGGTGCTGATATGCCGTTCTATTTCCGGCACTTCCTCCATCGCAATGGCATATACTCCGGGATCGGATATGATCAGCGCGTCCGGCCCTATTTTTTTCAATTCCCTGAAGTACTTCCGCACCTCCATAAGATCCTCGTTGTGGGCGAGTATATTCGCCGTGACATATACCCTGACTCCCCGTTCATGGGCAAATGAAATACCTTCCGCCATCTCTTCCAGGGAAAAATTTTTTGCCTTTGCGCGGAGACCGAATGCCTCTCCGCCGATATACACGGCGTCCGCTCCAAATATCACAGCCGTCCTAAGGACCTCCAGACTGCTGGCCGGTATCAGTAATTCTGGTTTTTTCAAGGCTTCCGCCCTCCTTTTATTACAAAAGCTTCGTGCTGACAGTGACTCCGTCTCCAATGGGTATGACTGCAGTCTCCAGGCAGTCCATATGCTTCAGTGCATAAAGATATTCCCTCATCCTCGCGTGAATGGTACGGTTCCTCCTGGTGACAGCATAACGCGATTCAATGACGTCTCCGTCCTGGAGCACATTATCTGAAACCAGGATTCCTCCCACCGGCAGCAACCGCAGGACCTCGTCAAGGAAATGAATGTACTGTCCCTTTGCCGCATCCATAAAAATAAAATCAAAAGGCGGCTCCAGCGTCCTGAGGACCTCCGCCGCATCTCCGGTAAGAAGAGTGATGACCTCTTCCTTTCCGGCCCGCCGAAAGTTCTCTCTGGCAACAGGAATCCGCTTATCGTATTTCTCGATCGTCGTGATCGTACAGCCCTCCGGCATGTGTTCGCTCATCAAAAGAGCGGAATAGCCGGTGGCTGTCCCTACCTCCAATATCTTCTCCGGGCGCCGGATAGCCACAAGTGTCTTTAACAGGCTCGCCGTCTCTTTCCGGATAATAGGAACAAGAGAGGCAGCCGCCTCCTTTGCGATCGCATTGCAGATCTCGCTGTCTCCCCGTTCTAAAGAATTGATATATGTGATCGTTCTTTCATCTATGATCATGAATCTTCCTCTGTATCCACGGCCACGCCGGAAAGAACATCCAAGATGTTCTTTCCCGTCATATTGGAATTCAGACGGTACGTACCGGGCAGTATGACGCTTCCGTAAAAATATTTCTGAACCGTGAAAACAAGTGTACTTTCAACAAGTCCCTCCTGCCTGAGCAAAGCCGCTACCTGACGGATACCGTCACCTTCCTTCACCTCAACGGTGACGGAAACCGGATTCTCCGCAGTTCCCGGCTTTTCATCAAACACGGCTTTTCCAAAGCCATATGCTTTTACGGATATCAACAGGACAAGGGATATCACCGCTGCCGCCAGGGCGATCTTAAATATAATGCCGAAGATACGCAGCTTCATGTCCATCCCTCCTGTCCGCCGTGTTCCTGGTCTTCTCAGATCTCCATGATAATGGGCAGAATCATAGGATTCCTCTTCATCTTCTTCCAGATATAGTCACTGAGACTGTCCCGGATGACCGCCTTGATCTTCCCCCAGTCGCTGACCTTCCTGTCCAGACATTTCTGGACTGCGTCTTCTACGACCGTGTGCGCTTCTTCCATCAGGTTCTCCGACTCTCTGACATAGACAAACCCTCTGGAAACGATATCCGGTCCCGCCAGCAGCTCACTGTTGTGGCGGTCCAGAGTCAGCACCACGATGATGATGCCGTTCTGAGCCAGGTTTTGACGGTCACGCAGCACAATGTTTCCCACATCTCCTACTCCGAGGCCATCCACCAGCACAGGGCCTGCCGTAACATTTCCGGTCACCTGCGCGCTGTCTTGGGTGAGCTCCATTACATTGCCGGAACGCATGATGAAAATGTTTTCTTCCGGCACTCCCATCTCCTGCGCGATGTCGGCCTGCGCCATCAGATGCCGGTACTCGCCGTGAACGGGCAGCGCAAATTTCGGTTTCACCAGAGAGTAGATCAGCTTCAGGTCTTCTCTGCAGGCATGGCCCGATACATGGGTATCCTGGAAAATCACCTTCGCTCCCTTAGCTGACAGCTCATTGATGACCTGAGCCACAGCCTTTTCATTGCCGGGAATCGGTGTGGAGCTGAATATAATCGCATCGTTGGCATTAATGGATACTTTTTTATGAATATCCGCGGCCATTCTGGAAAGAGCCGCCATGGACTCTCCCTGGCTTCCGGTCGTAATGAGCACCGTTTTCTCCGGCGGATAATTGTTCATCTGAGAAATATCCACCAGGGTCGAATCCGGGATTTTGATATATCCCAGCTCGTTGGCGATGCCGATGATATTGACCATGCTCCGGCCCTCCACCACTACCTTCCGTCCATATTTATAGGAGGAATTGATGATCTGCTGCACCCGGTCCACATTGGACGCAAAAGTGGCTACCAATATTCTCCTGTCCTTATTTTCCTCAAATAACCGGTCAAAGGTCCGGCCTACAGCCCGCTCCGACATGGTAAACCCTTCCCGGATGGCATTGGTGCTGTCAGCCATCAGGGCCAGTACCCCCTTCTTCCCCAGCTCTGCAAAGCGGGGCAGGTCCACTGGATCCCCGAATACCGGCGTATAGTCAATCTTAAAGTCTCCGGTATGCACGATCGTGCCGACCGGTGTGAATATGGCAAAAGCCGCCGCGTCTGCGATGCTGTGATTGGTACGGATGAACTCCACCCGGAAGCATCCCAGGTTCACTGACTGGCCGTATTTCATGACTTTTCTCTTTGTGGACTTGGTCATGCCCCGTTCTTTTAGCTTATGCTCAATAATACCCATGGTCAGCTTTGTGGCATAGACCGGTACGTTTATGTCCTGAAGGACATAGGGCAGAGCGCCGATATGATCCTCATGTCCATGGGTAATAACAAATCCCTTCACTTTCTGGATATTGTCTCTCAGATATGTGACATCCGGGATAACGAGGTCGATACCCAGCATATCGTCACTGGGGAAGGACAGCCCGCAGTCCACAACAATAATACTGTCTTCGTATTCAAAGACAGTCATGTTCATCCCTATCTGCTCTAATCCGCCAAGCGGGATGACTTTCAATTTGGAATTTCCTGTTTGTTTCAAAATACACCTCTCTAACTTTCCGTTCAGAATTTTAATTATTTTTCCGGCCTTCCGCCGGAACAACGCTTTTCATTTACTCGATATCCACATCTTCCAGAAGCTCATTGAAGATCTTAGCCAGATACTGCTGTTCCTTATCATCTTCCACGATCTCATACAAAGCTTCCGTTTCCTCTGGTTTCGAGACATCTTTCAGAATATAGCATTCACCGTCGCCTTCTTCGGAATCTGTCACAAGCACGTAATCGCAGCCTGCTACTCTGGTTTCTTCCAGCACGTAACAAGGCAGCTTTTCTCCATCCTCTGAAGTCAGAACTACCATCTCTTCCATATTCTCACCAATCTTTCCACAACAAAATCACAGGGAATCCAAATATCCCTGTAAAATCAACGCCGCCGCTATTTTATCCACGTAGTCTTTTCTATGCTCCCTGCGAATCCCCGCTTCCATCATGACCCGGTCCGCCGCCACCGTGGTAAGCCGTTCATCCCAAAGCTCCACCGGAAGGCCCGTCCTGGTCCTAAGCTTCTCCGCAAAGGCCTCTGACTTCTCCGCCCGATCACCGACATCTCCGTTCATGTGTTTCGGGTAGCCCACAACGATTTTTTCCACCTGATATTCTACGATCAGTTCTTCCAGACGCGCCAAAGTACGCCTCAGCTTATCCTCATCCGGCCTTCTAACTATTTCCACGCCCTGAGCCGTGATTCCAAGAGAATCGCTGACAGCCACTCCAACTGTCTTGGAACCGAAATCCAGTCCCATTATACGCATCATACGGTACTCAGCCTTTCAGCTTGCTCTCAATGTAGACCTGTACCAACTCCTCCAGTATCTCATCTCTGTCAAGCTTTGTGATGAGGCTCCTGGCATTATTATAGCTGGTAATATATGTGGGGTCACCCGACATGATATACCCGACGATCTGATTGATCGGGTTGTAACCCTTCTCTGTCAGAGCCAGATAAACCTTTGCCAGAATCTCACCGGCCTCCATTTGATTTTCCTGCGATGTATTGAAATATTGTGTTCTGTGTATATCTCCCATTTTTTCACGTCCTTACATGCTTGTACCATCTATTCTAATACAAATCACCCGGCCTATCAAGCTGTTTTTTCTTCCGCGCCTAAAATCCGGCCTGCATCTGCCGGTCAGGGCGTCCATTCAGCCGACAAAAGTCCGTCTCCCAGGATGCCTGTAATCTTTGCCTTTATAAGCCTTCCCGAAAGCATTTCATCTTTATTTTCTTTCGTAAGCTTCACCGCCGCTTTCACATATTCTCTGGTAAATCCCGTTATATAGACGTCTTTCCCAAAAACGTGAGGCTCTTCCAGAAGAATCTCCTCTGTTTTCCCCATGTAATAGTAACGGAACTCCTCTGACAGCTTCGCCTCCAGTTTGAGAGCCAGATGGCTCCTGAGTGTCTTCGTCTCCTCCGGCACCTGTCCCGTCATAGATGCTGCCTTCGTTCCCTGCCTTTTGGAATATTTGAAAATATGCATTTCATAGAACCGGGCCCTGCGCAGAAACAGCAGCGTGTCCCTGAACTCTTCTTCCGTCTCCTGGGGAAATCCTACGATGACATCCGTAGTGATGGCAGGATGCTCATAATATTTCCTCAGCAGCTTACATTTGTCATAATACTCTTCCGTAGTGTAATGGCGGTTCATACGTCTGAGCGTGGCATCACATCCACTCTGAAGGGAGAGATGAAAATGCGGGCAGACCTTTTCCATCCAAGACAATTCCTTTACAAATTCCTCGGTTATGATCCTCGGCTCCAAAGAACCCAGTCTTATTCTCTGAATCCCAGGAATCTGATGGACCATACGGATAATCTCCAGCAGAGGGATCTCTTCTTCCAGATCCTTTCCATAAGAAGAAAGATGAATACCGGTCAGCACCACCTCCCGATAACCGGCTTCTGACAGCCGGCGTACTTCTGAAAGAACATCCGCCGGCCTTCTGCTTCTGATTCTTCCCCTTGTGTAGGGAATAATACAATAACTGCAGAATTGGCTGCAGCCATCCTGTATTTTTATGAATGCCCTGGTGTGCTCCGCCGTCTTTTTAAGCGCCATCTCTTCATATTCTGAGGTATGGGTGATATCAATCACAAAAGCATCCGCAGGACGGCTTTTCTCCGTTCTTTCCTTGTCTCCTTCTTTCTCAAAAAAGGGCTCCAGAAGCTCGGGCAGGCGCGCCTTCTGGTTGTTCCCAATGACCAGATCCGCATCTCCGGAACGGATGATCTCTTCTCCCGCCGTCTGCACGTAGCAGCCCGCCGCCACGATGACGGCGTCAGGATTTTTTTTCCTCGCCCGGTGAAGCATCTGCCTGGATTTCCGGTCCGCCATATTGGTCACGCTGCAAGTATTGATCAGGCAGACATCCGCTTCCTCCTCAAAGGATACGATCTCATAGCCATGCTCTTCCAGAAGCTGTTTCATGGCCTCTGTCTCGTATGCATTGACCTTGCAGCCCAGGTTGTGGAGGGCCGCCCGTTTTTTCCGATTTTCCATAGATGCAGTCCTTTCTTCGTAAAATTCCTTTATAATGCAGGTAATTCTTTTCCGCTCCTCTTGACTTTTGCCCCGATTATGGCTAGTATTATAAAAGATACATACGAGGTCCCGCAGCCGGGCCTTGATAATAGATACAGAAGGGAGCAGTTTCATGAAAGTGGTACGTATTTCTTTAAATTCCATCGACAAAGTCAAATCATTTGTAAATGATCTGACCAGATATGATTATGATTTTGATTTGGTATCCGGCCGTTATGTCATCGATGCAAAATCCATCATGGGTATCTTCAGCCTGGATCTGTCAAAGCCCATCGACCTGAATATCCACGCAGAAGACAACGTGGATGCCATCATAGAGACTTTGAAGCCTTACCTTATCGATTAAGTGTTTCGGAAAGCCTGCGGGAAGAACCCTGCAGGCTTTTTTATTTCATAGGAAAATCCGTCCTATGAAATAAAAAGCCCTCTTTTCGCTTATGCCCTGTCTTCTGGAATCCGCAGAATTTCCCTGCTCTCTATGGCAGTTTTCACCATCTCGTCTATCTTTTCCTTCAGTTTTTCTTCTGAACGGCGTATGATCTTCAGATTCGGCTTAGTCACCGGATGCTTGGCCACAAAAATGGTACAGCAGTCCTCGAAGGGCTGGATAGAAGTCTCAAAAGTGTCGATCTTCTGTGCGATATCCACAATATCCTGCTTGTCAAAGCCAATGACCGGACGGAATACCGGCATATGGCAGACTTCGTTGGTACAGGCCAGGCTGGGAAGCGTCTGGGAGGCCACTTGCCCAATGCTCTCTCCCGTTATCAGTCCCAGAGAGCCCGTTTCTTCCGCAATGGCCTCTGCAATCCTCATCATATAGCGTCGCATGATGATGGTCAGCTCTTCGTGGGGACACTGGTCATAAATATACAGCTGGATATCCGTGAAATTGATGATATGGAGGTTCATCGGTCCTGCGTATCTGGATACCAGCGCTGCCAGATCCACCACCTTTTCCTTGGCCCGCTCGCTGGTATAGGGCGGCGCATGGAAATAAACAGCGTCAATCTTCACGCCGCGCTTTGCTACCATCCATCCGGCCACAGGGCTGTCAATCCCGCCTGACAGCAGAAGCGTCGCCTTTCCGCTGGTGCCGACGGGCATCCCGCCGGGGCCGGGAATAATCTTGGAGTATACGTTGATCCGCTCTCTCACCTCTACATAAAAGAACACATCCGGCTCATGTACGTCCACTCTCAGCGCAGGGAACTCCTCCAGAAGGGCTTCTCCGAGACCCGCGTTGATTTCGTTGGATTCCATGGGATATTTTTTATTTGCCCGCTTAGTCTGGACCTTAAAAGTAAAATCCCCTTCGGGATGCACCATCCTTACATATTCGATGATCTTTTCCTTCATATCTTCATAGCCGTTGTCATCGAACTGTACCATGGGACAGATGCCGGCGATTCCAAATACGTATCTGAGATGCTCTACGACTTCGTCAAAATCAAATTCTGTTTTTGCCTCTACATAGACGCGCCCGGATTCCTTCCGGACCAGAAATTCTCCCTCCACTTCCCTGAGGGCAAAGCGGATCTGCTTCAAAAGAGCGTCCTCGAACAAATAGCGGTTTTTTCCCTTGATGCCAATCTCCGCATATTTTATTAAAAAAGCCCGGAATATAGAATCATGAGCAAACATATTACATCCTCCTGTATCTCCGCAGTACGGGCAGAAGCTCCTCCAGTACCTGCGCACAATATTGTATCTCCTCTTTCGTAGTGAATACGCTGAAGCTGAACCTCAATGTGGAATCCAGCAGTTCTCTCCTGACTCCGACTCCTTTTAGCGTCCCGCTGACGGCGGGATGATTGGAGGAACAGGCCGAACCGGAGGATGCATAGATTCCTCTGTCTTCCAGAGCGTGAAGGAGGACTTCGCTCTTCACTCCTTCAAAGCCGACGCTCACCACATGGGGAGCGCTGTCCTCTCCCGTAAGCCCGTTGACCGATACGCCTTCCAGACCTTCCATGAGCTCCACAAACTGCTTTTTAAGCTCATACATCACCCGTATCTTTTCTTCATGGTTCTCATAGATCTCTCTGGCCGCCTCTCCCATCCCGGCAATACCGGACACATTGTGGGTCCCGGAACGCATCCCCTTCTGCTGTCCCCCTCCGAACACCACCGGCACTATCTTTGTCCCGGACTTCACATAAAGAAATCCGACTCCCTTCGGCCCGTGTATCTTATGGCCGCTGGCCGACAAAAGATCGATGGATTCCCTTTTAGGACAGATACGGTATTTTCCATACGCCTGTATGGCATCCACATGAAAAAGAGTCCGCGGATTCTTTTTCTTGATGATCTCGCCAATTCTTCCGACGGGATTTACAGATCCGATCTCATTATTTACATACATCACCGAAACAAGCGTCGTCCCGCTGTCTATGGCCGCTTCCAGCTGGTCCAGCTTCAGATGGCCGCTTTCATCCACCGGAATATATGTGACCCGGTATCCTTCCTCTTCCAAATAACCAAACACATTATAGACTGACGCATGCTCAATGGTGGAGGTGATGATGTGCTTGCCGGCCCTCCTGTTCGCCCTGGCGGCACCAATGATCGCCATATTATTAGATTCTGTCCCGCCAGAGGTAAATATGATTTCAGACGGAGCCGCCTTTAAAGTCTTTGCCACTGCCTCCGCCGCTTTTTTTACATAGTGTTCCGCCTCCACGCCTTTTCTGTGAAGGGAGGAAGGGTTTCCATAGTCCTCCATCATCGTCTTTACGACAATATCCTTCACCGATTCAAAGGCTTTTGTAGTTGCAGAATTATCCAGATATGCTTCCATGATCGCTTTTTTCCTCCCTGTCACTTTTCCAGCTGAAGCATGAGCGCTGCCAAAAGAGTGAACCCGGCCGTTTCCGTCCTGAGAATTCTTCTGCCAAGGGTGATAGGCACAAAGCCCCTCTCTTTGGCATAGGACACCTCATCCTCATCAAACCCGCCCTCCGGTCCGATGAAGACCGCCGTTCTGGTACCGGGCCTGACCTGTGAAAGTATCTTTCTTGTGTATTCCATTCCCTCTGCGTTTTCATAAGGGAACAATTTGCAGTCAAAGTCCGCCGCCGAATCTATGGCCGCTTTAAAATCCATTACTGCCTTCACTTCTGGTATCACCGTCCGTTTGGACTGCTTCGCGGCACTCTCAGAGATGGCATTCCAGCGTCTTCTCCTGGCTTCTGCTTTCTTTTCATCCAGCTTCACCACAGCCCGCTTCGTGTTCACCGGAACAATACTTTTGATTCCCAGCTCCACATTTTTCTGGATGATCAGCTCCATCTTGTCCCCCTTCGGAAGGCCCTGATAGAGCACGATCTCCGCCGGCAGCTCCGTTCCGTCCTCGTCCCGTTCCAGCAGTTTGAGCAAAACAGCTTCCCCGCCGTCTTCACCGGCTTCCCGAAACGCCTCTATGACGCAGCTGTAGCAAAGCTTCTCTCCGTCACTGATCCGCACCTTATCTCCTGGCTTCATACGTAGGACATTTTTAATATGATTGACGTCCGGCCCCGTGATCTCAGCCTCATTCTCTTCAATGGCATGACCGGCTACAAAAAATAAATACATAAGCTACTTCCTTTTCGCGGTGATAGATACCCAGTCGTTCTGATATGTGGTCTCCAGAAGCTCCCATTCCGGATTGGCCTCAAAGGCCTCCCTTACATCGGCTTCCTTTGTATTGATGATTCCCGAAGTGATAAAGATACCGCCCGGCTTCAAGTGGCTCGCCGCTTCCCCCTGGAGCATGATGATGACAGGCGCAAGAATATTGGCCACCGCCACATCATACGCGTCATGACCGGCTTTCTCCTGCAGCTTCTCTTCCTCTATGATGTTTCCTGTCTCCAGAACAAACTGGTCCTCCAAAATCTTGTTGACCCCGGCGTTTTCTCTGGCTGCCGATACTGCGTTTTCATCCAGGTCTGTTCCGAACGCGTATCCCGCTCCCAGCTTGAGAGCTGTTATGGCTAAAATTCCGCTTCCGGTTCCAATATCCAGCACTCTATCTCCCGGCCTCAGATATTTCTGAAGCTGACGGATACAGAGCTGAGTTGTCTCATGACTCCCCGTCCCAAATGCGGTCCCTGGATCTATCTCTATCATCAACTTGTCTTTATGCTCCGGCGGAACAGCCTCCCAGGTAGGCTTGATCAGGATATCTCCCACCGTAAAAGGCTTAAAATACTGCTTCCAGTTATTGATCCAGTCCTTGTCTTCCGTCTCGGTACAGACGATGCTCCCTTCTCCCACTTCCACAAACATCCGCAGCTCTTCTAACCCATCCTTCACTCCATCCAAGACGGCGGCGTCACTTTCCTCCCCCTCCAGATAAAAGGATACTTTTGCACTTCCCTCATCCGGCGGCAGCTCTGGAAGGATATCAATGAACATCCCTTTTGTTTCAGCCTCTGTGAGCGGCACATTATCTTCAATCTCAATTCCCTCGATCCCCTGTTCTTCCAGCATACTGCTGATAAGATCGACCGCAGCCGTAGTGGTATCAATGGTATATTTTTTCCATTTCATGAATATCTCCTTCTATCACACCGGATAACTCTCTAACTAATAAGTATAACCGGAAGCCTCCTCTTACGCAAGTCCTACTTTCGACTCATTTTTCTTTCGTCCATCCAAGCAAAGATATTCTGCATATTCTATTATATTTTATCTATTCTTAGATTATTGTATTATATTTTATATTTTCATCGAATATTTATTGCATAATATTTGTATGTACGATACAATAAAAATAACAAAAATTGGAATGCGAAACCATAAAATTCTTAGAAAGGGGGCTGTTTTATGGAAATGCGCAGTATGAAATATTATTCAAAGGATAACAAAAAGGTCATTCTACGGGTCATTCCCGGACATTTCGCCACCAGTCACTCTCATGTCAACTACTATATCGACATGACAGGGCTTAAGACCAGATGCAGCGAGGCTTCTGAAGTGGCAAAAACGCTGGTGGCAAAGATAATCAATACCACGGTCATCGATACGATCGTCTGCATGGATGGCTGTGAAGTAGTCGGCGCATTCATGGCCGAGGAACTGGAAAAGCATGATTTTATTTCCACCAACACCCATGAAACCGTGTATATCATCACCCCAGAGCTGAATACCAACAATCAAATGGTGTTCCGGGATAATATTGTCCCGGCCGTCCGGAACAAACATGTACTTCTCCTGCTGGCCACCACCACAACGGGCAAGACCATCAACCGGAGCCTGGAATGTATCAACTATTACGGCGGGATCGTGACCGGTATCTGCTCCCTCTTCAGCGCGATAGATGATATCAAGGGCTTTCCCATCGTCTCCGCCTTTACGCCGAGAGACATCCCCGGCTACCAGGCGTATGATTTCGGAGACTGTCCCTTCTGCCAGAGCGGGCAAAAAATCGATGCTTTCGTAAACGGGTATGGATATTCTAAATTATGATATAAGGTACTTTTTGGAATCTTTTTTAATCAGCTCCAATTCAGCATCGGCAGAAGTTCCGGACCGTCACGATTTCGGTTCGCTGGCGATGCAGGGGCCGCTTTATCTCCGTTCCGGCAGTACCGCTCACATGTCGACAGGAAATCCTTATGATTTCCTGTCTCCTGTTCGCTCAGAAACGGAATCGGTATCTCCGTTTCTGCCTCCCTCCTCCTGGAGAACACCGGCCTCTGCCCTGCGGCGCTCGCCTTTAGGCCGGCCCGGAATCCTTCTGCCGGTGCCTTTTCTGCCGCGCTGTACTGGACAAATTTCATTTCTTAGATTCCAGAAAAGGATTGGATATCCACACGGCCCGCGCGCCTTAGGGCAGCGCGCTGCGGTGAGCCGCCTCAATGGCTTTCAGGACAAACGAATGCTTATTTCGGTGCGGAAAGAGGAACATTCCTTCTGTTTCCTCGGGTTAATAAAAATAAGTTTGTTTGAAAGGTATTCAAAGGTATATAACAAAAAATGCTGCGGTCCGGCTTCTGCCGTCCCGCAGCATTTTATAATCTTATCTTAAATCTGTTCACCGCCCGTCATTCTCAGCTTTATGCTGCCAGCCTCAGGCTTCTTTCTTTTTCTTCTTTTTCACTATGACAAAGGCTGCGATTGCCGCCAGCAGTGCAAGCACTCCGAGAGAGATACCCGCAATCAGGCCCGCAGGGGTTCCCGCGGAAGGAACGGACGGCGCCATGGGAACTGTCTCATCCTCAATCTGCACGGTTTCCGGCTCTGTTTCTTCCTCTGTCGTTTCCGGTACGGAAGGTCCTGCCGGTACCGTTTCGTCCGGAATGCTCACAGGCTCGCCGTTTTCATCTATCTGCTCGCCGTCTTCATTATAGATGACAGTCTCAGGCTCTCCGCCTTCCTCTGCCGGCGGCGTCACCACGTTGGTGACCACCTGCTCCACCTGCTCACCGGCAATCTCCACGACCTCGACCACTTCATTTACCTGAGCATTCTCATTTGCCGTATCGTTTACATTCCGGAAATAGAACGCATATGTCCTTCTGGGGCTGTAAAAATTGTGGCTGACGGAATCGCTCTGGCCTGACAGCAGCACATATTCTTCACTGCCGGACTGATAGCTGACGGGTACACCAATCGTCAGATTCTGCCCGCCCGCCGCGGTCATGGCTTCCGTGTGGATGGTGCTGTTGCTCGTGATATCGATATAGCGGACAGTCACTCCATATTCGCTGGGAATCTCTGCTCCCACCTGATTGTAATATACATAATAAGTTCTCTGAGAGCCGCCAAATGAGTGCCTGATCTCTGTACCCTGGCCGCTCGCCAGCAGGTACTCGTTCCCTTTATAGCTCAGGCTGCTTTTCAGACTATATGACACAGCCGCATTGACCTCTACGGTCTGAGACGCCGAATCCAAAAGAATTCCCGTCACGGAATCAATACACCGGATGTTGATGGTATAAGGATTCTGGCCTGCCACCTTTGTAAACAGCACCGTATAGCTTCTGGTGGATTCTCCGGATGTATGAGTGATCACGGAAGGCTGCCCTGCCGCTCTCTGATACTCCGAATAGTCCGACGTCACATAAGACGCCGCTACTTCATAATTTACGGCTCCGCCCACCGGAACGGTAACGGTGTTGTTGGTAAGGAGTCTCCCTGTATCCGCGTCTTCATAGCGCACGGAAATGGTATAAGGGCTAGAGGGCTTCTGTGCCTCTCCCTGGTAAATCACCGTATAGGAAGCCGTTGTATTGCTGTAATCCTGGCTGATACTGACCGGCTGGCCGGATGCCAGGTTATAGTTTTTGCCATTTACCGTCATGGAAGCCGGTACATTATATACTGCGCTTCCGTTGGGGGCAATCTGAAACTGGTCGTTTCCGATAGAATATCCGATTTCATCGATAAAATATACCGTGACCGTCCTGGGATCCTGCTGTACCTTGGCATACTGGAAGGTCACTGACGCGCTTCCATAGGATACGAACGCGCTGTTATTCGCACAGCGGTAAACATCAGAACCGCTTGATACCATCTCGTCCACGCTGACTCTTTTCTGCCCTTCATCTAAAGAAACAGAGGTAGTTCCTGAAACTGTCGGAGCACCGTCTCCGTACTGGCTGTATATGGTCACGAAATGCTCATTCAGGGAATTCACAAAAACCTTTTCCCCCGTAGACTCTCTGGAAACCCCGATCGTCATTCTTCCGGAACCAGCCACCGTGATCGCCTGACTCTGGCCACTCGCCACAAACACACTCTGGCCCTCGAAGGTGAAATTATCATCTGCGCCGCCGTTTGTGATCACGAACTTCTGGGCATCCGGGCTTTCGGAAATCTGGGGAGCTACGGAAAAGCTCGCTGCTCCGGCTGTGATGCCGGAAACGCCCAAACAAGCAATCATCATGCTGAGCACCAGAACCAACGCTTTTATCCTTTTCTTCATACTTATCATTCCTCTCTTTATCATTACGATGTGCCGGCTGTCCCGCCGGAAACTTGGTCGTCATCCTATTTCCTTTTTTCTTTTTTCTGTCTTAATCATAGCATCAGAGAATCACATCGCAATCACAAAAATATGGTTTTTTTCCAAAAACAATTGACAAATTTTAGGGAAAGGCCGCCGCCGCGGGATTTTTCCCTCGGCAGCTGCCTTTTAAATGGTTGGTCAATTCTGCTCTTTTGCCTGTTTTCTTTTTCTCCGTCTCTCATACAAGATCACGCCGACGGCTACCATCGCGGCCGACGCAAGCAGGGACCAGAGGAAAATATCCATGTCGTCGCCGGTGAAGACCGTCCGATAGGTGGTGATCACATTCTGAGGCCCCTTATTATACTGTTTTACTGTGACCGTCGGTATATCAGATTTCAGGTAAAGGCCCGCATCCCAGCTCCAGTCATACTGGTTATCTTCCAGATAGAAGATCCTGCTGTAGTACCAGTCATCCCCTGCCAGCCTCGTAGCGTCGGAATCATACTCATAGGCATTGTCGCCGTTTCCCTGATTGTAAAGTGTAACGATGTAAGGATCTGAGATCTGGAAGCGCACCCGGTAATATCCTTTATCCAAATCCAGGAAGCGGTAATATCCGCTCTCGTTGGTCGTGGTCGTACCGACAACTACCCAGGCATCTTCGTTGTCCAGTTCACCGGTAGGATTCATTTCCAGAACCACCGGAATGCCTCCCACACCGTCCTCGCCTTCGTCCTGAATGCCGTTCCTGTTCTTATCATACCATACGAAGTCGCCCATACCGCAGGTAGTCTTCACCACTCCCGCATCCCAGGTCAGATCCGTCTCCCCGTATCCCAGGGTGATGGTAGTAGTCACATAGCCAAGGTTGGAAATATAGAATCCCAAAGCATCGGAATCCCGTTCCGCCGCCTCGCCTTCCGTCAGGGATACGCTCCGGTCTCCCTGCTTATCTGTCCGGGAATTTGTGATGGTGATCGTCGTATTCGGATCGTCAAAATCAAACACAACCCGGTACTGGATTGGATAATCCTCACCGCCCTTAAGGCCTGTGAACAGATAACGTCCATTTTCATCCGTCTTCGTCACTCCGCCAGGGTAAATCTTCCATTCGTCATCATCTCCCATGCGGTACTGGAGCTTCACTGTCACGTCTGCGATCGGCTCCTCATCTTCATCCTGGATGCCGTCCTTATCCGTATCAAACCATACATAGTCGCCCAAAGCTCCTTTTTTATTGGCGCCGGCATCCCATGTCTTATCTACCGTATTGTAGCCCAGCGTGATGATCTCCGTATAGCCGCCTGTGTAATCGCCGTTCTCAAAGATACAGCAGTCGGAATCGTCAGTATCGGACAGATTGGTATCCGGATTCTTTTCTCCATCTGGAGATTCCACAGCCGTATACCCATCGGGGAATTGGAAGAACACCTGATACTGTCCGGCTTCCAGTTCATCAAAGAAATATCTGCCGTCATCTCCTACTGTGGTCTGCCTCAGGGCCGTATCCTGCCTGATCCCGTTTTCTACTTTATATAGCTTCACAACGGTTCCAGGCAGCGGACCATCCATCTTGTCGGTGGTAATATCCTGATAGTTGCTGTAGTTCTTATCCTCAAAGGCATATCCGCCCAGAGCACTATAGACCCAGACACCTGCATCCCAAGTCCGGTCGGTCTTATTCCCAGCCTGTTCGATTTCCTCATTCTGATCAAAGAACAGAGGAATCACTGTCGTCCGTTTCACCCGTCCGGTTTCGTCCGCCGAATATACGGCATCAGAGTCATCCGGCGTGGTCAGCTTACTGTCCGTCACATCCGGCGCAGTAAACGCATAGCGGTAGGTATATCCATCGGTGGTCAGTGCACGGATGTCAAATTCCACCACGTAATAGCCCTGGGGCAGTTTGTCGAAGAGATACTCTCCGTTTTCATCGGTCATAGCGGTATCAACCGGCGCCGCTCCGTCTTTAACTTCCGCGTCCGGTCCCTCCACTTGGTACAGCTTCACAAGAACTCCTGGAAGCCCCGGTTCATCCGGTCCCTGCAGGCCATCATGGTCTTCATCGATCCACACCTTGTCACCGAGGGCGACCGAAACCACGTATCCCGCGTCCACATCCAGATTTTCTTCTCCATAGATGACATCCCTGCCATCCACTTCCTGGTTCAGTATCCGGAGCACCAGATAGTCGGTCCAGCCATCTGTATCTATATTGCTGTCTGTCTTGTACTCGGCTCCTTCAGCGTCCTGTCCCGCATACCGCAGCGCTGCCGCATGGTCTGCCGGAATGCTGAACTTCACCCGATAATAGTATATGGTCCCGCCCACATAGTCATTGGGATCCACGGAGCCTTCCGCCGCGCTGTCCTTCAGATAGTTACACGGCAGATCCTCAAACAGATAATGCCCTGTGCCATCTGTGTTCATTTCTTTTATCCTTGCTTCGTCGGACCGGTATACCGTTTCTCCATGCTTCGTAAGCGTAGTCTGATACAGCTCTACCTTCACATTTGCGGCCGCAGATTCCTGGCCGTCGTCCTGGAGGCCGTTGTTGTTGAAATCATACCACGCATAGTCTCCGATACTTCCTTTTGGAAGACTCAGCCCAACAAGCACCTTGTTCGGTTCCACGATATCCCTGGTGGGATTGATGGCCGTCTCTGTACTTCTCAGCACTGCGGCTGCCGCAGAATTGGCCATTACCGCATCGGCATACTCTTCAATCTTATCCGCCGTATAACCAGGCGTTTTCATGGTCAGCTTCACACTGTAGCTTTCTCCCGGCTGAAGAAGAGCGCCCTCCGGGAAATTCACTTCCACGCCTACTGCTGTCACAAGACTCATATCGGAAGGCTTCTGCGTAGTCCAGTGGCCTCCGTTTTCCGCTTTCCAGACATCTCCGGATGCCTCATACAGCATCGGAAGCTCCGCTTCCGCATTCAGGTTCTGCCTGTTGGCATAGGACCAGCTGTTGGCCAGACTGCCGCCGTCTTCCACGAAATAGTAGATGACTGCATTCCCATCTTGTGCCGCTGCCGCTTCCAGGAGCATCTCCTCATAGCCGGCCCCATTCTGAATGGTCGTTTGCCTGAGCGTAGTCCCGCCGCCGCTCCGGAACACGTAGGAATCTCCATTAAAGGGCAGGATATCCACAAACCGCGCGGTCCTGACAGCCGTATCCGAATTGTTGTAAAGAGTCAGATCATAATAGACGTTCTGATTCGGGTATACATTTACCTGCGCCGTCGAGAAGCCAGTATCTGCTTTGTCACTGACCGTCTTTACCAGCTGGATCTGCGTATCATTCAGAACGGTCACGCCGACCGGCTGATTCAGGTATTCCAGATCAGAGCCTACGGCATCATCCAGTTCATCATTGTTCTGCGTAGACGCCTGATATCCGGTAAAGCTGAGGCCAAGGGGATTCTCAAAGGATGCCGGCAGCAGATATGTACTGCTCAAAAATGCCGGCGAATACAGGTTCAGCTGTGTGGTGGGCTTACTGTACTCAATCTTTGCCTTATAACTGATGGTCAGGCCGGAATTTTCTCCTGCCTCTGTATCCGGGCTCAGAGAAACTCCTTCGTTAAATTTAAAGACGTACCGTCTTGTTTTCAGAGAGCTGCTGGTCACATACGTACCGCCCTCCATGCTGATAACGGCGGCTGTCTCTTCCTCCTGAACGGTATAGTCCTCTCCCAGCTTCAGTTCAACCTTCTGAGCCACTCCGTTCACCAGCTTCGTCTGGTAAATGGTAAATCCATTTCCTGTACCGTCCGTATCCAGGCTGGTATATGCCGGCAGGTCCACCGCCACCATCGGCGCTTTAAAGTTCGGCGCGTTGTTGTCGATATTCTGGACATTCACCACATCCACCTGGAAATTCACCGACTGCCCTGTATAGAACACGCCGGACTGTTTCATATTGGTGATCTTATTGGTCAGCTTTACCTGAGGCAGCACAGTTGTTGATGCAGGAATCAAAGCTTCCACTTCATTGCTCTCGTCGCTTCCGCTCTGGGGTTTTTCATTTCCCTCCGCATCCTTAAATTGATATGTCCAGTCAACAACGGCTGTATTGGTAATCCGGCGCACCTCCGGGATATCGGCTCCAATCATGTCTCCTTCCCGTTTCGCAAAAGCTACCTGCATCTCAAAACCGGCTTCCGCCGTGAATCCTGCCTGAACGTTTCCGTAGACGATCCGGATAGCTGCCGCGTGATCCCCGGAGAGATCCACAGTCTTGCTGCTGGTCAGATCCAGATCAGATACCTTCGTCAGCCACTGACTGCTGTTCAAGGATGTCTTATACTGGAGCTCTGCCGTCACCTTCTCAGAATCATTCCGGTTGGACGCCGCATGAATCACCACCTGATCGATGGTATAATCCCGGTCATCTGCCGCCTTTTCCACATATTGGATCGTGCCTCCGGTTCTGTCAATGGTGTACAGTTTGATATTCTCATCGGTCACCGTGAAAGAATCCGCCGGCAGGTCATTGGTGCCTTTTGACAGCCCGGTCACACGGAAATTCACAGTATAGCCGGACAGCAGCAGGCTTTCATCCGCATTCACGGTTCCTGTGGTATACACCTCATCGCTGTCCTTGATCTCTTTTTTCACATCGGAAGTAAACTGCCCGATGCTCTCCTGTGTCTTGTTTCGGAACGTCACCACATTCTCATTCAGTCCCGACGCTTCAAAAACAGGAGTATGGG
Source organism: Lientehia hominis (assembly GCF_021044755.1). Taxonomy (GTDB): domain Bacteria; phylum Bacillota; class Clostridia; order Lachnospirales; family Lachnospiraceae; genus Lientehia; species Lientehia hominis. The sequence continues at coordinate 482,070 of NZ_JAJNOR010000001.1, forward strand.
TCGGATATACCGTTATCAGCTGTGAGATTGGCTCAAATACATTGTCCAGCGTATAGCCGTCCGGCGCTTTTACTTCCACCACCCGGTACCGGGTGCCGGAGGCTTCCGCCGGCAGCAGCCCGGAAAGCACCGTGCCCGTGCCGTCCGTAGTCAGAGGGGCTTCGTTCATCAGTACCGTATAAATACCGCTCCCATTGTCTCCGTAAATATTGAATTTGGCGCCGCTAAGCATCTGAGTACCGGCCACATTTGTCTTCCGGATGAGCACGCGTCCGGCATTGGCTTCATCTATCCAATCGCCGAGATTCACCACCAGATCCGTCAGGCGGGACACCTTCGGCACCACGACTCTTTTGGCCTCTGCCGTCACACCGTATCCGTCGGGAGCCTCAATTTCCTTAACGTAGTATGTGCCGGCATCAATCCCTGTCCATGTAGCGATACCCTGTGCATCAGTCTCCACCGGATCTCCTACTTTTGTTTTCAGCGAAGAATCTGCGTACAGCTGGAATTTGGCTCCAGGCAGCAGCGGAGAACCGTTCTCCGCATCTCCCTTTTTGGTGAGGGTTATGCTCATCTTCGGATAATTTTTAAAAGCGTTTTCACCGGTCAGATCCTGAGTCGTACCTTCCGTAATGGTGATATACCGTTCTTCGGAAGATACTGTGAAATCCACCCCGTCCTTGGAAGGAGCTTCCGCCTCCACGATCTTGTAATTTCCGGGCTCCAGCATTCCGGAGGTGTAGATAGCTTTTCCTTCTTTATACTCCACCGTAAAAGTGGGTTTTGAAGGATCCGCCAGTTCATAGATTCCAGGAGAAGTTTCCTTATAGAAATAGAACTTCGCGCCGCCTACAGAGCTGCCGTCGCTGGCAATCTTCTCCAGCTTGAAATCTCCCTTCACAGGAACATTCGTTATGGGAGTATCGTAAAGAGTTTCATTGGTCTTTTTATTTTCCACCAGTACCCATCTGGAAGCTGCGGAGGCCTGATAACCGTCCGGCGTGCTGGTCTCCACCACCTCATAATAACCCGCGGGAAGAGATGCCGTGGTCAGCTCACCATTTATATCCGTCGTCTTCGTATCGGCGGGAACCGCTCCGGCGGAATGGGACACTCCTTCTCCCGATACAGGATAGAAGCTGAAGCCCACATCTCCCAGGTTCCTTGTCGCTCCATCCCAGGTGACCACCTTCTTCAGACGGATCTTTCCCAGGGCCTCATTGGTCACATTCTCTGTTACCTTTGTCACGCTCCCGCTGTAGGTGACCACGACCGGGCGTACCGTATAATCAGCCGCATAGCCCGACGGAGGTGTAAGCTCTACCAGATAATAAGTCTGGCTGCTCGCCAGTCCATGGCTCGCACCATCATAAGCATCTATGGTCAAACCGCTGAAAACGGCTTTTCCGCCGGACGTAGCCTTGCTCTGAATATATCGAGATGCGCTCCCGCCCCCGTTTAGATCCGCTGCATCCGCCGCTGCATCCGCTTGGGAATCATAGAGTCCAAACACGGCTCCGTCCAAAAGGGTGGAGGTCACATCGGAGTCCTGCTTCACCACTTCAATAGAGAATTCTTTCTTATTGGTAATCACCGAATTTCCACTGTCATCTGCCGTGGTGATCTGGTTTTCCCGTACTGTGTAAGGTCCCCATATCTCCTGAGAGGCCTGATACCCGGACGGGGTGCTTTCCTCCTTCAAGTAATAGGTCCCCGCCGGAAGAAGACCGGAAATGGCCGTACCCTGTCCTGCTGTGGTCAAGCTTCCCAGAGAAGTATCCGAACAGTCTGCCGACTGATGAATGCTGAATACGGCCCCATTCAGTTTTGTCTCATGGTCATGATAATCCACTTTTATAATCTGGAGCTTTCCATATTTGACCGTATTGGTGACAGCCCCCAATGCACCGGCATCGCTGGTCAGTTTCGTGACAGCGCCTGAGGTGATCTCCACCGCCATGGGCAAGGTTCCATCCAGGCTGTATTTACCATCATCGTCATGGACGCCCAGATCCGTTTCCATCAGCCAGTATTCACCGGGATCCATATGGGTGGCAGTCACTCTGCCACTGGCTCCGGTGACAATAGCCGTCACATCCACATTGTTTACTTTAACAGTCACCGGGCTTCCCAAAGCATCTGTTTTACAGCTGCCGTCCGGATTTGTATTTTCCGCCGTCTTTTCATACAGCCCAAAGGTCACACCGGACAGATTCTCTATCTTGCCGCCCATGAAGATACCCTGTTTCTCGATCTCCAAGGATCCCTGTTTGATATTGGTGACCAAAATGGCATCCGCGCCGTCCGTCACCCCTTCCGGCTTCGTATCCGCCGCAGTGGTCACGGTTCCGGCCCCGATCGTTATTTCAAAAGGCTCTGCCAGCTTATAATCCCCGGAAGTAGTCCCGGTCTCAGTAATACGGTATACGCCGGGCTCCAGATACTCCGAGGTATAAGGACCGCTGGTCGTAAAGGTATAGGCACTGTATGTATACTCGTTCTTTTTGCTGTCCCATCCCTTTTTGGCATTCTGATAGGTAATGTTTCCCGCTCCGTCGTCTACCTTCTTTTCCACCTTAAAGGAAGCGTTGGTACTGCCGGAGTTAAAAATCTTGTTCAGTTTAAACTTTCCGGCATTGATATCATTAATGACCGCCCTCTCCTCGGTCAGGCTGGTGGTCTGTCCCGGTGTGATGACGACTCCGGCAGAATAAGCCGGTGAGGACAGCTGATAATGATAGTTTGCCCCTACGCCGGTCTCCACCAGCCAGTAGCGTCCGCCGTCGATGCCCGTTACCGTCACTTTTCCGTTATTCCCGGTGGTGATATCCTTTACTTTGTCCGTATCGCTCAGACCGTCCATATTTATGGTCTCGCCAGCTATAGTTCCATAGTTATTTGTATTTTCCGCAGTCCTTTTATAAAGCTTGAAGGTCACACCCTCCAGGCCTTCCTTCACGTCTCCGAAAGCTCCCAGCTTTTCGAGGCTCAGAGTACCCTGAGGAACATTTTCCGCCACCAGCGGACTGTTCTTATCCGTCACGGAAGCATTTCCCGCCCCAGTAATCTCTCCGGCACGAATGGTCACGGAGATTGGCGCAGCGTCCAGGGTATACTGACCGTTCACCGTCTGCTCTACCAGCTGGTATTCTCCCGGCTCCAGATAAATGGATTCCACAACCGGATTCTTACTGTCCGTACTGGTCGTGATGATATAATCGGTCAGACTGTCTCCTGCATTCTTTACCTGCACAGGGATGTCAAATTTTCCTGAAACCGTATTCTTTTTATAAAGCTTAAAGGTCGCCCCCACCAGAGTATTACTGTTCAGAGAACTCACCTTTTTCAGAAAAAACTTCCCGTACTTGGCCGGGTTTTGGAATCCCGAGCCGTCCGTCATCTGTGCATAGGTATCGTTTGTAGTCCCCTGAGTCACTACCACGATCCGCCAGGCGTCTGAAGGATCAGCCGGCGCTCCCACAGAATCAGGCAGACTGCTGGTATCCTCTTCTACTATATAGACTCCCGCCGGTATCAACAGCGACGTATAAAGGCCGTCGGCCCCGGTGGTTCCCCACACGATCGGAGTCTCTTCTTTCTTATTGTAAGCCTTTCCGTCCGCCGCCATATAAGCTCCGCCGTCCGCCGCCACGGCACGGTATACATTGATCTTCACTCCTTCGACGGCAAACGCTGCTCCGTTCAGAGTCGTGTATTTGATGACCTGCAGCTTACCAAGCTTTTTATCCTGATAGGAAAGGTTCTCGTTGAAACCTCCTCCATTCTTTACCGTAACCTGTTTCAAATTATCTTCCGCGTCTGGCAGACCGTAGCCGTTGGGAGGAGCCACCTCGATGATATAATATGTGCCTCCCGGCGCCAGTCGTGTAAATTTGAAGGTCCCGTCAGGACCAGAAGCCGCGATGTCGGCGGCGTTATAGGCGGCCATGAACGTGGCCTGCCCCTGAGGAGTCGACATCTGGGTCCGTACTTCATCCAGTTTTCCGGCAAGCACCCTTCCGTCCAGATAGCTGAGCGCGGTCTGAGCGGCTTCCTCCGTCTCAAACGCTGCAAAATAGGCGCCGGCCAGTGCCCGGCCGTCTTCACCTGTCTTTGTGCCCTCTCCATTCACCTCATAATAATTCCAGATTTTGGGAGTGACTACCTCGTTCCCGGCTGTCACCTCCACAGGGCCAGTCCATTCCTTCTCCCATTTCCAGCTGGAAATCCCTGTACTCTGTTTCACGGATTCAAGATTGGTCTCCCGCAGATAATAGGTACCCGGCTCAAGATCCACCGTAACGGCAGAGCCTGTTCCAGATGTGCCGCTCTCCATAATGCCGCTGTCATCTGTGGAACTGCTCCTCTCCACCTTTCTGAGTTTCACAATACTTCCGTCATCCAGCGTGTACTCTGTACCTGCACCGCTGTTATCTACTATATACAGCTCGAACTGGGCGCCGTCGAGCAGCGTCCCTGTATTCCTGCTGTATTTATAAAGGCGCAGACGTCCATTATCCGTCGTATTGTCAATGGAAGCTGTCACTTCCGTCTCTTCTGGATGGGAATTGGCGGCTGTGGTTGTATTGGACGTCACAGTCACTGCCACCGGATCCGCGGTCTGATAACCGGACGGAGCCGTATCCTCCACCACCCAGTATTCACCGGGCGCCAGATATGCAGAAAGACCTGTGGCCGATGACGTCATATCCACTGTATCCAAAACATTTCCCAGTTCCGATTTTTTGCAGTTCCCGCCGTTGTCGGTATTTTCTGCCGTTTTCGCATAAATCTTGAACACCGATCCGGTGAGATCATACCGGCTGAAGGTCCCGGCGCTGACTCCGTCGCCCGTCAGATTAAACCGGGCCGTCTTTTTGATGGAAATCCTCCCCATTGGAACATTTTCCACTGGATCGTCAAAGAGCACCGTATTGGTCTTACCTTCTTCAACCGTAATATATTTAGGCTCTGAATCCTTCACATAATTCCCGCTTACAGAGCTTTCCACTACCTTATAGCGTCCGGGTGCCAGCCATCCGGAAAGAGCCGTACCGTCGGAGGCCGATGTTGTAAGCTCAGCGGCAGAGATACCGCTGTAGGTACGGCTCGCATCAGCCAGAGAGGCGTCTCCGCTGGTTGCATCCGTTTCCTGATAAAGCTGAAACACTGCCGATATCACTTTAGCGGAATCTGTAGAATCCACCTTTTTTAGCTTTACCTTTCCCTTGGAAGGCCGGTTCACTACCTGAGTATCCGGCACAGCGCTGCCGCCCAGGTCTGTTCGGTTCTGTCCGGCCTGGATCGTTACCTTTATGGGAGTGAACGCATGATAATTCTCAACGGCCGCTTCCACCAGCCAGTATTCGCCGGGTTCCAGATTGTCCATGGAGGCTTTTCCGTCAGCGACGGTAACGGCTGATGCTGCCGCCGTCTTGCCGCCGTCATAATCCGTCTCATCATCGTTTATCACTTTATATAAGGAAAAGCTTGCTCCCTTGTAATCGCTGCCGACGCCGTCCATTTCTGCTGTCTTATGGATGACCAGCTTCCCTTTGGGCACGTTGGCAACAGGAGCGTCAAAATATTCTGTGTTGGTCTCTCCGGCCGTTATCGTAATATATTTAGGTGCGCTGTCCAGGACATAGCCGTTTGCCGTGCCCGTTTCCACCAGCTTATATTTTCCCGGATTCAGCCAGCCGGAAGTGACTACGCCGTTTACCGTTGTGAGCGCAGCTTTTTCCGTATCTTCATATTCTCTGTCCGCATCGGCCAGTGTGTCATTTTCCTTCGTCGTATCCTTCTCGGCATATAATTTGAACTCTGCCGTCAGATTCGTATCCGGATTCAAAGAACTGATCTTTTTAAGCTTCAGCTTACCCATGGAAGGAACATTGACCACCTCGGTATCGCCGGAAGGATACACACCGCTTCCGCTCACATTCTGGTTCTGTCCAGCAACGACCGTTACCACCTGTTCCTTCTCCGGATATCCGGCCACACTCTGTTCCTTTAATACATAGGTCCCCGGAGTGATCCCATCAATGGACACACGTCCGTCCCCGTCCGTGGTCACAAAGCCATTGGCATCCATACCGCTGAGGCCTTTGATCTGAACTCCCGCCGTATAGCCTCCGCTCCCGCCTGGAACCGCTTCATACAGGCCGAATTTCACACCCCGCATCGGAGTGTTCCCATTGTCCATCGTCGAGGTCTTCAACAGATTCAGCCTGCCCAGGCGGACATTGGCAATTGTCTGCTCCACACTCTTTACCGTTGAGCTGGCCTCGGGTGTCGTCACCGGATACACCTTATCATCCGGAACGTATCCGTCCGGCGTACTGAGCTCCTTCACATAATAAGTGGTGCCTGCTTCCAAGTCCTCAAAGACACAGAGGCCTTCAGCATTTGTGTTCTTTGTTTGAAGCAGATCATCATCTGAGCAGGTATCTTTGGAATAGAGACCAAAGGACACGTTCCGAATCAAACCGTTGCTCACAGAATCCTTCTTAACGATACGTATGCTCACTTTTTCCGCATTGGCAACGACTACGTCTGTCTGTGCATTTTCTACCACAAAAATGCCATTCCCGTCTGCGGTCCCGTTCCCGGAAGCATCTGTTCCCTTTATAACCTCTGTAAGGACCGAATAGCCCGCAGGCGCCGTCACTTCCTTCAGATAATAAGGCTTATCCACAGGCAGGATCGGAGACAGTCCATATCCGCTGCTGTCTGTTTTAATAGTCCCGACCGGCGTTCCTGAGCATGTTTCGTTGTCGTAGATCTCAAACACTGCTCCGGACAGATTCCGGCTGCTGTCGGCAGCGTCTGTCTTGCGGATACGGATCTGGCCGAAGACAGTGGTATTTTCTACCGTTGTTTCCGAATTCCCCTTGCTGATACTTATCTCATGACGCCCTGGTATCCGCGTATATCCGGCAGGAGCCACGGTCTCTTCATACCAATAAGTACCGGCAGGCAGCAAAAGCTGCTCGTTCTCCGTTCCCTTGATCTTGGAAACCGAATGTCCGGTGGGATCCAGATAAGTCACCAAAGTTCCCAGGAGATTGCCGCCTGTTTCCGCGTCGTAAATGTTAAATTCCGCATCCTTAAGCTGCTCTTTATAGGGAGTCCCGCTGCCTGTACCGCTCAGTACTCCGATCTTATTGATGACCAGAGGAACCTTCTTTACATTGGTGAGGCTCTTTTCCACAGTCGTCTGCTCGACGATCGTCACGGGAATGGCTGTGGAATCCAGAACATAATTATCCGGAGCCTTCAGTTCCTTCAGCCAGTAATTACCTGCGGGCAGCATAGGAGAAACAGCCTTTCCCTGGCTGTCCGTGGCAAGGATCACCTCTGCCCCGCTTGTATCCGTCGCCGCGGTCAGACACTCTTCGTCGGTATAAATACCGAATTCCGCTCCCGAAAGCAGAATATCCTGTCCATGCTGATCCGTATCCTCATCCTTTTTAATAATCGTCAGATATCCATAGCGAGACTGATTCAGGAATACCGGCTTCTCTGCCGTACTCCCCTCGTCGTTCCAGGAAGGACGGTTCACTGTATCCGCCGCTACCGTCACATCCCTGGGCGCTCCTAATTCATATTCCGGCTCTGCGCCTGCTGGCAGAGCTGTCTCCGACAGCACATAGTCTCCAGCCGGAACAGCCTCAAAGCAGACATATCCGCCTGTCCCCGATACAGCTTCGTAGGTACGGGAAGGCTCTGTCTTACTGGTCAGTGTAAACGTCACGCCCTCCATCGGCGCAGTCGCCCCGGAAGCGTTCTTTCCATATTTATAAAACTCCAGGCGTCCCAGAGTATCCGTATGGTCCGTGACCTTTATGATACCGTAGGAAACCTCCACCCCTTCCGGAGCATTCTCCACTGTGATGCTTTTGTCCTGATTTATGGTGATCTTCACTCTTCCGGCGGCCGTCGCACTTTCAAAACCATCCGGCGCGGATACTTCTTCCAGGTAATAGGATTTTCCGACAAGAAGCCCGGAAAACACCACCTGCCCGTTATCGTCGGTAGCTTTCGGATTCCCAACCGCTTTATTATGTATGTCATTGGCCACCTCAGAACCCGACTCCGCCTTATAAAGACCAAAGGTGGCTGTTCCATAGTCGTTGGAAGCAGACGCATCCAGGAGCTTCTCCATGATTCCCACCTGAATCCATTTCTCCACTACGATATCCGCGGATTCCGTGTTGTCATCATATTCTCCAAGGATGATCTGCGCATCGGCAGACTTATCTACCGGATTTTCTCCGATCAGCTGATAATGAAGCTTCGCTGTGTTCTGAAGAGTCCAGGTCTTCAGGTCCTCATCAGCCGAAGACTGATATGCGCTGACCGGATATCGAAGGACTACCGTGTATTTTGTATCGATATAAGCACCGTCATTTACATATTGATATTCATCAGGATCTGTTTCCTTAAGCTGATCCAAAGAAGCGAATTCAATGGAAGACGCTTCACCTGCTCCATTTTTATTCACCACATAGTCGGTTCCCTCCTGAAGGACTCCCCGTCCCGCCGTGGCAACTGAAACAACTGTAGCTCCGCCGCCTGCAGGCGTGTTAACCGGAAGCTCATCGATCAGGGAAAAAACAGGCTTCCCTTCCGACTGGGCAAAGTCAAGGCGGCCTTCCCGATTCCAGACAGTCTGTTTCATCTCCTCTTCCGTGGGATTTTCCGACATCTGGTTGACGGCGTCTATGGTATACTTCACTTCATAATACTGGTCAGCGCCGTCTGTCACCTTGTTGATGACGGCTTCACCGTCTTTTGTCTCCACCGATTTCTCTACCCGCCAGCCATCCGTAGCCTTTACAGAAACGCTGGGTGTGGATTCAATCTCCATCTGCCGCGGCTGATCTTCCCCGTCTACTTTATAAGAAGCCCGGAAAACAGTAGGAAAAGTCAGAGTGCTGTTGTTCTCCAGAGTGAAGTTTTCAGTCTGAATCGGCAAAGAAGCCTCATATGCGCGTCCGGACTCAAGGCTTGACAACGTCATCAGATATGTGGTGCCGATCTGTTCTGTCTTTTCAAAAATAGAAGCGCCTCCCAGCTGTCCCACTGTAACGCCTTCCGGGAGCTCGATCTGAACGATTCCGGCATTATAATTCTCACCGCTGGACAGCGGCGGTACTGTAAAAGACAGATTGAGCGTCATCTTCTCTCCAGATACCACGTATCCTTCATGGGCCGTATTGATTCCCGTCGTTAAAGTCAGAATCGCTTCTCCCGAACCGCTTTCCGCATACAGAGACGCGGAATCAGAGGAAACACCCGTCTCAGTCGTCTCCCCTGCCGCAGTACTCGTCTCCCCATTCGGCTGTCCTGCTGATGTATCCGATTCTTCCGGGAGCGGGACAGTCGTCTCCGAAGCGCTGGTCTCTGCCCCGTTCTTTCCGTCTCCGCTGTTCTCCGAAGAACCGGACTCCATAGAGGAAGCCGCCGTCCCTTCTGCCAGAGAAGACAGATCATGGGAGGAAGGCACCGCCATCCCCAGTACGATCAACAACGCCAAAAAAAGCGCAAGAAACCTCTTTTTCCTCATCCCTGTTCTCATATTTTCATATTCCTCCTCTTCATCTAAAAAACGTTATCGCTATCGCAGAAGCCCAATTCCGCTATTATAAATCATTTTGTTGCTATTATACACCAGACATGTCACACCGCTGTCACACAATATCGGACAAACTACCAAATTATTGAAAACAAACAGGTTTGTTTTTGATTTTTCTTGTATTTCCTATATTCTCCTGATATAATGGCTGTGTCTGAGATTTTGAAGTTCTTTTTTGTCTTCGGAAAGGTGGTACGGATCAATGGGAACAGAACAGTTACACATAAAAATGTTTGGCGAATTTTCCATACAGAATGAATTTCATCAGTATGCTCCCACCTCAAGCAAAAGCATGCAGATCACAACTTTGATCGCGTATCTGATCGCGAATAAAGGCGTGGAAGTCTCCAAGGATAAACTCATCGAGATCCTCTGGCCGGAGGAAGAACTCTCCAATCCCACCGGCGCACTCAGGAACCTGGTGTACCGCGCGAGACGGGAGCTGACCCGGTTCTTTCCCGGCATATCCGCCAACTGTATCCTGTTCACCCGAAACGCATACGCCTGGAACAGCGCTCTGGACTGTCAGATCGACATCGAAAGGTTTGAGACTCTTTATAATATGGCTCAGAGAGAATCCTATGAAGTCCAGCAGTACCGCTATTACCAGGAAATGTTTCGAATATATCAGGGAAATTTCCTCCCCTCTCTAAATCAGGAGGAATGGGTGATGTTTCGAAGCATATATTATCAGAATCTGTATGTCAAATGTGTCCTGGCCATGTGTGATCATCTGAAAGCCAACGGGCAGTATCAGGAAATCCTGGATCTATGTGAACAGGCCAATCATCTGGATATCATGAACGAAAATATCCATAAAGAGACCTTAAACGCCTACCTCCAGCTGGGATATCCCCACAAAGCCCTGGATTACTATCATGATATCCTCAATCTGTTCAGCAGTAAATATGGCGTAGACATTTCCGAATCTCTGGAAGATCTCTACTGTAAGATTATGCAGGCGACCAGAAGCCATCAGATGAATATTGATGATCTGGAAGAAAATCTGAAAGAAGATAAAAATTCCAAAGGAAGTTTTTACTGTAATTTTGATGTTTTTAAAAATATCTACCAGATCAACATGCGTTCCCTGCACCGCATCCGGAGCAAGCGCTACCTGGCGCTCCTGACTTTAAAAGACGCGGACAACCGGGAAACGATCACCAGCGATGTCAAATCGGAAATGGACATCCTGAGGAATGTGATCAGTCACTTTCTTCGTAAGAACGATGTCTTTACCCAATCCAGTTATTCCCAGTTCTCTTTGATTCTGACCGTTCCCAATGAAGCCGGCTGCCATATCGCCATAGAGCGTACGCGTATCCGTTATGAACAGGAACGGCAGGCCCCGAATGTAAAACTGGAAATCAATATCAAGGAAATCATCTGATCTTCCATGAGGGGACTATTTATCATGTATCATAAGCGATTCTTTCTTTTCTTCATTATGATTACCTGTACCGCAGCGCTTCTGTGCGGCTGCGGTTCCATTAAAGAGCCGGACGATCCCCCTGTTCAGGAAAAAACGGATCTCAGTCAGGAAAACGAGACCGGCGGCGGGAACCGTGACAGTACTCCGGTGGTCCTGGTGCCGGAACCCTCCGGAGAAGTCACTTACGGAAACGAACTGGTATCCATGGATGCCTCCCATCTGGAGGACGGTTATGTAATGGTCCGGTATACCGGAGACGTGGAAAAGGTAAAACTCCAGCTCCTCACTCCCTCTGGAACTCTTTATACGTATACGATGCAGGACGGATATGAAACCTTTCCGCTCACAGACGGCGACGGCACGTACAAGGTCTCAGTCTTCGAACGGCAGGCCGGAACTGAATCCAGTTATATCAGTGCTTTTTCCCAGACGGTGGAGGCTATTATTACTAATGAGTTTTCTCCTTATCTCTATCCCAACCAATATGTGAATTTTACGCCTGACAGCAAAACCGTAGCCAAAGGTGCTGAACTGGCAGATGGCGCTTCCGACGACCTGGAAGTGATAGCCCGCGTGTACGATTATATCATCCAGAATGTTTCTTATGATAAAGACAAGGCTGGCTCCGTGCAGAGCGGCTATGTGCCTGAGGTGGATGAGATCCTCGATTCCGGCACAGGCATCTGCTTCGATTATGCCGCCCTGATGGCTGCGATGCTGCGGACCCAGCGGATTCCGACCCGCTTGGAGATTGGATACGCCGGAACGGTATATCACGCCTGGATCAGCACTCATATTGATGAGCTGGGCTGGGTAAACGGCATCATTGAATTCGACGGATCCGAATGGAAGCTCATGGATCCGACCTTTGCCGCCAATTCCAGCTCCAAAGATCTGAAAGACTTTATCGGCAAGGGAGACAACTATCAAACAAAATTTATCTATTAGGGGGGATTCCAATGGGACATAATGCGAATAAGCCACTGAATAACCGGGAGCTTTCTACCTTCTGCGAGCAGATGTCCATGATGCTTAAAGCCGGTATCTCCGCAGCAGAGGGCATTTCCATATTAACAGAGAACTTGGAAGATCCTGGCGGAAAAACCATCCTGGTATCCATTTCCGACACCCTGGATGCAGGCGGCAGTCTCTACGCTGCTCTGGTAAAGACGGGGGTCTTTCCCCGCTATTTCCTGGATATGACGGAAATCGGAGAACGGGCCGGGCAGCTGGATGAGGTGTTTTCTTCTTTGGCCGCCTACTATGACAGACAGGAAGCTCTTTCCAAAAATATAAAAAGCGCCGTCACCTATCCTTGTATCATGATTGGCATGATGCTCGCAGTCATCCTGGTACTCATCATCAAGGTCATGCCTATTTTCAGCCAGGTATACTCTCAGCTCGGCACGGAAATGAATGGAATCTCAAAAGGCATCATGGGGATTGGCGCCTGGCTCGGCCGCTACAGCCTGATCTTTCTGATCCTGGCCGTCGTCCTTCTTCTGGCCGCCGTCTATCTGTTCCGTACGAAAAGCGGCAGGCGGCATCTGGACTCCATGGGACGTCATTTTCCTCTCACCAGAAGAATCTACGAAACCACATCTTTAAGCCGTTTTGCCGACGGAATGGCAATCACTCTGAAAAGCGGCCTCGATTCCGATGAAAGCCTGGAGCTTTCCGGCAGGCTGACTGAAAGCCCGGCGCTCCGTAAAAAGATCGAGGACTGCCGGAAGCGGACGGAAGACGGGGCAGACCTGGGCACAGCGTTCAGAGAATCCGGTATTTTTTCCGGCCTTTACGCCCGCATGGTCAGCGTGGGGATCTTTTCCGGTTCCCTCGACCAGGTCATGGAACGGGTAGCCCGCCAGTGTGCAGAAGAATCCAATGAACGTATTTCACGGGCAGTATCTCGTCTGGAGCCGACTCTGGTGGCTGTCATGTCCATTCTGGTAGGCATGATACTGCTCTCTGTCATGCTGCCGCTCATGGGCATCATGACTAATATCGGATGACAATGATCTCATCGTAACGAGAAAGGAGGATACCATGAACCGTTTTGACCATAAGCGTTCCGGAACCGGTCTTCCAGGCTTTCTGATCTCCATTCTGATTTTCTGCGCCGTACTTTTTCTGGCTGCCCGCGGTATCACTTCCGTATCGGATACCGCAAGAGCAAAGGAAAGAGAGAGCCTGGAACAAGCTGTCCACCGGAACATCATACACTGTTACGCCACCGAAGGATTTTATCCTCCTGACCTGCTCTATTTGAAAGAGCACTACGGCCTTACTTATGACGAATCTGCCTTCTGGATAGATTATCAGCCCATCGGCTCCAATCTGATGCCGGACGTGACCATTTTGGAGATCGGAGGTTCGTCATGAAACCGAAAACCGATTTCCTATTCACCATGGTGCTTTTCTGCGTTTTTGCAGTATCGGCTCTGGGACTCGTCATCACCGGCGTCAATGTCTATGGAAGGACTGTCTCCTCCATGGAGAAAAATTATACCAGCCGGACAGCCTTATCCTACGTCGCAGAAAAAATACGGCAGAACGATACAGCGGGAAGCGTCAAAACAGCTGATAATATGCTCTGTCTTTCTCAAATCAGTGAAGATGAGGAATACGTGCTGTATATATACGAGCACGAAGGTTTTTTGATGGAACTTCTGACCCGTCCGGAGCTGTCCTTCGATCCAGACGCAGGTCAGAAAATACTGGAAGTGAGCGGATTTTCTGTTTCCGAGAAATCAAATGGCCTTCTGGAAATCTCCGCAGAGGAAAAGCAGGAAGGTACCGTCTCTCTATACCTGAATCTCAAGTCAACCGGGACCTGATTTTCATGCCGTCCATCTGCTTAATGCAGAAATTCCGCCTGTGACCGCCGCTCCGCTAAGCGGCAGAAAGGGTTTGCAATATGTCACACACCGAACATAAATCCAGTATATTTCTGATGGAGCTGATCCTCGCGCTGTTCTTTTTTTCCCTTGCCAGTGCAGTCTGTATGCAGCTGTTCGCAAAATCTCACCTGGCAAGGACCCAGACAGAAGAATTGAACCATGCCATACCACTGGCAGAAAGCGCCGCAGAAGGATTTCAGAGCGTTTACGGCGACCTCAAGGCTCTGGCGCCACTCTTTCCCGAGAGCCGTCTAAACGAAGCTGCAGATATCCTGAGCATTTCTTATGATGAGAATTGGAATCCTCTAAACACAGAGAGTTCCGCCTCTCCCGTATACACTCTGAACGTGAGCTTAAAAAAAGGCGGAATTCCTTCCTCTATTCCGCACGCTTCCGTCCAGATCAGCAAAGGCAGCAGCAGCATTTACCGGCTGCCCGTCTCCGTCCAGATACCCAGGACGGTCCCGGCCGCCATATTCAGATAATCTTCAAGAAACAGGAGTCTTCCGATGAAACAGACATCCAGTAATAAAAATACCATATCCGGCCTGGGAGTGGGTACCTCTTCCATTCTCATGATCTTTGTACTGCTCTGTCTCGTGGTGTTCGCAGTGCTCTCTTTCGTGAGCGCCAATGCAGACTGGAAGTTAAACGACAAACTGGCTAAGAGGACCTCCGCCTATTACGAGGCCTGTGAAAAAGCCCAGGATTTTCTGGAAGAGATTGACGGTCAGCTGGATAAGCTATATATGGAGAATCCCTCAAAGGACCAGTATTCTTCCGCCTGCCGCTCTTATCTGGAAACCATCGCCGGATATACTTCACTGGAATCCGGCTCCGACAGCTTTTCTTTTTACTTCACGGAAATCCTGAGCGATGAACAGTATCTGGCTGTGACCATCTCCATTCCTATCTCTCCTGTCCCCGGGGACCATTATTACAGAATAACAGCCTGGCAGACAAAGACCAGCCAGGCTTGGAATCCGGATACTCATTTGAATGTATTGGAATAAAGGCATCTGTCATCAAAGCTTTTTTGCCAGCATCTCAGGATTGGAGGCATACTGAAGCGCTGTAGCGGCCGTGATCCGTCCGCTCTTGCAAAGCTTCTGCAGGCCATTGTCCATGGATGCCATTTCTCCGGTGTTGGAAGAATACACCACACCGTCAATCTGATGTATCTTATTTTCCCGAATCATATTCCGTATAGCCGGTGTAACAGTCATGCGCTCAAAGACGGGAATCAGACGGCCGTCCACCGTAGGCACCAGCTGCTGCGACACTACCGCCCGGAGGACCATGGACAGCTGCACCGCAATCTGATGCTGCTGATTGGGCGGAAACACATCGATGATCCGGTCAATGGTATTGGCTGCTCCTATGGTATGAAGCGTGGACAGTATCAGATGTCCCGTCTCCGCTGCCGTCATCGCCACCTGGATTGTTTCATAGTCCCGCATCTCTCCCAGCAGGATTGCATCGGGACTCTGTCTTAAAGCCGCCCGCAGAGCCGCAATGTAGCTCTCCGTATCAGAGTTTATCTCTCTCTGGCTGACGATGCTCTTTTTATGGGAATGAAGGAATTCCAGGGGATCCTCCAACGTAATGATATGATCCTCTCTGGTACTGTTGATCTGATCGATAATGCAGGCGAGTGTCGTGGATTTTCCACTGCCGGCCGGTCCGGTGACCAGGACAAGCCCTTTCGTATAATCCGCAAGGCCGAGCACCTCCGACGTGATGCCCAGCTCCGTCGGCTCCGGAATCTGAAACGTGATGACGCGCACCACGGCCGCCAAAGTCCCCCTCTGCTTATAAACGCTGGCCCGGAATCTGGACACACCCCGGATTGCAAAGGAAAAATCGTCATCCCCGCTTTTTATGAGGCGGTCCATATCCCGCTCCTCATCCATATCATAAATCTCTCTTATGAGCTGTTCCGTATCCGCTGGCATCAGAGGGCTGTCTGTTATCTCACGCAAAATCCCATTTACTTTAATGGATAAAGGACGTCCGACGACGATAAACACGTCAGACGCGCCTTGATCGGTCGCTTCCGTCAAATATTTAGTGATGTTCATGGATATACCTGCTTTCCTGTCGGACATCTTTTATTCGTTGTCCCCATTATAGCTCAGAAAAGCCTTGACAGGCAAGTCCCTATTTTTTTGTTTGTACGCCGCTTTGATTATCGTGTACTACATGTTACCGTATCACGGTTTACATAAAAAATCAAAGTAAAAGAGAGGTATAGACTATGAATTCGTAAAGACAGACCTGGAATCAGCGAAGTCCGGCCAGCTCGGAGGTGGAAGCAAAAGCCCAGGCAGAAGCAGAGGCTGCCGCTGCCGCAAAAGCAGGATATGAGACAGGAATTACCTATGACCAGCTGGCACGGGCACCGGGAAAGTACAGATAAGACTGGCCGCAGACAGCGATTATGACAGATTTGTAACTGCCTCCCGTTCAAGTGCAGGCATGTTCCCATGGACGTAAGATAACGCAAAGTCATCTGAAAGGACCCAGTCTTCCACCATAAATCTGGGCAAGATTACCGGCATACGGCTGTGTACATCAGTCATGGAGCGATTTGCCTCTGTTGTTAAGATAACAAATTTATTTTCTCCCTCAAATTCATTGTAAAGGCCCGCAAGATACAGAACCTTTTCATGGGGGAGATTAAAGCGATACTTTGTCTTATCCTTGGACCATTCATAAAATCCCGTTGTAGGAACCGCGCATCGGCGGGAATGAAGGCTCTTTTTGAACATCGGACGTTCATCGGCGGTTTCCGAACGGGCATTTATGATCACTCCCTTCGCTCCAAAGCGCGGAAATCCCCAAATACTCAGCCGGGGGATTATTTCGTTTCCGTCTGATGACAAGATGGGAGCTGCATTCGTGGGAAAGACTTCTCCCGTCTTCATGGTATTACCCGGAAAACGGGCATTTATAGCGTTTACAATCCTCAATATCTCTTGATTCTCTTCGTCCGTGAACAGACTGTATCTTCCACACATGACAAGCTCCTCCTATTGTGATTGATGTTGGGCCTTTAAGAATGATTCTGGATAGATCGTATGCTCTGCAATCGGGTCTAAATGGGACAGCTTTCTGTCTGTCAGCATGATTCCCCGCTGTACGGAATAATGCCCATAGCGTTCCCGTATTCGGTCAATGGCCCGCTCTAGATCTTCCTGCTTCTGGTCTTTGACCGCATCTTGTAAAAAAGAAAGCTGCCGGTGTTCTGTATAGATCAGATTGCATGCGCGGACGCCTAAGCTCCTCACCGGATTCGCCGGGCAGTTTCTCCTGTACAACTCAAGCGCTTTTTGAAAGATTGCCTGAGAGGTACATGACGGAAGGGCAAGCCGCCCCTGGCGTTCAAAAGAAAATAGGGCATTGTCCCGGATGGTTATCTGTACGCTCCGGCAATAGAAATGTTCTTTTCTCATCCTCTCCGCTACGCTCTCAGCCAGAATATATAAAATAATCTTGATATCTGTTTCATCCGACAGATCCCTTGGCGTCGTGGTGCTGTTTCCGATTGTCTTAATAATCCGGCGGGAATAAACATTCGAGACGGGAGACCGGTCCAGGCCGTTCGCGAATGCCCAAAGCATGATGCCATTTTTTCCAAGCAGCCGTTCAATAAAATTAATATCCGAACAGGCCAGATCCCCGATGGTGCAGATTCCGTACTTGATCAATTTAGAATAAGTCGCTTTTCCTACATATAATAACATATTCGCGGGAAGATTCCAAATTTTGGATTTAAAATCTTCTCCAATGACCGTGGTCGCATCAGGCTTATGAAGGTCACTGCCAAGCTTGGCAAATATCTTATTAAAAGAAACACCGATACTTGCCGTTATGCCAAGCTCCTTTTTTATCCTGCTGCGGATGGTATCGGCAATCTCCTTCCCCTGTCCGAACAGATGCGTCGATGCGGTCACATCCAACCAGCATTCGTCCAAACCGAAGGTCTCCACTCTGTCCGTATACTCCTCGTATATCTCATGGGCGTCCTGAGATATCTGAATATATCTGTCATATCGCGGCGGTGTGAAAATGATATCGCGGCACTTCTGCTTTGCCATCCACAGCGGTTCGCCGGTCATGATCCCGCATTTCTTCGCTTCATAATTTTTAGCCAGAATAATCCCATGGCGGGCGTCAGGGTCTCCTGTCACGGCCACAGGCTTTCCTTGTAAAGAGGGGTTATCGAGACACTCCACTGACGCATAAAAGTTATTCATATCAGAATGTAAAATCACTGGCCGGTCCATATTCTGTAAGCTCCCTGCTGATTGATAAGCTTATTATTGGATAATCGGAACCATATTATGCTGAATACAAATGGCAAAACGGGGATATCCACTCCTTTTCTGGAATCAGGAAAATGGAGAGCATTCATAACGGTGCGGCAGACAGAAAACCGGCAGAACGATTCCGGCCCGGCCTAAAGGGGAGCTCCGCAGTGCAGCGGCCGGTGATGTGAGCGGTACTGCCGGAGCGGGGATAAAGCGGCCCCTGCATCGCCAGCGAACCGAAATCGTGACGGTCCGGAACTTCTGCCGGTGTCTAACTGGGACTTAATCAGAAGCAGTTTAAAATGATTCCAAAAAGTATTTAGTATCATACTTATCTTTCATGATGTGCTGACAGGCGATAAATTCATATTTCTCATGAAAACTTCATACTATTTAACAAAACATGTCAGGATCAAATCCATGAAGATCAAAGATAAAAGCACCTTTTTAATCTATCTTTTAATTCCCCTGGCCGTCGGATCCCTATCTGCCCTCTTCAGCGGCAGCGCCTCGATGTACTCTGTCATAAATAAGCCTCCGTTAAGTCCGCCTTCTTTTATTTTTCCCGTCGTATGGACAGTTCTCTATATCCTGATGGGCTTATCCTCGTATATCGTTTCCGTGTCCGGCGATCCGAACAAAGGGACTGCTCTTAAAATCTATGCTGTCCAGCTTTTTTTTAACTTCTGCTGGAGTATAATCTTCTTTGGATTTTCACAGTATCTTTTTGCCTTTATATGGTTATTGGCGCTGATAATGCTCATTGTTTTGATGATCTATAAGTTCTATAAAATCAATCCTTTGTCTGCCTGCTTACAGATACCATATTTACTCTGGTGCCTGTTCGCCGCTTACCTGAATTTCATGATCTACAGACTGAATTGACCTGGACGGACTCACTTCCTTTTCTATCGTCATTATGTTGGTTTTCCCGCATTTTTAAAAATGAGCATATGGTTATTGCATTTTTTATCGTAATTCTTATCAATTAAATTTTAAATTTTCTTGGATATGCAGGGTTTTCGTTATATGATACAGCTATCCGAAAGACGATAGTAAACAGTAAAAGATTACTGCAGGCTGCTGAAGATAACATAATAAATGCTTAGAATAGCGAAACACAAAAAGGCAGGACGAAATTCCTGCCTTTCCTGTTGTATTCAATATCGTTTTAATACTCAAAAATAAAGAGGATGATAAAATGACAGCATCAATAGAACTTTCATCCGGTTCGCAGCGCCGTTTGGCGTATAACTGCGAAGAGATCCTTCTGGAAGCTGTCAGCACAGAGGCCAGAAGAACATCTCAAAAACGCTGCCGGCGCTCCAAGCCAATCTCTTCTAAAAGCGGTGGCCATATCACAATCACTGGTACCAATCAGCGGCCGGGCCGCTGTATTAAGCTTCAGGATGATAATGACATAGCTCACTTTGTCTAATAAAGCAGACTGCAGGGAGTCAAAAAGGGAATTTTTAAGATTCATGCAACACGAAATGCAGCACAGCAATAAAAAAATACCGCAAACACGGTATTTATAAAGAGCGCGAGACGGGATTCGAACCCGCGACCCTCGCCTTGGCAAGGCGATACTCCACCACTGAGCCACTCGCGCATATGTAATTTTTTCCTTTTCCGCTGTTCTTTTTCCTGTGTTCTCCAGCGGACATGTAATATAATACTATGCCCGCGTCAATTTGTCAACAGTTTTTTGAATTTTTATTATTGTTTTTTAAACTAAAACAACTCATCTCCAGAGATAGCAGTCCGGCCCTTCTCTCAGACCAGGAGAACCGTAAGAAAATACTTGTTGTTTTTGAATTCCCTGGCAGCCATCTGCTCCATCCTGGAAAATTCCGTGTCCCGCCAGTTCTCTTCCGCTGCCAAGCTGATATGATACAGCATCACGCCAATATCAAAACCCAGAAAGTCCGCCTTAGAGCTGAACCGAAACGACTCCTTCTTCGCAAACACGTGAATCCTGTTCTGATATACCATAAAACGCCAAGGCTGTCCGTTCATGGCAGAGGGCGCCATGCGCGCCGCCTGCATCATCAGCCTGGTCTCCTCCGTAGAATCCTCTTTAAACGCACACAGCTCCTTTAACGGAAGTCTTTTCGCCTGGAAGGAATCCCGGTACAGTTTCCCGTCTGCATAGCCAAAGGCCAGGACCATCATCGGCTCCATCCCTTCCGGCCCGTCCATGGCCGGAATTTTCGCGCTTCCCTGATAGCAGGTACCGATACCTTTGCTGGTCAGATACAGAACGATCTGCTCCATCAGATAACCAGCGTTGGCCATCGCATATTCTCCCGCTTCCGAAAACAGCACCAGATAATACGGTGCTTTTACCTTGAAAAGGCCCTTTATCCGGGTTTCTCCATTCATGGCATTGAACAATTCCACACTGTAACGAAGCTTTCCCCAAAGAGGGCGAAGTCCCTGCTCAAACTTCCTCAGATTTTTAAACAGCTCCTGGGGCAGGGGCTCCATTTTATAATGCCGCACCGATTTTCGGTTAAAAACTGCTTCATACAAAGTCAAGCTCCCCAACCCCCATTTCTAATCCTGTCATAATAAAGTGTATTCATTATATCACAAAACCATCCAGTTATTCCTGGAGAAAAGGCAAAGAATTTCTTAAAAATTCCAAAATTTCCATTTATGGGACAATCGCTCAGAATGTTGTGGAGCTTTCCTTCAGGAAAGCAGCTCTTCCAGTTCTTCCAGCGCCCGTTCGAATGCCGCCATGGCCGCTCTGACAGGTTCCGGCGTCCGCATATCCACTCCAGCATCCGCCAATAAATCTATGGGATCTTTACTGCAGCCGCCCTTTAAAAATCCCATGTAATCTTCTGCCGCCCCTTTTTCTTTGTTCAAAATCCGCTCGGAAAGCGCGACCGCGGCAGAAAAGCCCGTCGCATACTGATATACATAAAAAGGAGTGTAAAAATGAGGGATTCTCGCCCATTCCAGAGCGATTTCATCATCAATCACGATACCGCTGCCAAAATAGTCCTTGTTCAACGCTTTATATATGCTGCAGAGCACATCAGCCGTCAGGACTTCTCCCTCCTGAGCCTTTTCGTGAGCAATTTTTTCAAACTCCGCAAACATGGTCTGGCGGAATACAGTGCCTTTAAAGCCATCCAAGAAATGATTCAGGATATAAGCACGTTCCTTTTTGTCCGCAGCGTGCTCCAGTAAATACCGGTTCAGCAGATTCTCATTGCAGGTAGAAGCGACCTCCGCGACAAAAATTTTATATTGAGAATTTGTAAAAGTCTGGCTGCTGTTGGAAAAATAGGAATGCATGGCATGGCCCATTTCATGAGCCAGGGTAAATACATTATCCAGAGTATCCTGATAGGACATGAGCACATAGGGATGAACGCCGTAGGGACCTCCACAGTACGCTCCGCTCCTCTTTCCTTCATTTTCCCGGAAATCAATCCACCGGCCTTCCAATCCCTCCTGAAGCACCCGAAGATACTCAGGGCCCATGGGCTTCATCGCTTCTGTTATGATACTCTTTGCCACCTCATAGGAAACCCTTTTCTCCACATCCGGCACGATGGGAGTATAAAGATCATACATGTGAAGCTCTTCCAGTCCCAGCATCCGTTTTCTGAGAGCCACATAACGGAACATGAGCGGCATGAACTCTCTCACTGTACTGATCAGAGTATCATACACCGCTTCCGGCACATTGGCGTCTGCCAGATAGTATGCTCGTGCAGAACGGTATCTCCTGGCTTTCGCGTAGAAGCAAGCCTGTTTCGCATTGGCCTGAAAAGCAGCGGCCAACGTGTTCCTATGGCGGCCAAATGTCTCATACATGGCATGGAACGCAGCCTCACGGACGCTTCTGTCCTTGCTCTCCAAAAAAGATACATAACGGCCATGGGTCAGTTCCGCCAGATTCCCATCTTCATCCCGTACGGATGGGAACCGGGTATCCGCATTATTGAACATCTTAAAAATCTGAGAAGGCCCCATCGTCACTTCAGAGGCATCCGCCAGAATCTCTTCCACCTCCTGGCTTCTGGTATGGGCCCGGTCCCGGAGCATCAGATCCAGAGACCTGTCAAAACTCTTGTCCGCCCCGTTTGATTTCCTAAGCTCCATCAGGCGCTCCGGCGCGATCGCCAGAATCTCGGCCGCAATAAAAGAAGAAGCCGCGGAAGCCGCCGCCCATAGTCCGGCAGCCTTCCCTACCATCTGCTGATAAAACTGATCACCCGTATCCACATCTGATCTCAAATGGGCATAACTGTAGATCTTATCCATCACTTCGCTTATCTGTTCATCAAATTTAAGGCAGCCGTAAAGCATTTCAGCAGATTCCCCAAGGTGTCCTTTAAATCTCTCATAATCAGAAAGGGCTGTTTTCGTTTCTATAAATGCTTCTTCCCATTCGGCATCAGAAGAAAAGATATCCTCCGTCGCCCAGGTCTCTGAAAAAGGTATCTCGTTTCTTTTTTTGATCGTCTTTGTTTCGGCCATATCGTCTCCTCCACTTTCCGGACCATTCTATTCCGGAATTTCAAATTCTATTCCTATGCGTCAAGGCAAGCTCCGGACCTGCATCATTCCTCCTGTATCTCCATCTCTTTGTCTTTTCCGTTTCCCTTTAAAAAAGAGAACTTGGTCTCAGCCAGGATGATAGCCGCAAAAATCAACACACATCCTATCACCATCCTGACAGTCAGATACTCTTTCAGGAAAATCAAAGAACAAAGCACTCCGAATACTGATTCCAGGGAAAGGAACAGAGACGCAGAAGTAGGCGTTGTATACTTTTGGCACACGTTCTGCAGAAGAAACGCGATCATGGTGCTCCCCAACCCCAGATAAAGCATGCCAGTCACGATTTTCATGGAAAAAGCCGCTTCTGGAAAAGCCCCGTCATAAAGGGGCGCCATGATCCATGAAATAAGGGCGGCAGTTCCAATCTGAAGAATCGTCAGGACCACAGGATCATGCTTCTCCGTATACCGGTCGATATAAATCATGTGAAACGCAAAGCCAAAGCCGCACATAATAGTCAGAATATCACCGATATTCATGGACAGATCGCCCTGCAGGGAGAGGAGCCCGATTCCGGCGACTGCCAAAAACGCGGCAGCGATACAATATCCGTCCGGCTTTTTTTTATTGATGAACCAATGGATAAATGGAACGATCACCACATATATCGTGGTCAAAAATGCGTTTTTTCCGGCTGTGGTGTATTGAATCGCAACGGTTTGAAGGAAATAGCTGATAAATAACAGGATACCCAGAATCCCACCGCAAAATAAGTCACTTCTGCTGATTTTGAATAATTTCCTGCAAAATACAACTGCCAATCCGGCAAATGCGATGGTAAACCGGAATGCCAGCATGTAAACAGGCGGTATTAGATCCACGGAATCTTTTACCACCACAAAAGCGAATCCCCATATCAGCGCGGTGAGCACCATCCCGGCATTGGCGAACCCCGTCACATTTTTCTTTTTCTTGTTTCTGTTCCGGCATACTTCTGCCGCTTCCTCTCCGCCTCGCCTTTTCAATTTTATCCTCCGCTCTCTTTTCTAAACAGTCTGTCCAGAATCAATCAGTGGCATTATACTCTTTTCTTCTTTTCTTGTCCACACCTGCCCTTTGATTTTTTTAAAAAATTCTTTCTCCAGATTCCTTTTGTTCCATCTTCATGATAGAATGGTTTCGTAGGAGGAAATCTGCCATGCCTTATATTCTTTGCAACAGTCTCGATGAACTTCAGTGCCGTCAGGTGACGGCTTTGCATACAATCTGTTCAGAAGCCGTCCAAATAAACTCCTATGCAGAAAACGTTTCTTCTGAAAATCCGGTTGTTCTGAGCCTGGTCCTTCCTGAACCAGACGCTGAAGACGAGGATGTTTTTTTTCTGCTTTTTTATATGGAGAAAACCCTCATAAGCTTTTTGTCTGTTTTCTGCCCTGACTGGAAAACCGCGGAGGTTTCCGGCTTTACCCATCCCCTTTACAGAAAAAAAGGACATTTCTCCAGGCTTCTCCGAAACGCCCGCAGGGAAGCAGAAATCCGGTTCGGAAATATATCCTTTCTCTACCAATGTCTGTCCTGCGACCCTGACACCATCTCCTTCTGCAAGTACCGGAATTTAAAGCTGTCATATTCCGAGTGTATGATGGCGGTCGAGATTCCCGCGGCGGACATGTCTGCCGCTCTGTCTGTTCAACTTTCTTCTTCCAGTCATGACAATCGGGAACAGCTTATTTCGCTGCACATGCAGGCATTTGATGCGGACCGGTCTTTTACAGAATCTTATATCGACACCATCCTGGAGGATGCGGACACGGTCTCTTATGTCTTATCGCCCGCTCCTTCTTATCAGAAATCCCAGGAAGAAACACTCGGCCTTCTGCATTTAACGCTTGATAAGAGTGGACGCACGGCATATCTTATGGGCTTTGGCATACTGCCCCGTTTTCGCCGGAAAGGCTATGGAAAAAAGGCGCTGTCCGCCCTATTCCAAATTCTTCCTCCCGGATGCCTTCTCCTGCTCCAGGTATCCACATCCAACCTTCCGGCTTTTCATCTCTACAAAAGCTGCGGCTTTCTCATACAGTCGAAACTTGATTATTACCAGGAAAATCCACGCTTCATTTCACAAGGGCGGAAAGAACCGTCTTAAAGGTTTCCAGAGAAGAATCCTCCGATGTGAGCACATAGAGGAAGCCGTCTTCCGAAAATGCTGCACCGTAGATTTCCTTCCCTCCGGCCATGCCGTTTAACTGGTATAATGTGACCGTTCTCCCTCCCAGGTCCTCCCGTCTCAGATATACCCAATCCTGACTGACCGAATAGGAATATCCATAGGCTTCCTCTTCCTCCTTTACAAAATACGCATTATAACTGGAAATCCCCGTGTGTTCTTCATTGTCAAAATACGCCGCCACATTATAAAAGCTGCTTCCCGGTCTGGAATCCAGATACAGTCTCGATACTTCCTTCCCTTCTGGTTTCACCAGAGAAAATCCCAGTTCTGCCTCCAGCTCCCTCCAGGATTTATAAGCATAGGTCCTTCCATAGGAAGGATTTATTTCTTTATAGTTTATCCGGTAATTTTCACTCCTCCCCTCTCCGGTGATAAATGTCACATATGTGCTGTTTCCCTGTACCTTGACCGGGTACAGAAAGGATGCCGCCAGACTCACCGTCAGAAACACACAAGCGGCCGCCAGAACACATCTGCAGATCCGCAGCCGTTTCGTCTTTCTGTGGTAAAGCAAAAGCTCCCATTTTGTCTTAAGCTCTTTTTTTGTATATAGTGCCGGCAGCTCTTCCCCATTTCGTTTGAGCTCCTCTTCCACAAGTTCGTCCATCTGAGATGGGAGGAAATCCCTTTCCTCCAGATATCTGTCAATAAATATTTCCTCATTCGTTTTCGTCTGGACATCTATCATATGGCCCACCTCCCTTCTTCCCTATCTGTTCCAACTGTTTTCTCAGCTTTTTCCGCAGCCGGTAAACCTTTGTAGTGGCACTCGTATAGGAAATGGACAACGCCTCCGCGATCTGCTGCGTATTCTTTTTCTCCAGCACCAGAAAACGGTAAAGCTCCTGTTCCTTTGGCTTAAGGCACGCTGTCAGAGCCTCTTCCAGTCCCTGAATTTCCCTGCTTTCTTCTTCCCGGACCAGTTTCCTTTCCGCATCTTCCAGGCCGTCAGGATATTTACTTAATAATCCGCCGGTGTCTGCCTGTTCAAATTCTTTTTTACGCGCCTGCTTCCTCAAGGTTTCCAGCGTGATATTCCGCGCCGCCACATACAGCCACCGCTCCGGGCAGGGATGCTCCATCAGTCTGTCCACCTTCCTAAACGCCCGGAAAAACACTTCCATGGCGCAGTCTTCCGCATCCTGCCCAGAGGGTCCCAGCTTCAGGCAGCAGTACCGGTATATCCGGTTATAGTTTTGGCTGAAAAGCAGTTCCATGAACTGCTGCTCTTCCTGACTTCGCTTCACTTTCCATTCCTTCCTCAGTCTTCCTGCCGGATCAGGCTGCTTATGCTGTCCTTAAAAAACGCCCGCGCTACTATGACGACAGCTATAAACGACAGTACCGCAGCGCCTCCAAGCACTTTCGTCCACTGCCGGATTCCCCAATATCCGTCCAGCATGAAAAAATATTCTGAGCTTATCCTCACAAGTAACATGGATAGCGCCCACATGGCCGGCACCAAAGTAATAAACGGACGGATGAGGGACCAGAACAGCCTCTTTCTGGTACAGCCCGCAATCTGATAAAGCCCCGTGCACTTCCGTTCCTCTCTGACCCGCATTAACATCCTTCCTGTTATCATACCTGTCCCCATTATAGCAGAAAGTATTGTCAAGAGGGCGGAGAGGACTGATAAAAGAAGACGATACTGGCGGTATTCCTCCATGAATCCCCGGCGGTCATCCAAATGCATCTCCGACAGCTTGCCGCTCAGTTTATACATGGTCTGCTTAAGCGTCCCTCCGTCTTCTCCATTGACTCCGTAGACCCGGACGCGGGTGTAGGTACTGGGAAGACCGACCGCCTCAAAGGTATCATTAAGCCCCAGTAAGTTAAAAAATGGCTCCGGACACATCGTATCTTCAAACCATCCCGCCCGGCACCGTATGACCGCACCGATCCGAAACGTGAAATCCTGCCGCTTTACTTCATCTTCCGCAATCTTGGCTGTTATCTTTCCCCGAAGCTCCGGATTCTCCGAATACAGGCGGAAGACGTCAATGGTATCTCCCACATGATAATATTGATTGCTGTACTGTCCCTCACTTCCGTCATAAGCTCCCTTTTCCAGATAGGAAAGTGACATTGCACTGCATTTCTGCCCTGTCCCGTCGTCATACTCCCACATCTCGGTCTGAATATCCGGAATCATCAATATGATCTCTTCTCCCGTTCGTATTTTCTCCAGGTCGATCTCTCCCTCCTCCACATAAGGAACAAGGTTCAAAAGTTCTTCCTCCGAATATCCCTGCAGCCTGATCTCCTGATAGGATCCGTCAAGACCGTATATTCTTTCTATTTCCTCATTGAAAGAAATGATCTGGTTTGACATCATATCATCCTCCATCGCTTTCTGATAGGGATCCCCTCTGTCCGCTCTCATATAAAGCTGACTGCATTCCTTATATGCCAATACTTTTTGTATCCCTTCATCTTTCCTAAGCGCCTCCACATCCTCTTCACTCATCCCCAGATACGGTTCATTATATACGGTATAAATATCATCGGGTCCTGATGTGCTGACACTCAGAGAATTTCCGTTTTCATCCACATAAGAGGTATCACTGCTGATGGTGTTTGCCAGGAATTCATAATCATAATCCGTGGAGATCTTACCGTAAAGTGGTACAGAAAGATTTCTGTTTTCATCTGCTTTCAGATAACATAAGGCGCTGCCATGCATAAAAAATATACAAATGAGCAGAAGACCAAGAAGCGCACCGGCAATCAGACGCTTTTGTGTTCTGCGTCGGCGGAAGGATACTGCCTGTCTTTCCAGAATCTCCGTTCGGAAAAGCCGCACTGATGGCAGGATACCTGACAAAAGTACAAGTACTCCGATCACAGTTGCTGCCCCTGCTGTTCCCTCTACGCTTACCCGGAATAAAAAAGGCATGGAAATCATCCTGCTTCCAAGATCACATATCAGATACGCCCCGCCGATTCCCGCCAGAATTCCAATGGGTAAAGATAAAATATAAACCCAAAAGAGATCCAGATAAAGCAGAAATGGGATGCTCACTCCAGGTACTCCCAGAAGCCGGTACAGCCGCATTCTCTGTTCCATTCTCGGCAGTCCCAGGAGCAAAAGCTGAATCAGCAAAAGGGCTGCGCAGATATAGACCAGGTACAAGAGATAAGGCGGAACGGAAAACTGCCCGCTTTTTATGGCCATGTTCTGCACCAGCGCATAGTCCTCCATATAGATATCGGAAGAAAAGACGTCCCTCAGCTCCATAAGAGTACGATGGGATATCTGGATATCTCCGGCTTCCTGCAAAAGTCTTTGAAAATCCCTCTTTGAAAAGAACAGATCCGGCCTCTGCCTGTCAGCATCCGTTTGGTTTACGTTTTCCACCCACAGCATCCCATAGTCATAAAGGATACCTGAGACAAGGTATCTCCTGCCCCTCCATTCCACATGATCTCCAGGCCGAGGCTCCTCCTCCCATTCCTTCTGCAGGCTTTCCGTTATTACGACTGCTCCCTCATCCGGCCAGGTTCCTTCCTTCAGCCTGAGGCGCCCCAGCTCCCTGGCCGTTTCATCGGCATATCCCACAGATAAAAGGCCGGATGCGCCTCCTGCGCCATAATAATCTGCTTCCTTTTTTTCCCGCCTCAAAAAAATCTTCTCCAGGCTCTTTTCCAATCCATCCATGTCAGAAATCGGACTCTGCTCTTTCCAGCACGTCAAGTCAGCACTGTAAAGATTCCCAAGTCGCCGGATCTTTTGGCATTCTTTTTCATTCAGAAGCCTTTCCAGTTCGCCGTCAGTCATTCCCTCCAGGGCCGCGTTCCCGGCAAGGCTCTCTGTCGTTTCATTTCCATAATAAATATCTGTGAACTCTCCATACAAATCCTTTTTCTTTTCTTGCGCCGTATAAAACATGCTGTCTGTCACAGTTATAAAAAGTACAGGCAGCGCTATGCAAAGGGTTACTCCTAGAAGAAACACCCGGTAGGCGCCGCTTTTTACAACACCTTGAAGACTGTAGCCAAGCATTTTTCTAATCTTCATACGTACCCCCTCTGTTTTCCTCTCCGCTGTCCGGCTGAACCTTCCCGTCCTTCAGCCGTACAATCCGGTGCGCCATCCCCGCAGCCGTCATATCGTGGGTGACGATAACAAAGGTCTGTCCATATTTCTCATTGGAACGCAGAATGAATTTTAAAAGTTCCTGTCCCGCGGCTTCGTCAATATTGCCGGTCGGTTCATCCGCCAGAATCAGATCCGGCTTTAAAAGCAGGGCCCTGGCTATAGCCGCCCGCTGCTGGCCCCCTCCTGAAAGCTGATGGGGATAAAAGCCCAGCCGGTCCTCCAGATCCAGCATGGAAATCAGCTCTTCTTCGAAAGCCTTGTCTTTCCTCTTGCCCGCCACGTCAAGAGGAAACTGCAGATTCTGCCGAATGGTCATGTCCGGTATCAGCTGGAATTTCTGAAATATGAATCCTATTCTTTCCCGGCGGAATCTCGTCCTCTTGCTGTCGTTCATCTCATAAAGCGGACTGCCGTCCAGAAGGACTCTCCCCTTAGTCGGCGGTTCCAGTCCCCCCATCATATGGAGAAGGGTCGTTTTTCCTGACCCGCTTTTTCCTACTATAGCGGTGATTTCCCCTTTCCGGATGGAAAGATTGACTTGATCCACGCTTTTTACAAGCGCTTCCCCGTCTCCGTAATATTTGGACAGCCCCTCTATCCTTATGATCTCCGAACCAGCACTCTCCGATTTTAATCCTGTATTCCTCTTCATACGCTCCCTCCTCATAACTTCTTTTCTTAATCATGTCGAAACCATCCGGTCTGTCACACTTTTTCAGGAATAAAATCAAGCCTGGTCCAATGCATGGA
The DNA here is from genome assembly GCF_021044755.1 of Lientehia hominis. Lineage (GTDB taxonomy): Bacteria > Bacillota > Clostridia > Lachnospirales > Lachnospiraceae > Lientehia > Lientehia hominis. The sequence goes on from NZ_JAJNOR010000001.1 coordinate 511,970, forward strand.
AAGCAACAAAAAGACGGGCTCTCAGAGTTTTTCCGATAACCCGTCTTTCTTTATTTCAATTTCTCTCTTTTATTTTACGAGAGCTGCTGTCTCTCTCATGATCGCCAGTTCTTCGTTGGTGGGTACAACGGCGACCTTCTTTGCTGAATCATCCGCTGAGATCACTACTTCTTTACCACGGCTGTTATTCTTTGCCGCATCGATCTTGACACCCAGGTATCCGAGATATTCACATACCTTCTCACGGATCAGAGGAGCATTCTCGCCAATACCGGCTGTAAACGCAATGGCGTCCACACCGTTCATGGCAGCCACATAAGAGCCGACTATCTTAGCCACACGGTAGCTGAAGATATCGATGGCGTCCGCCGCCAGCTGATTGCCGTCCGCCATGGCATCCTCCAGATCACGGAAATCACTGGAAAGACCCTTGGTCAGGCCGAATACGCCTGATTTTTTATTCAGGATATTCAGCATTTCGCTGACCGTCTTATTCTCTTTATTGCAGATATATTCTACCACAGCCGGATCGATATCACCGGAGCGCGTTCCCATCACAAGTCCTTCCAATGGAGTCAGACCCATGCTGGTATCTACACATTTACCATCTTTCACCGCGCTGATGGATGCACCGTTGCCCAAATGGCAGACGATGACCTTGGAATTATCCGCATCCAGACCGAGGAACTTGATCGTCTCTTTGGACACAAAGCTGTGAGAGGTTCCATGGAACCCATATTTCCGGATATGATATTTCTCATAATATTCGTAAGGAAGTCCATACATAAACGCTTTGGTGGGCATCGTCTGATGGAAAGCTGTATCAAATACCGCTACATTGGGCTTTCCGGGCATCAGCTTCTGGCAGGCATAAATGCCCTTCAGGTTAGCCGGATTATGGAGAGGTCCCAGATCGCAGCACTCTTCGATAACATCTACAACAGCCTGGTCAATGACGCAGGATTCCGTGATCTTTGCTCCGCCGTGCAGCACGCGGTGTCCGATGGCGTCCACCTCGTCCAGGGACTTCATAACGCCGGTCTTTGCGTTTACAAGCGCGTCCAGAACCATCTGGATCGCCTCTGTATGAGTGGGCATAGGCGCCTCTGTCACTTCTTTCTCCCCGCCCGCAGGCTGATAGATCAGACGGCCGTCAATACCGATCCTCTCACACAGGCCCTTTGCCTTAACCTTCTCTGATTCGGAATCAATCAGCTGATATTTCAGAGAAGAGCTTCCGCAATTGATAATCAATACATTCATGAATTTGTACCCTCCTAAATTAATAATCCTCTTTTTTGTGAAAAAACACAGATTATCTTTATTCTATCGCGTTCCTTGCCTTGTGTAAAGTGCAATTCTCCCTGAACATGTTTTTATTTCGGTACGCTTGCCGCCGTTCCTTCCCTTTTGGAAAAAATGCAGCCGCAGTAATTTTGCCGGTAAAGGCCAAATTCTTTTGAAAGCTCTATGGAGCGCTTATATCCCTCTCGTTTTTTAAAATCGGAAGGCAGGTAAGAAACTCCATACTCCTCTGCCAGGGCTTCCCCTATTTCCATGAGCTTTCCGGCATTTTTAAGCGGGCTTATGGACAAAGTGGTGCAAAAATAGTCATATCCACCCTTCTCAGCCATGGAAGCCGCCTGTCGGAGCCGGAGTTCATAGCACCCGAAGCACCGTTCGCCTCCCTCCGGAGCGTGCTCCATCCCCTTTGCCATCTGGTAAAAGGCCTCCGGATCATAGCTTCCCTCCACAAATTCAATGGGAAAAGAGGCGTTTTTATCTGATAACTCCCGGATCAAACGTTTCTGTTCCTCCACCCTCTTTTGGTACTCCTCCTCCGGACTGATATTGGGATTATAATAAAAAACGGTAATGGAGAAATAACGGGACAGATATTCCAGCACATAGCTGGAGCACGGCGCGCAGCAGCTGTGCAGAAGAAGGCGCGGCGCCTCTTTCTCCATTCTTTCCAGAAGCGTATCAAGCTCCTTCTGATAATTTCTCATGATCCATTCCTTTCTGAATTTTAAACTTTTCTATTGAAACAAAACGCTGCCCGGATCATTCCGGGCAGCCTGGTCTTTTGTCTGCTTTTAAAGAAAATCTCTGATACGCTTGCTCCTCACAGGATTGCGCAGCTTCCTGAGGGCTTTTGCCTCGATCTGCCGGATACGCTCCCTGGTGACATTGAACTCTTTGCCAACCTCCTCCAGGGTACGGGGATGCCCGTCTTCCAAGCCAAAACGCAGGACGATGACCTGGCGCTCCCTTTCTTTTAAATCCTCCAGAAGCGTATCAATATGCTCTCTGAGCATCACAGATTCCACATTTCCTTCCGGTGTGACTGCATTGCTGTCCGCAACGAAATCCCCCAGATTGGAATCGTCCTCTTCCCCGATGGGGGTTTCCAAAGAGGCCGGTTCTCTGGCGATCTGCATAATCTCCATGACTTTCTCTTCCGTCATATCCAGAGCGCTCGCCAGCTCAGTCACTGAGGGCTCATATCCCAGCTCAAGAGTCAGCTTCCTCTGCATCTTCGACATTTTGTTGATGGTCTCCACCATATGTACCGGAACACGGATAGTCCTGGCCTGATCTGCCAGCGCCCTTGTCACCGATTGCCGAATCCACCACGTTGCATAGGTACTGAGCTTGTACCCTTTTGTATAATCAAATTTTTCAACGCCCTTTATAAGCCCCAGGTTTCCTTCCTGGACCAGATCCAGAAAACTCATGCCTCGGCCCGTATAGCGTTTAGCAATGCTGACCACCAGCCTCAGGTTCGCCTCGATCAGACGCTCCTTCGCTACCTGGTCTCCTTCCGCCTTTCGTTTCGCCAGTTTCAGTTCTTCTTCTGCCGTCAACAGCGGGACTGTGCCAATTTCCTTCAGATACATCCGAACCGGGTCTTCTGTACCGATGCCATCCAGAAAATCAATGGCATCCAAGTCAATCTCTTCTTCCTCTTCTTCCTCCAATGCGAAAGCGTCATCATCCGCGTCCAGGACCATGTCTTCATCGATGGTCAATTCATCATTCATCACGCGCAGTACGTCAATCCCATTGTTCTCAAGGTATGTAATGATATCTTCAATCTGCTCAACGGTCAGATTCGCTCCTGCAAAAAAGTCATTGATATCATTCATATCCAGAGTGGACTTCTTGCTCTTACCCAGTTCTACAAGTTTCAGTAAATCTTCACTAAACTTTCCTTTTTCCACTTGCTAACGTCCTTTCGCACACACTTCTCCACGCTAATTTTTAATTATACAAGCTTTTTCTACAAAAGTAAAGCCAAGATTTCATTTTTCCTGTGTTTTCCTGAATATCTATTTCAATTTTCCAAATTACGACTGCGTTTTCTTTTTCGGCAGCATATGGGTCATCTTCATAATCTGTATGGCCCGGCAATGGTTATCAATGATGACTTCTTTTCTCTTTCCGCCGAATTCTCCGTCCAGCACCCATTCCACCGGCTCTTCAAACTGGAATTTCACATGGGAAGCCATAAAATGTCTCACCAGCTTTGATTTATGCCCGTTCTGCAAAAGGCTGGCCACCACATCCGGAAGCTGGAGGATGTTCTGGGGATTTTCCACCAAAAGTACCTCAAACCTGCCGTCATCCAGCCTGACATTTCTGCCATTCAGCCCCTTAAAGCCCGCTATTTGATTGGCGTTGCTGACCATCCCCACCAGCACATCTCCCTCGTAGAAATCCGTTTCCGTCTCCATGGTGATGTGCTGGGCCTTTATGCCTCCCAAGCTCTTCGCCGCTTCCAGAATATAGGCGGGATGGCCTAAAACCGCCTTAAACTCTCTGGGAGTCTTATAAGGCACATCCGTAAAAGCGCCAAAAGCCGCCACATAGGTGAAATAGCTCTCATTGAATTTTCCGATATCCACGGGACATGCGGTGCCCATAACAATACTTTCCGCCGCCTGAATCATATTCCTGGGTATTTTATGACTGGCTGCGAAATCGTTGGTCGTGCCGGCTGGAATATAACCGATATAAGGTTTTTTATCCATTCCCATAACGCCGGAGACAACTTCATTCAGAGTACCGTCTCCCCCACTTCCCACGATTAAATCCATGCCATATCCACGTTCTTCTACCACTCGCCTTGCATCCAGTGTCCTCTGGGTCACATGGATCTCCACTTGATATCCGGCCTTCACAAAAACATCCAAGATGTCCATAAGCTTAGTCCGAATCTGTGCCTTGCCTGACAGCGGGTTGAAGACGAACAGCATCTTCTTATCCATACTGTAGAACCCTGCCTTTCCGCCGCAACGGCAGCCGCCGTTTTACTCACGATCTGTCTGAATCATCTTTATACATAGGTAGATTCTACTCTTTTCAGACTTTGACGTCAATCTTTTCACGAAAATTTTATGATTCGGCGCTTAATACAGCTTCTTTCATTTTCTTCACATATGCGGCTACTGGCTCAATGCTGTCTTTTCCGTACTCTGCCACCAGCCTGACAATGGCGCTGCCTACGATAGCCCCGTCGGAAACAGCCGCCATCCGCTTTGCCTGCTCCGGCGTGGATATCCCAAATCCCACCGCACAGGGCACCTTTGCTTCCTGTCTCACGGCCTTCATCATGGCGTCGATGTCCGTCCGGAACTCGCTTCGGACGCCGGTCACTCCCATGGAAGAGACACAATATAAAAATCCCTTCGCTTCCCTGGCTATCATGGAGATCCTTTCATGGGAAGTAGGCGCGATCAGAGAGATCAGATCAACGCCAAAGCGTTCACACTCCGGCAGAAGCTCCGCTTTTTCTTCATAAGGAAGATCCGGCACGATCAGACCGTCAAGGCCTGCCTCCTGACATTTTCTCATGAATCGTTCTTTTCCATAGGTATAGATGGGATTGATATAAGTGAGGAACACCAAAGGGATCTGCGTGGTCTTCCGTACTTTTTTCACCAGATCAAACAGTCCGTCCGTCGTGCAGCCCGCCGAAAGGGCCCGCTGGTTGGCGTCCTGGATCACGACCCCTTCTGCGATAGGGTCAGAAAAAGGCACTCCTATCTCAATGAGGTCTGCCCCAGCCTCCGCCATCGCGTAAATCAGCCGCTCCGTCACATCCAGCGCAGGGTCTCCCCCCGTCACAAATGGAATAAACGCCTTTCCGTTTTTAAAAGCCTCCGCTATCCTACTCATATATATTCACCCCCCTGTATCTTGCAATAGCCGCCACATCCTTATCGCCCCGTCCGGATATATTGATAGCAATGATCTTCTCCTTATCCATAGACGGCGCCAGCTTTCTCGCATATGCCACCGCATGAGCGCTTTCCACAGCCGGAATGATGCCTTCTGTCCTGGAAAGATATTCAAAGGCGCTCACCGCCTCTTCATCGGTCACCGGCACATACTGCGCTCTCCCTGTCTCATGGAGCATTGCATGTTCCGGTCCGATTCCCGGATAATCAAGCCCGGCAGAAATGGAATATACCGGCGCGATCTGTCCGTATTCATCCTGGCAGAACAAAGATTTCATTCCATGGAAGATACCGGTGCTCCCATTGGCAATGGTCGCGGCATTTTTGGGGTTATCCACCCCCAGGCCGGCCGCCTCGCATCCAATCAGCTTCACTTGTTCATCGGGAATGAACTCATAAAAGGCTCCCATGGCGTTGCTTCCGCCGCCTACACAGGCGATGACCGCATCCGGAAGCCTGCCTTCCTTCTCAAAAAGCTGTTCTTTGATCTCTTTCCCGATCACTTTCTGAAAATCCCTCACTATCATCGGGAAGGGATGCGGTCCCATTACAGAACCCAGGACATAAAGCGTATCGTCCACTCTCCTGGTCCACTCTCTCATGGTCTCATTGACGGCGTCTTTAAGCGTCATCGTGCCGCTGGTCACCGGATGTACCTTAGCCCCCAGAAGCTCCATCCGATATACGTTCAGCACCTGGCGGTCCGTATCTTCTTTTCCCATGAAAATCTCACATTCCATTCCCATCAGCGCTGCTGCCGTAGCAGTTGCCACACCGTGCTGTCCCGCTCCTGTTTCGGCAATGACACGTGTCTTCCCCATTTTTTTGGCCAAAAGCACCTGTCCCAGCACATTATTGATCTTATGGGAGCCAGTATGATTTAAATCCTCTCTTTTTAAATAAATTTTCGCACCGCCCAGATCCTTCGTCATTTTCTCCGCATAATAGAGCAGCGACGGGCGCCCCGCGTAATTTTTAAGAAGCTCGTCCAGCTCCCGGTTGAATTCCGGATCCCTTTTATAATGCTCATATGCGGCGTCCAGTTCCTTTACCGCGTTCATAAGCGTTTCCGGAATGTACTGGCCGCCGTACTGTCCATACCTGCCTGCTTTCATAGTTCTTTTCCTCCTGTTCTTCTTCCTGCCCTTCCGTCCGCTGCGTACCCGCCGCGGGCAGCTTTTAAAAAAGCCTCCACTTTTTTTATATCTTTGTATCCGCCGCTCTCCAGACTGCTGGACGCATCCACACCATAAGGACGGTACCGGCAGACGGCTTCCGCCACGCTTTCTGTCCTCAGTCCTCCCGCCAGGAAATATGGCTTCCTCAGGCTTGGGATCAGCTCCCGGTCAAAAGCTTTCCCACTTCCGCCGTATATCCCTTCCGTATAAGCATCCAAGAGAAGATAGTCACAGGGAAGCCGTTCTGCTGAAAGGACCTGTTCCCGGCTCTTCACCCGGACTGCCCGGATGACCGGCACACAAGTCATATTCCGCAGCCGTTCCATATATTCCCTGTCCTCTTCTCCATGAAGCTGCACCATGTCAATGACACCGCCCCGGCACAGGCCCGCCACCCGCTCCGGCTCTTCATCAACAAAAACTCCCACCGCTCTGATCTCCGGATCCAGAAGGGCTTTCAGCCGCTCTGCCGTATTTCGGTCCACCTGCCGGCTGCTCTTCGCAAAAACGAATCCGATGAAATCTGGTTTTAAACGGTTTGCCATCTGAATATCCTCAGGCCGTCTCAAACCGCAGATCTTCACTTTTACGCCGTCTGTTTTTTCCACATCCTCTCCGCCTGCCTTATATCTGTCCACAGCCAGAGCCTCCTGCCATTCCTTCGCCTCTCAGACGTTTCAGCATGCCTGCCTTATCTGTACTTCTCATGAAGGTCTCCCCGATCAGCACTCCATTTACCTTTGCGTCCCGGAGCACCTGGATATCCGACGAATCCCGGATCCCGCTCTCTGCCACGAACAGTATTTCTTCCGGTACAAGACTTCGAAGCCTCTCGCTGTTATGGATATCAACCTCAAAGGTCCGGAGGTCTCTGTTATTTACTCCGACCATCCTGGCGCCCGCATCTAGGGCCATCTGTATCTCCGCTTCGTCATGGGCCTCCACCAGGGCGGACAGGCTGAGGGAGTCACAGATATGCAGATAATGCTTCAATCTGTCCGCATCCAGGAGTGCGCAAATCAGCAGCACACAGGAAGCTCCCATAGTCTTTGCCTGATAGATCTGATATTCATCCACGGTAAAGTCCTTACGAATGATCGGAACTGAGACTGTTTCCGCGATTGCCGCCAGATATTCATTCTTTCCCATAAAATATTCCGGCTCTGTCAGCACAGAGATACAGGCAGCTCCTGCTTTCTCGTATTCCTTCGCAATCTGGACATAAGGAAAATTTTCTGCGATAATCCCTTTTGAAGGAGACGCTTTTTTCACCTCACAGATAAAGTTAATGTCCTGTTTTCTGAGTGCTTCTTCGAAAGGAAAGGATTTCTGGTCCTCCGTCAGAAAAAGCGCTCTCTTTTTCATTTCCTCCGGCGATACTCTTTCCTTCTCTCTCTTCACCCGCATCCTGGAACTTTCTGCCAGTTTATCTAATATCATGCGAAACCTCCCGTCAATTCTCATTTGAAAGCCGTATAAACGCTTCCAGCTGCTCCCTGGCCTTTCCGCTGTCGATCAGTTCTTCTGCCAGCTTCACGGCTTCCAAAAGGCTCACATCGTCCTTCACCATATAGATACACGCAGCAGAGTTTAAAACCACCGCGTCCCGCTTGGGTCCTTTTTTTCCTTCCAGAATCTCTCTGGCGATCTGTGCGTTTTCCGCCGGCTCTCCGCCTACCAGGTCCTCCGGCCTGCACTTTTTAAGCCCCACATGCTCCGGCTCAAGTATATAAGAAGTAATGGATCCGTCCCGCAGTTCGCAGCAGGTAGTCGGAGCACTCAGGGATATTTCATCTATCCCGTCCTGTCCGTGTACGACGATTCCCCGTTTGACGCCCAGCTTTAACAGCACCTGGGCCAGGGGCTCTACCAGCTTTTCATCATACACTCCCAAGAGCTCAAAATTGGCACCCGCCGGATTTGCGAGCGGTCCCAGGATATTGAAAATAGTTCGAATGCCCAGCTCCTTCCTGACCGGCGCCACAAACCGCATGGCAGTGTGATAAGTCTGGGCAAACATGAAGCACAAGTTAATCTTCCCCAGAATAGCCGCGCTCTTCACAGGGCTGATGGCAATATTCACACCCAGAGCCTCCAAGACATCCGCCGCCCCGCATTTGCTGGACACACTCCGGTTGCCATGCTTTGCCACCGGAATCCCCGCAGCTGACACTACCAGGGAGGAAACCGTAGAAATATTGAAGGTATTGGCCTCGTCGCCTCCGGTTCCCACGATTTCCAGCACGTCCATATTGTGCAGCAGGCGGGTGCAGTGTTTTCTCATCCCGGCCGCGCAGGCAGTAATCTCCTCAATAGTCTCTCCCTTCATCCGGAGCCCTGTCAGAAACGCACCCATATGGATCTGGGTTGCTTCCCCGTCCATAATCTCATCCATTACCTGCTCTGCCATCTCATAACTGAGATCATTGCCGTTCACCACTTCATAAATCGCTTCTTTTATCATATCTTCTCCTTCTTTCCGTCAAAATCTCTGTCAGCCGCGCTGTAGTATCCGTTTCACTGGTTTATGTTCAGGAAATTTTCCATCATCTTTTTTCCGTTCGGCGTGAGCACCGATTCCGGATGGAACTGCAGGCCGTACAAAGCATAATCCTTGTGCTCCACCGCCATCACTTCCCCGTCCTCCGCCTCTCCTGTCACCCGAAGCTCCGCCGGCAGGGAAGCTTTTTCTGCCGCCAAAGAATGATAGCGGGCCGCTGCCTCCGTCCCGGAAAGTCCCGCAAAGATCGAGGATTCCGTATCAAGCTTTATCATACTCTGCTTTCCGTGCATCAGTTCCTTTGCATAGGTTATTCTCGCTCCCAGCGCTTCACATATGGCCTGATGCCCCAGACAAACTCCGAGAATGGGAATATCTCCCATAAAGCGCTTCACAACGTCCTCGCAGATTCCCGCGTCTTCCGGGCGGCCCGGCCCCGGAGAAAGTATGATATGACTTGGTTTCCAGACTCCGATCTCCTCTTCCGATACTTCATCATTCCGTATAATCCGGATTCTTTCCGGGCTGACAGAACCTATCAGCTGCACCAGATTATAAGAAAAGCTGTCATAGTTGTCTATCAGCAGTATCATGCTCACACCTCCCCGGCCATACGGATGGCCTCTATTACCGCTCCTGCTTTATTGGAGCATTCTTCGTATTCCCGCTCCGGCACACTGTCGGCCACGATTCCGGCCCCCGCTTGTACATATACCCTTCCACCTTTTTTCACCGCCGTCCGAATAGCGATGCACACATCCAGATTACCCGAAAAATCCATATATCCAATGGCTCCGCCGTAGATTCCTCTTGCTGCCGGCTCCAGTTCCTCTATGATCTCACAGGCCCGGAATTTTGGCGCGCCGGACAAGGTGCCGGCCGGCAGAAGAGCCGGTATGGTATCACATCCGTCCATGCCGTTTTTCAGCTTCCCCGTGACCACAGAAGCAATATGCATGACCTTGGAAAAACGGTGGACGTTCATATAATCCTCCACCTTCACTGACCCATATTCTGAAATCTTTCCGATATCATTTCTGGCCAGGTCCACCAGCATATTATGTTCTGCCCGCTCCTTTTCATCGGCCATCAGCTCTTCCTCGAGTCTCCTGTCTTCTTCTGGCGTCCTGCCCCGTTTCCTGGTACCTGCCACGGGAAAGGTCGTAAGCTCTCCGTCTATGAGCTTCACCATGGTTTCCGGAGACGCCCCCGCTATTTGTACGTCATCACTCTGGATGAAATACATATATGGAGAGGGGTTGGTGGTGCGGAGCACGCGGTAGGCATTCATCAGGCTCCCCTCGTATTCCGCCTCAAACCGTCTGGATATCACGCCCTGGAAAATATCTCCTTCCTTAATATAATGCTTTGTCTTTTCCACCATGGCACAGTAATCTTTCTTGCTGATATTACAGGAGAATTCCGGCGGTTCCCTCTTCGGTTCCTCCGGCAGAAGCATTTCGCTCTGTATCAGATGGATGATCTTCTCTATTTCCAGCACGGCCGCATTGTATCCCTGTTCTCCTTCTTCAGTCTTCGCATTGACCACCACGCAGATTTTCTGTCTCAGATGGTCATAGGCAATCACTTTATCAAAAAGCATCAGATCAAAATCCAGGAATTCACTCTCCTTAAATTTAAGCTTTTTCTCCGCATACCGAAGCATTTCATAAGAAAAATATCCAACAAAGCCTCCGGTGAAAGAGGGCATCCCCTCCAGCCTGGGCGCTCGGTATTCCTTCAGAAGTCCTCTCAGCACCTCCATCGGCTCTCCGGGGACCCGGTTTTCTATTTCTCCGCTTTTAACCGTCACGGTCCCATCTTTACAGACTGCGTGCAGCAGCGGATGAAATCCGAGAAATGAATACCTCCCCCAACGTTCTCCTCCCTCTACACTTTCCAGAAGATAATAGTGTTTATCCAGCTGTGCGAGCTTTCTCAGCAGTGTGATCGGCGTAATGACGTCTGCAAATATCTCCCTGCAGATCGGCACCAGGCTGTAACTGTCCCGATATTTTTTCGCCTCTTCATATGTCGGTGTGATCATGGCTCTCCTCCTGTTTGATGATGGGCAATATCCATCCTATGCAACAAAAAAAGCTTCTGCCCCTTAAAAGGGACAAAAGCTTATAATCTGCTTCTGCGATACCACCCTGATTGATGCACTGCATCCTCTCTGTCACATACCATCATATGTGCCTCGTTGATAACGGATGAGGTCCCCGTCGAAGCCTACTGCCTGTACAGGGGTTCGGCCCGCCCTCCCAAGTCCATTCAGTCCGTTCCAAAATGCTGCTTCTCAGCTGTGGCAGCTCTCTGTGATTTCTTTCCCGGCTTACTTTTCTTGGTCATCGGTTTCTGACTGTTATTCCATTGAATCTCGATAACTATGTTTCATAGTATAATCACTTCTTTTCCATTTGTCAATGAAAAACTTTCTATAAGACCCGGATGATACTGGATATTTTCTGAATCACCGACATACCGCCTAGGACCGTCACCGCGTCACGGAAATGATATTCTTTGACCGAATCTGTCACGATCGCCAGCTCCGCAAAGCCGTCCTTGGTATTTTTCTGTATCAGCTTTGCGATGCTCACTGCGTTGTTCCCAAAGACTCCGGCGATGGTGGCCAGGACACCGGGCTTATCCTCTGCGTGAAGTCTCATGAAGTATTTGCTTTCCACATCTCCTATGGCCTTGACCGGAAGTTCCCGGTAGCAACTGCAGCCAATCCTTCCGCAGCATCTCCATTCAATATCTCGCAGGATATCGATGACATCGCCCACTATGGCGCTGGCCGTAGGCATCTCTCCGGCGCCTCTTCCATAAAACATGGCGTCATCCGCCGCGTCTCCGTGGACAAACACCGCATTAAAAGCGTCTTTTACAGATGCCAAAGGATGTCCGCTGGGTATCAGCATCGGATGCACTCTGGCCTCGATACCGGTATCCGTGTTCTTCGCCACTCCCAAAAGCTTGATATCACATCCCAGCTCTTTGGCATACTGAATATCCTTAGCGCTTATTTTTGTAATTCCTTCTGTATAGACGTCTTCAAAGACCACTCTGGAGTGAAACGCGATGGAAGCCAGAATCGCCACCTTCCTGCCCGCGTCGTATCCCTCCACATCAGCCGTGGGATCCGACTCCGCATACCCAAGCTCCTTCGCCACCCTCAGGGCATCTTCAAATTCCATGCCGTCATCTGTCATCTTTGTCAATATGAAATTCGTAGTACCATTGACGATTCCCATGATATCGGTAATCTCATTTCCTGCCAGGCACTGCTTCATGGGGCGGAGAATCGGTATCCCGCCGGCGACCGCGGCTTCAAACAGAAAATCGCAGCCATTGTCCTTCGCCGCCTCCAAAAGCTCCTTTCCTCTGGAAGCGATCAGATCCTTATTGGCCGAAACCACGTGCTTCCCGGCCCGGAATGCTTCCATGATAATAGTGCAGGCCGGCTCCATTCCTCCCATCACCTCTATGATCACTGAAATAGATTCATCCCCTATGATCTCTCTCCAATCGTCGGTGAGCAGCTCCCTGCCGACCTTCTTCCCGGCCTTTTCCAAATTCCTGACCAGAATCTTCGCAATCTCTATCTCCACGCCGGCTTTGCTCGGCATTTCCTGCTTTCTCCGCTCCAGCAGCTTATATACGCCGGTTCCTACGGTTCCCAGCCCTAATATGGCGATCTTAACTTTTTTCATCAACGCCTCCGTTTCTGTGTTCTTGTTCATAGAGTGTTCTAACCTGATTGTATGTACCTTCCTTCCATTTGTCAATGGGAAAGGAGATTCTGCCGCCGGGATTTCCTCTTGTTCCCCGGACAAAATTAGGAATAAAAAGTCAACAAAATTAATACCTAATTTTTTAAATATTCTTCCATTAAAATACATAAAATCGCCAAAAAATCAGAACAGGGATTGCCTTATTTTCAAAATGCTGTTAAAGTATACTATAATATTTTAAAGACCGGTATCTAAGGCAGACAATGTATATTCTTAAGGAGGTTTTTCTATGTCCGACGATGAAAGATTCAACCCCGTAGACTTTGAGTTTGACACCCGTTTAGATCAGTTGGTGGAATACTGTAAGAACTCCAATCACATAGATTTGAATCTCTATACAGAATACGATGTAAAACGCGGTCTCCGTGATTCCAACGGCAAGGGTGTTTTGACAGGGCTCACCGAAATATCCGATGTCATCGCATTTGATGTCATCAACGGCCGGAAGATTCCGGCCAACGGACGCCTTTATTATCAAGGCTATAATGTCAAGGATCTGATCAATGGCTTTCAGGACCGCAAGTTCGGCTTTGAAGAGACTACATATCTGCTCTTGTTCGGCAGTCTCCCTTCCCATGCGCAGATGGATGAGTTCTTGGAGCTGATGGGCCACTTCCGGAACCTTCCCGACACTTTCGTTCGCGACATCATCATGAAGGCTCCCAGCAGGGACATCATGAACTCGCTGCAGAAAAGTGTCCTCACCCTGTATACTTATGACAGGAATCCGGACGACGTTTCCATCCCTAATGTATTAAAGCAGTCCCTGCATCTGATCGCCCAGTTCCCTTTGATCTCCGTATATGCTTATCAGGCATACCGCCACTATCATCTGGACGAAAGTCTGGTCATACGGAATCCCAAGCCTCAGCTTTCTACCGCAGAAAACATTCTTCGGCTGCTTCGTCCTGACGGAAAATACACGGAACTTGAAGCAAAGGTTCTGGATGTGGCGCTTGTGATCCACGCCGAGCACGGCGGCGGAAACAATTCTTCCTTCACTACCCATGTCGTGTCCTCTACTGGAACCGACACTTACTCGGCCGTTACGGCTTCCCTCGGTTCCTTGAAAGGCCCGAAGCACGGCGGAGCTAACCTGAAGGTGCAGAACATGTTTGCCGATCTGAAGGAAAATATTTCCGACTGGTCCGACGAAGATGCAATCCGTGAATACCTTCAAAAGCTGATAAATAAAGAAGCTTTTGACCGGAGCGGCCTGATTTATGGTATCGGCCATGCCGTATATACCAAATCCGATCCCCGCGCCGTCATTCTTAAAAAATATGCTAAAGCACTGTCAGAGGAAAAGAGCCGTACAGAGGAATATAAGCTCTACACCACCGTGGAACGGCTGGCCTGCCAGCTCCTGTCAGAACAGAAGCAGCTGCATAAAGCCATCTGCGCCAACGTGGATTTTTACAGCGGCTTCGTTTACAACATGCTGGGGCTGCCCAATGAGCTCTTCACTCCTATATTTGCCATCTCCCGAATCTCCGGCTGGTGTGCACACCGGATCGAAGAATTGGTGAACTCCAGCAAGATCATCCGCCCTGCTTATAAATATGTGGGACAGCACCGCAGTTATGTGGCCCTGGATGACCGGAAATAATGGAAAAAAATCCATCTGAAGTGTGCCGGCCACAGGCCCAGGGAAAAAAGAAAATAAAACGGGTATGCCTTAAGTTTAAGGCATACCCGTTTTCCGTCTCTCTGTCAGAACCTCTCGTTCCCTCAAAGAGCCGTGACTGCAAACACAGCTTTCACCGGCTTATTCTCAAAGTTCACCAGCTGATAGGGAGTACCCGCCGGCAGGAAAAAAGAATCCTCGGGGCGCAGCTGGAAGGATTCCTGCAGCTGCGTCAGATTTATGGTAATCGGTCCGTCTATGCAAAAGATCGCCGCATCTCCCTCGTGGCAGTCTTCTTCGGAGCACCTCGGTCCATAACCGCCGGGCGGAAGGATAAATTCTCCAAAGTGTCCGTAATCATTGCTTCCTATAAATCGCATCAGCATCGGGTGCCTTGTTCCGTGGATATTGTTGAGCTTGTCACAGTCCCTTACCGTATATACTGCCTGGGGATAATCTCTGGCTTCTTTTCCGTCCACCGGCCAGCTGCCGATATCATCGGTGCAGCCCTGTCTGGTGATATTCCGGATCACGCTTCGCATATCCGGCAGCTTGTCGTTATTCGGCCCTTTATAAAACTTTGTCTCCGCATCCGTCGGAATATAAGCCGGCGGAATGTCCTCCCCCCATGCTTTTGGTGTGATAAAGTAAAGCACCCTGACCTTCTGATCCGAAAAATTATGGGCCTTATGCCACGCCTCCTGCGGCATGAACAGTCCGTCTCCGGTCTCCAGATATGCGAACTGACCGTTTCCGCTCCGCTGCACGATAGGTCCCTGCAAAATATAATAAAACTCATCCCCCGGATGGATGTCCAGCGGGTCAAAGGCACCACCAGGTCCCAGCTCATAAATTCCCAGCATAAAGGTATCTGTGCTGACTATCGTAAAGGTATTGTCACTGGTAAACGCGTTGTCCGGCGGATACAGCGCATTGCTGTATTCTTCTTTGCGGATCAGCCTCGGATATTTCCTTCCGTCGGCAAAAGGAAATTTTGTTAAAATATCAGTAAGCTTCGGCATTTTCTTCTCCTTTCTCACTGTCCGTTTCTCATACAGGTGATGATATCCTTAGCCCCCTGTTTCAATACTTCATATGCGCGGGCAGTCAGGGTATTATAGTAGGTCTGCTCCGGATTCTGGGCGATGATTTTCTGAAGCTCCGGAGCTACCTGAATGGATAAATACGTATAATAATTGATCTTGGACATGCCGGAGCTGATCGCCGCCTGCAGATTCTCAAACGATACTCCCGAACTTCCATGCATCACCAGGGCGGTATCCTCCGGGACTGCTGCCCGGATATTCTCCAGACGTTTCAGGTCAAGGACCGGAGCCGATTTATAAAAGCCGTGCTCCGTACCGATGCACACCGCAAGGGCGTCACAGCCGGTCCTCACTGCAAAGTCCTTCGCGACTTCAGGATCCGTGTAAAAACCTGTCTTATCTTTTGGATCAATCCCCCCGTGATTGCCAAATCCCGGCATTCTTCCAATCTCAGCCTCCACCGTGAGGCCGAGCGGATGTACCATATCGCAGATTTCCTTTACATTGGCGATGTTCTCTTCATAGGGAAGATAGGATCCGTCATACATGACTGAGGAAAAGCCGCACTTTACTGCCCTCAGGCACATATTCAGACTCAGCCCATGATCCAGATTGACCGCTACCGGAACCGATGCGTTTTTTGCACATTCCACCATATACGGCCCGATCACTTCCATTGCGATGTCCGTTTCATGTGCGCTGGCGTGGTCCAGAATGACCGGTGTCTGCAATTCTTCCGCCGCATCCACGGCTGCCCGGACGATATCAAAGCCGGGTGTATTGATCGCCGCGACCGCCATCTTGTTCCTCCGCGCTTCCCTCAGCATATCTTTCATGTTTACAAGCATATTTGTACCCCCTGGTATATTAGTCGTAATGTTGATTCTGCAGTTCTGAATAAACGGTCCTGACCGCTTTGCTGAGCCGCCGGTGCCGTTCCAGTATCCCAGAACTGTCCTTCTTCGGCACATAACGGCACATAGTTTCCCGAAACAGCCGGCCAGCCTCCTCTAAGCCGGAACAGCAGCCAAATTCCACGGCACAGAGCATCGCCAAACCTCTGACACCCGCTTCCGCGTGTTTCAGGACTTCAATTTCCTTTCTGGTAATATCGGCCTTCATCTGCATGTACACAGCTGACCTGGAAACGCCCCCGACCGCTGTGACACCGTCCGCCGGTATCCCGTAGTCATCCAAAAGCTGAAACATTTCCGCCGATTCACAGCAGAGTCCTTCCAGCATTCCGCGGTACAGGTGATAGACGGTAGATCCGGCGTCCATTCCGATAAAAGAACCCATGGGCTGTCCGATATCCGTAAAACAGGTGCTGGATAAATACGGCAGAAATACGATGTCTCCAGAAAGACCTGCACAGTTCCGGTTCAGATCGTCGTATACACTCCGCCCTTCTTTTTCACATTTGGCACTGAGAGCTTCCGCAAAATTTCGGATAAACCACTTAAGGCAGTTTCCATGCATCAGACGGCTGAGTAATGAAACGTACATCCCTTTTTTTACAAACGGCTCCATCGGCAGGTGTGCCTGTCTGATTCTATCTGCTCCTTCTCTGTCGGTCAGCAGATTGAGCGCTTCCGTGGAGCCTTCCCCCAGAACAGCGTCTCCCGGCCTTACAGCCCCGCCTCCGACCGCGGCGCTGATCTGGTCGTGGCAGCCTGCCAGGATTTCCATATCCGCAGGCAGCCCGAGCTCTTCCCTCCATTTTTTCCTGACAGTTCCCAATCGGGTCCCCGCCCTGCCGATCTGTGGAAAAAGCCCCAGGTCCATCTCATACCGCTCCGCTATGCTGCCAGACCATTCAAAGCTGTTGATGTCAAAACACATAGTATTGGAGGCGGCTGAATAATCGATCATAGCTTCTCCGCACAGTAAATACGCGATATAACTGTCTATAAAAAAAATTTGGTCTGCTTTTTCGAAGATCTCCGGTTTCGTTTCTTTCCAATATGTATATTGATTGACCGCGGCAATCTGCGGCTCCGTCTTTCCTGTAGTAAGGTAAAGCTCCTCCTGCGGGATTCGGTGCTTAAGCCGGCTCCACACCTCTGTGTTCCGTCTGTCCATGTAGGTTATACCGTCATCCAAAAGCAGCTGTCCATTCTTATCGACCAGCGCGAGCGTCTCGCCAAGGGACGATACCATGGCAGCCCTCGCACCGGCCGCGGCCGGTGCGAGTTCTTTCAGTACGGCTTTCACGCTGTTCCATACGGCGGTAAGGCTCAGGACGGCAAGCCCGCTCTGTCCTCCGGACAGCTTATATTCACTCCGGGCGCTTTTAAGGACACCGCCCATTTCAGAGATCACCGATGCCTTACAGCCGGAAGTCCCCACGTCAATGCCGATAAAGTCCATGCTTCCTCCGTAATTTCTTACCAGCTGTAATCGCTGATATTGCTCTTGTCCAGAGAGATAAGTCCAAAGTATATGTATTCCCCTGTTACCGTCGCCTCAACATCCTCAAGACCCTCCACTTTAAAGGTATCACCGTCTTTAAATTCTTTTCCTTCCAGCATCTCATAAGCGGCATAAACGGAAGTATAGGCCAGATAAGCCGGCTCTGTCACATAAGCGCTCTGGACTGTGCCGTCCTCGATATAAGGCCGGATGACATCCGGAAGTGTCAGGCCTGTTATGAAAATGGAGCCTTTTTCAAGATTCCCCTGCTCCACTGCTTCTTCCACTGCGGCCGCCGCAGAATGAGGTTCATATCCTGAAATGCCGATGATGGCTTGAAGATCCGGATTCGCCATGATCAGGTTCTCGGCATTTTGCAGTGCCACCTCGGTATCATCGTCCGACCAGGTAGTGGAAACGAGCTCCATATCCGGATAATTTTCTGACATCTCATCCTGTACGCCTGCGAGGCGTTCCTGCTGGTTTCCAGCGCTGATGCCGCCGCCCATTACCGCAACCTTGGCATCCTTCCCCACTGCTTCGGCTACATCCTTTACAAACATGCGGCCGCATTCATAATCACTGGCCGAATTCACATAAAAGGTACGTTCACTGTCCGCACAGTCAGAATCATAGGTCAGGACCAGAATCCCCTGTGCAGCCGCTTTGTCAATGGAAGCCTTGCAGCCGGCCGCATCATTTGTGGCGATTACGATCGCATCTGGCTTTGCGACGATCGCGTCTTCCAGCATATTAATCTGTTCCGTAGGATCTGCATTTGCGGGACCACTGATGATCACATCGATTCCCAGCTTCTCACCGGCCTCCTCCGCACCTGTACAGGAATACACGTTCCAGGCGCCTGCTACCTCCTTCGGCATGAAATAAATGGTCTTTTTCTCCCCCTTGTCCGCAGACGTTTCTGCCTCTTTCTTCGTCTCCTTGCCGCCGTCCGTACTTTCCTTTGCCTCTGTGCCGGAAGTCCCCGCCGTGGCAGAGGTATCTTCCTTTTTCCCACATCCGGCCAGCAAAACGACCATACACACTGTCAGCATGACTGCCAATCCTAAAGATACCATACGTTTTCTTTTCATAAGAACCCTCCTTATTTTTGATTCCCCCATGGGGGATAATGAAACCGTTACTTCTCCTTTTTCTTCCGCACCGGCTCCAGATTGCCGGCGATGACCGACAACAGGATGATCGCCCCCAAGATCGCCGACTGATAGTAGGCGCTGATATGGGAAATATTCATACCACTTTTCAGATATCCGATCACAATGATCCCGATAAAGGAACCGAGCATAGTGCCTTTTCCTCCGTTTATGCTGATGCCTCCCAGCAGGCACATGGTGATCGCTTCAAATTCATATCCGTCTCCCAAAGCTGCCTCGATCCCCTGCATTCTGGAGAGGATGACAATCCCTGCCAGCCCTGAAATGAAACCGTTGAATGTAAATAATCCAATCTTATATTTTCTCACCTTGATACCGGAAAAAGCCGCTGCGCTCGCATTGTTCCCGATTGCCCGGATATCCATTCCAAACCGCGTTTTCTTCATGGCAGCGGAAAGAATCACAAACACTACGATTACAAGGATAAAGGAATAAGGGATGACGCCGAACAGCGTACCGTTTCCAAATCGGAAAAACGATTCGTCGGGAAGCCCACGCATCGGCCCTCCCTGCTTAAACACATAGCAGAGGCCGCGGAACGCAGTCATGGTACCCAGGGTCACGATCACCGGCTGCATCTTCATCACAGCAATCATAAAACCGTTTAGAAAACCGATGGCCGCAGCCACAGCCAGCGATATGAGGACCGCCAGCGGGACGGGAACATAGCTCTGCATCAGCGTCCCTGCCAAAAAAGCACAAAAGCACATGACCGATCCGACCGACAGGTCAATATCTCCGGTCAGCATGACCAGGGACATGGATGCCGCGATCAAGCCTATCTCCGCAAACTTAGCCGCGATATTGGTAAAATTGGCAGGCGTAACATAGACCTTTGATTCCAGAGAAAAACCGATCAGCATAAGAATCAGGATACCGGTCAGAATCATATATCTCCTGAGATTATAATTGGAAAAAGCTTTTTTTATCTTTACCTTCATCTATCCTTTTCACCTCCAAGCTTTTTCCGGAAGACTGCGGAGCTCTGCAAAAACTGCACGAGCATGGAAAGGAGAATCAGGATTCCTGTAAGCGCAGTCACCCAATAATCTGTGGAACGCGCCAGGATCATCCCGTTGTTAAGGACTGCCATGGTCAGAGCCCCGAATACGATTCCCAGAACTCTGCCCCGCCCTCCGCTCATGCTGGCTCCTCCCAGCAGCACTACTGCCAGAAGGGTATTCACCGTATCGCTTCCGATTTTAGACGCCAGAATGTTTTGATAAAGGCTTGAATAAAGGATTGCCGCTACGCCGATCAGGATACCGGAAAAAGCGTATACACTCCTCTTTGTTCTGCCCACGTCGATTCCCGCCTGGACGGCTGCTTCACTGTTGCCTCCTACCGCGTAAATTCTTCTTCCAAACCTTGTTTTGCCGAGTATGACCGCTGTGATAGCCGCCACTGCCGCGAAGCAGAGAAAGGGAACCGGTATCACGCCTGCCAGCTGCCCGGAACCCAGGGAAAGCATCGCCGGCGAGGTGATGATATAAGCTTGTACACTGAACATCAGCGCAATTCCCCGAATCAGATTTTTTGCCGCCAAAGTCACAATCAGATCCGGCAGCTTTATTTTTGTGACCAAAACCCCTTTCAGATACCCCACCACGGCTCCGCAGATGAGTACCTGCAGAAAGACAATGGCAAATGGAATCTTTTTGGATTCCAGAAATCCGGTCAGCACACATAATAATGACAGCGTAGAACCAATTGAAATATCGATTCCGCCGGTCAGCACGATCAGGAACAGGGAAACTCCCAGAATACCGTTGATCGCAACCTGCTTGCCGATCATTTTGATATTTCCAAGACCTGCGAATCTGGGTGTGATCAGGGTAAATAAAAGGAACAATAGTATCATGGACAGCAACGGCGCCCATTCATGTGATCTCCTGCCGCTCTTCACTCTGTTCCTCCTTTCCGCCGGACGCAAGCTTCAAAAGCCGTTCCTGCTGCAAGCCTTCTGTCTTCAAGGTCGCACAGATGCGTCCTTTATGCATGATCATCACTCTGTCCGTCATGCCGAGGACCTCCGGCGCCTCCGAAGAGATCAGGAGAATGCCCAGCTCCTCCGTCTTTACCAGCCGGTCGATCAGATTATAGATCTCAGCCTTTGCGCCCACATCCACCCCTCTCGTTGGCTCATTCAAAATCAAGACCTTAGGATGGATGGACAGCCATTTAGACAGGACTACCTTCTGCTGATTTCCTCCTGATAAAAGGTTGACATGGGTATCCCGGCTGACCGCTTTTATGGACAAAGCCTCCATATATTTATCACAGATATCTCTGTTTTTTGCCCAGTCCACAAAAATTCCTTTTCTGTAGCTGCCACACCCTACCATGGAAATGTTTTCAAACACGGACATGTCCCGGACAAATCCGTCCTTTTTACGGTTGAGAGGGACATAGGCAATCCCGTTTTTTACCATATTGGGAATATCCGTCTTTTTTATCGCCTGCCCGTTCAATGTGACTCCGCCTCTCGTCGGCTTCCGGTATCCGAATAAGGTCTCAGCAAGCTCCAGAGTACCGGATCCGGCAAGCCCATATATCCCCAGGACCTCTGATTTCATCAGCTCAAAGCTCACCTGTTCAAAATTCTCACCGTTGAAATCCGAAACCCGGAGCAGAACGCCGTCATTTTTTGTCGGCGTATGTACATAATACTCATCCAGCTGCCGGCCGACCATCTTATTCACCATCTGCTCCACCGTGGTCTCTCCCACATTCACGACATCGACCACCGTCCCATTCCGTAAAATGGTCACCCGGTCGCAGATAGCCTCTATCTCAACCATCTTGTGGGATACATATATGATCGTAATTCCCCGTCTGTTCAGCTTCCGGATGAACTGGAAGAAAATCTCCACTTCATTTTCCGGGAGCGCGGCAGTCGGCTCATCCATGATGATCAGCTCCGCGTTCATGGACATCGCTTTCGCGATCTCGACCATCTGCTGTTCATGGATACTGAGCTCACTGCCCATGCGGTTTACATCGATTTCCACCCCCAGCGTCTCCAGCACCTTGCGCGCATCTTCCTCCATCCTTTTTTTCTGGATCATCCCAAATTTCCCGACATAGTCTTTCCTGTCCAGAAAAATGTTCTCGGTCACCGTCATATTTGGAAAAATATTCAGCTCCTGGTGCATGAACGCGATTCCATCATCTGCGGATTCTTCAATGGACGCATATGTGACCTCCCGGCCTTTAAATAGAATCGTACCGGAGGTGCGGGTGTATAACCCGGTCAGTATCTTTAAAAGCGTGGATTTCCCCGCGCCGTTCTCACCGATCAGTCCCATGATCTCTCCCTGTCTGACATCAAGGCCTGCATGGTTAAGGACTGTCGCACCGGGAAAGGTTTTATCAATATCTTTCATCTGAAGAATATATTCCGCCAATGTTCCTTCCCCTTTCTTTCCCGGCCAGTCAAGCCTCCGGCGCATCCGGCATTCCGCAGTTATTGCAGAAATGCTTTAACATAACCAGGTCCTCGCAGGAATGATTGGAAATCAGGACACCTTCATTCGCACGCTCATGGGATACGAAGAACTCATCCTTTGTCATCTGTCCTATCCGGATCACATTGGGAGACTCACACTCCAGCTCACCGAACATGCCGTGACCCGACAGCAGAATACATCCGTACGCGGCCTGATCTTTGATCAAAACAGTCTTCCCCGGCCTGATCGTCAGCTCCTTTGCACCGAAGTAAGGGTTTCCATATGTAATCCATTTGGATATATAATCCTCTGTCTCAATCTCCGTGACAGGACGGCGGAAATATTTTTTGCGGTAATATGGATCCGTATTTATCTCCCAGTCAATCAGACTCATGGTATATTCGTATTCATCCTCCGCGTCGTCGGGAACCAGGTTGTTCATTTCACTGTGGGGGAATGCAGGATAATGATTGTCCGTATAATTTTCAAATACCGCGTAGGATTCGCTCATCCACTGAGGTTCATAGGTACACCATGCGCCGCAGCCATGCAGGACGCCAGCCGGAGTATACCAGCCGGTTCCCAGTTCCAGACGGTACGCTCTGGACAGCTCCACAATCCTGTTTTCCCCCTTGTCAAAGTCTCTGAGCCTCTCCAGGACTTCTTCCCTGCTCACAGACGGATCGATTCCAAGATATGTGATCACATTCGCATTCGCGGCGGACATGTTCATCTGAGGTGGATAATAATACGCCTCCGGTTTCATGACGGCTCCCGGCTTACAGCAGGCTGCCTCCTCCGTAGGGTGTACATGGAAAAAGGAAGTAGTCGCATAATCATAGAATTTAGAGAACATCGGCCACCGGCCATATTTGTCCCATAGTTCTTTTCCAATCAGGTCCTCCTTCAATTCATCCACAGCATCCTTAAAAAGAATCCGTTCTCCTTCGCAGTCTACATACTGCATTCCCAGATCTTCCGGAGCATCTTTCACGCCATGCTCCACCGGAGCCGTCGCACAGAACCAGCGTTCCTCGATCATGCCCAGTTCATTTCCATAATAGGCGTAATCATCCGGATGAAGTCTGAGCCTCCTCCCCGGCATCCAGGAATCTCTCGGAATAAAATCCGGGACCATACGAAGAATTCCGTTATTTTTCTTCATCGTCTCTTCCAATGTCTTGCGTGCCATAAAATACCCTCCCATTCTTTATGATTGATTGAAACTATAGATACCCTCCCAAATTTTCTCAAATTTTGCGCATTGCAACATATTATTTCTATATTTATAGATTTTATGGCTATATATGTATATTATATTTCCCGTATTTCCTCATGTAAAATGAATTATTGTCATTAACTCCATAATCGTCAGTTATGGTGGTGAAAGCAAATACAGGGCGGAATCCATGGATTCCGCCCTGTTTATTGGATAAGGAAAGTCTTATTTACTTTTCTGAGAAATGCACTCTATTAAATTTCGGAGGCAGGAGGGCATCTCCTTCTCCTTATTCCATGCCACATAGGTATCCCTTGCATCCAGCGGCTGAGCCATGGGAAGCTCCGTAAGCTGGGTATACCGATAATCCATCTGGGCAATCTCTTTGGATACGACGGCAAGCCCGAATCCTTCCAGCGCCAGCTGGATCATCACCGTCGTACTCCCCACCTCCAGACTCGCTTTGACCTGTACTCCGATCTCCTTCATCTTGTCATCAAACAATTTACGGGTATGGGTTATGCGGGGATGCAGAAGGATTGGAAATTCCGTGAGCATTCCCCAGTCCAGTGTGCCCAGCTTTGCCAGCGCTGCATACCGTTCTCCCGCCACGACCACCTCGTGCATTTCACTGATCTTTCTGAATTCCAGTCTGTCACACTCCACATATTTATTCAGGAGTCCGATATCAATATCCTTCTGCAGCAGGCTTCCGATTGTCTGCTCTGAATTGGAGTACAAAGTCTCCTTGACAATCACATTAGGATACAGATTATGGTACTCCCGAATGACGGGAATCATGAAATATGTAAACAGATCATCTCCTCCGCCGATATTAACTTCCCCATAGTCTGAGTAATTGATCTGGGATATCTGCTTCACCGTATTATCCATGATATCCATACTCTGCCTGACACCTTCAAACAAGATCTCCCCTGCCGGTGTCAGCCTTACCCCCTTTTGATTTCGATAGAAAAGCTGACAATCCAGCTTTTGTTCCAGCTTCGCAATGGATTTGCTGAGAGCCGGCTGGGAAATGTGGATCTCCTCAGAGGCCTTAGTGATATTCTGGGCCAATGCAACACAGTAAAAATAATACTCGTTAATATCAAAGAACATGCACTATCCCCTCCCCAGTCCCGTTCCTGGACCCTCCATTCAGCTGTATCCGCCTCCATAATCGAACAAAATATACCCTTCTTTTGTTCTTTGTTTTACTTATTGTATCATAAATGACAGAAAGAGACAAATTCCGACATCACACAGAATTCGGACAGAAGTTTCCAGCGCAAATACCGCCGCAGGAAATAATGTGGCGATCATGCTTTCCATTGATAAAATCCATTTAATTAATTTTCTTGAATTCCCTTCTCAAGATGAATGAATATCATTCATTTAATATCCTTTAAGTATCCCTGTCCGGCAGACAGGAATTTTATTAACTCAGTTTCTTTAATATTCCTATTAGAATGGTCTTGATCCTTCTGACCCTCTCTTCTCTCGCCAGCTCCTGATCCAGCAAGATGCCCAACTGTCCATATACACAGAAGGATGCCGCGGCATCTGTTCTGCCATCTGAACCAGAGAGATCCCCGGCCTTTTCAAAACCTTCGAGATCTGATCCGTCTGGGGCTGGGCATATTGATCTATGGCCGTATCAAACAATATCTCCTTTGAGGGAAAATAGCGATGATATTTATTCATTGTGTTTTCATTTTAAAAAGAATAAGACTCCCAGAGTACCCGGTCCGCAGTGACTGGAAATAACTCCTCCTGCCCGGGTCTCAATAATCTCCTGGAACTTCCCGAGGCCTTCCAGATATGTCCGGACCTGCTCCACTACAGCCCTCCCGCATCCTGAATGGGTGATAAATATCCTTTTTCCGTCTGCCCTTAATAAATCTTCCTCCATATCCTTTGTGTACTTGAGAATAACCTTTTCCAGAGTACCGCGGTACTTTTTTTCCACGCCCATCTTTCCGTCTTTCACTTCAATCCTCGGCTTAAGCTTAAGTGTATTGGCTAAAAGGGCAGCAGCAGCCGTGCACCGTCCTCCTCTGGCAAGATAAGTCAAAGTATCTACGACAAAGCTTGCCCTCACTTTATCTTTAATTTCTTCAATGATTTTCACGATTTCCTCTGCCGGCATACCTGTTTTCGCGAGCTCCGCGGCCCGAAGCACCTGCAGGCCGATTCCGGTGGAAAGACTCCTGGAATCTATGACAAACAATCTGTCTGTCTCAAGCTCCGCAGCCGCAAGACGCATAACATTGCATGTGGTGCTCATCTCTTCTGAGATGCCGATAAAGATCACGTCCCGTCCGTCTTTGATATACGGCCCGGCTGCCTCCAATGCCTTTTCCATGGAGATCGCTGCAGTTTTCGGAGTCGTTTTGTGTTCCTCCGACCAGCGGAAGATTTCCTCCGGCGTCACTTCCGTTCTGTCATAATAGCTCTTATCATCCATAACGATGCATAACGGCACTATCGTTATTTCGTATTTCTTCAGCAGCTCCTCCGTCAGGTCACAGGTGCTGTCCGCAATTATTTTAACATCAGCGTTATTCATGTGCTGCTCTCCCTTCTGTTCCCCGCAGTAATGCGTTTTATGTCCGCGTATATTCTAGCACAGGAAAGATAAAAAAGCACCTGCTATTCCAAAGCTTTTGCCGTTACTTTTCCTTGAGGAACTTATATACCGTCTGATTGAATTCTTCCGGCTGCTCACATGCTATAAAATGGCTTCCTTTCAGAAAACACAGACAGCTGTCCGGAATACTCTCATGAATCTCTCTCGTATGGGAAGCCTTGATCATATCCTTTGTCCCGGCTATTACCAGAGTGGGTACACATAGCTTCAAAAGCTCTTCCTTAGAAATGTGGGGCTCGGTCACCATGAGTCCCAAAAGCTCCTTTTTCCTCCTGAGTTTTTTATCAAGCAAAGACAAAGCGGCAACCATGGCATAGCCCAGGACGATGGGCAGCTGAGCGCCGGCGCGGACGCCGGAGGGCCGGAGATTTCCTCCGTTGAGCACCATCTTTTCCAGATATTCCGGATATTTCAACGCAAATATCATGGCGATATTCGCGCCGTCGCTGAACCCAAGAAGAAGGATACGGGATAGTCCCATTTCATCTAGAAACTGCCTAAGGTCCTCGGCAAACTGTTCCAATGTAAATGGCGCAGCGCCTCTTGGCGACTGTCCATGTCCCCTGGTATCGACCGCGATCACCCGGTATTCACGTGAGAAGAACTCTATCTGACGGACAAAATAAGAGCCATCCTCGCCATTTCCATGAAGGAGCACCAAAGGCATTCCTTCTCCTTTTTCCGTATAGTGCAGGCGAAAATCCTCTTCCGTCTCTCTGCCCGTTTTCATCCCGTTTCTTTCCCTCTTATCTTTCTATGGCCTAATCCACATGTGATCTATGTCTTTCCTACGTTCTCCTACTGCTTCGTCTAACGAACAGATAGAATGGAACTCACGATACCGCAAAGTATGCCTCCCACTGGAAACACCACCCAGCCGATATTCCATGCTTCCCAAACAAAGCCCCCTGCCAGAAACAGGATCTCCGCCGCCATCATGATACTATTTCTTTATATCATACTTCTCCTTCTGCATCCCCGCAGCCACAAAGATCAGTACTCCTGCTACCACGAAAGCCACATGACGACAGCAGCCATGTAAGTTCCAGCAATTCTTTGTTGCGTTTGATGGATTTTCATGTAAACTTTGGCGCGCATGACCGTTTCGCCAGCAAAAACAAACGTCCGGCAAATCACTCTGTACTATTTTCGGCCAGAATCCACTTATATTCCCGGCTTTCAAACCGGACCCCATCCATCGTTTCATAATACCCATCCCGCCAGTACCGGAATCCGGTTTTCTCCATCACTTTCCCTGAAGCGGGATTTTCCTTGGCATGCCGCCCAAAGAAACACGATTCTCCCAGATCATCCACCCCAAATTTCAGAATCCTTTGTGACGCTTCCGTTGTGATTCCCTGTCCCCAATATTTTTTCATGATATTATACCCCAGCTCAAACATACCGTAGTCCTTATTATAACAGATTCCGCCGGAGCCGATCAGTTCTCCCGTATCCTTCAGTACAAAGGCCCAGGTATAATTATCATCCTTTTCTATATTCTCTTCTTCTGCCCGAAGCCATTCTGCCGTCTCTTCTTCCGTTTTATGGAGACTATAGTTCATATACCGGTTGACTTCTCTGTCCCCGGTCCATCTTCTGAATATTTCTCCTGCATCTTCCTCTTTAAGTGTCCTTAAAATCATTCTTTCTGTTTCAAGTTCCGGAGTCTTCATCCATTTTTCTCCCCTCTGAATTCTTTCCGCACAAAAGCCAAAGACGCGCCATCTGCATCCGCTTCTTTGGCTTTTGACTGTTTCTCTTTCTATTCAATGCCGCAGACAGGAAAACTATCGGGCTGGAGCCCTCAGGTCCCCTTCCTCTAATTCTGCCAGATAACTTTTGTAATTGCTGTCCAGGGCGTTTCGGTATCCGGCCTTCTTCATACTGAGCATTACCTGTCCTTTGGATTTCGTAGGGCTCTGCATAATACCGGCGCCTCCTACGCATCCTCCAGGGCAGGCCATTCCTTCCAAAAGGTATCCGTCATAAACTCCTTTTCTCGCTTCCGTAAGAAGCTCCCGGCATGCGGCCAGTCCTTCCGCGTTGGCCACCTTCACTTCTCTGTTCGGCTTCATCTTCTTGATACAGTTCACCACGGCTTTCGCCACTCCGCCGCTCACGGCAAATCCCCGTCCGTCTGCGCTGGCAGCTGACAAATCCTCGCCGGCAGTCAGCTTGGAGAAATCAATATCCTTGGCTTTAAACATACCCATGACTTCTTCAAAGGTGAGCACAAAATCAATATCGCTCCGGATTTCCGTCCTGCTGGCCTCCAGCTTTTTCGCTGAGCATGGTCCGATGAAGACCACTTTACATCCGGGATGCTCTCTCTTGATCAAACGGCCCGTCAGCACCATCGGGGTGAGCGCCATGGAAATATACGGAGCCAGATCAGGAAACAGCTTGTGGGCCATGGAATACCAGGCCGGGCAACAGGAAGTAGCCATAAAAGGCTGCTTCTCCGGCACCTCCTCCAGAAAGTCCCTCGCTTCTTCAATGGTGCACAGATCCGCTCCTACCGCAACTTCTACCACATCTGCAAATCCCAGCTCTTTAAACGCTTTCTTTATCTTATCCGCGGGCAGCTCTTTGCCGAACTGACCGACAAAGGCCGGAGCTACCGCCGCATATACGGGAATCCCATTCTTTATGGCATGTATAGTCTGGAAGATCTGTCCCTTATCCGCAATGGCGCCGAAAGGACAGCTCACCAAACACATCCCGCAGGAAACGCATTTGTCATAGTCTATGGCAGCCCGTCCAAGTTCATCGGATCCTATCGCATCTACACCGCAGGCCTTGGCGCAGGGCCGCTCCATTTTAATGATTGCTCCATACGGACAGGTATTGACGCATCTCCCACATTGGATACATTTTTCCTGATCGATCACCGAACGGCCCGCCACAATGGATATTGCATCCTTCGGGCAAACCTCTTTACACGGATGGGCCAGACACCCCTGACAGGCATCCGATACACGCACTTCATTCTCCGGGCAGGAATGACAGGCGAATTTTATGATATTAATAAGCGGCGGGTCGTAATATTTTTCCGCGATCGCGCTTTCCTCGATGCCCCTGGACACTGGAGCATGCTCCGTCATATCCCTGAGCGGAAGGCCGATGGCCAATCGGAGGCGTTCCTCTACGATTGCCCTTTCCAAAAATACACTCTCCCGATAAGTGGCCACTTCACCCGGTATGATTTTGTACGGGAGATTGATGATCCGTGAATAGTCTCCCCCTTCATACGCCATCCTGGCCACTTCTGTAAATATCTTCTGTCTGATCTCAACTACATTTGTGTAAACTCCCCGCATGCTCATGCTATACTTCCTCCTGTTAAAGATTAGTCTTCCCCTCAACGAAATCATACAATCCATTATACCAGCAAACAGCACTTTTTGTCATCTGGCTTTTTCATTCCCTTTGTAGCAGTATATAAGGGCACAATATGCCTGAGATGAATGAAAAGAAGCCTGCGGAGTATATCTTCTTCTTGTAAGTGAGATTTAATAGGTATATAATTCTTTTATGGTTCAGAATAAAAAAGGGAGAGAAGAAGATGAAAGAATATAAGTATGTAAGTATATCCTATGAAATGAAAGAGGTTGTTATGGCTTCTATTTCAGAACATCGAAACGTGATCGATGAATATTCTGATCAAGGTTATAGTTATGTTGGCATGATACCAACAGAGCTTAGCGCAGCATCAGGGTGTATCAGAAAAATCGATTTGATTTTCGAGAAAGCAGAATAATAATGAATATATTCTTAACTATTTGTATCGGTTTGACGGAAGGCGTTCTGATAGGATATGTACTTGCAGCAATCAAAGTAGCAGTGCGAAAAAATCATTATTCTGGGATGCAGCAGGAAAAAGCAAGGACTTTGATAAGTAAACTGGCCTATGTGATGAAATATGTTACTTCTATGTTACTTGTAATAGGATTTATTTGGTGCATATTTTTTTTAGTAATGGCTATAGTTGTTCCCAATAAAGCTGATTATGCGAATAATATGGCTGAATTAATTGTCGCTGTTCTTACTGTAATTTCCATTATTTTTGCTTTTATAGAATTTGTAAAACGTGAAAAATAAGGAATCTACTTGTAATTTAATAGTCTCAACTACAAGCAGTTAGTCTACGGCCAACTGCTTTTTTCATATCTAAAAAGATGTTTTAATCTGAAAAATATAAGGCGCATGGGTCACCCCACACGCCTTTAACCGGGTACTATTTAAGTGTTTTCCCGCCTGCTTCAATATATTTTGCTATACTGAAAGCCCTAAAAATAAATTCCCCTTAGAATTTCCCTTCCTTCGCCGCTTCCTCAATGGCAACGGCAACGGCAACGGTCATACCGACCATGGGATTATTTCCTGCGCCGATCAGACCCATCATCTCTACATGAGCGGGCACAGAAGAGGAACCTGCAAACTGTGCGTCAGAGTGCATACGGCCCATGGTATCTGTCATGCCATAGGAAGCAGGACCCGCAGCCATATTGTCAGGATGCAGGGTACGGCCTGTCCCGCCGCCGGAAGCTACGGAGAAGTATTTCTTTCCCTTCTCTACACATTCCTTTTTGTATGTACCTGCTACAGGATGCTGGAATCTGGTGGGATTGGTGGAGTTTCCGGTGATAGACACGTCTACGCCCTCTTTCCACATGATAGCAACGCCTTCTGTCACATCATTTGCACCGTAGCAGTTTACTTTCGCTCTCAGGCCCTCGGAATAGGATTTTCTCCACAGCTCCTTTACTTCGCCTGTATAATAATCCATCTCGGTCTCCACATAAGTAAAGCCGTTGATTCTGGAAATGACCTGCGCTGCGTCCTTGCCAAGACCATTCAGGATGACACGCAGAGGGTTCTTACGAACCTTATTCGCTTTCTCCGCGATACCGATGGCACCTTCCGCCGCTGCAAAAGACTCATGTCCTGCCAGGAAGCAGAAGCACTCCGTATCCTCTTCCAGGAGCATCTTGCCCAGATTGCCATGGCCAAGCCCTACCTTACGCTGGTCTGCAACGGAGCCGGGGATACAGAAGGACTGAAGGCCCTCACCGATGGCCGCAGCCGCGTCAGCCGCTCTTCTGCAGCCTTTCTTGATAGCAATAGCGGCGCCCACGGTATATGCCCACTTTGCGTTCTCAAAGCAGATAGGCTGTATATTTTCTACCATTTTATATACATCTAAGCCGGCGGCCTTTGTCACCTCTGCAGCTTCTTCGATGGAATTGATTCCATATTCCTTTAATACAGCAAGAATCTGTTTTTCTCTTCTTTCATATGATTCAAATAAAGCCATTTTATATGATTCCTCCTAATTATAAGATTTAATATTACTCTTCTCTGGGGTCGATGATCTTCACTGCATCCGCAACTCTGCCGTACTGGCCCTTTGCTTTTTCCCATGCAGTATTGGGGTCATCACCCTTTTTGATGAAGTCGGTCATTTTGCCAAGACTTACGAACTGATAACCGATGATCTGGTCATCCGCATCCAGGGCAATACCTGTAACATAACCTTCTGCCATTTCCAGATAACGGGGGCCCTTTTTCAGAGTGCCGTACATCGTGCCCACCTGGGAACGGAGGCCCTTGCCCAGATCCTCTAAACCTGCACCTATGGGCAGACCATCTTCGGAAAACGCACTCTGGCTTCTTCCATATACGATCTGGAGGAATAATTCTCTCATAGCAGTATTGATGGCGTCACACACCAAATCCGTATTCAGTGCTTCCAGAACGGTCCTGCCGGGCAGGATTTCAGAAGCCATAGCGGCGGAATGAGTCATACCGGAACATCCAATGGTCTCTACCAGTGCTTCCTGGATGATTCCTTCTTTTACATTCAGGGTAAGCTTGCAGGCTCCCTGCTGAGGCGCACACCAGCCCACTCCATGGGTCAGACCGGAAATATCAGAAACATCCTTTGCCTTTACCCATTTTGCCTCCTCGGGGATAGGGGCAGCGCCATGGGCAACGCCCTGCGCTACTGTACACATCTTCTCTACTTCATGTGAATAAATCATGTTAAGACTCCTTTCAGAATATATGTATTCAACCGCTGGCATCCTTTCAGAGGTGGCGGAGATTACCTGGCTCCTGCCCAAGACACCATACTCTGTTTCATTTTCTCACAAAACGTCGAATTAGTCCAGTTGTTTTTTCTCTAAAAAATGTATAAACTGAAAAGATTCCCTTTCCTGCCATAATCGAATATGATAAAATATCAATAGGTGCACTTCCCATATCATCTTCCGGGGGCGGAAAGGGAACTGCATCTGTCTATGGGGCCGCCTGCCGTCCGTATTCTTCTGCCCGGCAGACGCAAGTTTGAATCAGATTGGAGAGGTAATATGATAGTTACGGTTACGATGAACCCGGCCATCGACAAGACCTTGGATGTGGAAAACTTCACCGGGGGAACCATTCACCGCGTGACAAAGGTCATCCAGGATGCCGGAGGAAAAGGGATCAATGTATCAAAGACCATTCATGCCCTGGGAGGCGAAACGATTGCCACTGGTTTCCTGGGAGGGAGTTCCGGGCGGATGATCGAGCATGCGCTGGATGAATTACATATCGAGCATCAGTTTGTATATATTGAAGGTGAGACCCGTACCAATGTAAAGGTCGTGGATACGACGAAAAAAGGGTTCGTCACAGAATTCAACGAACCCGGTCCTATGGTCACTCAAAGGGATATCCAGACTCTCACGGAAACGCTGGAGCTCTATGCAGGACCTTCCACCATATTCGTTTTTTCCGGCAGTGTCCCCGCCAGTGTCGACAAAGATGTCTATGGTTTTTTGACGCGGAAGCTCCGGAAGCGCCAGTCCACAGTCTTCGTGGACGCTGCAGGGCAACTGCTGGAGGAAGCCATAAAGGCAAAGCCTTTTTTGATCAAGCCAAACGCTTATGAGATCACCCGGTACTTTAACCTGTCCGAAGACGTGTCCGAGGAAACATTGATCGACCTTGGCAAGGAGCTTCTGGCAAAGGGAGTCAATACCATCGTCATTTCCAGAGGGCAGGACGGCGCCATTTTCCTGGATCATCAAAGGGCCTTTAAAACCAACGGTATCCAGGTACAGGCCCACTCTACCGTAGGCTCCGGCGATGCGATGCTGGCCGCACTCGCCTATGGGCTGGACGCCGATATTCCATATGAAGACTGCGCGAGACTGGCCATCGCTACCTCAGCCGGCGCCTGTACCACGCTCGGTACCAAGCCTCCGGCCAGGGAACTTGTGGATGAACTGGTCAAGGATGTCTTAATCTATCCACTGTGACCATAAGGAGAAAGAAACCATGAAGAAGAAATTTATCGCTGCCATGAAATATGTGAGTCCTGCAATTATCATAATCGTACTGGTGCCCCGTTTCTTCGGGATGAACCTTCCCGGCTGGTTGAATTTATCCCTTCTCTTTGCCGGAATGGTGCTGTGCATCATTGCCATTCTGCTGGAAAAAAAAGAGAACAAAAATACCAATACCTGAAAGTTCAGCATGATAAAAGGCGTATCGTTTTCACAACGATACGCCTTTATTGTTTTTGCCTTTGAATACCTTTCAAACAAACTTATTTCTATAACTACATGAGGCAGGAGGATTCCAGAAAGTGTTTTGTACAATACTATTTCGTACCTTTTACCTTGGTATAAACAGCGTGAACCACAAACGGGATTCCCACTCCGATCAAGGTTGCATATCCCAGATAAGAATATCCCACCTTCACCAGGGGCAGCAGTCCAAACTGGGCAATGCCGAATGCCAGAAGCGTGAAAATCAGAGAAGCTGCTGTACTCCTTGCCATATGGCCCTTTTTTGCCTCTTCGGTGCTCTTTTTCCGCTCAACCGCATTGACGGTCCTTGTCACAATCCCGGCAATCATATTTACTCCTGTGGAGACCGCGCCGAGGATGATCAAAATAGAGATGACAGGCGTCAGGAATGACGCGCCTACTCCGTTCTGAACAAGCAGGAGCATGGGAACAGAAGCATCCTTAAGCCCGCTGTTAAAAGCGATCGCCGCCATGCCCACCACAGCTAACATCATGGTTATTGTATTTACAAGGAACATATAGACGGCAGATTTCGTCACCTGCTTTTCATCTGTCAGCGGCTCAGTATGCTGGTACATTAAACCGATGGATGCCAGTTGGAAAAGGAAATACACAATGGCTGTCCAAAGCGCGCCTCCAAAGCTTCCGCTTTCCTTGGAGCAGACCGGCAGGGCACCCTGGGCCATCTGTCCTACGGAATCTGTAATGGTTCCCCATTGTGCTACAATGTTGGGAATCAGGACCACCAGCAGCCCGATGATAATGATCACAGATAAGGTGGACGCGCATTTTCGCACGATCTCCGTACCATAGAGAGCAATCACGAAGATAAATGCGCCGATTATCAAGGTACATGCCCAATAGGGAATGCCAGTCAGTGTATTCAGCGTGGAACCGCCCGTGGCAAAGGCAACGGCCGGAGCCAGACAGATCAGCATGAGATAGACGATCTCATACAAGTTGGAAAATATCACACGGTATTTTCCATAGAAGCTGTCGGAAAATCTGCGGTAATCATATGTTTTGTGACGGTATGCGTAGCGAAGGCCATACCAGAAAAACAGCGCCAGTAAAAACTGGGCGATAAAGGGCATGAGAAACGCCCATATGCCATAGTTCATAAAATATTGATAAATCTGTGCGCCGGATGCAAATCCTCCTCCGAACTGGGTGGTAAATGCTACAAAGGCCACACCTATAGCCAGGGGCATTTTCTTTTTGTCTATCATCTCGTCTTCTCCTCTTTTCAGCTGATTATTTAATCTCCACTACTTTTCCTGGATTTAAGATCCATTTGTCATCAAAGGCCTGCTTGACCGACCGGAAAAGCTCATACATCCTCGTACCGATGAAATCCTCCAGATATGCCAGCCGTCCGTTCCCAATGCCGTGTTCTCCGGACAGCTGCCCTCCCAGTTCTCTGCTCTTGGCATAAAGCTCTTTCAGGCACGCCTGCGTGTTGGTCTCCCACTCTTCATCGGTCATCTGGTTCCGCAGCATCTCCGTGTGGATGTTTCCGTCGCCGGCATGGCCGCAGACAATGACACGGATCTTATATTTCCTTCCGATGGCCTGGGCAGCCGTCACGAATTCGGCTATCTTGGCCCTGGGGACCACCACGTCGCACTCTTCCTGAGCCTCGCTGTCCGCTTTCATTCCTTCCAATATGGCCGCCCGGACAGACCAGACAGACCCAATGCGTTCCGGAGTATTGCAGATCTTCACGTCCAGTGCTCCTCTTTCCATGGCGATTTCCGCCGCCAGCTCACATGCTTCGTTCACCTCTTCCCTGGAAGCGCCGTCGTACATGACGATCAGATAATCACTGCCCTCCCGGACCGGAAACGGCTTATTCAGACAGCGTTCCACTATCTCCATCAATTCCTTTTCCACGAATTCAATGGCAGTCGGCACAAAAGCTGTCTGCAGAAGCTCCGGCACGGTGCCGATGCAGTCTGCGATGTTGTCAAAAGCCAAAACAAGCGTCTGCGTCACCTTCGGAGCGGGGATCAGTTTCAGCGTCACTTCCGTAAGAATACAAAGGGTGCCTTCAGAGCCGACGATCAGATCCTTGATATCGTATCCCGTGGTATTCTTCACCACATTGGAAGAAAAATTTACTATGGAGCCATCGGGCAGCACTGCTTCCAGGCAACGGACATAGTCCCTTGTCACGCCATAGCGGACCGCCCGCATGCCGCCCGCATTGGTGATGACCGTTCCGCCGATGGATGCCGTCCTCTCGCCGGGATCAGGCGGATAAAACAGCCCCGCCTCTGCCGCCGCTTCCGCTACCTCTGTAAGCAGGGCCCCCGGCTGAGCCGTAACGGTCAGGTTCTGCCTGTCCACACCGATAATTTTATTCATCTTCATCAGGGAGAGCATGATCCCTCCATATTTACAGGTCGCGCCGCCGGCCAGCCCCGTTCCGGCTCCCCTGGCCGTGACAGGGATATTCTTTTCATAAGCCAGCTTCATGACAGCTGACACTTCTTCTCTGTCAAGAGCCTCCACATAGAGATCCGGCGGAAAAATCCCGTATTCCGGCATCTCATCGTGGTAGAATTCCTTCTGTATAGCTTCTCCGGCCACCACCCGCTCCGGCGCCGTCACAGATTTTATGTATGTTATATCTTCATCAGTCAATTTATTATATGGAAATGGCATACTCTACTCCTTCCCTTCTGCACGGATCTTCCTGATCAGCTCCGGCACTACCCGGCACAGATCATCCACGACGCAATAATGGGCTATGCCGAAGATCAGTGCTTCCGGATCACTGTTGACGGCAACGATACATTCTGAACCATTCATACAGGAAGTGAACTGGATCGCCCCGGACACCCCGCAGGTAATGATCAGCTTCGGCTTCACAGTGCGGCCTGAAAGCCCGATCTGATGGGCCGTATCTCCATATCCGGCTTCCACCATCGGTCTAGTAAAGCACAGCTGCCCTCCCAGCACTTCCGCCAGCTCTTTCACCATGGCTATATCCTTCTCACTCTTCACTCCCCGTCCCGCGACTACGAGAATCTCCTCTTCCTCAATGGACTTGCTCTTTCGAACCGGGGCAATTTCCGTGACCGTTATCCGTGAGCGCACCAAATCTTCGGAAACTGGACATACCACAACCTGTCCTTTCGGTTCTTCCACTTTCTTCGCAGAATCCATGACCTTATACCGGACTGTGGCAAACTGCGGCCTGGAATTG
Organism: Lientehia hominis; assembly: GCF_021044755.1. GTDB lineage: Bacteria > Bacillota > Clostridia > Lachnospirales > Lachnospiraceae > Lientehia > Lientehia hominis. The sequence goes on from NZ_JAJNOR010000001.1 coordinate 549,060, forward strand.
GATATGACGATCTGTGCCATAATATTTCCGCCGAACGCAGGGCGGATCTGAACAAGGTCCGTATTATCCTTCATCTCCAGCTTCGTGCAGTCAGCCGTCAGACCGGTATGGAATCTGGTAGACAGTCTGGGGGCCAGCGACCGCCCCAGGGGAGTCGCACCGATCAGGACGACGGACGGCTTTTGTGCGGCAATACAGTCGGCTACCGCATCGGCATAGCAGTCCGCCTTAAATCCATAAAAACCGGGATGCTCATAAACGAATACCTTATCCACTCCATACAATAAAAGGTCCTCGCCATTTTCCCTTGTCCCTTCCCCACCGGTCAGGACTACATTCACTTCATAGCCCGCTTCTTCTGCCAGACGGCCTGCCTCACCGATGAGCTCATATACCACAGGATGGATGCGGTCGTTTTCCTGTTCTCCGTAGACCAGGATACCGTTCCACTCTTTTTTGTCCACCGTACCGGCTTTCTGTTCAAACCTGATCGCATTCTCCGGGCAGCCCTTTACACAGACTCCGCACATCCTGCACGCTTCATTCACGGCGATTCCGTCCGCTTCCATGGTCAGCGCCAGAAATGGACATTTTTCCACACAAAGTCCGCACAGATCACAGCGGTCTGAATCAAATTTCAAAAAATCCATATCTTATTTTCCTCCCGCCTGCAGGAATTTTGCTTTTTTCAATACCTCATACAGTTTCCCGGCTTTTTCCTCCGGAGTACCGTCCACATAGATTCGGGAAGCCGATTTTTCCGGAGGGAAAATGCGCTCCACCGTGGTGGGAGAACCAATCAGCCCATATCTGGTCATATCCTGATCCGGCAGGTCCTGAAATGTCATAAACCGGACCGGTCGTCCTTCTGCAGCCTTCTTCAGCTTCCATGAAGGAAGCCTGGGCACCACCAGATCTTTATCCACCGTGATCACGCAGGGATAGTTCATTTCCGATACCTGCGTGACCGCAGAAAGCTTCTGCCGCACCCTTATGTAAGTATCCGAAGCCTCGCAGATTTCTCCTGCCCAGGCTGTATGCGGCAGATGCAGATGTTCCGCCAGAGCCGGCCCTATCTGGGCAGTATCGCCGTCTGTCGTCTGTTTTCCGCACAGGATGAGATCAAACTCTCCCAAAGCCGTAATTCCCTGTGACAGCGTGTAGGAGGTAGCCAGGACATCAGATCCTGCAAATTTTTTATCAGACAGGATAACTGCATGGTCAATCCCCATGCTGTAAGCGTCTCTCATCATTTCCTCTGCCTGAGGCGGCCCCATTGTCAGAGCTGTCACTGTCCCTCCCAGCTTTTCGCGCAGGCGGAGAGCCGCTTCCAGCGCAAACAGATCATAGGGATTTGTCTTACTTTCAGACCCCGCCCGTTTCAATGTGCCGCTTTCCGGATCTATTTCCACATTACTGGCAGCCGGCACCTGTTTGATACATACGACTATCTTCATAACCATGCCTCATTTCCATGTGTTTCTGTCATTTGGCGCCGCAGCGCTTTCGCACATTGCAACGCAAAACTTCAACGCGCCATTTTGATAAACAACATGGTTTGAATTATACTATAAAATCATTTATCCGTCTACAAAAATTTACTATTATGTTATACTGTTTATACCGCATTTGTTTATGACAGATTAAAGGAGCAGAACATGCAGATAAACAGACTGTTTGAAATTGTATATATCATGCTGGACAGGCGCCATATTACCGCAAAGGAGCTGGCCCGGCAGTTCGGAGTATCCGTCCGGACCATCTACCGGGACATCGATGTCCTCAGCTCTGCGGGGATTCCTCTGTACACTGTGCAGGGATCCCGCGGCGGAATCTATATGGACGAACATTTTAAATTCAGAAATTCCCTTCTGACCGACGAAGAAAGAAACCAGATACTGATCGCTCTTCAAAGCGTCATGACGACTGAAGAGCTGGAAACATCACGTCTTCTGTCGAAACTCAGCGGGCTGTTCCAGATAAGGCATACAGACTGGATCGAAATTGATTTTTCCCGCTGGGGGAGCAGGCGCCGGGATAAAGAATATTTCCGACTGTTAAAAAATGCGGTCCTCGGCTGCTCCGCCGTCAAAATGAACTATATCAGCTCATATGGAAGCATTACAGACAGATATATTTTCCCCGTTAAGCTGGTGTATAAATCCAGAGCATGGTATGTGCAGGCTTATGACAAAGGCCGGGAAGCATACCGAACCTTTCGGATCAGCCGGATAATGGACCTGGAAATGTCATCGGACACCTTCGAAAAGGGAGACCTCCCGGCACTTCCGGAAATAGAGCAGTCAGATTCTTCTCCCGTCACCCTGGTCCATGTAAAACTCAGATGTTCTCCACATCTGGGCTACCGCCTGTATGATGAGTTCGATCCTGCCGCTGTCGCTCAGGACGAAGACGGCAGCTTCCTGGTAACTGTCTCTCTTCCGGAGGATACCTGGCTGTATGGTTATCTCCTCTCCTTCGGATCCGGGCTTGAAGTGCTGGAGCCTTTATCCGTTAAGCAGATGCTGGTAAAAGAAGCGGGAAAAATTCAGTCCACTTATGAAAAAGAAGTTAAAAAATAGCAGGTTTTCCTGCAACCTGACATAATGTTGTCAGCTTGTATATGGTAACATAGACATACTAATATAAAATAAGGAGAACCCCCTATGAAATTTATCACCGTGAACCAGGACAATATAAAAGACGAACATATCTGCTGCTGCATCTCCGATAAAAAAGGAGAAAACTGCGTATCTTCCAAAAAAGCCTGGATGGAAGAACGATTTTCGGACGGGCTGGTCTTCCTCCGACTGAATGCAAGGGGAAAAGTCTTTATCGAATATATCTCTGCCGAGTACGCATGGTGCCCCATCACTGCCGACGGCTATATGCACATAAACTGTTTTTGGGTATCCGGCCAATATAAGGGAAAAGGATACGCCAATCAGCTTTTAGAGCTCTGTATCCAGGATGCAAAGGCAAAGGGCAAGTGCGGCCTGACCATAATCGCTTCCGAAAAAAAGAGAAGCTTCCTGTCGGACCCGGACTACCTGAAATACAAAGGGTTTTTAACCGCCGACTCGGCCATGCCCTTTTTCGTCCTTTACTACCTGCCCTTTACCGACGGCGCTCCTGTCCCCAGGTTCAAAGATACCGCTAGGTCTGGTAAGATCGAGGAGCAGGGAATGGTACTCTATTATTCCAATCAGTGCCCACATACGGAAAAATACGCACCGCTCATAGAGAATATCGCAAAAGAGCACGGGGCTTCTATTTCTCTTCATAAAACAACGGCTGCAGAACAAGCGCAGAATGCCCCTACGCCGTTCCCGACCTACAGTTTCTATTACAACGGAGAATTCATAACGAATGAAATTTTTGGAGAAAAGAAATTTGAAAAATTCCTGCGGGAACATGGTCTGTAACAAAATAAAAAGGCGTCTGTGCCGGCACAGACGCCTTTTCATTTCTTCTCTTATTTCTTTATAAGCAGTGACTTTCCAGTCATCTCCTCAGGCTGCTTCATTCCCATCATCTCAATGAGCGTGGGGGCGATATCCGCCAGGCAGCCGCCTTCTCTCAGGGTATAATCCGGATCATAATTCACCAGGATAAACGGAACCGGATTTGTCGTATGGGCAGTAAAGCTTCCGCCATGCTCATAATCGATAAGCTGTTCTGCATTTCCATGATCCGCACAAATAAACATCTGGCCATCCACTTCCTTTATGGCTGCCACCGCTCTTCCCACACACTCATCCACGGCTTCTACCGCTTTTATGGCTGCTGCTTCAATGCCCGTATGGCCAACCATATCAGGATTCGCAAAATTGATAATGATCACATCGTATTTGGAAGACCTGATTGCCTCGACCAGCTTGTCGCACACCTCATATGCGCTCATCTCCGGCTTCAGGTCGTATGTGGCCACCTTAGGTGATTTCACCAAAATCCGGTCCTCTCCCTTATTTGGCTCCTCGACACCGCCATTGAAGAAAAATGTGACATGAGCATATTTCTCGGTCTCGGCAATCCTAGCCTGGGTCATATTATGGGCAGCCAGGTATTCTCCAAAGGTATTGGTGATCTCCACTTTATGGAATGCCACCAGCTTATTGGGAATCGTCACGTCATATTCTGTAAAGCACACATACGTGGTCTTGATCCTCTCTCCCCTGTCAAAGCCGGTAAACGCATCATCACAGAAAGCTCTTGTGATCTCTCTTGCCCGGTCGGGACGGAAATTATAAAAGATGACCGAATCTCCATTTTGGATAGTTGCCACAGGCGCTCCGTTTTCCATGACCACAGAAGGAAGTACAAATTCATCATTCACTCCTTCATCATAGGATGCCTGGATGATTTCCACCGGATCCGTGCCGGTTTTTCCTTCCCCCTTTGTCAGAGCCCGGTATGCGAGTTCCACTCTATCCCAGCGGTTGTCTCTGTCCATCGCGTAATAGCGGCCGCTGACAGACGCGACCTTTCCTACTCCGATCTCCTTCATCTTTTCCACCAGCTCCGCCACATAATCCCTTCCGGATGTGGGAGGCGTATCACGGCCATCCAGGAAGCAATGTACATAGACCTTAGTAAGGCCCGCCCGCTTTGCCAGCTCTAAAAGGCCGTAGATATGGGTATTATGGCTGTGCACGCCGCCGTCTGAGACCAGCCCGTAGAGATGAAGGGCGGAATCATGTTTCTTACAATTTTCAACTGCCGCCTTAAAAGCTTCATTTTTAAAGAAATCTCCATCCTGGATCTCTTTTGTGATTCTGGTGAGTTCCTGATATACGATACGTCCGGCTCCCATATTCAGATGCCCAACCTCGGAATTTCCCATCTGGCCCTCTGGAAGGCCGACTGCCATACCGCTGGCATTTCCTTTGACAAAAGGGCATTCCGCTTTCAGCCTATCAATCACAGGAGTATTCGCTTCATAAACAGCATTGCCGTCCTTCCTGTCATTCAAACCATAGCCGTCAAGAATCATTAACACTGTGGGTCTTTTACTCATTGTTTTTCTCCTTTTAAAATCATAATCTCCCAAAATGAGAGGTAAAGTACTCGTATGTTCCGGGGAAAGGCATCACAGATACTCTTCCAATTCTGAATTGTACTCTATTTTCCTTTCCTGCGCAAGACCTGAAGCAAAATTTCCCTCCCGGTTTTCTGGTATCTGTCCGCTTCATTGACAAACACCCGGCCCTATTTTATAATTTACATATTAACCTGAAACTCATGAGGGATAAACATGAACAATAACAATACCAGCATCAAAGAACACATCTACCGTTCTCTGCTGAAGGATATCATAGAGGGAAACTACAGCCCTGACCAGGTGCTCAACGAAAAGAATCTGATGGAACGGTATCAGGTAAGCCGCGCTCCGATCCGGGAAGCCCTGGTGGAGCTCTGCAAAGAGAAGGTGCTGTACAGCATCCCTTATTACGGCTACAAGATTACGCCGCTGACCGAACAGGATATCTATAACGTTAAGACATACCGATGTATCCTGGAATGCGGCTTCATGTCGGAATGCTGGCATAAATTCACTCCCGAAGCTCTTTCTGCTCTGGAAGACCTTAAAAATTCCCAGCTAAAAAATGGCGTCAGACAAGAGGCCATCCGGCACTGGAATGACAATATCGACTTTCATCTGGCATTTTTCCGTATCTATGAAAATGACTATGCATACGAAACACTCCGTTCCGCCATGTCCATGCAGACCAGAGCTTATGTCCAGATCAGGATGATCCAGCGGCACTCCCCATTTTTTGAGGAGACCTCCGTTTTCCACAGCTCCATCCTGGAGGCGGTAAAACGAAATGACAAGACTACCGCCGTCAGCCTTATGCGGTCAGATATCATGAGCATATAATGCTTCATACAGCATATACAAAAATGTAAAAAGGATGTTCGGAAAACCATCACAGGCTTTCCGGACATCCTTTCTTTTCCTATTTATTTCCAGTTTACGATCTTTCCGAAATCGGGCTTCAGTGCCGCGCCGCCTACAAGGCCGCCGTCAATATCGGGCTGTGCGAACAGCTCGGGAGCGGTCTTGTCATTAACGCTTCCGCCGTACTGAATGCGGATTGCTTCTGCTGTCGCTTCATCGTAAATCTCTGCAATGCATTTACGGATACCGCAGCAGACCTCCTGGGCCTGTTCTGTGGTAGCGGTCTTCCCAGTACCGATGGCCCAGATGGGTTCATACGCGATCACTGCCGTCTTAGCCTGCTCCGCAGTCACTCCGAGGAACGCGATCTTAACCTGCTGGCGGATGAAATCCATGGTAACGCCCTGTTCTCTCTGAGTCAGAGTCTCACCGCAGCATACAATGGGAGTGATGCCGTGCTCAAAAGCCTTCAAGACCTTCTTGTTCACGGTCTCATTGGTCTCTGCGAAATACTCTCTTCTCTCAGAATGGCCGATGATCACATATTTCACGCCCACATCTGTCAGCATATCAGGAGCAATCTCGCCTGTATAAGCGCCTTTCTCCTCATAATACATATTCTCTGCGCCAATCTCGATATTGGAGCCCTTGGAAGCCTCCAGCGCAGGGATGATATCGATAGCCGGAACGCAGAATACTACGTCCGCATCCTCTGTCGCTACCAGAGGTTTCAGAGTATTGATAAGCTCCACTGTCTGACTGGGAGTCATATTCATTTTCCAGTTGCCGGCGATGATTTTCTTTCTTGCCATTTGTTTTTTCTCCTATCCTGTTAAATTCTTTTATGATCAATAAACTGTTTATTTATCGTTTGCCGCCACTACGCCGGGAAGGTCTTTGCCCTCCAGGAATTCCAGTGAGGCCCCGCCTCCGGTAGAAATATGAGACATTTTATCGCCAAAGCCCAGCTGATTTACCGCAGCCGCGGAATCTCCGCCGCCGATGATAGTAGTAGCGTCTGTCTCAGCCAGAGATTTCGCCACAGCAATCGTGCCTTTCGCCAGAATCGGATTTTCAAATACACCCATAGGGCCGTTCCATACCACAGTCTTAGCAGACTTCACGGCGTCGGCAAACATCCCGGCCGTTTTCGTTCCGATATCCAGGCCCATCATATCTGCCGGTATCGCGTCGGCTGCCACAACGGACACCTCGATCTCTGCGTCGATGGGATTCGGGAAGGATGCTGCGATCGTAGTATCGACAGGGAGAAGAAGCTTTTTGCCAAGCTTCTCAGCCTTATCCATCATTTCCTTGCAATATGCGACCTTTTCATCATCCACCAGTGAAGTGCCTACCTCATAGCCCTTCGCTTTCAGGAAAGTATATGCCATACCGCCGCCGATGATCAATGTATCACATTTCTCCAGCAGGTTGGCGATGACATTCAGCTTATCCGCTACCTTCGCTCCGCCCAGGATGGCTACGAAAGGCCTTTCGGGATTATTCACCGCATTGCCCAGGAAATCAATCTCCTTCTGCATCAGATAACCGACTGCCGCAGTATCCACGTACTCGGTCACTCCAACGTTGGAGCAGTGCGCTCTGTGAGCCGTACCAAAAGCATCATTTACAAATATATCACAAAGAGAAGCCAAATCCTTGCTGAAGGCCTCTCCGTTCTTGGTCTCTTCAATCCGGTAGCGGGTATTCTCAAGCAGAATCACATCCCCGTCCTTCATCTCCGCGACCGCCGCCTTTGCATTGGGACCTACCACCTCCGCATCCGGGGCGAACTTCACTTCCTGTCCAAGAAGCTCGGACAGTCTGACTGCCACAGGCGCCAAAGATAACTCCGGCTTCGGTTCTCCCTTAGGCTTGCCCAGGTGAGAACACAGAATAACCTTTCCGCCGTCCGCGATCAATTTCTTGATCGTAGGCAAAGCAGCCACAAGACGGTTCTCGTCCGTAATCTGACCGTCCTTCAGCGGTACGTTGAAATCACAGCGGACCAGGACTTTTTTGCCTTTTACGTTGATATCGTCAACTGATTTTTTATTAAGCATAAAATACCTCCTTGTTCCTTACTTTGAAAGTCAAAAAGCGGGTCCGGTCCTATTAAAGAACCGGACCCGCCATAGGATCTTATTTAACTATCGCTTGTCCGATGCTTAAGCTAACTCAGCAAAGTATTTGATAGTTCTCACCATCTGGCTAACGTAGGAATTCTCATTGTCATACCAGGAAACTACCTGTACCTGAGTATCGCCATTCTCCATAGGAGAAACCATGGTCTGTGTCGCATCAAACAGAGAGCCGTATGTCATACCGATAACGTCGCTGGATACGATCTCGTCGGTGTTGTAGCCAAAGGACTCTGTAGAAGCAGCTTTCATAGCGTCGTTGATTGCTTCCTTTGTAACAGCGCCTTTCACTACTGCGATCAGGATCGTGGTGGAGCCTGTAGGAGTAGGCACACGCTGAGCAGCGCCGATCAGCTTGCCGTTCAGTTCAGGAATAACAAGACCGATGGCCTTTGCAGCGCCTGTGGAGTTGGGAACGATGTTGACAGCGCCTGCACGGCTTCTTCTCAGATCGCCTTTCCTCTGAGGTCCGTCAAGGATCATCTGATCTCCTGTATAAGCATGAATCGTGGTCATGATACCGCTCTGGATCGGAGCAAGGTCATTGAGAGCCTTTGCCATAGGAGCCAGGCAGTTTGTGGTACAGGAAGCGGCGGAAATAACCGTATCTTCTTTTTTCAGTACGTTATGGTTTACATTATATACAATAGTAGGAAGATCATTGCCTGCGGGAGCGGAGATAACTACTTTCTTCGCACCAGCTGCGATATGAGCAGAAGCTTTCTCTTTGGAGGTATAGAAGCCTGTGCACTCCAGTACAACGTCTACTCCCAACTCGCCCCAAGGCAGTTCAGCAGCGTTTGCTTTCTTGTAGATGGTGATCTCTTTGCCGCCGATGATAACAGCGCCTTCGGTATCACCTTCACCCTCTTTATAAGAAACAGTATCAGCCAGCGCATATTTGCCCTGAGATGAATCATATTTCAATAAATGAGCCAGCATCTTAGGGCTGGTTAAATCGTTGATCGCTACAACATCATATCCAGGAGCATTGAACATCTGCCTGAATGCCAGACGGCCGATACGTCCAAAACCATTGATCGCAACTTTTACTGCCATTTTGAATTCCTCCTAAAATATAAAAAATTTTTAATAAGTAGTATTATTTAACTCATTAGATATTTTACCTAATTTGCTAAAAAATAGCAAGCGATTTTTTTCCTTTTTTAAGTCATACCCCTTGTTTTATCACTAATCCACAATTATTTGTCCAGGCGGCGCGATTATCCGGCAATATGACAAGAGAAATCATGTCTCCTCCTGCCAGCCTTTGCACACGTCGATCCACCCTTCCGCGTTTCCGCAGAGGTACAGCTCTTCACAGGTCATCTCCACCGCGGAGCTGGCGCTTCCGGCCGCGGGAAATACCGTCTCAAACCGGCGAAGCGACTCATCCAGATACGTATTTACTTTTCCATCGGGATTGGCAAAGGGGCATACCCCTCCGACAGCATGTCCGGTAAATAACACGACCTCATCCGGTGACAGCATCTTTGCCTTGCATCCAAAAAAGCGCTTGTATTTGGAATTATCAACTTTGGCGTCTCCCGCCGCCACCACCAGAGAGCAGTGCTCCCCATCCTTCGATAAGAACGACAGGGTTTTCGCGATCCTGGCCGGGACCACGCCCACCGCCTGGGCAGCCAGCTCCACCGTAGCGCTGGATTCCTCAAATTCTCTTACGTCTTTATCCTTATCCCATTTCTTCAGGTATTCTTTTACTGTCTCCACCGACATGATGGTATCCTCCTCTTATGTTTTTCCTCATTTCTCCCTGGTCCTAAAACCATCCGCTACTTGAGGTTCTCCGGATTCAATCCCAAAAGCTCTTTCACCACAAATCTGCCGTCCTTCCTGATCAGCCTGCCATCGAAGTAGATTTCTCCGCCGCCGTACTCCGGCGTCTGGATGCACACCAGATCCCAATGTATCGAAGACTGGTTGCCGTTGGGAGCCTCCTCATAGCAGTTGCCGGGAGTAAAATGGAACGAACCTTTGATCTTCTCGTCAAATAAGATATCCTTCATGGGCTTTTCCACATAGGGATTTACCCCGATGGCAAATTCGCCCACATACCGAGCTCCTTCGTCGATATCAAAAATCCTGTTGATCTTTTCCGTATTATTGGCCGAGGCTTCCACGATCTTCCCATTTTCAAAGGTCAGACTGATGTTCTCATAGGTGAATCCCTGATATACGGAAGGAGTGTTGTAACGGAGCGTTCCGTTCACAGAATCCCGCACCGGCGCGGTAAAAACTTCACCATCGGGAATATTCATCGTTCCGGCACAGGGAATGGCCGGGATCCCTTCTATGGAGAATGTAAGATCTGTACCAGGTCCTATGATCTGTACCTGCGACGTCTTATTCATCAGTTCCACCAGCGGCTTCATAGCCTCTCCCATTTTTCTGTAGTCCAGGCAGCACACGTCAAAATAAAAATCCTCAAACGCCTCCAGGCTTGTGCCGGCGCTCTGTGCCATGGACGGTGACGGGTAACGGAGCACCACCCACTTCGTCTTCGGCACCCGGATGCCGTGATGGACCGGCGTCGTATAAAGGGAACTGTAAAGAGAAAGCTTTTCCGGCGGCACATCAGAAAGCTCATTGATATTGTCGCCGCCCCGGATGCCCAGATAACAGTCCATTTTGGCCATCTCCATACTGTCTACCTCAGCCATCAGCCTCAGCTGCTCTTCCGTACAATGAAGAAGCAGCTCCCGCTGCATCCTGCTGTCCGTAAAGTGAATAAAGGGCCGTCCTCCTGCCTGATAAACCTCTTTCACCACCTGACGGGCCAGATTGGCCGTGTCGATTCCCGTATAATGGACATACACGTTTTCCCCGGGCTGTACCCGGCAGGAATAATTCACCAGGTTATACGCCAGCTTTTTGATCCTTTCGTCCATAGAAGCCTCCTTATCTAGTTTTCCAATGCCTTTTATTCTTATTCTTCCATTTTTACCCTGTTCGAAACAATATTTATTGTAATCCTTTCTCAGGATTTTGTAAAGGAAGCGGCAAAACCGCTTCCTTCCTATTATAATATCCGTCTTTTTATCCGGAAACCTTATGAAATTTATGACACGAAGCTGATCTTATCCAGAATTCCGTTCAGATGGGCAATCACAACTCCGTAATTACTAATGGCGACTCCCTGTCTCCTCGCCGCATCCATTCGCTCCATCACATATTTCCGATTAAACATGCAAGCCGCGCAGTGGATGATCAGGTCATACTGACTCAGATCCTTCGGAAAATCCACTCCCCGGACAAAATCGATGCAAAGCCCCAGCCCCACATGGCGGCGGAGAAGATTCGGAATCTTGATCCTGCCGATATCTTCCTCTGTGGGAGAATGGGCACATGCCTCCGCTATCAATACCCTCGAGCTTTCCGTAAGCCCTTCGATGGCCTCTGCTCCCCGCAGAAATTCCCGAATATCCCCTTTATATCCCGCAAAGAGGACAGAAAACGAGGTCAGCATGCTCTCCTCCGGCTTCAGACGGTAAACCTCCGCAAAAGCCTGGGAGTCGGTGATGATCAGTCTGGGCGGTCTTGCCAGCGCTTTTAAGGTCATCTCCATCTTATCGGCCGTACAGCTCATCACCAGGGATTTTTTATCCAGAAGTTCCCGGATTGTCTGCACCTGAGGCAGAATCAGCCTACCCTTCGGAGCCTGGATGTCCTGCGGCATTACCAATAGCACCAGGTCGCCTTCCCCCGCCAGGCCCCCGGTCAGGCTCACATCCCAGAAATTCTCCGGAGCGCTCTCCACGATTTTTCTCTTGAGCGCCTCAATGCCGGCTCCCGTACGCAGATCCAATTCCAGGGCTTTCAGCCCCAGACTGTCCCGGATGGCTTTCTTCACCGCCTCCCTCTCCTCCGGCCGGCAGATCTTGTTGACCGCGGCGATTACCGGTGTCTTCCGCTCCGTGAACCGGGCCGCCCACTCAATCTCTTCTCCCGGTAAAGAATCGAACAGTATGACTGCCACATCGGTTTTCGTCATGGCTTCTTTCGTCTTCCCGACTCTCATACTTCCCAAAACGCCTTCATCATCAAAGCCGGCCGTATCGATGAATACCGCCGGTCCGAAACCCCGAAGCTCCACTGCCTTATATACCGGATCCGTAGTCGTCCCCGCCACATCGGACACCAGAGAGGTCTCCTGTCCTGTCAATGCGTTGACCAGAGTGGACTTCCCCACATTCCTTCTGCCAAAAATACCGATATGCAGCCTGTTTGATCTCGGCGTGCTGTCCATCCCCATAATTATCTTCTCCCTTTCCTTCCTCAGAAGCTTAAGGCAAGCCCCGTCAATTCCGCAATCTGATACAGATGCTCTGTACCGGACACATTTCGGTTGTCAATGACCCGGAAATTCTTTGCCAGAGCGTCTGGAAGCAGATCGCAAAACAACACATTGGCGCCGGACAGAATGGCATCCCGGTTCCCCTGAGGGTCCGCCAGTCCATTCCGCAGATCCTTCCCTGGCTGCTGAGCCGTAATGTTCACATCCGGCATCATCAGGCGGAGCAGGGCGATTTCCTTCCTGTTTGTGAGCAGATCTCCCACGCCCCCTTCCGCCGCCAGAGGCGTGTTCTGCGCCGGCATATATGGAATGACCGGAGCCCAGCTGATCTCCAGCTTTTTCATCAGCAAAATATCCTCTGCCAGCTGATCGCGGCTCTGTCCCGGAAATCCCACTATATTCCCGGAAGCCAGCTTCATACCGCTCGCTTTGACAGATTCAATGGCTGACATACGCTTTTTGAAATTCGTCGAGGGATTCAGCCGGTTAAAGGTTTCCTCGTCCGACATCTCAAACTTCATCACGTATTCCTCCGCGCCGGCGGATTTAAGCTCCCGGTACTGCTCCGGGCTGTATTCCCCGCAGGCAAGGCTCTGATGCATGCCCATCCCATGGATGGCTTCCACAATGTGCAGAAGATTATCAAATCCGTATTTGGGGTCTTCTCCCGATACGAGAAAAATATGACGGAACCCATTTTCACTGGCCATCCGTGCCGAGGCGATCACGTCTTCAGGAGCCAGACGATACCGTTTGACCCCGCTGTTGGAAGCCCGCATGCCACAGTACAGGCATTGGTTTTTACAGACATTGTCATATCCCAGCATCGCCATAGCGAGCAGGCTGCCGCCCTTCCTCTCATCCCGCAGCTTCGCGGCCTCCGGCGCCACTTCCGCGTCAAACTGAGCCTCCGGCATCCTAAGGACCTCCAAAACTTCCTTTTTCCCTTCAATAATCATCGTTTTCCTCCCAGATTTCCGCTTGCTCCATCCGTATGATCTCGCCGCCCATCTGCCTGGCCTCAGCCTCGTCGTGGGTCACCAAGATTACGGTCTTTCCTTTTGTATAATTCCGCACGTAAGATATCGCGGCCTGCCTAGTGACGGCGTCCAGTCCTTTAAACGGCTCATCTAAGAAAAGGATGTCCGCGTCAAACAGCACAGCTCTTGCAATGGCCACTCTGCGTTTCATTCCGCCGCTGAAATCAGCCACCGGCTTGTTAAACATATCTTCTTTTAACCCAAGCTCCTTCAGGTGCTCTTTCACCAGTTCCTTCGGCACCCGGTTCCCGGCGGCCATACGGACGTTGGAAACAGCCCCAAAAGCTTCGCAGAGCCGGTCCTCCTGAAAGACGGCGCTTTTTCTCTCCGGAACTCCTGACACAGTGCCGGCATCCGGCGGGATAAACCCCATCAAAATATTTAAAAGCGTAGTCTTTCCGCATCCGGAGCCGCCCATGACGCTTGTCGTCTCTCCGCCCTTTATCACCGCGGAAAAATCTTTGAGAACTTGTTCTTCCCCAAAGCTTTTATTTACATTTGCAAATACGATGTCTTTCACAGCTTCTCCAATCTGGCAAAGCCCCACTTCATAAATTTCATGAAAATCTTTTCAAACAGGACACTGAGCAGCACGATCACTATGGTCCAGGCAAACAGATCCGCCGTGCTCAGATATACCTTCGCCTCATAAAGCCGCTCTCCAATGGAACCATCGGGAATCCCGATCACTTCCGCCGCAATTCCCGCTTTCCATGATATGCCAAGCGCAGTGCTGCACGCAGAAAACAGGAAGGGTCTTACCTGAGGAAGATAGATATAAAAAAGCTGCCTCCTCCATGGCATCCGAAAAATCTCCGCCATCTGGAGCATCCTGATGTCAGTGCTTTTCATTCCCTGCAGCACATTGAAATATACAATCGGGAATACCATCAGGAATGATATAAATACGGAAAGTCCCGACGCGCTCAGCCATATCAGGCTGATAATGATAAAAGAAGCCACCGGCACTGACTTGACTGCCACCAGAAAGGGCCACAGCATAGTCTCTAACAAATGGCTCCTCGACGAGATGACTGCCAGAAGGGCTCCCAGGAAAAGACCCAGAAAAAAGCCGGCTACTATCCGCAGGAAGCTGAACCAGAGAGTCTGCCAGAATCCGGACTCCAGCCAGAGCGTACCAAGACGCAAAAGGACCCTGACCGGTGAGACCAGTAAGAGCTGCTGCCCCAGGATCATCGAGGCCGCCTGCCATAGGAGCAGGGCAAAAACCACGGCTGCGGCCCGTTCATATAATCGTCTTCTCTTCATCATCCCCACCTCATTAGCCGGCCAAAGGACTATTTTCCTTCATAGTAAAAATCATCACCCGGCAGCTCACCGCCGACGGAAGCAGGATTCTGATCGTACAGCACCTGCAGATATCCTTTCATGGCCGTCTCCATCCCGCTTCCGTCCATATAAACAATATTGCAGTAAGGAATCGCTTTCTGTGCCACGGCCGCTTTTACGATATCGTATTTTTCCACCAGCGCCGCAGCGTCTTCCAGGTTATCATTTACATATTCGGTGGATGCTTTATATTCTTCCAGGAACTGTTTCAGCTGTTCCGGATATTTTTCCGCGAACTCTTTACGCACCACGAGACCTGCCGTAATGAACTGACTCCCGTTATCCAAAGCCTTCCATTCTTCTGTCAGATCCAGAGCCACGTTCAGGCCTTCTATCTGAGAACCGGCTACCGTTACAAAAGGCTGCGGCAGCATGGCAATGGCACTCTCCTGCGCCGCCATCTGGGCCACTACTTCTGCAGGCTCACTTTTCCATTCCACTGTCACATCCGTTTCCGGATCCAAGCCGTTCTGTTCCAGGAGGTAATTAAGCGCGTATTCCGGAGTAGAGCCTTTTCCTGTGGCATAAATGGTCTTACCCTTAAGATCCTCCCATCCGCTCACAGTCTGTCCGCCCTTTTCCACAATATAGATGACCCCGAGGGTGTTGACCGCTAAGAACTGTACGGCCCCTTCAGAATTGTTATAGAGGATTGCCCCCAGATTGGCCGGAACCGCCAGGATATCCAGGTCCCCTTTTAACAGCTTCGGCGTCAGTTCATCCGCCGAGCCAGACATTGTGAACTCAATTTTGCTTTTGCTCTTTCCATTCTCCGCGTCATCCAGGAGCTTTACCATGCCCATGGATGTGGGGCCCTTCAGGCCTCCAAGCCGGATGGACGCGGTCTCTTCCGCCTTTTTCCCGCATCCGGCGAATACCATCGCCAGAATAATGACCGTCATCACGGCAGATATCATTTTTTTCATGTGAATCCCCCTTTTGTATTCCTTATTGGCTAGTGTTCATCAGCATAGCATATCACCGGGGGTTCAATTGTTGCATTGGCAACCAAATGATATAGGTTTCCATTTTTTCGTTAATTTTTTATCTTTTCTAATCCTCTTCTGTTCTTTTCATAAGCCGAAATTTTTCCTTATAGAACTGAAGGATCCCTTCCTCCTGCATCTTAGCCAGTTCCCGGGACAGAGCGCTCCGGTCGGCGCCAAGATAGGCGGCCATTTCATTTCTGTTAAACGGAAGCGTAAACCTATCGCTGCCATACTGATGGGCGCATTGGGAAAAAAATACGATCAGCTTCCCCCGCAGGCTCTTTTTAGACAAGATCTGGATTCTGTCATTCATGGCCAGCGTCTTCTCGGTGAGCAGCGTGATGAATCTCAGAGTGAGACTATGGGAATTACCCGTACCGCTGACCGGCATCCTCTTGATCTCCTCTGTGCTCAGCCAAAGTACTTTCACTCCTGTGGCAGCACAGATTGTGACCGGTTCTTCCTCAATCTCCAGAAAACACATGGACTCTCCAAAGGTATTCCCTTCTGTCACGTTGGCCATAATGATAGGATTTCCGTCTATGTCATCCATGTAGACCTGCACTCTGCCAGAGAGGACCAAACCGAATCTGGTCAGCCGGCTTCCTACTCTATGAAGGAATTCTCCCTTTTCATACTGCTTTGAAACAGCAGAAAAAAAATCCAAGGCATAACGGAGCCTCTCTCCTGACAGTCCCTGAAAAAGCCTGTTTTTCTGCAGCACCGTAAAATCCCTTGCAGTCAGCTCATCCTTCATCCTCGATCTCCCTGTTGAATTTCCTATTATAATGAAAGCAGCGGCTGCCTGCCGCTGCTTTTTTCAATTACTGCTCTTTTTCCGCCGAAGCATTTTCTTCTCCGTCCGCTGCAGCTTCTTCCGCTGTCTCTTCTGTCTCACTGTCTTTTATCCTGCCGCACCCGACAAAGATTGCAATGCCGGCAATCAGCATGAAGATTGCGATAAACTGAGAGGTGGACAGCATCCCCACGTTTCCTCTTGGATCGCCCCGGAAGAACTCGAGCACAAACCGCCCGATGCTGTAAAAGACCAGGTACAAAGCTCCCACCTGCCCGTTTTTCTTTGTCCGTCTTGCAATCAGGATCAGAGCAAGGAAATTCAGAAAATTCAGCCCGCTGGAGATCAGCTGGGTGGGAATCAGGCTCACTCCATTGGGAGCATAGGCGGATTCATGGAATATGATCCCCCAGCCCGTATGGGTTTCCCTTCCATAGCAGCAGCCCGCCAGAAAACAGCCTATTCGTCCGAAGGCCTGTGCCAGAGCGATGGACGGCATCACCAGATCAAAATATTTCAAAAAAACAAGCTTCTTCACGCGGCAGAAAAGATAGCCAGCCAGAATACCGCCGATCAGGCCGCCGTATACCACAAAGCCTGTGGACATCGTCGACCAGATTTTGGCCGGGTTTTCAATCAGGGACGGCAATTCCGTAATCCAAAACAGAAGCTTCGCTCCTATCAGCCCGCCGATCAGGCTCCAGATTCCGAGGTCAAATACTTTATCATCGCCGACCTTCCATTTTTTCTCACGGTACATGGCAACCGCAAAGGCTGCGATGACCCCGATGGCAATCATCAGGCCGTACCCGTATATTTTAAACGGGCCTATCTCAAATAATACTTCTTTCATGTGGAATTCTCCTTATATCAGTGAATGCAGAATCTGCACATTTTATCAAACAGCAGCTTTCTGCATTATATCAGATTTTTCTCGTTTCCGCAAGCAATGCTCCTCTGGGCCGCCGTCACAATCATAAATAATGAATAATAAATATATATTATTTATAAACATTTTAATAAAAGTAAATGTTTCGTTGACTTTCTGACATGAAATGTTATATACTCCTGTTGAAAAGACACCTTAAGCAGATAAAGGAGGAGTATTCGCATGGATTGTAACGGTTCTTTCCTTGAGGAAAAAAATCTGCCGCCCGATGAGCTGGCAGAAAGTTTTACCCATTTTGTCCTGACCTTTTATTACAGAATGCAGGAGCATCCCGTCAACCTGTGCGGAATCAAACTCAGCTCCCACGCGTTCCACGTTCTCTACATTCTGAAAGAGGACCCGAGGGGGCAGGTCCCCATGACGGAACTGGTCACACGGATACGCAGAACCAAGCAGCAGCTGTCCAAGCTGATAAGTGATCTGGAGGACGACGGCCTGGTCGCCAGAGTCCGTATGAAAGAAAACCGCCGGGCCGTCCATGTGACCCTTACCGACAAAGGAAATGAATTTGTCCGCCAGGCCACCGCATCCATGGTCGGAGCCATGACACAATTTTTAAGGAGTCTTCCGGAAGAAAAGCGTATTGTCATCGAAGACGTCACAAACCAGCTGACTGTTTTAATAAATGAGGAGGTATGACCAATGAAAGAAGTACAGCCGCCGAAAAAACCGATTCTCTTTTATTACCTTATAGCGTTGATCGTGCTGCTGCTGTTAAACGCTCTGTTTTTTCCCAAGATCTTCAGCGCAAAAGTAAATGAAGTGGATTACGGCGTCTTTCTCACTATGATCGACGAGGGTAAAGTAAACGAAGTTCAGATTGAAAACAATGAGATCATCTTCTCCGATAAAGAAGAAAAGCCAAACTACTATAAGACCGGAAACATGAATGACGACCGGCTGATCGACCGGCTTTACGGCGCGGGCATCACCTCCTTCGGCACGCCTATTGTCAAAGAAGCCTCGCCGATTCTGAGTTTCCTTTTAAGCTGGGTATTTCCGATTCTCATCTTCGTCGTCATCGGACAGCTGCTGTCCAGAAGTCTGATGAAAAAAATGGGCGGATCCATGGGAAACGCCATGAGCTTTGGAAAAAGCAACGCCAAGGTATATGTGGAATCCAAGACCGGCATAAAATTCTCTGATGTAGCCGGCGAAGACGAAGCCAAAGAAATCCTGACGGAAATCGTGGATTTCCTTCATAACCCCAAGAAATACACGGAAATCGGCGCCAGGATGCCCAAGGGCGCCCTTCTGGTAGGCCCTCCCGGAACTGGAAAGACCCTCCTCGCGAAAGCCGTGGCCGGCGAGGCCAATGTCCCCTTCTTCTCCATCTCCGGATCGGAATTTGTGGAGATGTTCGTCGGCATGGGGGCTGCAAAGGTCCGCGACCTCTTTAAGCAGGCCAGTGAAAAAGCCCCCTGCATCGTCTTCATCGACGAGATTGATACCATCGGCAAAAAGAGAGATGGAAGCGGAATGGGAGGAAATGATGAACGAGAGCAGACTTTGAATCAGCTGCTGACGGAAATGGACGGGTTCGACGGCACCAACGGCGTCATGATCCTTGCCGCCACCAACCGTCCTGAATCTCTGGATCCCGCCCTTCTCCGCCCCGGCCGTTTTGACCGGCGGGTCCCTGTGGAGCTGCCTGATCTGCAGGGCCGGGAAGCCATCCTCCGTGTCCATGCCAAGAACATCAAGCTGAGCGACAATGTGGACTTCATGTCCATCGCCAGGACTGCCGCCGGCGCCAGCGGCGCGGAACTCGCCAATATGGTAAACGAAGCCGCTCTCCGGGCTGTCCGGGACGGCCGGAAATATGTGACCCAGGCTGACCTGGAAGAAAGTGTGGAAGTCGTCATCGCCGGTTATCAGAAAAAGAATAAGATTCTTTCCGATAAAGAAAAACTGACGGTGGCGTATCATGAGATAGGACACGCGCTGGTCGCCGCTCTTCAGACAAATTCTGCCCCGGTCACAAAAATCACGATCATTCCCCGTACTTCCGGCGCGTTGGGTTATACCATGCAGGTGGATCAGGATGAACGGAACCTGATGTCCAAAGAGGAACTGGAAAACAAGATCTCCACTCTCACCGGCGGCCGTGTGGCAGAAGATCTGATCTTCCACTCCATTTCAACGGGAGCTTCCAATGATATCGAACAGGCCACCAAGGTCGCCAGAGCTATGATCACCCGGTACGGCATGAGCGAGGACTTCGGCATGGTCGCCTTTGAGACCATAAAGAACCAATACCTGGGAGGAGACACTTCTCTGGCATGTTCAGAAAATACCTCTTCCAAGATTGATGACAAGGTCGTCGCGCTGGTGAAAAAACAGTATAAAAAAGCAGAGGAGCTTCTGAATTCCAATCTGGCTAAGCTCCACCGGCTGGCAGAATATCTGTATGATCACGAGACGATCACCGGAGAAGAGTTCATGGAAATACTGAACAGACAGGATGCTGCCATTCAATAGCCTGGATATGCCGGCAAAAGAAAAAGGGAGACCGCACAAATCTGTGCGTCTCCCTTTTCATGGACTGCTCTCTCATTTAAGCTTTGACAAACAGCCATATTATCTGAGCTCTGTTCTGCGGATAACGGCATAAGAGCCGCTTCCCAGAGCAGCGATAACAAGCAGTAAAGTCAAAATCGGAAACAGATAGTTGATCGTTCCGTCAGTCATAAAGCCCATTGCTTTTGCAAAAAATCCTAAGATATTGCTTACCGTTCCAGCCGAAAAAACATATCTGAATAATGCAATGATCAGCAGTACAATGCCGCCCGCAGCAGCTCCCAGATAAATAGATAACGCTTTTCCAGCTTTATTTATCACAAGTATTCCTATATAAAGCATGCTGCAGACCATGACATAGACCAGAAACAGCCACAGCCAATTCATAACTATATTTTCGTAGCCATATAGTCCTCCATACAGGGAAGAATAACCATTGTTAAAGTGATGAATGATATTTCCGGCCGCCGTATCAACAAGTGCCATCGATCCGGATATAAAACAGAACATGGAAAATGTCGCGATAAAGATATATTTTCGGGTAAATCCGTTTTGTATCAGCATCTTAAAGTCTTCTTTAAGTCCTAATGCACCTAAAATACCAACATAGATCACAGTGTTCATTTCCAGAGCATTTGTCCCTACCTCTTCAAAACTCCCCATGCTTATTCCTATGATCAGTGTAATAAGTGAAACGGCAGCATACTGTATGGCATAAAAAATCCAAATATATTTAAATGAGGTAATGCATTCATATTGAATAATAGATTTCAGCTTTCTCATATCAATTACCGCCTTTCTCTGTCAGCTTAACAAACAGCTTTTGCAAATTCATCGCCGAAAGCTGTACGCCGCTTCCCTGTGGAGCCGGAGATTTTTCCCCCAACACATAGGCGATCTTCATGCCTCCCAATTCGTCATATCCAATCACATTTTTACCGCTGCAGTAAGCGTCGACATTATTTGCCATACCAGAAACGCTGTAACCCGTTTTCAATAAATTTTCCACATTTTCTTGAAGCAGTACTTTTCCTTTATCGATCAGGACAACTTCCTCGATCAAATTTGCGACTTCTTCAATCAGGTGCGTCGCAATAATGATTGTCCGCTCGTTGTTTTCATATTCTCTTAACAGCAGATCGTAAAACAGCTCTCTGTGATTGGCGTCCAGCCCTAACACTGGTTCATCGAAAATCACATACGGTACGTTGAGGGCCATAGCAATCGTCAATTTAAAAATTGACTGATAGCCTTTCGATAGCTGCTTAAATTTCTTGTCGGTGTTGAGACCAAACCTTTCAGCAATCTCAAACGCTTTCTTCCTGTCAAAGCTGTCGTAAAATCGGTCTATCCATTTAAAATGGTCTTTGACTTTTATTCCATCCGCATATAAATCTTCTTCGCTCATACAAAAAACCTTTTCATGGACGTCCATATTTTCTCTTGCTGTCATATCGTCAACGAGAACCTCGCCCTCGTCAGTAAAAATCCGGTTTGCGATAATGTTGATAAGCGTAGATTTTCCAGCGCCGTTTCTTCCTAAAAATCCGTAGATTTTCCCATGCTCAAAGGTAAAAGACACATTGTCAAGCGCAGTAACATCTTGATATCGTTTTGTAACATTCTTAATTTGAATTGCGTTCATTGTCATAACCTCTCTCTATCAGTTGAATTACTTCCTCTTTTGACATATTCAGTTTCGCCGCCTCCGTAACCAATGCCTCTATATACTGGCTGAAAAATTGTCCCTGCCGCTTTGTGCGTATCTTATTGACCGCCCCTTCTTTCACATACATTCCAAGCCCTCTCCTCTTATAAATAATCTCCTCGTCCACAAGCATATTCATTCCCTTCAAAACGGTATGAGGATTTATATTCAGCAGTGCTGATATTTCATTCGTAGAGGGTATCTTTGTCTCCTCCGGAAATATTCCTGTAAATATGGAGTCCTCAAGCTGTTCGGCTATCTGAATGAATATGGGTTTATCTGTATTTGTATCTATATACACCGTATCACCCTCTTTGTTTGTATGTTTGTTACTCTAGTAACTAACTGTCTTACATCTTTAATATAGATGATTCAAGCACTGATGTCAAGAGATTTATATAATTTTTTAAAAACCTTGATTACCTCTAAAACTCTATGATTTATGGGCATCTGTGCAGGAATATAAGTGAACAGCAGATATCGGAACGTTTAAGGGAAGAAGAGGCCAACGAACAAAGAAGAATGATTGCCAAAATCAATACGTCATGAAAGAAGGCCACCGTTGGTATTTAAGTGAGGCCGTTGATGGAAAGACGTGATATGGAAAGTTGAGCATTAGCTGCGAAGCAAGCAGAGGAACAATGCCATCAGGTCTTATGGCTGCCGGCATTGTTCCTCTCTCACTTTACTGGTATATAAATTTTTACCTCATTATTGGGATCATCGAAGGACAATACCTCCCGCTCATAAACCTCAAAGTCCTCTCGGTCATCCAGCTCCACCTTTGCTGATTGCAGCCATGTTCCAAAAATATACTGATATGTTTTGAACAGATTTGCAAAGGTGCCTCGATGGGTAAAAACGGCATACCTTCCCGCCCGCAAAATCTTTTGATCCAATGATAAGGACGGCGGCAGATTTTCAAAATCTTGCACAGGGCTTCCCACCATAGCTGAAAACAATACGTCTCCGTCTTTAGTATAGGTGGTCCGCTGTGTTTCGCAAATGCCATACCCAGCGCCAGCGGCCATAATCAGGTCTTTATGGTGGCGCATAAATTTCTCCCATAATCCAGGAAGCCGGTTATCAGACAGAGAGGTTGTTCCTCTTAGTCCGGCCACCTTTGTCTCCTTCAGTATCACAAATTCCGGCGAACGTGAAATGTTGTTGGCAATATGGTTCACATCTTCAGGAGTCAGTTCCCTCCTGGCATTCACGACAAGGTCGAGACCCGTCCTTCGGTAATCCACCGGGCTGCTGCCAAAAACGGCCTTAAAAGCCCGGCTGAAGGCCTCCGGCGATTCAAACCCGCAGCCAAACGCAATATCGATGATCCGCTGATCGGAATGAATCAGCTTTTCCGAGGCGTTGTACAGCCTGCGCCGATTGATGTAACGGCCAACAGATTCTCCCAATACGGAAGAAAACAGCCGCGTCATATGGTAGTAGGAGTAACCTGTTTCCCTCGACACATCGCCCAAGCCGATGTTTTCATTCAAATGGTTTTCTATATATTCGACTGCCCTTTGTAAAGGGGATATTTCTTTCAAAACGGCACCTCCTTCCGGTGCTTCTATGATACCATACCGCATTATTTATCTCCAGAGCCAAAAACTCAGCAAAAAATATCAAGATTAAAATTTATTTCTTTGATACGCTGTAACATGGAAGCCATCAGACTATCCGTTGCCATCGGCATCCTGTTCACCACAGTCTGCCTTGTATTTCTGTAGCCGCTGGTGCCCGCTTCTGCTGATGGTTCCCCTAATCCATATTTTCTCCCGTATTTGGGAAATAGACGGCATTTTATGCACAAGCCCCGCAGCCGATTATCTGACCACACTGATTATGGCGCTGCTTTTGGGGTATGATAGAAAGAAGCAAACGAAAAGAGGTGTAAAATAATGGCGGATATTCTTGTCCACGGACTGACCCAGAACAATTTGAAACACGTTACTTTCCGTATTCCAAAGGAAAAAATCACGGTGTTTACTGGCGTATCCGGCTCCGGCAAGTCCAGCATCGTGTTCGATACCATCGCCGCCGAATCCCAGCGGCAGATGAACGCCACCTACCCGGCCTTCGTGCGGTCCAGACTGCCAAAATACCCGAAGCCGGCAGTGGATCGCATCGACAACCTGACGCCTTCTGTGGTGGTGGACCAGTCCCCCTTGGGCGGCAACGCCCGCTCCACGGTGGGAACCATCAGCGGCCTGTACGCCAGTCTGCGGCTGCTGTTTTCCAGAATCGGCCAGCCTTATGTGGGTACGGCCTCCTACTTCTCCTTCAACGACCCTAACGGGATGTGCAAAACCTGCTCCGGTCTAGGTAAAATCACCAAGGTTGACGTGGAGGCGATCCTGGACCTGAACAAGTCCTGGAATGAAGGCTGCGTGAAGGATTCCCTCTACCGGCCCGGTTCCTGGTACTGGAAACAGTATGCTCAGTCCGGCCTGTTCGATCTGAATAAGCCCATCCGGGCGTATTCCGGCGAGGAATACAACCTCTTGCTCTACGGCTCACGGGACGGCAAAGGAGAGCCGGAAAACCCGAAGGTGACCGGCCTGTACCACAAGTACACCAAGACGCTGCTCAATCGGGACATCAGAAATAAGAGCAGACACACCCAGGAAAAGTCCCAAAACCTGGTTACCGAAATGGAGTGTACCGACTGCCACGGACAGCGGCTCAACGAAGCGGCCCTGAGCTGCAGGATAAACGGTTACTCCATTGCGGATCTCTGCGGTATGGAGCTGACCCAGCTTCGAGAGGTGCTGACGAAAATCACCGATCAGACAGCAGTAGTTCTGGTGCAGACCATCATAGAGGGACTGGACAGGATGATCGAGATTGGCTTGCCGTACCTGCACTTAAACCGGGAGACCCCCTCCCTCTCCGGCGGAGAGGCCCAGCGGCTTAAGCTGGTGCGGTACATGGGCAGTAGCCTGACCGGTATGACCTATATCTTCGACGAGCCCAGCGCCGGAATGCACCCCCGCGACGTTTACCGCATGAACGGCCTGCTGCGGCAGCTACGGGACAAGGGCAACACGGTTTTGGTCGTGGAACACGACAAGGACGTAATCTCCATCGCCGACTATGTAATCGACGTGGGGCCGGGGGCCGGGCAGAATGGCGGGAATATCGTATTTGCGGGCAGCTACCCGGAGCTGCTCCAGGCCGATACCCTGACCGGGCGGGCCATACGGCAGATTCTGCCCATCAAAGAGACTCTCCGGCAAGCGACGGGCAGCCTGCCGATTCGGGACGCCTGCCTCCACAACCTCAAGCATATAAATGTGGACATCCCCCTGGGTATTATGACCGTGGTGACCGGCGTAGCCGGTTCGGGCAAAAGTACCCTGATTTCTCAGGTTTTTGCAGGGCAGTATGAAAGCAGCATTGTGATGATCGACCAAGGACCCATCACGGCCACCAACCGCTCCACTCCCGCCTCCTACCTAGACTTTTTTGATGAAATCCGCAAATTGCTGGCGCGTGAAAGCGGTAAGCCGGACAGTCTGTTCAGCTTCAACTCTGCCGGAGCCTGCCCAGTGTGCGGCGGCAAGGGCGTCATCGTCACCGAGCTTGCCTTCATGGACCCCATCGTGACGGAATGCGAAGCCTGCGGCGGTGTACGGTATAACGAGAAAGCCCTTGCCTGCACCTACAAGGAGAAAAACATTGTGGAACTGCTGAGGCTGACCGCCTCTCAGGCGCTGGAGGTGTTCGAGGATGCTAAGATCAGAAAACACCTGAAAGTGATGGAGCAGGTGGGCCTCTCCTACCTGACACTGGGCCAACCGCTCAATACCCTTTCCGGCGGCGAACGTCAGCGAATCAAGCTGGCGAAGAACCTCGGGAAAAAAGGCGGGATTATTGTGATGGACGAGCCCACCACCGGCCTGCATCTGTCTGACATTCAAAACCTGCTCAAGCTATTCGACCTGATCGTGTCTCGTGGAAACACGCTGGTGGTGATCGAGCACAACCTGGACGTGATGAAGCAGGCGGACTGGATCATTGACATCGGCCCGGACGGCGGGAAGAACGGCGGCGAGGTGGTGTTCACCGGCACCCCCTTGGAGATGCTGCGAGGCGCCAAAACGCTGACGGCAGACAGCCTGCGGGCTTCCTGCTCCGGGTAAAACCCAGCGCCTGACACGCTACATACACATTTTTTACCGAAAGTCCTGTCAATCGGTCACCGACGGGAAGAACGGCGGCGCTTTCAAACTTCCGTCATTCTATCCTTCCAGTACCAGGATTAAGAGGACAGGTTTCTTTCTATCCGTTATAATGAAAGTTGCAGAGATGGGGCAATAGAAAGGAAAACAATATGGAGTGGAACGAAAAACTGCAAATAATCATCGACTATGTGGAAAACCATCTGCAGCGCAAGCAGGAGCCGATTGATCCGCAGGAAATAGCTGAAATCGCGGGATGCTCTTATAATTTTTTTCAAAAGGTGTTTTCCTATCTGAACGGCATCAGCTTCTCGGAGTATGTACGCGCCAGAAAATTGACCTTAGCTGGATACGACCTCAAGAGTACGGATATGAGAGTAGTCGATGTGAGCTATCAATACGGATATGACTCGCCCACTTCCTTTACAAAAGCATTCCAGCAATTTCATGGAATCACGCCAAAGGACGCCCGGAATCAGGATGTGAGACTGCGGGCGGTCCCGAAAATGCAGAGTTCCGTCAAGCAGCAATATATGTGGAGACTGGAGCAAAAAGCGTCCTTCCGCCTGATCGGGAAGAGCATCCGCATATCTCCCTGGAATGGGAATCACTATACAAAGATACCTGCTTTTTGGAGCGAGTGCCAAAGGGACGGCACCTTTTCCCAACTGACTTCCATGGATAAAGGAGATTCAAAAGGGCTGTTTGGTCTGTTCTGCTGTGATAAGAAAAGTCTGAATGAAGCGGAGTATTCCATCATGGTGATATCAGACAAGGAGCTGCCGGAAGGCTATACGGAAATACGCATATCGGAGGCTGCCTGGGCGGTGTTCGACTGTGTGGGGCCTGTGCCGCAGGCCATCCAAAATGGATGGAACTATCTCCAGGAGGAATGGCTGGTGAGATATCCATTTCAACACGCAAAATGCCCGGAGCTGGAGTGGTACAGTGATGGGAATGCCTATGCCGCGGATTATCTGAGCCAGATCTGGATTCCGGTCGTCGACAGTAAACAATAAATATTCAGCAAAAACAACAGGAGGACAAAATTGAATATCCCTTATTGGGTATAACGCGCATTAGGGAAAATATATGATATTTATTGGTGAATCTATCGGGAATTCTTTGAAAAGGTATATATACAACATAATAGGAGGAAAACAGTAGCATGAGTGAGAAATATACATTCCAGGATTTTTTAGCTTCCGTTGACGGAGAGAACCAGAAGTTTGTAAGTGAGCTGCATGACGAACTGACGGCATTTGGCTGCAAGATTGATGTGAAGTCCGCCAAGAGCGGCTATGTGGTTTCTTACAGCTTGGACAAAAAAATTATCGCTAATTATGTATTCCGCAAGAAAGGGCTGATCGCCCGGATTTATGCGGCCCATGTTGACCAGTACCCGGAGATTTTAGATACGCTGCCCGGCAGCATGGTGCGCACTATCCAGGAATCACCAAACTGCAAACGCCTGGCTGACCCTTCCACCTGCAATCAAAGATGCTCTATGGGCTACGACTTCCTTTTGCAGGGCGAGCGCCTGCAAAAATGCCGCAGCAACGCTTTCATGTTCTTACTGGATGAAGAAAGCAGACCCTATGTGAAATCGCTGCTGCTCCATGAAGTTAAAGCGGCTGTTTAGTGGGAAGTGTCTTGAACTAAATTTTCGGAGATACTTAACAAAGACATAAACGGTTATGGGAAATCTTCTCCGCCATTTTTTTTATATATTCCGGAGTGGTCCCGCAGCATCCGCCGACAATATCGGCCCCCGCTTCCACAAGCTTCGCCATATGTCCCGCATACTCCTCTGCCGCCATGGAATAGACCGCCTCACCGTCCTCCCGGATCACCGGCATGCCGGCGTTCGGCTTCACCAGGACCGGAACACTCACAGTCTGCCTGATTGTCTGGACTACGGACTCCAGCCGGTCCGGGCCTGCAGAGCAGTTTATCCCGACCGCGTCTGCCCCCATCTCCGCCAGCGCTGCGGCCGTGTCAAATACATTCCCTCCAAAAAGCAGACTGCCGTCAGATTCAATGGTCATGGAACACATCATGGGCAGCCCGCAGACCTCCCGGCAGGCGTCCAGCGCCGCCATGGTCTCTTCCAGCCCCAACATAGTCTCCGCCACGATCAGGTCCACTCCCGCGTCAGCGAGAATCTGAATCTGCTCTCTGTATACATCCAGCAGCACACCGTACTCCTCTTCCGTTTTTCCCGTCGTCGTAATGTCTCCTGCTACCAGGCAGGAGTTTCCAACCGCCTCTCTGGAAATTCCCACCAGCTCCCGGTTGATCTCCTCCAGGCATCCCTCCAGCCCATGACCGGCCAGGCTTATCCGATTGGCAGAAAAAGTCGGTGCATAGACGATCTGGGATCCGGCTTCCAGATATTGCTTCTGAAGCTGCTCCAGCACTCCTCGGTGGCCGCATATCCATTGTTCGGTGCATACTCCCCGGGGCATCCCGGCTTTCATCAGATTGGAGCCGGTGGCTCCATCCAGCAGCACAGTCCCTTTTTTTACAAGTTCCTGAAATTCTATTCTAGTCATTCTCCGCTCTCCGTTTCTTTCTCCTCACTTGCGCCTTCGTGTTCCGCATCGTCTCTGTTTTCTGCCGCAATGCTGAGAAAATCCTTATCTTTGTTTTTAAGCCTCGGTATGAACCGTTTGGCAAATCTGCCTTTTCCACGGCTCTTCACATAGAAAAATCCCACCACAGAAAACACAACCGCTCCGATGAAATTCACGAAAAGATCCTTCATGGTGTCATAAAGCCCGATGTCTAAATAGCCTCCAAGCCCCAGACTCTGTCCGTTGACAGACACATCCTGGATCCCTTTTATGGTAATCGGCACATTACCGCCGTTCGGATCGAGCATCACCGACGTGATTGAATGAAGGATCGTATCCTTCTGCATATCCAGATGAAAAAAGGTATCCATGCCGCATTCAAAGAATTCCCAAAGGACGCCGATCGTCATGGAAAAGCAGAAGGCCACAATGGCCATGAAAACAGGAGACAGTTCAAAAGAAAATCGTTCATGGCGGTTCAGGATATCCACCAGGGAAAATCCGATGGCTGCCATCAGGAAGCCGTTCAGCGTATGTAAGACCGTATCCCAGGCCGGTATCCGGATATAAAAGGCGTTGATCTCTCCCAATATCTCTGCCGAAAAGATGAAGAGCAGCATGATGATCTCCAGCGCAGTCGGAAGCTCGATCTTAATCTTCACCTGGATCAGGCTGGGGACCACCAGCAGCACCAGCGTCAAAATACAAAGAAACACATTTTCATAATTTCCTCTGAAAAGCTGCAGGACCATGGTGGCGATAACGAACAGGCGCAGTATGAAATATACGAAAAAAGAGCTTTTGTGCTCCCGGAGCTCCATTCCAAGGGCTGTGCTGAACGCCCCTTTATTCCGTTTCTTTCTCTTCTTTTCTTCCTTCTTCACGATATCCTCCTTTTCCATGTTCCTCCGCCGCATCTTTTTTCATTATAGCGTCAAATATAAGAAGCCGCAAGCAATATATCGAAGCCGGCATTTGACAATCATTTCGTTTTATTCTATTCTGTTTAAAGGACAAGAGTATCTGTTCGATCAAGATATGGAAAGGACATAATCTAAGATGACGCCCATTTACATTGATTCCCATCTGCATACAAGCTTTTCCGGCGACTCGGAAACGCCGCCTCGGGCACAGATAGAGCAGGCCTGTGCTCTGGGTATGCAGGCGCTCTGCATTACGGACCACCAGGATTTTGAATTTCCTGCCGGTGATATAAGCTTCTTATTGAATACCGGCGAGTATTTTTCTGCCCTGTCCCAGCTGAGAACAGAATACCAGGAAAAAATCCGTCTTGGTATCGGCGTGGAGCTGGGGCTTCAGATAAATATTAAGACAGACCTGGCCGCTTATGCAGACAGCTACCCATTTGATCTCATCATTGGTTCTGTTCATGCCTCCCGAGGAATGGACCCCTACTATCCGGAATTTTTCGAAGGCCTCTCCGAGGATTCCGCATATCGTTCTTATTTTGAGGATGAACTGGAAAATTTCAAGGCCTATGACTGCTTTGACGTGGCAGGCCATTTGGATTTCGTCGTACGGTATGGTCCGAATAAAAACCGATATTACAGCTATGAAAAATTCTCCGACATTATAGATGAAATATTAAGGACCCTGATTGACAAAGGCAAAGGCATTGAATGCAATACCGCCGGTTTCAAAGCCGGACTAGGACATCCAAATCCGACTGAGGACATTCTTAAACGTTATCGGGAATTGGGCGGAGAGATTCTGACACTCGGCTCCGACGCCCATCAGCCGGACCACATCGGTTATTCCTTTGACCGCACGGGGGCACTATTGAAAGACTGCGGCTTTCGATACTATTCTGTTTTTCATGGCCGGAAACCAGAATTTCTGCCGCTCTGACAAAACGGTTTATGGCCGGAGACCTTCTTCCTCTCCGGCTCCTTGACCGGGCACAGAATTTCGGCAATATTCACAATGATGTTCATGCAGTTTTCACCATGTCAAAATCCTCCTGGATATTTTTGTTAATTTATATACAAACGAGCATTTCTTGTTTCTGTTTTTAAACATTCTCCCATCATTCTATACAATTTTTTCTTTGAAAACCCCCTTAAATTCCACGAAATTATGCTGTTTTATCTGCTATAATATGAGCCGTGAAGGAAAGAAAGAAACAAAACATATGACATCTTCTGCTGACCCGATATCTCTTACTTGAATCAAGGAAAATTCCAAAACCAAACGTCATAAAATATTATAGTGTGTGAGATATGAAATGTCATATCGGAAAGGATTTTGTCATGTTGAATTTATTATTAACGATTGTCGCCATTATTGCCGTTTTAGCCGTATCCTTTGTTATCAAAGCTGTTGTGGTCATTTGTGAAGAGCGTGAAGAAACAGCAAGCGCTTCCGATCTTTATACCTCAGCCGTAAGCAGACATACTACTTCCCATAAGAAAGCTGTTGCATAACCCCATTATCACAGCTGAATAGATTTTGAGCATACGGAACTGCCATAAAGAAAGCTTCTGAAAAGAGGTTTCCTTTATGGCAGTTCTGCTTTCTAAAATCTTTTATTTCCCTATGATCATCTGGTCCGCCATATTCCTGCCCGCCATCTGTTTCATACGCCGCACGGATCCGATGCAGACCAGGGCAGTGAGAACATCCGACGCAGGCTGTGCAAAATAAATTCCATTTATACCGAAGAAACGCGGCAGCATAACGATGAACGGAATATAGAACAGTCCCTGCCGGATCACAGAAAGCAGCAGTCCATACCGTGCCTCGCCAATGGTCTGGAAGGTAATGGTCATCATGTAGCAAAGTCCAAAGGCAGGGTAAAGCGCCACCTGCGAAATCAAGAGCTTCGCTCCGTATCCGACCACCGCAGGATTTCGGTTAAAGAGCATGATAAGCGGTCTGGAAAGCAGGATATAGATTGCTGCAACCGCTGCCGTAAGTACCAGAGAGGCCCTTAAAGAAAAGCGTACCGACTCGTGAAACCGCTCTTCATTCTTGGCGCCAAACGCATAGGACGCCACCGGCTGATATCCCTGCATGAATCCCATCACCACATAACAGCCGATCAAGACTAGTCTTTGTACGACTCCATATGCCGCAATGATCAGATCCGAATCCGGCATCGGCTTGGCCGCAATATTGGTCAGCGAGGTGGCCGCTGCCAGGCAGATTTGAATGACCGCCGTAGGAATCCCTATTACCGTGACTGCCTTTATCAGAGAAAAGGTGGGTTTGAAATATCGTTTCCGCATTTTAATGACAGAGCGTCCGCTTCCATAAAACCATGACAATATCAAAAATGTCACGATCTGGGAGACAGTCGTCGCTAAGGACGCCCCTTTCACTCCCATGCCAAGTCCCCACTCAAACATGAATACCGGGTCCAGAACGACATTGAGAGCGGCGCCGGTAATGACCGCAATGGAAGAAATCTTTACGGAAGACTCCGCCCTGGCGGCACAGTTCATGCTTTGGGCAGGAAGATTCGCCAGAGCGGCGATGAACATCCAGAAGGCATAATCCTTTGCCTGAGGCAGCACCGCGTCTGACGCTCCGAACATCCGGAGAAGCGGCTCCATAAAGGCGATTCCTCCCAGGCACAGGACTATGCCGATCAGCACTGATATCCCCACTACACTGGTCACGGTCGTGCCCGCTCCGTCTTTGTCATCTGCGCCAAGCTGCCGGCCGGCCAGAACTGCCGCGCCGGCGGCAAAAATATTTTCCACTGATACCATGATCAACAGAAGCGGAAGTGTCACTCCCACAGCTGCCAGAGCAGTATCCGAACCCAGCATCCCGATATACGCTGTATCCACAATATTGTACACAGCTTTTGCGAGCAGCGCCAATGTAGCGGGAACCGCCAGCTTAACTATTGCTTTTGATGTCTTTACTTCACCTAAAAGAGAACTCATGCCTGGCTTCGCTCCTTTATCTTTTAATAACTCCATAAAGCAGGATATCCAAAGCTCTCCTGCATCTTTGCTCATGCTCTTCCCGGGTCTCTCTGTCCATACCTGGCGCACTGTATCCGGCATTGACAAAATCCTGATACTGTCCGAAGGTTTCAATGACCTCTTCTTTCGTTACGTCAGGGCGAAGCAGCTCCCGTTCCAGGAAACGGCCCAGGATTTCCACATTCAGCTCGTCAAAGGCTTCTTTCGCTTTTCTTATTTCATCAGTCAAATGACCCGGAGGCGAAATCACCACTTCGCAAAATATCCTCTGATATAAAGGATTTTCCCTGAAAAACTCCATACGTGCATCAAAATACTGTTCCAGCCGGCCCTTCGCATCCTCTGACTCCGGTTCCAAATGACGGCGCAGATAGGAAACAAGAGCATTGAAGCATTCTCCGACACACACCAGATATACCTGATCTTTATCTTTAAAATGGTGATACAGCGCGCCCTTGGAAATACCTCCCTCAATGCAGATGGTATTAATGGAACCCATTCCATAGCCATGTTCCCCAAATTCCCGAACGGCGCTCTCAAGAATCTTCTGCCGGCTCAGCTGATTCTTTTCTTCTCTCTTCATGCCAGACACCTCCTGCTCTGAACTTAATTTACACAAAATAGACCACCTGGTCTGTTCTTGCAGTATAGCACAAACAGACCAGGTGGTCTATAATATTTTATCCGTTTATAAAAAATTTATATTTCACTCATACGGTACCGGCTGTCTTCCTCCTCTGTTTTATTTCACAGCCAGCAGCTCAATATAACCGCGCGAGCCGATCGGTTCCAGCTGGATGCGGGGATTTTCCCTGTCCCACTTGCGTCCGGTCACAGACGGATCGTATTTCCGGATGGATTCCCGTACCGCTTCGATCGCCTGGCAGTACTCCTCCTCTGCATATGGTTCTCCCTGAAACACCAGATATTTTGCCGGGGGCAGTTCGATCACATCAAATCCTTCCGGCACCGGTCCGTCATATTCCGTACCGACTTCCACTCCCTGGACATATTCGGAGGTGCCGGGCTTCCGGTACGTCTCCGGCAGCCAAAGGCATACTGGCTCGCCGCACAGGGACTTCATGCTCATGAGAAGCCCCCAAACGTCACAGCCCACCTCCTCACAGTAAGGGAAATAATCAGACGCTTTAACCCCCCTCTTCAGGATGACCTTGCGGGCAGGCTTGTCAACCTCCTGAATAAACACGTTTTTTACTTTTTCCATAACAGTTCCTTCCTTTCTGATTTCTCTGTAAACCGCGCCGTAGGGGGTGAACAGATAAAGAGGAACAGGGTTCTCGGCATATTCACTGGGATTGCAGCCAAATTCACGGAAAAATGCCCGCTGATACCCGTCCACACTCCCAAAGCCCAGACTAAAAGCCACATCGATGATCCTGCAGGCTTCGTCCCGCAGCTTAAGCGCAGACTTTGACAGCCGCAGCCGCCGGATATAATCCGCGGGCGTCCGGCCGGTCCATTGCCGGAACAAACGGTAGGAGTGCCATGGTGAATATAAGGATGCCCGTGAAAGGTCCGCCAGGGTAATCTGCTCCTCCAAGTGTACTTCAATATAGTCCTGCATCCTCTGCACTGCTTCTGCCTGTTCCCTCATCTCTGTCACCTCCCCACTGCTTCATACTATCAGATCAAAGAAAAAAACTCTCGACGATTTTTGTCATGGAGCGAACAGAACCCGGATAAAGATCCGTCCGTCATGGTACTTCGCGGTAATCTCCCCTCCCATCTGTTCCGTAAGCGCTTTTGCAATAGAAAGTCCCAGCCCCGTCGACTTTCTCGCCGACTCTACCGTATAAAAGCGGTCAAACAGCTTTCCAGTCTGAATTTCATCCAGACTGGAAGCGCTGTTTGAAAATACGATCTCTCCGTTTTCCGACAGAGTGATATTCAAATCTCCGTCGCTGTACTTAATGGCATTGCCAATGATATTTTCAAAAATACGGGACAGCGCCCTCTTGTCAAGCCTCCTCCATATTTTCTTTTCCGGCATGGCAATCTCCGGCTCTATCCCGGCCCCTTTAAGAGAAGCATAATAAGCTGAAATGCTTTCCTCCAGAACGCGATTCAAATCCACTTCCTCATTTTCACCGTCCGGCGCTGACGTGGTGAAGGAGTAGCGGAAAAGCTCTTCCATCAGCTGCTTTAAAGCTTCCGTCCGGTTTTCGATTGCCTTCAGATACCGTTTCGC
This sequence comes from Lientehia hominis, assembly GCF_021044755.1. Taxonomy (GTDB): domain Bacteria; phylum Bacillota; class Clostridia; order Lachnospirales; family Lachnospiraceae; genus Lientehia; species Lientehia hominis. The sequence continues at coordinate 583,701 of NZ_JAJNOR010000001.1, forward strand.
CGCTTCTGACTTTTCTTCCCTCTTTAATAAATCCAGATAGCCGCAGACAGCGGTAAGCGGAGTACGCAGATCATGGGAAATATTCATGACTGCTTCCCGTATCTCCAGATCGCCGTTTTGCAAACGTCTTCGCTCCTTTCGCAAAAGCCGGAGCTGTACATTGATCTCCGCAGCCAGCCTGCGGATACGGCGGTCGCCGCTGGAGACCGCGATCATGGTATTGGTATCCTGCTCCAGCCGTTCCTGGAATCCTGTGCGGATCTCATCCACTGCTCTGCGGAGCAGTATTATTTTGATCAGAAGCACGAAAACCAATATTATAAGAGCCACGCACAGTAACAAAAGCCAGAGCATTGTCTGCCCTCCTCTACTTTATATCCACCCGTCTGAACACGATCAGGCCGCCCGCCGTTGTAAGAATCATGATAATGACAGAGTAAAGCGGCATCTGCCACAGATGCAGGGCTGTCATGCCGGAAATCTGCAGAGCCTGGCCTGTCGGAAGAAAATCCAGGGCAAACTCGTAAATATCCCGTTTTGTCCCTTTCAGATAGTTCGGATTCGGTTCCGGTTCATCCGTCACAAGCTCTCCGCTGACGCTCATATACGTATAGCTGTCGTATTGCTCCGGCTCTTCAAGCCTTGCCCTGATATAAGCGGCGGCAAAAAGCAGAAGGACAACTCCGATGATACTCACGACGGAGACAACGGCCCTGTTCTGGATCAGCATCCCAAGCAAGGTGAAAACAGCTGTAAAAGCAAGACTCATCAAAACGGCACACCCCAAAAATGCCGCCACAGGCTTTATTCCCTTCTCAAAGAATCCCAGAAGAGGAATCCCAAACGCACTGACCGCCAAAAGATAAAAAATATCCATAGACAGACAGGCTGCGGAATTCACGATCAGGTTTGAAAGATAGATTGAACTTCTGCCATGGCCGACCACAAGCTTGTTCCGGACTGTCCCATCGCTGTATTCTGTGCCCAGGAACAGGCTGCAGAAGGCCGCGGAAAGGAGCCCCGTGAAAACCGTGTAGGTGAAAAATATATGATCGAGCGGTATCGAGTATCCCGTCTCCAGCCCCCTCATATGACTGCTCACGGCGCTGAAAGCGCCGGATCCGAACATAACGATAAGCCCGATCCAGAACACTTTATCCCGTTTAAGCCGCGCGAAATTCGCAGATAATAACCTACTCATGCTCTTCACCCCCTACCAGGCTGACATAATAGCTTTCCAGACTTTCATCCCGCTCGTGTATGGCGGTCACTTCGCAGCCATTCTCCGCGAGCGCCAGAACCGTCTTGGATAGGTTCAGATCCCCATAGATATCAGCTTCTTCCTCTGAGACGATACTGTATTCCATGTTCATTCCATCCAGTACGCGGGCCAGAACCCCGATATCGGAAACAGCCAGACGCACACATTTCCTGCAGGCCTCCTCCAGCTCTTTTGCGCCGATTTCTTTTACCATGCCGCCCCTGTGGATGAAACCATAATGAGTAGCCAATCTGGAAAGTTCGTCTAAATTATGGCTGGATATCAGTACTGTGATCCCCTGTTCACGGTTCAGCCGCAGAATCAATTCTCGGGTTTCAATGATCCCCTGGGGATCAAGGCCGTTCACCGGCTCGTCTAATACCAGAAAATCCGGATCCCCGGCCAAAGCAACGGCGATTCCCAGACGCTGGCGCATACCCAGAGAAAAATTCTTGGCCTTTTTCTTTCCGGTGTCCGAAAGGCCTACCAGCTTAAGAAGCTGTGGGATGCCGTCGAAGGACGGAAGTCCAATAATCCGGAACTGTTCCCTGAGATTCTCTTCCGCCGTCATATCTAAATAAACGGACGGCATCTCGACAACGGCACCCATACGCCGTCTCGATGCTGCTATTTCTTTTTCCGTGTTTTTCTTCCCATACAGATAATACTCGCCCCTTGTAGGCACTTGAAGACCGCAGATCAGCCGGATCAAGGTCGTCTTTCCGGCTCCGTTTTTGCCCACAAAGCCATAAATGGCTCCCTTTGGGATATGCATGTTCAAATCATTCAGGGCCTTAAAGCCCCGGTACTGTTTCGTCAGTCCATCTGTACGCAGTACATATTCCATATCAATGCCTCCTTTATTTGACTGACCCAAGCTTAGCACGATATGGTTAAGGAACCGGTTAAGACATTAGTTAAGAAAACGTAAAGATTCACTCCTCCCTCAGCTTAAACCCGATGCCCCAGACCGCTTCAATATAATCTTTTCCGCTGGCCTCCCGCAGCTTTCTCCGCAGATTGCTGACGTGGACCTTCAAGGAACTTTCCATACAGTCCGGCGTATCCTGGCTGATGAGCTCCAATATCTGGGACTTTGTGACCACTTGGGAGCTGTTCTGCATGAGCTGCCGGAGAATCGCATATTCCGTTTTTGTAAGTCTTACGGGAATCTCCCCCGCACGGACAGAGTGCGAAGAGGTATCCATGACCAGATCTCCGCAGGCCAGCAGAGGAGCTTTCCCTATACCAAGGCCGCCGCGAAGCTGTACCGCGATCCTGGCGAGAAGCTCCTCCATATAGAACGGCTTTGTAATATAATCCACCGCTCCGCCAAGCAGCAGCTGGACTTTGTCTCCCACATCTGCCCTGGCGCTGACTACGATAACAGGGATACCGGATATCCTGGCCAGGACCTCTTCTCCCTTAAGACCTGGCAGCATCAGATCCAGCAGCACCAGGTCCGGAAGGCATGACTTCAAAATCAGAAACGCTTCCGTGCCGGAATAGGCGCGCAGGACGCCATAGCCTTCTTTCGCAAGTGTTTCTTCTAACATATCGCCTATATACACATCATCGTCAATGATCAGTATTCTTTTTATTTCTGCCACCTCCCAGCGTCTTTATACATTAAACGCTGCTTTTATCATAACCGTTCGGCGGCATAATATCAACCGGTCAATCCTTTTGATACTCTAAGATATCTCCGGCATCACAGTCCAGAACCTCACATATGGCGGCCAGAGTAGAAAAGCGGATTGCCGTCACCTTATTGTTTTTTATTTTGGAAAGATTCACATTAGAGATGCCGACTCCCTCAGCAAGCTCATTTAAAGAAATCTTCCGTTCTACCATCATGCGGTCCAGCCGCAGTACGATCTTTCCCATGACCAGCCTCCTTATAAAAGTCCGTCTACGTCATTCTGAAGCTGTGCTCCATACGCGAATATCTGAGAAAGGCAGAGGATCAGAATACCTGTGATAAAACCTTCCAGATTCACGCTGATCTCCGCAAATTCTACGCCGAGCACAAGCCTGGAAATGCTGCTCATGATCAGTCCTGCTGCCGGGACGGCTATATAAAAAATCCCGATCTCCCTCACCATACGCGTGATGTCCTTCTGGAAAGGAGTGCTGCCCTTGGAAAACCATGTTTTCCCCTTAGCTGTTTTAAAGATCAGATAGATATTCCGGAATACCATCGCCATCAAAGACAGGATCAAGACTGCCCCAATGGAAAACAGAATGACTGCGGCATAACGGACATTTCCGTCTGCACCGACCGCCGTCATCTCAAAGCCGTAAACACAAAGATATTTTCCAAGCTCCGGCGCCTCTTTCGTAAGAATGCCGCCAATCCAGTCTCCTGCCGCAGCCGTACATATCAGCAGTCCTGCAGCGGCCACCGTCCCTATCCAATGAAGCACCTCCAAAACCTTTGACACCACCAAAGCAATCTTATTCAATTGACTCATATCTTCCTCCTCTATTATTTTCCGGCGCTTCGCGCCTTGATAATGTCATCATAGCACCATTCTTAATGTATGTCAATATATTTTTATCGATAAACATTAATAATTTTGTGTTAATCGATAAACCATGCAAGTGAGAAGACGTAATGCTTTCAGCCACATTCTTATTGGAAACAAAAGCCGCCTTTTCCCACAGGCGGACTTCCTGTTTTGGAAAAGGCGGCCGGCATCTATACTTTACTAGATGGCGCGATAGACTGAGAGCCGCGTCAGGCTCTCAGCCTCCTGTTAAAATCAGACATTGCTTCTGAAATTTTAATCTGCTGAGGACATACTGCCTCACAGCTCCTGCACCCGATACAGGCATCCGGACGTTTTTCCTCCGATACTGCCATCAGGACCATCGGCGCAATAAATCCGCCTTCTGTAAAACGATGCTCGTTATATAAAGACAAAAGAGAAGGGATATCCAGCTGCTGCGGACAATGACTGGTACAATAGCGGCATCCCGTACAAGGCAGTATGCTCTTCTTCACCATGCCGTCCGCAATTTCCATCAGCGTATCAAATTCCTGACGGTCAAGCGGCCTTTCCGTTTCAAATGTCCGGATATTGTCCTGCAGCTGTTTCAGATTTGACATGCCTGATAACGTCACAGTGACACTTGGAATCGACTGCAGAAACCGGAATGCCCATGCCGGCGTCTCTTCGTCGGCGCGGAGCTGTTTGAGTCTCTTCGTGTCTTCCCTGGAAAGCGCGGCCAGCTTCCCACCCCGAAGTGGTTCCATCACCCACACGGGAATCTGATATTCTTCCAAAAGCTCTGCCTTTTTCTCTGCATCCTGAAAGCTCCAGTCCAGATAATTGAGCTGGATCTGGCAAAACTCCATCTGTTCTCCGTAAGCTTCCAGAAAACGCTTCATCACCCCATAGCTTCCATGAGCGGAAAAGCCCAGGTGATGGATCCGTCCCGACTGCTTTTGTCTCATCAGATATTCAAAAATACCGTATTTTTTATCCAGATACGCATCAATGTTCATCTCGCAGACATTATGGAACAGATAAAAATCGAAATATTCCACTCCGCACCGCTTTAACTGCTCTTCAAAGATCATCTCCGCTTTGTCCATATTGGAAAGGTCATATCCCGGAAATTTGTCCGCAAGAAAAAAGCTTTCCCTGGGATACCGGCTCAGTGCTTTACCCAGGACAACCTCAGAACAGCCGTCATGATACCCCCAAGCCGTATCGTAATAATTAATTCCGTGTTCCATGGCATAGGCGACCATCCTTCCGGTCTCTGCTTCGTCTATTACTGCGTATTCCCCATCCGTTACCGGCAGGCGCATGGCTCCCAACCCCAAAGCAGACAGACGCATATCCTGAAAAGTCTTATAAATCATATCCTCATTCTCCTTTCATAACACTTCCATTCCTTCTGATATTCCACCTTCAAAACAACCATACACCCTGGAGTACACTCAAAGTCAAGAAAAATATCACATAAAATCCCTAACCGGCAGAACAGCGATTATCCGCAGGGATACTTTGGAACGATTTATGACTGTCAATCAGGCCAGAAATCTGATGATAAAGACACAGGAGGGATTTTCAAGGGCTGGGAAAGCAAGGTGTTCACAGATCAGATAGAACGGATCATCATTTATTTTGCCATATCACCGTACAAGCTGGATTAGTAAGACAGAGCACCATTTTTGCACCGTCCTCCAACAAATGAATTACCATATTATAAAATGTACCGGAATAGTAGTATGCAAGCAATGTTTGCGCATGACGAAGCTGGGAGACGCTCCCGGCAGATACACAGGGGATATAGAAAATCGCGACTATTTCGGTATTTATATGGGAGATCATTCCGGAGAAGCAATTACCGATTATATCAGCTTTTTTAATAGATTTCTAACTTATTATTCAAAAAGTATTAAATGATTTGATAGCTTACAAGCCTGCCATCAGGCAGCAGTTTTGTGTGCATGTATATATTTAATTCACTTATTTTAAGCAATTGTAACGGGGTAATCCCTTACTGTGTTTTCCATATTCAATCGCTTCTTTCGGACATGTACAGATACAAGCCATACAGTGCGTACAATTATCGCCCCACTTTGGTTTTCCATTTTCAATACTAACATTTTTCAGCGGACATACATTGACGCATTTGCCGCAGGAAATACAGTGGTCAGTGGCGTAGAACTTTTTTGCATGAACGAACATCGGATAGAAAAGGGCGTTTATCATTCCGCTGTTCATTTTATCTCCGAAAGAAATTTCGCGATTGGGCAGCTTATCTCCATTTTTGATATGAAGTGCTGTACTGTCTATTACGCTTTCGGCTTGCTCAATAATCTGTAATGCCTCATCCTCGGTCGGCGTGGAGAACAATGCAATATAGTTTTCAGGCATAACGATCTCAGCACAGCCGCAGTAATTCATATTCTTTTCCGCACAGAGCTTTTTAAGATAATGACCTGCGTTTCCAATGCTCCCTCCGCAGGTCATAACAAAATAAACCTCCTTTTTTCCGGAAAAGTTTGTTTTTTCCAGCCAGTCGCTGACGATGCGCGGTATTCTCCAAGCATAGGTCGGAACAACGATCACCCACGGACGTTCTGATTTCATTTCTGAATAATCCATGTTTCTGATTTTATCAAAAAGATTGGTTACCTCATCATCAATCTCTTTGCCAATTCTCCGGGCGGTGTATTCACTGTTTCCTGTTCCTGAAAAATATAAAATCAAAACTTATCTACTCCCTGCGATTGTGAACTGATATGTTGTACACTTTCATATACCCGATTAACCAAACAGGCAATATCCTTCCATTGTGTTTCGTCCGTGCTTACGTAGTAATAGTTTTTCGTTCCTTCACGGCGCATTGCAACAATACCGGCCTCTTTTAAAATCTGAAGATGATGAGAAACGGAAGGTCGTGTAAGATGTGTCTTTTCCGCAATTTCTCCAACTCGGATACCTGATAAATCACTTTCAAGCAAAACCAACAGTATTAACTGCCTTGTTTCATCTCCGATTGCAGTAAACGCATTTCTGCATTTCCGGAATCCGTTTGTAATATATTTCAGGTTCTCTTTACATTCTTTTTCCATTTCAAAGCCCCCTACATATATCTGACATTCAATTTTTTATGGGGTGTTGAACGAAGGAAATTTACATTCGGATAGCCAAGTACCAAAGTCATAGCAGCCTTTTTCCCCTTTGGAATACTGATTGCTTTTTTTATTTTCCTTGAAGCATTCGCCGCCATTGTGAAAAAGCCGCTGTATAGTACGCCTAAGCCGTTTGCTTCTGCTACATACTCCATATTTTGAGCCGCAAGAATGCCGTTTGTTTTATCCTTTGCCATGATAACAATTACAATAGGTGCATTGAAAAAGAAGAAGCTGTCGTTGATTTTATTGTTCCTTGCCAACGGGCTGAATAAATCTACAATCGGCTTGACTGTTCTGAACACCTTAACAGCCATTGTCTCGATACGCTTTTTCTCTTTATCAAGCACAATAAAAGAAACATCCTGCATATTCTTTGCCGTATGGGTAAGTCTGCCTGCTTCTAAAATCTGCTCTATAATATCCTTTGAAATCTCTGTTTCCTTAAAATTGCGGATACTTCTTCTAAAGCGAATTGTATTCAATACATCATTTGGATTAAGGCGATTCTCTTCTGTCTTTTCCACTTGACCGTCGCCGCAGTCAATCATCAAAATTGCTTTTTGGGGACAGACTGCCGAGCATTGTCCGCACAATATGCAGCTATCCATAATCGTAGCTGCTTTCTTATTCCTTATTTCAAGGTTATGTGCCACACAAACGTTACCGCACATACCACATCCAATACATTTTTCAGTATTTATCATTACCCGCTTCCGTGTCATATCCTCAAATCCTTTCGTTAACATTCTTTAACCATTATACCAAGCATACGCTTGAAAAACAACATCGGTAAAGAAATTCGTTACCATACGGAAAATATTCGCAGACCAATTCTTTTTCCCGGATAAAACAGATGAGAAATGGATGCAAAGGCGGCAGCTTGATACTCTGCTTGACAGCATGAGCGACAAAGGAAACGCCGAAAACCCGCATAAACACTATGTTTTTGCGCGCTTTCGGCGTTTTCTAATTCCTCAACCGATTCAAAATCATTTTGTGCGAGAGAGAAATATTTTCGCTATTTTTTATATCGTTTTAATCCTATCATCAGTAAACGTATTGTTATAAATAAAATAACAATGTAAATCGCCGCACTTGAAACAGCAGACAATATAAACATATCATCAACGCTTGATTCCGTCTGCTCAACCATTATCAATGTGTTTTGAAGTGTAAGAATGGAAACCAGTGCATCAATAAAGTTGATTGTCCGAAGTTGACCAATAAGAATATTGCCGTGTCTGCTGTGTCTTTGTTTCTGAATATGGACAGAAGCCATTGTGAGTTTATAAGTTGTATAAGCTGCCATTGTAATTGCAGGAATCACTCCCATATTTACTGGCTTTTCTAAAATGACCATTAACGAAATAGGAAGTATTAAGGCCAGATTTAGCAGCAGAAGCATAACGGAACTAATGACAAAGGTTCTGCACCTGCAGTGTTCCCTTTCCTGTTCGGCACCTGCTATGTTTTTCTTTTCAGTTAACAGAATCATTCCCCGAATTGCAATAAGGAGAAGATAAAATACACAAATGCTTCCATGCCATACTGACAAAAGATGAATACCTAAAAAACCATTATATAAAGCAAACAGGATAGAGACGCCAAAAGAAATAATGGAACTTGCTATCGTTTTGAAAGTATAATCCTTTTTCCATTTTTCAATCATTGGCTTTACTTTTTTGCTTATCGAATTATTCTCCATATGTACTTTCTATAGTCCCATTTGTTGGTCTAACGCATTCTTCTATGATAGCTGCTATTGTTTCGACAGTATCCGAACAATCATGATTCAGCCATTCTTTGATAATAGCCATAATCCCTTCTATGTAGTACGCAATATAATATTTCCAAAATGCAGATGGAACTTTAAATTTTTTCAAAATCGGTTGGAGAACATATTTTTTTAAATTCCCATAACGTTCATTTGCCTGCATACTGTTAGGATTTCTAAAAGCTGCACGGTAAACCTTTTTGTTATCGCTTATAAACTGGAGATATGGTTTCAGATAATCCCCTGTAATCAGAACAAGGTCTTTTAACTCATCGCCATTTATCTTGTCCCAGATAGTTTTTGTGTCTTGCGCAAAATAAGACTGGAAGCGTGTATCGACACTTTCCATTGCTTCATTTACTAAATCGGCAATTGTCTCATAATGCAGATAAAATGTAGACCTGTTCACTCCAGCTTTTTCACAAATTTCCTTTATTGTAATATACTGCAGATCTTTCACTTCCAACAAAGCTATAAGCGCCTCGTCCATACAGAGGGCGGTATTGAAGTATTTACTTTCACATTTATTCATATATTACCGCCCCCCCTTTTTGTCATTCGACTTTTTCACTGATTTCTTTTGCAAGCTGCATAATTTCAAACGCATACTGTTTTTTTCCATTTTCAAGCAGCTTTTTATAAATTGGGTAATTGACGCTTACGCCAATGATGCCAATAATGCCTACGATAATCCCGACAGCCATCATCAAAGCACTTCCATCCCCGATTACTTTCATGGACAGACACATCCCTGCACCAAACACAAGTGCCATAATAATTCCAAAAGTATAAGCAAAGATGTTTGCTTTGCTTTTTGCTTTTCTGTCCAATTTTTTCAACGCAATCACTTTAGAAGTGTCCTTTGGTGCGTATTCGTTAGCAATTGCTTCTGCGTATATCTTGTCTGTGTTCATAGTGTATTCTCCTCTGAATAATATATTTCAGCCGTGACTGATAATATAATCATAGAAGACCTATTCTCAAAATTGAACAACACCTTTTCTACTATGTGTTGATTTCACAATATTTTCTATTTGTCCTTTTAACAATATATAAAACAGTGCTTCATAAATGAAAAATCCGCCGAAAATCCTAATATGCTAAGAAGTTTTGGCAGACCGTATACTACTATTTCTATACTATGCGTATATGGTATGTATACATCCTGCCGCTTGTGAGTAAAGCGGTATAGGTCTCTTTTTTGCGTTCCTGCAAATAGTGCCTGTGCAGCTGCCCTCATGAGCCGATAGGTTTGCTTTCTTTTTCGGCGGGTAAAATAAGACAAGGAAAGCATCCGTCCAAAATCTCAATTCACAATCAAATTATAAAGAAACTTTGCTTCGTCGGTCTCAACTAACCCGGTGCCCATCTCGCGGTTCACTATACGAATTTTCCCTTCCTTCAGTTCTGCTTTAATCTCGTACTAAGACGCGGTTACAGTCATTCTATAAGTAACCGCTTCAGCCGCACTATCCACCAGAGGATACCCGAGGGGTATACTTTTTAAAATCATTTTAAATTACTTCTGATTAAGTCACGGTTAGATACCGGCAGAAGTTCCAGGCCGTCACGATTTCGGTTCGCTGGCAATGCAGGGACCGCCTGGATGGAAGCGGACTTTCTCCTGCTCCTCTTTCCGCACCGAAATTACCTCCAGTTTGCTTTGAAAGCCATTGGGGCGGCCACGGAGGCCCGCCGCCGTAAGGCGTGCGGGCCCTGCGGATATCCGATTCTTTTCTGGAATCAGGATTATGGCTCATGTCTGAAACGGTGCGGCAGACAGAAAACCGGCAGAATGATTTCGGGCCGGCCTAAAGGTGAGCGCCGCAGGGCAGCGGCCGGAGTTCTCCAGGCGGAGGAAGGCAGAAACGGAAATACCGATTCCGTTTCTGAGCGAACAGGAGACGGGAAATCATAAAGATTTCCTGTCGACATGTGAGCGGTACTGCCAAAGCGGAGATAAAGCGGCCCCTGCATCGCCAGCGAACCGAAATCGTGACGGTCCGGAACTTCTGCCGGTGCTGAACCGGAACTTGATCGGAGCTGATTATAAATGATTCCAAAAAGTATCTTGTATCATAAAGCCGAAAACCAGGATCGTATACAGACTATTAAATATTAAAAAACCTCAATAAATTGGGCACTTTATCAATTTATTGTAGCATTTCCCCACTTGTATTGCAAGAAAAAAGGGCCTGACAGCTTTTGGCTGAGGCCCTGAAGCGGAGACGGTGGGATTTGAACCCACGTGCCCCGGAGGACAACTCGATTTCGAGTCGAGCTCGTTATGACCACTTCGATACGTCTCCAAATCATACTAGACTATTTTACCCGCAAAGGAAGGGAATGTCAACTGTTACCGTCCAAAATACGCGTCGATTCCATTGGCGATCCCGTTCACTAGTTTGACCTGATAGGAAGCCGAAGCCATCGCCAGATCTTCATCCGGATTACTCATATATCCCATCTCCACAATGGTCACGGGCACCTGGCACCAGTTGATTCCGCTCATGGTATCCGTCTCCCACACTCCATTGTTTCCTGAACCTGTGGATGCCGTCATGGAATCCAGTATGCAGTCAGATAAAGATCGGCTCGTACTGTAGATCTCGCTGCAATACGGGTTTTCCGGAGTCGGACAGATGGTCATGGCACCTGTCTTTCCGGTATTCTCTGATCCGTTGGCATGGATTCTCACAAATGCCTCTGCCTCCGCCTCATTGGCGATGGCGGCTCGTTCTGCGTTGCTGATGTCCACATCATTAGTCTCCCTGACCATCAGTACCTGATACCCCCTGGAGAGCAGTTCATCCCGAAGCTGCAGGGAAACCTGAAGATTGAGCTCTGATTCATCCAGGCCGGACGCAGCACCGGCAGTCCCATAGGATACCTTTTTCTTCATCTCGGAAGCTCCCGGCCCCACCGGCTCTTTCTCATTGTTCCCCACAGCCTGATGGCCGGGGTCAATGCAGACTAAAGGTCCGCTTCCTCCGTGATAAATCCCTGTACCGGCCTGTCCGGAAGCCGGAGGCACGGCAGCAGGCTCTTCCACCGTCAGATACTCCGAAGACACAAAGTATATCTGTCCCTCATATTCCACTTGGCTCCATTTTTCATTATAACCGGTTCTGCGGACAGACTGGCCGGTCCGCAGCTTACCCACGGCTTCCGCGCCCGTATCCGCATCCTTGCGGATATTTACCGTATCCGTCGCGTACACCGTCTCGTCTACGTCGGTAAAAGCAAGCGTTTCCATCTCCTCCGCCGTCGTAGTGGCTGCTGTGGTAGTGGCCGCTGTCGTGACAGGCGCCATCGTCGAAGGTGCCTCCGCACTCGGTGAAGCAGTGGAACCCGTCTCACCGGACTGCTCCGCCGTTGTCCCCACAGCCGGCTTCCTGTTCCCACAGCCGGCCAGTACAAGTGCCAAGAGCAGGCAGACTGCCACAGCTCCTGTCAGTACATGCTTTTTTCTTCCTCTTTCATTTCCCATATGCTTAACTCCCCTGAATCCTCTCATATCACGCATCCTCTGAATTTTTCTGCTTTATTCCGGACCTTTACGCTTTCTGCCCTATGTTCATCTCTTTTGCCGGAATGATCGTACCGCCGCCGGCCACATATTCCCCATCATACAGCACCAAGGCCTGTCCGGGTGTAACTGCCCGCACCGGTTCTGAGAACCTGCATTCAAGCGTATCTCTCCCGATTCTCTTTACTCTGCATGGCACACCTTTATGGGCATAACGGATTTTTCCCGTGAGAAGCTGTCCGTCCTCCACGCCCGGCAGTGCCATAAAATTCAGTTGCCTGCAATATACCACATCGGTGAAGACGTCCTCTGCCTCCCCAATAACCACCTCATCAGTCTCCGGCCGGATCTCCGTCACAAACACCGGATGGCCCATGGACAGATTTAAACCTTTTCTCTGACCTATCGTATAGTGCGTGATTCCCTTATGGCGTCCTAGTATATTCCCATCCTTATCCACATAGTTTCCCCCTCTGAGAGGGACTCTGGTGTTTCTTTCAATAAATCCCGCGTAATCGTTATCCGGCACAAAGCAGATTTCCTGGCTGTCCGGCTTGGAGGCCACGGGAAGCCCCCTTTCTTCCGCCATTCTCCGTATATCACCCTTAGCATATGCTCCCACCGGCATAAGGGTATGCCGAAGCTGCTCCTGGGTCAGATTATAAAGGGCATAGGTCTGGTCCTTCGCCGCCGTCACAGAATTCCGGACGGCCATCCTTCCATTTTCCAAAGCCTCCACACGGGCGTAATGGCCTGTAGCGATATAATCCGCACCAATCTCCAGGCTTCTTTTGAGAAGCGCCTCCCATTTCACATGGCGGTTGCAGGCGATGCACGGATTCGGCGTCCTTCCCTGCACATAAGAATCCACAAAATAATCCATGACCTTTTCCCGGAATACATCCTTAAAGTTCATCACATAAAACGGGATTCCCAAAATTCCGGCCACTCTCCGCGCGTCGTCCACGGCAGAAAGACCGCAGCAGCCACCATTTTCCTCGATGACTGTCCGGTCCTCATCCTGCCAGATCTGCATGGTCACGCCTATGACCTCATATCCCTGCTCCAAAAGCAGGCAGGCCGCCACAGAGGAATCCACTCCTCCAGACATGCCTACTACGACTTTCTTTTTTTCCATGAATCAATAATCTTCTTCCTCTTCGTGTTCACTGATATCCGATTTCGGCTTGGAAAGCCCTTCTATCTTTATATGGTTCTTCTCCGCATAATCCCAAAGGGCAGCATGGATTGCTTCCTCTGCTAACAAAGAACAGTGTACCTTAACCGGAGGCAGTCCGTCAAGTGCTTCCATGACCGCTCTGTTAGTCACCTTTAAAGCCTCATTGACTGTCTTTCCCTTCACCATCTCCGTAGCCATGCTGCTGGTGGCCACGGCGGCTCCGCAGCCGAAGGTTTTAAACTTCACATCCTGAATCACCTGATTTTCATCCACATCCAGATAAATCCGCATGATATCTCCGCATTTGGCATTGCCTACGGTGCCAATTCCACTGGCATCCTCTATTTCTCCCACATTTCTGGGGTTCTGAAAATGGTCCATTACTTTCTCGCTGTACATTATTCTATTCCTCCTGATCTATTTCTTTTCCGTTTTCGGATCCGCCACTTCTTTCCCTCCGTTTATGAAATCTTCATATAACGGGGACATGGAACGCAGCTTTTCCACAATCTCCTTCAGCTTTTCCACCACATAATCAATCTGTTCTTTCGTAGTATCGTCACCCAGAGTCAGTCTCAGAGAACCGTGGGCGATCTCATGGGGCAGTCCAATGGCCAAAAGTACATGGGAAGGATCTAAAGATCCGGAAGTACACGCAGAACCGCTGGAAGCGCAGATGCCGGCCATGTCGAGCATGATCAGCATGGATTCTCCTTCTACAAACTGAAAGCTGAAGTTCGCATTGTTAGGCAGGCGCTTTGTCCGGTGCCCGTTGAGCCTGGTATAAGGAATCTCTTTCATCACCCGCTCAATCAAGTAATCCCTGAGCTCCGATTCTTTCCTGTCCCGTTCTTCCATCGTATCGGCACAAATCCTGGCCGCAGCTCCCAAGCCCACGATGCCCGGAACGTTCTCCGTGCCGGCGCGGCGCTTCCTCTCCTGGGCGCCTCCATGGATAAAGGAACGGATCTTTACACCTTTCCGGATATACAGGAAACCGACGCCCTTCGGCCCGTTGAGCTTATGGCCGCTTGCACTCAGCATGTCGATTCCCATTTCATCTACCTTTATCGGCACATGGCCGAATGCCTGCACCGCATCCGTGTGAAACAGGATTCCCTTCTCCTTTGCCAGGCGCCCGATCTCCGCGATCGGTTCCATCGTGCCGATCTCATTGTTCGCGAACATCACGGAAATCAGGATGGTATCAGGTCTTATGGAGGACTTAAGCTGCTCCATGTCCACCACGCCGTCTTCATCCACATCCAGATAAGTCACATCGAAGCCTTTGCTCTCCAGATATTCGCCGGTATGGAGAATTGCGTGGTGCTCGATCTTCGTCGTGATGATATGTTTTCCTTTTTCCCCATAAGCGTCCGCCGCAGCCTTCAGCGCCCAGTTATCAGCTTCCGAACCGCCGCCGGTAAAATATATTTCGCTGGAATCTGCGCCCAAAATCTCCGCAATGGTTTCTCTTGCTTCCGTAATGGCCTGCTTGTTTCCTGACGCAAAGCCGTACACGGAAGACGGGTTGCCGAATTTCTCGGAAAAATACGGGAGCATCGCATCCAGTACCTTCGGATTCACCTTTGTAGTAGCCGCATTATCTAAATAAATCAACTGTTCCATTTTCTGTACCCTTCTTTCCTTATCTTATATTATTCCTCTTTCCATGTCCCTGCCTGCATGGATTTACTTTGCTCCACAAGTTCCTTTAGGGTAATGTGGTCTACCGTATCCTCCAGACTTTCATGGATCTTCTTCCAGACATATTTTGTCACGCAGAATTTAGCCGTCTTGCACGAGCCATCCCTCTCAAGCCCGGCACAATCCACCAGGATCAGATCCCCTTCCAGGGCCCGCAGGATATCGCCCACGGAAATCCTTTCCATATTGCCCACGATCTGGTATCCTCCCTGTGTGCCCCGGACGCTTTTCACCAGTCCTGCCTTCTTGAGCAATCCCAAAAGCTGCTCCAAATATTTATCAGACAAATCCTGCCGTTTTGCAATTGTCTGAATCGACACCGGCCCGTCTTCACTGGTCTCGGCCAGATCCACCATGGCCCGCAGGCCGTACCGGCCCTTCGTTGACAATTTCATCCTGCGCCTCCAAATTCCCAGTAAAATACTATGATTTTCATTGACACTATACCACCGCCCGGTATTTTTGTCAAGACTGCTTGGGAAATATTTACATGGGACTATTTATGCATTTCCCACAATATACTGTAACAACGCCATTTGAGGTACTGCCATGAAAAAAAGGAAACAAAAAAACCCGCTGATCCTGGGTACTCTGCTCCTGACCGCCTCTGGAATCGCCGCACGGGTCGCCGGCTTCTTTTACCGGATTTTTCTTTCTCATAAAATCAGTACGGAAGCCATGGGACTCTACCAGCTGGTATATCCCATATACGGAATCTGCTTTTCCCTCTGCTGCGGATCCATTCAGACGGCCATATCCCGGTTTGTAGCAGCTGAACATGGTAAAAAAGGAGAGGGCAACAGCCGCCGGTATCTCGCCTGCGGGCTGATCCTGGCCCTCTCTCTTTCCTTTGCGGCAGCGGCCATCATGTATCAGTATGCCCCGTTTCTGGCCCTCCATGTACTGTCAGAGCCCCGCTGTGAAAACCTGCTCCGCATTCTGTCCTTCTCGGTCCCCATGAGCGCCGTACACGCCTGTATCTGCGGTTATTATTATGGGCGCAGCAAAGCGCAGGTACCCGCGGCCGCACAGTTGATTGAACAGTGCGTCCGTATCATGACCGTGATCGCCGTCGTTTATATGGCGGAATCCTCGGGAAAGACCATTACCGCAGCATACGCGGTAGTCGGCCATCTGGCCGGCGAGGCCGGCGCCCTTCTCTCCAGCCTCCTGGCCTTTTCCTTTCATGCTTCCAAACAGTCACGGAAAAAAAGCTCTGTCCAGGGGAATATCTCCCAGTCTTCTTATGGCCTTTTATTCCGCAACCTGGTCCTGATGGTCCTGCCTCTCACGGCAAACCGGCTGGTCATCAGCCTTCTGCAGAGTGCCGAAGCCATCATGATCCCAGGGCGGTTGAGGAGCTTCGGCCTGTCCCCCGGCGACGCCCTGAGCCTGTATGGAGTCCTGACAGGAATGTCCCTGCCTTTTATCCTGTTCCCGACAGCCATCACCAATTCTCTTTCGGTCATGCTGCTCCCTCATATCGCGGAAGCCCAGTCCATGAAGGCCTACGAGAGCATCAATTATTCCTCCGCGATATCCATACGATACAGCCTATACATCGGAATCCTGTTCGCCGGAATCTTCCTTTATTTTGGCCCTTCAGTGGGACCGGTCATCTTCCACAACGAAACGGCGGGCAGCTTTCTGTCCGTCCTGGCGTGGCTGTGTCCGTTTCTCTACGTATCCGGAACGTTGAACAGCATCATCAACGGCCTGGGCTACGCAAAGACCACCTTCTTCCATACGGCCATAGGTCTGACCATACGGCTCTGCTTCGTCATGTTCCTGATCCCCAGGCTCGGAATACGCGCTTATCTGTACGGACTGCTGTGCAGCGAGCTCACCATCACCATGTTTCACCTGAACTTTCTTCGAAAAAAAATCGAGCTGCCGTTTTCACCCTTTTATGAGCTCATCCGCCCCGCCCTGGCCGTTTTCCTGTCCATCGGTATTACCATGGCCCACGCATCCCTTCCCATCCATGAAGGAATGCCCGCTTTGCTGGACCTGCTGGTCTCCGGAATCCTGTTTGTTGTCTGCTTCCTGTTCTTTCTGTATGTGACAAGGCATAAACATTCCGCCTCCCGCCTTTAGTGAAACCTATTATCTCAAATCAATCAAGGAGTTGAATATGAATACTGAACACAAAAAATTATTTCACTATACGCTTCTCGGTATCCTCTTGGTATCTGTCTTCGGCTCTCTGCTGCATTTCGCCTATGGTGCAAGCGGAGAGAATTTCCTCGTTGGACTCATCTCCCCTGTGAATGAATCCACTTGGGAACATATGAAGCTTTTATTTTTTCCCATGCTCTTATATCTGCTCCTGGCGCTGCCGAGACTTAAATCTGCCTGGCCCTGCGCCGTCTCTGCGCTGCCTTCCGGAATACTTGCCGGTATATTTCTGATACCGGTCCTCTTTTATACCTACAGCGGGGTCCTGGGCTTCCACAATCTCATACTGGATATCGCCGTTTTCCTCGTAAGTGTCGTGATCGGTTTCCTGATTTTTTACCGACGAACCTTAAACTGCCGGTCAAAGAAATATACTTTGTTTCTAAATCTGCTCCTTATGGTCATCGTGGTCTTGTTCTTCCTATTCACCTATTTTCCGCCCTCCATAGGGCTGTTCGTATCTCCTTAAGCAGACTGGGCCGCCGGCGTGCCGGCGGCTTTTTTTACGCCCCAATACAAGCCGTTTGACATTTTAGGAACAGATATTACTATTAAAGAAAGCCAAGTCGATTCTGTTCATCTTTGGAGGGGAATTTTATGTTAGATCTATTGCTTAAGAGAAGAAGCTGCCGGAAATTTGAAGACAGAGCCATAGAAGAAGAAAAAAAGGAAAAGCTTCTGCAGGAGTGCTTTCGATTATCGCGGTAGGCTATCCGGAAAAAATGCTTCCCGCTCACACATTAGACGAAGTGGTTCAAGAAAAGATTCATAGAGAATTTTATTAAAATACCGGCCCGCTGCTCCACGCATACGGGCCGAAATCATGACAGCCGTAAACTTCAGCCGGTGCATGATCTTCTCAATATTTACAAAATATACGGCGTCACCTGATACACATAGAAATTGATCCAGTTGGTATAAAGGGCATTGGCATGCATCCTCCATGTAAGGAGAGGCCTCTCCTCCGGGTCATCCTCCGGATAATAATTCACCGGAACCGCTGTATCCATTCCCTTCCCCCGGTCGCGGCGGTATTCCCCATCCAGCGTGACCCTGTCATATTCGGGATGTCCCATGACAAAGATATGCCGCCCGTCCCGGCTCTGCACCAGGAACACGCCTGCCTCGTCAGATTCTGCCAATATGATGAGCTCCGGGCAGGCGGCGATATCCTCTTTCCGTACGTAAGTATACCTGGAATGAGGCGCGCGGAACACATCGTCAAATCCTCTCACCAGCGGGACCGTCCGGTCCAGTACCCTGTGATCGTAGACACCGAACAGCTTTTTTTCCATCTCGTGTTTCTGGATCCCATAGTGATAATACAGGCCCGCCTGCGCTCCCCAGCAGATATGTACCGTAGAGGTCACATGAGTTTTTCCCCACTCCATGATCTTCGCAAGCTCCGGCCAATAATCCACCTCTTCAAATTCCATCTGCTCTACCGGAGCCCCTGTGATGATCATGCCGTCGAATTTCTGCTCACGGATGGCATCAAACGTCACATAGAACTTGTTCAGATGGCTCACAGAGGTATGAGTAGACTCGTGGGTAGACATATGCAGAAATGTAATGTCCAGTTGGATCGGCGTATTGGAAAGGGAACGGAGAAGCTGTGTCTCCGTTTCCTCTTTTATGGGCATCAAATTCAAGATCACGATCTGCAGAGGACGGATGTCCTGAGAAACAGCGCGGTTCTCATCCATGATGAAAATATTTTCCGTCTCGAGTATCGCGCGCGCGGGCAAGTCATTTTGTATCTTAATGGGCATAGTCTCTCTCCTATTCTGTCATATTCAGAAATTCCTCTTCCGATATAATGGGAATTCCAAGCTCCTTTGCTTTTTTATTCTTCGAGGAACCCGACAAACTGTCATTGTTTATGAGGTAATCAGTTCTGGCCGTAACGGAACCCGTCACTTTTCCACCCAGAGATTCAATCAGCGCCTTTGCCTCGTTCCGGTTTCCAAAACGTTCCAAAGACCCTGTGATGACAAACGTCTTTCCGGCCAGAATCTGTGTTTCCGCTGATGCCACTTCATCATGAAATGTCACCAGCGAAAGCATTCGGTCTGCCTCCCCATTGTTCTTTTCTGACTGGAAATAGGATACCATGCCGTCGGCGATCACGGGGCCGATACCGTCTATCTGCTCCAGTTCCTCTCTGTCCGCATGGCGGAGCCTGTCAAAATCATAGTCAAATGCCTTGCAGAGCATCTTTGCGTTGGCCACTCCGATATTGGCGATTCCCAATCCATAGACAAAACGGGGCATGGTCGTGTCCCTCGCTTTTTCCAAAGACGCCTGAAGATTTTCATAGGATTTCTCTCCAAAGCCATCCATGGAAATAATCTGCTCTCTATAGCGGTCCAGATAAAAAAGATCCGCAAATTCCCGAACAAAGCCCGCATCCACAAATTTCTCCAGTGTCGCTTCAGACAGCCCTTCGATATTCATGGCGTCCCTGCTCACAAACAAAGAAAAACGCTTGATCCGTTTTGCCTGACACTCCGGATTCGTGCAGTACAGCGATTTCACGTCGTTTTCCTGCCGTATCTCTGTGACGCCGCCGCAGACGGGGCAGGCCTTGGGTATTTCCAGGCTTCCGCTCCGCGTCAGATTGTCGGCAATCTGAGGGATGATCATATTGGCCTTATACACTGTGATCTCATCCCCGGCCCCCAGCTCCAGGGCTTCCATAATGCTCAGGTTATGGACGCTGGCCCTGCTGACTGTGGTCCCTTCCAATTCCACCGGTTCAAATACCGCTACCGGATTGATCAGTCCAGTCCTGGAAGCGCTCCATTCAATATACGAAAGATGAGTGGGCTGAATCTCATCCGCCCACTTAAACGCAATGGAATCCCGGGGGAATTTCGCGGTCCGGCCCAGAGACCGGCCGTATTCTATATCATCAAAAATCAGAACCAGGCCATCGGACGGGAAGTCGTTATCCCCGATCCGGCCGGCAAAATCCGCGACTGTTTCCGCCACTGTTTCCCGGCTGACCTTCCGGTACTCCACCACGTCAAAGCCCTGCTCGGAAAGCCACAGGAACTGATTCTCCCTGGAGTTTCCGAAGTCCACCCCTCCTGCTTTCACTAAAGAAAACGCAAAAAAATTTACATTTCGCTTCGCTGTGATCTCGTTGTTCAGCTGGCGGACTGTTCCGCTGCAGAGGTTCCGGGGATTCTTGTATTTCGCGTCCACTTCTGCGATCTCTTCATTTATCTTATAAAAATCTGAATATTTGATCACGGCCTCTCCACGAAGCACCACTTCTCCGCGGCAGGCAATCGTTAGAGGTACATTGGCAAACACACGGGCATTATTCGTAATGACTTCTCCCACTTCCCCGTTTCCCCGGGTGACCGCTTTTTCAAGCTGCCCGTCCCGGTAGGTCAGTACAATGGTCAGTCCATCCAGTTTCCAGGACAGGAGTCCATCCTTATCTCCAAGCCATTCAGACAGCGCTCCCGCGTCCTTTGTTTTATCCAGAGACAGCATCGGACTCTCGTGTGCCTCCTTGGGAAGCTCACTCAGCAATTCATAGCCTACCTGTGTGGTAGGGCTCTTGGATAAAGTAATCCCTGTTTCCCTCTCCAGAGCCACAAGCTCATCATACCGTGCGTCATACTCATAATTGCTCATGATCTCCCGGCTCTCCTGATAATAGGCTTTTCCCGCCTCTCTCAGGAGATTCACCAGCTCCTTCATCCGTGCGATCTGTCTTTCCTTTTCCATTCTAAGCACCTGTCCGTTGTCTTAACGATTTTTATTCTTATTGAGCTCTTTCCACGGTTTTCCGCTGGAGTTCTTAAGAAGCTCCTGAAGCGCTTCATACTCCTCTGGAGCCGCTTCCCGATAACTTCCGACGGGAATGCCGTCCACGGTAAAGTTCATGACTCTTATCCGCCTGAGTCCTCTCACACGGTAATCAAAATACTCACACATCCGCCGAATCTGACGGTTGAGCCCCTGAACCAGGATTATGCGGAATTCCTGCGGCCCGGTCTTTTCTATCCGGCAGGGCGCCGTCACCGTATCCAGGATTGGCACGCCTTTTGCCATGGCCTGCAGGAACTCAGATGTCACCGGTTTATTCACCTTCACCAGATATTCCTTGCTATGAGCATTTCCCCTCCGGAGTATTTTATTCACCAGCTCTCCCTGGTTTGTCATCAGAATAAGCCCTTCTGATTCCTTGTCCAGGCGTCCGACCGGATACACGCGTATTGGATAATTCACCAAATCCACAATGTTTTTTTCGCCTTTAAATGCCGCGGTAGTACATACCACACCTGAAGGCTTATTCACCAGAAGGAGTACCGGACGTTCCTTTCCTCCCACCGCCTTACCGTCCACACATACCTGCTGGCCCGGCAAGACCTTCTGGCCCATGGACGCAGTCCCGCCGTCCACCGTCACCCTGCCCTGAG
Organism: Lientehia hominis; assembly: GCF_021044755.1. GTDB lineage: Bacteria > Bacillota > Clostridia > Lachnospirales > Lachnospiraceae > Lientehia > Lientehia hominis. The sequence goes on from NZ_JAJNOR010000001.1 coordinate 605,428, forward strand.
AGATGAGTCTGTCAGCTTCCCTGCGGGAGCAGACGCCTGCTTCACTCAAATATTTATTCAAACGGATTCCCTGTTCTTCCACGATCTGCGTATCCTCCAGCTTCCTATTATTAAATGCTGCAAATAACGTTTTGATTCTAATGCTTTATTATAACTTTCCTTCCGGGCATAGTCAAGCAAAGAGAGCTTCTCCCGCCCCGCCTTCGGGGTTCGTCTATGCTCAGTACACTTCCGCCCCAAAAGGCATCAGTGCCAGCTTTGCCAGCTTGAACTGCTGCATCCCAAAGGGAATCCCTACAATGGTCACACAGAATAAAAGTCCCAGTACCGCGAACTCCAGGGCCATGGGAAGTCCCGATACGATCAGCCAGATTATGTTTAATAAGAAGGAGCCTGCACCGCCTCCGTAATGGACCTCCTTTCCAAAAGGAAAAAAGCTGAGGCCCGCAAACTTAAAACACTGCAGGCCTATGGGAATACCCACGATACTTATGCACCACAGACAGCCCGCCAGGCACCAGCTGAGGCCGCTTAAAAGACCTCCGAAAATAAACCAGATTACATTTCCCAACAATCCCATATCATTACCTCCCATCTTCCAGGCGGAGACAAGAATACCAGCTTTTTAAGTTCATCAGAATTCCTTCTACTCTTATTCTGGCATCCTCGACCTGCTCCCTGGCTTCCTGTATCCTGGACTGGACCAGCCAGTCCGCTGCCAATCCGTCAAAAAAGAAATCTGCAAAAGTCAGAAAACTACCGATCTCCACTTGAAACTCCATGGGAACCTGTATATCCGACAGCTCCTTCTGAAACTGCAGCAGGTGGAATTTGGCCCTCTCAATCTCTTCTCTGGCATCATCAATCTTGGAATGTTTGATCAGGCTGGCGAAGAACCCTCCGCCAAACATATCCCAGACGCCCCATCCCCTGGCGCTTCCCAGATGACTCTCCGCACATTTCAGGCTGTGAAGCGCCTGTTCTCCGGCTTCAATCGCCTCGCAAGTCTCCTGCATCTGTTTCCTCATCTTATAATTCTTTTCCTCCATACGTCTCCTTTCCTGCCCTCAGGCATTTCCCGCGGCAGGTAAGAGACCGGATATCTTTCATCAATAGATTCCATCTAATATGAAATAAAAAAGACTTTTATTCCAGCACACCTGCCACAATAAAAGTCTTGCACTTCTCATTTGATACGGATACCTCTTCGGTATCGGGTGACGATTTCAAACCCGTCTCACGACGTTTGGCTACTCCCTCTTATTGGGAGACATTATAGCATATGCCTTCCAATCTGTCAATCAAAAGACGTCATTCTCCTCTCTCTCTTGCTAAAATATGAAAACAGGCAGGGTAAGGACACAGTAAGAGTCAGCACCTCTGCTGCCGGTATGGACAGCCATACGCCGTCGGCTCCCAGAACACGGGGCAGTACCAGTACTGCAGCCACTATAAAAACAAAGGTCCTCAGAAAAGAGATCAAAGCTGAGGTCTTCCCGTCCGACAAAGCGGTGAAGATTCCGGAAGCCAGGATATTCGTACCGGCAAACAGATAATTGAAAGCAAACAATGTCCCTCCCCTGCTGGCCAGTTCATAAGCTTCTGTTCCCTTCTCCATAAAAACCTGAGCGATAAATGGAGCTCCCGCCCATGCGGCAGCGGTGATAATGACCGCGGAGATCATCACAAATCGGATGGAGATCCGATATATCCTCCGCAGCAGCTCCTTCCGCCCAGCGCCTAGATTATAGCTGAATACCGGCGCCACCCCGATGCTGAATCCCAAATACAGAGCGTTGAACAAGAACTGGCCGTACAGAACCACTGTCATGGCCGCCACTCCGGGTTCCTTTGCCAGCTTCAGCATAATGATGTTGAACAAATATGTGATGACCGCCGTGGACAGGTTCGTGACCATCTCCGAAGAACCATTGAAGCAGCTGTTCCCCAAGACTCTTCCGTCAAATTTCGGCTTCGCGAACCGAAGACCTGTTTTTCGGAACGCAAAAAACAAGATTCCCGCCACCGCGGGAATTGACTGCCCGATTCCAGTGGCCAGAGCCGCTCCGGAGACTCCCATTCCGACAGGCCCCATGAAAACATAATCCAGTATGATATTGGCGATCCCTCCAGCCAAGATCAGTCCCAGTCCCAGCTTGGGCCTGCCTGCCGTCACGAAAAAGGACTGAAACAGCATCTGCAGCATGCACATAGGCGCAAAATACAGGATAACGCTCAGATAGGCGGCACTGTATTCCAGCAGCGCGTCCGTGGCCCCGAGAAGACGGCACAGAGGCTCCAGATACAAATTTCCAAAGACCATTCCCAACACGCCCATTCCGACACCCACCAAAATAATCATCGTAAAATTCTCATTGGCTTCTTTTTCCTTTTTCTCACCAATTTTTTTTGCTATTACAGCGCTTCCCCCTGTCGCCAGCATGATGCCTACCGCCATCAATACATTTGCCGCCGGATAGACGATATTGTTGGCCGACAGTGCAAGGCTTCCTACCATCCGTGAGATAAAGATCCCATCCACAATGGTATAAAGGGACATGAACATCATCATGATTATGGTAGGGAGCGCGAACCGAATCAATGAAAAAAATTTGAATTCCTGTGAAATTGAATTACTCATAATACTCCCTCTTTCCTTTACTTTTTCCTCTTCCATGAGGTATGATAAGGTATCGGGTAACCCAATAGTCAATAGAAAATACAAATTTTTTACATTAAGAAAGGTTAAATCGGTCCAGATATGGAACATAACCGTTATCTCACCGCCGGGGAATTCGCCAGGGCCGCCGGCACTACCAAGCACACCCTCTTTCATTATGATGACATCGGCCTCTTCCGTCCTGCCCTCCGGGCAGATAATGGCTACCGCTATTACTCCATTGAACAGCTGGAAAGTTTCGATGTCATCTGTATCCTGCGGGAACTGGACATGCCCCTGTCTCAGATACAGGACTATCTCGCTCACAAAAGTCCCGAAGCGTTTCAAAAGCTGCTTGCCGACGAGGAAGCACTCGTCAGCCAAAAGATCACCCGCCTGAAAAGAACCCGGGACTGGCTCCGGACAAAAGCCTCCCTGCTGCAAAAATCCCTGGAAAAGGAATCTGCCTCTCTGGAAATCCTCGAATTCCCGGAGCAATACTATGTATCCACTTATACTGCGGTGACGGAAGATACGGCAGTGGCACAGAAGATTGCCGCTCTCTATGACCACTGCGAAAAGCATGGGTTCAAAAGTCCGTATAACGTAGGTTATATTCAAAAATATTCCTCAATATCCCGCGGTATTTATCAGGATTATCACATCTTTTACCTGCTTTTTGACACTCCGCCAAAAAAGCTGGCCTACACAGTAAAACCGGCCGGCCGCTATCTCTGCGCTTATCATAAGGGGCACTGGAACCGTATAGGTGAGACTTATCAAAAGCTTCTCCAGTACGTCTCGTTAAATTCCGGGCCCCTGAGTGAAGATTTCTTTGAAGATTACCTCCTGGATGAGCTGGCTGTCAGCGGTGCTGAAAATTATCTGACCCGTATTTCCGTAAGGCTTGAATCTCCTCCTCTGTAAAAGACTCCGGTGGCCTCACAAATTATCCTGAATCACTCTGCCGCCAATCCAGGCATTGTCTCCTATCACGGCCGGCAAAAATCAAATAAAATCTGATACTTGAAGGTAAATAAATACGGAGCGTGCAGTAGACTGCAGCGCTCCGTATCCTCTTATATGATGTTATGTCATGCTCCTGCTTTTATCTTGATCTTTGTGTTCAGTGTATTGCTCTCTTTATAGGGACGGAACAGCATGAACAGGATAAATGCCACGATCACAAACGCGATGACCGCACCTATCACATTTCCGCCGCCGGTGAACAGCATACCTAACTGGTAGACCACAAAAGCAATCCCATAGGCGAACAGGCACTGATAACCAATCGCGAACCAAGTCCACTTAGCACTGTTCATCTCACGCTTGATCGCGCCAATCGCCGCAAAGCAAGGGGCACACAGAAGATTGAAGATCAGGAACGAATAAGCAGCCAAAGGTGTGAAAGCGGCGCGCATGTTGCTCCAAATCTGCCAGCCGTTTTCCGCGACTTCATCAAAGCCTCCAAACAGGACGCCGAAGGTCCCCACTACGTTTTCCTTTGCGATCAGGCCGGTGACGGTAGCCACCGCTCCCTGCCAGTGTCCCCAGCCAAGAGGCGCGAATATCCATGCGACCGCATTTCCGACGGCAGCCAGGATACTGTCATTCATCTCCACCATGCCAAATTTTCCATCGGCCCAGCCGAAGGAAGAAGTGAACCATACCAGAATCGTCGCGAGCAGGATGATCGTACCGGCCTTTTTAATAAAGGACCAGCCTCTCTCCCACATGGAACGGAGTACATTGCCGACAGTCGGCCAGTGATAAGCGGGAAGCTCCATGACAAACGGAGCAGGATCGCCTGCAAACATCTTCGTTTTTTTCAGCATGATGCCGGAAATGACGATTGCCGCGATACCGATAAAGTAAGCGCTGGGCGCTACCCACCAGGCTCCTCCGAACAGAGCTCCTGCAATCAGGGCGATGATCGGCAGCTTTGCGCCGCAGGGGATAAAGGTCGTGGTCATGATCGTCATTTTACGGTCACGGTCATTTTCGATGGTCCTTGACGCCATGATGCCGGGAACACCGCAGCCGGTACCGATCAGCATAGGAATAAAGGATTTACCGGAAAGTCCAAACTTCCGGAAAATACGGTCCATAACGAAAGCGATACGTGCCATATAACCGCAGCTCTCTAAAAATGCCAGGAACAGGAACAGAACGAGCATCTGGGGTACAAATCCGAGTACAGCCCCGACGCCGGCTATGATGCCGTCCAGTATCAGCCCTTTCAGCCAGGAAGCGCAATTGACCGCATCCAGTCCTTTTTCCACAAACACGGGAATTCCAGGCACCCATACGCCGAAATCGGCGGGATCCGGCTCTTCCTGCCCGGCAGCCTCCAAATAAGTATCATAGGTGACAGGAATCTCTTCCTCCACATTTCCGTCGTCGTCGTATAGATACGCCGTCGTTTCAAGGTCTGCCGCATCCTCCGGATCCAGTCCGGCTTCTTCCGCGGCCGCTTCAAACGCTTCCGTCACCGCGCCGGGCACTGCATACTCTTCTGCCGCCTCTTCATACGCGGAAGAACCGATTCCAAACAGGTGCCATCCGTCACCGAACACACCGTCATTGGCCCAGTCCGTCGCAATCGTTCCTACGGTGCTGACCGATACAAAATAAACGATGAACATGACCACCGCAAAGATTGGAAGAGCCAGGAAACGGTTGGTCACCACCCGGTCAATTTTATCCGAGGTGGAAAGGCCTCCCGCGTTCTTTTTCTTGCAGCAGCCTTTTATAATGGATGCTATGTAAACATATCGCTCATTGGTGATGATGCTTTCCGCGTCATCATCCAGCTCTTTCTCCGCCGCTCTTATATCTCCTTCAATATGGGCAAGCACCGTTTTGTCCAGCTTAAGCTGTTCCAGTACCTTCTCATCCCGCTCAAAGATTTTGATCGCATACCATCGCTGCTGTTCCAGCGGCATATTATGGACGGCCGCTTCTTCAATATGGGCAATCGCGTGCTCCACGACGCCGCTGAAGCTGTGCTGCGGCACCGTCTTTGTTCCTCCGGCAGCCTTCACAGCTTCTTCAGCCGCTTCCATGATTCCCATTCCCTTTAGTGCAGAAATCTCTACGACTTTGCAGCCGAGCTGTCTGGAAAGTTCACCGACATTGATCTTATCTCCGTTTTTCTTGACAACATCCATCATATTGACGGCTACCACCACAGGAATCCCCAGCTCTGTAAGCTGAGTAGTCAGATACAGATTTCTTTCCAGGTTCGTCCCGTCAATGATATTTAAGATGGCATTCGGCCTTTCGCTTATCAGATAATTTCTTGCCACAACCTCTTCCAAGGTATAGGGCGAGAGCGAATAAATACCTGGAAGGTCCATGATGACCACATTGTCGTGTTTTTTCAGTTTTCCTTCTTTTTTTTCAACAGTTACTCCCGGCCAGTTTCCCACAAACTGGTTAGAACCGGTCAAGGCATTGAATAATGTCGTCTTGCCGCTGTTGGGATTCCCCGCAAGAGCAATTTTGATATCCATAGCATTCTGTCCTTTCCAAAAATAATTAGTCTCCTCTAACCTTCATTCTGAAAAACAGGGAGCCGCGCCCCCCATGGTTATTCTACTTCAATCATATCCGCATCCGCTTTCCGGATGGACAGCTCATAGCCTCTGACGGTAATCTCTATGGGATCGCCCAAAGGAGCCACCTTCCGAACATGGATTTCCACACCACGCGTAATGCCCATATCCATAATCCTGCGCTTCACCGCGCCTTCACCGTGGAGCTTTACCACCTTGGCCAAATTGCCCACTTTCACTTGCCTCAATGTCTTCATACTGTCTCCTCCTGATTCTCTGTACTGGCCTGCACCATGATCTTTCCAGCCATCTCCCGGCTGATCGCCACGCGTGAATCCTTCACATTTACTATGAGATTTCCTCCCATAGTGGAAACCACGGTAATGCTGCCTCCCGGAACAAAACCAAGGTTCTCCAGATGTGCCCGGACCTCCGGCTTTCCACTGACCTTTCTGATCATGTTTTCTTCCCCGATAACTGCTAATGTCAACGGCATCATATTCATCCCTCTCTCAATGGTAAGCATGAACTAACCAGTATTCAAAAATATATGGTTAGATTTTCCTAACCATGCTCATGTTAGCATTATCTAACCATTTTGTCAAGAACACTTTCTGACATTTTTTGATTTCCCGTCTATTTCCATAAGGAAAAGGCGGTCGTTCAGCCGCCTGCGTATTTTTCCATCACCCGATACAGCAGTTCCAATTCAAGGGGCTTTGCCAGATGGGCATTCATCCCCGCAGCTATGGAGGCTTCTATATCTTCCTTCATCGCGTTCGCAGTCATGGCCACGATTGGAACAGAATCTGCGTCCTTTCTGTTCATGCCCCGCATCCGGCGGGCTGCCTCCAGCCCATCCATCACCGGCATCTGCAGATCCATAAAAACGAGGTCATAATAGAATTCCGGAACGGCAGAAAACCGTTCGACCGCATCCAGCCCGTTTTCCGCCGTTTCCACCGCAAACCCGGTCTGTCCGAGGATTTCTTCCGCTATTTCCCGATTAATGGCGTTGTCCTCCACCAATAACAGCCGTTTCCCTTTATAGGACCGTTCTGACTGCATCTGAGGCCTCGCGTTGGATTCCATGTTTTCTTTCAAAACGTATTTTTTAATCGTATAGACCAGATTGGACTTCAGCATCGGCTTGACGACAAAGCCGTTGGCTCCTGCCGCCAGCGCTTCTTCTTCATAATCCAGCCAGTCATAAGCGGAGATCAGGATAATCGGAATATCAGGACCTGCCACAGCCCGAATCTTCTTCGTCGTCTCGATACCGTTCATCCCCGGCATCGTCAGATCTATGATCACAGCAAGAAAATCCTCACTTCTCCGATGGTTCTTCTCAACCTCTTCCACTGCTTCTTCTCCACTCAGCACCCATCTGCTGCTAAGTCCAATCTCATCCAGCCGTTCACAGACGGTCTCGCAGGCAATCCTGTCATCGTCCACCACCAATACAGGAAACGTCTCTTCCAGCTTTAAATCCAGCTTTTCCTCTTCACAGACCTCCAAATACAGAATGACTGTAAATTTTGATCCCTCCCCATAGACACTTTCCACCTGGATATCGCCGTTCATCATTCGGACGATATTCTGGCTGATGGCCATGCCAAGCCCTGTCCCCTGAATGGAACGGATATCAGCGTCATCCGCCCGTTCAAAAGGAGTAAAAAGCTTTTGCAGAAATTCCGGCTTCATGCCATAGCCATTATCCTTAAAAATAAATTCATAGCAGCCACAGCCCTGAATCCGGGAATGCTTTTCTCTGATCTCAAACAGAATCTCCCCGTTGTCCGGCGTATATTTGACCGCATTAGACAGAATATTTAAAAAGACCTGTTGTATTCGCTGCGGATCACCCACAACATGTTCATGCCGCAGGCCGTAAGCGTGAATATTGAAATGATGACGCTTATCCATGATGGACGGCTGCATGACCGTAATTATATTCTGAAGCAGATCGCTCAGGCTGAATTCTTCCTCAGAAAGGGAGAGACGCCCACTTTCGATCCTCGCCATATCCAGTACTTCATTGATCAGGCTTAAAAGCAGTTTTGAAGATAATGTGATTTTTTCCAGACAGTTTATTACACGTTCTCTGTCATCAATGTGAGTGCCTGCAATGGCAGTCATGCCTATGATCGCATTCATAGGTGTGCGGATATCATGACTCATGCGGGACAGAAATTCCGATTTCGCCCGGTTGGCTTGTTCTGCAGATTTCAGCGCGTTATGCAGCATTTCCGAACGTTCTTCCAGCTGTTTTCGCAGCTCTCTCTGTTCCGTGATATCTGTTACATCGATGTAGATGACAAGATAAACAGGATTATCGTTCCACCAGTCGACACAGTCCCCGTTTACCTGAAGCCACATGTCTCCCCCTGTTCTGTCCTTTGCCTGCAGTGTGAAACGGACCGGCTTTCCTATACGCATCAACGGAAAATTTTGACGATACGCGGCATGGTTCTGTTCCGATTCATAATTCGTGATCCTGTTATACAGGCCGTTTTCCGTAAATCCATCAAAGGACTCTGTGAATCGGTCATTTGCGTGCATAAAACGAAACCCGTCTTCATCTATCCGATACTTAGCTACGAACCCCGGCAGGTTGCTGTAAGTGACTGACTGTTCTTTCTGTACCCGCACCAAGTCATCAATATTGGTCATGACTGTATACGAAATCTGAAATCCGTTTACATACTCATCTGAAAAAGAATTGCAGATCTGCACCCATACGTGTCCGCCGTCTTTCCGGGGCATCTTTGACACCAGATGATACCCGTTCAGATGCTTCTCGATCGCATCCATGACCGTCTCTGTCAGTTCCCTCCATTCCTCCTGATAATCCGCGTAATAAAGGTCGGGACGGTTGTGAAAGCATGTCTCGTATTCCTCTTTTTTCCAGCCGATCAGCTCATAATAAAAATCATTGGCCCAGATCAGCGTAAAATGTTCATCCATCAGATGTTTGCTCACACTTACCCCCAAAAGTCTCATCAGGGTATTATATTCATAATCAGCCGATTGAACTGTCACACTTCCGGCGGAGTCCGTTTCCATTTTATTTTTCATATTGAGTCCTCCTGGCAAATATTCTTCAAAACGATAATCGGAGATCATCTTCCTTTTTCATACTATGATATTCTGGCGCATACCGTCATTTCTCGACCTTTATCATCATATCACATTTAGAAACAGAAATAAAGAAGAATCTATTAATGATCAAGTAAGCTTAAAAATAGATTTCTCCAGGAAAACATGGTATACTTTATCACAGATACTTAAGAAAGAACGGTGCCTGACCATTGGAAAAGAAAAATTTTCAGATTCTGATCTACCGATATATGATGGCACGGATCCACTATGGATTCTATCCGGAAAAAGAACCGTTTCCATCCATTCACAGTCTCGGCAGGATGTTCCATGTCTCGACCATGACGATACGCTGCGCCTATAAAATGCTGGAAGAAGACGGTTATATCCTTATGGTCAAGAATAAGCGGCCTGTACTCACCTATACTCCTGCCGCCGACAAAAAACTGCCGTCCTGCCTGTATACCCCGGAACAGACATTCCAAGATCTGTACCAGAGTCTGGCGCTTTTTTTGCCAAGCATTTTCTGTTACGGACTTTTTCTCTGCGAAGACGAGGACCTGGAATCATTAAACCGGATTCTGGACAGTCCCGGCAATGCCTGGGATGAGCCGGTAATACGATTTTTGTCCGGAATCGTCAGCAGACTGCGGAATCCTCTGCTGGCCGATCTCTACTACGATATACTGCTGTATTCCTATCCCTTCTTCCTCTCCCGCATGTATCAGGACAACGCGGAATGGCAGGCCCCTCATAAACTGATATGTCAGTATTTTCGGGAGCTCCTTATCGTGAGAAAAGAAGGAAATTTCATAAAGCTTCAGGAATTAATCGACAAAATTTATCAGAATTATCAATTTGCCTTTGTTCCACGGTCTGAATCCCTGCCTGCTGAAAACTTTTACCGCTGGTCGAAGCCCCAGATCAGCGGAGCCATCGCCGGCAAACTGATCTACCGAATCTTCTACGGAATCTATCCCGCAGGCGCCTTTCTGCCGTCTGCGTCTGCTTTGGCAGAGGAATTTTCCGCCGCGCTCATTACCATGCGCCGGACCATCAAACTCCTAAATGATCTGGGAATGACCGAATCCATCAACGGCAGGGGAACAAGGGTCCTTTCTGAAAAAGAAAGCCTTGAAAAAGTCAGCTGGCTGGATTCTCAGGTTCAGAAGAAAATCCTCTCCTTTCTGCGCTGTCTCCAAATCCTGGCCATTACCTGCCGAAAAGTGGCAGAAGGAATCATACCCCATTTAAAAAAGCCAGAGCTTCTCGATGCCGTATCCAAGCTCCGTATCGCCAAAGATATGAACCGGACCGGACTTGTGGAGATGGTCTGCCTGGATCTCCTTCTCTGCTCTGAAAAATATTTATCCATCCTGGATATCTACGAACATCTGCTGAGTCAACTTATCTGGGGCTATCCGCTTTCATATCTGCCGCCCGCGCCCAGTCCGAGCATATATGCCGACGGCCTTATGGAAAGCCTGGAAGCCGGGGACAGCCGCCGTTTTTCTGAGGAATTGGAGAAAAGTCTCCATGCTCTTTTCTATTTTTCCAGAAAAAAGATGGTTTCTGCTGGAATCAAAGAAGCTGGTGTACTGGATCTTCCGGCCGTACCTTTCTCATGATGCAGATGCGCTGAAAAATTCCCGGATGAAACAAGACCGCCCCAGGACCGAAAACGGTCCTGGGGCGATACTGTTATCTCTGCTCTCAAAAATATTTTGAGGGGATTCATAGCCGTATGTTCCTTCTAAAGGCTCTCCATTCAGCGGCGGACCTGTAAATGAGACGTCAGCAATCTGTGAAAATATTGATTTCAGAAAACATTTTATGAAGTCTGTACTCATCGAATGGAAGATACTCTGCAATGGTAAATCCCACGACATCAGAATTTTCCGTTATATACTTCAGCGCTTTGGAAAGTTTTTCAACTGTCATTTTCCCCCCTCCGGCGCCATCTCCAACAAGACTTCCATCTGCAAAATATGTGGAGTGGAACAAACGTTCGTCCAGGACGTCGATATCAAAATGAATCAGAATATGCTCAAAACGCTGCATGAATTCTCTGATCTCATCATCAGATATAAATTTATCTGTCTGCACCTTGTAGCTCACCCCCATGTCATTCAAAAACTTCTCCTGATATCCATGGAGGTTCTGAAGGCCGAAGTACAGAATTTCGTCCGACATAAATTTTTTGTTTTTCATCATTCCCGATAGGGAATCTGCCCCATGCCCCATCAGCGAGCCAAGCACCATAGCATGGGCATTTGGATAACCATCTTTTACAGTAGAAACATCCGGATGCGCGTCAATCCAGATGATTCCAATATTATCATATAATCCATGCAAATAGTCGAATGGCGCCAAAGAAACCATACAGTTGCCGCCAATCGTGATAATCCTGTCAGGCTTTTCCCTGTCAATCTTTTTTACTGCATCCTTGATTCCGGCAAGAACTTCTTTCTTTGCATAGATTCCGTCTGTTATTGTTTTTTTCTTGCCATCAGGAGGCGGGACTTCCACCTTCACCAGTGGCTGACTAGCATTCGCCGGCAGTATGTGCGCCAGCAGATTTGCGCCAAAATAATAGGTTTCCAGTCCTCCGCTGACATGATCCGGATATAATAATCTGATTGTTTTCATATTGCAGGTTCCTCCTTGTAACAGTAACAATGATTTAAATGGATAGCAGATGGAATAATCACATTATACTGCATAAAATCGTTTTATGAAAAGGAAAATCATATTTTTCCCGGGGCGTTCAGCACTCCTTTCCCACCTAAAAGAAGTCTCTGCCGGAAATACCAGTCTGCCAGCTCTTTTCCGCCTTCGCGTGCCACTCTGCCTCCTTCCAGGAAAAACGCCCGGTCACACAAGGCTGACGCACAGCGAAAATCGTGAGTGATGGTGACCATCGTATTATCCTGCTCTTTGTGAATCTGATTTATCGTTTCCACCATTTGGCACAGGCCTTTGTAGTCCTGACCTACCGTAGGCTCATCCAGAAGCAGGACATCCGGTCTCTGTGCCAATATGGCGGCGATGGTCACACGGCGCTTCTGACCCTCTGAAAGAGAATGGGGGTGCCTGGAAAGAAGACCTTCCAGTCCGAACCGCACTGCTGTCTCCATGGCATAGGCCTTATCTCGTGTGCCAAAAGAAAGCTCTTCTTCCACGGTGGGCATGAACAGCTGATAATTGGGATTCTGGTAGATTACTCCCACCGTCCGAAACCAAAACCGGCCCGCTTTTTTTCCCAATGAAGAATCAATGAACTGTTCCACAGAGCCGCTGTCGGCTTTCTGAAGGCGGGCCAGAATCTGTAAAAATGTGGATTTTCCGCAGCCGTTTTCCCCCAGAAGGAGAATCCGTTCCCCTTTATTTATCTGTGCGTCCAGTCCGTCCAGCACAGGACTGGTATCAAAGGACTTCCGAATGCCGTTAATTTTCATGATTGTCTTCCGATCTCCGGCGGAGAACATTCCGTCATCCGAAATAATGCTTATCTGGCTGTTCAAATAGGCGTCCTTGTCTCCTACAAGGCCTGCGGCGCCGTCCTTAAGTTCCCAGACCACATCCACATAGGGAAGCACGACGTCAAGGCGGTGCTCTGCCAGCAGAACGGCCTTCCCCTCCCTGGCCAGGCTTTGCAAAAGTTCCAGAAGTTTTTCTGCCCCCTGTTGATCCAGATTCGCCAAAGGTTCATCGAAGATCAGAATATCTGTCTCCATGGCAAGAGTAGCCGCCGTAATCAGCTTCTGCTTCTGCCCTCCGGACAGGGTACGGGTTTTCCAGGCGCGCGATAAGTCCATTTTCCTGCAGCCTTCTGACACCCGTTTTTCTATTTCCGGAGGCGCAATGCCGAAATTTTCACAGCCAAAAGCAATTTCGTCCTCCACCCTCTGATGGACGATCTGCAGCTCCGCATTCTGCAGAACACTTCCCACCTTCCGCGAAATCTGGCTCATGGAATGTTCTGACACATCCTCTCCATCGATTCTGACCGTCCCTTTAAGCGTCCCCGAAGCCATTCTCGGAATCACGCCGTTGATCAGGGACAGCAGCGTGGACTTTCCGCTCCCTGACAAACCGGACAGAAGCGCGATCTGCCCATATTCTATGAAAAAATCCAAATTCCGGAGAACAGGTTCTGCGCATCCTCCGTAAACAAAGGATTCCACTTCAACTGTAACTGCTCTCATAAGACCGCCACCCCCAATGCCGGAGCCGCGATACCGCCGAGGAACAGTACAAGAAACAGGACTCCAAAGCATACATCCCTGCTCTTTAAGGATACCGGATGATATACCGTAAAGGCTCCTCCCGCGGTAAAGCCCCTTGTTTCCACCGAAAGGGCCAGTGTGTCCGAAATATTCACCAGCCGTACCAGCAGCGGAATGAGAAATGCCCGGTAAAACAACACAGGGCTTAACACGGATGTGACTCCTCTGGTCCGCATAGCGTTTTTCACCTGCCGGATCTCAGCGGAAAGCACTGGGATAAAGCTCATAGTGATCAGCATGCCCAATGTAAGAAGGCGCGGGCAGTTAAATGAAGTCAGACTCCGCACCAGATGCACAGGCGGCAGAGAAAGCCCCGGTATGGCGGCCACGGCCACTCCTGCCAGCCGGTTTCCCATCTGCCAGGCAAAGACCGCGTTCCTGCCTCCGGCAAAGTAGAAGATCAAACTGAAGACTCCCAGATATACCAGCAGGAAAGGAAGCAGCCGTAAGCAAGTGCGGGCGTAGCCAAAGCAGCATAAAAGCAGGTATACGCCTGCCACAAAGACTGTTCCCCATATGGTGCGCGCTAAAAGAAGGGCCCCTATGAGAGTCAGCGCTGCGGCCGCGATACTAAATATCGGATACAGCGGTTTTTTAACGTGAAAACGGTCTGTCATCTTTTCAGTACCCCCGCTTTTTTTAATTCCCGGGATATCCGGATTCCCACGAAAGCCCCTGCCGCACTGACCAGAACAGAAGCGGCCGCACATACCGCCGCCACCATCTGAAAACCAGAGCCAAAGAACAAATCATATAATTCTGCGGAAAAAAAGGCATAATATAGGAGATTAAAGGGCAGCGTCAGGGGAATGAACAGCCAGGACGCGAAAAACACCGCCCTGTCACTCCGATATCCTTTGAACACCAGCACGACGAACAGCTCCAGCAAAAGTCCTGTCAAAAGGCTGGAAAAGAACATGACCGGTGCCATAAACAGTTCCACTATGCCGGTAAACACCGCAAAAAACAGGATGGATCCCACCTTGCGTACCTTCATAAGCGCCACCGCCGGAAATAAAGAAAACTGCAGCGCCGTCACCAGCTGGGCAAGGCCGAATATGTAGACCTGTGAAACTATGGCCATCACGGCCGCGGTGCACGTGGCTACTGCCGAGACAATGGCGAGAAACACCACATCTTTCACCGTAAAGCGTTCCAGTATTTTTCTCTCTTTCATTTACATTACCTCTCTTTTCTGATCGTTCCCCGGTCTATGGCATAGACCCTGTCGGCTATGGCCATGGTCGATGCCCGGTGGGAAACCAGGATGATACATTTGTTCTGCCTCTCCCGCCGGATGGACCGGAGTATGATTCCCTCATTGATACTGTCCACATTACTGGTCGGTTCGTCCAGAAGGATGACCGGGCTGTCATGGAGAAAAGCCCGGGCAAGGCCGATGCGCTGTTTCTCACCGGCGGACAGATTGTCCCCCAGGGCTCCTGCCCGCGTCTGGTATCCCTCCGGGAGCTGCATGATAAAATCATGAACCGATGCTTTCCGGCAGGCCCGGGCGATCTCTTCCATGGACGCGTTCGGCTTCGCCATGCGCAGGTTCTGTTCTATGGTCTCATCAAATATATAAGTTGACTGGCTGACCATAGTCACATTGTCAAGAAGGCTCTCCGAATTTATCCGGTCGATGTCAGTTCCATTATACAAGATCTCACCGCTGTCCTTTTTCCAAAAACGGAGAAGAAGCTTTAACAATGTGCTCTTTCCGCATCCAGACGGTCCGACGATACCGACGATCTCACCCCGGCGGGCTGTGAGAGACACATGTCTTAATACTTCCTCTTCTTCGTAGCAAAAGCTCAGATCCCGGACCTCCAGGCTTTCAAATTCAAAGGTCCTTCCATCCGTCACCGGCTCCGCGGCCGGCTTTTCTTCCATGAGGTCCAATATCCGGTCGCCGCTGGCAAAGGTCTGGGTCAGATTCCCCGGAAGAGCAGAGACAGCTATGACCGGCCCAAAGGAACTGAAAATGGCCGCCACTCCTGCGATCATCCTGCCCGCAGTCAGCATTCCGGCAGAATAAAGGCCTATCCCGGCAAACAGAGAAATCATGATGAATACGGAAACACACAGCTCTGTTGTCCCGGCTGCCAGCGCAGAAGCGTGTTTGGAAAGGGCCGTCTGTTCCTGCAGCCGTTCCGACCTTACCTCTACCTCACCGGCCCGCGCAGGTCCCGCATTATTCAGCACAATATCCTTCACCCCTTTAACGCTGTCCAGAAAATAACCGTTGAAAGAAGCAAACTCTCTCCGGTAAGCCACGCCGGAAGGACGGAGCTTTCCGCTGGAAACAAGAGGTATGGCAACGCCGATGACGAGATATCCGATAAATGCCGCCAAAGCCAGATACCAGCTGGAATACAGGCCCACGAAAAGCAGCATGGATAAGGACACCAGCACCGCGATACAAACAGGCGAGACAGTATGGGCATAAAACACCTCAAGGGTTTCAATATCAGCAGTGAGCATGGCGATGATCGCCCCCTTCTGCTTACTTTCCAGCTTTGCGGGGCAGAGTATCCGGAGGGCCCGGAAGATCTTATCCCGGAGAACAGCCAGCAGCTTGAACGCGATATAATGGTTGCTGTACTGTTCTCCCAGGCGAAGCACGCCGCGCAGTACGCCGCAGCCGACCGTCAGAACCATGAGCTGCCCGTAGGTCAAGGGGAGCGGCTCGCCTAAAAGCTTGGCAATGCCCAGAGAGCCGAAGACTGGAACTCCAATAGCACAGAGAAATCCCAATACGCCGCCTATGACAGCCAGCAGAATGACCCATGCAAGGCTGCCTGCCAGCACGATCAGACGGGCCATAATGGAAACACCTCCCCGCCGTTCTTTTTTCTCAAGCACGGATATCCACCTCCTCCAGCTGTTTCTGAGTTTGATACATGGTCCGGTAAACGCCGTCCTGCTCCATAAGCCTCTCATGGCTGCCCGACTGGGCCACCTTCCCTTCTGAAAGAACATAAATGTTGTCCGCACGGACCACGTTGGCCAGACGATGGGATATCATGATCACTGTTTTCTCCCCAGAAAGGCGCAGAATATTATCCATGATGATCGTCTCACTTTCCACATCAATGTTGCTGGTCGCCTCGTCGAAGATGTAGATATCCCGGTCCGCCGCCAGCGCAATCGCCAGCGCAAGACGCTGCTTTTGTCCGCCGGAGATATTAGCCCCGTCTTCTGAGACCATTTTGTCCAGACCTCCGGCGTTTCTTATAAACCGATCCAGGTTGACAAGTCTCAAGGCTTCCCATATCATCTCTTCCGTGACATCAGGAGCCGCCAGCAGAAAGTTTCCGCGTATCGTATCATTGAATATATAAGTGCTGCAGCTGACCACAGACAGTTTCCGGTAATACCCTTCCCGGTTCAGACTTTCAACCGGCCGCCCTCCAGCCCGGACACAGCCGCTCTGGGGCCGCTGTCCGCCGGTCAGCAGAGAGATCACCGTACTTTTTCCGGTGCCGCTCTCACCCGCCACTGCTGTCATGGCATGTGCAGGAAACGACATTGTCACATCCCGGAGCACCTGCCGGCTGCCGTCATAGGAAAACGAAACATGCTCCATGGAAAGCTCTGTTCCCTCCGGTTCCTCTGTCCCCCATTCCGGTTCCTCTGTTTCCAAAAGCCGGATAATCTTCTGTCCAGCAGAGGCACCGTTCATGGCCACATGGAAGGCGCTTCCCAAGCTCCTCAGGGGCAGGAAAAATTCCACCGCTACCAGGATCAAGAACAGAGAGACCGCCACAGGTCCCCCTCTTAAGGCGGCCAAAACGGCAAAGCAGATGCCGGCTCCGGCTCCTCCGTATGCGATCAGATCCATGATGGTAGTGCTGGCCAGCTGCATGACCAGCACCTTCATCGTAATCTTCCGGAATTCCTCCGCCTGCTCATTCATTTTCTCGTTTCTGGCCTCATCGGCCCTGAAGATCTTCAGTTCCTTAAGTCCCTGTACGCTGTCCAGAAAACCGTCTCCCATGGATGTATATTTCCCCCAGTATTTCGCAAAAATCTTTTTCGCGTATTTGGACACCGCCACAATGGAAACAGGAATCAGCGGCACACAACACAAAAGCACCAGGGATGTCCTCCAGTCCAGAAAAATGCAGACGGCAAACAAGATCACAGGCGCGATCATCGCATAAAAGAACTGGGGCAGATAAACGGCATAATACAGATCCAGCTGCTCAATTCCTTCCATGGTCACCTGGGTCAGGCCCGCCATGGACATCTCCTCCGCCGAACGGACGCCCAGCCGTAGGATTTTATCATAGGCACGGCTCCGGAGGCCGCTTTTGACCGCGTTTCCAAGGCGTGTCTTGATATCTCCTGACTTGACTGTAAGACAATAGCGGACTGCGGCCCCGGCTGCCATCAGGAAAAAGGGCACCCAGTAATTACCGCCTCCCCCTGCGACAGCCAGATGAAGAGCCAGGCAGATGCCGGCTGTGACACACAAACTGGCAAACAGGCTGCCTATGTTCAAAAAGACCGTGTAGACGATATATTTCCGCTGGCCCTGAACCAGAGCCAGCAGTTTCTTGTCAATCATGCTTTTGCTTCCTCCTGTCCTTCCTCATCTCCGCCATGTGGCGCAGGGCGATCACCGGATGATAAAATAACATCCGAGGTCCGGCATACCGCATTACCTGTCTGATCTTTTCTTTTTTATCCGGTTTATAGCAGTGTATCCTGCAGTTGCTGCAGAAGGGCTTCTGATCCCCATGGGGACATTTTGACAATCGCAGCTCAGCATAATCCAAAAGTTCTCTGCACTCAGGACACAGAGTTTTCTGCTTATGCTTTCCTCTGCAGTAAATAGAAATCATGCAGGACACCGTTTCTTCCTCTTTTTGTCGCTTCATAATATAAATACTCCTATCTTCTGTGATCGCAGCAGCAAAGAAAACGCCTCAAATATATAGTTAGCCACATCTAACTCACTGTCAAAAAATAAAGGCCTGATTCGCGGCTTCTTTCATATCATACAACAAAACTGAAAATTTTTCAATAAGACGTTTAATATATTTAACACAAAAAAACGCCTCGAACCAAGGCGTTTTTTCTATCTTATCCTATATCACAGCAGGTACGCACGGAATCCGGCCTACTCCAGCAGATTATTCATACTTCTCAAGCTGATTCCAATCGTAGAGGCATTGTGCAGCAGAGCAGAAGTTGTGGGCTGTATCACACCTCCCACCCCCAGCAATATCAGACATCCGTTTACACCCAGGATAACTCTGTAATTCTGCCTGATCCGCCGCAGCATAGCCTTGCTCAGCCTGCGCAGCGTCAGAAGTTCCCTCAAGTCGTCCGCTGATATGGTGATATCAGCAATCTCCCTGGCGATCGCGGCCCCGCCGCTGACAGCAATGCCCACATCGGAAGCCGACAGAGCCGGAGAATCATTGATGCCGTCTCCCACCATAACGACCTTATTTCCTTCTCTTTTTTCCCGTCTTACAAATTCTGCCTTATCCTCCGGAAGAACCTCAGAATAATATTCATCGACGCCAATCCTGGAAGCGATGGCCGCAGCGGTCCGTTCACTGTCTCCTGTCATCATGACCACCTTCCCAAAGCCTTCCCGTTTCAGAGCCTGTATCACTTCACCAGCCTCTTCGCGCACAGGATCTTCAATGCAGATTACCGCTTCCAGTTTATCTTCTATCGCCAGATACAAATGGGAATATTCTACAGGAAGCTGTTCAAACCTCTCCCTATATTCCTCACGGACGTTACATCCCTCGTCCTCAAAAACGAAATGGCTGCTGCCTATCACCACCCTTTTCTCATCAATATAAGAGGCAATGCCATGGGCTACGATATAGTCCACCCTGGAATGCATTTCTTCATGTTCCAGATGCCGATCCTTTGCGGCGCGTACTACAGCCTTTGCCATAGAATGGGGAAAGTGCTCCTCCAGACAGGCCGCCACCTTGAGCATTTCATCGGTACTGTTCTCTCCAAAGGAAAGGATTTCTTTTACCGTCGGCTGCGCCTTTGTCAGAGTTCCCGTTTTATCAAACACGATTGTTGACGCGTCTGCCATAGCCTCCAGATATTTTCCGCCTTTGACGGTGATCCTAAAGGCATTGGCCTCCCGGATCGCGGAAAGCACTGTAATGGGCATAGCCAGTTTGAGCGCGCAGGAAAAATCCACCATCAGGACTGACAGTGCTCTCGTCACATTTCGTGTGAAAAGCCACGCGAGACCTGTTCCCAAAAAAGTATACGGCACCAACCGATCGGCGAGATGTTCTGCCTCACTTTCCACCGCAGATTTAAGCTTCTCTGACTCTTCGATCAGCGTAATGATCTTTTCATACCGGGTAGAACCGGACACTTCCCTGACCCGTATCGTCAGTTCTCCTTCTTCAACAGCCGTACCTGCGTAGACATATCCGTCCATGTCTTTTTTTACAGGAAGCCCTTCACCTGTCAAAGATGCCTGGCTGACCATGGCCTCTCCTTCCACGACGACCCCGTCAAAAGGAATCATGCTTCCCATATGAACCACTACCTGATCTCCGGGAATGATTTCGGAAGCATCCACCGAAATCTCCTGCCCGTCCTGCTTAAGCCAGACCTTTCCCACATTGAGAGACATGCTCCTGGCCAGATCTTCGACCGATTTCTTGTGGGTCCACTCTTCCAGTATATCTCCGATGCCCAAAAGAAACATCACAGAACCTGCGGTTCCGAATTCCCCGCGCAGCATGGACACGCCAATGGCAGTCATATCCAATACCGGGACCTCTATCCTTCTTTTTAAAAGACAGCCAAAACCTCTCTTGAAATACAGAAGAGATCTGCAGACGATATACAGACAACGGGCAGGGTAAGGAAGCAGCCATTTTCTGCATAGATAGTACACTGTCTTTTTTATCAGCCTTTCCCGATATCTCACATTCAGACCGCGCCCCGAGTTCTCAAGAATCTCCTGAGGAACCGCGGCATTTTCAAACCGAAACTGCCGCAGCGCCCGTATCAGAGCTTCTCTTTCTCCGCTATACACCACTGCCGCATCTGCCGTCTGCTCATACACCTTGGCCGTTTGGACCTGTTTCAGATGCTCCAGGAAATAAAGCAGAACGTCCGCCTCTCGGAAAGACATCCCCGGCAGCAGCAGATGAACTCGGATACGTCCTTTAATCTCATGCTTTATTACAAATTTCACTTTGTATCCTCCTCAGGAAATGTTTCCGCGGTCCCATATTTTCCTATTCTGCCGTCTCCGGGGTTTTTTCGCTGTCTTCCTCATCCACAAATGCCTCTGCTGCTTCTTCTGCCCGCTTTTCATTTATCTGCTTTGCTTCCGCTAGAATATCCTCTGCATTTTCCTGAACAGTGGACACGGTCTTCATGACTCCGTCTTTTGCCCGCAGAACCGCCGCCGTGCAGTGAACATACGCCTTTTTCGCATCCTTTCCTGACAGAATCTTGATACCTGCGGTACCAAACAGAACCCCGCCCAGAAAAAGACCAGCTCTTCTTATGTAAGAACCTTTTATCATTGTGATTACCTCCTTTTATCTATGCCTGCAGCCGGTGTATAAAACCGCAGTGAAACGTATCGCTGTCAGGCCAGGGCCTTTCCCAGCGCGGCGCAGGCAGCCGCCGCTTCTTCATCCGGCGCCTCATTGCAGATCACACTCTCGCAGGCCAGCTCGGCTCCGTCATCCCGGCAGGTCTCCTCCCAAGTACGCATCCATTCACCATCGCCCCAGCCATAAGATCCGAATAAGGCAATCTTTTTGCCTCGCAGCTTTGCCTCGCAGGTACTGAACATCGGTTCAAATTCCGTTTCTTCCAGCTCCTCCGCGCCCATGGAGGGGCAGCCAAACGCCACCGCGTCAAAGCCGTCCATCATATCCGCGCTGAACCCGTCACAGGTAAATAAGGAGACATCGGCCCCGGCACCCTTTGCCCCTGCTGCCACATGATTGGCCATTGCCTCTGTATTGCCGGTTCCACTCCAGTAAACTACTGCTACTTTACTCATATCATACCCTCATTTCTTTTGATTTTTATGGTCAGGCCGCTACGGTGAGCTGCCAGACAGTCCTTCCCTGGTTCCAAAGTTTTACATAAATCTCACGGCATTTTTCCATGCGTTCAAAAAGCCTCTTTGCTTCATATTCGTCGCCGTAGACCTGCCAGCATCCGCTGCACTTGCTGTTTTTCCCTGAATTTTGAATAAATCCTTTGACGTCATCCAATGGATATCCCAGAAAAACGCCGATTTCATGAGGAAATGCGTTGTTTTCCCTAAGCCTTTCCTTAAGCCGCCTCAGAGCATATTCTGCATTTGTGCCGCAATACCCATATTCTGCGAGAAATTCCTCCACGCCAGGCTTCCTCAGATCTTTTTGTAAATGAGATCTCCGGTACACATAAATCAGAGCCCTGTCCCTGCGGCGCCTTAAGACAGACAGGAAAAGGCCTTTTTCCATGAGTCTTTCATTCCAGTCCTTCAGCTGTTCTTCTACCCCTGCCTCAGCAGTCACAGAAAGGCAGAACAAGCTGGCCGTCTTTAAAGATGCCAATGTAGGAGCGCAATGCTCAATCAAATGCTTTTCCAGCAACATCCTCACCTCCGCCGCTCTCCATCTCTTTTTCCAAAAAAAGATTCTCTTCCTCCCGCGCTTCTTCACAGCTTGTTTCGGTGTTTTCACTGAAATCGGAAGGCGGTGACATTCCGTTCTCAAGGAAGTATCTCTTCAGAGCTTCAAAGCTTTCTCCGCTTATCACATGTTCCATCCGGCAGGCATCCTGCAAAGCAGTCTCCCGGCTGACTCCAATGCGCGACAGGATCTCGGAAAACAGCAGATGTCGCTCATATACCGTTTCCGCCAGCTTTCTTCCCTCTGGAGTAAGAGAAATCTCGTGTTTTGCATCCATTAGGATATATCCGCCTTTTCTCAGATTTTTCATGGCGACACTGACGCTGGCTTTCGATACATTCATCTCGGCGGCGACGTCAATGGAGCGGACTGTCCCTCTTTTATCCTGCAGCATCAGAATTCTTTCCAGATAGTCCTCTCCGGACTCCTTCACCTTCATCCTTCTGCCTCCTCTCTGCTCTGACACAAAGTCTCCTGTCATCCCGACGAAATCTAAAGGCAGACATCCGCCAATCAGCAGCATGCACATGGTTAGTTTTAACTAACCAAAATCAGTTTACTATATCTGCTCCTCAAGGTCAAGTATTTTTTATATTATCAGTCAGGAAATTTTCCGCCCTTCAGCTCGTTCCCTCACTCTGACAAAGTACCAAATACAATCCATCCTGACAGGATATTCCTGTGGAATTTCCGTATCAAGCAGCAGACTCTTCATCTTATACTTGTCCGATTCAGAGGATGTTCCAAACCGCAACGTGCACTCCTCTTTTTACAGGGAATACATTAATATTATACAGGACAGACGGAATTCTTTTTTTATGCCTTCATCCTGTAAATATCAAGATCTGACAGCAACCTAAAGGAGGAATCATATATGCCCGCAACACTCACAGGCACTGTATTTCACGACCTGCAACATGACGGCCAGTTCACCTCAGGTGACCCCGGCATTCCAGGCGTGAATGTCATCCTATATACCGCCCCAGGCTCATCATCCGGCACTCCCGGATGTATCGAGACCACCACAGGGGCAGACGGCCGCTATTCTTTTTCCATTGCGGAGGCCGGAACCTATACCGTATACGAGACCGTTCAGGTCTCCTCTGCCTGCCCGCCGTCCGTCATGGAACAGCCGGCCGGCTATTCGTACTCCAATGGACCCCGAAAAGCGGCCGTTACCGTGACCCAGCAACAGGTCACCGGAAACCAGACCGTTAACGGCCCTGATTTCAGCCATGATACCCTCAATTCTCCTCTTCCCTGCGACGCGGAGATGTATCTGTTTGAAGGGCGGCCGACTAATCGTCTGGGCATCAATCTGGTGACCGGCGCCCAAACGGACTATGGCCCTCTGAATCAAGGAGGCGCCGTCAATGCCATCGGATACTATGTCCTCGACAACCATATTTATGGATACGACCAGACTGCAAACACTCTGGTCCGCGTGGGCCAGGATGCTCAAGACATGCTCCTCTATCCCCGTCCCGCCGGAATGCCGGCAGCCGCCTATTCGGTAGGCGCCATGGATCTGGCCGGCTTCTACTACGTCTTTGCTCCCGGCACGGGAAGGTTCTATACGGTGGATCTGAGGCAGGATTCTCCGACATTTCTGAAGCTCGTGGACCCTTCGAACGGTTATGTGGAGCAGACCGGCAACTACGGCACCCCGCTCTCATCTCCTCTCACTATTGGAGACTGGGCCTTTAACCCGAGAGACAACCGGCTGTACGGGGTAGAGCGAAGCGGTGTCGTATACAGGGTAGACGAAACAACCGGAAATGTCACTCCACTCGATACCACTGGTCCAAACCCCGGTGAAACCTTTGGCTCAGTAGTCATAGACGGAAACGGCAATTTATACGCGGTGAATAACGCGGACGGAACTATTTACCGGTATATCATAAATGGAGACTCTGCTTCCGGCACACGTTTTGCCAGCACACAGGTGGACGCCTTCAATGACGCCGCCATGTGCCCTTACGCGGTCATAGAGCTGGATTTCGGCGATGCACCGGACGCGGGAGGCGGCGGCGGAGCCGGAAACTACAATACGCTCCTGGCAAGCAACGGACCCCGGCATGGCGTCGGCGCCCGCCTCTATCTTGGTACAACGGTGACCGCAGAAGAAGACGCTCATCAAAATGCATCTGCAAACGGGGATGATCTGACCCAGGGCATCCAGGATGACGGCCTTTCCGTTCCTCTTCCAATTCTTTCGGTAAATGCCGCTTCCTATACTCTCAATGTGACTGTGACCAACTATACGGGCAGCGCCGCAAATCTTTACGGCTGGGTGGATTTCAACAAAAACGGACTGTTCGAGGCTTCAGAAGCAGCCGCAGCAGCCACAGTTCCGGCAGGCTCCGGAACAGGCCAATACACCCTTGTTTTCAACCGTCCCGCAGGCACTGTCCTGACACCGGACCATACCTTTGTACGGCTCAGAGTCACCAGCGACAACCTTACCGACACCGGACAGGAGGTGCAGGATACCAGAAGTGTCGGCCCTGCTTCAGACGGTGAAGTGGAGGACTATATTCTGCAGATAGGCACTACCGCCGACTTATCGCTGACCAAGTCGGCTGATCTCCCGGTCCTGCACACAGGAGATACCATTCAATACACCGTCACGATCACCAATAACAGTTCTGAAGAAGCTTTGAATGTCGTTCTGGAGGATATTGTCCCGCCGGAGATTACCGGGGTCATGTACCGTATCGACGGCAGCCCTCTGGATTATTGGCCCGGTTCCCTTCCCCTCGGCACCCTGACCCCCGGGCAGGTCGTCATCGCCACCCTGCAGGGAGTCTTCGACGGAACCACCCTGGGTCCTGTCGTCAATACGGCTACGGTCACAGCATCTTCGGATGACCCGAACCCTGGAAACAATACGGACACGGTCACAACTCCCGTTGAACGTTCTGCCAACCTGGTGATCCAGAAAAGTCCTCAGGCTGCGTCATCCACCATCGGAGAAACGTTTGAATTTCTCATCTCCGTCACCAACAACGGTCCCGATCCAGCTGAAAATACTGATATCACGGATATTGTTGAGTCCGATTTTACTTCTCCGGAGTATTCCCTGAACAGCGGCGCCGACTGGCTCCCCTGGACGGGACAGCTGCCTGCCGGTACTCTGGAAGCCGGCGATATCTTCTCTTTCCTGCTCCGCGGGACCGTAGAATCCGGAAGCTCCAATACCCTTACCAACACGGCTTCTGTGACCAGCAATACCGACGATCCGGATCCTACTGACAACACCGTCACCGTCCAGGTACCGAAAAATGCTTCCGCTGACTTAAGCGTGGCAAAATCGGGAGAACCGGACCCGGCAGGCCTTGGCCAGCAGTTAAGCTATACCATTGTTGTATCCAACAGCGGTCCGTCTCCCGCCGATAACATCACCATAAATGATGCCCTTCCCCTCCAGCTTTTAAATGCGGAATATTCTCTGGACCGCGTGAGCTGGTCGCCTTGGACGGGAACTCTGGCGGCAGGCAGTCTGGAAGCAGGCTCCGTCTATACGGTTTACCTGCGGGGGACTATAGATCCTTCCGCTGCTTCCGGCCCCCTTTCCAACACTGTCACTGTGAACTCCTCTACCCCGGACCCCGACCCGTCCAACAACACGTATACCGAAACGGTGACTATCGAGGACACCGCCAATCTGACCATCACCAAGACGGCGAGTCCCGTGCCGGTGACCTCCGGCGAAACGCTGACTTATACGATCGCCGTCACCAATAAAGGGCCGTCCGCTGCCAGCAATGTAACGGTAACTGACCCTCTGCACGCAGGTATCCTGAATCCAGAATACTCTGTGGACGGCAGTTCCTACACGCCATGGAACGGGCAATATACAGTATCTGCCCTGGCAGCCGGAGCTGTCACCACCATCACAATCCGTGGGACCGTATCTGTATCTCAAGCGGAAAGCCTGGTGAACACCGCTGTCGTCACAAGTGATACCTTGGACCCGAATCCCGATGACAACTCCGCCACCACGGTCACCCCTGCTGCGCTCTCTGCGGACCTGGAAATCACAAAAACTGGCCCTGCCGTGGCCGAGGCCGGAGGTCCTGTCACGTATACCATAACGGTAACAAACAATGGGCCCAGCGATGCTCAGGATGTGTCCGTCACTGATGCTGTCCCGGCAGCGGTGGCCGGAACAGAATATTCCGTGAACGGAAGCGCCTATTCACCCTGGACCGGCAGCTATACCATACCGGTTCTGGCCGCTTCCGGTTCTGTGACGATCAGCATACGCGGAACCCTCAGTCCGTCCGCTTCCGGCAGTCTTACAAACAGTGCATTCGTCTCCTCATCCACGCCGGACCCGGATCTATCCAACAACGATGATTCCGTGATCACGAACGTAACTGCCAGCGCTGACCTCTCCGTCGTCAAAACGGCCTCTCCTGACCCAGCCGTTCCCGGGCAGACTCTGACTTACACTGTCACGATCGGCAATGCCGGACCGTCCGCGGCCTCTGACGTGAGTCTGGCGGATAGCCTGCCGGCTGCCCTGACCGGGGGAGAATATTCCCTAGACGGAACCACCTGGAATCCATGGAGCAGCCCCTATGCCGCCGGGACCATCCAGCCGGGAAGTATCACCACCATATACCTGAGAGGTACGGTGGCTTCTTCCGCAGGCGCTTCTGTGACCAATACGGCCACAGTATCCTCCAGTACTCCGGACCCCGATGCCAGCAACAACACTTGGACCATCGCAACGCCTGTGAGTCTCTCAGCGGATATGTCTGTCACCAAAACGGCCAGCCCTGACCCGGCTGTTCCCGGAAATCTGCTGACCTATACAATTACGGCCTCCAACGCGGGACCGGCCGACTCACAAAATGTTAAGATCACAGATACGGCTCCGTCCCTGCTCTCCAATGTCACGTACTCCACCGACAACGGAACAAACTGGACCACATGGCCGGGAACTCTGGACCTGGGAACGGTCACGGCGGGAAACGATGTGACAATCCTTCTCCGGGGCACGGTATCGGGTGCAGCTACGGGTACCATCCGCAATACGGCCTTGGTCAGTTCTGACACCTCCGATCCCGATCCGTCCAACAATACCGATACGGTCCTGACGCCGGTAAATACCTCCGCGGATATTTCTGTAACAAAAACTGCTTCTCCGACCACGGCAGCGGCCGGCCAGCTTTTGACTTATACTGTCACGGTCAGCAACACAGGACCAAACACCGCTGAAGCCGTAGCTCTGACAGACGCGGTCTCCCCGGATTTGACTCAGGTAGAATTCTCTACCGACGGCGGGACGAACTGGAATCCCTGGACCAGTCCTTACAATATCGGCAATCTGGACAGCGGCACAAACAGGACTGTCCTGATCCGCGGTACCTTGAACGCCGCGGCTACAGGACTGCTCGTCAACGAAGTCTCCGTTTCCTCCGTCACACCGGATCCGGATCCGGACAACAATACGTTTACGCTCCGGACTCCGATAGGAACATCCGCAGATATCTCCGTAACAAAAACAGCCAGCCCCAACCCGGCTGTCCCCGGCGCTCTTCTGTCCTACACCGTCACCGTCCGAAATGCGGGGCCGGATGCCGCCGCAGATGTGGTCCTCACAGATACTGCCGCGTCTGCTTTGGGAAATCCGGAGTACTCTCTGAACGGAGGCGCATACACGGCCTGGACCGGAAGTCTCACGATCGGAAGCCTGGCGGCCAGCGGAACTGCTTCCGTCATCATCCGCGGTACAGTAGGCGCCGGAGACGAAGGGCAGCTCACAAATCAGGCCTCTGTTACCACCGCTACCCCCGATCCTTATCCGGATAATAATACTGTGACAATAGAAACACCCCTGGCCCCGTCGGCAAATCTCTCCATCCAAAAAACCGGTACGCCGAATCCAGCCGTTCCCGGAGAGCTCCTGACCTACACCCTGACCGTCCGCAACGCAGGTCCTTCTCTTGCCAAAGAGATTACTGTCATTGATACGGTTCCGGGAATCCTCTCCGACGCGGAATATGTGGTGGACGGCTCATCCAGCTGGGCCCCCTGGACCGGCACTCACCAGACTGCATCCCTGGCCCCCGGCGCTGTAACAACTCTCACCATACGAGGGACCTTAGATCCATCCGCGGCGGGAACTATTCGAAATACGGCTGTGGTGACGGCCGCCACTCCGGACCCGGACCCCACTGATAATCTTTCGGTGGATGAACGTCCGGCCGCTCCTTCCGCCGACGTCTCCATCAGGAAAACAGCCAGCCCCAACCCGGCTGTCCCCGGCAGTTATGTCATCTACACGCTGACGGCTTCAAACGCGGGGCCGGCGGACGCACAGAATATCACGCTGACCGATACCATGCCCGCACGGCTCACAAATCAGGAATACTCCACCGACGGCGGCAAAACATGGAATACCTGGAATGGAAACTTTAACTCTGCTTCACTGCCGGCCGGATCCACACTGACCGTCATGCTCCGCGGACTTCTGCCTGCCTCTGACACCGGCGGTGTGTCTCTCACCAACACGGCGGTCATTGAAAGTAACACCCCGGATCCGAATCCGGACAATAACACCTCCACGAATGTGACACCTGTGAGTGCGCTGGCAGATCTGGCAGTACGCAAAACTTCGCAGCAGCCCGTGGTTTCACCGGGTGAACAAATCATTTACCGCATTACAGTCAGCAATGCGGGACCGGATGCATCGGAAAACGTCATCATAAGGGATACCGAAGTGACGGGGCAATTGACCGATGTCCAGTACTCTGCCGACGACGGTAAGACATGGAATATCTGGAATGGAAGCTATAACGCCGGAATCCTGCAGCCCAACAGCACACTTCCGGACTTCCTGCTCCGCGGGACCGTACCGGAATCAGCCACGGTCATTACCAACACCGCTTCTGTGAGCAGTGATACGCCGGACCCGGATACTAGCAATAATACGTCCTCCCTCAACATCCGGGCAGAAAATATGGCCAATTTGTCAATCACCAAATCGGCCTCTCCGTCTCCTGCCGTACCTGGGCAGAAAATCACCTACACTTTGACGCTGACTAACAATGGGCCTGGAACCGCCAGGCGTGTCACCTTAGTCGACGCGGTGCCGAGTCAGATATCCGGCACAGAGTTTTCCATTGACGGAGGAGCTACGTGGACACCCTGGAAATCCCCTTATGAAATCGGGTCCATGAACGCCGGAAGCACCACTGTAGTGCTGATACGGGGAACCTTGAGCGTATCGGCATCCGGCACAGTCATCAATACCGCCGTTGTATCCTCTTCCACCCCGGATCCGGTTCCCGGCGACAACACGGCAACCGATACAACTCCTGTGCAGGATGCTGCCGACGTATCCGTAATAAAACTGGCCCATCCGACACCTGCTGTCCCCGGACAATACCTGACCTATACCCTTTTTGTTGCCAACGCAGGACCTGCCGATGCCCACGATGTCCTTCTGACTGACTTAACAAGGAATGCGGAATATTCCCTGGACGGAGGCGTTCACTGGCAGCCTTGGTACGGTTCCTACAAGCTGGGCACCATATCCGGCGGAGCCTCGGCCAGACTTTTGATTCGCACCCTGCTTCCGTCCGACACATCCGGAAGCATTGAGAACACGGCATCCGTATCTTCTTCCACTCCGGATCCGAATCCGGATAACAACACGGATACCATAAATACACCTGTGGCTGTGACTGCCGACCTCTCCGTACAGAAAACGTCTGAGACTGCCGTTGCAAGTCCTGGAGATACGGTGACTTATCAGATTGTCGTGAGAAACCTCGGAACTATACAGGCTGAAAACGTCCGGCTCCGTGATGATATACCGAATGGACTTTCCAACCTGGAATACTCCACAAACGGCGGCGCAAACTGGTCCGCGTGGATCAGCCCCTACCAGCTTGGAAATCTGGAGAATCAGGGAACCAGGACGATCCTGCTCCGGGGGACGGTGACCGCCTCGGCCGGCATCATTGCCAATACCGTATATGTAAACAGCGATACACCGGATCCTGATTATACCAACAACAGAAGCCAAGCCAACGTCACGGTCACCGTCCCTGACGCGGCGGATCTTTCCATTACCAAAACAGCCTGCTCCGATACGGTATGCCCCTGCAGACCCGCGGCTTTCCACATCACCGTGACAAACAATGGTCCCGGCACGGCTAAAAACGTGATAGTCTCCGATCCGCTTCCGTCTGAGCTTCTGCACGGCCGTTATTCCCTGAACAACGGATTCTCATGGCATCCGTGGTCCGGGCAGCTGGCGGCCGGCGATCTGGTAAGCGGTGCGTCGTTCACCATACTCCTCGCCGCAAATGTGGACCGGTGCGCATGCGGGCTGATCACCAATAAAGCTATGGTATCCGCTTCGACTCCTGACCCGAATCCTGACAACAACCGTTCTTCAGCAACCGTACGCATCTGCAGATAAAAAACCGGCACCTGACAACAAAAAGAACTCTATTATTTTACGACGGCCTTTCGGGGCCGTCGTTTTTTATACTCTGACGCCCGGGGTGCGGCAGGGCAGAGGCTGGTGTTCCCCAGGCGGAGGAAGGCAGAAACGGCGGAGCCTGCTGAAAATGATTCTAAAAAATGTTTTGTATCATGCTATAATAAAGTAACGCCTTGGAAGACCACTTCCGGTCACAGCACAATATTCTGTCCCAAGCGTTAGAGGAGGAGACGAAAATGTATGAATTGATACAGCTGACAGAACGCAGCTACTATATTCAAAATCCCTCGAGAATTGGACTTGTCAGGCTAAATGATACCGACGTCTGTCTGATCGACAGCGGCGGCGACAAGGATGCGGGGCGTAAAGTGCGTCAGATCCTGGATGCCCACGGCTGGTGTCTGACCTCCATATACAATACTCATTCCAACGCCGACCATATCGGCGGAAACCGCTATCTGCAGGGACAGACGGGATGCAGGATCTATGCGCCGGGCATCGACTGTGAATTCACAAGGCACCCTGTCCTGGAGCCGTCGTTCCTCTATGGCGCATTCCCGCCCCGGGACCTGCGGCATAAATTTCTCATGGCACAGGAAAGCGACGCCGCGTATCTGACGAAAGACGTTCTGCCAGAGGGCTTCACAATCATCCCGCTCCCCGGACATTTTTTCGATATGGTGGGCTTTAAAACACCGGATGATGTAATCTTTCTGGCTGACTGCCTGTCCAGCAGGCAGACCCTGGACAAATACCAGATAACTTTCATTTATGATGTTGCGGCTTATCTGAATACACTAGAAATGGTCTGTTCCCTTACCGCAAGGATGTTTGTTCCGGCCCACGCCGACGCTGCGGAAACCATAGCCCCGCTGGCACAGTATAATATCAGCAAAGTACTGGAGACCGCAGAAAGGATTCTCTCTTTCTGTGAAGAACCGATCTGCTTTGAAATTCTGCTGCAAAAAATTTTTACGGCATATGGCCTCACTATGAACTTTGAACAGTACGTTCTGGTGGGCAGTACTGTCCGTTCTTACCTCGCGTGGCTGAAGGATACCGGCAGGGCCGACGCTTTCTTTGAACAAAACATGCTGCTTTGGAGGAAAATTTAAATCCTATGAAGATACGTAACTATCAGCCGTCCGACTGCATATGTCTGGCAGAGCTCTTTTATGATACCGTCCATGTCGTCAATGCTCAAGACTATACAGAAGAGCAATTGAATGTCTGGGCATCGGGAAACGTGGATCTGGAAAAATGGAATCAGTCCTTTTTAGATCATCATACCCTCATTGCCGTTGAAAATGAAATGATCGTTGGTTTTGGAGATATAGATAAAACCGGATATCTGGACCGGCTGTTTGTCCATAAGGATCATCAAAGGAAAGGAATCGCCTCCGCAATCTGTGACGAGCTGGAATGCGCAGCCGGAGGCGCCAAGATCACTACAGAAGCTTCTGTCACAGCAAAGCCTTTCTTTGAGAAAAGAGGATATCAGGTCGTAAAAGAACAGCAGATAGAGAGGCAGGGAATTCTGCTGACCAATTATGTTATGGAATTATATTAGCTTTTCTATAAACAAAAAAGAGGACAGAATCCCATCTGTCCTCTTGAAGCAAACGATATAGTCCGCTCTTTTTATTCCTTATTTCCGAAGGTCTCTGCGGCTCTTTCAAGCTCTTTGCGGATGGATATATGCTGGGGACATACCTCCTCGCACTTTCCGCATTTGATACATTCAGCCGCCCTCTTCTTTCCATGCCCGCTCACCAGCCAGTCTTCCTGATGGGCCGCCGACGGCATATCCTGATACAAGGTCAGGTAATTTAATGCGGTAAAGGAACCGGAAATGCCGATATTGCCGGGACAGACTTTTGCACAGTAATTGCAGGTCGTACAGGGAATCAATGGAATCCGGGCAATCTCTTTCTGCGCGGCTTTAAGGGTTTCCTTCTCTTCTGTCGAAAGACCAGTGAAGTCCTTCATGTATGAAAGATTGTCCTGCATCTGCCCCAGATCGCTCATGCCGGACAGCACCGTGATCACTCCTTCCAGATCAGCAGCAAAACGGATGGCCCAGGACGCGGTGGATTTGTCCGGCTCCGCAGCTTTAAAAATCTTCTGGACCGTTTCCGGAGGATTGGCCAGCATGCCGCCCTTCACCGGCTCCATGATCACCACCGGCTTTCCATGTTTTCTTGCCACCTCATAACAGCGGCGGGACTGCACCGCCGGATAATCCCAGTCGGCATAATTAATCTGGAGCTGTACAAATTCCATTTCTGGATGCCTGGTCAGAAGCTCGTCAAGCTCCTCCGGTGTGGAATGAAATGAAAATCCAATGTGTTTGATCAACCCCTGCTCTTTTTTCTCCTGCACAAAACTCCACATATCAAAATCATTAAAGAAATGGGTACGGCCCTCTCCCAGATTATGCAGCAGATAAAAATCAAAATAGCCCGCCCCTGTCTGTTTCAAAGAAACATCGAACTGCCCGGCTGCATCCTCTCTGCTTTTACAGTCAATCCACGCCGCATTTTTAGTCGCCAGCTGGAACCTGTCACGTGGATAGCGCTCCACCAGCGCCTGACGGACCGCGTCTTCGCTGCCGGCATATGCCCACGCGGTATCAAAATATGTAAAGCCGGCCTCTAAAAACATATCCACCATCTGTTTGGTCTGTTCGATATCGATTCTGTTGTCCTTCTGCGGCAGCCGCATCATACCAAAACCCAGTTTACCAATCTCTTTTCCTAAATGATCCATTCGTGCTAACCTCACTCTTCTTTCTTTTTATTTATCTGCGAACAGGCTCTCCGCTTACTTACAGCCTGAAGCTGTCCGCCCATTTCTTAAGTTCTGCCACATCCGCATCCGCGTTAAAGCGCTTTCCTTCTTTAAGGACCGCACCTGGGCAGGATACTTTCAATTCTGCATTGGTCTCTCCCATTCCGCTGCTTCCAGAAGTCGCAAACGGGATGACAGTCTTTCCTTCCAGATCATAGGTCTCCAAAAATGTATTGATGATCGTAGGAGCAATGTACCACCATATGGGAAATCCAATATAGAGGACATCGTATTTCCCCATGTCGGGAACCTTATTCGCAATGGCCGGGCGGAAAGACTTATCATTCATTTCAATACTGCTTCGGCTTTTTTTGTTCATCCAGTCCAGGTCGGCCGCCGTATAAGGCTTTTCAGGTACGATTTCATGCAGATCCCCGTCCACCGCCGAAGCCAGTCTCTTTGCCAGTCCGGCAGTAACACCGCTTGCTGAAAAATATGCCACCAATATTTTACTCATATTCCTTTCCTCGCTTTCTTTTCATGTTCAAGATCATTTAGAGCAAAGGCTGCTTCCCCACATCAAAAAAACAGATGCGCCAGGAAGATCATCCCATATCTGGCTACATCTGTATTTTACTTCTTATTTGTCTCAATGTCCAATGCTTATATAAAATCTTCCGCAATTCCTGCAGGGTATTTCTGCACGTCTTTTTGAGCCGGCTTCTACATAGCCGCAGGTTTTACAATCCGTTTTTCCTTTTCCTGTTTATCCGCATGGATAGTACCTTCAGGACTCCTTCCCCTGTCGATTACAGAAGCAACCTACTTTCTCCCAAAAGAAAACAGGCCTTTTTTCTCGTACGATTCTTTTTTTACGGACAGCACCTTATATCCGCTGCCGTTTATGGCTTCCTTTAGTTTCTCTTCCTCCAAATCCTCCTCCGTGAGAATCACAGTCTCTCCCTTCGAATAGGAAGAGGTCACTTTTTTTACGTTAAATGCCCGGCGCACCGCATCGTTAATATGCGCTTCGCACATACCGCACGCCATTCCGTCAATCTTTGCTGTAATTTTGATCATTTTCTTCCATCCTTTCATTCATCTTTTTTCCCGGCAGTACAAGGCCGCCGCCTCCGATTAGTTTTAGCTAACCAGAAATGGAATGTTACAATTATACCTCATTCCATTTAACATTGCAATTATCCGCCTGCTCCCGCTTTCAGTTCTTTATAAGGCTTAACTGTGCAAAACGCCAGAGACAAGTATTTTTCTTTGTCTTTATAATCCCCAATTCCCAGATCATGCTCTTAGTCTGACCCTTCAAGAATGTAGCCGGTGTTTTCAGCTCCGCCAACGCAGCGTCATGTCTATCCGGATGGACTGTCAAAAACTCTTGAACCCGCTTCACCGTCTGTACCTGGGTCCGGTAAAAATACTTTTCCTGACTATTATCTAAAATATTAAAGCTCATTCGAGCCTCAATAGGCCATCCCACCCACAGTTAAAGAAAGTGGCAAGCTCATTCACATAATCAATAGCCTGTTCTCTTGTCATATCATGTGCTACCGTTTCAAAAACAGCGGTAAAATAAGCACTGGTGATCATATGATGCAGTTCATGGCTGACAGTCCCCTTCAGCTTTCCAAGCTGGCGGAGCCTGGCATGATAATTTTCCGTTTGAACAACCTCGATTTCCACCAGGTCATGAATATAACCGGCATATCTGGTTCCTTCGGAGCAGCAGATCACCAGCTTAAAAGCATCAAAATTATCGTAAATATAATTAATAAAATGATTCAAATAATCCTTAGAAAGATCTCTGCTCTCAGCCGCCTTATCTTCTGGAATCAAATCGTAGTGAGCTTCCTGCGCCGCCTTGAATTGATCCGTGAGACTGTCAGCCGCCTCGGATACCAGCGCGTCAAACAACGCTGCTTTATCAGAATAGTAGCCGTAGAACGCCCCCTGTGTAAATCCGGCATCCTTGACTATTCCCCGCAAAGAAGCGTCCCTAAAGCCTTTAGCTAGAAATTCCTTCTTTCCCACTTCAAGTATTCTGCGTTGAGTTTCCGTATATTTTTCCATACTTTTTGGCATCCCTTTTTACCGCCCGATACGAAATATATCGCCGATATACTAGCATGCAAAGTCGGATTTGTCAATAAATCTCAATATATATTTTTCGTATTCTATCCTCAGCATGGAAATCTAATTGCGCCTGCTGAATGACAATCCAAGTTGGAGTTCCCTTTTGTTCTAAATCTGTCAGGAGCAGTTAAGTAAAGGCCAAATCTGCTTGTTTCCTATAGTGTTTCAGCTTCTATGTATCATTCCCTGATTTGCAACCTTCTGCATTTTGGCTGCCACAGTTTCCGGATCTCCGAGATATTTCTTCTCCTCCACAGCCAGGTTTTCATCCAGATGATACACCAGAGGAACACCGGTAGGAAGATTGAGGCGCACAACCTCCTCTTCTGAGAGATGCTCAAGGTACATGACCAGCGCCCGCAAGGAATTGCCATGAGCTGTGACGAGCACCCGCCTGCCATTCATAAGCTGGGGCCTGATCTGTTCCTCGAAGTACGGGATCACCCGGGCGATAGTATCTTTTAAACTCTCTGCTAAGGGCAGTTCCTCTTCTGGTATCTCACGATAGGGTCGCTGGCGTGCGGGAGTCTGCCCGTCATCCGGACTCAGAGCCGGTGGACGTACATCAAAGGAACGGCGCCAGATTTTAACCTGCTCCTCACCATACTTTTCCGCCGTTTCCGCCTTGTTCAGGCCTTGAAGCGCACCATAATGACGCTCATTAAGGTGCCAGTCCTTTATAACCGGCAGCCACTCCATGTCCAATTCCTCCAAAACCAGATCCAGCGTATGGATGGCCCGCTTTAAATAGGACGTATAACAGATGTCGAACTCATATCCCCGTTCCCGAAGCTGACGGCCGGCCTCCCGGGCCTCTTCCCTTCCGTCATCGGAAAGATTCACATCCGTCCATCCAGTAAACAGATTTTCCTTATTCCACACACTCTCACCATGGCGCAGGAGCACCAACTGTCTGCTTCCACTCAGTCCCCCTTTTTCGTTCGATGCTGCATAGATATCCAGAATCGACCGGGAAAGAACCGCATCAAAGCTTCCCTGTTCCTGCTGGACAGAAAGTCCCTCGGTGAGAGCACGGGAGAAGCTTGCAATGAGACCTGGATTCCGGGACAGATGTTCATCCGCTTCCGCCCGGCTATAACCGCCGGATAAAGCCGCCACACGGACCACATGAGAATCCTTCATGAGCGGAGTATAGAGACCGTCTGTCGAAGGGACGGACAGCTTGGACAGGAGCTTAATGTCCTGAGGCAGGGCGATGTGCAGGCCCAGCTCAAACTGTTGGTCTGCAATATCCCGAATATCAGTTGGGCCGGCGGCAGGCATACCGCAAATTTCCCGGTTCATAGTTTCTTGAAAGAGAATGGCTCCCAGGATGTGTTCAGAGGTGAAGACAGGGCTGGTGATGATGCGTGTACCCATCTGATGAATAAGGTCGTACAACTTCAGTGCCTTGGACGTGCTGCCGCCGCTCTGGTCCAGTGCGGCGGTAAAGCCCCTGCCCGTGTGCATACGATTCAATTGCTGAATATTCATGAATTACTCCTTCCATGCCGGATTAGCATTTACACACCTCTGCGGCATTCTGCAGGCTTTTGATGTCAGGCAGCAGACTACCCGCCATCACGCATAGTTGTATACCAGGATTTCTTTAGTTAGCTTTTGCTAACTATGATGCAGATTAATCATATACCCATTTTAAGATAAATGCAATCTAGACTATAAAAGAATTGTCCAAACGGTGTAAAACAAGCCAAACGGAGTAGACAATATTCCGGTATTTCTACTATGATACATCATTGTAAGGGCACCTGCGGTGCCCTATATAAAAACGCGTCAGTTAGCACATGCTAACTGATGGGAAATCGGAGGAACTATTTTATGAATGCAACGAATAACAAGAGGGCCTTAACTGGCAAAGATGTAATCACCGTTGGCATCTTCTCGGCAGTCTACTTCGTGATCAACTTTATTTTCATGCTTTTGGGAGGATTCCACCCTATGTTGTGGATCCTGATGCCGGGCCTGATCGCTGTATTTACCGGCATCCCCTACCTGATGATGTGCGCTAAGGTCCAGAAACCGGGTTCAGTGCTATTGATGGGTTTAATCACCGGTTTGATTTATTTCGTCACAGGGCAGTTTACCGTAATCATCTTAATCACCTTTGTTATAAGCTGCGTGCTGGCAGAATTGACCCGGAGACAGACAAAGTACAGAGGTTCCAAAGGCAATATGCTGTCCTTCGTGTTCTTTTCTTTAGGTATGACAGGCTCTCCACTGCCCATCTGGATTATGCGGGACAGCTTTCTGGCGCAGATTACCGAACAGGGAATGCCGGCAGATTACATAGCCACACTGAAGGCAGTGTCATCGCCGGTCATGCTGGTTGTCATGGTTGTTGCACCTATCGTCGGTGCATTGATTGGTGCCGCGATCGCCCGGACCATGTTTAATAAACATTTCATCAAAGCAGGCATCGTCTGACATGAAGCAGATACAAAAAGACCGATATTTAGACCCGCGGATGGGTGCATTGCTTTTAGTTCTGGCCAATGTGGCTGCATTCAGCCAAAAATCCTTCGCAGTGGAACTGTCATGGATCATCTACCTTACCCTGCTCACCACGCTTTACGGCTGTTGGATAATGGCGTTGAAATGGCTTACAGCCTTTGCTGCGGTGCTGCTGATCCAGTGGTATGTCCTGCCGGCATCTCCCATGGTCATCGCCACCAGTTTTTCTATTTTTGCCAACTACGCCCGCCGGATGTTTCCCTGTCTGATCGTGGGCATGCTCATGGTGAAACGGACGCCCCTGCGGAATCTGATTGTAGGGATGCGAATGCTGCACATCCCGCAAAAGCTGATTATTGCCATCTCCGTTACCCTGCGGTATTTTCCCGCCATTCGGGAGGAGTTGGGTTACATACGCGACGCGATGAAGCTCCGAAACATCCATGGTGCTGAAAAAGTAGAGTGCCTGGCAGTTCCCATGATAGTCTCGGCTGCCGGCACGGCAGAGGAACTCTCCGCCGCCGCAGTGACCAGGGGCATCGAGAACCCTGTCCGCAAGACAAGTGCTGTGCAGCTTCGGCTGGGAGCCGTGGATGCGCTGGCACTGACAGCAGGCATCGCCTTTACGGCTGCCGCATTTGTGATAAAATAAGGAGGAGGCAATTATGATTAAAATAGAACATGTCTCCTTCAGCTATGCCAAAGGCTATGCTGCATTGAAAGACGTAAGCTTTACCGCAGAACCGGGTGAAGGAATCCTTTTATGTGGAGAGTCGGGGTGTGGAAAGACCACGGTGACCAAACTCATCAATGGCTTGATTCCCGCATTTACCGAGGGCTGTGCACTTACCGGAAAGGTCACAGCGGATGGCCTGACAGTTGCAAAGACCCCTCTGTATGAACTGGCAAAACGAATCGGCTCTGTGTTTCAGAACCCCAAAAGCCAATTTTTCAATCTGGATTCAGACAGCGAGCTGGCCTTTGGTTTGGAGAACGAGGGCATGGCACCTGCCGAAATTCAATCCCGGATCAAGGAAACGGTGCTCAGCCTCCGGATTCAAAACCTTTTGGGCCGAGATATCTTCTCCATGTCCGGCGGGGAGAAACAGACTCTGGCCTTCGCCTCTGTCTATGCCATGAGGCCGCGGATCTTCGTTTTAGACGAACCGTCCGCTAATCTGGACAGCGGGGCCATGGAACGCCTGCATGACCAGATTGCTCTGTTAAAAGCCGGCGGTCACACCATTTTGATCGCAGAGCACCGTCTGGCTTTCCTGATGGACCTGATTGACCGTGCCGTCTACATGAAGGATGGACAGATTCAAAACATATTCACGGTGGGGGAGTTTCGGGCTCTTACCGAGCAGCAGCGTATTCAAATGGGACTGCGTACTCTGCTTCCCGTGGAAGTAGAACTGCCCGCCGCCCGGGAGGCAGGAAACAGGCAGGGACTTTCCGTGGAGGACTTGACCTGTGCGTTTGGAAAAAAGTCTCCGGTCATTGGGAAGCTTTCCTTTTCTGCCGTTCCCGGAGAGGTGCTGGCCGTCACCGGCCCAAACGGTGTCGGAAAAACAACACTGACCCGATGCCTGTGCGGCCTTCTGAATGAGAAAGCGGGAACTGTCCGCTTGAATGGCAAACCGCTCCGGGCAAAAGAGCGTCAGCGGGCGGCCTTCTGCGTCATGCAGGATGTCAACCACCAGCTTTTTTCCGACAGCGTATGGAATGAGTGTGGAATGTCTGATTCAGGCGCGGCTCCGGAGCAGATTGAGGCGGTACTGGCACAGCTCCAGCTGCTGTCTTTCCGTGAGAACCACCCTATGGCCCTGTCAGGCGGGCAGAAGCAGCGGCTGGCGGTAGCCACCGCCATGCTCTCCCACAAAAAAATGCTGATATTCGATGAACCAACCAGCGGCCTGGACTATGCCCGGATGCTCAGCGTGGCCCGCGTAGTGAGGGATTTGGCAAAGCAAGGCCATATCGTACTGGTGGTGAGCCATGATCATGAGTTTTTACAGTGCGCCTGCGACCGTGTACTGACTTTAGTATAAAGGAGTGATATCTTGTACATGGAAGAAATTTTGAAGAATGGCGGCCTGACTCTGCTGGCCAAGAGTGACGGCTGCGCGGTCTATCAGCTCAAAAACGAGACTGGAGACGGAACCATGGCTTTTTATGAGGTGCTGCCCGGCGTCAGCCTGATTTTCAACGACCTTCATATTTCCAGCTGGGAATCCAATTTTCACACCACGGAGGACTTGTTTTGTATCGACCACTGCCGGGAAGGCAGGCTGGAATATGAGGCCGGACAGGATGTGTTCTCGTATGTGGAGGCCGGAGATGTGAAGCTGGACCGCCGGATCAAGCACAGCGGCCATTTTTCGCTGCCTCTCTCCCACTATCACGGTATCACAGTGAGTTTCCATCTGCCGGAGGCTGCGGGACCGGTATCCGAGGCCATCCCTGAATACCACATGGATTTGTACTCCGTCCAGAAAAAGTACTGTTCTGAATCTCATCCAATGATCCTTCACAACGCGCCGTCTATTGGACATATCTTTTCGGAGCTTTACGATGTCCCGGCAGCAATCAAGCCTCAATACTTTAGACTCAAGGTCATGGAGCTGCTGCTGTTTTTAGATGCGATGGAATGCCCCGACGCACATGTGCAGCCATATTTTTACCGCTCCCATGTGGAGAAGATCAAGGCCATGTATGCACTGATGACCGGAGATCTGGAACACCACTACACTATGGAATACCTTTCCCTGCACTTTGATATTCCCCTGACCACCATGAAAAATTGCTTTAAAGGCATGTTCGGCTGTCCGATCAATACCTACATGAGAACCTACCGGATGAAGCAGGCCGCCGTCATGCTCCGGGACAGACGGGAACTCAGTGTGGCGGAAGTTTCCGGACTGGTAGGCTACGACAGCGCGAGCAAATTTGCGGCGGCCTTTAAAGACGTGATGGGCAGAACGCCGCTGGAATACCGGAATAACTGACTTATAATACAGGTCTCAAATTTTTTTGTCCAAACGGTGCCGAACGGTCAGGCCGGAGCGGAAAATGATAGAAGAATCCTCTATAATGGAGTGTGGTTAGCATAAGTAAACCACACTCCATTAATTTACTTTAGAAAGGAGACCTTCTCTATGAAGAAAAAAGAGGGCTGGATTCAGACGCTGCTTTCCTTTGCGTTGCCCTGCAGGGGAAAAATGACTGTGTCGGTGCTGTTTGCCATCATCAGCGTGGCGGGCGGCTTTGTCCCATATTTGGGCGTTTACCAGATCATCCGTATGTTTATTGATAAAAATATTACCACGGCTGGATTATTGCAGTGGTGTGGTGTATGTTTGTCCGGCTATGCAGTTCAAGTGGCGTTTTACGCCTTTTCCACCATGCTGGCCCACATATCGGCTTATACCATCCTGGACGGCCTGCGCAGGAAAGTGGCAGATCGGCTGATGTATGCAAGCCTCGGAACCGTAATGTCTAAGCCAATCGGGACTCTCAAGAGCACCATTGTAGACCGCATTGAGGATATCGAGCCTCCCCTAGCTCACATGATTCCGGAGCTGAGCTCCAATGTGCTGCTTCCTGTTATCGTCGCCGCAGCTTTATTCACACTGGACTGGCGCATGGGTCTTGCCTCACTGGCCACCGTTCCTGTGGCCCTCATTCCCATGGCAGTCGGAATGAAGACCTACAATTCCAAGTACGCCGGCTATATGGCAGCCAACGCCAATGTCAACAGCATCATCGTGGAGTATGTCGAAGGAATCGAGGTGGTCAAAGCCTTCAATCAGGCCACCAGCTCCTACGAGAAATTCGCCGGTTCTGTCCGCTCCTTCAGGGACTTTACTATGGAGTGGTTCAAGGCTACCTGGGCCTCCATGAATCTGTGTCTTTCCATCCTGCCCACCACTTTGTTGGCTGTTCTGCCTGTGGGGATCCTTCTCTACCGTTCGGGAGACATGGCGCCTGCCAAATTGGCCCTGTGCCTGATGCTCGCTTTAGGTATTGTCGGACCATTAGTGAAAGCCACCACGTTCATCAATGTCTGCAAATCCATGGAGTATGCCGTTCAGGACACCCGGGAACTGCTGGATATGGAAGAGCTGCCTGAAGCAAAACACCCTGCCCAGCTTCACGGCAGCAATATCATCCTGAAGGATGTTTCCTTCTCCTACACTGGAAAAACGCAGGAAGGCGTCCTGCACCACATTGATCTGGAGATGCTTTCCGGCACATTTACCGCCTTGGTAGGGCCCTCCGGCTGCGGCAAGTCCACTGTTGCCCGGCTGATCGCCCGCTTCTGGGATGTGACGGAGGGTGCCGTCTCAATCGGCGGTGTGGATGTCAGAGACATCCCCTTAAAGCAGCTGGCCAATCAGGTGAGCTTCGTTACACAGGACAATTTCCTTTTTGAGTGTTCCCTGAAAGAGAATATCCGGCTGGGCAAGCCAGCCGCCACCGACGAGGAGGTCTTCGCTGCTGCCAGGGCCGCCCAGTGTGAGGAATTCATCTCCCGGCTGGAACGCGGCTGGGATACTCCGGCGGGGGACGCGGGGAAACAGCTCTCCGGCGGAGAACGCCAACGCATTGCCATCGCCCGGGCCATCTTAAAAGATTCCCCCATTGTCATTTTGGATGAAGCGACAGCCTTTACAGACCTCGAGAATGAGGATAAAATTCAACAATCTATTCTGGCTCTTTCCAAGGGAAAGACCCTGCTGGTCATCGCCCACCGTCTGTCCACGATCCAGAACGCAGATCAGATCGTAGTCCTGCAAAAGGGAGAGATCGTGGACAGAGGCGTGCAGAAGGAGCTGCTGTCACGCTGCCCGCTGTATCAGAAGCTGTGGCAGGCCCATGTAGGCTCTAAGCACTGGGCGGTCGGTGCCGAAGCCATTAAGATAAAGGAGGAACAGGCTTATGTTTAAGAGTGTCAAACGGATCTTGGATTGGGTGGGACCCTATAAGAAGCGGCTGTATCTTGGCTGCGTGTGTTCCTTTTTCTCTGTCTGGTGTGCCGCCGGGCCGGTGATGCTGGCGGCCTGGACGCTGGGCCTTATCATCGACAATGCCCAGGGTGGGGTCCCCCTTCCCCCTTCTCTTCCATGGGTTTGTCTTTGTGGAATTGTGGGCCTTATTCTCCTGCGTTTTTT
The DNA here is from genome assembly GCF_021044755.1 of Lientehia hominis. Lineage (GTDB taxonomy): Bacteria > Bacillota > Clostridia > Lachnospirales > Lachnospiraceae > Lientehia > Lientehia hominis. Next base: position 648,734 of record NZ_JAJNOR010000001.1, read on the forward strand.
CTTCTCCTATTGGAAAAACCGGCTCCAGGAGAGCATCGGAACAGAGCGCGCGGCAGAGCAGCGCATTGACATCGGAGATACTCTCAAGCGGGTGTCTCTGGGCTACTTTGCCAAAAACAACATAGGAGACATTCTTTCCGCGCTGACCACAGAATTGTCCACTCTGGAACTGCAGAGCATGAAGATGGTGGATGCGGTGGTCAACGGCTATGTCCAAGTGGTGGTCATCATCCTGTGCGTGGGCATGTTCTGCCCGCCGGCCGCCCTGGCGGCCCTTATCGGCGTACTCCTCTCTGCCTTCGCTCTGCAGGGTATCAGCAGACAGAGCGCTCACACTGCCCCTGTAGCTCACAAAGCTCAGGAGGACTTGTCCGGCGCAGCCATTGAATATATTCACGGTCTGTCCGTGGTCAAGTCTTTTGGCCAGGAGGGCGTCTCGGTGGAACGGTTCTGCAGTGCCTGCCGGGACAATAAGGAAATCCGTATTATAAATGAATTTGGGTTCGTTCCCTGGAACTGCCTGCACTTGTTCTTTCTGCGGACGGCATCTGTGGGGCTGGTGATGATAGCTGCCTGGCAGGCATTGGCCGGAGCACTGGACCTTCCATTCCTCCTCATGGCAGCTCTGTTCTCCTTTACCATTTTCGGCAGCGTGGAAAGTATTAATGACGCTGCCCACATCCTGTCCGTTACCGACTCGGTGCTGGGCCGGCTGGCGGAGCTGGATGAAACCAGTTTCATTGATCAAGGCGGCCGGGATGTGCCGCTGGATTGCTGGGATGTCTCCTTCGATCATGTCTCTTTTAGCTACGGAAAACGGGAAGTCATTCATGATACATCTTTCTTCATACCCCAGAACACTACAACTGCCATTGTAGGTCCCTCGGGCAGCGGTAAAAGCACTCTGTGCTCACTATTGACCCGGTTTTACGATGTGAATGCCGGTGTCGTCACCGTGGGCAGCCACGACGTGCGGGAATTCACCTGTGACAGCCTGCTGCGAAACATATCCATGGTCTTTCAGAACGTGTACCTCTTCCGCGACACAGTGCGCAATAACATTTGTTTCGGCCTGCCCGGCGCCACAGAAGAGGAAATCATAGCAGCAGCTAAAGCCGCCCGTTGTCATGAATTCATCATGGCTCTGCCCGACGGTTATGACACTGTGGTGGGCGAGGGCGGAGGCACCCTTTCCGGCGGTGAGAAACAACGCATCTCCATCGCACGGGCCATGCTCAAAGACGCGCCCATCATCATTCTGGACGAAGCTACCGCCAGCGTGGACCCAGAAAATGAGCACGAAATCCAGCAAGCCATCTCCGCTCTGGTCCATGGCAAGACCATCATCACCATTGCCCACCGGCTGGCCACCATTGAGCAGGCGGATCAGATTCTGGTGATGGACAACGGTCGTATCGTCCAGCAGGGCACCCATCAGGAGCTGCTCCAGCAAACAGGCGTCTATCAGAAGTTTGTCCAAATCCGTCAGCAGGCGGAGGGCTGGAAGCTTGCCTAAAAAGCAAAACAGCCCTGGCTGACAGCAGATGTCAGTCAGGGCTTTCAGGATAGAAAACCGCAGCAGCTTTTATTGCCCGGCAAAAACCACCATCTCGTAATCGCAGCAGCAGCGGACCAGCTCTTGATCATGAGTGATGACAAGGATCGTTTTCCCTGCTTTTGCTTCAGAACGCAGCACATCTGCAATCTGATTCATACTACCTCCATCTAATCCGCTTGTGGGTTCATCAAAAATGAGTATTTTGCGGTCAGAAAGTACGCCGCAGGCAATGGAAAGTCTCTGCTTCTGCCCTCCTGACAGGGTGGTAGGATGCGCATCCTTGTAGGCGTACAGTCCTAAATCGTTCAACAGTTCCCTAGTCCGCTCCAGGCGTTCTTCCGATCGCTCAGAATGAAGCAGCAGCTCCTCAGTGACACTATTGGTAAAAAATTGAGTACCCGTGTCATTGGAACTGAACCAAATCTGTCTGCGGCGCTGTCCGGCGCGCCGTTTTTTCCCGCCAATCTCAATCTGGCCGCCGCTTTCCCGCCATAGACCAGACAGAACCAGAGCCAGACTAGTCTTACCTGCCCCGTTGCGTCCGGTGATCGCTGTGATCTGCCCGGTGTAGGCAGTAAAACTAATATTTCTGAAAATCTCACGGCCCTTTTTCCTGCAGTAAAGGTTCTGTACCCTAAGTGCGGCAGCCGGAGAACAAGGCGCCGGCGGGTCAGACTTTGTTTCATTCACTTCCCGCAGAACAAGGACGTCTCCTTTGTATACACCTGCAGTCTCTCCCTCTCTTACCACCCGAAGGCCGGCTTCTTTCCTCTGCTTATCAGATAATCGTTCCATTTCATCCGCATTTCGTTCCCAACGAATCCGCCCGTCACAGACATAAACAAAACGATCCGCAATACCGTGAAGCCATGACAGCCGGTGCTCGGCAATCACAAGCGTACACCCCTCTGCTTTAAGCCGCCTGAGTATCACTGCCAGTTCTTCGGCACCTTCATAATCCAGATTTGATGTAGGCTCATCACAGATGTAGATGTTAGGGCGAAGTGCATAGACCGATGCGATGGCTGTCCGCTGCTTTTCCCCGCTGGAAAGGACATCCAGATTCCGTTCCCGCAGATGATCCAGAGAAAGTGCATCAATTGCGTAATCTGTCCGGCTGCGGATCTCATCTTTTAAGAGTCCGTAGTTTTCACAGGCAAAGGCCACCTCACCCGCCAGCTCCGAAGAAAAGAACTGGCTTCTCGGATCCTGAAACACGCTGCCCACCTGCTGTCCCACAGCATACAGCGGCAGTTGAGGCAAAGGTGTCTTATTAAGAAAGATGCGGCCTGTGAGCGCTCCAGGATAATAGGAAGGGGCCAGTCCGTTTAAAAGCCGCATAATGGTGGTCTTCCCCCCGCCGGAGGGACCTGTCAGCACCACACATTCACCATTTCGGACATTGAGACTGATCCCGGACACCCCTTCTTCACTATCGATATAGTGAAAAGAAACATTTTCCATCCGAATCATACGCGCACATCTCCTATCCATAAAAACAATCCGGTGACAGCCGCCCAGACAAATAACCAGCACCAGTCTATAATACTGGTACGTTTTTCATAGTAGCTTCCCCGTCTGCCGGGGTGCTCCGCTCCACGGGCCACAGCGGACACCGAGAGCTGATCTGCAATCTGCAGGCAGCGCAGCAGCATAGGAACCAACACATATTCGCAAGATGAAACCGGATGTAACAGCAGCCATGCCGGGGCCGTCAGCCCCCGGTTACGCATGGAACGTCCAACGCTTTTAAACTCCGCCTTCATGGTGGGGAAGAAACGGAACATGACAAGCAGCCCCAAAATCACAGGCGTCGGCGTATGGATGCGTGACAGGAAAGCGGCCAGTTCTCCAGGCGGCGTGGTGATCAGGTCAAACCCTACAATAAATACCGCGGACAGATTCCAAAACATCAATACATAAAACTCAGAAAAAACGACCATATGCAGTCCGTGATATTGGATCAGATATAAAAGCAGGGTCAGCAGACCATAGAACACCCCCATAGAACACAGCAGCCGGAAATTTCTCTGGAAAGCAAGATAGGCCAGGCCCGTTACTGTCAATACAAAGGTCCAAACGGCATCGGCAGTCAATGAAATCCCAAGAATCGTACAGCCTAACGCCCAAAGCTTCACGAGTACAGCCAGGTTTCTTCGCTGCATCAGAGAACGCCCGCCTTTTTAAAATGCTTATGAATCAATCTGCCTCCAATCAGGCTCCCCACAAAGCCGCATCCTACGGTAAACAGGATGATAAACACCAGCCATCCGGCAGATGTATAATACTGGACAAAAGAATCAATATAGCTCTGTTCCATGCCGCTGGAGAGGGCAAAAGCCTCGTACGTATCCCAAAAAAACCAAATGGGCAGTAAATTGACACCGTTATAGAGCAGGCTGGAAACGGTCCATGCGGCAGTCATTTTCTTTTTGGATTCCCAGCCATTTCTCCAGAGAATTATTTCGCAGATAGTTCCAACAGCCATGTAATAAGGCAGCAGATACCAATTACCCATGATCATGAATACAAGACCCAGAATTGTCATGTAGATCAGGGTAACGAAACGCTTATGTACACGGCTGACCATAAGGAAATAGACCGGCGCGCACAGCAGCATGGTGAACCCCACAGACAAGACCATACTTACAAAATCGTTTGTCATGCAGATCATGTTGACTGCCAGTTGAATAAAGATCATCAGCACCGTGAGTAATACAGTGGTGACCACATCCTTCACAGACAATTTATTTGTTTTGTTCATATTCGTTACCTTCTTTCTCATCTTTATTTGTATCCTGCGTCTTCCCCACACTGCCCCTGCCTTCCGGTTTCAAGTCCTCGTCCACTGCTCCCAGTTTCCATCCTATAGCATGCCTGCGGATTCCGAATTGGAATGAGGATATTAGCCGTCAGTTCCGGAATCATGTGCGCCAATGGAAGCTCCAGTTTTTCTACAGTATCCACCAGCATAGTCTTGAACTTTCCCGATGGTGTATCTAATATGCAGCCCAATGTGTTATTCTTTGTCTGTTCCATTTGTTACCCCTTTCCCGTTTTTAATACAGATGCGCTCCGTGTGAGACTGCATCTTTTTTAGTTAGTTTATACTAACTTATCTTTAAAAAATCAAGGCTCATTTGAGCCTTAAAAACGCGGCAAACTCATTCAAATACTCAATAGCATCGTCTCTTATCATCCCATGGTTTCAAAAACAACGGTGAAATAGATACTGGTGATTATATGGTGCAGTTCATGGCTGACCATTCCCTCCGGCTTTCAATCAGAATATTTCGTTCCTTCGGAGCAGCATAGCACTCTTTTTCAGGAAATTCCTTTTTCCATTGTCACGTTCCCCTTCTTTAAAATAGCAGCGCCATATATCAATGATATATAGCACTGCTATAATACTTCTGATTCTGCATTTTGTCAATAGATAAAATATGCTTTTAAAAAAGTCAAATAGTATACCTCTTTTGGGTTTACGTCAGTTTCCAGCCGATGGCCTCCTGTCTGACTGTTACAAAGTCAGCATACAATCTTTTTGTTTTATTGGCTCGGCATGAGTTCTACGCCGAACGATACTCATGCCATGAGCATTGCATCTGCGTCCCAAATCTAATCCCGGTAAAACTTCTCATTGTCATTCTCCGACCTTTTCTCGCTCTTTGACCATATAAACGGCTCCTCATTTAGCCATATGTCTTCAAAACCATCTGCAGTTCCCTATAAAGAAATTCTACATCAATGGGTTTTGCCACAAACCCGTTCATGCCGGCTTCCTCGGCGGCCAGCCTGTCCTCCTCAAAGGTATTTGCGGTCATGGCGATGATAGGAATATTCCGTGCACCCGGATGATCTGAAGCCCGAATCCGGCGGGTCGCTTCCAGGCCATCCATTTCCGGCATCCGGATATCCATCAGGACCGCCTGGAAGGTTCCCGGCCCGCTGCTCACGATTGCCTCCACCGCTTCCCTTCCGTTCACTGCGCGGATTACCTCAGCGCCCCGCGCCTTCAGCAGTTCCAAAGCAATTTCGGCGTTCAGGTCGTTGTCCTCCACCAGCAGGATGGAAACACCAAGGAATTGTGTGTCTCCGCCCTCTTCTTTCTTTTCCGCAGTGGCGGGAGCTGCACCGCTCAGAGGAAGAGAGACGGTAAAGAAGAACTCGCTCCCCTCGCCCGGCTTACTCTTCAGCTTTAATTCTCCGCCCATCAGACGGACAATATGGCTGCTGATGGCGAGACCAAGACCGGTGCCCTGGCTTCTGGCACTGTTTGGGCCCACCTGCTCAAAGCTCTCAAAGATGCGCTTCTGATCCTCCGGCGCGATTCCCATGCCGGTATCGATGACCCGAAAGGTAATGCACGCCTCCTGTCCAGAGCCTGCATCTTCCACGGCATACAGTGTGACATCACCTCCGTCCGGCGTAAATTTGAAAGCATTGGACAACAGGTTCACAATAACCTGGCGCAGCCGGATGGAATCGCCAAGCAGCATTTCGCTTTTAAGGTCTGGTTCGACCCTGAAGCGGACGCCCTTGCGCTCCGCCTCTGAATTCATCATACTTTCGACCTCATCCAGCATAGCCCTGATGTAAAACGGCTCGCTGGCAATCTCCATCTTCCCGTTTTCAATCCGGCTCATATCCAGAATATCATTGATCAGTCCCAGCAGATATTGCGAGGATGAGATAATCTTACCCATATTTTCCCGGGCCTTTTTTGGAAGACCGTCCACATTTCTTGTCAGCTCGGTCAGGCCCACAATGGCGTTCATGGGCGTTCGTATCTCATGGCTCATGCGGGAGAGGAATTCGCTCTTTGCCCGATTGTCCGCCTCAGCCTTCTCCAGCTCATTGCGCATTGCGACCGCGTGCAGCCGGGAGCGGCTGATCATGATGACGGCAAACAAGACTAAAATGAGAAATACAGCCACCACGGAGATAGCCAGCCCGGGATTGGCGTAGACGATGCTGGAAAGGGTCATCCGCGACTCTCCGAGAGAAACTATATTACGGCTGTTGATGACGCTCTTTTCCTCGCTGGAGAGGTTGTTGATCCCCTTGTTGAGGATGGACATCAACTCCGGCTGGGCCGGGCTTTTCAGCGCAAAATTCATATTCTGGTTTTCGTTGACCAGATTCACCTGCACCAGATTGACAAAGTTATTCTGCTGGATGATACTCTCCAGCCGGGAGGAAATACCGTAGACATAATCCAGCTTACCCCGGTTTACGTCAGAAAGCGCCCCAGTGACGTCGGAATAGTAGACCACATTTTCCGCCGCAATGCTCTCCGGCATCCGAAGCCCCTCCACGATTCCCCCTGTCAGGCCCTCCGCCGGATAGCTGACTTCCTTGTTCCGCACCAGGATAAAATTCAGATCCACATAGGGCGAGGACAGCGCCAGCCTCTGCTCCAGTGCGGTTTCATCCGAGTCCAGATAAAATCCCAGCATATCCGCTTCGCCGCTTTGCACGGCGGCGACGGAATCCGCATAGCTGTCATAACGCACATATTCAAACTCCAGGCCGGAATATTCGGAGATCTTTTGCAGCACGTCCGGCACAAAGCCGTCGTGGCCGTCTGAATTGTTCATGCAGTACAGAGGATGCCAGTCGTGGGGGATTGCCACCGTTACTGTTTTTTTGCTCTGCACATAAGCCTGTTCTTCCGCGCTTAAACCCGCATTGATGTTGGAGGTATTGGGGAAGTTTTCCTCATAGATTTTTTGAGCGAAATTGGAATCCGCCTCATAGATCAGTTCCAATGCGTCATTCAGCGCCTCCAGCGTTTCGGTGTCGCCCGGCCGGGTCACGATATAATGGGGCTGGGAGTCAAAGGATGCCGCAACATAGAGCTTATCCCCGGCATCCGCGCTGTTGCCCAGCAGTAAATCGACTTCTCCGCTCTCAAGGAATTGATTCAGATCGCCGGTTTCCATAATCTGGTCATAGGTGTAAGTTTTCAGCGTGCAGTCCAGATCGTTGAGTTCCAGGTAGATTTCCAGACGGCGGATGTTTTCCTTTGCCCGTTCAAACACGCCGATGGTCTTCCCGTTAAAGGTATTGAGGTCGTAGCCCTTGATCGTGTCGTCGTCCCGCCGGGCCAGCAGAATCAGCTTGCTGTAGCCGCAGTTGTATTGAGGGTAGCCGAAGTACTCCTCCAGCCCCTCCATGTAATACTGCCCGCCCATCAGGTCAAAGGCACCCGCCTCGAACTGATTGAGAATATCGTCGTTGGACACCGGCACGTATTCATAGGCCCATCCCGTGTATTTGGCCACTTCATTGAGCATATCCACCACCAGCCCGTCCGGTTTGCCGTCTTCTCCGGTGGAGGTGTATCCCTCCGCCTGTGGAAAGGCCACGCGCATGACCTTCTGCTCGTCAGCCGATTCCTCCGCATAGGCGGCGCGGGGCGCCGCCATCCCCAATAACAACAGTAAGGAGAGGAGAAGTGCAGCGGCTTTTATTATTTTAACTGATTTCATACGTTTCATAAATGCACCTCTTCACTCTATATTCCGTAGGTTTCTGCGAACTGCCGTTCTTCGCGTCCCATCAGTTTCGCCCATTCTTCTGAAAACGCAGCGTTTTCCCCTTCTCTCAGGCAAACTGCGGCCTCCGATACGAACTGGTCGTATTCCAAATGCAGGTTTTGATCCTTCCGCTTCTGCAGCGCAAAGGGATACCCCCAGGCCAGCAGCTCCAGGATGTGGCCATAGCATTCACGAATCAAGGCCGACGGGCATTCCGACCGGATAAAGGACAAATACCGCTCAAAGCACAGATAGCTTCTCCCCGCATTATGAAGCCCGTCAAAAAGTTGGAACAGAGCGGCTCTTTTTACCTCTGGAAGAGCTTCCAGCATATAGCGCGACACCGGCCCGACCGTCAGGGTCAGCAGCTCCAGGCTTTCCCGATAAAGGCGCATCCCTTCCTGAATATCTTTTCCGGAGCAGTCAAGATGGTCCGGATGGATACAGACCTGCGTGCCCTTCCCGTGGTAAGAGGTTACAAAACCAAGGCCGCCCAGCATGGACAGGGTGCGTCGGATCGTACTCTGGGCGACTCCGTACTGCTGTGCCATCTGAGGCAGAGAGGGCAAATAGCTGCCGGCAGGATATTTTCCAGACATAATCTCCCGGATGACCCGGGAAACCAGGGAATACCGAACCTGCGGCCGCTGACGGTAAATGGTCCACTCAAAGGGAATCTGTTCCATATCCGGATATTTTGCCCTGGCTTCCTCCATGAAAGCAAACACCCGACCGGCGGACTGCTCATTCTTTTCTAGAAACATCCGATTCAAGACGGTGATCACTTCCTCCACGGAGTTTCCGTTTATGACTTGCGGTATCAGTTTCTCCTCATCATGGTTTTCCAGGTACGGGAACATCATGTATTGGATGACATCCCAGTACAGGCCCGTGATCAGCCCGTTGTGCAGGCCCGCGAGCGCCAGCAGATAGAACTCGATCGGCATCGGCACCATGCCCTGCGCCGGCGCCGTCAGGGCGGAGCGAAGCTGCACCAGCGTGTCATTATCCCACCGGCACACCCCTGCTTCCCACAAGCTTCCGAACAGATGCTCCCCGGTGCGGAAAATATCTGCGATCCCCTTTTCTCTCTGCAGCAAATAGATCGTGGCGTTTTCCTGAACTTTCTCCGGCAAAGCGCGATAGGTGACCTTAGACACTTTTCTGGCGTCTACCCGAATATACCCGTTCCGCTCCAACTGCGCCAGAGCGGTGCGTATCGTCGCCGCCGCCATGTCAAACATGGAGCATATCTTGGAAATGGACGGAAGGCTTTCCCCATAGGAATAATAGCCGAATAAAATTCTGGCCTCAAAAAAATCATAGACAAGTCTATTTATTCCGCTGCTCTCTATCATCTCGCCACCTCAACCGCTTTCTGTTTTTTTCTATCTGTCCAGGAACCGGTGTAAAATCCGCTCCAGCTTATCCACATCCACCGGCTTTGCCAGATGGTAGTCCATCCCTGCCTGTAAAGCCTCGCGCACATCCTCATCAAAAGCATTGGCTGTCATGGCGATGATCGGGACGCCGGCAGTATCCTTCCGGCTTAATGCCCGGATGGCCTTCGCCGCCTGATATCCGTCCATCACCGGCATCCGGATATCCATGAGAATCATGTCAAAATAGCCCTCGCCGGATGCCGCCACCTTTTGGACCGCTTCTTCGCCGTTGGCAGCTGTCTCCACCTGAACGCCCATCTCTTCAATTAGAGTCCGGGCAATTTCCAGATTGATCTCGTTATCTTCCACCAGCAGCACGCGTCTGCCATCAAAGGTACTCAGCTCCGAGTCATTGCACTTGGGAACGGATTCTGTCTCCCCGCTCAATTCACGGAGCAAATAGCACATTTTAGAGCGGTAGAAGGGTTTGGACAGGAACGCGGTAACGCCGGCTTCCCGGGCGTCGCCCTCAATCTCCGACCAGTCGTAGGCCGTCAGGACGACCACCGGAATATCCGGCCCAACCTCCGCCCGGATTTGCCGGGCAGCCGATATGCCGTCCAGGTCCGGCATTTTCCAGTCCAGGATCACCAGCTCAAACGGGTCCTGGGTATCCTTTGCCTCCACGACCTGGGAAACCGCCTCCTGCCCGGTGGTTACAAACCGGGCGCGAAGCCCCATCTCCTCCAAAAGCTCCGCAGTGTTTTCACAGACCTGCAGGTCATCGTCAGCAATCAGGCTGTGGACGCCGGTCCACTCCTCCGGAATCTCTTCATGCTCCGTATCCTGCAGCTTCAGTGGGAGCGTCACCGTAAAGGCGGACCCCTTCCCAAGCTCGCTCTCCACCTGGATATCGCCGTTCATCAGGTCTATGAGGTTTTTCGTGATGGCCATGCCCAGCCCTGTGCCCAGTATCTTGCTGTTGGTGGAATCCTGTACCCGCTCAAAGGGCAGGAAGAGCTTCTCCAAAAATGCCCCGCTCATCCCCACGCCCGTGTCGGCGCACCGGAATACAAAATTGGAATAGCCCTGATACGTGTTCTTTTCCTGCCAGACCTCCACTCGGATTTGGCCACCCGCGGGCGTATACTTCACCGCATTGCTCAGGATATTGAGGAAGACCTGCCGGATACGCAGGGAGTCTCCGCAGACTTCCTCGTTTTTGACAGCTGCCAAATAAACCTCCAGCCGCAGGTGGCCGGCCTCGGTCTGTGCCCGAGTCAGTTCAGCCGTCTCTGCCACCAGCTCCGCAAAATTGAAGGGCTCCTCCCGCAGGGCCATCTTCCCATTTTCAATTTTGGACATATCCAGCACATCGTTGATGAGACTGAGCAGATGCTTGCTGGAAAGGTTGATTTTTTTCAGGCTATCCAAGACCCGCTCTGGCTCGTTCGGATGGGCGGCCGCAATGGCCGTCATCCCGATGATGGCGTTCATGGGCGTGCGGATGTCGTGGGACATATTGGAGAGAAACTGGCTTTTTGCCACGTTGGCAGCTTTTGCGCTCTCCAATGCGCTTTTCAAAACCTGCCGCTGCTGTTCCTCTTCATACCGCTGTTCGTCGATCCGGCGGGAAATGAGGATGGCAAGCTGATCCTCCGAATAGGGGTTGTCCACCGCAATGATCTGGGTGGAGGTCCAGTGGTACTGCCCGTCCGTCAGCATCTGCCGGCACTCCACAAAAATCTCTTTCCGTTTTTTCCCCAATGTGCTCACCAGGTAATCCGGCGCAAAGCGGCGCTGAAACTCCTCCAAATTATCCGGATGGATGGTTGGAAGCATCTCAATGTAGAGCTGGCTGTAAGAACTCTGCTCTCCGACGGGAAGCATCAGGCCTGGCTTGACATAGATGAAATTCAGCGTATCCTGCGACAGGTTGAGACTGATGATAACCGGATAGGCGTTGGAGACCGCGCCCACCAGGGTCAGGCGCTCCTGTAAATCTTTACGTTTGGCCGCCTCTTCCGCCAGCTTTTCCTCCGTGATATCATGGATGGCAGAAATCAATACCGGCATTCCATTTTCATCCAGCGTCTTTTCAACAATGCCTGCTCCCCAAAAATAGGCGCCGTCTGTTCGGCCCACCCGGATTTCAAAAATATTCTTATGGCCGTTCCGGGCGGAATCCTGGAACAGTACGGCCATTTTTTCATAATCCTCCGGATGTACTGTGCTTTCAAGGCTCTGACCATGAAGCGCATCGTTTAAGGACCCCTCTGGGTACCCTAACAGCCGAAGCCCTTCTTCGTTGAGCTGCAGGAAGCGGTACGGCTCCTCCACCGTTATTAGAGCGATTCCCTCCGGCACTGCGTTATACAGATGGCTGGTATAGTCCGCCTGGTTTCGCAGTCTGCGATTGGTCCGTTTCACATACCGGAAGTACATCAGCACCAGCAGGGCAATCCCGAGGAGGATGCCCCCGATCAAGACCATGGTACGCCAAATAATTTGATTTGTCTGTGCGTCTACCACACTGGCGGGGATAATGGAAATCAAATGCCAGTCTGTCTGCAGCTTCAAAGGGGTGAAGCAGAAAACAGTCTCCTCCTCCTGATACATAAGGGAGGCCCAGCCCGTCTTTCCGGAGCGCAGCGCTTCGCGGAACGCTTCCAGCTGAGCCGGGGTGTTTTCGGTATCCGGCAGCATATCGTAGAGATTGTGCACTGTCTTATTGCTGCCGGGGTGCGGCGGCCGGATCAGAACATTGCCCTGTGTATCCACCACGTAGGAAAAACCCGCGTCCTGGTAGAAGGAAACGGTGAAAGTATCCACCATCTGGTCCACTTGATATTCTTTAACCAGGTATCCTCGGACCCCCTCCTGAAAGGTTACCCGGACGTACAGGTCAAATACATTCACTCCGGTCACGCTGCTGATATGCGGCGCAATGATCCCGTTTCTTTCGTCGATACCCTCCAGCCGGTCCGCCACATTCTCGTCCATCTGCACACCCAGGGGATAACAGCCGCCATTCTGCAGATACAGGCTGACGCCGGTATCCACGGTGCTGTAGTCCGCCAGAAATTCATCCAGATCTTCCTGCTGGGTGCTCTCATATTCCTTCAAGTGTAAGGTCAGCGTGCCCATGGCTTCGTATTCTCTCCGCAGCTGCACTTGAAGGGTGTTGCGCCCCTGCTGGGTGGCCTCTAAAATAGTAGTGATGGACTGCTGCCAGAGCTGTTCCTGCACCGCATTGATGAACAAAAACGTCATGGCGCCCAGCGCCGCGGCCACAAGGATGGCGGCAATGACGATCCTCTGTTTGGAATTTTTGATTTCCTTTCTCTCTCTCACCGCAGCCTGACCTCCTCCGCCTGCCGGTCCAGCTCCTCCATCACGTCATTTAACGGCTCACCCGCCAGCAGTTTTTTCGACGCTTCCGCCGTCAGATCCCAGATGGGAAGGTCCAGCGAAGCGTCCGTGCCGATCACCGTCCGCCCATTTACATAGTCGGAAATGAGCGGCTGCACCTCCTGCACCGTGGACGGGTTCCCGTCCTGCAGCGGGCTGAAGGAGGACTGCTGATCCGCAAATTTTCGGATATTTTCCTCCCCGGTAAAATACTCCACAAATTTCATGGCCACGTCTAAATGCTCACTGTCCGTGTTTACGCTCAGCTTGGTATCCGGGTTGATCACCAGAAGCGAGCCGTCCTCCAGCACCGGGAGCGGCGCCACCTCGAAGGCAAAGCCCGGCTCCATCGCCTCCACGCGCCCGGCCGACCATGCCCCCGTCAGCATAAAGGGGGAGTCCCCCTTTATGAATTCCTGTAAATCTTCCGAGTTCTTTTCCGTGTTCAGGGCCGTTTCGCCGTCTATATAGCCCCTTTGGATAAATTCCTCCGCCAGCGTGAAGCCGGGGCGCAGGTATTCGCTGAGCGCGGCCTCTCCCTGGCTCAGCCGTTCCATGACCTCCGCCTGCTTGTTCTCTTGATACACCTCATAAAAACCCGCACCGATCGCCAGTGTTTTCAGGGAGATGTCGTTGTTGGCGATGATGGGGGTAATACCCTGGCTTACGAAATAGTCGCACACCGCTTCCCACTCCCCAAGGTTTGACGGTACATTCTGTTTATGCTCTTTCAGCAGGTCCAGGTTGCAGTAGAGTCCAAAGGCGGACACTGTGGTGGGCACCCAGTAAATTGCCCCGTCCTGCTCCATTTGTCCGCGCATCTGGTCCGTAAAGCTGGAAATGGTACTCAGACTGGACAAATCCGCCACCATGCCCTGCTGCTCTAACGCCAGAAGTCCGTCATGGTTGGCCAAAAACACGTCGCTTCCATTGCCGGAGGCCATCCGTTTCTGCAGGGCGTCGTGGTATACGTTCCCCTTGATGCTCTCATAAGAAATGCGGACGCCCGGGTTTTCCGCCATAAAGTCAGATAGAATCTCCTCAATGACCTTGACATTCTCCGGCTCATATTTGTAGCCGAAAAAGGTGATGGTGACGGTCTGTTGATCCGGTTCCTCTAACGTCACAACGCTGCCCTTTCTGCCGCAGCCGGTAAAAACGGACAGTACCAATGCAAGAAGAACAGATAAAATGAATATTCTTTTTTTCATCTTGCTTCCTCCTGACTCTGCTGAACATCGCCTGTGCCTGTCACATGGCAGCGTAACTGAAATCCCCCGATGGCTTCCCAAAAACAGATCAGCGGGGCATATCCTCTTCTCGGCAGCGCACAAGCGCCGCCCTTAACTGTTCTGCTTTCTGAAATTCTGATTGGATTTCCTGAAACAGGACCGGATAATCCTCCCGCGGTTCCCTTATGCGAAGCGGCTCAACGATTCGGCAGACGGCTTCAAAAAGCGGCGCAAGGCCCAGATTGCCTGCAACACCCTTGAGAGTATGCGCCGCATCGAATGCGTCCGGGAGATTGCCTTTTTGAAGCGCATCCTCCAGCTTCTGCATATTATCGTCCCGTGAGAGCATATTCAGTATTTTCAGGTACAGCTCTTCTTTTCCCATAAACCGGTCCATGGTGGTTTCGTAATCGCCGCCGTAGCTCTCAAAGATCAGCTTAAAATTTTCCATAGCTCACGCCTCCTCCCCTTTGAAAATGAAATCGTATAGGGTCTGATACAGGCGGCTGGGGTCAATGGGTTTTGCCAGATGCGCGTTCATCCCGGCTGCCTTGCTCTTTTCGATGTCGTCGTCGAAAGCGTTGGCAGTCATGGCGATGATGGGTACCGTACCGGAGTCCGCATTGCTCAGATGCCGAATGTTGCCTGCGGCCGTAAGACCGTCCATCAGCGGCATCCGGATATCCATTAAAATAGCGTCATAAAAGCCTTCCTGGGATTTGTTGAACAGTTCCATGGCCCGCAGGCCGTTTTCAGCTGTATCCACGGTAAACCCCTTATCCTCCAGGAGCATCTTGGCCACCTCGGTGTTCAGTGCGTTGTCCTCGACCAGAAGAATCCGCTTGCCTGTAAAGTCATAGTCCACCGGCTCCTCTTTGCGTTGATGCTCCTGTTGGATTCCTAACGCTTTAGAGAAGGCTGACACCAAAGAGGATTTGAACATGGGCTTGCTCATCAACAGGTTTACCCCTGCCAGCTTTGCTTCCTGTTCGATGGCAATCCAATCGTAGGCCGTCATGATGATAATCGTGACCTCCGGCCCTACGATGGCACGGACCCGGCGGGCCGTCTCGATGCCGTCCATCTCCGGCATCTTCCAGTCGATGAGGATCATGTCGTAATGGTTGCCGGCAACCCACATCTCCCGGACGCGCTCCACTGCCTTGCGGCCGCTGTCCACCCATTGGGCCGTGATCCCCATCTCGTGCAGCGTGGCCACCGCGCTCTCACATACGGCCACATCGTCGTCCACCACCAGCGTCTTCAGCTGGGAAAAGTTATAATTCTGTTTTTTCTGATTGTGCCGCAGCTTTTCCTCCTCCGTGATGCCAAGCCGGACGTCGACAGCAAACTCCGTGCCGATTCCTTTGATGGAACGGACGGTGACCCTGCCGCCCATCATATCCACGATACTTTTGCTGATGGCAAGTCCCAGGCCTGTGCCGCCGTAGAGAGCGGTTGTTCCTGTATATTCCTGTGAAAATGGTTCAAAAATATGGGGCAGAAATTCCTCACTCATGCCCACTCCCGTGTCATTCACTACGAATCGCAGCTCGGCACCATTTTTATCCCGGCGGCGCTGTTCGACGGAAAAGGCCACCTTTCCGCCTTCCGTGGTAAATTTGATGGCGTTGCTCAGCACATTGATGAGCACCTGCTGGAGCTTCATGGCGTCACCCATGTAATAGTCGTCCAGCACTGGGTCCAGAATGCACTCATATTCCACACCCTTGGCCGCCGCCTGGGAATAGCAGATGGAGTTTATGCCATTCAAAAACTCCTCCGTGGGAATCTTTTCTTCTTTCAGCAGCATTTTACCGCTCTCAATCCGGCTCATGTCCAGGATGTCATTGATGAGGGACAGCAGAAACCGAGAGGAAATGCCGATTTTGGAAATGCACTCCTCCACCTGCTCCCTGTCCCCGATATGATGTGCTGCGATGGTGCTCATACCGATGATGGCGTTCATGGGCGTGCGGATCTCATGGCTCATGCGGGACAGGAAATCAGACTTGGCGGCGTTAGCCTGTTCGGCTGCTACTAATGCGGAGGCCAGTTCCTCCTTCTGACGCTGCTCCTGCCGCACCACGTCGGATACGTCTGTCTGAGTCATACAGACGCGGCCCAGCTCCTTATTGATATAAAAGACTTGGAAACGCTTGACGGAAGTTTTGCCGGAGACATCCTGGAATTCTGCGATAAAAGTATAGGCGTCATGCTGCTCCAGCTGTTCCTGCATATAGACAAAATCTAATTGGTCTATCACCGTCTGCCGTCCAGCTTCATCGATGCAACTACCGGAAATGCCCAGCACCTCCCGCTGGAAATCCCCCTCCGTGGGCACTGTCCGCTTCCAGCTGGCGTCCTGGGCGACCAGCCGGTATCCTCCCTGCCGCAGGTCGATCTCTGCGATGAGGTCGTAGTCCAGACAGGTCAGCCGGTCCAATAGGTTCTCCAACAGCCTCTTCTCGGTGACATCCAGCGTATAGAAGAACGCGATAATATCCCCGCTGTCGGGATTGCGGGAAATACGGAAGCTGGTGCGGGCCCAGAAAAGCCCGCCCGTGCTGCTCCTGCGCAGAAAATCCAGACAGTAGTCCACCTTGCCCTTGGCAAAATTGGAAAGCATCTGTTCCCGATTGAGCGTGCGGAGGATCTCGCTGCCATAGGCGTTGTCGATGGCAGTGGCCGCCAAGTTGATCACAATCTCGTCGTAAGTGTCCCCGATGTGCGCCACCGCCACATCTGTATTGGCAAGGTAAGTCTCCACCCGGTTTTGAGTAAGATTGATACTGCCCTGGATGCAGCCTTCGTCTGAAGCCACTTCTGCGAAATAAGCCAGCTCCTTTTCATAGAGTTCCCGTACCTGCTGCTGGAGCAGCGCCTCTTCCGTGATATCCACAAAGACGCAGTAAAAATGCCGGTCTCCCCCTTCACCCAGCAGCTGGGCCTTGATGGAAATCCACTTGACCATGCCGCCCTTGCAGATCAGGCGGTTTTGGTTGCAGAGAGTGGTTCCGCAGGGCAGCTGCCCGTTCAGCTTGTCTGTCATCACGGCCATGTCCTCCGGGTAGGTCACCGCGGACATCCTGCTGCCCATGGCCGCAAACTCCTCTCGGGTATAGCCCAGGATATCATAAAAACCATCGTTGGCGTCGATGACGGAAAAGCCCTCGTCGAACCTGCAGCGGAACACAGCTCCGGGAATGTTGTTGTACAAGTGCAGCAGCTCGTTCTGCAGCTTTTTCTGGTCTGTGATGTCAATGCACACAGAGAGGATTGCCGGACGTTCATCCTCGGAAATAATCCTCCGCCCGGTGTCATGGACCCAGATATAGCTGCCGTCCTTTTTCCGCATCCGGTATTCCACAACATACTCATCCGAGTGTTCTAATTGTTCCGATACAGACTTGTCCACCATCTCCCGGTCGTCCGGGTGCATACAATTGGAAACATATCCGCCGATATCCGCAACAAACTCCGCCTCATTCTCATATCCCAGATACTTAAGCATCTGCCGGTTAATAAAATAAAATGGGAAGTTTTCTTCTATGTAGCCGCCCATCATGCCGCCTGGAAGGGACGAGTCGAGAAGCTCCTGCCGCTGCCGGGCAATATGCTCCATCACCAGCGTCTGCGGATAATGCTCCTGGCCCCGCTGGCTGCTGCCCGGCTCCGCAGCATGAAAGCTCCGGATGAGCCAGCGCCCGTCCATCTGCCTGCACAGAGTGAAAAACACACGCAGGTTCCAACGGTACAGCCGGTTTTTCAGCTTCAGTTCCATGGCAAGATTGCAGACGTTTTCTGTAATCTGCTGTTCACGGATTTCATACAGTTCACAGACAAAAGGCTCCGTCAGCTCTGCAATATCCGCCAGCAGGTAGACCGTCATATCCTCTTTGCCGTGGGCAAATTCCTTTTCGCCCGTACCAACAAAGTCAACATCCTCCGCAAGGAATTCCGAAGTCCCCGCGGCGTCACGCTGCTCAAACCAGGTACGGCAAAATGCACGCACAGTCTCTTTTGCAGTCATAAAATTCACGCCTTCCATATGCGGCACCCGCCTTTCTGTTTACTTTTCACTTCATACAAAGCTTTATCCGCTTTTTGAATCACCCCGTCGAAGGTTTCTTCCCCATTCCAGAGTACGATTCCTGCGGAGCAGGACGCCCGCATATCCTTTGCCAAGGTGAACTCCTGAATAGCACGGCAGATCTCTTCACCCTTTTGCAGGGCCGTCTCTTCCGACTTCATCCGTTTCATGACCGCAACAAACTCATCTCCGCCATACCGGACCAGCAGGTCGCTTTCAGCACGGGTATGGGTATGCAGGAGTCTGCCAAACTCCCGGATCAGCTCATCCCCCTGGACATGTCCATACGTATCGTTGGTGCGCTTCAGGTTATCCAGGTCAAACAGATACACTGCCAGCGGGGCGTCCTCCCTGCGCAGTTCTCTCAGCGCCGCTTCCAGGCCCCGGCGGTTCAGCAGACCGGTCATATAATCCCTGTGAGCCTCTGTTTTCAATGTCTGTTCCCGCAGGCGGGCTTTCGCCAATTCCATGGCGTGCTGTACCTTCTTGTACAGGCTCTCCTGGAAATGCGGCTTGTCCGCATACTCGTCTGCGCCGATGCGGAACGCTTCCCTTTCCAACCGTGCGTCCGCAGGCCCTGTGGCGATCACCGGGACATTCCAGGCCCCCCTCTCCCTTTGCAGGCCTTTCAAGGCTCCAAGTCCTTCTCCGTCGGACAGCGTCAAGCTCAAAACCACAGCGTCAATTTTCTTATCGAATTTTTGTATCGTTTCCAATACGCCTCCCCCGTCCGCCGCTTCTTCCACCTGGAACTCATTTGAAAAGGTATTCCGCACCGCGCTGCGGTAAGCTGGGTCTTCGTCCGCCACCAGGATGACCCGGCGCCAATCCCTGGTAAGAAATGGCGGCTGGTTTGCGGTTTCCGCCCCTGCCATCGTGTCATGGCTTTTCCACAATTCTTCAAAGTCCCCGCAGCGCATAGGTTTTGCGAAATAATACCCCTGTACATAGTCGCAGCCGATTTCGCGGAGGCGCTCCAATTGGCTCTTCGTCTCTACGCCTTCCGCCACCACGCTCAAGTTCATCGAGCGGGCAAGCTGCATGATAAATCGGAGCACCCCCTGATTCATGGGTTTGGCGGTTTCATTCTGGATAAACTTCATGTCCAGCTTCAGAATGTCCAGCGTCATTTGATTAAGCATGTTGAGGGAGCTGTAGCCGCTTCCAAAATCGTCCATTTCAATGATAAAGCCCAGGTCCCGCAGGTGGCGCACGGTCTTAATGATCTGCTCCGGATTTTCGGTATAGGCGCTCTCCGTAATCTCCAGATGGAGCCGTGCCGGCTGCAGGTCGTATTTTTGAACCGTTTTTGTAAGAATGTCGGCCAGGTCTGCGTTATAAATATCCGCACGGGAGACGTTTACCGAGACAGCGAGCGGCGGATAGCCCTTTGCGTCCCATTCCTTTAAAATGGCGCACGCCTTATCCCATACAAACTCGTCCAATTTCGTAATGAAGCCGTTCCGCTCAAAGATCGGGATGAACTCGCCTGGGGACTGGAGCCCCCATTCTGGATGGTTCCAGCGGACCAGCGCTTCGGCACCTGCGAGGGAATCGCAGCTGAGCTGGTATTTTGGCTGCAGATAAATTTCAAACTGTCCCTGTGCCAGTGCGATTTCCATAGCGTCGGTAACTGCCTGCTCCCGCAGCAGCTTTCCGCGCAGCTCCTCGTCATAAATAGCCAGATATTTTCCGTACTGCCCTTTGATCCGCTGGACTGCCAGCAGCGCCCAGTCGCACATCTGCTCCACCGGGAGGAAACGGTTATCCACGGGATAAATGCCCCATTTCATCGCCACGTTTTTGGTCGGGGAAACCGCAGTGAGCCTGATACTCGCCTCTCTGAATGCATCGTCCGTATAGGATGCGGGACGCTCGATCAGGCAGGCAAACTGATCCGCATTCAATCGGCCGTAAATGCCCTTTTCACCCACAAATTCCCTGCAAAGATCCGCCACGTTCATCAGAAGGCGGTCTCCGGCAGGAATGCCAAATACATCGTTGATCAGCTTGAAATTTTCAATATCAGAACAGATGATGTCGTACTCCTTGTCCGGGTTTTGGATGAGGATTGTCTTTGCCTGCTGGTAAAAATATTCCTTGCTGTAAAGGCCGGTCAGCCGGTCGTACTGGATGAGATTGATCATTGCGGCGGTCTCCCGCAGATTGATAATGCTGGCGACCCGGTGCAGAATGATCTGCGGCCGGTACGGCTTGGCCACAAAATCCGCGGCGCCTTTAGACAGCGCCGCCACCTCATCCGATTCTCTGTCGCTTTGCGTGGTGACAATTACGGGGATGGACGAAAGGGAAGAATCTGCCTTGACTGCCGAAAGGAAGGCATACCCATCCATGACCGGCATGACGATATCCAGCAGGATCAGGGAGACCTGCTCGCCGTATTGCTTCAGAAGATCAATCGCTTCTTTTCCGTTTTCCGCTTCCAAAACCTGATACTTCTCCGATAAAATCCCGGAAAGAATCATCCGGTTCACAGCACTGTCTTCTACAACCAATATTTTTTTACAGCCATCCATATTCTCATCCCCAGTTTTTAACCAACCATCTTATCGCAGTATTTAAAACGCAAACTCTGTTCAAGTATAAATCAGTTTTAATTGTAGCAGTAAAGAAGTGATAATGCAATATTTTCCCGGTAAAACGCAAAAAAAGCAGGATTTGTACCTCCTGCCTCTGTTAAAACAGAATTCTTCCAGCCATTTAGAACTCTCTGCACGGATTGGTATAAAAGCGATAACAGGCGGCCCGGCCGACGATCACACAGGCGTCCTCTGCGCACGGAAACAAACACATTGCCATGTTTTGAACGACCTGTTATTCTGCACAAAATGTGGACAGCCACTGTTATCACAGGCATGAAGCACACAAAAGTCCGGCCGGAAATGTTCCAGTTATGTTTGCAGAACCCGCAAAAAGCTGCCTTTTCAAAGCATTGTCTGCGGAGATATATTAGACCCAGAGACAGGTATCCTGAATCCATGATATCTGAAACCGCTTATTCCCCTGAAGTGGAGCATATTAATAAAGAAAATGAAATGGGTATGGAAAAAGATATTGCTGTCTTTCAAGAATATCTATCCAGTGCCTCTCCTCTCACTTCTGCCGAAGTGTTTTCCAGTATGAATCCTTTTCTGCTGCAGGAAATTGTAAATAAACTGCTTTTACAGGCAGCGGTCTATGACCATACAGCAATATGCAATGAGAATCTATGTTGACCAAGGAACTGTCTCATCCGTTACATTCAAGAACAACTTCACGCTGCGTTTCATCATCCGCAATCCGGTCAAAAACTTCACTGATCTCTATCACTTTTTTGATTCTATTTCATCTTAATATAATGCTCCTGCTTTAAATAACATACCGTCGGGTTCAATATTATCAGCATAGCGTCTACGCGCCGTGCTTAATCCCAGTAAAATAGCGTGCTGTAAACAATAACAAGATTTTTAACAATTATAAGTTCTCGTGACATCAATAGCAACTATCGCTTTGCTGGACCGTAGTACACGAAATTACGTTCGCCACTTTGTTTTCCCGATACTTATGAGATATATGCTTTCATCATTTTTGATGAAGCACAAAATCCCACACTGGTTGAGTATCCAAGGCAAACGAGTTCATTGTAGGCAATTTTTCTATGCTGCGTTTTTATGATCCATTAACAACGATACAAGATCAGGCGAACCTGCTCACCCGATGGACAATATCGTTATAGACTCCGTACCAATCTTATCACTCGTTCCATTCGAAATACACATAGTCTTTCTTTTCTTCTTCTGAAAGGAAGTCGTATTCCTGCCTGGTGAGCCAATCGATGATTTCTTCCTGTTCTCCAATTTCATAAGCGGCAATCGAGTATTTAAGGACATATCCATGATATCGAAACGGCCTGTCTTTTTTCACTCGGCTTTTTACGCTCTTTCCGTAGTTGACGAGAAACATGCTGTTGTCATAATGCTGTTTGTATGTCGTAGCAAAGCAGCCGCAGCTTTCATCGTCATCCTGATCAAATATTTCTTGAAGCTCCGGGCTCTAATTGGCTGGTCTTCCATGCATATAGTGACCATTCTCTAATTTATCATATGCGTCTCTAAGCCATGACTGCCCCTAATAATAGGACAAGCCCTTAAGGAACCGTCCGGTTTCTTTATCAAAGGTTTGATATTATACCAATTTTCACCAATGTGAGCTTCGGCATATATCCAATAATAAGTCCCCATGAACACATTTCCTTTCTAAAAATTATTATTGATCTCATTCAAGGTCATCGGTTCATGATTCTAATGCATGTAACCAATACCATATTCTCAAGAATATATTGGTACCAACCATTTTGATTCATCTATTCAACAATCTCCTGTACTCGGCCGACTTGTCCATCCTCAAGCATCACTTTGATACCATGGGGATGGTAGCTGCTCTTCGTCAGCAGCCGCGCCACAATACCTTCTGTCAGCTTGCCGGTACGCTGATCCGCCTTCAGAACAATCTTTACCGTTGCTCCAACCTTCACATCAGATCTGTTTTGTCCGTTCATCATTTCTTGCTCCTATTTTCTATATTTTTCATAATCCTGATATTCGTGCGGCCGCTCTTTGTAATCCCGAACCATGTAATCGCCGACCTTCTCATATTTCCTATTAGCAGATACATCTGTATCATCGGAAGTTATCTCGTCTTGGAGAATCGCGTCAAAGAAAATACGTTCCAAATACTCATACTTTGCATATATCCCCTTCGATGCCCGAACAAGGGCGCTGTGTACATAAACGGAATGTGCTCCAAACAGCTCGTGATCCACCTCAAAACCGAGCGACTTGGCAAACAATACCGCAAAGACGATAACGCTGCGGGTATTTCCCTGCCGAAAGGGATACGTCTGCCAAATCTGGGCAATGATTCTGACCAGACGAAATACAACGTCTTTGTCATTCTGGCCGTTTCGCTTCAGCTTGGCAATTTCTTTCATAGACGCCGTCAATTGCTTTTTAATCTCCTTGGGATACGCATATCGCACCGTGTCGCCGCCCAATACGTCTTCCGGCTTGATCATCTGAATGGTACGGAATTCTCCAGCCCAGTCATAAATCTGGCTGAAGATGGTACAGTGAATATCTTTGAGGGTATCCGTGTTAAATTTCTCGTACTGCCGATTATAAATGCTTGTCATCGCCAGATTGGTAATGTCTGCCTCCGCCTTGTGCAGAAGCTCCGGGTCTTTGATTCCGGCAAGGTTTATCAGTACGTCAGCGTCGTCATATAAATAGGGATCCCGCATTTCACACCTCCGCTGAGAAGCCATACCTCTTGAGCGTCGCTTCAAAAATCGAAAGGAAAGGTTTGTTTCCGTTTTGCCAAGTCGCAATGTCCTGCGCTGTTTGTTCGCTGACTGGGATTCCCTCGACAGCGTTCATGGCGCCGGCAAAGGACGAACTCCGCCTTTTTTGTTCCGCAGACAAGCTGTCTATCCCTGTACTAAGTTTCAGAAGCATGAGTTGGCGGCTGATGTTTTTCCCAAGTAACCCCGCAGCCCGTTCCAGTTCACTGAGCCGGGCTTTCAGCTTTGGTAAATCCGTCTCACATTCTTTGCGGCGCGCAATCTGCTCTGTGATCTCATCCACTTCCTCACTCTTTAAATATTGGCTTATTAACTTCCCGCCAACTCTATTCTGCAGATAACAGTAAGTCTTACCTTTTATCGTCTTTTTTGAAATATAGCCTTGTACCAGCGTCTGTAATTCTGTTTCCAGCTCCAATTTGCGTTCCAGCAGATTTTTGTACTCCACGAATATATACTCCATAAATGCCATACCTCTCTTTTATTTTATAGTATACCATATTTTAACCTCAAAGCAAATGTTTGTATAGATTTGTAGGTTATCTGTTAAGATTGTTTTTCGCTTCCACTTGCATAAGCATTTTCTATAATTATGAAGAGGTTAATGCGCAGATTTCTTTGTTTTCCATGTTTGAAAATAAACTCCTTCGCTCCTATTGTCTGTCAGCTTCCCACATATTTAGAATGCAGAAGCTCGGACGAAAAGATAAATTCACACATTTGCTGGTCTGGAAGATCAATCGCATAAGCCGGAATCTAATTGACTTTATTGAAATGTATCAGGAGCTCCAAAAGCGCCATGTTATTTTCGTCAGCAGAACAGAGCAATTCGATACTTCTTCCGCGATTGAAAATGCCATGCTCCGGATTATTTTAACATTTGCTCAACTGGAAAGTGAGATGACAAGCGAACGGATCCACGCTGAATTAAATTTCGAAAGCAAGCACCGGCAACTGGAACAGAGGGCACCCGCCATATGGATACCGCTATGATTCAGAAGCCAAAGAAATCACCGTTAATGAAATGGAAGCCCAGGTCCTCAAATATACCGGTCCGTTGCAAATCGTCTCAATACGAATACAAACGCACTAAAAATCGGGAAGAAGGAACGGGCCAGCCATCTTTGATTGCCGTCGAAGAGCATCACTGCGCCCTCATTGAATCCAAATTGTTCAAGGTATGTAACTCCATCCTATCAACTCAATCGAACCATATTAAGGAACAAACTTTAGTACAAAAGCAGCCTTCCGATTTGGAGGGCTGTTTTTGTATCTATGCCTGGAAAGACCATAATATCAGGCTTTCCCGGCTTTTTCTGTTTTCCGCGAGTTTGGCAATACAGCTCGCCAGCCTTCCTTTCAGACCAAATATTAGCTTGGATATGATTCAGATGATAACAGGGAGTGAAGCAGAATATTTCGTTTACTTGTTTAGTCCAAATGAAGGAGTTCAAAGACTCAACGATTCATTTTACCATGAAAAAAGATTTGAATATTGGGGGCTGATGGATGAAATCAATCCATGGATTCTAAAAGAGTTTTTGCAGCAATTTGTCACGAAAATCTATTTTGACCGAGGAGCTGTCTCATCCGTTACATCCAAGAACGATTTCACGCTGCATTTCATCACCTGCAATCCGTCCAAAAACTTTACTGTTTTCTTTTAAACCCAGGCATTTTTTAATAAACGGCAGCTGTATCCTATAGGACGCAACTGCCGTTTACTGATAATTACTTATTAAACTTGTATGAATATACGGGAAGCAGTGTAAAAAGCGCTTTTTTAAAGGCCGATTTCGCAAACAATCTTTTGGTCTATTTCATCCTAATAGAATGGTCTAGGTTATCTTTCGATAAAGTTCTATTTGGTGACTTTTTGCAATATTAACGCAACCCTATTGTGAATATTCCCCAATTTCCTCCCGCTTGAATAACATACCGTCGGGTTTTATATTATCAGCATGGCATCTCCAAAGCTAAAGAACCGATATCTCTCTTTCACCGCCTCTTCATATGCCGCCAGCACATGTTCTCTGCCTGCCAGGGCGGACACCAGCATCAAAAGTGTTGACTGTGGCAGATGGAAATTGGTGATCAGTGCATCGATGCATCTGAACTTATAGCCCGGATATATGAAAATTTCTGTCCAGCCACTCTTCGCGTCAATATGTCCGTTTTCGTCGGCAGCTGATTCCAGGGTCCGGCAGCTGGTGGTCCCTACGGAGATTACTCTGTGGCCGCCCTCCTTTGCCCGATTGATCTTCTCCGCTTCCTCCGGTTCTATGCGGAAAAATTCCGAATGCATATGGTGATCCTGGACATTTTCTACCTTGACTGGCCGGAAGGTCCCAAGCCCCACATGGAGGGTAACACTCGCGATTTCCACTCCTTTGGCCTGGACTTCCTCCAGCAGCTCCTTTGTAAAGTGCAGGCCGGCTGTCGGTGCGGCGGCAGAGCCGTCGTATTTGGCATATACCGTCTGATAACGGTTCTTGTCCTTGAGGGGATGCGTGATATAAGGAGGCAGCGGCATCTGGCCCAGTTCATCCAATATCTCTTCAAATATTCCGTCATAAGAGAACTGGATAAGCCGGTTACCTTCCTCAACTACCTCCACCACAGTCCCTTTCAGCAGACCGTCCCCAAAGGACAGCACCGTTCCAGTTTTAGCTTTCTTTCCCGGTTTCACCAGAGTTTCCCAGATGTTGTTCTCTCTTCGTTTCAGGAGCAGGACTTCGATCGTGGCCCCCGTATCCTCCTTGACCCCGAACAGACGGGCCGGAATCACCTTCGTATTATTGATGACAAGGCAGTCTCCGGGGATCAGATCATCCACAATATCTCGGAATGTCTTATGTCCAACAGCTCCCGTATGTTTGTCCAAAGTCATCAGCCGTGAAGAGCTCCTGTCGTCCAGCGGATCCTGGGCAATGAGTTCCTCAGGCAGTTCGTAATCAAAATCCTTTACATTCATGTTATCTCTCTCCCACTTGTGACCAAACCTCAGAAAAAGGGACGTCTCACACGTCCCTTTTCCATATGCCGCCGCGGTCATTTTTCCATGGCCGTATCATACTTTCAGAATACCCAGAATCTACTCAGACTGTGCAGGAGCTGCCGTAGTCAGATAACCTGCCCCGATATAGCAGGTCTCGCCTTCATAGATGACTCGGCTCCAGCTGTCATTATAGCCTGTCCGCTTTATGGACTCGCCTGTCAAAAGAGAACCGGCTACCTCTCCATTGGCATCGGGTGTCTTCCGGATACGCACGGTCTCTTTTGCATAGACTGTCTCATCCACTTCTGTAAAGCCGTCTCCCTGGGCCTGGCTTTCAGGGGCTGCCGTCGTAAGATAGCCGGCGGCAACATAGCAAATCTCGCCATTAAACTCCACACGGCTCCAACCGTCATTGTAACCAGTCCGGCGGACCGACTGGCCACCTGCAAGAGATCCGGCCACTTCTCCGTTGGCGTCCGGAGTCTTTCTGACCTTGACATTTTCCTTCGCGTAAACCGTCTCATCTACATCGGTAAACGTACTATTATCAGCAGATGAGGACTCTGGAGAACCTGTTGTCTCCGATGAAGATTCCCCGCCGTTATTCTGTTCATTGCCATACAGCTTCGTTACCAGCGCGTTAAGCGCCTCGTCTCCGGCCATCGCTTCCGTCAGCTTATCATCCGTTTCCTTTAAAAGTGCCTTTACGTCTTCTCTGGTATTTACTTCCTCCATATAAGTGGCAATCTCATTATCCACATCATGATTGTAGATATACATATCCCCCGCGTCATTGGTACAGACATACAGGCGGATCAGGCAGGGCGCCGGCGTCTCCACATTCAGGAACTTCATGTCATAAGATACGTAAACAATATAAGTACCGTCCACAAGACCGTTCAGTGTATAGCACACCATGTTCTGGTAGCTTTCAACAAATTCCTTCTCCGCCTTCAGCTGCTCCTCTGAAATGGATTCCGTAGAATCCACGAGCTTTGCCAGAGCACTCACGTCACAGTTCTGTACTGCGGTGAAATAGGAATTTACCAATGCATTGATCTCAGGATGTGCATCCTTCTCCAGCGTGCCTCCCTGTTCCGGCGAAGCGCTGGTACTTAAATCAATCACCGTGGTTTCTTTATCTTTTCCGTTCTTCTTTACTTTTCCAACAACTATGATCACTGCCACCACCACAAGAATAGCGGCCAACGCCAGGATGATATATTTTCCGTACAATTGCAGAAACTCAACAAATGGATTCCGTTTTTTTCTTCTTCTGCGGGAACTTCCGCTTTTCTTCTGTTCGTCCGAGTCCGGTTTCTTCTGCCAAGATTTCAGTTCGTCCATTCAAAAGCCTCCTTTTCTGACAGGCAACCGACAGGCCGCCATCTTGAGCATGTGTACATAATAGCAAAAAAACCATAAAAATGCAACAAACTCATAATTTTTTAATTTTTTTCATTTTTCGCTTGCCCTTCTCTTGTAAATGAGTTAGAATATTCTTCGATGGACTTTTACATGCACCTGTAGCTCAGTGGATAGAGCAGTGGCCTCCGGAGCCACGTGCGGTGGTTCGATTCCACTCAGGTGCAGTCCTTCTTTTTTCAGCCGTTCGGCGCCGATTTCCATTTTAGCATTTGTCAATTGAAGAGTTTATTATCAGCAGTTATTTGAGCAGCTGTTTTTTCTGATACTCCTGTATCATTTATCCTGTCTGGTATCCTATCTATTCATTTCTTTTGCGGAAACCCCGTTTTTTGCACGGGCATTCCGCTTCCTAGGAGGTATTTTCTATGAACTATTCTGATTTTCTGTCTCAAATCCGTTGTCAGGTGGAGCTCCGCATGGGCGGCCAGGCTTCCGTATCCATTCAGCCTGTGCTGAAAAACAATGATCTGCATCTCGACGGTCTTCTTATCATGCAGCCGGGAGAAAATATCACTCCCACCATCTATCTCAATGATTACTATGAAGAATATCTGAGCGGTGCTTCCATGCAGGATATCCTCTCGGATATCGAATGCGTCTATGAAGCACACCGCTGTCCTGCCAGTTTCGACGTGGCGCTGTTCCAGGACTTTGAACGGCTGAAAGGAAAGATTGCTTTCCGCCTTATAAACCGCGCCGCCAATAAAACGCTGCTGGAGGACCTTCCTTTTATTCCATTCCTGGATCTGGCCGTCGTCTTTTATTTCACCATAGAAAACGATTTTATCGGCAGCTCCACCGCTCTTATCCACAGGAGACATATGGAACTCTGGGAAACAACCGCGGAAGAGCTGTACCTCCTGGCCTTTTCCAACACACGTTCTCATTATGGCTGTGAAATACGTCCTATGGAGCAGCTGATACGAGAAATCCTGGAACGTGACGGCGGTTCCTTTTTAAATAAGGACTTGTCTGTCTCTGACTGTCTGTCCGCCGGCACGGCAGACAGTTCTCCGGAAAAAAAGCCGGTAAATCCCATGTATATCCTGACCAACCGCGAACGTGCCTTCGGCGCGGTCTGCCTGCTGTACGACGAGGTACTGCAGAAGTTTGCCGATGAACTGAACGACGACTTCTATGTTCTGCCCAGCTCCATACATGAGGTCATACTTCTTCCCTGCAAAAAAAGCCCGTCACCGGATTCTCTTCAAAATATGGTCCGGGAGATCAATGAAACCGATGTCGCCCCCGATGAGGTCCTTTCTGACCATATCTATGTCTACAGGGCAGCCGGCCGCCATCTGGGCCTTGTCCTCTTCTCCCGCGAAAAAATATGCTGCCATTAGCCACTTTTAGAAAAAGTGCGGCAGAAATCCTTTGTCTCCTGCCGCACAGTTCTATCCGCTATATTCAATTTACAGGTATCTGACCTTCTTCTACTTAGAAGACTCTTCCGCTTTTTCCTGAGGGACATCCTTCAGACTCAGGTTAATCCTTCCCATACGGTCGATTTCCAGCACCTTCACGGTCACTTCATCGCCGATGTTCACGACATCCTCTACCTTCTCCACACGCTTCTGGGAAAGCTTCGAAATATGGATCAGGCCGTCCTTATTGGGAGCAAGCTCCACAAAAGCGCCGAAATTCATGATCCGCACGACTTTTCCAGTGATAATCTCACCGGCCTCCACATCATTGACGATGCGGTTGATGATCGTTATCGCTCTGTCAATCATTTCCTTGTCCGTACCGCATACAGAAACGGATCCGTCATCTTCGATGTCAATCTTCACGCCAGTCTCTTCAATGATCCTGTTGATGACCTTGCCCTGCTTGCCGACCACATCCCCGATTTTCGTGGGATCGATCTGAATCTGCAGGATCTTGGGCGCATATTTGCCCACTTCATGCCTGGGTTCTGAGATCACAGGGTTCATGACCTCATCCAGAATATAATACCTGGCTTCCTTTGTCTTGGCGATAGCCTCCTCAATGATCGGCCTGGTAAGTCCATGAATCTTGATATCCATCTGAATGGCTGTGATACCCTTATGAGTTCCTGCCACCTTGAAATCCATGTCACCGAAGAAATCCTCCAGCCCCTGGATATCGGTCAGCACAATGTAATCATCATCTGTATCCCCAGTCACCAGACCACAGGAGATGCCCGCAACCGCGCTCTTAATGGGCACGCCTGCAGCCATCAGAGACAAGGAAGACGCGCATACACTAGCCTGAGAAGTGGAGCCATTGGACTCCATCGTCTCTGAAACCGTCCGGATTGCGTAAGGGAATTCCTCTTCCGAAGGAAGCACAGGAATCAAGGCTTTCTCCGCCAGCGCTCCATGACCGATTTCACGGCGTCCCGGCCCTCTGCTGGGTTTCGTCTCACCTACTGAGTAAGAGGGGAAATTGTAATGGTGCATATATCTCTTAGAGGTCTCGTTTCCATCCAGACCGTCTAGCTTCTGGCGCTCAGAAAGCGGCGCAAGGGTGCAGGCGTTGAGGATCTGAGTCTGTCCTCGTGTAAACATACCGGAACCGTGCACTCTGGGCAGGATATCCACTTCTGCCGCCAGAGGGCGGATCTGTGTGATCTGTCTGCCGTCAGGACGCTTATGATCCTTCAGGATCATCTTACGGACCGTCTTCTTCTGGTATTTATAAAGAGCCTCTCCAATAAGCGGCACCCAGTCAGGATGCTCTTCCGCATAGCGCTCTTCCAGCTCGGCTTCCAATTTTTTGATGTTTTCTTCTCTCACCTGCTTCACGTCCGTGAAGACTGCGGCTTCCATAACATCGGAAGGGATTGCGGAGGTCATGTCATCCCACAGCTCTGAGGAAACCTCGCAGCTTTCATAGCTGTGCTTGGGCTTTCCACACTCTGCTACGATTGTATCAATGAATTTGATGACTTCCTGATTCAGCGCGTGAGCCGCAAAAATCGCTTCGATCATCTTATCCTCCGGCACTTCATTGGCTCCGGCCTCTATCATGATGACCTTATCCCTGGTTGATGCCACCGTAAGAGCCAGATCAGAGACCTGCTTCTGGGCCGCGGTAGGATTGAAAATCAGCTCTCCGTCAATCATTCCGACAAGAGTGGCCGCCGTAGGGCCGTCAAAGGGAATGTCCGAAATAGAGACTGCGATAGCAGAACCCAGCATAGCGGTGAGCTCCGCACTGCATTCCGGATCCACTGACATGACCAGATTGTTCAGGGTAACGTCATTTCTGTAATCTTTGGGAAACAGAGGACGCATGGGACGATCGATCACTCGCGCTGTGAGGACTGAATTCTCAGAAGCTTTTCCCTCTCTTCTGTTAAATCCTCCGGGAATCTTCCCGACCGCGTACATTTTTTCCTCGAACTCCACGCTCAGGGGAAAGAAGTCAATGCCTTCCCTTGGTTTGTCAGATGCGGTAGCCGTAGAAAGCACCACGGTGTCCCCATAATGCATGAACGCAGCGCCATTGGCCTGAGCCGCTACTCTGCCCACATCAACCGTCAGGGTTCTTCCGGCCAGTTCCATTGAAAAACTCTTATACATATGATATCTCCTTTTCTTTCTGAGGCAGAAGACACCGAAACTACTGAGAAACACAGCTTCCCACCGCATAAGCTGTGCTTTTCAGTGGTCTCAATGTAAACTCCCGCCTGTTAATAGGTTTGTCTTAAAAGAACAGGGTGGATTTCTCCACCCTGATGCCTTCAAAATCCATGATTATTTTCTGATTCCCAAACGAACGATCAAATTACGATATGCCTCGATGTCACTTCTCTTCAGATAATCCAGAAGGCCGCGTCTCTGACCAACCATTTTCAAAAGGCCGCGTCTGGAATGATGATCCTTCTGATTCACTTTGAGATGCTCAGTCAGCTCTGTGATGCGCTCTGTTAAGATTGCGATCTGAACCTCCGGTGAACCAGTATCGCCGGGTTTCCTTCCATAAGCTTCAATAATCTCTGCTTTCTTTTCCTTAGAAATCATTTCAATTTCCTCCTTATTCTTATTCACACCTGGCACCAGGCATCGGTTGGAGTATCCGGAAGCTGGGTGTCGGCGTATTTTTACACCATGCCAGTATAGCATATGTTTTACTAAAAGTAAACATGATTTTTATGCAAAGTGCTTGTTTTCCGTTACACTTCCGGCTGCTGTTCAAAATAAGCAAGACTGCCCTCCGCGTCCCGCTGAAGCTGTGCCTTCAACGCCGCCACGGAACTGAATTTTTCTTCTTTGCGAAGGTAATGGAACAGCTGAACATCCAGAATCCTTCCATATACGTCTTTATCAAAACCGAAAATATAGGTTTCCACGCCCTTCGGGTATTTTCCGGCTATGGTCGGTTTATATCCCACATTGGACACGCTTTGGTAGACCAAACCGTCTATTTCCACCTTCGACACATATACGCCGTTGGGCGGAAGAAGCTTGTCCTCCACCGGGATTTGGTTAATGGTGGGCATGCCGAAGGTTCTCCCCAGGTGATTTCCGTGCACCACTTCACCCGTTACGGTATAAGGGTATCCAAGCAGTTCATTCGCCTGCTCCACATTTCCCATCAAAAGCTCCCTCCTTATGAGTGTGCTGCTGATGATCTGTCCGTCCTCCGTAACAGCTTTGTCCATCACTTCCACTTCATATCCATACCGGGGCGCAAGCTCCTTAAGAAGCTCCACGTTTCCCCGCCTTTTGTAGCCAAAGCAGAAATCCGGTCCGGTTATGATCTTCCTCGCCTTTAATCCTCCAGCCAGTATTTTTTCCACAAAATACTCCGGCTCCATATGGTGTACTTCCTCGGTAAAAGGATACTCTATCATAAGTTCAACGCCCAGCTTTTCCATATGGGCCCTTTTTTCCCGGTTTGTGAGCAGGACAGGCTGTGTCCCGCCGTCCACAAGACTCTTCGGAGGGCGCAGGAAGGTAAAGACCACGGCCTGAAGACCCTGTTCCCTGGCCAAGAACAATTCATTTATAAGCTTTTGATGCCCTCTATGGATACCGTCAAACTTCCCCAGGGTGACCGCAGAAGGCCGAACCGTACAAATCTCTGTCCGTCCGGTGATCACTTCCATTGTCTTTCCTCCATTCCTCCGTCCGAAACCGTGAAAAACAACTTCACAGGACGGTACCGCCGAATAGCTTCGTCAAAGGAATAAATCCCCATGAACTGCCCGTGTCTGTCATACAGCCGGATCTTTTCTTCAGACTCATTCTCTGTTTCCTCGCTGATATCTGTTCCCGTTCTATCCTCTTCTCTCCTGTCAAGCTCCGACAGCTTCAAAGGATTTCCATTATAAAGAAGCTTCTCCGTCCCTTTTGCCGCCAGATAAGCCGGATACTCCTGGAACAGAGAATCTATGGAGATCAGCTCCTCCTCCAGCACTCCCTCATCCCGCAGAAGCTCTACCTGTGAAAGAGTCAGCGCGTCTTCCATACGAAAACCGGCAACTCTCACGCGGACCAGTGACTCCATACAACCCCCGCATCCCAGTTTCTTGCCGATGTCATGGCAGAGCGTACGGATATAAGTTCCCTTTGAACAAGTAACCGTCAATGTGACCCGGGGAAGCTCCACTTTTTCTATGACGATCTCATGGATTGTCACCGGCCGCGCGGCTCTTTCTATTTCTTTTCCCTGCCTGGCCAGTTCATACAGTTTCTTTCCGCCTACCTTCAGGGCCGAATACATCGGAGGCACCTGGGCATACGGCCCGATAAAGCTCAGGACCGCTTCCCGGACGCTTTCCTCATCCACATCTGCGGAAGACCTCGCGGTTATCTGTCCTGTGACATCCTGAGTATCTGTCTCGATTCCCAGCAGAAGCACCGCCCGGTACGTCTTATTCTTGTCCGCCAAAAGTTCACAGACCTTTGTCGCTTTTCCCAGGCAGACTGGCAGAACGCCTTCCGCATCCGGATCGAGAGTCCCTGTGTGGCCTATCTTTTTCTGTTTTAAAATTCCACGGAGCTTTGCCACCACATCATGGGAGGTAAAGCCCCGCTCCTTATATATATTCAATAATCCATCCATAACTGGTCTTTCCGCTTCCCGGCTATCTCAGGCCGGCGTCCATAAGCTGCATTTCTATGCGCTCTGATAGGTTATTTATCACATCGTATACGGAACCTGTCATCGTGCATCCCGACGCCCTCACATGGCCGCCGCCGCCGAAAAACGCGGCAATCCGGCTCACATCCACTACGTTGTTCGAACGCATGCTGACTTTAAATTCCTGGGGAGACGTTTCATATAAAAAGACGGCGCACTCCACACCTTTAGTAATTCTCAGCTGGTCGATGATCCCGTCCAGGTCCTTAGTCTCCACCTGATAAAAATCCAAGTCCTTCTGGCGCACCGCCGAATAAATGCAGGCTCCGTCCATAAACTGCACACTTTCCGTCAAAGCTCTTCCTAAAATCTGATTCTGTTTATAAGTCTTCTCATAAAAAGTCCTGTCTATGATCTCGGAGAACGGGATTCCTTTCTCAATGAGCCGGCCGGCGATCTCCATGGTAGCTCTTGTAGTATTGGAGTGCTTGAACACCCCGGTATCGTGAACGATACCCATATACAGGCATTCTGCCACCTGTCTGTCCACATAAGCGTCATCCATCAGCGTATAGAGAACTTCACTGGTCGCGCTGCATTCCGGACGCACATGCATGAGCCCGGCAAATCCGGTATTCGTCACATGATGATCAATACAGACTGTTTTTCCCGCATGATCAAAATAACCTGCGAAGCCTCCCAGCCGTTCTTTGTCACTGGCATCCAGCACAATACAAAGATCATATACATTTCCGTCGGCTGTATCATGGCTTACGGTTTCCGCCCCTTTTAAAAAGCCGAATGACTCCGGAAAAGATTCCAGGTACACCTGTACCTGAAGCTCTGGTGCCGACAGCTCCAGATAGTTCCGGAGTCCCAGGCAGGAGCCGACACAGTCTCCATCCGGCCTTACGTGCCCGATGACAGCAACATTATTCACTTTGGTCAAAATTTCCTTAAGCCGTTCCATATCTGCTCCTTTCCGCCTCTGTTTCGCTGTCTTCCCTGCGGCATTCTCAATCCTGCCGTTCCTCTTCCTCAGATTCTTCTTCGGACTCTGTACTGCCGCCCATCACGTCATCGATCAGCTTCGACATGTGCACGCCATATTCAATGGACTGGTCCAAAATGAAGGTGATCTCCGGCGTATTTCTGAGATTCACAGATTTCGCCAGAGCCCTTCTGATATAGCCGACTGCATTTTTCAGGCCCTGGATCGTCTCCTTTGCCGCCTCTTCGTCCCCCAATACGCTGATATAAGCTTTACAGTACTTGAGGTCAGGCGCCACCTCCACCGCTACGACAGACGTCATAGGGTGGATTCTGGGGTCCTTTACCTCAGTTCTGATGATATTGCTCAGTTCTCTCTGCACTTCACTGTTGACACGGATATTCTTAATGCTGTTTTTACGCATAGTTCACCAATCCTTCCGGGATTCCGGCTATCTGGGGACCTCCACCATGATGTAGGCCTCCACCATGTCGTCCTCCTTGATGTCATTAAATCCCTCGAATACGAGTCCGCATTCAAATCCTTTGGCCACTTCCTTCACGTCGTCCTTAAACCGTTTCAGGGATGCGAGAGGACCTTCGAAAATCTGCTCTCCTTCGCGGCTGATTCTCACACTGCAGTTCCTCTGGAACTTGCCGTCCATGACGTATCCGCCCGCGATCGTCCCGACTCCCGATGCCTTGAAGGTCTGGCGTACAACGGCATGGCCGATGACCTGCTCCTCAAAAACAGGATCGAGCATCCCCTTCATGGCTGCTTCCACATCCTCGATTGCCTGATAGATCACCTTATACAGACGTACATCTACCTTTTCTCTTTCCGCAACGGACTTGGCAGTCGCATCCGGGCGTACATTGAAGCCGATAATGATCGCGTTGGAAGCAGACGCCAAAGATACGTCGGACTCATTGATGGCCCCCACGCCGCCGTGGATGACCTTAACGATCACTTCTTCATTGGAAAGCTTCACGAGGCTCTGCTTCACCGCTTCCACGGAGCCCTGGACATCTGCCTTGATGATAATTCCCAGTTCTTTCACATTGCCTGCTTTGATCTGGGTGAACAGGTCATCCAGAGACAGCTTTGCTTTTGTATCATCCAGGAGCTTTTCTCTTCCCTCAGAAATAAAGGTCTCCGCAAAACTCCTTGCTTCTTTTTCTGACTCCGGCGCCACAAAGATCTCTCCGGCGCTGGGTACGTCGTTCAGGCCCAGGATCTCTACCGGAGTGGAAGGACCTGCCTCCTTCACGCGGCGTCCCTTGTCGTCCATCATGGCTCTCACTTTGCCGTAGCAGGAGCCGGCCGCAATGGCATCTCCCACATGGAGCGTTCCCTTCTGCACCAGGATCGTAGCCACAGGACCCTTTCCTTTATCCAGCTCTGCCTCAATGACAAGACCTCTTGCACGGCGGCTGGGATTGGCTTTCAGTTCTTTCACTTCCGCTGTCAGAAGTATCATCTCAAGCAGGTTTTCAATACCCTCTTTTGTATGGGCCGATACGGGCGCAAATATGGTGCTTCCGCCCCAATCCTCCGGAACCAGCTCATACTCGGACAGTTCCTGCTTCACCCGGTCGATATTAGCGCTGGGTTTGTCGATCTTGTTAATGGCCACGATGATCTCTACGCCTGCCGCCTTCGCATGATTGATGGCCTCTACCGTCTGGGGCATGACGCCGTCATCTGCCGCGACCACCAGAATCGCGATATCCGTAGCCTGCGCGCCTCTCATTCTCATGGCAGTGAACGCCTCATGGCCGGGCGTATCTAAAAACGTAATCTTCTGTCCTGAAATCTCCACTACCGACGCGCCAATATGCTGTGTGATCCCGCCTGCTTCTCTGGCGATGACATTCGTCTCCCGGATTGCGTCCAGCAGAGAAGTCTTTCCATGATCCACGTGACCCATAACACACACTACCGGAGATCTCGGAATCATACTGTCCGCGGGATCCTCTGTGTCCTTTAAAAGCTCTTCTATGACATCTATCTTGATCTCCTTTTCACAGAGGACATCAAACTCCATAGCGATCTCTTCCGCCGTATCGTAATCAATCTCCTGATTGATCGTGACCACTTTCCCCTGCAGGAACAGCTTTTTAACAATGACAGAAGGCTGCAGCTTCATCTTTTCCGCCAATTCCTTGATCGTCAGGATTTCAGGAAGGACAATGGTCTTTACTAATTCTACCACCGGCTCTGTCTTCTGGTCAGGCACTTTTGCCAGAGACTTGACAGGCGCCTTTCCTCCGCGCTTCCCGGACTTAAGCTCAAAATCTTCTCCCTGCTTCTTGTCATACTTATTTCCGACTCTGTTCCCTTGCTTTTGCTTCTGCTTGCCTGAATTCTTCTGGCTGCTGTCCAGCTGGGGAGCGGGAACGGAAAATCCGCCGCTTCTCCTGTTATCTCCCGGTTTCTGGCCGGGCCTTCTGTTATCTCTGTTAAACTGGCCCTGACGGTCTCCGCTTCTTTCTCCGCCAACAGGCCTGCTGCCATTCCGGTCTCCAGCCGGCCTCCTGTTAGGATCATAGGGACGCTGCTGGCCTTGTCGGTTTCCGCCGGTCCTGTCTCCTGTCGGTCTGCTCCCGTTCCGATCTCCTGACGGTCTTCTGTTCGCGTCATACGGACGGTCTCCCTGGGGGCGGCGTTCCCTGTTATCCGAAAAGCTCCGTTCTCCGGAAGGACGGGCAGTCCTCTGCTGATCCGGGCGGCGGTTCTCCCCGCGCGAAACAGGCGCCGTCTGACGGCCTTCCGCAGAAGCAGGCGTCACTGCCTGGGCTCTCATCTGCGGCCTCTGTACGTCTGCCTGAGGTGCCGGTCTACCTGTTCCTTCCGGTTTCTGAGGAGCAGACGCCGCGGAAGCTGCAGGTTTTATGGACGGCTTAGGTCCGACAGGCCTTGTGGACTGTCTAGCCGGCTGACCGGACGCCGCCGGACGACCGGACTGGCCGGGGCGTCTCGTTCCGGGTCCTGCCGGCCGGGCGCCGGTACGGCCTCTTCCGGCCTGAGAACTATTCTGAGAACGGAATACCGCAGTAATCCGCTTCTTCGGCGCTGCTTCCGCTTCTGCCTTGGGTTCCTCCTGAGGCTCCGGTTTCGGGGAATACGCCCTTCTGACCATATCGGCCTGCGCTTCATCGATCACGCTCAAAGGACTCTGGACGTTTACCCCGTTCGCCTGAAGTACGTCCAGCACATCCTTATTATTTTTATCTATTTCCTTCGCTAATTCATGGACTCTCATTTTTGCCATACTTACTACCTCCGTTTGATTACTCACTCTCTATCTGTTTTACCACAGCATCCCGGAAACCTGCGTCTGTCAGCGCCACGGAAGCCCGAAACTCCCTGCCGATGGCAGAACCCAGGTCTTCTTTTTTACCCCAAATGTACAAAGGAACTTTATAGTAAGTACACATATTCGTGAACATTTTCTTTGTATTATCCGACGCATCTTCTGCAACGATCACCAGTGTGGCTTTCATGGATTTGACAGCCTTCTCTGTCAGGAACTCACCGCTGACCAGCCTGCCTGCCTTCATGGCCAGGCCTAAAAGGGACGCTACCCTATTTGCTCTCAATGGCTCCCAGCTCCTTTCTCAATCTGTCATACACTTCTGCGGATACCGGCATTTTAAAGGACCGTTCCAGCCCCCTGCCTTTCACGGCTTTCTCCAGGCACTCCCTGTCAAAACACAGATAAGCCCCCCGGCCGTTCTTCTTCCCGGTCGCATCCAGGACGATATCCCCCTCCGCTGTCTTAAGGATTCTGATCATATCCTTTTTATTCTTCATTTCGCCGCAGCCGACGCATTGTCTCTGTGGGTTTTTCTTTTTTACGCTCATGGAATCACGCTCCGTTATGAATTACTCCTGCGGCACTGTCCCTTCCGGATAGTATCCGCCGTCTCCTTCTTCATATCCCTCTTCGTACCCGTCTTCATACTCGAACCCTTCATAGTTGTCAAATTCACCTTCCATCCCCTCTTCATATCCGATCTCCTCCAGGAGTCCGGATTCTCTTGCCTGAGTCTCGCTCTTAATATCTATCTTAAAGCCGGTGAGCCTTGCGGCCAGTCTTGCATTCTGGCCCTCCTTGCCGATCGCAAGGGACAGCTGATAGTCCGGCACGATTACCTGTGCGGTCTTCTCATCATCGTCGGCCACCACGCAGATGACCTTTGCAGGGCTCAGGGCGTTCTCGATCAGCAGCGCTGAATTATCGCTCCAGTTGATGATATCAATCTTTTCTCCTCGCAGCTCTTCTACCACAGCGTTTACCCTGGCGCCGTTAATACCCACGCAGGCGCCGACCGGATCCACATTGGGGTCATTGGAATGAACCGCCATTTTTGTCCTGGAACCTGCTTCTCTGGCAATGCTTCTGATCTCCACGGTCCCGTCCTTCACCTCAGCCACTTCCGATTCAAACAGGCGCTTCACCAGCTCCGGGTGTGTCCTGGATACCAGAATCCTGGGCCCCTTGGTTGTATCCTTCACTTCCAGGATATATACCTTGATACGCTCTGTCGGCATAAAAGTCTCGCCCTTTACCTGCTCATTTTCATTCAGCATCGCGTCCACTTTGCCCAGATTGATGCTGACGTTCCGTCCGAGATACCGCTGGACGATGCCGGTCACGACTTCCTTTTCTTTTCCGTAATACTGATTGAACAGTACCTTTCTCTCCTCTTCGCGGATCTTCTGCAGGATCACGTTCTTCGCATTCTGAGTGGCGATACGTCCGAATTCCTTGGATTTGATCTCCACCCGTGCGACGTCTCCTATTCCAAGATGGGGATCGATCTCCCTCGCTTCCTCCAGTGTGATCTGAAGAGCGGGGTCTTCTACGTTTTCCGCCACTTCCCGTTCGGCGTATACGGAAAAGTTACAGGTTTCTCTGTCTATGATCGCCTTTACATTATCCGCTTTCCCGAAATGGGTCTTACATGCCTGAATCAAAGAATTCTCGATGGCTTCCAAAAGAGTTTCCTTGCTGATATCTTTCTCTTTTTCCAAAAGCTCAAGGGCTTCCTTCAATTCCTTGTTTTCTTTCATTTTTCTGTTTCCTCCTCTTCCTTTCCCTTTCGGGATGTATCCTCATACTCAGCCGAAATCAAATGCCAAACGAATCAATGCAATATCGGTTCTCTCAAAAGCAATGGATTCTCCGTCCTCTTTTTC
Source organism: Lientehia hominis (assembly GCF_021044755.1). Taxonomy (GTDB): domain Bacteria; phylum Bacillota; class Clostridia; order Lachnospirales; family Lachnospiraceae; genus Lientehia; species Lientehia hominis. Next base: position 688,990 of record NZ_JAJNOR010000001.1, read on the forward strand.
AATTGTTACCGAATGGTCATCGTAGGATGTCAGTATCCCTACAAATTCTTTCTCCTTATTTAAGGGACGGTACAGACGAATCTCTACCTCCTCTCCAATGCTTCTGGCAAAATCCTTTTCTTTTTTAAGGGGTCTGCCGAGCCCCGGTGAACTGACCTCCAGAATATAGCTGTCTGCGATATAATCCTCTCTGTCCAGAATATCGCTGAGCGCGCGGCTGACTGTCTCGCAGTCATCCACGGCTATCCCGCCCGGCTTATCAATGTAGGCTCTCAGAAAACGGTTCCCGCCTTCTTTGACGAATTCCACATCCACCAGTTCAAACTGGCGGGATTCCACGATCGGAAGCAGCAGTTCCTCGGTGCGTTTCTCAATGTCTTCTTTTCTTGTCAGCATTCTCTGACCCCTTTCTGCTGATTCTTGTGATATTCACAAAAAGCAGAGTTCTCCCTCCGCAAGCCAAAAACAAAGAGTGGACATCCGCCCACTCTTCATCCTGCTTTATTTATTATCATTAGTACTATAGCACATTTTTCCATTCAATGCAAGCCTTTTATTATAAGGATATACTGCTCCTCGCCGCTTTCTCATCAAAGAAAACCGTATGTCCGATCTGATGGGAAGAAATCACGTACTGCCCCTCACAGTTCCCATAGGTATCTATCTGAAAATCAAATCCGTCGTCTGTCTCTTCTATCTCCATCATCCGGCCCGAATGGACCAGACCATCCTCTGTATAATAAACCAGCCGTCCGTTTTCCGCCAATTCTGTATATTTCATTCCATGTTCTCCTTTCATTTACCGTCTATTTTTTCCAGCAGACGGAAATCCATCCCTTTTTGCCGGATTTTTTGATATCTTTATTCTTTCATGGTATGATACAAAATACTTTTTGGAATCATATATAGTCAGCTCCAATCAAGCTCCAGCTCAGCGCCGGCAGAAGTTCCGAGCCGTCACGATTTCGGTTCGCTGGCGATGCAGGGGCCGCTTTATCCCCGCTCCGGCAGTACCGCTCACATGTCGACAGGAAATCTTTATGATTTCCTGTCTCCTGTTCGCTCAGAAACGGAATCGGTATTTCCGTTTCTGCCTCCCTCCGTCTGGGGAACACCGGCCGCTGCCCTGCGGCGCTCTCCTTAGGCCGGCCCGGAATCGTTCTGCCGGTTTTCTTTCTGCCGCACCGTTATGAATGTTTTCCATTTTCCTGATTCCAGAAAAGGATCGGATATCCACAGGGCCCGCACGCCTTACGGCGGCGGGCCTCCGTGGCCGCCTCAATGGCTTTCACAACAAATAAAAGCTTATTTCGGTGCGGGAAGAGGAGCAGGAGGAACGATCCGATTCCATCATAAGGGGAGCGCTGCAAAGGCGTTGGCAGGATCTTCCCGGCCGCAGGGAAGCAAAAATCGCATGTCATGCGGATTTTTGTTGGAATCTGACATGGAAAAATATCGATTTATCCATGTCAGTTGGAAAGGACCGACCGGAGGCCGTAAAGATGCTGGTTACGGCTGCCAGCGAGCCGTCTGGATGGAAGCGGACTTCCTTCTGTTCCCTCTGATCTGCAAAGATAAGTTTGTTTAAAAGGTATTCAAAGGTATGAAACAAAAAGCCTTGTATCCACGGGACATGCTGCATTATCCGCGTACATACAAGACTTTTTTATAGTGGAAGCAATGGGGCTCGAACCCATGACCTCTCGCGTGTGAGGCGAACGCTCATCCCAGCTGAGCTATGCTTCCAATGCTCTTCTATTTTATCACTTGTAACGAAATAGTCAATAGAAATCTGAATTTTTCTAGAAACCGCTGTCAAAAGATACTCGCCGAAAAGCAGGGAATTCGCATAATTTGTATATTAGTACAAAATATAAAAATAATGAAAAGTTAATGCCGAAAATGCTTGACCCTTCTGCATAATCTCATTACAATATAGATAATTTCTAATACTCACATATGGCATAATATCCTAATCTCAACACGCTTTACTGCGTCTTAGTTTCTGGCATCAGGACACTCCCCGGTTTTTCATCCATTCAATCACAAAACCCCCCAGCGTCACCGTTTCACTACATATTTGCCAACGGCAAAAGAAAGGAAACACAATGAAAAAAGATATTTTAGAGCAGGTAACCTACGACTATGTCAAAGCCGCCCTCGAGGACGTGATTGCGATTCCCAGCGAGAGTCTGCAGGAAAAAAAGCTGGCAGAATACATCTGCGGCCGGTTGAAAGACGCAGGAATGGATGCGTCCGTTGATCCTCATGGAAATATGGTCGCCAAAAAGAAATCCGGCAGAACCGGCAAAACCATTTATTTCAATTCACATATGGATACCGTCGAAGTCGGAAATTTATGGACAAAGAATCCCTACGGAGAAGTGGACGGCGACCGCTTTTATGGCGTAGGCGTCTGTGACTGCCAGGCTTCTCTCACCGGCATGATGCTGGCTGTAGAACTTCTCTCGAAAAACGGCGTTGAATTGTCCGGGGAATACGGTCTCTGTGCCGTAGCCAGGGAGCAATGGCCCTGCGTGGCTACAAAGGGTACTGTAAATCTGATCGACGACGGTTTCCAGGCCGATATGGTAGTAATCGGAGAACCCACCAATCTGACCATCTGCCGCGGATGCGAAGGCATGCTGGAGGTCATCATAGAAGTCACCGGAGTCCCGGTTCATGCATGCAATCCTGAGTTGGGAGTAAATGCCATAGAGGTCATGTACGAAATCATGTCGGAAATCAAAAAAATCCCGGTGGGAACCAGTGAAATATTAAATAAGGGCGCAATTAACTTCGGAGTGATCGAAGGAGGATCAAGATCCTGCGTCCTCCCTGAGAAATGTACCCTGAAGGTTTCCAGGTTCATCGTGGAAGGGGAAAACGGCGCTCAGTTCATGAAACAGATCGAAGCCATCCTGGAAGAAGTGAAGAAAAAAGACGAACGCATCCAGGCTACCGCCATTCTCGGCTACGATACCCTCGCCGGCGTCGTCCAGGACGGTGCGGAAGTAATCGAGATGTTAAAAGAAGCCAGCAGAGAAGTAACCGGCAAAGCAGCTCCCCTGACGGCTATGCGGGCCCATATGGACGCGGATTTCCTGATCAACAAAGCAGGTATCCCAACCGTGGCTTTCGGACCTGGAGACTTGGACGCTTATAATGCAGGCGCCGAGTGGGTCAATATCAGCGATGTCGTCACTGCCGTAAAGGTGTATATCACCGCTGTCATGAACTTGCTCGGATAGCGATTTCTACCGCCCTTTTCAGTCACAGTGCATTTCCTGTGCAGGAAAGGGCGGTTTTATGTATTCCGTCATTCCCGGTCCTCCTGAAACAAAATTCCGCATCCAGCGCACCACTGCCTGAGCGATGTTACCATCTCTCCATACTCCTTAAGGACCAGTTCCTTCGGCACACCGGCAGAAGCTGTGCTTCCCAATTGATATTCTTCCCGTTTCGTCTCTAACAGAACGACCATCCTTCTGCGAAAAGAAGTCCCGTTCTTTGACCAGCCAAAATTGACAGGCGTCATGGAGATTCTTTTGATTTCCCTGACAGGATAAGATATCTCATCCACCCGCAGGCTGGAATCCGCCAGTACGATTCGCTCCGGCACTTTTCCCGCATATGCAAGGCATCTGAAAATCTGCAGAACCGGCACAGGAACGCTGATAAGCAGAAAAATAATCAGCATCAGAAATACGGCTTCTGTATCCAATGGCTTTTTATGTAGGAAACAGAACCACAGAGCCGCAGAAATCGCTCCCGCGGCCGCGCAGCCAATTCCAATCTGCGCCGCTCGTCTTCGCTCCCTTTTCAGCAGTTTTTCTCTGGGTATTTGGAATTCTCTTTTGTCACACGTTTCATAGATATGTTCCGCCGTCAGTTCTTCCCGAATCTTTTCAAAGGTCCCGTCCTTTCTCAGCTTATTGATGTCCTCCATCAGATTCGAAAAATCCAGCGCCTGTATGCCATAGCAGTTCAATACCTTATTATAATGCGGCCGGACCGGCACAAAGATCAGCCGGTTTGTTCCAGTGAATATGCCGTTCAGACGCTTCTTCTCCGTCACCGCCCAAAATCCAGTGTTCAGCGGATACTCCGCATATCTTCGGCTGCCTCTGCAGAATTTGAGTCCTGACGCACTTACTTCAATCCGGATCCTGCACCAGTAAAATGCCCAGAATGCAGAAAGGACCAGTGTACAAGTCAGCCAGATACCTGTACAGACTCCTTTGGCAATAGCCAGATACTTAAGTCCATCCAAAAGGACATAAAAGAGGAGGAACAGGAGAAATCCTATCAAAATGAGCTTTTTAATAAATTCAGTCAGCAGCAGTCTCGGTGCACTTTTATATACTTTCGTATCCAGATCTTCAGACCATCGTTCCGTACCGGCGGATCCTTCAAAATTTTCTCTTTCACCGGCAGTCCTGTTCTTCCTGCGCATAAACTGTATCCCCATTATACAAAGCAGTGCCATCAGGATCATAAAGATGAAAATGATAAAAAAGAACCTGAGCTCACTTTTACAAAATCCCCACTCCATCCACTTTATAATCTGATGCACTGCTAAAAGAGCAGAAAGAAAACATAAAACGGCCCCCACAGCCGTCATCAAGATACCCGCAGCTTTTTTCATTCCGTGTTTCCCTGCCTTTCTCCATCCTCAAAGCAATCCGTTTATCCGGACATCGTATTCCCGTATGAGAGGTTCTTTAATATTTTCTGCCCTCACTCCGCAGACAACGCCTTTGATCAATTATCTCTTTCAACTTCGCCTGAAATCCCGGCCCAATCTTTTTCGGTATACCTTTAGAAATCATTTTTAGCTAATTCCGACTAAGCTCCGGTTAAGCACCGTCAGAAGTTCCGGACCGTCACGATTTCGGTTCGCTGGCGATGCAGGGGCCGCTTTATCCCTGCTCCGGCAGTACCGCTCACATGTCGACAGGAAATCTTTATGATTTCCTGTCTCCTGTTCCCTCAGAAACGGAATCGGATTTTCCGTTTCTGCCTCCCTCCGCCTGGGAAACACCGGCCGCTGCTCTGCAGCGCTCTCCTTTAGGCCGGCCCGGATTCGTTCTGCCGGTTTTTTGTCTGCCGCACCGTTACAGACATACGCCATATTCCTGATTCCAGAAAAGGATTGGATATCCACAGGGCCCGCACGCCTTACGGCGGCGGGCCTCCGTGGCCGCCTCAATGGCTTTCACAACAAATAAAAGCTTATTTCGGTGCGGGAAGCGGACTTTCTCCTGTCTCCTCTGGCTATAAAAATGAATTTGTTAGAAAGATATTCAAAGGTATACTTTCCCATAAAAAAAACTCAGCACACCGCTGAGAATTTTCAAAAACAACTTTTAGTAGCCTGTAGGGGAATCGAACCCCTGTTTCCGCCGTGAGAGGGCGGCGTCTTAACCGCTTGACCAACAGGCCATATCATCAGTACCCGGGAAAAAATCGAGGCGACAAGATTCGAACTTGCGGCCTCCGCGTCCCGAACACGGCGCTCTACCAAACTGAGCCACGCCTCGATACCTATGTGAGTATATCCTAAATTATATGAATTGTCAAGAAAATAATTGCAACTTCTTTAAAAATATTTTCTCTCCGTTTTCCTATCAAAAAGACTGGGAGAACCAGAGACGGAAAGAAGCAGAAACTGCTTCTTTTCAGCCTCGTCCCGGTTCTCATATAAAGCAATTTATTTCATCAGCTTCTGAATCGTCTTACACAACTCGTCCACAGATGCCTCTTTTCCGTCCCGAATGTCCTCCACAACGCAGGTCTTGATATGGTTGGACAAAAGCGTCCTGTTAAAGGCATTGAGCGCGGAGCTCACCGCCTGCACCTGCGTCAGGATATCCACGCAATACCGTTCTTCCTCCACCATGGACCGGATTCCGCGAATCTGTCCCTCCATCCGGTTCAAACGGTGAATCAGATCCTTATATTCTTTTTCATCGCGGTGCTTCATCTTTCCGCAATTGCAGCATTCTTTTTTACAATCCATGGAAAACCTCCTGTATCCCGGTCCTGTTTTCGTATCTCATTCATCATACCACAAACCTGTTTTTCCGTAAAGGCAAAGCCTACAGATCAAAGAGTGACAGCTGATTGCTCTTCGGAAGGTCTCCGAAGATACCCATATCCGCCATCAGATCAATGGTAGTCTTCGGCACCTTCGTCTTCTGCCAAAAGTCTTCCAGAGACAAAAACCGCTCTCCTGCCTCCACCGCTTCCACAACGGCGTCGGCGGCCTTGCCCCCCAGCCCGTCGATGGAGCTCAGAGACGGCATCAGTTTCCCGTCGATGATCTGGAATTTGTCCGCCTTCGCCTGATATATATCGATGGGCACAAACTCAAATCCTCTGGCATACATTTCCTGTACGATCCGCATGTCGCGGAGGGTATCCTGCTCCTTTTTAGAAAGGGTATCCGAACGATTTTTATAATCCTGCAGGTAATATTCCAGCTTGTCCCGCCCCTGGCACATGATCTCATAAGAGAATCCGGATGCGCGGATGCTGAAAAACGCCGCATAGTACGCGAGAGGATAAAACACCTTGCAGTACGCGATCCGCCAGGCCATCATGACATAAGCCGCCGCATGCGCCTTGGGGAACATGTATTTGATCTTCTTACAGGAGCTCACATACCAGTCGGGCACTCCAGACTCTTTCATGGCTTTTTCCCACTCCGGCTTAAGCCCCTTGCCCTTCCGGACAGCTTCCATAATGGTAAAGGAAAGGCTCTTGTCCATTCCCATGTGGATCAGATAGATCATGATATCGTCACGGGTACAGATAGCGGTCTGAATCGTCGCCTGCCCGCTGAGGATCAGATCCTGCGCGTTGCCCAGCCAAACATCCGTGCCATGGGAAAGGCCGGAGATCCGGACCAGGTCAGAAAAGCAGGTGGGCTTTGCGTCAATAAGCATCTGCATGGCAAAATCCGTCCCGAATTCCGGGATTCCCAGCGCTCCCAGCCTGCAGCCGCCGATATCCTCTGGATTTATCTTGAGGGCGCTGGTGTTCTGAAACAGGCTCATGACTTCCTTACAGTCCAGAGGAATTTCCTTCGCGTCCAGTCCCGTCAGATCCTCCAGCATTCGGATCATGGTAGGATCATCGTGTCCGAGGATATCCAGCTTGAGCAGGTTATGGTCGATGGAATGATAGTCAAAATGTGTGGTGACGATATCTGTGGTCATATCATTGGCCGGATGCTGAATCGGCGTAAAGGAATTGATTTCCTCTCCATGGGGCATGACCACGATGCCTCCGGGATGCTGCCCCGTCGTCCTTCTGACGCCCACGCAGCCTAAAACGATCCTGTTGATCTCCGCATTTCTCTTTCTTGTCCCCCGCTCTTCGAAATACTTCTTCACATAGCCGAAAGCCGTCTTATCCGCCAGGGTGCCGATGGTGCCCGCCCGGAAGGTATGTCCCTTCCCGAATATCACTTCCGTATAGGCATGGGCCTTGCTCTGATAATCCCCTGAGAAGTTCAGGTCGATATCCGGCTCCTTGTCTCCTTTAAATCCCAGGAACGTCTCAAAGGGGATGTCGAATCCGTTTTTCTTAAGCGGCCTGCCGCAGACGGGGCAGTCCTTGTCAGGCATGTCGCATCCTGCTCCGCCGCTGAATTTTTTCACATCCTCTGAATCAAATTCACTGTAATGGCAGTTCTCACAATAATAATGAGGTGAAAGAGGATTCACCTCCGTGATTCCCGACATGGTGGCCACAAAGGAGGAACCCACAGAACCACGGGAGCCGACCAGATAGCCATCCTCATTGGACTTATGCACCAGCTTCTGCGCGATGATATACATGACGGCAAAGCCATTGGTGATGATGGAATGAAGCTCTCTTTCCAGACGCTCCTCCACTACCTCCGGCAGCGGGTTTCCGTAGATGGACTTCGCCTTTTCATAGCACATGGTACGAAGCTCCACATCAGAATTTTCAATAACAGGAGGGCACTTGTCCGGCCTCACCGGAGCAATCCTCTCACACATATCGGCAATTTTGTTGCTGTTGGCCACCACGATCTCATAGGCCTTCTCCGGGCTCAGATAAGCGAATTCTTTAAGCATCTCCTCCGTTGTCCGCAGATATAAGGGCGCCTGGTTATCGCAATCCGAAAATCCCTGGCCCGCCATGATGATCCTCCGGTAAATCTCATCCTCCGGATTCAGAAAATGTACGTCGCAGGTAGCGACTACCGGTTTCTTGAACTGCTCTCCCAGTTCAATGATCTTAAGGTTCAGGTTCTGCAGATCCTCTTCACTCTTGATTCCGTGCTTGCCTTCCCTCAGCATAAAAGCATTATTGGCAATGGGCTGGACCTCCAGGTAATCATAAAATTTCACCAGGCGCGCCAGCTCCTCGTCGGGCGCTCCTCCCAGGACCGCCTGAAACAGCTCTCCTGCTTCACAGGCCGAGCCGATGATCAGGCCCTCCCTGTGCTTTGCGAGCTCACTTTTGGGAATTCTGGGCCTTCTGGCAAAATAGGTCAGATGAGACATGGAGATGAGCTTATACAGGTTCACGCGCCCCGTATCGTTCTTGGCCAAGATGATCACATGATAGGTAGGCATTTTCCGGATATTGTCCACGGACATACTGCCCAGCTCATTTACTCCGTCCAGAGTCTCTACATTTTTCTTACGGAGCTTTTCCACAAAAGCCACAAAAATATGTGCCGTCGCCTCTGCATCATCCACCGCCCTATGGTGATTCTCCAAGGATACACCCAAGGCTTTTGCTACCGTGTCCAGCTTATACCGCTTAAGCTCCGGAAGAAGGATCCTGGCCAGGGTCACCGTATCCACGACAGTCGGTTTATAATTCATACCGAGAAGCCCTGAGTTGTGCTCAATAAAGCTCATGTCAAAGGACGCGTTATGGGCCACCATGACAGAATTTCCGCAAAATTCCAAAAACTGTGGAAGGACCGTTTCAATGGTCGGTTTCCCGATGACCATGCTGTCATTGATACCGGTCAGCTTTTCAATCTCAAAGGGTATGGGAAGCTCCGGATTTACAAAAGCGGAAAACCGATCGTTGATCTCCCCGTTCACTACCTTTACCGCGCCGATCTCGATGATTCTGTTTTTCGTGGCGCTGAGGCCTGTCGTCTCGATGTCGAACACCACATAAGTATCCAGAAGAGATTGGTTTTCCGAACGCACCACCACGTCCTTCAAATCGTCTACCAGATATCCCTCCACGCCATATATCACCTTAAACGGGTCTGTCTTAATAGTCTCAAACTGATTATAATCGAAGGTATGGAACGCGTCCGGAAACGCCTGTACACAGCCATGATCGGTGATGGCCATGGCCGGCATTCCCCAGGACCGGGCCCGTTTTATCAGATCCTTTACGTCCGAAACACCGTCCATGTCGCTCATCTTTGTATGGCAGTGAAGCTCTACCCGTTTTACATCGCTGTTGTCCTGTCTTTTGGAGGTGAAATCAGACGCCTTCCGAATCCCGGTGACCGACGCGATCGTAAGCTCTCCGTCAAACTTGTCAATATTGGTGATTCCTTTGATCTTGAGGAATATCCCTGTCTTTAAGAAGCCGCGGACCTCACCGAGCATCTCCGGCTTGATAAACATCTTCACGGTAATCGTATCGGTAAAATCCGTGACATCAAAGATCATGATGGTCTTACCGCTGCGAAGCTCCCTTTCCTCCAGGCGGAGTACCTTCCCGCAGATGACCACCTCGCCCATCTCGCCGATAACCTGGTCTAAGGATACCTCTTCTCCATCGTCAAAGTCATATCCGAATAGGACGTCGTCGTGACGCATTTTGCTCCTTCTGCCAAAATAGCCTCCCTTTTTCACGGCTGTCCTGGGCGCCGGCTTCTTCTCCTCCACCGCGGGCTCATTCTTTTCATCCAGCTCCTTCAATTTTTCTTCTTCTGCCGTAGCAAAAGAAGACTGCCGCACTACCTGGGCAGCCTGCTTTTTCGTAAGCTGTTCTTTTTCCTTTTCATGCTGTCCCAGCCGGCATTCCTTATAGAGATAGCGGACCTCTATTCCAAAGCCGCAGCGTTCGTTGAATACCTTTTCCAGCACCCGCTTCAGCTCATCCACTTTGCTCTTGGTGACAATATCGTTCTCCACCTCCAGCGTCAGAATGTCCTCCTCCGGAAATTCCCACTGAGCCTTCCGAAAGACATTATATTCGATGAGGCTGTACATCTTCAGTTCCAAAAGAATGCTGTCCCGGTAAACCCGCATCAGCTTTTCCGGATTATACTGAGCCGACAGACGGTATGTCTCCTGTATCTTGATCTCTGTCTCATAGCCGCCGAACAGCTGCTTTTTTATGCTCGCTTCCAATATGTAGATATTTCTTTTATGTATCAGCCTTTCGGAGACGATATAAATACGGATGGAGCTTCTGTCCTTGTTGGCCACCACCTTTTCTATGGTGACCAGCTCCAAAAGCTCCCTCATTTCGTCCGAAACCTGCAGCTGGGGAATGACCTCCCAGAATTTCTTTCCCATTATCCGCACTCCCTGCCATTCGCGGCCCTGTTATGCCGCGGCTACCTCTTCCAATGCAGCAGCTCGTCCTTAAGTACCGACAGCAGCTCCTTCTCAGGAACCTTCCGAACGACCTCGCCTTTTTTGATCAAAAGACCTTCGCCGATACCTCCGGCAATCCCTATATCCGCCTCTCTCGCTTCTCCCGGTCCGTTGACCACGCAGCCCATAACCGCCACCTTAAGCTCCAGGTCATCCATGCCGGATACCATGGTCTCCACCTGATTTGCCAGACCGATCAGATCGATCTTGGTCCGGCCGCAGGTAGGACAAGACACCACTTCGATGCCGCCCTTCCTGAGTCCCATGGTGCGGAGGATCTGTCTTGCCGACCTCACTTCCTCCACCGGATCTCCGGTGAGGGATACCCGAATCGTATCGCCGATTCCCTGATACAGGATGATGCCCAGGCCCAGCGACGATTTAATATTCCCCGAATGCAGCGTGCCGGCTTCCGTGATTCCCACATGCAGCGGATATGACGTCCTTTCTGCTATCAGCTCGTGGGCTCTGGCACACATGAGCACATCGGAGGACTTGATGCTGATCACCAGGTTGTCGTACCCCATGTCCTCTATCAGACGCGCCTTATCTAAAGCGCTCTCCACAAGGCCTTCCGCCGTAACACCTCTGTATTTCGCTATGAGCTCCTTCTCCAGGGAACCACTGTTCACACCGACACGGATGGGAACATGCCTCTCCTCCGCGGCGTTTACGACGGCTTCTACCCGCTCTCTGGAACCGATGTTTCCCGGATTGATGCGAATTTTATCCGCTCCGTTTTCCACTGCGGCTATCGCCAGCCGATAATCAAAATGAATATCTGCCACCAACGGGATGGATATCTGCTTCTTGATCTCTTTCAGAGCGCGGGCCGCTTCCATAGTCGGCACCGCACAGCGGATGATCTCGCAGCCGGCTTCTTCCAGTCTGTGGATTTGAGACACGGTAGCGGCAATATCTTCCGTCCTCGTATTGGTCATGGACTGAATCAGGACCGGGCTGCCGCCGCCGATCTCTCTGTTTCCAATCCGGATTCTCTTTGTATTATCCCGATATGCCATAGCATATTCCTCCACACTGCGTATCTTCTGTCTGCCGCGCCGTTTGCCGGTCAGCGGACGATCTTCAGGACATCATTGAACAGGACAAATACCATGAGCGCCATCAAAAGCACGATTCCGATGGTGTGCACCATTCCTTCTTTCTCCCTTGGCACAGGTTTTCCGCGGATTATCTCTATGAGAATGAACACCAGGCGGCCGCCGTCCAAAGCCGGCAGCGGCAGAAGGTTCAGTACGCCCAGGTTCACACTGAGCAGGATACTGAAATTCATCAGGTTCAGGAACACATATAGAATTCCGTCCGGCTTGCTCTGCTCCACAACTTCTCCGACCATGTTCACAATCCCAACAGGGCCTGACAGATCATCCACGCCCACCTTTCCGGTGACCAGCATCTTAAGAGAAGTGAGTGTATAACTCATCCAATACCGCACTTCCGAAAAGCTGCTTCTGATCACAGAAAGCGCTCCCGCGTTCTTATTCCGGTAGCCGACCGCTTCCATTCCCAGGGTATTGGATTTATAATATGCAGGCGTCACCGTCAGGTCGAAGCTCTCTCCATCCCGTTCGCAGGTGATCGTCACCGCCTTATCCTTACTGAGAGGATGTTCTTCAAAATATGTCTGAAGCGCCGTACCGCTGGCGATCGGAATCCCGTCTATCGCCGTAATAGTATCTCCTACCTTCGCACCGTTCTTCTCCATATCCAGACCTTCTACCAGGCTGGTAATCTCAGCCGGTTCTTCCGTGGCATAATAGGAAAAACCGGTCATATAGGATTCATATGTCGGGTCAAGTTCTGTGGTATGAGTCTCTCCATCCCGTTCATAAGTGATCGTGAGAGGGGAACCGTCCATCGGATGGTTCAGGAAATAAAGCTCGATGTCCCGCCCGAGCGTGATCTTATGGCCGTCAATGGCCTTTATCAAGTCTCCTTCTTCAAGACCTGCCTTGGCGGCGCCGTATTCTTCCGACACATAATACACTCTCGGCTCATTCACTCCGGCCAGGCTCAGCACCACAATGGAAAGCACAAGTGCCAACAGGAAATTAAAAATCGGTCCGCCTGCCACCACCGCAAACCTGGCAAGAGGAGATTTACTGTTGAAAGAATCCTCACTTTCATCCTCATCGTCTTCCCCGACCATCTGGCAGGAACCGCCAAATGGGATCGCCTTCAGGGAATATCTGGTCCCGCCCTTTACGCCGCTTATGATCCGGGGACCCATGCCCACAGAAAACTCCACGACACCGATACCGTTTTTCTTTGCCAAAAGGAAATGTCCGAATTCATGGGACACCACCAGGATGCTGAACACCAGAAGTGCCAGCACAATGTTTAAGATCATGCTTTCTACCACCTGTCTTCAATATAGGAATATGTCTCTGCTTCTGCCTGAAGGATTTCTTCCAGTCCAGGGTTCTCCTGCCGCTTATGGTGGGCCATCGCGGCTTCTATAATATCCGTAATCTGCAAATATCCGATTTTCTGCCGTAAGAATGCCGCCACCGCCCATTCATTGGCCGCGTTGAACACGGCCGGCATCGTGCCGCCCTTTTCTCCGGCCTCATAGGCCATGGAGAGCCCAGGGAAATTTTCAAGATCCGGCGCCTCAAATTCTATGGAACGAATACTCCAGAAATCCAGCCGTTCTCCATTCATGTGCCGCCGTTCCGGGTATAAAAGCGCATACTGGATCGGCAGCTTCATATCCGGAGTCCCCATCTGGGCAATCACCGCTCCATCCTCATACTGGACCATGGAATGGATGATGCTCTGAGGCTGTACCACCACCTGTACGTCGGAAAGCTCCACATCAAACAGCCATTTCGCTTCCATAACCTCCAGCCCTTTGTTCACCAATGTGGAGGAATCGATCGTCACCTTGTGTCCCATAGACCAGTTCGGATGCTTCAGCGCGTCCTGAAGCCGTATTCCTTCCATCTGTTTTCTCGTGAAGCCTCGGAAGGGTCCTCCCGAAGCTGTCAGGAGAATCTTCTCTATTTTATTTCCTTCTTCCCCGTTCCGGGACTGAAAAATAGCGCTGTGTTCACTGTCCACCGGAAGGATTCTCACGCCGGCCTTTTTCGCCAGCGGCATGATCAGATGCCCCGCCGTCACAAGCGTTTCCTTATTGGCTAAGGCAATATCCTTCCCCGCCTCAATGGCTGCGATGGTAGGCCGGATGCCAATCATGCCCACCACTCCGGTCACCACGATCTCTGCCGTTTCCTCCGTGGCCGCGGACAGAAGTCCTTCCATCCCGGCCAGCACCTGGATATCTGTATCTGAAAGCTTAACGGCCAGGTCCTTCGCTTTTTCCTCGTCCCAGAGACTCACCAGTCTGGGACGGAATTCTCTCGCCTGTGCCTCCAGAAGCTCTATGTTAGTCCCGGCCGCCAGTGCGGTCACCTGCATATCCGGATTCTCACGCACTACCTCTAAGGTCTGTGTCCCGATGGAGCCGGTGGATCCTAATATCGAAATCTTCTTCATTTATCTTTATCTCCGTTATATGAACTTATTATACGCCGCCCTTATAAAAACCATTTAAACGCTTCCATTCCCCGGGTCAGCAGAACAATGGTGAAATAAATGGCCGGAGCCACAAAAATAACACTGTCAAACCGGTCCAGAATGCCTCCATGACCTGGAATCAGCTTTCCATAATCCTTCACATCATGGTTCCGTTTGATGGCAGAGGCCGCCAGATCTCCGATCTGGGAGATCACCGCTCCTACCATACAGATAATGGCACAGTCCAGGACCGGAGAAGTGAGCTCCGCTCCTATGCCGCTTCCAAAAACCGCGCCGTAAGCGGCGCCCAGGATTCCCGCTCCCAAAATGCCTCCTACCGCGCCCTCCACTGATTTCTTTGGGCTCAAACGAGGCGCCATCTTATGCTTTCCAATGAGCATACCCACACAGTACGCACAAGTATCACATCCCCAGGAGCTTAAGATCACCAGCCATACCAGAAGCTGACCTCCTTCCATCACCCTGGTCCGGTACATATAGGACAGCATCACAGCCACATATACCAGCCCGAAGAAAGCAGTCATCACCTGTCCTGCCTGATGTCGCGGGAATGTGAACACATAGACCGCCATCAAAAGAATCAGAAATACAACGAAGAAAATCACCGGCATGGAATCCACCGCCGGATTTTCCGAAAGAATGAGAATGAGATAGTAAAGCGCTGCCATTGCATATCCCACCGCACCAAGCAGGCTTTTTTCTATTCCGACGGTCCGGTACAGCTCATACATACCGATAAGGGAAATGAGGAGCAGCCCTCCTGCCAGGACATATCCTCCCAACGTCAAAAGGCCTATGGCAATGAGAACCAAAACAACGCCGCTTATCAACCTGGTCCTGAACATTTTCACACCCCCCCAAACCGTCTGTCTCTATCATTGTATTTCTCTATGGCTTTGGCCAATTCCTCTTTATTGAAATCCGGCCAAAGAACATCGGTAAAATAGAATTCCGTATACGCCAGCTGCCATAAAAGATAATTGGACAGCCTCTGTTCTCCGCTGGTACGGATGAGGAGGTCGGGATCCGGCAGCTCCCTGGTATCCAGATAGCTGTTGATCAAATTCTCCGTCACCTCTTCGGGGCACAGCTTCTCGTCCCGGCAGTCTTCCATCATGCGGCGCACCGCCCTTGTGATCTCGTCCCTGCTCCCATAATTTACCGCGATCGTGAATACCATCTGCGTATTCTCCCGCGTCTCATTCTCCAGCCGGTTCAGACCTTCAATGATATCCGGGTCGAACCGGCTCCTCTCTCCTATCATGATGACCCGTACATTATTCCGCTTCGCCACCTTTAATAGCCGCTTCATATAATAGCGGAACAGCTGCATCAAAGCCCCCACTTCTTCCGCAGAACGTTTCCAGTTCTCCGTGGAAAAGCCATAAACGGTCAGGTATTTTATCCCCATCCGCGCCGCGTCTTCAACAGTCTGCTCTACTACCTTGCAGCCTTCCACATGTCCCATGTTCCTGGGCAGACCCCGTTTTTTCGCCCATCTGCCGTTGCCGTCCAATATAATGGCCACATGCTTTGGTATCTTCCAATCCGTTTTCTCTGTCTCTGCCATAGATCCTCCAACTTTATATCCGTTCGCCGGTACAAAACTGCCGGCGGAAGAAAAGGGAGCAGGAACCTCTTGTGCCTGCCCCCCTGCTATTCATGATTTCGTGGTATCTTCCTGCGTCCTATACGGTCAGTATCTCTTTGCTCTTGATCTCGATTTCCTTGTCCACCTTCTCGATGAACTTGTCCGTCAGCTTCTGCACCTTTTCTTCCAGCTGCTTCTGTTCGTCCTCGGAAATCTCTCCGCTCTTGTTCTGTTTTTTGATGGAATCATTGGCATCACGACGGATATTCCGAATCGCCACCTTCGCCCCATCTCCCTTTTTCTTTACGTCTTTAGCCAGATCTTTTCTGCGCTCCTCTGTCATCTCGGGGAATACCAGACGAATCACACTGCCGTCGTTGCTGGGATTGATGCCCAGATCAGATACCTGAATCGCCTTTTCGATATTCTTTATCAGGCTTTTCTCCCAAGGCTGGATAAGAAGCATCCTGGGTTCCGGCACGGACACGTTGGCTACCTGCTGGATACCGCTCGGCACTCCATAATAATCCACCGTTATCTGATCCAATACATGAGGGTTCGCACGCCCTGCCCGGATTGACGCATATTCTGACCGCAGTACGCTCACCGCTTTTTCCATTTTCTCTTCAAATACTTTTAATTTCTCTTCCATATTCGAATCCTCCCTATTTATCATCCACCGTCACCACGGTGCCTGTGATATCGCCTTTCATGGCTTTACCGATACTGTCTTTTTCGCCCAGCCCGAACACTGCCATTGGCATATGGTTCTCCATACACATGATAGACGCGGTCAGGTCTACCACCGCCAGCTTTTTCTCGATCACTTCCCCAATGGAAACCGTATCATACTTTTTCGCGTCCGGATTCGTCCTCGGATCGCTGTCGTATACTCCGTCCACCGCCTTTGCCAAAAGGATGAGGTCCGCCTCCATCTCAATAGCCCTCAGCACAATGCCCGTATCCGTGGAAAAGTAAGGATGGCCCGTCCCTCCTGCAAAGAACACGACCTTACCTTCCCGGAAGCACTGGTTCGCCGCATCCTTGGAAAACAGCTTCGTCATGGTGCCGCAGGCAAACGGAGTGAAAATCTCTGTGTCCATCCCCTCGGAACGGAAAATCTCCGATACGTAAATACAGTTCATCACCGTAGCCAGCATTCCGATCTGATCGGCCTTCGGACGGTCTATGGCATTACTGGAGCGTCCTCTCCAGAAGTTCCCTCCGCCTATCACAACGCCGATTTCTATTCCTTCCTCTGCTGAAGGCTTCACCTGCTTCGCCACAGCCTTCACCGTGGCTTCGTCAAACCCTTTTCCGGCCGGCCCTGCCAGAGCCTCACCGCTGAGCTTCAGTAATACGCGTCTTGCTTTCTCCATGATCTCCCTCACTAGTATCCATCATGCAGCTGCCAAACTTTTCCATCGCTGCCCGTAATTATCTCATATAGTATAACACAACCTCCCTATACTGTACAAGTTATAAATTCGTGATAAATTCATGAACAAAGAATTCTGCTGCAAGGAATTCCCAACCGGTTTTCCGTTGATACAAAAGGAAGCGGGGCCTCGCCCCGCTTCCGCATAAAAATCTCAAAGCATATTCTATTATCCCATCATATCCACATCGATATTCAGCATCCGGCAGATCATCTTCAGCTTTTCCACCTGGTCGCCGTATACGGCATGGCAGTGGTTGGCATCGAACTTATCCAGGAAAATGCTGTGGTCAAAGGGAAGCTTTGCAAATACATGAGGCCATTCTTCCGTGGTCTCCGCCATTTTTTCTTTGGGCAGCTCTACAAATTCTGCCGGAATGATGGTCATACGGTATTTGCCTTCCCGGCGGCACAGTCTGGCAATGGTGGCCTTTCCGGGTTTCGTCATCAGATTTACATGGCAGCCGCCGCCGGCATAAATGGGAAGCGCCGGATAAAGCGTGGTCTTTGCCAGGTTCTCTTTGTAATCATCAGAAGCAGCTGCGTAATAGGTAGACTGAGATCCACAGTTGCAGAATACCATAACATCATAATCCTTGTCGTAGTGGCGCACATCCATGAACACGACCGGATCATCGGTCAGAAGATGAAGGATCTCCATGGTCAGAGCCGCGTCGGAATCCGCTTCGCAGGCACAGATCACGGGTTTTTTAGGGCCGTCCCAGTCATAGGGGTCATTCATGAAAGCTGCGGATAAGCACTGAGTACAATAGTGACGGCTCATCTCATAATGACATTTCACCCCGATGAAATCCAGGTCGTTGTCCTTTACGATTTCCTTAGTAGCTTCATAATGACGAATCTGCGTCTTCAGCTTTTCAGGTGTGAAGCTGGTGCCATTGTATTTGATCTCGCCTACATTATCGGTAAGCCATTTAAATGCCTTCTCTACCTGCTCCTCACTGACATTGTCTGCCCGGCGGACGATTTCCAGCTGATCAATATGTTCAATATCCACGCCGAAGTTGCGTTCCCAGTCCTGCATATCAACGGTAGCACTGTACATACCAAGACTTCTTCCGCCGATAAGACCGTATTTCATTCCGTTCAGACGGCTGACCACCTTGGAACATTTTGCAAAATCAACGATCTTATTTAAGACTTCCTTTTCCCGTACATCCCCCGCCACGCGGAAATGATCGATTCCAATATGGCTTAAAGCTCCGCCTGCGGCGAGCATGGACACCATGCCGGGCCAGTCGGGGTTTAAGTTGGCCGCCAGAAGGAAGGGACCCTTGCCGTTCTTGGCCGCGATCGCACTGAAGTTGGGGAATGCGAATACGCCGTAGGAGAAGATCGTACCATCCACACCCTTACATTTCAAATCCTCCGCAAGTCTTTTTGCAGATTCTACACTGTTTACCAGGCTGTCCGCCACGATCACGTCTACTTCCCCGCTCTTGGTCAGCTCTTCATAGATCACGTCCACCTGCTTCTGAACAACATCCTTGAGCTGCTCGTGTACTTCCGGGTCCCCGTCGGAAAATCCGATGAGGCCGATCAGTGGTTTCTTGTTCTTTTCTGCCATAGATGATACCTTCCTTTCTTTCCATGCCGCACAACACCCCCGTGCCGGCGATTTTGTTATGTATAATGTATTTTGTATTTACTATTTCAAATATGAAATAGTAAATTTCATATATTAAGATTATAGCACAATGATTTAAAATTATCAATAGAAAGCTGGAGTCCCGAATGTCAATCTATTTTCAAATATGGTTGACATTATATTTCTTCTATTTTATAATGTCAGCAGTCTTATTTATTACATAGAACGTTTGGAGGAACCCTGACTATGGAAAAAAGCAACGCAAAAAAGAGTACCAAACCGGCATTGTCCATCATGCAGATGACGCTGATCGGTGTGATGACCGCCGTGACCTGCATACTCGCTCCCCTGGTGATTCCGCTTCCCATCAGCCCTGTGCCGATCTCCTTCACAAATCTGGCCGTATATATATCCCTGTATGTACTCGGCATGAAAGCCGGAACCATCAGCTATCTGGTCTATCTTCTGATCGGCCTGGTTGGAGTCCCCGTCTTTTCCGGCTTTACAGGAGGCCCGGGCAAGCTGGCAGGGCCTACCGGCGGATATCTGGTCGGTTTCCTGTTCATGGCGCTGATCGCCGGATATTTCATCGACCGTTTTTCCAGGAATTACATTCTTCAGGTCCTCGGAATGATACTGGGAACTGCCGTATGCTATCTGTTCGGCACCGTATGGCTCTGCATTCAGATGAAGCTGTCCTTCCCCGCAGGTCTGATGGCCGGCGTCGTCCCCTACCTGCCAGGGGATGCGGCCAAAATCGTCCTGACGGCACTTGTCGGACCTGTTCTGAAAAGGGCCGTCTCTCGGCTTAAAGGCCGTTAAGCCCCGGGGATTCCAGTTGACGGATGTATCCTGTCATGATAGAGTGAAATTGTTAATCGTCAACAATCTCTTACTTGAATCAGGAGGATATTTTTATGAAATATAACATTCAGGGAGGCAATCTCCCCGTGGTCATCTGTGAGCTGGAAGCCAATGAACAGATGATCACAGAACGCGGCTCCATGAGCTGGATGTCACCTAATATGCAGATGGCTACCAGCGGCGGCGGCAGCATCGGCAAAGCCTTCGGACGGATGTTTTCCGGCGAGGCAATTTTTCAAAACATTTATACTGCTCAGGGCGGCCCCGGCATGATTGCATTCGCCTCCAGCTTTCCCGGCTCCATCCGGCCGTTGGAGATCACACCTGGAAACGACATGATCGTGCAGAAAGCCGGATTCCTGGCCTCCACCGCCGGTGTGGATCTGTCTGTTTTCTTCCAGAAAAAACTGGGCGCCGGCTTCTTCGGCGGAGAAGGCTTCATCATGCAGCGACTGTCCGGAAACGGCATGGCTTTCATTGAAATCGACGGAGCCGCCATAGAATATGACCTGGCCCCCGGTCAGCAGCTTATTGTGGACACCGGCTATCTGGCCGCCATGTCTTCCGCCTGCAGCCTGGACATCCAAAAGGTCCCCGGTGTGAAAAATATGTTTCTGGGCGGCGAAGGCATCTTCAACACCAGGATCACCGGCCCCGGCCATGTGATCTTACAGACTATGCCTGTGAGCGATGTCGCAAAAACTCTGCAGCCTTTCTTTAACACCAGCGGAAACGGCTGATCAATGTACTGAGCCGCAATACCGTCAGAAGTTCCAGGCCATTAAGCTTCTGGTCTGGGACTTTTTTGCATCTTCTGCAGCCGCTTTTCCGTGGCCATCAACCCCTTCTCATACCGCTCGATTTTTTTATCCAGCCGTTCAATCGACGTCCGTATGTCCTCCATGCGGTCCATAAGCTGATTTCTCTGTTCAATCAGGATCGCTTTTCTGGCATCAGCCGTCTCCTCCCCTTTCCGGAACAGAGTCACATACTCAATCAAGGCTTCTATTTGAACCCCTGCTTTTCTCATACATTTCATCAGTTCAATCCATCCGCAGGACTCTTCGTCATAGTCCCGAATGCCGCCTCCCGTCCGCGGAACCGGAGGAATCAGACCAATCCGCTCGTAGTAGCGGAGAGTATCCGCGGTAAGGCCATATTTTCTGCTCACCTCTGCAATTGTCATAAGAATCCCGCCTTTCTATGATACAAAATACTTTTTGGAATCATTTTTAGTCAGCTCTGATCAAGCTCCAGTTCAGCACCGACAGTAGTTCCGGACCGTCACGATTTCGGTTCGCTGGCGATGCAGGGGCTGCGGTGGGCCGCCTCAATGGCTTTTGTAACAAATGAGAGCTTATTTCGGTGCGGAAAGAGGAGCAGGAGGAACGTTCCGAACCCATCGTAAGGGGAGCGCCGCAAAGGCGTTGGCAGGATCTTCCCGGCCGCAGGGAGGTAAAAACCGAATTTCATGCAGGTTTTTATTGGAATCTGACATGGAAAAATATCGATTTATCCATGTCAGTTGGAAAATACCGACCGAAGGCCGCAAAGATGCTGGTTACGGCTGCCAGCGACCCGCCTGGATGGGATCGGACTTCCTCCTGTCCCCTCTGCTTTGCAAAAATAAGTTTGTTTAAAAGGTATTCAAAGGTATACGTTTCCGCTCTCTTTTAATACAGCATAACATCCGGACCTCACTCTATGTCAAGGATTTTTTGAATCTTTTACTGTTCCAGTCCGCACACATCCAGAAACGCCTGATAGTGTCTTCTCCACTCTTCTGCCTTTTTGGGATAAAAAGTCTCCAATGTAAAGGAGTTTCTCACCACTTCCCTTACTTCTTCTTCCGAATCAAGCGCTCCGGTCCCCACTGCCTGCAGCAAAGAATTTCCGATGGCGGCCGCCTCCTTTGGCCCTGCGATCACTTCCAGATCAGCCGCGGAAGCCAGCATTTCATTCAGAAAACCCACGCCGCTGGCTCCCCCCACTACATAAAGCGTATCAACCCTCTTTCCTGTAGTGCGCTTTAAAGCATCCAGGGAATACAGACATTTAAACGTGATGCTTTCATAGATGATTCTGGCCATCTGCCCTACATCGTCTCTTCGGACTTCCGGCTGCCCCGTCCGTCTGAGATAGGCCGCGACTGCCTCGGTCATGTCATCTGGATTATAAAAACAATTATCATCCGTATCGATGACGGCGTAAAAGGGAACCGCGGACCGGGCGAACTCCACTATAGCCGGATAATCATAATCAATCCCCATCATCTGTTCCCATTTCCGTTTACATTCCTGCATGATCCACATGGCGCATACATTCCGTTTAAGCAGTGTTTTCCCAAAAGCCAGCCCCGTATTGGAAAGATTGTAGTGGTACGACAGTCCGCTGTCCGCCGGTTCCTCCAGCTCCATACTCACCAGATACCAGCTTCCAGTTGAAATATAGGCCCAATCCCTTCTGCCATCCACCGGGACCGCCACTCCCGCCGACGACGTATCGTGCACGGCCGGGGCCACCACTTCAAACCGGTTTGTTCCGTACCATCTGGCCTGTTCCTCCGATATCCTCCCCAGGCACGCACCGGCATGGACTACCGGCGGCTGAAGGCTTTTAGGAATTCCGAACAGATCAAATACCCGATCCTCCCAGCATTGGTTCCTCATGTTGAACATCTGAGAATAGGAAGCCACTGAAAATTCTGAGCATACCTTTCCGGAAAAAAAATACATCAGGATATCTCCCAGATGCATCATCCGATTTTCGTTCTGAAGAAACTCCGGGCTCTCTTTTTTCAAAGCCAGCAGCTGGCACAAGGTGGCGTCCTGAATGCGCCGCTGGGTGGTCAGATCATAGAGATCCCGGTAGCTGATCTTCTTCTCCACCTCCTCGGGCATGCCGTTCGTCCGTTTATCCCGGTAAAAAACCGGAAGGCCTACCAATTCCCCCTGAGGATTCACAATTCCAAAATCGCTGGACCAGGAATCCGCCCCGAGGCTTCTGATCGTTACACCTTCTCTCCCCAGCTTTTCCAGTGTCCGGCAGATCTCCCCATAGATTCCATAGACATCGATGCAAATATGTCCGTTCATATAAATTCTGGGAGTAGGAAAGCGCCCCACCTCCCGCATCTCTATTGTATTCCTGTCTGTCAGCGAGGACAGCAGAATCTTGCCATTGCTGGACCCCAGGTCTACGGCTAAATATTCTTCCTTCATCATATCCCTCCGATTATGTAAAAAGGGCAGAACTCCGTTTCATGAGATTCTGCCCTTTCCGTCTGCATCTTGTTCCGATGGCATTGGCCTAACTCTCCGGCCGGCTCACTTCTGATTCAAAGAGAAGAAAAAGTCACATTCCTCCGGGCTCAGATCTGCCTGCCTGCCCAGGGCATTGGCAATGAACACCGTCTTCGTAATAGCCTCGGCCGCTTCCACTCTGTTCATGGCATCTGTCACCGTCGCTCCTACAGCCAGTACACCGTGGTTGCCAAGGATGACGATATCATGATGCTTAAGAATGGGGATTGCCCCTTTCAGGATGTCTTCTGTGCCGGGCCGGCCATAAGGAGCCACCTGAAAGTAATCAAAGTTCCCCATCATCTCCGGATATGCCCTTGTCTCCACCGGCTTACAGCAAAGAGCATAAGCAGTCAGAAAGGTGGGGTGGCAGTGTACCACTCCTCCTATATCGTCCCGGATAGTATATGTTTCCATGTGCATGGGAAGCTCCGAGGTGGGTTTACAATTTCCTCCCACCTGTCTTCCGTCCGAATCGATCACGGCCACCATCTCTTCAGTCAGGAGAGCTTTATTTTTTCCTGTCGGAGTAATATAGACCAAGCCGTCTTTCTTTGTCGATATATTTCCCTCAAAGGCATTCACCAGGTTCTTCTCATCCAGGCGCTTTGCCACCTGGAGAACTTCCAGTATCTTTTCTCTGTCCATCGTCTCAAATCCTCCTTATATTGTCCTCCGGTCAACCCATCCCCCGCATTCCGCCCCGGCTTACCGCCGGGCACGGTCTGTCATGATTCCTCTTCCAGATAATCCTTAAGCTCTTCAAAGAGCTTTCCGGCGTCGATGTCATCTTCCACCACTACGAACATATCTTCCTTCAGGCTGAGGATGAACATGCCGAGCAGAGACTTGGCATCGACCATTCCCGATTTGCTGTGAATCCAGATATCATACGTATACTGAGATACGATCCGGTTGATCTTCATAATGTCATCGGCTTCGTGAATCTGTATCCGTTTTCTCATTTTTTGCTCCTTTCCATATCAGAGGCCTAATAGTGAATGCGTTCAAACAGCTTTCTGCTGTTCTCAAAAGCTTCCTCCATCCTGTCATTTTTCTTTGGCTCATAGATCCGGATCTTCACAGAACGCCTCACAATCTCCCTGGTCTCCATAAGACTCCCTGCCAGTCTGCCGGCCAGAAGCTGGACAGAGGTATTTCCGTATGCGCTGGCTTCCGCCGGCCCAGCCTTCACCACGCACGCGGCCGCATCGGCTATAGCCTGGCATAAAGACGCGTCCTGGCTTCCCCCGGCCACGATGTGGATTACGGAAAACCTTCGTCCGCTGCATTCCTCCAGCCGTTCCTTCATCACCTTAAATTTAAGTGCCAGGCTGTCATTTATGCACCGAATCACCTGTCCCACAGTCTCCGGTACCGGCTGTCCGTTTTCCAGGCACAGACGGCGAATCACACCAGGGATATCTCCCGGAGGCACCAGCCTGGCATCATCCACATCGATCACGCTTCGGAAAGGCTCACATTCAGTCCCCAGCTCTGCCAGCTCTCCGAAACTAAATTCTTTTCCTTCCCGTATCCATTGGCGCCTGGATTCCTGTATCATCCACATACCCATGACATTTTTGAGGAAGCGGATTCTTCCGTCAGATCCCCCTTCATTGGTAAAGCGATACCGCGCCGCAGTTTCATTGACAATGGGAATATCCGATTCAATCCCGATCATCGCCCAGGAGCCGCATACGATATACACAAAATCCTGGGATTCCGCCGGCACTCCGGCAACCGCCGCCGCGGTATCATGGCTGCATCCTGACATCACCGGCACCCGGCGTCCCCGGATGCTCTCCCTTGTCTTTCCCAGCATATGGGCCTGTGTGACCGGGAGCAGTTTTTCCCTGGGAAACGGCACCGCCTCCAAAAGTGTCTCGTCCCAGGTCTTACGCCATGGATCCAGCATCTGGGACGTAGACGCGATGGAATAATCCGCGTTCATTTCTGCGGTCAGAAAGTAATTAAACAGATCTGGGGTGAACAGCATACAGGATATGGATTCCAGCATACAGGGCTTTTCTTTTACCAGATAATAAAGCAGATACAGTGTATTCCAGTTCAGGAACTGGACACCTGTCCTCTCATAAATCTTTTTTTCCGGAATCCTCTCAAAAAATTCTTCCTTCAGGCCATTAAACCGCCGGTCCCTGGCGCAGATACCGCCCCAAAGATATTCTCCGTTCCGATCCAGTGCCGTTATATCGGTCCCCCAGGAATCCAGGGCCAGACTGTCCAGAGGAGCGTCTTTTGCTGCCGCCAGCAGGGCATTTCTCACTTGGGTGAACACTCCCAAAAGATTCCAGTATTCATGTCCAAGTACGGGAACCGATTCATGGTAAAACCGGTCCTTCTCCTGGATTTCTACCGTCCTCCCATCGTATTCCGCCAGAAAAGTCCGGACACTGGAGGTTCCTATGTCCAGGGCCGCCATCCTGAATTTCTTCTCCATCCGTTTCTCCTTTTACAATGCCGGCGGAAAGCACCGCCGGCCGGTCTTGCCCATACTGTCTATGTTCAGAATTTCACATAGCCCGGGTGCTTCGCCCCCGGATTATTGCCCCGGTACATTTCCACCAGCTTGTCGATTTCTTTTCTGGGAAGCTCATTTTGTTTTCCAAGCATCATGCCCAGATAAACGATCTTTGCATTGTACTCCAGCGTCTCTGTTTTAAAATACGCGGTGGTCAAATCTTTTCCTACGGTCACGGTCCCGTGATTCTCCAGCAAAAACGCGTCATACGTCTGAAGGAACGGAATCATGGCATCGGCCAGCTCCTGTGTGGAGGGCTTCGCATAAGGAACGATGGGCACCGCTCCCAACGCGCAGACGGCCTCCGGAAGGATATATTTATCCAGGGGGATATGTGCCACAGCGAACGTAGTCGCATAAGGCGGATGTGCATGTACTACGGCCCCCACGTCCGGCCTTTCTTTGTATACCCGCAGATGGACCTTCACCTCGGAGGACGGCTTCCAGGTGCCTTCCAGCAGTTCCCCCTGTTCGTTCACTTTCACGATCATATCCGGTGTCAGATATCCCTTGCTGACTCCGGTCGGCGTGGTCAGATACTCTGTTTCGTTCAGCTTTACGGTGATATTCCCATCGTTCGCGGCCACAAATCCATTGGTATAGATCCGCTTTCCGATATCGCACATAAACGCCTTTAATTCCTGTTCATTCATTTTGTCTTTCCTCCTGTATTGGCTTTTTGTTTCATGCAGCTACTATGATCATTTCCCCGCTTCCAGACAAACCGCATGGATGCCGAGAATACTGCAGATTTCTTTCAGCTCCTTTTCATATTCTCCATATACTACATGGATATGGTTGGAGCGCACTTCATCAAAAAATGTCTCTTTGTCACAGAGCAGTTCAAAATAAGCGTGGGGTCTCTCCCATATGGTTTCCCGGAGCTTTTCCCGGTCAAAATACACAGCATTGGCCGGAACGATCAGCATCTCATATTCTCCCTGCTTCCGGTTCAGCCTCGCCATAGTCACCCGCCCCTCTTTTGTCACGTATTGGGGACATGTGCCGCCGTATTTCCAATAGTGTTCATGTACGCCTTCTCTTTCCCAGATGACTTCCTTCTTATCCCTGGCAAAGTCCGTAGGCTGGGACCCGCAGTTGCAGGTGGTCAGCACCTGATCCTTATAGTCATATTGGGACAGATCTGTGAACATCACCGGTCCTTCCTGCAGATGGTGAAGAAGCTCCATGGTCAGCGCTGCATTGATATCCGCTTCACACCCGAAGACCATCCTCTCTTTTTTTCCAAAGGCGTCTTCACAGTCTCCCATCATGGAATGGCACAGGCAGAAGGATGTATACTGATTGGCCATCTCCGGCAGACATTTAGCGGAGACAAAGGACAGGTTATTCTCCCTGCAGAACTGCTTCATGGCCAGATACAGCTTGATCTGTTTCATCATAGCTTCCTTAGTCGTCACAATGCCTCCGAAGCTTTCTTCGATCCATTTATAAAATTTCTCGGCTTCGTCGTCGTCTACTTTCTCCGCCCTGGCGATGATCTCCATCTGTTCAAAGGTCTCAATCTCCACTCCGAACTTTTCACGCACCACATTGGGATCGCATACTGCCGTCACCATTCCCATGCAGGTTCCTCCGCCCAGTCCCAGCTTTTCTCCCTTCATGGAAGAGACCGCGCAGGCCGCGTCCAGATAGACTCTGCATTTTTCTCTGGCGGCAGCATCCTCGAAGGGACCGTACACCAAATTCGCATGAAATCCGAATTCATCCATTCCCCCTCTGGCAATGGCTCCGCCCACCAGGCCGCAGGTCCCCGCGCCCGCATCAGCCCAGATGACCACAGGGACGCCCGCCTCCCGTACCAGTGCCGCGGCACAATTGGCATAAGTCCAGGTACCCACATAGAGGACCAGTGCCTGAATCCCCATACAGCGCAGCTCTTTTCCGGCTTTTACCATGTCTTCCATGGTGCGGTTTACATTGCCGGCATCCTTTACCTCATATCCCATCTCCCTCAATGCAGCCTTCACCACCTCGTGGGTGGCCGCAACACGGTCAATGGTTTCCTGGGGCCAGCTGTCCCCAGGCGCAAAGGTCGAAACAAGGCCTATCACTTTTTTTGACATAGGATTTCCCCCTTATTCTGATATTTTGATCAATTGTTCTATCTGCTCCCTGTCCTCCAGGATACCGAGCTCTGTCACCACCCGCACCGTTTCAAAAGGAGCGATGGTCTGGAGCGTCCCGTATCTTCTCTCATTCACCCGGCCCTCACAATGGCAGTTCGCAGGTTCCAAGCCCACTGCATAAGCGCCTGCTATGTTCGTTTTCCACTCATGCAGAAACGGCATTACATTCGTATCCTGTTTGATATAGAATCCAAATCCAAGCCTCTCATTAAACGCCAGAGTTGTCACCTGCTTCTTCTCCCGGAAGCTGTGCATGATACAGATCTCCTTTCCCGGCACCTGAGGCTTTTCCACCTTCCGATACTCAGAAAGATACGGCACCGCCCATTCATCCCTGCAGGATTTCTCCGATGGCTCCACATAAATCTTCATCTCTGAATCCGCAAAGGGAAAACCCAGATTCAAATGATACATATACATGAGCGGCCGTTCCTCAAACCCTTCATTTTCCAGTTCATCGGTGATCTTTACAGCCGGCTTTCCCATGGAGACCTGCATATGGCGCCTCAGCGCGATATTCTCTCCAAAAAGGCTGGTTTCTCTCATCTCTCCATAAAGCTCAATGAGATAATCATCCTCCTCCCAGTGGGCTGCCGCCGCCGCGTTCACTGCCGACATGGCTTTGATCCGTCCATGGCACACCTGTTTTTCTCCCGCATCCACACAGTCATATCCGACATTCTGGGTACCGCAGGTATAAAACAGTCCGCCGCACAAATGCTTAAGGGTATCCTCCGAAGATTCCGGAAGATATCGGAGAGGATACACCAGGCCGTTTTTACTTAAGAAGTACAGGGGAATCCCTTTGTAGCTCATGGAATTTACATCCATGCACCGGTTTTCCATCACAGAAAATTCCATTCCGCTCCCGTTTTTCACTTCCAGGAATCGGATTCCATCCCCGTTTCCGTCAATTTGCTCCTTCCTCGTGACACCGGCTATCTGAGTGATGTTTCCAGCATAGGAAAGAAGCTCTTGTTTCGTATAATCCCGTCCGAATACTTTCATTCACATTCCCCTTTTCAAAACCTGTGGCCTGCTTCCGCAGGCGGAAACAGACCACAGCGTTCCGTAAAGCATGGTTATTGGTTTTTATTACTTTCCGAAGGGGTACAGAAGCTCCTGAATATGTTCGTCATCGAAGTTCGCAGGAGTCACGATGCTGTTGCCGGAGTTCACGAATTTTTCAACATCTTTTCCTTCAATCAGGTTGATAGCCTGTGCTACAGACTCATAGCCCATGTTATAAGCTTCTGCAACGGAGCATGCCGCTATCGTGCCGTTCTGGATATAGCCGTTGATAGTATCCGATGCGTCAAAGCTTCCCAGGAGGACCTTGCCGCCCAGTTCTTTTTCTTCCAGAGCAGACGCGATGCCTTCTGCCGTAGGAGTATTGGTAGTATAGAATGCTTTGATATCGGGATATGCCGCCAGCATGTCATAGGTCTGGCTCATAGCCTTGGAAGAATCGTTCTGAGAATACAGGATTTCTCCTACGATTTCGATATCGGGATAGTTCGCTTTGATATAATCGATGAAGCCGTTCTCACGGGCCATGATGGTAGCGCCGCCGGGTACCGCAGAAATGATTCCGATCTGTCCCTCTCCGCCGATTCTCTGAGCGATTTCTTCTGCCACGTCCGCGCCTGCTTTTTCATTATCCAGGGCTACCAGACAGTCATAATCTTCCGTAGAAATCTTGGAGTCTACCAAAACCATCGGAATTCCTGCTTCCTGAACCTCAGCACATACGCCGGCCAGAGCGTCCGTATCATTGGGAGCCAGAACAATAGCCGCGGGTTTCGTTCCGATGGCTGCCTCAACCATAGATACCTGCTTCTCAATATCCACTTCTCCTAAAGGCGGAGCCTGATAAACGACTTCATAGCCTTTTTCCTTGCCGCATGCTTCCGCGCCGTCCTGCAGACATAACCAGTGGTTGTACTGAGACTCCTTGCCGATTACATAAATAGTTTTGCTGCCGGATGAATTATCGTCCTTCTTTGCTTCGGTGGTCTCGTCTGACTTGGCTTCCGTTGTCTTTTCTTCAGCGGCTTTCGTTGTCTCTTCTTTCTTTGCCGCAGTGGTCTCATCCGCCGCCTTCTTTCCGCAGCCCGCCAATGCCATGATCAGGCAAAGCATAACCGCTACTACTGCTGTCCATTTGTTTCGTTTCATGTTTTTTCCTCCTTTTACATTTTATATAGTAAACAGCCCTTTGCTGTTCCTAGCGTACCTTCCTATTTCTTGGATGCCTCTCTGCGCCTTCTCATGATGTCGGCCCATACGGCCACGATGATGATCACGCCGGTGATGATCTGCTGCCAGAAGGTATTCACTCCCATGAGGTTCAGTCCGTTCCTCATGATGCCTACTATAAAAGCGCCCATCACAGCGCCGGGAATGGTTCCCTGGCCGCCCATCATGCTCACTCCGCCGATCACGGACGCCGCGATGCCTTCCAGTTCAAAACTCATCCCTGCTGTAGGCTGTGCAGACAGGAGCCTGGTGGTAAGCATGACGCCTGCCAGACCGGCCATGCCGCCGCTGAACATATAGGCGATGGTCGTGATTTTATCGGTGTTGATTCCTGAAAGCCTTGCCGCCTCCACATTGCTGCCGGTCGCAAAGATCTTTCGTCCCAGAACTGTTTTCGAAAGGACAATGGACAAGATAATGGCACATATCACCATGATATAAACTAACATCGGGATTCCGAGAATTTTGCCGCTTCCGATGAATTTAAGCACCGGCAGATCCCCTTCACTCGCCACCTCGCGTACAGAAATGGAGGATCCATTGGAAATGATATAGGTAGCGCCCCGGAATATGTACTGAGTACCCAACGTGGCAATAAAAGGGATCAAATGCATCTTGGTGACCAGAAAACCATTGAACAGGCCGCAGAGCATGCCGCAGGCCAAAGTGATAAGGATACAGGCGAAGGCCGGTATTCCGGCCCGGAGGCTGACGCAGAAAACCGCCCCGGATACGCCGACCACGGAACCTGCCGACAGCTCGGCGCCGCCGATGATCAGTACAAACGAGATACCACAGGCCAGAGTGGCGTAAACAGCCACAGAAAGACAGATGCTGATAAAATTGTCCACGGTCAAAAAGGTTCTCGTCAGAACGGAAAAGATGATAATCAGGCCGAACAGCCCCGCCATGCTGCCCAGAAAGTTTGCAAATTTTGTCCGGGCAATCTTGTTTTTTACACTATTTGAATTATTCATTTCCAACACACTCCGTTTCGTTCGTTTTCAGACCAGTGATATATGCCATGATTTCTTCCTGCGTCGTTTTCTTCGCTTCTACTTCTCCCACAATGCTCCCTTCGTGCATAAGAGCGATCCTGTCGCTCATGCCGAGGAGCTCCGGAAGCTCAGACGAAATCATGATTATGCCGACTCCCTGATCGCTCAGCTCGTTCATCAGCTTGTATATCTCAAACTTGGCTCCAACATCGATCCCCCTCGTCGGTTCATCAAAGATCAGCAGATCCACCTGTCTCGACAGCCATTTAGCCAAAACCAGCTTCTGCTGGTTCCCTCCTGAGAGGAACTGGGCCAGCTGCCCCAGCTTCGGAGTCTTCACCGCCAAAGCGTCCACATAGTGCTTCGCATTCTCCTCCGCGGTCTTATTGATGACAAAACCGTATTTGGAAATCTTTTTCATGGAAGCCATGTTGATGTTCTTTTCACAGTCCAGGCGGAGGGCCAGGCCTTCGTTCTTCCTGTCTTCTGTCAAATACGCAATCCCGTTTTTTATGGCCTGCCCGGGACTGCCCACGCCTACTTTTCTGCCGTTTATTTTCACCTCAATGCTGCTCACCGGGTCGGCTCCGAAAATAGCCCTGGCCGTCTCCGTACGCCCTGCCCCCATAAGACCCGCGATTCCCAATATTTCCCCTTTTCGCACGTCAATATGCTTTACATTTACCTTCTTGTTTCGAATATGGTTCGCCTCGAAGAAGACTTCTCCTATCGTTCTCTCATGCTTCGGGTATTTGTCATCCATGGTCCGGCCCACCATCCGGTTGATCAGTTCATCCAGCGTGACGCTGGCGAAATCAAAGGAATCCCCCACCTGCTGGCCGTCCCGAAGCACAGTCACCCGGTCTGCGATCTTTGAGAGCTCCTCCATCCTGTGGGAAATATAGATGATTCCTTTCCCCTCCTTCTGAAGCTGTTTGATGACCATGAAAAGCTGCTCAATTTCCGATTCTGCCAGCGCCGCCGTCGGCTCATCAAACACTACCACCTCCGAATCAAAGGACATTGCCTTACAGATCTCTACCATCTGCATCTGGGCCACGCTCATGGTCATGACCACATCTCCCGGCTTGATCATATTCAGTTTGAACCGGTCCAGAATCTTCTGCGTTTCTTTTTCCACATATTTGGCATCTACAAATCCGAACCGGTTCTTGTGACGTCCAATATAGACGTTATCCGCCACAGTCAGATCCGGACAGAGATTGAATTCCTGAAAGATGATGCTGATGCCCAGTTCCTGAGCCTCCTTGATATTATGAATGGAGACTTCTTTTCCCTTAACAAATATCTTCCCTTCATCCGGCGTATATACTCCGTTTAGAATCTTCATCAATGTGGACTTCCCCGCACCGTTTTCCCCCAAAAGCGCATGGACTTCCCCCGAATTGACCACGATGTTTACGTTATCCAATGCCTTTACGCCGGGAAAGCTTTTTGAGATTCCTTCCATCCTAAGAATTTCACCCATACTATGTACACCCTTTCTTTTCCCTTGTCCTCACTATTTTGAAAGGAACGCCTTTTCCCGCACCAGTCTGGAAGCGTAAGCCGCGTCGCCTCTCCGGATGCATTCCTCTATGTTCTCCATACCGATCTTATCCACCATCTTATCGAACATATCAAGGTACAGGATGCTCTCTTCCGCACAGGCAAAGGAATCCTCACGGCTGGGGAATATGTCCACTGAACACCAGCCGTCATATTTTACCTTTCTCAGTACGTAGCAGAGCTCTATGTATTCAATAAACCGGACCGACCCCAGAATCATGTCGTCGTCCCAGTATCCCAGGCAGTCATTGGTGTGCATATGGAAGAGGCGTCCTCTTTCCGCACAGGCCTGTACTGCCGCAGCCATATTAGCGTTGGCGTAGAGTACATGCCCCACGTCCACGGACACGCCCAGATTCTTTCTCCCTCCCTCCGCACACATCAGAAGGGCCGTCCCGTATGTATCCACCAGCGAACGGTTTCTGGGCTCCCTGGGCTTGAACTCCAACGCTACCTTCACGTCTGGATTATGATCTGCCACTTCCACTGCTCCGTCCAGGAAATCGTGATAGAGCCTGCTGTAATCCGTACAGAGCGCGTAGTCAAAGCCGTCCTGCCCCGGCCAGATGTTGATGACCTCTGCTCCCATCTCTGCCGCATAGTCGGATGCCTGTTTGCAGATATCGATGGCTTTCCGTCGGAGCGCCGGATTCGGATTGGCCAGAGAACCTTTCCCCAAATCTCTCCTGCCCGCGATGGCCACATTGATACAGGCGCATTTCAGGTTCAGGTCTTCCAAAATCTTTTTCGTTTCTTTTCCGTCGGCTTCCTCTCCGCCCGAGGAAATCTCAAGGCCCTGGATACCGGGAATCTCCGCCAGTTTTTTTGCCTTCTCCGCGAAAGAACAATCCTCCTTGTACCCTTCAAATACGAATCTGTCGCCGAGGATACCCATGGATCCCGTGATTACGCTTTGTTTCATTTCCATTCCTCCCTGTTCGTTTTCATGTTCCTTTTGCACTGGAACGGTGTTTGCTCCATCGTCATTTTAAACAATTAATTGTGCCATTTTTTAAAATAAATCATACAATTGCACATGTTTTTGTGTCTCATGGTGTTATTCTACGATATCAAATGAACATGGTCAACATTTTTCATGTTCGCTTTGTTTTTTGCTATTGCTTTTTTTGTTATGCTATGATATATCTAAGATAGACTTACGAAAAATCAAATAAAGGAGGGAACGCCCGTGAATGCAGAAACCAGACAGATAGCGATTTACGACATGATAAAGTCCAACAAAGAAATGTCCGTTAATACTCTGGCACAGTGCTTTGGCGTATCCGCCATGACAATCCGAAGAGACTTAGAGCAGCTGGAACGCTCAAAGCTCATCGAACGCGCCTATGGGAAAGCGCAGATTGCGGATGAAAGCAAGACCGAGCTTTCATTCAACCTGCGTAAATCCATGAATCTCACCTACAAACAGAAAATCGCCATGCATGCTGCCAATTCCATCACCGAGCGGGACATGAGGAGCATTTACGTGGACGGCAGCTCCACAGCCATGGAGCTTTTAAAGGTCCTGCCGCCCAACCGTTCCATGACCGTATTTACCAACAGCGTTTTTGCTCTGAACCTTCTCCAGCCGAAGACCTGGATCGACACCTTCATCATTGGAGGCTTTCTGAATCGCGAAGTATCATCCATGGACGATATAACCTCCGTTGATCTCTGCAAGCAGATTTATGTGGACGCCACTTTCACTTCCTGCAGCGATATTTCTGCGGACGGCATGTTCAATAACGGCACCACCGGCACTCAGATCCGCCGGATCATGATGAAGAATTCCCAGCACAACTATCTGTTGGCAGACCATACTAAATTTAACTCCAGGGGAGTATTCCTTCTCAATACCTGGGATAAGGTCGATACTCTGATCACCGACGAAAAGCCGGACGCCGCCTTCCTGACGGCAGTCCAAAAATACGGAGTTTCTGTCATCTGGTGACGGATATGACCGGCATTTGCGCAAGCAGCCGGAAGGTAAATTTTGAATCCGTCATTCACAGGCGGTGCAGAAAATCCGAAAAATCAACAAGGAGGATAGTATCATGAAGTTATTTGCTGACACTGCCGATATGGCAGAACTGACTGAACTGGAAGAAATGGGGCTTCTGGCCGGAATCACCACAAACCCGTCCCTCTCTTCCAAAGAAGGCGCCGACGTCGTGGAGACCATTTCAAAGCTTTCCAGACGCTTCCCCGATATTCCGGTACTGGCGCAGGTCGTCGCCGTCACTAAAGAAGAAATCATAGAACAGGCAAAGAGTATCCGAAGCGCCGGAGACAATGTGGTAGTCAAAGTGCCTGCTACTGCAGAAGGTATCAAAGCCATACGTGCCTTAAAAGAAATGGGCATCAGGACCTGTGCTACCACCATCCTGACCTCAGCCCAGGCTATGCTCTGCGCCCATGCCGGAGCCGCTTACGTGGCCCCTTATACCGGACAGAATGACTGTATCGGCTACCACGGGCTGGACACACTCCAGGAAATCGCGGAGGTGTTCGCATCCTCGGACTATGAAACGGAAATCCTGGCAGCTTCCATTGAAAAGCCTCAGGAATTTGTGGATTACGCGGTCCATGGAGCCGATATCACTACGGCACCTTATCACGTATTCATGGATGTATTCCAGATGCCCATGCCGCTGACCCAGCATTATATAGACAATTTCTACAGGGACTGGACCGCGAACGGCGCTTTTTTAAAAGGGAAATAATGGAATCTAAAGAAAAAAGATCAGATAGAAAGGTAGCATCAGTGGACAAGGGGGACATACGGTCATTTTCAAGGCAGACGATGAAGGCGTACTGGATGTACGCCGACTGAGGATAACGCAGAAAATGCCCGGATTATCCCGCTTTGAGGCGTATGTTCCCCTGTCCACTGATGCTAACTGCTACGGAAATAAAGATCACGGTTACCTGGAGTGGACGGCTTTCAAGCTGACCAGCCGTCTGAATACTACAGAAGTGACCGCCGGCCTCCTCCAGGGATGGCATCACACCCCTTCCTTCAAGGTAGTGGAGACCCATGAAGATAATGAAATCTTCTGTTTTCTGGAAGGACCGGCCCTTATGAGCAAGGAACATTTCGTGGCAGTGGCAGAAGATACCACTTACAAAGCTGTCGTAGTCTCTCCGGTCCAGGCTGCGCCGAAGGTCATGCTTCCCGAGATCATTGCAGGTATTTAAGTATATTTTTTATTCCTCTTTAAAGAGAAAAGGCCTCCGCGTCGTCTTCGGAAGCCTTTTCCCGTTATACGGACCCCATTCATGTGAATCCTGTATATCGATTCTTTATCAAAAATCTACACAGTCCGGATCAGGGCCTGTCCGCTTCCCACAATTCATGGCATCCAGAAGAGCGCATTCCTCTTCCGTTAATTCAAAGTCGAACAGATTCCTGTTTTCTTCAATCCTGTTCTTATGCACAGATTTGGGAAACACGATGATGTCTTTTTGCAGGATCCACCGCAGAATCACCTGCGGTCCGCTCTTCCCGTATTTTCTCCCGATCTCCGCCGCTGTGCTGTCCTGAGTAAAGGCGCCGCTTCCCAAAGGGCTCCAAGCTTCAAAGGCAATTCCCTTTTCCCTGCAGAATGCCAAAAGCTCATTGTCCTGCATACAGGGATTGAACTCCATCTGATCCACCGCGGGACAGATCTCCGCCTTCAGCAGAAGCTCCTCCATCTGGGAAACCTTGAAATTAGACACTCCGATGGCCCTGGCCCGGCCGCTTCTGTAAATCTCCTCCAGAACCTTCCAAGTCTCAGTAATGCATTCTCCCACCGGCCAGTGGACCAGGTACAGATCCACATAATCCGTATCCAGGCGCGCCAGACTTTCCTCAAAAGCTTTCCGCTGCCGGTGCTCTCTCTGATCCGCGTTCCAAAGCTTCGTGGTCAGGAATATCTCATTCCGCTTAAGCCCGCTCTTTTTCATGGCCCGTCCGACGCTTTCTTCATTTCCATAAACCGCCGCCGTGTCAATATGCCGATAACCCGCTTCCAGGGCATATCCGATGGCATTTTCTGCTTCTTCCCCGTTCTTTGCCTGCCATACGCCAAACCCGAGACGTGGAATCTCCACGCCGTTGTTCAGCCGGATGACTGACTGAAATGATAAACTCATAAATACCTCCCGATAACAAATGGTCTGCTATACAGCAGAATACGTTTTTTATGTTCCCGTATATATACCTTTGAATACCTTTTAAACAAACTTATTTTTGCAAATCAGAGGGGACAGGAGGAAGTCCGATCCCATCCAGGCGGGTCGCTGGCAGCCGTAACCAGCATCTTTGCGGCCTTCGGTCGGTATTTTCCAACTGACATGGATAAATCGATATTTTTCCATGTCAGATTCCAATAAAAACCTGCATGAAATTCGGTTTTTACCTCCCTGCGGCTGGGAAGATCCTGCCAACGCCTTTGCGGCGCTCCCCTTACGATGGGTTCGGAACGTTCCTCCTGCTCCTCTTTCCGCACCGAAATAAGCTTTTGTCTGTTGTGAAAGCTATTGGGGCGGCTCACCGCGGCCCGCCGCCGTAAGGCGCGCGGGCCGTGTGGTTATCCAATCCTTTTTTGGAATCTAAGAAATGAAATTTGTCCAGTACAGTGCGGCAGTCAGGGTACCGGCAGAACGATTCCGGGCCGGCCTAAAGGTGAGCGCCGCAGGGCAGCGGCCGGTGTTCCCCTGGCGGAGGAAGGCAGAAACGGAAATACCGGTTCCGTTTCTGAGCGAACAGGAGACGGGAAATCATAAAGATTTCCTGTCGACATGTGAGCGATACTTCCGGAGTGGGGATAAAGCGGCCCCTGCATCGCCAACGAACCGAAATCGTGACGGTCCGGAACTTCCGCCGGTACGGAATTGGAGCTAACTAAATACGATTCCAAAAAGTGTTTTGTATCATACCTTAAGGCCCCCTTAATGTCGGAGCATATCCAGAATCCTCATCACATTCAAGCTCTCCTCCTGCCATCTGCCGCAGACCTCCCAGTCACCGGATTCATAAGCTCTTACAAAGTCCTCCACTTCATAGGTCATCCTGTTTACGCTTCCGTCATATCCAATGTTCTTTGTTTCCCCGTTCCGGAGGCAGAGCTTCACATTTCCGCATAGATTCCCCGCTTCCTTCACCAGGATATAGCCCTTTTCTCCTTCTATCAGCCCGGTATTCTCTCCGTCACAGTCCTTCGCTCCCATGCAGGTACATATGAATCCGCCATACTGGAGCACCGCGGTTCCAGAGCAGTCGATACCGTTAAAGCCGCGGTTCGCAAAATAAGAAGCCGTTTCTGGTACTCCGAAAAGATCCGCGATCACATGGAGATTATAGACATTGATATCCATCAGCGCGCCGCCCGCATATACCGGATCAAACACGTTGGTCACTTTTCCGGACAGATATGAATCATAGCGGCTGGAATATTGACTGTAATTGTAATGCACCAAACGCACCGGGCCAATCTCCCCCAGCCATTCCCTGATCACTTTATAATTGGGCATGTGAAGGATCGTGATAGCCTCAAACAAATAAAGGCCTCTTTCCCCAGCCAGACGGACCAGCTCCTTTGCCTCTTTAAAGCTTCCTACGAAGGGTTTTTCACAGATAACATGTTTCCCCGCCTCCAGGGCCTGTTTTACATAACTGTAATGAAGACTGTTGGGAGACGCCACATAGATAAAATCAATGGTCTTGTCATTCAACATCGCGTCCAGATCCGAGTACCAGCTGACGGCGCCATGCTTTTCGGCAAACTCCTCCGCCCGTTCCTCCGTCCTGGAATACACTGTCGTGCAGCAGATGCCTTCTGTCTTCTCCACCGCATCCAAAAACAAATCCACGATACTGCCGCTGCCAATCGTCGCCAAATGTATCATAAATTTCCGCCTTTCCGTCAAAGGTCAGCCCATAGCCAAAACGGCTCTGCCTTCCGCAAGCACACTTGCTTCTTTTCCGCTCCAGCATTTCGCCCAGGCTCCGCCCGGGCGCACGCGGACATTCCTCAAATGTCCGCCCATAGCCAAAACGGCTCTGCCTTCCGCAAGCACACTTGCTTCTGGCAGAGCCGTTTTGTCTATTATGCTGTCGCTTGACTCAAAGTCAACACGTTCATTCTTCTACGCCGTACAGCTTAACCAGCTTCTGCAGGTGAGCATACTTCGCTTTGGACTGTTCTTCCGCAGCTTCAAACAGCTTCGCAGCTCTTTCCGGATTCGCACGTACCAAAGAATTGTAACGTACTTCTCCATTCAGGAACTCTTTGTAGTCTCCTGTAGGAGCCTTGCTGTCCAGGCTGAATCCAGCCTTGCCTGCCTCAACCAGTTCAGGGTTGAAACGGAAGTTGAACCAGTAGCCAGCCTCAACGGCTGCCTTTTCTTCCAGCTGAGCTTTCGCCATGCCGGCCTTGATGCCATGGTTGATACAAGGGGCATATGCGATTACCAGAGAAGGTCCGGGATAAGCTTCTGCCTCTGCCAGAGCCTTTACACACTGATTGTAATCCGCACCCATAGCGATCTGAGCAACGTATACATAGCCATAGCTCATGGCGATGGCAGCCAAGTCTTTCTTCTTCACATCCTTGCCGCCTGCCGCAAACTTAGCGATCGCGCCGGTAGGTGTAGCCTTGGAAGACTGTCCGCCTGTATTGGAATAAACCTCGGTATCAAATACCATGATATTGATATCCTTGCCGCTGGCCAGAACATGGTCGACGCCGCCGAATCCGATGTCGTAAGCCCAGCCGTCGCCGCCGAAAATCCACTGCGACTTCTTTGACAGGAAATCCTTATCCTTCAGGATCTCTTTTGACTTCTCACAGCCGCATGCTTCCAGAGCAGCTACCAGCTTGTCCGTAGCAGCGCCGTTCAGCGCGCCGATGGAGTAAGTCTCCAGCCATTCCTTGCCTGCCGATTCCACCTCGGCATTGCCGCTGTTCGCAACCGCAGCTTCTACTTTTGTCTTCAGGCTTTCTCTCATGGCATTCTGAGCCAGGCTCATGCCGTATCCGAACTCAGCCGCATCCTCAAATAAGGAGTTTGACCAGGCCGGTCCTTTTCCTTCGGGAGTCACGGTATAAGGAGTGCTCGGCGAAGAGTTGCCCCAGATTGAAGAGCAGCCGGTCGCATTTGCAATATACATCCTGTCACCAAAAAGCTGGGTGATCAGCTTCGCATAAGGAGTCTCGCCGCAGCCTGCACATGCGCCGGAGAACTCAAGCAGGGGCTGTCTGAACTGACTTCCCTTTACGGTATTTTCTTTGAACTTCGCAAGAACCTCCGGCTTCTTAGGAAGCTCCAGTCCATATTCAAAGCCCTTCTGGCAGTCTGCATTGGCTTCCATATTTTCCATAGTGAGAGCCTTTGCGCCTTTCTTGCCGGGACATACTGTCGCACAAGAACCGCAGCCCATGCAGTCCAGAGCATCCACTGTCATGGAGAAGAACATTCCAGGCATACCAGTCATAGGAACCTTTTTCATATTCTCAGGAGCCGCAGCCGCTTCTTCTTCTGTCATTACAGCAGGACGGATTGAAGCATGAGGGCACACATAAGAGCAGAAATTACACTGAATACAGTTTTCAGGATTCCACACGGGAATATCTACTGCAACACCGCGCTTTTCAAATGCAGAAGTTCCGCTGGGTGTGGAGCCGTCCACATAATCCACGAATGCGGATACCGGCAGCTTGTTGCCTTCCTGAGCCGCAACGCTCTGCTGAACACTTTCAACGAATTTAACGGCTTCTTCTCTACCTTCACGTACCTTCTCGGAGAGATCCTCATACTGAGCGTCCTTCCAGCTGTCAGGTACTTTGATCTCCTTCACATCCGTTGCGCCGCGGTCGATGGCGTCATAGTTCATCTGAACAATCTTGTCGCCCTTTCTTCCGTAGGTAGCCTTTGCAGCGGCTTTCATCAGCTCGATGGCTTTATCCTCAGGTATAATGTTTGCAAGTTTGAAGAATGCAGACTGAAGTACGGTATTGATACGGCCGCCGAGACCAATCTCTTTGCCGATCTTGATTCCGTCGATCAGGCAGAGCTTGATGTTGTGGTCTGCAATATATTTCTTAGCCTGTCCGGGCAGATGTTCTTCAAGACCTTCCATATCCCAAGGGCAGTTCAGAAGAAATGTTCCGCCGTCCTTCAGATCCTGTACCATGTTGTATTTTCTCAGATAAGCAGGATTGTGGCAGGCCACAAAATTCGCTTTGCTGATCAAATAGGTGGACTTGATCGGATCCTTGCCGAAACGCAGATGAGAGATCGTCACGCCGCCGGATTTTTTGGAGTCATAATCAAAGTATGCCTGTGCATACATATCGGTATTGTCACCAATGATCTTGATGGAGTTCTTATTCGCGCCTACGGTGCCGTCCGCGCCAAGGCCCCAGAACTTACAGCTGATCGTGCTTTCAGGAGCAACGCTGATCTCTTCTCCAGTCTCTAAAGACAGGTTGGTCACATCGTCCACGATGCCGATGGTAAACTGTTTTTTCTCGGTATTGTTGTACACGGCAACAATCTGAGCAGGAGTCGTGTCCTTAGACCCCAGACCATAGCGGCCGGTAAAAATGTCGATATTGTGGAACTTCGTATTCCTGAGGGCTGCAACCACATCCAGGTACAGAGGCTCGCCAAGAGCGCCGGGCTCTTTTGTCCTGTCCAGAACGGAGATTCTCTTAACGGTATCCGGAATCGCCTCGATCAGTTTCTCAGCGCAGAAGGGTCTGTACAGACGCACGATGACAAGGCCTGTCTTCTGACCCTGTGCATTCAGGAAATCAACGGTCTCCTCGATAGTCTCACACACGGAACCCATCGCAACAATCACATGTTCTGCATCCGGAGCGCCGTAGTAGTTGAACAGCTTATAATCTGTGCCGATCTTTTCGTTTACCTTGTCCATATACTCTTCTACGATAGCGGGAAGCGCATTGTAGTAAGAGTTGCAGGCTTCTCTTGCCTGGAAGAAGATATCAGGATTCTGAGCGGAGCCTCTTTCACAGGGATGCTCAGGATTCAGGGCACGGCGTCTGAACGCGTCGATCGCATCCATGTCTGCCATATCCTTCAGATCTTCTGTATCCCAGACTTCAATCTTCTGGATCTCATGAGAGGTACGGAAACCATCAAAGAAATTGATAAAGGGAACACGGCCCTTGATCGCTGCCAGATGAGCTACTGCAGTCAGGTCCATGACCTCCTGCACGCTGCCTTCACAAAGCATAGCGGAGCCGGTCTGACGGCATGCGTACACGTCGGAGTGATCGCCGAAAATAGAAAGGGCATGACTGGCCAGAGCACGCGCAGATACATTGAACACACCGGGAAGCAGCTCGCCGGCGATTTTATAAAGGTTCGGGATCATAAGCAGCAGACCCTGAGACGCCGTATAGGTAGTGGTCAAAGCACCTGCTGTCAGAGAGCCGTGCACAGCGCCCGCCGCGCCTGCTTCAGACTGCATCTCTGTAATCTGAACGGTCTGTCCGAAGATATTTGTCCTCCCCTGTGTCGCCCACTCATCTGTGGCTTCTGCCATCGGTGATGAAGGGGTAATCGGATAGATGGCCGCCACATCGGTAAATGCATAAGAAGCATGAGCCGCTGCATGGTTGCCATCCATGGTTTTCATTTTTCTTCCCATAGATAATCTCCTCCTCTAGGAATATAAGTGAATGTGATATAGATTGATATAAATAGCACAAAATCATCCTTCTCATTATACAATTCTTGTTACAAGAATGTCAAACAAGTATCTCAAAAAATACATTATTTGTGCTTATTTTACAAAGGCTTTTACCTTTTCCGCAATGCTGTCGCCGTCAAGGCCATATTTCTTGATCAGAGCAGCCGCGGGGCCAGATTCTCCATAGGTATCGTTAACGCCGATCTTCAGTACCGGAGTGGGCGCTTTTGCAGACAAGGCGTCACACACGGCGCTTCCCAGGCCTCCGATGATGGAGTGCTCCTCAACAGTTACCACTTTTCCTGTTTCTTTGGCTGCCGCTACTACCAGGTCTTCATCGAGAGGCTTGATAGTATGGATATTGATGACCTTGGCGTCAATGCCCTCCGCCGCCAATTTTTCAGCTGCGGCCAGTGATTCACTTACGCACAGGCCGGTGGCGATGATGGTCACATCTTTTCCTTCTCTTTCCACAACGCCCTTTCCTATTTCGAATTTATAGGAAGCTTCGTCATGGATGACCGGAACCGCCAGACGCCCGAATCTCAGATATACGGGGCCCTGATGCTCTATGGCCGCACGCACGGCCGCTCTGGCCTCAACGTCATCCGCCGGGCTGATCACCACCATGCCGGGAATCGTCCTCATCAGAGCGATATCTTCATTGCACTGATGGGTAGCGCCGTCTTCTCCTACGGAAATGCCAGCATGGGTAGCGCCAATCTTCACATTCAGATGAGGATACCCGATGGAATTGCGGACCTGCTCAAAGGCTCTGCCCGCCGCAAACATTGCGAAGGAGCTGGCAAAGGGAATCTTCCCCGTGGTGGCAAGGCCTGCCGCCACACTCATCATATTGCATTCTGCGATGCCGCAGTCGATATGGCGCTCCGGAAACGCCTTCTTAAAAACTCCCGTCTTGGTAGCGCCGGCCAGGTCGGCATCCAGCACGACCAGTTCCTTATATTCAGCGCCACATTCTGCCAGTGCCTTGCCATAGCTCTCTCTTGTCGCGATCTTCTTTATTTCTGACATAATGCTTCACCTACTTTCTCCAAATCTGCCATTGCAATGGCATACTGCTCGTCATTGGGGGCAGTTCCATGCCAGGATGCCTGATTTTCCATAAAGGATACTCCCTTGCCCTTTACCGTTTTCGCGATAATGGCGGTAGGCTGTCCCTTTACCGTCTTCGCTTCCGCAAACGCCGCGCGGATCGCTTCAAAGTCGTGTCCGTCAATATTGATCACATGGAAATTAAACGCTTCAAATTTCTTGTCAATGGGATAGGGCGAGTTTACGTCCGCGATGTTCCCGTCGATCTGAAGGCCGTTGTTGTCCACAATGACTACCAGGTTGTCCAGTTTTCTGTGAGCGGCCAGCATGGAAGCTTCCCATACCTGTCCCTCCTGAATCTCCCCGTCGCCGAGAAGTGTATATACACGGTAATCCGCATTGTCCAGCTTGCCTGCGATCGCCATGCCGACAGCCGCGGAGATTCCCTGTCCTAAAGAGCCGCTGGACATATCCACTCCGGGGATATGCTGCATACAGGGATGTCCCTGGAGATATGAGCCCAGATGGCGGAGGGTCAAAAGATCCTCAACCGGGAAAAAGCCTTTGTGGGCAAGCGCCGCATAATATCCGGGAGCCGTGTGCCCCTTGGACAGTACAAAACGGTCCCTGCCAGGCTTCTTCGGGTCCTTCGGGT
This sequence comes from Lientehia hominis, assembly GCF_021044755.1. GTDB lineage: Bacteria > Bacillota > Clostridia > Lachnospirales > Lachnospiraceae > Lientehia > Lientehia hominis. The sequence goes on from NZ_JAJNOR010000001.1 coordinate 732,912, forward strand.
CCACATTCATCTCTTCAAAATACAGATAGGTGAAAATCTCTGCAGCGGAAAGAGATCCGCCGGGATGACCAGCTTTCGCGCTGTGTACGGATGACACAATGCTCTTGCGAATTTCATTGGCCTGTTTTTTGAGTTCCAACGTATTCATCATAGTTCCTCCTTTAATTTCTAATAGATGGACTCCGGATAAACAGAATCTCTAATAGACATACTTGTTTAAAGTATACCATTTTACCGTTTTTCTGTCCACTATAAATCACAATCCCTTTTTGCCCATATTCACAGCCTCTCCCATCATTCCGTTCTTTTTTATTTCCCGGCGAATTTTGTCCGCTTTTCTTCCATATTATATAGGTACAGAACCTGTTTTCTGTCATACTTTCCGTAACAGACGTTGCAAGTTTCCAAAAAAAGCCGTATAATGTTAGATGGCTGTAAAGCAAGTCGCTATAAAATACAGCAATTTAGACGCTGATCAAGATAAGGAGTGAATTCCGTGAAATTATTATCCATCGCAGTGCCCTGCTATAATTCTCAGGATTATATGGAGCACTGTGTCAATTCCCTGCTTCCCGGAGGAGACGATGTGGAAATTCTCATCGTAAATGACGGTTCCAAAGATGATACAGCAGATATCGCAAACCGGCTGGAAGCAGAACACCCCGGCATCGTCCGTGCCATCCATCAGGAAAATGCCGGACACGGCGGCGCGGTGAACACCGGCCTCGCCCATGCTACAGGCCTGTTCTTCAAGGTCGTAGACAGCGACGACTGGGTGGATCTGGAAGCATACAAAAAAATTCTCAGTTTTCTTAAAACGGCAGTCATGGAAGACCGTCTTCCCGATTTGCTGCTGTCCAACTATGTCTATGAAAAGCAGGGAGCGGCCCGTAAGAAGATCATGCAGTACCGGAAATATTTTCCTGCCGATACTTATTTCACCTGGGATGATGTAAAGCCGCTGCCGCCCACTATTTACATTTTGATGCATTCCGTCATTTTCCGGACGGCTGTCCTCAGGCGCTCCGGGCTGGAGCTTCCGAAAAAGACCTTTTATGTGGACAATTTATTTGTATTCCAGCCTATGCCCTACGTAAAGACATTGTATTATATCGATGCAGACTTCTACCGCTACTTCATCGGCCGGGAGGACCAATCAGTCAATGAATCTGTAATGATCTCACGGCTGGACCAGCAGTTCCGCGTGACCCGCCTGATGATCGACTGCCTGGAGAAGTCCGGACCGCTTTTTAAGAACAGGACACTTTGCAAAAACATGTGTTCCTACCTGAACATCATCCTGAGTATCTCTTCCATTATGGCCATTAAATCCGGCACAGAAGAGCATCTGCGGGAAAAAGAAGCACTATGGCAGGAGCTGAAGGATATGAACCCTTCCCTCTATCGGAAGTTCCGTTACCGGACCCTGCTCGGCATCGCCATGAACCTGCCCGGAAAAATTGGCAGGAAATGTTCCGTACTGGCTTATAACGTGACCCAAAAAATATACGGTTTCAATTAAAAGATACCGGTTGCACTGGAAAGGAGGAGGTCTATGGCTTTCAAACGTCCATTTAAACCAAATACAAAAGACGCAGACTGTAACTTTTACAAAATCTTCTGGATTTATATAATCGGCGGCATCCTGGGATGTCTGGCAGAAACAATCTGGTGTTATTTTGCCTTTGGCGGATACTCCAACAGAAGCAGCAACCTGTTTTTCCCCATGAGCAATGTCTGGGGAGCCGGCTGCGCCCTGTTCAGTATTTTGCTGCATAACAACCAAAATTCTAAGCCTTTTCATCTGTTTATTAAAGGCTATATTTTCGGCGGTGCATTTGAATTTTTGTGCGGCTTCGTCTGTCAGATCGTGCTGGGAGTCACATTCTGGGATTATTCCGGAATACCGCTCTCCATCGGAAACTATGTGAACCTGGTCTTCTGTGCTTTCTGGGGGCTCGTGGCCATTGCCTGGGCCAAATGGATCTATCCGTTCCTCTCCGGGCTTCTGGAGAAGGTCCCGCAAAAAAAGCGGCGGTTCGCCACCCGGTGTACCGTATGCCTGGTGGTATTTACTTCGGTCATTTCCTGCCTGGCGCTCATCCGCATGAGCGAACGGCATAAAAATATACCGCCCAGAAATTTCCTGGAACGCCACCTGGATCAATACTATCCGGATCAGCTGCTGGGAAGCACCTTTCCGAAAATGAAATATCTGGATACCGGGGAATACATAAAAGATCTGCCATAAAATAAAGAAACACCTGGGTGCCATGCCGGCACTCGGGTGTTTTTATATTTACAGAATTCTTTCAGACACGATTCCGCTGTCTTTCAGCCATCCATTTCTGTGCCGCCTTCGCGTCCGATATATAAGGCTCATAGGAATCCCGCACACGCTGGGTCACTTCGGCGCCTTTCCCGGCCAGTATCACCACATCTCCCGGCTCTGCCGCATCCAGAGCGGCCCGGACGGCCTGTTCCCGGTCCGGGATTATCCTGCACGGTTTCTTAATATGGGACTGGACCTCGAGACAAATCTCCGCCACATCCTCATAGCCCGGATCATCGGCCGTCAGATATACAAAGTCCGCATACTTGTCCGCCAATATCCCCATATCCCTCTTTCTAATAGGAGAACGCTCTCCGGCACATCCGAACACCGAATGGATATGATTCGGGGCAAACGTTTCCTGCACCGCTTTATATACATTCAAAAAGCTTAAGTAATTATGGGCGTAGTCCACTACGATATGAAACCCGCCGTATTCCATCAGCATCATTCTCCCAGGAATATGGATATGACGGATTCCTTCTGCAATAGTCCCTGGGCCGATGCCCATGACAAAGGCCGCCAGGATTGCCGCCGTCAGGTTTTCCACATTGAACCGTCCGACCAGGCTGCTTTCAAAAGCATACCACCTGCCTTTATATCCCAGCTCAAAGCGGCTCCCGCCGGCGCTGACCTCTATGTTCCGGATCACACCGTCGCACGTCTCGTCGTGTCCATACAACAGCACCCGTTTTCCCGCGCATCCCGCCATGACCTTGTCGAAAAACCTCGTCTCTTTATTCACTATGACTGTATCACACTGAGATAAAAAGGATATCTTACAGCTCACATATTCCTCCAGGCTCGCATGCTCCTTTTCTCCGATATGGTCCTCATCCACATTCAAAAAAATTCCGATAGGAAAATGCTGCCCGTACACCCGTGATAATTTCATGGCCTGAGAGGACACCTCCATCACCACATGATCACATCCATTGTCCTTCGCTTCCCGGAAATAAGACTGAAGCTCGACCGGCTCCGGAGTAGTCAGATGGCTCAGGCGGGACATCTTTCCTGTGTTGACCTCCATCGTGGAAAAGACAGCCGTCCGTCCGGGGGATCCGGCATCCAGAATCGATTTTAAAATATAAGCCGTTGTTGTTTTCCCTTTTGTCCCCGTGATTCCGGTGACGAACATCTCATCCCCGGGATTCTCATAAAACCATCTTGCCGCGGCCGACGACGCTTTCCTGATATCCTTCACCAGAATGTGAGGCAGGACGACGCCGAAGTCCGTCTCCGCCATGTAAAGGACAGCGCCCTTCTCGGCCGCCATCTCCAGATATTCTTTTTTGAATGTAAAACCCTTGCAGATGAAAAAAGCTCCCGGACCCGCCTCCCTGGAATTCGTGGTCAGGGAATCGGGCACAAGACATTCCGCCTCTCCGGAAGCCTCTATGAGCAGTCCCTCCTGCTCCAGCAGTATGATCAAATCACTTATGGTACCCTTCATGATGCCGCTCCCTTATCTTTTCTCCGGTATGATCTCCAGCCAGTATCCGTCCGGGTCTTCAATGAAGTAGATTCCCATGGACGGGTTTTCAAAACAGATGCATCCCATTTCTCTGTGCTTTTCATGAGCCGCCTCAAAATCGTCCGCCTGGAACGCGAGATGGATCTCATTGTCTCCCAGGTTATAAGGCCTGTCCATGTCCCGGAGCCAGGTCAGTTCCAGAAGATGACTGGTCTGTCCGTCGCCCAGATACACAATGATAAAGCTTCCGTCTTCCTTTTCAATTCTTCTCGTTTCTGTAAGCCCCAAAGCCTCTTTATAAAAATCCATGGATCTTTTCAGATCATATACGTTAATATTGTTATGCACAAATCTGAATTTCATATACGCCGCTCCTTAATTATTATAAAACGCCAATGTTACATTTCTTCTATATATTCCGCCACGGCTTCGCCTTTATGGCGTCCGCAGGACTCTGCCGGATAAGAGGACAGACTGCCGCCTTCTGTAAGCCCCACAAACGCAGATGAACTTCCGTCCCCTTCCAGATAAACACTGTCCGCCTCCTGAACTGTGGCAGATATGCCATTTTCCAGTTCGATCCTCCACAGAGGCCTCTTTTCTTTTTTGACGCGGCCGACAAATGCCGTCCGGAAACCGTCCGGCGAAAACACCGTGATTTCATCCCCCGGTTCCACTTCTGCCAGATATTTGGTCGTCCCATCCCGCATATAAACGTACTGATGGAGAGCGCCGGCATTTATCCGGAACACCCGTCTGGGATAAGTATCCACTTCCCGGTTTTCCGACATGGCCTTTACGAAGCCTTTACAGGTATTTCCGATCAATATACCCTCCTCCTCAGACAGGGCGTCAATAAAATCCAGTTCCACCCGGACTCCCGTTCCCAGCTTCAAAAGCCTTGTTATTTTCGTGGGCTGCCGTACTGCGGTCCATTCTTTATTCTGATTTTCCATGGTCTCAGTATATCACAAAGAAATTCCCATTACCAGAGCGAGTTCCGGAGTCAGAACACATTTCCTACACACACCCATGATAAAATAAAATAAAAACGCTGGCAGGAAGATAAAGACCGAATCAAGAAAGGAGTATGCGATGTACCGAATAACCATGAAGTTCAATAAATTCAAAAGGCGGCTTCTTGTTTTTTTATCCGTTGTCCTCACAGCCTTCTTCTTGGCTTCCTGTACGGGTCCGGGAAAAGCGCCGAATCCGGAAAAGGCGGAGGAAGAGACCGTAGTTTACATGGGCCGCGGCCTTCCGGTCTCAAAGCTCTCCGACGAGACCCTGGAATGGCTGGAACGGTTCAATCAAATGCCTGAAGAAGCGCAGCTGGCAATCGATTATGTCCCTCACGACATATGCTCACTGATAAACGAGGGTTCCGAAAGCCCGGAAGCATTAGAGACCACAGACGCTCCGTAATGGGTTGACTTTCCATTGAAAAAAGCATATAATCGCCATATAAATGAATACGAGCTGGATTTAAGCTGGCCTTTGGTCAGTTGTCTGGGGAGCTTAGAAATAGGCTGAGAGGGAGTATGGCTCCGACCCATGACCTGATACGGATAATGCCGTCGTAGGAAGACATCCCGCACCGGATGATGATATCTGGGGCTTGTCCTTACGGGCAGGCCCCTTTTTTTCGGCTGAATTACGGCTCTTTTCCGGAATGCGTCCGTCATCCGGAGTACCAGCCAGACATTTTTATCAGGAGGATAGATATGAATTACACAACACAGATGGATGCCGCCAGAAAAGGCATCGTTACCAGAGAAATGGAACTCGTTTCCAAAAAAGAACAAATGGAGATTCCGGAGCTTCTCCGGCTGATGGCTGAGGGAAAAGTCATCATTCCCGCCAATAAGCTCCACACCTGTATTGAGCCCAACGCCATTGGTTCCATGTTAAAGACTAAGATAAACGTAAACCTCGGCACTTCCAGGGATTGTGTGGATCTGAACAAAGAGCTGGAAAAAGTGAATGACGCCGTGAAAATGGGCGCGGAAGCCATCATGGATCTGAGCTCCTTCGGAAAGACACAGGAATTCCGCCGCAAGCTGACTCATGAATGCCCGGCCATCATCGGCACTGTTCCCATTTACGACGCTGTCGTATATTACCATAAACCCCTCAAGGAAATCACCTCACGGGAATGGCTGGATATTGTAAAAATGCACGCTGAGGACGGCGTGGATTTCATGACCATCCACTGCGGCATCAACAAAAACACCGCAGACCGTTTTAAAGACAACAAACGCCTGACTAATATTGTCTCCCGCGGCGGCTCCATCATCTTCGCATGGATGGAAATGACAGGAAATGAAAACCCTTATTTCGAACATTACGACGAAATCCTGGATATCTGCCAGCAATATGACATAACACTGAGTCTGGGGGACGCCTGCCGTCCCGGCTGTATTGCAGACGCTTCCGATATCTCCCAGATTGAAGAACTCATCACCCTCGGCGAGCTGACCAGAAGAGCCTGGGAGAAAAATGTCCAGGTCATGATCGAGGGCCCCGGCCACATGCCCCTTGACCAGATAGAGGCCAATATGAGAATCCAGAAAACCATTTGTAAGGGCGCGCCTTTTTATGTACTCGGGCCGCTGGTCACGGATATCGCTCCCGGTTATGATCACATCACCGCAGCCATCGGCGGGGCCATCGCCGCCGCCTACGGCGCGGCATTCCTCTGCTATGTGACTCCGGCCGAGCATCTCCGTCTTCCCGATGTGGATGATGTAAAGGAAGGTATCATCGCTTCTAAGATAGCCGCCCACGCCGCAGACATCGCCAAGGGAGTCAAAGGCGCCTCTGACTGGGACTATGCCATGAGCACGGCCAGGAAAAAGCTGGATTGGGAGAAAATGTTCGAATTGTCAATCGATCCGGAAAAGGCCCGCCGTTACCGTGCGTCCGCCAAGCCGGAAAAAGAAGATACCTGCTCCATGTGCGGTAATTTCTGTGCTGTCAAAAATATGAACCGTATCCTCGATGGAGAGATCGTCAGCATTTATGACGAATGAGAGGGAAATGAACATGAAACCCAATATTAAAAAACTGGCCGTCGGCGGCATGCTGGTCGCCCTGACCGTCGCACTTTCGGGATTCTATATTCCCATAGGCGCATCCAAGTGTTATCCGGTCCAGCATCTGGTGAATATCCTGTGCGCCGTTTTTCTCGGCCCCTCATACGGGGTGGCGTCCGCTTTCTGTTCTTCCCTCATCAGGAATCTGATGGGGACGGGAAGCCTCCTGGCTTTCCCCGGAAGTATGGTGGGCGCCCTTCTGGCAGGCCTTCTGTACAAAAAGAGCAAAAAACTCATTTTCGCTTATGTGGGAGAGCTTTTCGGCACAGGCATCCTGGGAGGGATTCTATGCTTTCCCGTAGCTTCTTTTCTCATGGGAAAGACCGTGGCCGTATTTGCTTTTGTGCTGCCGTTTTTCCTGAGTTCCCTGGCGGGCACCTGCATAGCCGTTATCCTGACCGGAGCTCTCTATAAATCGGGGCTGCTTGAAAATCTTCAGCACAGCCTGAAAGGAGGCACCTTATCATGAAACGCAGTACAGTATTGACGATCGCCGGCTCTGACCCCAGCGGAGGCGCCGGAATCCAAGCGGACTTAAAGACCATGACAGCATTTGGATGCTATGGGATGTCCGCCATCACGGCGATCACCGTCCAGAACACCACCGGCGTCACCCGCGTGGAGACCTTAGACCCCGGCCTGGTAAGCGCTCAGCTGGACGCCATTTTTACCGATATCCGTCCCGATGCCATAAAGATCGGCATGGTTTCCTGTAAAGAAACTATACAAGTGATCGCGGAAAAGCTGACAGAATATCACGCGCAGAATATCGTCATGGATCCGGTCATGGTATCTACCAGCGGGCACCGGCTGATGGAGCCGGACGCGATGGATACCTTGATACGCGTTCTCCTGCCCCTGGCCGATTTAAGCACGCCCAATCTTCCGGAGGGGGAAGCGCTCTCCGGCCTGGCCATAGCATCGGGAGCTGATATGCCCCGTGCTGCGCGGAAAATCTGCGATGCCACCGGCCACCCTGTCCTGTTAAAGGGGGGGCATCTGGACGGCTGTGCCGATGACCTGCTCTGGAACGGCAGAGAAGAGATATGGTTCCGCGGCCGTCAGATAAATACCAAAAACAGCCATGGAACCGGCTGTACGCTGTCCTCCGCCATCGCTTCCGGCTTAGCCTTGGGCCTTTCGCTGGACGGCGCCGTCCGGGAAGCCAAAGCCTATCTTTCCGGCGCGCTGGCTGCCGGTCTGGAGCTTGGACATGGGCGCGGTCCCGTAGACCATTGTTTTCGTATTGAATGGAGTCCCCGTCATGACAGAGAATGAACAGATTTCCAAAATCCTGGAACTTTGGCAGGCCCTCCCAGAGACAAAGCCTCTGGTCCATGTGATCCCCAATCAGGTCTCCGCGGCCTTCTGTGCAGATGCCATGTCCGCTTCCGGCGCAAGGCCTGTCATGGCCGGTTCTTCTCTTGAGACCGGCGAAATCACAGAACATTCACGCGCCTTTGTCGCCAACCTGGGACAGCCTTCGCGGGAAAAGGAAGCGGCTGTCCGGGAATCTCTGCTCTCCGCCGCCCGGAACAGGATTCCTGTCGTACTGGATCCGGTGGGAGCCGGCGCATCCGCATACCGGCTTCAATTGGCCGGTTCTCTTCTTTCTCTCCCCTGGAAAGGCATCGTAAAAGGAAATGCTTCTGAGATTTACACCATCTGTACCGGACAGCTCACTCATCAGGGAGTCGATTCCATCGGCTTCGGTTCTCCGGAGCTCTCTCCCCCCGCCAATCCGCTGTTTTCCGGAAGAATCCTGGCTGTCACGGGAAAAGAGGACTGTATCCTCGATGACGGCGGTCAGAGAATCATCCTTTCACATCCTGCTCCGCTCTCCCATGCCATTGTCGGGACGGGATGCGCTGCAGGCTGTCTGTGCGGATGCTTTGCGGCACTCACAGAAGACCTTTTCCTGGCCGCTGCCGCGGGACTCAGCTTTTTCAGCTATGCTCAATCCCGTGTGGATGACTTAAAGGGATATGGCTCCTCCAAGCTTCATCTGCTGGATTTTCTCAGTCAGACAGAAGCAGACGGTTTCAAACGATATCTGCAGTCAATCCTCACCTATCAGTCAGGAGGAAGAACAAAATGAGACTTTTAAAAGAACGAGGGATACTCTACGTGATCGTGGACTGCCGAAACGGACTTTCTCCCATCGAAGAAGTGCTGAGCGCAGGCGTCGACCTGCTCCAGCTGAGAGAAAAAGGCCTGACCTCCGCAGAATATCTGAAACGTGCCAAAACCGTGAAGGCCCTTTGCAGAAAATATGGAACGCCTTTTATCGTAAATGACCGCATTGATATCGCCCTCTTGTCTGACGCCGACGGAGTGCACCTGGGCACCGATGACGTACCTGTGAACGAAGCAAGGCGCGTTTTGGGGGATGGTCTTATCATTGGCGCAACTGCCAAAACCGTATCCCAGGCAGTATCAGCCGAGCTGATGGGAGCTGATTATATCGGCAGCGGCGCCTTTTTCCAGACGGAGACTAAATCCGACGCCATGCCCATCTCACCGGACACTTACCGCCAGATTCTCGCATCCATATCCATTCCCGACGTAGCAATAGGCGGGATCACAACGGAAAACTGCGGGTTTCCCCTTTCTCTCGGAGCAGACGGACTGGCCATAGCAGCCGGCATCATGAAATCCGGAGATATCACCGGATCCGTCAGGGCGTTCCGGAAAACACTTTCCGCACAGTAAGAATTCCTATTTCAGATGCAACAAAGCCCTGCCGAAAAAACATAGCGGCAGGGCCTTTATCATACTGTTTTTCGTTTCAGCCGTTCATCTGAGCCATGGCGGATCCATTTCCCGCTTATCATCCTCCACAGGAAAACTGCAAACCGGAAGATCCAGTCGACGCTCATGGCTATCCAGATTCCAATGACTCCCGTATGGAATACCTTTACCATGAGGTATGCGAGACATATCCGGAAAAGCCACATGGAGGCCACGGCGATCACCATGGTAAACGTCACATCTGACGCCGCCCGCAGCGCATTGGGCACGATAAAGGCCGGGGGCCAGAACAACATGGCAAACCCATGAAATACGATCAGGCCGGCAGCGATGGCTGCCGCTTCCGGGGAAAGATTATAAATACCGATGATCGGCTTGTGCAGCAAGTCGATCACAACGATGATTCCAATCAGGATGGAATAATCCAAAAGCACCAGCTTCTTAGTATATTCCTTGACCTGGCCGAATTCTTTGGCTCCCACGCACTGAGACGCCACTGTTACCAGTCCCAGTCCGATAGCCTGTCCCGGCAGATATTCGATGCTGGCCAGATTTGTGGCCACTGCAAAACCGGCTATTGCGACAGTTCCCAAAGAAGACACGAGGCTCTGGACCATGATCTTTCCCAATTGGAACATACTGCTCTCCATGCCGCTGGGAATCCCTATCCTCAGAATCTGCCTGATCATGTCTGGTTCATAGCCCAGCCTGAGATGCTTGTCCACATGTACCTGATTTTTTTCATTCCGTATGATAACAAGCATGATGACAGCGGCAACCATACGGGAGATCAGGGTCGGCACAGCCACGCCGGCCACGCCGACGCGCAGCACATATACGCCTATGGCGTTCCCTGCAATGTTGATTCCGTTCATGACCAGAGAGGTCTTCATCGATACCTTGGAATTGCCCATGGCCCGGTAAAGAGCCGCACAGGAATTATACATAGCCAGAAAAGGGAAAGAAAGAGAAGTAATATAAAAATACAGGCTGGCGTCTGCCATGACGTCCGCGTCGATCTTACCGAATATGACGCTTAAAATGACCCGATTCCCCACAAGGGCAATCATCATGATCGCCGCAGAGATCACCGTGGTCACAAGCAAAAGCTGATTCGCCGCCCGGCAGGCCCGCTCTTCATTTTTACAGCCCAGGTATTGGCCCGCCACCACTGCGCCTCCGGTGGCCATTGCACCCAAAAGCTGTATTAGGAGCAGATTAATGGCGTCCACCAAAGACACGCCGGACACGGCGGCCTCTCCAACCCCTGCCACCATGACCACATCGACCATTCCCACCAGCACTGCGAGGAACTGCTCCACGATCAGTGGTATCAGCAGCCTCCGTAAATCCTTCTTTGAAAACATGTATTCTCCCCTGTTCCGTCTAAAAAGCTTTTCATACCATTCTTCTTATACCGATTCCGATTGTATCACCGAAGACATCCTTTTACAAGCCTTTTGCACTTTCTTTTTCCTCATCCTTTTATATGCCGCATCCTGTCCACATCGTACCATTTTACTTCATATCCCGCCCCGTGAGAACAGAATATAGAGCCGGACGGATTTTCCAGATCCCGTTCCTTTTCGTAGCCCGAAGCTGCTGCCGCCTCCTCCTGATCGTGGCAGGGCGCATATCCGTCAGGCTGAAACGAAGCAGTCCCGTCCCCTCTGCTCAAAGAAGCCAGCTCCAGAGGATATTCCATGAACTCCGACACGGGTCCCCTGCCCCGTATGATCGTTCTCCCATTACCAGGTACCGGCGGTAAGAATGTTCCGTTTCGCTTTTGAATATCCATCATCACTTTACCTGACAACCCTTCCGGCACCTCAATCTCAAAGCGGTACCAGGGTTCTAAAAGAACGGTCTCCGCCTTTTCCAGTCCCTGTCTCACCGCCCGGTATATCGCTTCCCGGAAATCACCGCCCTCTGTATGCTTCAGATGGGCCCGTCCCGCTTTCAGGACAATATCCACATCGGTGAGCGGCGCCCCCGTCAGGATGCCTCTGTGTTCTTTTTCCAAAATATGATGAAGAATCAAACGCTGATAGCTGCCGTCCAGTTCATCCTGACTGCAGTCTGAAAAAGCCCTGATTCCCTGTCCCCGCTCTCCCGGCCGCAGCAGAAGGTGAACCTCCGCATAATGGCGCAGGGGTTCATAATGGCCATATCCCATCACCGGGGCAGCGATCGTCTCCTGATACAAGACCCGGCACGGCCCAAATTCTGTTTCCATATGGAACCGTTCCATAATAAGCGCCTTCAGAACCTCCAGCTGGACGGTCCCCATGACAGACGCCTGAATCTCTCCCGTCTCTTTTTGATACCGTATGGTTAGCCCCGGTTCCTCTTCCTCTAAAATCCGAAGATATTTGAGCGCCGTCAAACTGTCTGTGTCGTCTTTGACCAGCACTTGTACCGCCATCACAGGGCACAGGAGGAACGGGCCTGCGTCCTCCTCCTCCCCCAGTCCCTGCCCCGGCCGGGTCTTTGTGAGTCCCGTGACCCCCGCCACTGTTCCGGCGCAGATTTCCTGTACGGTCTGATACTTGTCTCCGCTGTAGAGGCGGATCTGATCGACCTTTTCCTCCTCTCCTTTTTCCCGAAAACGTATGATATCCTTCACATGAAGCTTTCCGCCCGTCAGCCGCAGAAATGTGATCCGGTTCCCCTGATCATCGTGGAGGATCTTATATACCCTTGCCCCAAAGTCAGGGGATCCCGCCTTTTGGTCTGTACACGCTGCAAGGAACGACAGCAGCTCCGGCACACCCTCCCCGGACAGCGCAGCGCCAAACAGACACGGGTATGCCACCCGCTCTCTTATCTGTCTCCGGAAGATTTCCGGCCACCGGGACTCTGATATCCTCCCTTCCAGATATTCTTCCAGCACATCGTCTTCAAGGGACGCGATCTCCTCTTTCATCTCCTCTGAGAACCGGAGCTGCCCGTCCTCTGCCGCAGCCAAAGAAGCCGGTATGAACCCGGCTCCAAAGGCTGACTGAAACTGTTTCAATATGGCTTTTTCTCCGATGCCTTCTCTGTCCATCTTATTGATGAACAGGAACACCGGAAGACCCTTCTTTTCCAGGAGCCTCCAAATAGTCTTTGTATGCCCCTGTATCCCGGCGTTTCCGTCCACAACCAGGATTCCGTAATCCAGGATATCCAGAACCCGTTCCATCTCTCCGGCAAAATCCACATGTCCCGGAGTATCCAGCAGAATGAAGCTCCTTCCGCCGAGGTCAAATGCTGCCTGGCGGGAAAAGATTGTAATTCCTCTCTCCCGCTCTATCCGGCTGCTGTCCAAAAAGGCGTCTCCGTGATCCACCCTTCCCCTTTTCCGTATCATTCCCGCTTCATAGAGCACAGCCTCTGTAAGAGTCGTCTTTCCGGCGTCCACATGAGCCAGCATCCCCACTACCGTATCCATCTCAAGCGCTCCGTTTCATCCATTTTCTATGCTGGTCAGTATTTCTCGATCCGGTCGATTGGGAATTCAAATATCGTGCAGCCGCCCACTTCTACCTCTAAAGGTACCGGCATATTAATCCCAGTATAAGAGCCTCCTGTCAGGTTTCCGGAATTGTCATAGCGTATGGCCCTCCGTTTTCCGGCATTTTCCCGGATGACGTTTACCGCCTCGTCCACTCGTTCATCTTCCGTACCTATCATGATGGTAGTGTTCTTTCCCTTCAAAAATCCGCCTGTGGTCGACAGCTTTGTCACAAAAAAATTCTGCTCATTCAAACTTCTTACCGTATCCATTTCATCCTCGTGGTGGATGATCGCCATTATCATCTTCATATGCGTATCCTCCTTTAACTTATATTTCTTATATTATAGCACGCCTCCCATAAAAAATTTGTTAGAATTTTATTACGTTCTGTCTGAACTTGAAAAATCTGCTTCCCGTATGAAAACCGCCGTTCCAGGTATACTAAGTCTGAGGTGATAACGATGGAAAACAGCAAGGAGTACAATGTAGCTGATGTTTCAGCAAATACCCTGGATAAAATCAAAACTCTGGAAAAAGAACTGGAGAAGGAAACCAAAGAAAAGATTGTTCTGATCGCATATAAAGAAACTGTGCGCTAAGCATCGGAGCATGCAAAAATTTCGGGCCAAATAACGATCAGCACAATACTGCCCGACAAAAAAGCAGAAGAAAGGCCGATCTGTCCATACAGACGCCTTGCTTCTGCTTTTTCCTTTTCTTTACGGCCGGAGAAAAAGCGCCGGCTTGAAAGCCTACTATATATATGTTATTATAGTAATTATATTGGGAGGTGTAAAAATGAAAATATCAACCAAGGGCCGCTACGCCCTTCGTATGCTTCTGGACCTCGCCCAGCGCCAAAATGACGGATACACCGCGCTCAAAGATATCGCCGCCCGTCAGGGAATCTCTAAAAAATACCTGGAACAGATCATACCAATCCTGAATCAGTCCGGTCTTCTCCAGGCAAGCCGCGGGTTCCAGGGAGGATACCGGCTGGCAAAATCCCCCGATAAATATACAGTGGGAGATATCCTGCGCCTTACGGAGGGAAGTCTCTCTCCCGTCGCCTGTCTGGACCATGAGCCAAATCAGTGCAGCCGCTGCGACGAATGTGCCACTCTTTCCGTGTGGCAGGGGCTTAACCAGGTGATAAATGAATATCTGGACAGCATCACCCTGCAGGACCTTTTAGACCGGCAGAAAGAACACTACAGCAATGATTATATAATATAGCACCGGGCTTTTTACTATTCAGAAAACATTGGAGTAGAAAGATACCGTTCTCCTGTATCCGGAAGCAGCGCCACAATGATCTTGCCCGCGTTTTCCGGACGTCCTGCCAGTACCGCGGCTGCCGATACGGCCGCTCCGGAAGAAATGCCCACAAGCACTCCTTCCTTTCTCGCAAGGCTCCTGCCCGCTTCAAAGGCTTCTTCATTCTCCACCAGAATGATCTCATCATATATTTCTGTGTTCAGAGTATCCGGTACAAAGCCCGCACCGATACCCTGTATTTTATGAGGACCCGCAGTTCCCTTGGATAAAACGGGAGAACCAGCCGGCTCAACGGCAACGACCTTGATATCCGGATTTTTCGATTTCAGATATTCTCCAACGCCTGTCACGGTCCCGCCGGTACCGACGCCTGCCACAAAAATATCTACTCTGCCGTCTGTGTCCGCCCAGATTTCCGGTCCTGTCGTCTGCCGATGAGCCTCAGGATTTGCTCCGTTGGAAAACTGGCTGGGAATAAAGCTTCCTTCTATTTCATCCGCCAGCTCCTCAGCTTTGGCAATGGCTCCCTTCATCCCTTTTACACCTTCCGTCAATACCAGCTCCGCGCCGTATGCCTTTAACAGACTGCGGCGTTCTATACTCATGGTGTCCGGCATCGTGAGAATGACTCTGTAGCCTCTGGATGCTGCTACTGCGGAAAGACCGATTCCCGTATTGCCGCTGGTTGGTTCAATGATCACCGAACCCGGCTTTAAGAGGCCCTTTGCTTCCGCATCATCGATCATGGCTCTCGCTATCCTGTCCTTTACGCTTCCTGCCGGATTGAAATATTCCAGCTTGGCGAGGATCGTGGCCGAAAGCCCATGCTCCTTTTCATAATTCTTAAGCTCCAGAAGAGGCGTTCCGCCGATCAAATCTGTAATCCTTTCAAATGTCCTCATTCTTCATACCTCCTGATTATTTCTATTATGATATTCTTCCAGTTTTTCGTACCTTTATGAAATCTTTTCAGACTATCTCACAGCACTTCCTTTTTCTTTTATCTTATTAAACCTATGAGTTTAATAGGTTTTATGTATTTCATAATAGCACTATGGATTTGTTCTGTCAATCCTAATTTTAAAAAAGTGTTTTTTTACTTTTCTGGATAATTTTACTTGACAAAGAAAAAATACTTATGTAATATGTAAAACATATCAAACCCATAGGTTATATGTATTTGATATGCTTCATGTCCATAAGACAGAGAATAGAAATGAAAGCTGAAGAGGTGCTCACTATGAACAAACATTCCTACAGATTTGAAACAATCCAGCTGCATGCAGGCCAAGAAACCCCCGACTCCGCTACAGACGCAAGGGCCGTCCCCATTTACCAGACCACATCCTATGTATTTAAGGATTCCGCCCATGCGGCGGCCCGTTTCGCTCTCACCGACGCGGGCAATATCTACGGCAGGCTGACGAATTCCACCGTCGATGTATTCGAACGACGCATGGCAGCGCTGGAAGGAGGCACTGCCGCGCTGGGCGTAGCCTCCGGAGCCGCGGCCATTACTTATACCTTTTTAAATCTGGCCCAGGCCGGGGATAATATCGTATCCGCCAAAACCATATATGGCGGAACTTACAATCTGCTGGAGCATACGCTTCCTCAATACGGAATCACAGCCGTTTTCGTGGACGCAGATAAAAAGGACGCTTTTGAGGATGCCATAAACGAACGTACAAAGGCCGTATTCATTGAGACGATCGGCAATCCCAACGCTACTCTAATCGATATCGAAGCCGTGGCCGCTGTGGCCCACAAGCATAAGATCCCATTGGTCGTGGATTCCACCTTCGCGACTCCTTTTCTTGTGCGTCCCTTTGAATACGGCGCGGATATCGTAGTCCATTCTGCCACAAAATTCATAGGAGGCCATGGTACGGCCATAGGCGGCGTAATCGTCGACAGCGGCAAGTTCGACTGGGAAGCCAGCGGCAAGTTCCCCTCTCTCACCGAACCCAACCCCAGCTATCATGGAATCAGCTTTACAAAGGCGGCCGGAAAAGCAGCGTTCGTGACTAAGATTCGAGCGATCCTCTTAAGAGATACCGGCGCGACTCTGGCTCCGCTCCATGCCTTTTTATTTCTTCAGGGTCTGGAGACGCTTTCTCTCCGTGTGGAACGTCACGTATCAAACACGCTTAAGGTCGTGGATTTTCTCTCCAGGCATCCGCAGGTGGAAAAGGTCAGCCACCCGTCTCTTCCCGATCATCCCCACCACGCCTTATATCAAAAGTACTTTCCCCACGGTGGAGCTTCCATTTTTACCTTTGAGATCAAGGGGGGAGCCAAAGAAGCGCAGGATTTCATTGACCGCCTGGAGATCTTCTCTTTGCTTGCAAACGTAGCCGACGTAAAATCCCTGGTGATTCATCCGGCCTCCACCACACATTCCCAGCTCACAGAAGAAGAGCTTTTGGATCAGGGAATCCGTCCGAATACGATCCGCCTGTCCATAGGCACCGAGCATATCGACGATATCCTGGAGGATTTAAGCCAGGCGTTCGTCCAGCCGGCTGTCTGACCAAAAAGCCGGAGGGCCTCCATCCTCCGGCTTTTATCAATGGGCGTGTCCGCCATCCTCTTGTTCCATCTGCTGTATCTCTTTTTCCTGCTGGGCGATGATAACATTGGCCAGCAGGATCACTTCTTCCTCATCAGTATGGTTCAGAACGGCTTTCGACATATCCACCGCCATCTGGTGATGCATCGACATCCCTTCCGCAAAAGCCCTGTCCAGACTTTTTGCCTGAGAATCATGAGCCGAATGGTGGCTTTTCATCATTTTTTCGTATTCTTCCAGATAGAGAGCCTCCTGCTCTTCATCTGCCATTCCTTCGTCCATGATTCTTGCGGCCATTTCACTCATCTGTTTTATCTCATCTTCCTGAGTGCTGATGATCTGTTCCGCCAGCTCTTTGAACTTGCCTTTTTCTCCCGCATGCTGCAGATAGCTCTGAGACATTTTAACGGCGGACTGATGATGAGGTATCATCTGATTCAAAAATGCAGCGGCTGCAGAGCCGGAAGGCTCCACATCGTCCATCTTTTCCATCATCTCTTCCATGATCTCATCCTGCTCACCCATATACGCGTCCAATTCTTTTTTGCTGCTGCCGCATCCACTTAGTAAGACCAGCACGGCAGAAACAGCCAAAGCTATCCGGTATTTTTTCATATCGCCCTCCATCGGAAAAATATTCTTATCCTATTATTTCCCAAAAGACGATATTTATGCCATCCTAACTTCTTGAGACCTCCGCGCGCGCCTTCACAGGAGCACCCTTTCCTCTCCTTCTGAAAAAAACCCGGCGCAGCTTCTGCCGTCTGATGCCATTGCCGATAAATACAGCTTTCCCTTCCTGATCCGTGTCAATATCCATTACCGAATACTGGCCGTCCGCCACATCGAATTGAAACATCCGGCCGCCGGCCCGCAGGTGTCCTTTAGCCCGGAAAATGTCCCCAAACTGCCCATAGATAATCTGTTCCATTAATAGGATCAGCCTTTCCGGACTTTCCAGAGAAACGCTGCTGAGAGAAAATGTATCCGGCATTCCCTCCGCGTCCGCTCCCGTATTCTCAAGAACCTGTCCGTCATAGCTCAGCTCCAGCAGACCGTTCCACCAATCCGGGCCCATGGCGCTGTAATGCTCCGTGACCACCAGACCGTCCGGGTTCCAGTCTGACAGCTTCTTTCCCAAGGCCTCTCTTTCTTTCTCATCTGCCTGTTCCATCTTGGACACGGCTACAGTACGGGCTGATGCAATCTGATCCCTGTAAAGCTCCGGGAACTCCCGGCAGTAACGCTCATAGCTGTGCCCATCCACTATGGTGACCGGTGCCAGCAGTGAAATCCTTTCATATTCGATTTCCTGGAGGCTCCGTATGATATTGCTCAGCATACCCACCCCTGTCGGCTCGATCACCAGATATTCTGGATCCACTGTATTGGCAATCGTCAGGACAGATGCTGTAAAGTCCCCCTTCATGGAACAGCAGATACACCCTTCCGCCATCTCCCAAATGTTGACCTTTCCCGCATCCATACTGTCTTTGAGCGTATCGCCGTCCACTCCAACAGAACCGTATTCATTTTCCAGAATCGCAAAATCCTTCCCCGTATGCCTTGCCAATGCTTTGATAAAAGTGGTCTTCCCCGCCCCCAGAAAGCCGGATATTACAAGTATCTTCATGAGCTGATTCCCTTACCTTTTCTTTTATTTCCTAAACCTGAAAGAGACAGTGCCTCTCCCTGGAGAAACATATGGCCCAATGCAGTGCACTGGGCCATTGTTCATCAGTCTTCGATTTTTACGACCGGCTTGATCAGATCAGCAGGCTTGTCTCTCATCAGGAACAGCGCCTCTTCCACATGCTCCCAGCCCTCAAACACATGGGTGCTCAGCGGTGAAAGATCCAGCTTTCCAGATGATACCAGCGCTCCCAGCTTTTCCATACGCAGGCGTCCGCCCGGCATCAGTCCGCCGTTGATCTGTTTGTGGCCCATTCCCACACCCCATTCAACACGGGGGATATCGATCACTTCACCGGAACCCAGGTAATTGACATTACCAATCTTTCCGCCGGGTTTCAGGCACTTGACCGCTTCTGAGAAGGTCTTCACACTGCCTCCCGCGATCACGACCTTGTCCACTCCTTTGCCGCCGGTCATCTTAAGCACCTGCTCCGCAATCGGGCCGTTTTTATAGCTGACAAAATCTGTCGCTCCATATCCCCTGGCCGCTTCCACACAAACGGGCCTGGTGCCGACCGCGATAATCCTGGCAGCTCCGCGAAGGTTCGCTCCCGCTACGGACATCAGGCCTACAGGACCGATTCCGATCACCAGAACGGTATCTCCAAACTGTACGTCTGCCAGCTCGACACCGTGAAATCCGGTGGGAACCATATCAGAAAGCATACACGCGTCCACTGTATTGATATTGTCCGGAAGCAGAGCCAGGTTTCCATCCGCATCGTTTACATGGAAAAACTCGGAAAACACGCCGTCTTTGAAGTTGGAAAACTTCCAGCCTGCCAGCATGCCCCCAGAATGCATGGAATATCCTGCCTGGGCCTCCAATGAGTTCCAGTCGGGAGTGATAGCAGGAACCAGGACACGGTCTCCCGGCTTAAAATCCTTGACAAGCTCTCCTACCTCTACTATCTCTGCGCAGCCTTCATGGCCGAGGATCATATTATGTCGGTCTCCGATAGCGCCCTCCCAAAGCGTATGTACGTCTGAGGTACAAATGGCAATTGCCAGGGGCTTACAGATTGCGTCCATCGGTCCGCATTTCGGTCTTTCTTTTTCAATCCATCCCGATTCACCAATCTTTAACATTGCATAACCTTTCATGTTCTATATCTCCTTTCCATCCTTCAATTTCAAAAGATGTTCTAAGTATATCATCAATAGATTATGTAATCAATCAATAACCTTTTGGCATTTTTACCAAAATTATAGGACTTTATCTGTACCTTTTGCCAGAAGCCCTCCGTTCAGCTCTTCCATAACGGAAAGTGCCGAATCAAGTCCCAGCCCGAAACGGCTGCAGCCTTCTTGTTCCATGGCAAAAATCGTGCCGGATGTACGGATTCCGCCCGCCGCCTTCAGTTTGATCCTTCCCCTCGCCTGAGAGGCCATGATCTTTATATGCTCCAGCTTCGTCTTCTCCGCATACCAGCCTGTGCTCGTCTTTACATAATCGGCTCCGGCTTCCACGCACAGATCCACCGCCCGGCGGATCTCCTGCTCCGTCAGACGGGGAGCTTCGATGATCACCTTCACCGGTATTCCGGAAGCATTCTCGATCACAGCCATGATCTCTTCCGTTGTCCAGGCATATTCACCACTCCGGAATGCCGTCAGATTCATGACCATGTCCATTTCTCCGCAGCCCATCTCCCGGAGTTCTCTGGCTTGTCTCCCCTTCTGAGCCACCGTGTCGCCGCCCCCCGGAAAGCTGATGACGCCTCCCGTACGGATATCCGGCTCATCCCGCAGCTTTTCCGCCACATAACCGCTGAATGCCGGAAGCGTAAACACACAAATGAAGCGGTATTTCCTGGCCGCCTCAATCATCCTGTTGATCTCATCCCTGGTATGAAGTGCCTGGACACAGCTGATATCAATATGTCTGGCCAGCCTCTGTGCTTCTGTACTCCTGTTTTCCATTCTATTTGCTTCTCCCATGCCCGTGAATTTCGACCTCATACCAGCTGCCTATGATTCTTACATAATCCATACATATGGGCCTGTCCTCATGATAGCAGACCCGGCGCACCACTAAAAGAGCGTCTCTCGGCTTAATGCCCAGAATCTGAGCCTCCATAAAGGTGGCCGATGCCGCGGATATCCTGTCCTTCGTGCTGTCAATGGCGATTCCATAGGTTTCCTCCAGAAACTGGTAAAGGGCCACAAACTTGTCTTGATATTTTTCTATACCTGGAACGAAAGAATATGGAATATAATTTTCCATGATCGTCACAGGATTATCGTCCGCCAGCTGCAGGCGCTGCACCCGCGCGAGCTTCGTCCCGCTGGATATCTCCAATTCCTCCGCCGTTTCCCCCACAGCATCCACAATATCGATCATCATACTTCCCGTAGATACTGCATAGCCCTTTTTTCTCAGAGATTCTGTAACCGAGGTCACCTTGTTGTAATCCTGCGTCGCCTTATGATCACAGACCTTTGTGCCGCAGCCCTGCCGCACTTCCAGGATGTTCTCCTGGCTGAGCATCTTCACTGCCTTCCGGACCGTGGTCCTGCTCACGCCATATATTCCTTCCAGTTCGCTCTCCTTTGGAAGAAAGCTGTTGACTGGATACGTTCCCTTTTGAATCTCCGCTTTCAGTCCCCGGTATACCTTCATGTAAATCGGCTCATTTGTCCTGTTGTTTTCCATTCTCTCCCACCCCATACGCACTTCATTACTGTGCCACAAGTTTATCATATTCAGGAAACCGTTTCAATAAAGCCAGGAACCTGCTCCTCACTTTTTGAGTATTCTGCTCAAACTGGCGGCGTCTAATAAATTCACCGTCTCAAACTTTCCTTTATAAAACACACTCCAGTTATTGAAAACACAGGGCAGTTCCTTTGCTTTCTGCAGAGTATCCACCTGTATAAAGGACACGGGGACGCCGTTTTGTTCACAATATTTTTTTACTCTCTCCACGTTCTGACAGATATAGGGGCATTGCATATCATGGTAAATCGTCAGCTCTTTATTTTCAATCTCCGGATTTTTAACACGCTGTGTGAAATTCGGCAGTGTTCCGTCAAAAGAAAGCGCCAGCAGATCATATCCATAGTCAGTGGTATCGACAACCTTAAAGCCAAACTTCTTCGCAAACGCTTGGTCGGACAGCCAGGCCTTCTGTTTTTGTGCTCCGAGCATACAGACTCCGGATTTGCCTTTTCTTTTGGCATCCGCCAAACAATATTCCATCAGAGATTTCCCGTATCCCTTTCTTTTATGGCTGCCGGAGACCCATAAGCAGTACAGATAATAATAATTGCCGCCTATTATGGGAACCCATGCCGTTTCAAGAGGAGCATATTCAATAAAAACGACAGCCTTTTCATTTAACTTTCTAAAAACATGGCCTTCCTTCAGCCGTTCTGAAAGCCATTTCTTCTTTGCTTCGATACCTTGATGCGGCTTTTTGCTGCGGATGATGCAGCATAAATGCTCATCGGCAAGGTTCTCTGCAGTTATGTTTATAAAATCAGATTCCATGTGCATCCTCGTTTCTTAAACTATTGACAATAAAACTGTCTCTCTGTCCAATGGTCAAAATGATAAGTATTGTTACCCGTGACATATAGATCGGAATATAAAAAGGTAATCAGATCCATATCATCAAATAAGTCAAATATCCATTCGTCCCAACTGTCGTAGTCTATTTCGTCATCATCCGGCTCCATACTTTCTATCAGGAAACGTGATTCTTCCACAACCAGATATAGTGCCAGTTCTTCCATTACACTATGAGCTGTCATTTGATTGCCAGCGTGAGCAATTGCCTGTAATTGAACAACTGCAGCATGCAGAACATACAAGAAATCATAATCATAGCGCATAAGAAACTGCGGAGGCAATAAGGATTCCAGCCATGAAGCGCCTATTTCGCCAATATGCGACCCCTTGGGCATGGAAGAAAGTGCTTCCATATCCTCATGTAAATGGTCCAGCAAAATATCGCTGCCAATGACAAAGGACGCGGCCGCAAGTTCACCAAACGTATTCTCCAGATATGACGACCATATTTCCCGCTTTTTATATTCATCCATATTTAATGTGTCACTTGTATCATTATCCTCTCCATCCGGTAGGGCATGCCAATTTAACGCTTTGCAGATTCCTATACATTTGTCCTTTCTTATAGATTCTCCGGATTCATAGCGGCTCCATGTCTTTGTTCCAACCCCCGCTTTAGACGCGGCCTCTTCAATCGTAAGATTTAGTTCATTCCGCCTGAGTCTGATACATTTAGCAAGCTCTGAACTGCCTTTAATTGATCTTTGTCCCATGTTTTGCTCCTTTCAGCATTCATTATGACCGGTCATCTATATGTCATTATGTCACCAATTTTCGGTTATGTCAAGAAGCTTTTTTAAAAAGCTGCGGAAATTTACAGAGAAAAAAGGCCCTTATTTGGATTATCTCAATTTTGAGTTCCAAATTTGAGCCTCGTTTTATGGTACACCTTTGAATACCCTTCAAACAAACTCATCTTAACGAATCAGAGGAGGCAGGAGGAAGGCAGAAACGGAAGACGGGAAATCATAAAGATTTCCTGTCGACTGTGAGCGGTACTGCCGGAACGTGGATTTCCAAGGTTGATTCCAAAAAGTATTTAGTATCACAAGTCACTTTTCGATGTCTCATTTTCAAGTCATAAGAAAAAGCTGCATCGTGATTTCTCAAAATGCAGCTTTTAGCTTCATACGGATAATGGGACTCGAACCCACACGCCTTTCAGCACAGGAACCTAAATCCTGCGTGTCTGCCAATTCCACCATATCCGTATGGAAAAACTACCGCACCGGCCCAAAACCGATGCGGTATCATCTTACCATCTCCGTCAAAAAAAGTCAACATAACGGCGGAGTTCTATTCAGCC
Source organism: Lientehia hominis (assembly GCF_021044755.1). Lineage (GTDB taxonomy): Bacteria > Bacillota > Clostridia > Lachnospirales > Lachnospiraceae > Lientehia > Lientehia hominis. The sequence continues at coordinate 756,488 of NZ_JAJNOR010000001.1, forward strand.
GATCCCTCCGAACAAAATTCCCAGGACATATACCACAAGCGTCAGTCCCACAAAGAGATACTTGGTCACCGGTTCAAACCAGCTGCCCAGCTTTTTCTTCCTTCCGAGCTGCACCTGTTCTCTTGCGTATCCCTTTGGGCATACCCAGAAAAACATCACCGCCGCCAGCAGAGCGCCAAGAGGGATAATGTAGATGGACACCACGTCCATCCACTTGCTCACAGCATCGGCGCTCTCGATGAAGATTCCCACCGCGGCAGCCACGAAAGCCACAATTCCCACCGCCATCTTCCTAGACATCCGGAATTGCTCCTGAAGAGCTTCGATGGGAGTTTCAAACAGGTTCATAAGAGAAGTTATGGCTGCGAACAGCACTGCCACAAAAAAGATCACAGAAAACAGCCATCCAAAGGGCATCTTCTGAAATACGGCAGGCAAAGTAATGAACATGAGCGGCGGTCCGGCAGAAACGTCCAGCCCAAAGGCAAAAACTGCCGGAATCACCACCATTCCCGCCAGAAGCGCAGCACAGGTATCAAATATCGCCACATTCCTGCCGCAGCTCACCACGTCCACATCCTTTTTCAGATAGCTGCCATACACTATGGTCCCCGAGCCTGCCAGGGACAGAGAGAAAAAGGCCTGTCCCAGAGCATAGACCCAGGTCTTCACATCCGCCAGTGATTCCCATCTCGGAATGAACAAATAGCGGTAGCCTTCCGAAGCGCCTTTGAGTGTAAAGACTCGAACAAGAAGGACCACAAAAAACACAAAGAAGGCCGGCATCATAATCTTGTTCATTTTTTCAATTCCTCTGGATACGCCAAACAGCATGATGGCAAAGGTAATGGCAAGCCCCAGCATATGCCAGCCGATGCTGCCGAAATTTCCGGCAAGAGCGCCAAAATAGGCTCCCATATCCCCAACCTTCCCCAGGTTTCCAGCCACAGCTCCGCACAGATATTTTATAAACCAGCCCACTACCACCGAATATCCAATGGCGATTCCCAGGGAACCGATCACGGGAATCAGGCCAATCAGCTTTCCTCCCTTCTTTCCCCGCAGCTTCATGGCCTTTTCAAAGGCCCCGGCAGGGCCTGTCCCCATGGAACGGCCGAAGGCCATTTCGCCGATCACACCGGAAAAACCCAATAACACCACAAAAATAAAATACGGGATCAGAAAAGCTGCTCCGCCGAATTTCCCCGTCCGGTATGGAAACATCCAGATATTTCCCATTCCCACTGCTGATCCGACACATGCTACAATAAAACCCATCCTGCTGCGGAATGCATCTCTTCCCGGAATCTCTTCTCTTTTCTTTTTCATGACTCTACCCCATTTCCGTTCTCATTGCAATACAGTCGACCAAATATGGCCGGATTTACTCAACTATGATACAAAACACTTTTTGGAATCATTTTTAGTCAGCTCCAATTCAGTACCGGCAGAAGTTCCGGACCGTCACGATTTCGGTTCGCTGGCGATGCAGAGGCCGCTTTATCTCCGTTCCGGCAGTACCGCTCACATGTCGACAGGAAATCTTTATGATTTCCTGTCTCCTGTTCGTTCAGAAACGGAATCGGATTTTCCGTTTCTGCCTCCCTCCTCCTGGAGAACACCGGCCTCTGCGCTGCGGTGAGCCGCCTCAATGGCTTTCAGGACAAACGAATGCTTATTTCGGTGCGGAAAGAGGAGCAGAAGGAATGTTCCGATTCCATCGTAAGGGGAGCGCTGCAGAGGCGTTAGCAGGATCTCCCGGCCGCAGGGAGGCAAAAATCGCATATCATGCGGATTTTTGTTGGAATCTGACATGGAAAAATATCGATTTATCCATGTCAGTTGGAAAAGACCGACCGGAGGCCGCAGAGATGCTGGTTACGGCTGCCAGCGACCCGTCTGGATGGAAACGGACATCCTTCTGTTTCCCCGGGTTAATAAAAATAAGGTTATTTGAAAGGTATTTAAAGGTATACCTTGTATATCGACGCTAAAATGTTAACAGATAAACGCCTTTTTGACAATAGCTCTTTCTTCCGGTCCTATCCGCGCAAACAACGGAGCGGCATCAATTTCTGATGCCGCTCCGCCGCCGGAGAAATATCCCCGTATCCCCTGTCCTTCGGAGACTATTCACATTTTACCATATGTTCATAACAATAATGGATGATATCCTTCCGTTTCACGATGCCGATAAAAATTTCATTATCATCCACCACAGGAACGAAATTCTGATTCATGACCTTTTCCATCAGGTCCTCCATCTTCGCATTTACGGACACGGCTGCGGTTTTCTTTTTCCGCCTGATGTTCATAATGCGGACATTCTCTGCCTCACGTATGTTGAGGTCCCAGTCCTCCTTCACATACCAGAGCAAGTCTCCCTCCGTAATAGTGCCTGCATATCTGCCGTCCCGGCTGATGACCGGCACCTCGGAAAATCGGTGGTACTCCATCTTTTCAATGGTCTGCCGAAGAGTATAATCTTCATATACAAATTCCACATCACTTTTGGGAGTCAGGAAAAACAATATGTTCATGGACATCTCCCTCCCGCCGGCTTGCCGGCAGTTCTCTCGGTATCCATAGTACCATATTCTTTCCTAACTTTCCAGTCTCTCCCTTCGGATTTTAGAAAAGATTAAGAAGTTTCAGGATTTACTCATTTCTCTTTTTTTCTTTGTCATCAGACCGCCGATGCGCCCGGATTCTTTTGCGGAAAGACATCTCCAGCCTCCATCTATTACCTTCTGATAAACTCCGATCTCATCGGCAATCTCCAGCTTTAATTTCTCCTCCGGCGTCAGGTTTTCCAAATCAATCGGCTTATCTTTTTTCTTTCCCATAAAAACAATGCTCCTTTCCCCCTGTCCTTCAGGGCTACTTAGAGCATCGCCGTTTTTTTAAAAAATATACAGGCCTTCCCGCACTAATTTTCTGGATTCTGCGGCATGATCACAGCTGCTATCAAATACGCCAGGATACCGGCACCCGTACAGCCAAACAGCGCCCAGATCACTCGAATGATCGTAGCGTCAACGCCGAAATACTCTCCAATGCCGCCGCATACGCCAAGCAGCATCCTGTCTCTTACAGAACGGTATAATCTTTTTGGTTCCATGCTCTATTCCTCCTATAACCTTAATTCAGGCCTCCTGCCCATTCTATATCAAATTTGCCGTAAACTCAATAATTTTCTGAAAAAGCGAACTCAACGCTCCCTGCATCACAGGAAATCGTCATCTTCTTATCCGCGCCATAGGATACATTATCTCGGTTGAACACGCCTCCGCACTCATAGGTTCCCACCACAACACTTCCCAGATTGCAGTCGATGCTCAGATTAAAATCTTCATCTTTCCCATCTAAAAACCCGCTTACGCCGCCGGCCTGACACTCCGTGGAAATCTCCTTTGACACATCTGCTGCAAAATTCACTGCTCCTGCCTGGACATCGATATCCATCGTCTCACAGGAAATCCTGTCAATCTCCACCGCACCGGCCTGTACGTCTATCTCCACATGCTCCAGACGCACTCCTCTCGGAACCGTGATATGGACTTCACCCAGGGAAGATTTCAGATAGACTCCTCCATTGTTGATATAGAATCCGCCAACGGACGTTCCTTCCTGATGCTTTTCTTCCTCTTCCAGCGTCCAGGTGCCGTTTTCCACAGTACTCTTAAAATGTTCTCCGGCCGTCGATGCAGTAATCGCAAAGGCATCGCCTTCTTCCACAATAATGCTGCCCGCTTTCACTTTGAGACAGATGCTCCGGATGTCGCCTTCTATAGCCTGATTCCTCTCCACCAATTCCCAGTCATACAAATCGTGCGGATGATATCCCCGGAATCCCATGGCCCAGCTGACAGACATCATGAGAATGCCGACCAGAAAAGAGATCCCGCATATCCACAGACATACTTTCGTAAAACGCTTCATGCGGCAGCACCTCCTCTCCGCAGTCTCCGCGACAGAAAGTTAAAAAAGTTCCCGATCATATGGATGATGCCGGGCACCGCTTTTCCGCAGAACAGAACGGACAGCCATGTAAAGAACATTCCTATCGACAACAGCACCAGTCCCGCGCCGCATATCATGATTCCCGCGATTGGATAGATCAGAAGTTTCGCAATCCCGACACCAATCAAAATCACGCTTACTACAAGAAGCACGACTGCGATCAGAATCACTGCCAGGGCCACTCCTCCGACACCGACGACGATCGTCACGGCAATCCCAAACACCACCCCGGCTCCTCCCAACAGGAGCGGCGATATCATCAAAAACCCTAATATCACGAGAATCCACATCAGCAGGCTGAAACGGCGTCTGACCGGGCGTCTGTCCTGCCCTTCTTCCGCAAAGGTCTGATGATGCGTATCGTTTTCATATTTCCGGGAGCTTTCCTGCCATGTATCTTCGCTCTGGCCGGTTTCTTCTTCCATGCGCCGATAAGAAGCATCCTGATAATCTTCTTTCTGAAAACAAGAACTTTCTTCCCGGCTGTCGTTTTTATCTTCTATCGTGTCTTTTCTACAGCGCTCCGGCGGCACCACTTCATACTGAGGACTGCGGTAACGCTCATTCCGATAACCGGCCTCCGTATACTCCGCGTCCTGGTTCTCGTACCCGTTTCTTGCTCCCTCACGGATGATCGCGGCTATCTTTTCCGGCCGGCCAAGCTCTGAGATCACCTGCGCTTCGTTTTCCACCCCGGCATCGTCAAAATAATCCTTATAGTATTGAAGGGCTTCTTCCTTTTCCTCATCCGGTACGTCCTGTAAAAGATATGCCAGCTCCTTCATATATTCTGCCCTGTTCATATTCACACCTCCTGAAGGATCATTGATATTTTGCTGGAATACTGCCGCCATTCCCCTTTGTAGAGATTGAGCTGGGCATCTCCCTTCGATGTCACTTTATAATATCTTCGATTCCTGCCCCCGTATTCCTTGTCATAGACCTCCAGGCACTCATCCTTTTGAAGCCTCCTGAGCACCGGATAAAGCGTTGACTCCGATATGTCAATGGCTTCCCGGACTTCCTGGGTGATCTTATACCCATATGTCCCGTCCTGGTCTCTGGAGACGACTGCCAGCACAATGGCATCCAGGAGAGCGGCACCTGTATTAAATACCATGCGACCAACTCCTTATCTGTAATATATAATATTATTTCTTGATTAATACTATATATCATATAATATTATTTGTCAACAACTAATAATAAATTATATGCCGTATTTTCACAGAAAGACACAATAACGGCCGGAAGGACTGAATCCTTCCGGCCGCACAGATCATATCTGAGAAAAACTCTTTTCAACCTTCCGTTCTTTACTTCCAACAGAATATGACCAGATATTCTTTATCTGATACTCCAGATCTGAATAGGACCATTTCATTCCGCTCCGCTTTGGGCTGTTAGGATCGTGGACAAGGAGCTCATCTCCTTCCCGTCCATATATAACGATAAAATGCCCGTTCGCCGTAAAATCCCCCGGCCGCATGCTGCAGATCAGCGGACGCCCCGCATCCAGCTCTCTGAAGACCGCCTCCCTGCTCAATGAAATCGTATTCGACCGGAGTCCCAGCTCTTCTGCGCCGGTCCCCATCAGCTCCCAGCTGGTGCCCACGTTTTCCAGATAAAAACCGTTACTCTCGCTGTACGCGGCCATTACCTTTGGATTCATGGAAGCGTCTCCCGTCAGTCCCACATAGACCATAGACAGACAGGTAGGGCCGCATCCGCTGAGACCCAGCAGGTCGTCTCCGTATTTCCAGTATCCCCACCGCTTGTCCCACTGGATGAAAAGAGGAATCTCCCCTTTGGTAAATTCTCCTGAAAGGTCAATAACCGTCTCTTGATTCTTTTCTTCCGGATAAGAATAGACGAAATCCAATGCTTCCGGGGAGCTTTCCATTAAAGACACCAAATATTCCGGATACTCTTCCGGGTGCTCCAGCACATAGGCCCTTTTTTCCTCGTCGCTCATCTCCGAATCCTGTTCGCTCGCCGTGGACATAAACCCGCTCCGTGACATTCCCGACTCTCCGGGCAATGAATCATCCGTCCTTCCCAGAGTCTTGTTCCCGGCAGGCGCCGTAAGCCTTCCCGCGAGAAAAGAACCGGTACAAAGGACGAAAGCTCCGAAAACAAGTCCAATCCGTTTTCTTATCCTTTGATTTCTTCTCATGCGCTTTTTTTCTTCCATTCTGGAAGTGTCAAACCTGCCTGCCGGTCTCCGTCCCGCGGCCTTAAACGTCCCTGTATCGGTTCTTCTGACGCTTCCGCTTCTTTCTTTGCCGGAGCTTTTCTTTCCTGTCGTGTATTCTTTCCCCGTATTCTGCCACCTGGGAGGCTCTTTTCCCGTGGTCATTTGATTCATGAGTGTCTCCTTTGCTTTTTCATCCAAACTCTTATCTTAGTATACATAAGAATTCTTGTGCAAACATGAATCAAATCTGAAGATTTTCGAAAAAAAAGTAAAGAATTGTCGGATATGCCTCCGAATTCACTTACGGCTGACGGTATTCAGACAAAAACCTTGCCAGCCGGCCGGTGGCGTTCCTGAGCTCCTCGACCCTGGGAAGGTATACCACGCGGAAATGATCCGGCTCCTTCCAGTTGAAACCGCCTCCGTGCACCAAAAGCACCTTTTCAGAACGCAGAAAATCCAGCACGAACTGTTCGTCATCGTGAATATTAAATTTCTTCACATCTATTTTGGGGAAAATATAAAACGCCGCCTTGGGCTTCACTGCCGTTATGCCGGGAATATCGTTGAGCGCGTTGTATATAAACTCCCTCTGCTCATAAATCCGTCCTCTTGGCAGCAAAAGCTCATCCACATTTTCCTGCTGGTAGCCTCCAAGGGCTGTCTGCACTACCATCTGTGCAGGAACATTGGCACAGAGCCTCATGGAGGACAGCATATTCAGTCCCTCGATATATCCTTTGGCTTTTTTCTTATCTCCGCTTAGAGTCATCCAGCCGCTCCGGAATCCCGCGATACGGTGGGATTTGGAAAGACCGTTGAAGGTCACGCACATCAGATCCGGTGCCAGAGACGCAATCGAGACATGAGTCTCCCCGTCCATCACAAGGCGGTCATAAATCTCGTCGGCAAACAAGATCAGTTCATGACGTCTGGCAATCTCCACGATCCGCTCCAAAAGCTCTTTAGGATACAGCGCACCGGTGGGATTATTGGGGTTGATGATCACAAGCCCCTTCGTCCGGTCCGTGATCTTCTTTTCCATATCATCCAGATCCGGGTACCAGTCCGCCGATTCATCGCAGATATAATGCACCGGCCGGCCGCCGGACAGATTGGCGGCCGCTGTCCAAAGAGGATAGTCCGGAGAGGGAATCAGAATCTCGTCTCCATCATCTAAAAGTCCCTGCATGGACATGGTGATCAGCTCACTGACACCGTTTCCCACATAGATGTCCTCCATGGTCACATTGGGAATCTTCTTTATCCTGCAATACTGCATAATGGCCTTTCTGGCGCCGAAGACCCCTTTAGAATCGGAATAGCCCTGTGCTTCCCGCAGCCGGGTCTGCATATCATGGATGACCTCATCCGGCGCCTGGAATCCAAAAGGAGCCGGATTTCCGATATTCAGCTTCAAAATATCGATATTTTCGGCAATCATCCGGTTAGCCTCGTCGACCACCGGTCCCCGCACATCGTAACAGACATTGTCAAGCTTTTTTGATTTTTCAAACGTCCTCATAGTCAATCTCTCCTTTTCTATTCCGTTCTTCTCTACTGCTGTATCCTCTCTGAATTATCCGCTGTCTTCTCTATTTCATCGGGATATTCCAGATATAGCTTCCTGGCAAACACAGCTGTTATCACCATAACCGCCAAAATCAGAAATTCTGTTAAAAATACACTGGTCAGTATCCCCTTCTGGTAAAGTCCCGCGAACATGTCGCTAAAACTGTGGATTCCAATCGCCGCCGGAAGCAGCCATTTTTTTCCGCATCGGGCAGCGCCGTATACCAATACCGAAAGGCTCAGATGAAGCCCCATGGCAACCAGTCTCTCCAGAAAGGACAACAAATAGATCCAGGCCGGCTGCGACGCGATAGATTCTGCGGCGTTCCGCACGGTATCTGCAGACGCGGCCGGAATCGTCGCGATATATGCGTCTATCCCCATTTTATTAACTGCAAACGCCAGTGTCATGGTACTCACCAGGCTGAGCGCCACCAGAAAAGTCTCGATTCCTCCATGTCCCAAACCGTACATGAGGGATATTCTCTTCCCTCTCTCATTTTTCAGCAGTTTCTTAAAAGCCACAAAACGTCCGATCTCCTCAAATATGCCGGCCGCCAGACCACCGTATATTGCATAGGCCCACCCATTATTCAAGATCAGATTTCCCGCGCCGGGCACACCCAGCACCACCTGATGCAGGATGTTTTCCAGAAAACGGACAAAGACAAAGAAAGTCAGCGCTCCTACTAACAGCGGATACAGCTTCTGTCCCGTCCTCTTTTTCAAAAATACCACTGCAAGAACGGGCGCCAATACCATCCCCGCCAGTGAGGCCGCCATGCAGAGAACTGAGCTCTGCGGTATTAGAATTCCTGAATCCATATATTCCCTCCGTCCGTGTTTTCCACGTCTTTCTGCGATCACCTGCCGCCGTCAAAGCGGGATTGCCCGTTCCAGGGAAAAAGAGTACAGATATCTTTCTTTCACCCGTTTTCCGGTATTCTGCTCCAACGCTTCCTGATAATAATCCACCTGTGTCCGATATCGTTCCAGGAAACGCCTCACGCCGGCCTCTCCTACCATCTTATCCACTTTGTCCGTCTTATAGTCCACCAGGACTAACCCGTCGTCTTCTTCGAACCAGGCGTCGATAATTCCCTGAATGAGCATCCGCTCCTCTGACAGTCCGGCTTCCTCATACTCAGGACGAATCCTGGCCGCCGGCATTCCCATGACAAACTGCTGCTCTTTCCTGAGTGTCCCGCGGCGTTCTCCTTCTGCCATCCTGTGTCCCAGAGGAGAATCCAGAAATCTTGTGATCTTTCTCAAATTCAGCCGTTCTCCCGTTCCAAAGGGCAGCAGCCCCTGTTTTTCCAGAATCCTGACTGCTTCCTCCACACTTTCCTTTTTGGCCTCCGTAGTCATGGGAAGGAGCTCAAGCACCCTGTGATAGGCGGTGCCCCTGGCCGCTCCTGACAGCTCTTCCTCTTTTTCCAGGAAAGCCGGACGTTTTCTGTCCGCATCCCTGTCCTGATTCTCCAAAAGGCGGACCGCCTCTTCTTCCCCTTCTGCCATACCAATCTCTTTCAGCTGGGAGACTGTAAATTTTCTCGGCGCCGATACGGCCGCCAAATATGGATACACATAAGACAATTGATCCGCTATCCGGCCCGAAAGGGCTTTTTCATCTTCATCCCGGAGCCCGTCCCAATCCATCAGCCTTTCCTTGAAAAGCTCTCCTGAGGCCTGTTTCTCGACCTCGTGATACACCAGCGTCTCCACACTCTCCACATGCACCGCCGCCGGTATTTCTTCTCCGTAGACCGGATGAAATACCGGAGGAGTAATCCCCCGTTCGGAAAGGACCCCGCCGTAAATACGGCTCCTCACCAGCGCCATAAGCATCCAGTCAAGATAAGAAGACGCTCTCGAGACTTCCTGATAAGGCAGCTCTCTTCCCTTTTCCAGGCGGAGACTGTTCCATTTTGTGAGCTTTGTCTCCAGATATCGGTCTGTCCCCGTGATGATCAGCTTCTCTTCCGCCCTTGTGAGCGCCACATACAGAACGCGGAGCTCCTCTCCCAGGTTCTCCAGGCGCAGCTGCCTCTGAAAAACCTTCTTCGGAAGGGTGGCCGCCTTCAGCCGTCTTTCCGTATCGATGTAATCTGCTGCGATTCCCAAATCCGGATGGAGCAGTATTTTTCCTTTCGCATCCCCCTGGTTGAACAGCTTGCCCGCGCCAGCCAGAATCACAATAGGATATTCCAGTCCCTTGCTTTTATGAATACTGGTGATACGCACCGTATCCTCCTGCTCCCCGGCCAGGGAAGCTTCGCCGAAATCCACCGAATATTTCTGCAGGTTTTCAATATAGCGGACGAATTGAAATACACCCCGGTAACTGGTATTCTCATAATCGACAGCCCGTTTTATGAGCATCTCTATATTTGCCAGCCTCAGCCGGCCTCCCGGCGAAGCCGCCAGGATATATTCGTATTCTGTCTTTTCCAGAATATAACGAAGCAGCTGGTGAAGCCTCATATATACGGCTTTCCCCCGAAAATCACAGATCATATTGTAAAATCGGCGCACCTTTCCGCGAAGCTCCTCCGATACCATGGCATAGCTTCCGCCTTGTCCCTCTGCTCTCGTTTCTTCGAGGCACCGTTTCACGGCTCCATAAAGCCCTCTCGTTTCCTTCGGCGTGATATCTGCGCGAAAATCGGCGGTTATCAGCGCCAGCTCCTCCGATGTGAAGCCTCCTATGGGAGATTTCATCACCGCAGCCATGGGAATGTCCTGCATGGGATTGTCGATCACCCGCAGCAGGTGAAGCACACACTGCACTTCTCTGGCAGTAAAGTATCCTGTCCTGGACTGGGCATAGGCAGGAATTCCGGCTTCCATCAGACTGTCCACAAAGACTTCTGCCCATCCGGTGACTGTCCTCAGAAGAATCACAATGTCTCCATATCTGGCCGTCCGGCATCCCCCTATCTGGCCGTCGTAGACCTTATATCCAGAGACCGGGTCCGTCAGTTCCCGAATGCGTTTGGCGACTGCCTTTGCTTCCAGCTCCTTCGCCTGGTATTCCGCAAGCTTTGCATCGGCTTCCTTATCCCGGTCCTTCCCGGAATCCAGGAAAATGATCTCCGTCTTGCGGCTTTCCCCTTCCACTTCTTCAGGCTCTTTCGGAAATCCACGTCCCGGAACGAGGGCCGCATCTTCGTCGTATGCGATTCCCCCCAGCTTCTTTTCCATCAGCTGGCTGAAAAAGAAGTTGACGGTACTGAGTACTTCCACCCTGCTGCGGAAGTTCCGATGGAGATCTATCTTCTGATACAAGCTGTCTTCCACTGTATAGGCTTCATATTTTTCCATGAAAAGCTCCGGTCTCGCCTGCCGGAACTTATAAATACTCTGCTTTACATCGCCCACCATGAAGATATTGGGACGCCCGTCCCTTTCCCTGGATACGCTGCGCAGAATCTCTTCCTGAATCCGGTTGCTGTCCTGATATTCATCGATCATGATCTCATAAAAGCTCCTGCTCATCTCTACCGCTGCTTCCGTGGGGAAGAATTTACCGTCCGGGCCTTCCTCCGTCAGGACCTCTAAAGCAAAATGCTCAATATCCCCAAAATCCACCAGATTCTTTTCCCGTTTGGCCGCGGAATAATCTTCCCCGAACTCTGCCGCCAGATCCACCAGCTCGCAGAGCGGTCCGCTGCATCCTCTGATATCGGAAAGCACCTGTTCCATACTCCCCAGGTAATATTGCTTCGCCATGTCCTGCAGGGCCTTTTTCATTTCATCCCGGAGGGCGGACAAAAATGCTTTTTTCTCATCATCCACCGCCGGATCCCTTTTAGAAGGCTTGCGAACAAACGCCGTTTTTAATCCCGACAAAATCTCTGCCGCTTCCTCATAAGTCCGTGCAGACAGTAAGCCCTTGACGATCTGTTCGTCCGACCGGAACATATCCTCATAATAATACGGACCTCCCGGTTCCAGGCAGGCCTCCCGCGCCGCCGTATAGCGGGCGGCCAGTTCCTCCGCCTCCAGATGGATCTCATCCATGAGACACTCCATCCATCCCGCAGACCGGACGGCTTCTGCGGAGCCGGCTTCCAGCTGGCCCTTCCACTGCTTCAGCTGTCTGTCTGGATTCGGATAAGCAGACGCAAACTGATACAGCTTCTCAATATATTCCGGTATCCCTCCGTCTCCCTTCCCCTCGGCATAGCTTTCCACGAACCGAAAGAATTCCGGAGCCGCTTCCTCATATTTCCTCTCCAGCAGGGTCTTCATGACATCCTCGCGGAGCAGCTTCAGTTCCCCTTCATCCCCGATCCGAAAATCCGGGTCCAGGTCCAGGCTGCTGAAATAATTCCGCACCACATAAAGGCAGAAGCTGTCAATGGTCATGATCTTGGCATGGGGGAGCAGGTCCTCCTGGCGTTTCAGGTTCCGGTCGTCCGGCTCTTCTTCCAGCCGGCCGGAAAGCCGCTTTGCGATACGCTCCTTCATCTGACCCGCCGCGGCATTGGTAAAGGTCACCACCAGCAGCCTGTCTATATCCACAGGATGATCCTCATCGGTGATCATGGACAGAATCCTCTCAACCAGTACCGCGGTCTTTCCGCTGCCCGCCGCCGCCGCCACCAGAATATTGCGGTTCCGCAGCCCGATTATTTGTTTCTGCTCATTTGTCCATTCCACAGCCAATTGTCTCACCTGCCTTTCCCGCCGTTTTCGTCCTTCTCAGCCATTTCTTTCCAGATCTCCTCCGGCTTCCGTTCTGCCAGCCGTTTATAATCATAGCCCGCCGTCTTTTTGTCAAAACCGCAGACAGACCGGAAATCACAGTAATCGCATCCCGTCCTGTCCCGGCGTTTATAAGGCGCCGCAGTAACATCTCCTCCGGCGATGGCCGTTCCGAACTCCTTCATCCTGCCGCTTACAAAGTTCCTCAAATGAAAGAACTGCTCCTTGGAAGCGGCTGCGGATTTTCCTTTCACCAGGCTTCCATCCTTCATGACTGCCGGAATCCACCTGGATGCTCCATTTTCTCCGCCCTCCTGCTGGAACAAGGAGACGACCTGTTCCTCGCCATTGAAAAGCCCCTTGGGGCGCAGTGCTTCCAAAACCGCGTCCTCCGGGCTCGTCCCCGCGGATTCCCGTTCCAGCACCGGATCCTGAATCTGATAGTAAAACATGCCCGCCGGAACGATTTCCTTTCCCGGGCGCTTTTTTTGCTCCCGTCTCATCACCGCGTCCATGTAGACGACCAGCTGCAGCTGCAGGCCATGGTATACGGCATTCAGATCAAAATCCGCGCCGCCGGATTTGTAGTCCACGATTTTCACATAGACATGCTCTTCATCTTCAAATAAATCGACCCGGTCAATCTTTCCCTTCAGCTGCATACTCCCGCCTTCTGAAAGAGTGATTCTCATGGCCGAATTTTCCCCCGGTTCAAAGCTCAGCTCAAAAGCGGCCGGTTCAAATCTTCCCGCAGCCAGCTGCTCTCCCAAAGCCCATATCGTCTTTTCCGTGATCTTCTTCATCCGATCGTACAGGTAATGATTTCTGGAAGAGCTTTTCAGAATGTCGCTCCCCAGAGAATCGGCTGCCTCTTCCATTGCCGCTTCCACCAGCTCATGCCGTTCTCCGTCGTCAGCAGAGGCGATGGAGACACCCTTTTCTTCCGCTTTTCGGAAGCACAGCTCAATGGCGCGGTGAAACACGTTGCCCATGTCCAGGGCTGCAAACTCAAATTCCTTCCGCTTTACCAGATTCAGCCCATATGTCAGAAACTGGGCATACGCACAGACCGCATACGTCTCCAGCCTGGTCACACTTCCGTACAAGGGCTCTCCATAAAGCACCCTGGCCACAGCTCTGGATATCTGGTCTCCTCCATAAGTATAAAAGGCGGCATCCGCCATCCGCTTCAGCAGATGCCGGTTCTCTTCCTCCGAGTACAGACAGTCATACAGAGCGGTCCAAGTCTTCGATGCCTTCCCGTTCCGATATTCTTCCATCCCCTCCGCCAGCATCTTCATGGCTAAAGAAGGGGTAAGAATATGGGAGGGTTCCCTCTCCGGCTCTGCCTCTGTCTCCAGCTCCGGAAATACTCTGCAGAGAAAGGCAATATATGACGAAGGGCTCTTTCCCCCGCCCGCTTCATCCGCGGCCGCATAGGAGATAAAAAGCTTCCTCGACGGTTTTGTCACTGTCAGATAGAAATAAAATTTATCCATCAGACTGCTCTCACGCCTTGTAGGAACGAGTTCCACATACGCCTTCAGCTCTTCCCGGTCAAGTTCCGACAAAAGTCCGCCCTGCTTTCCGGGCGACGGCACGTTTCCGTCATTCACTCCGATGAAGAACAACGCCTTAATGTCTTTCAGTCTGCTCCGCTCCACGTCTCCCACCAGGACCCTGTCGATGGCCGCTGGAATCACGCCCACCCGTATTTCTCTGCAGCCGGCGTCCAGCACGTCATTATACGTCCTGACCGAGAGGGTCTCATCTCCCAATAGACCGACGATCCGGTCAAACAAACCCAAAAGCAGCTCATAGGCCTGTTCATATTCTTTTGCAAGGCTGTATTCCCCTGCCTCCTCAAACCTCTCCGCCATCTGCTTCAGAACAGACTCTGCTTCCTGCCCTTCCATCCATAAAAACAGCGCCTCTGTCATTTGGCGGACAGAAGCTCCTTTTTGCTTAAACGCCTCCCTGAGGGTGAGAAGGGGACCGGCCACTGCTTCTCTGGCTCGGTTGAGCGCCTCCAGATTCACATGCTCGCCGCCCCGGTATATCCGCTCCCATGGACTGCTCCATCGTTTATGACCGCGGATTCCGAGAGCCAGCACATAATTCTCCATCTCATACAGGACGTCTTCCTCTACCGGAAGAAACCCGCATTTAAGATAGCGGAAAACACTTTCATAGGAAAAATCTTTTTCCACGATCTCCAGGGCCGCCCGCATATATTCCACCAGAGGATTGGTGAGCAGGCTTCTTTTATCATCCAAAAAGCAGGGGATTCCCGCCTCTTTCATAGCCTGCTCTAAAATCGGCCTGTAACCTGCCATATCCCCACAGACTACGGCGATATCCCGGTAACGGAACCCTTCCTCTCTCACCAGGACCGATATCCTCCGCGCCATCGTCCGGGCCTCTTCCACCGGCGTCCCTGCTCTGAACAAAATAATATCCTCCGGAACACCCTTCCACACACGGCAGGGACAGCGGAGAATCTGCTCCGACAGGAACATGAGCTCTTTCGATTCCCGGAATCTTTGTGGCTGTCTTTTTTCCATGAGGACATCCTCGTCCCGTCCGGTGCGGAGCTCTTCTGCCATACGGCTGAGGGTCCCGATGGTCTTACGGCTCAGAGAAAAGATATCGTGGTTTTTCTTTTCCCCATAGGGATCCGCGTCCACATCTATCGTCACAGCCACCATGACCCTCCGGCCCTGGCAGAGAAGGAGGGCCAGCACCTCATACTGCGCCGGAGTAAAACCTGTAAAGCCGTCCAGGGCTATTACACTGTCCCTCACTTTTTCTGAGCGGGGAAGTACACGGCACAGCGCCGCCAGCAGTTCCTCGGCCGTTATGGTCCCTTCTTCCATGGAAGCGCGGAACGCGCCGAACAGCACCTGCAGATCTTCCAGCTTTTTGTGCAGAAGAGGTCTGTTTACTGTACTCGCAGTCAGCCTTTTCAGCTCTTCTTCTCCTATCCGGTACTGACCGAACTCGGACATCACAGATTTCAGCTGATCGATGAACCCCGCTCTGTCCAGATGTCCCCGGTAAACTTCCAGCTCCTTCTCCACCCCGGCGCACGCTTTCCGGAGCACCATGCTTTTTCCCATATCGTCCAGCACGGCATGAGGCACGCAGGAAAGCTCTTCGAAGACCCGGTAGGCCAGGCGATCAAAACTTAAAATGTCTATATTCAGGATGCTGTGCCCCGGATGGATGTCCACCAGTTCTTTTTGAGTCTCCATTGTAAACTGCTCCGGCACGATGGCAAAGAACTGCTGCTCTGGATGCTCTGACGCCTCTTTCACAAGAGCATGATTCATATAATAAGATTTTCCGGTGCCTGCTCCCCCCAAAATAAACTGAAGTGACATATCATCCCTCTTTCTAAAGCCTCAGACGTGTCCCTGACATCCGTCATGACAGATCGTTGAATTCTCCGATCATCTGCTTGATCTCCTGCATCTTCCTATCCGTATCTGAGATGGTGTCGGCACATTCCAGCAGCCTCCCGCTTATCTCTTCGTGACCTTCCACGTCCTCGATGTCCTTTTTATACCGCAGCTGATGCTCCAGGCTGGCCCAAAAATCCATGGCAATGGTCCGTATCTGGATCTCGACCTTCATCGGTGTTTTTCCCCTGGAAAAGAACACCGGAATCTCCACGATCATATGATAGCTTCTGTAGCCGTTCGCTTTCGGTTCCTTAATATAGTCCTTCACCTGAAGGACTGTGATGTCGTCCTGGTTCGCCAGGAGGGCGGCGACCATATAAATATCGTCTATGAACGCGCAGACTACCCTCACACCCGCCACGTCATGAAGCCCCTTCAGGATGTTCTCCGGAGTCAGCTCCAGGTCATACTTCTTAAGCTTCCGAAAAATACTGATCGGCTTCTTCACTCTTGTCTGAATGGAAGAAATCGGATTTCTCTTATACCGGACGGAAAACTCATCGTCCAGCACCTCCAGCTTCGTCCGCACTTCCCGGATGGCGCATTTATACATCATCATCAGATTGGCGAACTCCTTGCTGTCCCGGAAGAACTTCTCGGGAGATGCTCCCCGCGGAAACTCATCTTCATCCCATTCCCGTTCTTCCCACTTGAGCTCTATATTGACTGATTCCTGTATTTTTTCCTGTTCCTTCAAAATATGTTCCTTTCCAGATCCCTTATCTGTTTTCCTCTGTATTGTTTCAATGAGTGATACCTATTATACCATTTCCCTCTTTTCGGTACAACTGTCATATTCCAATCCGCTTTCTCATATCCTGTACAAAGGAAATCGAGGAGCCGTCTATGAGTTCCAAAACAAAAATAGTTGTATTACGCATGAAAGAGCTGATCTACACGGGTATTTTCGTTGCCCTGGGCATTCTTCTCATCATTCTTCTGGTCTGTATGTTCGCGCCGAAAAATAAGACAACGAAGACGAACGCCACCGTTTCTCAATATACTCCCGGCGTCTACACCTCATCTTTGTCGCTGAACAACCAGGCCATTGATGTGGAAGTAGTGGTGGATTCTGATCAGATCAAGTCCGTCCGTTTCGTGAACCTGGAAGATTCCGTAGCCACCATGTATCCTCTGATGGCTCCGGCTATGGAAAACCTGGCAGAACAGGTAGTGGCAAACCAGGGAGTGACCGGCCTTTCTTATGACCAGAGTTCTCAGTACACCTCTATGGCGCTCACAGAGGCCATAAGCTCTGCTCTGCAGAAAGCCGTACCGAAAAAATAGGCTTTCCGGCAATACATAAACTTTCCTATGAAATAAAACGGCGGCAGGAGTCTCCTCCTGCCGCCGTTTGTATTGTCAGCCCGCCGCTGCCCTCAACAGCTCCGCCGTTATTTCACCACATTCTTAATCGTACCAATGCCCTCAATAGTACAGGCGATCTCATCTCCCACCTTTAAGAATTTAGGCGGGTCAAAGCCCATTCCCACTCCTGCCGGCGTCCCCGTCGCGATGATCGTCCCTGCTTTCAAAGTGATCCCCTGAGACAGCTCATGGATGATATGGGGAATATCAAAAATCAAGAGCTCCGTATTGCTGTCCTGGCGGAGCTCTCCATTGACCCTGGACCGGATGTCCAGCTTCGGGGGAAACGCGAGCTCATCCGTCGTGACGATCCAGGGGCCCATGGGCGTGAAGCCATCCAGGCCTTTGCCGAAATACCACTGCTTGTGCCGTGTCTGGATCTCTCTGGCGCTGACATCATTGATGACCGTATAGCCCAGTACATATCCGGCCGCGTCTTTTTCCTCTACTTTTTTTGCGTCCTTTCCTATGATGAGAGCCAGTTCCGCTTCATAGTCCAGGCGTTCCACGATATCAAAATGGCCTTCTATCTCCCCATAAGGCTTCACGGCTTCCCCTATCCGCTTGGAAAAGTACACGGCAAAGGGCCGTTCCCCGCCGAAGGCCTCCTTCTTGTAACGGGCCGATTCTTCCGCATGGGCCATATAATTGATTCCCAGGCAGATCATATCCTGCTTGGGAACCGGAATCGGCGCCAATAGCTCCACCTGTTCAAACGGTATCCCCGCCTCTGTGCCGGCTTCCGCCGCTTTCCGAAGGCCGCAAAGCCCTTCGCCGGACAGACCGTCAATGAGCTCATTCATTGTATCAAAAGCAAATCCGAGGTCTTTCACCGGATATACATAGTTCCCGCAGGGGGACACCACTCCCACCGCTTCCTTTTCTTCATATCGGTATGTCACCAGCTTCATATCTCAGCCCTCCTTGTATTCTATTAAAATATGTTCTCTCAATTACGTATTCTGTCCGGGAATCCGATCTTCCTCTGTACCTTGCGAAGCGTCTTATTCGCATAATAAGCAGCTTTTTCGGCGTTTTCCTTAATGATCCCGTCTATATACGCTTTATCGGCCGTCAGCCTGGCCTGTTCCTCCTGCAGGGGCATAAGGATCGCCGCAACAGCTTCTCCCACGGCAGGCTTAAATTCTCCATAGCCCTTTCCATCAAATTCCTTCATCGTCTCATCCGGCGTCTTTCCCGTACACGCACAGTAAATGTCGATCAGGTTCTTTAACCCCGGCTGTTCGTCGGTATAGCGGATGATGCCCGCAGAATCCGTAACGGCCCTCCTGCATTTCCTCATAATAGTATCCTTGTCATCCATCAGATAAATGCTTCCATTTGGATTTTCATCGGACTTGGACATCTTTTTGGAGGGCTCCTGGAGGCTCATGATCTTCGCCCCCACCTTGCCAATATACGCTTCCGGCAGAGTGAATACATCGCCGTAGGTACTGTTGAACCTTTGGGCAATGTCCCTTGTGATCTCCAGATGCTGCATCTGGTCGATACCCACCGGCACCAGATCCGCCTGGTACAGAAGGATATCCGCCGCCATCAAAACGGGATACGTAAAAAGCCCGGCATTGATATTGTCCGCGTGCTTCGCGGCCTTATCCTTGAACTGGGTCATGCGGTTGAGTTCGCCCATATAAGTAAAACAGTTGAGAATCCAGGCCAGCTCCGCATGGGCAGATACATGGGACTGATAATAAATACAGTTTTTGACTGGATCAAGTCCCGCCGCGATATACAGGGTCAGGAGCGTCCTGGCCCGTTTTCTTAAAACGGCCGGGTCCTGGCGGACAGTTATGGAGTGCATATCCACCACGCTGTAAAAGCAATTATATTCATCACTGATGGTCACCCAGTTTTTCAGGGCCCCCAGATAATTTCCCAGTGTAAGGTTCCCCGTAGCCTGCATCCCGCTGAATAGGGTCTTCTTTCCGTCTAGCATCAGTTTCTTCCTCCTTGTGCGGATAATCTCGTTCATTCCCGGCTGAATCGCTCTTAAATCCGGGCATTCTAGGTTTTAGTGTAACACCCGCTCCGGCCCCTGTCAACAGACGGTTTTCTCTTGCTCTTCTGCCCCCGTTCCGTTATACTGGTAGCATTGATATGCAAAAGGAAAAGGAGACAACTATGGAGAAAATCGCCAGTTTCACCGTAAATCATCTGGCTCTGCTGCCAGGTCTTTATGTATCCAGAAAAGATCATGTGGGAGGAGAAGTCGTCACTACCTTCGATATCCGGATGACCCGGCCCAATCATGAACCGGTTATGAATACAGCCGAGCTGCACACTATTGAGCATCTGGGAGCAACATTTCTGCGGAACCATCCTGTGTACGGAAGCAAAACGGTCTATTTCGGTCCCATGGGCTGCCGCACCGGCTGCTATCTCCTCCTCGCGGGAGATTACGAATCCAGGGACATCGTACCTCTGATGACGGAAATGTTCACTTTCATCCGTGATTTTAACGGTGAAGTCCCCGGCGCCAGAGCCAGAGACTGCGGCAACTACATGGATATGAACCTTCCGATGGCCAATTATCTGGCAGACCGGTACCTGAAGGAAGTCCTGGCAAACATCGGAGAAAAACGGCTCTTCTATCCAGAATGACCGTCCTCCTTCTGCCGCGGAATAAAAATACCATAAACAGGTATCTCCTCGGTGCGCCGCCCCTGTTGGGCGGCGCATTTTTTTAAAACAAGATATATGGTACGGAAGAAAAAACCATTGACTCTAACGCATGGTGATAGTGTACAGTATAGTTCAGGGAGGTGATCAGATATGATGACTGTAAAACAAGTTTCTTCGCTCACCGGTATCAGTGTACGGACCCTTCAGTTCTACGACGAAATCGGCCTGTTCAGACCGACAAAGGTGACCGCCGCGGGATATCGCTTATATGATGACGCCGCGCTGGAGGTTTTGCAGCAGATACTGTTTTTTAAGGAACTGGATTTCACTTTAAAAGAAATCAAGGCAATCATGGAAAACCCGCGGTTTGACAAAACCGCAGCATTTGAAAAGCAGAGAGAACTGATCCTCATAAAGCGCGACCGGCTGAACGCTCTGCTGGATCTATTGGACAAACTCGTGAAAGGAGAACGATGCATGGAATTTAAAGATTTTGATATGAACGACTATTTCCGAGCCCTGTATGACTTCAGAACGGCACATGGGGATGAGATTACGGAACGTCTGGGAAGTATGGAAGCATTCGACAAGATAATCTCTGAATTAAAAGGAAATGAAGAAAAAATAACAGATATGGCGGTAAGAGAATATGGCAGCCTGGAAGCTTTCACAAACGCCATGAAAAAGAATTTCCAGGAATATCTATCCCACGGCCCTTCTGTTTCCCAATCGGAGATTCCCGGTCTCATTGAGAAAACAGAAGAACTCACCAAAAAGCTCACGACTGACTTAAGCAGGGATACCGCCTCTCCCGAGGTCCAGGAAGCTGTCCGGGAATTGATTTTTTTCACTAATGAATGTAATGGAACCATGGACATGGGAGAAAACCATTGGTCCTTCATGGCTGAGCTCTATCTGACAAATCCCGCTTTCATTGAAACCACCGACAAAAAATACGGAAGCGGCGCGGCAGAATTCATCGGCCGCGCAATACAGGCCTGTCTGAAAAAAACAAGACTCTGATCGGACAATATAAGCGGCCCGCGCACATAATACAGCGGGCCGCATTGTTCACATTGGGGATATCCTCCGCTCACTTTGCCCCATATTCCGCCATAATAATGGCGGCTATCTCTTCCGGCGATTCTTCGCAGTCATTCCGCAGCCACTTCTTGATCATGGCATTCAGGCCGTTTCGGAAAAATTCCTTTTGCTATTGTTTTTTCCAGCCTGCATCGATCTTCCGTATCAGCTCTTCGAAGCTCTTCAGGCCGCCCAGTGCATCATAGGATTCCACACAGGACGCTCCCGTCGCCGCCGCCAGCTGCAGGCATCTTTCTCTGGAATATCCCTGCGTCACTGCATAAAGGAATGCAGCAATGGTCGTATCTCCCGCGCCCGTGCCTGAAAGCACCTGATCCGGCACGTAGCTTCTCTCAAAGCACGCTTTATCCGCCCAATCCTCCGGATCGAGTGTGATGCCTCCTCCGATCCCGGCCAGGGCACCTGCTCCTGCAGTCATCAAATATAATCCCTTATATCCGCATTTCACAAGCACTACTCTTGCTCCCCAGGAAATCAGCTGCTCTGCCAGAGGCTTCACATCCCTTTCCATATCCAGAAGCCCGATCATATCACCGTTCTGCGCCTCGGCAAACAGGCGGTTATATTTATCCCTGTCCAGATAGAATATGAGCTCCTCAATACTCGGCTCGAAGAAATCCACATACGGAGAAAGCCTCCGGATGATCCCGATCCAGTCCGCCCGGCCGCTCTCACATTCCGGGTCTACCGCGCATAAGTCTACGGAAGTGGCCACTCCTGCTTCCTTCGCTTCCTTCATCATGGCAATGCACTCCGCCCCTTCATTGATATAAAGGTAATGGCTGACCGGCGGATATCCATAATGGAAGACCTCGGCTGTTTCATAAAGCGTTTTGTCGATATCATCCTTCCGGAAGGTATTACCCGCGCAGGGATCGTGAAGAAAAATCCGGTCGATTCCAGGAGGCGCCAGCGCAATGGAATATGACGTGGAAATGCTGCCGTCTACAATTAAATCTCCGGCCGCTCCATACTTTTCGTAATAACGGCAGACGATGTCTCCCAGCTCGTCTTTACCTACTTTTCCAATAGGATGTACCTTTGCCCCCAGGACCTTAAGACCAAGGCCCGTATTCGAAACGGCCCCGCCCGGGTGGATGTCGATGCCCGCCACATGAACGACCTTTCCGGGAACCAGGATTTCCTCTACGGCTCCGGCTTTTTTCTGGGACTCAAATACCGGAGTCAGATCCAGTGTGAGCGTTCCTGCCACGATGATTCCCTCTCTCTTTGTCTCTGCGTTGTTTCCCATAACATACACTCCAATCTCTTTATGTTCGTCTTTTTTCAGGAGAGCAGAAAATATTCCGCTGCCCACAATAAAACTAAATGAACCGGATAAAAGCAATAGAAGAAATATTTCTGCCATATACGCTTCGCCGGGGAATCCGGGACCCTGCCGCCTCTCTCTCCGTTATATACCGCGATCGGCAGAAATGCCAGCATGGCAAAAGGCTCGATTCCTCCCATTAAGAACAGGACGATGCCGACACTGATGACCATAGGGACTGGACGGGCGCGGAAAAAATAAAACAAAAAAATGATCAGCACGCCTTCTGCCCCGTAATCGCTCCGAATCACAAACGCCAGACACAGCATAGAAACAAAAGCCATGATGGCATATATGGGCTGCACATTAGCCAGGAACCGGTTGTAAAGATACAGCAGCAGCAGGCCAATGAACAGAGTAAAAAATACGTTTTGATAGTCTGCATAAAATATCCGTCCGAATAAAAGCAGATCAAAGGGGATTTCCGATATCAGCGCAAACACGCCCAGACGTATTAAATATTTTTTTATATTGCTGGTATGATAAAAGCCCTCTACCAGCAGGAAGCAGTAAATGGGGAACGCCAGCCTCCCGGCGATCCTCATGCCCCCGCAGACCGCGTCCGGCGCCTTCCCCAGAAGGGCAATCCCCAGATGATCCGTAAGCATCGTGATCACCGCTATCCATTTCAGCGCCAGCGCGCTGAACCCTATTTTCTTTTCCATCATTTTCCGGCTTTCTCCCAATCTCTGCTATGCCTTCTGCCTGCCTCATCTTCCGGCCGGGAACTCCTTTTCGAGACAAAGACAGCGATGCTCCTCGGTTCCAGCTTAAAGGAATCCTGCTCTTCCAGAACATGCGGCTCCAGGAAAAAACCGTTTATTTCCTCCTTCGCCGTATGAACCGCCAAATGCCACAGCCCGCCTGTATGAGGAAGGGAAAAGACGTGAGATTCCCAGTGCATGTTGAGGATAACGTAGATATCCTCGTCCTCACTTCCTTCCGCATATTTCCCGCTGTATAAAAAGCCCATCTGCCTTCTGTAATTCTCGAACTGCGGATACCAGGGAGCCTCTCCGTGGACAGAAAAGTCCGGACAGCCCGCTCCCAGATAATCCATGCTCCTCAGACCTCCCGTCTTATGGAGCATCGGATGTCTTTTCCGAAACTGGATCATATATCTCGCAAACTGATATATGTCTTCATTTAAACGCCCTTTTTTCCAGTTCACCCAGCCCACCGCATTGTCCTGACAGTAAGCATTGTTATTTCCGTCTTGAGAATTCCCCCATTCATCTCCGGCCAATATAAGAGGCATTCCCTGGGCAAGCATAAGAAGCACCCATCCGTTTCGAAGCTGCCGCTTCCGCAGCTCCAAAATCCTTCTCTTTTTAGTCGGTCCTTCCACACCGCAGTTCCAGCTGTAGTTATAATCGGTGCCGTCCTTCCCATTCTCACCGTTGGCTTCGTTGTGCTTCCTGTCGTAGGAAACCATGTCCATCATGGTAAGACCATCGGTATTCGCCAGGAAATTGACCTTTCCCCTGACCCCTCCATTTTCTTTCATATGAAAGATCAGAGGACGGAGCTGGTCTTCATCTCCCTTGATGAACTTCCGCATATCCTTTAAAAAATCATCCCGGTAATCTGCCAGATACCGTTTTCCAGCGGGGCAGGCCCCGTCCCATCCGCCCGCAAACAATTTTACTCCTCTCAGTGAGGGATCCTCTGATACTGACCTGGCGTCGAAACGTCCGCCGATATGGATACCGTCCACATGATATTCCTGTACCCAGTGGCGGAGACATTCCAGCAGATACGGTGTCCCCGCGTCCGGCTCGAAATAAAGCTCCACTGAGAGCTCCAGCCCATTCTCATGGAGGGCTTTCACCAGCCGCTTAAACTGGATATCCACACCCCCGGCTGCATTTTCCGGCAGTCCATACGCCGCTTTCGGAGCGAAACAGTATGCGGGTCCATATCCCCAGTAATTGAGCTTCCCCTCTGCCTTCCCGGAATCAAAGGGACCGGAACATGACTGTGCGGCGGGAAGCTCCGTGAACTCATCCGGCAGCTGCAGCTCCACCATAGTGACGCCCAGCTCCTTCAGATACGGAATCTTCTCCAAAATGCCCTCAAATGTCCCTTTATGCCTGACGCCGGAAGAAGAATGCTTTGTAAATCCTCTCACATGAAGGCGGTAGAGGATTGTATCCTCAAAAGGATAACCCGGCCTTTTATCCTGTCCCCAGTCAAAGCCTTCCGTTAAAAACCCATACCTGACAGGGGCGCCGGTCTCCGCCTGCGTCCCCCATCTGCTCCGCCCGGCCACCAGGCGGGCACACATATCCCTTACCGGTTTTCCGTCCACCGACAGGCTGTATTCATATTCCTCCGGCCGAAAACCGGACATGGCTATATAGCGCACGTCCCCCATCCTGTTTTCCTCCGGAAAAACAAAGCTCTTCGTTTCTTTTTCTCTCCCCTTTTTATAAAGATGGATCCTGGCGGTCCCCTCCGTTTCAGAAGTAAATGCCACATGGACACGTCCGTTTTCTGTCTGCGCTCCCAGCGGAAGCGGCCTAACCCATGATGTCTCCACTTGAATTTTATCCAAGGCTATCCTCCTTTTATTATGAAACCGTTTCCCCGGCCTCGATTCTGGCGGCCAAGTCTTCCAGGTACATCCAGCGCTCCATTTTTTCCTCCAGCCTGCTCTCCAGCTCCTGTTTTTCTTCCATCAGACGGCTGAGCCTGCCATAATTCGCGGCCGCTTCCTCTATGGCCGCCTCTTTTTCTAAAATCCCTGTCTCCAGAGCCTCTATCTCCCCTTCTATCGTTTCAAAATCCCTTTGCTCCTGAAATGTAAATTTAAGTTTCCTAGGCTTCATCCGAGAATCCTGCTTCCATGCCTGCGCGGCGGGTTCCACATTCTCCCGCTGCCCTCCAGGCCTTCCGTTCTGCCCCCGGTCATTCTCAAAAGCCTCCTGCTCTGCGCGTTTTCGTTCTGCCGCCGTCTGATAGTCCGTATAACCGCCTTCATATTGGACAAGCGTCCCATTACCTTCAAAGGCAAAAATCCTTCTTGTCACCCGGTCCAGAAAATAACGGTCGTGGGACACAGAGATGACAATCCCCGGAAAGGTATCCAGATAATCCTCCAGGACCATCAATGTCCGGATATCCAGATCGTTGGTCGGCTCATCCAGGATCAGTACATTGGGGGCTTCCATCAGTACCCGCAGAAGATAAAGCCGGCGCCGTTCTCCGCCGGAAAGACGTTCTATGACAGTATACTGAATATCCGGCGGAAATAAGAAACGCTCCAGCATCTGGGAAGCGCTTATGCTGCCGTCGGCCGTCGGTACGTATTCCGCCACATTCCGGATATAATCGATCACCCTCAAACTCAAATCCATATATTCATTTTCCTGGGAAAAATAGCCCAGCTTTACCGTCTGGCCGACGACAAGCTCTCCTTCATCCGGCGGCTCTGCTCCCATTATGATCTTCATAAGCGTAGATTTGCCGCAGCCGTTCCGGCCAATGACGCCGATTCTGTCATCCTTTAAAAAGATATAAGTGAAATCCTTTATCAGGATATTCTTTCCGTAGGACTTGGATATCCCATGAAGCTCCACGGTGGTCTTGCCAAGGCGGCTCTTCACCGAGTTTATCTCCACTCCGGCATCGGACTCCGGCGCTTTGGCATCCCGCAGCTCCTCAAACCGCTGGATATGGGCTTTCTGCTTGGTAGATCTGGCCCGTGCCCCCCGCATCATCCACGCGAGCTCTGTCTTAAGAAGGCTCTGTCTTTTTCGTTCCGCCGCCAATGCCATGGCCTCTCTCTCCGCTTTTCGCTGAAGAAATCCGGAATAATTGGCCTGATAGCTGTAAAGACACCTTTTGTCAAGCTCTACGATCCGGCTGCAGATACTGTCCAGAAAATATCGGTCATGGGTGACCATAATAACGGCTCCTCTGAACCGTTTTAAATAGTCTTCCAGCCATCCGGCCATTTCGCTGTCCAGATGGTTGGTCGGCTCATCCAGAATCAGAATATCCGAAGATGACAGCAGCGTATTCGCCAAAGCCACTCTCTTTCTCTGGCCGCCGGACAGCTCTTCCACCGGCTGCGTAAAATCCGGTATGTCCAGTGTATTCAGCATGGCTTTGGCCTGGCTCTCGATATCCCATTTATTCTGCTCTGTCACATTCCCCGAGAGCACGCAGGCAAGGACATGACTTTCTTCTTTAAATACCGGCGTCTGAGGGAGATAACGTACCTGCAGCCCATTCCCCATAGATACCGTGCCCCCGTCCGGTTCTTCCAAACCGGCTGCAATACGCAGAAGAGTGCTCTTCCCCGTGCCGTTGATGCCGATGACCCCTACCTTCTCCCCGCTTCCCAGCGAAAAGGATACGTGGTCAAATAATTGTCTGTCCGTATAGGACTTCGTCAGATTCTCAATGGTGAGCAGGTTCATAGCGCGATCACCAGCTCCACCGGGCAGTGGTCGGAACCCAGCACATCCGTGTGGATGTCCGCGCTCACCAGCTTGTCCGCAAGGCTCTCTGAAACGCAGAAATAATCGATACGCCAGCCGGCATTCTTTGCTCTGGCGCTGAAGCGGTAGGACCACCAGGAATATATCTCCGTCTTATCCGGATAAAAGTACCGGAACGTATCCACAAAACCGGACTCCAAAAGCCCGCTGAATTTATTCCTCTCCTCATCGGTGAAACCCGCGTTCTTTCTGTTTGTCTTGGGATTCTTAAGATCGATCTCCTTATGCGCCACGTTCAGATCTCCGCAGAACACTACAGGCTTTTTCTCCTCCAGCTTTTTTAAATAACTGAGGAAAGCGTCCTCCCATTCCATCCGGTATGGAAGCCGGGCGAGCTCATTCTGTGAGTTAGGGGTATAACAGGTCATCAGGTAATATTCCGGATACTCCAGGGTTATCACCCTGCCTTCTTTGTCGTGCTCCGGCACTCCAATGCCGAATGCCGCAGAAAGAGGCTCCTCCTTCGTGAATACAGCTGTTCCCGAATACCCTTTTTTCTCCGCATAATTCCAATACTGGTGGTATCCTTCTGCCGGCAGATCGATCTGCCCTTCCTGCAGCTTCGTCTCCTGTATACAAAACACATCTGCGTCCGTCTCTTTAAAATACTCTAAAAATCCTTTTGTCACACAAGCCCGCAGCCCGTTGACATTCCAAGAAATCATTTTCTTCATAATTTTCTCCTAATAATTTCCGGCTCCAGTCTGTAAATCATCAGCAGCGTAAAGCTAGTTTTCATTATAAACCATCCCGCATATGCAGGCAACCGAAACTTTTACTTGCAAAATGCGGATTTTCCTGTAAAATATAGGATTGACAGCTTATAATCAGGAAACGGAAAACCCATAAAAACAGACCTGTTAAAGATAGAAAGGAAAGTTTAGATGATCAGTGCAAACAATATCACACTCCGCATCGGAAAAAAAGCTCTTTTTGAAGATGTGAATATCAAATTTACAGAAGGCAACTGCTATGGCCTCATCGGAGCCAACGGTGCAGGGAAATCCACCTTCCTCAAGATCCTGTCCGGACAGCTGGATTCTTCCAAGGGAGAAGTCATCATCACCCCCGGGCAGCGTCTCTCATTCCTTCAGCAGGACCACTTCAAATATGACGACTGTGTGGTCCTTGACACGGTGATGATGGGAAATCCCCGTCTAGTGGAAATCATGAAGGAAAAAGAAGCCATCTACGCCAAACCGGACTTTTCCGATGAAGACGGCATCAGGGCCGCTGACCTGGAGGCGGAATTCGCCAATATGAACGGATGGGAAGCGGAGTCCGACGCCGCTACACTGCTCAACGGCCTTGGCATCGGCCCGGAGCTCCATTACTCCCTCATGAAGGATTTAAACGGCAACGATAAGGTAAAGGTGCTGCTGGCGCAGGCCCTGTTCGGAAATCCGGATATCCTGCTCTTAGATGAGCCTACCAACCATCTGGATCTGGACGCTATCGCCTGGCTGGAAGAGTTTTTGATCAACTTTGAAAACACAGTCATCGTAGTATCCCATGACCGTTATTTTCTGAATAAGGTCTGTACCCACATCGCGGACATCGACTATGCCAAGATTCAGCTCTATGCCGGAAACTATGATTTCTGGTATGAATCCAGCCAGCTGATGGTCAAGCAGATGAAGGAAGCCAACAAGAAAAAGGAAGAAAAGATCAAAGAACTGCAGGAATTCATCCAGCGTTTTTCGGCGAATGCCTCCAAATCCAAGCAGGCCACCTCCAGGAAACGCGCCCTGGAAAAAATTCAGCTGGACGAGATCAAACCCTCCAGCCGTAAATATCCTTATATTGATTTCCGCCCGGAGAGAGAAATCGGGAACGAGATCCTGACCGTGGAGAACCTCTCCAAATCCATCGAAGGCGTAAAGGTGCTCGATAACATCTCCTTCATACTCGGCCGGAATGACAAAGTGGCCTTCGTCGGCTCCGATGAGCTGGCAAAAACCACTTTATTCCAGATTCTCGCAGGAGAAATGGAGCCTGACGAGGGCTCCTACAAATGGGGTGTGACCACTTCTCAGGCTTATTTTGCCAAGGACAATACCTCGGAGTTCGACAACGATCTGACCATCGTGGACTGGCTGACCCAGTTCTCACCGGTGAAGGACGTGACCTATGTCCGCGGCTTCCTGGGCCGTATGCTGTTCGCAGGAGACGACGGCGTTAAAAAGGTGAAGGTCCTGTCCGGAGGTGAAAAGGTCCGCTGCCAGCTGTCCAAGATGATGATCCAGGCTACAAACGTGCTGATACTGGATGAGCCCACCAACCATCTGGATATGGAGGCCATTACGGCTCTTAATAACGCCCTGATCAAATATTCCGGCGTCATCCTGTTCTCCTGCCACGACCATCAGTTCGTACAAACCACAGCTAACCGCATCATGGAGCTTACGCCCGGCGGCCTGATCGATAAGATCACCACCTATGACGAATACCTGGAGAGTGATGAAATGGCCCGGAAACGGCAGAAGAGCTACAGCCTGTCCGAATCCGATGCAGAGGACAACTAAAAAACAACAAAACCAGTTCCTTACAACTGCGCCCATTCCCTTCTCTGAAGGGGTGGGCGATATTCATTTCTATATATTTTTCTATAATTTCATCAAACGCTGACTGTGACATCTCATCAATATTTTTAAGAGCCCTTCTGTGCTTCCTTCCGCTAAATTAAAAAGGCGTAAGATCACTCTCACGCCCAGTAATTTTATCCTTCTGCCAAAGCCCCGTTCAATCTGTCTCCGGCCTGTTCTATTGAAATCTGGAAAATCTCAGCGGTTTCTGCACAGAGACTGGCCTCTACCTTTTTCAGATTCTGCTCATCGGAAATGCCCAGCTTCTTCACGTGGGCAAGACGCCTCCGCTTCTCTTCCTTTATCCCCTTCCACATCTGCAGCCATTTTTCAAATTCGCAGGAATGCAGTACCTCTGCATACTCCTTCTGCCGTTGTCTCTCGTCCTCGTTATACAAGGATTTAAGCTTCGGTATCTCCGCCAAAAGCTTCTCGGCGTTCGGCCCGCTCATAATCTTCCGGACAATCCTCTTTTTCGGATTTTCCGTTTTTACATAAAGCGTCGTCCCCTTACAGCACAGGGGCTGCAGATAGTAATATTCCGCACCTCCGTCCAAAAAGTCCGGAAATCCTATCCTCATGACGGAACAAACCTCGCTGCATCCATATACTACTACATCACTCACACGATACAATTTTTCACCCTGCTTTCCAGTCCTGTGGAGCCATTTAAAAATCCTCAGATTCATAAAACAGCAGTTGCTTATTTTATTATATCACAAAAAAGCCGAAAACTAAAGGCATTTTTCTTTCAAAATCCTTCCAGTCTTCTCCGCTTTCTAAGACGCTGACGTTTTTCGGCTCCTTCCCACTCGGCCTGCTGCCCTGGTGTCTCCACGATCAGCCTGGGCACCCGCTTTGGTTTTTCTTCTTCATCCAACGCCACCATCACGATATACGCTCTGTTGATGGGACGCCTCATCCCGTCCAGAGATTCCACATAGGTATCTACCCTCACCTCCATGGAGGAATTCCCCACATGAGTTATCCGGCCCACAAGAACCACCGTGTCCCCTGCATAAGCACCCTGCTTAAACTGAAGATTGTCGATAGCCGCCGTGATGATATTTGATTCGCTGTGTCTTCTGGCTACGACGCCCGACACCTCATCTATCCATTCCAGGAGCTGGCCGCCGAACAATCTGCCCGCCCCGTTCAGATGGGTTGGGAACAGAAGATGGACCTGCTCCGCCATGGAATCCTCCATATGCTTTTCTTCTTTCATGGCACTCCTTCCTGAAGGCTGGCAGGACGCCGGCATTTTTATCATTTCTCGATCTTATATCCCACGCCCCACACGGTGGTGATGATCTTCTCCGGCCTGGTATCTTCTTTCATCTTTCCCCGGAGCCTCCTGATATGGACCATGACTGTATTATTAGCTTCGTATACCCGTTCTCTCCAGACTTGGCTGAAGATTTCATCGGTGCTGAAGACCTTCCCCGGATTGGAAGCGAGCAGATACAATACGTCAAACTCAATGGGAGTCAGGCGCACTTCCTCTCCGTATACTTTTACCTGCCGGCTCACCCGGTCCATGACCAGTCCCCGGACAGACAAGATATCCTTTCCGTCCGGTTCTTCCTGCCCCGTATCCATTTCCATATAACGGCGGAGCTGCGCTCCCACTCTGGCCACTACCTCCAGGGGGTTCACAGGCTCCGTCACATAATCATCGGCTCCGCTTCCGAGTCCGATGATCTTATCCATATTTTCCATCCTTTCGCTGATCATGATGATAGGAATGTTGCTGACCTTCCTGATCTGCCTGCACATGGAGACGCTGTCCATACCGGATACCGCCATGCCCAGGATTACCAGATGAATGGCTTTTTCGTCCAGGATATCAAACCCTTCTTCGGCATTTCCGGCCCGGTACACCTGATATCCCGCACTGACCAGATGAAGCTCTATGGTGTCCGCCGCTTCTTTTTTTCCGCTTACAATGAGTATATTCACCTGGGGCAAAACAGCCCCTCCTCTCTGTTCACAAAAATCTCAGGTACAATTTCGCTGCAATTTCAGTCTTATTTTAACATAAAGACCCAAAAAGAGCAATTTATTCCGGAGATTCCCTTGGAACAAAGACTCTGCCTGTCATCGCCGCATTCCTTCCCTTCACCGGCGGCTTAGCCGCTTTGACGGCTTCCGCACAGAATTGACTCTGGGAATCTACCAGGATCTTTCCCCGTTTGTCCGGCTTTTCATAGGTATCGTCCGGAAGCAGGACGTGGGCTTTCACGTTGTCTTCCAGCTCCACCTCCAGGATGTGAAGTACCTTTTCTCTATTTTCCTGTACCTCCACGGGGAAGAGAAGCTCTACCCGGCAATCCAGATTCCGGGGCATCCAGTCCGCGCTTCCCATATATATTTCATAATCTCCGCCGTTTTCAAAATAAAAAATCCTGCTGTGCTCCAGAAATGTCCCGACGATGGAACGGACCGATATGGTATCGCTGATTCCGGGAATCCCCACCTTCAGACAGCAGATGCCCCTGACGATCAGATCGATCTTCACTCCGGCAGCAGAAGCCTTGTAAAGGCTCTGGATGATGACCGGGTCACAGAGAGAATTCATCTTCGCGATGATTCTGCCTTCATGCCCCTTCTTCACCCATTTGATCTCTCTCTCAATCAGGGCCACGAACCGGTTTTTCAGCCAAAGAGGAGCCAGAGACAGTTTATTCCACACCAGCGGCTCCGAGTATCCCGACAGCATATTGAAAACCGCGCTGGCGTCCTCGCCTGTGGCTTTGTCGCAGGTCATGATTCCCGTGTCCGTATAGAGCTTAGCCGTGGAATCGTTATAGTTCCCCGTGGCCATATGAACATAGCGGCAGATTCCTTCCTCTTCCTTCCTGACTACCAGGCAAATTTTGCAGTGGGTCTTAAGACCCAAAAGCCCATAGATCACGTGGCATCCGGCCTGCTCCAGTTTTTTGGCCCATATGATGTTGTTTTCCTCATCAAAGCGCGCCTTCAGCTCGACCAGGACCGACACCTGCTTGCCATTTTCCGCGGCCTTCGCCAGAGCCGCCACAATTGGGGAATTGCCGCTGACCCGGTAGAGCGTCTGCTTAATGGCCAGGACCTGGGGATCCGAAGCGGCCCGCCGCACAAAATCCACGACCGGATCAAAGGATTCATAGGGATGATGCAGGAATATATTCCCCTTTTTTATATTTGTAAATATGTCATCTTCATTGGCCAATTCCGGCACCGCCTGGGGAACCCAGGACTTCTGCCTCAGATGGTCAAAGCCTTTTATCCCATACAGCTTCATGAGAAACGTCAGATCCAGAGGACCGTTGATCGTAAAGATATCCTCATCCCGGATCACAAACTCTTTTTTTAGGATCTTTAAAAGCCGTTTGTCAATGCTCTCTTCCACTTCCAGGCGGATGACCTCGCCCCATTGGCGCCGTTTCAGCTGCCTTTCGATCTCCTTCAGCAGATCTTCCGCTTCCTCCTCGTCTATGGGCAGGTCCGCGTTTCGCATGATCCGGTACGGATGCGCGCATACGATATCATAATTAAGGAACAGCCTGCTCATATTCCGTTCAATGATCTCTTCCAGAAGGATGACGTTCCTCACGCCGTCCTTTCCCGGCAGCTCTATGATCCTGGGAAGTACAGCGGGCACTTGTACTGTGGCGAAATCCAGGGATCCTTTTCCTTCGCCGCCTTTTTTCTTTTTTAAAAGAGCCGCGATATTAAGCGTCTTGTTGCGGATCAGCGGAAAGGGCCTGGAGGAATCCACCGCCATGGGCGTTACCACCGGATAGACGGAAGTCTCAAAAAATCGATCCGCAAACTGCTTCTGCTCCTCATCCATGAGCTCATGGCGGGCAATAAAGACCAGCCCCTCTTTTTTAAGGAGCGGGAGCAGGGAGCGGTTCCAGGTGGAATACTGGGTATCCACCAGCTTATGCATACCCTCCCCGATCTTTTCCAGCTGTTCCCTGGGAGTCATGCCGGCAATATCCTTTTTCGTATAATCCGCATGTACCATATCCTTAAGGGACGCCACCCGGACCATAACAAATTCATCCAGGTTTGAGGCGGTGATAGCCAAGAACTTCAGCCGTTCAAACAACAGATTGCTCTTGTCCCTTGCTTCTCCCAGCACCCTTATATTAAACTGAAGCCAGGACAGTTCCCTGTTCTGGAAATATTCGCTTTTCTGGAATTCCTTTCCCTCTGCCATAGTTTATATTCCCTTCTTCTTCCTCAACACCGGCCTGATGCCATAGACTTCTTCAAAGAAATCCGCTTTCTGTTTAAACAGGCTCTCTTCCAGCATGATGTTCTCCGCTGAATCGGTGGTCAGAAACATCTGCTGGTCTTTTATGGATACCCGGATATCCTTGAATTTCTGTTTGTGGCTCCTGTCCATGGCGTTCCCAATCTTAAGGATCGCCGTCAGCTTGGCTATGATGATCCTCATATCCTTATTCAGAGTATAGGAATCCGCCGTATAGTCGAATTCCATTGTATTGTATTTCACCACATTCGCGATGATCTCCCTTTCTTTATGGGATACGCCGATGATCTCCGTAGACATGATGATATTATAGGCACATTCTCCTGGGGTCCGCATACTGATATACTTTCCGCAGTCATGAAGGATCGTGCTGATCTGCAGGAGCAGACGCTCCCGTTTCCCCAGGCCGTGGTATTTCCTCATGCTGTCAAATATATTCAGGACATTCTTTTCCAGAATCGCCGAATGTTCCTTATCGCTCATATACCGTTTAGCGATGTTCCGGGCGGCCACCAGGATATCCTGTGAAAAATCATGGGGAAACCTCAAAAGCTTTTTCTGCTCTGCGTACTCCGCCGCGATGCCGTCCCCCAGGCGGACCCCTGGAAGCCATACCATCTCCGCTCCCGTAATCTCGATCAGTTTTTTATATACCATGGCCCCAGGCACGATGAGAGCCACAAATTCTGCCGGAATATCGTATTTCTCCGCGATCTGCTCCTCGCTCATATCCCGCAGCGCCTGATAGAACTCCTGAAACTCCTGGACGCTGATGCGCTGCTTGTCAGCATGGGCGCCGCGGCCCATATATAAAGCGCATACTCCCGTGGCAATGATATTCTTCACCTCACGTTCTTTTAAAAACAGCTTCTTGAAGGTCTGGATATCATTGTCGATCAGTTCCTGGATGATCTGCTTTTTATCACTGTTTGTCCCGCCTGTCCTGGCCAGGATCTGATGGATACGAAGCGCCCCCAGCGGCAGGTTCTGCGTCGTCACCAGCGCATCCTTGTCAAACAGAGAAATCTGCATGCTACCAGACCCCACCTCAGCGATGGCAGTTCCTTTCTGGATGATATTGTTAAACTCGTTTTCTTTAGCCGCGATGGCCTTATAGCATAAAAACCGCTGCTCTGAGTTACTCAATACATTTACTTCTAAACCGGTGCGGACCTTGATCTGATCCAGCACCACCTCCCGGTTTTCCGCTTCCCGGATCGCGCTGGTGCCGTAAGCCTTATATCCATCCACCTGAAACTCTGTCATGACTCCTTTGAATTTGGAGAGCAGCTTACACATCTCATCCACCCGGTCATAACTGATGATGCCCCTGTCATAGGTATCGCGCCCCAGGCCGATGACCTTTCTCACTCTATTTAACTGTGTGATCCCCTTTTTCGGGGAGATTTCGTATATCGTAAGCTCCAGTTCATAAGACCCCACATCGATTGCTGCAAATGTCGCAACTGCCATTTTATCACCCCTCGCCGGCATTCTTCTTTTGTTACTATTTTACTCCATCTTTCAGCTAAAATGCAAGTAAGAAACACGTAAAGAGGGTTTCCCGGACATTCCTCCTTCCGGAGGCTTCGCCGGGAAACCCTTTTTAACCGATCATTCTTATTTTATTTCCGTTTTCCCATCAGATAGGTGATAAACTGAGCTGCCGTCCTGCCGGATATGCCGCCGTGAGAAAGCTCCCATTTATTGGCTTCGGCCAGAAGCTCTTCCTCCGGCATACAGATACCGTTTCGTTCCGCCAGTGTTTTCACGATGGTCTGAAACTCCTTCGGCTCCGGTCTTCCATAATAGATCGTCACGCCGAACCGGGCCACTAAGGACAGCTTTTCCTGAACGGTATCAGAACGGTGCATGTCCTCGCGCACCTCTTCCTTGTCACTGAACTTCTCACGAATCAGATGCCGCCTGTTGGAAGTGGCATAGATCAGTACATTGCCGGGCTTTACCTCAAGACCGCCTTCTATGATGGCCTTCAGATATTTATATTCTATCTCAAACTCTTCAAAGGAGAGATCGTCCATGTAGATGATGAATTTATAATTCCGGTTTTTAATCTGGCCGATCACCGACGACAGGTCCCGGAACTGGTGCTTGTAGATTTCTATCATCCTCAGGCCCTGGTCATAATACTGATGCAGGATAGCCTTGATGCTGGAGGACTTCCCAGTCCCGCTGTCACCGAACAGCAGACAGTTGTTTGCTTCCCGTCCTTCCACAAAAGCCTCTGTATTTTCTATCAGCTTCTTCTTCTGCAGTTCATATCCCACCAGATCATCCAGATAGACATGCTCGATATTCTTTATGGGAACGATATGGGTCTTCTCCTGCTCCCGCTCCACACGAAACGCCTTGTGCAGTCCGAACTTGCCCACTCCGAAATGACGGTAGAATTCCGTAACAATATCCAGCCAGGCTTCCGGACTCTCAGCTTCCGCCAAAGCCACACTCAAGGACTGGATATTATCCCGAATTCGCCGGTTGAAGATCTTGCTGTGAGTCCCGGTGCTTTCATAATCCTTTAAAAGTCCGAATACCGGGCATCCCGTCTTCTCGTCCAGCCGCTCCAGGTCATAATCAAACCACTCCTTAAAAATCACAAAGTCGTGGCGCGCCAGAGAATTGATGGTGCCCTTTACCTTTCCCCGAATCTCACAGGCAGTGCTGAAAGCATTTTCATTGGTCGCCAGAATATAGGCCAGAAAGCTATGCCAGAGATTCCCCTTAAACCCATGAGAAGCGGAAAATTCCACCAGCGTTCCAGCGGTCCTGTAAGGATCCGGCACACGGCTGCCTTCCATGAGCGCCGCCATCCCTTCCAGAAGCTCTTTATGTCCCGGCTCCCGGTATAATATCAGATTATTTATTTTCATCGATGTTCTTTCCCTTATCCGTATAGTAATTGCCCAGAATCCTGAAATAGTTGGCCTCCTCCAGGATTCCCCTGAGGGCGTTCTTCACTCCCGCGTCTCCCAGATTGCCTTCAAAGTCCACGAAAAACCGGAATTCCCACGGACGCCCAAGGATGGGTCTGGACTCCAGCTTCAGCATATTTAACCCGTTGTAAGTCAAATGTGACAGCATGTTGTAAAGAGCGGCATTCTCGTGGTTCGTTTCAAAGCATAGACTGATTTTATTGGAATCCGCCACATACATTTTCCGGCTGGCTACCACGATGAAACGGGTGGTATTCCCCCGGCTGTTCATGATATTTCTGTCCAGGACCTTCAAACCATATAAGCTGCCGGCCATTTCGCTGGCAATGGCCGCATGGGTGATGTCCTTTTCCTCCTGCACCCGTTTGGCGCTGAGGGCCGTATTGCTGGTGCTGTATTTTGTAAGCTCCCTGTGCTCCTCCAGAAACCGGCTGCACTGCATCAGCCCCTGGGGATGGGAATAGACCGTCTGGATATCGGAAAGCTCCGCTTCCGGCAGTCCCAAAAGTACATGGTCCACCTTTACAAAGGTCTCCCCCACAATATAATTATCGTATTTTACCAGCAGGTCATAGACGTCTGATACGCTCCCTGCCGAAGAATTCTCTATGGGAAGGACCGCAAAATCAGCCGTTCCGGCGCAGATAGCTTTCATGGCGTCATCCCAGGTCTTCACATGGAATACCTTTGCCTTTTCCCCGAAGAACTGGAGAGCGGCCACATGGCTGTACGCCCCCTCCACTCCCTGAAAGACCACATTGGCCCGTGATTTCTGCAGGTTCGGCACCATCTCAAAGGGCAGGCCGGTGATGACCCCTTTGTCCGCCAGCAGCTGATACTGCAGCTTCCGGCTGATGGCCATGATCTGTGTAAACAATTCATGGACGCCATATCGGTTGAAATCAGAGTCCGCCATCTGCTGTATGGCCTCCAGCTTCTCCACCTCCCGTTTCCTGTCCAGCACCTGCATACCCGTCTTTATCTTATACTCCGCCACCTCCTGGCAGAGGGCCATTCGCTTTTCAAACTTCTGCACCAGATCTCTGTCGATATCGTCTATCTCTTTTCTGAGCTCGCTCAAATCCATCTTTTCTTCTCCCACATTCCTATGCCGCAAAGCACTTATTCCCTGTCTGAAAGTTCCTCCAAAAGCTCCTTCACCCGTTTTTTCAATACCGGGTGCATTTTGTAAGGAGCGATCTGCGACAGAGGCTCCAGAACAAATCTGCGCTTTGGTATCTCCGGATGAGGTACTACCAGCTCCGGCTCCTCCAGGACTGCGTCATCATAAAACAACAAGTCCATATCCAGAGTCCTCGGTCCCCAGTGAATCAGCCTTTCCCGATTTTCCTTCTGCTCCGCCTTCTGAAGGACAGCCAGCAGCTCCATGGGAGTGAGCAGAGTCTCCAGCTCCAGGCAGCCATTTAAGAAATCCTCCTGCTCCACTCCGCCATAAGGCTCCGTGACGATCATCTCCGAAATGCTGCCCACACGGATCGCCGAATCGTCCCGCAGCACCTGTATCCCCGACTCAATATGGGCTTTCCTGTCTCCCATGTTGGAACCGAATGCCACATAAGCCCTGTGCCAGCACCGCTCTATCTTCACCGATACGGTATCAAGGGGCAGCCCCACAGGCGCCCAGGGTTTTTTGATCTCCAGAGTAATGCCCTTTAAAAGCGGCAGCGTCTGAAGCAGATACTCCGCCAGCTGCTCCGCAACCGCTTCTATCAGCCTGCTGGTGTGTTCTTTCATAAACCGGGTGATCTCCTGGCACACTGTCCCATAATTTATAGAATACTCCAGATCGTCAGTCCGCCCTGCGGTCCGTATCTCCGTCCAAAGCTCCGCGCATACCAGAAATTTCTGGCCCAGCGCCGTCTCCTCCGGAAACACCCCGTGATTTGCGTATACCTCCAGATTCTGAATAGTTATTTTATCCATAGCGTTTATTCCTCATCCGTTTCATCCGCGGCCCGCCCGCGGGATTTTCTGCCTTCGGGTCCGGTCATACCGCATTCAGAATCGCTTCTGTCATCTGAACCGCCCTTTTATTCGCCTTCACGTCGTGGACGCGCACAAAGGCGCAGCCCTTCATGACGCCCATGACTGTAGTCGCCAGAGTCCCCTCCAGACGTTCTGAAGCCGGCAGATCCAGCGTAAGCCCGATCACGGACTTTCTGGATGTCCCCAAAAGCACGGGATATCCCAGCCCTGCCAGTATCTCCAGGTGATTCATAAGCCTCAGATTGTGCTCATAAGTCTTTCCAAAACCTATGCCGGGATCCAGGATGATCTTATCATCCGCCACACCCGCTTTTTTTACGATCGACGCCGATTCTCTCAGATCGTCCGCCACTTCCTCCAGGTAATGCTCATATACCGGTTCCTTCCGGTTGTGCATAAGGCAGCAGCAGACTCCAGACTTCGCGATCACCCCGGCCATCTTCTCATCATATCTGCATCCCCAAATATCGTTGATCAGATGGGCGCCGGCTTTGACCGCCGCCTCCGCCACCCCGCTTTTATACGTATCAATGGAAATCGGCGTTTCAAACCGTTCCTTCACAGCCTCAATAACTGGAAGGACCCGCTCCATTTCTTCCTCGTCAGGGAGTACCGCGCCGTACCCCGGCCTGGTGGATTCTCCTCCTATGTCAATGATATCCGCACCCTCTGAGAGCATGTCCTCTGCATGTTTAAGCGCCGCGTCCAGACGATTCCATTTTCCTCCGTCTGAAAATGAATCCGGCGTGACATTCAGAATTCCCATGATATATGTATGCTTTCCTATCTCAAACTCTCTGTCTCCGATCTTCATGCCGTCACCTTCCCGTCCCTATCGTTTAATATTAAAGTTTTTCTTTTCCAGAGGCCAGCTGCAGGACGCCTGTACTTTACAGGCGAAGCAGGCCCTGGATTTCTTGTCCGCCGCATACAAAAGCCTGGCGAGAGGCCGTTCCTCCGCTTCACTTTTGGAACGGTGCCGCCCGATGGCCTCCAGAATCTCCCCAGTCTCGTCTTCGTCAAAGCCGCAGTCCCTTAAAACAGTCTCCGCCAGCAGCGCGCCTGCCCGGTCATGTGGAATCCCCGTCTCATACTGACTTGCCCGTCCGATATCATGGAGAAGGGCCGCCGCATATATCATGTCCTTCCTGACCGGGAGCTCTTCTTCCAGCGCCGTGATATACGCCACCCGCGCCACGCTTAGCAGGTGGTCAATATCGTGTCGGCAGTACACCCTGTCCCGCTCCAGGCGGGACAGCTTCTTCAGCTCCCGGATGAAAATCTCATGCTGAATGATCTGATTCACTCGTTCCATAATCTGCCCATGCCTTTCTACGCATAATTAAAATAATTATAGCATAGATAAAAACAAAATAAAAGCCTTGCTCCACAGCAAGGCTTTTTAACAGACCGGAAACAATTTCATCCGGCTTTTGATCAGCGTATCATAGAAAATACCCGTTCGCAGAGAGCCGGGTTTTCTTTAAATGCCCCGCGGCAGACATAGGTTATGGTCTGTGCGCCTGGCTTCCGGATTCCACGCATGGTCATGCACATATGCTCGGCCTCGATGACGACCATAGAACCCTTCGGCTTCAGATATGTCATGAGAGCGTCGGCAATCTGCGCCGTCAGCTGCTCCTGAATCTGAGGCCTTCTGGCAAATGCGTCCACCGTACGGGCCAGCTTGCTGAGGCCCACCACTCGGCCATCAGGTACATAGGCCACATGGGCTTTGCCGTAAAAAGGCAGCAGATGATGCTCACACATGGAGTAAAGGGCAATGTCCTTTTCCAGTACAATCTCATTGCTGGACGCCGGAAACGTCTTGGAAAGATGCACCGCCACTTCTTCGTCGGTACCGCCGTATATCTCCTCACACATCCGCGCGATCCTGTCCGGAGTCCCGATCAGTCCCTCACGGTTGACATCCTCTCCCAGGCCCTCCAGCATAAGGCGGACAGCCGCTTCGATTTTCTCTCTATCAATCATGGATATTCTCCTTTAAGGCATTTGACAGTTCTCCCAGATAAGATAGGGATCCGAACGCCAGAATCACGTCCTCTTCCCCTGCCCAGCTCAGGCTGTCTTCCACAGCCTTCGAAAGGCTTCCCTTCGCTTCCACCGTTCCGTGGAAGCCGACAGTCTCCGCCTGTCCTTCGATACAGGCTTTCAGCCTCTCTGCCGGAAGTGCTCTGGGACTCCCCGGTGTCACTGTATAGATCCGCTCCGCCAAAGGCGCGGTGATTGCTGTGATCTCCCGGTAATCTTTATCTGCCAATATCCCCATTATATATAAAATTCTTCTGTTTGTAAAATACAAGTTTATGGAATCCCTGAGTCTCTGTGCCGCCTCCGGATTATGTGCTCCGTCGATCACAAATACCGGCTTGTCCAGAAGCTTTTGGAACCTGCCCGGCCACACCACCGACGCCATACCCTCGTAAACCGCGCTCACTTCAATATCATAGCCCAATTCTTTCAGAATTTCAACCACTTCGAGAGCCGTACTTGCATTAATCACCTGATACGCTCCAAGAAGAGGAATCTTCACTCCGCGGTAGGAACCATAATCAAAGACTGTCCCATCCGCCCCCGTCTCCACGATCTTCACTTTTTCCGGGCAGGATATCCTCAGAGGGGACCCCTTTTCCCTGCATATCCCGCGGATGATCTCCGTAACCGTACTACTCTGTCCGCAGAGGACCGCCGGGCGCCCCCGCTTGATGATGCCGCCCTTCACCCGAGCGATTTCCTCCAGGGTATTCCCCAGGAACTTCATATGATCCATACTGACCGACGTGATCACGCTGCACACTGTGGTCTCCACCACATTTGTGGCGTCCGTCTCTCCTCCCATGCCTGTCTCCAGCGCCACAAGCTCACAGCCTTGTTCACGGAAGTAAAGAAAGCTCACGGCCGTCTCTATCTCAAATGCCGTCGGGCAGGAAAGCCCGTCCGCTTCCATAGAATCGGCCGCCGTCCGGACCTCCGTCATCAGACGCGCCACATCAGTTTCCTCTATGGGCACACCGTTTATCTGGATCTTCTCACAATAGGAAAAAACAGAAGGGGAGTTATACCGCCCCACGCGGTAGCCTGCCGCCCTGCATACCGACGCGATAAAGGCCAGAGTAGATCCCTTTCCGTTGGTTCCCGCTATATGGATAAAAGACAGATCATCCTGTGGATTCCCCAGACGGGAAAGAAGTTCTCTCATGGAGGAAAGTCCCAGAACAATATTTTTTTTCTTTGTAACTTGATCGATATAGTCGATTGCTTCTGTATAGTCCATCGTACTCTTTCTGCTCCCCGGATGTCCGTTCGTCAATGTATTAATTGTCATCCATCATTTTATACTATCACGTTTCCCGTCAAAATCAACCTTTCCCGAAGGAAAACCGCTTTTTTCCTGCATATTTTTTTATACATTTCTCATACTAACCCCATGGAAAACAACTTTATCAAATGCGGTCTGGCAGGCTGGACCGCCGAGCTATGTTTCAGCAGCCTGGTCTCCCGCACGGTGGAACATGACAAGCGTATGATCGGACAGACCTCTCTCTTTATGTTTCCAATCTATGGCATGGCCGCCGCCATCAGCCCGATCAGCCGCGCTCTCCGCTCTCACAGTAATCTTCTGAGCAAAAGCCCTCTCTGCCGAGGCGGTATCTATACCGGCCTGATTTTCATCACGGAATACTGTACCGGCTGGCTTCTGCGGAAGGTCGGACGCTGTCCCTGGGATTACAGCGGCGCCAAGCTCAACGTGGATGGTCTCATCCGTCTAGATTTCGCACCATTATGGTTCGCCCTGGGGCTGTTTTTTGAAAAATATACATGCCCCAGCCAAAAAAAACTGCTCTCTTGAAGTGAAAAGGATGTACCGCACAAACGGCACATCCTTTTCCAATGGGTATATTGAAACAATGACTTTAGAAGCAGGTATAAGCGCCGTCCACGATCGCGTCGCTTCCGTTGGTATAACCGGAGGCGTCACTGGCCAAATACAGTACGGCGGGAATCAGTTCTTCAGGCTTGCCCATGCGGTGCATCGGCATCAGGGGCAGCCACGCATCCTTAAGCTCCTGAGGGGTGTCCACAGACATAGGCGTCGCGATATATCCGGGGCTCAGGCTGTTGACACGGATACCATACTCCGCCCATTCAAGGGCCAGAGAACGGGTCATGTGCATAACGCCGGCCTTGGAAGCGTTATAAGAGCACTGCCACTGAGGAATATTGGCAATGGTTCCGGACATGGAGGCCATATTGATGATGCTTCCGTGAATGCCGTTGTCTGCCATGATTTTTCCAACGGCACGGGCCATGATATATTCACCGGTCAGGTTCACGTCGATCACTTCTCTCCAATCCTCGATGGATGCCTCAAAGGTCCCCTGATGCTTGCAGATTCCGGCATTGTTGAACAGCACGTCAATGTGGCCGGATTTTTTCATAATCTCAGCCAGAGCTGCGTCCACATCGGCTTCTTTTGTCACATCGGCCCTCACGAAATAGCATTTTCCGCCCTCCGCGGTGATTTTCTCAACCGTTTCATCCGCATTGCTTCTCGCAATGATGACTACCTCTGCTCCTGCCTTCGCCAAGCCGACGGCAACGGTCTGTCCGATTCCCCGGCCGCCGCCTGTCACGACAGCAACTTTTCCTGTCAATCCAAATACTTCATCCAAATAACTCATATCGTTCTCCTTTTCCATTTGTTTTATGTTCACACGGTTTCATACTTTTTTCATTCTGCTTCTTTGTTGATCTTAATAACGCCCTTTACAATCTCCGCCTTGTTGTTGATACTGTAATCCATTCCCTTCTGCACGTCATCCAGGTCGAAGACATCGGTCACAATACCTTTCAGGTTTACTTTTCCCTCAGCAACTGCTTCGATCGCCATAGGATAGATGTGGCGGTAACGGAATACCGTCTTGAACGTAAGCTCTTTATCCAGGGCCAGACTGATGGGCAGCGTCAGCTCTCCGCTCTTGGAATATCCCACCAGCACGATGGTCGCGCCTTTTTTCGTAAATTCAATGGCCTGCCTGGTGGTGATTTCCGTCCCGGCCGTCTCGATCACGAGATCGCATCCCCTGCCGCCGGTGAGACGTTTCACCTCCTCCACCACATTCTGGTCTTTTCCGTTTATCACTCCGGTCGCTCCCAGCTCCATGGCTTTTTCAAGACGCTTTTCCATGATGTCCACCACATACACCTTGGACACTCCCATGGCTTTCAGCGCCATCATGGAAACCAGGCCAATGCAGCCTGAACCTGTCACGACCGCCGTCTGTCCGGCATGAGCGCCGCCCTGCTGCGCCGCATGGAAGCCGACTGCCAGGGGCTCGATCAAAGCTCCCTCCAGGGTACTCACATTTTCCGGAAGCTTGAAACAAAGATCCGCCTCATGGGCCACATACTCCTGAAACACGCCATCCACCGGCGGAGTCGCAAAAAAGATCACATCCGGGCAGAGATTATATTTTCCCTCTCTGCAGAACTCGCAGTGTCCGCAGGTCTTTCCAGGCTCCAGAGCAACCCTGTCTCCAACCTTCAGATGTTTTACTTCAGCTCCCACCTCCACTACGACGCCGCCGGGCTCATGTCCCAGCACAAAAGGAGGCTCTACTATATAATCGCCAATACGGCCGGTCTCATAATAGTGGAGATCGGAACCGCAGATTCCTACATAATCCAGCTTTACCAGCACCTCGTCCGCTTTCGGTGTGGGGATGTCCCGTTCTGTGAACCCCATCTTCCCGATGCCTTCCATGACTGCTACTTTCATTTTGCCTTCCATGGCTTACCCTCCTCCATTCGTGGATGCCAATCTGTTCACAATGCAAACACTTCCATAAAACCTTTTATCTAAGTGAGTATATTATCCCACTATCCCTTCAAATTGTCAATACCTCTCCGGCAGATTCCGAAAGAAAATCATGCCTATTTCACTCCAGTGCCGTCACTACAGGGAGTCGAAATATTCCTCTACAAACCGTATCCCGGCTCCAATAGCGGCCGCCTCATGCTTATATCGTCCGGTCCTGACATAGTTCTGATCCGACTCAAATATCTGATACTCCAGGATATTGTCCTCCAATGCCCCCA
Organism: Lientehia hominis; assembly: GCF_021044755.1. GTDB lineage: Bacteria > Bacillota > Clostridia > Lachnospirales > Lachnospiraceae > Lientehia > Lientehia hominis. Next base: position 801,337 of record NZ_JAJNOR010000001.1, read on the forward strand.
GATACCGGTCCATATAGCCTCCTACATAACCTCCCAGGATCACGTCACAGTCAAAAGCCATCCGCAGGTTGGTGATAGCAATTGCCAGATATCCCAGATAATCTCTCCAAGCTGCCTGATACACCGGGTTTTCATGCTCCAGGCCCTGAAAAAAAGCGTCCAGATCGTCTCCGGCCCATTTGGCAAGCGCCCTTGCAGAGCAGTAGGAATCCATGCAGCCCTTTTTTCCGCAGTAGCAGGGCGTCCCGCCCGGTATCAGAATCATATGGCCGAACTCCGCACTTCTGAAATGACCTCCCTTATAAATATCTCCGTTTATATAAATCGCCCCGCCCACCGTATTGCTCAGAGACAAGTATATCGTATTCTGCCCGATTCCCCGCAGTTCTGCGTAGGCTGCGCTGTTGGCGTCATTCCGGAAGCTGGTCTCATAGGGAATATACGCCGACACCTTGCCCAGGTCGAACTCCTCCAATCTCAGCACATGGGACTGGGTCATCCACCTGCGCTCCTCATCCACGATACCGGGAATCGAGATTCCCACTCCCAGGATCCGTTTTCTGTCTGCCCGGCAGGAATCCAGGAACTCCTCCAGCCGGTTCCCCAGCTCCTGGTAGTAGTCATCTCTGTCTTCAAACGCAGACCGCAGTCTTTTTTTATACCGCACCTGTCCGCTGGCATCCAGAAGCACGAAGCTTATATGATTCCTGGTGATATCAAGTCCCACCGAGTACCGGATATCCGCGGCAATGGACAACGCCTTTGCTTTCCTTCCGCCAGTAGATTCATATTCTCCCGCTTCAACGAGAACGCCTTCTTCGGAAAGTTCCTTCACCCGCTGCAGCACCGTGGGCATGGAAAAGCCAAGATCGGCGGCGATCTCCTGCTTGGATGCTTCCCCGTGATGATAGATGTATTTTGCAATTTTTATTTTATTCAGCCGCTTAGTTTCGGCGTTGCTGATTTTCTGTTCCATGAAAACCCCTTTTCTTCTGATGCCTCTGTTTCTTCACCCCATGCAGGCGAGCACCTCGTTGTATTTCATATCTCCTCCAAAGAGGTCGAGTGCGCTTCCTATGGTCACATCCACATGACCGCGGCCCAGCTCTTTTACCTCCCGCAGGTCTGAAAAGCTCCCCACTCCTCCCGCATAGGTCACAGGAATCCCGGTAAATCCCCCAAGCATTGAGAGCAGTTCCCGTTCCACGCCGGATGCCTTGCCTTCCACATCCACCGCGTGAATCAAAAACTCATTGCAGCCGGCCGACAGCTGGCCGAGTATCTCCGCAGTGACTGGAACCTCTGTGAATTTCTGCCACCGGTCTGTCACGATATAATATCCGCCGTCTTTCTTCCGGCAGCTCAGATCCAGTACCAGCCTTTCTTTTCCAACCGCCCTGATCATACGTTCCAAATTCCGTTCTTCCATCCGGCCGTCCCGAAATACAAAAGAAGTAACGATCACATGGGAGGCGCCCAGATTCAGGAACTCCTCCGCATTCCGGTCGTTTATGCCCCCTCCCAGCTGAAACCCTCCGGAATAGGCGGCCAGCGCTTTCGCGGCCTGGCGCTTCGTCGCCTCGTAATAATCAGATCCTGCAGGATTGAGAAGAATCACATGGCCTCCCCGCAGGCCGTCCTTTTTATAAAACTCTGCGTAGAATTCCGCATCCTGCTCTGCCACAAAATTTTCCCTGGCCCGATTCCCCGCATCCTTCAGACTGTCTCCTATGATCTGTTTTACCTTTCCGTTGTGAATATCAATGCAAGGCCTGAATCTCATCTTGCGCTCCACTCCCCTCTGCAATTCAATGCTCCGGCTCTTTACCCAATGGGATACTCTGCCCCACAAGGTAAAAAACCGGAGGTGTCCGCACCTCCGGCCTGATTCTCCATGTACAGCATCCTTCCCACTGTCAGCAGAATCTCTGTCCTTCCATCCGCATTACGCTTTTCCGCCAGATGTCTTTTCCAGGTTTTCCGCCTTCCCGGACGTCTGTCTGGGGCTGTCGGCCTGCTTCATTATAACACGGATTTTTTTATAAATCAAAACGGTAATTAAGGAAACGACCACACCTTTGAAAAGATTGAAGGGCGCTACGGCCAAAAGCACAAATGTCCATATCCCCTTTATGGCCGGATTGATCGCTGTTCCCATTCCCACAAGACCGGCCAGGCTGTCCTCGGAAAACAGATGGAGGACATTCATCAGCAAGACAGCCGCCGCCAGAATGGCCGCTTCCACCACAACGCCAACAGCGATGGGATGTTTTCCCTTTTCCCGTCCGTAGAAAAAGAAAATGGGAAACGCGATTGCCGCTGTAAAAGCACCCATTACAAGAAATCCCTGCCATGCCCCTTCAAAGGCCTGAGCGTAGGTCGGCAGAAGCACATAAGCATTCAAAAAGCAGCCTACGGTAGTCATGGTCAGCGTACCTACCGCCAGGCCGATGACAGCCCCCTTTTTCGTCCGGTTCTTCCGGTAGATCATCGACGCGGGAATGACCAGAGCACAGCCGATCAAAAGATTCGCCCAGTCTCCTACCCCCATGGTACTGGAGCCTTTCAAGAGAAGCTTCAGCACCACCTTCAGCGCCTCGATGATAAAACCGGCGGCCGGACCCATGGAGAAGGCCCCCACAAGAACCGGAATCTCGCTGAAATCAAATTCATAAAAGGGCGGCGCGAACCACAGCGGGAACTCCAGATACATGAGAACTGCCGCTACGGCCGACAGGACCGCGATGGTCACCAGGTTTTTCACAGTAAGTAATTTCGCTCGTTTCATTTTTCCTCCTGTCTGTTCTTCCAGTACGCATCCTCTGCAGACCGCAGAGGAATATCAGAGGACATGCGTCAGTGTGAAATTCAGAGAACTTTCCTATGAAATAAAAAAGCCCCGAATACCATCAAGTATTCGGGGCATATTCTCTGTCATCCTTCCGTCCTCCGACTCGCGCCCGCCGTATCACCGGCATCAAAAGCACTATCATGAGAACTTCTTTGACGCACCTTCTTCTCTCATCCAGACTATACTGTCGGTCCCGGAATCTCACCGGGTCAGCTGCCTTGGTATACCAAAGCAGGTCGCGGACTGTCACCGCCGGTGGGGAATCGCACCCCGCCCCGAAGAACGTAAACTTTTTTCAAAATGTATTATAGCACTCCGCTGGAAAAATTACAAGCAGTACAAAATATTTTTGAAAACATTGCTGGAAATCGGAAAAACACCGGGACATCATCTGCCCCGGTGTTTTTCTTTCTTTTTCTGCTGTTTCAACTGAAACTGACGCTCACTGACCGCGTCTTTTCGTTCCCGGACTGATACCTTCTGGGCGGATCTGCGCTGTTCCTGCTGCAGCTTGAGGGCTTCCTGAGATCTCGTGCCAATCCCGCTCCTCTCTGTCTGCCTGCGTGCCTCCCGCTGGATCCGCTTCGGATTTCTCCCTGTTTCCTTCCGTTCCGCCTCCACAGCCGGACTGAACTGCAGCCGGTAATAATGCTCCTTCAGATATTCATACACCTCATAGTCCCTGGGCTCGGCGCCAAAAACAATCCTGCACGCCGACAGCTTTCCTTCTGAAACCTGCTCCACCACGCCTATCCAGAATGGGTCCTCAAAGAACACGGTTACCGTTATCCATTCTCTGTCCATCTTCACTCCTCCTTAAAGTTCAATGAACAAAGAACGGACGACCAAGGAGGAAGGCTACTGACAGCGGCCGCACTTCTACGGCCACTGCGCCCGGACTACCAACCGGACTGTGTTTTTATCTTTGCTGTCTCCATACTACCGTTTTGACGGTACTTCTGTCAAGCCAACTGTTTTAGCTGAGACCTGATCGGAACCGGCCGCAATGATTCAAATAACTATCTTGTTTCATACTTCCATATTCGCCTGGCCGCAGAAATCGTTTTCTGCGCTCCCTATCTGCATGGATATCCCGCGGCTGTACCAGGCGATCGCAGCGGACAGAAGCGCAGATACAAGAAATATCCATCCTTCTCTGCCTGCCATCTTTTCAAACAACAGTCCGTAGGTCATCTGCCCCAGTGGCTGAGAACATGTGGAGATAGCCAGTATCCAGGAAATCACCTTTCCGATCATGGCCGCCGGAGTCGTTCTCTGGATATAGGCCATAATCTGGATTGTGTAGAGCGTGGAGCAAACCATGATCAAAAATCCAGAAACTGCAAATACTCCATAGGATATAAAATCCGAGGAATGCAGCAGAAGGACCAGCCCCATCGGAATCACACCGAAACAGCATACCAGCAGAATCTTCCAGCTTTTTCGAATGTTCAGCTTTTTGTTCAGTACGCCGGCTGATATCCCGCCTGCCAAGCCTCCAAGCGCAAGGATTCCCTGCAGATATCCCAGCATCTGGGAAGAGAGACTGGAAGGAAAATGAAGGACCTGTGTGACGACTACAGGAAAACTGATGATGATAAGCGCGGACAGGGTAAAATTGATCATGGCGCAGCATATTGTCATCTTTCCTATCACCGCATTTTCTTTTCCTATGAACCGAACGCTGCCTTTCAAGTCTCTCCATGCCGTCCGGATGATCCGCTCGCTCCGCTTCTGCTTCTGAAAAGGAATATTAATGAATATCTCCATGACCGCCGATATGGTGAAACACACCGTACATACGTATAACACCGGCAGGATTCCCCAAATCTGATAGACGATACCGCCCAAAGCAGGCCCCAGGAGCCCGGAAAGTGACGCTACCATATTGATGACTGCGTTGGCAGACATCAGCCCTTCCCGCTTTACGAGTAAAGGAATGCTGGCCTGCACCGAAGGCTGATACGCTCCCGATATCCCATAGAGAAAAAACAGCACGATCAGGATCATGACCACCAGATCCGCCTTTCCATAAAGGAGCGCAAATAAAAACACCAAAGCCGCCGTAAAAAAGTCCAGCACTACCATGATGTTCCGCTTATTCACCCTGTCGGCAATCAATCCTCCGATGGGGGACATCAGAAACATTGGGATGAAGGTACAGCCGGACACCACTCCCAGCAGAGCCGATGAACCGGTCTCCCTCAGCAGATGCAACGGCAGAGCAAATCTCAGCACTGCATTTCCGAACAGAGAAATGATCTGTCCGATCACAACCATGACAAAATCCTTTGAAACAATCTGTTGTCTTTGTTCTTCCATAAATAAACCTCTATCCTTCTGTTTTGTTATGAGTCAGAATTTCTGTCTCAATATTTAATACCAACCGTTGGTATGTATCAAGTCAAAAAAATATGCCTTTTCATACTCCAGCACCAGTATATCCGGCGGTGTCTCCCGCCGGATCATTCCAATTTTCTATTTTGCCTGTAAATCTCCGCGTATTTTTCAAGCTGCTCGACCATTCCGTCTTCGATGACATCCACGCCCCACAGCTTAAGCGTGTACTGAAAAAACCGCATCCTCCGCACAGCCTCTTCCGGTGTGCAGTGGTAAACCATAGGATTCAGCCAAATGCCCCCCAGTAAAAGCAGTGTCTCCGAAAGCTCCTTCGGATAATCTGTCACTATGGAGCCGTCCTCTATCCCTTCCCGAATCGTGGGAAGTATATAGGATACGGATTCATCCTGTATGGATTCAGCCAGGTAGCGGACCAGAAGCTGGGGATTTTTCAGCATATCAGGAGCGGCCGTGAACATTTCTATCTGAGAAGACTGATAGACAGATTCATGAAACATGAGCCGGAGCTTTTCTTTTCCGGTGAGGTCCTTCCTGTCCCGAATCTTCTGCATTTTTTCCTCGGCTCCGGAATATATCCGGTCAGCTACGGCTATCATGATATCTTCCTTTGATTTAAAGTGATGATAAATAGCTCCCTTACTCAGCCCTCCCAGATGATTGATAATCTCCTGAATAGAGGTATGCTCATATCCCTTTTCTATAAACAGCCTGGTGGCTGTTTCAATGATCAAATTTCTGGTTTCCTCTGGATATTTATTTCTGGCCATTTCTTTTCTCTCCATACATACCAATGGTATGTTTATTATACATACGATTGGTATGTCTGTCAATGACTTTATTTTTTTAAGTTGGCAAAATTTTCTTGACTTTGAGTCCGCTCCAGGTGCTATAGTTTTGACATTCAGGAGGTGATACATTGAAAAACAAAGGATACTGGTATAAAAAAATAATTCAGTTGGCTGCAGGATTCATGGCTCTCTTCGTTCTCTCTGGATGCGGAGCTCCAGAAACACGGGAAGCGACAGAAGCCCCGGAGAGTCCTGTGCCTCTGGAAACAGACGCAGTTTCAGCAGACCTTGACCGGGTGTATTTTCTCAACGGCAATGATGTCTATGAAGAAAACGGCGAACTGAAAAAGGTGCAGAGTGACTGTGCTGTGATCCGCAGCAACGGACATTGGGGAATCATCGACGTCGGAATTGGAGATTATGGAAATATCCGGACTCAGCTGACGGAACAGCTGCAGCAACTTACCCAGTTAAACGGGGGGCAGATACAGCTGGATTTTATCCTCATCACCCACTCACATGTGGATCACGGAGGATATTTCTCCAGTTTGTTCAAGGATAATCCCAATATCACGATGTCTGACAGCTGTACGATTTATCTGAAGGATTATGAAAACAATAATCCTTCGTATTCCAATCCCGAAATGGAGTCCTTATACAACAACGCCCAGGTATATGAAGAAATTCTGGGCGAATTAGAACGCCGTTTCGGCAGTGAACTTCCCACTCATCTGCTCCGTTCTGATTATTCTCCCTCTGCCTTCGGAGACTTCACTCTGGAATTCTACAACAGCGGGGCTGAGGCTGCTACAAGCGGCAGACTGAATGACAACAGCACTGTAGTTCTGATAACTCACAAAAATGGAACAAGGCTTCTGATGATGGGTGACTGTGAGCTCTCTGCGGAAGAAAATCTGATGTCCGGAGAAATGGCAGACTTGGCAGATATCGATATATTAAAAGCAGGGCACCACGGCCTGGCCTCTTCCACCGGCGTCCGTTTCCTGGCGAAAATGGATCCAGATGCCGTGGTCGCCACTGGTATTTATGGAATGTATGTAAACGGTGACGGCGGTTCCCTTGCTTATAAGTGCCGGGCATCCGGCGTCCCTATGTATTCTCCGCAGTTCAATGCGGAAGGATTGACTCTGGCCTTCGGGGAAGATCAGAAGGAATATGCTTTTTACAACGGGATTCCAGAAACCGTGAGCGCCGCACCCAGCCCTCTGATAGAAGGCTGGATTACCATAAGCCCTAATTTCCGAATTCAGGTAAACCAAGACCTGGCGCTGATAAAAGAAGAACCGGTTCTTTAAAAATCTACTTCGGTCCCGTTATAAATGCAGGTGAACAGCTTTTCCATCGCAGCGGTATCAATCGTCCTGGGATTGGAGCCTGTGCACGCATCTTCCACCGCGTTCTTCGCAATCTCTCCGATTTTTTCCCTGAATTCCTCTTCTTTCACACCGCATTCCTTCATGGTATTAGGAATTCCCAGGTAATCGTTCATGGAGCGTATCTTTTTCTTCAGCCCGTCTATGCACTCCTGCTCCGTGCCGTTTATTCCGACGGCATTGGCAATCTCGGCATATCTTTTGGCTGCTTCGGATTCTTTTGCATTATAGGAGATCACATAGGGCAGATACATGGCGTTGGCAAGACCATGGGTGATATGACCCGTGGAAAATGCCGCGCCGGTTTTATGGGCCATAGAATGAACGATTCCCAAAAGAGCGTTGGAAAATGCCATACCTGCCAGGCACTGACCATAGTGCATTTCTTCACGGCTCTTCATGTCCCCATCATAGGATTTGATCAAATCACTGTTCACGATCTGGATAGCTTTAAGGGCCAGCGGATCTGTAAAGGTACAATGGAGTGTGGATACGTAAGCCTCAATGGCATGGGTAAGGGCATCCATCCCTGTATAAGCCACCTGCTTTGCAGGAAGCCCTTCCACGAGCTCCGGATCTACGATCGCGACATCAGGCGTAATATTGAAATCCGCAAGGGGATATTTAATCCCTTTCTGATAATCGGTAATCACGGAAAAGGCAGTGACCTCTGTCGCCGTACCGGAGGTGGTGGGAACCGCCGCAAATTTTGCCTTTATCCTCAGTTCCGGGAAATTGAAAGGTGTGCAAAGGTCCTCAAAGGTAGTCTCCGGATATTCATAAAATGCCCACATGGCCTTGGCCGCATCGATTGGAGAACCCCCGCCCATGGAGACGATCCAGTCCGGCTGGAATTCTCTCATGGCCTCCGCCCCTTTCATGACCGTCTCAACGGAAGGGTCCGGCTCCACTCCTTCAAACAGCCTCACTTCCATACCTGCTTCCTTCAGGTAATTCACAGCCTTGTCCAGAAATCCCTGTTTCTTCATGGAGCTTCCTCCCACTACGAAGAAAGCTTTTTTTCCCTTCAGATTTTTAAGCTCTTCCAGGCATCCTTTCCCATGATAAATATCTCTGGGTAATGTAAATCTGCTCATATGATCCTCCTTCTGCTCCGTAAGCACAATTGGGTTTTTATTGTTAAGTGTTTGTCAATCACAAGCGTATTATACTGGAAAAAGCTGAGTTTTACAAGCGTTTTGTTAACAAAATATCATATATGTTATATTTTTGTCAATACCGCACAATACCCCACCGGGGAATGTCTTTCTCTTTGTGGATATTGTCCAGCCCTGGACTAAACCTGCAAAAGATGACCACGTACCCACAGGGGACTACTTAAATCTGAATAGCAAATGACAAAAGCGGCAAGGCGATGTATACTGAGAATCACAGACAGCATAGAAAAGGATGTGAAAATTCAATGAGTGGATTCTTCTTGCTAATACCATTTTTTCTGATAAGGTTCGGGCTTCTCTCTCATTTGGGCAGGGGCGCGGTAAAACGCGCGGCTTATTTTCCTCCTGTGGCCGGAAATGAGAAAACTGCCTATTGGATATATCAGACTTCAAACGTCGCAATTTTTGTGTACTTATGCTTTCTCACTGTTAATATGGATTTTTTTTCGCTGTTCGCCGCAGGCGCCGCCGTCTACATATTGGGACTTTTATTCTGCGTGATTTCCATGATAAATTACGCATCCCCTTCCGTCTCGGGGTTAAATTCCAGCGGTCTTTACCGTTTCTCTCGTAACCCCATGTATGTATCCTATTTCCTATTCTTTTCAGGCTGCGTGCTGCTGACAAAGTCACTGCTGCTGGGAGGAATCGTCCTCGTATTTATAATCTCCACCCATTGGATTATTCTTTCCGAGGAAAGATGGTGTTCAGAAAAATTTGGGGAAAGCTACGAACAATACCGGAAAAAAGTAAGGCGGTATCTTTGACAAACCCCTTTAAAAACAGGAAACAAAAATGACAGGTGTTTATATGCGCCATATTTCTGATTCCAGAAAAGGATTGGATATCCCCAGGGTCCGCGCGCCTGAAGGAATCGGGCCTCCGTGGCCGCCCCAATGCTTTTACAACAATCAAAAGCTTATTTCCGCACCGGCTGTACGGCAAAGCTGTAAAAACATGGGGCTGTCGCTGTATCAGCAGCTGTCCTAAACAGGCAATCGCCTTGCCGGCAAAGGCAGTGCAAGAGCAGCGCCGCTATGAAAGCTATATTTAATGGGCATCCACAATCATCCTTTTTTATTCTTCTCTCTAAGCTCTCTGGCATACTCCAGATAATAATGCCGCCCGTTGGCGCTCGTTTCATATTCCGCGATCCGTTCCAGAGCGCGGGCCTTCAGCAGCAGAGCTTCTCCGCATGCCGTCTCATCATTGGATAAAAGAAGATCACACAGCTCCAGGCACCATTGGTATTCTTTTTCTTCCATGGCTTTCCTGGCCGTTTTCCAGACATTCTGGGCCCCTCCTGCCAGGGCGGTCATTTTTTTCGAATGAATGCCCGGACTCAGCGGGTGCAGGTTGGTGGGATTTCCGTCGAACCACCCCAAATACGCCGTATAAATGGCCCGTATCGTCCATTCCACGCATCCATAATGCTCTACCAGATATGGAAGCTCTGCATATTCCGGCGGCAGGGATAATTCTGAAGCCAATTGTTCCGCGCTTTTGCCTGCATTCATCCCTTCCAGTGCATGAATCAAAATATATTCAAACGCATTCCGGAAATTCCCCAGCGTCCTCTTGATCTCTTCATGGCCCAGGACAGCGGCCGTATGTCCCGACAAAAGACAGGAGGCCGGATAGGACATGATTTTGTCTAAACTGTCTATCCATTGAGCAATATCGCGGTACTGGCCTCCGCGTATCGCGTAAAGGTTGGGAAAACAGCCATAGTAATTATCCCCGCAGCACAGCACTTCCTTCTGAGGGAACCAGATCATGATCTGGTCTTCCGCTTCCCCGGGAAGCCGCACCATTTCCACTTGTATGCCATCAATTTCCCGGGTGACAGTATCTTGCCGGTACACAGTCGTCGGTGAGACAAAAGCCCGGCGCTCTCCATGAGTGATTCCTTCCCTCACTCCGATTCCCTGTGAGACCGCCTCTTCATCCGTAAGGGAATAACCAAACTGCCTCGTCCCCCGCAGTTTCTGGATATCCTGCAGGAGATCAGCTTTTTCTAATTCCGCACACTTCGGCTCAAAGGCAATGATCTCGGGCCTGCTTTCCAGGAATGCCCCTGCGCCTCCTCTGTGGTCCGGATGTCCATGGGTATAAATAATGGTTTTGACTTCCTTCCCGGTATTCTGCCGTATGATTCCAAGCAATTTTTCTCCTCGCTCCAGCGTGTCCAATGTATCGATCAAAATAATGCCGAAATCCGTTTCAACAAAGACCGCGTTGCTGTGTCCTGCCCCCAGGACAAACCATACTCCTTCTGCCACCTCGGAAATCGTCTCTTTATAGTTCTTTTCTGTAAAATCCCGCAACTGTTTACATCCATCTTTTGTCAGCATGATTCTCATCCCCTCCTGCTTTCCATAGGAAATCTTTATCTAAAATGGCCCGTTAAAACTGCCTGCGGCAATATATGCTCAATCGGTATCATGCCTCCGTCTTCAAAGCACGGAGGAGTAACTGTCAATTTTTCCATCTGTGGAAATGTCAAACGGCCGAGGCATCCGGAAAATAACCGCGGACCCGCCGATATCAATGCAGGTCCGCAATATCACACATATTGATAATCAGCACTTATAAAATTCAAGGATCGCTTTTCCGATATATTCGGATGCACCTTCTCCATACTGCTGGTCCAGCGCTCCCTTCACCCTTTTGTCGGTCCGATAGGATTCCGCCAGCTCCTTCATTAGTCTGCTCACATCCTTCATCTGATACAGCTGTTTGGAAACAAAATCATATTCGCCTATCAACGCCTTTACTTCAAAAGCAGACACATCTGTGCCTTTTTTATCTGCCAGCTTCCGGCAGATTGCGTCGATCCGGTTCTGATACGCCTGCATGATCTCCGAGCTGCCCGGCTTCTTTACCGATTCTTTGACGGTTTCCTTGTCCCCGTACCACTCCACTACCTTCTGAAAATTTTCCTGCGCCTGCTGACTGCCCGCGTTTTCCAGAAAATGCTTCCGGAAATTATCCAGCCCGCCGTACTTCTCGGTGAGGACTTGAACCTGCTGCTCATCCATCTTCCCTACCATGGACTGATACATTTCTTCAATCTCCGTCTCATTAAACACTTCAAAATTCATTCGATTGACTCCTTTCAGAATATCGTCAATGCCGGATATCAAACGGTCCAGCCGCTCTCTTTTCAGCTCCAGCATCTTCCTCTGGCTCTTCAATATCAGTTCCTCATCAAAATCAGGATTTTCCATGACTGCCTTTATTTCTTTTAACGGCATGTCAAGCTCCCGGAAAAACAGTATCTGCTGCAGAGTCTCCAGGGCTTTATCGTCATAAAGCCGGTATCCCGCCCCACTGTAGACGGTTGGCCGCAAAAGGCCGATCTCATCGTAATAATGAAGCGCGCGCACGCTGATACCCGTCAACTCTGAAACTTCTTTCACTGTTCTCATTGATGCTTCCTCCTGACCTTGATAACGTCACTCTACACCATGACGTTCCGTAGGGGTCAATACTTTTTTAAATATTTTTTAATTATTCTCCATCGCCTGCTTGATCCGCGGAATCCATTCCGGACGGGCTGAGATCATGTTTCGGAGCCCCTGGATACATTGTCTCGCAGTGATTGGCTTCTCATCCACGACGTGAAGCAGATATTTGTCCAGAATCCGGTCCATTTTTCTCTCCTCGTCCCACTGCACATTTTCCGCCAGCAAAAGCAGTCCCCTATTTCGAACATAAGAGCTTTTTGAATCCAGCATTTCCGCAAATCTGTCTGTATAGAGATACACAGCATCCGATTCTCCGGACAGTTCCTCCAGCCGCCTAAGGGCTGCACAGCCCGCATTATGGTCTTTGCTCCAAAGCAGAGAAACCAAATTTTCCATATGTTCCATGTTATTCCACTCCATACTGTGTCCTTTTCCTTACTTTCCGGCCGGGCTGCCCCGGTATTTTCATATCAGAATCCTTTTCACAGAATACCACCAAGGACTTGACAGCGGCATGTCTTGTTTCACTTGGTTTCTTCCTATAAAAATAAAATGGGAATTATGACACAGAGAACGACTGCGACGGCCAACAAAATCCAGCCGATCACTTTCTGGCCCTTGGAATAGACACGGCGGCCCTCTCCCGAACTTGTGCTGATGGGCTGGAATCCCTCCAGAATCTTCTTCGCTGTATCCAGATTTTCAAGGGAGACCAGGATTTCTTCACCTGTGATCGAATTCCCCATGTAGACATCCATGACCCCGCCCTTCCTGACGGCGGGGATTTCGTTCTCTTTCAGCAGCCGCACTATCTGTTCCGCTTCTGTCCTGCCCGCTGCGGAGAACACCACCACTAATTCCTGTTCTTCCATGAATACACCCCCTATTCGAAATACTTTTCCTCTTGTTTCCGTTTTCGCATCTCCACTGCCTTTTCCAAAGCATAAAGGCAGATAAAGCACAGAATGGCCGCTCCCACAAAAAATATAGCGACATATTTGGCGACAACTGCATTTTCACCGGCTTTTTGTACGATGATATAAGCAAAGAGCACCGAGAAGAGGCCGGAGCACACGATACTTCCCAGCACCATCTGCCACACCGTCATTCCGCCGCCGTTCCTGGTCCAGATGCCGCTCTTGATGCAGCCGGCCAGATAGACGATACCGCCGGCGATCAATATAACTGTTTCACCTGAAGCATCCTCCAGTCTTCCCTTTCCGGCCAGCTTAATCAGGATCACGGCCGCACATAGGATGAACATGACATAAAAGCTGACAGCCCCTGTTCTGGCGGCAGCCTGTCTCTGCCTTTCGTCCAGCCCTTTTCCTTTCATCTAATTCCCTCCTCCCAAAACAGATCATTCAGCGTTTTGTCAAGCTCCCTGCAGACCGCGATGCACAGCTTAAGTGTTGGATTATAATCTCCCGCCTCTATCATCCCGATGGTTTGCCTTGTCACGCCGACTCGTTCCGCCAGTTCAATCTGCGACATATCCTTTTCCATCCTTGCGATTTTCATTTTCAGGTTTTTCATCCCTCACCTCTTTGTTCCTCTTCTTATCTGCCTTAATTATATTCTTCTCGTCCCTATATGTCAAATATATATTGCATATATATAATATATATGTCACTCAAAGTTGAGAAAGTTTTCCGGCAGACAGAATCCGGCCCCTCTGCTCTTCTTACTTACCCGGCTCGGCAGAGCAGAATTCCTCCAACACTGTTCCAATATCAGAATCCAGACAAAGGCTCCGTTTTTCAATTTCGTGGGGAACATAAGCCTCTCCTCTGTTTATACAAACATAATTTGCCAGGGGATTCTGCCTGACCTGCTGCCAAAAAGGAAATTTAATGATTCCAGGGGTGTTCATGCCCACACCCAGCTCTAAATAAAGAACGGAAACTCCTTGATGCCTGCGGAGAAAATCCTGATACCGCCCGTATGCCTGATACCATCCTTCATCCTGCACAAAGGTATCGTCACAGCGAAGATTCATGGTCATCGGTGCACCGCATACAGGGCAGTGCGGCACTATCTCCGCTGGAACCCTCATATCCTTCTGTTCCTCTGTCATCTGACGCACCATTTTTTCATTATCATATGTCTTATTATGACAGGCTTTGGAGCATTGCCACAAACCATAGTCACCCTGAGTATAAAACAGGCACTTTTTATCAAACCCGGCTTTTTGAAAACAGTGGTCCACATTGGTGGTCAGCACAAAATAATCCTTGCCGTCTACCAGCCGCAGCAGGGTTTCATATACCGGCTTCGGTATGTCCGTATAACGATTGATCCAGATATACCGGCTCCAATAGGCCCAATATTCCTCCAGCGTGTCATAGGGATAAAAACCGCCGGAGTACATATCGTGAAAACCATACTTTCTCTTAAAATCCCCAAAATATCTTTCAAATCGCCCGCCGGAATATGTAAATCCCGCAGAAGCGGACAGCCCTGCACCGGCGCCGATCAGTACTGCATCGGCGCCGGCGAGCAGCTCTTTCAATGTTTTCTGTTTTGTATTAGTTTTCAGTAACTGCATTGATTATCTCCTAACAGTTTCCGATAGATCTGAAAATCGGCATCTTTATAGACATTGAATACAACACGCTGAATCCGATCGTCCGCCCGAATAAACCCCTTTACGGCTTCCACCGCAATCTTAGCCGCTTCTTCGCCTGGAAAATGGAATTCTCCCGTGGAAATACAGCAAAAAACAATACTTTTAACCCCATAGTCCGCTGCCAGCTCCAGGCAGGAATGATAACAGGATGCCAAAAGCATTCTGTCTGTTTCCGTCGGCTCTCCCTGTACGATCGGGCCTACGGTGTGCAGTACATACCGGCACGGCAGATTATACGCCTCCGTGATCTTGGCGGCTCCTGCCGGTTCATCCCTTCCCTGCTCTTCCATGATACGGCGGCAGGCCAGCCGAAGCTGCACTCCCGAGGCAGAATGTATGGCATTGTCGATACATCCGTGACAAGGTACGAAACAGCCCAGAAGCGCCCGGTTAGCCGCGTTCACGATGGCGTCTGCCCGCAGGGTGGTGATATCTCCCTTCCACAGACAGATACCCTCCTGCATCATGGACAGCTCCGATACGGAAACCACCCCTCTTTGGTCCCGCTCTTCTGCCAGATATGCGTCCTGAACCTTTAAGAACTCATCTGTGACCGGTTCCGGCGGGCGCACGTTCATCAGGGAGCGGAACAGACGCTTTTGTTCCTCTGCGAACCGTGGAATCTTAATCCCGCTGTACCTGGAGTTTTCCTTGATCAAATACTGTATCAGATAGAGCAAACGTTCCTGCTGTGTCATGACTTCCGCCTCCGTTTATTCCGCGACAACAGAAATCCTCTGCTGAATATGGTTTCCGTTCACTGCCTCGTCGACCATGGCAATCGCATAATCCGCGTAGCTGATGACACTTTCCCCTTTAGAATTCAGCGTCAGCTCCTCGCCACCGAGAATATAGTTACCTGTTCTTTCTCCATCGGCTCGGAAATCTCCGGCCGGACTTAAATAAGTCCATTTTACATCCTTCCTTGTGCGGAGCTCCTCCAGGGCTTTCCCCATATTGGATGCAAGCGGCTTAAAGACATCCGGAAAGTCAGGGCCGTCCATGACCTGTGCAGTATGCTCTGGATCCACATAGAGACTCCCCGCCCCTCCGACCACCAGAAGCCTTGTGTCTTTCCCGCTGACAACGTCACATAAATGTTTCAGAGATGTGCTGTGCTTCGGCAGTTCCTCCGGCGTCCATGCTCCGAAAGCGTCAATGACTACATCAAAGCCTTCCAGGTCTGAAGCAGTCAGCTGAAACAGATCTTTCTGAATGACCTTCTCTGCGGCCGATCTGTTCTCTCCGCGCACCACTGCCGTGACGTCAAGTCCCCTGCCCATCGCTTCCTTCACGATCAGGCTTCCTTCTTTTCCATTTGCACATACGACTGCAATCTTCATTTCAAATTCCTCCATTCTTTTCTTTCAATCACTTGTATTTTCTCATCTGTAAGATTATAATATATCTATAAGGGCTATTTGTAAAGTAAGCACTTTATTGTGCCCTAGTAACCCAAATGATACTATTGTATGAAATGGAGGTTTTTATGAACAAAGAGCTGCCCGCCTGCCCGGTGGAGACCACCCTGATGCTCATCAGCGACCGTTGGAAGGTATTGATCATCCGGGATCTGATGGACGGAAAGAAACGGTTCGGAGAATTGAAGAAATCCATTGGGAGCATATCGCAGAAAGTTTTGACCGCCAATCTCCGCTCCATGGAAGAAAGTGGTCTTGTGAACAGAAAGGTGTATCCGGAGGTTCCTCCGAGAGTAGAATACTCTCTTACGGAAACCGGATACAGCCTAAAGCCGGTGCTGGACGCCATGGTGGACTGGGGCACCGACTATAAAAAGAAAGTATCAAACATGTGACGTTTTCCTCAACTGTTCAATGGAGCCTGTTTGGATTGCTCCGATGTTCTCTGCAATCCTTTCCTTGGGCCAGTCCCACCACTTTAATTCCAGCAGCGCAGAAATGGTTTCTTCTGAGAAACGCTTCTTAATGGTTTTGGCGGGTATTCCCCCGACCACCGTATAAGGCGGTACGTCCTTCGTGATCACCGCTCGTGTTCCAATGACTGCACCATCTCCAATCGTGACGCCGGCCAGAATCACAGCTTCATAACCAATCCATACGTCATTTCCAATGAGGATATCCCCTTTGTTGTCCCAGGAGCCGGCGACGTCCGCACGGTCCAGTCCCCATTCTTCATAAAACAGGGGAAACGGATAGGTAGACAAAGAAGCCATTGTGTGGTTTGCGCTGTTAAATAGGAATTTCACTCCGCAGGCTATGGAACAGAATTTTCCGATTACCAGACTGTCATGGTTCACCGGGTAATGGTATAAGACGTTATTTTTCTCAAACTGTACCGGGTCATTGACAAAATCATTGTACATCGTATATTCCCCGACCGTTATGCCGGGATCATGGACCACATGTTTCAAGTAAACCGTTTCTTTATCTCCCGTACGGGGATAGATCTTTTTTTCTGTATCAGACATTTCCGTTTACCTCCTTCTGGCATTCACCTATATTTTATCTATTGACTTTTCCCTCTTCAATATACACTATGGTCCGGCAATGTTTTGTATATGATAAAATCGGACGGACCCGCTGCTCCAATTCTTTATAGATCCACTTATTCAAATCTTTCTGCGGCGATCATCCGGCGAAAATGATCAGCCCACAGCCGTAATACGTGATATTTGCATCAAGGCCTACTGGATTTCCGCCTGATATAAGGACTGCCCGCAGAAAGGGACAAGACCGCCATGCAAAAAGGAGACAGCTTCTTCACGAAGTGTCTCCCCTTTCCCGCCCATCCCTGATCTATCTTTGATAGAGGATTTTACGAATGGCATAGACCGATAACCCGTACCGGTCAGCCAGAACCTCAATTGCAGATCCGCTGCGGTATTCTTTCTTTATTTTGTTATTTCTCTGCTGCAATTCTTTCCGGTAGCCGGAGACTTCTCCCCAGCGTTTCTGTCTGCTCCGCTCCACAGGCACATAAAGATACCCTCCTTGTATGTATTCCTGCAGCTCTCTGACCAGTTCCTCCGGAAGCACAGCGTTCGCATTCTTATATTTCATGCAGGCTTCCTCCTTGTTTAAAATCCACAAGTGTCAAAGCCGGCATATATATCCAGCGACTAAAATCACTCACTCCATACAAAGGTCGCTGACGGCCGGCTTTGCATGGAGCCATACTTCATTTCTCTTTTTCATTTCACCTCCGCGTCAATGAACAAAGGGCAGCCCTTACCAGATCAGACTGGTCTGCCGTCCAGAACCGCAAGCTTCAGGGTATCTCCCTCGTATTCCAGTTTCAGGGAGAAAAAGGGCGCACCGGCCGCCAGAAGATCCAGAAATATCTTATCCCCGGTCCACAGCTCCAGACGGTCCAGTTCTGATTTTTTCACCCACTCAAGCTTTCCCTCATCGCACTCCCTCAGCTCTCCTTCAAATCCGTCAGCCGTATACAGACACATATATTCTGTGCCATATCCCGCCTGGGTGAAGGTCACCAGACCACGGAAATGATATCTTGTCAGAGACAGACCTGTCTCCTCCTTCGCTTCTCTCAGAAGGCAGTCCTCCGGACTCTCCCCTTCCTCAAAATGACCTCCGATGCCAATCCATTTTCCCTCGTTCACGTCATTTTTCTTGCTGATCCGATGCATCATTAAATAACTCTCATCTTTTTCCACATAGCATAACGTAGTCATGCAGGAACGTTTTTTCTCCATCTTTCTTCTGTTTCCTTTTCTAAAAAGACCTTCTGCCAGTATATCTCTATCCTAACATCTTAGAAGAAAATAAGCAAATCTGACCGTAGGATATGGAGAGAGCAAAAAGGAGCCACCCTTAAAACCGATCAAGGCTCAAAGGGTGGTTTTTCTGATCCTATTTCTTTTCAACTGCTACCCAGATCTCGCAGTGGTAGTCTGGAGATGTCACATCTGCCGACGGATAAGCCTCAAAATCGGTTCCTCCACAGGGCTGATATTCACTCGCCGGGAAGAATTCGCTGTAAATCTGCTGATACAGCTTCTGAAAAGCTTCCGGCATCTTTCCGGTACAAGGAAATACCACATAGGTGTGCGCCGGTATCTCTTCCACAATAAAATCGGCTTCTTCCACAGGCCTCCCATCATACATGGCCCCAATCGCATAGGGAAATTCTTTGTCAGAAGCGTCCTGTCCAAAACTGGCCCCCACAATACAGTCTTTAAAAATGTTGTCCTCCGGAATGTACTTGCACAGTGCCTGGATGGTGCCGTCTGTACTACACTGCTGCCAGAATTCTGAGATTTCTGCCGCCGTCAGCTCCTGTTTCCCGGAGACCCTCTTTCGTTTCATGACCAATTTAAACGCTTTTTTTGTTTCAATCCTGTAATCCATCATATTTCCTCCGTTCAGAATAAGTTTTACGGACAGACGGGAAAAGGACTTTAAAACTGCCTTGCTGCCTTTCGCCTGAGAAGGAGACATTCCATGGAAACGGGAAAACGCCCTGCTGAAGCTTTCCGGTGAATCGTAACCATACCGCAGGGCTATATCAATCACCTTATCGTCGGTGCTCAGCACTTCACTTCCCGCCAGGGACAGCCGTCTGCACCGGATATATTCTCCCAATGTAAAACCGCATAAGATACTGAATACACGCTGAAAATGAAAGCTTGAAGAATACGCGCGTTTTGCCACCTCTTCATAATCAATGGGCTCCCTGATGTGATCCTCTACGTAGTCAATCGCCCGCTGTACTCCCGAAATCCAATCCATCGTCTCCCTCCTTCCGTATGATCCTATTTTAGAGGAATATGAATGTTTTCTCTTGACTTTTTATGCTGTGGGATGTAGTCTTCAAAAACATTCTATCCATACCGGTCTTTTACTATTATAAACGATTACGCTGTGCCTGTCTTCGTCAGTAAGATTTCTTAATCAAAGCAAAACTCTTTCTATCATCCGAACAGCAGAGAAATGTTTTTCATTTGAAAAGAGAGCAGAGCGGCCGCTTCGTTTCATTTAATACCAATCGTGCTTTTCGCCACGGTCGAGGGCGCTGATTCGGTACATTTCCTCCTCCGTCAAAGAGAAATGATAGAGCTCCGTATTTTCCTTAATGTGTTCCGGATTGCTGGAACCAGGGATTACGACAACACCTTTTTGCAGGTTCCAGCGCAAAATCACCTGTGCGGAAGATACGCCATGGACGCCGGCAATTTCAGAGATCACCGGGTCATTTAACAGCTCGGCAGTGTGCCCCCTGCCGCCAAGCGGATACCAGCCCTGAACCACAATGCCCTTTCCCTGAATAAACGGAATCACATCATTTTCTTGGTAGTAGGGGTGTATCTCGTTCTGTATCAACGCAGGAATGGTATCAACCTGCGACAGAAACTCTATCAGTTCCTCCACATACCAGTTAGAAAGACCAATGGAGCGAATCTTTCCATCCTCCACAAATTTTTCCATGGCCTTGTACGCTTTCACATCGTTTACATCGGGGTGATGAAGCAGCATCATATCTACATAGCCAATATCAAGCCTGTCCAGACAGGCCTGAATGGATTCCTCCGGGTTGGCCATTTCGCTGCCCGGATAAATTTTTGTGGTGACAAAAATTTCTTCTCTCTTGACAATCCCCTCGTCGATCGCTTCACGAATTGCCTGACCGACCTCTTCTTCATTACCGTAGGCGGAAGCCGTATCAATAAGCCGCACACCGCTTTGCAGCGCAGATTTCACGGAATTGATGCACTCGTCGCCGTGCAGGCTGTATGTCCCTAATCCATTGATCGGCATCTCGTGGCCGCTGTTGAGCGTTACAGTACGGCTCTCAAGGTCAAAGGAAATATCACCGACGGTCTTATCGGCAGTAATCTCCATCTCATCCAGCCACGCCTTAATATCCTCTCTCGGAGTACCTGCGGCAAAACGCCTGCCTTCAAACCATTCCGCGTTTTTAGCAAGATCGTGGAGATTGACGTCACTTGAACCGATCCCGCTGCTGTGAGAAGTGCAGAACGGCAAAATCTTCTTTCCTGAAAAATCGTAGGTTTCCAAAAATGTACTGATGATCCTCGGTGCCTGCCCGTGCCAAATCGGATAGCCGAGCAGAATGGTGTCATATCGGTCTATATTGTCCACACCGCCGGAAACAGCGGGACGGGCAGAGGCGTCATTTTGCTCACGATCGGCGCGGCCGTCTGTATCGTAAGCCAAGTCCTCCTCGGTATAAGGGTCTTCCGGCACAATCTCATAAAGATCGGCATTCAAAAAATCTGCTGCATATTCTGCAAGCGGCTTTGTCGTGCCTGTGGCAGAAAAATATACGACCAATGTACCGTTTACTGTATTTAATTCGTTATTCATTGTATGGGTTTCGCTTTCTGTCCCGCCGGATTCAAGATTCAAAAATGTTTCTGTTTCCTTTAGTTCTGCCCTGTTACTGCACGCCGCAAGACCGAGCGAAAGGATAATCGCCAAGAAAAGTGTCATAATGCGTTTCATTCCGCTTCCTCCTGTTTCTGCTTTTATATAAGGGAGGCTCCAAAGGATTTTAACTCCTCTTTTTTCTTATCGGAACCGTTTTCCATTCCATATGCCGTAAATACGCCCATATTCTCCAAGCCGAGATAACCAAGAAAATCTCCTTCAAATGAAAACAAAGCGCCGTCATACATATCCGCATCACCCGAGCTCAATATCATGGCGGCCTTTTTCAGCTTATTTGGTTTTTGAGGATAGGCTGCGGAATAGAGGCGGTCAATTACACATTTCAACTGCCCTGAAATACCATGATAATAAATCGGGGAAGCGATCACAAGCATTTCCGCTCCTTTTAACAAGTCATAGATTTCCTGCATATCATCCTTTTGGATACAGGCTCCGTTTCCTTTTGTATGGCAGTATTCGCAGGCAAGACAACCGCCGATTTTTCTGCGGCACACGTCTATAACATCTACTTTATTTCCGGAAGAAACTGCCCCCTCTTTAAAGGCATCTATCATCATTTTCGTGTTTCCCCTTGGACGGGGACTGCCGTTCAGAACCAATATATTCATAAAAACCTCCTGCCTGTACAGCCGCACTATGTATCTGGTACTATAGCGCCGCCGTCTTTTATTTATTTAACAATAAGATCGTTCAAAAATCCCTGCAACATCTTCGTCCGTCATTTCACACGGATTCGAGGTATACAAAAATCCCTGCATGGAACGAGCGCCCTTCGCAAGTGTCATTGCTTCACTCTTTTCGAATCCGTAATCGCTCATTTTCAGATCATCTACACCGCAGGCCTTTTGCAGTTCCACAAGTGCGGTAATAAAATCCTCCGCCTTGTCAGCATTTTGAATCCCCATCGCCTTTGCCATTTTAAGAAATCGGTCATCACAGGCGTGCCTGTCAATAAAGAATTGAAAGAACTCTTTGGAAATCATGATAAGTCCCGCACCGTGAGGCAGGCTGTGATGATAGGCGCTCATAGAATGTTCCATGGAATGTTCTGCTGTTGTCAGCGTAAGGTTCATTGTAATGCCTGCAGCCGTCGAAGCATAGGCAATATGCTCTCTTGCCTCCATATCGCTGCCGTTCTTGACCGCACGGGGCAGATACTTGGCAACATTTTCGATCGCGGAGAGTGCAATCGCCTCGCTCAAAATATTTAAGCCCTTGCTGATCATCACTTCAGCATGATGAAATAATGCGTCGAATCCCTGATATGCCGTGTACCTTGCAGGAACAGTTTTCATCAGTTCTGGATCGACGATTGCCAGAACAGGGATATTTCTCACATCACCAAACCCGATTTTTTCCTGCGTTTTAAGGTTGGAGATAACGCCGGAACAGTTGACCTCCGAGCCCGTTCCCGAAGTGGTCGGAATTGTAACGATCGGCAGCCCTGCATTGGGGAATTCTTTGCCTTTTGCATACTCCCACAGATCGCCTTCATTGGCCGCCATAGAAGAAACCATCTTGGAACTGTCCAAAACAGCGCCGCCGCCGAGTGCAACGATAAAATCACAGCCGTTTGCACGGGCAAATTTTCCACCCTCCTCACAATGTTCCTTTAACGGATTTTCCGTAAATTTATCGTAGACAGCATAAGCCGCTCCTGCAATTTCAAGCTGCTCCAGCGTGCGGTCAAGATAGCCGTTTGCACGGGTGGATTTTCCGTTTGAGATAAGTACGCAGGCCTTTCTGCCAGGCAACTGCTGCTTACCAAGCTCATTCAGCATACCCCTGCCGAACAAAATATTGGTCGGGTTGTTAAAATTAAAGCTTATCATTATTTTTCCTCCTGAATAGTTCCTTTTCGAATTTTGTAGATCAAATAGTCAAGACAGTCTATTTGTTTTTGCCCGGAACGAACTGTGCCGAATAATTCCGATCTGTATCTTGTGAGAATCGGCAGCATTCCGCCCATATCGCCGCTTTCTGCAAAGGCCATACATTTTTTAGCCGTTTGCTCGTCACAGCCTGCATCCTCTAGGTTTTGAAAGATGATTCCCAGCGTATCCGTTGCTTCTGCCATTGCTTTGCACCTCCTATGACTTTATCATATTCATTTTCATGTGATATATCTAATATTTATATTCTATACCATGTTATTCTTTACAAGAATAACATGTTGCTGTTATAATAATATCAAGTTCAGTATCAGGGAGATTAAAACAATGGAAATTCGTGTTTTGCGTTACTTTTTAGAGACTGCGAGAACCGGCAATATATCAAGGGCCGCCGAAACTCTCCATATTTCACAGCCAACCTTGTCAAAACAAATCAAAGACTTGGAACAGGAACTTGGCAAAAAACTGTTTCGCCGCGGCAGCAGCAGTGTAAGCTTAACCGACGAGGGAATGCTTCTGCGAAAACGAGCGGAAGATATTTTAGATATGGTAGACAAAACGACTGATGAATTCAAGGCATTAAACAATATTATGGGCGGCGAAGTCCATATTGGTTGTGCAGAATCTCATCAAATCAAATATTTAGCGCGGGCACTCAAGCATTTCAAGGAAAAATATCCGCTATTCCGTTATCACATTACAAGTGGAAATACCGAGCAGGTGGCCGAGCGGTTAGACCGGGGGCTCATTGACTTCGCCGTTATCGTAGAGCCTCCGAATTTATCAAAATATAACTATTTGGAAGTACCGGAAACAAACACCTGGGGCCTTGTTATAAGAAAAGACGACCCCCTCGCACAAAAAGAAAAGATATGCGCAGACGATTTGACCGACCTTGATTTGATTTGTTCCCAGCAGGCAATGCAGGCGGATATCCCAAGGTGGTGCGGAGAAAAAACAGATATGCTGAATCTTTCCGGCACGATCAATCTTGCCTATAATGGCTCTGTCTTTGTGAAGGAAGGACTTGGGTATATGCTGACTTTTGATAAACTTACAAATGTCGGAGAGGACAGCGAGCTGTGTTTTCGTCCTTTAATACCTCCTCTGGAAACAAAAATGTATGTGATCTGGAAAAAGTATCAGGTATTTACCCCGATTGCAGAACTGCTGTTGGAGGAACTGAAAACATCTTTATCCGTATAAATAATATGCTCCTTTTATAATAGACTTAAAAATTTTTCAGATGTCTATTATATAGGGAGCATATCAAAGCACTGGGTTTCCCCGACTTTTCAGTTTACTCGAATTCAATCGTTGCCGGCGGCTTAGGCGACATATCATAGCAGACCCGGTTCACATGATCCACCTCATTCAGAATCCGGTTCGTGATCACCTCCAGCACATCCCAATCCACCTTTTCAATACTCGCCGTCATGGCATCAATGGTATTGACTGCCCGGATGATCACCATATAGTCAAAACATCTCGCATGGTTTCTCATACCAACGGACTTAAAATCCGGCACTACAGTAAAATACTGCCAAACCTTCTTGTCCAGTCCAGCCTTTTCAAATTCTTCCCTGAGAATCGCATCGGATTCCCGCACCGCTTCCAGACGTTCTCTCGTGATCGCGCCAAGGCAGCGGACGCCAAGCCCCGGTCCCGGGAACGGCTGACGATAAACCATATAATCCGGCAGGCCCAGTTCTATGCCGCAGGCCCTCACTTCATCCTTAAACAGCTGTTTCAAAGGCTCCACCAGCTCAAACTTCATATCTTCCGGCAGGCCGCCCACATTATGATGGGACTTGACCATTTTCGCCGTTTTGGTTCCGCTCTCGATTATGTCGGGATAAATCGTTCCCTGACCCAGAAAATCAATCCCTTTAAGCTTCCTGGCCTCTTCCTGAAATACATTGATAAATTCTCCGCCGATAATCTTACGCTTCACCTCCGGATCTGATACATTTTCCAGTTTTGTAAGGAAACGTTCCGTTGCGTCTACATAAATCAGGTTTGCGCTGAGCTGATCCCGAAAAACACTGACTACGTTCTCCGATTCATTTTTTCTCATCAGCCCATGGTTTACATGGACACAAACCAGCTGCTGACCAATGGCTTTCAGAAGAAGAGCCGCCACAACAGAAGAATCTACGCCGCCGGATAACGCAAGCAGAACCTTACGGTCGCCTACCTGTTGTTTTACAAGCTCTATTTGATCCGCCACAAAATTCTTCATGTTCCAATTGGCTTCTGCTCCGCACTCGCTGAATACAAAGCCTCTCAATGCCGCTTCCTCCGGGATTCTGTTATACTGCTTCTCACATTTCGCCGTAGGATGATCAATGGAGATCATTGGATAACCACAGTCATACAGCTCCGGCGCAACGTCTACAGCCACACCGTCTACAATCCTGTTTTCCCCGCCGTTCAGGATAATACCCTTCACATTCTGAAGCGCCCGCAATTCCTTTGCGGTAATGTCGTGAGGATGTATCTCACTATACACCCCCATATCTCGTATAGCCCTTGCCAAAACCGTATTTTCCGTACTGCCCAGATCCAAAATAACAATCATATCTTGTTTCACTTTATTTTCTCCCTTGTATTAAAAATGAATTTGATAAAATTATTATATCGTAAATACAGCAGATTTTCCATGAGTATTTTACAAATCCAAATCTGTTTCGCCGTTCATACAGCACTGCATCATTCCCAAGGGATACCTCATAATAGTGCCTTGGCAGTTACCGTATCAACATGATGCTGAACGTCGAGCCGGAATCCGTCTGGCTAGTCACTTCGATTTTTCCGCCATGCCGTTCCACGATCAATTTTACCACAGACAAGCCCAAACCGGAACCGGGGATCTGTTGGGAGCGGGAAGGGTCAGCCCGGTAAAAGGGCTCAAAGATGTGAGACAGAGCATCTGCTTCGATACCGATCCCGGTATCTTCTATCCGTATGCAGATGCCGGCTTGGCTTTGTTCCAGCGAGACAGCTGCCGTTCCGCCGGGGCGGTTGTACTTAATGGCATTTTCAATCAGATTGAAAACCGCCCGGTACAGGAGGCTGGCATTCCCCCGCACCGGTGGCGCCTGGCCGGAGACGGTAAATGTCACTCCATATTCCTTCGCCATGCCGGACAGCTCCCGAACCGCCTGGTCCAGCAGAGTCCGCAATTCCACTGTCTCTCCGACCAGAGCCGCTTCCAGATCTGTAAGGGAAAGAAGCTCCTCCACTGTATGAATGATACGTTCCAGACTCTCTCCGGTGTCCGCCATAAATTCCCGATAATCCTCTTCCTGGGGATGGGGTGACATTTCCAGAACCTGAAGGGAGGACTTAATAACCGCCAGGGGAGTTTTCAGTTCATGGGCCGCATTGGCAGCAAACCTTTTTTGTATGGAAAAAGACCTCTCCAGCCTGTCCAGCATTCCATTAAAGGACTCCGTAAGGGCCAGCACCTCGCCTTTTGCTCCTTCTGTAACGACCCTATGGTCCAGATGCAGGTCATCGACAACATGGACGGATTCCGTCAGTTTTTTCAGAGGACGCAGTATCCGACCGGCTGTCCAGTAGGTACAGCCTACGCTCAGAACCACAAGAAAAACCATAGCGGTCAGAGACTGTGCAGAAAACCTCTGAGATGCCTCCTGGTAAAATTCACCCGGAGACACCAATCCTGGATCAAATCTATCTGCCTCATACCAGGCAGGGTCTGGCTCCGCCTGACCAGACTCGATCAGCATGGCATAATTTCCGTAATAAGCATTTGCGGCAAACAGGGAATTGACCGTCAAAAGCAGACATACGGAAAACAGAATCACACCGACAAATACAGTGAGCCGAACTTGTAACGTCCATTTTTTCATAATGTCCTCTCCTCCGGGGCCTGAATCCGGTAACCATGACTCCTTTGGGTGATGATGTAGTTTCTGGCCCCCGCTTCGTCCAGCTTTTTACGCAGAGAATGAATGTGAAAACGGAAGGAATTGGAAAAGGGATCGGCGGCGCTGTCCCAGGCGTGCTCGATCAGCTCTTCCGCACCGACAACCCGGCCGGTGTTGATGAGGAGGTATTCCAAAATGGCATACTCCTTCGGTGTCAGTTCCACCGGTAACTGACCGCACCAAGCCTGCCGGGACGCCGTGTTCACCCGCAGACGGCCACAGAGCAGCTGAGAAGGAGCGGTAGTAAAATTTCTCCTCAGGAGACCCCGGATACGGGCCTCCAATTCCCGAAACTCAAAAGGCTTGGTTAGGTAGTCGTTGCTTCCCTCGTCCAATCCGCTGATCTTGTCCTCTAAAGTATTCCGGGCTGACAAGACAAGTATCCGAAAGTCGGCGTCCTGTTCCCTGATGCGCCGCAGGACTTCCATACCGTCCAGCTTAGGCAGATTTAGATCCAGGATCATCAGATCGTAGTCATTCAGGCCGTACAATTCCAGGGCCTCCTCGCCGTCATAGGCGCAGTCCACTGCATAGCCCAATAACCTGAGTCCTTTCGATATATTTTTAGATAATAGAACTTCGTCCTCTACCAAAAGTAATTTCATGTCATCACTTCCTTTTTTTCAGCATACTGGACTTTTTCTGGCTTGTCAATGACGGAGGTGTTTACCACGCCTCCGTCATTTTATGTTACCAGATCACGATTCGCTCCTCCGGAGCAACGTACATCCCGTCGCCGGGCTTGATGCCGTAAGTATCAAAGAACTCCTGAAAATTGGAGAGCACCCGGTTGACCCGCAGGATATTAGGGGCATGCTGGTCGGACTGAGCCAGACTGGCCAGGGTCTCGTAACTTCCGGTACGCAGCCATTGGCGGGCAAAACTTCGGAAAAAGGCGTCATAGTCCGGGTTTTCCATGGTGGACAGCACTTCCAGGCCACAGGCGATGCCTCCAATGTCGGAGATGTTCTCGCTCAATGTCTCTTTACCGTCCGTGGGGATGCCCGGAGCAGCCTCGTAGCCGTCGAAGAATTCTTCCGCCTTTTTGCACAGCTCCTGAAAATGGGCGAAGTCACTGTCCGTCCACCAGTTCCGCGCCGTGCCGGTCGCATCAAACTGGGCTCCTTCGTCATCAAATATGTGGGTGATTTCATGGGCGATGGTGCTGCCAATGGCTCCCAAATTGGCCTCAAAAGAAGCGTTTTTATCATAAAAGGGAGCCTGAAGGATTCCCGCAGGGAAGATCAGTGTGTTGGTATTGCGATTGGCAGCTGCATTGACAGTAAAGGCTGCCATAGGGAAACGGCGGGAGTCTACCGGTTCATCCAGCCCTTTGACCATTTTCTTCCACTTATCCGTCTCTGAGGCGGCCGCGTTCAAGAAGTAGCTGCCGCCTTCAGAGACTCCTCTGATCTCGGCGTTGTTCAAATCCCACTGATCCGGGTAGCCGATCAGCACGGTGATATTGTCCAGTTTCCTGAGGGCCTCCTGCTTGGTGGATTCTTCCATCCAGTCCAGGCGGCTGATGCGGGTCTTAAAAGCATCAATCATCTTTTGTACCATTTTCTCTACTTCGGCCTTAGACTCGGCAGGGAAATAGCGTTCTACATAAAGCTGACCCAGTTCCTCGGAAAGGAAAGACTGTACCGCTTCATTGGCCATCTCCTCAGGAGTGCTGCTCTGACTGTCAGAGTTCCCGTCCTGCCCTTCGCCCAGAAACTGGCCGAAACCAGAGATCAGGGCGCTCTTCTGCATGGCTTTGAAAATCTCCAGATTTTCTTCCGTGAACCACTCGGCATAAGCGGCAAATTGTTTATTGTCAAATACCTGCATCGGGGCATCAGATTTCAGACCGATTGCCGTGAACAGCTCCGAAGGCTTGGCCTGCGGCATCAGCTCATCCAGAGATTCAGGGGTATAGCGGTCTGTCTGGCTTTGCAGACTGTTCAGCTCCTCGGAACTGGAAGCATGCTCCGTCAGCGCTCTCTCTATACGGAGGATACCGTCGGTCAGTCTCTCTGCCTCTTCCCTGCTCTCACCTGCCGCAGTCAGCTGGAATATTATTATTTCCCGATATTCCTGAATCATCTCATTGTCAGGGTCGTCATAGTCCCCGGCAGAAAATAGGGGACTCAGAGTCATCAGCTGCATGACTTTCCGGCTGCTGTCCTGAGTATCGGTGACGGACACCATGGGAAAAAGACCGTTTCCAAGATTGCCCAACTCATTGACCGCCAGCGCAATGGCGGCGTTGAGTTCAGAGAAGTTCTGCGCTGCGTCCGCAGCCTCCAAATATTTTCGCAGAGGCTCCACACCCTCTTCATTGCGGGCATCCAATGCCAGAACGCTTTTGTAGAGATCACGTATCTTCTGTTCCGGACTTCCCTGGGGATAGTCTTCCCCGCTGTTCACGATTTCCAGAATCAATTCGTGAAGCTGCCTGTCTGTGTTTGCGGCTACGGCACTGGAACCTCCTGCGGTAGAACCGTCGCTGGGAAGCTCCAGAGCATCAAGCTCGCCTTTATTGACAGCCGCATAGAAGTTATCCTTCAGGTTGGTACCGAAAGCCTGGAAGAAACGCTGGGCAATGATTTCCGCGTCCTTTTGGGTCACATGGGCGTTCATCTTGTCATTGCCCGAGATTTCTCCAGAAGAGGAATCCTGGGTATCGGAAATCCCGTCAGGATCCTCCTCCATACTGTACGACACGTCTGGACCCCATAAGGATGTATCATCCGTATCGGAAAGGGGATCGTCCTGACCCATGGTTTCAGGATCTTCCTCCAGTTCAGACAGGCCCAGGTCAGAGGCGGCCAGCACGCCGCCGTTGGACAGGTTCCGCAGGACGCTCCAGGCCCACTCGGGCGTATCGGTCAGGTCCACAGAAGGCGGAGCTGTATTTTTACCGTTGCCCGTAGGAGCAGGCAGATCACCGAAAGCCCGTCCCGCCATCACGAACATTTGCAGCCGTGTTGCCTGCTCTGTTTCATCAAAGCCTTCCAATACTGCGGCGCGGTCGGCATTGGGATTGTAATCATCCGCTGCCTGCACAAAATAGTCCGCAAGCTGCCCCAGTGTCATAGATTCCCCTTCGGTGTCCGATGGAATCGACGCAGCACCAGAAGAGCTGCTCTCTTCGGGAGCCGTGCTCTCCGATGCTGCGGGACGGGTACATGCGGTCAAGGTCAAGGACAGCAAAAGTACGATCGCCGTAATCGTCTTTATCCGTTTCATTTTCATAATAGTTATTCCCTTCTGTTTTATTTTTATTTGATTTTTTCCTTTTTCTATTCACAGTTCTTTTGGACATTGTCTTGAACTGTGATTATACAATAACATAAGCTATGTTAGATTTTTGTTAGGACAGAATACTGATTCATTGGAAAGAAGCCCGCTGCCAGCAGCATAAAAATAATCAGAGTAAATAAAAAAAGCTTCGATGAGTTTGACATTCATCGAAGCATTTTGTCTATTCTCTGCCGCCGATAACGATACGACATAATGCATTACCACAACTCGGGCAAAATTCATCGTCTGTCGGATGGGCAATAACCTCCTTGCGGTTTATGGTTATATGTTCTATGGTAAGTCCTTAGCGGTTCATACCATCGTCATTTGTCACATAATCAAGTCCGATTTCGGCAGCATACTCTTTCAGCTCTGCGTCAAGTGATTCCCAATAGCTGTGGTCGAAATATTTTTATCAAGTTCAAATCCCGCAGAATCAATTCGGATCTTGTCTCGTACGTCCATAAATTTCTTCCTGCAGATTATGCGGGTCTGTAACCGAACTGATAAAAAGTTTCTTTTCCGCATATTTTTCCGGATTTTTAATCTTATTCCAAATCTTCACATCCATAAATTCGCCCCACGGTTCAGGGGAGGTTGTAATCCGCTTCATAAAGAAAAGGCAGCAGTATTTGCAGGCGTGAGGACAGCCAACATTTTTTATGATCGGAGATTCCATAATCACCACGCTCCCATATGGATATGACCTTCAGGCTTGCTGTCATACTGTTTCATTTTGTACGATTTTTTTCATCCATTGCTCTTATTTTTTTCGGAAAGACTTCTGCACTCCTTGTATGATTGTATCGTCCGGCTTTACATCGCCGAGCAGCAGAGGAGAAGTCTTATTATGGAATTTATAGTTTTCAAAGGCTTTCTGCGGATTCTTATTTGCATAACAATATTTGCAGCCGTTCATACAAGTGTCATAAGCACCGATGTCACGGCTTTCAATACAATGACAGCCCTGCCGCATACCTTTGTGCTTTAAATCCTTAAAAATAATTCCGTTTGCACCGCCAAGAATACTTAGTGTCATACAGCCTGAAGAATGAATGCCGTATCGGGTAAAATCGCCGTTTGTTCCGCAAGTCTGTATATAAACGCCGTATTTTTCAGCGATTGCACCAAGCCCCTGTGCCAATCTTTCCATATCCTGTTCCGTCAGGGGAATCAATTCCGGCATATTAACTTCCAGCTTTTTATACATCTCAACAAAGCTGAAAATACAACGGTCAATATAAGGTGCTAGTACGCTTGCCATTTTTTCAAAGGTCTGCAAATGCCTTTCTATCGTGTACTTTTCAGTCAGCAGAACAGGATCGTATCTCCATGCAACACGTTGTTTTCCCGCCAATTTTGAAAGCTCGATCAGCGTCTGCATACTATCCTCTGCAGATGGAACGCCCGGTTCAATATCCTTTCCGTAGGCGGTAATGGTATAATGAAAATAGGTGTTGAATTTATCTGTAATTTCGTGAAGCCTCGGCAAAATAGGCTTGTAGTTTTTGGAGCAGAACACCACGCAATCCACCTTGTCAGGTATCAGTTCGTAGCGGCTTACTTTATTAGGGAATAAGGGGTTGCGTGTGAGAACATAGCCCTCGGTAAATCTGTTCAGAAGCCAGTCTGTGTAATATTGAACAGTATCTGTCCGTCCACCTGTGTTAAGTATCATTTTTCTTCCCCCTCAATCTCGGAAAATTTGTTTTTCATATGTTCTGAAAAAATAGTTGTAAGGCGTACCAGTTCTTCTATATCGGTATTTGAAATTTCAGCCATAGCTTCCACCTCAGCTTCAGCCGCCGGGGGGATTATTTTTTTCGTATATTCTATACCTGCGTCAGTAAATCGGACAATCTTATTCCGTCTGTCAGTTTCCGATTCGGTAAGAGATAAATAACCTAGCTTCCAGAACTTCTTGACAATGGCACTCACTGTTTGCTTTGTGGCGGATAATCGTTCACAAATTTCCGATTGCAGACACCCATCTGGAGCAAACCAAATAATATCAAGAACAAAGAGTTCTTTAGCCGATAAGTTATGCTTTCTCGCATATAGCTCATATGCAGAAAACTGAATATCTCGCAGCTTACAGTATTGTTCAACATAATTTCGGACTTCTTCTCGTTCCATATTCATCCCCTCTTTGCCAAAAATCAGACGGTCTAATATTTGACTTTATGGTAACACGAATATTCTGCAATGTCAAGCATCTCAAAATACAAAATAAGGCGTTACATTCGTTATCAATAAGTTCACTATTCACAGCCTGTTCAGCTTGCCACTCGTTAATAATTCAGTATAAAGCAGTTTTTTGTGATTCTTTATATACCATTGCTTAGTGTACTTTTATTATACTAAGCATATATGCTATACTGACTGCGCATACATAAGCAAGGAGTGAAAACTTCATTGTTAATACTAACCCCTGCGATTTTATATAACCAGATTAAATACAGATAAGATAAAAATAACAGGCAATCTCATAGACTACCTGTCATTCAAAATAATTTATTTCAAACTTCCGTCATTCGAATTCTATCGTTCCCGGCGGTTTACTGGTCAGATCATACATGACCCGGTTCACGCCTTTTACCTCATTTACTATCCGGCTGGCTGCGATCTTCAGCACATCCCAGGGGAATTCTGCCACATCGGCCGTCATAAAATCACTGGTATTGACGGCGCGCAGCGCCACCGCATAGTCATAAGTGCGTTCATCACCCATGACTCCCACTGACCGCATGTTGGTCAGAGCGGCAAAATATTGGCCGAGACCTTTGTCGAGACCTGCCTTGGCGATTTCCTTCCGGTAAATGGCATCGGCATCCTGCACGATACGCACCTTTTCCTCTGTCACCTCTCCAATAATACGGATACCCAGCCCAGGACCCGGGAAAGGCTGGCGGTAAACCAGATATTCAGGAATGCCCAGCTCCAGTCCCGCTTTCCTCACTTCATCCTTAAAAAGCAGCCGAAGCGGTTCGATAATCTCCTTAAAATCCACCACGCTAGGAAGCCCGCCCACGTTATGATGAGATTTGATGACCGCAGATTCTCCAAGGCCGCTCTCAATCACATCAGGATAAATGGTACCCTGTACTAAATAATCCACAGCGCCGATCTTCCTGGCTTCCTCTTCAAACACGCGGATGAATTCCTCGCCGATGATCTTTCTCTTTCCCTCAGGTTCCGTAACACCCTTCAGTTTCCTGTAATAGCGTTCCTGAGCATTCACGCGGATAAAATTCAGCTCATAAGGGCCCTTTGGACCGAATACCGCTTCTACCTCGTCGCCCTCATTTTTTCTGAGCAGACCGTGATCCACAAAAACACAAGTCAGCTGTCTGCCGATGGCTTTCGATAAAAGAACCGCTGCCACAGAAGAATCCACACCGCCTGACAGCGCGCAGAGCACCTTCCCATCACCGATCTTTTCTCTCAGAAGTCTGATGGTATCCTCCACAAAAGAACCCATCTTCCAGTCCCCGCAGCATCCGCAGACCTTATATACAAAATTGGACAGCATCTTCATGCCTTCCTGAGTATGCATTACCTCCGGATGGAACTGAACCGCATAAAGCTTCCGTTCCGTACACTCCATACCTGCCACGGGACATGCGGCCGTATGCGCTGTCACTTGAAAATCGGCAGGCGCCGAAGCAATATAATCCGTATGGCTCATCCAGCACACCGTCCGGGCAGAAACACCGCCGAAAAGAACAGAATCCCTATCCACATCCACTTCTGTCTTTCCATATTCGCTGACAGGAGCCGTTTCTACTCTGCCGCCCAGCATATATGCCATCAGCTGGGAACCATAGCAGATCCCCAGGATAGGAATCCCCAGCTCAAACAGCTCCCTTTCACAGCGTGGCGAATCATCGCCGTACACACTGTTGGGTCCGCCGGTAAAAATAATGCCTTTCGGGTTCATGGACCTTATTTTATCCAGTCCTATGCTGTAAGGGTGGACCTCACAGTAAACACTGCACTCCCGTACCCTTCTGGCGATCAGCTGATTATACTGGCCGCCGAAATCCAGTACAATAATCATCTCTTTTTCCACAAAAGATCTCCTCCTGCCTGTTTTTTCTCTAGTCTGTCACTTCCAGCGCCCTTCAGCAGACAGGACTGCCGGAAACCGGCAATTTATGGCTGAAGCTTCTCACCGCACTCCGGGCAGTAGATAAGCTCTGCGCTGACCTTCGCCTGGCAGGACGGGCAGACCCTGGTCTCACCTTCCGGTTCATCCGTCGCTTCTTCCTTCTCTTCCGGTTCTGCGTCCTTAACCAAAATCTCATTTTCCGCGCCGCATTTTCCGCAGAACTTGTCTTCATTGGGCATCAGTGCGCCGCATTTCACGCAGCGCTTCTGATTCTTCAGAATCTGCTTCTCCTTCTTCAAGGCATTCAGCCGGTCCAGACATTCCTTCACATCCACCGCGTAAATCGCATACTGCTCCGGCATATCCTCCGCATGGTCGTCATAAAAAGCCTCACCCAAAGCGGCATAGGCTTTCTTTACTTTCGCTTCTTCCTGGGAAATCTGAAGGCTCAGCTTGGTACTGCCCGCCACCTCTTTAGTCTTATGGCCGATCACTTTTCCGGCGCTTGCTACAGTTTCACCTAATGTATCGAAAAAGTCCATTTGAATCCTCCTCTCAGCCCTGCCCCGAATCATACCGGACGGACGCACTTTTATTATAGGAGCATCCCCGATAAATGTCAATCCAAGTGGTGGGAGTCATTCAGGGTACGCAGGATACTGCGGTCCTTCTCTATATCAATGACGGTCAAAGACGTATTATCCAGTTCGATGCACCGATACAGGCGTGAGGACATATCCAGCAGGTAAAATACCGCCAGCTTGAGAATGCCTCCATGGGCCACTACTACTACGGTCTTATCCGTATGGCGGTATTTCTCCTTGATATCTTCCAGCGCTTCGCCTACGCGCAGCTTCGCCCGATTCAGCGTCCCTTCCCCCGCCATCGGATAATGGAAAGGCTCAATCCTGTATAAAGAAAAAGCTTCGCCGAATTTCTCCTCAATCATTTCCTTCGTCAGACCGTCCCATTCGCCAAAATCCAATTCCTTGATGCCGTCGACCTTATGGATCGGCAGCCCCTTCGGCTCCGCGACCGCCCTGGCAGTATCATAGGCTCTCTGCAGAGGGGAAGAATAAACCGCATCCACCTGAATGGATTCAAACCGCTTTCCCAGCGCCGCCGCCTGGGCTCTTCCTCTCTCAGAAAGGGGAACATCCGTCTGTCCCTGATACCTTCCCGCTGTATTCCACTCTGTCTCTCCATGCCTTATCAATATAAATCTCATTCGTCTGACTCTCCTAGTCCATTCTCTGCTGCAGATATCTCTTCACATATTTTCCAGTATACGAAACAGGGTTCTCCGCCACTTCTTCCGGTGTTCCCTCCGCGATCACGGTTCCGCCTCCGTCTCCGCCTTCCGGCCCCATATCGATCAGATAATCGGCCGTCTTGATGACATCCAGGTTGTGTTCAATGACCACTACGGTGTTTCCATTTTCGCATAAACGCTGCAGAATTTCAACCAGCTTGTGGACATCCGCAAAATGAAGGCCCGTAGTCGGTTCATCTAGGATATAAATGGTTTTTCCGGTATCCCGTTTTGACAGTTCCGTCGCCAGTTTGATTCTCTGGGCCTCGCCGCCGGACAAAGTCGTAGAGGGCTGACCCAGTTTGATATAAGAAAGCCCCACATCATAAAGCGTCTCAATCTTTCGGCGGATGGCGGGAAGGTTCTCAAAAAACTTCATCGCCTCTTCCACGGTCATATCCAGCACATCGTAGATACTCTTTCCCTTATATTTCACTTCCAGAGTCTCCCGGTTGTAGCGTTTTCCTCCGCACACCTCGCAGGGAACATACACATCCGGAAGGAAGTGCATCTCGATTTTCAGGATTCCGTCTCCGCTGCACGCCTCACAGCGTCCGCCCTTTACGTTGAAGCTGAAACGCCCCTTCTGGTATCCTTTGGCTTTCGCGTCCGCGGTGGAGGCGAACAAGTCCCTGATCGTATCAAATACACCTGTATAGGTGGCCGGATTGGAGCGGGGTGTCCTCCCGATGGGAGACTGGTCGATGGCGATCACCTTATCCAGCTGCTCCACTCCTTCAATCTCCTTGTGCTTGCCGGGAATCAGCCTGGCCCGGTTCAGCTTTCTCGCCAGGGATTTATACAGAATTTCATTGACCAGAGAAGACTTTCCGGATCCGGATACTCCGGTCACACAGGTGAACACTCCCAGCGGAAGCTTCACTGTAATATTTCTCAAATTGTTTTCCGCAGCCCCTTTCACCGTGAGAAAACCAGTTGGTTTTCTCCTGGCGGCCGGCACCGGAATTTTGGTCCTGCCGCTCAGATAGGCTCCTGTGATGGAGTTCGGACAGTCCATGATCTCTTTGGCTTTTCCGACCGCTACCACCTCGCCGCCATGCTCTCCCGCCCCTGGTCCGATATCCACGATACAGTCGGCCGCCATCATGGTATCCTCGTCATGCTCCACTACCAGCACACTGTTCCCAAGATCTCTCAGATGGATCAGGGTTTTCAGGAGCTTGTCATTGTCCCTTTGATGAAGGCCGATGCTGGGCTCATCCAGGATATATGCCACTCCAACCAGACCGGAACCGATCTGTGTAGCAAGGCGGATCCGCTGGGCCTCTCCGCCTGACAGCGTGGCCGTCCCTCTGGCCAGAGACAGATATTCCAGGCCCACGTCGACCAGGAATCCGACCCTCGCCCGGATCTCCTTCAGAATCAATCCTCCAATGGCGATCTGGGTCGGCGTCAGCCTTTGTTCCACATCCTTCATGAAGCTCTGCAGTGCCCCAATGGACATGGACGTGATCTCATAGATATTCTTATCGCAGACGGTCACAGCCAGGGACGTCTGTTTCAGGCGCTTCCCGCCGCACACTTTACAGGGAGTGATCCGCATAAAGCTTTCATATTCGGCCTTTATGGATTCGGATCCGGTCTCCCGGTAGCGGCGCTCCACATTCCGGATGAGTCCTTCAAACGCCACATCATATATTCCTTCTCCCCGCTGACCGCGGTAATGGACCTTTACCTCTTTTCCGCTCGTTCCATGAAGCAGGATATGGCGGACCCGCTCCGGGTAATCCTGAAAAGGAGTGTCCAGATCAAAACCGTATTCTTTGCACAATGCGTCCAGAATAGCCCTGGTAAAGCTTCCTTTGGTCGCACAGGACTGCCAGCCGCAGACGGTGATGGCTCCCTGATTGATGCTGAGGCTTTTATCAGGGATCATCAGCTCCTCGTCAAATTCCATCTTATAACCGAGCCCGGCGCACTCCGGGCAGGCACCAAAAGGATTGTTGAAGGAAAAGCTCCTGGGCTCTACCTCTTCGATACTGATTCCACATTCCGGACAGGAAAAGCTTTGACTGAACGTAATTGGCTCCCCGTCGGCCACATCCACAATCATCAGTCCGTCAGACAGCTGCATGGCCGTCTCGATGGAATCCGTCAGACGTTTTTCGATCCCCGGCTTCACCACCAGCCGGTCCACCACGATTTCAATATTATGCTTGATATTTTTATCGAGACTGATCTCCTCCGTAAGCTCGTACAGGTTATTGTCGATGCGGACTCGGACATACCCGCTCCGCTTCGCCTGATCCAGTACCTTCTCGTGGCGGCCCTTTCTGCCCCGCACCACGGGAGCAAGCAGCTGTACCTTCGTTCGTTCCTGCAGGCTCATGATATGATCCACCATCTGGTCTATGGTCTGCTTCTTTATCTCCCTTCCGCATTTGGGACAATGGGGAATCCCGATCCGCGCATAGAGCAGACGGAAATAATCATATATCTCCGTCACCGTGCCCACCGTGGAACGGGGATTCCTGTTTGTAGACTTCTGGTCGATGGAGATGGCCGGCGAAAGCCCCTCGATGCTCTCTACATCCGGTTTTTCCATCTGTCCCAGGAACTGCCTCGCATAGGAAGACAAGGACTCCATATATCTCCTCTGCCCTTCCGCATAAATGGTGTCAAAGGCCAGAGAGGACTTCCCTGAACCGCTCAGTCCCGTCAGCACCACAAACTGATCCCTGGGAATATCCACCGATATATTCTTCAGATTGTGCTCGTTGGCACCACGTATTTTAATATATTGCTGCTTTGCCATATCTTTTCACCTGTCCAATTCCCAATATTCTTCCCTGGTAACGAAAGGCGGTTCCATATACAAAATGCTGAAACTGTCCTTTCCCTCTTTGATCTCTGCCGCAAATTCCGCAGCGGACTCGATCGCCGGCTCAACCAACTCGATGAATAAGTGTGTTACCGAGCTGTCCGTTTCCAGAAGAGAAGAAACCTCTTCATCCGATACAAACA
Source organism: Lientehia hominis (assembly GCF_021044755.1). Taxonomy (GTDB): domain Bacteria; phylum Bacillota; class Clostridia; order Lachnospirales; family Lachnospiraceae; genus Lientehia; species Lientehia hominis. Next base: position 839,965 of record NZ_JAJNOR010000001.1, read on the forward strand.
CGAAAACGTCCTCCGGATCAATTCCTTTCTCTGCACAGACCTTCTCTATTTCCCGGAGGAACAGCGAATCATCTGTGGAACCGGATCCGGATACTGCCGCACATTTTCCAAATCTTTTCTTTCCGCCCACGACAAGTTCATCCAGAACTTCTTCGATTCTGGCATAATCATACGAAATATAAATCGCTTTGTAAATTCCCTCCGGCGGCATCATTGCCAGCGCGATCTTATCAGAAGGAGAATGATTGAAGATAAGCACCGGTGTCTCCTCCGATACTTCCTTCACGATCTTCTCCGCTTTCTCCTTATCCATTGGAGACGCCATGATGATATCGGCGTGTTCATCCTTCAGTTCTTCCAAGCTTCCGGTGATGACCGTGATCCCTTTCGCCTCCAGACACGCAGTCAGATAAGGCGCAAACTTTGTCATGACAGCCTCATCATCTCCTGTCAGACATAGTCCTGCCCGGAATCCCAATTCTTCATTCGCGGCGGAGCGTCCGCCCTTTAATGCCAGAGAATCGTTTTTGATTCTTTCTTCATTGCCGCTCAGCAGAAAACATAAAGCCAAAATCGCCATGCACGCAGAAATTCTGCGGCTCTTTCTCACATTCATTCCCTCATCTCAATCTCAGTGATTATTGATTCCTATTTTTACTGGCGTTTTCTGCTTTTTCAATACTCTTTTTAATCCCCCACCCGGCAGTCCCTGTCAGGTCTCCGCCGAATACAGCTGCTTTTTTAAAAGCATCATCTGGTCCCTCAGCTCAGCTGCCTGCTCAAAGTCCAGTTCCGCGGCTGCCTGCTGCATCTTCTTCTGAATGCTTCCGATCAGCTTCTGAAGCTCCTTACTGCTCATGGATTCTGGATCTTTATCCAGCTTAATGCCGCGTGTGCGTTTTTCCTCCGCCTTGGAGATACTGATCAGATCCCTTACCGCCTTTTTAATGGACGTCGGCGTGATGCCGTGCGCTTCATTGTATTCCTGCTGGATCTTCCGCCGCCGCTCTGTTTCACCTATGGCCACACGCATGGAGTCGGTGATCCTGTCCGCATACATGATGACATGTCCGTCCGCATTCCGGGCCGCCCGGCCAATGGTCTGTATGAGAGAGGTCTCTGAACGCAGGAAGCCTTCCTTATCCGCATCCAGGATTGCCACAAGCCCGATCTCCGGTATATCCAATCCCTCTCGGAGTAAGTTGATTCCCACCAGGACATCGAACAGATCTAATCTCATATCCCGGATGATTTCGCTCCGTTCCAATGTATCTATATCGGAATGCAGATATTTGACGCGGATTCCCACCTCCCGCATATAATCGGTCAGATCCTCCGCCATCCGCTTTGTCAGGGTCGTCACCAGTACCTTCCGTTTCATTTCTACTTCCCGGTTCACCTCGGAGACCAGATCGTCGATCTGTCCTCCCACCGGCCGCACCTCGACTCTGGGGTCCAGAAGCCCGGTAGGGCGGATAATCTGCTCCGCGCGCAAAAGCTCATGATCCGCTTCATACGCACCCGGAGTGGCAGACACAAACAGAAGCTGACTGATCCGTTCCTCAAACTCTGAAAAATTAAGAGGACGGTTGTCCAGCGCGGAAGGAAGGCGGAACCCAAATTCCACAAGAGTTGTCTTTCTGGACCGGTCCCCCGCGTACATTCCCCGAATCTGAGGAATGGTAATATGAGACTCATCTATCATGATCAGGAAATCGTCCGGGAAGTAATCAAACAGCGTACATGGAGGCACTCCCGGCTCCTGCCCGGTCAGATGTCTCGAATAATTTTCTATGCCGGAGCAAAATCCGGTCTCCTTCATCATCTCGATATCAAAATTGGTCCGTTCCGAGATCCTCTGAGCCTCCAGAAGCTTATCCTCACTCCGGAAATATGCCACCTGCGCCTTTAGCTCTTCAGCAATGGTTTCCGCCGCCTCCAGCATCTTATCCCTGGGGACTACGTAATGGGACGCTGGAAAGATCGCGATATGCTCCAGGCGGCTCTTCGCCTCACCGGTCAGCGGATCTATCTCCGTGATCCGGTCCACTTCATCGCCGAAAAATTCGATTCGGTAAGCGACTCCGTCGCAGTAAGCCGGATATACCTCCAGCACATCTCCTCTCACTCGAAAAGCGCCGCGCTTGAAATCCATGTCGTTCCGGTTGTATTGGATCTCGATCAGCTTGTGTACCACCTCGTCTCTGTCCCGGACCATGCCGGGCCGCAGAGATACCACCATGTTCTTGTAATCGATGGGACTTCCCAAGCCGTAAATACAGGAAACGGAAGCAATGATGATAACATCCTCTCTCTCCGACAGAGCTGCCGTCGCCGAATGGCGGAGCTTATCGATCTCGTCATTGATGGAGGAATCCTTTTCTATATAAGTATCTGTGGAAGGCACATAGGCCTCCGGCTGGTAATAGTCATAGTAGGAGACAAAATACTCCACCGCATTGTTAGGAAAAAATTCCTTGAACTCCCCGTAGAGCTGCGCGGCCAGTGTCTTGTTGTGTGCAATGATGAGCGTCGGCTTCTGAAGCTCCTGGATCACGTTGGCCATGGTAAAGGTCTTTCCTGATCCTGTGACACCCAGCAAAGTCTCAAACTGGTTTCCTTCCTTAAAGCCCTGGACCAGTTCCTTTATAGCCTGCGGCTGATCTCCGGTAGGAGTGTATTCTGATACCAATTCAAATCTGTTCACCCCAGTAAACCTCCTTACTGTTTATACTGCCTCCGGAAGCTCCTTGCATGAATCCCAAATTCCTGCATATACCCGCCAAAAACAACATAAAACCCTCAATGGTATAGTATACCATGATTCATCCTATATTAACACGCTATGCTTTAAAACCTATGCCGCAGACAGACACATCCGTCTGTAGTTCTCAGAACATACGTTCATTTACCAGTATAACTGCTATTCCCTTTCGCGTCAATAGGAGAAAATCCGCGCGATTTCAACAACCGTCTGCAGAAAATAAAAAAGAGCCTGCATAGGGCAGAGGTGCATAAAGAAGTATTGTAAAATACTGACCTATGCCAAGTGAACGGGAAATAAGAAAACTCTATGTGAATGGACAAACCATTTGCATAGAGTTTTTCTTTTGTTTATTTCACATTTCAGCGTCCGCAGGATGCGCAGCCGTCACTGAAGGGGACGATCTTGGGGGGCTTGAGGGTTATCCCTTAACAAGCGTTTTGGCGGGGAGAAAATCCGCCAAAATCGCAAACATGTACATGTTTGCATTGCTTGCTATATTGAGCTTGCTGAACAGTAAGCACATCTAATGTTGTCACACAACACAAAAATGAGCGTTCCGGCTACCAGCTGAAACGCTCATTTTTCTTCTGGGGAGTATTCCCACACTCTTAATCCGACACTTTTGCAAAATCTTTCCGGATATTCCGACGGCTATCTTGATTTTATTCGGTTAAACGAGTATAATACATACTATGTTATTATATCTATCCCAAAAATCACGGTAATCGGAGGTTACAAAATGAAATATCTATCCGTAACGGAAACCGCTGAACGCTGGGGTATTTCTACGCGCCGCATACAAATTTTATGTAATGAAGATCGCATACCGGGCGCGATAAGAATCGGACGCACTTGGGCAATCCCTGATGATGAGCCGAAACCGGCAGATGCTCGAATTAAAAGTGGAAAGTATATCAAGACTTCCACTGAAAACAAAAAGTAAGCCACATTTTTATACCAGCACCTCCTACAATAATGGGATAAGTCGGCACGGAGGTTTAAGCCCTTCCGATACGGGAAAGGTCATTTGCGATAATAGCTGCATGGAGGTTTATTATGCCTACACTGAATAAAATATTTGACAAGTGCGGCGTTGCGCTGTATCAAAACGAAAGTCTCGATCTTGATCATTATTATCAAGAACCGTATCAGGACGAGGGCGATGAAATCAAAGTAATCGGAGAACCGTTTGAAACGGACAAGTCAAAGAAAATACGAAAATATGACCTCTATGTAGAAGATCGCACTTTCTCTAATTTTTCATTCTTCATGGATGGTTCTAGGCGGACATATAAAATTGGCGATATTGTGATTGAGGGCAAGAAAATTTATCCAGTAGTCGTTGCTCAAATCAGAGCTGGCTGTACTGAAAGAGGCAGTAAGAAAAAGCTCCACTCGCATCAGGCAATACAGCGAAAGAATCTTTTACTATTGAGCGACAAAGTCAACACGGTAGATTTCAAAGAAATCCAACAGCGTATTACCAGAACAAAGGTCGCACAAGAAATGTTTCTGGAAGTGGTCGAGTATCGCTTTGAGCCGGAAAAACATAATATTCCTGTTAATGCTGCAATCGCAAAAGCCAACACTATGATGCATGACATGGAAATAGAAATTCTGTCAAATATGGTCAAATCTGGAGTGTTGGACACTGACCGCATGCTAGTGGTAGACGGACCACTTCAATTTCTCCGTCAAGACACAGGAAAAACCGAGTTTGCTGATCTGTTTTACAATGTAATAGGGGTTTCAAAGAGTTTCAATCCTATGCTCCCCACATCCAGCAAATCCAAACGCGGAGGAACACAAATAGGCGCAGAACTTTTGAAACTTGAATATGGTGAACGTACCCCGGTGTTTTTGAAAGAAAATGACCGTGGCAGGCGATTTGGGGTATGGTATCTAAGAATACGTCCCAAAAACAAAGTTTCAAATCCTCTCGAAGGAATAATCAAAATTGAGAAAATGGTGTTAGAGGATTATTACGACAGCGGAATTCCAACAGATGTTGTCGATACGATTTCTTTATCATTGCTCAATGAAGGTTCACCAACTTGTTATGGGCGCGATGAACGGTGGGCAAGTCATCTATACCCGGTATATCTGACAGAAACACTTATCAAGTCCACATTTGAAAGCGACCTGGTGTTTATCAATAATTTCAAACGAGATTTTCGGTAATAAGAGGAGATAGAAAAATGAGTACAAGAAAGCTGATTGGCAAGGTATCTGCCACAGAAAAGAATCCTTCATCCTGCGATGAGTTCCAATTTTGGCTGTCTGATGATACAATTCTGAGTCCGTTCGACATTGTCCTTGTACATAACAAAACGGACGATTCGATCACATATGGCGTTGTTCAAGATATTTTCCATATTACAGATGGTACAGGTCATATCAGCAACTACGTTTCCTCCGATTTTGGCAATGTGGATATTGCGCCTATGACAAGACGTCTGTCTCTTTCCTATGCCAAAGTGTCAGTCATTCATAACACCAAAGAAAACTTCATGCCGGTATTCGAAGGATCTGCTGTATATACGGCGGATGAAGATGATATTCAAGTCGCACTTGGACTTGATAACATTGATGAAAAAACTGCTATTCCCGCAGGTCTGATGAAAGCAGGAAACAATGTCTCTGTTCCAATTAAATACAACGGCGATTTCCTGATCGGTCCGGAGGGAGCGCATATGAACATTTCCGGTATTTCTGGCTTGGCAACAAAGACCAGTTATGTTATGTTCCTCTTGAAAGCAATTCAGCATAAATGTAAGGATGATGTCGCCATTATTGTAATGAATGTCAAGGGCGACGATTTACTTCATGTACATCAGCCAAATGAGAAGATTACGGAGGCGCAACGTCAAGACTGGACTGATCTGGGCGTACCATGCACACCGTTTGAGAATGTAAAATATCTGTATCCGTATAGACAACAAAAGGATAAGCTGTACGCAAATACCGCATTGCCTACCAATGATTTGATTGAACAATTCGCCACGAATCAAGCGGCGAATTTTGTCTACACCTTTGAACATGATATCAGCAAGGTAGACATGCTATTTGCAAATGTAGATGATCCCAACTATACAATCGAGTCCATCCTGAACTATATTGATTATGGCCCTGAGTTTAGAGGTGATTTGAGTTGGGTCAATTTCAAAGAGGTGTTGAAGGAATTTTGTAGCAAAGGAAGTGGAAAAAAAGACAACTCAAGTATTTTGATTCAATCATGGCAACGATTTCGCCGCCTCATTAACAATTCCATTAACGATGATATTTTTGTTAATGCAAAGTCGAGCAAGAAAGAGCAGCATCAGGTATATCTTTCAGACGAAGTGCTGAACATCAACGGCGGGGAGATGATGGTTGTAGATATTGCGGGGCTAACGGAGCAACTTCAATGTCTTGTTTTTGGCGATATTATTCGTTCTGTCTATTCTTTGAAGCACGGAGATTTTGATCAGGAGGATCGTATCAGCGATAAGCCGGTTCCCAAGAAAATCATTATTTTTGTGGATGAGCTGAATAAATATGCTCCCTCTACTTCCAGCAAGAACTCGCCTCTCCTCGCAAACTTGTTGGATATTACAGAACGAGGACGTTCTGAGGGGGTGATTCTGTTTTCAGCAGAGCAGTTCAGAAGCGCGATCCATGATCGTATCAAAGGGAATTGTGGAACAAATATTTATGGACGTACCAATGCCATTGAGGTATCCCGTCCTGATTACAAATTTGTTCCGTCTGTATATGCCAATATGATGACACGCTTAAAGAAGGGCGATCTGATTGTGCATCACCCTGTTTTTAAGACGCTGTTGAAAATCCAATTCCCGTTTCCGTCCTACAATCAAGGAGGTAGCAAATAATGAGCGAGCCTATTGCCGGAAAATTCCTTCTGGAAATATTGACAAAAGGAATGTATTCTAATCCTATGCACATTTATCGTGAATACATTCAGAATTCTTCTGACTCTATCGACAAGGCAATAAAGGCGGGCATTCTGCAAACTACCGAAGCTGAGATACATATTTTCATTGATGATAAGGAACGCAATATTGTCATCAGAGATAATGGCCTTGGAATACCGCTTAATATTGCAAAGGTAAAACTAATGAATGTTGGTGCATCTGATAAAGATGGCGTGACAGAACGCGGTTTTCGCGGCATCGGACGATTAGGTGGACTTGCATATGCAGAGAAAGTGCAATTTATCACCTCTGCTATCGGAGATACCGCAAAAACCATAATGACTTGTGACTGTGTTCGAATGCAACAACTGCTCCAAAAATCAAATACTGAAACATCAGACATCATGGAAACTTTCAAAGCGATCAGTGCTTTTGAAGAACAGCCGGAAGAAGCTGAACAACATTATTTTGAAGTACGCCTAATAGGTGTCCCTAAGGAATCCGGTCTGTTAGACGAAGATGACGCTATTCGCTATCTCGCAGAAACTGCACCCATTGATTTTGATAGTCAGCATTTCGTTCAGGCAAAAAAGATCCGGGAATATTTTATAGAAAAGGGTTTCCCGATTCCCTGCTATAAAATCCTTCGCGGCGCACGTAAAAAGCCAATCTACAAACTGTATTCTCGCAGTATGTCAACTGGAAAACAGGAACGTACAAAAACAAAGGATTATGTGCGCGATGTTGAGTTCATTTATCACGAAGCATCTGACGGCAAGCCGCTGTATATCGGCTGGTTAGCTATTACCGATTTTTCAGGCATTATATCCGACGAGTCCGTTCAGGGAATTCGATTCCGCAAAGGAAACATTCTTGTCGGCAACGGAACAACTTTTGCAAAATTCTTCCCATCTGAAGGTCACAATGCCAACCGCATGTTTGCAGGAGAAATTCATGTACTTCATGACGAATTGGTTCCGAACTCCCAGAGAGACGATTTTGAGCCAAGTACAGTCTACAATGAAATGAGAAAAGCGCTTGCTGAATGGGCAGGAACAATCAACAAAAAATATCGTCGTGGAACATCGGAGGCGACTTCTGCACTTCGTAACCTAACTAAATTGAATGAAGAGCAGAGGGAATTGGAAGAGAAAATTGACTCCGGTGCAATTACTTCTGACGAAAAAAGAGAACAAATTTCTGAACGCCTCGAAAAAATCGCCCGTACTCGCGAAAAAGAAGAAAAGACCGTCCGCAAAGCGTTAGAGCGTGGCACATTCGATAATGAACGTAAAGAAACGGTGGAAAAAGCTCTTTCTCAGACGGAAACCGCAACTAAAAAAGTAGCTGCGTTGAACACGAAAATTGTAAATGCAGGTTATGCAACTAAAAACGATTTACCTTCCTCTTACAGCCGTGATGAACGTAAGTTGTACCAACGCATTATTTCTGTGATAGACATCTATTTTGCGGATGATCCAAAGACGGCTGAAGCATTACGTGAGAAGATAAAATCAGAACTGAGCGTGAAGAAAAAATGAGAGTATTATTAGTAGAGCCAAATTATAAAAACAAATACCCCCCAATGGGTTTGATGAAAATAAGCACTTACCACAAAATGCTTGGAGACGAAGTACACTTTGTCAAAGGGACAAATCCGAATATTGATGCGGAAGTGTGGGATAGAATTTATGTAACAACGTTATTTACCTTTGATTTTGCAATTTCTGTTAAAACGATAAATCATTATATGCACCTTGTTAATGATGTTGATTCGCTGTATGTCGGTGGTATTATGGCATCTCTTATGCCCGACAAAGTTATTGATGCCACCGGCATCAAACGTTCACATATTCTGACAGGTTTGTTTACAGATACTTCCGTTGTAGGCGATAATAACGACATCAATGTAGATCAGCTTCCTCTCGATTATGATATTCTTGAAGAAATCGACTATGAATATCTGGCAGGCGACAATTATTTTGCCTATACAACCCGCGGCTGTCCTAATCACTGCTCTTTCTGCGCAGTGCCGATTTTGGAGCCAAACTTTCACGTTACTAACAATATCATTGAACAAATCAACACGATTGATCGAAAATATGGTCCAAAGCAGCATCTTCTGTTATTGGATAATAATGTGCTGAATACCCCTGATCTTGAGGCTTTGGTTGACGATTTATGTGCCGCGGGATTTGGACGAGGCGCAAAATATGTTGATCCGGGGAGCTATAATATTGTTATGATGCGTTATCATAACGGTGATCGTGCTGATTTTCTTGACAGAAAGATGATGACATATTTGGAGAAATTCAAAAAGCGCATCAAGTCCCCAGAAATGCTTGATGTTTTCCTCCAAATTGTTATCGGAGCAGAAGATGCGGAGAACTTTGCCGAGTATATGCTTGAACATGAAGCTGAGTTAACTCCGATTATTGAGAAATATCGAAACAAAACGCCTAAGGCTCGTTATTTGGATTTCAACCAAGGTGTTGACGGAAGAAAGATTAATGATGAAAATATGACGCAACTTGCTCGTCTTGCAATCAGGCCACTGCGAATCGCTTTTGATGATATTAAGTTGAAAGACAAATATTGTGCCGCTGTTCGTACTGCGCACAAGTATGGAATAAAAGAGATTTCTAACTATATCCTTTTCAATTATAAGGATAAGCCGGAAGAACTCTATGAACGCCTGCGTATCAATATTAAGCTGAACAGAGAGCTTGGAATTCAGATTTTTTCGTTTCCGATGAAATATTCGCCCATTGATCGTACTGACCGCGATTTCATCGGTACAAATTGGACAAAAAAATCCATTCGTGCAATTTCTGCTATTTTGCAAGTAACAAAAGGCGTGGTAGCTGCTGGATCAGATTTCTTTTATAAAGCGTTTGGCAGTTCTCTCGACGAATACTTTGAATTATTGGCGATGCCTCGTGAGTTGATTATGTTCCGTTACCACTTTGAAAGGAATGGAACAACTGCACAATGGCAGAAACTATATCGGGCGCTGAGTGAGGAACAGAAGAAAGAACTTATGATATTTGTTTCTCATACGGTTTCTGAACTGAGAATACTGCCTTGGCCCGAACAATTCAAAAAAATACTACCGTATTATTTGATTAAGTTCAATGACAAAAAAGAACAATTATCCAACGGTGCTGTACAACTGTCCTTTATAAATGACAGCGATGTTGTAATTGAAGGTGAATAAACAAAAGCCGCGACCATCCACAGTGTTGAATGGTCGCGATCATTTTCTATTCCTTTTTCTTCATCAAGCCCCCTACCTCACAGCATCGTATCTTTGCCAGCACGATAAGATACCCCATCCGAGCCTTGTTGATATTCTTCTGCCGTTGCTCGTATTGCTGGATAGTGCACACCGTGACACCGGACAAAGCCGCAAGCTTGCGTTGACTCAAATCGGCTTTCTGCCGTAGAAGTTTTAGAGTTGTTTCCGATTTCGCCTCTTTACACATCGCATTCACCTTATCGACGAACTGATGAATATCCATTTCATAATAGGGCTGGTAAAGAGCTATCATATCTTCGATGGGAACATACCGCACAATCTCCGCAAAGCTCATGGATGTTTCCTACTGATAATAATAACAACGAAATAACTCTCAACAAGCGGTCTTGTCGCACAGCATTTTTTTGCAAACCATTCGATGCCTTCGGCAATTAGACGGAAAAACTCAAAGGCAAATAATACCAACCGAATGTATCTTAACAAGGACCCCTCTATTCGATATAATAAATACATACTAATCGTATGTTAAAGAAAGGGGGAAGTTATGTGGCACGTAACAAATACCCTGAAGTGACCGTGGAAAAAATTCTTGATGTGGCTCAGCGGCTATTTTTAGAAAAAGGATATGGCAATACCACCATTCAAGATATTGTAGATCATTTGGATGGCCTATCCAAAGGAGCCGTCTATCATCATTTCAAATCAAAAGAAGAAATTATGGACGCAGTAGGCGACCGAATGTTTTCTGCAAATAACCCCTTTGAGAAAGTTCGAAATCGTTCAGATTTGAACGGCCTGCAAAAGCTGCGTGAGGCCATCCGTCTGAATCAATCGGACGAAGCCCGAACCAACATGACAATACAATCGATTCCCATCACGAGAAATCCCCGGCTTCTGGTAGAGATGATTGAATCCAACCGGCGTATTCTAACCCCATATTATCAAGAACTGCTGGAAGAAGGAAATAAGGATGGTTCTCTGCATACCGAGTATGCCAAAGAAATTGCGGAACTAATGCCATTGCTCACCAGCTTATGGCTACTGCCATCTGTGTTTCCTGCGGATAAAGAGGGAATGAAGCACAAGTTCCGTTTTCTTGGTGATATGCTGGAGAAGATGGGAGTTCCCCTTATGGATGATTCTATCTATGCTTTGGTGGAAGAATTTTTTGACAAAATGCCAGACGAAAAATAAAGTTGCCGCAAGGCAATTTTATTTTAGTAGAATACATTCATTCGACCGGTATTTTAACGATGTTGTATTTTCTTTATTGTTATACATACCGTCGTGTGGTATTGAAAAAGAGGACGCAATGAAAGAAATCGTGATTTCCACAGACCGGATAACCAAGATTTTTTCGGGGAAAGAGGTTATCAGGGAGTGCCGAATTTCAGTGGAACAAGGGACGATCTACGGCTTTCTTGGTAAAAACGGAGCCGGAAAAACCACCATGTTCAAATTGCTGCTTGGTTTTCTCAAACCAACAACCGGGACTGCTACTGTTCTCGGTATGGACAGTGTTAAAGAGAACGCCAAAATTCTAAAACATACCGGAAGTCTGATTGAAGTCCCTGTATTCTACGAACATTTATCGGCTACCGATAATCTGCTCCTCCATTTAGCCTATATGGGGCTTGAAAACATGGAGGTGGAACTGGTGCTTAAACGTGTAGGACTTCCCGGCACAGGTACACAACCCGTCCGTGAATTTTCCTTGGGAATGCGTCAACGTTTGGCAATAGCCCGCGCTATTGTTCATAAACCGGAGGTATTGATTTTAGACGAGCCGGTTAATGGACTTGACCCTGTGGGAATGAGAGAAATGCGCGTCCTGTTTCGCCAGCTTGTCGATCAAGACGGGATAACGATTCTGCTATCCAGCCATCTCATATCCGAAGTGCAGCAAGTTACCGACCGTATCGGGATAATTGCAGATGGAAGGCTTGTTTTGGAGGAGGATACCGCAGAAATCATCCATGCGATATAGAAGATTATCTGATCGGCGTGATGGAAGGAGGGCAGCTCCATGAATAAACTCATATCTTTGGAAGTTAAGCGAAACCGCCTGCGTCCTTACCATATTGCAGTGCTGATCGGTGGTTTTGCCCTGTTGGCTTTTCACTATTTTATGGCTGCGATTCCTCTTATCGATCCAACGGAAGCCGACATTGCAATGTTTTCTTCCTATGACTTTCTGTTTAACTTGAATCTTCTTGTAGGTATGGCCACCTTTGGGATTTTAGGTGCGGTGATGGGGACACGGTTTGTCATAGAGGAATATAGCGGAGCAAAAGCGATTTTATTATTCTCCTATCCGATCAGCCGGAAAAAGATGATGGGCGCAAAGCTATGGCTGGTTTTTTGCTATCCTGTTGCCACCATGTTGCTGTGTGGAATTGTAATAGGCGGTGTGTTCTTCTTTAGCGAGAGCTTGTTTCCCTTATGTGTTGACCATCTCACAAGGGAAACGATAGGATGGGCTTTTCTTTCTCTCCTGTGCCATTCTCTTTTAACTGGCGCTGTGACACTTTTGTCGATATGGATTGGATTTCTAAAAAAAATCTATTCCCGTAACGATTGTAACGGCGGTCATTGCTGCAACAATCCTATGTCAAGTGCTGTCGGCAGCGTTCTCTTTCCGTCCAATGCTTTTTATTCTGTTGGGCGTTGCAGCAATCTTCACAATGGTAACTGTGAGAAGTATGTTTTATCAAGTAGAAAATATGGAGGTATAGACAATGACAGAAAAAGAATTTAATCAAAAAGTTGAGGATATGGCTGCACGGTTTGAACACCGGGTTGAAACTGCTGCAGATCACTTAGACAAAGGGATTACCCGTAAATACGACAAAAGCCCCTTGTTTCGTTTTGCCGCAAGAGGTACTTCCATTGCTGCTGAAATCGGACTTTTGTTTAGCGCAAAACATCTTGCAGACAAAGGATACAGAACAGCCGCTATGTGGTGCGTCGGATTAGGCATTGCTGGTCTTGCGGCAGAGTTATTATGGATTTTGGTATTTAGGAGGAAGCGATGAAGCCAAAACTTTTTACCCGTAATTTTACTTTTTTGATTTTAGGTCAGATCAGCTCCCTGATTGGAAATTATACGCTGAAATTTGCTCTGTCCATGTATGTATTAGAGCAAACCGGGTCCGCTTCTATTTTTGCAGGGCTGTTGGCACTGGCGATGCTCCCTACGATTTTGCTGTCTCCTTTTGGCGGAATCCTCGCAGACCGGGCAAACCGCCGCAATATCATGGTTGCGTTGGATACTCTTTCCGGGCTGTATGTACTGATTGCCAGCTTTGCGATGGCACTCGGGCAGGATATTTTCGTCATCGGAGCCTTGCTGATTATTTTGTCGGTATTGGGCGCTTTTGAGTCACCCACTGTGCAAGCATGTGTCCCACAAATGCTGTCCGGAGATAACATCGTAAAAGGGAATGCTGTCGTCAATCAGGTGGCTTCTATTGCTTCCTTGATTACTCCGTTTTTGGGCAGTGTATTTTATACCGCATTTGGAATCCGTCCGGTATTTTATGCTGCGGTAGTATGCTTCTTTGTAACTGCACTGCTTGAATGGTTTATCCGGCTGGATTACAAAAAGCCCGAACAAAAAATGGGGATTGGCGTAATTATCAAAGAAGATTTCTCTGTCAGCATGCACTTTTTGCGCCGGGAACAACCAGGGATTATGAAACTTCTTCTGCTGGCAGCGGCCGTAAGCCTGTTTGTAGCGGGCACTGCTGTGGTAGGCTTTCCCTATTTGGTACGTACCGTGTTGGGCCTTTCAGCTACCCATTATGGCATTGCGGAAAGTGCCATGGGTGTCGCATCTGTTTTGGGAAGTCTGTGCGTCGTGGTATTAGCGAAAAAGCTGCCGGTGCGCCATCTTGCCATCGTTTTAGTATCCTTTGGGATCTGCCTTATTCCGTGCGGCATTGCTTTCCTGCTGCCGGTAAGTACTTTTACCAGGTATCTGATTTTGCTGGTAATGTTCTGCGCTTGCCAGCTTGGATGTAGTTTGTTTTCCACCTATGCCATTTCCATCATACAGGAACGGACACCGGAGCATCTGATGGGTAAGGTGATGTCCTATGTATTTACGCTCGCTATGTGTGCGCAACCGGTGGGACAGATTGTTTACGGAGCCTTGTTCGACCAGTTTGTGAGCAGCGCCTATTGGGTACTAATTCCAAGCGGTTTGATTGTGTGTTTTATCGGGCTGGCTTCCACCGGATTTTTTACGAAGTTTGAAAAGCAAGCTTCTACACTAGTTGAAAAAGAAACCATTTGAAGGAGGTGGTGGCAAGATGGGAAATTGGTCGTACTGGACTTAGAGGAATCTGGTAGGCAAATTGGAGAAAAATTGTTTATTCTGCTTTCCACCCGTCAAAAGAAGGAACTGGCTCAGTTTGTTCTTGACTATAAGATTGGCGATATTCAGACTGATATTCTATACGCCGCTTTCCTCCAAGAAAACCAAAAAACACATGGTCAATCCCTGACAGAAATCCGGGAAGGTGACTTGTATTTCTGCTTGGAGCAACGCCTTGTTACTGTGCGAAACCAGGTAATCCCGTTGACGGTCAAGGAATTTAAAATCTTCTCTTTGCTCATACAGCACCCCAGGCGTGTGTATTCCTATGAGGTGATTCTGGACTTGGTTTGGCAGGAGGACTACAGTTACTATTCCCGCAAGGCGGTCAACAACCATATCAGCAACCTGCGCCGGAAAATAAAGATAGCGCCGGATGTTCCGGACTATGTCAAAAGCGTCTATGGTATCGGCTATAAATTTGAAATCTGAGAAATACCATCATGATCCATAAAAGCCATGGTGGTATTTTTTGTGGAAACGCCTACAAAAACACCCTTCAAAATGTCACGACTAATAGAAGAATATTTTTCTGAGTTTTTCAATGAGAACCCCGAAAAAACCCGGCAAAAATGAAATGAATATTAGAGGGATATTCTTTGACCGCCAGAAAGGAGGTGATGGAAATTAAAGAAAAAATCCCCATCATGACCTATTCCCAGTACCGCAGGGCAAGAAGACTGGTTCGTCAGTGTTGCAACTATGAGAGAGGGAACTGCCTTGCTCTTGACGATGGAGAAGAATGCGTGTGCGTGCAAAGCATTTCCTACTCCCTGCTGTGCAACTGGTTCCGTGCCGCTGTCCTGCCCTTGGATGAACCTCTGGCGGCTGCTTTGCTTTATCGGAAAGAGCAGAAACCGTGTGCTGTCTGCGGACAACCCTTTCTTCCCGGTTCCAACCGGGCGAAATACTGTAAGTTCTGCGCCGTCGTTCATCGCAGGCAGAAAACAGCCAGTGACCGGAAAAGGAGGGCTGCCTGCGGACAATTAGGGAAGAAAAAGCCTTGATTCTATGGGCTTTGTAAGCGCCGGTCAACGGGATAGGGGGATAAATCCCTTATACCTGTCCAGAACGAGCTTCTGATTGTCCGCACGGGCCTTTGACCTAAACGGGAATATCCAAGATTGGTTTTTCAGAACGTGGCAAAGCTGACGCTCTGAAGCGTCCATATCCTACATTTCAGTCCGTGGCTTTTCTGCCTCTCTGACCGCCCGGTTTTAGACGATAGTTAATAAGAAAGAATTAAATACAAAATAGTCAATATCAATCAATCTATCATAGCGATGGGTAGATAAGAAGGAAAATTTATGAGATACCATACCATACAAAACAGATACGGAAATTTCATCTTACATTATTTTCCCCCGTTTCCTTATCCCCTTGGATTTATCCAATGACGCCAAGGTGCTGTACGCCCTGTTTTTGGACCGGGCGGGGATTTCCAGGAAAAAAGGCTACATAGAAACGGATGGAACGATTCGCTTGTACTTCACTGTGGAGGACGCCAAAGCGAAACTCCGCCGGAGCAGACAGGTAGCAACACGGGCGTTTCACGAACTGGAGTCCTGTGGCCTAATCGTCCGCCGGAAACAGGGTCTTGGCCGGCCGGCTGTGATCACTCTGAATCTGCCGGCTGATAAAAGGAGGGACGCCAATGACCGATGAGCAAAAGCTGTATGAGCTACTGAAAGACTTTGATCCTGCCGTGGGGGAACGGATGGAAAAACATTTCAGGGACGGAGCGTTTTACTTTGACCTTGGCGGCAACAGCTATCCCTTCTTTGAGGGAAATACCGTCTACACAGTCATTCCCCACTTTGCGAAAAAAGGCTCGGAAGGGATCGTGAAGAAACTAAAGCGGCTGATGGAGAAGGATTTACGGGAAAAAGAATCAGAGACATAGCTGAAAAATCTAAACCGGAGCGTTATAATAAGGGCAACCGTTTACTTGGCTGCCTGAACAGAAAGGAGAAGCAAATGAACCAGCAGCCAGAGAAAATCACCGCTTTATACTGCCGCTTGAGCCAGGACGATGCCCTGGACGGGGAAAGCAATTCCATTACCAACCAGAAAGCCCTGCTGAGCAAGTACGCCGCTGACCATGGATTCCGGAACACCCGGTTCTTTGTAGACGATGGATTCTCAGGGACCAGCTTTCAAAGGCCGGGGTTCCAGGAGATGATGCGGTATGTAGAGGATTACAGCGTATCCACTGTGATTGTCAAAGACCTGTCCCCGCTGGGCAGGGAGTATTCCTACATGGGGCGGCTGCAGGATTTTATCTTTCCCGCCTATGACGTCCGCTTTATTGCCATCAACGACGATGTGGATAGCGCCAAAGAGGAAAATGATTTTGCGGTGTTCAAAAATGTATTCAACGACTACTTCGCCAAGGATACCGGCAAGAAAATCCGGGCAGTGGTAAAGATGCGGGGCGAAGCAGGGGAGCATATCGCCAGTAATCCGCCCTATGGATACATAAAAAACCCGCAGGATAAAAAGAAATGGATTGTGGACGAAGAAGCGTCAAAGGTGGTACAGCGCATCTTCAACCTCTGCATTGCCGGGAAAGGCCCCATGCAGATCGCCAAAATCCTCACAGCCGACAGGGTGCTGACCGTTACCGCCTATCACGCCAGGCAGAAAGGCTGGGCCATGCCAGAGAATCTTTATCAGTGGTGCGCAAAATCTGTCGCCGGGATATTGGAGCGGCGGGAGTACACGGGCTGTACCGTGAATTTCAAGACCTATACCAAGTCCCTGAAATTCAAAAAGCGGATGGAGGATTTGGACAGGATTATCCAGCACATCTATGAGGACAATGTGCTGGGCAAGCTGTCTGACAGCCGGTACTTAAAATTATCCCGCCAATACGAGAAGGAGCAGGCGGAGATTGAACAGCTTGCCGCCGTATTGGAACGGGAAATCGTGGCACAGGCCAGGCAGGTTTCCGATGTAAACGAGTTCTTGAAACTGGTGGACAAGTACCTGGATATTCCGGAGCTCGACGCCGCCATTCTCAATGAGCTTGTGAGCAAGATCGTGGTGCACAGCCCGGTAAGGGAAAGCGGGAGGAAGCATGTACAGATAGATTTATACTTTACCTATGTGGGGCAAATCCGTATCCCTTTGAAGATTGGAAGGGAGTCCTTAAACGAATCGGAACCGGCGTGACTTAACACGCCGGTTCCGACTAAAATTCTTTTTTACTTCCTTATGGGACGCTGCCTAATTTGCAGGCCCTTTTTCATCGGATCGATCCCATATCCTTACTGCAAATATTCTTTTTCATAATCCTCGATGGGGATCGGCTCGCTGAACAAATATCCCTGAACCAATTCCACGCCGCAGGACCTTAAGGCTTCCAGCTGTTCCTCTTTTTCGATTCCTTCCGCCACCAGCTTAATCTCCATTTTCCTGCAGATATCCACGATCGAGCTTATGATCTCCTGGGATTTCCTGTTCTCAGCCACATTCTGCGCCATGCTCCTGTCCAGCTTAAGAACATCGAATTCCACAGCTGAAAGTAAAGAAAAGTCAGCATAATTGGTACCAAAATCATCTATTGTAACACTGAAGCCTTCCCCGCGGAGCGCCGATATGAGCTGGCTCATATCGGTTCCCTCCGTATCCCCGGCATACTCTGTGATCTCAATTTCCAAATATGTAGGCGAAATGCCATGCTTCTGACAAATGTCTTTCAACTTTTCCAGAAAATTTGGCTGTATCAGAGAACAGCGGGAAAAGTTCACCGACACCGGAACACTCCGCTTTCCATCTTCCAGCCATTTTTTGATCTTCGCACATACGAGATCAAATACATAAAAATCAATCTGGCTGATAGTCTTCGCTTCTTCCAGAACAGGGAGGAAATGTCCTGGCAGGACCAGGCTTCCGTCTTTGGACAAATATCGAATCAGTGCTTCCGCACCGACTGCCGTGCGGTCGGAAGAGGAAATTTTAGGCTGCAGATAAACTACAAACTGCTTCTTATCGATCTCCGCCTGTAGTACCACCGGATTTGCCAGCTGCAGCAATTCGTCACTATGATGGCGGTATCTTCCCGCCTTTTTATTCTTTCTGTAAAACAACTTTTTGTCTTCGTACATGCTGGCATCCGCATCCGCCACGATCTGGTTGATATTCTTTGCGGAATCAGACCACCGGCTTCCTATCGCCGCCCTGCATTCATCCTCATATTCGAAACTCCTTCTGAGTTCCGCTACTCTTTCCTCGAACATCTCCTCCGACATATTCAGAGAGATGATAACAAATTCATCACCGCCCACCCGATAGCAGTCTTCTTTCCGAAATACTGACTTCATCTTGTCCGCTGCCTGAATCAGCAGCCTGTCTCCTTCACTGTGTCCCAGCCTGTCGTTCACTTCCTTCAGACCGTTTACATCCAGGTATACGATACCCACCGGAGTGTTCCCACGGGACAGCGTTTCCAGATTCTCCATATATTTATTGCGGTTATAGAACGAAGTGAGTGTATCATGGAAGCTCAATGTGGAAAGCTGCCGCTCATTTTCCGTTCTCCTATATGCCAAAAGTAAAAAATAGCAAAGTGTCTGCAGCGGCGCGCTTATATTCGCTATCTTTTCAGCCGGCGGATTATCTACTCCCAAAGCTCCGGTAAGAACTCCGTCCGTCTCCATTGGGGCCACCACAAGACTATTGATATTCTGTACCTTCAGGGCCTCGTATTCTTCCGGAGAACTGTCTTTGTATGTTTCCAAATCTTCGATCACAACGCATCTCTGCTCAGAAAACACAGGCAGCCAACGGTTAATGATGGAAATCGGCAGATTCTGTAGCATATCTTTCTGCGGCTCCACGCCCTGACTGCACCACTCATAGTCATTGTACAGCATATTATTCCTAAAACTGAAAATATAGGTGCGTTCTGCCTGAAGGAACTCTCCCACCAATTTCAGGACCTGATCCACCGCCTTGTCCAGATCCCTTCCCTGATACAGTATCCTTATACATTCCATCACCATATTTTCCATATCAAGCGCATATTTCAGCTTTTCCTTCTCCCTTTCAACCTGGGTCATGTCAAAAGCTATCTCCATCCGCGCTTTCCGTCCATCCCACTCTATCAGCCTGTCCTTCAGCATATAATGACAATTTGTCAGCGGATTTGTGATCTCCCAATTATAATTCTCTCCCGGCTTTAATCTGCTGTTGGTGCAAAAGGAACATGGCCCGTCCATTCCCTGAAGGACCTTATAACATTTCTTTCCACTGATATCATCCACATGGAACGTCTTTTTCCCCGCCTCATTAATAAACAGAAGATCGTAATTCTCCAGATCAGAGACATATATGAGTTCAGATATTTCATTTATAGGAGCCTGTATCGCCTTTTCCATCTGAGAGAGACGCTCCTGTTTCTTCCTGTTCTCTGCCTCTGCTTCCTGAAGAGCCCGTCGTCTCCTTCTCTGAACAGAACTGAGCCATGCCAGAGCGCACGCAACTACGATAAAAAATACGGTCAGTGCTAAAAAACAAATCTCTGCGATCTTCGCGTTTTTTTCTGAATACTGCTCTGCCTCTGTCACAGTCTGATCTGCCAGATCAAAGTATTCCTGGCTAAGAATAAACAGATCTTCCTTATCCCCGCCCTGACGGACCGACATGATTGCTTCTTTCAGTTCCTTATAGCGGTCTTTCATCTGAGCCATCAGGTTTTGGAATTTCTTGTCGTTCAGCCGTGTCAGCCCCAAGTTCCCCTCACCGGTCAGCAGTTCTTCTATGATCTCGTCCAGACGTTTTATGAGCGCATCGTCCTGGGTCCCCTGCAGTTCCTCTTTGATCAGCTTTTGTGTTGCCCCGCGCACCACCCCCGCATAATTGATCACTCTGGCGTTCCCCTGCAGTTTGCGTATTGACACAAACGAAAATATCCCCACAAAAGCTACCGCGACTGATAATACGACAGCGATCATTTTCTTCTGTACTGTACTGTTCCCAGTCATAATCTCTTCCTTCCGGGTCGAGCAGTATCTTCCTTACTAATCTGCCCCTGACCTGTTTCATTAAATAAATCTATGATACTCCATTTTCATCATTTTGTACACCGATATCTTTTCAGGTATGATACAAGATATTTTTTTAGAATCGTTTTATCTGCTTCCGATTAAACATCGGCAGAAGTTCCGGGCCGTTACGATTTCGGTCAACTGGTAATGCAGAGGCCTCTTTATTCCTGCTGCGGCACAAAATAAAGACACAGGGCAGACAAAACATTCGCCCTGTGCTTCTTATCCGATTTTCCTGCAGATCCGCCTTCCTCCCCGTCTCCGGGGAATTCCTCACTGCATTTTCTCTTTTATGATCTCTACAGCTTTATCCAGCTGATTGTCATTCTCGCCCTTTTCCGCCTCGATCACTACATCCGGTTCAATTCCCACCTTATGGATATTGGTCCCATTTGGAGAATAGTAATTGGAAACTGTCATTTTCATAGCGGTCCCGTCTCCCAGGGCGACAATGTTCTGAACAATCCCCTTTCCATAAGTGGTGGTCCCTACAATAGTCCCCTTCTGGAAATCCTTAACGGCGCCCGTCAGTACCTCGGAAGCGCTGGCAGAGTTCCCGTTAACCAGGACAACAATCGGGCCGTCATATTTCATATCCGCATCCGATTCAAAAGTACTGCCTTCTCCATTTTTATCCTTTGTGGAGACGATGGTTCCTGCAGGAAGCAGATCATCGGCAATCTCTATCACACTGTCCAGAAGGCCGCCCGGATTATCCCGCAGGTCGAGTACCAGCCCTTTCATCCCCTGGCCAGACAGCTCCTCCAGAGCCTGTGAAAACTGAGCATAGGTAACGCCGTCAAATTCTGTTATCTGAATATAGCCGATGCCTCCGTCCAGCATCTTCCAGTCTACGGTGTCCATGCTGACCTCCCGCCGTACCACATCCATGGAAACATAGCCTGCCGCCGCTTCCCGGTATACTTCGATATTGACCGTGGTACCGTCTCCTCCGCGGATCTTGGACACTACATTGTTGATATCCTCCTGGGTGATATCCTCACCGTCCACCTTATACAGTATGTCTCCCGGCTGTATTCCAGCTTCCTCCGCGCCCGAGCCCCGGAACACACGAATCACCGTGATCAGATTCGTCTTTACATTCTGACTGATCTGAACGCCAATCCCTTTATACTGCCCGCTGGAGGATTCCAGAAGCTCATTGTACTCCTCTTCCGTGTAATATACGGTATACGGGTCGCCCAGGCTGCTGATATAGCCTTTGTAGATGCCCTCCGTCATCGCATCTTCATCCACGTCAAATAAAAAGTCCTGATCTATCTTCCCCTTCAAAAGGCTCAGCTTTTCATCTATTTCCTGATAATTCAGCCCTATCTCTTCGCTCTTTGCAGCATCTTCCCGGTCTCTTGCCTCCAGCATTGAGTACAATCCCCAGGTAGCTGCCGCCACCACGATCAGGCTGCATAAAACTCCGGTCAGAAGTCCTTTCAGAAAGCGGTTGTCACGTCTTTCCATGCGTTATTCCTTCTTTCATTCTTTATTTCCCGAAATCCGCATCCGCGTATAAACGGGCCGCATGCTTTTCCGTTCACTCATTCCCCCCGCCGGCTGTCTCCCTTCCTCGTTGTCATGGCGGCGATACATAATTTAAAGGATTCCGGGAATAAGCGGAGGTACTGAACCCTCCTACTCTCACCTCAAAATGCAGGTGCGGGCCTGTGGACCAGCCTGTGCTTCCCACCAACCCTATGGTTTCCCCCTGGCTCACCGTATCTCCAGCCGATACCAGCAGCTTCTGGCAGTGCATATATACGGTATAAGTACTGTTTCCATGGTATAAGATGATCCAGTTTCCCGCCGAGGAACTGAACCGGGATATGATCACCTCTCCGTCCGCCGCAGCCACGATAGGTGCGCCTGCCAGCGCGCCGCCGGGCAGGGCGATATCAATTCCGTGGTGGTCGCTCAAGGTCCCGTCGGATTCACCGGTGATCGGATCGTCCCTTCCCCCGTAGCCGGAAGAAATCCTGCTGCAGCTGGGCACCGGCCAGATAAATCCGGTATTAACCGCCGGAGGCTTCGTCGGCGCTTCCGTCGGAGCCTTTGTCGGGGCCTCAGTCTGAGTCGGTTGCGTCCCTTCGCTGCTCTCCGGCTTCTCCGGAGAAGCAGCAGTGGGGTCTTCCCCGCCATCTGCCACAAGCGTTGTCTCAGCCTCCGTCTTCTCAGCCGCAAGAGAAGCTTCTGCGCTCTCTTTAGCCTCTTGTTCCCGGATGGCCTCTTCCATGGCCCGGAATTCCTCCAGCTCGCCTTTCAGCGCCTCATCATAATCTGCCATCAGGTCCTGATTTTCCGAAATCTGTTCATTCAGGTTCTGAAGCTCTTCTGTTTTGGCCTCCTGGAGAGTCACTAAAGACTCCTGCTTTGCCACAGCTTCTTCCTTAAGGGTATCCAGGCCGGCATAGGCCGCCTCCAGTTCTTCCGTTTTGTCCGCGATGGTCTGCTTCGTCTCCTGATAGGCAGTCAGCATATTCCTATCATATTCGGATATCCTGGAAATATACTCCGCCTGATTCAGGAAATCACTCAAATCTGCCGAATCAAACAAAAGCTCCAGAAAATACGTATCCCCTTTTTCATACATATACTGAATCCGGAGCTTCATCTGGTCATACTGCTCCGCTTCCGTAACTTTCGCGGCCTCCAGCTCCGCCTGAGCCGCATCTATCTCCGCCTGTGTTTCCTCCATCTTATCCTGGAGCTCATTCAGGCTGTCCTCTGTCTGGGACAATTCTTTATTGATGCCTTCAATGTAAGCGCTGGCATCTTCTCTGTTCTCATTCAGTTCATCCAGTTTTTTCTGTACCCGGTCCTGTTCTTCCTCAATGGCGTCAATCCTGTCCTGCCGGCTTTCCAGGTCCCCCGACGCACGCACTCCGAGCATGCTGCCCGCCAGGAGAATAAACGCCCCTGCCAGACATATCAATCTTCTGTACCGTGATCTCATTTTATCCTCCATCAGCCTCTGTCCGGTGTCTGCTTTTCCTGTCTGTCCTCAGGCCCTGAGGTGCTTCCGGACGGAAAAGAGGCTGCCGAACAGACCGATACCAAGCCCAAGTCCCAAAGAGACCGGAATCAGCACCTGGAACACCTGGCCAACCGGAAGGAGGGTCAGGATCCTGGACAGGATACTAAGCCTGCTGATGCAGAAACGGACAGCGTATTCATAAGCATAGTATACGAGGATCAAGGGAAGCCCCGCCCCCAAAAGGCCAATGATCAGCCCCTCCACCACAAAAGGCGCGCGGATCAGATAATTGGTGGCGCCGATCATCCGCATAATCTTGATCTCTTCTTTTCTCGCTGTAATGGTTATGGCGATGGTATTGCTGATGAGGAATACCGCTACTCCGAGGAGGATCAGTATGATCCCCGCCGACACATAACCCACCACATTGTTCACACTGGCAAGACCGGCGGCCGCCATTTCCGAATAATTGACTTTTCGGACGCCGTTAATGGATTTCAGATATTCCACAAAGCTTCCCTGATCCTCAATATCATTCAGATACAGCTCATAGGAAGCGGAATTAGCCAGAGGATTATCCTTTGCAAAGCCTTCTGCCAGCTCCGGCGCATCCGCAAAATAATCAGTCTTGTAGCTCTCCCATGCCTCTTCCGCCGACACATATTTCATATCGGCCACTTCAGCTCTGGCGGAAATCATCTCACCGATGGACTGTATCTCTTCCTCCGGCAGCTCTTCCTCAAAAAACACGGTCACGCCGACTGTGTTCTCCACCATCTTTACCATATTCTGTACGTTCACCACAATGGAATAAAAAATACAGAACAAAAAAACACAGGCCGCCATGGTCCCCACGGATGCCAGAGAGAATAATTTATTCCGCCGGATACTCTGGAGGCCCTGTTTTATACAATACCAAAACGTACTAATCCTCATTTCCGTACCCGCTTTCTTCCTTATCGTTGACGATCACGCCATGCTTCATCGTGATCACCCGCTTTTTCATCCGGTCGACAATCTCCTTGCTGTGCGTCACCACGACCACGGTGGTCCCCATCCGATTGATTTCCTCCAGAAGCTTCATGATCTGCCAGGCATTGCCCGGGTCCATATTCCCGGTAGGCTCGTCAGCCAACAGGATCTCCGGCCGGTTGACCAGCGCCCTTGCGATGGCCACCCTCTGCTGCTCTCCGCCGGAAAGCTGGCTGGGAAGAGACTTATATTTGGAAGACAGCCCCACCATGGAAAGAACCTCCGGCACTCGCTTCCTGATCTCCCTGATGGGGGTCACCACGACTCTCTGGGCAAATGCCACATTCTCATAGACATTTTTATCCTTCAGCAGGCGGAAGTCCTGAAAAACAACGCCCAGGCGCCTTCTGTACCTGGGTATCATTTTTCGCTTCATTCCGGTAATATCCGTGTCGCCGACACGGATATTACCGGAAGTAGCATCGATCTCTTTTAACAGCAGGCGTATCAGCGTCGTCTTTCCCGATCCGCTGTTTCCCACAATAAAAACAAATTCTCCCTTCTCAATCTTCAGGCTGATGTCGCGGACCGCTTTTGTCTCCCGGTCCGTAGATCTGTCATAAGTCTTACATACGTGATCAAATTCAATCATAAAAACCTCAATTCTAATTATCCAATGTCTCAATATAATTCATATATTTGACTACCATCAGTGCTATCTTAAATGTAATGGCATCTTCAAACACACGCAGATCCAGCCCCGTACTCTTCTGCAGCTTATCCAGGCGGTAAACGAGCGTATTCCTGTGGATATAGAGCTGCCTGGATGTCTCTGACACATTCAGATTGTTTTCAAAAAATTTATTGATCGTGACAAGCGTCTCCTCATCCAGATCGTCAGGAGACTTGCCGTCAAAGATTTCTTTAATAAACATACGGCAGAGGGATAGAGGAAGCTGATAGATCAGCCGCCCGATACCCAGATTGTTGTAAGCCACGATGTTCTTATCACTGTAAAAAATCTTTCCCACATCCAGAGCCATCTTAGCCTCTTTATAGGAGCGGGAGACTTCTTTTACCTCGTTCACGATAGTCCCGTACGCCACATGGACCGTCGCCATCGCTTCGGTATTCAGCATATCCAGAATCATTTTGGCCACTTTATCCATGTCCTCGTAGCCTTCATTGGATTTAAGCTCTTTCACCAGGATGATATTTTTCTCATCCACCGCGGTGATGAAGTCCTTCGACTTGGCGGAGAACATGCTCTTCACCGTCTCCAGAGCCACCGTGTCATTTTCTGTCTGCGTCTCGATGACAAATACCACCCGCCGCACATTGATATCAATATGCAGCTTTTTCGCCCGGTTATAAATGTCCACCAGGAGCAGGTTGTCGAGCAGCAGGTTCTTTATAAAGTTATCCTTGTCAAAGCGTTCCTTATAAGCCACCAGCAGGTTCTGGATCTGGAATACCACGACCTTGCCCACCATATAAGCGTCATCCCCTGAGCCTCTTGCCAGGAGCACGTATTCCAGCTGGTGCTCATCAAACACCTTAAAGAACTGATAGCCCTGTATCACCTGGCTGTCCGCCGGAGATTCCACAAAGGCAAGCACAGAAAACTCATATTCTTCCGCATCGGGAAACGTGGTCGCAAGGACCTTCCCCTCCGTATCGCAGATACAAAGCTCAATCCTCGTGATTCCCTTTAAGCCTTCGATCGTATTCTGCAAAATCTGATTCGATATCATAGTTTCACTCCCTGATACATTCTCAATCCACATCTATTAGTTATATTTTTTATCCACACCTTGCAAACCCTGTTACTATCTTAATGCAAAATGCGTAAAAATAAAAGAGTTTTTTGGATATTTTTCATGTTTTTTTAACAGAAAAAGAGATTCGGCCTCTTTTCTCCCTGCTGCTTCAAGAAAAAACGCCGAATCTCATTGCGCATATTACACAATAACTTTTTCTGTTTCTTTGTCGAAAAAGAATACCTTCGAGTCTGGTTCCGGAATCATTTCCTCCGGCATGTCCCCATCTTCCGGAACATTCCTTGATGTGACCGTATAGCCCATCAGCACTTTGCGGCCGATACAGCCGGCCCGTTCCAGCTTCGGCAGCCATTCTGCCGGCACATCCAGGCTGAATTTATCTCCCAGCGCCTCTACGGCGGTATGGCCTTTTACAATCTTTACCTCGCTTGTATAAAATCCCGGCTCATTCATGAACTGTGCCACGAAGAGATTGCACGGAGATTCCAGCAGCTCTTCTACAGTTCCTGCCTGCTCGATCTGACCGTGATGCATCACGACTGTACGCGCCCCCATACAGACCGCTTCCTGCGCGTTGTCTGTCACATAGATGAGCGTAGTCCCCAGCTCTTTATATAATTCCTTAAGGCGGTTCCTGGCTTTCGCCCTGGCCGAAAACTCCAAATTCCCCAAAAGATCCAGCAGCAAGAAGGCTTCGGGATGATGTACCTGTGCTCTTGCCATAGCTACATACTGCTTCTGCAGTTCCGTGAGTTCCCTGGGATAACAGGACAGCAGTTTTTCTATCCGAAACAGCTTTGCCGTCTCTTCCACCGCCCGACGTATCTCCTCTTCCGGTGTCTGGCACAGTTTCATGGCAAACGCCATATTATCGTACACCGTCATACCTGGATACAACGTAAAATGCTGAAAGATCATACCCACATTCCGCTTCTGTATCTTTCCAGTCTCCACAAGCTCGCCGTCAATCCGCAGCTCACCGCCGCTGACCGGCTCCATGCCCGCGATCATCCGCAGCACAGTCACCTTTCCGGAACCTGAGGGTCCTGTTAATACCAGAAATTCCCCGTCTGCAATTTCCAGATCAAAGTTCTTCACTGCTGCCTTTCCATTGGGAAATGTCTTCGTCACATTCCGGAATGAAATATCTGCCATCTGCCAGCCTCCCGTTATCGTATATTTCTGTGCTTCTCCAGCCCCTGATAATTTATTTCACAAAAGATCATGCCCTTTAGCCGGCTGCACCCGTTTTGTTCCAGGATAGTTAGATTCATCATATCCTATCACATTGTAAAAAGCCATGACCGAAATCCACAAAAAGCCATTTTACTCTTTAGCAACTTTGTACACCTGTTCTCACAACCACCAAGCGGCTCCGTATTTTCTTCCGTTTTCCTGTAAACTTTTACTAAGAATCCTTTTCAAAGCTGACCAGGATACGGCCATTTTCTTCTTTTTCCAGAAGCGTGCAGATCACATGCGCTCCCTCATCGAGCCAGTCCAGAACACTGGCCGCTGTCTGTACATCACATGGAACGATTCCGCCGCCAGGGCCGGTGATTTCCACCAATTCCCATTCAGAAATCGTATCATATCGGCGCAGAATAGTCAGTAAGGAACCCTTCTCCCAGATTTTCACCTGTGCCTCTTTCCCTTTTTGGGGCCAAAGCCAAGTCTGAAGTTCATAATTCTCCATATGCTGTGTTCCTCCTCGCATAAATGCGCTCTTAAAAAGCGCACCTCTTTTTTATTATAACATAATTCTGCTTAATTCGTTCTTATTTTATACGTATTAATCCATTCTTTTCATTCCATTTCTCATATATGAGAATATTTAATATCCTGCGGAAGCAGAATGGCCGTCATAAAAACGAACCGTCGGAAACAAGTGATGCTGCATTTTATGCAATGATAAAGGGGAATACATGAGTCAGCAAAAGCAAAATGCCGGAGAACAAATTCAGCGGCTGCGCAACCTATGGGGATTATCTCAGTCTCAGCTGGCAGAAGCGGTCGGTACTTCCGCTGATTACATCAGCGATATCGAAGGAGAAAGAAAGCCTCTTTCTCTTCGCTCTGCCTGGAAATTCTGTACTTATTTTGGAGTCAGCCTGGATGAATTGTATTTTGGTAACGAATGGAGAGATGCCCCGGATTCTGTGGCCGAGCCTGAAAGCCCTTACCATACGGAGGATTCTGTTTCGTCAAGGAATTCTCTATGGGAAATATTGGAGACTTGCACAGAAGAAGAATGCGAGATTTGTGAGAAAATTTTGAGACAGACCTTGGATGTCCTGAGGCAAAGTTCCAATGCTCCAATCGTATCAAAGTCCAATGAATATCCTGATGATGATTCAAAATAGAAAAATCAGTATCCTGATTGAGAGGGGAAAAGCTGTCAGGCGTGCTTATACACGACCTGACAGCCTTTTTATATGCCGCCGGTGAGATGAGGTTAAGGCCGGCGGCGACGGCTCAGCCGTCACTCAACTCCTCCGCGGAAAAATAGAAAACCGCGGTGGAGAATGAGGCAAGGTAAATAAAATGTCATTTCATAGTTTGTCGTTTTTAGAGGGATAATAAAATGTTCTGACTAAAACGTTGACTCCGTGCTCAAATAAATAGGTTCCGAACCGGTAGTACCATAAGCCGTTCCATCAAATACCAGTTTATATGTATATCCACGAGGAACCGCAATCTGTCGGGATCTAGAAAGATAATCACTTGTCGTAGACATATTGCTCCATTTCCCCTTACTGATATAGCTTGAACCCGATTTTTGATATAATATAAGGGTACCTGATATTTTCGTACAATTACTTAACCCGGAAATATACACATAACAAACAGCATTACTACCATCATAGCCTAATGACAAGGTCGTATCATTAACATAAATCCATCTAGGAGACGGTCCGATTAAATCATATCTTATTGGATCTTCCTCAATGACACCACTTTCATCAAAGTACACACATTCTCCATCATCTTCATCCGCAAAGGCTACCAATGAAAAACTGCTAATTGCTAATACACACATCAATAAAATAGATATTATTCTTTTCATAATTTCCTCCTAAAATCACCCTCTATTTATATAACGGACTTTTAATAAATATTATTTCATTCAAATAAAATACTTTCAGCTATTTTTTTCATCTCCTCAACAGATAAATCTGCTTCAATTTTATAACTTATTACATCGCTATTCCAATGCAAGATATTTCCATATTCATCACTTTTCCAAAGTTCCACTTCTTTATTTCTTATCATTATCTCTTCTTTATCAAATATTTCTGAATTATATCCCTCCTTAGTTCCTTCCAAAATTAAAGTATAACTGACAATTATTTTTTTATCATCTTTAGAAGCATATTCCCATATCCTACTTATTGGAGTATCATCTTCTTTAATTAGCTCATAGTCTTCTGGTATAAACCCCGGTTCTTTTACATTATAATTTACTATCCAATACTCTGATACTTCGTTTTTCACCTCTACATGATCTTCAAACCATTTCACAACCACATCCACCACGGTCTCGATACTGGCGTCTACGCTTTTCACGATCGCAGATTGTACCACGACTACAAGCACCAATACTGCTGCTGAAGCGGCGATGACCCGCAGAACATGGCTTTTCTTTTTCTTTTCTTTCCTGGCAGCTTTCTTTCTCCTTTTGCGGATATGGGCAATGCGGGCTTCCATTTCTTTCTCTTCTTCAGCGGAATATTCAAAAGGCCCCTCATCCTCCAGTTCCTTCTGGATGGCTTCCCAGCGTTCTTCGTCCTCTTCCTTTACCGCAGCCTTTATAAGGTTTTCTAATTCTGTTTCCAGATCATCCTGCCCGCTGTCACCACCCCGTCTGCCTTCTATCTCATTCCCGGAATTTCGAGCAGAACTTTCATCCGGTTTTTTTATAAGGCCGCGCTCCGGTTTTCTCATTCCGTCAGCCCCTTTCTCACTAAAATTCTTTTCAGGTGTTCCTTCGCTCTCATGATCTTTACACCTACAGAACTGGTGGGAATCTTTAAAAGCTCTCCAATTTCATGATACTTCATCTCTGACACGAAAAAGAGCTCCAACACACGCCGCTCACTTTCAGGCAATTCACCCAAAGCTTCTCTAACGATATCGATCCGTTCCATGCGGATGATTTCTTCCAACGGATTGCCTTCACCAAAGTCGCTTCCTGTTTCTTCATTTGTCTCCATTATCTCATCTAAAGAGGGTTCCCGTCTAGTCCTCCTGAAATAATCTTTGTACTGACTGTCCACGATTCTCCACAGATAACCGTATGTTGCGGAAGGATTGTTCACATCCAGCTTTTCCAAATGTTTGTCGGCGATAATAAATGCCTGTTCCACGATGTCCTCCGCCAAGTGTGAATCGGATACGAACCTGCTGATCGCACGAAGCAGCGGCCGGCGAAATGTCTTATACAAATACGAGAGCTTATCCCTGCTTTCTTCGGTATCAAAAGTCATCAAAAGCATAGCAGCTCCTCTCCCCGGCAATCTCAATCATTTTGCCCCTCCTCATAAGTATCTCCGTTTCCCTAAACCTTGTCCTCTGTACAGTTTCCGTCTCTTTATACCAGCTTTCTGGTGGCCTCCTTCAGCCACGCAAGTTCTTCCCCCTCAAGATATGGCGACAGTGTTTTATACACCTGTCTATGATACCGGTTCAGCCTGTCCATATCCTCCGGTCCCATCTCTGTCCTGTCGATCCCGTCTAAATCTATGGGAACCATGGTCAGAAACTCAAACTTCAGAAACTGTCCGTATTCTGTTTTTTCCGCTTCCGTACACAGCAGCAGATTCTCCGTACGGATGCCATACTTGCCCGCCAGATAAACGCCAGGTTCATCGGAGGTCACCATTCCTGGCTCCAATACCGCGCTGTCCATCCGTTCCGGGACCATTTTCCAGCGAAATCCGTTGGGCGCCTCATGGACATTCAGCAGATATCCCACTCCATGGCCGGTACCATGCTTATAATCCAGCCCCATGGCCCAGAGAGGTTCCCTTGCCAGATAATCCAGATTGGTCCCTCTGCATCCATGCAGAAAATGAGCGTCGCCGAGAGCCAACATTCCTTTCAGCACAGCTGTGAAGTGTTTTTTCTGTTCCCCTGTTATATTCCCCAATACAACGGTCCTTGTGATATCCGTGGTCCCTTCCAGATACTGTCCTCCGGAATCTACCAGAAAAAGGCCTTCTGGTTTCAATACCGCGCTGCTTTCCTCCGTCGCGCTGTAATGCACCACCGCGGCATTAGGACCATATGCCGCGATCGTCGTAAAGCTGGGTTCCAGGTAATGATCCTGCTCCCTGCGGCAGTTCTCCAGATATTCCGCCGCCGACAGTTCCGTAATCTCCTCCCGGCCTATCTGTTTTTTCAGCCAGTAAAGAAATTTGGTGACCGCGAGTCCGTCTTTTCTGTGGGCTTCCCGAAGATTGTCTGCCTCCGTCTCATTTTTCACGGCTTTCAAAAGCTCTGAAGGATTTGGACAATCCACAATACTCGTCTCTGGCTCTAAGACTCCAAATATCTGTTCGTTCACCTTCCCGCTGTCCAGCATGACGGTCTTTCCGCTGCAGACGGCAGGAAGCGCTTCATAAAACCCGCCGTATTCTCTCAGCTCAATGCCGTCTCCCCGCAGCTTTTCCCTCAGCTCACGGGAGAAAGCCTTTTCCTGAACGAATAAGTATACGGCAGACAAAGTCAATATGCAATAGCTCATAAAAACCGGACTGCAGGGCACGTCATTGCCTCTCAGGTTCATGAGCCACGCGATATCATCAAGAGTCGTCAGAATGTGCGCCTCCGCTCCGGCCGCTTCCATCTGCTCTCTGATTTTCCGTATCTTCTCCGTTCTGGACTGTCCCGCATACCTCATATCCAGTTCAAAGACAGGTTCTGAGGATATCGGCGGCCTGTCTTCCCATATCTGTCCCGGCAGATCCTCCAGAAGAATACGGCCGAATCTTCGTTCTGCCGTCCGGCGCATATCCGCGCCCAGCCTCCGGCTGACCACCGTACCGTCATAGGCCAGCGTCCCACCCCGGGGGAGCCGTACCGAAATTTCCTCTTCCAGGGCGGGTACCCCTTCTTCCCCCATTCTGTACAACGTGATACCGCTGCCTGTAAGCTGCGCTTCCGCCTGAAGAAAATATCTGGCGTCAGTCCACAATCCGGACCAATCCGCCGACACCGCCAGCGTACCCGCAGACCCGGTAAACCCGGACAGAAACCTCCTGGCTGCAAAATGGGCGCCAGGATATTCCGATTCATGGGAATCCGCCGTCGGTATCAGACAGATATCCACTTCTTTTTTCTTCATCAGCTCTCTGAGCAGCTCCAACTCCTTCTTTGCCATGCAGATCCTCCTATCTTAAAAAAGCGGCCTTTTCTCAACGACGGCCGCCTTCTCAATACATCTTTCTGTTATCTGTCTTTTCTCCATTAGCCATTTTTGAGATCAGACATCTGTCGGTCTTATTTCTTCCAGTATTCCTCAATCACCGACAGTGTTTTATCCACATCTTCTTTTGTATGTACACTGGACATAAACACCGCTTCAAACTGAGACGGCGCGGCATAAATACCGTGACTGAGCAGATAACGGAAATATTCCCCAAAGGCATTTACATCCGCCGTCTTCGCAGAACGATAATCTGTGACCGGCTCGTTGGTGAAAAACAGGCAGGAAAGAGAACCGACACCGTTCACCTGACACGGAGCGCCGCTTCTGGACACAATCCCCAGAAGCTCCCTCCTGAAATATTCACCCATTTCGTTCATATCCCGATAAATTTCGGGATGATTCTTCAAGATACGAAGCTGTGCGAGCCCTGCGGCCATAGCCACCGGGTTCCCGCTGAGGGTGCCCGCCTGATACACGTTCCCCACTGGCGCCACCATCTCCATGATATCCCGGCGTCCGCCATATGCCCCAACCGGCATGCCGGCGCCGATGATCTTCCCGAAAGTGGTCATATCCGGCTCGATTCCATAATATCCCTGCGCGCCGTCGAAACCAAGCCGGAAGCCGGTGATCACCTCATCAAAGATCAGCAGCGCCCCCTGCTCCGTACACACCTGCCGCAGTTCCTCCAGAAACCCCTTCCTGGGAGCCACCACACCCATATTGGCGGCCACCGGCTCAACGATCACCGCAGCGATTTCTCCGGGGCATTCCAAAAACAGCTTTCTCACGCTGTCCATATCATTATAAACTGCTGTGAGAGTATCCCTGGCGCAACCTTCCGGCACTCCGGCGCTGTCAGGCACTCCGCTGGTCATCACACCGGACCCCGCTTTTACCAGCATCCCGTCACTGTGTCCATGATAACAGCCTTCAAATTTTATTACCTTACTCTTCCCTGTATACCCTCTGGCCACGCGGAGAGCGGACATCACCGCTTCCGTCCCGGAATTCACCATTCGGATCAGCTCGACGGAAGGCACCATCTCACAGATGAGCTCCGCCATCTCCACCTCTGCCGGGCAGCTGGCTCCAAAGCTCAGGCCTTTCTCAGCCGCCTCCATGGCGGCAGCCTTAATGGCCGGATGGTTATGGCCGAGGATCATCGGTCCCCAGGAGCCAATGTAATCGATGTATGTATTCCCGTCCACATCCGTGATCATTTCCTTTTCTGCGTGAGCAATAAAACGTGGATTTCCCCCTACCGCCTGAAACGCACGGACCGGACTGTTGACGCCGCCGGGGATCACTCGCTTTGCCCTTTCAAATAGTTGCTCTGATATGCTCATATCCTGTCTCCTCTCCTCTTTGGCTTCTTTATCCGATTCTGCCTTCGTCCATATATCTTGCCAGCTCTTTTGCATAGTAGGTGATCAGGATGTCGGCGCCGGCCCGGTATATGGAAGCCGCTGATTCACATATAACAGCCTCTTCATTGATCCAGCCCTTCTCAGCTGCCGCCTTAATCATCGCATATTCTCCGCTCACGCTGTAAGCCGCCACCGGCACATGGACTGTCTCCGAGACTCTCCGTATCACATCCATATAAGAAAGGGCCGGCTTCACCATGACAAGGTCGGCTCCTTCCTCCACATCCAAAAGCGCTTCCTTTATGCCTTCCTTCACATTGTGGAAATCCATCTGATACGTCTTCCTGTCTCCAAAACTGGGGGCAGAATCCGCCGCCTCCCGGAAAGGACCGTAAAAGGCAGACGCGTACTTTACAGCGTAAGACATGATCGGCGTATTTACATAACCATTCTTGTCCAGGGTTTCCCGGATTGCCCCCACTCTTCCATCCATCATATCGGAAGGGGCGACCATGTCAGCCCCTGCCTGCACATGAGACAGCGCCGTTTTCGCCAGGAGCGGAAGCGTCGCGTCGTTATCCACATCATGGCCGCACAAAGCGCCGCAGTGTCCATGGGAGGTATATTCGCACATACAGACATCGGTGATATAATAGAGCTCCGGCACCGTTTCTTTTCCGGTCCTGAGCGCCCTCTGTATGATTCCGTCACGGTCGTAGGCGCCGCTGCCAAGTTCATCCTTTTTGTCTGGTATTCCAAACAGCATAATGCTGGAGACTCCGGCATCTGCTGCTTCTTCCAGCGCCGCAGGCAGCATATCCAGACTGTAATGGTACTGCCCCGGCATAGAAGGAATCTCATGCCGGATTCCTCTTCCTTCCACCACAAACATCGGATAGACCAGGGAAGCCTTATCCATCCTGGTCTCCCGCACCATTCTTCTCAGCGTTTCTCCGCCTCTCAGACGCCTTGGACGCTTTACCATATCCATTTATCGTTCCTCCTTCAGCATACATGCCCGATTATCTCCATCCGCTGTCCTTCACATCCAGCAGCTTTTCTACCATACTTTCCACATCCGCCCGATCCGATATTTCTACACGGATTCCATATCTTACGGCTTCCTCCGCCGTCTGCTCACCAATGCAAAGGCCCCTTATCCCGCTCAGATCAGTTCCCTGCATCATCTGCACGAATCCCCTCACTGTGGACGCGCTGGTAAAGGTCACAATGTCATCCGGCAGAAGTTTAAATTCCGACGCCCCGATGTGTTCCCATACGGTATCATAGACCGGAATATCATCAAACAGGATTCCCGCCTCCGTCAGCGGCCCGATAATCTGCTCTGTACCGATTCTGGCCCTTGGAAGAAGGAGTCTCTCGCCTGAAGCCACCGCCTGAGCTAAAAGCTTCCCAAATGCTTCCCCGGTATATGTCTCCGGCTGCAGCTCCACCAGGATCCCTCTCTTTTCCACAGACCTCCTGGTCGCCGGCCCGATGGCTGCAAACCGAATCCCTGCCAGGCTCCTCACATCGATTCTTCGGCGGCAGAGCGCATCAAAAAAGCAGTCCGCCCCCTCTGAGCTGGTAAAGCCTATCCACTGATACCGCTCCAGACTCTGAAGCGTCTCCTCCAGCGGTCTATTGTCTTCTATAGGCCTCGTCTCTATGGCCGGAAGCAGAATCACCTCCGCACCCAGAGCCTCAAGCCTGTCCGCCAGCTTTTTGCTCCTCTTCTTCGGCCTGGTGACAATGACTCTCTGTTTCCCCAGAGGCCTGTCTTCCGCCCAGTGAAAGGTATCCGCCAGACTGCAGACCCTGCCGACCACGATCAGAGAAGGAGAACTCAAATTCGCTTTATCTGCTTCCTTCTTCAGACTGGAAAGGGCAGATATCACCTTTCTCTGCGCGGCAGTCGTCCCCCGCTCCAGCACCGCTGCCGGCATATCCGGATCCATGCCGGCTCTCAGAAGTCCTTCGCATATGTCCCCCAGGGCGCTGAGACCCATATAAAAAACCAGGGTCCCGTCCAGTCTGGATAAGGTCTCAAAATCCAGTTCTTCCTCGCTTCCCCGCTTTTTATGAGCGGTTATCAAATGTACAGAAGAACAGCAGTCTCTGTGGGTCACCGGGATTCCGGCATAAGCCGGCACTGCCGCTGCAGCAGTCACTCCCGGCACAACCTCAAAGGGGATTCCATTCTTCACCAAAAGCTCCAGCTCTTCTCCGCCCCTTCCAAATACAAAAGGGTCTCCTCCCTTCAACCGGACAACGCGTTTTCCCTCTTTCGCTTTATCCAGAAGAATCTGGTTGATCTCTTCCTGAGGCACCGGATGCGCTCCGGACTGCTTCCCTACATTTATCTTCTCTGCCGTCTGCGGCATCATCTGAAGGACTGCCTGTCCCACCAGACGGTCATATACCACTACCTGGGCCTGCTCCAGCACCTGTAATCCTTTAATCGTAAACAATCCGGGATCTGAAGGGCCCGCTCCCACCAGCCATACCTTGCCGATCTTATTCATATCTGACTGCTGCCTTTCTCGTTCTAAGTTCATGCTCCGGCCGCCGCCTCCAGCCGAAGTGCATCTGCCAGATTCTCGCCCAGTTTTTCCGCTTCTTCCGAACGCCCCTCTATGCTGCCGACCGAATGGCGCCCTGTCTCTTCGTCAAAGAAGAGCCCCTGCAGACAAAGCTGCCCATGTTTTTTTTCCGCGTACGCGGCTATGGGGGAAGAACATCCTCCATTCAGTTTTTTGACAAAGCTTCTCTCCGCGCCGGCTGTCTGCCAGGCATCCTCATCATTTATGCAGTCCAGGTAAGAATAATCCTCGCCTGACCTGCCCTGCACCGCCAGCACCGCCTGCCCCGCAGCCGGAATCACCTGTGCAGGCTCCAGGTACGCATCAATCCGCTCTTCAAGCCCCAGGCGGATAAGCCCCGCGGCAGCCAGGACGATGGCGTCATATCCTCCTTCGTCCAGCTTTTTGAGCCTGGTCAGTACATTCCCCCGTATTAAAAGGAATTCCGCCTCCGGAAACAGCTTTTTCAGCTGAAGGCGCCGTCTTTCACTGGATGTTCCGATCCGGAACGGTCTGCCGTCCTCCGGCCTCCGCCTTTTTCCGCCTCTGGGATAAACAAGAACATCCCTGGGTTCTCCGCGCCGGGACAGAGCCACGATGGGCATTCCCTCCGGCTGTTCCATGGGCATATCCTTCAGGCTGTGGACAGAAAAATCAATCTGCCCTCCCCGGAGTGCTTTATCCAGTTCCTTGACAAAAAGGCCTTTTCCGCCCACCTTATCCAGACTCCGGTCCAGGATCATGTCGCCGGTAGTCTTCATTGTCACCAGCTCAAACTGAAGCTCCGGATGATACTCCTCTATTTTCCGCAGAAGCAGCATGGTCTGTTCCACCGCCAGCCTGCTTTCCCTGCTTCCCACACGGATCACTCGTCTTTCTTCCATTAAATTCCCGCCTTTTCCTTCCAGAATTCCCGGATTTCTTCCACCGCCTGTCTGGCAAGCCTGTGATCTTCACCACCAGCACAGACTCCGGCTACGAGACTTCCTCTCTTGGCGATCCCCGGAAAATAAAAGCTGCATTCTTCCTTTTTATCTGCCACATTCACTGGAATACCTGCCTCCGAGCACCACTCATAGATCTGGTGATTGATCTCCCGCTTATCCGCGGCAGCCACTACCAAAAATGCCGTTTCCATATCCTGTTTTTCCACAGTCCGCAGCTCACACTGGACTTTCCCTGACTGCCAGAGATCTCTGACTTCGCCGGATACTTCCGGCGAGATGACCAGCACGCTGGCGCCGAATTCTACCAGAACTCTGATACGCCTGGTCCCAATGGTCCCGGCGCCGGCCACGACCACTCTTTTCCCTTCCAACTCCACAAACATCGGAAATCGCATGTGTTACCGTCCTTCCCGCCGGCTCCCATCCGGACTGCTGCTTACTCCAAATTCTCCGCGGAACGTCTGAGACCATCCAGACAGAGTTTCCATGCATCCTGCTCCAGCTCCTCCCGAAGTCCGTAGCACAGCTTCGCCACCACCTTAGAAACTGACTTTTCGATCGCCCGCTCCAATTCTTCTCTTACTTCCAAAGTCAGTCCCAGGCGCTTAAGCTCCTTCCGAAGTCTGGCCGAAGCATCCTCTCCCGCAGTCTTTGAAATCCCTTTTACCACCGGAACAAACTCCCGGAATTCATACCACTGCTCATATTCCAGTTCATACTTCGAAAGAATCTCGTCAGCCACCGCGATCTGCCTGGAATCCCCTTCATATTTCAGCCGGCTGAAGCTGTCCATGTCATAAAGCTTTATCCCCGGCAGCGCCGCAAGCTCCGGTTCCATATCTCTCGGAATGGCCAGATCCACAAGCACCTTTTCCGTGCCGTCAAGACAGACTTCAGCCCGTTCCTTCGTCAGGGTATAATGGGGGCTGACTGTAGCGCTGACTACGACATCCATCCGGGCCAGATGCTCATACCGGGCGTGATAATCAATCACATGGCAGCCTGCCGGAATGATAGCTTCTCTCGTCTTATACTGCCGCAGGGTCATGAACACCTCTCCGCCGGCTTTCACCAGCTCCGCCGCCGCCAGTCTCCCGATCTCACCGTTTCCTATGACCATACAGCGTTTTCCCTGAATAGGAATCTGTTCCTTTTGCAGCAGAAGAGCCATGGCCGCAGCCACAGACCGGTCTACATTGGTCAGCAAAACCTCTGTCTTTACCTTTTTTGCGCCGGTCACTGCCGTCCGGAACAGCGTCTCCAGCACGGAATCCACCGCCGCCTGTTCTCTCGCCGCATCCAGTGCGTGCTTCACCTGGGTGATGATCTGATCGTCCCCGAATATCTGAGACCGCAGCCCGCAGGACAGCTCCATCAGATAATGGACCGCCTCCATCCCCTCTCTGACTGAAAAATATGGCTCATATGTATCAAGGGCCTGCCCCTTTTCCTGTGCAAGAAGCTCCGCAGGGTTCAGACTGTCAAAGCTTTCCTCTTCTCCGCTTATCCAGTATTCTGTCCGGTTGCAGGTAGAAATGATGACACAGCCGGTCATCCCCTCTATCTCTCTGCTGTTCTTAAGCGCCCTTTCTGCCGCAGAAGCCGTCATGGAAAACAGCTCCCGTACCTGGAGCGGCGCTTTCCGGT
This sequence comes from Lientehia hominis, assembly GCF_021044755.1. GTDB lineage: Bacteria > Bacillota > Clostridia > Lachnospirales > Lachnospiraceae > Lientehia > Lientehia hominis. The sequence goes on from NZ_JAJNOR010000001.1 coordinate 879,048, forward strand.
AATCAATACCGGCCATCTTTATCCTCATGAAAATATTAGTCCTCTTTTCTGTACATATCTATTAATAATCGGAAAGCAAATGCTGCCAACAGCCCTGTTCCGGCCCCGGCAGAGTCTGCAGGCTGGAGACCAAAAATGCCGGTTGCAGCTGCCGGCATGGCGCCTGGACAAAAAGCAGATCTCCTCCTGTTCCAGAGCTATTGAAGATGTGGTTCCTTTGCTCATTATATCATATATTTCTACGTCTGCAAGATACCGACATGTTTTCCGGGAGGCAGTTCCGGTTCCCTGTAGGTATGAAGGATCCTCTCCAATGCCTGCAGATCCTCTCCGATAAATTTATTTTTATGATACACAATCTTAAAGGACCGGTCCCATTCTCTGCTGCTGCTCTCAAACGCCCCTATATTCCCTTGTTCTATCTCATCCAGGATCAGTCGGATGGACAGTACAGCCAGGCACCCGTTCTTCATCACCGCTTCTTTCATCGCCTCTGAGGACGCACATTCTCCGCAGACGCGGATATTCACATGCCGGCTCTCCAGAAAGCTCTCAAATAAAGCCCTTGTACCGCTTCCGCCTTCCCGCATGAGGAACTTCTGTCCATGCAGATCCTGCAGAGTCAGCTCCTTCCTCCCAAAAAATGGATGGTCTTTCCCGCAGGCCAGGACCAGATAGTCCTGTATCATCGGAACGCTTACCAATTCCGGGCTTTTAACCCTTCCTTCCAGAACGCCCACATCCAGCTCTGCTTTCAGCAGCAGCTCTTCGATAAATGCCGTATTGTTCACGCAGGTATAGACCTCTGTCTCTGGTCTCTCCGTCTTCAGCGCTTCCAGAATCCCAGACAGCAGACAGTTTCCGACCGTCACGGATGCTCCAAGCTTCAGCAGCCTCTTCCGGCCTGTCAGGAACATGGCAGCTTCCAGCTCATCGAACTGGCGTATCACCTGTCTGGCATAAGTCAGCAGCATTTTCCCCTCTTCTGTGATAAAAAGCCGCTTGGACAGCCGCTCAAAAAGTTTTACCTGATAATGCTCTTCCAGTTCCCGGATGGTCTGGCTGACCGTGGGCTGTGAAATAAAACACCGTTCTGCCGCCGCGCTCATCTTTCCGGTGTCCGCTACCTCCACAAATATTTTCAGATGCCGTATCGTCATATTTTATCCTTTATAGGTTTTTTCTATATACTCAAAGAAATAATATCACTTTTCCGATGAATGCGCAATACTGCCGGCATACGATCCTGCACCTTCCTTTTCATTTTTCATACACTACTAATAACCATACCAATCTGAAAGGAGTTCTTATATTGGAACGATACAACCAGCGCCGCTGTGACTGCCGGCGCAATGCAGCTATGTCCAGTTCCTGCGGCAGCCCTGCATCTTGTAATACCGCCGGGCAGAATTGCTCCTGCGGAAATTCCGCATCCCATTCAATGCCCGGTTCCTGTGATACCCCTACACCCCGTACCATGCCCGGTTCCTGCGGCTGTTCTTCATCCCGCAGCACATCCGGCTCCTGCGGCGCCTCTGCGCCCAACATCGCATCCCGCCGGAACTGTGCCTGCCAGACCGGTTCCTGTGCCTGCCAGACCGGTTCCTGTGCCGACTATAATGTCTGCCGTCCCGGCAGCCGACTCTCTTCTGAAAACCAGGACGTCGCCATGGGCTATGTCCCCTGGCAGCAATGGGAATGTACGTACCCATTGGACCAGGCTCTCTTCATTGGGACGGTCTTTCCGTCTCTTGATAAACCCTTTGTGATCGGGAGGTGCGCAGTTCGTCCATGAATGACTTAATGACTCAAATCTATCAGTACAGCTTTGCTGTGGATGATGTCCTTCTGTATCTGGACACTCATCCGGATGACCAGGATGCCCTGGCTTACTATCAGTGTATGAAGGATGCCAGAGAGACCGCAGTCGCGGCTTATGAATGCCAATTCGGCCCTCTGACAAAAGACGGCGTGAAGGATTCCGCCGATTATTGGACCTGGGTGAACGGCCCCTGGCCCTGGGAAGGAGGTGGGAGCAAATGTGGAACTATGAGAAAAGGCTGCAGTACCCGGTAAACATCACGACTCCCAATGCAAAAATTGCAAAAGTAATAATGAGCCAGTATGGTGGTCCGGATGGTGAAATGGGGGCTTCCATGCGCTATCTTTCCCAACGCTATGTCATGCCTTATAAACAGTGCCAGGCGACCCTGACAGACATCGGTACGGAGGAACTGGCCCATTTGGAGATCGTAGCTTCCATCGTCCATCAGCTGACCCGCAACCTGACTGCAGAGCAGCTGGAAGCAGAAGGCTTTGCCGATTATTATGTGGACCACACTGCAGGTATCTGGCCGCAGGCGGCAGGCGGTGTACCCTTCAACGCATGTGAATTCCAGTCCAAAGGCGATCCTATCACAGATCTTTTTGAAGATATGGCCGCAGAACAGAAAGCCCGCACCACTTACGACAACATTCTCCGTCTTGTAAAAGACCCTGAGGTCTGCGATCCTATCCGTTTCCTCAGGGAAAGAGAAGTAGTGCATTTCCAGAGGTTTGGTGAAGCGCTCCGCGTCACTCAGGAAAATCTGGATTCCAAGAATTTTTATGCCTTTAACCCTGCTTTTGACAAGATGGGCGGCGACTGCCCCTGTAGGAAATAATCTATGAGGACTGAATTAAACGACGCTTTTGATACCATTCTGCGAATGACGCCCGTTTCTCATTCAGATATATACGGCAGCGATGAATATCCGGATATCCACGGAACAGTATACTTCTATCCCTTCTGGGACGGAACTTTAGTCGTCGTGGAAGCCGCCGGGCTTCCGTTCACAGACCATGCCTGCACAGAAGGAATCTTCGGATTCCATATTCATGAAGGAGATTCCTGCCAGGGGTCTCAGGAGGAACCGTTTTCAGAAACGGGAAACCACTATGCCCCGGAAGGCTGCCAGCACCCATATCACGCGGGGGATCTTCCTCCCTTGTTCGGGAACAACGGCTACGCCCTCAGCATGTTCTATACCAACCGGTTCCAGCCGGATGAGATCATCGGACGGACCGTCATAATCCACGATCATCCGGACGATTTCCACACACAGCCTTCCGGAGACTCCGGCGCTAAAATGGCCTGTGGAGAAATCGTAGGCGATCTGGTATAAATAGTACACTATAAAAAACCGGAAGAAAGCAGAAGCTTTCTCCCGGTTTTTTACTGGAAATACCTATCCCGTTCGTTGACATCAATCCTTTTTTCTAATATGATTATCTTAACAGAATTTCTGTTTCCACAATTGGATTTTTACAAACTCAGGAGAAGATCATGACAGAACGAGAGTTGATCAACATAACCAAACGCTTTTGGAATTTCTATCTCATGGAACCTACCCCGGAACATTTTCAGGAGATTCTTTCCTGCTGCAGCGACAGTCTGACTATCATCGGCACCGGCAAACATGAGGTCTATCATTCCCTGGAGGAGGCTGCTCACGCTCTGCTCATAAACCAGCAGCAGGCCGCGCAGATTCAATTTGAAATCGTAGATGACTGGTATGCTTTCCGTTCCCTCTCCGAAACGATCTGTCTTGTATACGGCGGACTGTGGGTCCGTGAAAAAGGGATTTCCGGTTCTCCGTTCCAGATCAATATGGACACTCGTTTCAGCGTCATTTTCCGCAGGGAAAAAAACGAAGTCTGGAAAATCCTCCATATTCATCAATCCACTCCCAATATCGACCAGGCAGATCATGAATTCTATCCGAAGACCTTATCTCAGCAGGTAAAAGACGCCCTTCAGCTGGCTGATGAATTCCGTTATAAATCGGAGCTGGATCTCATGACCGGACTCTATAATCATGTTTCTTTTCACGAAAAAGTAGAGCGGTATCTGGAAAGCAACCGGGAAGTGACTTTTTTTCTGATCGATCTGGATCATTTCAAATCTGTAAATGATACATACGGGCATGGAGAAGGTGACAAAGTCCTAAAACGGTTCTCCCGCCTTCTTCAGGTATATACCTCTTCTTCCGGCATCCTGGGCCGTCTCGGCGGAGATGAATTCGCTGTTTTAGAACCGGGAGTCCAGCCCAAAAAAGTACTGGAGCAAAACCTCTTTTCATTGCAGAAACAGTTCCGGGAGCTGATGGAACGATACGAAAGCTGTCAGAACCTCGGCTGTACCGCCGGCATCTGCCGAAGCATCGGGCAGCCAATTGATTTTGATACCCTGTACCGGAACGCAGATGAAGCCCTCTATTACGCCAAACGGCGTAACAAGGGCTCCTACTGCTTCTACGAGGATATCACTCCTTAAACAGCATATCTCATTCTTTTATAAGAGTGAGGCAGACTTTTCTTAGAAGCGAATAAGCGGCCGGATCACTCCGGCCGCTTATTTATTGTACTGTTTCCAAAAGGCTGGTCACCGCATATACCTCTGTCCCGTTATAATCAAGCTTCGACCACCCATTGCTTCCAATACCGATCCTCGCCACAGATGTTCCTTTGGTCAATGTGGCGACCACATTGTCATCGGACGCGGAATCTGGCGACGAACGCAGATAAACTTCTTCCTTCGCCGTCACAGTATCGTTCGCTGCCTGATAGATGGGTTCTGAAGAAGAAGACCCGTCTGTGGAAAGATAACTGGTCACCGCATACAGGACCTGTCCGTTGTATTCCACTCTGGACCATCCGTTATGGCCGATTCCGGTCCGCTTTATCCAGTCCCCATTATAAATCGTGGCTATGATATCCTCATCGCTGTTGGTACTGGGCACACGGCGGAGATTCGTCTCGATCTTGGCCGTCACGTTCTCATCCACAATCTGGAAATATACTCCGTATTCATTGATGGTATCTCCCAGGGAAGGAGCCGCCGCGCCTGCTGCCGTTGTTTCACTGCCGCCTGCCGCCGTTGTGGCCGCAGTAGTAGCCGCTTCTGTCGGCTGAGTCTCTGCGGCAGATGTCTGGCCTTCAGAAGAAGCTTGTCCCGATGTAGTTTCCGCCGTAGGAGATTCTGTCGTCTCTCCGTTCCCGGCTTCTGTTGTAGTCTTTGCTTTTTTTCCGTGGCCGCCGTCAACCGCATAGCTGATACCATAGGCCGCGCCGCCCACCACTATCACAATCAATAAAAATACCAGGATGCCAGTTATCTCACTGTGATCAGACATCCATTGCCGAAACCCTCGCATAGAATTCCTCCGTCATTATTGTATCCTGCCTGCCGCCAGACCAGACTTTTATAAGCTGTAGGGAACTCCCCTCAGGCCCAGCTCTCTGAGGCCCAGTATTCTGGCGTGGTATTTGGCTGCCGCCAGTCCCCGGTTATAGACCTTCCAGACGGCCCCCAACGCCATCTTTGTAATAGGTGCCTGTTCCTTCGGCGCCCGCTCCGTACCGCCGCATCCTGCGATCTCATGAGCCTTCACCAGCCGGATCAGGTCATCGCAGCAATTCACGGGCGAATCAATCTCCGTATATGCCATGCCGATATAATCTGTCCGGTGGGAATCTGAGCCTCCGAAACAGACCTTTCCGTATTTTTCTGCCAGAGCCCTGGCTTTTTCATTGGAGCCGGGAAGCTCACAGGTATTGAATGCTTCCACGAAGTCGAAATCGTGGATCAGACGGATATCCCGGTCCAGTCTTTTGGAACACATAGCGCTCAAAAATTTAGCACCATAAGGATGCGCCGGCCCCAAGATCCCTCCATACCGATGCACCACTTTGACGAGCATATGGATGGGGAGGCCTCTTACCTCCAGGATCTTGAGATCCACATCGTCGGGCATGACCACCAGGATATGTCCCGCATCCAGTGTATCGTACTCGATTCCTCTTAAGACCGTGAAATCCTCCAGTTCTCCATACCTCTCCTTATACTCAAGCCACGCACGATATCCGTTGTAGCTGTTATGGTCTGTAACCATCATGCCCCCGAAGCCCTTTTCTTTCAAAAGCTTCGCATATTCCCAAACGTCCACCCTGGCATCCAGGGAACCGTTTTTCGTATGGCAATGAAAGTCAAATTTCAAATCATCATCCCTTTCCGATCAGCGATTCCATCTCACTTCTATTTATTATACGCCGTTCCCGGCGGATATTGCAACCCGTATTCCTTCCTTCTGTCTCCTCTGGTCTACATAGATAGATTTGTTAGAAAATATTCAAAGGCACAGGCAAAAAAACATGGCAGAATATCTGACGACATTCTACCATGTTTTCCAAATCAGGTAAAGGGTTATTCGCCGTTTCCATTCAATTCATAAATAATTAAGATTTCACCGCCGCATCCTTGATTTCCAGCCACAGATCGTTGAAAAGGGTGTCTCCTTCCTCACCAAGAGAGTGGAAAACCTCGCATTTTTTCAAAATCTCCTCTCCCGGAAACACAGCCGGATTCTCCAGGAGTGCCTGGTCCATGAGCTCCTGAGCGCCGGTATTCGGCGTAGAATATGTAATATATTCAAAGTTTTTAAGAGCGATCTCCGGATCGTTCAGAAAATTGATCCAGGCCTCCGCATTTTCCTTATTTTCCGAGTTGGCTGGAATCACCCAGGAATCGATGAAATAGTTGCTTCCTTCCTCAGGCACCACATAAGCCAGATCCGGATTTGCCTCCTGGAGCTGGAGCACTTCTCCGGAATATGCCATGGCCATGGCCGCACTTCCCGAAATCATGATGTCCTTTATCTGATCCATGACATACCTCTGAAGCAGAGGCTTCTGCTCCAGAAGAAGCTCCTTCGCTTCCCCAAGCTGCGCTTCATCCGTGGTGTTGATGGAATAGCCCAGAAGCTCAAGAGGCGCCGTAAACAGGTCCCTCGGGCTGTTATACATCAGAATCTCTCCTTTGTATTTTTCATTCCAAAGGGCGTTCCAGCTGGTCACCGGTTCTTCCACCATAGTCGTGTTATAGAGTATCCCCAGCGTGCCGAAGGTATAAGGGACCGAATATTTATTTTCCGGATCAAAGGCTTTCGAACCTTCCATGATGCTCTCACTGATATATTTCATGTTGGGAATATTGTCAAAATTAATCTCTGAAAGCAGATCATTTTTTATCATTTTCTCGATCATATAATCGGACGGACAGACAGCATCATAGGAAGTTCCCCCCGCTTCAATGATCGGATACATCTCCTCATTCGTCTCAAAGGTATCATAAATTACTTCTATTCCGGTTTCATCCTCGAATTGCTGGATTACCTCTTCATCAATGTACTCCCCCCAGTTATATATCTTGACCACGCCCTTTGAATTTTTCTTTCCTCCGCCGCAGCCGGCCAGGCAGGAAAGGCACAGGGATACCGCCAATACGAATATCATTATCTTTTTTTTCATGTCTCGTCATTGCTCCTTTACTGTTTCTTTGCTCTTCTTCTTTGGCAGATTGGCTATGATCAAGAGTACCAGGACCGCCAGGAAAAGGATTGTGGACAGCGCGTACAGACTGGGCTTTATGCCCTTCCGTACCTCGCTGTATATGAGAGTGGACAATGTATTAACACCCGCCCCTTTTGTGAAATGGGTGATAATGAAATCATCCAGGGACATTGTGAAGGAAAGCAGGAACCCCGACAGGATGCCGGGCAGGATATCAGGGAATACCACCTTGAAAAAGGCCTGGAGCGGAGAAGCTCCCAGATCCAGAGCCGCTTCATAGGTGCTCTTCTCCGTCTGCTTCATTTTCGGCATGACACTGAGCACTACGTAGGGAATATTAAAAGTAATATGGGAAATCAGCACCGTTCCGAAACCCAGACTGACCCCAAAGGCAATAAAACAAAGCATCAGGGAAATACCGGTCACAATATCGGCATTCATGAGCGGAATACTGTTCATTCCCATTACCAAAGTCCTGGGGACCTTTTTCATGTGATTGATACCGATACAGGCCGCCGTCCCGATCACCGTCGCGATGAGTGCCGACAGGAATGCAATGATCAGCGTAGTCTTTAAAGCCGACATGATAAGCTGACTGGAAAAAAGCTGCTCATACCATTTCAGACTGAAGCCGCCCCATTTGGACATGTACTTGGAACTATTGAAGGACAGCACCATCAGCGCCCCGATGGGAGCATACAAAAACACAAACATGACAACCAGATAAAACCGTTTGAAAAATCTGCCCATCAGAATGCCGCCCCCTCTCCGTCTTTGTCATATTTGGCCAGCAGCGCCATGCTGATCAGAATAAATATCATGAGTACCAGGGAAAGGCCCGAACCCAGGTTCCAGTTGGCTGTGAACGTAAATTCCTGTTCAATCACATTGCCGATCAGAAGGACCATGCCTCCCCCCAGCAGATCGGAGATAACAAAGGTCGTGAGCGCCGGTACAAACACCATGGTAATGCCGCTTATGACGCCCGGCATGCTCAGGGGAAAGATCACCCGAAAAAAAGTCTGCGTGCTGTTGGCTCCCAGATCCCTGGCTGCCTCCACTGTGTCGTCCCCAATCTTCACCAGCACATTATAGATCGGCAACACCATAAAAGGCAGGAAATTATAAACCATGCCGAATATGATGGCTGTCTGCGTGTTAATGATATTCAGCGCCGGCAGATGCAGAAAATTCAATATACTGTTGATTACCCCATTCCGGTCCAGCAGAGTCTGCCATGCCATGGTCCGAAGCAGAAAATTCATCCACATGGGAAGAATGAAAATGAAAACGATAAAGCTGCTCTGCTTCACCTTCAGACTCTTCAGTATCATTGCCAGTGGATATGCCAGAAGAAGGCAGATCCCCGTGCTGATAAGCGACAGCTTCAGGGATCGGAGCAGAGCGTTCATTCTCTCCGGAGTAGCAATGGACAGGATATTCTGCAGCGTGAATGCCCCTGTCTTATCCGTGATTCCGTAATATACCACCAGAGCCAAAGGGATCATCGTAAAACCGATCATCCATATTAAATATGGCGTGGACAACAGTTTCTTACTCATCGATTCCCACCGCCTCCTCATCTTCGGACTCCGGCTTTTTCATGATCTGTATATTGAACGGATCCACATGTATGCTCACCTTGGTCCCAACCGGATAACAATTGGTGGAATGTACCAGCCACTCATAGCCGCCGGCCATGACCTCCATCTCATAATGCACTCCTTTGAAGATCAGATGGGACACGGTGCCCTCCATCGTGCCCTTCCCCGGCTCCCGAAGCTCAATGTCCTCCGGGCGGATGACCGTATCCACCGGACGGTTCCGTCCAAATCCCGTATCCACACAGGGAAACCTGGTCCCCAGTATCTCCACCAGCTTATCCTCTATCATCAGGCTGTCTATGATATTGCTGTCGCCGATAAAATCTGCTACAAACGCGTTTTCCGGCTCATTGTAGATGTCCTCCGGGGAGCCCATCTGCTGAATATAGCCCTGGTTCATGACCACGACTGTATCCGACATAGTGAGAGCTTCCTCCTGGTCATGGGTCACGTATACAAAAGTTATTCCCAGCTCATTTTTAAGCCGTATCAATTCATACTGCATATCCTGACGAAGCTTCAGATCCAGCGCCCCCAGCGGCTCATCCAGAAGAAGGACCTTCGGTTCATTCACAATAGCCCTCGCAATGGCGATTCTCTGCTGCTGGCCGCCGCTCAGGGATGCTACGCTGCGCTTTTCAAATCCATCCAGGTTCACCAGCTTTAATGCATAACGAATCTTATCTTTAATGTATGCCTTGGATTTTCCCTTTATCTTCAGCCCGAACGCAATATTTTCTTCAATGTTCATATGGGAAAACAAAGCATATTTCTGAAATACCGTGTTTAAAGAGCGCTTGTTTGGCGAGATTCCGGTGATATCCTTTCCGTCAAAAAACACGGTTCCCGTATCCGGCTTCTCAAAACCTCCGATAATGCGGAGCGTAGTAGTTTTTCCGCATCCGCTCGGTCCAAGAAGCGTCATAAACTCGTTTTCCTTAATGGACAGGTCAAGCTCATCCAGCACCAGGTTTTTGTCAAAGGCCTTTGACACATGGACCAGATCAATCAATGGTGTACTCATCCCGTTACCTCCTAAAAACTGGGCGGCGAGCTGACCCATAAGAGCACAGCGCCTGCCTTCGATGTAAGATAATGCTTTTTATCCGGCGTGAAATAAAAAGAGTCCCCTTTTTTCGCCTTGTAGCTTTTTGTCCCCACATGGATCACAAGGCTCCCCTGAAGCACATAGCCGAATTCTTCCCCTTCATGGGGAGTGTCCGGATAAGTGGATCCGCCTTTTTCCAAAGTCAGCAGGATCGGCTCCATGATGTTTTTCTGAGCGTTGGGAATGATCCACTGGATACAGTTTCCCAATTCCCCGTCCCTTTTCTCAAAATAATCCTCTGTCCCGAATACTACCTGCTCCTCCGGCTCCTCGGTAAAGAATTCATTGAGGCTGGTGCCCAGGCACTGGAGTATATCCGTCAGGGTGGCTATGGAAGGGGATGTCAGGTCACGCTCCAGCTGGGATATAAATCCCTTGGACAATTCCGCGCGGTCCGCCAGCTCCTCCTGAGTCAAGCCCTTCAATATCCGAAGTTCTTTCAGCTTCTGACCAATATCCATTTTCCGTCCGTCTTCCTTTCCACTGTTCCAGACACTCTGAAACAATATGCACCCGGTATCCTGACAAAGTAAATATAAACAAAAAGTTTAGTATCTCTAAACTCCGAAACAGATTTAATTATACAGGTTTCCAGAAAAGTGTCAATGACTTTTTACAGGATTTTTCATTTTTTTACTCAGAATCTCCATGCAGCGCATTTTTCTCAGGAGAATCTTGCGGTGACGGGGGTTAACAAACTTTTTCGGATATGATATGATGGGAATAAGATTTAGAGATGACAGAAGGAGGACACGTTTTGGGTAATAAATATGCAGCGTATGTAGGTTCTTACACATACATCGGAAACAGCAAGGGGATTACCATCCTCGATGTGGACGCGGAAAAAGGGACCATGACCCGCAGAAAGGAGATCCGCGTCAACAACGCTTCCTACGTATCGTCCTCCAGGGACGGCACAAGACTTTACTCCATCGCAGACGACGGCATCGTCAGCTTCCGCATCCTCCCCGACGGGGATCTGGAGCGTATGGGAAAAGCAACCATCCGCGGCATGCGGGGCTGCCATATTTCCACAGACCGGGCCAACCAATACATGTTCGTATCCGGTTATCATGACGGAAAAGTTACAGTCCTCCGCATGGAAGAAGACGGAAGCGCAGGGACGATCACAGACAGCTTCTACGACAAAGGCATCGGCAGCATTGCCGAACGAAATTTCCGCCCCCATATCAGCTGTGCCCGTCTGACGCCGGACGAAAAATTCCTTTGTATCACAAACCTGGGCATCGACCAGATAAAAGTGTTCCATTTCAACAAAGATACCGGAAAGATCAAACTGGCGGATGTCATCCGCTGCGAACTGGAATCCGCGCCGAGATTTCTCCGTTTTTCCTCAGACGGAAGATTTATGTATGTAATTTCTGAACTTAAAAATTACCTTTCCGTATATTCCTATGACGGAAGAGACGGACTGCCAGGATTCGAGCTTCTGCAGACGATCTCCACCGTGGGAAAAAAATGCAGTAATGTGAACGCTGCGGCCGCCCTGCGTTTCTCCCCCGACGAGAGCCTGGTCCTGTGTTCCAACGCGGGAGACAACAGCATCGGCATTTATGACCGGAATGCTGAAAACGGTCTTCTGACCCAGAGGGTAGTCCTCCCTGTCAGCGGAGAATACCCCAAAGACATCGGCATGTTCCCCGGTGAAAAATTCATATATTCTGTCAACCATGAGACCAGTACCATGACCTTTTTCACCTGGGTTCCGGAAAAGAACTACTTCTATATGCATACACCGCCGCTGAAGGTCGATCAGCCCAACTGCTGCGCACTGGTGAAGCTGCCTGACTGAGTCCGCGGCGCCGCCGTCTATCTTGCCCAGTGCCTCAGCACCTTTTTCAGTCGCTCAATATCCAGCGGCTTTGCCACATGTTCATTCATGCCCGCCTGTTCCGAGCGGCGCACATCATCATTAAAAGCATTCGCCGTCAGGGCTATGATGGGGACGGTCTGTGCATCGGGGCGGAGCAGTCTTCGGATTTTTCCGGCCGCCTCATAGCCGTCCATCACAGGCATCTGAATGTCCATAAAAACAACAGAATAATAACCCGGTTCCGAAGCGCTGAATTTTTCCAGCGCTTCTTTTCCGTTATCCGCCGTCTCCACCCGGACTCCGCACATACTCAGCAGTTCAACGGCTATTTCCTGGTTCAGTTCATTGTCTTCTGCCAGAAGTACATTTCTGCCCGCCGGCAGGCAGAAGCTTTCGCCCCGTGTTTCTTCGTATCCTTTATATTCCCAGTCTTCCTTTCCCGTCCACATCTTTAAATATACAGTCACCCGGAACAGGGAACCGTTTCCCGGTTCGCTGGATACATCAATGGTCCCGTTCATCATCTGAACGATGTTGAGGGCAATGGAGGTCCCCAGACCGGTGCCCTGCGCTTTGCTGACCCTGGAATCTTCAGCCCGCTCAAATGGCTCAAATATTTTTTTCAGAAAATCCTCAGTCATGCCGATTCCGTTGTCTTCCACCAGAAATTCATAACATCCCACCCCTGCCATATTGGAGGGCTTTTCCAATGCCCGGAACGAGATTCTCCCTCCCTCCTGGGTATACTTCACCGCATTGGACAACAGGTTTATGAAAACCTGCTGCAGTCTGGCCATATCTCCAAGGACACAGTCATGGACCACTTCCTCCATGGACATCTGAAACACCTGGCCTTTTTTCTTTATTTCCGGCTTCATCATGACTTCCACTTCTTCCGCCATATTCCGTATACTGAAAGCCGACTCATTCAAGGAAGCCCGCCCGCTCTCGATCTTGGACATGTCCAGAACTTCATTGATGAGAGTGAGCAGATGACGGCTCGAAACCTTGATCTTATCCAGACAGTCTTCTATTTTATCCGGCTCGCTCAAATGAGCTCCCGCTATGGAAGTCATGCCGATGATGGCGTTCATGGGCGTCCGGATATCATGGGACATCCTAGATAAAAACATGCTCTTTGCCTCATTCGCCTTATTCGCAGCCTCATAAGCCTGGGTCAGAGCTTCTTTTGCTTTCTGCTCCTCCAGAAGCTTTTCCAGCTCTCTGCGCTTTTCCCCGCTTATGTTGATGAATGTGATGACCATATAGCCAGACCGGCCGCCGATGTCCGCCGCCAGGTTCATTTCCATCCTCAGCCAGACCGGCGGCTTTCCCTCCGCCCGCTTCTGCCTGAACTCGATCTCCATATGGTCCTTCCCGTTCCGGAACCCTTCTCCCGACGCTGCGGCCGCAGTGAACTGCTTCATCCGCTCCCGATCCTCCGGCACTACAAACTCCATTATATATCCGGTCATGATCTCCGAATACCTGCCCCGCTTCGGCACCTCCATCGCGTCCTCGCCCTCCGGGATTCTCACTCCATAATAAAAATCCTGCAGAAGATCTACGTAAAAGGTACCGACATAAACATTGCTCACCGCCTGCAGCGTCATCTGGCTGACGCGCAGCTCTTCCGTCTTCTCCGACATGCTCTGTTTCATTTCATGAATATCCCGCAGGGTCCCCACCACTCTGGCAGGTCTCCCTTCGTGCCGTATCATTCTTCCTGTCATCCGGCTCCAGCGGAGTCTTTTTTTCCCGCTCCGCTGATCATAAATACGCGCTTCCGCCGTCGGCGTTTTTCCGCAGCAGATAGTCTCCACGATAAAAGGAATATCATCTGCATGTGCAAAATTCCCACGATAAAGCTGCTCACGGAATCCGGGGACCTCAAGGCGAAGGATATTTTCTCCTTTCTCCTGTTCCCGCGAGGCCACATAGGCAACGAACAGATCATCATCCACCCGGTATTCATAAATGGTATCTGTGCTGCTTTCCATCGCTACCCGGTACATTTCCTGCTCTCTGCTCAGCTGCTCCTGAAGACGTTTTCTTTCTGTGATATCCACCAGTGTCCGCTGAATGACTGGTATCCCATTCCTTTTTTCCACCATCATATTCATGGAGGAAACCCATCGGATCTCCCCGCTTTTCCGCAGGACCCGATACTCTACCTCTGCCTGACCTCCGTCACGGCATATCCTGTCATACACCTCGTACAGATTCTTATGATCCTCCGGTATCACATGAGACGCGACGCCGCGGAAGCTGTCTGCCATACATTCCTCCACGCTCTCATAATCCAGAATATTAAGAGCCGCCCGGTTCATGGCCACGATCTCATGATCTTCCTCTCCGTGCAGAAAACGAAAGATACCGCATGGAATCGTATCGTAGATACTGTCCAGCAGTTCCTTTTGTTCCCGTATCCTTCTCTCATCCTCTTCTGCTTTGCTCACATCCAGATAGAGACTGTTGATGACCACGGTACCGTCATCATTCTTTACCTTTTTTCCGCTGTCAAGAATCCATTTGATGCTTCCGTCCTTGCAGGGAACCCGGTATTTGATGGCGTAGCTGCTTCTTCCGTCCTGAAAGGCCTCCACACATTCCTGGGCCACCCGGGGAACATCCGCCGGATAAACGGCTCCGAAGGCGTTCCCTCCCGTCACCTCCAAAAATTCTTCTACCGTGTAGCCGAACAGACCTGCCGCCTCTTCACTGACAAAGGCATAAGTATAGAGATCGTCATCCAGGCTCATTTTCAGCCCGCCCGATATGGAGGACATGATCACGTCCAGCTGCTGGGCTTTCCGGACTTTTTCCATCTCCAGGGCATTCAGTCTTTCCTGAATGTATTCATAAGTATGCTGACCGACCTTTTCCGGAAACAGCTCGTCCTCAACCATCTCCTGATAAGGATTGGAACAGTGCAGATAAGAACATTTCCATTCCCCGTCCAGCTTTTTTACGGCAAAGGTCACCCGCTGATGGACCTTCAGATACATTTTTGTCCTGGGGACTGTGGCCACCCACATGATTCCAGTACAGATATAAAGATTTTCCGAGGCCCTCTGCACCTCATACTGCTCATCCCAGATCCGGCATTCCGGAATCTCATTTTTAAACCTCCGAAAAAATTCTGACACAGCCTCGAAACCGAAAGCCTGCTGTCCTTCTCCCGCCCCTATCCAGACAATATCCGGTGCAAACATGCCGATGACGCCTTCCACATCATTTTCACAATAATGCCGCCTCATCATCTTTCCCGCAAACTGTATCACTTCCGTCTTTACGTCCATACACTTCCTCACTCCCTCATTGGTATTCCGGTCACGGTCCCCCCCAGCCGCTTCCGATAGGATTCTTCTGATCTCCCTGGCCGCCCCGTTCTCATCGTTGGAAGCTCCTATTCGGTCCGCTGCCGCCTGACACGCCTTTGTGGCATTTTCCACCGCAATCCCCAGTCCGGCATAGGCCAGCATATCCGCATCATTATCCGCATTTCCAAAAGCCGCCGCCTGATCCGGGCTGAGCTCAAGCCGCTCCAGAACAAAGGCCAGAGCGTTCGCTTTCCCGGAAGCTTCATCGGATATTTCCAAAAATCTCGGCACGGACGCCGTTATATATACATGCGGCACCTTTTCTTCCAAAAGGGACCAGATTCTTCGCTTTTCCTCCTGATCATTGATGATCAGATCCAGGCTGTCCAGCTCCTCCAGATGACTGTATAGAAATCCCCGCATATCCCGGCAGGGCTTCCTGGTCGCTCTCACATATGACGCGGCCCTCTCATCAGCGCCAAAAGCCTCAGGATTCGCCACGTATTCTTCCGGAGCATAAGCTGTCCCGTCCACAAACGCCTCATACAAGGGGTCCTCTAAAGCCTGCCCTGTCAGAGACAGGACAGCCTCCACAGCCTCCCGGCGAAGTTTATGTACGCAGATACACTCCGATGTGGGCACCCGATAGACCGCCGCTCCATTGGAGGTGATTGCATATTCGATCCCGGGAATGGATAATACCGCTTCCGGAAGTGTAGAATAAGCCCTCCCGCTGGCCACCACCACATGCACGCCTGCTTCTATGGCGGCCGCAAGGGCCTCTCTGCTCTCTTTGGAAAGGGTTCCGTCCCCCGCCAAAAGGGTTCCGTCCAGATCCAGTGCGATACATCGGCATACTTTCATTGGAAATCACGTCTCCTTCTTCTCTCGTCCCTGCACCCGGGTGATTCTTCCGGAATACCATACAAACAAACGATATTCTTGGTGTTTATCCATGACAGCGATCATTTTAGAGATAATTGTACTGGCTGCCGCGCTCTCCGTTGACACCTTTGCCGCCAGCTTCGCCTATGGGATGGGCCGCATACGGATACCCGCGGCCTCCATCGGCATCCTTGCCGCCATATCCAGTCTCACCCTGGCTGCGGCGCTGCTGGCAGGAAACCTTCTGAGCGGGCTGCTTCCTCAAAGTCTGACCAATGACATCAGCTTCTTAATCCTGTTTATTCTCGGGATAATCAAATTATTCGATAAATCTTGTAAAAAACAAGCCGAACAGGCCAATAAGGACAAGGACAATATACTTTCACCGGCAGAAGCAGTCCCGTTGGGCGCCGCCCTCTCCATTGACAGTGTGGCAGCCGGTATCGGAGCCGGTGTATCGCCGGCCCATATCATCGCCACCATACTCGCGACGTTTCTCATGGGCATAGCGGCCATACTGGGAGGAAGCTTCCTGGGGCGCGCCGTTTCCCGCCATTCCGACGCAAATCTTTGCTGGATCAGCGGAGTCCTGCTCATAGTCCTGGCATTTATGAAGCTATTCTGATCAGCGGACGATCAGATCAATGGCCTCCTGGACATTGCCGACTCCGATCAGCTTAAGACCTACGGGCGGTTCCTGAATCCGCGCCAGACACACTTTTGGAAGGACACAGGAGGTAAAGCCCAGCTTGGCCGCCTCCTGTACCCTCTTTTCTGCCATGCTGACCGCACGCACTTCACCGGAGAGACCAACCTCACCGAAAACCATCATATTGTCATCCACCGGAATGTCCCGGTGGCTGGAAGCCAGTGCCATGACAATCCCCAAATCCAAAGAAGGCTCATTGACCTTCAAACCTCCGGCTATATTCACATAAGCGTCACAGTCGGAAAGACGAAGCCCGGCACGTTTTTCCAAAACGGCGATCAGCAGATTGACACGGTTATAATCTGTCCCGGCCGCCGTCCTTCTTGGCATGCCGAAATTCGTATGGCATACGAGGGCTTGAATCTCCAAAAGCACAGGCCTCGTCCCCTCCATGGAACAAGCCGTCACGGAACCGGATGCCCCTGCCGGTTTCCCGCTCAGCATATATTCTGAAGGATTCGGGACTTCCGCAAGCCCATCTCCCCGCATCTCAAAGACTCCGATTTCATTGGTGGACCCGAACCTGTTCTTTACCCCCCGCAGGATTCTGTAAGAAGCGTTCCTCTCTCCCTCGAAATAAAGGACCGTATCCACCATATGTTCCAGCATCCGAGGCCCTGCCACAGTCCCTTCCTTGGTGACATGTCCCACGATGAAGATTGTGATATCGTTCCCCTTTGCCAGCTGAAGCAGCGTATTCGTAGACTCCCTCACCTGTCCTACGCTGCCCGGCGCGGTGCCGGCATCCTCCCGGTACATGGTCTGAATGGAGTCAATTACCACCGACTCCGGCCTTTCCTTCATGATCACGTCTGAAATCAGCTCCAGGCTGGTCTCACATAAAAAAGACAGCTCTCCGCTGAAGGTTCCCAGCCTGTCAGCCCTGAGCTTGATCTGGCTCAGAGATTCTTCTCCGGAAATATAAAGGATCTTATGTCCCGACTCCGCCAAATTCCGGCATACCTGGAGAAGCAGGGTCGATTTCCCGATTCCCGGATCTCCTCCCACCAGAATCAGAGAACCTCCCACAAGCCCTCCTCCCAGTACACGGTCCAGTTCCTCCATGCCCGTGCTCACTCTTGCCTCCATGGCCGACTGAATTTCGGACAGCTTCTGGGGACGTCTTTCCATTGCGGATCCCTTACCTGCCAGCCCGGCCCCCAGCCCTCTCACCTGAGATGTCTTTTTCGCAGAAGGCGCCTCCACAAAAGTGTTCCATTCCCGGCATCCGGGACACTGTCCCATCCACTTGGCAGACTCATA
Source organism: Lientehia hominis (assembly GCF_021044755.1). Taxonomy (GTDB): domain Bacteria; phylum Bacillota; class Clostridia; order Lachnospirales; family Lachnospiraceae; genus Lientehia; species Lientehia hominis. The sequence continues at coordinate 897,163 of NZ_JAJNOR010000001.1, forward strand.
TCCACATTCTTTACAGTAAAATACCGTTGCTCTCGCTTTTGCCATAACTGCTCCGATCTATATAACAAAGAGTGCTTCCTATAAAATAAAATAAGCTGCCGCAGGCTTTTCAAAACCCCGCGGCAGCCTGATAAAATACGGTTCCGACTGTTTCTGTTACCACTGCAGTCCCGGCTGTCCTATCTTTTTCTTACTTCAACCACTGTGGATTCTCCCTCAGAAAGCTCCACACTCAGTGTCAGCTTTCCGCTCATATTCGCTTTGATCATACCGGCATCTTCTCCGCCGATCTGCACGCCGTACTCCGTATCATCCTCCAGTTCCAACGTGATCTGTGCATCCTGACTGCCTTCCACGATGAAACGCACTCCCGTATCATCCGCCTCGAACTCATTCACAGCTGTGCCCGGAACCGACTCGTAGACAAACATGCCGTTCCGCTCCAGTTTCGTGATATCACAATACGTCTTTACCTTATATAGATCGCCGTTGAATTCATAATCCTGAAGCTTCGACTTTGCGCCCAGTGTATAGTCTCCAAAGCTGAGTGTACCATTTTGTTCTGTGCGTATTAATTCCTTTACTGCTGGCATGATTCATCCTCCCGATGTTTTCATCACTAAAATACTGGTTTCATTATAGTATAGAATTCGACTTTTTACCAGTCGTTTAAACAGAAAATTTCAGTTTTCCATCCTCCGCCGTAACGGAAACCGTATCTCCTTTTTTCACGGCGCCATCCAGTATCTCTTCCGCCAGTTTATCCTCGATCTCACTCTGAATCGTCCGGCGGAGCGGCCGAGCACCGTATTTTTGATCATAACCTTTGTCAATGATCCATGCCTTCGCTGCGTCGTCCATCACCAGAATAATGTCCATCTGCTCCTTCGTCCTGCTGCAGAGTCCCTTCATCATGATATCCACGATCTGTCCCATGTCCTCTTTGGTCAGAGCATGGAATACGATCGTCTCATCGATCCGGTTCAGAAATTCCGGCTTAAAAATCCGGCGGACCTCTTCCATCACGCCGCTCTTCATATATTCATAATCCTCTTTCTCCGTGCTGACGGCTCCAAAACCAAGCTTCTTCGGCTCAATGATCCGCGCCGCACCTGCATTAGACGTCATGATCAGCACCGTATTCTTGAAATCTATTTTTCTTCCCTGAGCATCGGTTATGTGTCCGTCATCCAGAACCTGAAGCAAAATATTGAACACATCAGGATGGGCCTTTTCTATCTCATCGAAGAGTATCACAGAATATGGATTCCGGCGGACCTTTTCGCTGAGCTGGCCTCCTTCGTCATAACCCACATAACCGGGCGGCGATCCGACTATTTTGGATACGCTGTGCTTTTCCATATACTCTGACATATCGACCCGTATCATGGCATTTTCCGTGCCGAACATGGCCTCCGCCAACGCTTTCGAAAGCTCTGTTTTTCCTACGCCGGTAGGTCCCAAAAACAGAAACGAACCGATTGGGCGCTTCGGATCTTTAAGGCCCACACGCCCCCGGCGTATGGCCTTCGATACCGCTACTACAGCTTCTTCCTGCCCTACTACTCTTTCGTGGAGGATACTTTCCAGATTCTTAAGGCGCTCTGCCTCTCCCTCTTCCAGTTTTTTCACCGGTATTTTCGTCCAGCCGGACACAACATCAGCGATTTCATTTTCTGTAACATAGAGCTTCTTGCTGCTTTTCTCTTTTTCCCATTTGAGCAGAATCTTTTCCTGACGTTCCTTTTTCTTCTGCTGTTTCTTTTTGATCTCTCCGGCTTTTTCATAAGCTTCCGTCTGAATGGCCGCGACCTTCTGCTCCTCCAGCTGGGCAATATCTTCTTCCAGCTTTTTTATCTCCTCCGGCTCCACATAGGTGGTCAGACGCACTTTTGAGGACGCCTCGTCAATCAAATCGATAGCCTTGTCGGGCAGAAACCGGTCGTTGATATACCGAGCCGACAGATTCACTGCCGCTTGAATGGCGTCTTCTGTGATTGTCACCTGATGATGCTCCTCATATTTGGATTTGAGCCCTTTTAAGATGGAAACCGCTTCCTCTGCCGAGGGTTCTTCTACCATCACAGGCTGAAACCTTCTCTCTAAAGCCGCGTCCTTCTCGATATATTTCCTGTACTCGTCAATGGTCGTAGCTCCGATCAGCTGAATCTCGCCTCTGGCCAGAGAAGGCTTCAGGATATTGGACGCGTCTATGGCTCCTTCCGCGCCTCCGGCGCCGATGATGGTGTGTATCTCGTCAATGAACAAAAGAACGCTGCCGTCGGCCCGCACCTCCTTCAGTACATTCTTGATTCTTTCTTCAAACTCGCCGCGGTATTTGGAACCGGCGACCATTCCGGACAGATCCAGCGTCATCACGCGTTTTCCCTTTACTGTATCCGGGACATTTCCCTCCACGATCTTTCCTGCCAGCCCTTCCGCGATGGCGGTCTTGCCCACGCCGGGTTCACCGATCAGGCAGGGATTATTCTTTGTCCGGCGGCTGAGAATCTGGATCACCCTATCGATCTCATGCTCTCTTCCGATGACCGGATCGAGTTTTCCTTCCTTTGCAAGAGCAGTCAGATCCCGGCTGTAATTGTCCAGTGTGGGCGTAGCGCTTTTTTCCTGCCCTTTACCCTTTCCTTCCAGCTCGTCCTTATACTGGCTGGCGTCTGCCCCCATAGTGGCCAAAATATCCACGTACATCCTCTGGATGTTCACATTCATGGTATTCAGGAGCCGCGTGGCAGAACAGTCGCTGTCCTTGAGCATTGCAATCAGGATGTGCTCAGTCCCGATCAGCGGAGACTTAAACTGTACGGCCTCCCGATAGCTGTTCTCCAGCACCCTGGCGGCGCGGGGTGAATATCCTCCCCGGTCGGCCATATGCACCGGCGTCATCGGAGCTATCAGCTGCCGGACCAGCGTGAGAACCCGTTCTTCCTCTACCCCATGGCTGGAAAGCACCTGAGCCGCCGCGCTGCTTCCTTCACGGATAAGCCCCAAGAGGATATGCTCGGTACCCACATATCCCTGCCCCAGAGCTTCCGCCATTCCCACGGCCAGCTGGAGTGCTTCCTCCGCTTTATTTGAAAATCTGTTGTTGTACATATTTTCCTCCTATTTCTTCAGACCAGCTCCGGCAGCATGGACCGTATATAAGATGCCCTGGCCTGCTTTAAGTCTGTCTTTTCATTTTCCGGGGCCAGCAGCTTTATATTCGTTGGCTGTATCTCCATCATGAGCCCGTAGAAATTCAAGGGCTTCTTAAGCTGCAAAAGTCCTTCCATCTCTCCTACCCGCACCTGAGAAAGATATGTCATCGCTTCCTTCACAGAAAGCTTCTTCGCATATCTCAAGACACCATAGGATTTATAGATTTCATCCTCCAGATCCAGCCTGTGGTTCCGGAGAGTCAGCGATTTAACCTTGCGTTCGCTGGCAGCCAGACGGTCCGCCATCTGCTGTACCAGCGCGATGATCTCTTCTTCGGTCTGCCCCAGTGTTTTCTGGTTGGACACTTCATAAAGGGAACCGTAATTTTCGCTCCCTTCCCCATAGAGCCCCTGGACAGAAACCCCAAAGCGGCTCATCTCGCTCACCAGCTTGCCGAACTGTTTCCCGGCTGAAAGCATGGGAAGATGCAGCGTCACTGCTGCCCGCAGGCCCGTCCCCACGTTGGTGGGATAAGCCGTCAGGTATCCATATTTTTCATGAAACGCATAGGCAAACCGCTCATTGATATAATCGTCCAGACGGCTGGCCTCATTCCACAGTCCGTTAAGATCCACTTTATGGGAAAGACATTGGAGCCGGATGTGATCCTCTCCGTCCAGCGTAATGCTGACCGTCTCATCTTCCGACAGCAGCAGGCTTTCCGGGCCCCTTTTCTCCGCTCCGGCCCCGTTTATGGCACGGCGCTCTTTTAACGCCTCTTTCTCCTCCGTTCCCATCGCTGACAAAGGAATCGTATGAAAAATCCGTTTATCTGCTGAACCGATATCTTTAAGTCCATTTTCCAGTTTTTCTACCAGCTCCGCGCCGTCCTCTTCCGTAAGCTTCACCGGAAAAGGATAGTGCTCCAGATTCCGCACCAGACGGATGCGGCCTGCCAGAAAGACATCATGCTGGTCCTCCGTTTCCTGATACCATTTAAGCATCTGCATTCATCCTCTCCTTCAATTCTCTGATCTCATCCCTGTACTTTGCCGCCATCTCATACTCTTCTTCCCGGATGGCTTCCTGCAGCTTGGATGACAGGATCTCAATGGAGTTTTGGATATCTTCCGTTTTCTCCGTCCCTTCATGGTCCTCTGTGGCTTCATGTCCATACAAAGGGCGCTTTCCCGTATGGGTGTCATTGCCTTGAATTTTCTTGATATTCTCACTCATCAGCAGGTCAAAAACCCGGTAACAGTCTGGGCAGCCAAAACGGCTGTCCTTTACAAAATCACTATATGCTGTATTACAGGTGGGGCAGACCACCTGGTCCATGTCCATCTCATCGCTGTCCCCGCGCTCTGCATCCAGCCCAAACAAATCCGACAAAAGCTTCCCTATCGGATAATCTGTATCAAACATCGCTGTATAATGTCCAAAATCCATTTCCTTGGCACAGTGGCTGCACAGATTGTGCTCTGTCTTCACTCCGCCAATCACTTCAGTATATCGGATATTGGCCTCTCTTATTTTACATTTTTCACATAACATGGTCTATCCTCCCAAACTCAGCCTGTCAGAATCCGGTAGTCACTCCATATCGGAGCAGTCCTCCGAAGCTTCCGGCGAACAATCAAACTGGTTCATCACCATATCCACCAATTCATGGATCTCTATCCGGCTGATGTTTTTACATGCCGCTTTCGCAAGCAGCACCTGCATGTCGGACATCAGTTCCTCCATTGCCCGCATTTTATCAAAATCGACGGCAATGACGGCTCCCCTCCGGCGGTCCAGCTTTACAAAGCCTTCCTGCTTCAGGACCGTATATGCCTTATTTACCGTATGCATGTTAATTCCAATGGTGTCAGCCAGACTCCTGACCGACGGGAGGGCTTCCCCCTCTTTGATGGTTTCGGTGGCGATGCCAATGATGATCTGATTTCTCAGCTGTATATATAATGCTTCGTCACTGTTAAAATCTATTTTCATTATCATCTTCTTCACCCGGCCTCTTTCGTTATATTTGTTATAACAATATTAGCACAGTCTCATAAGAATTGCAAGTGGCAGTGTCTGGATGGAATCAGGATACCCCCTCAGAGACAAAAGTGCAGTCCCCGCCCGGGGCTGCACTTTTGTTAAAATCTATAAATCGAAAATCTCAAAATCATCATCGTCTTCCAAATCCTGAGAGGGCTTCCTGGCTGGCTGCGGTTTCACAGCCGGATTTTTCTCGGCAGGCTTTTTCCGTTCCCTCTTTTCCGGTTCACGAACCGTCTGTTTTTCCGGAGTAGGCGCCGGCTGCTCCGGAGGCCGCTTCCCGGCTTTTTCCGCCGCTCGGTTCACTATGCTCTCCGCATCGTCCGGCTTCACACTCCGGACGGAATCCGATAGGAGAGCCTCCAGCAGATCAAAGTCCGCGTCCAGATCATCCTCTTCTTCTGCTTGGGGCGGAAGCTCCTCACACGCTTCGTGAACGGCTTCCTCCTGATAATCTTTGTTTTCTGCTCCGGCCATATATTCTTCGGACAATTCCTCCGGTACTTCTTCCAGATATGGCTCTTCCTCTTCAGCCGGCGCAGAATCCGTTTCCAGTTCTGAAGCGTGTTCCTCTGTGGACGCCCACGTAGGCTCTTCAGCCGCTTCATCCTCGGCATCTAGATCATATGGCTCCTCATCATAAGGCTCTTCTTCATAGGATCCTTCTTCGTAAGATTCTTCCTCGTAAGGTTCCTCGTCATAGGGTTCCTCGTCATAAGGCTCTTCGCCGGCTTCTTCATGATCATCTTCATCCGGCTCTCCGCCGTAGCCTCCGCGGGGACCGTCATCATAAAAATCATCTTCTCCATGTCCGTTCCTTCTCCTGGTCATAGCGGCGGTAAAGGCTATCAAAAGGATAAAGCACAGCACAGAAAGAACGATAATGATCAGCATCCGGTTTTTCATGGATTTCTGATACGCTTCCTGAGCCTTCTGCAGCTGCACCTGTGAAATCTCATTCTCCTGTCCGGCCGACAGAATTCCGTCCGGCGCCGTGATCACGGTGCCTTCTGCCTCATCATAGATATAAAACGCCGTTTTGCCGGCCTCATCACTTCCGTATATCAGGTAAAATCCTTCCACGTCATATTCCGACGGGAACTTCCACACTTTTATAGTCTGCTCTCCGACCTTCAGATCCATCGCCGTAAATCCATCCGGCACCGCGGACGCGTCAGGCTCAGAGAGAGTATACGTCTTACCTGTTGTCGTGATCGTACCTGCGGAAGCCGCACCGGAGCTCTGGGACTCCTGGCTTTCTGCGCTGCCCGTTTCCGCAGCAGCAGAGCTATTGACCAGAGGATTATTGGCAATCTGACTTTCCGAAGACTCTGCAGCCGTGCTTTCATTACCCGCTGCAGAGGACCGTGTCTCACCCGTACTCCGTACTGCCTGGATGGTATATTTGGCCGTTGTCACCCCGTCGGCCGCTGTCACATTTATGATGACGGTGTTCGTCCCCACCTTCAGTCCGGAATTTCCGGCTATCACCATTTTGGCCCCGCTGTCGGAAGTCTTGGCATTTACCAGAAGCTTATCACAGTCCGCGCCCACCTCTACCTGATATTCATACACTTCGGATGAAAATTCAGGACTGAGCGTACCCGGCGAAATCTCCAAAGAAGCCAGCGACGCGTCGTTGGTCCCATTAGTCCCTGCAGCAAATGACGTAATCCCCATTCCGAACAGCAGGATGCAGCATATGATTAAAACAGAAAATATTCGTTTTGTTTTTTTCTCCATATTGTCTCCTCGAACCGGCTAGCTCAGCTTCTCTCAATATTATCCCATGTCCAAAACGGACACAGACCTCCGGCGGTTGTATAACATCATGCTTCTCCCGATATTATACCGAGTTCTGGCGTTCATTGTCAACCGCACGGAAAAAGATTCGAAAAGATTAAGAATTGGGCGCAAGCTTTAATTTTTCCGCCCATTCTTTCTCCCGGAAGCCAGTGAGAACGAAATCCTCCCCTGCCAAAACCGGCCTTTTCACCAGCATTCCATCCGCAGCCAGAAGGGCAAACTGCTCTTCTTCACTCATATCCGGAAGCTTATCCTTTAATTCGAGAGCCTTATACTTCATGCCGCTGGTATTAAAAAACCGTTTCAGAGGCAGACCGCTTTTTTCTTTCCATGCTTTCAGCTCCTCCGCCGTGGGATTTTCTTCCAGTATGTGGCGGTCTTTAAATTCTATTCCATTTTCTTCCAGCCATTTTTTTGCTTTTTGGCAGGTACTGCATTTCGGATATTCCACAAATAAAACCATATAATCCCCTTTCATGGTCTGTATACCTTTAATTGAGGCGGCTCACCGAGGCCCGCTGCACCGCCAGCGAACCGAAATCGTGACGGCCTGGAACTTCTGCCGGTGTCTTTTCTGCCGCGCTGTACTGGACAAATTTCATTTCTTAGATTCCAGAAAAGGATTGGATATCCACAGGGCCCACGTGCCTTAGGGCAGCGCGCCGCGGTGAGCCGCCTCAATGGCTTTCAGAACAAATGAGTGCTTATTTCGGTGCGGAAAGAGGTGCAGAAGGAATGTTCCGATTCCATCGTAAGGGGAGCGCTGCAGAGGCCTTAGCAGGATCTCCCGACCGGAGGGCCGCTAAGATGCTGGTTACGGCTGCCAGCGACCCGCCTGGATGGAATCGGACATCCTTCTGTTTCCTCGGGTTAATAAAATTAAATTTGTTTGAAAGGTATTCAAAGGTATATCAGAAAGGACGCCGTGGCATAACGATACAATGCGGCATCCTCTTCTGTGATTTTTATTCAGATGTTTAATACAGTGGGTATTTATCCGTCAATTCCTTCACCATGGCTTTTGCCTTTGCCGTATTGGCTTCATCCTGTGTGATCACTAAACGGATGGCTTCTGCAATGGTCTCCATATCCGCTTCGACCGCGCCTCGGCTGGTGATAGCCTGGGCTCCCAGACGAATGCCGCTGGTCACGAAGGGCTTCTCCGGATCATTGGGGATTGCGTTCTTATTGCAGGTAATGTTGGCCGCATCCAGCAGCTTTTCCGCGGCTTTTCCGGTCACGCCAACGGGACGGAGGTCCACAAGCATCAGATGATTATCGGTACCGCCGGATACGATGTCAAAGCCTCTCTTTATCAGCTCCTCTGCCAGCTTGGCCGCATTCTTCTTCGTCTGAGCCATATAAGTCTTAAAGCTGGAATCCAGCGCTTCTTTAAAACACACGGCCTTGGCCGCGATCACATGCATCAGCGGACCGCCCTGAATGCCGGGGAATACCGCTTTGTTGAAATTGAATTTTTCCTGCATCTCATTGCTGGAAAGAATCATCCCGCCTCTCGGGCCGCGGAGTGTTTTATGGGTCGTGGTCGTGGTCACATGAGCGTAAGGAATCGGGCTCATATGAAGTCCGGCGGCCACCAGACCGGCAATATGGGCCATATCCACCATCAGATATGCTCCCACCTCATCAGCGATCTCCCGGAAGGTTTTAAAATCGATCTCTCTGGCATAAGCACTGGCACCTGCCACGATCAGCTTCGGCCTGCACTCATTGGCGATCCGGCGCACTTCTTCATAGTCGATCACACCGGCGTCTGTGACACCATAGGGCACCACATGGAAATAAGAACCTGACATATTTACGGGGCTCCCATGGGTCAGATGTCCGCCATGGGCCAGGCTCATTCCCATCACCGTGTCTCCGGGCTTCAGCATCGCAAAGAAAACAGCCATATTGGCCTGTGCGCCGGAATGGGGCTGCACATTAACATATTCACAGCCAAACAGCTCTCTGGCGCGCTCCTGGGCAACAGTCTCCACCACGTCCACGAATTCGCATCCGCCGTAATAGCGCTTTCCCGGATATCCTTCCGCGTACTTATTGGTCAGGGGACTTCCCATGGCCGCCATAACTGCCTTGCTCACAAAGTTTTCAGAAGCGATGAGCTCGATGTGGCTCTGCTGTCTTCCCAGCTCGTCCTGCATCGCCTGAGCGATCACGGGATCGAAGGAAGATACCTCTTCAAATGAATACATTTTATTTCCTCCATTTAAGTGATTTATAGTGATGTTTCTGAAACTGCGATCTTGAGCTCCGTGAGCTGATCCTCATCCACCCGTCCGGGAGCCCCTGACATCAGGCAGGAAGCATCCTTTACCTTCGGGAAAGCAATGACCTCACGAATGTTGTCCGCTCCTGTCATCAGCATTACCAGACGGTCCAGCCCATAAGCCAGGCCTGCATGGGGCGGCACGCCGTATTTAAACGCATTCATCAGGAAGCCGAAGCGTTCTTCCGCTTCCTCTTTGCTGAATCCGAGACATTCAAACATCTTCGCCTGCACGTCGCTCTGATGGATTCTCACGCTGCCGCCGCCAATCTCGCAGCCATTCAGCACGATATCATATGCTTTTGCTCGGACCGCTCCTCTGTCCGTATCAAGCAGAGGCAGGTCCTCGTCCATGGGCATCGTGAAGGGATGGTGCATCGCCACGAACCGCTGTTCTTCTTCCGAATATTCAAACTGAGGAAACTCGGTGATCCATACAAATTCAAACGTGTTCTCCGGAATCATCTCCAGGCGCTTCGCCAGTTCCACGCGCAGAGCGCCCAGGCTGTCAAATACCACCTTGTTTTTATCTGCTGCAAAGAGGAGCAGATCACCGGGCTCTCCGTCCATCGCCTTCACCAATGCCGTCAGCTCATCCTCCGTCATGAATTTCGCAAAGGAAGATTTATAGCTGCCGTCCTCCTGAACAGCCAGGTATGCCAATCCTTTGGCTCCATAGGTCTTCGCAAACTCCACAAGAGAATCAATCTTCTTTCTGGGCATGCCTGCCTGCCCCTTCACCGTAAGGCCGCGGACAGATCCGCCCGCCTCCAGAGCATTGCAGAATACAGCAAAACCACAGTTCCTGACCGCGTCGGACACGTCATGGAGCTCCATCCCAAACCGCAGGTCCGGCTTGTCGGAGCCAAAGCGGTCCATGGCCTCCGCATAGGTCATGCGCCGGATCGGAAGCTTCACTTCCACATCGCATATTTCCTTCATCAGATAAGCGAGCAGCTTTTCATTCACTTCGATGACATCGTCCACGTCCGCAAAGGAGAGCTCCATATCCATCTGCGTAAATTCAGGCTGCCGGTCTGCGCGCAGGTCCTCGTCACGGAAGCATCTGGCAATCTGAAAGTACCGGTCAAAGCCGGAGCACATCAAAAGCTGCTTATATATCTGTGGCGACTGGGGCAGCGCATAAAAATTCCCCGGATGGATCCGGCTGGGCACCAGATAATCCCTGGCTCCCTCCGGCGTACTTTTAACTAATATGGGCGTCTCCACTTCCAGAAATCCCTGCTCCTGCATAAAATTCCGGGACAAAATGGCCACTCTGCTCTTCACTGCCAGATTTCTCTGCAGATTCGGCCTTCTGAGGTCCAGATACCGGTATTTCAGGCGAAGCTCTTCCTTGGTGCTGCACTCCTCCTCTATGGGAAACGGAGGAGTCAGAGCCTCGGAAAGAATCCGCAGAGACTTTGCACGTATTTCAATATCCCCCGTCTTAAGATTTTCATTCACGGCGCCGGAACGGACTTCCGCCGTACCCTCTACTGCGATGACATATTCATTTCGGAGCGTTCCTGCTTTTTCAAAGCCCTCACTGCCCACGTCTTTTTCGTCAAATACGATCTGCAGCAGACCGGAACGGTCTCTCAGATCCACAAATACCAGGCTTCCCAGATTTCTTCTTTTCTGCACCCAGCCCATAACGGTCACGGCTTCTCCCACATTGCTCTTCGACACTTCGGTACATCTGTGGGTCCTGTGGAGACCTCTCATTGATTCTGCCATTTCTTCCACGTCCTTTCTTTTGGGAATTTCTCACTGTCACTGAAAATCCTTGTAGAATTCCCGGAATTCCCCGTAGCCCTCTTTCTGGAGCTGCTCCTTTTGGAATTTCTTGTTTTTATTCATATTTGAGACCAGCACCTGTATGCCGGCCTCCCGCTCTTTTTTGGCCTCTGCCAGCACCTTCACCATGGTCTCGGCCGGCATGCCCTTTTCTATCAGATATGCTTTCCTGGCTCCTGACTGCGGCACCTGGAAGCCTTTTTCCGTCAATATGGTGATAATGCGTTCAAATCCAATGGAAAATCCACAGGCCGGAGTGTCCATCCCGGTGAACTTTCCTATCATCTCATCATAGCGGCCGCCTCCGGCCACGGAGCCTCCCAGCTCCTCCATCTTGATCTCAAAAATAGATCCTGTATAATAGGACATTCCGCGCACCAGCGTCGGATCAAATATCAGGCTGAACTCACAGGATGCCGTAGCTCTCACGCTCTCGATGATGGTCCTCATACCGGCGATCACGTCTCCGGCCACCACGCCGGCCAGTTTTTCCTCCAGATAGGCCAGGCTGTCCGGCGCCTGCTCCAGCTCAGCAAAAAGTCCCATATATGTCTCAACGGCATTTTCAGAAAAGCCGTTTTCAGACAGCTCCGCAGCCACACCTCCCATGCCTATCTTGTCCATTTTATCCAGGATGATGAATACCTGGTCATAATCTTTCTCCGCAAAACCACTGTACGCCGCCATGGCTTTCAAGACCCGCCTGTCGTTAAAGCAGACCTTAAATCCGGAAAAACCAAGTCGTCCGAGAAGAGTCGTCGTCGCTGACATCAGCTCGATCTCCGCCAGGCAGGAGGCGTCGCCGAGAATGTCAATATCACACTGCATGAACTGACGGAACCGTCCCCTCTGAGGTCTGTCGGCCCGCCAGACATTGCCCATCTGAAGCGCTTTGAAAGGCGCGGGCAGCTGTGCGGAATTATTGGAATAATATCGGGAAAGGGGCACGGTCAGGTCGTACCGCATGCCACAGTCCACCACGTCCGCTTCTGTCTGGGCTTCCGGTATATGCAGCTTCTCGCCTCTTTTCAATACTTTAAAGATCAGTTTTTCATTTTCTCCGCCCTGCTTGCTGCACAGATTGGAGATATTCTCCATACAGGGAGTCTCAATATGGGAAAACCCAAAACTCTTATAGGTCTCCTGAATGAGGCCGATCACATAATCCCTTACCTGCATTTCGGCAGGCAGAATATCCTTCATGCCGGTCACCGGCTTCTTGCTTAACGCCATATCTGGTTCTCCTCTTTCTTTTTTCCCGTCACACCCGGGCATTCCTTGTCTATCATACACGAACACTTGTCTATTTTCAAGACAAAAGTTTCCGTTTTCTGTCAATCATCTCATCAATTCTGCCAAGATACTGGTCAATATCCTTTACATTGTCGCACCGCTCGATCCGCCCTCCCGGAAATACCGCTTTTGTGGTAGAACCCGCCCCCAGGGCCATGATAGTCTGCTTTTCTTCCATTATAAGGATGTTGTAAATGCCGGCCTTACCAGGGCTGGCATAGCCCACATTTTCAAAATTGCCGGCCATGTTCTTCTGTCGATACAGATAATAAGGCTCCAGTCCCAGTCTTTCACAGTATTCCGCCGCCAGTCCCATCATCTCCCCGGTATTCTCGAATTTCAGATGGGCGTACTGTTCTTTCATGATGTTCAGCCTGGCCGCGCGTTTGACCGCCAGGGAATGTACCGTGATATTGTCCGGCGCCATGGCATAAAGACGCTCCATGGTATACTGGACGTCCTCCGGCCCTTCCTCCGGCAGCCCCATGATCAGATCCATGTTGATATTGTCAAAGCCTTCTTCTCTGGCCATGGCAAAGGCCTCTTCTATCTGCTCCGGCGTATGATGCCGTCCGATAATCTTGAGAGTTTCCTGTCTCATCGTCTGTGGATTGATGGAGATTCTGGAGACCGGATGTCTCCGCAGCGTTCTCAGCTTATCCCGTGTCACACTGTCCGGCCGTCCCGCTTCCACAGTCCATTCCTGCAGATTATCAAGGCTGAAGCTCTCCTCCACTTTGGACAGCAGGCGCTCCAGATGTCTCGGGCTCAGCGTAGTGGGAGTGCCCCCTCCAATGTAGACCGTGTTCAGCTTTTTATGGGAAAAAGCCTCCTTCGTATAGTCGATCTCCCGGAAAAGCGCGTCCAGGTATTCATCCATCCTGGGCTCCCATTTGGCCACGGGATACGAGGTGAACGAACAGTACAGGCAGGTGGTGGGGCAAAAAGGAATTCCGATATAAAGGCTGTAGCCGTCTTCATAATCGACGTCTTTTAACACTTGCTTCTCCCGCTTCGCGATCTCGATGCTGAGCCTGATCTTTTCCTCGCTGGCCAGATAGTTTTCTTTCATATAAGAAACGATCTCTGTCTCATCGGCCCCTTCCTCCAGCAAAGCCATCGGTATCTTCGTAGGACGGATACCTGTGAGAGTTCCCCAGGGAAGCTCCCTGCCCGCATCTGCCGACAAGAGCCCATACACCAAACGCTTGAGCACCGATTTCGTTTCTTTCCGGTCCTCGTAATCAACTGCTGCCTCTGCTGCCTTCTTCTCTCCATGCTCAAGGCTCACACGAATCTTTCCGTCCATGTAGTCCACAGAAAGAATCCGTCCGGCAGAGCCCGGTTCCAGTTTTCCCTCTTGTCCGTTTCTGACCGAAGCGCATATCTCCTCCCCGGGATAAAAGGCCGTCAAAAGTCCGCGGACATCGTATTCAAAATTTTCTTCACTGAGTATTAAACAGATCATTCTCTCCCCTTTAATCTATCGCTGTGCCATTATGAAAGGGCGCCCCGCAAGCGCCCTTTTTGTCATAAATCCATCATCTGCTCCACTGGGCCAGAGGATTATAAGCTTTTTCATATCCGATCGTCGTACTTTCCCCGTGGCCGGGATAGACAACGGTATCCTCCGGCAGCACCAGCAGCTTCTCCCTCACGGAACGCCCCATTTCCGACATGGAAGAGGTGGGGAAATCTACCCGGCCGTAAGATTCTCGAAACAACGTGTCGCCGCTGATCAGCACGCCCTCTTCTTCCAGATAATAGCACATGCCGCCGGCCGTATGGCCAGGAGTCAGGATGGCGCAGATCCGGAATCCTGCCAGCTCCAGTACCTGGCCATCTGTCAGATACTCATCCGCTTTAAGCACCGCCGGCCGGCTCCACTGGCCGGAAAGATTGGCAGCAGGATCCTCCAGAAGCTCCCGTTCCGCTTCTGCCGCATAGATGCGGATGGAAAATTCATTTCTCAGCGCGTCTGCCGCCAGCATATGGTCAAAATGCCCGTGGGTCAGCAGAATCGCCGCCGGCTTCCTTCCATTGTTCCTGCACCAATTCCTGATATCTGCGGCGTTGTCCGCCGGATCCACGATGATTGTCTCACTTGTCTCTGCATTGATCAGAAAATAGCAGTTGGTGCTGATCATCCCCAGCACTGCACATTCAATCTGTAATTTTTTCTTCATATATAATATCCTATCCGGCCGTCCTCTCGATATCGATCACGCTCTCCACCTGGCGGAGCTTTTCGACCAGTCTCTGGAGCTCTTCCACGCCGTGGATATCAAAACTCATGGTGATCGTCGCCAGTCCCTGTTTGCTGGTCCTCACGTTCATGGATGTGATATCGATCTGACGCTCTGTAAATATCCTGGAAATATCCACAAAAATACCAATTCTGTTATGGGCGAATATTTTAATCTCCGTAGAATAAGTCTCCTGCGTCTTGTCTCCCTCGGGAAGCTGCCACTCGGCGTCAATCAGCCTGGAGCGTTCCTCCTCCGGAAGATTGATGATATTGATGCAGTCCGTCCTGTGTATGGAAATACCGCGGCCTCTTGTCACAAACCCCACGATCTCGTCTCCGGGCACCGGGCTGCAGCACCTGGAAAACCGGACCGCCAGATCATGGACGCCCTTGACGACGATACCGCTCTTACTTTTCTCCGACGCAGGCTTTTCCTTTCCAATGGAAGCGTCGCCCAACACCTTTTCATCGGTGATCTCCTTCTGGTGCTTCCGCTGATATTCCTCCATCAGCTTATTGATGACCTGGCCTTCCTTCATGCCGCCGTGGCCGATGGCCGCCAAAACGGCGTCCCATTCCCGGAAGCCATATTTCATGAGGACCTTGTCCTCATACTCAGACTTATTGATGTCGCTGAAATTGATTCCTTTCGCTTTACAGTACCGCTCCACCATTTCCTTGCCGCGGATGATGTTTTCTTCTTTATTCTGAGTCTTGAACCACTGGTTGATCTTATTTTTGGCCTGAGCGCTCTTGACCGTCTTCAGCCAGTCGCGGCTGGGGCCCTTAGAATTCTGGGAGGTAATGATCTCCACCCGGTCTCCGTTCTGGATGACATAATCAATAGGCACCAGCTTGTCATTGACTCTGGCGCCTACCATCTTATTTCCCACGGCGCTGTGGATGCTGTAAGCAAAGTCCACCGTAGTGGATCCGCTGGGCAGGTTTTTCACATCGCCCTCCGGGGTAAAGCAGTAGACGCTTTCCGAAAAGATATCCAGGTCTGTTTTCAGAGAAGACAAGAACTCCTTGTTGTCGGACATGTCCTTCTGCCATTCCAGGATCTGGCGAAGCCAGCTCAGCTTTTCTTCTTCCTTCTGGGCCGCGTTCTGCCCGTCCTTTCCTTCCTTATACTTCCAGTGGGCTGCAATCCCGTATTCTGCCGTCCGGTGCATATCATATGTCCGGATCTGGATTTCAAAGGGCTGTCCCGTACTGCTTATCAGAGTCGTATGGAGGGACTGATACATATTGGCTTTTGGCATGGCGATATAGTCTTTGAACCGCCCCGGTATGGGTTTGTACATCTCATGGATGACTCCGAGAGCCGCATAGCAGTCCTTCACCGTATCCACAATGATACGCACCGCAAAAATATCATATATCTGATCCAGAGTCTTGTGCTGGTTCACCATCTTCTTATAAATACTGAAAAAATGTTTTACACGCCCGTCTACCCTGGCTTCTATACCGGCAGATCTCATATGCTCCTGAACTTCTTCCATGATATTCTGTACGAGCTCTTCACGGGTGCTGCGTCGCAGCGTGATCTTTTCCTTTAGTTCGTAGTATACCTCCGGCTCCATGTACTTTAAAGACAGGTCATCCAGTTCAATCTTGATCTTGGAGATTCCGAGACGGTCAGCGATGGGAGCATAAATCTCCATGGTCTCCCTTGCCTTCTCTTTCTGTTTCTCCGGTCTCATATACTGGAGCGTCCGCATGTTGTGCAGCCGGTCGGCCAGCTTGATCAGGATCACGCGGATATCCTTAGCCATAGCCAGGAACATCTTTCTTAGGTTCTCAGCCTGTATCTCCACCTTGTCCACGGACCAGGACAGCTGAGTCAGCTTGGTGACTCCGTCCACCAAAAGAGCGACCTCCTCACCAAAGGCCTGCTTCATCTCATCCATGGTCATGACCGTATCCTCTACCACGTCATGCAGGATACCGGCGATAATGGATTCCTTATCCAGCTCCAGCTGCGCGAGGATGATGGCCACGCTCAGGGGATGGACAATATACGGCTCTCCCGACTTCCGCAGCTGCCCCTTGTGGGCGGAGTTGGCAGTCTCATAGGCTTTCCGTACCATGCTCAGATCGTCGGACGGATGATATTTTTTGATCGACTCTATGAGGAACTCAAAGAGTTCTTCCGGAGTGGTCGCCGTCACTTTGGTATCTCCGCCGGCCATCTTCCGCTTGGATTCCAGAGTCCCGCCGTCAAGTGATATCTCATCCGAAAAAGTCTCAGCGGCTCCGCCCTTCAGACTCACTCCCGTTTCCAGGATATCCTCTGAACGGAGCACCGGTCTGTCTTCTATATTCAACTTTTCATTCTGATTGGATACTGCCATATATCGTCACCTTTGGTATAGTAGTTTTCTGTCCGGAATTTCCTCAGCCTGTCACTGAGACAGCATCTTGCTGATCGCGTACTCTTCCTCGCAGATGTCCTTCTGCATCGCCAGCGCTTCATATAAGTCGTAGTCCACGAATTTTCCGCCCCGCCAGCCGACAACGCGGTTGCTCTTTCCTTCGGCCAGCAGCTCCACCGCCTTGGCCCCCATGATGGAAGCATATACCCTGTCTTTACAACTGGGCATGCCGCCTCTCTGCATATATCCCAGGATGGAAGCCCTCGTCTCTATGCCGGTGGCAGCCTCGATCCGCTTCGCCATGCTGGTGGAGTGGCCGATGCCCTCAGCGTTGATTATGATATGGTGCTTCTTTCCGTTTTTCCTATGCTCAATGATATGATTGATGATCGTCTGCTCATTGCAGTCATACCGCTCCGGCAGGAGAATGTCCTCCGCGCCGTTGGCGATCCCGCACCAAAGCGCAATATATCCGGCATTTCGTCCCATCACCTCGATGATACTGCACCGCTCGTGGGATGTGGACGTATCCCGTATTTTGTCAATGGCCTCCATGGCTGTGTTCACCGCCGTGTCAAAGCCGATCGTATAATCTGTACAGGCTATGTCCAGATCTATGGTCCCCGGAAGTCCCACCGTGTTGATCCCTTGCTCCGCCAGTTTTCCGGCGCCGCGGTATGATCCGTCGCCGCCGATGACGACCAGGCCGTCGATACCGTGCTTACGGCACATCTCCGCCCCTCTCGCCTGCCCTTCTTCCGTCCGGAATTCTTCACAGCGGGCTGTATAAAGGATAGTTCCTCCCCGCTGGATGATTTCAGACACGCTCCGGCTGTTCATATCCACGATCTCTTCATTCAGCAGCCCTGCATATCCCCTCTGGATGCCTTTTACATTCATGCCTTTGGAAATCGCGGTCCTGACCACCGCACGGATAGCGGCGTTCATTCCCGGCGCGTCGCCGCCGCTGGTCAGCACACCGATGGTATTGATTCCTTTTGCCATATTCTTTTCCTCCAAGCCGCCCGCCGTCTGCCGGGGTCTTTACAAAATAGAATTACTTTTAATTATATTTGATTATTCCCCTGTTTTCAATAGGCTTTTCTACAACTTTTACGTTCTCTTTCCCATATTTTACGGCAAGTTTTTCCAAAAGCCCCGTCTCGGCCTGTACCGTGTGGCCCAAGCCCAGCAATTTTTTGGCCCGTTCCTTTTTCAGGAAGATCCCCACCTGATCGCTTCCGTCGCTGTCGGACAGGAGCTTTAAAAGCTCCTCTTCTCCGCCGAAATAGGATTCCTTGTCATCGAACTGAATCCACAGAGTTTTAGGCAGGCTGTCAAAGGGAATGATCTTCTCGCATACTAATTTTCCTTTGTTCTCATCTCCCAGGGATACCCTTCCGCGTACGAATACTTTATTATCTTCCACAAGAAGCGCGCGGCTGTTCTCATAATCTCTCGGAAAAACGATTACTTCCACGGTGCCCACCATATCCTCTATGGTCAGAAACGCCATCAGCTGGTTGGTCTTTGTAGTCTTTACCGTTTTACCCGTAATCATGCCTCCGACTGTGACGATCCTGCCGTCGGTGACCACCGCTTCTCCCGTCTCGTCGTCCACATTGAAGTCTGAAGTCATGGCTGTGATATTTTTTCTCCATTTGTCCTGATATTTTTCCAGCGGATGCCCGCTCACATAGATTCCCAGAACTTCCTTTTCATAGGCCAGCAGCTCTTCCTTTTCGTATTCTCCCACATCCTGGAATTTGACTTCATAGGATCCCTTCTCTTCTTCTCCCATAAAATCAAATAGATTCATCTGACCGACGATATCAATCTTCTTCTCCCGGTTTTTCTGCTCGATCAGCTCCATTGACGCAAGCATCTTCTGTTTTCTCGTCCCCGGCAGGCCGTCCAGCGCTCCGGACTTTATGAAGTTCTCCAGACTCCTCTTATTCACTTCCTTATTGGTCAGCCTGTAAATGAAATCCTTCAGGCTGGTATAAGGACCGTTCTCCTCCCGGTTCCGGACGATCTCATCTATGACATTCTTTCCTACGCTCTTAATGGCCGACAGACCATACCGGATGCTTCCTCCGGAAACGGAGAAATCCGCCACCCCCTCGTTGATATCGGGAGGCAGGAGAGAGATTCCCATGGACCGGCTCACCAGAATATATTCAGACACCTTTGAGGAATTATCGATCACCGACGACATCAGCGCTGCCATATATTCCACCGGATAATAATATTTCAGATACGCCGTCTCATAAGACACCACCGCATAAGCCGCCGCATGGGACTTATTAAAAGCATATTTGGCAAAGTCCGTCATCTCGTCATAGATCTGGTTTGCGGTCTTCTCATCGATGCCGTTGGCAATACATCCTTTGACTCCCTCTTTTTCATTGCCGTATACAAAGTTCTTCCGCTCTTTTTCCATGATCGACGCTTTTTTCTTGGACATGGCCCGTCGCACCAAATCGCTTCTGCCCAGGGTATAGCCGCCCAGGTCACGGACGATCTGCATCACCTGCTCCTGATATACGATGCAGCCATAGGTCGGCTCCAGGATCGGCTCCAGCTGAGGGCAATGATACGTGATCTCGTCCGGATGGTTTTTCCCGCGGATATACTGGGGAATAAAGTCCATGGGGCCCGGACGGTACAGGGAGATGCCGGCGATGATATCTTCAAGGCTATGGGGCTGCAGCTCCTTCATAAAGGTCTTCATGCCCGCGCTTTCCAGCTGGAACACGCCCTCGCACCTTCCAGTGCAGAGAGAATCCAGCACTTTTTTATCATTGAAATCAATGTGGTCGATATCAATAGCAATTCCGCGGCTTTTCTCTGCCAGCTTTACTGCATTCTGTATGACCGTCAGGGTACGCAGGCCCAGAAAATCCATCTTCAAAAGACCCAGTTCCTCCAGAGTGGTCATAGTGTACTGGGTGGTGACAGATCCGTCAGTGGCCCGTGACAAAGGCACATACTCCTCCACCGGCTTCTGGCTGATCACGACTCCGGCGGCATGCATGGAGGTATGTCTGGGAAGCCCCTCCAGCCGGCGCGACATGTCAATGAGATATTTTACCTGTTCATTTGTCCTATAAGCTTCTGAGAGATCCGGCCTTTTGAGCGCCTTATCGATGGTGATGCCAAGCTCATTGGGCACCATCTTCGCGATCTGGTCACAGAGAGCATATGGAAGGTCCAGCACCCTTCCCACATCCCGTATGACACCCCGGGCCGCCAGCGTACCAAATGTGACAATCTGCACTACTCGGTCTTTTCCGTATTTTTCTCCCACATAATCGATGACTTCCTGTCTTCTCTCGAAGCAAAAATCAATGTCAATATCCGGCATGGATATCCGCTCCGGGTTCAAAAAACGTTCAAACAAGAGATTATACCGTATCGGATCAATATTCGTGATCCCCAGAGTATAGGCCACAACACTTCCGGCGGCGGATCCTCTGCCGGGCCCTACGATGATATCATGGTCCCTGGCAAATTTGATGAAATCCCATACGATCAGGAAATAATCCACATATCCCATGTCCTTTATGACGCCAAGCTCATACTGCAGCCGCTCCAAAAGCGTTCCGTCATCGTCGGGATACCGTTTATTCAGCCCCTCCATGCACAGCTCATTGAGATATCCCCAGGAAGTTTTTCCCTCCGGCACATCAAATTTCGGCAGTTTGGTCACGCCGAATTCGATATCTACCTGACAGCGTTCCGCAATCTTCTGAGTATTCGCCAACGCTTCCGGCGCATATGGGAACAGATGCAGCATCTCTTCCTCAGATTTACAGTAATACTGTCCGCCTTCATACCGCATCCGGTTCTCATCACTGACTTTCTTGCCGGTCTGGATACAGAGCAGAATGTCATGAGGCTCCGCATCCTCCGCAAACGTATAATGAATATCATTGGTCGCCACCAGATCGATTCCCAGCTCTTCGCTCATCCTCACCAGCTGAGTATTCACCATCTTCTGTTCCGGTATCCCGTGGTCCTGGAGTTCAAGAAAGAAATTCCCTTTTCCGAAAATAGATTCATAGCGGCGGGCCGCTGCACAGGCCTCCTCATACATCCCCCTTACGATATTTTTCGGTATCTCCCCTGCCAGACAGGCGCTCAGCGCGATCACTCCTTCATGATAGGTCTCCAGTACCTCATAGTCCACCCGGGGTTTATAATAAAAGCCGTCCAGAAATCCTTTGGAGACAATCTTCATCAGATTGGAGTACCCGGTATTATTTTCTGCCAGAAGAACGAGGTGATAATAACGGTCCTCTGAATTTGTCCCTTCTTTATCAAAGCGGGAACCGCTCGTCACATAAACCTCACATCCCAGTATTGGACGGATTCCCGCTTCCTTGGCCGCTTTATAAAAATCTATTACTCCGAACATGACTCCATGGTCTGTGACAGCCAGGCTGTCCATGCCCAGCTCCTTCGCACGGCCGACCAGTTCCTTGATCTTGCTGGAGCCGTCCAGCAGACTATATTCCGTATGAACATGCAGATGTGTAAACGCCATGCCGATTCCTCCTTTGTCTGCAAACACTCACTTCTATTCTATCATACAGGAGAACAAAGAATCCCGCAAGCGGGATTCTCCTTCCGGAACTTCTGCCGGTACCCAGCTGAAATCATTTCAAAAAAGAACAAAATACCCCACAGCGCCCTGTGGGGTATTTTGTTCTTTTCGTCATGATGCATTGCTCAGATACTGTTCTATGGCAGCTACGGCCCGCTCCTCGTCCTGTCCGTTCGCTGTCACCAGTACAGCCTCTCCCTCATTAAGGCCCAGGGTCATCATACCCATGATGCTTTTCGCATTCACCTTCTTGGAATCGCCTTCGATATAAATACTGCTTTCATACTGGCTGGCCACCTGTACAAGCATCGCCACCGGGCGGGCTTCCAGTCCTGCCGGAATCCCAATGGTTATTTTTTTGTAATCATAGACTCTCCTCCTCGTCTTCCCTTAAAGCACTGGCCAATTCCTTCAATTTCCGCAGACGATGATTGACTCCTGACTTCCCGACCGGAGGCTCCAAAGAGCATCCCAGCTCTTTCAGAGTCGCATCCGGCTGTTCCAGCCTGGCGACTGCAACCTCCTCCAGGCCTTCCGGCAGCTTGTCAAAGCCAATCCTATCACGGATATACAATATATCATTCATCTGCTCCACGGCAGCTGATACCGTTTTATTTATATTAGCGGTCTCGCAGTTCACCTTGCGGTTCACGGTTCCTCTCATTTCCTTCAGGATCCGGACATTCTCAAGTTCCATCAAAGCCACGTTGGCTCCCATGACTCCCAGCATATCCACGATCTGATTCCCCTCTTTGATATAGAGGACATGATACTTTTTCCGAAGCACCGTCTTCGCTTCGATATCAAATGAACTGATGAGTGTCTGAAGCTGCGCGGCTTTTTCCGCGTTGGCACAGACAATCTCCAAATGATAAGATTTCTCCGGATTGCTGATGGAACCGCCCGCCAGAAACGCTCCCCGGATAAAAGCACGTTTACAGCAGGAGTTCTGGACTACCATGCTGCTGATGAAATCCTTCCGTTCCTCCGGACACTCCTGTTCATCTATCAGCTTCATCGCCCGCAGGACACGAAGGACATCCCCGCTTCCGCAGACAGCCAATGTATGGGCATCTCCTCCCACGGCGGCCTCTGGTGATATATCAAAGCTTTTTTTCAGCAGGGCTGAAAATTTCTTTGCCACCGCCTGGTTCTCTATCCGGAGCACCAGCTGATACTGCCCGTCCCCGACTGCCGCGATCCTGCCGCACATGCGGAATATAGCAGCCGCTTCTGCGATCTGGCAGTGCCTCGCGCTGCTCACCTGACGGGACAGCTCCTCCTTCACTTTGGACGAAAAAGACATGCTCTCACCTCAAAACACTTCCAGTTATATCATCATACAATCGTCTTGTCAACTGAAATCACCCAGAGTCCTGATCTCCATTTCCAGTAAAACTCCGAACTTTTCCTGGACCCGTTTCTGTATATCCCGGCACAGATTCAGGACATTTTCTGCCGTCGCACCGCCTTTATTGACCACGAAGCCACAGTGCTTTTCCGAGACGCAGGCCCCTCCTACCGCGTAGCCCCTAAGGCCCGCGTCCATGATCAATTTACCTGCAAAGTATCCTTCTGGACGCTTAAATGTGCTGCCGGCGCTGGGAAACTCCAGCGGCTGTTTTTCCTTCCGTCTGGCAGACAGCTCATCCATCCTGGCCCTGATCTGTGTCTTGTCTCCGGAGGTCAGATCCACTTCCACTTCTGTCACAATATATTTTCCGGGCAGGATGCAGCTCCTGCGATAGCCCATATCCAGCTCGGCCAGGCTCAGCTCTTTTTCTTCTCCGTCTTCCGTCAGGACCCGGGCGCACCGAACAACCTGCGCCATCTCTCCTCCATAAGCTCCCGCGTTCATCACCATGGCTCCGCCGAGAGTCCCGGGAATGCCTGATGCGAATTCCAGACCTGTGAGTCCCTCTTCCAGTGCTTTCAGAGCTACCTTCGCCAGCATGGCGCCGGAACCGGCACGGAGCCCTCCGGCAACAGCCTCCACTTGTCCGAAAGCCTTCCCCATATGGATGATCACGCCCCGATATCCTCTGTCGCTGACCAGAAGATTACTTCCGTTTCCAAGGATAAAATACGGCTTCTCCATTTCCCGGCACAGCCGGATTGTCTTTCCCAGTCCGTCGCGTCCGCCCGGTGTCACAAAATAGTCCGCAGGACCTCCTATCTGAAATGTCGTGTGCTTTTTCATCGGTTCATCACAGCATACCTGAATTCCCGCCTCCTGCAGTCTGTCGCAAAATAAATCCATATACTTCTCCTGCCTGATTTTATTTACTTGATGATATGATATTCAGTCTTGTCAAAGATATTTTCTCCGTCTGTTATTTTTCCTCTTCCGCGGCGTCCGTTCTGCTCTTCATCAGATTCCTCTGTACTCGATTGTAAAGCTCCTTGGCGGCGTTATAGCCCATTTTCTTCTGGCGGTAATTAACGGCTGCCGATTCTACGATGATCGCCAGGTTACGGCCCGGACGGATTGGAATATTGTGACAGACCACCTTATTGCCCAGGAACTCCGTATACTGTTCATCCATGCCCAGCCGGTCATACTCCTTATCTCTGTCCCAGTCCTCCAGATTGATCACCATATCAATGGTCTGGGTGTTCTTCACACTTTCCACGCCAAACAACGTCTTTACATCCAGTATGCCGATGCCGCGCAGCTCGATCATATGCCTGGTGATATCGGGGGCCGTCCCCACCAGCGTATCATCACTGACCTTGCGGATCTCCACCACATCATCAGTCACAAGACGGTGGCCTCTCTTGATCAGCTCCAGGGCGGCCTCACTTTTTCCAATGCCGCTCTCACCCATAATCAGCACACCCTCGCCAAACACATCAACCAAAACGCCATGGATGCTGATGCTGGGCGCCAGCTGAACCTTCAGCCAGCGGATCACTTCCGCCATAAAGTCGGAAGTCGTCTTTTTTGTGGAAAGAAGGGGAATATTGTATTTAATCGCCAGCTTCCTGACTTCATCGTCGGGCTCCAGACTCCTGGCATATACCAGACAAGGTATCTCCCGGCTGAAGATCTGCTCGTACATGGCGACCTTTGCGGATTCACACATGGTGCTTGTATAAGCATACTCCACATTTCCGATCACCTGTACCCGCTCATGGCTGAAATGGTCAAAAAAGCCTGCCAGCTGCAGGGCGGGCCTGTTGATGTCCGGATAGTTGATCTCTATATCCGTAATATCGATTTCCGGCGTCAGGTTTTCCAGCTTCATTTTATCGATCAAGTTGCTCAGCTTTACCACTGGTGAATTCATCTTTTCCTCCTTACGACCCGCTGATTCCAAAGATACCGCAGGGTGCTCCCGTTTTTTTCATACTATCACAGGAGAGAAACAAGCGCAAGTACGGAATCAGCTGTGGAAAAACTCGTAGACTGCCTGTGCCGACGCTTCATTCATCTGCGGCAGCCCGGCCAGTTCCTCCACGGAAGCCGCTTTCAGCTGCTCCATCGTCTTAAAATACCGCATCAGCGCTTTCCGGCGCACAGGCCCTATCCCTTTAATGTCTTCCAGCACGGAGTGGACCTGGTCCCTGCCGCGGAGACTCCTGTGATATTCTATGGCGAAACGGTGGGCTTCATCCTGAATCCTGGTCAAAAGCCGGAATCCCTCTCCGTGGTGCTCCAATGGCAGCTCTCTTCCTTCAAAGTATAAAGCTCTGGTCCTGTGATTGTCATCCTTCACCATGCCGCAGACCGGAATGTCCAGCTTAAGCTTCTCCAGCACCTGCTTCGCTACGGAGACCTGTCCCTTGCCTCCGTCCATCATGATGATATCCGGAAACCGGTCAAACCCTCCGGTTTCCCGGATACCGGCCTGTTCTTCCTTCCCATGGACAAAGCGCCTGGTCAGCACTTCTTCCATGGAAGCATAATCATCCGGCCCTTTGACTGTCTGTATCCGGAATTTCCTGTAATCCGCCCGTTTCGGACGTCCATACTCGTAGACCACCATAGAGCCCACCGACTGGAATCCGCTGATGTTGGAAATATCAAAGGCTTCCATCCGCACGATGCCCGAAAGCCCGAGGATCTCTTCCAGCTCTTTTACCGCACCCGTTGTCTTTTGCTCTTCTCTCTTTATCTTTTCCCTGTCCTGGTTTAAAATAATGCTGGCATTTTTTTCCGCCATCTCCATGAGCCGGGCTTTCTCTCCTTTTTTCGGCACCCGAAGGACCACCTTCTGCCCTCTTTTTTTACTCAGCCAGCTCTCAATGATCTCCCGTTCTCCGTCCTCCACGTCATGCTGAATCATCAGCTCCTTTGGTATAAACGGAGTTCCCGCGTAAAACTGTTTGATAAAGCCTGTCATGATCTGAGCCGGACCGTCTCCTTCTCCAATGGATAAATGAAAATTGTCCCGGCCGATGAGCTTGCCCTCTCTCATAAAGAAAATCTGCACCACGGCATCCCTGCCGTCATCCGCAAACGCGATGATGTCCCGGTCCTCCTGAACGCTGTCCGTGATCTTCTGGGTCTGTGCGATCTTCTGGACGCTGAATAACAGCTCCCGCACCGATGCGGCTGTTTCAAAATCCAAAGTCTCCGCGGCCTCCTTCATCTGCTTCTCCAGCACATTCAGGATATTATCATAATGCCCTCCCAAAAATTCCAGGACCTGGTTCACCGATTCCCGATATTTCTCCTGGCTGATATATCCTTGGCAGGGAGCCTCGCACTGCCTGATATGGTAATTCAGACACGGCCGCTCCTTTCCGATATCCTTTGGAAGATTCCTGTGACAGGTACGTATTTTATACAGCTTATGGATCAGTCCGATGCTGTCTTTCACGGCGCCAGCGCTGGTGTAGGGGCCAAAGTAGCGGGATTTGTCCCGCTTCATGTCTCTGGCGAACAGCACTCTGGGATAAGCCTCTCCCACCGTCACCTTGATATAAGGATAATTCTTGTCATCCTTCAGCATGGTATTATACCGCGGCTTATATTCCTTGATCAAATTGCTTTCCAGCACAAGGGCTTCCAGCTCCGAATCTGTAACAATATATTCAAACCTGGCAATCCGGGAAACCATTTTATTGATTTTCGCAGTTTTTCCCCGACTGCTCTGAAAATACTGGCGCACACGGTTTTTCAGGCTGATTGCCTTTCCCACATATATGATCTCGTCTTTATCGTCGTGCATCAGATAGACCCCCGGCTTTCCCGGAAGCTTCTTAAGCTCCTCCTCTATGTCAAACATCGAGTCCCTCCCTTCCGAATAGCTGAAACTGTTACTGTATACCTTTAAATATCTTTCAAATAAATTCATTTTTATAGCCCTAGGAGACAGGAGGAAGTCCGCTTCCATCCAGGCGGGTCGCTGGCAACCGTAACCAGCATCTTTGCGGCCTTCGGTCGGTCCTTTCCAACTGACATGGATAAATCGATATTTTTCCATGTCAGATTCCAACAAAAATCCGCATGATATGCGATTTTTGCCTCCCTTCGGCCAGGAAGATCCTGCCAACGCCTTTGCAGCGCTCCCCTTACGATGGAATCGGATCATTCCTCCTGCTCCTCTTCCCGCACCGAAATAACCTCCAGTTTGTTTTGAAAGCCATTGAGGCGGCCACGGAGGCCCGCCGCCGTAAGGCGGGCGGTCCGTGCGGATATCCGATCCTTTTCTGGAATCAGGAAAATGGCGCATGTCTGAAACGGTGCGGCAGACAGGGCGCCGGCAGAAAGATTCCGGGCCGACCTAAAGGAGAGCGCCGCAGGGCAGCGGCCGGTGTTCCCCAGGCGGAAGGAGACAAAAACGGAAAATCCGATTCCGTTTTTGAGCGAACAGGAGACGGGAAATCATAAAGATTTCCTGTCGACATGTGAGCGGTACTTCCGGAGCGGGGATAAAGCGGCCCCTGCATCGCCAGCGAACCGAAATCATGACGGCTCGGAACTTCTGCCGATTTCTTGGCTAGGACTAATAGAATGATTCCAAAAAGTATTTAGTATCATACCCAAAGGCACCCCTAAATACATGCCCTCCGAGCAGGCGCACTTCGTGCGGCAAGGTATAAAATAAGAATCCCGGCCAGGCTCCTCAGGAGTCTCCCGGCCGGGTTCCCACACTCATTTATCAAATTCAGAAGAATGCTCTATTCTTCTTTTCCATCATCCCCTGATTCCGGTTCTCCGGCTTCCGCCCCGTCTTCTTTATCCGAATCGAGATTGGCCGCATTCAAGTCTGCCGCACCCACACTGCGGACCTCATCTTCCTGTTCCGGTTTTTGTCCGCCGGCAATTTCCGCCGTTTTCTTTTCAGGAGCCGTTTCTTCCACGGGCTCTCCTTTGATCTCACGGAAGATACGCATGAACTCTTTGCCCGTGATCGTTTCCCGTTCGATCAGGAACGCGGCGATCTTATCCAGCGCCTCGCGGTTCTGGGACAGCAGACGCTTTGCCTCTTCATGGGCTTCCTCCAGCATCAGCTTGACCTCGCTGTCTATCTCAGCGGCAGTCACATCGGCACAGTTGAGCACCGCCCTGCCGTCCAGATATTTGCTCTCAACGGATTCAAGGCCCATCAGACCGAACTTCCTGGACATTCCATACTGGGTGACCATGGCTCTGGCCACAGCGGTCGCCCGTTCAATATCATTGGCCGCTCCCGTAGTCACTGTGTCAAACACAAGCTCCTCGGCAGCCCTGCCGCCCAAAAACTGCACCAGCATGGCTTTCAGTTCCGCCTCGCTGTTCAGATACTTCTCTTCCTCCGGCACGTTCATCACATAACCAAGGGCGCCCATGGTGCGGGGCACGATGGTGATCTTCTGTACCGGCTCCGAATCCTTTTGGAGAGCGCTGACCAGCGCATGGCCCACTTCGTGATAAGAAACGATCCTGCGCTCCTTCTCGCTCATGATACGGTCCTTCTTCTCCTTGCCTACGAGCACTACTTCCACGGCTTCAAACAGATCGGCCTGGCTGACCACGTGGCGTCCGTGCTTCACTGCGTTGATAGCTGCTTCATTTATCATATTTGCCAGGTCAGAACCCACTGCGCCGGACGTCGCCAGCGCAATCGCTTCCAGATCTACGGAGTCATCCATAAGGACATCTTTGGAGTGCACCTTCAGTATATTGATACGGCCCTTCAGATCCGGTTTATCAACGATGATCCGGCGGTCCAGACGTCCGGGACGCAAAAGTGCCTTATCCAGGATTTCCGGACGGTTCGTCGCTGCCAGAATGAAGACGCCTTTATTGGAATCAAAACCGTCCATCTCCGAAAGCAGCTGATTGAGCGTCTGTTCTCGCTCATCATTCCCTCCGCCGTATCGGGAATCACGGCTCTTGCCTATGGCGTCGATCTCATCTATGAAGACGATGCACGGCGCGTTTTCCTGGGCCTTTTTAAACAGGTCACGTACTCTGGATGCACCGACACCCACAAACATTTCCACAAAATCAGAACCGGAAAGAGAAAAGAACGGCACTTTGGCTTCACCGGCCACAGCCTTTGCCAGCAGTGTCTTACCGGTTCCTGGAGGTCCCACCAGCAGGGCTCCTTTCGGCAGTTTGGCGCCGATGGTTGAATATCTTCCTGGATTGTGGAGGAAATCCACGATCTCCTGGAGCGATTCTTTGGCCTCGTCCTCTCCGGCCACATCCTTGAATGAAACACCGGTCTCCTTTTGGACGTCATACATCTTGGCGTTGCTCTTGCCCACGCCCATGACTCCGCCGCCGCCGGAACGTCTCATGATAAACATGAGGAATATCCACACCAAAGCGACCGGCAGGATATATACCAGCAGAATATCGAGCAGCGTGGAATTGGTGTTTGGCTTTTTCCCTTTTATCTCTACATTGGAACTTAACAGTGTGGAGGTCAGATCCGGATCTTCTATCCGCACCGTATAATAGGTCTCAGTCTGCAGATAGTAAAAAGGCGAGTCCTCCGTGCTCTGCACCGTATAATCGGACACAGGTGTGATCAGGATCTCATCGTCCTTGATAACTACGGATTTCACCTTCCCGTCCTTCACCATCTGAATGAAATCGCTGTATGTCACCTCAGTCCTGGTACCGTCGGAAAGGAAGCTGCTCATCATGGAAACACACAGCAGCGTGACTACAGCGGCCACTACCAGGAGCAGGATCATCTGATTATTCCTGCCCGGCTTGTTTCCATTCCCGTTCCCTTTCTGGTTCCGGTTCTGATTTGGGTTATCCATATATTATTTTCTCCTTTATGCTCCTATATCGGCAGTTAAGCTGTTTTTCTGTCCACCGAAGCTGTCTTTACTATTATAAAGCATTTCCATAATAAATCAATACATCCATCATGAAATATTGTTCACATTTCTTAAGGATTTATAAAATTTTCCGCAAAAAGTCCTAGCATTATTTTTTTTCCGGTTGTATACTATATAAGTTATTTTTGACATAATCTCTTACTCAAAAGGAGGACAAAACATGCCCGTAAAATACGTGTTCGTTACCGGCGGCGTGGTATCCGGCCTCGGAAAAGGAATTACGGCAGCATCCCTTGGGCGCCTGCTGAAATCCAGAGGCTACACCGTCACCATGCAGAAATTTGACCCCTACATCAACATCGACCCGGGTACCATGAACCCCATCCAGCACGGAGAGGTCTTCGTCACCGACGACGGAGCCGAGACTGACCTGGATCTTGGACATTACGAAAGATTCATTGATGAAAGTCTCACTAAAAATTCCAACGTAACCGCAGGTAAGATTTACTGGTCTGTTTTATCTAAAGAAAGACGGGGAGATTTCGGCGGGGGCACCGTACAGGTCATCCCTCATATCACCAACGAGATCAAAGACCGTTTTCATCGAAATTATTCCACCCAAGAAACTGAAATCGCCATTATAGAAGTGGGCGGCACCGTAGGCGACATAGAAAGCCAGCCATTCCTGGAAGCCATCCGCCAGTTCCAGCACGACGTCGGCCATGAAAACGCCATTCTGATCCATGTGACTCTGATTCCTTATCTAAAAGCTTCCGGAGAGCTGAAGACAAAGCCCACCCAGGCCAGCGTAAAGGAACTGCAGGGCATCGGAATCCAGCCGGATATCATCGTATGCCGTTCCGAGTATCCTCTTGACGACCAGATCCGCTCTAAGATCGCCCTATTCTGTAATGTTCCCGCCAGCCATGTTCTGCAGAACCTGGATGTTGACATTTTATATGAAGCCCCGCTCGCCATGGAGAAGGAGCATCTGGCTGAGGTCGCATGCCAATGCCTGAGACTCAGCTGTCCCAAACCAGATTTGGCGGAATGGGAGGCAATGATAGAAGCCTGGAAAAAGCCCAGGAAAAAAGTCACTGTGGCACTGGTGGGAAAATACATCCAGCTCCATGACGCATATATCAGCGTAGTCGAGGCCCTCCGTCACGGCGCTGTAGCCAATCACGCAGACGTCACGATCAAATGGGTCGATTCTGAAACTGTAACAGACAAAAACGCAGCCGAGATCCTTGGAGACACGGCGGGTATCCTGGTACCAGGAGGTTTCGGAAGCCGGGGCATCGACGGCAAGATTTCCGCCATCAAGTATGCCCGTGAGAACTGTGTCCCATTCCTCGGCCTCTGTCTCGGTATGCAGCTGGCCATCGTGGAGTATACCCGCAATGTGATTGGATATGGGGACGCCCACAGTGTGGAACTGGATCCCCAGACAGCCCATCCGGTCATCCATCTGATGCCCGACCAGAACGGAATTGAAGACATCGGCGGCACACTGAGACTTGGGTCTTATCCCTGCGTCCTGGACAAATCCACAAAAGCTTATGAGCTTTACGGTCAGGAGATCATCCACGAACGCCACAGACACCGCTATGAGGTCAACAACGATTTCCGAAAGGTCATGGAGGAAAGCGGCCTGACACTCTCCGGCATTTCCCCCGACGGACGCATTGTGGAAATGATTGAATTGAAATCTCATCCTTGGTTCCTGGCGACTCAGGCCCACCCGGAACTGAAGTCCCGGCCCAACCGGCCCCATCCTCTGTTCCGCGGCTTCGTTGGCGCTGCCCTTAAGCATCAGGAAGGAAAATAAAAGCTTCCTATTAAGAGGACCATGCACAGATGTGCATGGTCCTTCTAATTATTATTACGGTCATACATGATACAGCTTCGAAGTCTGATATTTGGGCTCATATGTGATGTTCACTCCCAGCCTGCGGAATATCTTCTCATCCACATGGGAAAGGATTACCGTAGAATGGGCTTCACAGCCTCTGAGCCTGGACAGCTGCTCCATGGCTTTCTGGGCTTCTCCGTCGGATGCCGCACAGATGGACAGTGCGATGAGCACCTCATCCGTATGGAGCCTGGGATTCTTATTCCCGAGATATCCTACCTTCAGCTTCTGAATCGGCTCAATGATGGTCGGTGAGATCAAATGGACACTGTCCTCAATTCCTCCCAGCGTTTTCAGAGCGTTCAGAAGAAGCGCCGAGGAAGGTCCCAAAAGCTCCGATGTCCTGCCCGTGAGGATGGTGCCGTCCGGCAGCTCCATGGCGGCGGCCGGTTCCCCGGTAGCATCCGCTTTTGCCAGAGCCGGCTTCACCACAGCCCGGTCTTCCGGTGTGACCCCTGCTTTCTTCATCAAAAGCTCCAGCTTATAGACCACATTATCCTCTGTGGCTCCCTTTCGCTGTCCGCAGAGGGCCGTATAGTACCGTCGAATGATTTCCTGGCAGGACGCCTCCCTGACCGCCTCGTCATCAAAGATACAATTGCCGGCCATATTGACCCCCATATCCGTCGGGGACTTATAAGGGCATTTCCCCACAATCTTTTCCAACATCGCAGTCAGCACCGGAAATATCTCCACATCCCGGTTATAGTTGACCGTGGTCTCTCCATATGCCTCCAAATGGAACGGATCGATCATGTTGATATCATCCAAATCCGCCGTAGCCGCTTCATAAGCCAGATTCACCGGATGCTTGAGAGGCAGGTTCCAGATGGGAAATGTCTCAAACTTCGCATAGCCTGCCTGAATTCCCCTCTTATGTTCATGATACAGCTGGGAAAGGCAGGTGGCCATCTTCCCGCTGCCCGGCCCCGGGGCTGTCACCACCACCAGTTCCCTGGTGGTCTCTATATATTCATTTTTTCCATAGCCTTCATCGCTGACAATTCTGGTCAGGTCGGAAGGATAGCCTTCAATCAGATAATGTCTGTATACACGCACCCCCAGAGATTCCAGCCTCTTCTGAAATGCCTCAGCCGCTGGCTGCCCTTGGTATCTGGTCAGCACCACGCTGCCCACATAGAGGCCGATTCCCCGGAATTCATCGATCAGCCGGAGCACATCGGAATCATAGGTGATGCCCAAGTCTCCCCGGACCTTGTTCTTTTCAATATCAGCCGCTCCTATGGCTATGACGATCTCCACCTGCTCCTTGATCTGCAGGAGCATCCGAAGCTTGCTGTCCGGCTGAAATCCCGGGAGCACCCGGGAGGCATGATAATCGTCAAACAGCTTTCCTCCGAACTCCAGATAAAGCTTCCCTCCGAACTGAGAGATCCGCTCCCTGATATGCTCTGACTGCATCTGCAGATATTTCTCATTGTCAAATCCCGTTTTCCTCACTTTTGTATCCCCCAATAATAGCATCGATGTACAAAGGGTATCCTGTGTAATACGTTCCTATTATACAGAATCATTCGGCGCATTGCAAGCGCCTCTCTTTATTTCTGCCTCCCCTTCAGCCCTGGTTTGAAACAAGACCGGCCCTGGTCTTGATCTCCTCCAGAAACCCGTCTTTGTCCTGCACGGATATCATGAACTCGGCCCCCTTAGTCTTTATGGCGATCCTGTCCAGAGAAGCGGCAGAGGAAGCCAGCGGATTATGAGTTTTCCACACCCTGACGATATCTTTATAACAAATTTTCTCATTAAAAAAACCGAAGGCCACGCACAGCGCGTCCTCCTGAAACACCACATAGTTTCGAACTAAGCAGGGAATAAAAATAACATCCGCAACTATGAGTGCCAGACCAAGGAGCACTGCCTCCGAGATTTTCCGGCTTCCGGCAAGCTGCCATATGATGCCCGAATTTACGAGGATCACAACCGTATAATACCATATAGCTTTCTTTCCTTTATACCTCATAACTATACACTCCCCATTTTCTGCCCTGCACTATTTTTTATTTTATCACAGCCTTTATAATATAGAAAGCATTCAACATTTGTAATTCACGTTCGTTGTTAAAAAAAGAAAAAGCCGGTTTCACCGGCTCTTTCTTTTTTGATAGAGTATTTATTTGAGGTATAATAATGGGCTTTTGTTTATGTCATTATCTTATCAGTACCCGGCCGGCCGCGCAAGCCGCCCCC
The DNA here is from genome assembly GCF_021044755.1 of Lientehia hominis. Taxonomy (GTDB): domain Bacteria; phylum Bacillota; class Clostridia; order Lachnospirales; family Lachnospiraceae; genus Lientehia; species Lientehia hominis. The sequence continues at coordinate 931,150 of NZ_JAJNOR010000001.1, forward strand.
ATGGTTGTTTTTAATGATTATTTTTTCCCTTGATTTAAGGGGATTCCGGAAGCGTCTTTTTTCTTTTCCATCCCCATGCCCGGGATATCATAATGCAGACCTCCGCTGTCTTCCGCCAGCCCCTAGGTGATTGGGCAGGCTTAAACGGTCCCGCTTTACCGATCCAACGGCTTATCCGCTGTCACCAGAAACATCGGCGTTGAACGGTATAAAAGCTGTTTTGATTCGCTGTAGACTTCCTCATTGACTCTTGGAATCACTCTGACGTTACAGTATCCGCAGTTCGGAAGGTAGCGTTCATCCCATTCCGGTCTCCACACCTTGTCAAAATAAAGCAGACTTTTGAATTTTTCTTCTGTCTCCTCATCCCCTTGATATGTATTGGCCGGTTCTCCATACAGCTTTCTGTATGCCTCCTCGTCTCTCTTCTGAGCTTCCAAAAAAGACTTACTTTCCGAATAAGGCCAATTCGCATCGAAATAAAGAATCCGTCCTCCCGGCTTCAGCACACGGAACCATTCTTTAAAGGCTTCTTCCGGATCATAAAGAATCCAGGTGACATTTCTGCTGACAATATAATCAAAGGTATTATCCGGATAATTCAGATGGTGGTTGTCCATTTGATAAAACCCAGCCTTCAGGCCTAAAACCTCGGCATTTTTGGCGGCAGTTCTGACCATCTCCTCCGCACAGTCTATGCCTGTGACTTCCCATCCCATCCGGCTGAGCAATACCGCAAAAAAACCGGGACCAGTCCCGATATCCAATGCCTTTCCACACGTCTTTGGGGCATTTTCCCGCAGCAGCCTGCTCCAGCGGGAAGGCTGCTCCCCTTCAAATTCCTCCTGAATGATGGAATCATATCCCTCAGCGCAATAACTCCAGCGCTTTCCGACGATCACCGCTTCTTTATTATTCATATAAATCTCCTTTTTGTCCGTCTTTTTATAAAGTCAGTATCGAATCAATCAGACATCTTGTATATTCATTTTGAGGATCTGCAATCACATCTTTTGTTCTTCCTATCTCTACTATTTTGCCCCGGTACATCACGGCCACTCGGTCACAGATGCTGCTCACCAGAGCGATATCATGGGAAATGAACAGATACGACAGTCTCAGCCGTTTCTTCAGGCTGTCCAGAAGTCTTATGATCTGAGCCTGAACGGAAACGTCCAGAGCGCTGGTCACCTCGTCACAGATTAAAAGCTCCGGCCGTATCAGGATAGCTCTGGCGATGGTCGCTCTCTGGCATTCTCCGCCGGACAGTTCCCGGCTGTACCGTTCCGCAAAGCTCCTGTCAATCTGTACCATATCCATGGCCTCCAATGCTTTTTCCCGGATTTGGGCTCTGGAAAGTCCGTTTCTATGATAAAGAAGCCCTTCGCTGATGCTGTCAATGACTTTCTTCCGCGGATTCATGGCTTTCATGGGATCCTGAAATACCATCTGCATATGGCGGCCATGAAATAAGCACTCCCCTCGATCAGGCTTCAAAAGGCCGGCCGCCATATAAGCCGTCGTAGACTTCCCGCTCCCGCTCTCACCGATCAGGCCGAGGCATTCTCCCTTTTCTATGGAAAAGCTGACGCCGTCCACCGCCGCCTGTTCTTCCGTATCCTCCCGTCCTTTTTTATCCCTGCCGCGGAAGCGCTTTGTCAAATCTTTTACTTCCAGAATACATTCAGCCATGGCCAACCTCCTCCGCGGCTGCCGGAAGCTCTCCGCCCATTTTCGGAACAGCCCGGATCAGGGCTTTGGTATAGTCATGCTCCGGCGAGTAAAGTACTTCTTCCTTCGTCCCCCATTCTACCATCTGCCCTCTCCTCATCACGCCGACGAAATCAGCCATCTTCGCGATGACGCCTATGTTGTGGGAGACGATCAAGATTGAAGCGCTGAATTCTTTCCTCATCTGCATCATTGTTTCGATCACCTGTTTCTGTACGGTCACATCCAGAGCGCTGGTCGGCTCATCCGCCAGCAGAATTCCCGGCCGGTTTGCCATGGCTATCGCGATGGCCGCCCGCTGGCACATTCCTCCCGACAGTTCAAAAGGATAAGAAGAAAGAATCTTATCCGGTTCTCCCAATTCCAGCGCCTCAAGTAATTTCCTTCCCTGTACGGCGGCTTCCTTCTTTGTGATCTCCCGATGAACGCGTATACTTTCATAAAAAGATCTTCCGACCGGCCAGACCGGATCTAATGAAAGCTCCGGATGCTGAAATACCATGGCTATTTCTTTTCCCCGAATCTGCCGCATCCTGCCGGAAGTAAATCCCAGCAGATTTTCACCGTTCAGAAGGATCTCGCCTCCCAGCACCTTTCCACGGCTGTCCAAAAGCCCCAATATGCTTTTAAGAACCGTACTCTTTCCGCTTCCGCTCTCGCCCACGATTCCGATCACCTCTCCCGGCTTCACGGCAAAGCTGACGTCCTTCACCACCGTGTCGCTTCCATAGGCAACGGTTATGTTTTTCACCTCAAGCATCTGCTCGCCCCTCCCCCCTGGCATCTATTGCATCCCGGAGACAGTCCCCGGTCAGATTAAACAAAACCACTACTGCGAACAGCGCCAGGCTGGGGAAGAAAATACACCACGGAGCTGTCTGCAGGTACGGTCTCCCATCGCTGATCATCAGCCCCCATTCCGCCAGAGGCGCCTGTACGCCAAGTCCCAGGAAGGAAAGACCTGCCATGCTGAGGGTCACATTGCTGATATCCAGCGCCGCCGTGATCATCATTGGAGAGATCATGTTGGGAAGGATATGGCGGAATATAATATGGCGGCCCTTCGCCCCGCACATTTTCGCCGCTTTTATATAAGCTTCCTCCTTCAGCTGTATGACCAGGCTTCTGGCAAGCCGGGCATAGGTGGTCCAATACATCACAGCCAGAGAAATCATCGCGTTTCTCAGCCCCGGTCCCAGCATTCCGGCCACTGCAACCGCCAGGATAAAGCTGGGAAACGCCTGAAACACCATGGTGACCTTCATGAGCACCTGATCGATCCACCCGCCGGCATACCCCGCGGTCAAGCCGATCAGCGTACCAATTGTAAAAACAACGGCGACCACCGCCAGAGCGGAAAAAATCGATGCCGCGGCGCCTTCCAGTATCCTGGACAAAATACACCGGCCCAGATTGTCGGTTCCAAACGGATATACCGCAGACGGCCCTTTAAGCGCCTGAGAAAGATTAGTCTGATACGGATCATTCGGCGCCAAAAAACGTCCGGCCATCGTCGGCACCAGAACCATGGACAGCATAACAAGCAAGACCACAGCTCTTTTTTTTGTCCTATTCATGTTCTTCCCCCCGCTCATCTTCTGACCTTTGGATCGATCCATCCGTAGGACAAGTCCACCAGGAAATTCACCAGCAGGAATATGAGAGCCATCCATACCACATAGCCCTGAATGACCGGATAATCCCTGGCCGTGATGGCCTCCATGGCCAACTGCCCCAGACCCGGCCAGGAAAATACATTTTCCACGATGGTAGTCCCTCCCAGCATTCCGGCCAGAGAAACCCCGACCAGCGTAGTGATCGGCAGCATGGCGTTTCTCAGAACATGAGAAAACAGGATCTCCCTTTCAGGAACTCCCCTCGCCCTCGATCCGGCTATATATTCTTTTGACAATTCGTCCAAAACGATCGTACGGACCTGCCGGATATACCAGGCGCTCAAAGTGAGCGCCAATACCAGCGCCGGCATTATAATCCCCCTGATTCCTTTTGGGGCAATGACCGGGAACCACCCCAGCTTCACGCTGAACAGATACAAAAAAACAAGGGCCAGGAAAAAAGATGGAAGGGAGGCGAACAGATATGTGACAAATCTGACGGCGATATCAAAGGGCCCGTCTTTGAATCTGGCACACAGTACTCCGAAAGGTATGGATATCAAAAGGACCGCAGCCATGGAGACCAGCGTCAGCGCGGCGGTCTGGGGCAGTGCTTTTTTCAGCTCAGAGACCACCGGCTTCCCATTTCGGATGGATGTCCCCATATCTCCTTTCATCATATCAAAGAGCCAATCCCCGTATCGGACCAGCAAAGGACGGTTCAGCCCCATTTCTTCCCTGGTCTGCTCCAACAGCTCCTCCGTGGGCGGTACTCCGGTTTTATTCAATTTAATCTCAGCCGGATTGCTGGGAGACAAATAGGTAAGACAGAAAGAAAGGAACGTGATCCCAATAAAAATGAGTATCAGCATCCCAGTCTTTCTCGCCAGAAATTTGATCATCCGTATTCCTCCTGACAGAACAAACGGCGCAGCAGGACTGCGCCGCTCTTCTGGTTCATTCAGATCATTTATTGATATCCATGTTGACATCCAGCAGATAATACTCAGAAGGATGTGTACGGTATCCGGTCACATTCTTGGAGTAGATATTCGTCATCTTCTGATGGTTAAAGATCGTCAGGGCATTGTCATCCAGGATCATCTGTACCATCTGACGGATAAGGGAAGTCCGTTCTCCTTCGTCAGAAGTCTTTTCCAGTGTCTGAGCCAGCTCGTCCAGCTTTGGATTGGAGTAGTGTGACCAGTTGGAGCTGCCCCCCGATACCGCCATCATGTTAAAGAAATACTGGGCATTTCCCGTGGGTACCATGACCCCGGTCTCGCAATCCAGATCATATTCGCCGGAAGCCTGTACATCCGAGGTGTTTTCCATTACGTCCACGGTGAGCTTGATCCCGATGCCGGAAAGCTCCGACTGCAGGAGTTCCAAGAACTGTCCCAGCTCTTTTCTGGAACTGAAGGTGACAGCGCGAAGCTCGAGTTCGACGCCATCTTTATCCAGCGTCCCATTTCCGTCGCTATCGCTCCAGCCTGCTTCCGCCAGAAGCGCCTTTGCTCCGTCCGGATCATATATCGTCACGGTCAGATCGAGTCCCTCTGTCCCTCCATAAGGTAAGAATTCCGGGAAGATGCCATAAGAGGGGGCCGCCATACCGTTATAAATACTTTCTGCCACGCCTTCCCGGTCGATGCACATGGAGATTGCCTGCCGGACTACTTCTTCCTTCAGCGCCGGTCTGTCCATATTATAGTACATCCTGTTTCCTCTGGAGGTCGTCACAGCATCTACTACATAGTCCGCGTTATCCTGGAACATAGATATGGCCGATGTGGGCATAGCTACCGCCATATCGATTTCTCCGCTCTGGAGAGCCATGGACAGCGCCTCCGTATCGTTTATGGTGATGAGATGCGCTTCATCCAGCTTCGGCTCTCCGCCCCAGTAGCCTTCATATTTTTTCACGACCGTCTCCTTGAACGGCTCAAATTCGGTGATGATATAAGGGCCGGTGGCATACAAAGTGTCTGTAAAATTGCTGTTTTCCGAATCGTATACGCTCCAGAGCGGATCCGTCAGATCATTGATGAGCGTCACATTTTCCTTCTCCAGATGAAAGGTCAGGACCTGTCCGTCCGCCTCTATGGATTCCACCGGAATCTGTTCCTTCGCCCGGTCGCTGACTTCATAGGTGCGTTCAAAACATTTCTTTACCGCGTCCGCCGTCATCTTCTCCCCGTTCTGAAACGTAACATCATCTCTGAGCGTAAACTTCCAGGTGAGATTATCCACGTTTTCATAGGCCTCCGCCAAAAATTCCACCGGCGAACAGCTCTCATCCAGACGGAACAAAGTCTCCATCGTCCCGTCATAAGTCATGTACCAGCCGTCCCAGCCATTGGCCGGATCCATGGTTTCCGCCGCAAAATATCCGGTCGAGCCAAAATTCATAACCTTTGTCTCTTTTTCCGTTTCCGCTGTGGTCTTATCTTGCCCGGATTTCGTACTTCCTCCGTCATCCTTTGCGTTCCCACAGGCGGCCAGCCCCAGGACCAGCAGCAGGGACAGCACCGCCGCAGTTATTTTTTTCAGTCTTTTGTTCATGGTACTTTTTGGGGGATAATAATCCCCTCTCCTCCTTTTAATTTTTATTTTCTGTTTTCTCAGCAGTTCATTCTTCCTCTTCCCACAAAAGGGCCAGCTTCTCCGCGGCATATTCCGCCATATCCACATCCAGTACGTCGGCGATATATCCCAGGATCATGTCCGAAATGGCCCCGTCCGAGGAGCAGGAATAATATTTTCCGTCGGAGATCCACCGGACGCCGGACGTCCATTTGACTTCCGCCGTGAACATCCGCTTCCAGTTCTCGTCCACATGGCAGTCCGCCACGAGACGCCGGTACAAAAGCCCGGTCTGAGCCAGCATCGTAGAACTGTTTCCGGCCATCAGGCAGGTATCCGCCCGTTCCATAGCCCGTTTCAGATATTCCAGAAGCTTTTGATCCCGATACAGCACTCTCCTGGCCCCTTTTCCTCCTGGAATCAGCACAGCTCCCTTTATCTGCTCCGGCTCCAAAAACTCGGTCCAGACCTTGACTCCCTGGGAACTGTTCACGATATCACCTCCCATGGAAAGGTAATTGATATGAAATTCTCCCGGCAGGCAGCCTAAAATGCTGACCGGCAAAAAGGCGTCCATCGTCTCAAAATCATCATATAAGATCACATTTACATCCATTTTTTCCTCCTGATTTCCCAAAGCTCCGGCAAAAAGCCCGAAGGCCGGCTGACGCCGAGTCTTTCGGGCTCTCCGGCATGAAATATACTTATGGTGGGAGTCATTCAAAACATCTTCATGATAACGGACCGTTTTTCTTTCTGCAAGCCGCCCCCACGGTTATTTTTTCATAAAAAAAAGAGCCTTAGAATATAAGGCTCTCTTTGCTTTTCACCGTGTTTTCTATCCCTATGCCCCGGATATCCGGCAGAGGAAGCTATTCCTCCGTATCCGATTCCATATCCGGCTGCTCAGAAGTACAGTGAGGACATCTGCTCGCGGTCATGTCGATCTCACTCTTGCAAAATGGACATTTTTTGGTAACAGGCTCTGCCGGCGCCTCTTCCTTTTTCGGAACCATCCGCGCGGCCAAAGCGTTCATTCCCTTCACCATCATAAAAATGACGAAGGCCATGATCAGGAAATCCAGGACTACCGTGATAAACGACCCATAATTGAAGGTCGCAGCCCCTGCCTCCTGTGCCGCGGCCAGCGTCTTATAGTGGCTCCCGTCCAGTGAAATAAACCAGTTATTGAAATCCAGACCTCCTGTGATCAGCGTGATCACAGGCATGATGATGTCATTGGTCAGGGATGTGATGATCTTCTGGAAAGCCCCGCCTATGATCACGGCTACCGCCAGATCCATCACATTGCCCCTCATGATAAATTCTTTAAACTCTCCTATGATGCCCTTTTTCTTCTCTTTCGCCATAGCAGTCCCCTCCTGCGTATTTTCCGCGCCGTTCCAGGCGCGCCTCATCTCACTTACTCTATCATATCCATTTCCCGATTTACACTCTCCTCGCAGGAACGCATGGCGAGTATGGTCTTCTCCATCAGCTCCTCCAAGGGCCAGCCGAGCATATCCGCCCCTTCTTTTATTACCTCCCGGGAGCAGCCTGCTGCAAAACGCTTATCCTTAAACTTCTTCTTAAGGCTTGACACCTCCATGTCCATCACACTTTTAGAAGGCCTCATTCTGGCTGCCGCTCCGATCAGCCCGGTCAGCTCATCCGACGCAAACAGCACTTTTTCCATCAAATGTTCCGGCTTCACATCGGTGACAAGACCGTATCCGTGGCTGCATACCGCATGGACCAGCCCTGCTTCCGCGCCTCCGTCCTCCAAAAGCTCCGGCGCTTTTTTACAATGCTCCTCCGGATACATTTCGAAATCAATGTCATGAAGAAGTCCGGCGATTCCCCAAAAATCCTCCTCTTCTCCGTATCCCAGTTCCTTTGCATACCAGCGCATAACGCCCTCCACCGTCAGTCCATGGAGAATATGAAAAGGCTCCTTATTATATTTCTTCAAGAGCTCCAGAGCCTCATCCCTCGTCAGTTTCGTTTCCATCCAAACCGCCTCCTGTCATTTGTCTTCCACATATTCTGCTTTTTTATCTCTGTCCTTGAATACCTGTGTCCATTCCGCCAGCAATTCGTGATACTTGGGATAGTCTTTTTTTAAAGAAATCGGCTTTCCCTCTTTTCCTAAAAAGCAATGACTGCTCTCACCCGTACAGCGTACCGCTCTGGTATCCTTATCCCTCACCTCATAGGCAAGACAGAGCTTAACACCGTTGTATGAAGTGATCTTCAGTTCTATCTCCACCAGGTCATGAAAGCGCACCATGGATTTATATTGACAGGACACCGATACTACAGGGCTGATGACTCCGATCTCTTCCATCTCCCTGTATCCGGCTCCGGCACGCTCCAGGAAATCCACCCTCGCTTCCTCAAACCACCGGATATAATTGGAATGATGAACCACTCCCATCTGGTCTGTCTCATAGTACTGCGCCCGCTTTTCGTATATTCTGTAATCCATAACGTATTTATCTGCCTCCGCACCTGTTACATGCTGCTTCTTTCGCTTTTATCTTACTCCATTCCAGGCTGTCCGTCAACGGACTTCTTTTTCCGGACCGCCGCTCTGGTCACTCGGATCTGCACAAAAGCACAGACGGCAAAACTCAAGATCAAAAATAGGTAAAAACTGATCCCCCGGCTAACCACCATAGCCGTCTTAACTGCTTCCTTCGGGAAGATCGTCTGAAAAGCCCATAGGAAGCCGCCCTCTGCCGCCCCTACAGCTCCTGGAGAAGGAACGGCCGACGCGGATAACGTGAGGATCGACTGCACAGTCATCACGGAGCCCCATCCAGTCCCGATATATCCCAGCGCCCGGTATACGCAGTAAGGCACAGAGGACAACGCTCCCATCTGCAGAAGTGTCACCGCAAGCACCCGCAAAAACAAGAATGGATTTCCTTTCATGATCATGGTGCTTTGATGGTATTCTCCGATTTCGGCGTTCACCTTTTCCATTGCCTGATCCCGGTTCTTTATCAGATGAAGACTGGCTCCCAAACGAACCAGCCACCCCAGAATCCGTGTCACAGTCTTCTTCGATAACATGATAAAGGCCAGGAACCCGGCCATCAATCCGTTCACAAGACCTCCATAGAGCAGCAGATATTTGAGATGGCCGGCCGCCTCACCCGCCATGGCTGGATGGAATACCGCCATAGTCCCCGCGAACAGCAGCATGGCTATTTGATACACCAGAACAATAAACAAAATTGCCGCTGACGAGTCGGCAATGGATATCCTGTCCTTTTTCATATAATAGACCTGCATCGGCTGGCCGCCGCTGGAGGATGGGGTGATGGAACTAAAATAGAAGCCGATAAACGCGTATTGCTCGCAGTTCCGGAACGATACTTTCTTTCCCAGAGCCCCCATGATCATCCGGATATTCACCGCCTCACAGGTTACAAAAAAAACCATACAGGAAAGGCCGAGAAGCAGCCACCGCCCGTCGGCCTGACTCAGCGCCTCCCACAGATCGGATATGCGGTATCCCCTCAGCAGTACGAACACGGTGGCTGCCGTCAGAAGGAGCAGCAGCAAAATACCTTTTCCATATCCAGTTTTCTTCTCTGTCTTGTCCGTACCTGTCTTACTCATAAAGCAGCTCCTGCAAAATACTCATCCAAACTGATAAAATGATAACCCGAGGCTTTCAGGTCCGGGATGGCCAGCTCAAGAGCTTTAATAGTTTTCAGAGGCGCTCCGGCCGCGCCTCCTGTGTCCTCTCCAGCATCATGAAGACAGATTATGGCTCCGTCCGACACCCGTTCCCTCAGCTTTTTTGCGATTCCAACTGTCGAAGCATCCGCCCGCCAATCCTGCGCCATCACATCCCACAGTACCATTCTCATTCCCTGCCCTTTTACAAATTTTCTTGTGAACATGTTCCGTATTCCCCACGGTGGGCGAAAATAGCGCGGCGGTCTGCCCAGAAGCTCCATATGAATCATCCGGCAGGCTTCAAAGTCCCGTTTCATATAGTTGTATGTAGAAATAAGAGCATTCCTGTGTTCTATGGAATGGCTGCCTACAATATGTCCCTCTGCTTCCATCCTTTGTACCAGCTCCGGTTCTTTTGCCGCATGATTCCCAACCACAAAAAACGCCGCCGGAATCTGCTCTTTTTTTAACAGATCCAAAAGAGTTCCCGTATACCGTCTGTCAGGTCCGTCATCAAATGTTAAAACCAACCGCCCCCCGCAGTTTCCTGTGTTTTGCCGCATAACGATTCATTTCCTCCCGGATCACATAATCGATCACTTCTGATATTCCATGATAATCAAGCCTGTGCTGCAGACGGCGCATCTGCATTTTATAGTACGCCAGCTTCCTGCTGTCTGACAGCAGAGCCTCCAGCCGGTCCAGACATTCCTCTGCATCTCCCCAGATCACTTCTCCCAGCCGGTTTTCCTCTAAATATACTGCGTTATACACCTCTTGCTTAAGCCGCGGGTTCAGAGCCGCCACAGGCGTCGCCACCGACACCGCTTCAAATACAGTGATGCCTCCCGGCTTCGTCACCACCAGGTCTGAATCCCTCAGATGATCCGATATGTTCTGGACATAACCGAGCACCTGAATGTGCGGAAATCTCCCTTCCAGGCGTCTCCTCAAAGCCTGGTTACTGCCGGTTATCAGCGTTGTTTCCACCCCTGGCATCCGGTCCAACGCTTCATAAAATGACAGGTCGTGGGGCAGAAGCCCCAGTCCTCCTCCCATGAGAAGCAGCTTTCTCCTTTTTTTACAGCCATTTCCGTATCCATTCTTTGTTCTCAGCTTTTCATGGAACTCCAGCCGAACCGGAATGCCCGTTACAAATATCTTTTCTCTGGGCACGCCTTTTCGGATAAATTCATATTTTACTTTCTCCGAACCGACCATGTAAGCATCCGTATGCCTGTTTATCCACTCCGAATGGCCTGTGATGTCGGTGACACATGTGATCAGCGGCACCTGGCATCTGTGTTTTTCTTTATAAGAAGAAACGGTCTTCGCACAGAGCGCCAATGTTGCGATGAGAATATCCGGCTTTTTCTCCTTCAGGAGCCGGCTCACCCCCCACCGGCCCGCCAAAGCCACCTCCGGCCTCTGATCGATCTCTGCGTTTTCCAGCCGGGAATAGCGATGATTGTAATACCACTGACAGTGATTTACTATCGCGGCATATGTTTTATATATCATACCAGAAAGCTGCGGAAAGATGTATTCCATCCAGTCCACCACTTCCACCTGGACATCTCCGTACTCTTTTTCTAACTGCTCCAATACTGCCCGGGCAGCCTGATAATGTCCCATTCCGAATTTGCCCGCTAAAATAACGACCTTCATGATTCTCCCCCTATATCAGATCCATTTGATTCCAAACTCTGTTTTAATCCGCATTATAACTGTTATAGCATTTTACCAATGTATATACAACTTACAATTCTGTCACTTTTTTGTTACTAAGCCGTCACATTTTCCCGGCGGCATCTCCTGTTTTCCCCGCCAGCAGCAGAGAAATCCCTCTTCGCTTGACTTTGATTCTACAATAAACTTCTCTATAAATTCTCTACTTTCCAGGAATCTCCTGCGGCCGGGAAGATCCTGCTAACACCCCTGCATCGCCAGCGAACCGAAATCGTGACGGTCCGGAACTTCTGCCGGTGTTTAACCGGAGCTTGATCGGAGCTAACTATAAATGATTCCAAAAAGTATTTAGTATCATGTAATAAGGCACCAGACAACATTATCTGTCTGGTGCCATGATCGCATGTATATACTCAGGTTCATTTTTCCTCAAAGTTTCCTTAACGGGCAGAGCCTCTCTTCATAATCCTTGACGTAATATTTTATATTTTTCCTGCCTCTCTGCAGGATGGTATGTCCTTCTGCTTCCAGCTTTTCCTTCTGAGCCTGAACTCCGCCTGGATATTTGGGATTCAATTCTCCGCCGGCTTTCAGCGTTCTCCAGTACGGAGTCTCATCCTCCTCCCGCTGAAAACTCGCCCATGCTGCTATGGAGACAAAGATCCCTGCCGTGATCGGATCTGTAAAATCCGCATGGTTCTTTTCAGCAAAATATTCCCGGATCATCCCCACCGTGGCGACCCTTCCCCAGGGAATCTTTTTCATGATCTTGTCGTAATCGATCGGAGGAGCAAAGTACATTTTCTCTCCTCCATATTTTTTGACCGCAGCCTCATCGGTGATGATCTGTATCTTCGGCATCCCTGAGTCCTTATGGAGCATCGCATTAAAATCTTTTTTATCTTCGTTCGCCATATCAGCACCTCCTTTTAAAAGCATATACGTTTTAAAAGTTTCCTGCAATGAGGCGGTTTTGTTTTTTATGGAAATTCGCTCAGTTTTTTAGTCTCTTTGATAAAGCTTATGCCGCTCTCAGTAGCCGAACACACCCTCCAGGGACTCATCCTGCTCCACCCATTCGGAAACATAAACCATCCGGTATTCGTCCTTAGTATCGCGTATGTATACCCGCTCAATCCCCGCATTGATGATAAGGCGCTTGCACATGGAACAGCTGCTGGAATTTTTCACGTACTCCCCGCTCTCTGCCTCAACTCCTACCAGGTAAAGTGCGCTTCCAAGCATCTTATCCCGGGATGCGCTGATAATGGCGTTGGCCTCCGCATGGACACTCCGGCACAGCTCATACCGTTCTCCTCTCGGTACGGACAGCTTTTCTCTGATACAGGCTCCTGCATCGGTACAATTTTTTCTTCCCCTGGGCGCCCCCACATAACCCGTGGAAATGACTTCATCGTTTTTGACAATGACCGCGCCATAATGACGCCGAAGGCAAGTACATCTTTGTGAAACCATCTCCGCCAGATCCAGATAATAGTTCACTTTATCTCTACGTTTCATAACCGCTCCTCTCACCTGTTCGTATGACAGATGCAGACCGCTGTAACCTCCTGATCCATAGGTGTCATGCGAAGTTCCTTGACCTCGCGGCGCTCCGTTTCACCTCTTCAGCAGTGCATATTTCCCTTTCTCCTGTTTCACTGGGAAATATCCCTCTGTATTTCGTAGGTGCGGAATGCAATGGAGATTTGCTCGTCAAATCGGGCGTCTCCGTCCGCGCCTATCAGCTCCCGCACCCGGCTCATCCGGTAGCGGATGGTATTTTTGTGAAGATGGAGCTGAGCAGCCACTTGCTCTACGTCGCCGTTCAGCTTAACATAAAGAAGCGCTGTCTGAAACAGTTCCCCATCATACTGCCGGTCAAAGTCCAAAATTGGCTCCAAGATATTCCTGCAGTACTGTTCCATCCAGGGACTTCTGCAGTAGGGAAGCAAGATCTGATAAATCCCCATCTGCTGGAAGCACACAGAGCTTTCCCCCAAAAGCTTCGCGTACTGGCTGGCATAAAGCGCTTCCTGCATGGAAATGCTGACCTCATCCATGCTGTCGTGTATGGTCCCGATGCCGACGAAATAGTCCTCCTGCTTCAGCGACAGATTTCTCATGACTGTTCCCGCCAGATCCCCCTTTATCTGACGTTCCTCCATGTCCATCACGATCAGATAACCATTGCGAAACCGAAAAGCCGCATCCCGTTTGCCGAGTCTGTCCCTCAGTTCATTAAAAGCACGTACATAGTATATACTCTCCGACAGAGACTTCGCATTGCAGTAAATTGACAGGTATTGCCGGTATCCTCCCTCAGGCAGGATTTCCTGGGACAGGCTCCGGACATTTGCCACGCTCAGGTTATCGTTGACCAGGAGGCCAATCTTCTGCTCCAGCAGCTCCGTATCGTCTCTTTCTTCCATCTTTGTCCGGATGATCACCGCTATATCCTGAAAATAGGCATCGTCCCGTCCAAAAGTATAGACTGGAAGCCTATGTTCATTGGCATAGTCCATGGCATCCTGAGGAAGTGTTTCATAATAGATTGTCTTGATGGCCAGCGCAGCCACTCCGTCCCGGCACAAGCCTTTGATCGCCGATAAGATCCGTTCCGGATGGTCTTTTGCAAACAAAAGACTGGAAATCACAAACGCATTCTTTCCAAAAGCCCAGAGCCGTTCCAGATCAGGATCTTCATTGGCATACTCATAATCCAGGATACCAATGTTCATGATTTCTTTTCCTTCCCCCTCACGCCCGGCAATCAAGGTGAAATTCTGAAATTCCTTCAGCTGCATGATTTCTTTTACCGTAATCGGCATGATTTATCACTCTCCTCCGTTTTTTACGGCTGAACAGGATGCTACTCTTAGTCTACTAAGAAAACATCCCCTTTTCAAGCCCGTTCCCCCCGTAAGATTTTTCCAGTAAAAATATGTTTTCCTTCAACATACCACAAAGCCCTGCACAGTGATGGGACGGAATCAATGGAATTCCGCCCCATGCTTTGCAGAGCTTTTAGCAAGCATCTACGAACTAGTTCGTACCAGCTGCTCTTCTTATTTTTTTAAACTTTCCACAAACTCTCCCATCCGTTTGATGCCGTCCCGGATATTATCCGTGGAGGTCGCATAGGAAAGACGTACAAAGCCTTCTCCGGAAGCACCGAATCCTGTGCCGGGAACCATGCCCACATGCTTTTCTTCCAAAAGCCTCGTTGCAAATTCCTCAGCGCTGAGTCCCGTCTTCTTGATATTTACGAATGCATAGAACGCACCCTGGGGCTTCACACAGGAAAGTCCGTCAATGGCGTTGATTCCTTCGTAAACGATGTTTCTCCGGTTCTCAAATTCCTTTACCATGGAGTCTATGTATTTCCTGGTCCCTTTGATCGCTTCTACACCTGCCCACTGAACAAAGGTATTCACACAGGAAATAGAGTTCTCATTGAGTCTCCCGATCGCTTCAATGATATCGGCCGGCCCCGCCGCATAAGCGAGTCTCCACCCCGTCATCGCATAGGTCTTGGAGAAGGACTGAGAAATGATCACCCTGTCTTTCATCCCCTCTATCATAGCTGGACTGTAGAATTTAAGTCCGTCGAAGATGATGTTATAGTATACTTCATCGGAGATCACCAGCAAATCATGCTTCTTGCAGAAATCACAGAATGCACACAGCGCTTCATGGGATATCACGCCGCCGGTGGGGTTGTTCGGGGAATTCAGAAGAATCGCCTTCGTCTTCTCATTTACATACTTCTCCAGCTCCTCCAGGTTGTAGAAGAAATTATCTTCCTCATGGACCGGAACCAGTACCGGCTTGCCGTGTGCGATTTTGGAATGATTCGGATGATTTGCCCAGCAGGGATCATTTACGATCATTTCCTCGTCATCATCCAGGATGGCCATGGCCGCAAGACGCAGCGTATCCATTCCGCTGGGGGTGATGACAATCTCCGTTTCCGGATCATAGTGGACACCATGGGTCCTCTCCAGATCCTCGGAGATTGCTTTCCGCAGCTCAGGAATGCCTGAGTTGGGCGCATACTTCGTCTTTCCTTCGGAAAGAGCCTGGATAGCCGCTTCCACAATGTTCGGCGGCGTCTGGAAATCAGGCTCACCAATGGTGAACGAAATCATATCGTCACAAGACTCCGCAATTTTGTTTTGTTTTTCTAAGAAAATACGGATAGAAGAACGATCTACGCATTTTCCTGTTTTTGATACACGACTCATGGCCGGATACCCCCTATTATATAAAAATTTGGCTGATCAATATTGTGTCTGTTATTTATGCTCCCAGGTATGCCTTCCTTACCTGGTCGTTGGCCTTAATCTCGGCCGCAGGCCCCTCAAGAGAAATCTTGCCTGTTTCCAGGACATACGCACGGTTGGCGATGGAAAGTGCCATGTTGGCATTCTGCTCCACCAGAAGGATTGTCATGCCTTCCTTCTGCAGTTCCTGGATGATATCAAAAATACCCCTTACGACAATGGGCGCGAGTCCCATGGAGGGCTCATCTAAAAGAAGCATCTTCCCTCCGGTCATCAATGCCCTGGCAACTGCCAGCATCTGCTGCTCGCCGCCGGACAATGTCCCGCCTATCTGACTCTCCCGTTCCTTCAGACGGGGAAACAGCGTATATGCCCGTTCCATATTTTTTTTAATGGTCGCCGCATCCTTATCAGTCCACGCTCCCATCAGCAGGTTTTCCTTCACCGTCATGCTGTAGAAGATCCTTCTTCCTTCCGGCACATGGTTCAGTCCCTTCGCCACAATCTGGTGGGGCGTCATCTTCGTCAGTTCTTCTCCCATGAACTTAATAGAAGTCATAGTGCCTACCTTGTTCAGTCCAGAGAGCGCACGAAGAGTACTAGTCTTTCCGGCACCGTTGGCGCCGATCAGGGTAACGATCTCCCCTTCATCCACATGGAAGCTGATATCGTCCACGCCTTTGATGGAGCCATAATTTACCACCAGGTTCTTGACCTCTAACATAATTCCTCTTCCTCCTTTCCAAGATATGCCTCGATAACCTTCGGGTCATTCTGTACCTCGGAAGGAAGGCCCTCAGCGATAGTCACGCCGAAGTCGATTACCTTGATTCTGTCGGCAATGGCCATGACCATGTTCATATGGTGTTCGATGAGAATGATCGTAATATCGAATTTCTCCCTTATTTCCTTGATCAGACCCACCAGCTCATCCACTTCACTGGGGTTCATGCCAGCCGCCGGCTCATCCAGGCAAAGAATCTTAGGCCTGGTAGCCAGGGCTCTCGCGATCTCCAGACGGCGCTGTTCGCCGTAAGGCAGGTTTTTCGCGAGGAAGTCCGCTTTATCATCCAAACGGAATACCTTCAGAAGCTCCATAGCCTGGTTTTTAAAATCTTCTTCCTGTTTCCGGAATTTCTTGGTCCGGAAAATCGCGCTGGCAAGGTTATAGGTAACCTGCAGCTCCATGGCGATGATGATATTGTCCAGCACACTTGCGCTGCCGAACAGACGGATATTCTGGAATGTCCTGGCAATCCCATGCTCCGTAAACACATTGGAGCGAAGGCCGTTCATCACCTGATCGCCCAGCTTTACCGTGCCATGTGTCGGCTGATAAATGCCTGTCAGCATATTGAAGATCGTAGTCTTTCCGGCGCCGTTTGGCCCAATGATAGCAAGAAGCTCGTTTTCCCTCAGCTCCAGGTTGAAATCCTGCACTGCTTTCAGTCCGCCGAATTCAATGGATAAATTTTCTGCTGTTAATAACGACATGTCGTTTCCTCCTTTCTCCCTTATTGTTTTCCGGCGCCGCCGTTGTTCTCGCCTGCCTGCGCCAGTTTCTTTGCTTTCCGTCTTTCTACAAAGGAGGAAATTAATCCGCCGTTATCTGCCTTCTGGTGAGCGCTCTCTTTATCACCGAATCTCATGAAACCAAATTCATGCTTGCCGAAGATTCCCTTAGGCCGGTTCAGCATGATGATGATCAGGATCAGCGCGTAGATAACGAGACGCCACTCACCCATGAAGCGCAGGAACTCCGGCAGCATTGTAAAGATCAATGCTCCGAGAAGGGCGCTGCTGTAGCTTCCCACGCCGCCGGCATAAAGGAATAACAGCATATCAGTGGATTTCACCTGGCTGAACATCTCCGGATTGATGAACATCATCAAATGGGCATATAAACCTCCGCCCAAGCCCGCAATAAATGCGGAGAATACAAAGGATTTAATCTTCGCTTTTGTAGTATTGATACCCATGGTCTCCGCCGCCAGCTCATTCTCACGGATGGCGATGCAGCCTCGTCCATAACGGGATTTTGTAAAGTTACGAAGCAGGATCATCACGATGATCACCGCTACGAAAATGATTGGAAAGGTACTCAGCTTCTGGATGCCGTTGAGTCCCTTCGCCCTGCCGGAAAAAGGAAATACACGCCACAGCACGCGGATGATCTCACTGAATCCCAGTGTGATGATGGCCAGATAATCGCCCTTCAAACGAAGGGAGGGAATACCGATCAGGAAACCGATAAATGCCGCCACCGCCGCGCCGATCAGAAGCGCCAGGAAAAAGAGGCCGTAAGAGGCAAACGGATTTCCCATGGCTGACTGGAATACCAGCTTCGTCAACATTGCTGATGTATACGCGCCAACGGACATAAAACCTGCCTGGCCCAGGGAAAACTGACCCGTCATACCGTTGATCAGGTTAAGGCTCATGGCCACGATGCCGTTGATACATGCCAGCTGTAAGATCTGATACCAATAAGAGTTGAGGATCTCCGTTCTGTAAAGAATCTGGATCACCACGAAAAGAACAGGAATCATAATGTAGCTGACATAGGATTTTTTATCTTTCTGCAACTGTACTGCTTTTGTCTTACCCATCCGATATCACCTACACTTTCTCTGTTGTCAGCTTGCCGAACAGACCGGCCGGCTTTACAAGAAGGATCACGATCAGTATGGCATATGCCACGCCAAAGCCCACATCTGCGTTGAGGTTCGTGGCAAAGATCTCCGCGATACCCATGATGATTCCGCCGAACATGGCTCCTTTAATGCTACCGATACCGCCGACTACTGCGGCAATAAATGCTTTGTTGCCCAGGAAGGAGCCGATACTGACCTCCAGGGTCGGATACATGATTCCATAGAACACACCGCCTGCGCCTGCCAGTGCTGCGCCGATGAAGAAGGTGCTGGAAATGACCATGTTGATATTGATGCCCATAAGAGCTGCCGCATCTCTGTCCAGAGAAACCGCACGCATGCCCCGGCCTACCTTCGTCTTATTTACAATGAAGTTAAGACCAAGCATCAGGAGGATAGCCAAGACGATCAAAAGAATCTGAGTCGTTGTAAAGGTGACGCCAAAAATCTTGATACTCTTGCTTTGAAGCAGAGTAGGAAAAGCTTTCGGGATAGGCCCGATGAAAGGCAGGGCCCTGCAAAGGTTCTGAATGAATGTGGATACGCCGAGGGCCGTGATCAAAGCTGACAGCTTCGGCTGGTTCCTCATGGGCTTATAAGCAATCCTGTCTGTGATCACACCGATGACACCGGCCACCAGCATAGCCATGATCAGGCATACCACGAAATTTTCTCCTGCGAAAAGCGCCGCAAAAAACGCCGTATAGGCACCCAGCATCAGGAAATCGCCGTGGGCGAAGTTAATCAGATCTACGATTCCATATACCATAGTATATCCGAGTGCCACCAGTGCATATATGGTACCCAGCTGGAGCCCGTAGATGAGAAGCTGGAAAAACTGTGACATATTTTCACCTCTTTCTGAAAAATGGGAGGAATACACTCCTGGAAAAACTTTTATCTCCCGTTACATAAGACGAGAGCGAGACTTGCGCCTCGCTCCCCAATTCTTACGGTTTACGGATTGATTGTAGAAACGTAGGTCGGTACACCGTCTTTATAAATCATAACATTGGCAGATTTTTCCGGGTCTCTGTTTTCATCGTATACAAGATGGCCGCTGGGCAGGTTGATGTCGGTCGCCTGGATAGCGTCTCTAAGAGCTGCGCTGTCATCTACCTTACCGGCTCTCTTGAAGGAATCTACAAGAATCTGTACACAGTCATAGGACATAGTGGACTGAGTGTTGGGCTCTTTGTTGTATTTCTCACGGAATGCTTTTGTGAAAGCCTGAGAAACGGGGTCCGTGCTGTCAGCAGCGAACAGAGAGATGAAATAGCATCCTTCTACGTTCTCATTTCCAGCCAGCTCGGGTACGTTGGGGTTATCCCAAGACATCTCGCCCATGATTTCTGCTTCGATGCCCATTTCACGAATCTGTTTGATCTGAAGGGGAAGCTCACCAGCCTGGTTGGGAAGGAAAATAACTTCTGCTCCAGAGTTTTGGATATTGGTCAGCTGAGCCTTGAAGTCTTTTACGTCAGCGCCTGCATATGCTTCGAATGCAACTACTTCGCCGCCTGCCGCTTCAAATTCTTTCTTGAAGTTGGTAGCCAGTCCTGAAGAATAGTCATCAGCGTTGCTGTAAAGAACGGCAACCTTGGATGCTTTTAATGTTTCCTGAGCCATCTTTGCACAAACTACAGCCTGGAAGCTGTCAATCCAGCAGGCACGGAATACATACTCGCCGCCCACGGTCGTACAGTCAGGGTTGCTGGAAGTGGTGCCGATAGCCGGAACCTTAGCAGCTGTTGCAAGAGGGCCTGCAGAGATAAGGGGACCGCTGGAGTCGGGTCCGATGATGGCAGCAACTTTATCCTGGCCAATCAGCTTATTGTAAGCATTGTTGGTGATCTCAGGCTTACCTTCATTGTCCTCTTCCACGATTTCAATCTTATACATCTTGCCGCCTACTTCGAAGCCGCCTGCGTTGTTGATTTCCTCAACAGCCAGGTCAACGCCGTATCTGGAATATTCACCTGCTACCGCATTGGGGCCGGTGAAAGGCTGGCAAAGGCCGATTTTAATGGTTTCTGCATCACCGCTCGCGCCGCCTTCTTCTTTAGTTGCTTCAGAACCATCTGCAGCAGCGGTGGTCTCTTTGCCCTTGTCTTTGTCAGCGTCCTTATCTTTGCCGCCGCAGGCAGCCAAAGAAAATACCATGACAAGTGCTAACATCAAAGATACTACTTTCTTCATAAGTTTTATTCCTCCTTTTTTATGATAAGTGCGTACTACACACACTTATTTCGGTTTCTGTGTATTGCTTTACTGAAGGCCGATGACAGCCAGCTGCTTCTTCATCTCAAGGATTTCATCCTGAGTCAGGTTATGTAACGGTCCGCGTACATATCCCGCATCGATTCCCCGCAGCTTCATCGCCTCTTTGAAATGGCCCATGCTGGCTCCGCCCTTCAGAATATCGCAGACTTCATTGGCAAGCCTCTGCTGTTTCCTGGCCTCATCCCAATCGCCGCGCATACACGCCTGATAGGTCGCTACAAATATTTCAGGATATACGCTGGATACGCCGGATACTACACCGTCACAGCCCATGGCCATCAGCGCATTGATCAGTTTATCACATCCGTGAAGCACAGAAAAATTGCCGTCATTTACTTTCTGATATTCCAGAGTCCTGCACATATCGGCAAAGCTGTACTTGATTCCGATAATATTTTTAAATTCTCTGGCCAGCTTATCAGCTACGGCCACCGGCAGATCATTGGAAGAGCACTGAGGAATGTTGTAAAGGTAAATCGGGAAATCCTCCGGCACGCTCTTTGCGATCGCTGCGTAATACTCATATATGGAAACGTCGGTCGCGCCGTAGAACGCAGGAGAAACTGCTCCGATACCATCCGCCCCAATTTCACAGGCATGGCGCGCCAGCTCACAGGCATCCTTTGTTTTCATGGCTCCTACGTGAATGAACACGGGAATACGGTGATTGCACTGATTCACAACTGTCTCGGCTACCAGTTTTCTCTCTTCATTATTCATCAGCATCATCTCACCTGTTGTACCCAGAGGATACAGGCAGTTGATACCTTTTTCAATAAGGAAATCCACATGCTGTCTGATTGCTTCCACCCTTACGGTCTCGTCCTCATTAAAGGGAGTGACCATGGCTGTAACAACACCATAAAGCTTCTTCATGACTTGCCTCTCTTTCATACTTTTCACCAGATTATTGTTTTTAAATCCGTGCAATTATTTCCAATTCACCGGTATATTAGCAAATTTCTCAACGCCTTTACAAGGACATTATGGTGATATTGCACAACTTTCGTTTCGTTAATGATAGCACACAGAAAAGTCACATTTCATCGTTTTTCCTCCAAAAATTCCTGTTTAATTTTTGTACTTTGTACAAAGGGGTCCCTCGCGGCGTCCTCTGCGGAACAAAAAGGGCCTGTCCGGCGATTGGCCGGACAAGCCTTTTTCCTGTTTCTTCTATATATTATTTATCTTCGCCTATAAGGCCGCTGTGAAATACCCTGTACAGGGTTCCAAACAATAATTCCTGTTCAATCGGCTTTGTCAGATATTCATTAATGCCTGCCTTTTCTGCTTCCTGCCGCTCATCCTCAAAAGCATTGGCAGTCATCGCAATGATCGGCATCCTGCCGGCATCCGGATGATCTGAGCTCCGTATCCTCCTCGTAGCCTCCAGGCCGTCCATATGCGGCATGCGGATATCCATGAGCACAGCCTGATAGGTCCCGGAACGGGCAGACAGGAATTTTTCCACAGCTATCCGTCCGTCTTCTGCCGTATCCACCTGAATTCCTCTCATCTCCAGGAGCGTCTGGGCGATTTCCCTGTTTATCTCGCTGTCCTCCACCAAAAGCACGCGCTCGTGGTCAAAGGCTGTCTCTTCTTTAAGCTGACGTTTTTCTTCCGTCATGTCTGTCTTTGCAGCCTGCCGCAGCACCGCTCCAAGTGTGCTGGTAAAAAACGGCTTAGCTAAAAACAGATCCACACCTGCGGCGCGGGCTTCCTCCTCTACATCGCTCCAGTCATACGCCGACATTACGATCACCAGGATATCCTTCCCTACAATCCTTCGTATCTGGCGGGCTGTTTCCACTCCATCCATCCCGGGCATCTTCCAGTCGATGATCGCCACATCGAATTTTTCTCCACGGTCTGATCTGCGGCGCACTGATTCCACAGCCTCAGCTCCCGAGACCACCCACTCAACCTTTACTCCCATATGATTCAAGATAGCCTGGGCCTGCTCGCAGACAAAAGGATCGTCATCCGTCACCAATACTTCCATATCCTCAGGAAACATGCAGTCCTCTGCCGGACCGTTCCCGGTCCGCTGCAGCGGAAGCTCTACTGTAAAACAGGTTCCTTCTCCCTGGCCGCTCTCAGCTGCGATGCTTCCGTCCATCATTCGAAGAAGATTCTGAACAATGGAAAGGCCTAACCCGCTTCCTTCAAACACTCTTCCGCTTTCCTGTGATTCCTGTTCAAACGGCTGGAACATTTTCTGCTGGAATTCTTCCGATATTCCAATTCCGTCGTCGGACACCTGAATCCGGAGCCATTCCTTGTCTTTCGTCTGCCGCATAGATTCCAGCCGAAGAGATACATGGCCGCTCTCTCCAGTATACTTCACCGCATTGGAAAGCAGGTTCATGAGTATCTGGTTTATCCGCAGAGAATCCCCGATATATGTGCTTTCCAAGCGCTCGTCGACCATCACGGTAAATTCCTGTCTTTTCGCGCTGGCCTGAGCATAGATCATCTGGGTCACACTCTGCACCAGCTCCCGGAAATCAAACGGCTCTTTTGCAAGATCCATCTTTCCACTCTCTATCTTTGACATGTCCAGAACATCATTCAGAAGAGAAAGAAGATATCTGGCCGACAGTCCGATCTTTCCCAGGCAGTCCCTCATTTTTTCTTTATTGTCCAGGCTGACCGCCGCTATGGCAGTCATACCGATAATCGCATTCATCGGAGTGCGGATATCATGGGACATACGGGAAAGGAAATCGCTCTTTGCCAGACTGGCCTGCTCTGCCAGGGAAAGGGCATCCTGCAGCGCCTGCTTCTGGCGCTCCTGCTCTTTCTTCTGTCTGTCGACATTCTTCATATATATCATGGCCCGCAGCTCTCCGTCCACATTCTCCAAAAGCTGCATGTTCATGGTAAACCAATAATACTGCCCGTCCGGGCATTTGTTTCGGAATTCCATAAAATGTTCGCTCTGGCGTTCCTTAAAGCTTTCCGTCAGCCGCTCCGGCGCAAAATTGTCCTTAAATTCTTCGCGGTAATCCGGATGGATATATTCCCAAAGCACCCGTTCGAAATGCTCTTTCACAGACTCCGCCATGCGGAAGGACTCCGGATACCCCTGGAAACCTTTCCACGCATAGGCTTCTCCGCCTGTCAGGTTCCACTCGTAGATCGCATCATAAAAATGGTTCACCGAGGTCAGCAGCCGTTCATTGGCTATCCGGCTCTCCGCCCTGGCCATATAAAGCTCATGGATATCCCGGAAGGTCAGCAGCATCACATTCACTTCCTCATCCTCCAGCAGATTCCCCATCAGCTCGCA
This sequence comes from Lientehia hominis, assembly GCF_021044755.1. Classification (GTDB taxonomy): domain Bacteria; phylum Bacillota; class Clostridia; order Lachnospirales; family Lachnospiraceae; genus Lientehia; species Lientehia hominis. Next base: position 954,980 of record NZ_JAJNOR010000001.1, read on the forward strand.
CCACCGGTAGTGTCCTTCCTCATCCAGCCGGCGCGCCTCCAGAAGCAGCTTTTTCCTCCCCTCTTTCGCATTTTTTCTGATATTTTCCATGGAAAATATGGAGAAAAACCGGCCCCGGTCCTCCGGGTGAATAAGATTCCCTCCGTACTCTTTACAAAATAAGGTGAAATCCTCCTGCTCTTTAATGGCCTCCATCCCGCTGCTGGATTTATATGCCATAAAACGGCCTGTCTCAACATCCAGCACCAGGAGCTCTCCGAACAGCGTCATGATGCTCGCGGTCATCAGCGTCTCCCTGGAGCGGTACAGCTCCTCCCTCTGTTTCAGCTGTGTGATATCCCGCAGAGTCCCCACGACCCGCTCTTTTTCTCCGTCCTTACGAATCAGGTCACCCTGCACCAGATACCAGCGGTAGCCGCTCCCTCCATAAGGGATGATACGCACCTCCGCCTGTCTCAGTTCCCCTCCCAGGACACTGTCCACCAGACCAATATCCTCCGGATGCAGAATATCTCTCATTATCTGCCGGTAGTTCTCCAGTCTGGCGGCACGTCCGCCTATTTCCGGGTTTTCCTGGCTCAAGAACAGATCCTCCTCCGGAAAATATTCAAAAAAAACATCTGCAGCACTTTCCACAGCGATCTTATATTTCATCCGTTCCTGTTTAAGCTCTTCTTCTGTCTCTTTGCGGCCGGTGATATCCAGGACTGTCATTGTGTATTCAGGAACTCCGTCCTGCTCTCCTGTCATTTTTCCTTCCAAGTGAAGCCAGATACATCTTCCCATGCTGTCCGTGGACTGTCCGTCCAGGCGGATCGGTTTTCCTGCCGCCGCGCAGGAACGGCAGTATGCCAGATCCGCTTCCCTCTCTTTCCCCTGAAACAGATCTGCCGCCTTTCGTTCGTTTCCCTCCATTATCCCGAACATCTCCCGGAAATTCCGGCTCATGCTCAGGATTGTAAAGGATTCATCCGCCAGACATTTCACAATGCCTCCCGGAAGGCTGTCATAAACTGCCTGCCGCTCCCTTTCTTTCTTCTTCTGGGCCAGTCTTTGTTCATGGATATTTTTGCACAAGGTAATCTCCATCACATCATCACTCAATGTGTTCTCCAGAAATATCACTTGTACGCTGACCCATTGATAGCTTCCGTCACGGTAAAGCTGAAGAAATTCCAGTCCCAGCTCTTTTATGCCGTTTTTGTAGTCTTCCAAAAGCTTTTCCCGTCCAAAGGTGCGGATATACTGTTCCTGGTAATCCGGGTGTACTGTCCTGGAGGCCAGAAACGGCAGATCGTCAAACTTTCCGGAAGAAGGTGGAAGATAGGATTCTGATGACTGAAATTCTACCATTGAATAAGTATTCTTCGTCAGATTCACCGAATATATGACGGGATAGACTTTCCCGGCCACCGCCGCCAGCTTTTCCCGCTCCAATTCCAGTTCCTGTTCCTGGATACTGAAGGTATGGGGAGTCACCGATATCAGGTAAGCCGGTATTTCCTCCGGCCCCCAGTCAATCTTCGTCGCTGAAATATCCACCACCTTTCCAAACGGATCATCATAGCTCACCGTGGTATTACTTTCCTTCTTTCCAAGAGTCAGAAGAGGACAGTTTTTACAGTACCCTTCCCATATTTCATGGCAGACATGACCAATCTGGATACCGGGACTGACTGCTTTTACCCTGTCATTAAAAAACAGCAGTTCATGAGTATCCCTCCGAATTGCATAGACGGCGGTATCACCCATATGGTTTAAGATCTTCTCCAGCATTTGGCTGCCGTTTTTCCCTTTTTCCTTATTCATCTCCCTATTCCTTCCAATTCCCTTCTCCCGTATCACTCTATTTTACCTGAATCGCCTTGTGGGGGCACATTTCCTGACAGCAAAAACAACGAATACACTTTTTATAATCATATACGGGAGGATTCATTCGCCCATCCGCAAATGCCACCGCTTTTCCGTCCACCGGACAGCTGTCCACACAGACACCGCATTTTACGCATTTATCCTGAAGTATATACGGTTTTTTCTGAAAGACATTGAACAGTCTCCCAAGCCTTACCCAGAAGTCACTTTTAGCCCTTCTTCTGTCTGCCCGGAAGCTTCCGTTTCCATATCTCTCAAAAGCCTCCTTCACGGTAATCTCTCTCGCCCGGGTCCGGCCGTCCGCCGCAGCGGAGCTGTCCGCTTCCCCATCCTCCAGAAGAATCAATTCTATCTTCTCTTCCTGCCAGCTTCCCAGCCCCATTTTCTCTCCGTGATAGTTGGTAGGGACCAGGTCCGGCTTCAGGTCGATAAGATGACAGAATATGCTGTCCATGGCCACCGGGTCTCCGGACAGAAGAAGCACATTCATGGACACCGGGTCGCCAGACGTGGGGCCATTCCCTTCCATCGCCGTGATTCCGTCCATCACATAAAGCCTGGGGGCAAGAAACCGGTTCAGATCCACCAGCATCCTGGCGAAGCTGTCGGCACTCGGATACTGAGTGTGTCCCTTTGCCTTATGGAGGCCGTAGACACAGCCATACATATTTTTAACGGCCCCGGTCACCCGCTCCAGGGCATGGGTCTTCATTTTACAGATGTTGATGAGCGCGTCCGCCTCTGCCGCTTCCTTTGACAGAAAAAAGGCTTTCGCCTGAACGCCTTCTTTATAGGGCACTTTTCCCATCCCTGTAAATTCCACCACAGGCACGCCATATTTTTCAAGTACCGAATCTAAGCCGGCTCCGGCTGCCGTGCTCAGAGCCGATCCGACTCCACAGGAATCCCCTGCCGACACGTTCCTCACTCCGGCTTCTTTCAAAAGCCTGGCCACGGCGCCCACTACAGACGGATGTGTGACCACTGCCCTGGAAAGCTCCGCCTTCCTCACCAGATTGGGCTTTAAAAGCACCTTTTCCTCAGGGGTCACAAAATTTTCAATCCCTCCCAAAAGCCCGATCCCCGCTTTTATTTTTTCATATACGGTCTCTTCCTCGTAAGTATCGCAGGGAATCAGAACCACCCTGCTCCTTTCCATAAACGCCATATAAAAAGTCCTCCGTTATCACTTGAAGTTCCCTCTCTTCTCTGCTACAATTTATCCAGCCGGCAGCCCCTGTCCGGGATAAATCTCAAAAGACAAAGGAGTCTTCGATTATGAAGCAACAGGTAAATTTACTGAAAGGAAAGATTTTTCCTGCCCTTACGGCTCTTGCCCTGCCCATCATGCTCACGTCTTTGGTTCAGATGGCCTACAATCTGACCGACATGATATGGATCGGACGTCTCTCTGCCGATGCCGTGGCCGCCGTAGGAGCCGCCAGCATGTTCTCCTGGCTTTCAAGGGGAATGGGCATTGTGGCCCGAATGGGAGGCCAGGTACTCGTAGCCCAGAAGCTCGGCTCCGGCAAGGAAGAGGAAGCCGTCTCATACGCTCAGGCCTCCGTTCAGATGGGGGTATTCCTGTCTGTCGTCTTTGGCCTGATCACCGTCTTTTTCTGTAAGCCTTTGATTGCTTTTTTTAAATTGAATTCTTCTGTCGTGATCGCAGATGCCGAAATCTATCTGGCTATCACTTGCGGACTCGTGATATTTTCTGTCATGAATCAGATATTCACCGGTCTTCTGACCGCGATGGGCAACAGCCGTATTTCATTTCTGTCCAACACCATCGGTATGGTCATCAATATCTTCCTGGACCCACTCCTCATCTTTGGCTGGGGTCCCATCCCCGCCATGGGAGTCGCCGGAGCGGCCATTGCCACAGCAGCTTCCCAGGCCATCGTTTTTTTGCTCTTCCTCTTAGCGGTCCGAAAGGAGCCTGTCATTTTCTCAAAAATCAGACTGCTTCGTAAACCCGACGGAGAAAAAATAAAAGCCATTACAAAGATCGGACTTCCTTCTTCCCTTCAAAGCATGGCCTTTTCAGCTATTTCCATGATAATCGCCAGAGTCATAGCCGGATGGGGCGACGCCGCTGTGGCTGTCCAGAAGGTAGGCAGCCAGATTGAATCAATCTCCTGGATGACCGCAGAAGGATTTTCCGCCGCCGTCAACGCTTTCGTCGCTCAGAATTTCGGGTCCGGGAACTGGTCCCGGGTGAAAAAAGGATATCAGACCTCAATGGCCGTGGTGCTGGCCTGGGGGCTCCTCTGCACGGTCATTTTATTCACCGTCCCGGAATTCATTTTCCGGATTTTCATCCCCGACCCTGAAATCCTGCCCATGGGGGTCCAATACCTGAAAATACTCAGCTATTCCCAGCTTTTCATGTGTATCGAAATCACCACCTCCGGCGCTTTCAGCGGACTTGGGAAGACTATGCCCCCATCCCTGATAGGAATCATATTCACAGTGGCCAGGATCCCCGCCGCTATTTTACTCATGAACACAAGCCTTGGTCTGGACGGCATCTGGTGGAGCATAACCGTATCCAGCGTTTTCAAAGGTATTTTCCTGTTCCTCTGGTTTCTTGTCTTCATGCGCCGGTTTGGAAAAAAATTCTCACCGGACTGATACGGAGACACCGTCTCTTCCACAATATGCTTCTGTACACACAGGGCCCTGGATTTCAGGGTCCTTTTCCTTATTCATGATTTCATCAGCTGCCATTAAAACTTCTTCATCATCAGATTCCAGCGCAAAGAACAGCCGGCGGGGCATGCCGACGTACAGCTTCCGCCCGCCCGAAACAGGAATTTCCGCCTCTATCCGTTCTTCGCCAAAGACCATCTGATTCCGTACCGACTCCCGCTCATAACACTCTCTCACAATTCCATAGACTGCGTCATAATACGCCCGGAAATATGCAGCAGGCGGAAATGAGATCTCCAGTCCTTCCGAAGCTGCGGCGGTGGTTTTAACACGGACAGAGAGGCACCTGGAGCCATAATATGTCATACAGGAATCTGCCCTGCAGGGCGTATGTCCATTGACCGTCAGAATTTCTTCCGCGCTTTTACAGCCTTCCTTCAGCGCCTTTCCGCTGTTGTTGCTTCTCCCTATGGCCTCCCAGACGCTGAAACAAACATCCGTTCCTTCCCGGTATCCAATCATATCCCTCCGCCTCTTTCCGTGGTAGCGGAGATTCTCCTGTCCCTGCTCCAGCCTCACCAGCTGCAGGGGGACGAGATAATCCACACCGTACACCTTGCCGCTCACCAGCTTTGTGATGAACATGCCCAGGTAATAGGAGATCAAAGACCGCATGCTCTCATCCAGTTCCAATATCCGGTCGGATTTCCGCAGATATTCTCCCTGGGCCTCCAGAGAATATTCTACCAGCGAGATTCTTCGGCTGATTCCTGTACCCGGCTTCTCCGAATATCCGGTCATCAGCCGTTCTTCCGGTATCCCGCAGGTAACGGCCGCGTGGAGAAGTTCTCCTCCTGAAATAGTAAGATCCGTATCCTCTTTCAGAAATCCTTCTCCGCCGGAATGGCCGTCGGCCTCCACACTGAGCTTATAAGTTCTTATTTCATCCAGCTTCATGACCTCCTCCTTTCCATATCTACGCTGCATCTATCCGTTCTTTTAACAACTCGGCAGCCTGTGACCGGCGCCGTTTTTCCGGAAGCTCCTCCGGCCGGCATTCCCATGCATAGTCTGTGATTCCCTGTCCCGTATTGGGATTGCTCCTGGAATAAAAATAATCTCCCGCAAAGGCCGAGATCAACACGACACACAGCAGAATCCTGACTTTTATGGGAATCTTCTTTATCAGACTGTTCATGATGAGCGGAGCCAGTATGTAGATGAATGCACATCCGCCCAGGCCAAATACCAGCAGCCCTTCCGCGCAGATACGTCCGTCCAGATTCAAGAAATATCCGCTGTAATCCCACCACTTCACACCGTTGTGGGTGATCTCCAGATACCAGCTGGTGAAATATTCCACACATCCGCAGACCACCACTGTCAGGAAAAATGTCACGACTGGATGATCACGGAATTTCTTAAGAAGCACCAGCACAAGGACTCCACCGGAACCATAGATCGGCAGCCAGGGCCCATGGAATACTCCCCGGTTCACAAACTGGCCGTTCTGCACCAGGTGCAGCCCGACTTCCCAGCACCAGCCTACAAAGGAAAAGATGAAAAACAAGAGGATTATGCCTGTGATACCGTATTTACAGTGATAATCCACATTCATGCGGTAACGTCTCTCGGACTCCGGCACGGTAAACAGCACGGACGGGTATTCCTCACTCACATCAAGAGGCTGCTCCCATGCCGCTTTCGCTTCTTCTCTCCAGCTCTGTGACTCGGACATCTTAGCCGCGCGCTCCATCGCCGCCCGAAGCTCTTCTTCCGCAGGCGGCGCCGTCAGATACCGGTCCGTAAAGACATGACAGTATTCTGCATTTTCCTCCATCGCTTTTCTTCGGAGCGTCAGATACAGTTCTGCCCTTACACCCGCTTTGTAAGGGTTGGCATAGAAGATGTTTACAAGTCCAAGGGTCATAAGGCTCAAAAGACTCCATCCAATGAAAGAGCAGTCCAGAAGAAACGCTTTCCACTTATTGCCGTTCATCATCCTCCTGGATACGCGGATGGCTTCTCTTCCGTGCAGATTTGGATTTTCCGCGGCCAGATACGGAACCATCATATAGGAATATCCCTTGATCCAGCCTCCTATGATAGTCAGTGACCACAGCCACTGATATAAGAACTTCCTCGCCATGATCCTGGTCACTTTCCAGACCCGGCGTATCTTATACAGATAGAGGACCCGTTTTCCGGCAGTATTTTTGTAGGTATCCGCCTCCATAAAAAAACGGCAGCCCCCCACCTGAATAATATTCTGGACCAGCAGCCACCAGAAGAACAGAAGCGCGGCTCCTGCTGCCGCCGAGATTAAGGACAGCCAGGCCCCCTTAACCATCGGTTTCAGGAGCATGGCGATAATCCCGGAAAAAATAGAACCTGTCGCTACCGTATGGTTAAAAACAGAAGAAAAGACCCCCCTCTTATACGGGCTGTTCTCAACAATCTCTTCTTCTGTCTGATTTCGTTCTGAAAATTCTTCCAGGATAATATCGGAAAACCGTTTCGTCTGCACGTCGTTGAAATCGGACACGGTATTGTCCTGCACTACGTTTGAAATCTCTTTAGAGGAGTCGTATGAGAACACAGCAGAAAAAGTCCCGTTATAGCTCCCTGCAATAAACGCTACGATAAAGCTGACGGCGATCACCCGCCAATAATGCTTCTTTATGATCCCCCGGCTTTTTCTCTTCAGTTCCCCTCTTTTCCACATACTCTATGTCCTTTCATTCAACCTTTATCTTGTCTGTGCCCTCCCCCGGAAGGCCCTCTGTCCCCAACGGCAAATCTTTTACCATCATAACACAAAACGCCCCGGCTGTATAGACAGCGGGGCGTCTGAAACTTCTTTCCAATTTTCGTTACTGCTCCAAGACCTCTCTTAAGAAATCCTTTAGCTTTCTGGTGGAAGCGTCCATGGCTTCCTGTTCGCGGATACTCATGGGAATACGGACAGTCTTTGCGATTCCCTCTCTATTGAGGACGCAGGGCATACTGATGGCCACGTCACTCCAGTCCTCGAATTCCTCTCCCAGCACATGAGCAACGGGAAGAACTGCGTTCTCGTCGTCGGTGATGGCCTCCACGATACGGGATACGGTCATGGCGATTCCATAGAAGGTGGCGCCTTTCAGGGAGATCACTTCGGCTCCTGAATCACGGGCACGTTCAAATATCTCCTCCATATCCAGCTTCTGGCCGCTCTCTGCCATAAAGCTCTCCACCGAATTTCCTCCGATGGTCGCCCGGCTCCAGATAGCTACCTGGCTGTCTCCATGCTCACCCAGGATGAACGCGTTGACGTCACATACATCCACGTTGCATTTATCGCTGATGAAATAGCGGAATCTCGCGGTATCCAGCGCGGTGCCTGTACCGATTACCCTCTCTGAAGGGAGTCCGGACTCTTTCTGAACCACATAGGTCATGATATCGACCGGATTGGAAACCACAATGATCATGGGGTTTTCTGCATATTCCATAATATTCTTTGTAATACTCTTAATGATCGATACATTGGTCTTGGCAAGATCCAGTCTGGTCTGACCGGGTTTTCTCGCGATACCAGCAGTGATGATGATAATTTCCGCATCCGCACATTCGTCATATCCGCCCTTGCGGATTTTTGCCTGACGGAAGAAAGCGGTGCCATGGGCAATGTCCAGAGCGCTTCCCATGGCCCTGTCCTCGTTAAGATCCACCAACACGATTTCACTGGCCTGGCGCCGCAGCATCAGAGTATAGCCGATAGCTTCTCCCACGTTACCTGCTCCGATGACTACGATTTTGCTCCTCTGTAAGATTGTCATTTCTCTTTGTCTCCTTTTTTCGTCGTTTTTGCATAGATGCCGGTGCTCCGGCGGTCATTAATCACTGTTAAGATTCCGTTAAGGCTTTAACAATTATCCTTGATTATAATAACCTATAATTGTATTTTTATCAATACATATTTTCAGAAAATATTTACCAAGTTGTCTGAATATTGAATTTCAGGACAAAGTATGTTATAATGGATAAAATATCGCCTGAAATGAAGTGAGGGAAACGTCATGAAAATACAAGAATCTGCTGAAAATTATCTGGAGACCATATTGATTTTAAGTCAGAAGAAAGCGAATGTCCGTTCCATCGATATTGCCAATGAACTGGAATTTTCAAAGCCCAGCGTCAGTGTCGCCATGAAAAATCTTCGCCAAAACGGCTCCATCGTCATGGACGAGGACGGCTTCATCACGCTGACCGATGCCGGCCGCCAAATCGCCGAGACGATCTACGAACGCCATACCCTCATCTCCAGCTGGCTCATCCAGCTGGGCGTATCGGAAAAAACCGCAAGAGAAGACGCCTGCCGAATGGAGCACGTCATCAGTGCGGAAAGCTTCGCGGCCATTAAACGGCATGTCTCGGTGAGCCCAAAAGCACCGGACGATAAATAAGACCAGGCGGACTGATATCCGCCTGGTCTTATTTTTATTACACCCCGACCATATGCCGCACAGCTCACTTCAGTATCTCGTCAAGAAAGCTCTTCCCCGCGATCGCTCCCTCCAATCCAAAATAGTCCAGGATTGTCTTCCCTATATCGGCAAAGCTCTCCCTGGTGCCGATATTCACGCCAGACTTCACTGGTTTCCCCACAGTCACCACCGGTATATATTCCCTGGAATGGTCGGTGGAGGGCGTAGAAGGATCGCAGCCATGGTCGGCCGTCACCATGAGGATATCTTCCTCTTTAAGGAGGGACAGGAGCTCCGGCAGCCTCGCATCAAAATAGCTCAGAGCTTCCGCATACCCGTCCACATCATTTCTGTGACCGTACAGCATGTCATAGTCTACCAGATTTGTAAAGCAAAGCCCTTCAAAATCCTGTTTCATATATTCAATGGTCTTTTCGATTCCGTCCGCATTATCTACAGTTCGGACAAATTTTCCGATACCCTTACCGGCAAATATATCGTTGATCTTTCCTACGGCCAACACATCTTTCCCGTTTTTAAGGAGAACATCCAGCATAGTGTCTCCGGGAGGCGTCAGGGAAAAATCATGTCTTCTTTCTGTTCTCTCAAAGCCTCCCGGCTCCCCGACAAAGGGTCTGGCAATGACTCTTCCTACCCCATATTTTCCGGTGCAGAGTTCTCTGGCCGTCTCACAGATCCGGTAAAGCTCATCCACCGGCACCACTTCTTCATGAGCGGCTACCTGAAACACACTGTCCGCAGATGTGTAGACAATCAAATCTCCCGTTTCCATGTGCTTTTCTCCAAAATCCCGTATGGCCTCGGTGCCGGAATAAGGACGGTTGCAGAGCACTCCCCTTCCTGTGCGTCTCTTAAACTCATCCAGGAGCTCATCAGGAAAGCCTTCCGGAAAGGTGGGCATCGGCGCTTCTGATATGATTCCTGCAATCTCCCAGTGGCCCGTAGTCGTATCCTTTCCCTTCGAGGCCTCTGCCAGGCGTCCGACCGCCCCGTCAAAAACCCCCTCGTTTTTATCGTTCCATTCTGCCACCCCGTCAATGTGAAAAAGCCCAAGCCTCCTCATATTCGGCATGGAGAACCGGCGGCTCTTCGCCGCGGCTCTCAGAGTATTGCTTCCGGTATCTCCATATTCTCCTGCATCAGGCATTTCCCCAACGCCAACACTGTCCAGTACGATCAATATTATTCTTTTCATATTCCACTCTCCTGTATTCCTATTGTATTCCCAAAATTTCTTTTTCATCCGCTGCACAAAGCAAAAGGGAGCACCTCTGCAGACCGCAGACGGATACTCCCTTTTCAAACCATCTATTCCATTCGCGCTGTCCGGCGTCTCCTGCCCATAAAAGCAACGGAGATCATATCCCCATCATACCAGAATGAACCAGAAATTCAAGGCAGATCCCAACAGCCCTATTCTCTTTTTATCATTTCAGCCTTTTGCTTCTCCCGCTCCCGCCGGAACCACAATATCGGGAGCTCAGGCGCTTTGTATAATTCTTAACTCCAAAAATAAAGATAAGCAATAACGACAGATAAATTACTGCTGCCATTTTCTCCCTCCTTTGATATTTATATTTCTCCGCGGAAGACTCTCCGGCCGCGAGCTGCCTTTTCATCAGCTGTCCACCAATATCACCGCGCGGAAATCCTTCCCTCTGAGATATCCTCTTTGCTGCAGAAATCCTTTGATCTGTTCATAAAGCTCTGCATCATCCCTTTCTTCTGCCTGGGCACCTCCTGAATAAGCAATCCTGCATTTCATATCACAGTCAAAATCCCAGCCTGCTGTCTGAGTCGACATGCTGCACTCCTTCTTCAGTATTCCCATATCCTGCAGCACGTTTATCGTGCGATAGACCGTCGCCATCCCAATAGATGGATCCTGCTTCAGCGCTTCATAATAAATCTCCTTACTGCAGTGGTATTCATTTTTTAAAATGATCTCTATCAATATCCTTCTCTGCTCCGTAATACGACAGCCTCTGCTCCGCATTTCCCGAATGATCCGTTCTTTATTCCACATCGGCGTCCTCCTCACGGTCTGTCGCTGTGGCAGGCCCCAGGCTCATGGCAGCTGCCACAGCAGCCGCTGCATCCGCCGCAGGATTTCCCCTGCTTCTTACCTCTTCGAATGCTTCTCACCGCCAGGGCTGCAAGCCCCACGACCACCAAAGCGATCAGAATGGTTGCCAGGTTCTCATATAAAAATGCTAACATGATCAAACACCTCTTTCCAGATTCCTGAATCCATAGTTAGAAACAACTAACTATAAGTAGATTAGCATCCATGACCTGATTTGTCAATATCACTTTGATATTTTTACTGGTATGATACTAAATACTTTTTGGAATCATTCTATTAGTCCTAGTCAGGAAATCGGCAGAAGTTCCGAGCCGTCACGATTTCGGTTCGCTGGCGATGCAGGTGCCGCTTTATCCCCGCTCCGGCAGTACCGCTCACATGTCGACAGGAAATCTTTGTGATTTCCCGTCTCCTGTTCGCTCAAAAACGGAATCGGATTTTCCGTTTTTGCCTCCCTCCGCCTGGGGAACACCGGCCGCTGCCCTGCGGCGCTCACCTTTAGGCCGGCTCGGAATCGTTCTGCCGGTTTTCTTTCTGCCGCACCGTTATGAATGTTTTCCATTTTCCTGATTCCAGAAAAGGATTGGATATCCCCAGGGCCCGCACGCCTTACGGCGGCGGGCCTCCGTGGCCGCTCCAATGGCTTTCACAACAAACAAAAGCTTATTTCGGTGCGGGAAGAGGACTTACTCCTGTCACCTCTGACTCTAAAAATGAATTTGTTTGAAAGATATTTAAAGGTATGCTTCCGCACATCTTCTCTCCAGTATCTCGCAAAGTGCGGTCCCGCTGCTGGTATGACAGCGAATGATCTCTATGTTAGCCCGCTTTGCTTCATCCACCGCGCATTTGATCATTTTATGGGAGACCGTATTGGTAAAAAGCACCAGGAGGTCCGGACGTCCTATCTGTTTGTTCATTCCGGCTGCCATCTGAGTGAAGACTTTCGCTTTACAGTTATAGTTCTTGCAGATTTTTTTATATTGACAGACCATACGGTCATGTCCTCCTACGATCACAATGCTCATTTTTTCCCTCCTTGAAGCAATCTGCGATACACGCTTTAAACAGATTCGATGTACAAAGGGCTGCTTTTCAACTGAAAATTTTAACTGATGCCCCTTTTAGTTAGATATAACTAACTCAATTCCATGATACACGATTATCCATTATTTGTACAGGGGAGTAACTGAGAAAGATTCTCAGCTGCTCCCCTGTCCGTTCCTTTTCTTGTTTTAAACCTTCTATCCCAGAGCCACGTCCAGAATCATCATGAGTACAAAACCAATCGCAAATCCCATTGTCCCCAGATTCGAATGTTCTCCCTCCGAGGCCTCCGGAATCAGTTCTTCCACCACCACATAGATCATAGCTCCCGCAGCAAACGCCAGCAGATAAGGAAGAATCGGCACAAAATACTGAGCCAGCAAGATCATAGCCGCCGCTCCCAGCGGTTCTACCACTCCAGAGAGGCTTCCCATGAGGAACGCCCGCCAACGGCTGACGCCGCCTTCGCTTTTCAGAGGCATGGAGATGATAGCTCCTTCCGGAAAGTTCTGAATCGCCATCCCCAGAGCCAGAGCCACAGCGCCGGTCATGGTGATGCCGCTCTCTCCTGACAAAAGCCCCGCGAATACCACACCTACAGCCATTCCTTCCGGGATATTGTGAAGTGTCACTGCCAGAATCAGCATCGTGCTCTTTCTGCAGTTGCTGGCCGGTCCCTCAGGCTTACTGCATTCCAGATGCTGATGCGGTACCCGCTTGTCAAGAAGCAGCAGAAACGCCATGCCAATGAGCATGCCCACAGCCGCCGGCACAAAGGAGAACTTTCCCATATTATCCGAAAGCTCTATGGCGGGAATCAGCAATGACCATACGGAAGCCGCAACCATCACACCGGAAGCGAATCCCAACAGAACTTTCTGTATTCCCGGCCGGATCTTATCCTTCAGGAAAAATACGCAGGCAGATCCCAGCGTCGTCCCTATGAACGGTATCATGATCCCAATCAATATATCCATATGTCTATGCCCTTTCTTTTCTGTTCCTTCATCAGAAGCTCCGCAGCTTATCCGTTCCGTCGTCCACCGTGTTCTCAATGGAGCGGATCACTACGTCATAGCCATAGCTGTCATTGACTCTGACATGTACGGTATCTCCGACTCTGCGGCCGAAGATGGCCCTTCCGATGGGAGACTCTGTGCTGATGTAATGCTTCAGGGAATTCCCCCGCACAGAAGTGACCAGCTTATAAGTCTCTTCCATGTCATCTTCTTCAAAATAAAGCCTGACCGTGTTGTTCAGCCCCACTTCATCATCCCTTGAATCCTCCGGCACCACCTCTGATGTTTTGAGCATCCTCTCCAGATAACGGATACGGCTCTCATTTTGATTCTTATCCTTTTTAGCCGCATGATATTCAAAATTTTCACTCAGGTCTCCGTGAGCCCGCGCTTCCTTCACCGCTTCCAGTGCCTGTTTCCTCACTACCAGCTTCCGGTACTCAATCTCTTCCTCAATCCGTTTCACATCTTTACTCGTCAACTGATTCCGCATTTTCTGACCATCCTTTTCCGCCTATCTCCCCGGATTCCATATCATGTCCCTGGTGATATCCGCCAGAGAAGAAGCGCCGCACATAGACATGGTATCCGCCAATTCTGAACCAATCTTTTCCACATAGGCCCCCACGCCTTCCGCACCACCGCCGTAGACTGCCGTCACGAACGGTCTTGCGATAATGACCGCATCGGCTCCCAGGGCCAAAGCCTTGAACACATCTGTTCCAGAACGGATTCCCCCATCCACAAAAATCTTCATGGAGCCGTCCACAGCTTTGACAATCTCTTCCAAAACCTCCGCCGTGGAAGGACACTGGTCCAGCACACGTCCTCCGTGATTGGAAACCACAATACCTGCTGCCCCGGCTTCCTTCGCCTTCAGAGCGCCTTTTACAGTCATGATACCTTTTACGACAAAAGGCACCCCTTTACAGAAGCCTACGATATTCTTAAGCTCTTCTACGGATTTCCTTCCGGCAGGAGGAGTCATGTTTTTCAGAAAAGGAAGTCCCGCCGCATCCACATCCATGGCCACGGCAAAGGCCCCGGAAGCCGTCACCGCATCCATTTTTTCCAATACCGTTTCCAGATTCCAGGGCTTCACCGTGGGAACGCCTGCACCTCCTGCCCGGCTTATGGCCGCAGTGGCTCCCCTCATCACAGCCGGATTCGTCCCGTCTCCGGTAAATGCGGCAATCCCGGCAGCGGCACAGGCCGATACCAAAACCTCGTTATAGCTTTCATCATTGTATGCTTCTCCGTAGTGAAGATTCACGGCGCCGACCGGTCCCGCAAAAAATGGAAACCGGAAACGTTTCCCGAAAAGCTCCAGCCCGGTGTCCACCGGATCATTGGGACAGAGCGTATCCATATTCACACGAATTTCCTGCCATTTATCATAATTTCGGATTGCCGTATCTCCGGCGCCCTTTGCTCCGGGACCGGGCATCTGGTTCCTGCATGCCCTTCCGTTGCATACGGGACATGCCTTACAATATTTTCCAATACAGGTACGCGCGTTTTCCAACATTTCCTGATATGTCATATTCTCCTCCTGAATTCACCTGGGATTCCCCACCACGATTTTTCTTTATTGTATCTCTTTTTCCCTGTCCAGTCAAAGCAAAAACCGGCTTTTCAAAAGCCGGTCCGTTTGAAGACTATAATCCGCCTGATATACGGCGAAATACTCTTTCCGTCACTCTATTTTTTCAAAATCCGCGGCACCATGCTTGCAAATTGGACAGACGAAATCCTCCGGGAGCGGCTCGCCTTCATATATATATCCGCAGATCCGGCACCGATAACCGGTCTTCTTCGACTTTTCCGGCTTAGGTTTTATATTGCTCTGATAGAAGCCATAGGTCAGAGAAGGCACTTCGCTGAATACCTCTGCATCGGTCACATCCGCGAGAAACATGGTGTGTGTACCCAGATCAATGGAATCCATCACTTTGGCCGATATGTAAGCATTGGTATATTTCGCGACAGCATACAGTCCATTCTCCGTTCTCATGGCCCCTTCCCACTCCTCGAGCTTCTCCGTATCCCGTCCGCTCTGGAAACCGAAATGCTTGATCACAGAGAACGGGACCTCCTCTGTCAGCAAGGACACATTAAAGAGTCCCGTCGCCATTATCATATCATGGGTCTTATTTTGCTTATTGACCGTGATGGAGACGCGGTTTGGAGATGTAGTGACCTGGATAGCCGTATTGATGATGCATCCATTGTCCTTCTCCCCCTCTTTTGCCGTCAGAATATAAAGGCCGTAGCTGATCTTATACATTGCTTTATGATTCATGAAAAACCCCCATTTCCGGAATCCTTCACTTCCAGAAGAATCCATTTTCTTCTACCATACCGCACAGCCCGGCCTTTGTCAATTTATGAATTTTCTGCCAGAAAGACTCAGCTCATCGCTGCTCCGTCCACGGACAGAATCTCTCCCGACACATATGCCGCCATATCACTTGCCAGGAACAAAAATGCATTCGCCACATCCTCCGGCTCTCCAACCTTTTTGAGAGGGATGGACTCGATCAGAGGTTTTAACACCGCATCCGGCACAGCGTCCACCATATCCGTCCTGGTCACCCCGGGAGCTACCGCATTCACGCGGATGCCATCCTTGCCAAGCTCTCTCGCCAGAGATTTCGTAAGACCGTTCACGGCAAATTTTGAAGCCGGATAACCACAGCCGGACGCCTGTCCATAGAGGCTTACCATGGAGCTGGTATTCAGGATCACTCCGCTCTTCTGCTCCCTCATATGAACCGCGGCGGCTTTGGAGCAGTTAAACACCGCTTCCACATTGAGCTCCATGATCTTTTTAAAATCCTTTTCTTTATAATCATAAATGCTTCCCATGGCGGAAATACCTGCATTGTTGACCAGAATATCGATCTTTCCAAGCTTTTCTTTTATCTGATTTATGCATTCCTCCACCTCTGCATAATTTCCCAGATCGGGCCATACACCGGATACCTCATATCCGCTGTTTTCTGCCTTGAGTTTTTCCAGTGCCTTGTCAACTGTCTCTTTTCTGGAACCGCACAGGACTACCGCCGCTCCGTTATCCAGAAACTTTTTTACGATCGCATAGCCGATTCCCCTCGTTCCCCCTGTAACAACAGCTACCTTTCCCTTAAGCATGAATATGCCTCCTTTTCACATATGCGCGATTCAGCGCTTTTGTCTATTTTTTAACGTGTGCAACATATTGATAATACCGAGGATATTCCATTTTGTCAATCCTATGCACACATTTTTCTGTGCATATTCCGCTGTTTTCTTTAAATCTGTTTCTTCCCGAACACAAAGCAGGAGCCGGCCAAGAAAAGAACAGTCAAAACTGCCGTGGTCACGGCAGCCCACGCCAAATCTGCAGTCACGGCAGTCCCCTGAAGCAGGGCCATATTCTGAGAGGCCAGACTCACCGGCAGATACTTTCCGGCCTTCGGTACTATATTAAGAAGAAACTGAAGGACAACGATTCCCCCAGTAAACAAAAGACTGCCATAAATCGTACGAAACAAAACGCCTCCGAACAGAGAAGCGGCAATTAGTAAAATACCGAACAGCCACAGACAGAATACGGAAAACAGAAGTGCGGCGCTCCATGCCTCTCCCCTCCAGAAATACCAAGCATAAAACCAGGCGGTCAGAAAACACAGCAGGTACGCTCCTGTCCAGGCTGCGGAAGCCGCCGTGAACTTAGCAAAGATCACCGTCTTTCGTGGCATCCCTTTCGCCAATATGGTAACTAACGTTCCTTTCCCGTACTCAGACGCCATACTGCCGCTGAACAAAATCACCAAAATGATCAGCCCGATTTGTGTGACATTTTTAAAAAACTGTGCCCAGGCATCCAATGCCGACGGTTCAGCAAGAGCAATTTGCATTCCTTCCGGCATGAACTCTTTCATGAGCTCCGGCAAAAACTTGGCCGCCAGCGGCGACATGATTCCCAGAAGCAGGAAAACAAGCCCCATCACCAGATATTTATAAGTCCTGAAAAACTCCAGGAACTCTTTTTTTGTAAATGCTCCATATTCCCTCATAACACTGCCTCCATAAACAGGTCCTCCAGCCCCGGCTCCTCTATCTCAAACTTAAGAGGTACCATCTCATGGCGTTCAAGCGCCTGCAGGATCTCATTCCCTGTTCTGTCCACATCGGCAGTTCGGATGGCCGCCCCTCTTCCGGATGCTTCCGCATGGATGAATAAATGGCTTAGCTCCGGCAGTCCCCGAAATTTCTTCCACTCTTCTTTTTCCCGGAATTCCACATAGATACCGCTTCTCTTTTTGGCGGCCCGAATCTCTTCCATGGTCCCGCAAAGCGCGAGCTTCCCCTCGTGGAGCACGGCAACCCGGTCGCAGACCCGCTCCACATCAGAAAGAATATGAGTAGAAAAGAGCACCGTAGTCTTCTCAGTGACCTGCTCCAGGATTTCAAGGATTTCTTTTCTTCCCACCGGATCAAGCGCCGACGTGGGCTCGTCGCAGATTAAAAGCTTCGGACTGTGGAGCAGGGCCTGGGCTATTCCAAGTCTCTGTTTCATCCCTCTGGAAAATCCTCCAATCTTCTTTCCATTATTCTTAAGACCCACCATGTCCAAAAGCCGGGTTCCGGCCGCTTCCGTTTCTCCAGGCCCCATCCCCGCCGCGGCTCCGCAGAGCCTCAGATATTCCATGGGCTTCATATAAGAGTAGAACTGGGGCACATCCGGCAGATATCCCACATAACGATTTGTACCAGATTTCCCGTATACTACCGGCTCACCGAATACCTCGATACTTCCGCCGTCCGGCTCCAAAAATCCCAGTATCATTTTCATGGTAGTCGTCTTTCCGGCTCCATTCTGTCCCAAAAACCCGAAGACTGAATGCTCCGGAATTTCAAGGGACATGTCATTTATCACCGTATTAGCGCCAAAACTTTTTTTTAAGCTTTCTATTTTAAGCGCGTTCATTCATCTTCTCCCCTTCCGAAAAGTAAATATATGACCGGCCCAATTATTTGAATAAAGACCACTGCCAGGATCCAGACTGCCCTGTTTCCAAACCGGTAATTCGGATGCCTGAAGATGTGGACCAAAGCCACTGTCATGAGAACCAGTTCAATGATGATGAGCGGCAGTAATAACGGGAGATTTTCCAGTAACACCTTCATATTATATTACCTCCTGAATTCTTTTTCATTTCCTCTACGACTTTCTGATACCGGGGCTCGTTTCTCCATCGGTCCAGATATGGATTTTCCGTGACCCCTTTCAGATATGCCTCTTTTATCATGGCCTCGCTGCGCGGAGCCTGTATTCCCAGCTCCAGCTCCTCCTTCAGCCAGCCGTCAATCTGATTAAAATAACTGTCGCCATGGAGGATTGGCGAAAATTCCGGAGAATAGCAGCATCTTCCATATCGTTCCAGCATGGCCAGGCCTTCTTCCTTATTCTCTGTGACGGCATAATACACAACAGCGGACATATATAACTGGATCATGGCGTTCCAATGCAGACGTTCCATTTGGAACAGCTCTCCGAGCTTCACGGTCCTTCGTATCATCTCCTCGATTCTTTCATCCTTGACAGACGTCCCCGCGATGCTGACGGCGGCATCCCCCACAAGGTACAAAAGATGCTGATACATACAGACCTGGAGGATCTCTTCCGCTTCCCTGACACGGCCCTGTACCCGGTACGCCTCCGACAGAAGCTCCGCATCCTGAGAAAAAGGCCGTATGTGCTCTCCGATGTATTCCGGTACCTTCTCCGGATGTCCAAGCATCAGATGGCACAGAGCTTTCATGGTCAAGGCTGCTTTTCTTTCATCGGCATCTTCGCTCCCCTTTTCCACCCGTTCAATGATCTCCAGCACCCTGTTAAGGACGGGCCCCGGTTCATCTGCAATCCCTGCGTGGTTCAGCAAAAGGGTAATCATCTGTAAAAGCAGAGGATAACAGGAATAATATTTTTTTATGATCTCCTCGCATTCCTCCAGCACCAGATCAAATGATTCTTTTTCAAACCTTCCGGCCAGCCGGCGGTAAAGCTCTTTGATATCTTCCCTTGTCATCTGGGGCTCATAGCCAATCAACTCATCCACGCTGATATCAAAGAAAGCAGCCAGCCTGGGAAGAAGAGTGATATCCGGATAACTCTGGTCATTCTCCCATTTGGAGACCGCAGCCTTGGATACACCAATGTACGCGGCAAGCTCCTCCTGTCCGATTCCCTTTCTGTGACGCTCTTCCACTAACTTCCTGGATATATTTATCTCCCTCATATTCTTCACCTCTTTATTGACAGTATACAGAAGCTTTCAATGAAGTACAAGGGAATGGAGGTTGATTTTAGTTGAATGAATCAACCTCTGGTTGATATATTAATATTAAATAAAACTCTTGACTTTGACGCAGCGTCAGCTGATAGAATTAAGATACAGTCTGAAAGGAGTGATAAAAATGGAATACAGCACTCATGAATTGTCCCGCCTGGCGGGAATCAGTGCCAGAACTCTGCGGTATTACGATGAGATTGGGCTTTTGCGGCCCTGCCGGACAACGGCGGCTGGATATCGTTTCTATGGAGAAAAAGAAGTGGAACTGCTGCAGCAGATTTTATTTTACCGGGAACGGGGCCTGGAGCTCGGCACCATCCAGGAGATCATTTGCCGGCCGGATTTTGATGTCCTGGAAGCGTTGAACGGCCACTTGTCCGCCCTGACGCAGCAAAAAGAACGGCTCAACATTCTAATTCAGACTGTGAAGCTTACCATTGCCACAATGAAAGGAGAAAGTAAAATGGATGACACCATGAAATTTGAAGCATTTAAAAAACGCCTGATCGATGAAAATGAAAAAACCTATGGAAAAGAAATCCGAGAAAAATACGGAGATGAGGAAGTGAATTCATACAATCAAAAAATTCTCGGACTGTCCGAGAAAGAATATGAACAATTGAGGAATCTGGAAACAACGATACGAGACCGATTGGAGGATGCCGTACGTTCCGGCATAAAGCCCGAAAGCGAAACCGGCCGCGAGGTCGCCTGCCTGCACCGCGACTGGCTGGGCTATACCTGGAAGAAGTATTCCCCCAGGATGCATAAAAGCCTCACAGACATGTACGTCCTCGACGAGCGGTTCAAAGCCTATTATGATAAGGAAGTAAAAGGCTGTGCGGATTTTCTGATGCAGGCAGTCAAATACTGGATAGAAGATTAAAAACAGCGGCCCGCCGCGGGTCATTTATCCTTCATTTTCCAAAACACAGGGATATAAAGGACCCAGGTCACAAGACAAGCGGCACACGCCGCCGCCACCAGCATGTTGACCCAAAAAACGGACATCTGAGGCAGGAATACAAGCACCAGCAGCACTGCAAACAGGACCGTAGTGCAGACTTTTCCAAAAAAATGCGCTCCGTCCAGCATCCTGCCTTTACGCAGGTATATGATTCCCATGATGCCCATGAAGCTTTCCTTTACCGCGAGTATCACCAGCAGAATCCACACCTGCCGGTATCTGCTGCACAGGCAGAATACGACTACAATATGGGTCATCTTATCCGCAATGGGATCCAGCGCCTTTCCAAGCCTGGATATCATATGGTACTTTCTGGCAATCTTTCCGTCCAGCATGTCGGTCAGGGCGGAAATAAAAAGCACAAGGGCCGCCGTCTGATAGCCTCTGACTGTCTTCGCGTTCAGATAAATACAGGCGAATACCGGAAGCAGCGCCAGCCGGAAAAAACTCATCATATTGGGAATGGTAATTATTTTGTTGTATTCTTCTCCGTTCTCTTTCATCTGTCTCATTACCTTCTTATCTGCAGCAGTCTTCTGTTATGTCCTATTTTACCACATATCCTTCTTATCGTCACCCCGTCCTCTTGCTCCGCCTGTTTATATGAAAGAAATAGACCAGACAGAGACTGATCTGAAGGACCGTGGAGGCAGGAGTAGCGAGGCCTATTCGAAACAGGGACGCGTGTTCCGTCCGGCTCATGATATATGACACAGGAATCCTGACCAGAAACGCTCCCACAATTCCCTGGACCATGACAAAGGTGGTCTTTTCCCTCCCGTTGAAATACCCGATAAAACAGAACAAGAACGAAACCAACAGGGTATCAATGGCATATGCCCTCAGATAATCGGCAGCAGCGGCAGCGACGTCTGCATCTTTGGCAAACATGCCGGCCAGAAACTCTCCGTGGAAAAAGGAGAGGTATGACATTACCACTCCAAAGACAAAGGATGAAAGCATCCCGCAGACCATGGCACGAACTGCCCTGTCGTTCCTTCCGGCCCCGATGTTCTGCGCCGCAAATACGGACATGGACTGCATATAGGAAGACGGCACCAGCATGATAAACACACAAAGCTTTTCAGCCACGCCGACCCCTGCCGACGGTATGACGCCCAGAGAATTCACAATCGTGATAATGGCAAGAAAAGAAAGACTCACCAGCCCGTCCTGAAGGGCTATGGGAAATCCCAGCCGGAGTGTCTTTGCCACTACCTCTTTCCGGAAACGAAGATTCCTCCTTGTAAAACGAAAGAGCAGTCCCTTTTTTTTCACAAGGAGAAGGCATAAGACCACGCTGACGGACTGGGCCGCCACTGTCGCAATGGCGGCTCCCGCCGCCGCCATGCGGAATACGGCCACCAGCAGGAAATCCCCCACGATATTGACTGCACAAGCCGCAAGTACTGTATACAGAGGCGTTTTGGAATCCCCCATTCCCCGGAAGATACTTCCCAGCACATTATAAGCCACAATGAATGCAGAACCCGCGGAGCATATCCTGACATATTCTACGGTTTTATCAAACGCCTCTTTCGGAGCGTGCATAAAAGCAGAAAAGGGAACCGCTGCCGCCACCATAACTATGGTGATGAAAACCGCCAGCACGGAAAAAATAAAAATGGCGCCGCCTATGACATTTCCAGCCTCTTCTTCTTTTTTCTGCCCAATCTTCTGTCCCAGCAAAATAGTGGTCCCCATGGACAGCCCGGTAACCACCGAAGTTATGGTCTGCATGATCTGGCTTCCCGTCGAAACCGCGGAAACATCCGCAGCAGTGCCGAACTGCCCGACGATCAGAAGATCAGCAGCTCCGTACATCGCCTGTAAAAGAAGCGCAAACAGCACCGGCATCGCAAACCGGAAAAGCTGCGCCAGAATTCCGCCTTCTGTAAATCCAGCGTTCTGTCCGGTTATCACTTCTCTGTTTCTCTGAATCTCTTTCCTCCGCATCTCTCTTTTCCTCCCGGATTTTGTGAAAAAACAAATTAGGTAAGCCCTTTTCAAATTCCTTTTCTCTTCACACACGACGAGGCTTGCATACCTTGGCAGCACTGCGGTACAGCTCTGCAGTTCTACAGAACAAAAAGCCGGATAAAACAGCAGGCATCCCAGCCTGCCATCTTATCCGGCTAAACACTTCTTTCGAGTGGTCACCCTCCGATGAACGAAACATATTATAGCAAAAATGTATTTTCCAGTCAAGCGGTATCAAACGGTCCCCATCCTTGCTTTATTCCGCCGTGCTCCGATACTGCCTGCAGCGCAGCCATGCAGCCAAGGATACGACAGCAAACACCCCGGCGTCTGTAATCAACACCGCAGTCACATGTTTTACATGTCCGAGGCAGAACAGAATCGTGAAAATCTCCACCGAAAGCACCACAAAACACAGGAAATTAGACAGATAATCTGCCGCTACATCGCTGTAAAAGCCATTCAGCCTCAGGCTCCTCCAGATGAACGGCCTCAGGAAAAAACGAATCACAACGCAGGCCGCCGTATATACAAAAATAAACTCACTGGCTACCTGGGTCGTCGCCGCCTCCCCATTCCACTGGATAGGGATCTTTTCCGGAAGAATAGAGTACGAGCATACAGCGGCCAGCAGGCAAAGGGCGGTGAGCACCGCCCAAACTGCGCAGCCGCCCCACAGGCAGAAAAATGATACCGTATCTGAACCATACTTCTCCCTATTGTGTTCTACATATTCATTCAGATTCTCCACATACTGTTCCACATTCAGGCTTTCGTAGCCGCTCTCCTGCCGTTCAAGCATCTGTTCACATATGTGCTTGGACTGTTCCAGTCCCTGTATTCCGTCTTTCAGCTTCTGTTCCTGCCGGCGGAGCACCTCAGGCAGCCGGCTCTTGCCGGACTTAAGGCTCCGTATTTCTTCCACCGGTATATCGATACTGCGTAAAAATGCGATTTTCTTAATTTCTTTCACATCCTCCGGCGAGTAATCCCGGTAACCGTTCCCCTCGTTCCTGGCAGGCGTGATCAGCATCTCCTTTTCATAAAAGCGAATATTGGAACGGGATAGCCCTGTCAGCTCCTCTGCCTCTTTGATCGTCATATGAGTCACCGTCCTTTATCTGTTTGCCAAAATCGTACACTATAAACCAGGTTTACAGTCAAGGAAATCCAAAAAATCCTCTTGTTTTTTCCGGGATTTTCTATCTTCTTCTGCCGTCAGGCGCTCACATGCCATCGGACGCCTTTTTTTTGCCGTCTCATGCTTCGTTCTGCAGGCGGCGCAGTCTCCATGATAAGCGCATTTTCTTCGTTTACACGGGCAATCCTGTCTGTATTGATTCATTCTGTCCTCCCTGCATATTTCCTGTAGAACGATTATATCACACCTGTATCTGCCATACTACTTCCGTTTTTTGTAAATTCAAGGGTTCTTCACGGAGCCTGAAACGAAGCACCCACGTAGAACCAGTTTACACACACAGAAGTTCTGGCGCCGCCCATGGAAACAAACGTGCTGATCTCACACATGGACCACAGACTGTCCGCCGGATTCTGCTGGCGCAGACGGATCCAATGCATTTCCTGAGACTGGCTGTACACAAGGTCATCCAGGACCAGTACTCCGGTAACCTTTGTATTATCGTTTGTCTGCGTTTCAATGGAGCTTCCGCTGTAAATACTGACACGCCGTATATCCGTTAAGACCGGCACTGCAGAATCTTTCGGCCGAACGGAAATGCGGATGGATGAAGAAGAAGTATTCTGCACTGTCATGATAAGATTCTCCATCGGGATATCCAATGAACTGCCTGTTGCAGACAGATTTGTATTGTAATATTCCATATTTGATTTTAGATTCGGGCTGAGAATCTCCTGATCATCTGTTTTGAAGCTCACTTTATAACCGGTCGGGGTATCTTCTGTCACCGTAATCTCCGGCGCCGGACCGGTAGCCCCAGTGAGGCCGGTGCTGCCCTTCTCTCCCTGTGGTCCGGCAGGGCCTATAGGCAGTACAAAGTCCAGAGTGATCCCATCCTCCGCAGGATCTGCCGTCACCTTTGCTGCGTCTCCGGAATCCACGGTTCCGACCGCGATATTGGGCGTCTCTCCCTGTTCTCCTTTCGGACCAGTCTCTCCCTTCTCTCCCTGTGGTCCGATCTCTCCTTCCGGACCCTCCGGTCCCTGGGGTCCGGCAGGGCCTACAGGCAGTACAAAGTCCAGAGTAATCCCATCCTCCGCAGGATCTGCCGTCACCTTTGCCGCATCTCCGGAATCCACGGTTCCGACCGCGATATTGGGCGTCTCTCCCTGCTCTCCTTTCGGACCAGTCTCTCCCTTCTCTCCCTGTGGTCCAGCCTCTCCTTTCGGACCCTCCGGTCCCTGGGGTCCGGCAGGGCCTACAGGCAGTACAAAGTCCAGAGTGACCCCATCCTCCGCAGGGTCTGCTGTCACCTTTGCCGCGTCTCCGGAATCCACGGTTCCGACTGCGATATTGGGCGTCTCTCCCTGCTCTCCTTTCGGTCCAGTCTCTCCCTTCTCTCCCTGTGGTCCAGCCTCTCCTTTCGGACCCTCCGGTCCCTGGGGCCCTGCAGGGCCTACAGGCAGTACAAAGTCCAGAGTGATCCCATCCTCCGCAGGATCTGCCGTCACCTTTGCCGCATCTCCGGAATCCACGGTTCCGACCGCGATATTGGGCGTCTCTCCCTGCTCTCCTTTCGGTCCAGTCTCTCCCTTCTCTCCCTGTGGTCCAGTCTCCCCTTTCGGACCCTCCGGTCCCATAGGACCCTGTTCTCCCTGGGGGCCCGGACATCCTTTTTCTCCTTCTGGTCCCTGAGGACCGGTTTCACCCAGAAATCCCTGCTCCCCCTGGGGGCCTTGTTCTCCCTGAGGTCCGCGTTCTCCGGGCTCTCCTCTGTCGCCCTTTGGTCCAGCGGGTCCGGCAGGGCCGGAATCGCCCTTCGGGCCAATCGGACCGTGATCTCCCTGAAGACCGATCGGTCCTGGGATCCCTTGTATTCCTTGAGGACCCATAAACCCAGGATCACCCTTTGGGCCGGCATCTCCGCGTACACCCTGGGGGCCGCGCGTTCCCTGCAGACCTGCCATTCCTCTTGGTCCGACAGGCCCCTGACATCCCATGTCCCCTTTCATTCCCTGTGTTCCCTGGGGGCCGCGTTCTCCCCTGGGTCCCTGAGGACCCTGCGGACCTGGAAGTCCTTGCGGGCCTTGAGGGCCCTGCTCTCCCTGTGGTCCCTGCAGCGCTGCATTGTTTTCATTCTGCGCCGGGCAGGAATTGCATCTATTTACATAATTACTTCCATAACAACTCATTTTATACTCCTTAATCGAGGTTTACATGATATATTCCAATACGATTCTGCCATTTCCATACAAGCTGTATCTATTGCCAGGTCCTGAATCTGCCTGTTATTTATAATACGCAGCGTCCTCTTTTCTTGCCACGTTCGGAATAAGTCGGCATTCTTATTTTACGAAATCAACAAAAATCAGAAGATCTGGATACAGAAAAACCCCGGAAACCATATGGTTCCGGGGTTTTGAGTCTTTTTATCGATTAAATCCAGCCAATTACCTCTTGCTGAACTGAGGAGCACGTCTTGCTGCCTTAAGACCGTATTTCTTTCTTTCCTTCATACGAGGGTCTCTGGTCAGGAAGCCTGCTTTTTTCAGAGCCGGGCGGTAATCGCCGTCTGCCTGAAGAAGCGCTCTGGAAATGCCGTGACGGACAGCTCCGGCCTGGCCGGTGAAGCCGCCGCCTCTTACGTTCACCATCACATCAAATTTTCCTTCTGTCTCGGTGGCCGCGAAGGGCTGGCGTACCACTACCTTCAGCGTTTCAAGACCGAAATATTCGTCGATGTCTCTCTTATTTATTGTAATCTTGCCGGTTCCTGCTGTCAGGTAAACTCGTGCAATAGATTTCTTTCTTCTGCCTGTTCCGTAGAATTTTGAATTAGCCACTGTAATTTCCTCCTTTCAGTACCTTCCGATTAAAATGTCAGAGCTTCCGGTTTCTGAGCCTGCTGCTTATGATCAGGTCCAGCGTACACATGAAGCTTGCTATACATTGCTCTGCCTAAAGGTCCCTTGGGAAGCATTCCCTTAACAGCCAGCTCGATAACCTTCTCCGGCTTCTTCGCCATCATTTCCTTCAGTGTGGTCTCTTTCATGCCGCCCACATATTCGGAATGGTTATAATAAATCTTCTGGTCCATTTTCTTGCCGGTTACTTTTACTTTTTCAGCGTTTACGACAATCACATAATCTCCGGTATCGATATGAGGAGTGAACGTAGGTTTGTTCTTTCCTCTCAGGACTGCTGCCACTTCAGATGCCAGACGTCCTAATGTATATGCGGAAGCGTCAACTACATACCATTTTCTCTCAATGGTCGACGGGCTAGCCATAAATGTTTTCATTGGTTTGACCTCCTTGGATTTCACCTTTCAAATATTCAATCTCGCGAATCTGTGCTTCTATTTCCACGGCAGAAAACAGTATTCCGGGGCTTTGGTTACTTATTATCCGCCAATAAATAGACATACGTTTATGGACACTGTTCCAGTGTCACAGCCTTTACATTATATTACACTATGTGGGGTGTGTCAATGCTTTTTTGTCCGTTTTTTGAATGATTTTCCAGCCCTGGAGGTCTCCTGATTTTTCCACATGCACTTGTTATACAGTAAAAAATAAAGGGCTAGATTATTCCACTACAAGATAATAGAAACAATAAGCGATGTCAAAATAACAAAGTGTCTGTTGTTGGTTAATTGTCTATATATAAACGCAAATTACTGCGCGAATATTTGGTGTGAAAAACATTTATATATATAATATTTTTATTTATATTGAAAAAAGACAAATTATAATGTATAATATATATATATTGCATAATTAATTACAATAGAAGAGATGGTAATACGAGATAATAGGTACACACATAACATGACTGATAATAACAAAAGCCTTGAAAACATTAGAAAGTTAGTATTGTTCGCTAGTATTTATGCGGGTGCAAATGAGTGTAACAAAATGGAGTGGCAATGTTTACAAGATTTTTTATAAAAGGAGGGGCATTATGAAAAGAACATTATCAGTTGTATTATGTTTAATGATGTTGATGTTATTATCATTTACAGCATTTGCAGAAGAATCATCAGATACAAATTGGGATAGTATTTCAGAACAACGTTATCAGTACTTAGATAGCACTTCCAGAGACATATGGGACGATATGACTTACGAAGAAAAGCTAAATGCGTCCCATATTCCGGAAGAAAAATTAATATCCATGACGGATCAACAATTATTATGGGCAATAGACGATTATCCCTTTTTGGTGAATATTTTATTGTTTGATTCATACCGTGACGGATACGAAAATCTTCTAGAAAATTGTGATGCTTTGCGAGAACTTGTATCAAGAGAAAATGCGTTTTGGAAATATTTGAATCACTATAACAGCTTAAATGTCCCCAAAAGTGTTGATGCGGTCAATGCATATGGAGATATTGCGGACTTAATTTACGCAGAAATTATTTTGGCTAATATGGAAGACGTTGCTGCATTTAGTGTACAAGAAAAAGTAAGTGTGTTAGAGGTTATCCAGGAGAAACGTGAAGAAAAAGCTTCAGTTCCTGAGATTTTTGGTGGAGATATTTGTACACTGTATGAAAATGAAACAGGAATTGCAGATACTGTTTTTAGAGCTTCTTATAATGGTCCCTATACCATTGTTTCGCTGAAAGGAAAATCTATCAGTGGATATAAATTATCTAGCATTGATTACACAACTGCTGAAAGCGATAGCATTTGTGCAGATATAAGGGATAGCTATACAAATATTACGATTTCGGGCGCAGCAACTCGCAAATATAATTGTCATTCTTATGCCTGTTATAAGAGATCGACATCAAATACGTATTGGGTGGAAACAGCACCGACAGGTTGTGGATATACAAGAAGAGATACAGCTGTAAATGGTGGGGCTATTTATTACGCTTCAGGATCGCCTCATTCCGGAGTAGTTCACGCTGTTTCTGGAGGTACTTCTGTTCTTGTTAAATCAAAGTGGGGGAATGGACCTTTAGTACAGCATGGGACGTCTAACTGTCCCTATGGCAGTTCCGTATTATATTACGATTAAGGTTGCTGGATATGGAGAGAAATAAGTTTCTTTTTGCTTTGGTTATTATAGCTGCATCAGTTACGATAAGTTCTTGTGAAAATAAAGAATCAAATATTATGGACACGGAAAAGGAAACAGGAAATCTTTCGGCGGAGAATGAGCAGGCATGGGAAGGATGTTATCAGTACAAGGAATTGGTCCGGCCTGGAAAAGAGTTCATAGTGGGGCCGAAGGTACTAGATTATGAGACAGATTACTATGAAAATGCAGTATATGTAGTATCGAAAGAGGAAACTCGTTTCTATTGTGAATCCCGGGCTGATGAGGATGGTTTTACAGACGGATTTCTCAAATATGCCGATGATTTTGATGAAACGGTTTTGGATGAGGAACTTGCGGAGACTTTGAATTACTGTTTCTTAAAATTTCGGGAGACAGAGTTCAATAAATTAGAAGCAGACTTTAAAGGTTCAGAAGAAGCGTGGTCATTGTTCTCTGATCCTGACTTGAAATTTGATATGGAGGATTTTATTGGAAATAAAGTTCGCTTATATCCTTCAGGAAGTGAATTATGCCGTCTGTTGGAATGTTGGATTGTAGCAGGAGAAGGGAAAATCTATGTTGTAAAGCGGACAGATGTTACAATGTGGGAGAGGTATGGCGCGGATAAATGACAAAACCGAGAAGAGTAAATTAATTCTTGGATGGATAGATACCAAATGTGAATCTATACCTTTGAAGATCATTTTTAGCTAATTCCGACTAAGCTCCGGTTAAGCACCGACAGGAGTTCCGGTCCGTCACGATTTCGGTTCGCTGGCGATGCAGGGGCCGCTTTATCCCTGCTCCGGCAGTACCGCTCACATGTCGACAGGAAATCTTTATGATTTCCTGTCTCCTGTTCCCTCAGAAACGGAATCGGATTTTCCGTTTCTGCCTCCCTCCGCCTGGGAAACACCGGCCGCTGCTCTGCAGCGCTCTCCTTTAGGCCGGCCCGGAATCCTTCTGCCGGTGCCCTGCCTGCCGCACTGTACTGGACAAATTTCATTTCATAGATTTCAGAAAAGGAGTGGATGGACACACGGCCCGCGCGCCTTACGGCAGCGGGCCGCGGTGAGCCGCCTCAATGGCTTTCAGAACAAGTGAGCGCTTATTTCGGTGCGGAAGAAAAAGCAGGAGGAACGATCCGCTTCCATCGTAAGGGGAGCGCCGCAGGGACGTTAGCAGAATCTTCCCGGCCGCAGGGAGGCAAAAATCGCATATCATGCGGATTTTTGTTGGAATCTGACATGGAAAAATATCGATTTATCCATGTCAGTTGGAAAGGACCGGCCGGAGGCCGCAAAGATTCTGGTTACGGCTGCCAGCGAGCTGCCTTGATGGAAGCGGATTTCCTCCTGCCCTACAAATCTGACCAAGAAAACTTGTTTGAAAGATCTTTAAAGGTATGCATTCAAAAAAGCGAAAACGCGTAATCACACATCTTTCACCTCTTCACATTTTTACAGCTGTTAAAAACCAGGCTGCACTATATAGGGTGTGTCAATGCTTTTTTGTCCGTTTTTTGAATGATTTTCCAGCCCTGGAGGTCTCCTGAGGCCGCCGGACACAGATGATACGGTCCTGCCGTCTCCTCACCGTTACCGGCGTTTTCCTCCCGCACCCACAGCTCCTCGGCGCCGTCGCGGAAAGCCTGTTTCGCGGTCCGGACAATCATCCGCTCCCTCTCCTCTTCACGGCAGGAGTGGATGACCATATAGACCCTCCTCTTCTCTTCCAGCTCCGCCTGATACAAGGAATAGTCGATCCAGCGGTTGGTGTTCCGCAAAAGCGGCTCCGGCTTTTTCCCAGGCAGAATGGAAATCAGCGTCAGGCCCATGGCCGGAGCTTTGACCCCGGCCATCCTCCTGTCTCTGGCATTTAATATCTCCTCCATATGGCCGGGAGGATAAGCGCCCCGCCCAACCTCAATCAAGGTCCCTGCGATGATCCGTACCATATTGTACAGGAACCCGTTTCCGGTCAGACAGATCGTGATCATGTCGCCGTCCTTCGTCACCGAAGCCTCATATATCTTCCGAATCGTATCCTCCGCCTGGCTGCCCGCCGAACAAAAACTTGAAAAATCGTGCTCTCCCACCAGGCAGACCGCCGCCTCCTGCATCTTCTCCACATCCAGAGGCCAATGGACAAAATAGGAATCCCGTCTTCTGACCGGGTTCGGAAACCGGCGGTTCAGTATCTGGTATTCATATGTTTTTAAAGAATTGCACTTTCTGGGATGATAAAAAGCATCCACTTCTTCTGAAGACTGCACAACAATATCCTCCGGCAGCCTCTGGTTCACCGCATAGCAGATCTTTTCCGGAGGAATCTTCGTTTCTGTATCAAATACGGCAATATTACCGAGAGCATGTACACCGGAATCTGTCCGGCTGGCTCCGATCACATGGATATCCTCCCCTGTCAGCTCCGACAAGGCTTTGTTGAGCACTTCTTCAATGGTCACTCCGTTGGGCTGGTACTGCCAGCCGCAGTATTTGGTGCCGTCGTAAGCCACCGTAAGCTTGATCCGCTTCACAGGACCGGCCTCCTTTCCTGTACAACCGGTATTATAAGAAAATCTTCAGCAGGATGATACACAGAAGAAATCCCAGCAGGACCAGATAAGCGGCCCGGTCCCCCGCCGCGTACCGGAGAGGTTTCATTTTTGTCCGCCCTTCTCCGCCATGATAACATCTCGCTTCCATGGCCATGGCCAGGTCAGACGCTCTTCGGAAAGCAGAGATAAAAAGAGGCACAAGGAGAGGGATCATCGCCTTAGCTTTTTTTATCAGTCCGCCAGATTCAAAATCCGCTCCTCTGGCCATCTGCGCCTTCATGATCTTATCCGTTTCCTCCACCAGAATAGGAATGAAACGGAGAGCGATGGACATCATCATCGCAATCTCATGGACCGGCACCCGCACCACCTTCAGAAAGCGAAGGCTCCGCTCCAGTCCGTCGGTCAGCTGATTCGGCGTAGTCGTAAAGGTCAGCAGAGAAGTCCCCATTACCAGAAAAATCAGCCGTACTGCCATCATACCTGAACGTGAAAGGCCTTCACGGGTAATCTTAAAGACCCAGAATTGAACGAGGACTTCGCCGCTTGTCAGGAATAGGTTGAACACCACGCTGAACAAAAGCAGGAAAATCACCGGCTTCAGTCCTTTTACGATATGCTTCACCGGCACTCTGGAGAGCCGGATCGTGCCGAACAGGAATACTGCTGCCAGGATATAGCAGAAAAGATTGTCCGCCGCAAAAAGGGCGGCGATCAGCACAAGCGTTCCAAACAGCTTTGTTCTGGGGTCCAGTTTATGGACAGGAGACTGTACCGGATAATACTGGCCCAAAGTAATATCTCTCATCATGAGCGTTTATTTCTCTCTTTCTTTACCAAGAGTGCAGAGAATCGCTTCTTCTGCCTCTTCCACGGTAATCACGTCTGTCTTCATGGGAAATCCCGCATCCTTTAAAGCATGGGCAATATAAGTCACCTGCGGTGCCGCAAGTCCCATCTGCTCCAGCTCTTTATAATGTGCGAACACTGCTTTCGGCATATCGTTGAAAACCAGTTCCCCGTGATTCATCACCATGATTCTGTCCACATATTTCGCCACATCCTCCATGCTGTGGGATACCAGGATGACGGTCATCCCCTGTTCCCGGTGCAGCCTCACGACCTGCCCCAGAATCTCATCCCGCCCTTTGGGATCCAGCCCAGCCGTCGGTTCATCCAGTATGAGCACCTCCGGCTTCATGGCCAGCACTCCGGCGATGGCCACTCTCCTCTTTTCCCCTCCCGACAGCTCAAAGGGAGACTTCTTATAATAGCTCTCTCCGATTCCGACCAGGGACAGAGCCTCTTTCGCCCGTTCCTCCGTCTCCTCTTTGGAAAGCCCCTGGTTCTTCGGCCCGAAGCACACGTCTGTGAAGACATCCACTTCAAAAAGCTGGTGCTCAGGATACTGGAACACAAGTCCTACCTTGCTCCGCAGCTCCTTCATGGAAAATCCTTCCGCATAAATGCTGCTTCCGTTATATCGGATATCACCAGAGGTAGCCCTCATCAATCCGTTCAGATGCTGGATCAGCGTGGATTTGCCTGATCCGGTATGTCCGATCAGTCCGATGAATTCACCATCCTGTATCTCCAGGTTCACATCATGCAGGGCATCCGTCTCCATGGGTGTCCCTTCGCTGTATTTGTACTCCACATGCTCCAATATAATTGCCATGTCATTTCCTCACTCGCTGTGCTTCCTATATGTGTCCATGATCTCTGTCACAAACTCCTCCACGGTCAGAATGCATGGCCGCATTGGCACACCCTTTTTTCTCAGCTCATAAGCCAGCTCCGTCACCTGGGGCACATCCAGCCGATATTTTTTCAACTCCTCCACGCGGCTGAAAATCTCCTCCGGCGCTCCTTCCATGACAATCTCTCCCTCGTCCATTACGATGATCCGGTCCGCGTGAATGACTTCTTCCATATAATGGGTGATCAAAATGACCGTTATTCCCTTTTTCTCATTCAGTTCCATCACCGTGCGGATGACCTCCCGCCGCCCGTTGGGATCCAGCATGGCTGTGGGCTCGTCCAAAACGATACATTTAGGCTCCATGGCCATGACTCCCGCAATGGCCACTCTCTGTTTCTGTCCGCCTGACAGGCGGTTGGGTGAATGAGTGCGGTATGCGCTCATCCCCACTGCTTTCAGGCATTCATCGACCCGTTTCCAGATCTCATCTGTGGGCACGCCGATATTCTCCGGTCCAAATCCCACGTCTTCCTCTACCACGCTGGCGATGATCTGATTATCTGGATTTTGAAACACCATTCCGGCAGTCTGCCGGATATCCCAAAGGTTATCCTCCTCTAGAGAATCCTTACCCCCGATCCATATGGTGCCTTCAGTCGGCAGCAGCAAAGCATTCATATGTTTGGCAAGAGTGGACTTGCCCGATCCGTTATGTCCCAGGACAGCCACGAACTCTCCCTCTTTAATATCCAAGCTCACGTTCTTGACCGCTTCGCTGACTTCTTCTATTTTTTCCTCTTCATCACGTTTTATATAGTTATATACCAGATTCTTCGTCTTAATGATGCCCATAAGCCACCGTCAACTTCCATCGGAATTTCGTTTACATTCTTTCAGACCCTTATTGTACTCGATTCCCTATGAAAAATCAAGAACAATGTATACCTCCTGCCCTTTCACTCCAGAGTCTGCGGCGCAATAGGCTGTAGAAGCTTACCCCGCCGGATATACTGCTCCAGCACCAGGTTGGCGCTACTCACGGCTTCTTTATCCTCAGGCAGCATTGTCACCAGAATCTCTGCTCTGCCTCTGCCTTCTATCGCCTGCTCTCTCACCTTTTTCCGCAGGGCGCTCAGGAGCAGCTCCGGCTTGTAGATGATTTCCCCATTCAGCACCACCGCCTGGATATCCAGAATATTGACCATATTTACGATCAGCGACGACAGATAGCCCGCCTCTTCCCCTATGGCAGATAGGCCGGCTTCGTCACCGGCCTCGGCAAGATGCACAATCTCTCTCCAGCTGTCAAGTCTCCCGTCTTTTTTCTCTGCAGCTTTCACGATATTGGGGATGGACGCATATAACTCGGCGCATCCTGTATTCCCACAGCTGCATTTTGGCCCGTGAATATCAATGGTCATATGCCCGAACTCACTTCCTCCTCCTTCCGGCCACAGGCTTCCTCCCAGGATCAGGCCTCCTCCCAGTCCGTTATCCACCAAAAGCTCCAGAAAGTTTTCATATTTCCCTTTCAGCCCAAACCGGTTCTCTGCCAGAGCATAAGCGCTGGCGTTCTGCTCCAGGAAAACAGGACAGGAAAATTCCTTCCTATAATAATCCGCTATCTCCACACCCTGCCAAAGCGGGAAATTCGGCGGATTCAATATCTGCCCTCTCCTGCTGTTGAGCGGCCCCGGCGCCATGATTCCCATTCCCAGAAGTTCTCCCTCCGGTTTTTTCTCCCTTATCATGGCCTGTATTCGTTCCGCAAAAAAACCCATTGCCTCTCTGCTGTCTCCGTCGACACCGGCTCCCCTATACCGCTCCGATATGAGCGGTTGTCCGGAAAAATCACACAGTGCCAGTGTGGCACAGTTTCGTTCCAGGCACAGGCTTATGATATGATAACGGGAACCATTGAGACCCACAGCCACAGGCTTTCGGCCTACGGAGCCCGCCACAGGGTCATATTCCCGGACCAGCCCTTCTTCCAGCAGTTCGTCCATGATTCTGCTCACACCCGCTCTGGTCAGTCCTGTCCTCCTGGAGAGCTCCGCTCTGGAAAGAGGTTCCCTGCTGATATGATCCAGAATCCTTCCCCTGTTGTTGTATTTCATTTCTTCCGCATTGATCGTCGTCCGCGCTCGCATCTCCACCATCCACTTATTTTCATTGCCGCATTATACATATGTTCCAATTTTCTGTCAATTTTAATACTATTTTTGCATAAACTCTCCATCCATTTGTCAATTCAATTGACAATCAATTCCTTCCCATGATATAGTTGTCTTAACTATATTTACCATAAAAAGTCATACTTCAGGAGGAATTCTGCCATGAAACGTTCTGAGATCAACAAGGCGATCAAAGCCATGGAGGCTCTCATAAAAGAGCACCGTTTTGAGCTCCCCCCCTTCTTCGGCTGGACACCGGAGGAATGGAAGGGCAAAGATCACGAATACGATGAGATCCGTGACAACATGCTTGGATGGGATATCACCGATTACGGGGAAGGGCATTTTGATACCCTTGGCTTTTCCCTCGTCACCATCCGCAACGGAAACCAGCATAAAAAGGATCAATATCCCAAAGTTTATGCCGAAAAGCTTCTGATGGTAAACGAAGGGCAGTACGCCCCGATGCATTTTCACTGGACTAAGATGGAGGATATCATCAACCGCGGCGGCGGAAACGTTTTGATCCGCGTATATATGGCCGACCGGAATGATGAGGGAAAATATTCGGACGAGGATGTGACTGTCCATACCGACGGACGCAGATACACCGTCCCCGCCGGCACCCAGGTCCGCTTAAAGCCCGGAGAAAGCATTACCATTTATCCGTATATGTATCACGATTTCAGTGTAGAATCCGGAACTGGCGCCGTATTGATCGGAGAAGTCTCCATGTGCAATGATGACAATACGGACAACCGCTTTTACGAAAAACTGGGCCGTTTTCCTACCATCGAAGAGGATGAAGCGCCTTACCGCCTGCTCTGCAATGAATATCCCAAAGCAGAATAACATCGGCACATATGTACTTTAAGGCTCAGCAGACCGAGGCAAAGTCGATTTTCGGCTCCTCCGCAGCAGCCTTCGGCTTCATGATCACCGGGCGGAGACCGTCGCTGCAGCTGCAGATGGCCACGCCCGGTTTTCTGATCCAGCCGCCATAGCAGAAAACTTCGTCACAGAAACCGTCCGGCCAATTCCTCATCCAAGAATATCTTTTTTCACATCCAGGGCCTTGAACCCTTCCCCGAATACTTCATTTGTCTCCATGACCATAACAAAAGCATCACTGTCGACCTGATTTATCAGACGCCGCACTTTATACGCCTCCACTTTGGAACAGGCGCATAAAAGTACCTCCCGCTCTTCTTTGGAATAGGTCCCGACCGCCCGGATCATCGTCGATCCCCTCTCAAAGCTCTCACCGATCCCAGCTGCGATATCGCTTCCCCTTCCGGATATGATGATGACCAGCTTTCCCGCTCCGGTCCCGTACATGATCTTATCGATCACAATAGAAGCCATAAAAGTCGATAAAAGACCGTACAGGACCGCATCCAGCTTTCCAAATACCGGCCAGCCAAGCAGGATCACCACCAGGTCGATGCTCATGGTCACCATTCCGATGGACAGGTGGGGCCTCAAGACCTTGATAGAGATAGTAAGAAAATCCGTGCCGCCGGAAGACGAACCGTGCATATAGAAAATAGCCAGCCCGGCGCCAAGACACACGCCGGAATACAGGGCCGCCATGATCGGGCTTCCGGTATATATGGGAAAATGGGGAAATATCACATCCAGAAATATGGTGCAGACTGCCATGGAGAAGAAGGATTTCGCCAGGAACTTCTTCCCTACAATCTTATAGCTCAGCAAAACAAGGGGCACGTTGAGCAGCAAGGTGGTCACACCTATGGGAAGGCGGAACAGATAATTGGCCATCAGGGCCAGACCGGAGATTCCTCCTGGCGCAAAATCCGCGCTTTTCGCAAAAAAATAAATCCCAAGCGCATATAAAAACCCGCCGGCCAAGTCTCCTGCCAGGCTTAAAAGGATGTCCCTGCCCTGCTTTGCTTTCAGATTCATGAAATATCCCGTTCCTTTCCCGGAAAGTGCCCTCAGCCCCTTCCATTTCTTTTATTATATCATGTAACTTCAAACATGGGAAAGGGGGAAAAGAAAACTTTGTATACCTTCAAATCCCATGCACATAAAAGACGCCGCGGTATAGAGACCGCGGCATCTTTCTCAATTTTATAGTGTCTGATAAAGCTCTTTTACTGTTTCACGGATCAGGCAATACTTCTCATACTTCTCCTGATAATCATTTTCCAGAACATATTCTCTTGCTGTCCTTACAAATACCTCCGCGGCTTCTTCATAATTTTTATAAGCCCCGTCGGCCACCGCGCAGATCATGGCCAGTCCTGTGATGCCCGCGTCCGGATTGTCCAGGATATGAATGGGCCGGCGCAACACGTCGGCTTTCATCTGCATGAACAAAGGAGATTTGGAGCATCCTCCGGAAGCCACTATTTTATGGATGGGAAGCCTCACCTTTTGGAGCGTGTCAAAGCAGGTCCTGGATTCGAAGCAGAGCCCTTCCAAAAGCGCCCGGTACATCTGCGCCCGGCCCGTGTTCACATCCAGCCCGAGAAACACTCCCAGAGCCTGATTTGACGCGTCCATGCTCTTTACCCTGGAAAGATAAGGAAGAAAGTACACATCCCCTGAATCCGGCGCACAGTTCTCATTTGCCAGATCATAGATGCTCTTTCCCGCACTCTTTGGTTTCACCGGGACCTCTTTCCCGCCGCCCGTTCCTGAGGACAGCCCGCTTTTCCCCGCCTTAAAATCCGCGCCAAACTCGCTCACAAACCACCGTATGCTGGTGCCATGGGACAGCTGTCCAACCGGAATGATATACTGTCCCGGCTGGATATAAGGCTCAAAGCAAAGCTGATTTTCATAGAATGAATCATTAAAATTTTCTTTATGTATGATCAGATTGATACTTTCCGTGGATCCCTCGCCGGCCATGATATCGCCTGGATTCACGGCGCCTGATCCCAAAAGAGCGCTGCACTGATCATGGCAGCCCAAAACTATCTTCAGATCATATGGAAGCCCGGTTTCCTCCGCCAGCTCCTTCCGTATCTTTCCAACTGTCGCGCCTGTGAATGCCACCGGGGAGAACTTCTCCACGGGCACCCCGAATTTCTCCCCGATCTCCCGGGACCAGTCCAGGTTTCCAGCGTCAAACAGCATGGTCCTGGAGGCGCTGGACTGGTCGATCACCTTCTGCCCGGTCAGCATATATGTGATATAATCACCGAACATAAAATAATGAGCGGTCTTTTCCACGATTTCCGGCTGATGCTCTTTCAGCCAGATACAGCGGTTTAAGGTATACATCGGATTCACCGGCACACCGGTCAGTCCATGGAGATACCTGTCATTCATTCTGCCGCGGATATATTCCGTCGTTTCCGGTCCCCTCTGGTCCAGATAAGTGATCCCATTCCGGAGGACTCCGCCGTCCTTATCTACCATGACCACGGCTTCCCCAATCGAGGATACCGCGAGCATGCGTATCTCAACCTCCGGAGACACGGCTTCTGCCAGTGTCTCCTTTACCGCATTCCACACAGTGGCCGGATTCAGCTCCACCATTCCAGGCTCCGGGCTCTCAAAGCCATATTCTCTGCGGGCTATGGCAAGTATCTTCCCATTCCGGTCCACCAGAGCCGCTTTGCAGCCGGAGGTCCCCACATCAAGCCCAATATAAACCGCTTTCATACTTATATCCGAAACTGTGTCAGGATATCCAGCTTCTGCTCCGCCACTTTTTCCACTGCTGTCCTTGCGGTCTCCAGCGCGTCCGCGATATCGCAGCGGGCTCCGTGTTCTTTGTAGAACGCATAGAGCGCCTCGTTGTAGGCAATAAAGAAGTCGGTTCCGACGTTCAGCTTTGCAATTCCCATGCGGACCATTTCCGTTACGTCCTCATCCGGTGTCCCGGAGCCTCCGTGTACGACGATGGGGCAGGATACTGTATCGATCAGCTCCTTCAGCAGATCAAAGTTGATCTTAGGGGTATACTTATACACGCCGTGAGCCGTTCCAATGGACACAGCCAGGCAGTCGATTCCGGTATCCTTTACAAACCGTCTCGCGATCTCCGGATCTGTATAGCCCAGGGCGATTTCTTCCGGCGTTCTGTCCGCGTCGGAAATGGTGCCCAGCTCCGCCTCCACAGAGATTCCCCTGGCATGTGCTGCCTCTACCACCCGGCAGGTTTCCTTCACATTATAGTCATAATCCTCGGAGGCCAGGTCAATCATCACTCCGCTGTATCCCGCGTCGATGCAGAGCTTCGCCTGCTCATAGGAGCGTCCGTGATCCAGGCCCATTGCAATTTTTACCTTAGAATGGGTGGAAGCCACCTCAGCGATGGCGCGCATGTAATCCGCCCCGGCAAAGTCCACGTGCTTGTGATACGTCTGTACGATGATCGGAGCGTCTTTCCGGCTGGCCGCCGACACCAGTGCCTGCAGAATCTCCAGATTCAAAGCATTGAACGCTCCTATTGTGATCTTGTGCTCCTTTGCGTAGTTCAACAGTTCTACATAATTTGAAAGTGCCATTTTGAATTCCTTTCTCTGCCTTCTGAAGCAGACCTTTTCAAGTTCATGAATATTTGTCTTACAGGACAATCTCTATGTAATCCTCTTCCGGGAAATCACATACAATGCAGTCATTTCCATATACCCGCTCCGGCATCACGATCATCAGATGAAGCACGTCGTTGTGGAGAGGGTACGGGGACAGATGCCATACGCCTGTATTTAGTTTGACCAAAGTTCCCTTCGGCACGATAAACGCCTCTGTCTTTTCCGGCGTGATTATGTGTTTGGAGGGCGGTGCCACATGCATCACGGCATCGTCGTCCACAAAGAAGATTCCTTCTCCTGTCCAGTTATGGTATTCGGCCGCCTTGACCACCATTTTTTCCGGTCTGTTCACCGTCAGCGGAGAAAACGCGATCTGCTCTCTTCCGCTGACCGACATGGTCACCGGATCCGGGTAAAAGGCACTTTCTCCTCCGTCAAAACAATTTCCCGAAGGCTCCAGCATACTGGCAAAGCTGCCGTATGGACGGAAACCCTCCACTGTGAGGGGTTTTGCTTGAATCGTCCTCATCGTTTCTCCTTTCTTCCTGCTGTTATTTGGATTTTCCTTTTTCCTTCCTCATGACGTCAAAGAACACGGCCGCCAGGATGATACATCCTTTTGTGATATTCTGCACATACCAGGGCACCTGCAGCATACTCATACCGTTTGCGAGAACGCCAAGCACGATGGCGCCGAGCAGGGTGCTGCCGATTCTTCCTTCACCGCCCAGGTAGCTGATGCCGCCCAGGTAACAGGCCGCTACCGCGTCAAACTCCATTGCATTGCCGGTGGTGGGCTGTCCCGTCGTGATTCGGGAACATGAGATGATCCCGCAGACAGCAGCCAGAAAGCCGGAGATAGAGTACACGATCCAGGTTACTTTCCTGATCTTGATGCCGGTGAAGCGGGCCGCCTCCCGGTTTCCGCCGATAGCGTAAACACAGCGCCCGAATTTTGACTTGCCGAGCAGAAGGAACATGACAACAAAGATGACCAGCAGGTAGATCACAGGCAGAGGAATGACGTTGAACAGATACCCGTTGCCCAGCTGGCCGAACGCAGGATCCACATTGATCATATTTCCTCTTGTGATGACGTAGCAGCCGCCGCGGCCGATCAGCTGAGTGGCCAGAGTGACCACAAAGGGAGGCAGGGATGTATTCGCCAGCAACGCTCCGTTGAAGACGCCGAACAGAGAGCCGGCAGCCAAAGCGCCGAGGATGGCCGCCCAGAACGGAAGGCCCACGCTGGACAGCAGCCATGCACAGAAACAAGACGTGAATCCGATGACAGAGCCCTGCGAAAGGTCAATCCCGTTGATGATGATGCAGAGTGTCATACCAAAACCGATAATACCGGTAATGGAAATCGACCGCATGATATTAAACAGGTTCTTTACCTGCAGGAAGTTCGGCTGCAGGATGGAAATAATGATACACATGGCGATCAGACCGATCAACATGCCAATGTTGTTATTGAGATACTGTTTCACCGGATTTGTCTTCTTCACAGAAACAGCTTTTGCTTCACTCATGATTCAATTCCTCCTATCGCATACTGCATAATGGTCTGCTCCGTGATCTCATCCCTTGCGATCTCTCCGGTGATCTTTCCCTCCCGCAGCACATAAATACGGTCACAGAGATTCATAACCTCCGGCATTTCCGAAGAAATCAGGATAACGCCTACGCCCATTTCTACAATCTCATATATCAATTTATAAATTTCCTGTTTCGCACCAACGTCAATTCCTCTTGTGGGCTCATCCAGGATCAGTACCTTGGGGTTTGTAACAAGCCATTTTGCCAAAACCACCTTCTGCTGATTTCCGCCGGACAGATTGACTACCTTGGCGTCATAGGACGGCGTCTTTATTCTGAGACGTTTCCCAATGTTCTCAATAGTCTCGTCGTTCAGCTTCTTATCCAGCTTGATCCCTTTGATGATCCTGCTCAGAATCGGAAGGGTGATATTGAATCCAACTGTCTGTTTCAGAATCAATCCTTCATATTTCCGGTCCTCCGGCGCCAATACGATCCCTTCCTGGGTGGCTTCCGTCGGATTATTGATCACGATCTTTTTTCCGTCCAGGATCACCGATTCCTTGGTGCTCTTATCGATTCCAAGAAGAGCCCGCATAAGCTCGGAGCGTCCTGCTCCCATCAATCCGTAAAAGCCCAGAACCTCTCCTTTTCTCAGCTTGAAGCTCGCGTCAAATACCCGGTCGGAATTTATATGGTTCGCTTCCAGGAGCATTTCTCCGGGATTCGTCTTATGAGGCGGATAAACGTTCTGGATGTCACGCCCGACCATCATATTGATCAGCTCCTCGTACGGCAGCTCCTTCGTGACCCTGGTGCCGATATATTGGCCGTCCCGCATGACCGTGATCCGGTCGCAGATTTCAAAGATCTCATTTAGTTTATGGGAGATAAAGATGATGGTAACGCCCTTCTTTTTCAGCATCCGCATGATATCCATCAGACGCTCCACTTCCGCCGTGGCCAAAGAAGCCGTAGGTTCATCCATCACCAGGATCTTTATCTCCTCTGACAGGGACCGGCATATCTCTACCATCTGCTGCTGTGCCACGCTCAGCCTGGAAACGGGCGTATCCGGCTGAAGCTCATCCATGCCGATTAGCTTGAGGAGTTTTGCCGTTTCCTCCATCATGCCGGAATCATCCACAAAATATTTGCTTTTGGACGGAAACTTCCCCATAAAAATATTCTCGGCCACCGTCATATTCTTGGCGAGACTCAGCTCCTGATGGATCACGCTGATGCCATGCGCCCTTGCCGTTATGACATTGTCCATCTTCACAGGCTTTCCATCAATGAATATCTCCCCGCCGTCCGGCTGGTAGATGCCCGCGAGGATTTTGATCAGGGTGGACTTTCCGGCGCCGTTCTCACCGATAAGGGCGTGTATTTCTCCCTTCTCCACCTCAAAGTGAATGTCGTCAAGCGCCTTCACACCGGGGAAGACCTTGTTGACGCCCACCATTCTCAATGCAAGTTCACTCATTTCGCTTACCCCTTCATCGAATAAATTCAGGGCGGAATGCCAAGCATCCCGCCCTGCTGTTTGATTGATTTGTTACACTGCTGCACGTGAGGTCTGCGGAATTTTAGAATCCTTCGTATGTACTGGCGTTGTCCTTATTTACTTCCTTGCAGTCCAGATTTTCCAACTTCTCAACATCCTTGCCGTTCAGATAATCCAACGCGTTCTTTACGCTGTGGATACCCAGATCTTTGGGGAGCTGTGCCGCTGTCGCGAGCAGATAACCGGATTCAATCAGTTCAACCGCGTTGGTCGTGCCGTCTACGCTAGTAACTTTTACATCGCCGGGCTGATATCCGTTGGACTGCAGCGCGGAGCAGATGCCGATCGCAAACACGTCGCCGGTGGTGAACACGCCTGACAGGTCAGGATTTGCCTGACAGATATTCTCCATAAGCGTAAGAGCTTCCTCTGTGGTAGCGTTCTGTACGATCTCTTCCTGTACGATTTCTACATCGGGGAATTCTTTTTCGATCAGGTCATACAGAGCCTGTTTCCTGTCGTTTACTGCTTCGCTTCCGGTAGTGGTGATAGTCGCGATCTTTCCTTTTCCGCCGATGCCTTCCAGAAGCGCGCGCCCTGCGATCTCGCCTGCGCTGTAGTTATTGGAAACAACAGTGGAGACAACCGCGTCTGTCTCGCCTGCAGGAGTATCCATACATACTACAGGAACGCCTGCTTTTGCAGCTTCTTCCAAAGCCGGGATGATGGCGTTGGAATCGATGGGGATACAGATGATGGCTTTACATCCCTGAGATACCAGATCGGCTATCTGGTCCATCTGCTTCTGGGAATCGCCGGAAGCATCTGTCACGACTACGGAAGCCGTAGGGTCATACTGTTTCACGCCTTCTTCCACGCCAGACACACATGTCGCATAGAAAGAGTTCTGGGCATTAGGTACGGCACATCCGTATTTTCCGCCCTCACTGCCGCCTTCTGACTTGGCAGCCGTAGTCTCGTCAGCCTTGGCCGCGGTAGTCGTCTCATCCTTTTTGGCTTCTGTCGTCTTCTCTTCCTTCTTGGCAGCCGTAGTCTCATCCGCTTTCTTGCTCCCG
Organism: Lientehia hominis; assembly: GCF_021044755.1. Classification (GTDB taxonomy): domain Bacteria; phylum Bacillota; class Clostridia; order Lachnospirales; family Lachnospiraceae; genus Lientehia; species Lientehia hominis. The sequence continues at coordinate 998,708 of NZ_JAJNOR010000001.1, forward strand.
CAGCCGGCCAATACAGATGCGACCATAGCCAGACACATCAGTAAACACAAAACCTTTTTCTTCATGAAAATACCCTCCTTTTTACATTTCTTGTCGTTTTCATGACAACGAACAAAACCAAACACTTTGCACATAAAGCTTGCTTTAATGTTCAACTTTGTTGTATTTACATACAAACAATATCATATTTCTTGTCCTGATGCAACACTTTTGCACAAGAAAATTGTTGGTTTTATTATTTTTTTATATTATTTCAAACATATCCAAACACATACAAACATCTGCAAACTTGTCAGAATTGTTTGCCCGGATATCCAAAGTGCTTCAGCATCACGATGTCCGCATTATCGCTGGGATTCGCGACCATTACACCCCTCTTTGCCGCCGGCTCCGATACAAAATATTCGTCGCAGGTCAGCTGATCATAACGGATACAGGCAGGCGTCTCAATGGGAAGCCCGTCTATGGTCCCGTTCCCCTGCATCATGATAAATCCATAGGCTCCTTCGTCCTGAATCATGACCGAGGCCCCCGGCTTTACGACAAGGCGCTTTGCACAGAACTCTTTTGATCCATATACGATCCACTCCTCATAATATCCCTTTTCTTCCATAGCTCCCACATCTCCCGCCGGAACCGGCTCATGATAATGATGCTCTTTAAAATCCAGGTCTGTATTGGCCTCCCAATCCAGACAGCTGATCAGATAATCCCAATCACCTTTTTTGTCGGCCGGGACTTTGTCCCAGAGCATAAAATCATCCGCTGCCAGATCATTATTCAGGTTCTGCATGAAGATGGAACAGTCGCTCATATACTGAGGCTCATATGTCACCAGAGAACCGGGAGCATGAAGGATACCGGCGGGCACATCCCACCCGGTGCCCAGCTTAAGCTTATAAGCTCTGGAAAGCTCCAGAATACCGTTGTCTTCACAGTCCCATTTCTCCAGATAAGCTTTAAGCTCTGCTCTCGTAAGGTGAGGGTCCAGTCCGAAATAAGTATACCCCGCCTTATAGTCATATGCATTCAGCTCCACCGGATAATAATATGCCTCCGGTTTTTGTGCCACCCCGACCAGAACCGCCTGTTCCTCCATCAAATGCACATGATGGTTGATGGGCACAGAGAAATCATAGAACTTTGCAAAGAAAGTCATTTTTCCGCGTTCCTTCATGATCCTTTCTCCCAGAAGCTCGTCACCGATCAATTCCACGGCCTCTCGCAGCTGAACCTTCTCCACGCCATTCGCCGTCGGGCATACAATGAAGCTGAGTCCTTCGTCCGGCCCTGTGGTCTCACCGTTGTCCGCCATGCCTGTGGAAGCAAACCATCTCTCACATACCGGCCCGGCCTTCAGTCCTCTGGGATACAGGTCCCTCACATCAAGCTTCATCCTCCTTCCGGCCGGCAGCGTCGTCCTCGTCACCCAGCAGGGGGCGAGGCGGAGGATTCCTCCTGTCCGTTTCATCTCCTCCTTCAGTATTTTTCTTTTTTCCTCAAGCTTCATACAAACTCCTTTCTGATATCTCTTTACAATTGTATCCTCTGCATGTACGCACCGTCCTGCAGCATAGTTTCATCCGGCCGGAGCACTGCCCGCGGAGATTCCTCCTCCACCGCGATCCAGCCGTCGTAATCCGCCTCTTTCAGGCATCCGAGCAGCTCCGGAAACGGAATTATCCCTTCACCCATCGGCGTCCACAGGCCGTTCTTCCCCATATCTTTAAAATGGACATGGCAGATATGGGGCATAAAAAGGCGGAGAATCTCTTCTACGTCCATTCCGCCGTGAGCAATATGGCCGGCATCCGGGGTAAAGCCCATGCCGCTGTCTTCGAAAAACCTCTTTAAAAGCTCATAATCCTCCCTGCTGTGAAACAGGGAAAAAGGCGACGAATTAGTATGAAAAGACGAGGGATATCCTGCCTCCTCTGCCATTTCCCCCAGCCGGGCCAGAAATTCCAGGAACTCCTTCTGTTCTCTTTCCCTTTTTTCAAAGGGTACGTCCGGAGGGATGATGGAAAAGGACATCAGGATCCCGCCGAAAGGCGCAGCCGCATCAAAGGACAGTCTGACCGTCTCCAGGATCTCATCTTCTCCGGCCGTCCCCCAGAGGACCGGCACACCAAACGCCATAAGTCTCATGTTTCTTTTTTCAAACTCCTTTTTCAGCTCCTTCGGTTTTTTTCCATAATCCCCCAGCATAGTAGTCTCAATTTCCAGACCGACGAATCCCGCCCGGGCGCAGATATCCAATATGTGGGGGATTCTTCCCTTATATGTACCATAGGACATCTGCCACGCATAAGTCTGAGCGCCGTATTTCATATCCCCGCCTCCTTCTGTCCCATATTTTTTTTCAAAAATTCCAGAGATATCCGGTTGAACACATCTAAATGTTCAAAATGCTGCACATGGCCTCCTTCATTCACATACAGCTTCGCCCCGGGAATCCGGCTTTTCAGTTCCTCCGCACAGGAAAGCGGCGTAAGGATATCTGCCTTTCCGGCCACTACGAGGGCCGGCACACGAATCCGTTCCAGATATGGCAGTGCGTCATGACCCATACAGGCTTCGCACTGCGCCCGGAATGCGTCTGCCGCCATTCTGCTATCCGTATTCTGCTCAAGCTGCCTTTCTCTTTCCGTGAGGACCTCCGGATGTCCGGCAAAGGTGGCGGGAGAATAGATGAATGCCTGGAGCAGTCGGTCAAAAGCCAGCGGCGTCAGACAATCATAAAAATCCTGAAATGTACCCATTATCCGTCTCATATAAGGCTCAGGCCTGGCGAAGGTATTGATCAGCAGAAGAGATCTCACCAGCTCCGGCCGAAGAACCGCCAATATCTGGGCAATGGCTCCTCCCATGGAAATCCCTGCCACATGAGCGCCTTTAATATCCAGGGAATCCAATACGGCCGCCGCATCCGCGGCCATGGACTCTGTAGTGCAGTCTTCCGCCTTTCCCGCATCGGAAAGTCCGGCTCCCCGGTTGTCCACGCTGATGCATCGGAAACAGTTCCGATACACCTGTCTGTGAGGCTCCCACGCAGATAAGTCAGCCCCCAGTCCCATGAGGAGGAGAAGCGGTTCGCCCCTTCCCTCCTCTTCAAAATGGATCTTGATACCGTTTCTTTCTATGTAAGGCATAAAGATCACTCCTTTCCATCCATGGTCATGACAATCTTTATGACATCCGGCTCCTTTCGGGCCGCCTTTTCCACCGCCGCCAAAAACTGCTCCAGAGGATACCGGTGGGTGATCATCCCCTCCGATTTAAGCGACCCGTCATATAACCCCCGGATCACTTTCTCAAAACAATGGCAGCTGGTATAGGAACCATAGATATCCAGTTCTTTCCGGTCTCCGATAATAGTCCAGTCGTAGGTTATCTCCTCGGGCAGAGCGCTGAACTGTACAAACCTCCCCTTTTTCCGGATCATGTCCAGACCTTGGTAAACACTGCTGGGATGGGCCGCCACTTCCAAATATACATCACAGCCTCTTCCCTCCGTGAGTTCCTTCACCCGTTTCACCACATCCGTCTCCTTCGGATTCAGGACAAGATCGCAGCCAAATTTCTTTGCCAGCTCAATACGCGCGGGATTCATCTCCAGCCCCACGATCATCCTGGGCTCATATTTCTTGGCGATGCTCACCATGGCGAGGCCGATACATCCCATACCGGAGATGACGACCAAGTCTTCCTTCGTTATCCCTGCTCTCTCCACTCCGTGCATAGCACAGCAGAACGGCTCGATCAGGACCGCCTTATCCAACGGCATGTCCGCCGGAAGACGGTACACAACAGTCCCCTCGGGAATCCGCATATACTCCGCAAATGCCCCGTTCACATCCGACTGATGTCCAAAGTTCCTCTGATTCTCGCACATGTTATACTCACCGCGCTTACAGTAGAAGCAGTCTCCGCAGAACTTGATCATATCAGCCACAACCCGTTCTCCAAGGGCATACCCCTTGGACGCGGCCCCTGTTCCCATGGCCACTATCGTCCCGGTATATTCATGCCCTGGTATCACCGGCGGTTCCATGGGTCCCTTCTCCTTTTCATTTCCCCAAAAGGAATCCGCTCCCTGATACCACATGACGTCGCTCCCGCATATCCCACAGGCGTCAATCTTAAGAATGATATCATCCGGATTCTCTATCTGAGGCACCGGCGCATCCTCCAAAAACGCATAGTCATTCCTTCCATAAGCCATGACGGCCTTCATCGTCTTCGGCAGATTCATCTTCTTATCCTCCTTTATATTATATATTTATATTAATATTTCATGTTTTTATTAATTAATTAGAGCATAGCATCTCCTGAAATATCTGTCAACGCAAAAGAAAAATGATTAATTTCTTTATGTTCCATCTCCACAACTATGTTATACTTAAAATATTGAAGAACCGGGAGAAAAGACATGATCTATTATGATAAGCTGCAAGAAGCGCTGCCTTTGTTTCAGGCGCTTGATTCCGAAATACGTCTTCGGATATTAGAACTGCTCATGGAAAACCGTAAAATGAACATGAACGAAATCGCCCGGGCCGTCGGTCTGTCCAACGCGGCGATCTCCGTTCATATGAAAAAGCTGAGCACCGCTGGTATCATCAGCATCTCCAGTGTGGCGGGAAAACGCGGCACACAAAAGATCTGCTATCTGAACGAGGATACCATACTGATTAAGCTGGCGGAAGAATTCCCCGGGCGGGAATCCTATGATACAGAGCTGAATGTGGGCTGCTACTCCAATTATCAGATAGCCCCTACCTGCGGCCTTTCCAGTCGTGACCAGATCATAGGAGCCCTGGACCAGCCTCAGTTTTTCGCTTCCCCTAAGCGATTCCAGGCCGATATCCTCTGGTTCACCCAGGGCTTTGTCGAATACCTGATCCCCAATTATCTGAACGGCAGCCAGATTCTGGACGAAATCCAGATTTCTTTCGAGATCAGCTCTGAAGCGCCGGGCTTCTGCGACGCCTGGCCGTCGGATATCTATTTTTATCTGAACGGGACCGAGCTCGGATATTGGACCTGCCCCGGCGATTTCGGCGAAAAGACCGGCCGCCTGAATCCGGAATGGTGGCCCAGGGTGAACCAGTACGGCCTTTTAAAGCTTTTGACCGTCAATCAGCTGGGGACCTTTATCGACGGCCTTCCCCTCAATGATGTGACGATCCAGGACATAAAAACAGACACAGCGTCCGGATTCCTCTTCCGGATCGCCGTGCCCGAGCACGCAAAGCATATAGGCGGCCTGACTTTATATGGCACGCATTTTGGCAACTACAGCCAGGGCATCCGCGTCAAGATCCTGTATCATTGATGCGGCCTGTCATAAATCAGCCACGATCAGATTGGCCCCCATCTTCTGAAGCCTTTCTTTCGTTTCCGGGCTGATATTGCTGTCCGTTATCACGCCCGTAACATCCTTTATGTGGCTGTAGGAAATCAGGCTGTATTGATTGAATTTGGAGGAGTCCACCAAAACGTAAGTCTCCATCGCCGATTTAATGATACTCTGTTTTACACCGGCTTCCGGCGGATAGCCGTCGTAAAAATAACCGTCCTCTCCCACTGTCGTAGCTCCCAGAAATGCGATATCCACCCGGTAACGGCCTATCTGTTCCTCGGTCTGCGCCCCGTAGCAGGACAGCGTCTGAATCCTCAGAGATCCCCCGATGATCAGTACCGAAATATAAGGGCGGTCTGAAACCTGGTCCACGATCTTCAGATTATTGGTCACGACTATGTTCCGGCTTCCCATTGGAAGGTTTTTGGCCAAAAGCGTAGTCGTCGTTCCTGAATCGATAAAAATCCTCTGTGTAGCACCGATCAGCTCAAATGCCTTTCTGGCGATCATCTCCTTCGCCTGCTCTGTGGCCCCCTTAAATTCCATGTCTTCCTTGGCTTGCCCCAGGAACACAGCGCCTCCATGGGTACGGCTTACATTTTTCCCTCCCGCCAGATATTCCAGGTCCCGGCGGATCGTCATATCCGACACCTGAAATTTGCGGCAAAGCTGGCTTGTCTGAACTTCGCCGTCTTCCATCAGCATCTCATATATCTGCCGGCGGCGCTTCTCCCTCAGCACGGGAATCCCCCCTCACCAAATCACATTATATTCTGGGCCATTCTATTCGGCTCAATTTTCCGTCTGTACAACATTATCATTATACTTATGTTTCCGGAATTTAGCAACCTCTGAATTTTTCAGGGGAATATTCTGCCCCGGCGCAGAAGAAACGGTGATACCCTCCGGCGGCTTTATGCGGCTATTTCCTGTTAAGCGCCACCTTTTCCGCCCGTCTGATAAATTCCTCCACATGCTGTTCCGACTGAATATACAAATGGGCGCCGAGTCCTTGAGAATTCAAGGCTCCCGCGCCGCAGGCAAATTCTGCACATGCCTCCGGCTCCATTCCTTTCAGCAGGCAGTGTACAAAGCCTGCCACAAAGTTGTCCCCGCATCCCGTAGTATCCAGCGGCTTGATCTTAAAGGGGTCGGTAAAAAACCGCTTTTCCGCATTCTTGAAAAAGCACCCCTCCGCCCCCATTTTCAGCACCACATTTTTAACTCCGGCTCTTAAGAATGTATCCGCGATCGCGTCGGGATCCTTTTCGCCGGTCACATAGACTGCCTCGTCATAGCTGGGCATCAGATAATCGGTATACGGGTATACCTTTTCCACCGCACGGGGGCCGATTCCCGCACAGTCAAAATTCATATCTGCGATGGTGAGCGCGCCGGCTCTCTGAGCCTCTTCGAAAATCAACTCGATCCCGTTCTGGTCCAGCGTCCCCAAAGCGAACAGGCTGCCCGCCGTCACGGCTCTCGTCTTTCTGAGCACCGACAGATCCACATCCGACATTTCCGGAGTAAAGTTCTCCCCCGGTCCCACCAGGAAAGAATGGTCCCCGTTTGGCTTTACCACGACCACCGTAGAAAATGTCCTGCAGTCGTCCGGGCGAACCAGAAGAGAAGTATCGACACCTTCCCGCACCAGATCCCCAAAGATCATATCGCCCACGTTCCGTTTATCCAGCCTGGTGAGCAGCGCCGAATGATCTCCCAGCCTGGCAAGAGTCACGGCCTCATTCACCGCGTCTCCTCCGGAAGCCAGCAGCACCTGGCCCGCCATCACGGTATCCTTTCCGGATACCAAAGCATCCTCCGGAATATCCGTTACCAGGATATCCTGCACTACCTGACCAATGCAGATCACATCATATTCTTTGTTCTGATTATCCATCTCCTTATACCTCTTTCCCAAATTATGCAGAATGTCTTATGCCCCGATTATGCTACTATTTTAACTCCTGCTGCAAAAGTATGCAATATCGTCTTCTTTATCTTAAGATTTTGGTGCTGAACAGCATAACAAGACACAGAAAACAGATGCCGCCCCCGCGGCATCTGTCTGGATACCCTTTCCTCACTCTTATCTCACTGCAGAACAAGCTTTTTGTATTCGTTGCACAGGGGATGGAGTACCGGTTCATCTTCGTCTATGTCCGCATACTGCTTCGGCTGGAGCTCAATATGGTAGTTATCAATATTGTCATCGTTGATCTTGGAGACCTCGCCGCAGATAAGGTCCCCGGACCCCGGCTTCGGGCCGAATGTATGGGCAATCCCGGGAGTGATGCTGATACTGTTGCCGGGATGGATCAGTACTTCTTCTCCTGCCGCATAGGTATGCCTGATCCCGTCCTGATAAATATCCACAGGCGTGTCAACTGCTTTCCCGTCTACGGTATTATACAGCTTGATGAACATCACGCCTCCCCCGCGGTTGATGATATCTTCCGTCTTAAAACCATGATAATGGATGGGAAGCCTCTGGCCGTCTTTGAATATCAGAAGCTTCTCCGCGTAGGGCACACCCACCTCTGGATTATCCAGCAAGCCGTTCCGAATCGTAAAAAGCACACATCCAATTTCATCAAACCTGCCCAGTCCATGGTCAGTCATATCCCATCCCAGCATCAGCTTATGGATCACGTCGATTTCATCTTTGTGTTTCTTCCATTCCTCCAGGTCCCAGTACCCAAATTCAGGAAGTTTAAAATTGTTTTTCTCCAACAGCTCTTCCGCATAACGGATCGAAGCATTTACCAGTGAACGTTTCATTGTTTCCTTTCCTCCGTATTCCTTATTATCGTTTAAACTCATATACCGGCCGCATTTGTTTCCAGAATTTTTCTCCCGGAAGCGGTATCTGACACTCTCCGGTGACCCTCAGCCATTCCTGATAGGTATCATTTTCATAAAGAGCCGGATTCTCCTCTCCCAAGAACTCCACAAACTGCAGCAGGTACAGGCCGCCTCCGGGAAGCTCAGTCACATAGATCGAAGATTTCCGGAAGCCGTTCTGATAGCAAAGATCGTGAATGATCTGAGGCTGGTTATCGTGCAGGCGGATATATTCATCCAGAAGCTCTTGTTTTACACCGATAATGATGCCTTTGGACTGCAGACAGGTCAGGTCATCCCCTTCATGAAGTTTAAACTCATATACGTGCCTGGCCTCTTTCCATTTATCTCCCCATTCGGAGCATGGTGTTATTTTCTTTCCGTCCTCTGCCGTTTCGGTATAACAGAACAGACAGGTTCTCTCCTCTACGTCCTGCATATAAAGCCTGCACTGCAGGAAACCGGCAACTTCCATTTTCCTGTCCAGCTCTTCTTCTCTGCCACGGCAGTCCGCAGCAAACCGTTCTGCCTGCTCTTTTTCCATTTCCGCCATATAAGCGCGCTTCTTCACCGTCTCCATCGTCCCGGCTCCTCTACACAAATGATTTTCCGATTTCGGTGCTGATCTCCTCGCCTGTCTTTGCGAAGAACTCTTCGCCGGACAGTTCTCCTGTTATCTGTCTGTCCCTGAAGATCAGGATCCTTCTGGCCAGAGAGATCATCTCGTTCATATCGGAGGAAATCAAGATCACAGTCTTTCCTTCCTTAGCAGCCAAATTCCAGATCAGTTCGTGAATGTATTCCTTTGCGCCGATATCCACCCCGACGGTCGGTTCGTCGATGATCAGGATATCGCAGTCCGCCGCCAGCCATTTTGCTATGCTGATCTTCTGCTGGTTTCCGCCGGAAAGCTTCCCGGCCAGCGTATTGAGACTAGGCGTTTTTATCTCCAGGCGCTTCGCAAATACATCCGCGTTTTCCTTTTCTTTCTTTAAATTGATAAACGGAATACGCCGGTAATAGCTCTTATTCCAGGAATTCACACAGACGTTCATCGCCACCGTATGTTCCAGAAACAGGCCCTCTTCCTTCCGGTTTTCCGTCACATATCCAATTTTATATTTATGGAGGGCCGTCTTAAAAGAATCGATCTTTACCGGCTTCCCCCAAAGCAATACTTCTCCCCCGTCGCACTTATCAATATTTAACATCGTCCGGACCAGCTCTGTGCGGCCGGAACCGACCAGTCCATAGAAACCCAGTATCTCCCCCTTATGCACCTTGAAGCTCATATCCTTAAATCCATGAATACGGGATGTGATATTTCTCGCTTCCAAAGCAACTTCTCCGTCGTAAGCGTCCAGCCTGCCCCGGTAACGATACACAAAATCCCGTCCGATCATCATTTTAATAATCTTGGAATTTTCCATATTTCCAATGTTGTCCGTTCCCACCAGGCATCCGTCCCGGAACACAGTCACCCGGTCAGCGATGACCTGTACTTCCTCCAGCTTATGGGACACGAATATGATTATCATCCCTTTATCCTTAAGCTTCCGCACAAGCTCAAATAAAGTGTTTGCCTCATGGCGCGTGAGAGACGAGGTTGGTTCATCCAAAAGCAGGACCCGCGCGTCGGCGCTAAGCGCTTTCGCGATCTGGATGAGCTGTTTATGCGCCGCGCTCAAAAAGCGTACTTTCTTTTCCGGCGGAAAATCAAGTCCCACCTCTTTCATATATTTAAGCGCAAATTGGTTGATGGCTTTCCAGTTCACAAATCCAAATTTCGTGAACTGGCTTATCTTGTCATTGACGATGTTTTCCGCAATACTCCCTTCGGGAATCAGCTGGATTTCCTGGTGTACCATACTGATGTGCTGCTTAACCGCATCGCCGTAGCCATGAAGCTTCAGCTCTTTTCCATCCAGCACGACCTTACCGGTATCTGCTTTATAAATCCCGCAGATTATCTTCATCAATGTACTTTTTCCGGCGCCGTTCTCTCCCAGGAGTGCGTGGATCTCTCCGTCTTTAAACTGTACCGAGATATCCTGGAGCGCTTTTACGCCCGGAAAGGATTTCGAAATACCGCTAACTTCCAGCATATATATTCCTCCGGTTTCTGCAAAAGATCTTGACTTCTTTCTTGTTTCCCCCTCCGGAAAAGGAGAGGGAAACAGAAGAAGATAATTTTACTCTGATACTTACTGCATTCCGTTCGATTTATTCCGGTTTGTTCAGATAAGTGGTCTCCAGATCTGCCGCGATCTTGACACTCAGCTCTTCGATCTCTTTATCATAGGTATCTATATTATCCTTTGTAATGAAGACATAGCCGGTTACAATATGTACGCCCCAGTCTTTGATGGTCCATCCCTCTGCCATGTACAGCAGCGCCAGGCTTCCCAGATATCCCTGTCCATAGCCGTTTTGTGCTACACCGACATCGAGTGTCCCGTCTTCCAGGCCGCCCAGCACTTCTTCAGAGGGGTCCGTTGCCACTGCGTACAAGTGCTTTGCATCACTGTTGGAAGCATAATAATCCTTCAGCGCATTGGTCATGCCCCTGGACGCCGTGCCTCCGGTAGCAATGATTCCTGTTGCATTAGGATTTGCCGCCAGTGCGTTCGCTACTTTTTCATATCCTTCATCTTCTGTTGTAATATCGCCGATGGTCTGGCAGATGGTAACGCCGTCACTTTCTGCCACTGCCGCTTCTACGCCCTTCTGTCTTGCCAGCGTATTCACGTCTCCCAGGTTCTCCAGGACATTGATGATAGAACCTTCTCCACCCATCTCCTTGATCATTTTCTTAGTGGCCTCATAAGAGTAATCATATACATCTCCGCAGATGGTTGCTGCTGATTCCTGAGGATCGTCTACCTCGCCGCCGTAGTTTATCACCTTGCAGTCCGCTTCTGCCAGCTCTTTGTAAAGTGCGTTGGCTCCGGAAGTATCCGCGCCGTAGATCAGGAATAAATTATATCCCTCAGCCGCCTTCGCTTCCACGATCTGGTTCTCGATATCCTGTGTCCACTCCGTACCGATCGCATAATTAATGGTCACGCCATATTCTTTTTCGATCTGCTGATATCCAGGCTGGATATTCTCTTCGAAATAAGTATCGGGAGCCGGCCAGTAAACACAGATTTTATACTCGCTGGGATCCTTGGAGAGCTTCAGCTCCCGTTCCAGTGAGCTGGTATCAATCCCTGCCTTCGTGGTCTCCGGCGCCGCCGTCGTCTCTTTCTGTCCGTCGCTTTCCTTTGCTGCCGTCGTCTCCTTTGAAGCGTCCGGAGCCTTTGTTGTCTCATTCGCCGCCTTGCCGCCTCCGCAGCCGATCAGGCTGACTGCCATGACTGCTGCACACATCAAACTAACTAACCTTTTTTTCATCCTTTCTACCTCCACCTTTTTATTTTTTTATAAAAGCCCCGGCCTTACCGTATGGCCATTTATCCTTGTCACATCATTTTCTCTGCCACCCTGGCCCGTACAGATTCCACCGATACGGCCAGCAAGATGATCGCGCCCAGGAAAACCTGCTCATAATAAACATCCACGTTCAGCATCGTCAGCCCGTTTCGGACCATGGTCAGTATCCAGGAGCCGCAGAAAAAGCCCAGCGCCGTAAAGCTGCCTCCCAGGAGCGGAATACCGCCTATGGCGCATACGGCTATGGAATACATCATCCAGTCAGAGCCTGTATTGGGCGAGGCCGTTCCCGTCCGGGAAGCCCACAGGATAGCGGCGACACAGGCAAATACGCAGGAGAGGATATTACAGGAAACCACGATCCAGTTCACATTGATTCCCGACAGCCTGGCTGCCGTCCGGTTGCCGCCCACCGCCAGAACATCCCTTCCATATTTCGTGTGACGGAATACAATGTAGAGAACTACTACCAATACGATCATAAGAATGAACAGGAAGGAGAACATCCCCACCTTTTTCCGGCCCGCCCATGTCAAAGCCGCTGTCATTTCATAAGAATAACCATGAGAGCTGCCAATCGCCAGTCCATTGAATATGAAGGACATGGCCAGTGTGATAATCCAGGGATTCAGATTCAGCTTTACTACCAGAAGCCCTATGACGAGACCGCAGACTGCCGATACCGCCAGAGCCGCCAGGATAGACGGCAGAGTTCCCATTCCATAGTTTGCCATCAGGGTCCCCATCACCACCGTGGACAGAGCCCCACAGGCGCCGATGCCCAGGTTCATATCTCCAATGACCATCAAAATCAGCTGGGCAGCCCCGATAAAAGCATACACGGCAGCCGTTCTGGACAGGTTGAAAATATTAAAGGGCGTCAGAAACGCGTCTGTAAATATGGTAAACACCAGCACCAGTATGACGATCGCAACGATGGCACTGGAATAGGACTGCAGAAAGAATCGTTTTAACAGCGATACTCTCGGCTTGTTCGCCGTTCCGGGCATTTTCTCATTATTACTCATATCCTCTTCTCCTTTTGACCCTTTTTATCAAGATATCTTTATGACCTGAGCCGTCTTTCCAGTTCCCCGTCAGACGGATACACCGGATCCGCCCGAAGCCCCGGAATATACCGGCAGGCCTCATACAGGACATCGGCGACCTTTCCATAAGTACCCGCCACATGATGAATATAAGGACCTTTGACCAGCTTGTGTTCCCAGGCCGGCCAGTCATTCACTTCAAACCACACATATGTCCCCCTGCAGTATGGGCCGTCAATCCCTTTCCCTTCCCCCAGGAACAGTGAATACTCCCCATGGTCTCCATCGAAGCGGCATACGGTGATATCCCCGTTCTGAAGCTCCCAGGCACAATTTCCGCACTGTGGATTTCCGTCCCACGCCTCTGTGATCCGGCAGTTCTCCTTATCCTTTGCAAAAGCGGAAGGAAACGCTCCGCAGTGCCACAAGAGTTCCACATTTTCCTTTTCCGGATGCCTCACAGTCAGATCTGCCAGAAAATGCGGAATGCGGTTTCCGGCGGCCGCCTGAATCAGCATCGCTGAAACGGCTCCATTTATATCCGTCTCGCATGCCACAGGAAATCCCTCGTCAGCCAGCATGGAATTTACCGCGCACGGATATATATCCAGCTTTTCCTGCATGGCCGCCCAACACTGAATACACGCACAGTTACACAGGTATCTGTCTGCAAAGCTCTGAACAGCCAGCTTCATCGCCCCTAAAGTTTCTCTCGGTCCAGTCCTCTCCGCTCCCGGTCCTGTATAGGTACTGCTTATGAAGCAGGAGACCTTCTCCAGTTTGTCTTTTTCTTCCCTCCGTATCCGTTCCATCTCCAATTCCAGTTCCATGAGAGATACCGGATAGACCTCGATTCCGAATTTTTCCATCAGCTCACTTTCATTTGCCATCACACTCAAGAAATCACAGGGTCTTGGCCCAATCTGGAGCACACGGATATGTTTCATGGTCTTCACCACCTCTGCCACCCGAATGAAACGTTCAAATCCGTGAAGGAAAACTTCATCTGTGGGAGATACGTTCGTTATGTAAGAAAAGGCCACATTATGCCTTCTCATCACCTTTCCCGATGCGAAAAGTCCGCATTGAGAATCCCTGGTCCTCATCCCCGTCTCGTCAGGAGCGTCATCCCGCGGTCCATATAAAAGCACCGGCACCTGAAACGCTGCAGCTACCTGTCCGATCGCACCCTCGCATCCAAAATTACAGTGGGGAAAAAACAGCGCATCTACATCCTGCTCCTTCATCTTTTTGATGACCTTCGGAACATCTGACTGACAAAGCAGCAGTCCTTCCTCATTGATGTCCTCAATGTCGATCAGACGGATCGGAAATCTTTTTATCTGGTCCGCAATCTCCTCCTTATAGTGCAGTGCCGCCTCAACGCTGAAATTGCTCCTTCGCGTAGGCACATATCCAACGGTGACTGGTTCCATAACTGTCATATGTTCCCCTCCCGTCATCTAGACTTGTATTTCCATTGTCCGAAATATGTATTTATTTTTTTAATATTACAGTACATATTTCTCTTTTCTGTCTTTGTTTTGTATTTACAACAATAGCATATATGTGAACATTTGTAAATACCTTTTTGTGAATTTTATACCCATTGTTTCAAGTTTATGTATTTATTTTAAAAGAGCAGACAGCATTATGTATTATTATTGGAAAAACATGTCAACTATTTTGGTAATTTTTCATTATTTTCTCCATTTTGCCGGCCACAAAAAGTTGCTGATATCTGTCTTTTATTCTTCAAATATAAATATATTCATTAATAATATGTTTTATGAATAATACCAATTAAATATTTATTTTAAATACATCTTTCTGAACTCTTGCATTTTTATTGGGTTTCCTGTATGCTTAACATATGCGAAAAATTCACCGCTCTTGAATAAACGCGGTGTTGAATGGAGAAATTTTTATGTCAGACTATGTATTGAATACAAGCAATATAAAATACAAGGCTCTCTATACCTGGCTGATCGGCAAGATCAACGACGGTTCCTTTGGCTATAAGGAAAAGCTGCCGTCAGAAGCGTCTCTCTGTGAGCAGTTCCAGATCAGCCGCCAGACAGTTCGGAACGCCATGGACCGGCTGTGCCGGGAAGGCTACGTGGAACGGGTCAAGGGAAGTGGAAGCTTCGTCAAAAAGCCGGTGCGGCAGCGGGAAAAGACGATCGGGGTCATTTTCCTCACTATTTCCGGTTACATTAACGCCAACGTACTCAACGGGATAGAAAATGTCCTCACCTCCAAAGGTTACAGCATTCTGCTGGAGCTCAGTCACAACCGTGTGGGCAATGAAGCCCGCTTTCTTCAGAAAATGCTGACAAGCAACGTTTCCGGCCTGATCATAGAGGGGACCAAAAGCAGCTTTCCCACTCCCAATGACGCCCTGTACCGGCAGCTGGCGGAGCAGAAGATCCCGTATGTTTTTGTTCACAATGGCTACACCAATGTACCCGCCCCTGCCATCGTCTGGGACGATCACAGGGTATCTTATGAACTCACACAGCGTCTGATCAACGCCGGGCATAAAAATATCGCCGGACTTTTTAAGTTCGACGAAATGCAGGGTGTCAATCGATATCTTGGCTATATCGACGCTCTTATGGATAATCAGATGGAAATCCAGGAGGATTATATCGGATGGTACAGTGATTCCAACCAGCCGGAAGAGAAACGGCGGAAAACGAATTACACTGACGCTTTTGCCATGGATATTCTGGGTCATTGCAGCGCTCTTATCTGTTACAATGACCTGATCGCCTGTCATATCATACGCCACTATATCGCCAACGGCATATCCATACCGGATCAGGTTTCTGTGGCCAGCTTCGACAATTCGGATGTCACAAAGCTGTATAATTTGCAAAGGATTCCCAGCGTCACCCATCCGAAAGAAGAAATGGGCAGACAGGCCGCCTCTCTCCTGATGGAGTATATCGAAGATCCGTCGCTTAACGCTGCAGAGCGGAAGATCATCACACTGTGATAATACCAGGAAAATCCTATGAAATAAAAAAGGCTGTCACACCGTTCACACGGCAGACAGCCTTTAAAATCTCATTATAAGATCAATGCATTATACCAGCTCAATCAGCACTTCCATCGCTGCGTCGCCTTTTCTCTGACCGATCTTTACGATTCTGGTATAACCGCCTTTGCGGTCAACATATTTCGGGGCGATCTCATCAAAAAGCTTTGCGGGCATATCAACGGATTTCGTGTTTTTCTTGCGGCCTGCGACTTCCTTCGGAACCTCGGTCACAGGATACAGCACTTCCAGCATCTTGCGTCGTGCGTGCAGTCTGCTGGGCTTATCTTTTTTGATAGTCTTCTGGATCTCGTCATAAACGGTAACTTTCTTCCCGTCTACCACTTCTTTTACCCTCTTGCCATCTTTATCTTTTCTTGCTGCCTTCGCAGTAACAGTAACTTCTTCAAAGTTATCTTTTTCCTTTACTGCCATAGCGATCAGGCCTTCAGCAATCTTGCGGATTTCCTTTGCCTTTGCTTCGGTAGTCACAATCTTGCCGTGATATAAAAGATTTGTCACCTGATTACGTAACAATGCTTTTCTCTGGCTTGAAGTTCTTCCAAGTTTTCTATAACCTGCCATGATTTCTTTCCTCCATTTGTGGAACAGGCGGCCACGCATCTTCGGGCTTACTGACCGTCTGCTTTGTATCCATAATGTTTCCTATTATTCGTCGCTGGGATTAAGCTCGAGTCCAAGCTCTTTCAGCTTGCCGAGAACTTCCTCCAGGGACTTGCGGCCCAGATTCCTGACCTTCATCATATCTTCTGAAGTGCGGTTCGTCAGCTCCTCTACGGTATTGATGCCCGCGCGCTTCAGACAGTTGTAGGAACGGACAGAGAGCTCAAGCTCATCAATGTTCATTTCCAAAACTTTCTCTTTTTCATTGTCTTCCTTCTCTACCATGACTTCCGCAGTCTTGGCATTTTCAGAAAGGTCAATGAACAGATTCAGATGTTCGCTCAGCACTTTAGCGGCGAGACTTACCGCCTCGTCGGGAGCCAGAGTGCCGTTGGTATATACGTCCAGAGTCAGCTTATCGAAATCAGTAATCTGACCTACACGGGTGTTCTCAACCGAGAGATTCACACGCTCAATGGGAGTGTAAATGGAATCGATCGCAATCACGCCAATGGGCAGATCCTCACTCTTGTTCTTATCTGCGCTCACATAGCCCCGGCCCTTGGTAATGGTCAGTTCCATGTACAGCTTGCAGTCGCTGCCGCCGCTCAGGGTGGCGATCACCTGTTCAGGATTGATCACTTCAATATCCTGGTCAACCTGAATATCGGCACCTGTTACAACGCCTTCCCCCTCGAACTCCACATATGCCACCTTCGGCTCATTGGTCTCGCTGGTGTTCCGGATTGCCAGGTTCTTCAGGTTCATAATGATCTCAGTCACATCTTCTTTAACACCCGGGATGGAACTGAATTCATGGAGGACACCGTCGATCTTCACCTGGCTGACCGCCGCTCCCGGCAGAGAAGACAGCATGATCCTTCTCAGGGAGTTGCCCAGAGTAGTGCCATATCCCCTCTCCAGAGGCTCGACAACGAATCTTCCATACTTCTTATCTTCTGAAATCTCAACAATCTCAATATTGGGTTTTTCAAAATCGAACACTATTAAGCCCTCCTTATGGGTATAAAGTTGAGGGCCGAAAAATTTCGGACACTCCTAATGTCTTTCGGATTATTTGGAGTACAGCTCGACGATAAGCATTTCGTTAACCGGTACATCGATCATCTCTCTTGTGGGGAGCTGTTTGATCGTAACAGAGAGGTTCTCAGCATCCGCATCAAGCCACTCCGGCACCAGCCTTCCGGCTGTCACATCCAGAACATCCTTGTATCTCTGGGAATCTTTTGCTTTTTCTTTAATAGTGATGACATCGCCTGCTTTTACCAGGAAAGACGGAATGTTCACACATCTGCCGTTTACCAGGACATGCTTGTGATCCACAATCTGTCTCGTTTCTTTTCTCGTTCTGCCGAGGCCGGCTCTGAACAGTACGTTGTCCAGTCTGCACTCCAGCATGATAAGAAGGTTTTCACCAACCATGCCGCTCATTCTCTCAGCTTTTGCATAGTAATTTCTAAAAGGCTTCTCTAACACACCATAAATGAATTTGGCTTTCTGCTTTTCGCGCAGCTGAAGGCCGTATTCGCTCATTTTTCTATTGGATCTCTTTAATTCTCTCGTCGATTTCTTATCTATTCCTAAATAAACCGGGTCAAGTCCAAGGGACCTGCATCTTTTAAGAACAGGAACTCTATCTACTGCCACTTTTCAGCACCTCCTAATTAAACTCTTCTACGTTTGGGTGGACGGCATCCATTATGGGGAACCGGGGTTACGTCTTTGATACTGGTTACTTCCAGACCGCATGCCTGCAGTGCACGGATAGCAGCCTCACGACCTGATCCGGGGCCCTTTACCATTACGTCAACGGACTTCAATCCATGTACCAGTGCTGCCTTCGTAGCAGTTTCTGCAGCCATCTGCGCTGCATATGGAGTAGATTTCCTTGAACCTCTAAATCCCAGACCGCCTGCACTAGCCCATGACAGAGCATTGCCCTGTGTATCTGTTAACGTTACGATGGTATTGTTAAAAGATGACTGGATGTGCGCTTGTCCGCGTTCAACGTTTTTCTTAACACGCTTTTTTGTCACTTTCTTTGCAGTGGACACTTTTTTAGCCATTTTAAACTAACCTACTTTCTTTTACTTGTTTACCTGTTACTTAATCAATGCAGTATAAATACGCATTGTCAGCAGCCTGCTTATTTCTTCTTGTTCGCTACTGTCTTCCTGGGACCTTTTCTGGTCCTGGCGTTTGTCTTGGTCTTCTGACCGCGAACGGGCAGACCTCTCCTATGACGGATGCCTCTGTAACAGCCAATCTCCTGTAATCTCTTGATATTCATCGCCACTTCACGGCGGAGATCACCTTCTACCAACTGGTGATCTGCCTCGATGGCGGATGAGATCCTCTTGACTTCTTCATCAGTCAGGTCTCTCACACGAGTATCAGGGTTTACATTGGCTTCTTTTAAGAGGCGGCTGGCACTAGTCCTACCAATCCCATAGATATAAGTCAATCCGATTTCAACGCGCTTTTCTCTTGGTAAATCGACACCTGAAATACGAGCCATGTGTGTATTACACCTCCATTGTTATTCTCATTACTGTTTCCATTTTTATTTAATCATTATGAACAACCCTGCCGGGTGTGTTCATAATGCAGCCGCATGATTTTAGTGGGTATACCGACACCGCAAATTAAAAACCTGCACTCCCGTGTCAGCCCTGACGCTGTTTATGCTTCGGATTCTCACAAATAACCCTGACGCTGCCTTTTCTTTTAATAACCTTGCATTTCTCACAAATCGGTTTAACAGATGATCTTACTTTCACAGGTTTACTCTCCTTTCACAAAAAAGTCCGCATATCATTATAACACCTACCCCTATTAAAAGCAAGCGCAAATATGGGAATTTTTCCAATGTCACTTATCTCTCCAGATAATCCTTCCCTTGGACAGGTCATAAGGAGACAGTTCCAAAGTAACTTTATCACCCGGCAAGATCCTGATGTAGTTCATACGAAGCTTACCGCTGATATGTGCCAGTACCTGATGTCCGTTTTCCAGTTCAACCTGAAACATGGCATTGGGCAGTTTTTCAACTACGGTTCCTTCAATTTCAATAACGTCACTCTTTGACATCCCGTTACCTCCTACTTGGTGGGGACCTTGGCCTGATACAGCTTTATGGCCCGCTTCACGTCTTCATTCCTAACCGGCTTTCCGCCCCTTATAAGTTCTGCCAGCCGCTCATCCTGTGCATGAATAAACTGCAGATGCTTTTCCTTCTTCGGTTTGGCTTTTTCCAAAGTTCTTAACCTTCCATCGGCCAGCAGGTATTTTCCCTCCCGGTATCCGATGACGGCATACAGCTTTCCTTTGTCATGACCGGCTTTTGAAATGGCGAATCCGCCTGTTTCCTTCCTCATGTCCGACACCGCCTACAGGGAAAGGATCTCCGGCTCCCCTTCGGTGATGAGAATCGTATTCTCATAATGAGCCGACAGAGAACCGTCTTCCGTGACTACGGTCCAGTCATCATCCGTCCAGGCCACATCGAAACGGCCGATATTGACCATCGGTTCAATGGCCAAAGTCATACCGGGCCTGAGCTTTATGCCCCTTCTGCCCGTATCGAAATTGGGAATCTCCGGCGCCTCATGCATTTCAGTCCCGATGCCGTGTCCTACCAAGTCGCGGACAACGCCAAAGCCGAACTGTTCACAATACTTCTGCACCGCAGTTCCGATATCGTTAATGTGATACCCGGGTCTGGCATATTTGATTCCTTCAAAGAAGCTCTGCTTCGTCACCTCAATGAGCTTTGACGCCTCTTCGCTGATCTCTCCTACGCCGTAGGTTCTGGCTGCATCTGACTGATAGCCCTTGTATATCAGCCCCGTGTCGAGGCTGACAATATCACCTTCGTGGATCACCCTGCTTCTGGTCGGGATCCCATGAACGACTTCATCGTTGACGGATACACATACTGATGCGGGAAAACCGTTGTAATTCAGGAAAGACGGAACGCATCCGTAGCTTCTGATGATCTCTTCACAGATGCGGTCAACTTCCTTCGTTGTCATTCCCGCGTGGAGCGCTTTTTCAAGTTCTACATGGGTTTTGGCAAGGAGCCGCCCGGCTTCCCTCATCAGTTCGATCTCTCTTTCTGATTTGATGGTAACTGCCATTGCTATTCTCCTAATATTCTGCAGATATCCGCGAAGACATCTTCCATATCCTCAGTGCCGTCCACTTCCGCCAGGCAGCCCTTCCGGCTGTAATACTCCATAAGAGGCTGGGTCTGTTCATGGTACACGGCAAGACGTTTTGATACGGTCTCCGGCTTGTCGTCATCTCTCAGGATGAGCACCTCTCCGCATCTGTCACAGATTCCCTCTTTCGCAGCAGGAGCATGAACGATGTGATACGTTGCTCCGCAGCCCGCGCAGGCCCGCCTTCCGGACATCCGGCGGACGATATGATCATCCGGTACTTCCACATTGATGGCATAGTCAATCCTCTGCCCCATGGAAGTGAGCACTGCATCCAGGTTTTCCGCCTGGGGAATAGTCCTCGGGAATCCGTCCAATACATAGCCGTTTTCACAATCCGGCTGTTTTACTCTGTCAGCGACCAGGTCGACCACCAGTTCATCCGGAACGAGCGCGCCCTGATCCATAAAAGCTTTCGCTTTTTTTCCAAGCTCCGTGCCGTTTTTAATGTTGGCCCGGAAGATATCACCCGTGGATATATGCGGAATCCGGTACCGGTCGGCAATTTTCTTCGCCTGTGTCCCTTTTCCTGCCCCAGGTGCTCCTAACATAATAAGTCTCATATCATTTCCCTCCGACAACAGGACTCCGGCACCTTTGCAGTCTGCCGGAAGCTATACTGCAGCGGGAACATTCCCGCTGCGGCATACGGATTAGTCGCTCAGGAAGCCCTTGTAGTATCTCACTAGCATCAGGGATTCCACCTGCTTCAGTGTTTCAAGGATGACACCCACGATAATGATGATGGATGTGCCTCCGAAGGACAGCTGGCCGATGTTGAAAAGGCCGGAGAACAGAATCGGGATGATAGCCACGACCGTGAGGCCGACAGCACCAATGAATACAATATAGTTAAGGATCCTGTTCAGATAGTCCGACGTAGGACGTCCCGGGCGGATGCCTGGAACAAAACCACCCTGCTTCTTCATGTTGTCCGCAATCTCAATCGGATTGAAGGTGATTGAGGTATAAAAATATGCAAAAGCAACGATCAATAGAATATAAACGATCATGCCGATGCTTAAAATCGGGTCAGAGGGCCTGCACCAGTTGGAGGAGCTGAGTCCCAAAAGGATCCTGCCGCCAAAGGTAGAGTAGTCCACTGTG
This sequence comes from Lientehia hominis, assembly GCF_021044755.1. GTDB lineage: Bacteria > Bacillota > Clostridia > Lachnospirales > Lachnospiraceae > Lientehia > Lientehia hominis. Next base: position 1,020,419 of record NZ_JAJNOR010000001.1, read on the forward strand.
AAAAACTGTGCAATGACCACCGGGAAAGACATGAGGGAAGAAGCGAAGATCACCGGAATCACGCCGGCCGTATTCACTTTCATCGGAATGTTGCTGGACTGTCCGCCTACGAACTTCCGTCCCTGCATCTTCTTGGCGTACTGCACTGGAATTCTTCTTTCCCCGCCCTGGAGCATGACCACAAAAGCCACCATGGCCAGAATGACAATCAGGATGATGACTGCGGAAAGCGCCGCTTTCGCCACAGATGTTCCTGACATGAACCGCTCATAAAGTGCGGCAAAGTCATCCGGCAGCCCGGACAGGATATTGATCAGGAGGATAATGGAAATGCCGTTTCCAATCCCTCTTTCTGTTATTCTTTCTCCCAGCCACATGAGCATCGCACTGCCGGCCGTCATGGTCACGATAACGACAATGACATTATACCAGTTATAGTCGAGAATCAGGCCGGAGCGTCCAAATCCGATCGCCATGGCGGTGGACTCGATAAGCGCGAGGCCGACCGTCACGTATCTCGTGATCTTGGCTATGAACTTTCTTCCTTCTTCGCCTTCCTTCTGCATCTCTTCCAGCTTCGGAATTGCAATGGTAAGGAGCTGGATGATGATGGAGGATGTAATATAAGGAGTAATGCTCAGTGCAAATACAGAGAGTTTCGTAAATGAGCCGCCGGTCATGGCGTCAAAAAAGTTGAATGCCGTGCCGGACTGGCTTGCAAACCAATCGGCAAAGTATGCCGTGTTAACACCCGGAACTGGCAGATGAGCGCCAATTCTCACTACAATTAAAATGAAGAATGTGTAAAGGATCCTCTTTCTGACTTCTTTTATTTTAAATGCATTCTGGAGTGTCTTCCACATATCAGATCACCTCTGCATTTCCACCAGCAGCTTCAATTTTTGCTTTTGCACCTTCACTAAATGCGTTCACCTTAACCGTAAGCTTTTTGGTTAACTCGCCGTTACCGAGAATCTTAACGCCGTCTCTGGGGTTCTTCACAATGCCGCACTCAATTAAGGTCTCAACCGTAACGACCGCATCGTTGTCGAATCTCTCAAGGGCTTCTACGTTAATGCCCACGATCACTTTTGTATTCCTGTTTGTGAAGCCTCTCTTAGGAAGTCTTCTATATAAAGGCATCTGACCGCCTTCAAAACCAGGCCTGGGAGCTCCGGAACGTGCCTTCTGGCCTTTGTGTCCCTTACCTGCTGTCTTGCCATTGCCTGAACCGTGTCCACGGCCTCTTCTGAAAGCGTCGCTGTGCTTGGAGCCTTCAGCGGGTCTTAAATTTGATAATTCCATCTTGTGCACCTCCTCCTGGAACTAGATTTCTTCTACTTTCACCAAGTGCCTTACATGCCAGATCATGCCTCTGACAGCCTCATTATCCGGAAGCTCGACCGTCTTGTTCAGCTTTCTTAAACCAAGAGCTTCAACAGTCTTTTTATGCTTCGGAACAGCACCAATGGTAGATTTCACCAGTGTAACTTTTAATTTCTCCGCCATTTCAGTTTCCTCCTTTAGCCAATTAACTCTTCAACAGATTTGCCGCGGTTCTTGGCAACCTCTTCCGGAGTCTTTAAGCTCTTCAGGCCGGCCAGTGTAGCGAGAACGACGTTCTGCTTGTTGTTGGACCCAAGAGATTTTGTTCTGATATTCTTGATTCCTGCCATCTCCAGTACGTTACGCGCAGGACCGCCTGCGATAACGCCGGTACCTTCAGGAGCTCTCTTCAGCAGTACAGATGCGCTGCCAAATTTACCGATGAAATCATGAGGGATGCTCTTGTTCACGTCTACGGGAACCTCGATCATGTTCTTAACTGCATCTTCTTTGCCTTTACGGATAGCTTCCGGAATCTCCGTAGCTTTTCCCATGCCTGCACCTACATGACCATTACCGTCTCCGACAACGACCAAAGCGGTAAAACGCATGTTACGTCCACCTTTAACGGTTTTGGACACACGTTTGATCGCAACTACTTTATCTGACAGCTCTAACTGACTGGCATCAATAATTGTACGTTTCATGTGTTCTCCTCCTCGATTAGAATTCCAGACCAGCTTCACGAGCTGCATCTGCCAACGCCTGAACTTTGCCCTGATAAATGAATCCTCCTCTGTCGAATACGACAGCGGTGATACCCTTTTCCAGCGCTTTCTTTGCGATAACGGTTCCCAGGTGAGCGGCAGCTTCCACATTATTCGTCTTAGTGAGCTCAGCCTTCACATCCTTCTGCAAAGTAGATGCTGATACTAAAGTATTACCAACCGTATCATCGATAATCTGAGCGTACATATGATTATTGCTTCTAAACACAGCCAGACGCGGTCTCTCAGCGGTTCCACTGAAACGATTGCGGATTTTTCTATGTTTATTACGACGGACTTCCGTTCTTGATTCCTTGCTAATCATTTTTGTCACTCCTCCTATTTATTATTTTTTACCGGTCTTGCCAACTTTACGTCTGATCACTTCATCAGCATACTTGATACCCTTGCCCTTATAAGGTTCAGGACGTCTCTTATCCCTGATTTCAGCAGCGTATTGGCCAACTTTTTCTTTATCGATACCCTTTACGATGATTTTGTTCTGGCCGTCTACGGTAGACTCCAGACCTTCGGGATCTTCCATTTCAACCGGATGGGAGTAGCCCAGTGACAAAACAAGCTTCTTGCCCTGCTTCTGCGCCTTGTAACCAACACCGTTTACTTCAAGAACTTTTTCATATCCTTCGGTAACACCGTGCACCATGTTGGCGAGCAGGCTTCTGGTCAAACCATGTAAAGATTTCATTTTCTTCAGATCATTCGGTCTTGCTACAACGATATTGCTGTCTTCCAGCTTAATTTCCATCTCTGTGGGAAGGACTCTCTCCAGAGTTCCTTTCGGTCCCTTTACTACTACTTTATTATTTTCTGCAATATCGACTGTTACTCCAGCCGGTACCGCGATTGGCATTCTTCCTATACGTGACATGCCCGTACCTCCTTTATTATGGTTAATAGTTTCCGTTAATCGCGCGAGCAGACAGCCTGGATAAGCTGTTCACTCTTCACTATTAACTTAACTTCGGCTTACATCCGCCAAGCGCCCGCATTCTTACCAGATAAATGCTAACACTTCGCCGCCGACGTTCATCTCTCTCGCTTCTTTATCTGTCAGAACACCTTTATTGGTGGAGATGATCGCGATTCCGAGACCGCCCAATACCTTGGGAAGCTCTCCTCTTCCTGCATAAACACGCAGACCGGGCTTGGAAATCCTCTTCAGGCCGGTGATAATTCTTTCGCTCTTGTCCTTGCCATATTTCAGTGTGGCGCGGATGGTCTTGAAACCACCGTCCTCTACGAGGTCATACTTTGCAAGGTATCCTTCTTTCACCAAAATATCGGCAATCGCCACTTTCATTTTTGATGCAGGGATATCTACTGTATCGTGCTTTGCAGTATTTGCATTACGGATTCTAGTAAGCATATCTGCAATGGGATCGCTCATAGTCATTTTAATTTGCCTCCTTATTTAAATTTGCATCACTTGTATCTGGAGCATAAGCCTCGCCAAGTGTGGGATATTTACCAGCTTGCTTTTTTCACTCCGGGAATCTGTCCTTTATATGCTAATTCACGGAAACAAATTCTGCAAATTCCGTATTTTCTCAGATATGCATGCGGACGGCCGCAGATTCTGCAGCGGCTGTACTCTCTTGAGGAGAACTTTGCCGGTCTCTGCTGTTTAATCTTCATTGAAGTTTTTGCCATTGGATCTTCCTCCTACTTATTTAGAAAACGGCATATTGAATAATGTCAAAAGTTCACGAGCTTCCTCATCCGTTTTTGCCGTAGTAACAAAAATGATATCCATACCTCTTACTTTATCGACCTTGTCATATTCAATCTCAGGGAAAATCAGCTGCTCCTTGATGCCAAGCGCAAAGTTTCCCCTGCCGTCAAACGCGTTGGGGTTCACACCGCGGAAGTCACGCACACGGGGCAGTGCCAGATTCACAAGGCGGTCAACGAATTCATACATCCTCTCGCCTCTCAAGGTCACCTTGCAGCCGATGGGCATGCCTTCTCTGATCTTGAAGTTTGCTATGGACTTCTTTGCCTTTGTTAATACAGCTTTCTGACCTGCGATCGTTTCCATATCTTTAACGGCTGAATCAAGGATCTTGGCATTTTCCTTTGCCTCGCCTATGCCCATGTTGATCACGACTTTTTCAAGCTTAGGAATCTCCATGACGTTTTTATAGCCGAACTTCTTCATCATTGCGTCCTTGATCTCACCTGTGTATAACTCTTTTAATCTACTCAATTTCCTGACCTCCTTTCTGATTAGTCTATCACTTCACCGGTTGACTTCGCAACGCGGACCTTTTTGCCGTCTTTTACGTCAAAACCGACTCTGGTTGCTTTGCCATTGTGAAGGTACATAACGTTGGAAGCATCGATTGATCCCTCCATGTTGACGATTCCGCCCTGCTGATTCTGCGCGCTGGGCTTGGTGTGCTTTGTGAGCATGTTCACACCTTCCACAACCACACGGTTGTTCTTTCTGTCAACGCTGATGACCTTGCCTTCTTTGTCTTTATCTTTACCGGCGATAACCTTAACCATATCGCCTTTCTTAATTTTCATGGTCGCCATTCCCCTGCACCTCCTTATAATACTTCGGGAGCCAGGGAGACAATCTTCATGAACTGTTTCTCTCTGAGCTCTCTTGCAACAGGTCCAAAGATACGGGTACCTCTGGGGGTCTTGTCATCTCTGATGATGACGGCAGCATTTTCATCGAATCTGATATAAGAACCGTCTTTACGGCGGGTGCTGTTCACGGTACGTACCACTACAGCCTTGACTACATCACCCTTCTTTACAACACCGCCAGGTGTTGCATCTTTAACCGTAGCAACGATAACATCGCCAATACTTGCATATCTTCTGGTGGAACCGCCCATTACACGGATGCAGAGGAGTTCTTTGGCACCAGTGTTGTCAGCCACCTTCAGTCTGGTTTCTTGCTGAATCATGATAACTCTCCTTTCAGTCGGATCAAAAGCTTATTTTGCTTTATTGATAATCTCGACAAGTCTCCATCTCTTATCCTTGGATAAAGGTCTCGTTTCCATAACCTTTACTGTATCGCCGACCGTGCACTCATTCTTCTCGTCATGTGCTTTCAGCTTATAAGTTCTTTTCACGATTTTGCCGTATAAAGGATGTTTTACATGGTCCTCGATCGCAACAACAACTGTCTTGTCCATTTTGTCGCTGACAACCTTGCCGGTACGGGTCTTTCTTAAATTTCTTTCCACGGATGGTTCTCCTTTCATAGCGCTTATGACTATTCAGCAGCCTTCGCGGTAATCACGGTCTGAATCCTGGCGATGTTCTTGCGAACCTCTTTGATTCTGCTTGTGTTATCCAGCTGGTTGGTTGCATTCTGAAATCTCAGGTTAAAAAGTTCCTTCTTAGCAGCTACTAATTCTTCGTTTAATTCTGCAGCTGATTTTGTCCTCAAATCTTCTACATACTTATTAATTTTCACTGTTATCACCGCCTTCTAAGTCTGCGCGAGAAACAATTTTACATTTTACTGGCAGCTTATGCATAGCAAGACGTAATGCTTCTCTGGCTGTTTCCTCTGGTATGCCTGCGATCTCGAACATCACACGGCCGGGCTTGACAACTGCCACCCAGTATTCCAGCGAGCCTTTACCAGAACCCATACGGGTTTCAGCCGGTTTCGTAGTTACGGGCTTATCGGGGAAGATTTTAATCCAAACTTGACCGCCACGCTTGATATATCTGGTCATGGCCACACGGGCAGCCTCGATCTGATTGGACTTGATCCAAGCGGGCTCCATAGCTACAAGGCCATATTCACCATTGCTGATTTTATTTCCTCTCATGGCTTTTCCCGCCATGCTTCCGCGGAATTGCTTACGACGTTTAACTCTTTTAGGCATTAACATTATTTAGCTCCCCCTTCCTTTTTAGCTGGAAGAACCTCACCTTTGTAGATCCATACCTTTACGCCAACCTTGCCGTAGGTAGTATTTGCTTCGGCGAAACCATAATCGATGTCGGCTCTCAGGGTCTGCAGCGGAATCGTACCGTCGCTGTAGAACTCTGTACGCGCCATATCTGCGCCGCCCACGCGTCCGGATACGGAGGTCTTGATGCCGAGAGCTCCTCCCTTCATGGTCCTGCCCATGGTGGACTTCATGGCACGTCTGAAGGAAATACGGTTCTCGAGCTGAAGTGCAATGCTCTCAGCCACCAGCTGCGCATCTTTGTCAGGTCTCTTTACTTCTTTGATATCGATAAAAAGCTTCTTGGAGGTCATTTTCTGAACCTGAGCTTTCAGCTTCTCAATCTCAGATCCGCCCCTGCCGATTACGATACCGGGCTTTGCTGTATAAATAATCACTTTTAAGCGGTCGGATGCTCTCTCGATCTCGATCCTGGAAACGCCCGCGCTGTATAATCTCTTTTTCAGGTAAGTCCTGATCTTGTAGTCTTCTACCAGATTGTCGGCAAAATCAGCTTCCGCATACCATTTGGAGTCCCAATCCTTGATAATTCCGACTCTCAAGCCATGAGGATTTACTTTCTGTCCCATAATGCCCTCCTATCTTTCATTCAGCACAACAGTAATGTGGCTCATTCTCTTTTCGATCCTGTAAGCCCTTCCCTGTGCTCTCGGTTTGATTCTCTTCATTGTCGGCCCCTTGTTCGCGTAGCATTCCTCCACGTAAAGCTTTTCAGGGTTCATGCCATTGTTGTTCTCAGCGTTTGCGATTGCCGATTTCAGTAATTTCTCTATTAAAGTAGAAGCATATCTGGGATTGTAGGTAACAATACCGAGTGCAGTCTGCACATCCTTGCCTCTGATGGCGTCCAATACAAAGCATGCTTTCTGAACAGATACTCTAGCATAGGATAACTTTGCTGAAGGTCTGGTATCTTTGTTCTCATTTCTCTGTCTTTTAATTTGACTTCTGTGTCCCTTAGCCATGGATAAAACCTCCTTTCTCTATTCCCGATTAACGCTTGCCGGTCTTCTTCTCGTCCTTGCCGTGGCCTCTGTAGGTTCTGGTAGCAACGAATTCGCCAAGCTTATGGCCTACCATATCCTCGGTAACGTATACCGGAACATGTTTTCTGCCGTCGTGAACTGCAATTGTATGTCCAACCATCTGCGGAAAGATAGTGGAGCGGCGGGACCAGGTCTTGATAACCTGCTTCTGTCCTGCGGCGTTCATCGCATCTACCTTCTTTAATAAATGGTCATCTGCAAATGGTCCTTTTTTCAGTGAGCGAGCCATTGGTTTACCTCCTTCTTATCGATTACTTAATGGTCTTGCCATCGCGTCTTCTTACGATTAACTTATTGGATTTCTTATTCTTCTTCCTGGTCTTCAGACCCAGAGCAGGCTTGCCCCAAGGAGTGCTGGGACCGGGACGTCCGATACCTGCTTTTCCTTCACCACCGCCATGGGGATGGTCGTTGGGGTTCATGACAGAACCGCGGACTGTAGGACGGATGCCCATGTTGCGCTTACGTCCCGCTTTACCAATGTTAATCAGGGAATGGTCGCCGTTTCCTACAACGCCGATCGTTGCACGGCAGATAATGGGCACCATTCTCATTTCGCCTGAAGGAAGTCTTAAGGTGGCATATTTGCCTTCCTTAGCCATCAGCTGTGCGCTGACACCAGCCGAACGGACCATCTGTCCGCCTGCTCCGGGGTACAGCTCAATGTTGTGCACCTGAGTACCGATCGGGATGTCTTTCAGTTCAAGGCAGTTGCCGACTTTTGCTTCAGCCGTCTCTCCGCTCATGACTTTCATGCCGTCCTTCAGCCCTTCGGGTGCCAGGATATATGCTTTCTCGCCGTCTGCATAGCAGATAAGGGCGATGTTTGCGCTTCTGTTGGGATCATATTCAATACCGATAACGGTTGCAGGAATACCATCTTTCTTCCTCTTGAAGTCGATGATCCTGTATTTCCTTCTGGAACCGCCTCCGCGGTGCCTCACTGTGATCTTGCCCTGGTTGTTCCGGCCGGAATTCTTATTCAGAGAAACCACTAAGGCTTTCTCCGGTGTGCTCTTTGTGATTTCAGAGAAATCAGAGCCGGTCATATTTCGTCTGGAAGGTGTATAGGGATTGTATGTCTTAATTCCCATTTCCTTACTCCTTTCTACTGTACAACTCTGTCGAGTGTGTTTTGTTATCACGGCATAATATTCGCCGTATAGTTTAATGACGCCGCCTCACGGGGCGTATATCTTCGCTGGCGCTCGCCAACCGCCAAGTCTTATAGGCCCTCGAAGATTTCGATGTCTGCGCTGTCTTCAGTCAGCTTCACGATCGCCTTCTTGGTAGCAGCGGTCTTGCCTACATCCTTGCCTCTCCTGCGCTCTTTGCCGACACAATTCATGGTATTCACAGAAGCCACTTTTACGCCTGCGAACATTTTCTGAACCGCTTCTTTGATCATGCTCTTGTTGGCATCCACATGCACCAGGAACGTGTACTTCTTTTCAGACATCTGGTTCATGGTCTTTTCTGTGACTACCGGTTTCAGGATTACGTCATAGTACTTAATATCAGCCATTATGCGTACACCTCCTCAATCGCAGCAACAGCAGCCTTTGTGGTGATGACTGTGTTGTATTTCAAAATATCGTATACATTGATGGCGGATGTGAGGGCCGTCTTCACGCCTTCGATGTTCCTCGCGGACATCATGACATTTTCATCCTTCTGATCCATGACCACCAGCGCCTTATTTACCTTCAGGCTGTCAAGAACGTTCTTCATTGCCTTTGTCTTGATCGCTTCAAGCTTAAGTTCATCCAATACGATGAACTTGTTCTCAGCGACTCTGGAAGTAAGAGCGGACTTCAGTGCAAGTCTTCTCTCCTTCTTGTTCAGTTTGATCGTATAATCCCTGGGCTTCACAGCAAATACTACTCCGCCGCCGGTCCACTGGGGCGCTCTCGTCGAACCCTGTCTTGCGTGACCGGTCCCCTTCTGCCTCCAGGGCTTCCTTCCGCCGCCGCTCACTTCGGAACGTGTTTTGGCGCTCTGTGTTCCCTGACGCTTATTTGCAAGCTGGCTGACTACAGCCATGTGTACCAGGTGCTCATTTACTTTCACACCGAACACGGCATCGCTGAGTTCCAAGGTGCCAACTTCTTTGCCTTCCATATTGTAAACAGATACGTTTGCCATCTGTGTGTTCCTCCTTTCCGTGTAAAAACATTAAACTGCTTTTACAGTTTCCTTGATCGTTACCAGACATTTCCTGGGTCCGGGCACCGCGCCCTTTACCAGCAGAATATTATTTTCCGCATCAACTCTGACCACTTCCAGATTCTGAATGGTGATTCTCTTGTTACCCATCTGGCCGGGCATCTTCTTGCCCTTGAATACCTTGCTGGGATCTGATGCCGATCCGTTGGAGCCGGCATGGCGGTGGAATTTGGAACCGTGGGCCATAGGTCCTCTGTGCTGGCCGTGACGTTTGATCGCGCCCTGGAAACCTTTACCTTTGGAAACCGCAGTAGCGTCGATCTTATCTCCGGCCGCAAAAATGTCCGCCTTGATCTCATCCGCCACTTTATAGTCTGCTGCGTTCTCGAATTTGAACTCTCTTACATATCTCTTATAGGACACGCCCGCTTTTTCAAACTGTCCCTTCAGGGGCTTGCTCACAAGCTTCTCTCTCTTGTCGCCGAACCCTACCTGAACGGCCGCATAGCCGTCATTTTCAACTGTCTTCACCTGTGTGACCACGCAGGGTCCAGCCTGAAGCACGGTTACCGGAATAAGTGCGCCGTCTTCTGCGAAGATCTGGGTCATCCCGACTTTTGTCGCTAAAATCGCTTTCTTCATTCTTTTACCTCCTGTTAATCTACAGCGGATTACCACATGGGCAATCATCCTAGAACAGTCAGATATAAGTGGAACATAAACTTTTACGTTACTTCTATATCGTCAACCGATTCCGGACTTTTTCCTTTTCCTTTTTGCTTACTTCGTCTTCATCTTAATGTCGATGTAAACACCGGCAGGCATTTCCAATCTGGAAAGAGCATCAACGGTCTTCTGAGTGGGCGCCGTGATGTCGATGAGTCTCTTGTGAGTCCTCTGTTCGAACTGCTCTCTGGAATCCTTGTACTTGTGTACAGCACGGAGAATAGTAATTACTTCCTTCTTCGTGGGCAGCGGCACAGGTCCGCTCACCTGAGATCCGGTTTTCTTTACAGTTTCGATGATCTTTCCAGCGGACTGATCCACCATCTGATGGTCATAAGCCTTCAACGTGATTCTCATTACTTGACTTGCCATAAAAAAAGTCGCCTCCTTTTCGCACTTTTCAATCTAAGTACGACAAGCGGTGACTGTACACTCTCCCGTGTGTATCGCAAAACCACACACGTCATTTCTACGTCTATGTTGTAGATGATTTAATCTGTACAGTGACTTGTCGCCAGTTTCCTAACTTGACATTCGCTCCACGGAAAACCTGCCACAGTGGGCAGCAACCTCTCGCTTCATCGCTATCATGCCACAGCAAATAACATTATACATGAATGATATGGAAAATGCAAGAAAAATTTTATATTCTTTTTGTGGATACAAAATACTTTTTGGAATCATTTATAGTTAGCTCCGATCAAGTTCCGTTTAAACACCGGCAGAAGTTCCAGGCCGTCACGATTTCGGTTCGCTGGCGATGCAGGGGCCGCTTTATCCCCGCTCCGGCAGTACCGCTCACATGTCGGCAGGAAATCCTGATGATTTCCCGTCTCCTGTTCGCTCAGAAACGGAATCGGTATTTCCGTTTCTGCCTCCCTCCGCCTGGGGGAACATCGGCCGCTGCCCTGCGGCGCTCTCCTTTAGGCCGGCCCGGAATCGTTCTGCCGATTTTCTGTCTGCCGCACTGTTATGAATGTTTTCCATTTTCCTGATTCCAGAAAAGGATCGGATATCCACAGGGCCCGCACGCCTTACGGCGGCGGGCCGCGGTGGCCGCCCCAATGGCTTTCACAACAAACAAAAGCTTATTTCGGTGCGGGAAGAGGAGCAGGAGGAACGATCCGCTTCCATCGTAAGGGGAGCGCTGCAAAGGCGTTGGCAGGATCTTCCCGGCCGGAGGGAGGCAAAAATTGCATATCATGCGGATTTTTGTTGGAATCTGACATGGAAAAATATCGATTTATCCATGTCAGTTGGAAAGGACCGACCGAAGGCCGCAAAGATGCTGGTTACGGCTGCCAGCGACCCGCCTGGATGGAAGCGGACTTCCTCCTGTCCCCTCTGATTTGCAAAGATAAGTTTGTTTGAAAGTATTCAAAGGTATATCATAATTTCTGCCGCACCGCACAGGATCATGACCAGAATCGGATTCCACCTGAGCTTCCGCAAAGCAATGAGGGCGGCAATAAAATATATTGCCATCCGCATGGTGACCGCTCCCTCCGCAAAAAAAGCTGTCCGGAGAATCGTGACGCCCGCCTTGGCTATCATCGCCACCACCACAGGACGGACGCCGCTCAAAACGCTCTGCATGACTGTCTGACTGCGATATCGGTTATACAAAAAAGCCAGTCCCGTCACAAAAATACAGGAAGGGAGGACGCAGCCCCCAGTGGCACAAACAGCTCCAAAAACGCCTCCCATCTGTGTTCCTACAAAAGCAGCGGCGTTGACTGTAATAGGCCCCGGCGTCATCTCGGCAATAGTGACCAAATCCGCAAAAATTCCGGCGGAAAGCCAAGAGTGGCGGACGATTACCTGCTCCTCAATAAAAGGCATGGCAAAGGGACAGGTCACGATCCCAAAAGATGTTCGGGAAGTTCTCGGTGTAGCAAGCGGCGACAGAATTACATTCGTGGTGGATGGCAACACAGTTCGTATTGTTAATTCCGTGGTCTACGCCATGCAAATGCTTCAACAGGAAATGGCCGGAGAAACAGAATGCACCGGATTGGATTAGGAAGATGATATGATGGCGCTTGTCAAAGAATGACGGAACGAGGATGAAACGGATTTTCAACAAAAAATTCCCGCACTGGCTGGCCGCTCTGGATAAGTTCCTTTCGGTAGCTCTGCTGCCTTTGGAATTAGTCCCGGTTCCAACAGATGAAAACGCATCAGAAACACAAATCAGAGATGTAATTGACCGTCCTATCCTTCGGGCGGCGATTGAGGCAAAGGCCGGGCACGCAGGCCTTGATTTCCTTCAGCAGTTTATTATCTGCGGCAATCTGGCGGTTGACTTCCCCTTTGTCGGTTTTGATACCGCACATCTCCATCTGGCTGGCCGCTGGCCCAAATGGACAGAGGGGATTTATCCATTCCGCGCCGTTTATAGCTGCGGTGGTCTACCAGCGCCGGTTGACCGGCAGCCTCTAATGCCTGGTTGGTAAAGGCCGCCCACTCCGCCCGCCAGATTTTCATATTTCCTTTGTCGTTCCAGTCGGCGGTGTCCTCCCGGTAGTTCTTCCAGCCGCCTTTGCCGTCCGGGGCGACTCTCTCCTAAAGCCGCTGTATTAGATCAGGTGGGTGGCAGTTTATAGCAAAAACGGCGGCTTTGATGTCAAAACCGCCGTAAGGGTAAAACCCCGAAATGAGCGCACGAAAAGCATCTGCCCCGGCAACGTTTTTTCTTTCCCCGTCGGACGGGGTAGGATAGCTTCAATGTATTCGGTTTACTCTTGTTCCTGTGCGGCTGCCTTTTTTAGCCGGGTATAACTCTCGTTGCTAATAACGTGTTCGATCCGGCAGGCGTCGGCCTCTGCTGTTTTAGGATCAACGCCTGCGGCGATAAGCTGCTCGGTAAAAAAGCAATGCCGCTCGTAGATTCCTTCGGCAACCTCCCGGCCCACATCGGTCAGATGGAGAAAATGATCCTCGTCCATCGTGATAAAACCGCCGTCTTTCAGGATATTGACCGCATGGCATACACTGGGCTTAGATACCTCCATACGTCGGGCAACATCCACGGAGCGTACCATACCGAGTTTCTTTTGAAGAACAAGAATGGTTTCCAGATAGTCCTCCCCGGACGCATAAAGTTTCATGTGTGTCTCCTTTCCTGTTCCAGTTTCCAGCCAATCGCCTCCTGTTTCGCAGATACAAAGTCGGCATACAGCCCTTTCTGCCGGATTAGCTCCTCATGGGTACCGCACTAGACAATTTGAGCGTTATTCAGCACAAGTATCTGGTCTGCATTTCAAACCGTTTTCAGCCGATGGGCAATCATAAGGATGATCTTGTCACGGGTCAGCGCCTCGATAGCCTGCTGCAATTCATCCTCGTTCTCCGGGTCAACACTGCTGGTAGCCTCGTCCAAAATAATGATAATCGCGTTTTTCATCATAGCGCGGGCAATAGCGATCCGCTGGCATTTCCCGCCGGAAAGCTGGGAACCGCTCTGTTTTGCCGCCTGCTCTGCCTCAGCGTCTGTGACGTTTGGTTTTCCCATATTGCAGGCACTTATGGTTTTCTGGTTTTCCCGCTTTGGCCACGCTCTCCCATTTGACAGACCACATCTAAGATTGCAAGAACAATACTGCCGATGAATTTCCTATGCTAGGTCTTCTTTCATTTTACAGGCACCCCCTTAGAAAAAAGCTCCATATTTTTTCAAGGCCAGACGCATCCATTTGGAATTGGTCAAGGATGGAACCGTTCTCAAAGTGGACAATATCCGTACAGCATTCCAAGATCAACTCAAGGTCATGGGTAATGACATATACGGTAATACCTGTATTCCTGACTTGACGCAGGACGTTTGCGACCTCTTTCATGTGCTTATAATCAAGACCGCTGGTGGGCTCATCAAAAAATAAAATGGAACGCTTAGAAGCGATTGCCGAGGCAATCGCAACCCGCTGTTTTTGCCCGCCTGAGAGGGACATAGGGTGTCTGTCTTTAATGTCACCCAAATCTAGGCTGGAAAGGATTTCCTCTGCCCACTCTTGATTTTCATCCTCCATACTGATTCGAACTTCGTCTAATACCGTTTCTGTAAAAAGCTGATGATTGACTTCCTGCATCACCATATAGCAGGTATTTAATCTGTCTTTCGGCCGATAAGTTCTGCCATTCCAGATAACCTCACCGCACCGCTTTTCTAAACCGCAAAAGCACCTGGAAAAAGTAGACTTCCCAGCTCCGTTATTTCCAATAATCCCTACAATGCGGTTTGCCGGAATTTTATCTTTACTAATGTGAAGTGTTTCCGGTTCATTTTTGTAGGCGAAACAGAAGTTGTGAAGCTCCATTTGTTTCCCAGTCTGTGGTGATGTTTCAGGCGGCAGCAAATCTTCAAGAATAAAGGTACGAAGTCCCATATCGGCTCTTTGCCGCTCTGTCAGTTGCTCAAACTCTGCCGCAGAGTAATCCTTTTCCACCTGCCCGGCGGTAATATAGATAAAGCAATCCGCAAGGCCGCGCAGATAGTAAAGCCGATGTTCTGACACGATAATTGTTTTCCCCTGCGACTTCCAAAATGCAAGTGTGGCTCTCAAATCGAGAATAGAGGAAGCGTCAAGGTTGGAGGATGGTTCATCCATAACAAGTACGTCAGGCTCCATGATCGATACACCAGCACAGGCAATTTTCTGCTTCTCTCCGCCGGAGAGGTGGAAAATATTGCGGCCCATCAACTTCTCCAAGCGAAAATTCCGTACAGTCTTTTCTAATCGTTCCCGAATACCTTGCTTCGGCTGACCGAGGTTTTCACATCCGAATGTAATTTCGCTGGTCGTATCCACATTAAAAAATTGAGAACGTGGATTTTGAAATACACTGCCAACGGTTTTCGCTGTATCATAAAGAGGCTGTTCTGAAATCTTCGCCCCATTCACCCACACTTCTCCATTCATTTTACCTTCGTAGTAGTGCGGAATCAGGCCGTTAATCAGGCGGGTAATTGTCGTTTTCCCACAGCCACTTTCGCCGCAAAGCACGATAAATTGTCCATCCTCTATGTTCAGGTTTATATCCTGAACACCACCGGCGCTCTCGTTTTCTTCCCCATAAGAGAAAGTCACATGGTCAATCCGTATCACAGGCTCGCCCCCCTTTCAAAAAATAATTTGCTTCTGAAACAGAAATAAGATAAAGCAGAGGATACAGAATATGGTGGCAAACACATCTTGAAAACGGAAACCAATCTGACATACATTCGTGCGTCTGACGGGAGCACCAAGCCCCCGTGTCAACGCAGCGGCAGAAAGTTCGTCACCAATCTTTACAACAGATACCATCAAGGGAACAAGCCTATATTCCATCATCAGCAAAGGATTTTTCCCGCCGAAGCGGATGCCCCGCATTTTCATAGCATCCTGAATCGCCTGATATTCTTCGCTGATTGTGGGAAAAAAGCGAAAAATCACAGACATAGGGATGACAATTTTTTCTGTGACGTGCATACGCTCCGCTGCGCCGATAAACTCACTGACCGAAGTTGATGAAATCAGCCAGGCTCCGGTCATGATGCCAGGCGCAAACCGTGTCATAATGGATGTAACTGCCAGCACGAGGAAAGAGAGCAAGCCGCTTAAAACTGTAAGCGCGATCCGTTCCAATACAAAACAGACCGCATATAACAACAAATACTTTCCTGCCGCTCTGAAACGACGCTCTGATAAAATCAGCACAAAGGGGACAAGGCTTAAACAAGGCTTTACGATGTTCATAATCCCTTCATTGCTGGTGCTGAACATCAATGTTGTAATCGTCAACAACAGGAAGAGCTTTGTGCGGGGATCAAGCAATATTCTTTTTCCCTTTTCAGTTGTTTCCGAGAATGATACCCCATTCATTACACAATTCCCGCTTTGGAAAAATGCTTTTTCAGAAGTGCCTTACCTAACAGGCCGCCTAAAATCGCAAAAACAAAAATTCCTACAATTACCAGAATAATGCTCCACATGGGCATCACTGCCATTACTTTGTCAGCGTATTCCTCACCGAAGCTGGCTGCAAAACTGGCCCAGGAGTCCTCTACCATGAAATACATGGGAATATATGTACCGACCATCCAAAGGCTGAATACCGCATAACCGATCAGGCTCCTTTTGGCACTTTTATATCCGCCGGATTTCAAAAGCAGATCACCCAGCAAGCCAAAGACTGCGCCCATTGGCACACCCCAAAATCCCATGCCGGTCAATCCCATCAGCAGGCCGCTTAAAATTCCCATGATTGTAACCATGCCGAATTTCTTTACTCTTGTCAAAAACAGCATGAAAGGGATTCCAGTAATCAAAGACCACAGGGCGCCGAGAATCGGCAAAAAGATGGGCACAAATCCAATAGGAATGGCAACACAGCAGCCAATCACGAAGTAGAGGACGGTAAATAGTCCGAGGTTAATCAAATCCTTTGCTTGTAACTTGTTTCTCATAACGAATACCTCCATTCATTTCTTAGTTAGTATTTTCTAACCTGTTTATAAGATAGCACAGCTAGTCATGGCTCTCTACAACCAATCAGCTTTTTAGCTCCAAACAGCAACGAGTTTTTCTATTGACTGACTTCTGCTGCAATTCTATAATTAAAATTAAAGTTCAGAAAATCGAGTAACAGGAGCGGGTAATGAAGATTGATGATATTATAAGAAAATGTATTGAAGTACCTGGAATCTCTATAAAGCGAAGCAATTTCAGCGCAGAGCTGCTCATGAAAACAAAAGAAGGAAAAGGATCAATGACCTTTTTCCCCCTTTTTCCAGGACTTACTCTTGCGTATATCTTTGTAAATTCGCAGGCTTGGGCAGCGCCCAATATCCGTAAAGATAGCTCCATTGAAAAAGGCCCTTTGCTCTTAAATTATTGTGTGACCGGGCGCTGTGAGCTTATCTTGAATAACGAAAATTTTGTTTATGTAAAAGACGGAGAAATCTCTCTGACAGAGCGTTTTGCCAGGAAACAATATGTCTATCCTCGCCGCATTTATGAGGGAATGGAATTTTTCGTTGATATTGATACACTGACAGCACAAAGCGCATGGGTACGAAAAGAATTTGACATTGATTTCCGCAAAATTATTGACATTTTTTGTCCCAATGGCAATACCTATATTTCAACGGTTACTCCTGAAGTCGAAGAAATACTGACAAGACTTTGGAGCCTTTTTGATGTTTCAATTCCATTTTCAATCTCACAAATGAAGGTTTATGCCCTGGCACTGTTTTCATTGCTGCAAAGCCTCCACGATATTCCCTCATCACAAGCCTGCACATTCTTCACAGAAACACAGGTAGACATTGCAAAGCGGGTAGAAAAAATTATCACGTCCAATCTGCGCCAGCATCATCCAGCGTGGGAATTAGCGGCACGATTTTCTGTCAGCGAAACCAGCTTGAAAAATTATTTTCGGGGTGTTTTTGGACAAAATATTTCTGTTTATCTGCGGGAAGTCAGAATGAAAAAGGCTGCGGAACTACTTGTTACCACAAGATTATCTGTGGCAGGGGTGGCAGAACAAGTTGGCTATGTGAACCAAAGTAAATTTGCCGCCGTATTCAAAAAACAATTTTCTCTGTCTCCACTGGAATACCGGCGGTCAAAGAATTTGGAAAATAGATAAAGCAAAAGCTGGGATTTGTTGCTTGATGGCAAAATGCCGGCTCCACTTATACTCTCAATCAAGTGTAGACCAATTCTTGAAGTATCAATTCCTCAATCTGCGCTTTCAGCGAGTTCATCAGCCTCATCCATTTCATGGGACTACGGGCTTTCAGTTCCTTGGCAACTCCCGCCGTCTCCATCATGCGGGGCAGCATGGCGTCTATGTGTTCCTGTGCTGCCCGGTCAGCTTCAGACAAGTGTGGGTGTTCCTTCAGGTAACACTAGTCAGTTCAGACCGTCGGCGCTATCCGAGCCATGGAACGATTTAAAAGCACCTCAAGGCAGCTGTCTAGAATTAACCCGCCTGCTCTTCGATCGGATCGACTCGGCAAAAAATATCGGCCGGAAACCAGCTCCTCAAAGGCTGGTGCTCCGACCGTCTATAAAGTTAAAAACTTCCATATCCAGTTTAGACTGACTGAACCTTTTCACAGTCACCGGCCGCTTATGAGCCGGCTCCTCAGATTCAGGATACTGATGGTGACGCAGAGGGTGGCCCCCATGCTCAGCGCGTTCTGCAGAATAGGCATGAGATCCGGGTTCACCGCCCTGTTCAGTCCTCCGACTCCTGAAAGAATGCTCAGAAGATCCGCGCCCACTACGATAAAATTCATCACGATCAGGAACATGGACAGCTTTTTATCCGGCCATCCGGTCCGGCAGATATGGGCGACCACATTTCCTGTCCTGATTGCTTTGGCCAGATATGCCACCGCCAATCCGACGACCGCCAGGCAGATCAATGTCACCAGTACCAGGACAAGCCCCATGACCGCTTCGCTGCCCTCAATGTACCGGCGGCCAAAGTAATAATAAAGATATCCATTCCAATCTGCTCCTCCGATGCCGGCCGCCACTGCTGCCATGATCACCACGATCAGGGCTCCTCCAATGATGATGACGACCATGTTGGCGACCATTCCTCCCTTCGCCAGAGAGAGCCCGCTTGTCTTCGAAACGCCTTCGCCCCTGCTGCTCCCGTAAAACATCCACATGCCGGCGCAGATGAGGATTCCCGGAACCATCAAGATAAGCGACAGCACAATGGCCATACCGGAAAAAATTCCAGAATCGATCATCCCGGCCTGCTTCGCCGTATTCACGTAGACGCTCCCGTTTCCCATAACACTTTGAAACAACCCGATCAGCAATGCTGCCGAATAGAGAATCACTCCCGCCAAAAAACACGGGGAGCTCCCGCAGTCCTTCACAGCCCTCTGGTTCGGAGTCATATTCCATCCTGTGTAGTTTTGGCCCCCGGCCGGATTTTGATATCCCTGCCAACTCTGATATCCAGGATTGTTTTGATATCCCTGTCCTCCATCCTGCCCCTGATAACTGCTGTTATCATATCCTTCCATACGCCTCACTTCTCCTTTCCGGATCTTATCCCGTCTGTTCTTCTCTGCCGTTTTGTCTTCAGTATACCATAATGCCTGTCGATTTCCTATATGTGAATCTATTCTCCTTTCATCTGTCCGGCCTGCGCCATAGTCAAAGCCGCCCCTGTGCTCAAAACTGCGGCACAAGGACGGCTTTGACTGAAATTTATACTTTTCTGCTGATTTGACTGGATAACAAAATTATTTTCTGGAATCCTGATATGCTTTCCGGAGATTCGACAGAGCCGTCATGGAGCCGTCGATCATATAGGCAGGCTCGCTGCCCACAGATATCATGCTCACACCTTTATCAATCCACATTTTTACGGATTCATAATCATACGCTCCGATGGACACACCGATATGACGGCCCGCCTT
>NZ_JAJNOR010000002.1 GCF_021044755.1 Lientehia hominis
CCCCGGATCCCCTTCGGCGGATAGCAGCATGACTGGATCGCCAGCTCCACATCCTCCTTTGTGAAGATCATCGGGAAGATGATCCCTGTCGGGCCCATCTCCAGGATCGGCTTCACCTGGGCCGGATCCAAGATCGGCACCCGGACAAAGGTCGCCAGCTGCGGACCCACCGCCCTGGCCGCCAGAAGGATATCGCACACATCATGCTTGGTGATCTGGGTATGCTCCATGTCGATCCAGAAATAGTCATAGCCGCAGTGGCCCAGGATCTCCGCGTTGTGCATGTCCGCGTTGGTGATATGGGTGCCGAACAGCACCTCTCCGTCTGCAATCTTCTGTTTCCATCTGTCCATAACTTTTAGTCCTCCTCAGGAACGCTCTTCGGCATATCCGGATTGTTGGGTCCGAAATGCTTCAGGATCACAATAGGCTCATATTTACTCTTGTTCTCGATCACAATTCCTGCTTTCGCAGCATTTTCCGATACAAAATACTCATCTGCACTCTGCTGTCCGAATCTCAGCATAGTTGCAGTCTCCGCGTCAAAGCAGCCAAATGTTCCATGGCCCTGTACGAAGATACAGCCATATGCGGCAGGATCTTTAATGGTCACTTTCTGTCCGGGATATACCGTCAGTTCCTTCGCGCAGAAATAGTCGTTGGCGTAAGAAACCCACTTTTCCACATACTGATCTGTTTCCTTATCCACTACAGGGGGACGGAAATATGTCTTCCTATAATGAGGGTCTGTGTTCTTTTCCCAGTCTAAGAGGCCAAAAATATAATCGATATCGTCTTTTTTGTCTTCCGGGCACTCTTCCACCAGCATCTCGCGGGGATAGATCTCGCCGGAAACCACATTTTCCTCAACGGAATTTACATCTGAATTCCACTGGGGCTCATAGGTCAGCCAGGACGCAGGCGCATGAATCACTCCGGCAGGCGTATACCAGCCCGTGCCAAGCTCCACTCTGTATGCTCTGGACAGCTCCGTGATCCTTGTGTCCGCAGAATTATAATTGCGAAGGCGCTCTTTTACATCTTCCGGCTTCGTATCCGGATCAAATCCAAAATAAGTGGCATTGTTTTCACCAGGATAATTGTTAAGCTGCCTGGGGAAATAATAGGATTCCGGCTTTCCCAGTTTCCCCACCCGCGCGGCATCCTCAAAGGTAAGGTGCACATGATGGAAAAGCGGATTTTCAAAGTCGAAGAACTTGGAATACATCGGCCAGCCGCCATACTCTTCCATAAGCTTTTTGCCCACTACCTCCTCACCCAGAAGGTCGATTGCTTCCTTCAAAGTGAATTTCTCATCGGAATCAGGCGACACAGCCACATAGCTCATGCCTTCATCCGGTGCGGCCAAAGGTCCGTTGTTCGCTGCAATTGTGGAAGAAAACCAGCGCTCTTTGATGGAGCCTCTCTCGATGCCCAGCGCATAATAATCGTCCGGATGCAGTTTCAGACGGTGTCCGGCTTTTCCGAACCGTCTGGGTACGAAGGTCGGCATCAAACGAAATACTCCCCGTCCTTCCTCAAAGGTTTTTTTGATAAGTTCCTTGTCCGCCATTGTAAAACCCCCTTTTGTTATTTGTTCACTACGTTGACAGGCTCTCCGTCCAAAAATGCCTTTACATTATTTACAGCAATATCCATAAGCCTCTGTCTGGACTCCTTAGGTGCCCATGAGATATGAGGTGTGATAATGCAGTTCGGTGCGTTCAGAAGCGGATTGTCGCCGCGGATGGGTTCTGTGGAAACCACATCCAGGCCGGCAGCGTATACCTTGCGGTTTACCAGCGCGTCAGCCAGATCCTGCTCAACGATGAGCGGTCCTCTGGAATTGTTCAGGATGATCACGCCGTCTTTCATCTTCGCAATGGTGTCTTTATTGATCATTCCTTCTGTGGAAGGGAACAGCGGGCAGTGGAGAGCGATCACATCCGACTGGGAGAGGACCTCGTCCAGCTCTGCATAATGGCAGTTCTCATTTTCCAAGGCAGGATTCTTATACGCATCATATGCCAGGACCTTCATACCCATAGACTGTGCAATCCTGCCGGTAGTCTGGCCAATCCTTCCGTAGCCCACGATACCCATGGTCTTGCCTGCCAGTTCGATCAGCGGATAATCCCAGAAACACCAGTCCTTATTGTTTTCCCAGCGTCCCTTATGCACAGCTTCACTGTGGTGTCCGATATGGTGGCAGATTTCCAAAAGAAGCGCGATGGCAAACTGTCCTACCGCATCCGTTCCATAGGTGGGGATATTGCTGACCACGATTCCCTTTGCTTTTGCCGCATCCGTATCGATCACATTGTAGCCAGTCGCCAGCACTCCGATATAACGGATGGAAGGGCATTTCTCCATGGTATCTGCAGAAACAGGCGTCTTATTGGTGATGACGATTTCTGCGTTTCCGATTCTCTTTACGATTTCTTCCTCAGGAGTCCTGTCATATACCTTTAATTCACCCAGCGCCTCAAGACCGCTCCAGCTCAGATCCCCGGGATTTTCTGTATAACCATCTAATACAACAATTTTCATGATCTAATCTCCTTTTCATTTCCCTCTTTAAAACAAAAGAAGCCGGCCGGCCGGAATGATACCGCCCCCGGCCTGCCTCTGCTTTTGTCTATCTAATTCATTATTTCAGTTTATCTGCTGCCGCGCGCATAGCCTCTCCGGTCTGTGACCAGTAGGTGGTGACGATCTTCAGCTCGTCGCCGATGCAGAAGTGCTTAACGCCCAGGTCAATGTAGTACTGCGCGTCTTCAGCCGTATAGATCTCACATCTGGGCTGAACGCCATGCTTCAGGGCAACTTCGATCATCTTTCTCTCAGCAGCCTTGCACTCATCAAGGTGATCCTTCATATTATAGCCACAGCTCATGGAATAATCGGAAGGTCCAAACTGTACCATATCAACTCCGGGGATAGAGCAGATCTCTTCGATGTTGTCCATAGCTTCTTTTTTCTCGATCATCAGAGCAATTACCGTATTTTTCACCATGTCTGCATAATCCATCTGTGCATTATGAGGCTGATATCCGATCCAGCGGCTGTTGGGATATCCGAATCTTCCCATATCCTGAGGCCTGTCGGGTTTCAGTACATGCAGAGACTCTCTTACTTCGTCAGGAGTCTTGTGATCTACCAACAGTACGGACTGAAATCCGGAAGCCATTGCCTTCTGTGCCACAAAAGCGCGGTTCTGGAAATCCACTTTGATCATGGATGACATGTTGTAAAGCTCTGTAGCACGGCAGATATTTTCAAAATCGGACAAGTTATAGGGTGCATATTCCGCTACAAACTCGATATAGTCATATTTTCCTGTGCTTCCTACGATTTCCACGATTGTCGGCCATACGCTCTCCACTCTGGTCGCAACGGACGGAAGATTATTGTCCAACAAATAACGCAGCTTGTTCTCCTTCATTTTTAAAGCCCTCCTGTTTCCTTTTTCCTTAAATTATTAGTTATTTATGTAAAAACATCTGAAACTCACGTTTACAGTGTTTTTCCAATCTTTATCATGCGGAACATCCTGTCCGCGGCGTCCTCCAGAAGCTTTCCGGCGTCTGCAATGGCCTGTTCCAGATCCATCACGCCGTTTACGATCACCATGACGGAATTGACGCCAAACTGGTATATGGCATCCGCACCGTCGGTCATGCCTCCCACAAGCGCCACTACCGGTACTCCCCTCGGCTTACAGGCGCTTCCTATTCCGTGGATCACCTTGCCCCGGACCGACTGCGTATCAAGCCTTCCTTCTCCGGTCACCACTAAATCTGCGCCGTCCAGGCTCTTTTCAAATTCGCTGGCCTCCAGCACCACGGAGATTCCAGAACGCAGCTTTGCTCCGGCAAAAGCCACCAGTGCGGTGCTGATTCCGCCGGCTGCGCCGGCTCCCGGCATCTCATGAAACGCCATGCCTGACTTTTCTCTGATGACATCTGCGTAATTTATCATCCCGGCTTCCAATTCCGCGAGAATCTCTTCTGTCCCGCCCTTTTGAGGGCCATAGACATAAGTTGCACCATGGGGTCCGATGAGCGGATTGTCCACATCACACATCACCGTGATCTCTGCTTCCGACAGCTCCGGACAGAGACCTTCCGTCCGATAATCCGCGATGGATGCCAGATTTTCTCCCGTGGGTTCCAGAACATTTCCTTCTTTATCCAAAAATTCCATCCCCAAAGCGGTCATAGCCCCAATGCCCCCATCATTGGTGGCGCTTCCTCCCACCGCGATGATAATCTTCCGATACCCTGTCTCCAAGGCCTCCCGAATCACCTGCCCGGTCCCAAAGGACGAAGCCCGGAGCAGATCTCTTTCCTTTTCCGGTATCAAAGGCAGTCCGTCAGCGGCGGCCATCTCGATCACAGCAGTGTCCTTATGTATGATTCCATATTTTGCTTCTACGGGGCTCCCAAGCGGACCTTTTACCGTCACGGAGCGGAACTCTCCCTTTGCCACTCCGACCAGGGCATCCACAGTGCCTTCCCCGCCGTCCGCTATGGGAAACTTTACAACCTCACAGCCCGGAAAGTTCCGCATGGCGGCCGCTTCTATCTTTTCTATAACCTGAGCTGACGTCAGGGAACCCTTAAACGAGTCTGGTGCCAGTATTATTTTCATACGCTTCAACGCCCCTTAAACTTAAGATAATTCTTTCAATCAACGCCTAGTATAATGGTACAATCAGGCGGATATATATTCACTAGCTATCGTTCCAAATTAAAACGCAGGTTTTGTGTTTAAAACACAAAGCCTGCATTTTACTATTTTTCCATTATACGAGCTGATGTTCCGGAGCCTCGCCATTTAACATGGCAACAACAGCTTTCGCCGTGGCCACGCCGGTCAAAGCATAATTTTCATAGGATTCTGCAGCCGTATGGGGAGTGCAGATATAATTATCCAGGCTGAATAACGGATGGTTCAGATCCACAGGTTCTTTTTCAAACACATCCGTACCGTGTCCGGCGATCTTTCCGGACTTAAGCGCTTCATACAGATCGTCTTCCCTGATAATAGGGCCGCGGGCCGTATTGATCAGGTAAACGCCGTCCTTCATGCGGGAAATCGTATCCCGGCTGATCAGTCCTCTTGTTTCATCGGTACAGGGCACATGAATGGAGATGATATCACTCTTCTCGATCACATCATCCATGGAACACAAGGTAACGCCCAGTCTTTCCGCTTCTTCATAGTTGGGATATGTATCAAACGCGATGATTTCCACACCAAAGGGTTTCAACTTCTCAGCAACGCTCCTGGCAATCCCGCCGAATCCAAGGAGACCCACTGTCTGGCCTTTCAGCTCATGGGTGATGAAACGCGCCCAGGCGCCTTCCCGAGTACTCTTGTTGAGCTGGGGAACATTCCGGACCACGCTCAGCATAAGTGTGACCGCATGCTCCGCAACAGAATTCCGGTTGATCCCCGGTGTGTTGGAAGCATGAATCCCATACTTTTTCATATCCTCCAGATTAAAGTTGTCCACACCGATTCCAAACCGAGCGACGCCTTTGAGCTTCTTCGCATGTTCAAACACAGCGGCATCCCAGGTATCCACGCCGGCGATCACCGCGTCGATGTCCCCAATCAGCTCCTTCAGTTCTTCAAAGGTATAGGGGCGCCCGTTCTGCGTGATGATGAGTTCACAATTGTTGTCTTCCAGTATCTTTACGCCCTCTGTACACCGTTCTTCATAATGGGGCACAGAAATCAATATCTTATTTTTCATTACAGCTGCCTCCCGTCCGGCCTATAAAATCACTTCTCTGAAATTATTCTTCTCCAATGTCTCAATCAGCTGCTTTGCATATTCATCACTGATTCCCATCAGGGGCTCTTTCATCGCTGTGCAGGAGATGATCCCCATATATTTCAACATCACCTTGTAACAGGAAATGTTATTCTGTGCACAAAGGATATTATTGAGCATGGTGGTCCTCTTCTGGATCATCCTTGCCTTCTCCATGTCCCCGGCCTCAATGGCTTTTCCGAGCGCCACATAATGCTCCGGAATAATCTGTGCGTTCCCGGATACGGTTCCGTCGCCGCCACCGCACATCAGCACATGATAGAGCTCGTCGGGACCGCAGAGTACGGAAAACGTATTGTTTCTGATGTTGGTCATTTCAAGCATTCTGGACAGATTGGGATAGCTGTATTTAATGCCGATCACGTTCGGGCATGTCTCCGCTACTTTTTCTGCCACATATACATTGATGTCATTCACAGAACACTGAGGAATCCCATACAGATAGATCGGGAAATCCGCGGGCACGCTCTTGGATACCTTCTGGTAAAAAGCGATCAGCGCGTCATCAGACATCTTAAAATAGGACGGAGTCACAACGCCGATTCCGTCAGCTCCGATGGCAGCCGCATGTTTGGACAGCTCCACTGTATCATCCAGACTCATCGCGCCGGTCTGTACATAGACTCTGGCTCTGCCTGCAGATTTTTTCACTACGGTCTCTGCTATCAATTTTCTGTCCTCAACGGAAAACATCAGCATCTCTCCGGTCGTCCCGTTGGGATACAGGCAGGGAATCCCCTTTCCGATCAGAAATTCCGTCAGTTTCTCCAATGATTCCACGTCCACCTTCTGATTTTCATCCAAAGGCGTCACAATGGGAACTACGCACCCATAAAGCTTATTCTCCAGCATTCTTTATCCTCCTTCATAATCTTCCGCAAATCTGCGGCTCGTCTCCTGACAGAAACCCACAGTTTCCACCATTAAGAAAATAGTATCATTCTTCCTCGGAATCGCACATTGTGCCGTCACACAAAAATGCAGGCTTTTTTTAGTCCTGCATACAATTGTTGGTAATTTTATCTATGCTATGATTAAATAAGTAATTTTTGTCCCCTTTACTGTTATGTTATAACAGTAAAACATCAAACATTTAGGGAGGTTTTTATGGCACATTCTAATTTAATCTGCAACGTTGAGACTCGCTTGATGCCTATCATTGGGTATCCCATGGACCACAGCAGCGCATCCCAGGTCTATAACAAACTGTTCGAAATCTACAACATCAACCGGGTCATGTTCCCCATAGAGATTCAGCCGGAAGGGCTGGCAGACTATGTGGCGGCGGCCAAGACCCTGAACATCGATACATACAGCCTCACCATGCCGCTCAAGGCAGCTATCATCCCGTATCTGGACGATGTGGACCCCTGCTCCAGAGTCTTCAATTCCGTAAACATCGTAAAAACGGTCGACGGAAAGACCTACGGCGCCGGAATGGACGGAAAAGGCTGTGTAGGCGCGCTTTTGGCAGCCGGCGCATCCATCGAGGGAAAAACCATCGTTTTAGTGGGAGCCGGGAGCATCAGCGGCGCCATCATCTACGAACTAATCCAGCATAAAGCCGGAAGAATCATCCTGATGAACCGTACTTTGGCTCACGCAGAATCCATCGCAAAGACCATCGAAGACAACTGGAGCCATCCTGTGGAAGCTTATGAAGCCACACCGGAACTGCTCGACAAATACTGCAGCTGCGCCGATATCTTCATCCACAGCTCACCGGTGGGAATGCACGGTTTCCCCGCCACTCATTCCTATCTGGGCTACATTGAGAAAATGCCGAAATCTTGTTTCGTACTGGATGCCATCGTGAATCCGGAATACACCGAGCTTTTGAAAAAAGCCCAGTCCTGCGGCCTGACCGTCATTCCCGGCATGCACATGATGATCTCCCAGATGACTGAGATCTTTGACTTCTGTTTCGGAGTGCGCCCCGGCGAAAAGGAAAAGGCAGAATGCCGTGAAGTGCTCATCGCTTATTTAGATTCCGTAAAATAGTACTGACTGCAAAAGGAGGACACGCTTATGACGGAACTTTCCCCCGGCAGAAAGCTGGGCTTCGGTTTCCTGCGGCTGCCCCAGACTGATGAGGAAGACCCCGCCGCCATTGACTATGAATTAACCGGACAGATGGCAGATTACTTTCTGTCTCAGGGATTTCGCTATTTTGATACTGCTTACAACTACCACAAAGAATTTTCTGAAATCGCCATCCGGGAGGCTGTCGTCAAGCGCCATCCCCGGGAGGCTTTCCTCCTGGCAGACAAGATGCCCACCTTCCTTGTGACAAAGACCGAGGATTTTGAACGGTTCTTCGCAGAGCAGCTCACCCGCTGCGGTGTGGATTTCTTTGACTATTATCTGCTGCACAATCTGGGCAAGGAACGCTATGGAAACATGGAGCGGCTCGGGGCTTTTGAATTTATGAAAAAAGTCAAAGCTGAAGGAAAAGCAAAGGAGATCGGGTTCTCCTTCCATGACACCGCCGACGTGCTGGACCGCATCCTGACAGAGCATCCGGAGATGGATTTCGTCCAGCTTCAGTTAAATTACATAGACTGGGAGAGTGAGGTCATCCAATCACGAAAGTGCTATGAAGTAGCCAGGAAGCACGGTAAACCTGTCACAGTCATGGAACCGGTCAAAGGCGGCGCGCTGGCGCGGCTGGATCCCGAAGCGGAAAAAATACTCAAGGAATGCGAGCCGGACTCTTCCAACGCTTCGTGGGCCATACGCTATGCGGCGTCTCTGGATGGCGTCCGTATGGTCTTAAGCGGCATGTCCACTCTGGAACAGGTAAAGGACAATACGGCTTATATGAAGGATTTCCAAAAGCTTGACAAAAACGAACTGGACTTAATTTCCAGAGTAACGGATATCCTGAAAAAATCTCAGGCCATCCAGTGCACCAACTGCAAATACTGTATGGACGAATGCCCGATGAACATCAATATTCCGGGATATTTCTCTTTTTACAATTCTGCATCCCAGCAGGATAATTTTATTGATGTCCTTTTCAGGAGAATATCCCACGGCCATGGCACTCCCTGGGACTGTATCGAATGCAGGTCCTGCGAAAGCCACTGCCCCCAGCATCTTCCCATCACTGACTATCTGAAGACCATTTCCGAATATGTGAAAGAAAAGGTACTGTAAAAGGAGGAAACATTACATGAGTAAAATAAAAGAAGCCTTGGAAAAGGGGCATGGCGTATTGCAGCTGATGCCCACCTGGGTGCCCCGCCCTTTTAATGAACCGGGCAGGCGCCTGAAGCTGCATCCCGACGATTATTTCGCACTGGGAATGGACCGGGGCGGTATCTGTGAGCGCTGGATCGGTTCCGTAGCCCACGCGGACAATGGACCCCTCACCAAACCGGACGAGGGTATGAGTTACGTGGTCCTGGATAAGTCGACCGGTGAAAAGGCCCTCTTAAAAGAGGTCATCGAAGAACTGGGCGCAGAGATCATCGGACAGGAATTATACGAAAAATACGGAACCTGGCCCTCCTATTCCAAATTCTTTGATTACGACAAGCCTCTGTTCCATCATCTCCATCTGATGGACAAGGATGCCAGCCTCATTGGGACCAACGGAAAGCCGGAAGCCTATTATTTCCCGCCTCAGTATAACTGCAGCCAGCTGGGCCGCCGTCCTTCCACTTATTTCGGTTTTGACCCTTCTACCACCAAAGAACAAGTAAGACAGTGCCTGGCCGACTACAGTGTCCGTGACACCCATATCCTGGAGCTTTCCAGGGGCTATCAGATACAGCTCGGCACGGGCTGGTATACTCCGGCCGGCGTCATCCACGCCCCGGCTTCCGTAGTCACTTATGAACCTCAGTGGAATGCAGACTGCAATGTCATCATGGAAAATGTCACCATGGGTGAGGTGAACTCCTATGACCTCCTGACCGGATGCCAGCCTGAAGAGAAAAAAGGCGACCTGGACGCTCTCATGGACTGTCTGGATTGGGAGGAGTGTGTACGGCCCGATTACAAGGAAACGTATTTCCGCGCTCCTAAGGAAAAAGAAAGCAGCCAGAACGGTCTTTCAGAAAAGTGGATCACTTACGCCAACGACTGGGTAGCTGCCAAGGAAGTCACGATTGCGCCTCAGTCGTCCGTTGTCGTAAAGGATGCCGCCTGCTATGATGCTGTATTCGTGCAGGGACACGGCAAATTCGGAGTCTATAACTGTGAGGCTCCCGGTCTCCTCAGATACGGCCAAATCTCCGGCGACGAGTACTTCGTCAGCGAGTCCGCAGCAAAGAAAGGAATTGTCGTAACGAATGAGAGTGAATATGAGCCTCTTGTGTTCCTCCAGCACTTCTCCAATAATAATCCGGAAGTTCCTATGAAATAAGATAACTTCCATATGAAACAGAAACAGCTGTCCGTCAGGACAGCTGTCTCAGATAATAGTAAAAATAATTGACCAGCTCCCTGTCCCGTGCGTTCTGCATGGGGTTCAGGCCCAGCTGGTTTTTTATCTTATCCAGCCGGAACGCCAGGGTATTCTTATGGATATACAAACGCTTGCTGCTCTCCTGCATGCTGTAGTTGTTCTCATACAGCGCGCCGATATGCTCCGTATACATTTTTTTGAATTCATCGGTATAGCGTTCTGCAAACACGTCAAACACCTTGTGAAGCTCCATAAACGGCAGCTGATGCTTTAAATACTCATCCAGATAATCATAGAAAAAGATGCTCCTCTTAGGCACGGAAACCGACTTTTCAAGCCACAGGCAATGCTGATAGCCGTATTTATAATGTGCCATGCTGGCTTGCAGGGAGCCGACACAAATCTTGCAGTCTATCTCATTTTCCGCCACATGGCGGAGAAACCGTCCCAGGTATTCCCCGATCACATATTTGTAATTCTCAAAAAACCCTTCGATGGGCTCCGTATAGCTTTTGAATATGAGAATCTTTCCATCCCTGCTGGTGACAAAAATATCCTCTCTGCCGCTTCTCCCGGCTCCGCCTTTAATCTTCTCAGACATCTCTTTCAAATTCACACTGTCGCTGAAGGATATCAGGATAGGAACCCTGGTCACATCGGAATATCCCAAAGCCTGGGCCATATTATGGAGCTCCCGTTTATTGATGTCCTCGTAAAGCAGGCAGTTGATAAAATGCTCTTTATCCGTCCTTCTTTTCAGTGCGTCTTCCTTCTGGGTCTCATATTCCAGCATGGTTTCCACCATCTTCTTTATGACGATCACCACAGGACGTATCTTCTCAATTTCTCCGGTCAGCCCCAGGACTCCGATGACATCTCTCTTATACTCCAAGGCCATGTTGATCCCGGCCTTTGTCCCAAGGAAAGTATCCTCTGCTTCCACTTCCTTAAAATCCAGCTTTTTATTGATGATCTCAAACGCAACCTCATGAAACGTCCCCACACGGCTTTTATCCGTGCTGGCAACAATGATCCCTCTTTCATTCATTATGTTAATGTTATAATCGGTGCACTCTGTCAGCTTCTCTATGATCTTCTCAGCCAATTCCACATCCAGCATCCGCATTAACCTCCCATCTCGTACCTCACGCCGCTCGAAAACGGCGCCCTCATCCTACGATATCGAACCACTCCTATTTCTCTCTCTTACACTGCAAATACCATGACTAACGCCGTCATCACCACCAGGCTGATGACGATCGTACACGAATTACATGCGCTCGCCAATTCCGTATCGCATCCAAGTCTGTCCGTATAAACAAGCGCCAGAGCCGACAGCGGAGAAAAGGCGATCAGCACCAGTGTGCGTCTGATCTCCAGCGGCAGCGGCAGAAGAAAATAAAAGCATGCCGCCACCAGAACGCTGATCCCATACCGAAAGATCAGGAGCCTCGCCATCTCCCGAAGCTTGTCCGGCACCAGCCGTATTTCAAACATCATACCGATCATGAACATTGCCAAAAAGGAATTGGCACTGCCGATGATCCCCGCCAAAGTGATAGCCGGCGACGGCAGCCGCAGACGGAGCAGGGACAGTAACAGCATGATCACATACGTCATCAGCGGCACAGACCGGACTACTTTCATCCCAATATCCTTAAGCTGCCTGCCCACACTGATCTTTATACCGCCCTTCTGCCTTTTGCTGTCCATCTCAGACACGATGGCATATGTACTTCCGCTGCACATCACAGAATTTCCGGCGTCAAACAGGCATGTGGTCACCACACCTGTAGGCCCCAAAAAGCTCTGGATGAACGGAAGAGTAAAGCAGCCGATACTGTATCCCGAATAGTTTAACATCCGAAACATCTGAATCTTCCAGGGCGCTCCTTTGCTGAATACCCTGGCTGCGCCCAGCATGATCAAATTTCCAAGGACTCCCAGAAGCACCGCTGACAACAGATAAGGCGGCACGTCAGTCGACGTGAAATTTACGATCACTGCCGCCGGAAGCGTCACATTCAGAACGATTTTAGAGATCAGACGGTAATCTTCCTTCTTAAAAAAACCAATCCTCTTCAGAAAATATCCCAATGCAATAATCAGGATAAATGATCCCGCCCGAATAAATATATCCGCCATCTCCAATTCCTCCCATTTTTCGCATACTCATTCATCATACCTCCATTGGGTAAAAATGAAAAGCACTTTTCATTGGTGAAAGGGATTATTTTTTTCGAGCCGATACAATGAGCATCATGGGGCGGCGCATTTCGTCTTTCATTCCTTCCATGGACATCATGCGGGCCGGCGGCTGAGGCTCCGCCACATGCAGCAGCTCATATCCGCCTGTCAGCAGAGTTTCCAGATAAGTGGTCAGCGTCTTATGATACTTGGTGACCTCTTCACCCAGAAACCGGGCTTTTCTCTCTCCTTCATAAAAATAGCGGTCCACAGGAAAATGAAGGATCTCCCCCGACTCTCCGTAATACCAGTCCTGAGTTCCTTGAGAAGTGAAGACCGGATGTTCCGCTGAAAAAATAAAGTCACCGCCGCTCACCAGGCAGGAGCTCACCTTCTCCACAATCTCCGGAAAAGACTTAACATAATGGAATGCCAGAGAACTCAGGACCACATCAAAGCTGTCCTTTTCAAAATCGATCTCTTCTATGGGCATCTGGAAATACCGGACCTGGGAAGAAGCCGTCTTTTTCCTGGCCACCTCCAGCATCTTTTCCGACAGGTCAATTCCGGTCACCGACGACGCTCCGTGTTCCATGGCATATATGCAGTGCCATCCATAGCCGCAGCCCAGATCGAGCACGCGCCTGCCGCGGAAATCAGGCAGGAGCGGTTCCAGTGTCTCCCACTCTCCCGCACCGGCAAGTCCCTGTTTTGAGCGTTCCATTTCACTGTATTTTTCAAAAAAAATTTCATTGTCATATTTGTTTTCTTTCACGTCCTCTTACTCCTTTTCCATGCGATTTCATGGCAGGGAACACTGTCTATAGTCTAATCCCAACAGCCTGAACTGTCAAATCCCTTCTTTTTCCAAAACTCTTTTCAGACAAGGAACCGGAACAGCTGCATGATAAGTCCGACCGCCCACATGGCCGGTCTCTTCCACCAGGGCAGAGATTTTGCCTCTTCCGGCCGCTCTCCCTCATAAGTATCCGTATCCACTGCCTTCCGGCAGTCCTGATGCAGCTCTTCCATATTGGCAGAAAGCTGCCTCGTAAGCTCTTCGCTCTTGACCGCCACCATCATCTCTGTATCCATATAGGCGCTCCTCAGATCAAAATTGAATGAGCCTACCACGCTGATATTGTCGTCAATGATCACGGACTTTCCGTGGGTAGAGATTCCTCCGTCATATTCCAGAATCTCCATTCCTGTACCCATTACCTTCTTTTTATTCCACAGATAATCGGCTGAGCCAAAGAAATTATCCCCGTTGTCGACGGAATTTATCATCATCTTCACGTCTTCCACAGAGGATGCAACCTTTTTAAGCTCCCCATACATGTATTTATTGCATACTACATAAGGGGTATGAATCAGGACCCTCTCCTTCCCGCGCTTCATCAGCTCGCATACCTGCTGGAAGACAAGCGGCTGTTTTTCATAGATCCCGGTCTCACCCGTCATCAAAAGGACTCCCTTTGTAGCGACTGTTTTCTCCTCCAGAAGGCTTCCGTCGAAAGCTTCCGGATAGGCTTCCCGAAGCCCGTCATACCGTTCTGCCAGCTCTTCCCTCTTCTCTTTCACATTCTCTTTATCCGCCAGCTTTTCACTCTCATGGAAATACTTGCAGGCTTTAAGCTCCCATACTCCTTCAAAATATTCCCGAAGCTCAAACAGGGAGCTGTCTTTCGCGCCGGCCTGTTCCCATTCCGTATTATAGATCAGGATCTCCCGGTCCAGGCTTTTATTGGCCGTATGATAGTCACCCAGAAAATAGTCAAAGGTGTTCCTGCCTCCCATGATGTAAGCCGTATGATCCGCGATCACATATTTATCGTGCATCCTTCCCTGGGTCTTCCAGGGAAACAGAAGGTTTAAAGGATTGTAGGCCTTCAGCTCGATATTGGGATGAGAGGACAGCGCATAAAAGGTCTCTTCTCCCTCCATGCGGATCACAGAACTGATGCCGTCCACCAAAATCCTGATTTTCACCCCTTCGTCGGCTTTATGCAACAGCATGGCGGCCAAGTCCTCAGTGCTCTCTCCCGGCCTCATGTCAAAGGTGGAAAGGATAATCTCCTCTTCCGCTCCCTCCATCAAACGCAGCCGCTCCGCCAACGCATCCCTATTTGATTCCACGATGGCGGCCCGGTCCGCCGATGTATCCGAATCCATAAAAACATTCAGTTTCTCTCTCTGTCCGGCTGAAAGCACCGGCTCCGGATAGTGGCCAAAAGGAGCGACTGCCCCAATGACCAGATAAAGAATAATGCCTATGATCAGCCACATGATAAGTCTCCGTATCCATTTTCCACTCATATTGTCATCCCGCCATTCAGTCTGAATATATCAATTCCCAGAATCCTCCGCACCATTTTCCAAAAGCCGTTCAGGATCAGATCGCTGCCGGCGCTGAGCGGTACACTTAAAATCCCTAAGAACAGAAGCCCTGCCAGAATCCATACGCTGTATCTCCTGATACGGGCAAAAAACCTCCCGGCCGCCGGCACGAGCTCCGCCAGGACTGTGGAGCCATCCAGGGGCGGAAGCGGAATCAGGTTGAACAGCCCCAGACCCACATTGATGACCGCCGAGCAGTAAAAAAGCTGCTGCAGATATCCCAGGATGCCCGGCAGACTGCCCTGCTTAAAGAGCAGACCGTAAAAAAACACCGACAGAAAGGCCAGGATAAAATTCATGATCGGACCTGCCAGCGCCACCAGCACCATATCTCTCCTGGGTTTCTTATAATTTCGCACGTTCACCCGTATGGGCTTTGCCCACCCCACGTGAAACAGAAGCAGGCAGAGGGTTCCCCACAAATCCAGATGCCGGAACGGGTTCAGCGTAAGGCGTCCGTCCCGCCTCGGAGTCGGGTCTCCCAGACGCACCGACATATAACCATGGGCAAATTCATGAAATGATATCGCCAATAAGATAGCCGGAACCGTATACATCAGCACTGTAAGCTGCCGGTACAGATAACTTCCTGCCAGCAGATTCCTCAAAAAATACATGTTCACTCCATCCCTTCATATGCTGCTTTCAGATTCTTTGAGATTTTTTCCTGACTGTTCATCAGGTTTAAGAATTCCTCCGAAGATAAGCCCTCAAACATCACCCGGACAAACTCGGCCTGCACAAGATGTCCCTGTTCTGAGACTTCCTGCCCTTCCTTTGTCAGGCGCAGATGAACGTTCCTCTTCCGGCCGGGCTGCTTTTCCAAAAACCCTCTCCTGCACAAAGCTTCTATGGCGACAGACACATGGGATTTTGGAAACATTCCTATCTCCGCTATATCCCGCGCCGTATCATAGCCCGGATAATTGGCCAGGAACATGATGATATCCATTTCCCTGACCGTAAGCCTGTATTCCCGGCACAAACCGCCCATCATTTTTTCATATACTTTTTTCCGGTAACGGCTGACCGTCAGTATTTCAATCGCAGACCGCATAAGCACCACCTCAAGGTTCAAAAAAGAACTATAAGGACATTATACTGATAATAAGGTATTTGTCAACTGAAACAAAGAAGCTTCCGGCACGTTCCCCGCAATGCCAAAAGCCTCTTTTTATTCTATGCCAGATATTCCGTTAACGCTTTAAGGATCACATCCATATCCTTCCGTTCCACACCGGCGTTGGTCACCATTCGGAAAAGGCCCCCGTCCTCCGGATTGGTTTTTATCCCCCTTTGCAGCAGCCACATCGGAAGGCCTTTCCTGATCTCCTCTTCCCTGTCTATCCTGAAAAAGACCATATTGATCTGTACAGCGTCCTTTTCACAGTCGATGCCCGGAATCTTGCTCAGCCCCTCTGCCAGATATCTGGCGTTCTCGTGGTCAATATGCAGGCGCCTTGGCATTTCCCGGACCGCGATCAGACCCGGAGCCGCCAGCACCCCCGCCTGCCGCATGCCTCCGCCCAGAAGCTTCCGGTTTTTTCTGGCTTTCGCGATAAACTCTTTTTTTCCGGCCAGGACACTGCCCACCGGAGCGCAGAGACCTTTGGAAAGACAACAGGAAACAGAATCCACGTACTGTGTGATTTCTTTTACGTCAACCTCCTGTGCCACAGCCGCGTTGAAGCACCTGGCGCCGTCCATGTGGACCGGTATCCCATGGCGTCCTGCCATCTCATAAATCTGCCTCATGTTCTCCACCGGCACAACCCTGCCGTTTGCCAGAGCATTTTCCAGACAGATCAGAGCCGTCTCCGGACAGTGGATATCCTCCCTGCGTATGGCCCTTTCGATCTGGCCGCAGTCCGGAATCCCGTCCTTAAAATGCAGCGTCCGCATGTTAGCCCCGGAAAGCACCGCTGCCGCTCCCACTTCATGTTCATAGATATGCGCCATATCACTGACGATGATCTCATTGCCCCGGTTCGTCCAGCTCATGATCGCTGCCTGATTGCACTGGGTACCGCTGGGAAAGAACAAAGCCGCCTCCTTGCCCAGAATCTCAGCCGCCGTCCGCTCCAGCTCATTTACGGTCGGGTCATCGCCATATACATCGTCACCCACCGGGCACTCCGCCATGGCTTTCCGCATCTCATCTGTCGGCACGGTCACCGTGTCACTCCTCACATCGATCACTTTCATCTTTCTCTCCTCCTGTTTTTTATAAAATCGCGGCTCATTGGCCGCCGCGCATCACTTCATTCAAATACCGGTACACCGACGACTCGGAGATCTGCAGCCACTCTGAGACGACCGTCACGCTTCCTTTCAGTCCAAAGCATCCTCTGTCATAAAGCTCTTTTACGAATCTGCGCTTCTCAGCGGCTTTCAGACGCTCCGGCGGAAGTGAGAACAGTTCGCAGACATTCTCAAAAGTCTGTGCCAAAAGCGCTTCCCGGGATACTGTGAAAT
Organism: Lientehia hominis; assembly: GCF_021044755.1. Taxonomy (GTDB): domain Bacteria; phylum Bacillota; class Clostridia; order Lachnospirales; family Lachnospiraceae; genus Lientehia; species Lientehia hominis. The sequence continues at coordinate 17,322 of NZ_JAJNOR010000002.1, forward strand.
TTTCCGCCGCGCAGGGAACCGAAGCTTCCAAAACCCCCGTTTCCCCTCCCATCATGATCACGGCGTCCAGCGCTTCCCGGGCAGATAAAAATGCCGAAACATCAATATTGATACAAAGCATCCCTACGATCTCGCTGCCTTCCCGGATAAAATAAGTGCTGCTCCGGTAAGTGGCAGGACTTCCTTTCGTCCTGCCCACATAGTTGACCACAAAGGGCCGGTCCACATAGGATTTATTGTGCAGGACCATCAATGCCATATCTGTGATCGCATCCCCTGTCTTCCGTCCCGTAAGAGTATGGCTGCTGACCGCGACGACCGAATGGTTCAGGTCGCTCAGGTCATGCAGGATGACCTCGCAGTTCCTTCCGATGACCTGCGCGATATATTCTACCATCGGTATATATTGTTCCACTGTCCCGTTCATCTTGACCTTTTCCTCTTATCATTGATTCGTTTCTTGTGACATCTGTTTAAATCATGGTGTTCCCCAATAAAGTATATTAAATGCACCTGGCAAAGGGAAATTACAGTTCAAAAATTTCCACATCATTTCCATGCTCTTTTATTATATTTATAAGATCGAGAGCAGACATCCAAACAGTAGCAGTATTATCATTGGGATGAACGCCGATTTTGTTTTCTATGAATTGAGAATCAAGATAAAAATGTACCCGATGCCTGCTGTCATTCAAAAGTCCAAACGGTGTAACAGAGCCCGGAGTCAGATTCATAATCGCAAGTAAATCGTCTGATGATGCAAAAGAAAGCGCACGCAAGCCGTGTTTTTTACGGAACTCTTTCAAATCAACCCGCTTATCCCCTTTAACTGTAATCAAGTAATAATTACACTTTTTATCGTCTCTCACAAAAAGATTTTTAGCATCCCATTCCGGATAAGGAAGCTCGACAGTGTCAAGTTCTTCCATATTGTAAACAGCAGAATGCTCTGTTACTTCATATTTTATTTTATGTTCGTCCAAATATTGATATAGTTCTCTTTTATCCACAATACACCTCGTTAGCATCCAATTTATCAATTCAGTATAGCTGCTCTGACATGATTTCAAAAAGTATTATAACATAGTTTATAATACTATAATGACATCGTCAATATATTTATCCGAAAATTGATAATTTTTTATTGTAAATTGATAATTTTTTATTGATTTCTCTGACGGCATATGATACATTCAAACCATAAGATATTGTTCTGTATTTCTTCACAGAAAGGAGTTGATTTTCAATGGATTCAAACGTTTCCTTGTCCGCTTTCCGCTTCCAGAGAGCTGTGTCCATATGCGGTCTTCATTCTCTGGAGCTTCTTGTCGCCTCCCTCCCGGAGAATGTGGAATACCTGTCCGGTTTTTTCCCTGTCAGTGTATCCGCTCTGTATTCCGCCGAGGCCTATCTTGTATTTAAGCCGTCCACCGGTGAAAAGGCGCTGATAACCTCCGCGGCGGACGCTCCTACTTTAACGGAGCTTGGTTTTGAGGGGACCCTGTTTCCCGTCGGAAGCTTCTGCTTCCGCTATGAAGATGGGGACGCTGTCTCCGATTCTGTCAGGGAACAACTGAAGACCCGATACGACTCTGTCTCCAGCGCGCTGGTCTCCGCGATTACCGCCCTTAAATTTTCTGGAGGCAGGATTGCGATGGACGAAAGCCGGATGCCGGTCGGCACCTGGAACCAGGTCAGAAAGGCTTTTCCGGACGCAGATTTTATAGAAGGCGCACCCGTCTTCCGTCAGATCAAATATATTAAGCATCCGGACGAAGTCGCACTGATAAAAAAGTCCACCAATATTACGGAAGCTTCCTTTCAAAGGCTTCTGCCGCTTATCCGCAGAGGAATCAGCGAAGAGGAAATGTGCCAGGCCTTCTATGAGGGGGTCACAGCCCAGGGAGCGGCGCCTTATTTCTGTACGGCCACGGTCGACAAGCGTTCCGCCTTCGTGGATACCTATAACCATCCCCTCTCCACGGTAAAAGAAGGCTCTGTCATCCGGTTTGACTTCGGTTGTATCTACAAGGGATTCCGTTCCGACATCGCACGCACGGTCATAACCGGAGAAAACGAAAAAGCCGCCTGTTATTACCGCGGTATTCTGGAAGGCGAAGAAGCGGCCATTTCCGCTCTCCGTCCAGGTGCCACAGCCGGTGAAATCTTTGACGCGGCCGTTACAGCCGTCCGGAAGACCATCCCCCACTATGACCGGCACCACTGCGGACACGGCATCGGGCTGGCCTGCTATGACCTGCCTTCTATATGCCCCGGGAGCGACGTACCAATTGAAAAGGATATGGTGCTGTGCATTGAGACTCCATACTACGAACTCGGCTGGGGCGGTGTCCAAGTGGAAGATACGGTCCTTGTGACGGAGCGGGGCGCCGAGTATCTGACAGAATCGTCCCGTGAATTAATCTATCTGGAGGTATAAGGATGACATTTTTTACAAATAAAACCGTATGTGTGGCCTGTGGGCACGAGGTTTCCGGAGACAAGATCTTCGAGGGCTGTCCCAAATGTAAGGAACGGGGCATCTCTGCCAATCTCTCCACCAAATATGACTTCAGCGGCTACAGCCAGAAGGAACTAAAAGATATCTACTACAATGCGCCGAAAGCGAAAGGACTATGGACTCACCGTGCGTTCCTTCCCATTGACGACAACATAGAGCCCGTCTCCATCGGAGAGGGCAATACCCCCCTCATCCACTGCAAATCCCTCGGAAAAGCACTGGGACTCAAAAACCTGTACATAAAAAATGAATCGCAGAATCCCACCTGGTCCTATAAGGACCGTCTGGCCGCGGTGGGAGTGACCAGAGCTAAGCAGGAAAAAGCCGTGGCCGTTACAGTTTCTTCCACCGGAAATCACGGAGCAGCTACGGCTGCCATGTGCGCCGCTGCGGGCATTCCCTGCGTGGTGTTCACCGTCGCTCAGGTCCCCCAGACCATGAAGACTCTGATGCAGTCATATGGGGCCAGTGTCATCGTCACTCCTACCATGGAGGACCGCTGGATCCTCAGCAAAAAATGCGTGAAAGAGAAGAACTGGTATCCGCTGACCGGATTCCTGAACCCTTCCATCGGAAGCAATCCTTATGGAGTCGACGGCTACAAGACCATAACCTTTGAGATCTTTGATGAGCTTGGAGAACTTCCGGACTACATTTCCGTACCATGCGCCCACTCTGACGGACTATATGGAATCTGGAAAGGCGCCAAAGATTTGGTGGAAGCCGGAATCGCGGAAAAACAAACACACATGGTCGCCGCAGAGGTCTACGGTTCTCTGAAAAAATCCCTGGAGCTCCGCTCTGAAGGCACCGTCGCCGTACCAACGGACGGCTGGAGTGTTTCCTTCTCCATCGGAGGCGGCAAGGCCACTCACCAGGGTTACATGGCTTTAAAAGAATCTAACGGCCTCGCTCATTTCAGCAGCGATCCGGAGACCATGGAAATGCAGCTTCTTCTCGGAAGGCATGAAGGCATCTATGCAGAAGCTTCCTCAGTCACCTCCCTTGTGGTAATAAAAAAATTAGTCGATGAAGGCAAGATCGATCCCGATGCAAAAATTGTCGCGGTCATCACCTCCAGCGGCCTTAAGGACCCGGCAACTACAGCCGGATATCTCCCGGAGGTTCCCGTCATCAAACCAGAAATCGACTCCTTAAAAGAAGCCTTGGAAAAGAACTATCATGTAACTCTCCTTTAAACCTCAGAAGTTTGTCCGTGATAAATTAATCAGAACGGCCGTCCTTTCCTGGAACGGCCGTTTATTTTCCTATGTTCATAACTGGCCGGCATCTGATGGTCCGTCTAAAACCATCCGCATATCCTCCGGAAGCGGAGCGGAAAAATCCATCTCCTCTCCGGTGATGGGATGCCTAAAAGCCAGACGGGCCGAATGGAGCGCCTGCCTCCCGATATGTTCCATATCCGGGTTATAAAGATAATCCCCGATCAGCGGAAAACCAAGATATTTCATATGAATCCGTATCTGATGCGTACGTCCTGTCTCCAGCCGCAGAGAGATCAGACTATGTCCGTTCTTCTCCTTCAGAAGCCGGTAGTGGGTAACTGCCGCCTCCCCGTTTTCAAAATCCACTTCACGTTCTATGATGGAGCCCGGCTTCCGCGAAAGAGGAGCGTCAATGGTGCCCTCCGGGGGCTCCACACGGCCGCGCACGACAGCCAGATATTCCCGGTGCACCTCCCGCCGGACAGCCATGGAAGACAGTATTCCTGAGCTGAGCATATGCTTGGCTATCACCGTCAGTCCTGAGGTGTCACGGTCCAGCCGGTTGCCGCACCGGAAAATAAATGGCTTTCCCTGTTCCTTATAATACCAGGCCAGAGCGTTTGCCAGTGAATTCATATAATTATTCATGGAAGGATGCGTGGGCATTCCTGCCGGCTTGTTCACCACGAGAATATCCTCATCCTCGTAGACCAGGTCCACAGGAAGCGGCACCGGCACAATTTTTTCAGAAGATTCTGTCTCCCGGATATGAATCGTAAGCTCATCTCCTGCGGACAGCCGCCAGTTCATATGACAGCAGGACCCGTTCAGCATCACTCCGTCCTGTATTTTTTTAAGCCGGATGAGATTCTGCCTGGAATAGCCTCTGCGTCTCAGATATTGTTCTACTTTAAGCGCCGCATCTTTATCGGCAATCCTATAAATCAGAGTACGGTTCATGATCACATTCTCCAGTATTTTCTGTATCCTATCATACATCATTTCCGGAGATTTTGCAGCATCCGTCTGCACTTTCTCTTGTCTAAAGGATCTCTCCGCCTGACTCAATGACCTTTTTATACCAGAAGAACGATTTCTTCCGTCTTCTCTCCAGCGTCCCATTTCCCTCATTATCCCGGTCCACATAGATAAACCCATATCGTTTTTTCATCTCTCCTGTGGTAAAGGAAACGCAGTCGATGCAGCCCCAGGGAGTATAGCCGATCAGATCCACACCGTCCAAAAGGACCGCTTTCTTCATCTCTTCCACATGCGCTTTCAAATATGCGATCCTGTAATCATCCTCAATGGTACCGTCACCGTTCACCTTATCGATCGCACCAAACCCATTTTCCACGATGAACAGCGGTTTTTGATACCGTTCATACAAAAGGTTCAGCGCGTACCGAAGTCCCACAGGATCGATCTGCCATCCCCAGTCGCTCTTCGGTACGAATGGATTGCCCACGCTGCCCAGAAATCCGTCCAGACCGTTCCCTTCCTCTTCTTTTCCCGCTTCCACCACGTTCGTCATATAATAGCTGAAGCCGACATAATCCACGACTCCTTCCCGCAGGATCTTTTCATCCTCCTTTTCCATATGGATGTGGAATCCTTTGCGTTCCCATTCCTTATGGATATACGACGGATACTTTCCTCTGGCCTGAACATCCCCAAACAGATACCGGTCATGCATGGCTTCTACGGAGTACATCATGTCCTCTGGCCGGCAGGAAAAAGGATAGAGCGGAACAAACGCTATCATGCAGCCGATCTGAAAATCCGGATTTATCTCATGTCCTTTTTTTACTGCCAGCGCACTCGCCACCAATTGATGATGGACCACCTGATACATACATTCCTCCGGATTCTCTTCTTCTGTGAAAATCACCCCGGAACAGCTGTATCCAAATAAAGGGTAACGATAATTTTTCTGATTATTGATCTCATTGAAGGTCATCCAATATTTCACTTTATCCTTGTACCTCTCCATGACTGTCACAGAATACCGGACAAAAAAATCCACCAGCTTCCTGTCTTTCCACCCGCCATACTGTTTAACGAGATAAAACGGCATTTCAAAATGAGATAAGGTCACAACCGGCTGAATCCCATATTTTAAGAGTTCATCAAACAGATCGTCATAAAACTGAAGCCCTGCCTCGTTCGGTTCCTGTTCATCCCCTTTCGGAAAAATCCTCGTCCAAGCGATCGAGGTGCGGAAACATTTGAAGCCCATTTCCGCAAACAGCCTGATATCTTCTTTGTAATGATGGTAAAAATCAGACGCCACATGATTAGGATAATAAAATCCGTCTTTCACCTCTTCTGTTATCTTCCGGTCCACGCCATGGGCGCCGGCCGTCAGGACATCCACCACACTGGGGCCTTTGCCGTCCTCGTTCCAGGCGCCCTCCACCTGATGGGCAGCCACAGCCCCGCCCCAGAGAAAATCCTCCGGCAGCTTATTTTCAATCCTCATCTGCACCCTCCAAAAGTGCGGCAGTCATGACTGTCTCCAGCGCTTCTGCCTGTCTGTTGGTCCATATCTCCAGCTTCTTTACATCATTCATATTCGTAATGATAAAGATCACGGTGGAATCATAGCCAGCTTTTTCTATCTGCCTTCTGTCAAATTCAACCAAAAGATCTCCTTTTCTCACGGTATCACCCGGCTTCACATAAGCATGAAAACCTTTTCCGTCCAGTTTTACCGTATCAATCCCGATATGAATCAAAGCTTCCAGCCCATTGTCAGCCGCCAGTCCCACCGCATGGCCTGTGGGAAACACAGTCTCCGCCCTTCCGTCAAAGGGCGCATATATCTTTCCTTCTTCAGGGAGTATCCCCACGCCTCCGCCCATCGCTCCTGACGCGAATACTTCATCCCTCACTTCTTTTACGGATATCACGCTCCCTTTCGCAGGACTGCCAATCTTAATCCAGGATTCTGTTTCCGTCTCTTCCTGAATAACGTCCTCTGCCCGTGACGGTTCTTCCGCGATCTCCCCACCGGCCGCAGATACTTCTTCAAATCCCACCACATAAGTGAGGACCGTACTGAGCAAAAACGCGATCACAATGGAAAGCACGAACCCGGCAAACTGCATCATGTGGCCGTCTTTAAAATACGCGGGCATTGTCGCGATGCCCGGCATATTGTAGCTCCAGGAGACCGCATTGAAGGCTCCGGCTACTGCCCCGCCCACTGCTCCAGCTATGCAGCCACAGACCATCGGTCTTTTCAGCCGCAGGTTCACACCGTAAATTGCCGGTTCCGTGATGCCAAACAGACCTGTGACGGATGCAGAAAGGGCGACTCCTTTCATGTCCTTATCCTTTGTCTTAAGGAATACTCCGAGGGCCGCACCGGCCTGGGAAAATACCGCAGACGCCTGCAGGCCCGTAAACGTATCGTACCCCAAGCTAGCATAGTTCCCGACAGTCACCGGGGTGATTCCCCAGTGCACGCCGAATATCACGAGTACTTCCCAAAGTCCGCCGACTATGATTCCGGCCACGATGGGACTCAGCCGGTACAGATAATTATATACTCCGCCGATGGCCCCTCCGATGGCATTTCCGATAGGACCGAAAGCAAGAAGAGTCAGGGGCACCATGATCACAATGGTAAACATGGGGGTGAACAGATTCCTTACCACGACCGGCAGGTAGCGGTCAAAAAATTTCTGTATATAAGAAGCGATCCATATGGACAGAATAATGGGAATTACGGAAGAAGTATAGCTGAGAAGCTGAACTCTCATACCCAGGAAATATATCGTCTCTCCCGCATTCACCATGCTGATATAGTCCGGTGAAACCAGCGCACAGGCAATCACGACCGCTATAAAAATGTTGACGCCAAATTTCTTCGCGGCAGTGACGGCAATCAGTACCGGCAAAAAAGTAAACGCCGTCCAGGATATGAAATTCAGGACCTGATAAGTCCCGCCGGCCGTATCGATCGCGTCCAGGGCTACAAAAATCCCCAGTATTCCCTGAAGGATACCGCATGCTGCCAGCGTATATAAAAACGGCGCGAAAATACTGGATATGATATCTATGATCCTACTGAATATCCCAACCTTCTTGGCCGGTCCAGTTCCCTGGTTTTCTTCGACAGAGACCAGTTCCATCACGTATTGATACGCATCCTTCACATGGTTTCCGATCACTACCTGGAACTGCCCTCCGGCTTCTACAGTCGTGATCACCCCGGGAATCTTCGATATCTTTCCCGCGTCCACAGCGGATTCATCCTTCAAAATAAATCGCAGACGAGTCGCACAGTGTGTGACGTTCATTATATTCCCGTCACCGCCAAGCTCCTCTACCAGCGCCTCTGCTGTTTTCCGATAATCAATAGCCATACCAGCTATCTCCTCCTATTCTAACTGTATTTCATCTCCGATACTATGGCCGCACTGGGACAAAAAGTATGTGTGTACACATTTTGTCCTCTGCTGCTCCTACAAAGTAAGTGTGCCGCTATCATGGAAGTTTTATGTATATCTTTACAGAAATTAAAATACCCGGAATCCCAACGGTCCCGGGTATTTCTAATAAGGATTTGAAAAATCTCGATATCTGGAACAGATTTAGTTTGAAAAACCAATCGAACTCCAAAGATTTATTTACAATGGCGGCAATTCATCATCCGCCGTTCTGACAATCAAAAGATTTTCATCCATTGAATTTTTTTGATTTTTAACCGCTTCTAAAATATCCTCCTGGTTTTTTCTGGCTATAAGATCAGGCAGAGCAATCACGTATATATACCCCATAAATCCAATCAAAAGGCAGATTGCAAAGGAATGAATACTAGTATCATAGCCCTTCGCAAACGCCACCTTCTGCATTAAATTTGCCATTACGATGTCAATAATTAAAGCTACTATCAATGTACTTATTATTATAGCCATTTTCTAATCCCCTTTATTTATTATTACAACAATGTTCTTTTAGGTCTGCACTTGTCAGAGACAGACTGGACTTCGCTACAAAATCATTTCCGCAGAATTAAAATTTAATCGATATATGGACATTACATTTCTGAAAACTGATTCACATCAATCCATAAGGCAGGGCGGACCCCCGAATCTGACCAACAATTAATTCCACCTTCATTGATAGAGCCATCTGCAGAAACATAGGCATAACCTATATTGTTGGGTGAACGTAACCACCATAAGCAGGAACTATCTGAATACGAATACATACCTTGTTCGTTAGTATAGGCTGTTGCTCTGGATATTCTTTCTTCATTTGTAAGAAAATATTTTTCTGCCTCCTCTATGCTCAGTAAAAACACCTTATCTACTGTATTTCCGCCCCCCACAGTGACATGATTTTTGTAAACTTGATTCTTTACAGATACTGGCGAAATCATTTCTTTTTCATCGTCTACAAAAGAAATATTTATAAAATCTTGATTCAGCCAACTGCGAAGAGAACTATCTCCCCAATACTCTACTTCACGAAAAGCACTATCCATTTGTTTAAAATCCAGCACATATTCACTAACAACAAGAATCTTATCCTGATCCCTGTCCAATATCCGCCACTCAATTATCTCCGGTCCATTGTTTAAATCGTTATCCTGCTCATAATGTCCAAACCGAACATGACACCCCACCTGTAAAAAGTCTTTTCCATACGCAAGCTTTTCAGCATCTTTATAATCTCCCAAAGATATCAGAAGCCGCTGTGCCTCCGCAAAATTGCCTTCCTCGCACAAGCTCAGTGCTCTGTCGTAATCCATGCCTTTTTGTGCGAACTCTGCCTCTTCTGCGGAATTTTTATAATCATTCAATTCCAAAAAAATCTCATGGGCTTCTGCGTAGTTTCCCTCCTCGCTCAAATTCTTTGCATTGTTATATTTTTCTTCTATCCCCGCAGATTCCGCCTCCTCTGCGGCTTTCACAGAATCCTTGTAGTCTCCCAGCTCAAGAAATGCCTTCTGGGCTTCGATATACTGTCCATTATCATAAAAAGCCCTGGCCCTATTATATTTTTCATCAAGCTCACTGATATGTGCATTCTCTGCCTGCTCCGCCGCGTCTTTATAGCCGCCCAATGCCAAAAACGCTGCCTGGGCCTTTGAATATGCCCCCTCCTCTAAAAATACATAAGCTTCTTTATACGCCCTGGCGTTCTTAACAAAAGGAACCACTACTCTGCTAACAATAATCACCGCTATAATTATAAAACATGCTGCTATTGCAGATACCCATATGACTTTTTTCCTCTTTCTTGTCCGAGCTTTTTCAACGGCCGCTTTTTCCTGAGCCACTTTTTCATCAGCTTTCTGTTTCTCAATTAAAAGCCGCTCTTCCTCCTCCAGACGAAGTTCTTTTGCCTTTACCAGATTATCCCGGTTCATCGCTTTTTGCAGTTCATTCAGAGAATGACCACAGCGATGACACACCGGTTCACCCACATGATTATAGGCGCTGCAAGTACATTGCCACAAATCTTCAAATTTAATCGGACAAGTAAATCCATTTGTATTGGTCTCCAGCCGGTACTGTTTAACAAGCTCTATGTCTCCCAATTCTTTTATCAGCAGAGAAGGGACAGGAAACGTCCTCCAGACTTTTTCTGAAGAATTCCAGACACTGTTATCTATAAATATCACTTCATTTACTGAAACAGAAAATGCCCTAGCAGACGCATCAGATAATATGATTGGAGACTGCTGACCAAATTCGGCATCGCGGCACACATCTAAGTCAAGATACTGGTATACGACCGCCTTCCCCAAAGGTCTCTCAGCAGCATCAAACGATATAACTTTTGCTTTCACCGCTTTTATTTTTATGGAAACTAAACTGCGCAGTTTTAACTGCACCAGAACTCTTCCGGTTTTATTGTCTTTCAGCAAAGCCCCTGCCGCTATCATGATTGGAGAATTCTGTACATAAAGATTTTCCGGAAGGCTAAAAAGCCTTGTATAACGTTCACTCATATACTGCTTCACTTCCTCCCCCAAAAATTAATCAACTATAGGATATAGACATTTAATTACAAATAACATACACATTTCGACTATGTTAATAATATAATATCACAGAATTCATGATATATCTATTCAAATATAAACAAGTGTTTCTCTTCTTAAAAGCATCACACTTTTAGATTTAAGCAAAATGAAAGTCAAAAAAAGCCCCGGAAATCCACATTTCCGAGGCTTTTAGTTCACTTATATAATCTTACAAATTAAATTACTCGATGATGGTAGCAACACGGCCTGAACCAACGGTACGTCCGCCTTCACGGATAGCAAAGGTAAGACCCTGCTCCATAGCGATGGGATGAATCAGTTCGATGGTCATCTCTACGTTGTCGCCAGGCATGCACATCTCGACACCTTCAGGAAGGTTGCATACGCCGGTCACATCGGTTGTTCTGAAATAGAACTGAGGTCTGTAGTTATTGAAGAAGGGGGTATGACGGCCGCCTTCATCTTTGGTCAGTACGTAAACCTGAGCAGTAAATTTCTTATGGCAGGTTACGGAACCGGGTTTAGCCAAAACCTGACCTCTTTCAATCTCATTTCTCTGAACGCCACGAAGCAGAGCGCCAATGTTATCGCCAGCCTGGCCTTCGTCCAGAAGCTTGTGGAACATCTCAACACCGGTACAAACTACTTTTCTGTTCTCATCCTTCAGACCAACAATCTCTACTTCGTCAGATACATGGATAACACCACGCTCTACTCTACCAGTAGCAACCGTACCACGGCCTGTGATGGAGAAGATATCCTCAACAGGCATCAGGAAAGGCTTGTCGGTTTCACGCTGAGGATCGGGAATATAGCTGTCTACTGTATCCATCAGCTCCATGATCTTGTCGCCCCAAGGGCCCATGGGATCTTCCAGAGCTTTCAGAGCAGAACCCTTGATGATGGGGCAGTCTGTGAAATCATACTCTTCAAGCTGCTCGGTAACTTCCATCTCAACCAGCTCAATCAGCTCTTCGTCATCTACCATATCGCATTTGTTCAGGAATACGATAATGTAGGGCACGCCTACCTGACGGGACAGAAGGATGTGCTCCTTTGTCTGAGCCATAACGCCGTCAGTTGCAGCTACAACCAGGATAGCACCGTCCATCTGAGCAGCACCGGTGATCATGTTCTTTACATAGTCCGCATGTCCGGGGCAGTCAACGTGTGCATAATGTCTATTTGCCGTCTGATACTCTACATGAGCGGTAGAAATTGTGATACCACGCTCTCTCTCTTCGGGAGCCTTATCGATATTTTCAAAGTCTACTTTCTCATTACCGGCAACTCTCTCTGCCAGAACCCTTGTGATTGCAGCAGTCAGAGTGGTTTTACCATGGTCAACATGTCCGATCGTACCAATGTTGCAATGGGGCTTTGATCTGTCAAATTTTGCTTTAGCCATTTTAAAAGTCCTCCTTAAAATTTGCCCTGACGGGCCTCTCTCATTTTATTATTATTTCGTTTCGATGTTTCATAGCTGAGTATCATTATATTGCAAAACCATAGGTTTTTCAAGCCTTATTTGCCTCTTTCGGCAAGAACTTTTTCCTGTACGCTCTTCGGAACCTGCTCATATTTTTCAAAGAACATGGAGTAAGCCGCACGTCCCTGAGTCTTGGAACGAAGGTCCGTAGCGTAACCGAACATCTCGGCCAGGGGAACAAAGCCCTTGATCAGCTTGGAACCGTTGACATCTTCAAACGCCTCGATACGTCCGCGGCGGGAGTTGATGTCGCCGATCACATCACCCATGTAATCTTCAGGTGTGGTAACCTCTACTCTCATGATAGGCTCGAGAAGCACCGCTCCGCCCTTCTGCATCGCATCCTTAAACGCCATGGAACCGGCGATCTTGAATGCCATTTCGGAAGAGTCGACCTCATGGTAGGAGCCGTCGTATACGGTTGCCTTGATGCCCAGCACTTCAAATCCGCCTAAGATACCGGATTTGGAAGCCTCGCGGATACCCGCGTCAACAGCGGGAATATATTCCTTGGGAATCGCGCCGCCGACCACTGCGGAAGTGAACTCATAAGTTTTCTCAGAGTTGGCGTCCATGGGCTCGAAACGAACCTTACAATGGCCGTACTGGCCGCGGCCGCCGGACTGCTTCGCATACTTGCTGTCGACTTCAACGGTCTTGGTAAAGCCTTCTTTATAGGCAACCTGAGGTTTTCCTACATTTGCTTCTACTTTGAATTCACGAAGCAAACGATCAACGATGATTTCCAGATGCAGCTCGCCCATACCTGCGATAATGGTCTGGCCGGTTTCCTTATTAGTGGAAACGCGGAAGGTGGGATCCTCTTCTGCGAGTTTTGCAAGAGCTTCGCCCATCTTATCCTGACCGGCTTTCGTCTTGGGTTCAATGGCAATATCGATAACGGGCTCCGGGAACTCCATGGACTCCAGGATGACCGGATGCTGTTCGTCACAGATCGTATCGCCTGTAGAAGTCATTTTGAATCCTACCGCCGCCGCAATGTCACCGGAATATACCTTTTCCAGCTCCATCCTCTTGTTTGCATGCATCTGCAGAATACGGCCCACACGCTCTTTTTTGCCTTTTGTGGCATTGAGCACATAAGAACCGGAATTCATGGTGCCTGAATACACACGGAAGAAAGCCAGCTTGCCTACAAAGGGATCGGCCATGATCTTAAACGCCAGTGCCGCAAAAGGCTCTTCATCGGAAGAATGTCTTTCAATCTCGTTGCCTTCCATGTCGGTTCCCTTGATAGCGGGGATATCCGTAGGAGCGGGCATATACTCGACAACAGCATCCAGAAGCTTCTGTACGCCCTTGTTCCGATATGCGGTTCCGCACAGCACGGGGATGATCTCCACAGAAATCGTGGCCTTTCTCAAAGCTTTTTTCAAATCCTCATTGGACGGTTCCTCGCCCTCCAGGTATTCCATCATCAGGTCGTCGTCTGTCTCACAGATGGCTTCCACCATCGCGGTCCTGTATTCTGCGGCCTTTTCCTTCATATCTTCGGGAATCGCCTCAACCGCAACATCTTCGCCCTTGTCGTCATTGTAGATATAAGCCTGCATTTCAAACAGGTCGATGACTCCCTTGAAGTCATCTTCTTTCCCGATGGGAAGCTGAACCGGCACTGCGTTGTGGCCGAGACGGGTCTTGATCATCTCTACCGCATTGTAGAAATTCGCACCCATGATATCCATTTTGTTGATGAATGCCATTCGGGGCACGTTATACTTATCAGCCTGACGCCATACAGTTTCTGACTGAGGTTCCACACCGCCCTTTGCACAGAACACGCCTACGGCGCCATCCAGCACGCGCAGGGAACGCTCTACCTCAACGGTAAAGTCAACATGTCCGGGAGTATCAATGATATTGATACGGTGCTCCAGAGCACCCGGCATCTTATTGTTTTCTTTTTCCAGAGTCCAGTGGCAGGTGGTGGCTGCAGAGGTAATGGTGATACCTCTCTCCTGTTCCTGCTCCATCCAGTCCATGGTAGCTGTGCCCTCGTGGGTATCGCCAATCTTGTAGTTTACGCCCGTGTAGTACAGGATACGTTCTGTCAGAGTGGTCTTACCCGCATCGATATGAGCCATGATACCAATGTTCCTGGTCCTCTCCAATGGATATTCTCTTCCAGCCAAGGGATTTTCCTCCTTTTAGAATCTGTAATGCGCAAATGCTTTGTTCGCTTCTGCCATCTTGTGCATGTCTTCTTTTTTCTTTACGGCTGCACCTGTGTTGTTGGCGGCATCCATAAGTTCATTTGCCAGTCTCTCCATCTGAGTCTTCTCGCCTCTCTTGCGGGAGTAGAGAGTGATCCAGCGCAGAGCCAGCGCCTGACGTCTTTCCGGCTTAACTTCGATGGGAACCTGATAGGTTGCGCCGCCGATACGCTTTGCCTTTACTTCGAGCACAGGCATAATATTGTTCATTGCCTCTTCAAATACTTCGATCGCAGGCTTGCCTGTCTTTTCGGCAACCTTGTCAAACGCTCCGTATACGATCTTCTGAGCAACACCCTTCTTGCCGTCTAACATCATATTGTTGATTAACTTCGTAACAACCTTATTGTTGTAAAGCGGGTCTGCTAACACATCTCTTTTTTGGGTATGTCCTTTACGTGGCACGTTACTTCCCTCCTTAATTAATAAATTAAATCCTCGGTACTCACACGTTTTGTATGTTCGCGCTCGGTCTGGATAACTATTTCGAACCCGTCTTACAGGGAAAAATATGCTACATTCCGTGCACTAATACAAATCAATGCTGACTTTGATCACCTTACTTTTTCGGTCTCTTCGCGCCGTATTTGGAACGGGCCTGACGTCTGTTTGCAACGCCTGCCGTATCAAGTGTTCCTCTTACGATATGGTATCTGGTACCGGGTAAATCCTTTACCCTGCCGCCTCTGATGAGCACAACACTATGCTCCTGAAGGTTGTGGCCTTCTCCGGGGATATAGCTTGTAACTTCGATACCATTTGAAAGACGTACTCTGGCGATCTTTCTCAGTGCTGAGTTAGGCTTCTTGGGGGTAGCCGTCTTAACTGCTGTGCAGACGCCTCTCTTCTGAGGAGCCGCCTCATCAGTCGCTCTCTTCTTTAAAGAGTTATATCCCTTTAACAATGCGGGAGCGGTTGCCTTCTTTGCAGATGTCTGTCTACCCTTTCTTACTAACTGGTTGAATGTGGGCATGTTTTTCACCTCCTGTAATATTGGTAAATTTCTGATTTTCGTGCACAAAAACTGCATACGTTTTTATGCACGCCATATTATTATATATAGGGAAGTTCTGATTGTCAAGATAAATATGGGAAATCCCCTGTAAAATCAAGGCAATCCGTACTCATCGGAGCCTTTCGTCCTCATATCGGGCCATGGTCTGAAGGCATTGCCTGAGCTGACGATACCGCCCTTCCAGCGGCCCCTCCGGTATTTCCACATCGACTGCCAGGGCAAGACCGTCGATCATCTCATCGTCCAGCTCCTCCCTCATCGATTCCAGGATCACAGCTTTGGACTCAAAGGTACGCGCCTCCAGGAAATCCAGGAATCTGGGGCTTACGCTCTCCGCCTCGTCCTGATGGCCCGCCGCCTGGGCTACCTCATCAGTCAGAGATTCCCACAGCTCATCCTCTTCCTTTTCCGCGCGCCCCGCTCTGGGTATCACGACGCTTTCCTGATCTGACAGCAGTTCCGCTTCTCCGTAGTCCTCCAGATCACAGATTCCGTCCTCTGGTTCAGTACCGCCGCCTTCCCTGTTCCCGGATTTCCACGTTTCCAGCCTGGATTCCCTTTCTTTTTCCCTTAAGATTTCCTGTCCCGCATCCCTGCGTCCGTTCTTGTCCGTTTCCTCCGGCGAAGTGACCAATTCAAATCTGTACTTCTGGGATACCTTGGGATATTTATCAGAATCCACTTCACTGACGAACATATCTAATGGCCTCGCAAATATACGGAAATCTCCGTACAGGGCCTGATAGACCACCAAAGTCTCTCCCGTTTCAGAGTGTTCCGCGATTGCCACGATCTGATACATCTTATTTTTAAAATGCCTGTAAAACTCTCCCGGTTTCGGTATTCTTTCTGCCATATCCGTTCTGTCTCCTCTCCTGACGGCTTCCGGAGGCTGTGCCCCGGAACTTTACCTGCTTTCCCATTTTACTCTAATCCTCCATCTCCGTCAATCAAAAGGTCCGTCCAGGCCTCGCTTGACATCCCGTCCGCCTGTTGCTATAGTGAATTTGTCAAATCCATGGATTATCCTGAAAGGAGCTGCCGATGAAGATCATGCGCCTCGACAAATTCCTGGCCGATTCCGGCCTTGGTACCCGCAGCCAGGTAAAACTGCTTATAAAAAAAGGACTTATTTCTATAAACGGTGAAACCGGAGGAAAGCCGGAGCAGAAGATCGACGCAGAACAAGACAGGATCTTCTGCCAGGATAAGCCTGTATCTTCTGTGTGTTCCTTCTATTATTATATGTTAAACAAACCAGCAGGCTATGTCTCCGCCACCGATGACAATACCGCACCTACCGTCCTCTCACTCCTAAAAGACGCTCCCGGCAAAAACCTTTTTCCCGCCGGCCGTCTGGACAAGGATACGACAGGACTTCTGCTCATCACCAACGACGGTCCTCTGGCCCACCGCCTTCTGTCTCCTAAAAATCATGTGGATAAAACATATTTTGTCCGGGTATCCGGTATCGTCACCTCAAGGGAGCTTCAGCTTTTGGAGGCCGGACTGGACATAGGTGAAGAATCTTTCACGCTTCCGGCCAGGGCCCGGCTTATCTCAGTCCTTTTTCCCCAAGAATCAGATGGTCCTGTCTCGGAGGTGGAGCTGACCATCCATGAAGGAAAATTTCATCAGGTAAAACGTATGTTCCAGGCTGTCGGCATGCCCGTGCTGTACTTAAAACGCCTTTCCATGGGCAGCCTGAAGCTGGATGCTTCTCTGGCCGAGGGAAGCTACCGCCCTCTCACACCGGAAGAAACAGCGGCGTTAAAAAAGGAGTGAACAGGCACAAGCCGTTCACTCTCTAATATCCGCCGCTTTATCGGCCCAAATTCATTTTGCAGTTCTCTTTTGATTCTATCCGAATCTCCACAAGGCAGTCCGCCATGTGCTGATAATCGATCTCTAACCGGTAATCAATCTTCACGGAAATGCGGTCCTCTTCTTCCCGTATATCCAGCCGGTTCGTTTCCAGACTCACAAACATCTTCCCATACGGCATATCGTAATAGGAAAAATCCTTCTTGTGTTCCTCAAAGACCATATGGACGCTGGAATCTCCGCTTTTGATTATCTCCGTCCCTCCGTCGTAGATCTTGATGATATTTTTCACAGTCTGGCCGCTCTCCTCTGAAATCTCGTCATAGATGACGTAATGCTTGCCATTTTTATAAAAATACTGGCCGGCAGTAATCACCTCGATCCTGTCCTGCTCCACAGCGCCTCCGGTCTGATCGCTCACCAGAAATATCAATACCTCTCTCTGCATGTATTCTCCCTCCCGGCCGCCCAGGCCGGTCTTTCTCTGTCAGTCAGCTTCATAACATTCCACATTCAGCTGCTGCACCTTTTCAATATCATACGGCAGGATGGAATTGGCAAAATCGCAGAATTTTTCCGCCGCATCGCTGACATAGAATTCATATTTTCTGCCAGCCTGCTCCACATTCTGACCGCATCGGAGTCCCTTGCTGTCCAGCAGGCTGCTGAGTTCCATGGCCGTCTCATACGCCGGATTCACCAGCGTGACTCCCTCTCCCGCCACTTTCCGAAAAATGGAGCGCAGAAGAGGATAGTGAGTGCATCCCAGAATCAGCGTATCAATGGATTTATATTCCAGATCCTTCATATAACGGCTGACCACTTCCTCCGTCACAGAATCGTGCAGCCATCCCTCTTCTACCAACGAGACGAGCAGCGGGCATGCCTTTCCATAAACCTGCACCTGCGGATTGTATTCTTTCAGCGCTTTCTCATACATTCCGCTCTCGATGGTACCTGTGGTGCCGATCACCCCGATTCTTCCGTTCCGGCTGACTTCGCTGGCTACCCGCGCTGCCGCATCTATCACGCCGATCACAGGAATATCCAGCCCATTCTTTATCTCCTCCAGCGCTTGAGCCGTGGCCGTATTACACGCTACCACAATAGCTTTCACCTGCTTAGTCTTCAAAAAACGGATAATCTGTTTGGAATACCTTATTACGGTCTCTTTGGATTTTGTTCCATAGGGAAGGCGGGCCGTATCGCCAAAATAGACCATGCGCTCATCCGGAATCTGGCGCATGATCTCCCTGGCCACCGTGAGCCCGCCCACGCCGGAATCAAACACTCCAATGGGTGCGTTGATACCCATTTATTTCTCCTTTCTGGAAAAAGCCATCTGGATCAGCTTCTCGATCAGCTGCGGCTTTGCAATCCCACGATTCTCCCAAAGCATAGGATACATACTGATGGACGTAAAGCCTGGAAGCGTATTAATCTCATTGAACACTACCTCGCCGGTGTCCTTCGTGACAAAGAAATCCACACGGGAAAGACCGAAACCGTCCACCGCCTTGAAGATCGCGACAGCGTCTCTCCTCAGCTCTTCCACGGTTCCAGCCGGCAGCTCCGGATCCATGACAGTCTTCGATTCTTCGTTGTGATACTTCGCTTCATAATCATAAAATTCTGCGGCAGCTAAAATCTCTCCCACACCGGAGGCCTTCACTTCGTTTCCTCCCAGCACGGCGCATTCTATCTCTCTGCCTTCAATAGTCTCTTCCACCAGGATCTTACGGTCGTGCTTCACCGCCTCCAAAAGGCCGTTTATCAGCATTTCCCGATTCTCCGCCTTGGAGACTCCCCTGGACGAACCCGCATTGCATGGTTTAATGAACACCGGATAAGGAACTGTCTCTTCTACTCTTTTCACCACTGCGTCCATATCCTGCAGGTCTTCTTTTCTGACAGCCGCATATTTAGCCTGGCGGATCCCCAGTGTATCCACGATGATCTTAGTATAGAGCTTATCCATAGAGACAGACGAAGCCAGAACTCCGCAGCCCACATAGGGAATCTGGGACAGCTCGAATATCCCCTGTACGGTTCCATCCTCTCCATAAAGGCCGTGCAGTACAGGGAAGATCACATCCACCTTCCGGCAGACGGCTTTCCCGTTTTCTATCAGCAGGACGCCGCTCATATCCGCGTCGGGCGACAGCACCGCCCGTGTCTTGCCCTTTACCCACGCACCGGATCGGATTTCCTCCGCTGATTCCGTATGAATCCATTTTCCGTCCTGAGTGATACCGATCAGTATGGTATTATATTTATCCGTATTAATATTCTCAATGACTGTTACCGCGGAAATGCAGGAAATTTCATGCTCCGATGACTGTCCCCCAAAAAGTACCGCCACTGTCTGTTTTATCATAGGAACTCCCTCTTTTCTTCTATATTCAAAAATGCCTTGGCGTCTTCACAACAGGTTAGCATCAGTGGACAGGGGAACATACGCCTCAAAGCGGGATAATCCGGGCATTTTCTGCGTTATCCTCAGTCGGCGTACATCCAGTACGCCTTCATCGTCTGCCTTGAGAATGACCGGATTCTCTCCGCTTGAGGTCGCAGAGTCAGGCAGAAATGAATTTTGCGCCCTGCAAGGCGCTTGAACGACGCGTACTGGATGTACGCGGAGTGAAAAGCAACACAGCAGGACGTAAAATTCACCCTGCCCTGACCGTATGTCCCCCTTGTCCACTGATGCTAAGGATCTTTCTTTCTCATTTTACCCTTCTTTTGCCATTTCTTCAACGCCTAATTGTAATAAATCCGGAAAAACGGGCAAGACTCCCAATAGAAGATTCTATTCATTACTTTATATTTTACATAAAGGAGCTGCAAATTATGAAAAAAGAACGACTGGCACTGACCTTTCTCCTGGCGCTTCTCTGCCTGGTATCCCTGGCCCTCTGGCTTTCGGCCTCCCGCTCTGTCCAGACGGTCCACGAAGATCTGTCTTCTCATATCCTTCGCTTTCACGTTTTGGCAAACAGTGATTCCGAGGAAGACCAGGCTCTCAAGCTCAAGGTAAAGGCATCTGTCCTGGAATACTTAGAAGAAGCCCTCCCGGAAAACGCCGGCCTGGAGGAGACCAAAACTTTTATAGAAAGCCATGAGGGGGAGATCCACAAGATCACCAGCAGTGTAATAAGCGAAGAGGGATACGACTACTCTGTATCTCTGTATCTGGAGCCCTGGTATTTTCCCACTAAATCTTATGGCGATCTGACCTTTCCCTGCGGTACTTATGAAGCGTTCCGGGTGGTAATCGGAGAAGGAAACGGAAAAAACTGGTGGTGTGTCCTCTATCCTTCTCTTTGTTTTGTGGACGCCACCTATGGCGTCGTGCCGGAGGATTCCAAGCAGGAATTAAAAGACGATCTGCGTCCGGATACCTATGCTTCTCTGGTGGACGAGGACGAAAAAAAAGCGGGAAATGAAAAACCCGAGATCTCCTTCCGGCTGGTGGAATTCTTATCTTCCTTATTCTAGGTGGATAAACCGCAGAAGCTGCGAAAAGAGTCCGGCTGCCCGGACTCTTTTCACTTCACTTCCCATTATTCCGTTATAATTCTCTCACCGCGTTTCTGCATGCGTAGAAATTTTCTGCCGGGGTTTTCATGGACGCACAACACCCCGGTGACAAGATCAGACCTCTCCTTCCCCCCAGTTCCACGGCTTCCTTTATATGTACCTTTATCTCACCCGGAGCCGCTTTCCCCAGCCACGACTCATTGATGCCTCCCATCAGACATTTGTCCGTGATCGTCCTCGCCTGTGCCAAATCCGGTGCCACCCACCGGTCATGCCAGTTTACACAGTTCACGGGATAGGAAGAGAGCAGCTTGAACATCGTATTTTCTCCATGAATATGAATGACATTAAAGAAAGTATCATCTTTTATGGAATTCAGTATCGGTACATCATATCTGGCTCCGAATTCCCGGTACTCTTCTTCCGTCATCAGATCATAGGAGGAACACTGGCTAGCGAAGAAAAATCCAGAAACCCCCGCGTTTACATTCTCTTTCACGAAATTGATCGATGTTCTCATGATGGCATCCAGCGCATGGTGGAGCAAGGCGGGCTCTTCTTTCATATCGGTAAAGATTCTGTCGCCCGCCAGCTTTCTCGCTATCGTGAGGGGACTGAAAATAGTCTGAAGAAAAGGAATCTCAATTCCTTTTTTCTTCTGCTGTTTGGCGATCTGCATGGCAGCCGCCAGTGTCTTTCCATGACAGCCGTAACACCCCGGCAGTTCTTTCAGTTCTCCCCATTCCTCCACGCTCTCGATATCATATTTCCGCTCAAAGACCGCCTGAGTCGGTGTGCAGTAATAAGTACAGCTCAGTCCATAGTCGACTGCCTGGTAGTTACCGAATGGCATCATCTTGATAAAATCCAGCCCATAATCCTCAGCCATGTGGATCTGGGTCTCCGCAAGAGCCACCGCATCCTGATCCACATGAGGGAGATGATACCACATCCCAAGCGGTATCCGGTCCACCTCTTCTTTTGCCAAAGCCGCCATAATCCTTTCTTTTCTTGTCATCTTCTCTTACCCCCTGTATAGTTTTAACATTTCTCCTGCATGATGCCGACGATCACCCCGTCCGCCGATACCATGCCCTGTACCGATACCTTTGCCATATTCATAATGGACTGTTCCGGTGAATCCGAAAGAATACCGTTGTCTCCCGGTATATGTACCTTGGAAAGAGCCATATTGGAAGCGTCCGCAGCGGCATCCACCGCCACTGCAAGCTTATAGGCGCATCCCAGCTTCGCTCCGTCGCAGAGCATTCCAGTCAGACCCGATATCATATTGAGGATAGAAGCCTCAATCTGATGGTCCGTCCCCTTTCTTAGGAAAGTAAGCCCCGCCGCACACCCCACCCCGGCTGCTACCCCGCAGCCGCAGATAGGAGACAGAGCCCCCAAATAGGATTTCACAAATATCGTCACCATATGACTGAATGCCACAGCCCTTCTGATCTCATCGTCACTGTATCCCAGTTCTCTGCCAAATATATGAATGGGAATGACCGCTGTCAGTCCATGATTTCCGCTCCCGGCGCTGCTCATGACCGGAAGCGGCCATCCAGTCATTCTGGCTTCCGATGCGGCGGCGGTATAAGCCTTCGCTTTCCCTTCTGCCGTCCCGTTTGCCTTGCTGAGGACATACTGTCCGATGCCCACACCCACATCATTTTTAATTCCCGCCTCTGCCATGCGCATATTCATATCGATGCCGTCCTGTATGAACGCAAATTTGTCGGATGGGATAATTTTGGCCAGCCGAATCATCTCCCGTATGGAATATTCTTTGATCTGCTGCTGCAGTGATGGAGCCAAAGGAGTCTCATCCATGTCGGAAATGGACAGCATCCTGTCAAACAGCACAGTTCCGTCTTTTTCTTCACGGGCGATATTGGTGTGGTTTTTATAAATCGTAACCTTCGATGAGTGAGCGGCGCTCTCTGCTTCAGCCGTAATCTCCAGACAAGTCGCTTCTGGATTATACTTCACAGTTACCGTCCCATCCTGCAGCATCTTCTTTGCGGTTTCAATCGCCGTTTCATCCACATCCTTCAGCACTTCAAGTCCGTATTCCGATTTTCCACATGCCATGGAAAGCGCCGCTGCGAAACCGTTCCCACGCTCTTTTGTCCCCGGAATCCCCACACCCAGGCCATTTTTCAATACATTCTTGTCCACATTCACGATCATCCTGACAGCCCGTTCACCAAGAAGCTCTTTCGCCCGAGCTACAGCCAGCGCGACCGCTCCAGGCTCCGTGCATCCCAGCGCCGGCGTCACCTGGTTTTTCAGGATTTCAATAATCTTCTCTTCTTTCTCCATCTCACCTTTTCCCTTTCACAGATTCGTTCAGGCATATAAGCCATTTACATTTCTTCCCATATTTTCCAATTTATGTGTATCGGTTAACAAAGCAATTAATAAAAAAACGATATATCATCGTTTTTTTATCTCATCTTCACACCGTTTACCACCTGGAGAACTGTTTCATCCTGCCCTCATGCTTCTTTTTTCAACAATGTAGAGGCGCGGACAGATAGGGTACACGGCACTTCTACTGTTTCCACCGGTTTATCATTGTCTTTGATCCTGTCCACCATAAGCCTTGCACACTGACGCCCCATTTCCTTTGAGTCTATCCGGATCGTGGTTACCGCCGGATACAGAATCCCGGCCCAGCTGACATCTTCTTCCCATCCCCAGTCATCCGGCCCGCAGATTCCCATATCGCCGGGAATCGAAAGACCCTCTCTCTGCAGACAGTTGAACATACGGAACGTAGTCATGGTATTGACACATATGATGGCCGGTTTTTCTCCCAGCTTCACTGAAGCCCGGAACTTTCTCAGCTGGGATATAGCTCCCGGCACATCGCTGATATGAATCGTATAGATATCCTCTTTATTCACATATCCGTATACTTTTTCCATGGCCTTAAAATACGCATCTATTTTTTTGAAACGTGAGGAATTGTTGTGCCAGTCCTGCGTGAAAATGACCGGACGGGTAAATTCCTGGGACTTTAGATGTTTCACCAGAGCCAACATGGAATCATAGGGCTCAAAGGTCGCTATGTCAAGCTTATAATCCCTGATATAGCGGTCGCACAGCACGATCGGAAGTCCCTTCACCGCATACTCCATCAAGTACTTGCTGTCATACGAAGCAGTATTTATGATGAGCCCGTCTACTCCTTTGGCGACCAGTGTGGCAACTACGTCTTTTTCACTCTCTTCCTTATTGTTGCTGTCCATGAACAAAGCCGTATATCCATGCCGCTTAAGCTCCGCGCCGCAGGAAGATATGATAGAAGAAGACCACGGACTCTCAATATCTGAAATGACCACTCCGATCATTCTGGTCTTATGGCTCTTTAATGCCCTGGCGTATTCACTGGGACTGTAATCGCTGAGCTCAATCACTGTTTTTATCCGCTCTGCTGTCTTTTCACTCATCAAGTCCAATCTGCCGTTTAAATAACGGGAAACTGTGGTCTTAGACACTCCCACGGCATTCGCAATTTCATTAATCGTCACTTTCGACCCATTTTTCGCCATACCGCCTCCTATTCCAGGTTGTTCAATGTTGTTTACTGGTTTCATAGTGTCTGACAAGAACACTTTTTCTGCAATCAAAAGAAAATCGATGTTGGTTATCTCTTCTTAAAAAGTATCTTAACATATAACTGATAGAAATTCAACTCTTTTCCAACGGCAATTTCGCACAAAACCGCCCTGGTTATCTCGTCATTTTCGACAAATCCAAAATTGTACCCACGATTGATATGGACTTTTCTGATTTTCAATGATATACTAAAAAAAACGATGCATGGACTAATGCATTATTTTTATCAGATTTTACGAAATCGATACACATACGAATTATTAAGGAGGATTTTACATGAACCAGGAAAAAATGGCCGAACTCAAAAAAATTCTTTACTCCGGCATCCTATGTGATGTGCTCGACGGCATGGGATATCGCAACCAGTCAATCGGAATGGAAATCCGGCCTCTTATGGAAGATACCGTGATTTTCGGCCCTGCTTTCACCAGCATAGGCACCGAGGTTTATTCCATGCCGGAAAACCCTCTGATTGCCCAGTGTAAAGTGGTCGACCAGATAAAAGAAGGGGAGATCTACATTTTAAAAACACGCGGAGAATATAATTGCGCTGTATTCGGAGAGCTTTTTGCCACCGCCGTTCAAAAAAGAGGAGGGGCCGGCGTCCTTCTGGACGGTCTGGCCCGTGATCTGAAGGAATTGAAAAAGATGCAGTTTCCTCTTTTTTACCGCGGGACAAGTCCCAAGACCTCAAAAGGAAGATGTGAGATCAATGAATGTCAGATTCCGGTAGAAATAGGAGGTGTAAACATCCGCCCCGGAGATTATATTTTCGGCGATGCAGACGGCATCGTGGTGATACCGGCGGAGGTCTCAGAGGAAGTATTTGAAAAATCCATTGAGACCATTGAAAAAGAAAACATGGTACGGGATGGACTCATAAACGGCCAGTCCCTGGAACATGTCTATACAGAAATCGGCGCCATATGACCGCCGTTTGCTACATACCTATTTTACCTTTATTCACAGGAAAAGGGCCGCTGCATTCGCAGCGGCCCTTTTCCATTTGCAGGCAGTCAGCATACCGTCTATATTCATTCTCTAAGCAGCTCCACATTTTCTTCTATCCATCTAGTCTCATATACGGCATCAGCGCCTCCGTCCACCCGGATATCAGCCGCGGTGGTAAAACCAAAGGCATCGGAACAGAGCAGAACAATGGGCGCTCCCACCTCTCTGGCATCTCCCGGCCTTTTGATCAAATATTCCGTAAAAAAGTTCTGAAAATCCTCTGTCCCTTCTTCTGGCACGACGGGCCTGGAAAGCTCTGTGAGCACAAGGCCCGGAGAAACTGAATTGACTCGGATATGAAACGGCGAAAGCTCGGCTGCGAACGCCGTAGTCAGCTTTTCCAGCGCTGCTTTTGTACAGCCGTAAAGCGTCCTTCCGGCGGCCACTCTGTGGGCAGCCATAGAGGAAACATTTACAATGGCTCCTCCTCTCTCATTTCTTTTCATATACTGTGCCGCCGCATTGCATCCTATAAAAGCGCTTTTGAAATTGACGGCTACCGCCCCGTCAAATTCCTCCATCGTCACTTTATTTAAGGGCTTACGAAGACTTCCTCCCGCCACATTCACCCAATAGTCTATGGTACCAAAGCGTTCGGCCGCGCAGCGGGCGAATTCATTTACCGCATTCTCGTCGGTGGCATCCACTGATTCCATCATGACATCTGTATAGCCCATACCTTCCAGCGCCGCCTCAGCCTCCATAAGCTTTCGGGTATTTCTGGAAAACAATGCAACTCTGCACCCCTCCTCAAGAAAACATACTGCTGCTGCGAATCCTATCCCCGTACTTCCCCCGGCCACCACGGCCACCTTATCCTTCATATGCAGATCCATATACTCCCCTCCGATTCCTCATCCTGTCACAGAAATCTCCTGTTTTGATCACCGCTGGACCCTGCCGGAGCCGTCTCCCTCTGCGAGCTTCCTGACTTCTTCGATGGAAACCATATTAAAGTCTCCTTCCACCGTATGTTTCAGGCAAGATGCCGCCACGGCGAATTCCAGAGTATCCTGCGTCTCCTTCCCATTCAGAAAAGAATAGATCAGGCCGGCTCCAAAGCTGTCTCCTCCTCCGACCCGGTCAACAATATGTACCGGATAGCTTTTGGAAAAGTAATGACGGCTGCCGTCATACAGCATAGCAGCCCAG
Organism: Lientehia hominis; assembly: GCF_021044755.1. GTDB lineage: Bacteria > Bacillota > Clostridia > Lachnospirales > Lachnospiraceae > Lientehia > Lientehia hominis. The sequence goes on from NZ_JAJNOR010000002.1 coordinate 43,970, forward strand.
ATGTTGTCACTGGCTGACAGGGATGTCCTGAGGGTGATCGCTACCATATCAAATCCATATGTCCCAGCCAGCTGCTCCGCCACCGCTTTATAGCCTTCATGATTCAGCTTTCCTCCCTCAATATCTGTCGCAGGCGCAGAGATTCCAAATACATCCTTCGCGTCTTCCTCATTTGCGATGCACACGTCGATATACCCGGCCAGCTTTGTCATGGTCTCCTTCGCCTGATCACGGCTCCAGAGTTTTTTCCGGTAATTCAGGTCACAGCTGACCTTCAATCCCTTCTTTTTGGCGATTTTACAGGCCTCCTCACAGATGAGCGGAAGCTCCCCTCCCAGGGCAGGCGTGATTCCTGTGAAATGGAACCATTCCGCTCCGTCAAAAATAGCCTCCCAGTCAAATTCTTCTGCTTTCGCTAGGGCGGCCGCAGAATTTGACCGATCATAGATCACCTTCGACGCACGCTGGGCAGCCCCCTTTTCCAAATAATAAATTCCGACCCGATCTCCTCCACGCACGATTTTTTCTGTCCCCACTCCAAATCTGCGAAGACTGTTCACGGCTCCCTGTCCGATCTCATGGGCCGGCAGCTTCGTCACATAATCCACATCCACTCCGAAATTAGCAAGAGATACTGCCACGTTGGCTTCTCCTCCCCCGTAAAGAGCCTGATACTGATCGCTCTGCAAAAATCGGTAATATCCGAGAGGCTCCAGCCTGAGCATGATCTCGCCAAAGGTCACTACTTTTCCCATTTATTATTCCTCCTTATTTATTCACCAGCTGAAGCACAAACCCCCCCAGCTGTTCCTCCAGATTCACAACTTTCAGTTTTCCTTCATCACTGTATTTTCTGGAAGATTCAACAAATCGTACTCCTCTTTCCGAAAAGTACGCACAGGCCCTGTCAAGGTTATTCACAGCCATACAAATATGGCCTTTTTCTCCGCACGTCTCTGATTTCATCATTTCAAAAGCTTTCCCGGCAAACACGGATGAATTTCCAGCTTTTACTTCCAGCCCGAACAAGTCTGCGGCCCTCCGCGCCCTTTGGAAAGCCTGTCCTTCATCGGTGCAGTTGATTCCCACATGCCTCAGTTCGAATCCCAGCATATTCATCACTGTGTTTCTCGTCAGCCTCTCGATCTCATCAAAACGACGTTCACGGATCAAATCTTCTTTTACCATCCAGGTACCGCCGCACGCCAGGATTTTGTCATAAGAAAGATATTCATTCATATTTCTGTCATTCACGCCTCCCGTGGGCATAAACCGCACCTTCGTGTAAGGCGCGCAGAGCGACCGGATCATCGGAAGGCCTCCGCTCGGCTCTGCCGGGAAAAATTTGAGATCCGAGATTCCCAGTTCCAGCGCCGCCTCTATGGACGCGGGATCACTGCATCCAGGAAAGACCGGTATCCCATGCTCCACGCAATAACCGGCGGTTGTCGGATTAAAACCCGGAGTCACTATGAACCTGGCGCCTGCGGCGACTGCCCGTTCAATTTGTCCGACTGTCAGCACAGTCCCCGCACCCACCAGCATATCCTTACATTCCTGGCTTATGTTCCGAATCGCCTGTTCCGCGGCATCGGTGCGGAACGTCACCTCGATACATTTGAGGCCCCCCGCCATCAGCGCATTGGCCAGCGGCACTGCCAGGCCGGCATCCTCAAGCTTCACCACCGGCACGATCCCATATTCATAAATTCTCTGAGAAATACTTTTCATTTTATTTATCCCCCTAGGCAGTTATCTGTCCATTCTTTCTTTCAATTTCGAATAACATTCCAGCGCGTTATCATACAGAATCATCCTTGCAAACTCAAGCGCCCGTTTTTCCCTTATAAATCCTTCCTCCGCAAGCTGTGTCAGGACCCGTGCCAAAACCTTCCGAAAATAACCGTGCCCGAACCATGCAAGTTCCGGAAACATCACGCCGTCGGAGCCATACATCAGTTTATTCATCGGAGTCCTTTCCATCAGCGCGCGCAGCCGGTTCACACCGTTGACCGTACATAGGTAAAAAGTCCCGGAGCAGTCTGTGTATACATTGGAAAATTGAGCTGTGAGGAAACTGGCATCTTCTTCGTGAGGATGTCCCCCGTGGAGAAGCACGATCTTCGCCCGGTTGAACACCCTGGAATCCCGAAGAAAGTCCGTCAGGCCCACCGGATCAAAGCTTTTAAAATCCAGTGTCCCTCCGCCGGCCCCTGTATGTATCTGGAGCGGGATGCCATGCTTCACAGCCGCCTCCACACCCAGCATGAGCGTAAACGTATAAAGGCATTTTTCATCTTTCCCGGTTCCCGCTCCCGACACAATATGCTCGTACGCCTCCTCGGCTTTTTTTTCGTCTGCCAGCTGTATATTCAGTCCTCCATAGTAAGCAACTGAGGATTTAAGCCCCACCGCTGCCTCTTTTATAATCCTGTCATCCAGGTCCGCCGTCAGTTTTTCCGTGAATTCCCGGTATGATAGCTTTTTATCCAGCAGTTCATCCACGGAACGTTCAATCCTGATGATGACGCTGCGTTTTCCCTTTGGAACAGATTCATAGAAGTAAGCGGCTTCTTCTCCGGTAAATGCCCTTCCCCGCAGGGGGCTCCCCGTTTCAAAGCAGCTCATTGCCACATTCCCCTCTGAAAACAGCTCCCGCATATATTTCTTTGGCTCTGACGTATATCTCCGGAAACGTTCCGCCTCCACTTCAGCATCCGACGTATCCTCAGGCATTCCAAAACGTTCTCGAAGCGCCTGAATCACCATTTCATATAGAATCGTCTGTCTGGAGTTTCTGTCCTGTCCCGGCCCGTCGATATAGCCGCCGGCAATCTTCCCGAACTCCGGCTCCCTGTCCGGATGGACACGGTGGACATGAGTATCGATCAATGGCATGTCTTTTAAAGCCTCATACATCTTATTCTCCTTTCCGGTGTCCTCAATAATCTCCGAGATACGCCCGTTTTACTTCGTCATTCACAAGCAGCTCCTTTCCTGAACCGGTCAGGGTTATCTTTCCGTTTTCCAGAACATACCCCCTGTCAGCGATGGAGAGGGCCATGGACGCATTCTGTTCGATCAGGAGCACGGTCTTTCCGTTGTTCCGTATCCGGCATATCATATTAAAGATCTCTTCCACGATTATAGGCGCAAGGCCGAGAGACGGCTCATCCAGCATGATCATTTTGGGATCCATCATAAGCCCTCTGGCAATCGCCAGCATCTGCTGCTCCCCTCCGGACAGACTACCGCCCGCCTGATTCTGCCGCTCTTTAAGGCGTGGGAACATTTCATACTGCTGTTCCAGAAGCTCCTTAATTCTTTCCTTCGTCAGCTTTGGATTCCCGAGAGTACCTGTCATCAGATTTTCATATACCGTCAGGGAGGGAAAAACCTTCCGCCCTTCCGGCACATGCGCCAATCCAAGCTTTACAATCTTCTCCGGCGCCATTTTTGTGACGTCCTTCCCGTCAAAGGCGATTCTCCCTTCGGCCTTTTCCACAAGACCGGAGATCGACATCAATGTCGTTGTTTTTCCCGCTCCATTTCCGCCGATCAGCGTGATGATCTCATTCTTTCCAACCTCCATGCTGATACCGTGCAGAGCCTGGATATATCCATAGTTAACAGATATGTTCGTCAATTCAAGCATGGTTCAGCACCTCCCCGCCGATCATTCCGGAACCAAAATAGGCCGCCTGGACCTCCGGGTCCTTTTTCACCACTTCCGGCGTCCCCTCGCAGATCTTCTTCCCGAAATTTAAGACCAGGATATTATGGCAGCAGTTCATGACAAATTTCATATCATGCTCTATCAGCAATATGGTCTGTCCATTCCGGTTGAGCTCCTGGACAAATTTACGAAGGTCCACCGTTTCCATTGGGTTCATCCCCGCAGCCGGCTCATCCAGAAGCAGGATCTCCGGATCGGTGGCAAGAGCTCTGGCGATCTCCACCCGTCTCTGGATACCGTAGGGGAGACTCCCCGCCATAGTATACGCATATTTTGTCAGCCCCGCCTTTTCAATTGTCTCCAAGCTTTTTCTGGTCACATATTCCTCGTCTCTTTTATATCTTCCGGTATGGAATATCGCATCAAATATGCCGGATTTCGTGCCCTTGTGACATCCTATTTTGACGTTCTCCAGCACTGTCATGAACTTAAACAGCTGCATGGACTGAAAGGTCCTCGTGATTCCCAGCCGGCTGATCGTTTCTGGCCTCATATTTGAGATATCCCTGCCGCAAAGATAAACTCTTCCCTTTGTCGGCTTATAAATCCCGGAACAAACATTAAAGAATGTCGTTTTTCCGGCGCCGTTCGGTCCGATTATCCCGAAGATCTGGCCGGAGTTCACAGTCATGCTCACATTCTCTACTGCCTTAAGGCCCCCGAAATATCTGCAGACTCCCTCTGTCCTTAATACCTCACCCATTACGCACTCTCCTTTGCCGCCTTCTTTGACTTGGATTTCATCTTTATCCTGCCTCCTGCGAGGATGCTGTCGGACGCGCCGACAAGTCCCTGGGGCCGGAGCCACATCATTATGATGATCAGTAAGGCATACGTGACAAATCTCCAGGTTCCCACCGGTCTCAGTATCTCAGTCAGGAAATTGACAAGCGCGGATCCGACAATAGGCCCCGCCAGGGTTCCCTGTCCGCCGATGATGACCATTGACAGGATATTGAAGCCCTCATCCAGGCTGAATACTGTGGAATCAATATACTGAAGGTACGGTGCATATGCCGCTCCGCAGATTCCTGCCCAAAATGCTCCATACATAAAATTGCTGGCTTTGTAATAAGAAGTCTGCACGCTGAGAGCCTTCGCCGCCAGCTCGTCCTCCCGAATCGACATCCAGGCGCGGCCGGCGCGGGACCTTATGACCCGTGAACTGATAAACAAAAAGATGACCGCTAAGATCAGGAACAAGTAATAGAATTTCATCGGAGAATCCACCAGAAATCCCCCTGCCGAGGGCCTGGGAATGTCCTTAATTCCAAAGGATCCTCCGGTCAGACTCTCCCAGTTCAGCGCCACAATACGAATCACCTCAGACGCCCCCATGGTGATAATGGAGAGATAAATCCCTTTCAGCCGGAGAGTCGGTATGGAAACGATCAAGCCGACAAGCATCGCCATAATTCCCCCAAGGGGGAGCAGGATCCAGAACGAGATACCAAATCTGGTGGACAATATTGCCATAGTGTACGCTCCGATACAGAAAAAGCCGGCTTGTCCGATACAGGTCTGTCCGCTGTATCCGTTTATCATATTCAGAGAACCAGCCAGAGTACAGTACATCAGAATTCGGCACATGATACGGATCGTCGATTTCTTAAAACCCAAAAACGGCAGTATCAGCAGCAGAACTACAATAACTGCCAAAAAGAGCACTTTGTGTTCTCCATAAACCTTCTTAACAGCATTGATCAGCGTATTCATCACGGCCTGGCTCCTTTCTTCACAGAGAATCCGTGGGGTCTTATGATCAGTACGAGGATGAGAAAGCAGAATGCAAACGCATCCCGGAAGCTGGCGCTGGAGAAGGTGATCCCAAGATTTTCAATCACACCGATGCAGAGTCCGCCCAGCGCCGAAAACCGGACGTCTGTCATCCCGCCCAGTACCGACGATGAGAAAGCCTTCATACTCATAGTGCTTCCCATTGTGGCATAGCAGGTCTGATAATAAATGGCCATCAGCATACCGGCCACGCCTCCGATTCCACACCCGATACAGTTTCCGATCATAGCCGTCTTCTTAACGCTGATACCCACCAAGTACGCTGCGCTTTTATCCTGGCTGACGGCTCTAAGGGCCATTCCTGCCCGAGTCCTGTTAAAATAAACGGTCAGCAGCACCGCCAAAGCCAGTACGATCACAACGATCGCCACCTGGATCATGCTGATCCGCACCGGGCCAATCTTAAAGACCCTGTTTTCAATGATGTTCAAGACCGGCTTTTTGTTGGCTCCAAAGCAGATCTGAGCCAGATTCTGTACCAGCATGCTGAAGCCCACTGTACAGATAAGAGATATATGCCTCGGCGCATTAAAAAAGTGCTCGTAGCAGATTTTATAGACCAGCATGCCCAGAATCCAGGACGCGGCAAACGCTCCAAGAAGTCCGAGTACTATGTGGCTGCCTGCATACTGAAAAATATAGAAAGAAGCAAAGGCCCCTATCATCATCACTTCACCATGAGTAAAAGTCACCATGCCGGTAACGCCGACTACCACCGAGTAACCAATTGCCATCAATGCATAAATGGCGCCCTGGCATACACCATTGATCAACTGGTTAAGTATGTATTCCATTCTGTTCCTCCCTCCGGACGAAACCACTTCCAATAAAGACAATGTCCTGCACAACAGTCATGAAGCGCAAGACATTGCAGATTTATTTAAAACATGGGTTTCCCTTTATGTAAGCTCCTCACTCTTCGGCATAGTCATAGCCGCATCTCACTACGTATTCTCCTTCGGATACTTCACAGATCAGATAAGAGCGGGAGATATCACCGACCTCACTGAATTTGATCGGTCCGGTCAGATAGGTGTCATCCGTCTTTGCCAGGCTTCCCCGTATGCCATCGCGTGTAATATCATCGCCCAGCCTGGCAATCGCATCCGCCAGTACATAGATGCTGTCGTAAGCATATCCTGCCATGACTGTAGGCTGAAATTTTGCGCGTTCTGCAAATTCCTGCGCAAACGCCCAGGCTTGCGGGTCTTCTTCAGAATAGAATACGGAAGCCGTTGTCAGGACACCTTCGCTGTTGTCAGCACAGAGTTCTATGATCTGCTGCGAAGTACTGGGGCCGACCATGACGATCTGGCAGTCCCAGCCGTAGCCGCGAATCTGATTGATCAGATTGGAGGTACTCGACTGGTCAATGATCACGACACAATCAGGTTCGGAAGCTTCCGCTTTTGTGATCAGAGAAGAAAAGTCGCTCTCCCCTTCCGCATATGCTTCGTCAAATACGACGTTCAGCCCCGCGTCCTTACTTGCTTCCGCAAAATAATCCCGGGTAGAAACGCCCCAGTCTGTATTCATGGAAAAAATGGCGATATTCTTGGCGCCCACATATTTTCCGACGATATATTCAGCGGCGTATATGCCTTCACCGTCAGTGCGCCCCGCAATCTGGAAGCAGTAATCACTCATGGGAGCAAAATCCACATTGGATGCAGTGGGAGAAAAAAGTACAATGCCCGCCTCATCGCAGATGGGAGCAGCAGCCATGGCACATCCCGATGAGAAATCACCGAGAACCGCCGCGTACTTATCATTCTCGGCAAAGGAAGCCGCCAAATCTGCCGATTCGTTCTGTTCTCCTTTGGAATCCGCAAAATCCAGAACCAATTCACGGCCGTTTATCCCGCCCGCCGCATTGATTTCTTCCATCGCCATTGTCATGGCGACTTCATATGTTTTGCCATACTCGGCCATAGTACCGGTCAATGGTGCCAGAACCCCTACGTAGATGGGTTCTTCGGAAGCGCCATCGGCTTTTTTCGTTTCTTTAGAAGGCGTTTCTGTTTCTTCCGTCTTCTCTTCACTTCTGTTCTTCGTCTCCGCCTTTCCTCCAGAACAGGCCGTAAGGCTAAATACCATAACCACTGCCAACAATACTGCGATAATTCTTTTCATCTTCTTCCTCCTTTATGTTTTATTATTTCAAGGATTTTCCAATCCTTTACTTCCAAATATAGGGTATGTTACCGTTTTCATTTATTGGTGAAAAATAGAAGACAATCTTCTTTGGCATTTTCTCAAGACTTTAGTTCATTACATTCAATATAGCATTTTTAGAAACCGATTTCAATAGCAATTTGAGATTCGTACATTACGACAATTTAGCCTTAATGTTTTTGTATGTTTTGCACAAACATTGACATTATTCCCTCTATTTATGATGTTTTTTGTCAAATTATACGCTTTTTATTTATTACTTTTTATTTCTTTATACCTCTCTGCATTCTTCAAAAAGAATTAATTATTTAATTTACGCAACCGTTTTCATTTTGATTTTCAAAAAACCTTTTTTCCGCATATCCCTTTAATACCCCCTCCCAGTAACCTATTCCTTCCACATTTCCATATTATGGAAACGATAAACATATGTGGGCTGCAATGATGCTATTTGGACGCAATCAAAAACGGCGCCGTCCAACGACAGCACCGTCTTTTCTTCTCATTATCACATTTATTTTTTCTGACTGTCCAGCATTTCCTGCAGAGCCTCGTCACTTTCCTCTATCCAGATATCCTCTTCTTCTGCGTTTAAACCCAGATATTCCCGCAGCGTCCGCATATCATCGCTGTTGTTCCAGCGGCTGATATATCTGTCTATCTCTTCAAATTCGATTTCTCCGGCCAGATACCGTTCTTTAAATGTCATCTCTCCTGCTCCTTAATACTCCTGGCGACCGTCACTTCCTGTTTGTTTATGTGATTCCTGATCGTCCGCCTGGTCAGGTCCACGTCCCGGCCTGACAATGCCCGCATGATATCCTGATGTTCCTGAACAAGAATCTTCCTCTGTGACCTGTCCTTTATATGCTCTATCCTGTAACGGTACATCTGTTCTCTCAAATGATTCACCATCTGCACGAGACGCTCATTATCCGTCGCCTGATAGATCAGGGAATGAAACTCTTCATCTGCCTGAGCGATCACTGTGATGTCATCACTGCTTATCACTGCCGCAAACTTATGGTTGGCCTGCTCCAGAAGCCGGAATCCTTCCTCGGTCATCCTTTCACAAGCCAGCTCTCCGGCCAGCTCTTCCAAGGCGCGGCGTACCTCTAAGACATCTCTGAGATTCTTTCCGGAAATGTGCGCCACCTCAGCGCCTTTCCTCGGGACCATGACGACCAGCCCTTCCAGCTCCAGCTTCCGAATAGCTTCCCTGACCGGTGTACGGCTGACCCCCATCCTCTCCGCCAGCTGTATCTCCATCAGCCTCTGACCAGGTGTCAGCTCTCCCCTCAGAATCGCGCGCCGCAGCGTATTGAACACTACATCACGCAGTGGAAGATATTCATTTTCGTTCACTTTCCAACCGTCCATCTGACACCTCCGCCTTTATTCTTTGCTGTTGTAGGGTTTTACTGTATATGCCTGCTTCGCGAGTCCCTCTCTCCGAAGCATCCGGCAGGTTCTGTCTGCCGTTTCTTTTTTATCAAAGATTCCGAATACAGTCGGTCCGCTCCCGCTCATCAGAGCCATTCTGGCGCCCGCATCCATCATGATATCCTTGAGCTTCTGTACCTGGGGATATGCCGGTATCGTCACCGTCTCCAGTACATTTCCCATACAAGCCGCCACTCCACTCAGATTGTTTTTTTCCAGCGCCTTTATCATACCGTCCAGATCCGGATGAAAGGGGAGGATGTCCGCTTTCAGATTTCCGTATACAAATCGTGTAGATACGCTGACCGGCGGCTTAGCCAGAAGTATAAAACAATCCGGCATGGGAGGCAGGCGCCGCAGTTTCTCTCCAATCCCCTCTGCCAGGGCGGTCCCTCTCATGACACAGTAAGGAACGTCTGCTCCAAGGTTTACTCCGCGCTCCATAAGAGCTTTTCTAGAGAGGCCCAGGTGAAACAACTTATTGACTCCGACCAATACCGCCGCTGCGTCGCTGCTGCCTCCGCCCATCCCAGCCGCCACAGGTATTCTCTTATGGAGTCCAATGGACAGCCCTTCTTTCACTCCGAATTCCTTCATTAACATGTCCGCGGCCCGATAGACCAGGTTGTCTTCCCCCGTGGGGAGAAAATAGAGATTCGTCGTCACATGGATTCCCGGTTCTTTCTTCCGTTCCAGCTTCAGGCTGTCATATAGGCCTACCGTCTGCATGACCATCTTGACCTCATGATATCCGTCAGACCGTTTTCCCACCACATCGAGCCCCAGGTTGATCTTTCCATACGCCCGAAGGCTTATCTGATCGCTCATGATCTTCTCCATCGTATTTTGTATACATAGTATACACAATTTTCTTTAATAATACAATTCTTCTGTCTTATCTTTTTTTAAAATACGCGATTTTTCACTGTTTTACAGATGATTTCGCGGCACTTTCCTTTTCTTTTTCTTTTCTGAGTTTTTGAAACCTTCCTCTAAGGCCATGATCCTGCGGAAGTTGGCGTTCCTTCGGTCTGATGCCCTTCGCTGCCTCGTTTCTTCTGTTCACATATTCCTGAACATAGGCTAAATACACCATCACAGAATTCGTTACAGCTCTTTCATCAATATTGAACTTCTCATGGTGATTGGGATAAGCTCTGCCCATTTCTTCATTTCCCGCGCCAATAAAAGCGAACGCACCCGGAATCCGCTGCTGGTATACGGAAAAGTCCTCCCCCAGCATCATCTTCGGAACCTCAATGAACGCATCCTCCTTAAAGACCTTCTGCGCCCCTGAAAACACGATTTCCGCCACGTCCGGATCATTGTCCACGGCTGGGTGAGCAGATAAAATATATTCCACATCGGCCGTAGCATGATAAGTGGCCGCCGTCCCCATGGCCACACGCTTCACGGCATTCTCTATCCGTTTTCCCTCCGCCCGGGAAAAGGTGCGGACAGTCCCCTCCATGACAGCGGAGCCGGCCACCACATTCCGCACCGTCCCGCAAACCATATGTCCAATGTTCACAACCGCCGCATCGATCGGATTCGTCTCCCTGCTGACGATCTGCTGCAGGTTCATGATAGTCGCCGCCGCTGCCACAGTCGCATCTACGCATTGCTGCGGTTTCCCCGCATGGCCCTGACGGCCTTTGATCGTAATCTTAAAAAGATCGGACTCCGCCATGCGGGGCCCCGGCTCTATGTTAATATATCCGACCGGGATATCCGCGAACACATGCAGCCCGAAAATCTGCTCCACATGATCCATATATCCGGCATCCATCATCATCTTTGCGCCCTTGCAGACTTCTTCCCCCGGCTGAAACACCAGCTTGATCGTACAGTTCAGCTCTTCCTCATGAGTCTTAAGGATCCTGGCCGCTCCCAGGAGCGCCGCCGTATGAGCGTCATGACCGCAGGCATGCATGACTCCTGGTGTGCAGGATTTATAGCCCACATCCGTCTTTTCATCCACCTTGAGAGCGTCCATATCTGCCCGCAGGGCGATCACCGGCTCTCCATGCCCGAGAATGCCTATCACTCCCGTTCCCGCCGTCTCAATGAAGGGGATGTCCATTTCCTCCAACTCCGTCTTGATGCGTTTTGACGTTTCCCATTCTTCCAGGGAAAGCTCCGGATTCTGATGGAAATGTTTTCTCAGATTCACAACATAGTTGCGGATCTGTTCCGTTTCCTGCCTGATTTCTATATTCATCCGGCGCCTCCTTCCATATCATTATTTATCGTATATATATCAGTATAAAATTGTATATGAGGAAAAACAATCTTTTTTTGATGGAAATATTGACAATTCAGCATATCAAGCTATAATGTAATTATACAGAACAAAGGCGTGCTCGTATAAGAGGCATGCTTTATTTTTTTGTATAATAGCGGCATTGACCGCCAGCATTTTGTTTTCCCTCACATTAAAATATTTTATGACATGGAGAGCCGCTCTGGAATATCCGGAGCGGTTCTTCATGTTCATGTTTCCGCAGGTAATTTCAGGGAATCCCGATGTCTATTCCTCACATTTCTCCGGTTCCGGATATTCCACGTCAAAGGTCTCTACCGTCACGGTCTTCATCCTCTGGGGTTTGACCGGCCTGTCGCCATAGGAAGTGGCCGTCTCAGCAATGGCGTTTACCACGTCCATTCCTTCTACCACTTTTCCAAACGCCGCATACTGTCCGTCGAGATGCGGGGATTTTTTGTGCATGATAAAGAACTGGGAGCCTGCGGAATCCGGGTGCATAGCTCTCGCCATGGACAACACACCAGGCTCATGGGCCAGAGTGTTCTCCACGCCATTATCAGCGAATTCCCCTTTGATCTGGTAGCCGGGCCCGCCGGTCCCCTGTCCCAGAGGGCATCCGCCTTGAATCATAAATCCGCGGATTACTCTGTGGAAAATCAAATCATCATAAAAACCCTTTTTCACAAGGCTGATGAAATTATTGACTGTGTTCGGGGCGATCTCCGGATAAAGCTCCGCCTTGATGACACCGCCGTCTTCCATTTCAATTGTTACAATCGGATTTTTCTTCTCTTCCATTTTTATTCTCCTTCAATATTCTGTATGGTTTATCATAACACCCTATTCTATGTTCTGTCTACGTCTAAACATAGCAAATCAGAAGCTCCTGCCCCCGCCTCCGTGACTGTGGCCGCCGCTGCTGGTATGGGAAGAGCTATATCCTCCTCCAGAAGAATGACTGTCATTGTCTCGGGGAATATGCCTGGTCACCACCGTCGTATGAGTGAAGCGGTCGCTCCGCGCCCGGAAGCCCAGCTGCCCGTCCTTCAAATAGGTCCCGCTTCCCACGCTCATTTTTGTTTTCCGGTTGTGGGCAATGCACGCCACAATGATGCCGGACAGGACAAACGCCGCCGCAAGATGAATCAATATCCTGGAGGGTGTGAATACCTTCTGCCATCCGGAAAGCTCTGCGGAGACAAACTGGTCCGAATCCGCATCGTAATACCCGTTCTGTGCCTCGTCTCCTCCGGTCAGGCGTCTTCCGGCATCCTCTATGAAGGTTCGGCACACCCCCATATAATCCTTTTTCTTCATTAAAGGAATAAGGGAATCCAGCGTGTTGTCTATCTCCGCATCCGTATAATTCTGTATGGCAGTCCCTGCCGTACTGATATAGACTTCTCTTCCGTCCATGTCCAAAAGCAGCAGGACCCCGGAACCATTTTCTTTTTCATATCCGAATTTATGGGTATCATAAAAGTCATCTGCATAGCTTCTCGCACTTTTCCCCTCATTGTCGTCTGTCGTCACAATAATAAAATCCTGTTCCGTCTCCTGGGCTTTTTTCACAAGAAGATCCTGTAGCTCCTCTTCTTCCTGCCCGGATAAAAGTCCGGCTTCATCGTATATCTTCTGTTCCTCACTGTCAAAGCCGCACAGGATGAAGAATATGAAAAGAAGCAGGATACACAGCATATTTTTTCCAATTAGTCTTTTTCTTATCATCCAAATACCCCTCCCAGCACCGTAAGAAGCGCAAATATACCAACGGTCATCCCCGCCATCCAGCCGGCGATCTTTCCTCTGCAGATCGGCAGAACTCCCACAAGCTTTCCGCTCTGCCCGTTAAGAGTGAAGGAATAATCCTTTCCGTTATATCGGTAGTTAAGCATCCAGACCGGCAGCATGACATATTCCGCTTTCGTCTCATCGATGCGGAGCCGCTGTTCCGTCACGCTGACCCCGCTGTAGCCGGTAATGGTATTCCTGGCCGCTTTCAGGGCGTATTCCCGGATCCGATTCTTCCCGCGTCCTTCCATATCTTTATCCGTATATGAATAGACCTCCGCCAGATAGCCCGACAGATACGGCATCTCAAAGGGCTTAAGCTCCTGATAATTAAAAGGCTCCAGCAGGTCCATGGTAGAATCATCCATTTTGGCGGATGCGTCCAGAGGGAGACGTTCATATTTTGCATCCACATCCCGCGTTACATCAAAATGGTCGGTATATATGTACTCTGTGTCCCCTCTTCTGGTAGTCCTGGTCCTGGTGCAGTGGGCGCGAAGCTTGACATTCGCGTCATAATCCACCAGCCAGTAGGGCACATAGATCCCTGTGATCTTATCAATCGTACTCTGGCTGGTAAAACTCTTAGGAGTGAACAGACCCTTTTTCGTCCAGGCCTTGAATTTTTCCACCGCCTGCTCTCTGGTGATGCGGAAAGGCAGCACTTCAACAGGTCTTTTGGCACCGTCCATCCTTTCTTCAATAAGCGCCGGACTTCCGCAGAAGCTGCATATGGCGGCCGCCGTGGTATCGTCGGTGATCACCTCCGCGCCGCAGGAGGAACAGTGATACTTTTTCACATCCATGGTCGGGCCGTCTTCCATTGACACATGACTGCCCTCTTCCTCTGTCTCCACAGGACCGGCCGCCTTATGCAGATTTTTCTCTTCTTCCGTTTCTTCCCTCGCAGACGGCGCACCATATTTGTCTTCATATTCTTTTACCGTCATCTCCATCTGGCAATGGTCACAGGAAAGCTTCTGGCTTTCTGGATCAAATACCATAGGGGCCCCGCAGCCGGGGCATTTATAAGTCACTACCATATCGTTCTCCTTTTAAGATCATACTACTTTTATTTTAACAAAGCCGCTGTCAGATGTCCATAACTTCCGGCCGTTCATATTTTGTTCAAATATCATTCAAAATCTTTTTACATGAGCAACACGATTTCTTCACGATTACCGCATATACTATAACCATAAGAAAAAGATAAAGAAAAACGGTTCACAAAAGACATTTACCAATATTCGGAGCAAAAGCCAATGCTAATGCCTCAATATTTTTTTCATAACATGAGCTGTCTTCAGCTCTCCTCCCTTTTTACTACTATATAAAAAACCCCTGTTCCTCGTCAAAACAGGGGTTTTTTATTGGAAAAACCGCGGCTCTGGAAGCCGCGGTTTTTATCGTCTCATAAATTGCCGCGTCAGACCTCAAAGGTCAGATCGCCGTAGGAAGGAATCGGCCAGATCTCCTTATCCACGATCATCTCCAGCTTATCGAGGGGCGCCCTCAAAGCTGTCATCGCAGGCATCACCTTATCATGATATGATTTGGCACGTGCTTCCACGTCCTCCATCGCTGCAGACTCCGCCGTCATTTCTTTTAACCTCTTAAACGCCTTCTGGGATTCCGCAAGCAGAGTGGACGTCTCAATCAAAAGCTCCTTCTGAACACTGACATCCGCTTCAGGACAGGCTTCAGAAACGGCGCTCAAAGAAGCCGCCAGCTCTGTCGTATAGGTGATAACGGCAGGAATCAGCTGTTTTCCAGCCATATCTGCCATGGTCAGCGCCTCAATATTGATTGCCTTCGCATAGGTCTCATAAAGAATCTCCGCTCTGGACTCCAGCTCCGCTTTCGTAAAGATATGGAATTTCTCGAAAAGCTTCACCGCCTTGTCGGTGGTCAGGCTCGGTACCGAATCCACCATGGATTTGATATTGGGGAGCCCTCTTCTCTCTGCCTCAGCCACCCATTCTTCTGAATAGCCGTTTCCGTTGAAAATGATCCTCTGATGCTCCGTCAGATATTCCTTGATCAGATCATGGACCGCCATATCGAAGTCATCCGCCTTCTCCAGAACATCCGCCGCCTCGCAGAACGCCTCCGCCACGATCGCGTTCAGAGTCGTATTGGGACTCGCGATGGAATCCGACGATCCGACCATACGAAATTCAAATTTATTTCCTGTAAAAGCAAAGGGAGAAGTCCTGTTCCGGTCGGTAGCGTCCTTCGCGAGATCGGGCAGGGTGCTCACACCGGTGTATAATCTTCCGCCTTCTTTACAGGAAGCGGCCTCACCAGTTTCAATCAGCTGCTTGACCACGTCCTCCAGCTGCTCGCCCAGGAACATGGAAATGATCGCCGGCGGCGCTTCATTGGCGCCCAGCCTGTGGTCGTTTCCCACATTGGCCGCTGACTGGCGCAGAAGATCTGCGTGGATGTCCACACCCTTAATAATGCAGGCCAGCACCAGAAGGAACTGGATATTCTGGTTCGGCGTTTCACCGGGATCCAGCATATTCACGCCGTTGTCTGTGCAGATAGACCAGTTGTCATGCTTGCCGGAACCATTTACACCGGCAAAAGGCTTCTCATGAAGAAGGCAGGCGAGTCCGTGACGCTGAGCCACTTTTTTCATGGTCTCCATGACCAATTGATTGTGATCGACAGCAATATTGGCGGTATTGTAGATCGGAGCCAGCTCATGCTGCGCGGGAGCCACCTCATTATGCTGTGTCTTGGCAGATATCCCCAATTTCCACAGCTCTACATTTAAGTCCTTCATAAAGGAACCGATACGCTCTTTGATGACGCCGAAATAATGGTCGTCCATTTCCTGTCCCTTGGGAGCCGGAGCACCGAACAGCGTCCTTCCCGCGTAGATCAAGTCTTTCCTCTGCAGATACAGTCCCCGGTCCACCAGAAAATATTCCTGTTCCGGCCCGACCGAAGCGGTCACCTTGGTCGCCTCCGTGTTTCCAAAAAGTCTGGCGATACGAATCGCCTGTTCACTGAGCGCCTCCAATGAGCGCAGCAGCGGAGTCTTTTTATCCAGCGCCTCTCCTTTATAGGAACAGAAAGCCG
Organism: Lientehia hominis; assembly: GCF_021044755.1. Lineage (GTDB taxonomy): Bacteria > Bacillota > Clostridia > Lachnospirales > Lachnospiraceae > Lientehia > Lientehia hominis. The sequence goes on from NZ_JAJNOR010000002.1 coordinate 60,268, forward strand.
TGGGGATGCAGAGAATCGCTCCCGTCGCGTCTTCCTTTAAAAATGCGGGAGAAGTACAGTCCCACGCCGTATAGCCTCTGGCTTCAAATGTGGCGCGGAGCCCGCCGGAGGGGAAGGAGGATGCATCCGGCTCGCCTTTGATCAGTTCTTTGCCGGAAAACTCCATCAGCATATGGCCTTCTTCATCCGGATTCATGATAAAAGAATCGTGCTTTTCTGCGGTAATGCCGGTCAGCGGCTGGAACCAATGGGTGTAATGGGTCGCTCCATGTTCCACAGCCCAGTCCTTCATGGCCTTTGCCACCACATCAGCTGTCGCCAGAGACATTTCGCCGCCATGATCGATGATATTTTTCACTTCCGCATAAATCTTTTTCGGCAGACGCTCTTTCATCTTACCAAGAGTGAACACATTCTCACCGAAAATCTTTTCGACGTTCACAAACTTCTCGCACATAGATATTTCCTCCATCCTGCTTTTTCTGTCCTCGGGCCTGACAAAAAAGAAAAGGCGCCCTTATGGAACGCCTTCGTTCAATCGTCAAACCATATTACTGGAGTTCTGGCTCCATCTGCATTATACGATACCTCATTTTATTCAGAATTGCAAGCACTTTTTTCAGTACGCGGGGCTCCCCTACTTAAGATTCTAAACGTTTGGCCTGTATGATCAGCCTGTCCACGTTATGGTTCACACAAGTGGAAAGGGTGATGATCTTGTCCTCCGCACTCACCGTAACTCCCGTATTGTGAATAGAACGGCTCTGCATTTTCTGAATATAATTCATAAAATCCGCGTCATCTGCAAAGCCTATGGTATAGGTATCGCTGTCCGGAGAAACAGTGTAAACGGAAAATACTTCGTAGATGTAAAGGCCTGTAGCCGTGTATACCTTAAAATGCCTGTGATCCTCAAAAAACTCATCCTCCCGGTATTTTTTCAGGTTGGCAAACATGGAGCCGTTTTTCATATTGTGTCCATAGACAATGACATTTTTTCCTTCCATCCTGTCCTGAATCCCACTGTCCACAAACAGGGCGCCCGACGCGTTTTCTTCCCGCTCAAAGGTATGGGTCAGATAATAGTCATTGTCCTCACACTGAACAATGGGATAATTGATATTGGTATCCTCTATGGTTATCCAGCCTATATAGTCCTCATTTTCCTTTATCATGGCATTATAGAGGTCCATCCATGGACCGGCTGCAGCACTTTCGCTGTTCTCTCCGTTTCCCGCTTCCTCCGTTTCTTCCGCAGAAGCCAGTATCTTCTCCGCTTCACCGGCCAGGTCCTTATATTCATCGGATCCTTTTTTATATTCCATATAAATCATGAGCAGCTGGTAAGCCGACACGGCAAAGACGACCAATGCCGCCGCAAAAATAATATTTCTAATGAAATTTCCTCTTTTTTTCTTTTTGTCCATAATTTCCTTCCTCCGTGGCTCTTCATATGACTCTATTATAGAAGAACCATCTCCTCTTTGGCAAGCGTCTTAACAAGCTATTTACTTGATATTTTTACCAATATCATCTATGATAGAGAGGGAATTTTTATCCGGATGGACAAATGCTGTCCCAGAAAGGAATTTTATGATTATACGAGATATGATATCTTCTGATAAAGACGTATTCCTGGACATGTCCCAGGATTTTTACAATTCAGAGGCTACTTTACACGGCTTTCAAAGAAAGCTGCAGGCACAGAATCTGGAAGCCTTCCTGGACGGCTCTCCTTATGTGCGGTGTCTGATGCTCGAATCAGAATCGCCTTCCGGCGCGGCTCCGATCGGCTATGCTCTGATCGCCCACTCCTGGAGTACGGAAGCCGGAGGCCCTATGATCATCCTGGAAGAATTATACTTTATTCCGGAGGCCCGGGGAAAAGGCGGCGCCAAGTATTTTTTTCAGTGGTTTTTTGAGGAGTATGAGGGCAGGGCTGCCGGCTCCCGGCTGGAGGTCGCTCCGGACAACGCTTATGTCATGGATATTTATAGAAAATATGGCTATGAAAATCTGGACTATATTCAGATGATAAAAATAAACCAGTAAAGAAAGAAGGCGACCTACGTGCCCGAACGATCCGCTTCGAAAAACAGCCCCCTGGAGACGGCTCCCCTTGGAAAACTTCTGTTTTCCCTGGCCCTCCCCACCGTATTCGCCCAGATCGTGAATCTTCTATATAATATGGTAGACCGGGTTTTTGTGGGACGGATACCGGGCACTGGTTCTTTGGCCCTGGCAGGCCTGGGTGTCTCCTTCCCCATCATTATTCTGATCTCCGCCTTTGCCGCCCTCATCGGCATGGGCGGCGCGCCCCGGGCTGCCATCATGATGGGGCAGAAAAATAAAGAGGGGGCCGAACGGATCCTGGGAAACTCTGTCTGTTTTCTTCTCATTCTCTCGGCCGTCCTGACTGTGGTATTCATGGCCGCTAAAGAGCCCATCCTTCTGGCCTTCGGAGCCAGCCTGGACACGCTCCCTTACGCGGACCGGTATTTGACCATCTATTTGTGCGGGACCATCTTTGTACAATTCGCCCTGGGCCTCAATCAGTTCATCTCCACCCAGGGCTTTGCGAAGACCAGCATGATCACAGTCCTCATAGGAGCTGTCTTAAACATCATCCTGGACCCAGTCTTTATTTATGGCTTCCAGATGGGCGTCAGCGGAGCTGCCCTTGCCACCATCATAAGCCAGGGAGTATCCGCAGTCTGGGTTACCGTTTTTCTGATGAGCAGGCATTCTTTTTTAAAGATACGTCGTCAAAATCTCCGGCTCCGGGCAGATATCCTTCTGCCGGTCCTCGCCCTCGGGCTGTCTCCTTTCATTATGCAGGCGACAGAATGTCTGGTACAGCTCACATTCAACCGGGGAATGCAGACTTACGGAAACGATAACTATGTAGGAGCGGTGACTATCCTTTTCAGTCTGTGCCAAATGCTGTCTTTTCCATTACACGGACTGACGCAGGGCGCACAGCCTGTTATCAGCTACAACTTCGGAGCCGGCAATGTGGAACGGGTGAAAAAGACCTTCCGCATGACTTTTATCACCTCGCTCCTCTATTCGCTGATCGGCGCAGGCTCCCTGATGATTTTTCCGGAATTCTTTGTGCGCCTCTTCAGCAATGATCCGGAAATCATCCGCATAGGCAGCTTCGGTCTCCGAATCTATATTGCGGGTATGACCATCTTCGGCGCGCAGACCGCCTGCCAGCAGACTTTTTTGGCGTTGGGACAGGCTAAGATATCTCTGTTCCTGTCACTGCTGAGAAAAGTGATCCTGCTGATACCCCTGGCCCTCCTTCTGCCGAAGGCCGGCGGCCTCGGCACGCTGGGACTGTATCTGGCAGAGCCGATTTCTGACGTAATAGCCGTCATTACCACCACTACTTTGTTCCTATTGAATTTTAATAAAATCATGACACATGCAGGAAAGCAAGAAAAGGAGTAGACAATTTATGAGAAAGACTAAGATCATCTGTACTATGGGGCCTGCCGTAGATACCGACGAAGCTATCCGCTCACTTATAAGCAATGGAATGGACTGCGCGAGATTCAATTTCTCCCATGGTTCCCATGAAGAACAAAAGACCCGGATGGACCGGGTAAAGCGTGTGAGCGCCGAACTTGGCCGTCCTGTGGCCCTGCTTCTGGACACCAAGGGGCCTGAAATCCGGCTTCAGAATTTTGAGGAGGGTTCTGTCGTCCTGCAGCCTGGCCAAGCCTTTACCTTAAGTACCTCTGACGAGCCCGGGACAGAAGAGGGCGTCGGTCTCACCTTCTGCGGACTCGCCTCCTGTGTGAGCATAGGCACAAGGATTCTGATCGATGACGGCAAGATCGCCATGTTTGTTGAAAAAATTGACGGTACCTCTGTCATATGCCGTGTGATCAACGGGGGCAAGATCAGCAACCACAAAAGCATTAATATCCCCAACCTGGATATTCCGATGCCTTACATCAACGAAGCAGACAGAAGCGATATTCTCTTCGGTATCTCTCAGGATGTGGATTTCGTGGCCGCCTCTTTCACAAGGACCGCAGATGATATCCGGAAGCTCCGAAAGCTTCTGGATGACAACGGAGGAAAACGGATTCAGATTATTGCAAAAATAGAAAATACTCAGGGAATTGAAAATCTGGATGAAATACTCACACTCAGCGACGGCGTCATGGTGGCCAGAGGAGACTTGGGCGTGGAGATTCCGTTCCGAGAGCTGCCCGGCATCCAGAAAACCATCATTAAAAAATGTTATCGGGCCGGCAAGCACGTAGTGACCGCGACCCAGATGCTGGAATCCATGACCTACAGCCCGCGTCCCACCAGAGCCGAGGTATCGGATGTGGCCAACGCCATTTATGACGGAACCTCCGTCATCATGCTGTCCGGCGAGACAGCCGCCGGAGATTATCCGACCGAAGCAGTCCGTACCATGGCCGATATCGCGGAAGCGACAGAAAAAGATATTAATTATAAAAAACGATTCTCAGAGCTTCACGATTCCTTATGTCTGGAGCGGATTCCCGCGGTGGCAGTCGGCATCTCCGCGATCACATCCGCAAATTATCTGGACGCTAAGGCCATCGTCGCGGTGACCAGGACTGGCCGCAGCGCCCGCATGATCGCCGATTACAGGCCCGCCGCCCCTATCATCGCTCCGACCGTGGACAAAAAAGCCCTGCGTCAGCTGAGTCTCGCCTGGGGAGTATATCCCTTCCAGGCAGAAGAGCAGTCAAGCGCCGACAGCCTGTTCCGCCATGCTGAGGATATCGCCCTCCGTTCCGGCATCGTAGAGGAAGGAGATACCATTGTGATCTCAGGAGGCCCTCACGAAAAGAACAGCGCCATCGACATGATGAGAATCAGCAAGCTATAAGCTCAAACATACTTCTATCGGTTTCTCGATGGTCATGCTGTCTTCTGTGACCAGACAATCATAAGCAAGGATATGAACACCCATCCCCGCGGCAGCCCTGAGGGCTTCGCCGAATGCAGGATGGGTGATGTCATTTGGTCCAAAAAGCCTGACGCCTTTCATCTGAATCACAAAAAGCAGATATGCTTCATACCCTGCTTCCCGGCAGGCTGCCAGTTCTTCTACATGCTTCAGTCCCCGCAGAGTCGGCGCATCGGGAAAACGCGCGATTCCGTTTTTCTCCAGAGTGACTCCTTTTACTTCCATAAAAATCCGTTTTCCGCCCGCCTCTATATAGAGATCAAACCGAGAATTTCCAAACTTTGTCTCTCTCTTCATCAGCGAAACGTCTTTAAAAAAGCCATCTGCTCCATTCTTCACCCACTCCTCTGCTGCCTGGTTGGGAGCCTGTGAATCCAGATTTACCAATATCTTCTTTCCGTTTTCCAGCGTTTTTTCTGCCAAGATCAGGGAATATTGAGTCTTCCGGGCCGGATCGTCCCGATGCTGTACCCATATGGGGGCACCGGGGTATAAAAGCTCTCTGAGCCGTCCGGTATTCTTTACATGGCATATTTCTTCTTTCCCCTTTATCCATGCCTTCGCCACAAACCGGTTGGGACGGCTTATAAAAATCCCTGGCATCATGTTCTCATATTTCATGTTTCCTTCTCCTCAACAGGACGTTTCCCGCATATGCAAAAACACCCTTGCGGGAAAATCCCGCAGGGGTGCATATTACGCAATGATTAAAACAGTTCAAAGTCCAAAAACCGGCTGTCCCGATTATTCGTAGTAATATTTTACCTTGTCTGCATCGTCAAACAGGTTGATCTTATGACGAACAACTTCATTCATAGCGTCGATGCATTTAGGGTAGATAGCCATGGGCTCACGAAGACCTTTGTCCTCCAGAACCTTACGGCACTCCTGATAGAACGCGTCTTTGATATCACTGGAGATGTTGATCTTGTTCACGCCAAGCTTAACGGATTCTCCGATCTCTTTGTCGGGGTTTCCGGATCCGCCGTGAAGTACAAGCGGAATGCTGACATTTGCTTTGATCTCTTTCAGTCTGTCAAGCTTCAGCTCAGGAATCCTGTCCTTCGGATACAGACCGTGTGCAGTACCAATGGCGATAGCCAGGCAGTCAACACCGGTTTCCTTCACAAACTTAACAGCATCATCTACTTCTGTATAAATAATCTTCTTGGAGCCTGCCTCACCATAATCATCAGCAGTTCCGATGGTGCCCAGCTCAGCTTCTACGGATACTCCCAAAGGATGGGCAACTTCGATGACTTTCTTCGTGATCGCGATATTCTCTTCTAAAGGAAGGCTGGAAGCATCAATCATGACGGAGGTAAAGCCGTCTCTGATCGCACGCAGGATCTGCTCAAACTTTGCGCCGTGATCCAGATGGATACAAACAGGTACGGTCGTCTTATTCGCTTCGTCGATAACAGCCTTTACGAAGCTGTCCTCAACGAACTCCAGCTCGTCGGGATGGATGGCAATAATAACAGGCGCCTGCATCTCTTCACACGTATGCATAACACCTTTCAGGATCATACTGCTGCTTACATTGAAAGCAGGAACTGCGAAATTGTGCTCATTAGCTACCGCTAATAAATCAGCCATGTTCATTAACATTGAATACTTCCTCCTAAATTTGCTTTTCTATTGGCTTGTACTAGTTACCTTATGTGTTCATAGTATATCAAATATATCACAGTGTCAAGTATTACTTGTATATTTTAGGAAATTTCTCACGATGCCCCGGGTATAAATTGTATACATTACACAAGTATAAAAAATATTATTTCATCTGTTCTTCAATTTGTTAAAATTCTGGTCTTTATTTGACAATATTTTTCTTTTTCCCCACACATTCTCCCCGCCCCTGCTCTTTTTCATAAGTCCTGACATTTTTCATGTCATGCCTCTCTCCTCCTGTTCCGCACTTCCTGTTATGCACCTTCATATCATGTAATAACATGATTCTTCCGTTCATAAAGGAGACTCACATGTCATCTGACGTTTTCTTAAATCAGCTCAAACCCGGCGAAGAAGCGGTTCTCATAAAGATATCCGATACCATCTCCACCGCCCGCCGCCTGGCGGAACTCGGGTTTCTTCCCGGTACAAAAATCACCTGCATCCTCAGTAAAAAAAGCGGAGAAACTTCTGCCTTCGACCTTCGGGGCACCATGATCGCCCTGAGGAAGGAAGATTCCTCCCAGATAGCCATACACCTTCTGGAAGGAGATAACTGCCGCCATGACCATTGACCGTCTGTTCCGCCGTTTCAAGAAAAAATCCTCATCAGAACCTTATACTCCTTTCCCCGGCTGCGAGCTTTCCTGCGCCGATTGTGAAAATACTGACTGTACCGGCTGCACATGCTGCAGCTGCCGGCCCGCTGTCTGCCGGGCAGCTCTCGCCGGAAACCCCAATGTGGGAAAAAGTACTTTATTCAACGCCCTTACCGGCCTGCACCAGCATGTAGGGAACTGGACTGGAAAAACGGTAGCCTGCGCCACTGGCTTCTGCCGGTTCGGAAAGTCCTCCTTCGAACTCACGGATCTGCCGGGCACCTATTCCCTGTGCAGCGATTCTCCGGAGGAAGAAGTGGCCAGAGAAGCGGTCTGCCAGGGCTGCTTCCATGTCATCATCGCCATCTGCGACGCCACCAGCCTGGAGAGAAGCCTGGCCCTGGTATTCCAGATCATGGCCCTGACTCCTCATGTGATCCTCTGTGTGAATCTCTGTGATGAGGCAAAAAAGAAAGGAATCGTCATAGACTTTCCCCATCTTGAAGAACTCCTCGGCATCCCCGTGGTGCCCATCAGCGCCGCCAAAGGAGAAGGGCTTGATGAACTCCTTAAAGAGGCGGGGAAATACAGCGATGATTCCCCTGAAGCTTTCCAGTCCTGTGAAGCTCCGCCGGAACATTTTATGCAGAAAGCAGAAGAAGTCTCCCGGCAGGTGACTGTCTATCACCGGCCAGAATACCGGAAACGGGATTTCCGCATCGACCGTGCCGTAACCGGCCCCGTCACCGGGACCCTGCTGATGCTCGCCCTTTTATTCCTCTTGTTCTGGCTAAGCCTCAGCGGTGCCAATTATCCAAGCCAGCTCTTAAGCAGCGGCTTTGGATGGCTGGAAGATAAGCTCTATCTCCTGGCCGGTATGGGCCATGTACCCGGATGGATACAAGGTATGCTGATATCCGGAGTATACAAGGTTTCCACCTGGGTCATAGCCGTGATGCTGCCCCCCATGGCAATCTTTTTTCCTCTGTTCACTTTGCTCGAGGATCTCGGTTATCTGCCCAGGGTCGCTTTTAACCTGGACCATCAGTTCAAAAAATGCTCTGCATGTGGAAAGCAGGCCCTGTGCATGTGAAGAGGGCCTGCCCAGCTTGTCTCCCCATACACACGCACAGGGAATAATCCTCCAGGAACGGCACCTCATGAAACCATGCTCCTGCCGCCTTCCATACTCGGATGCCGTTCTCCTCTGGCAGGTTTTTAAAAACCCCGTCAGCATTCCCGTCCTCCGGCAGCACCGATATCTCCCCAAAGCGTCCGTCAATTCCGCTTCCGGTATATTTTACATAGCTTTCTTTCGCCGCCCAGATACGAAAAAACCGATCATAGGAATTCCCTGTCTGCTCCTGTACATATGACGCTTCATACGGGTGAAGAAACCGCCCCGCCAATTTCCGGTATCTGGAAGCGGCGGTTTCCATTGTCTCATCGTTCTTTTTCGTATGTTCCTGAAGGTCTATCCCCACCGGTTCCTCTGCAAAAGCGCAGACCCAGTATGTCCCGCTGTGGCTGATGGAAAACTGCAGGAACGGGCAGAGCGGAAAATATGGCTTCCCCTTTTCCGTTCTGGCCGTTTTCCACTTATCCGGGCGCTCTGCTCCCGACTTTTCCCGCAATCCGTGCATTTTCTGGAACGCCTCCGCTGACAGACGGAGTCTGTCCTCCGCCGTCCTTCCGTCATCCAGGCAGAAAATATAGATACCTGCGTCCGGAATCGTCATATATACACCTCTTTCATACCTCTGTAATCCCCTTTTTCTCCATATATGCAATTACATCCTTCACCTGGCGCATCTGCCACACGTCCCGGTTGGGTATCTCCACATCAAAATATTCCTCAAACGCGCCGACCACGTTCATGATATCAAGGGAGTTAAGCCCCAGATCCTGCACAAAATCCGTGTCATAAGTAAGAGTATTTTTTCCGGTCACCCGATATATGATTTTCCGGATTAGCTCTAAAATCTTATCTTCCATGTACATCGCTCCTATATTTCTATAATAATGATGCAGAATCTTCCTACGCCAGATGCCTTTTTATCTTCTGCATGGCTGTCTTTTTAAATTCCTGCTCTCTTATATTTATCATCTGAATCTGCTGATAAAAAGGCATACTGTCATTGATCTGGTTGATTTCCCGCTGAAGCTCCTCTAGTATCTCATATGAGGACATTCCGCCTGTTCGCTCAGGGTCCGGATAGACGCTGGCTGCCAGCTTCACATCGTCTGCCGACACACCGCTGGCGGCCCCATAGACCACCACGTCTTTTACCAGCGGAATCTGCTTTATCTTTTCTTCCAGTTTCTCCGGAGAAACCTTTTTTCCATTTTTAAATACTACCAGATTCTTCTTTCTGCCTGTGATATAGAGGAAACCGTCCTTATCTATCTTTCCTACGTCTCCGGTACGGAACCACTCCCCGCTCATGGCCTCCGCCGTAAGCTCCGGCGATCTGTAATAACCGCTCATGATATTTTTTCCTCTGACCAGAATTTCCTCATCCTCTATCTTTACTTCACAGTGGGGAAGAAGCACGCCTACGGAATCCAGCTTGTTTTCGCAGTTCCGATTGACCGTCACAAGAGGAGAACATTCTGTGATTCCATAGCCCTGAAGCACGGTCACTCCCAGCAGCTGGAACTCCTCCATGATCTCCTTTCCCATATGGGCTCCGCCACAGATGATGAGCTCCAGGGTGCCCATACTCTTTTCCCGGACATCAGCCAGAATCTTATTCTGCTTCGTGATTCCGAACTTCCTGCAGATTTTCTGAAACCTCAGAAGCTTTCTCAATCCTTCTGTCTTTCCTGCCTGCTCCGCCGCAAGCCAGATCTGGTTATGGATCGCTTCCAGCAGCAGCGGAACAGTCAGCATTGTATGGGGCCTGGCAAGACGCATATCCCTTGCCACCGTCCGCAGATTTCCGTTTATATACAGATGGACTCCTTTTATGAGCATGGCCAGAACAGAACAGGTCATCCCATAGGTATGATAAAAGGGAAGTCCGGTAAACACCCGTTCCCCCACCAATACGCAGGCATCGGCATCACTGGCGTTTGTAAGAAGAGCTTCATGGCTCAGCATGACCGGCTTTGACATGCTGGTAGTCCCTGAGGTGAAGACTATGGCCGCCGTCTGTTCGGGAGAGATCGTTTCCGGTTTTTCTGATCTTCCGCTCCTTTTGATCTCCTCTCCCTTTTCCAGAAACCTTGATACACTTGGAACATCCGGGGCTGACTTCCCATTCAATAACGCCACGGTTTTCAGCCGGCCGCTTTCCTCCGCCGCTCTCTGGCATATCTCCAAGCAGGCGGAAGACGCAAACACGGCCTCTGCATCTGACATATCCAGCATCTGCCGGATAGTCTCTTCCGACTGCTCTGTATCAATGCAGACTGCCACGGCGCCGCAGGAAACCGCCGCGAAATAAACCAAAAGCCATTCGTAGCAGTTTTCTCCGATGATGGCTACATGTCTGCCGGGCAGGCCCATTTCTCTCATCACTTCACGGAGTGCCTCCACATGGCCGCACATTTCCCTGTAGGACACTCCCTTCTCCTCCTGCTTCCTGGTAAACCAGGACACAGCCGGCTTATCCCCGAATTTCTCCCGGATTCCCTCTATAAAGCCTGCAAAATCCATATAATAATCTATGGGATACAGCGGATATTTCTTCATCTTCATGTCCTCCCGATCTTAAATTATAAGCGCTGCCTCTATACATGGGAACTGAACCGTTTCAAAAATCCCTCTTCTCCTTCCCGCTCTACCAGAGATAGGAAGCTGTCCACCACACGGCCGTCAAACTGCGTCTCCCGTCCGGCCCGGATTTCCGATATGGCTCTGTCGATCCCAAGTCCGCTCCTGTACTGCCGGTTGGAGATCATCGCGTCAAAGGAATCCGCTACCGCTATGATGCGGGCGCCCAAAGGGATTTCCTCTCCCCGCAGCCCGTCTGGATATCCTCGGCCGTCCATCCGTTCGTGGTGCCCGCGGACGATGGGGATCATATCCGAAAATGGCCGGAAGACTGAAAGGATCTTGGCTCCGGCATCGGGGTGCTTCTTTATCTCGTCATATTCACTGTCCGTCAGCTTTCCTGGTTTCAGGAGGATACCGTCCGGCACCCCGACCTTGCCGATATCATGAAAAAGACCCGCTACACGTATCCTCTCCACATCTTCTTTTTCCAGTCCCATTTCTCCGGCCAAAGCCGCCGCCAGACAGGAAACTCGTTCAGAGTGCCCTTTTGTCTCAATATCTCTGGTTTCAACCACAAAGCGGAGGGTATCGATGGTCTGTATATATCCGTCCTCCAAATACTGATACGCTTGTGTCAGCTCTTCATTCTGTTCATTCACCCGCTGGTGGAGCTGGCTGTTATAAATGGCTGCCGAGGCTTGTCTTGAAAATATCTTTACCAGCTGGATCTGCTCCTTTTGGGGCTCTGACTTCGGCAGGATCCCTATCCCTCCCACGGCTTTATGAGTCTCATCGCTGACCGGAAGCAGGAGATAACCGTCCTTTTGGACCGCATTCGCCCCTTCCCATTCCACATCTGAAAACAGCCGGTAATAATCACATTCCGGAAGATCTCCCCGCATTCTTAAGAAAGGAACACGTTCTCCTTTCTGCTCCGTCTCAAAAGCCAAGAAGCTTCCTTTCGCCGGAAGAAGCTCTTCCACCATTTCCAGGATCCCGTCTGATATATGCTCCATACTCTGGAGATTATAAATCCCCGGCAGTGCATCCACCACTACCGACAGGCCTTTCTGATAGCCCCGGATGGTCCGCATCTGGCGGATGGATTTGACGCAGGATTCCACCAAAAGCTCCAGCTGATCAAACCGGTCGCTCTTTTCGTAATATCCCTGAATGTCCAGCTGCCGGATAGTTTTGATGGGCGGCGCCATACTTTTATGTCCGGTGAGCAGAACAATAAATATCTCCGGGTTGAACTTGCGGATTTCCTCTACGACCTGATCCCCGCAGATGGGGCTCATAAGAAAATCCAGAAGCAGGATATCATATCCGTTCTTCCTGACGCGTTCAATAGCGGCATACGGATCATTTTCCACATCCACCTGATAGCCGGAGCGCTGAAAATATGCCTGAATGGTTGACGTCATGATGGAGTCATCATCTAAAGTCAATATGGAAATCTGCTTCTGAGCCGTTTCTCTGTTCCTTCTCAATTGGCGCCCCCCTCTCTTTTCTTCACTGTATTGCTGATATGTACCAGACTCCGCGGAATGGAGATACCGAATACGGCCCCCCCTTCCGGATTATCTTCATACCACATGGTTCCTCCGAATTTCCCGCGCACAACGGCGCTGGAAATGTACAGCCCCAGACCGGTTCCCATTGTCCCTTTGCTCGTGACCATGGCTTTAAACAGGCGGTCCTTCACATTGGGGCTGACGCCCGGTCCTCTGTCCTTCACGGATATACGCAGACTTTCTTCGTCGTAATCTATCTTTACCGTTATATCTCCGCCTCCCGCCTGCTTCTGGGCATAGATGGCGTTGGACAGCAGGTTGTCCAGTACCTGGATGAGGTTGTTGATATCGCCCCGGAGGGTGATCTCTTTCGTCTGGTCATATTCTGTGACCAGACGGCATCCTCCGCTCAAAAGCTCATGGCGCATCAGAAGCATGCTCCGCTTCAGCACCTCATCTATGGTAAAGGTAGAGTCCTCAAAGGTATTCACATTAGCGGCCTGCCCTTTAATGGCGGTGATGATATCCGACATATAGGCCGATGATTCCTTCATTTTTTGGAACCAGTCTCTCATCTCGCCGTAAATCTCCTGGTAATCGTCCTCGGTCACCCGGCTGTCTGTCAGGCTCTCCTCACATTCATCCACAAGAGCCTCCACGGCGGAAATACATCCGGAAATACCCATAATGGGAGTTTTCAGGTTATGTGCCAGCCCGCCGATCATCTGCCCCAGGAAAGCCAGCCGTTCCTGTTCCATCATCCGTTCCTGGCTGTCCTGCAGCTGCCTCATGCTCTTCTTGAGCTGTGTCACATCCTTAAAAAGCACCACAAAACCGGCGATCTTATCATTCAGCACCAGCGGCGACACATCTGTGACGTAATAGCTTTTCTGCACTCCGTCTTCTTCTTGGGATGTCACAGCCTGTTCATAAGATATGGTAGAATTCGCTTCCCGGCTCGCTTCTATGGCTGTGATCATATTATAGATCGCTGTTTTTTTGGAGATATCCTCCTCTTTCACGCAATCGCTCAGATACCGGTTTTCCGCAACGCCGTATTCGGAAGCAAACAAAGAAGCAAACCGTTTATTGAAACTGATCACAAGACCCTTATCGCTCACCACCAAATACCCATCCGAAATCCAGTCCAGAATATGGCGGTTTGCTATGGGGCGGATATCCAGCAGATGCAGCTGGTAGATCGCAATCCCATTCAGTATCAGCGGTATCATGAAGCTCATAGGAGTCGCCGTGATGGGAATCTCCATCCGGCTGAAGGTAGCGATGATGCTCACCACCAGAGGACAAAGGCCGCTCACCGCCAGCAAAAGGCTCTGCTTCAGGTAGAGAACGCTCCGGTTCTTCAAGGCAAACCGGACTACGACTATGACCGCGGCCATCAGACACGTGTAACTGCAGATGCCCCCCACGATCACATAAGGACCGAAGACGATCTCACTTCTGATTGTGGAAAACACTTGATATTGTAAATGATGAAGCGGATTCGTCCATGAGATCAGTATCGTCAGAATCGGCACGATGAACAGCGCCTTTAATCCCCTTGTCATTTTTTCATAGCCGTATATAAAAACTATGGCGATACACAGATAGATAGGCGGGGAGAGCACTCCTCCCGGCTGCATCAGGCAATCCCAGAAGAACATCATGGCTTTATTGTCCGGGCTTGTGAATCGTATCCCGATCAGCGGGATGATCCAGATCGCATAGCAGACAGCCAGGCATAAATATAGCCTGTGGAGCAGGTGCATCCGCTTGGAACGGACGCTCCAGATCACAAATGCTATGATTGCCGCGAGGGCACATATGAAAATAACCATTGATAAATTTGATACCATGGATTATTCCCCTTTCCCCATCCAGGAATCCTGCAGTGTGAAGCCGCTGAGCAGCCGGCCCGGCGCCGGTATCTCAAAGCAGAATCCAGCCTTATCAAGCTGTTCCTTCGTTTTCCTATTGGAAACCTGAATGACCGGCGGTTCAAGCCGGACGTGATGCCAGAAATCGATGAGCGTGGAAACAAATTCCCGGTATGGTCCCTTTGCCGTCTCCGCCAGCATATGAGTAAAGGTCTCGTCGGGAACTATGTAGATCTCCTCCTCCAGCGCCTTCGCCGCCGCTTCTACCGCAGGCGGATCTGGATTCATGATATGGAAGATGCTGCCTTCACTGTCTTTCAGGGCCAGCACCGCTCCCGCGCAGTAATCAATGGGAGTAAGGTCCACTTCCGTCTTTGCCACAGTTCTCGGAATCGCCCCTACCAAATGGAACGCCCGCATCAGCAGATAAAATGCGTTGGTGTCGGGATTTCTCTGAAATACACCGTCTGATGCCCGTCCCACCAGCCGGCCCAGACGAAAGATCTTGGCGGGAAGCCCGCGATGGATGGCTTCCAGGACCAGTCCTTCCGCCAGGAATTTACTCTTCACATAGATATTATCCTCCCAGATTTGACCGATGTCATAATCATTTTCCGTAAAGACGGCCTCTTTCCGTCCATCCTTCAGGTATTCACCGCTCACGCTGCAGGTGGACATATGATAGAATCTGGCTCCGGCTTCTCTGGCAAGAGCCAGCATCTGCTCCGTGCCTCCTACATTCGTTTTAAAGAACGCATCCGCATCCGCCGCATAATGGCGCACATCTGCCGCACCATGGAAAATCTCGCCGACTCTCCCTGCCAGTTCACGGTAATCACTGTCCGAAAGGCCCAGCTTCTCTTTGGACAAGTCGCCTCTTACAACGGAAATCCGCCTGCGCTCCCCCATGATCACTCCTCTTCCAAAATACCAGGAAAGACATTCCAGGAGCCGCTCCTTGTCTCCGTCACGCATCAGGCAGATAATCTCCTCTTCTCCTCTGTCCAGAAGGGCTTTTAAAAGATGTACGCCAAAGAAACCGGTAGCGCCGGTAATAAGAGCAAAACGTTTTTCCGGCTCACGAACAGGGAACACCACTTTTGCGAATTCAGCCTCCTGATCAGCCGCTTCCGTCTCCGAGGAGAACTGCGTTCTTTCTTTGCCGCCCGCATTTCCCCTCAGCAATGCGGCCTGCCCGCGCGCCGTGGGATTCGCATAGAACTCTGCCAGGGACATTTCCAAATGACAGTTAAAATAACTGCTGAGCACGCTCAAAGCCGCCAGGGAGGTTCCCCCCTGCTCAAAGAAAGACACATCCGGCTCCACTGCTTTTTTACTCAGCACCTGATTCCAGATATCCAACACAAATTCTTCATTGATCTCCGGCGAAGGAGACGTTTTCTCCCGGCATGCCTCAGAAACATTCAGGACCTCCGGAACATCTGCCTGCACATGCTCCAGTCCCTCCAAAGCCATTTTCTTAAGTGTCTGCATGTCAATCTTGCTGGTGGCGGTCATAGGCATAGCTTCCAGTGGGATCACCCTGGAAGGCACCATATAAGACGGCAGCATACGCCGCAGATATTCCATCAGCGGACCGCGGACATCCGTTTTTCCCGCAGCCGGCCGGTAAAAGGAACAAAGCTCCATGGAGCCATCGTCCTTGCGTACCGCGACGGTTGCCGCCTGTCCGGCAAAGCCGGAATCCAAAAGCGCCCCTGTGATCTCGTCCAGCTCCACCCGCTGCCCGTTAAGTTTTACCTGGGCGTCTGCCCTTCCGATGAAATCATAAGTGCCATCCAGACGAAGCCGTACAATATCTCCGCTCCGATACATCCTCTCTCCCGGAAAATACAGATCCGGCAGGAAAGACGCTTCCGTAAGATCCGGCCTGGAAATATATCCTCCTGCGAGGCATTCACCGGCAATATATAATTCCCCGCACCCGGTGGGAATGACCGGCCGCATATCTTCATCCAGCACGTATACCCTTGTATTGTTAAGAGGACGCCCCACAGTAATCGGATCTCCCGGCCCCACCGCCGCCATGGTAGTGAAAACCGTCGCCTCTGTCGGGCCGTACATATTCATGAGAGTTCCCTCGCTGACCTCATAGAACTTCGTAAGCAGCCGCTTCGTAAGGACCTCACCGCCGAGGAGCACGATTCGGAGCCCGGAGGCCGCGCGGCAGAATGCCTCATTGCCGAGGCACATCTGAAGCCTGGAGGGAGTCATTTCAAATATTTCCACTCCGTTTCTGCTGATCAGCTCCGCCAGCTTCCAGGGAAGCATCATTTCCTCCTCATCGGCAAGAACTATCAACTTACCCATCGCCAGCGGGAACAGAGTCTCTACAATAAAACAATCAAAAATAGAATTCGTCGAACAGAGTACCGGTCCGCCGATCGGTTCCAGAAGCTCTCTCATCTGACCATATAAATTAGAAACGGAACGGTGCCGAAGCATCACGCCTTTCGGCTTTCCGGTGGATCCGGAGGTGAACAGAACATTGACCAGATCCCCGCCGCTCACAGGGGCATCAGAAAACTGCTCTTCCGTCCGCTCCGAAGCCAGCAGCGTCCGGCACGGAAGCTGCTCCGGCAGACAGCGAAGGGCTTCTTCATCGCAGAGCACACAGACGGCGCCGGAAATCTCCAGCATATAAGACAATCTGGCCTCCGGAAAAGAAGGAAGCATCGGCACATACACACATCCTGCTTTCAGGATGCCAAACATCGCCGCGATCATATCCGGCGTCCGTCCCATACACAATCCAATGCACTGTCCCGGCTCCGCTCCCTCTTCCCGGAGCATGGCCGCCAGGCCGCAGGCGCGGCGTTCTATCTCCCGCATCGTGACTGTGGCCCCGTGATACAATATGGCGGGCATATCAGGCATGGCCTTTATTTTGTTTTCTATCATCCGGTGGATCGGCAGATTCACAAAGGGAGTCGCCAAATAATTTGGAATCTCCACGTATTTCTCATGATCCTCCGCTGACAGCACCGGAACCTCTCCCAGAGGCAGATCCCGTTCCGAACAAAGTTCTTGCAGAATCCGCTCCAGGCACCGTCCGTAGTACCTGACAGTATCCTCCAGAAACACACTGGAAGCGTAGGAAAACCGGAGGATATAGGCATCTCCCTTTTTTGACAGCTCCACCACCATGTCCATTTTCACCGCTCCGGTGGAAATGGGTCGGAATTCCATAGGCTTTCCGTCCAGTACAAAGGCGGATTCATCCACAGGGCTTTGTGTGAGCATCAGCTGATAAAGGGGATTCTGTGCGCCGCGGGGCAGGCCAAGCATCGTGATGATCTCTTCCAGAGAAATCCGCTGATGGTCCAGCATCCCGGCTACCTCTGTCCGTATCTCCTCCAGATAAGCCGATACTGTCTTCTCCTTCTCCGGCCTGAGCCGCAGAGGAAGCGTATTGATAAAGGGTCCGCAGATGTCCTGCGTACCAGGGCAGACCCGGCCTGCCACCGGCGCTCCCAGTATGAAATCCTCACGTCCAGATATCCGCGACAACAGCAGCCCGTAAGCCGCAAGAAACAGAGTGAACGCAGATATCCCGTGCCGCTTGCAATAATCCTCACAGGCAAGATTGACCGGCTTCGGCATTTCCATCTGATATGCTCTGCCCCGGAAATCAAACTCACGGGAACGGACAAAATCAGCAGGCAGCATGAGCGGCTCCGGCAGATTTTGCAGCCGTTCCTTCCAGTATTCCCGTTCCTCCTGATTCTCTTCTTCCGTTTCGGCCGAAAGTGCATAAGCATAGTCGTGATAGCTGAGAGACACTTTCGTTTTTTTCCCGCAATAGGCTTCATTCAGCCGCCGCAGCACAAGCGGTGTACTCAGTCCATCTCCGATGATATGATGGCTGTCCAGTAACAGGAACCACTCCTGCTCCTGATTTTTCCAGATACCGGCCCGAAGAAGAGGAGCACGGCCAAGGTCAAAAGGCTTTAAGAATTCCCCGCAGGCTTCTTCAAAGCAGAGAGCCTCTATCTCTGTCAGAGAAAAGGGCACTTCTTTTTCTATACGCGCATGGACACCTCCGGCCTCCTGTACGAAGGAGGTGCGGAAGACCGCATCCTGCCGGATCAGGTGACGAAACGCGTTTTCCAGCCGTTGGAAATCCGGCTTCTCCGACAAGCGGAACGCCCCAGGCATATTATAAGACAAACCAGTTGGATCCAGATAAGACTGGACATAGATTCCCTGCTGCATCGGAGACAACGGATACCATTCCCTGTCCGGCGCTTTTTCAATCCGTTTTCCCTCTGCCGGAAGAATATCCTCTTCTCCGTATCCGTCTGCCTTTTTCAGATATGCTGTCAGCCGTCTTGCCGTCCTGCACGCATACAGATCCGCAACACGAATTACAAACCCAGTCTTATCCTCCATGGCAGAAATGGTCTCCATGGCATTTAAGGAATTTCCTCCTGATAAAAAATAATCACTATCAGGCCCCATCTCTTTCAGGGACAGGACCTCCCTGAATATATCCACAATATCCTGGAGAAGAACAGCAGAAACCGGTGCCGTAAGGCTCTCCTGCCCTTCCTCTCCCGGAAGCGGCAGCTTTTCTTCCTCCACCTTCCCGTTCCCATTCGTGGGTATCTCCTCCAGGCGCATGATATAGGAAGGTATCATGTACCTGGGAAGGTACGTCGCAGCGAATGCCAGCAGCTCCGTCTCCGGAATCCGTTCTTCGGAACAATAATATGCCAGCAGCAGCATCTGCCCATTTATCTCGCATACACGGGAAGCTGCTGTCTTCACTCCAGGATAGGAGGCGATACACGCCGCCACTTCCTGCGGCTCGATCCGGAGTCCCCGCAGCTTCACCTGTTTATCCAGCCGCCCGGACAGGACGATCTCCCCGTCCGCCGTCCAACAGGCCGAGTCCCCGGTAAAATACATTTTCTCCCCGTTCTCAAAGGGATTATCCAAAAAGCTCTCTTTTGTCAGCTCCGGCTGATTCCGGTATCCACGGCCCACACACGCCCCGCCGACATAGAGCTGCCCGTATACTCCCGCGGGAAGAGGATTCATCCACTTATCCAGCACATATAATTTACAGTTGTCCATAGGACGCCCTGCCGTAATCCGGGCCGCATGGGACAGCTCCTTGATGCTCACTCCCACCGTAGTCTCGGAAGGACCGTATTGGTTATATATCCTGGCATGGCTGACATTCTTAAGCTTCTTCAACAGGTCCGCGGGAAACGCCTCGCCGCCGCAGACGATACTTTCCATGCGGCGCATGGCTCCGCAGAACACGGAATCCTTTAATAGCGCGGAAAGGCGGGACGGAGTCATGGAAAAGAATCCCACTGCATAGCCTGTTATCAGGCCGGCCAGGCGGCGGGGCGACTCCAGCTCCTCTTCTTCCGGAAGCACAATGGTCTTTCCGTTTAACAGCGCCACAATGCTTTCCAGCATAAACGCGTCAAATCCCACATTGCACACGGAAAGGACCGCCCCTTTCCCGTAGATATGGCTCATCGCCCGGGAAAGATTCAGCAGGTTCCTCTGGGTGATCTCCACTCCCTTGGGTTCCCCGGTGCTCCCCGAGGTATAAACCACATAAGCCAGCCTGTCCGGACTTTTCAGTTTTTCTTTAAGCGCCTCATCTGGGCAGCTCACTGTCCCTCTTCCGATATCTTCCACACAGATTACTGGTACGGGACTTCCCGGCCATCCAAAATTCTCCCTGTTTTCTCTGTCTGTCAAAAGGATTCCGGCTCCGCTCCGTTCTAATATGTTCCGGATTCTCCCGGCAGGAAGCTCTGGTGACAGCAGAAGATATCCAAAGCCGGCTTTTAAAATCGCTGTCATGGACTCCAGAAGAGTGAAGCCCCTCGGCAGCAGGACGGCCGCCAGCTCTCTGCCCTCTCCCATACGGCTCTTCACAGTACAGGCGATATCGGAGGCGCGGCAGAGCAGCGCTTCATAGGTCAGCCGTTCTCCTCCATATATGGCTGCGGCCCTTGACGGATAATCCGACGCAGTTTCCTCCAAAGCCTCGCAGACAGAACGTTCCTCCAAAAGCCGGTCCGTCCTGTTAAATGTATACAGTACGCGTTCTCTTTCCTCGGCGGTCAGGACCGCCAGCTGGTATATGGGCTTATCCGGATTGGAAAGAGCCTCCATGAGGATATTGCACAGGCTTTTGTGAAGCCGTACAATCTCCTCTTCCGCAAAAAACTGTGTCAAATAATCATAGTCCACTGAATAACATTTATTATCCAGAAGATTCGTAAGATGAATGCAGAGCTGCTCCGACTGATAACCGCTGTAATGCCACCGCCCCGACAGCATGACCGACGCATCCCTGCTCTCGACTATCTTGCTGTCCTGATAGGATAAAGCGATGTGGAACAGACGGCCTTCCTGTCCTTTGTTCTCTCCCGCCAGCTTTTCAATATGGGAAAAGGGGAAACGCTGGTGGCGGAGCATCTCGAACCAGGCCTCCGCCAGCTCCTCATTGAACTGGTCAAGAGTCCACTCATCATTTATTTTATTATAGAAAGGCAGAGTCGTTACAAACATACCCGTACTCTGCTTAAACAGGAAATTCGTCCGATTGAATATCGGCACGCCGACCATGAACCGGTCAGCCCCGCCTATCCGTTTGAAATAGATCGCCAGCGCCATATAGAACACAGCAAAAGGAGCCACTCTTTTTTCCAGGCAGTAGGAATAGATCGCATGGTTCAGCACCTGGGGCAGATCGCAGCTGAACCTCCTGCCAACAGGACTGACCGCCGCGCTTTTCACACTCTTTAAGACAGAGGGTTCGCCCGACTTTTCCAGAATATCTCTCCAATATCTCTCATCTCTGCTATATGCTTTGGAAGCCAGATAATCCCGTTCCTCTTCCACATGCAGCTCATAGCTTGGCGCCTCTTCAAGAAGCGGCTCTTTACCGGCCAAAAGATCCAGATAAGTCTGGCCGATCCGGTTGCAGACAAGGACCTGCGACCATCCATCTGAGATGATATGGTGGATCTTAACCAGCACACCCCCCGCGTTCTCGCCGGCCCGAAACAGAACAAAACGGTACAGCGGCCCGCCGGTCAGCGGAATCGTCTCCCTGGTCATGGCGGCTTCCCAACTCTCTATGCCTTCGCTGCTTGTGTGCGAAAAGTCAAAAACGGGAAAATCCTCTTCGGAAAAAGGAACATGGTACTGGAGCAGTTCCCCGTCTTCCCAAAGGATCCGAGTCCGAAGGGACGGGTCCATCTTCAGCACCAAGCGGATACTCTCCTGCAGTATCACAAAATCCATCCGGCCCTGCAGGCGTATTGTCGTACTTATATTGTTCACAGAAGTCCCGTCAAAGGTACGTTCCAGATCCCAGATATTGCGCTGGCTCAGAGACAACGGAAAACGATGTCCCTTACTCTCCATGTTCACAGTCCCCAGCCCCCTTTCACACTTTTGTCCACTTATATTTATACCTTTTTTCGCCAGTAAAAGCAATCATATATTTCATTTTAAAGGCTATATTCTGATTTTATGGAGGATTATGTATGATTTATGAGAGCGGTTTATCAACTAATGGGAATAATTGGAAATTATTAGCAGACGGCGACAGAAAAGAGCTGAATAAAGATTATTCTGTCGGATTATATATGCGTCTTTCCAAAGATGACGGAGAATCATCAGAGAGTTCCAGCATTACCAACCAGCGGAAGCTTCTTCTTTCGTATGCCAAAAATCATGGACTTTCTGTCTTTGACGAATACGTGGATGACGGATTCAGCGGCACAAACTTCAACCGGCCCGCTTTCCGCCGTATGCTGAAAGACATTGAGGCCAGACAGATCAACATGATCCTTGTCAAAGACCTTTCCCGCCTGGGGAGGGACTATATCATGACCGGCCAGTATACGGAAGTCTATTTCCCTTCCAGGCGGGTGCGTTTCATCGCCGTAAATGATAATTTTGATTCTGACTCTCCCGACTCGGACATCGCGCCTTTTAAAAATGTGGTAAACGAAATGTACGCCCGGGATACCAGCCGCAAAATCCGCTCTGCCTTCCTGGTGCGGATGCAGGAAGGCAGCTATGTGGGCAGCCTGGCTCCTTATGGCTACCGGAAGGACCCGGAGGATAAACATCGCCTGCTCCCCGACGACCAGGCATCCGGAGTGGTAAAAGACATTTTCGCCATGGCTGCTGGCGGTATGCACCCCGCTTCCATTGCCGCCGATCTGAACCGCCGGGGAATCCTTTCGCCAAAGGCCTACCGCGGTTCTGAAAACATCAATCCCAAAAAAGCTTCCGCAGGCTCCCCGCCTGTGAGCTCCTGGTCCGCCAGGACCATAACAAAGCTTCTGCGAAACCCTGTATATTTAGGACACATGGCCCAGGGGCGCTCCAGGAAGGTCTCCTTTAAATCTCAGCTCACCGTAAAAAACCCTCCGGAAGCCTGGATCTTGGTGGAAAACACCCATCAGGCTTTGGTATCCTCCGATATTTTTTTACAGGCGGGCGCTTTTCTGGATTCCAGAAGATCCACCGCTGCCACAAGGCAGGACGGCGGGCCCTTTTTATGTAAATAGACATCATCCAAATACAGACGTCTCAGATACTTCAGCCTTGTTCCGGCGGCCTGAAGCGGAAAAAAATTTTCACAGTCTGGAACTTCACTCTGCCGCCTGGCGTCTTATCAAAGCGCCCCTGTCCAATCTCAATATGATCAATCAAATGATAAAGGAGATCCTGCGTAAGTTCTGCCGGTTCTGAAAAACCGCACTGCCCCATGAGCAATCGTATTCTGGAAAGTACGATTCCATACAAATCATCGTAAGCGATAAAATGATTGGAGCATCCTTGGGTTCCCTTCTGTTTATACGCGCCGCAGGCCAAATTCGCATTCGCACCCTTTTTCCGGGAGCTGACCGCTGACATCCTCCATCCGCAGTCCCCGCACCTGGCAAGCCCTGAAAATAAATTATGGAATCCGTTCCCTTGAATACTGGTCCGCTGCCGGCTCCGCCGCGCGGCAATCTCAAATACCTCATAAGTCACCAGAGGCTCGTGAGTATTCTCTACGACTATCCAGTCAGACGTCGGCAGGGACATGGCCGCAGGACATTTGAATGATAATTTTGACGTCTTCCTCTGTGCCATATGCCCGAGATAAACCGGATTCCTCAGCATCTTGACGATGGTGGAGGACGTCCATTCCCGCCGTTTGGAAAAGTCTTCTATGCGGAGGGAAGGGTTTCTCATGCAGCGGTATTCCGCCGGCGTCGGTATTTTCTGTTCGTTCAGTTCTCTGGCTATCTGCACCGGCAGAACTCCAGAAGCGGCTTTTTGAAAGATTTCTTTTACGATAGTTCCAGTCATTTCATTGACAACTAAATGATGTTTATCCATGGCATCCCGTTCATAACCATACGGCGCATGCGCGCCTATAAAGGCTCCTTCCTGCATCCGCACCAATAAAGCGGTACGGATCTTTCGGCTGGTATCCCTGGCATACATCTCATTGATCACATTTCGGAAGGGGACCACATCAGAAAACAGATCGTCGGAATCGTAATTGTCATTGACCGCTATATAACGCACCCCTTTGGATGGAAAATAGACCTCCGTATACCGTCCGGTTGTGATATAGTCGCGGCCCAGGCGTGACAAGTCCTTTGTGATGACCATGTTTATTTGTTTATTTTCTATATCTCGTATCATACGTTTAAAACCAGGCCGGTTAAAGGTCGTACCGGAGATTCCATCGTCCACATACTCTCCAAAGACGAAAAACCCATTTTCCGACGCATATCTCCTGAGCATCTTCCTCTGAGAAGAGATACTGGCGCTTTCCCCGGCGCCGCTGTCATCCTTTGAAAGACGCATATACAGAGCCGCTGAATACTTCTGCCGAGCTGACATAATCCCCCTCATTCCGCAGAAACAGCCTCGGACTCAGATAACGGCAGCGCCTCCTGGTCTGATATTTCCTTCATCAGTTCCTGTAAATCCCATTTGTCCGAAAAGAAAAGTTCCACTTCGTATTTGACTTTTTCCTTGCTTTCTTCCTCCACAGAGCTGCCCTTTCATTGGTTTTTCTTTGATTCACTCTATGTGAAGGAGCTTGTACGATATACGAAAAAAGGGGCAGCCCTCATGATGATGCCCCCCTGATCAGCTCTATTCATTTATCCAGCACAAAAATTTATAATTTTCTTTTCCTTTCAGAAAATCTTCCGCGGAAATGATATACCAGCCCTCCACACTTTTGCCGTCTTTCATGATCGTTCGACGTCCAACGATCATCTCCTGACCATTTTTGCTAACCGAAGTCTGGGGATGGAAATTCATTTTTCCGCCCTGGATCTTTAAAAATGTTTCTGTCTCCCCACCGTCGAATTTATAATACTTCCATTCTCCCTCCTGAAAGCCTTCCTCCCAGCTTACATAAATCAAGTCATTTTCTATAATGACCATGGGGCCTCCGATGAAGCTGCCGACCTGTTTTTTCTCCCCAGTCTTCAAATCCCATATCGAAAACATACCCTCTTCCTCTTTGTTGTCCTGGTCTGTTCCTCCCCTTTGACAAACTGCTTTCCCATGGCTCCAGTCTGTAAGGGAAACGCCTGCGCCGTCTTCAAGTGGTGTCACATCCCCTGTGTCCAGACTCATAATCCAATAAGTGTTTTGGCTTGGATCCTGCACACCCGCTAAATTCAGATACATCTTATCCTCATATATGTACAGCAAATCGTAAAAAAGACTCTCATCCGTTCCGTATTCTTTTCTCAGGAGCACCTCTGTTTTTCCATTTTCCAAGTCAATGGATAAGATACTGGCGCTTTGTTTCAAGACTTCAACAGCATCCCCGTTTTCTTCTGTCTCCACTTGAATAACAGAAAAATAAGCCTTTCCCCCGTAATACAGCATTTCAGATCCAGTGAACTGTACATTCCCCAGAACAGCCAGCTCCTTTTCCTGTTCTCCGGCAGCATCCGCCTGGCAGAAAGTAACCGGCTTCCCTTCTATTGCCGATCTGATATAGTAAAGCCTGTCACGATAAATGGCTGGAAACACCGCCCGGCCCCGAAATAAATTTGCCGTACAATCGTCCGATTCATGAGTACAATTTGGCCGGGCACAAAGCGGGTAAGTTGTATCTGCTTGATAATCATAGAACTGCAGCATACCTCCGTCTCCCGATAATAAGATTCCTTTTTCTGTTACACAAATAAACCAACTGGAGACTACAGGCTCCTCCTGACTCTCGTCGGACCGCTTCCTGCTTTCCTGTGTTTCAGCACAGGAAGCAGAAACCAGCAGTGAAGCTGCGATTATACAGAACAAATATTTCTTTGATTTCATTCTCAGCACCTCCCTATGGTATCTTCCATATTGTTGTTTTAATTATCCTTAAATTATCATAAATTTATCAATTATTATTTTAATAATACTATATATTTACTTTATATTCAATTGTTTTTAGACACATAATCTGTCCGCTTTTGATTGTCAGCCATATTACAGAATTTCATTGTCTATTATGAATCGGATGTTCAAAGAAGTATTTATCGGATCCGTATTCTTCGCATCCAAATATCAACTGCCCATGTGCATGGGGCTCGGGTGCAACGCTGCAGGCGTTACCGGCTGCCGAATCATCCACTCCCCCAGGGAGCGGCTCATTGCCATCCTGACCAACGCCTTCATCCCCTGTAACGGACGGTTCCCTACGTTGATTGCCCTGATCACCATGTTTTTCGTCGGCACAGGAAATGGGCTGCTGGGCAGTCTCCAAGCCGCGCTCATCCTCACAGGAGTCATTGCGTTCTCTATCCTGATGACCTTCGCCGCATCCCGGCTGCTGTCTGTCACCATATTAAAGGGGGAACCTTCCTCTTTCATACTGGAAATGCCGCCGTACAGGAAGCCGCAGATTAAAAAAGTACTCATTCGCTCTGTTCTGGACCGCACCTTATTCGTCCTGGGCCGCGCCGTGATCGTAGCCATTCCGGCAGGTCTGGTCATCTGGCTCATCGCCAATGTCCGCCTGGAAGGTCTGTCCCTGCTCCAGTGGACCTCCTCCTTCCTGAATCCGCTGGGGCTCCTGATGGGTCTGGATGGTGTGATCCTCCTGGCATTCATCCTGGGCTTTCCCGCAAATGAGATTGTGATTCCGATCATCCTCATGAGCTATCTCTCCGCAGGGACTCTCGTGGAATCCGGAAACCTGGCAGAGCTGCACGCGCTCCTGGTCTCCCACGGATGGACCTGGGCCACATCTGTATCCATGATACTGTTCTCCCTGATGCATTGGCCCTGCTCCACCACCTGCCTGACCATAAAAAAAGAAACCGGCAGCATCAAATGGACAGTTACCGCTTTCCTGCTGCCCACCGTATTCGGTGTGCTGGCCTGTATGCTGTTCACCGCTGTTGTCCGGCTGTTCGGCTTCATCTGAGCGCATCCCGGCTCCTGCCCGGTATGCCGTCCCAGAATGTTATTGACCTGTCCTTCTTCCGGCATTATAATAGCAGTATCATAAAGGCTTTTATAAAAGGCAAGGAGGGGTTTACACTATGGTAAACAGAAGCTATTACGGACATGACACACAGTTTTACGGTGTAGAAGAACATCGGCTGGCAGGAGGAAAGGGAGACGGCATGCACCTGTTCCAGGTTCGGAACGGAAGCGGCCTGGAGTTCACGGTTTCCGCAGACCGCGCAGCAGACATCTCCCGTATTTCTTTTAAAGGCGTAAACTTAAATTATATGGGGCCCGCCGGATATGTGGCTCCTGCTTATTACGATGAACCCGGATTCGGTTTCCTGAAATCCTTCACCTGTGGTTTTCTCACCACCTGCGGACTTCAGGCCATCGGTACTCCCAGCGTGGACGGCGATATCCCATGCCCTCTTCACGGAACCATTTCCAACATTCCGGCGGACCATATTTATTATACGGAAGAAGACGGCAAAATCGAGATCCACGCCAGAGTCAGCGATGCAGAAATCTTCAAACAGAAACTCATCCTCACCAGAACGATTTCCTGTGAATGCGGCACAAACAAACTGAAGATAACCGACAGTGTGAAAAACGCTGGTTCCGCAGATGAACCTTTCATGCTCCTGTACCACATGAATATGGGATATCCACTTCTCAGTGAAACTTCCAGGGTGGCCGTATCCTCAAAAAATATCATCCCTAGGGACGACCATGCGGCAAAGGATCTCGATACCTGGGATAAGATGCTCGCACCCACGCCTAATTTCCAGGAACAATGCTATTACCATGAATTTGAAGAAAATAAACCCTGCGCAAAAATCTTTAACCCCGATGCCGGCGTTGGTCTGGCCATCCGCTGGGATCAAAAACAGATTCCTTATATGACAGAGTGGAAGATGATGGGCGAGAGGGACTATGTCCTCGGTCTTGAACCCACCATCAGCAAGCTGGAAGGCCGCGCGGAGCTTCGCAAAAACGGTGCCCTGCAGTTCATTAAACCGGGAGAGGTCCGCTGCTTTGAGCTGGAAGTGGAGTTCTTCGACAAAGAGGCCGACTGGGAAGCTGCAAAATAGTACGTCTCAATAACAATGATACAAAATACTTTTTGGAAGCATTCTATTAGTTCTGGTCAGGAAATCGGCAGAAGTTCCGAGCCGTCACGATTTCGGTTCGCTGGCGATGCAGGCGCCGCTTTATCCCCGCTCCGGCAGTACCGTTCACATGTCGACAGGAAATCTTTATGATTTCCCGTCTCCTGTTCTCTCAGAAACGGAATCGGTATTTCCGTTTCTGTCTCCCTCCGCCTGGGGAACACCGGCCGCTGCCCTGCGGCGCTCACCTTTAGGCCGGCCCGGAATCGTTCTGACGGTTTCCTGTCTGCCGCACCGTTACAGACATGTGCCATATTCCTGATTCCAGAAAAGGATTGGATATACACAGGGCCCGCATGCCTCACGGCAGCGGGCCTCTGTGGCCGCCCCAATGGCTTTCACAACAAACAAAAGCTTATTTCGGTGCGGGAAGCGGACTTACTCCTGTCTCCTCGACTATAAAAATGAATTTGATTGAAAGATATTTAAAGGTATACCTTGCGCCACGAAGTACGTCTGCCCTCTGAATCATATATTCCGAACAAAAGACTGTGTCCGCCGATTCGTTTGAACCGGAGGACACAGTCTTTTATCATTTATATTTCTATATCAAATTTCTTCAGCCCTTCGACGATTGACTCGTAGCCCGTCACGAGGACGGTATGCAGTCCAAACTGTCTGGCCGTTTCCAGATTCTGAGGCAGGTCATCAAAAAACACTGCTTCCTCCGGACATATCTGATACCTGGAAATCAAGGTCTCATAAATTTCCGGCTCCGGTTTGACAGACTGTACCTGATAGGAAATCACCTGACCGTCCGCATACTGAAGGAACTCAAAACGAGACAATCGTTCTTCGAAAAAAGTTTTTCCATAATTGGACAGGATATAAATCCGATATCCCTGTTCTTTCAGTCCTTTTAAAAGACCTGCCGCATAGCTATTCTGCTCCACTGCTGCCGCCGCTCCCGCATACACCCTGCGGACCTGCTCTTCATATCCCGGCACATCCTCACAAATGGAAACCAGCAGTTCCTCGTCGGGAAGCCTTCCTCTGTCCACTTCTTTCCACTTAGGGCTCAGGAAAAGAGCTTCTGTTACGGCCCGTTCCTCTTCCTCTGAAAAGGAAAAACGCTCCAGATAATCCCGCCAGTTGAAGTCGGCAAGAACATTTCCAATATCAAAGATTACCGAACGAATCATGATCCGCCTCCTATATGAGAGGTTTCCTCTCGATCACCTCACTCCTGCCGGGTCCATTGGAAACAAGAGTGATCGGTACGCCGATTTCTTTTTCGATCTCATCTATATAATTCCTGCAGTTCTCCGGCAGCTCCTCATAATTACGGATACCACGGATATCGCATTTCCATCCGGGAAGCTTTTTGTAGACCGGCTTTGCATATTCGAGCTTGGCCGTGGTGGGAAATTCTTTTTCCACCTTTCCGTCATATTCATATCCTACGCAGATGGGAATCTCATCCAGATATCCCAGCACATCCAGGACCGTCAGGGCAACCTCAGTGGCTCCCTGTACCCGGCATCCATAGCGGCTGGCCACAGCATCGAACCAGCCCATTCTCCTGGGACGGCCTGTGGTCGCACCGTATTCACCGCCGTCACCGCCTCTGTTTCGGAGCTCATTCGCCTCATCTCCAAAAATCTCACTGACAAAGGCTCCCGCGCCTACCGCACTGGAATATGCCTTAACCACCGTAGTGATATTCTTGATCTCATAGGGAGGGATGCCGGCGCCGATGGCTCCATAAGCAGCCAGGGTAGAAGACGAGGTGACCATCGGATAGATTCCGTGGTCCGGATCCTTGAGAGAACCAAGCTGACCCTCCAGCAGGATATTCTTACCTTCCTTCAGAGCTTCATGGAGATACGCGGAAGTGTCGCAGACATAGGGAGCGATCATATCCTTATATTCCATCAGGGTCGCGAATACCTCATCCGGTACCAGCGGCGGCTGATGATACAGGTTCTCCAGAAGCACATTTTTCAAAACACAGACATTCTTTACTTTATCCATCAGCTCATCGGGGCAGCCGAACAGCTCGCTGACCTGGAAGCCGATCTTCGCGTATTTATCGGAATAGAACGGCGCGATGCCGGATTTGGTAGAACCGAAGGATTTACCCGCAAGCCGGGCCTCTTCGCAGGCATCCAGCAGCATATGATAGGGCATCATGATCTGGGCCCTGTCGGAAACCAGAATTTTCGGAGTGGGCACGCCCTTCTCCTCCAACGCTTTGATTTCTTTAAGCAGATAGGGAATATTCAGAGCCACGCCGTTTCCGATGATGCTGGTGGTATGGTCATAGAATACACCGGAAGGAAGCAGGTGCAGCGCAAATTTTCCATAATTATTGATAATGGTATGGCCTGCGTTGCTGCCACCCTGGAACCGGATGATGATATCCGATTTTTCAGCCAGCATATCTGTTATTTTACCCTTTCCTTCGTCGCCCCAGTTGGCTCCTACAATCGCTCTTACCATTCTTTTGTCCTCCTAAGAACCTGAGATTAGATCACTCTCAAAACAATACTTCCTGACAGCATGAAACAGGCGGCAGACAAAACTGCCGCCTCATACAGTATATATGAAAACCCTTGTAAAATCAATAAGAGGTTATCATCTATTTTAAACGCTGATCTCCGCCTTGACACCCAAAAGCTCTGCATTTGCATCCAGGACCGGCTTAATGACCTCCTGCAGAAACTCTTCCACCTGTTCCCTGGACCTTCCGACATACCGGGACGGCTCCATAGTGGTTTTCAGTTCCTCAAGCGTCATATTAAAAGCGGAATCAGCGGCAATCAGTTCCAGAAGGTTATTATCCCCGCCGTTCTCCTTCACATTTCTGCCAGCCTCCATGGAAAGCGTCCGAATCCTTTCATGAAGCTCCTGTCTGTCCCCTCCGGCTTTAACTGCGTCCATCATGATATTCTCCGTTGCCATGAAAGGAAGCTCAGACATCAGGCGTTTCTCGATCACCTTCGGATACACCACCAGACCATCCACCACATTCAGATACAGATCCAGGATACCGTCCACAGCCAGGAAACCCTCCGGCACGCTCAGCCGTTTGTTGGCAGAATCATCCAAAGTACGCTCAAACCACTGTGTAGAAGCCACCAGCATAGGATTCATAGCATCTGCCATCACATAGTCCGCCAGAGAAGCCATACGCTCGCTGCGCATGGGATTTCTTTTATACGCCATCGCTGAGGAGCCGATCTGGCTCTTTTCAAAGGGCTCCTCTACCTCTTTCAGGTGCTGGAGCAGACGGATATCATTGGAGAATTTATGCGCGCTCTGGGCAATCCCCGCGAGGACGTTCACCACGCGGCTGTCCACCTTTCTGGAATACGTCTGGCCTGAAACAGAGTAACAGCCGGCAAATCCCATTTTCTCCGCTATCCTTTTATCGACCTGCTTCACCTTTTCGTGGTCTCCGTCAAACAGTTCCAGGAAGCTGGCCTGGGTACCCGTAGTTCCTTTAGAGCCCAGAAGCTTCATTGTGCCGATCACATATTCCACATCCTCCAGATCCAGAATCAAATCCTGAAGCCACAGAGCAGCGCGCTTCCCCACAGTCGTCGGCTGAGCCGGCTGGAAATGAGTAAAGGCAAGAGTGGGCTGAGCCTTATACTTATCCGCGAATCCGGCCAGCTCATCTATCACATTGATGAGTTTCCTGCGTACCAGTTTAAGAGCCTCCGTCATGATGATGATATCCGTATTGTCTCCCACATAACAGGAGGTGGCCCCAAGGTGAATGATCCCCTTTGCTTTAGGGCACTGTACGCCATACGCATACACATGGGACATCACATCGTGGCGTACTTCCTTTTCTCTCTGCTTTGCCACCTCATAATTAATATCATCCTGGTGCTCTTTCAGCTCCTCAATCTGCTCCTGGGTGATATTAAGTCCCAGTTCACGTTCTGTTTCCGCCAGCGCGATCCACAGCTTCCTCCAGGTCCGGAACTTCTTGTCCGGAGAAAAAATATACTGCATCTCCCTGCTGGCATAACGCTCTGATAAAGGGCTCTGGTATCTATCGTACATATTGTATTCCTTTCCTAAACCGCTCGTTTATCGTATATATTCGCCGCGGATGTCCTCCTCGGGCGGGGCAATGGGATATTCACCGCTGAAACAGGCCGAGCATATGGGCAGTCCCTCTGCCATCTGCGGCAGCCGCTCCAGCTCCAGGTACCCCAAACTGTCGGCACCAATCTCCCTACATATTTCCTCTGTTGTCCGGCCATGGGCGATCAGCTGGTCTTCCGAAGGGATATCCGTGCCAAAATAGCATGGATGAAGAAAAGGCGGCGCGGAAATCCTCACATGGACTTCTTTTGCCCCGGCTTCTCTCAGCATGCCGACAATCCTGCCACAGGTAGTGCCGCGGACGATAGAATCGTCTACCATGACGATCCTTTTCCCCGCCACAGACTCTTTCAAGACATTCAGCTTCACCTGTACGCTGGACTCCCTGTTTTTCTGCTTGGGTTTTATGAACGTTCGTCCCACATAACTGTTCTTCACAAAGGCCGTCCCATAGGGAATACCGGACTCCTGGGCATATCCCTGTGCCGCCGCGTTTCCTGACTCCGGAACTCCAACTACCAGATCGGCCTCCACCGGATGATCTTCAGCCAAAAAGCGGCCCGCTGCAAGCCTGGCATGGTATACGCTCACACCGTCAATCCTCGTATCCGGCCTCGCAAAATAAATATATTCAAAAATACATCTTGCTTCTTTTTCAGGCGGAAGACAGAGACTCCTGTCGGACTTGATTCCTTCTTTTGTGATTGTGACAATCTCACCAGGCTTCACATCCCGTACAAATTCGGCTCCCACCGTATCCAGAGCGCAGGTCTCCGACGCCAAAATATAAGCGTTATCCCGCTTCCCGATACAAAGGGGCTTAAATCCAAAGGGGTCACGAGCTCCGATCAACTTTCTGGGGCTCATAACCACCAGGGAATAAGCGCCGGAAATCTTTTTCATGGCCAGCCTGACAGCCTCTTCCACAGTACCCGATTTCACACGCTCTCTCGCAATGTGATATGCCACTACCTCGGAATCTATCGTCGTCTGAAAGATCGCACCGCCGTACTCCAGCTCCCGGCGAAGCTCCGGCGCATTCACCAGGTTTCCATTATGGGCCAGCGCCAAAGTACCCTTAATATAATTCAGCACCAGAGGCTGTGCGTTTTCCCTGGTGCTTCCTCCTGCGGTCGAATAACGGACATGTCCCACACCAATATCACCCTGGCGAAGTTCCTCCAGTACGTCCGGAGTGAAGACCTCGCTGGCCAGGCCCATTCCTTTATAGACCTTTACTTTGCCCTTCGGGCCCTCCGTATCGCTCACTGCGATGCCGCAGCTTTCCTGTCCGCGGTGCTGGAGGGCCAAAAGGCCATAATAAATTGTAGGCGCAACATCGTTTCCGTCAAAATCATAGACTCCAAAAACTCCACATTCCTCGTGAAGCCCATCTGAATCATCGTATGTCAAATATGGCTGCTCCTGCATGAATCCTGTCCTTTCCATTCCAAAATGGATGTTTGAATATCCTGGATGACCGGGCCGGCTTTACAGGCCCAGGCGGCGGAATACTTCCTGATAAGCATCCTCTACACCGCCCATATCTCTTCTGAAGCGGTCCTTGTCAAGCTTAGCGTGGGTATTGATATCCCACAGCCTGCAGGTATCGGGAGATACTTCGTCCGCCAGAATGATATCGCCTTTATATCTGCCGAATTCAATTTTGAAATCGACCAGCTGGATATCGGCCTTTTTGAAGAAATCCACCATGATCTCATTGATCCGGAACGCCATTTTGGTGATCTTCTCTATTTCTTCTTCTGTTGCCAGCTCCAAAGCTAAGGCATAGTATTTATTAATGAAGGGATCTCCCAGATCATCATTCTTATAACTGAACTCCAGAGTAGGGCACGCAAGGACACGTCCCTCTTCAATCCCCAGTTTCTTAGAAAAACTTCCTGCGGCCACATTCCTGATGATCACTTCCAGAGGAACGATCTCAACCTTCTTTACTGCTGTCTCCCTATCGCTGAGCTCCTCGATGTAGTGGGTAGGGATACCCTCTTTTTCAAACATCTTGAACACATGGTTAGTCATGCGGTTGTTGATGACACCCTTTCCTACGATAGTACCCTTTTTCAGACCGTTGAAGGCTGTCGCATCATCTTTGTAGTCAACGATCAGGACATCCGGCTCATTGGTAGCATAAACCTTTTTTGCTTTTCCTTCATACAGTAAATCCAGTTTTTCCATTCTTTGTCTCCTCTTCTAAAGTTTAATCAACAAATACGCCCACTATCAAGCAAATTATAATATAACGCTATTAATAACGCAACCGCAAAATTCACCAAAAAAGAAATAAAGAATCCTGATTTCAGGACTCTTTATTTCAATTACTGCGGTATTCTTTAAATTATTCAGTGGCGCCTGATACATCACTGCTCGCGTCTGAACTCATGTCATCCAGGGCGTCCTTCACATCGTCGCCCACATCGTCCAGAAGACCTTCTGAGCTTTTTGTTCCGGAGGGGGCGGTACCGCCCGTGGTGTCCGTACCGTTTGTGCCGTTTGTTTCTGCGGGGCTCGTACCAGTCTTGTCTGTACTTCCCTCGCTCGTTCCGCTGTTCTTGTCGGAACCGTTCTCTCCGGCGCTTTCGGAGCCGTGGGTCTCTGCCCCGTTGGTCGTCTCCTTATTATCGTTTTTCTTGGTACCACATCCGACCACTAAAAAAGCAGACAGAAGAACCAGCGCCGTCATCATGAAAAATCGTTTTGTCTTCATAACTATTTTCTCCTTTTTACGCATTTTCTACTGTTAATATGCACATTATGGAGAAAAATACTACGTTAAATATTCCCAATTTTTTTATCAGTCAAAAAAGCTCCGGACGGTCATCCGATGACGTCGCTCATATCATAGAATCCGGCCGGTTTTCCCGCCAGGAATTTAGCGGCTTCTATGGCCCCTTTCGCAAACACAGCCTTGGAATAGGCCGTGTGCTTAAATTCTACCACCTCATCGGTACCGGCAAATATCACCTCATGCTCTCCGACAATATTTCCGCCCCGCACAGCGCTGATTCCGATTTCTTTTTTCGGGCGCTTTGACCTTTCACTAGTACGGTCATACTTATAAGCATATTCATTGTCCAAAGCCTCATTTATGGAATCTGCCAGCGCCAGTGCTGTGCCGCTGGGCGCATCCACCTTCTGGTTATGATGCTTTTCCACGATCTCAATGTCAAAGCCTGCAGGAGCCAGTGTCTGAGCCGCCTCTTTTAAAAGCTTCAGGAGCATATTGACCCCCAGGGACATATTCGCCGATTTAAGAACAGCCACTGACCTGCCCGCCTCCCGAATCTTCTCCATCTGTTCCTCAGATATCCCGGTGGTACAGATTACCACAGGAATCTGCCTTTTCACACTGTAATCCAAAAGACTGTCAATCGCTTTCGCAGAACAGAAATCAATGATGACGTCCGCTTCTTCCCGGCACGCCTCCAGTGAAGTATATACGGGATAAGTATTCTGTAAATGATCGGACAAATCGACACCGGCCACGATCTGTGCATCCGCGTCCGCAGCCAAAAGTCCCGTGATCACTTGTCCCATATGCCCATTGCAGCCATGCATGATGATTCTTGTCATATTCTCTCTCCTTTATGGACGGATGCGCCGGCATCCCGTCATGTCTTTAGGTTTGCCGGCGTTTGTTTTCCTGTTTGTTTTATGCGTTCAGCAAAAGGCCATAATCCGTCATGGCTTTCTTCAGTTTCTCAACATTCTCCGG
Organism: Lientehia hominis; assembly: GCF_021044755.1. Lineage (GTDB taxonomy): Bacteria > Bacillota > Clostridia > Lachnospirales > Lachnospiraceae > Lientehia > Lientehia hominis. The sequence goes on from NZ_JAJNOR010000002.1 coordinate 96,063, forward strand.
CTCCATGGGGGACAAAGGTCCGCGGAGCGGCCCGCATTCTTTTCCCATCAGGTTCATGGCTGTTTTCACCGGAATCGGATTCACCTCGCAGAAAAGGGCATCAATCAGAGGAAGGGCATCCAGCTGCATTTTCGAGCTTTCCGCCACCCGTCCTTCCAGGAAATTCATGACAATATCATGAGTCTGCCTGGGAGCGACATTGGCCAGAACTGAAATCACACCGATTCCTCCCAGTGACAAAAGCGGTACGATCTGGTCGTCATTTCCTGAATATATATCCAGACATCCGTCTGCCAAATGAGCCAGTTTCGCAATCTGGGAAATATTTCCGCAGGCTTCTTTGATTCCTACGATGTTCGGCACATGTTTCGCCAGGTATACTGCTGTCTCCGGCAGAACATTGCAGCCGGTGCGGCTGGGAACGTTATAAAGTATGATCGGAATCTTCACCGCCTCAGCCACCGCGGTGAAATGAGCGATCAGTCCTTTCTGCGTCGCCTTATTATAATAAGGGGTCACCTGCAGAAGGCCGTCCGCTCCCCGCTTCTCGGCTTCCACAGACAGATAGACCGCAGTCTGGGTACAATTGGAACCGGTGCCCGCAACTACAGGTACCCGTCCGTTCACCACCTTCACTGTGTGCCCGATAACGTCAAGATGCTCTTCATGGGTGAGAGTAGATGCCTCGCCTGTCGTTCCGCAGATAATGATACTGTCTATGCCGCCTGCGATCTGTTCTTCCAAAAGCTCCGTCAGTTTTTCATAATTTACACTTCCGTCTTTATGAAAAGGGGTTACAATCGCTACACCTGCTCCTTTGAATATTGCCATCTTTTTTCCTCCTTCACATTAATAATTTCCCATTTAATACCACCAGGATCCGCCTCCTTCAAAGGCCCTTTGTGTCACAGAAAAATCCAGAAAATTTCTCCATATCACAAAACAGAGCTGACCAGAAGGCCAGCTCTAAAGATTCTATGACCAGCACGAAAAAGTTCTCATGCTGAAATCCTTTAAGTAGCGCTCCATCCGGCTGGATGACAGTCATATAGCTCTTAACCATACGCCCAGGAACTCCTATTCAGGCTATTCGTCCCTTCGGCGTTCTTCCCTTTCTCCCGGCTTCTTCTATGCCTGTACATATCAGCCAGCATACTGATGAAAAACGCAACCTCTACATTTGTTATTCAATTTATCAGTTTTGGTCATCATAACACCAAAATATGGCATTGTCAACCTGTCATCAACAGGATTTCTTAATATCCTCCGAATCGATCCTGGAAATACTGTCCACACAGCCATAAAGCTCATCGGGGAAGACGATTCCCGTCATGATCACATCCACATCGTCATCCTTCGCCTCCAGAAGCTTCGCGATATCGGCCGCCTCAATAATGCCGTAATCCACCAAACCCAGTATCTCATCCAGGATGAGCACATCACAATCCCTGGTGGAAAGCACCTTCTTGGCAAAGTTCACGCCGTTGCGCATATTTGTGACTTCCTCTTTTCTCTCTTCTGAAGAAAGCTCAGAGAAAGGCTTATCGGATTTCTCAAAGGAAAAAACCTTGATCTCCGGTTCCAGGCGCTTACTCATTTCATTTTCTTCGTTCCTGCCTTTCAGAAACTGGATGATCACGATATTCTTATTGCGTCCGGCCGCTTTCACTGCCAGGCCTATGGCACAGGCGCTTTTTCCGCTTCCTTCTCCGCATAAAACATGAACGATTCCTTTTTTCATGGGTCCCCCTCCAGGTTCCACTCGTCGTATATCTCTTACATTTTACCACCGTTTGCCAGATATTGCAACTTTATTCTACCCATTCCAGCTTGCTGACGGATACTTCATAAGCCACCCTCTTCTCACTTTCCGTTTCATTGATCCGTTTTACGTACTCACGGCTCTGTACACGGCCCCATACACAGATTCTGCTCCCCACTTCAAAGCCTGACGCGTATCTCGCGTTCCGCCCCCAGGCAATACAGGGAATATAGTCGGATTTTCCATACGGACGGTTCACAGCCACCAAGAGGTCTGCTATTTCACGTCCCAGAGGCGTTTTTCTGTAAATCGGCGCCTTGCATATGTATCCATCGAGAAAAATCTGATTTGTTTTTGTATAATCGTTGAACTCTTCCAAAAAAGCAATCTCTCTTACAAATACGGATAAGACCAGACGGTTCTTTGTTCCCTCATGTCTGTTATAGGAACGGAACTGTCCGGTGGCCTCCACCAGCATCCCTGCGTAGTCCCCCGTGATGTCGATCAGGCGTTCCGAGATAAGAAGCGGGATGACATCTGTCTGATCGCTCAGGCGGTTGATAGAGATATCCGTCAGGTAAAAGCCCTCGCCAAACACTTCGTGGCTGAAGGTGAACCCCGATATGATTTCTCCGATTACGGTGACTTTGTTGTTCTCCATGATTTTCTCTGGCATTAGTATTTCTCCTTTCAACACTGTTTCGTCCTTTTGATTACCTGGTAATTCAGGCTAATATTATGTGTATTCCTCAACTGGGAATTTTATACATAAATTTTTAAATTTTTCTTCATTTACTTTTATCACTGGGTATACTACAATATATGGTAGCGTTTTGGAAAATTTCAAACTATCTGTTTTAATTGAGGAGAACTTATGATTTCTGTTGATATCATTGTTCCCTGTTATAACGAAGAAGAGGTATTGGAGACCTTTTACAAAGTCACCGAAGAGACCGTTTCTGCCATGGCAGGGTACCAGTTTACTTATATCTTTGTGGATGACGGCAGCGGGGACACCACACTGGCCAAAATACACACCTTGGCAAAGGTACACGCCAATGTCCGCTATCTCTCTTTTTCCAGGAATTTTGGAAAGGAAGCCGCTATGTTCGCCGGTCTTCAGCACTCTTCCGGCGACCTGGTCATCGTCATGGACGCCGACCTGCAGCATCCTCCCGCCATGATTCCGGAAATGATGAAAGGCATCGAGGAGGGGTATGACTGTGCCGCCGCTATGCGCTCCACCAGGCAGGGAGAGTCGCGGTTTCGAAGTGTATTTTCTAATCTCTTCTATAAGATAAGCAACAAAATGTCCGATGTCAAAATGCCTCAGGCTGCCGTGGATTTTCGTATCATGACAAGGCAGATGGTCAATTCCATCCTGAAACTGTCAGAGGTAGAACGGTTCTCCAAGGGGATTTTTGCATGGGTCGGTTATGAGACCAAATGGTATCCGTATGAAAATGTAGAACGGACCATGGGAACTACTAAATGGAGCTTCAAGGGCCTTTTTAAATATGCCATCGACGGAATCACCTCCTTTTCTATTTCTCCTCTCCGCCTGGTATCCGGCATGGGTTTTCTGATCTCCATCGTTGCATTTGTTTATATCATCGTCACCTTGATCCAAACCCTTATCTTTGGAATTGATGTGCCGGGTTATGTGACGACTTTGTGCGCCGTCTTGTTTTTAGGCGGCATTATCGAGCTCTCCATCGGCATTCTGGGAGAATATATCGCCCATATTTATATGGAGGCCAAGGACAGGCCCATATACATCGTCAAACAGAGCAACATAGAAGACAGCAAGGAAAGCGGAGACAGCAGGTGACGCCGCCCCTTCCGCATTCTCATAATGAAAGAAAGGCAGTTTCGACATGACAAGACGTAAATTCCGCCAAAAGACCACCATGCTGGAGAAAGCTCCCTTTCTCCTTTCCTTTTTTATTCCTGTTCTGATCATGCTGGGTATTTTCATCCAGAGGCAGATCTTCCCTTTTGGGGACAACAGCTTTCTGCGAACGGATATGTATCATCAGTATGCCCCCTTCATGAATGAATTCATGGAAAAGCTGAAAACGGGCGGCAGCCTGAGCTACTCCTGGAACATCGGCATGGGCTCCAATTTCACCGCCCTTTATGCCTACTACCTGGCCAGTCCGGTCAATTGGCTCGCTATTTTGGTGCCTCAAAGCCTGATGATCGAATTCATGTCCTATATGATTGTTTTAAAGATCGGACTCTGCGGTTTCACCTTCTGCTATTATCTGAGCAGGCATTTTAAGACAAGAGATCTGGGCATTTCCTTTTTTTCCATTTTTTACGCGCTGTCCGCCTATATGGCCGCCTACAGCTGGAATATCATGTGGCTGGACTGCCTGATACTTGCCCCTCTTGTACTCCTGGGGCTGGAGCGTCTGGTAAAAGAGGACAATTGCTTATTGTACTGCATTACACTGGGACTGTCTATCATTTCTAACTATTATATTTCAATTATGATGTGCATTTTCATGGTTCTGTATTTCATCGCTTTGATGATCATGGAGCCTTCTCACCAGGATGTGAAAACCGCGGCATCCGACGGTTCCGTTTCCATGGTAAAAAAGAGGACTCCTTACCTGAAAAAATGCGTAAACTTCGGCGTATACTCTCTTCTGGCAGGAGGGCTGGCCGCCTTTCTCCTGATACCCGTCCTGTTTGCGCTGAAGATGACGGCATCCGGAGATATAAATATTCCCAAGACTCTTACGTCTTATTTTTCCTGTTTCGAGATGATAGCCCGCCATTTTGTCAACGTAAAAGTAGAGATTGGCCTCGACCATTGGCCCAATATATACTGTGGAGTCGCCGTGCTGTTGTTTTTCCCTCTGTACATGATGAACAAAAAAATTCCCAAAAAGGAAAAAGCAGTAAAAGGCGTGCTGCTGTTCATCATGCTCATCGGCTTCTCCCTTAACATCCCGAACTTCATATGGCACGGTTTCCATTTCCCCAACAGTCTGCCCGCCCGGCAGTCCTTCCTGTATATCGCCATACTGCTGACGATGTGCTATGAGGGCTACCGCAACATCAGGGCAAATACTTCGGCTCAGTTTTTTGGAAGCTTCTGGGGCGTTGTCATCTTTATTTTTCTCTGTGAAGCCATCATCACGGAAGAGACCTTTTCTTTTAAAGAATATTATGTGACCCTGTTTTTCATATGTCTCTATGCCTTACTACTATATTACTACAAAAAAGGCAAAGCATGGGCACCTACTCTCGCAATTTTAGCGGTTGCCGTCATTTCAGTGGAAGCCAGCATGAATACCGCTCTCACCAGCGTCACCACCACCAGCCGGGTCTCCTACCTGGAAAACCAGGCTTCTTACCAGACGCTGGCAGAAAAAATAGAAAAAGAAGATACCAGCCTGTTTCGCATCGAAAAAGACAACCGGAAGACAAAGAATGATGCCGCGCTGGCGGATTACCATTCGGCTTCCCTGTTTTCTTCTACGGCCAATGCCCACATCAGCGATCTGTATAAAGCCCTTGGTCTGGAAGGAAACACTAACGCATACAGCTATACCGGCGCTACTCCTTTTTCTTCGGCACTTTTGGGTGTCAAATACACACTGTCCCTCAAAGAGCTTGACAGCGACTTATATACTCTTCAGGATGAGGACGGAAATGTAAACCTCTATAAAAACCGGTATTCTCTTCCCATCGGTTTTATGCTCCCCGCGGACATGTCGGACCGTTGGGACTACAAGATCCTGAATCCGGTGGAGGCGCAGAATTCCTTTGCCACCGCCGCCACTAAATGCGGCAGTATCTTTGTCTCGGCTCAGGGCGGTTCCTCGTCCATCGGACAATACACCCTGACCATCGAAGAGAGCGGTTTCTATTATATTGACGTGACCAACTCTTCTATTAAAGACGTAAGCGTAACGATGGGCACAAGTACCAAGGACTTTTCCAATGTGGACAGGGGCTATCTGCTGGATCTTGGAAAATGCACGGCAGGGACTACTATCACGCTGACCACAGAACAGGATGAGCAGAATTTTACCGCGGCGGCATACCGTCTGGATATCAATCAGCTGAATAATTGCATGAATGCGCTGAACAGCCAGCCCTTCATCACCGACCAATATACGGATACCTATCTGTCCGGCCGGGTAACGGCTAAGGAGGACGGTCTTCTCTATACCTCCATCGCATATGAAAAGGGATGGACCGTAAAGGTGGATGGTGTAGAAGTGGAACCGCAGCTGTTTGCTGATACCATGATTGCGGTATCTCTGACAGAGGGCACTCATTCCCTGGAATTTTCCTATGAGCCGGACGGTCTGACAAAGGGAATCCTGATCTCTCTCGCATCCTTGATCCTCTTATGTATTTTGACCGCCGGAACCTATGCGGCAAGAAAAAAGCGGACGGCGGCTGCCGATATTGAGACAGAAACAGAAAATCAAAAGAAAGAGACAAATGATACGGGAGATACCCCGGAAAAGTAAGAAAGGATGGATTTCACCATGAAGCTTTGGGGAGGACGTTTTACGAAAGAAGAAAACGAATTAGTCAATCATTTCAACGCATCTATCTCATTTGACCAAAGATTCTACAGACAGGATATCCGCGGCAGCATCGCCCATGTGACCATGCTGGCCAAACAGAAAATTTTAACGGATGAAGAAAAAGCACAGATCGTGGAGGGGCTTGAGCACATCCTCTCCGATGTGGAAAACGGGCTCCTCTCCATTGACCCTGCCGCAGAAGATATTCACAGCTTCGTAGAAGCCACTCTCATTGAGAGGATTGGTGACGTGGGAAAAAAACTCCACACCGGCCGAAGCCGCAACGACCAGGTCGCCCTGGACATGAAGCTCTATGTACGGGACGAGATCGGAGAACTGAATTTCCTGGTAAAAGAGCTTCTTCAAGCTATTCTCAAGATCATGGAGGAAAATCTCACCGCCTACATGCCCGGCTTCACCCATCTGCAGAAAGCGCAGCCTGTGACCGTCGCCCACCACTTCGGAGCGTATTTTGAAATGTTTCTTCGTGACAGAAGCCGTCTTTTCGATATCCGAAAACGGATGAACACCTGCCCCCTTGGCGCCGGAGCCCTGGCGGGCACCACGTATCCTCTGGATCGGGAATACACCGCAGCTCTTCTGGACTTTGACTGCGCCACCAGAAACAGCATGGATTCTGTATCAGACCGGGATTATCTCATCGAGCTGGCCAGCGCCATGGCAACTATCATGATGCATCTGAGCCGATTCTCTGAGGAGATCATCCTTTGGAATTCCAATGAATATCAGTTTGTAGAGCTGGATGACGCATACAGCACCGGAAGCAGCATAATGCCGCAGAAAAAAAATCCAGATATTGCCGAACTGGTCCGGGGCAAAACGGGCCGCGTGTATGGCGCGCTGACATCCATCCTGACCACGATGAAAGGGATTCCCCTCGCTTATAACAAAGACATGCAGGAAGACAAGGAAATGATCTTCGACGCGATTGATACCACAAAGGGCTGTCTCGGCCTATTCACAGGTATGATCTCCACGATGAAATTCCACAAAGACATCATGAAAAAAAGCGCTGCAAAAGGCTTCACCAACGCCACGGACGCCGCCGACTATCTGGTGAACCACGGGATACCCTTCCGAGATGCCCACGGAATCGTAGGCCGGCTGGTCTTATATTGTCTGGATAAGGGAATTTCTCTGGATGATATGAGTCTGGAAGAGTACAAGGCAATCAGCCCTGTTTTTGAAAAAGATATTTATGACGCCATCAGCCTGAAGACCTGTGTGGATAGGCGGACCACCTTGGGAGCGCCCGGCCCGTCTGTTATGGAACAGGTCATCAAGAGCTATCAAAAAATGCTCATAGAAGAATAAAGAAATGAGTTATGATCCGGAGGGCCGCGATGGAACACCATCGCGGCCCTCCGAATCACTTTATCCATATACTACCCGAAATGTCCTGCCGTCTTTTACAGCTTGGCCAGCTCCTTATACTGCTCTTTCAGGCATCCATAGAGACTCTTATAAATCTCATGGTATTTTTCATACTGTTCTGTATTTCCGGGAATCGGATCACAGGACTTGTCCGTATGAATCATTTTCTCGCAGGCGGCTTCCACACTCTCATAAATACCTGCCCCTACTCCGGCCAGTATGGCGACTCCCAATGCCGGCCCTTCCTTCGCGGCTACTGTCTTAACAGTACACCCGTACATATCAGCCAGCATCTGCCTCCAAACGGCGCTCCTTCCTCCGCCGCCGCAGGCCATCATATCGTCCACGGTGACTCCCATTTCTCTCAGGATATCATTGCAGTCCTTCATGGAATAAGATACTCCCTCCATCACCGCACGAAGCATATCCTTTCTAGTATGGATGGCTGACAGACCAAAGAACACGCCTCTGCAGTCAGGATCCAGATGCGGGGTCCTCTCTCCCATCAGATACGGCAGATAAATCAGCCTGTTCGCTCCCAGAGGCACACTTTCAACATCCTGGTTGATATAGTCGTAAGCATCACAGCCCTCTTCCTCCGCCTTTTTCATATAGTCCTGGCAGAAATTATTCCGGAACCACTGCAGGGAAAGGCCCGCGCCCTGAGTCACGCCCATTACATGCCAGCAGCCGGGAACGGCGCAGCAGAAGGTATGGACTCTGCCCTTTGGATCAATGGTCACATTTTTACTATGCGCGAACACTACGCCGCTGGTTCCAATGGTAGTAAATGCCTTCCCATCCCTGACCACTCCTGTTCCCACAGCTGCCGCAGCGTTGTCCCCCGCTCCGCCGACTACGACCGTTTTTTCCGAAAGCCCGGTCATCTCTGCAATCTCAGGCAAAATAGTTCCCGTCACCTCCGGCGATTCATAGACTTTTGCCAGCAGGGCCTTGTCTATTTCCAGCTTTTCCAGGACTTCGTCGGACCAGCAGCGATTGGGCACATCCAAAAGCTGCATTCCTGACGCATCGGAAACCTCTGTTGCGTATTCACCAGTAAGAATCAGACGAACGTAATCCTTGGGAAGCAGGATATGCCGGCATTTTGCATAGTTCTCCGGCTCATGGTTCCTCACCCACAGAATCTTCGACGCGGTAAAACCGGTCAGCGCAGGATTCGCCGTAATCTCTATCATGCGCTCCGCTCCCACCTTCTGCGTCATTTCTTCGCATTCTTTGGCTGTCCTCTGGTCACACCAGATTATGGACGGACGAATCACCTTGTCGTCCTCATCCAGCATGACCAGGCCGTGCATCTGCCCGGAAATGCCTATCCCCTTGATATCTTTACCGGCCACACCGGACTGCTTTACAACCTTTGTAATGGTTTCCAGTGCTGCGTCCTTCCAGTCCTCCGGCTTCTGTTCCGCCCATCCGTTCTGAGGCTGATACATGGGGTACTCCTGCGATGCGGAAGCGATCACATTGCCGTCTTCATCAAACAGCACCGTTTTCGTCGCAGAAGTGCCTAAATCAATTCCAATTAAATAATTCATCACATTTCCTCCAAAATTTATGATTCTTTTGCCTCGGGCTTCTTACACCTGAATTTAATTTGATTTTATCACAAAAGTCTGGTTTTGACCACATCTTCCAGCGCCTCTATGGCACACCGGGACCTGCAGGCGTCATAGCATCCAATATCCACACTGACCGCGCAGCCGCAGGCATTTCTCTGATTTTTGTCCTTTTTGAGCCGCAGCGGTCTGTCTCCCAGAATCTTAAATTTTTCTCTATGCCACACAGGCGTGTGATCCCGGCTGAAGAGCATCGGATCGTAACGCCAGATCATCCGGCAGCCCGCCTTCCATCTTCTTTTTGCAGCTGTTCAGAGTATACTGAATATAATAGGGATAAGGACTCAGCCCGGACAGGCCATATCAGCGCCTTCCTTTTTTCTCAAGTCTTCTCCTCCTCCGTCGGAAAAAGCATGCCATAAACACTGCGCTGGTCCCTGTTCCCGCCAAATATCCCGCCGCCCGGACCGGATTCTGCCAAAGATGTATCCACGGATCAGAAGTCACCAGAAGCTTCCACTCAATTCTCTCTTCTTTCCCTCCGCCTCCCTTGGATGTCCCCAGCCGGTTCCCGGCCTCATCTTCAGCCGCAATGCTCAAATACTGCCAATCATCGTCTTCCTTCAGACATATAGCAAGGATTCCTCCGTTTTGCCTCAGCTCGTCCTGCAAGCCATCTCCCGCATAAATCTTCTTTTCAGTCCCGTTTTGAATCTCCACCTGCTTAAGCGCCATATTGTCCCAGACGGAAAGAAACAAATGGAGCTCATCCGTTTCATAGCGCCCGCCGTCCTCCGCGCCTGATAAAACGGCATCCGGCCCAGTCTTGTCGACGGCAAATTCAATGGAACCCGCCCCGCCCTTTCTTTTCATCAATATATTCCCCATCTGATTCCCCGCCATGTCTTCAGAGTATAGGACAACCTCATAATTTCCTTCTGCCTCAAAATTTTCCTTTGCTATGGTATACTTGTAGACCTGCCATTGACCTCTCGATTCCTTCTCGAAGGGATTTTCTCTCATGACCCTCCGTTCTTCCTTCTCCTGTCTTGAATAGTCTTCCTTTTCCAAAAGACTTCTGCTTTCTCCATCGCGGCTTAGTACGACCTGATGGCTTATCACCGGGTCTACATTATATTCCCATACTGCCACATGTTTCTCCTCCTTTAGATACGGATACGCTCCCGACGCCGGATACAGCCAGGCGGCTGTCTCCTCATCCACAACATAGACTGATCCGAAACGGTTTACAGAAAACCAAATCTGCTTTTCCGCCCGGTTTCCTGCTCCGTCTTCACAGGACACCTGTAAAGAATATAAGCCGTCAGATTCGGGATCATAAGGAAAATCTTCAAATATAAACCGCCTTTCTCCTGCTGATACTTCTTCTTCCTTCTTCTCGGCAGCCGCCCTCCTCCTCTCCCCCGACGCTTGTTTTCCCTCCTCCCGCCAGATTTCCACAGATACGCTTTCCGGGAGCAGATGAATGTCCCGGACGGTGACAGCCGGAGCCACCGTTCCGCGGTTAGCCGAAGCGTCTGCCACTCCTGCGATCATTATTTCGGGAAACGTCCGGTCTATGGTGAACTCCTCTGAAATCTGGTTTTCCTCCCCGCATTCGTTTGCCGCCAGGTCTGTACAGTTCACCTGGAGCAAATATTCTCCGTCCTCCTCAAATGTACATACCGCGGTATGGGCATCGCCATTATGAACAAACTCGCCTATTTCCGTCATGCTCAGATTCTCTGCCAGGGAGGCCATCACACAGCCTTTCACTCCTTCCCTGTAAAAATTGTGCTCCATGACCGTGATCTCCGCTTTTCTGGGACTCCTCCAGAGCTTTCCTTTCCCTGGCTCCGCATCTTCAAAAGTTACAAATACCTCCGGCGGCGTCCGGTCTATGGTAAATGTCTCAGCTTCGCTCCATGCGGCGTTTCCCGCCACGTCTACACATCCCAGGAGCACCGTATAGTCCCCGTCCTCCGCAAATTCCATGCGGCACCAATGCAGGTCGCCGTCATGGCTCCATTTGCTGACAGCCGGCATAGGACCATCCGTATTGGAAATCTGAAATTGTACCCGTTCTGCCGAGAAATTTCTTTCCCGTATGCTCACCAATGCCGTCCGAATCCGGTTATAATAAATTTCATTGGCGGGCTGGACATCGTTGTACTGTATGGAAATCTCCGGAGCTGACGTGTCAACGGCAGTCCAAAGGGATTCCTCGGACCGGTTTCCGGCAAAATCCTCCGCCTGTACAGTCAGGCACACTTTTCTGCCGTCATATTTCTCCGACAGTATCTCCAGCTCTCCCTGCCACTCCCTCCGCGCGGAAGAATTCCATTCTGTTTCTTCCATTAACACCCCTTCCAAAAGCTGATTCTCTTCCTCCGGACTTTCTCCCTCCAAACGGTATGTGATTCTTTTAAGTCCTGAGTAAATACCTCCCTCCGCCGGTTCCTCTGCCGATATAGCGACCTTTACGTTCTGCCTGTATATCCCGTTTAACGGTTCTTCTTTATTTTGGATGTTCAGTGTCAGCCGCGGGCCTTTGTCCTCGACGAGCATGCCGTCGGAGCTGTAATATTTTGACAGGCCGGCATAATTGGTCACCTTCAGGTAAACGACATTCCTGGAGTCCGGTATCAATAGGAGACTATTTCCCGTTTTCCACGCGGCATCGTCTGCCTGATTCAGATATTCCCTGGACAGCCCCTCCCCCGCGCACAGATACTGCAGAGGTTCTATCGGGGATACACTGTCTCCTCCTTCCAAGAGCACCAGTTCTTTCTCATTTGAAAAGAGGCCGAAGGTCACACGCTCCATAAATTCAGTCCAGGTCTGTCCCATAACCGTAATGCTCCCGCATTCCGGCGGAGTCGTGTCCACGGTGAAACTTTTCTCCTTCTCACTTTCCTCTGTAAGATACCGCCCTGAAGGATCCTGGTAAGATGCTTCTAAGTGATACAAAGCGTCGCCGGCAAAGAAAAAGGAAGCCTTATACCAATCTGTCCCTTTTTCCGGAGCCTTTACCCAGCGGCTTCCCATGGTATACGAAGTCTTTTCACCCTTCGGTTCCTCAAGAACGGTTATCTGCGGCCAGGCCGCTTCTTCCTCCGGATTGAAATTGTGCTCCTTCAAATAAGTCCAGACCGTGACAGGACGGCTGTAATACCCTTCATGTCCCACACTCTCATCCTTCTCCGGAAATACCATCATGAGCTCCGGATCCGTTCTGTCAATCGACAAGGCAGCAGCGTTCTCCAGAACCGTCTGGTTTCCCGCCAGGTCTCCGCAGGCTATCTTCCGTATCTCATAGTTTCTTTCCGCCTGAAAGCGAAGTCGCATTTCCACTTCCCGATCCTGCGTATGTTCCGTCCTTCCCTCTTCACTGTCGTAAAACCAACGTTCCTCTTCTCCTTCTGTTACATATGGCACTGCAGCCAGTGTCCCGACACCCAAACCGTCCAGTCCCATCCATTGTTTCCGCCCAGAATCATATGTAATTTGAGTTTCCCTTCCGGTTTCGTCCTGAATGCTGATGGATACCTGCGCCGGGTCAAAATTTCGTTCGTGAAACGTTATCACAGCCTCTGCCGTATCCTGATAACAGTTGTTCTGTCCTGCCCCACCCATGACCGAAACGGCAATCTCAGGTATTCGTGTTTCTATTTCCTGTGCTTGTATCAACGTCCCGTCGCCAAAAATCCCCGACGCGAGCAGCCCGGCTGCTGTCAGGAACGCTGCCCGCTTCCGTGTTCCTTCCCTTCGTTTTCTCCACCGTTTCTTTTCCCTCCATACCTTTCGAATGGAGAGTCTGCGGAACAAGACCGCGGACATTATCATTCCGCATAGAAATATGGTTCCCAGAATCCAGGACCATCTGTGGTACTCCATTATCTTCTGCTGTTCCTGTTCCATCTTCATTCCCCCTTTTCAAACGTTTATCCTTCCTCACTTCTTAACTTCCGGTATCGTCTGAAACGCCGCTTCTACCGCCCTCTCCGCTGTTATAAGTCCTTCCTCCGCCTCTTCCATGAGCGTCCGTATATACTCCGTCTCTCCTTCTCCGTTCCATCCCCATTCTGTCAGCTTCTGTCTGATCTGTTCCAGCTGTCCCCGCATCTCTTCCCTCCCTACTCCTGCCTGGCGGAACGTTCCGGCGTGAAAGATGGTCTGGGAAATAATCTCCTTATACATAATCAAGGCCGTTACCCGGTTATCTTCTTCCATCCCTCCCTCCATAAGCGCCGTCAGATCTTTCCAATACTCTGCATACGATATTTCCATATCTCCTGTCTTCCTCTGAATACTCAGTTTTTCATAATATCCCGCGATCCGGCTCAGACATCCGGCGCGTATGACAGCTCTCTCCGACAGCTCTTTTCCAGGCTCTGCGCCGGCGACAAGGGACAGCCATATGGCCGATGCTCCCTTTCCTCCGCTTCCCTCATAGTAATAAAAATACGCCTGTCCGATTTCGTACGCGGCCCGTATCTGTTCTCCCTTGTTCCGGCCAAGCTGCTCCCGGTTGCTTTTTCCTCCATGGTTCTTCTTGTCTAGAATCCCCCGGAGCAGGCGCTCTTCCTCACTAGTAAACTTCCCGTCATCCTCCAGAAACGTCTGCACCAAAATCAGGTAGGCTTCCGCTCTGCCCGGTTCCAGATCAACTGCTTTCCGGCAGAAATCCAATTTTTTTTCCTTTTCTACACTTCCCGCCGCTTCTTTCAGATATGCTTCATAAGTACTGGATATGGCCCGGCATTCTGCCCCGTGCAGGAATAGGCTTCCCAATCCGGCAGCTGCCGTAAGCATACAGATTCCCGCAAAAGACCGAAGCCGCCAGTTCCTCTTCTTGATTTCCTTGTCGTCAAGCTCCTGATAACGTTCCAGAGCAAAGGCGAGCTCTCTGCAGGAGCCATACCGTTCTTTCGGATCGTCCTTCGTACAGATCAACAGGATTTTTTCCAATCCCATAGACAGATCTGGCCGGAAATGCCGGACAGGCCGGCAGCCATAAGGAGGCTCTGCCGGACTTCTGCCCGTCAGCAGATGATACATCACCGCACCCAGCCCGTAAATATCCGTTTCCGGTCCCGTCTGTCCTCTTCCTCCGTACTGCTCCGGTGCGGCGTACCCTCTTGTCCCCAGGCATACCGTATCTTCACCTCCCTCTTCTTTTCTTTCCCTCGCCGTCCCGAAATCTACCAGCACGACGGCTCCGTCCTCCTTCAGCATCACATTGGAAGGCTTCATGTCCCGGTATATGACAGGCGGCGTCCTCGTATGGAGGTATTCCAGAACTTCGCACAGCTGCCTGCCCCAATCAGCCACCTTCTCCTGCGGCTGGGCGCCTTCTTCTTTCAGAAGCCTGGAAAGGGAGCGCCCTTCGATATAGTCCATCACGAGATACAGCATCCCTTTTTCCTTCAGGATGTCTCCGATGGCCGGCAGTCCGGGATGATTCAGCTTCTTTAACAGCTCCGCCTCCATGACCAGACTGTTCCTTTTCTCCGGGATTTCCTTTACAGCCCAAAGTCTACCGGTCCTTTCATGGCGTGCCAAATAAACGGCAGCGCTTCCGCCTCTCCCGAGTATGTCAAGGATACGGTATGTTCCACCCAGAACGGTGCCGGGCAAACACGACATATACATGCCTCCTCATATTCTGTTGATCGCTCATATGGAAAATTTCAGGGGATATCCCTGCAAGAATCACCGCCGGAATCGACGGTAACAAAATTGTATAATACTTCTCATCAGATGTCAACTAAAAAATATTATGTTCAAACCTTGCCCTGTACACTGTCAGCAGATATAATGCAGTGGTAACGCCGCCGCCATCGGCATTCATCCCAATACGGTCCGGCTCTATGAGGAGCTGGAACTGATACCCAGACTGGAACGTCTTTTCAACGGATACTGGATGTTTACAGAATTCTGCCTGGAGCAGCTCCGCCTTGCCCGCCTCGCCTTCCAGATTAAGGTTCTCCAAAACGATGTTCGCTGTCTGCATGCCGCTGACTGTCATGGCCCTGCTGGGCATGGTATACGGCAGCCGCCCCGCATTTGCCAGGGCCCCGGACGCTCTGTCTCTCATTCAGGGAATCAAGCTTCTGAAAGCCTCTTCCGTTGGGAGTGACAGCCTTATTTATCCAGCGCTTTTTTCAGATCCTCTATGTAAGCCGCCTGCTGCTTTTTCAAATACATGCTCACAAAAGGCTTCATCACCCATTTTTTAGCAGTCACATCCTCTGTGAAGTCAATCGTGGTCACTCCGTTCTCATGGGAAAACAGGCCGGTCCAATGTCCCTTCATATTGCCGTTCTCCATATCGAACTCATATCGTTCAAAGGGCTGAAAGTCCGTTATGGTAAAAGTAGTGGCATATCCTTCCTTCGTATACTCCACGAACCGCTTTCCTTCCTCCTCCACCTGGATCCTGTCCAGGTCGCTGCGCCAGGAAATATCCTTTAACGAAACTACCAGGTCCCATACCTTTTGAACATCACATATTAATTCCGCTTTTATTGTAGAAACAGCCATTTTTACCCCCTCATTTCAGTATTATAAAATTCCTATTCCAAAAAATCGGAAAAAGAGAGAGGCCAAGACCTCTCTCATAGTTCGCCATATATCATGGCCGCCTGTTAATTTATCTTCCTCTTTTTCCTGAGTATCATGGCCGCCGAAAGGCCGCCTGACAGGAACAGGACTGCGAACCACCGGAACAGGCCGCTGTGATCGCCCGTCCGTGGAGCAGCAGACGCGGGTTTAGCCGTCTTCATTTCACTCCTGCTCTCCGCTTTTACAATCGTAAAAGTTGTCTTCGCTGTTCCGTTTTTAGAGACGATACCAATAGTATGCCTGCCCTCACTTAAGGTTTTAATATAGCTGGAACTCAAGATGACAACCGTACTGCCTTCTTTAACCGTATAGTTGCCGGGAGAAATCTCTTTTCCATCCAGGAGTACCTTCTGGAAATCCTCAAATTCCGCATCTGATTTGAAGACTGCGTCTTCACCCTGCTCAACCGACTGGTTTATCCCTTCGATGATTTTTGGTGCGGCCGCGGGCTTCGACGCCACCGTCACCGCAGCCGAACCAGCCTTACCTGCGTCGGCCACAGAAGTTGCCGTTATGGTCAGGGCTACTGCCGTTTCATCCGGCGCCACCGTTAAAAGCCCACTTTCGCTGATAGCCGTGCCGGCTTTCTGATTGCCGCTTACACTCCATGTAACTGTCTGTACCGGGTCGTTTGTACCCTGTACGGAAGCAAGAAACTGCAGAGTGGCGCCCTTTGTTACTGTTATGGAAGAAGGCGACACGGTAACGCCTGTGACTGCCGGCGGTCCCGCATTCACAGTGAAACTTACCGCAAAGCTCTGCGGCGCGATTGCGTTACCGCCGCTCACCGTTACTACAGCCGTATAGATACCCGGTACAAGCCCCATGGCCGGTGACACTTTAAAAGAGTCTTTGCCGCCTGCCGCAACATTCCTTATATCTGTTTCTTCAATTACAAACGCGTCCGCATTTGTACCGCTGAGTATAACCGATAATGCACCTGTATCCCGATTTCCGGTATTCTGCACTGTAACGGCCAGTGGATTCTGCACACCGTAGCCTGCCACTGTCTCTGTAAAGATATATGTTCCGCTCTGCGATAAACCAATGCTGTAAACCGGCGCCGGAATATATTCCATAACCGTGAAGCTGCTTGTATCACCCGCAAGCATCGTACCGGATGCCGTTATCCGGACATAATACAAACCATTTGCAAGCCCTGTCACCGTACTGCCGGTACCTTCTATCCAACTGTCGCTTGTGGAAAGCCGGTACTCCATTGCGGTTGTTATGCCTGCAAGCTGTCCGTCATCGTTACCGCCGGTGGTACAGCCGATGGCAGTTACTCCCGAAACTGCGGCCCCCTGCGTAATGTCAATGGTCTGTACTTCGCTGTCGTCGGTGGTTGTGCCATTCCCTTTTTTTACAATCCACACGTCATTTGTGGGAGTCACACCGTCCTGAACCGTCACAGTCGAACCTATGATATCCGTCCAGCTGCCGCCCTGGTCGATACTATATTCCATGCCAGATGTCACATTTTTTAATAAGCCGCTGTCCGCACCTGTAGCAGCAAAAGTGGCGGTGGGGGTGTCTTCCTGCCGTAGGGCAGCAATGTCAGCCCCGGAAAGAACCGGCTTCATTCTGACCGCGCCGCTGCCCACAAGACTCACTTTCGCAATATCGCTTCGCACTGCTCCGGTCGCAAAAACGCTGCCGGCTGCAAAACCACTTGGCAGCTCCACCTTTACATCAGCATCCGCTTCCAAAACAGGATAGACCGCAAAGCTGTCCACGCCGTTCGTAACAGAACCACCGTTTATCACAATACCGCTGTTATTTAAGCCTATCCTGGCACTCCCGCCTACCGTAAGAGTCACGGTACCGTCTACAGTACCAAAAGCACTGCCGCCGTAAACCTGACCCGTAACCGTGCCTCCAGTAATGGTAACATTTGTATTTTGCACCGATGAGCCGCTTTGTCTTCCTCCCCCGCAGATACCATTAACCTTGCCGCCACGCATGATGATTTTTGTACTTCCAGTAACAGCATCATTCAGTGATCCACCAAAAACATGATACCCCGAAAGGTCATAACCGCCGGCAGAAGGTTCGGCACTGCTTATTTTCAAATATTCATCCATTCCAATAATGCCGTCGCCGTCTTTATCATACAAAATATTGGTACAACCGGCCATGCTTCCTGCCACGATTTGAATTTCCAGCCCCCCTGCATATATATACTTATTTACTGCATCCACTTCGGGGGCAGGGACAGGAACTTCTATTAATACTAAATTCTTGTTCAAATCCTCATATTCCGCACCCAGACGGCTGTACAGGTTTATAACGGAAAACTTTTCCGCCTGTGAACTGTCCTCCAGGCCGTTTACCAGTACATCACCGGCAGTCTGGTCTTCAGCCTTGTAAAACATGCTGACGGGCGTGCCTGAATAAAAAGTACCGCCGATGTTGGCTGAGACAGTGGCACCGCCTTGTGTATAAATGTCTGCCGCCTGCCCTGAGAGCACAGGAGAACCTGAAAGCTTCAGCGTCCCAAAGTTTTTAACAGCATAGCAGTTACTGTCCGCACCGCTTCCGGATAGTGTGCCGCCGGCTATCTCTGTCTCTGACGCAACAAGCCATGCACTGCTGCCGCCGGTATTGTTCACAGTACCGTTTTCCAGCCTTCCGGTATCTCCTGCGACCGCTATGCTGGGAGTGCCGCAGGAGCTGATAACCTCGCCGCCTGTCATCAGAAAACCGCCCATACTATAAATGGCATTGCTTCCGCCATCTGCCGCGCTTCCCATCTCACACTGTACCGTGCCTCCTTCAATGGTGATTTTACCTCCGTCTGAACCGGAACTTTTAGAATTGATGACACTCGCGCCGTTCGTGTGTTCTACTATACCATGTTTCAAAGTAAACTGCGCGTCCACTGTCAACGATACAGTAAATTTATTAATACCCGCATAAGTGAGTTTTCCATCCGTACCGGCAGAAGTATCCTGTACCGTCAAATGAGCGCCGCTCCCCGTCACCGTCAGAGGTTCCGGCAAAGTAATGGTACTGCCGTTTAAATCAAGGGTCAGCTCCCATGTAACATTCGGGCTCGAAGAAGGATTTACGTCAGACTGCAGCTGAATGTAGGCGGCCGAGCTACTCATAGCATCGGCAAATGTCCCGCTGTTTGTCAGGCTGTTTTTATCCGCTCCCCATTTTACCTCGACGGCCGGTGTGGGAGGAGTTAATGAAACGGTTATCTCCCCTTTGTCCACTGCATTTTTGCCACTTTGTACAATAGTAACTCCATCCACTTTGGCCCCGCTTACGTATAGATCATAACTCCCATTTTCCGTCGTAACCGTGCCCGAATAAAGACCACCTCCCTGGTGGCTGAGCGGTATCTCCGGAGAAGAGCCGTCGTTGGATAATTTAATGGCAACGTTTGCGTCTGTTATGGGACTGCCGTCCACGCCCTTTATGGTGACCGAAATCGAACCAGGTGCACCAAACAAGCCGGGTATAAAGCCTCTCAAATATGGATAACCTCCGTTTACCCCACTGTCAATTGCCCATATGCCTGAAAAATCCCAGCCGTCATAGGTACTCTGCTGTTTCAATTCTTCACTCGTCCTGCCGAGGTCGGCGCGGCCGCTCGAAGGGCTGAAGTCCGGTGATAAGGATTTATCAAAATAGGTATTCGTAATTTTTCCATTGGGAACCGCACTCCCGTCTGACCAGCCCGCAATCGGTCGAAGCTCTCCGATACACGCAGAATAACAGTTCAGGATTTCTATACTGCTGCTTTCATTCCAGCCAGAAATCCCGGCAGTATCCCCGCGGCCGCCCTGCGGGCTCAAAGCCACCCTCACATAGCAGTTTCTTATTGTTGTAATGCCCGAATACGTGGAGCCGACCAGGCCGCTGACCGCGGCATATGCTTTTACATTTCCGGTAACATAACAGCGTTCAATCGTACTGCCGCTTGCGAAGCCGGCAAGAATCGCCGCATCATTGCCTGTGGATGTGACGCTTGCATTTTCAATACCCAAATCCTTAATGACCGCATTATTAACATATCCAAACAGGCCGCAGTATCTGGAAGACGTATTAATGGACAGACCACTTATAATGTGTCTTTGCCCGTCAAAGGTTCCGCTGAATGGAGCCGATGACATGCCAATTGGAATCCAGTCATCTGTCAGCTGTATATCGCCAGTTAATTGAAATACTGCGCCTGAGCAATTATTTCCCCCATTAACGATAGTCTTAAGGTACTTAAGCTGTGCTCCATTCGAAATCGTATATGTATTGCCGCTTTCAACAGATACTCCCTCATCCAGGGGCTGTGTAAGGCCAGCCCTTAACCGCGGGATTTCAGCAGCACAGCTTGTTAATCCGACATTAGGGTCTTCCTGAAGATCTTGTTCCATACTTTCTGCCGTACCGGAAATGTCGGCGTCCTGTTCTGTTTGCATGACCTCTATTGTTTCTGCTTGGCTGCACAGCTTACAACTATGCGTACAGGGAACTCCCTCTGCGGCTTCTACGTATCCGCAGTCATCACCGTGTCCGCATACATAACTTGAATCGGCTTCGCTGTCTTCTGAATTCGGGACACAGCTGTAGGTTCCGTCCTCATTCATATGGGCGCAGGCCGCGCCCCCCACTTCTTCCTGGAATCCACAGTCTTCCTCTCTGTGTACATGGCCGCACTTCTCGTTTAAGCCGTCTGTAACCTCTTTTTCAGATGCAGACGCAGACGCCGGATACAGGCTGAATACCATGCATAAGCTGAGCGCTATTGCTGCCAGGCACCGCCCTGTGCTCCCGTAAAATATGTTGCAAAACCGAGACAGCAGTGGCTTCGTCTCTCTGGCCGTTCCAGGCCGCCTCATTTTTTGTTCTGGCTTATCCATTAAAAACCCCCTTATTTTATTTACTCGAAGGAGATAGAAATCATCTGTTCTCTGCCAAGATATTATTTCCTCAGACAAATTACCTCCAAGAGTATACACAATCATAAATAACCGTACCATATTCCATGCGTATTTGCAATGAATTGTGGAATATTATTGGAATTATCAATCAACATTTGAGATTTCAGAAATGAATATCAGAAAACCATTATATAAAAAAATATGTGTTACATCTCAAATGAATTAACTTCATCGGGAATTCCCGAAAAATATCCCAGAAAAAAGTCTCGCGAAAGAATGCCCCGTAAGCGGGATTTGCCGCCTGAAAAAAAAACGCAGGACACATCCCCCGTGATGTCCCGCGTTTCCCCGCTATGACGCAAAGCATTATGCCCAGCCTTCCGTGTCCGCATTTTTTCCGCCTGTGTCAGCAGTGTTCCAGAACTACACCGTGGGCTATTCCAGGCACGCTCTGTCCTTCGTTATAGCTGGTGCTGGAAAGGAGCGCGCCTGTCGGTACGAACAGAACCCGCTTCCATTCTCCGGACTGGAGCTTGGGCAGAATATATCCTGCCAATACCACCGCGGAACACCCGCATCCACTTCCTCCGGAATGAGTGTCCTGAGACTCATTGTCAAAAATCTCCATGCCGCAGTCCATATGGAGACTTTTGATATCGTATCCGCTGCTCTTCATAAAATCGACCAGGATGGTATGCCCGACCTCACCCAGATCTCCTGTGATGATCTTGTCATACTCCTCCGGCTGCCTTCCGAAATCCTCCAGATGACGGCAGATAGTGTCGCTGGCTGCCGGCGCCATGCACGCTCCCATGTTCATAGAATCCTTAAGGCCCATATCCACGATCTTGCCCGGTGTGATCCCGGCCACACGGACATTTCCGCCTTTCTTCCCCAGGACAAAAGATCCGCAGCCCGTAACCGTCCAGGTGGTGGACAGTGGTCTCTGGTTGCCATATTCCAACGGAAAACGGAACTGCTTTTCTGCACTGGCAAAATGGCTGGAGGCCATGGACATGACATAATCCGCGTAACCCGCATCCACAGCCATAGCACCAAGGCACAGGGCTTCTCCCATGGTGGAGCAGGCTCCGTAAAGTCCAAACAGAGGGATTTCCAGATCTACGGTACCAAATGAGGTGGCGATCAGCTGCCCAAGCAGATCTCCGGCAAAAAGATACCGGATCTGGTTTCTTACGATTCCCGAATGTTCTATGGCCAGATCCGCGGCTTCCTTCTGAAGAGCGCTTTCTGCCGCCTCCCAGTTGTCGCATCCCAGCATGGGATCCGGCTCTATCACATCAAAAAAGGAACCAAGCGGGCCTTCCCCTTCCTTCTGTCCTACTACGGAAGCCGCTCCTACGATCCTGGGTCCTTCTTTAAATTGAATACTGGCTTTTCCTACCTGTTGTCCTCCACTCTGCATCCTGTCATCCATCCTTTCCAATTTCTCACGCCGCGTATCCATTTTTGCCGATGGCAAGCCATTTCCGTGCGGCGCCGGTTTTTATTTTCAGTATGTGCATTTTTCTTCCCGGCTATTCTGTAAGAAATTCTGCCGATCAAAAAATATTATAGTATTGAGAATCAGGATGATACAAATAGTATATTTTGCTGAATGGTTTTTACTTTATAAGTTTTCCCTTGTATAAAAACGGAATATTCCAATCATACTATCACCAGATAATGACAGAAAAGGAGCTGATGATATGTGTTGCTCAAAAACAAAGAAATGGATTATGGGACTGCTTCTTCTGGCGGCTGTCGCTGCAGTAATCTGTTATGTAGTTTCCATGAAGGAAGGAAACAGCCAGAATAAAGGAACGCTGGTTCAGTCGGTAAAGGAAGGCGGCGAGCTTATGCAGGAAAAGCTCAAAGACGGGAGCATGTTCCTGTGTGAAAAAATCAGTAAGGCGGCGAGAAAGATATGAGCGAAGTCCTCTATCTGAAACTGAATCAAAACACGGAGGTCCATGAAAGAGATGTATTTCTGGGACAGCTGGGAAGCATCTGGTGCAGGGACAAGGCAATTGAAAGTAAATGCAAGGCCCTCAAGGTGATAAACATCCAAGCGAATAAGAAAGAGCGGTATGTTTTGTCTGTCATGGATCTGATCAAACAGATGGAAAAGCTGGACAACCGGGTGGAGATCAATAATATAGGTGAAACAGACTGTATTATCGATTACCAGCCGAACCTCAAACCGAGCCCCGTCTGGGACTGGCTGAAGGCGGCAGCGGTCTGTATCGTCGCGTTTTTCGGGGCGGCTTTTGCCATCATGACCTTTAACAATGACGGAGACGTGTCTAATGTATTCGGCCATCTCTATTATCAGGTCATGGGAGTACAGGCAGGTGGGCCGACGATATTGGAATTCACCTATTCCATCGGCCTGCCTCTGGGAATCATCGTATTCTTCAACCACTTTTCCAAAGCCGCGCTTTCCAAGGATCCGACTCCCATCGAGGTTCAGATGCGGACTTATGAGACGGATGTGAATACTACCTTGATCCAAAATGCGAGCAGGGAGGAATCAGGCATTGATGTTTCTTAGATATCTGTTTTTAGGCCTGGTGGGCCTGTGTGCCGGCGGAGTGATCGCGGCGGGTATCTTCGCCTTTATCGTCACAATAGGCGTGGTAATCCGCCTGATCGGCAAGACGCATACCGGCAGGCATATCCGGCTGATCGAGGACTTTATCGTAGCCGGAGGGACACTTGGCAACATTGTAAATCTTTATGAAATTGCGGTTCCGGGCGGCTATCCGGTCCTTCTGCTGTTCGGCCTTGGTGCCGGCGTATTCGTGGGATGCCTGATCATGTCCCTGGCAGAAACGCTCAACGCACTTCCCGTATTAAGCAGGAGAATCCATCTGACTACTGGGCTGCAATATGTGATACTAAGCATCGCAGCCGGAAAAGGGCTCGGAGCGGCCGTTTATTTTATCTTTAATATTCACTGACAGAGAGGAACTGGAATTATGAAAGAAGAACAGGGTGTAAAGAACCAGGGAAATGCGGAAAATGGGGAAATACCCCTGCCCGATGAGACGATGCAGCCAAAGGAATATGAGCAGTATGTGAAAAAGGTAACGCCGACGCACAATACTCCGCTCAATATGTGCAAGGCATTCCTGACCGGCGGGATAATCTGCACGATCGGCCAGTGGTTTACCAACATTTTCCTAAACAATGGACTGGAAAAAGACGCAGCAGGCGCATGGACGCTTCTGATTCTGATCGGAAGTGCGATCATTTTGACCGGACTTAATATTTTCCCCAAAATCGTCACCTTCGGCGGCGCGGGAGCCCTGGTACCAATAACCGGCTTTGCCAATTCCGTAGTTGCGCCGGCAATAGAATATAAAAAAGAAGGACATATTTTTGGTATTGGATGTAAAATTTTTACAATTGCGGGGCCTGTGATCCTCTATGGAATATTTGCCTCCTGGATCGCCGGAATCCTGTATTGGATACTGAACCTGGCCGGAGTGTACTGGGCGTAAAAGGTCAAGCAGCAGAAACAGAATAAACAAATCATATACAAAGAAGCAGGAAGGGAGCGGACGATTTGGAAAACAAGTGGAATATTGGCGAGGGCGGCGAAATGCCCATCGGTTTTGGCCTGTCCCTGGCGGCAAACTCAAAATCCATGGAGGCTTTTGCCAACATGTCAGACACGGAAAAAGAAAATACCGTTGAAAAGAGCCGTCAGATGCACACAAGGCGGGATATGGAACAGTTTGTGAACAGTCTGGGTGAAGAAAAAGACCGTTTTCGATAAAAGGATAACTACACCTCCAGAGAAGAGAACACTTCTCAGGGGGTGTTTTTATTAACTAAGATGCCCTCATGTTCACAGACGCCTCCTCATGGACTGCAGGATCTTCTTTTCCAGGCGGGATACCTGCACCTGGGATATCCCCAGCTCTTCCGCCACCTGTGTCTGCGTCTTATCCATATAATAACGCATGACAATGAGCCGCTGCTCCTGCGGCGCCAGTTCCTTTAACAGCCTCGTGATCACGATCTTATTTAAGACACCCTCGTCTTCTTCTCTTCCGTCCTCCAGCTTGTCTATCAGATAAATAGCGTTTCCGTCACCGTGATAAATGGTCTTATAGAGAGATTCCACCTCGGCGCCGGACTCCATGGCCGCGGCCAGCTCCGTCGGCTCCACTTGAAGCGCTGCCGCCAGCTCGTCCAGCGTAGGTTCCCTTCCCAAGGACACTCCCAGCTTTTCCTTTTCAGCCCTTGCCTTTGCCGCCATTTCTTTCAGCGACCGGCTGATCTTGATCATGCCGTCGTCCCGGAGGAAACGCTTAATCTCACCGGTTATCATTGGTATCGCATAAGTGGAGAACCTGACATCAAATGACATATCGAATTTATCAATGGCCTTTATAAGTCCGATGCTTCCTATCTGGAACAAATCCTCCGGTTCATGGCCGCGGCCCAGAAATCTTCGCACGACACTCCAGATAAGACCCATGTTCTCCGATACCAGCCTGTCTCTCGCCTCTTTATCCCCTGCGTGTGCCGATTGGATCAATTCCATTGTCTCGTCCATGCACGCCTCCTTATGTATCACAGCGGAAAAATTGAGCCTATCCGTTTTACCATCCGGACCTCTGTCCCTTTTCCCGGTTCCGATTCCACCGTCACCTCATCCATGAAGGCCTCCATGAATGAAAATCCCATGCCCGAACGTTCTTTAGAAGGCTTGGATGTATAGAGCGGCTCCATTGCCTGCTTCACATTGGCAATGCCTATTCCTTCGTCTCTCACAACAATGGTCAGACTCTTGCCCGCTATGGTAAGATCCAGATGGACCATCCCTATTTCCTTCTCATATCCATGAATGATGGCATTGGTCACCGCCTCGGAAACCGCCGTCTTGATGTCCTCTATTTCCTCTACCGTGGGATCCAGCCTGGCCGCGAATACCGCCGACACCACTCTGGCAAACTGCTCATTGTGGGAATAACTTTCGAATTCCAGATGAACGGTCTCACCGCCTCTTTCTTTATTTTTTAAATCCGTATTCATATTTCCCTCTAGTTTTCTGTCCATATCCGGCTCCTCATCCTCCTTCCAGTCTCTTTCCGTCTTCACAGCTTCTGTCTTTTCTGTTTCCACAGCGTTCTTCATTTTATCTTCCCCTTTCCTCATTCTGGCCGTCCCAGCTTTGAATGATGCGGTAGATTCCTGACATCTCCAGAATCTTCTTCACCCTGGGACTCGCATCTTTCACAAATACCTCCCCGCCCACAGCCGCCATTTCTTTATAGCGGCCCAGGATCATCCCAATTCCTGAACTGTCCATGAAATCTGTTTTGGAAAAATCAAAGACAAGTCTTGTAACCTTTCGTCTACCCCGCGCTTCGGCAATTCCCAATTTCATCTCCTGGCTGCTGTGATGGTCTACCTCCTTCGGCATCAGCGCATAAAGCACCGTACCTCTAACCTTATAGTTTGCCCCATTTTCCAATTTTCTATTCCTCCTGCTCTGCGAATATTTCACTCTGTTTTTACATTTCTCACTGACCGCCGGCGTTTTATGCCGGAATTCCTCGGATTTTCTGCAAAAAAAGGAACACATACAAATTATTTTTCCTTTGTATGTGTTCCTATGTCTGTTTTTTTCTAGTAGCCTCTCTGCTGAAGCGCCTGAGCACCCCATGTCGTCCCCGAATACGCAGGATTATCAATGAGCTGGTTATAATAGCTCACAGCCTTTCCCCAGTCGCCAAGATTGTGATAGCATACGCCCATATAGAAGATCACCTCCGGATAATCCGGCTGAAGCTCCAGGCACTTATCAAAATACACCCTGGCCGTCTCCCAGCTTCTGGCATCGTATGCCGCCTTGCCCAAATTAAACAGGTTCTGAACGCCGCTGTCATTAAACTCCGAGTTCAGTGAATTGTATACACTCTGGAAGGTTTCGTTGGTCACCAGGCTGGGATCTATGGAAGAAATGGAGTCCATGGCCCCGATATAATCCCCGCTGGCTTTCAGCGTCAGCACATTCAGAAGCTTATTGTACTCATTGATAATGCCGCCCTCACCGGTATAAGCAGCCAGTTCATTCTGAAGATTGCTCTTTTCTTCATTCAGGCTGTCGATCTGTCCCTGAAGCCCGGTAATGTTCGTATCCCGCTCCGCGATCTTTTCATTGTAGGTCAATATATTCTCATTGAAGCTGGTATTCAGCGCCTTTTCCTTCACCGGCAGGATCAGAAAATACGTAAACAGCACCCCGACTACAAGACCCACCGCCAGCAAAAGCACCGTGGCCCAGCTGCCCGTTCCCTCCCGGTAGGTGGGCACAATAGCTTCATCCCGGACCGCATCCTCGAATAGGTCCCGCTCCACATTCTTTCGGGCCTGCTTCCTGCTCTTTTCCTTCGCGATCGCCTTTTTGTTTTTTGCGATGTCCTTAAGCTCGTCCAAATAGGAAAGAGCCGCCGTATTATTCACGTCGATGTTCAGGATAGCCCGGATGGTCTTTTCGGCTTTCGCATACTCTTCCTTTTTCAGGTAAAGCAGTCCCAGAAGCTGATACGCTTTTACAAATCTGGAATTCATGCTGATGACCTTTTTGGCCTGCAGAAGCGCCAGATCCTCACTGTCGTGGCGGGCATAGTACAAGGCCTGGTTAAACTTCTTCAAGGTCTGGTTCATCTGATTCAGTCTGGACTGCCTGGATTGGAGCTTTCTGAGATATTCTGCCGCCAGATTATCATCCGGCTGAAGATTCTTGCTGATGACCCATTCTGCCAGCGCATCCACAGTCTCACCCATTTCATAATAAATGAGACCCAGAAGGTTCCTGGCATCCGTATTCTTTTTATATAGATCAAGACTTTTTCTGAGATAAACGGCCGCGCCGCTCAAATCCCGCACCTTTGCCTTTTCCAGCCCCACATTGTAGTACGTGTTGGAGGCCTTGACTACTTTCCTGTACAGGGACACATCTCGCCCGCAGACAGGGCAGTATTTTCCGGTGCCCATCTGATGATGGCAATATAAACATTCCATAAAATTCCTACTCTCTGCCGTCCTGTTCGTACTGTTCTTTCAAAAACTCCACCATGATGTCCGTCACATCTGTGATGTCCCGGTTCACGATGGTATCCTCCACCTGGTCAATATCCCGGCTGGGCTTAAATTTGGCCAGCTCTTCTTCAAAATTCAGCATACAGACTCATCCTCTCTAAAATCACAGATACAAAAAGTATATCATAGTTTCCATGAATGCACACCTTCAAAATTCTTAAAATTTTCTATATGTGCAAGAAGTATTCTACTACAAATTACCATTTTTTACAATTGAAAAAGGCCGACAGAAATCGCCATACTTTTCATTTCTCCGGACTTTTCCAGAATCATGAGCCGGCTTTTTCCCTCAGGAGCTCTTTGATGCTTCCCGCCAGATATAGGGAACCTGCGATAAATACAAGATCCTCCTCCGATTTCTTTTCCATGGCAAAAGCAAATGCCTCCCGGATATTTCCGAAGCTCCAGATCTGCCTGTCCGTCTTTTTTTGAAACGTCTCCAGAATATTTTTTAACGGCAGAGCCCTGTAGCTGTTAAGCTCCGTCAGAATAAATCCGTTAAAGTCCGCGCCCCGGCAGATCTCATCGATCATTGTCTCATAATCCTTGTCCGCCACTGCCGAAAAAAGCAGATACTTTTTTCCGGCGCATGGAATTTTCGTTACGGTCTCAATGAAGACCCTGATTCCGTCGTCGTTGTGGGCGCCGTCCATATAAACGCCGGGAAGCACCGGTTCCATCCGTCCGGGCCAGGAAGTATGAAGGAGCGCTTCTTCCAGTCTGCCCGGCTTCTTCCCCTCCAGAATATGAACGGCGGTCAGGGCCAGCGACGCGTTCATCGCCTGATAATCTGCCACAAAAGGCACGCGGAACTCTCTTCCGGCCAGCACTCCTTCTGTCATCCGGAATTCGATTCCTGCCCTGTCTCTCTTTGTGATATCATAATCTGCGGGATTCACAGGCCAGGCCGGCGCGCGCTTCTCTGCCGCAGCTTTTCTTATCACACGAGAAGCCTCTTCTCTGCTGTCATCATAGACTACAGGCCTTCCCTCTTTTATGATACCGGCTTTTTCCCAGGCAATCTGGGAGATCGTATCACCAAGTATCTCCGTATGGTCCAGCCCGATCGACGCGATCACACAGACCAAGGGAGAATCAATCACGTTGGTGGCATCCAGCCGCCCGCCGAGCCCCACCTCCAGCACCGTGATATCCACCTTCATTTCCCGGAAGATCAGCATGCCGATCAGAAATAAATATTCAAAATAAGAAGGATGGACAATCTCATCCTTCCTTTCCTCACACAGATTATAAAGTTGGTGAAAGGCGTCCAGAAACAGCTCTTCACCGACCTGTTCACCGTCTATCAAAAAACGCTCTGTGATGTCCACCAGATGGGGAGAAGTGAATGTCCCCACCCGGTACTTGTTTTCCCTCAGGATGCTGCTTATAAACGCACAAACGGAACCCTTCCCATTGGTCCCCGCCACATGGATGAACTTCTGTCCACTTTCCGGGTGCCCGAGAAGCTCCAGAATCCGTCTTTCATTCTCCATCGTGGTCTTCTTAGAAAAGCGGGGGATATCATTCAGATAATCCTCCGCTTCTTTTATATTCATTTTATATCCCATGATCGTTTCCTCTGTCTGCATTATTTTTCTTTGATTATAATACAGATCTTTCGATATGCAAACATTTTATCAAAGGAAACCGTAAAAATTCGCTACAAAACCTCTCTCTTCCATTTTCCCTGCCGGTAAAACAGATATGAAAGAATCGTGGAAATAGTCCAGCCGATGGGCCAGGACAGCCAGATTCCCGTGGAATGGAAAGGTACGGAAAGAAGAAACGAAAGTATCACCCGGAGCAGGAGATCAGTAAACGTCGCCGCCATGAAGTACCGCATCGCTCCGGCCCCCCGCAGCACTCCGTCAGCCATCAGCTTCAGCGAGACCACAAAATAGAAGGGTGAAACAATCTTTAAAAACGTTGTGCCGGTGGAAAGTGCGGTTCCCACATCTGCGCCTGAGGGAAGAAATAAAAAGATCATTTCCTTTCCGAACAGGAAAAATACCGCCGCAAACGGCACCGCCACCAAAAACGCCATGACCGTCCCCGCCCGGAATCCCTGGCTGACCCGCTCTTCTTTCCCGGCTCCCATATTCTGCGCCGTATAGCTGGACAGTCCATTGGCGAGCGTCGTGAATGATGTAATGGTAAAAGTATTCAATTTGATCGCCGCTGAATATCCCGCAATGACTGAGGATCCAAACCCGTTTACCCTCCACTGTATAAAAATATTTCCGACAGAAATAAAGCTCTGCTGCAAAATGCTGGGCACCGCGATCACTCCGACGCGCTTCAGCATATTAGCAGAAAACATCGCGGGCCTTTTTTCTGTTTTTACTCTCCTGAGGCGGAAGAGCAGGGTAAAAAACGCCAGGACACAGGCCGCACCCTGAGCTAAAAAAGTAGCCCAGGCCACACCTGCCACTCCCATGTGGAATCCGGTCACAAACCAATAGTCCAGGAAAATATTGCTTAAGGAAGAACCGATCAGAAAGTAAAGCGGCGTCTTGGAGTCTCCCAGGGAGGTAAAGATGCCGGTACAGATATTATATAAAAACAAGAACAGAAAACCGCCTATGTAGATTCTCAGGTACAGAGCACCGTCATCAAACACATTTGCCGGCGTGTTGATCATCTTCATTAAAAGTCCCGTGCCCCAGAGTCCGAATACAGTCAGGACCGCGGACAGGACCACGGAAGCGATCAAAGTCGTATAGACCGCCGTCTTCATCTCTTCAAATTTCTTGGCGCCGAACAGCTGGGATATGACCACAGAACATCCGATGTTGCTGCCCACCGCAATGGCCATAAAGATCATCGTGATCGGATAGGAAGCGCCCACTGCCGCAAGGGCGGCCTCCCCCGCAAATTTCCCCGCTATGGCGCTGTCAGCTATATTATAAAACTGCTGGAAAATCACACTGACGAACATCGGAATGGAAAATCTCCACAGCACCGATGACGGCTTTCCCTCTGTCAGGTCTTTTATCATTTCAAACTCCTCTGCTTTCCTCTTGATTTTAAGCCCGCATGGAATTATACTACTTTTACATCCATTTGAATAATTTTATTTTTAACGCTCATCCATAGAAATTTTCTATTGATGATCCATCTGACTACAGGAGCCGCAATGTCCGTAAATTTTGAATACTATAAAATTTTTTATTTCGTTGCCAAGTATAAAAGCATCACAAGAGCCGCAAGAGCCCTTTTCTTGTCCCAGCCCACTGTCAGCCACTATATCCGCTGTCTGGAGACAGAGCTGGACTGTTCTCTGTTTCTCCGCTCCAAAAAAGGCGTGACTCTGACACCGGAGGCGGAGCTGCTTTTCAGCCATGTGGAAAAAGCCTGCTCTCAGCTCTGGGAAGCAGAAGAGGCTCTGGCCGCCAGCAAGTCCCTCGCTGCCGGCACTGTCCGGATCGGAGCCAGTGAAATGACTCTCCACAATTTCCTGCTGCCTTATCTGAAAAAATTCAGGAATATATACCCGTCCCTGAAGCTTAAGATCTCCTGCGGCACCACCCCCGGAACACTGGCTTCTCTTCGGGACGGCGCTTCCGACTTTGCCATCGTCATCTCTCCTCTGGAAAACGCCGAAGGGCTGGAAATGACCCCTCTGACGTCCTTTCAAGATATCGTGATCGCCGGCAGAAGCTTTCAGGAGCTTAAAGGCCGTGTCCTGAGCATTCACGAACTGGTACGATATCCTTTGATCTGTATCAGCCAGGGAAGCGCCACCCGCCGCTTCCTGGAACAGCATTTCATAAGCTGCGGAGCGGTGCTGGAGCCGGACGTGGAACCAGCCACCACTGATCTGGTCACGCCGCTGGTCATCCACGATCTCGGCATCGGCATCGTTCCCGAAGGCTTTGCCTCAGAGGCCCTGTCGGACGGTTCCGTCTTCCAGATTCCCATAAAAGAAGAGCTGCCGCCCCGACACATCTGTGTGGTGAGCGACAGCTCCCATCCGGTCTCCCTGGCCGGAATGCAGTTTCTGGAGCTGCTGGCAGAACCGTTATAGGTCCGCCGCAAAGCTCCCCGCTGTATTTTTATGACCGGCTCACTGCTTCTTCAGCTGACGCAGACGCTCCTGCACCTGCTCCATCATCTGCTCGTATTTCGCCAGCTTCTCTTTTTCCGCCTGAATCTTGGCCTCCGGCGCACGGCTTACGAATTTTTCATTATTCAGCATGCCTTTGGAGCGGCTCAGCTCCTTGTCAAGCCTCTCTTCCTCCCTCTCAAGGCGTTCCACTTCTTTCGAAATATCCACCAGCTCCGCAAATGGCATATAAATAACCGCTTTGGCCGTCACCGCCGACACCGCGTCCTCTGCGATTCCCGATTTATCCGCCTGGACGGATACTTCACTGGCATATCCCAGCGTTGCAAAAAAGATTCTGCCGTTTTCAAAAATCCCACGGACAGAAGCGTCCTCTGATACCACGATCACCTTTGCCTTTTTGCTGGGCGGCACATTCATGGAAGTACGGACGTTCCTGATGCTGCGCACCGCTTCTTTAATGGTCTCCACCGAATTCTCCTCGCCGGCAAAATTCCATTCCGGCTTATATTCCGGCCATTGGGAGATCATGATAGACTCCTCTTCTTCCTGCAGGTTGCAGAAGATCTCCTCTGTGATAAACGGCATATAGGGATGCAGAAGCTTCAGGGACTGGATCAGCACCGTCTTGAGCGTCCAGATAGCCGCCGCTTTTGTTTCATCTGTGTCGCTGTAAAGCCTGGGCTTCACCATCTCAATATACCAGTCGCAGAATTCCTCCCAAATAAAATCGTACACCTTCTGGAGGGCGATTCCCAGCTCATATTTATCCAGGTTATCCGTCACATCTTTCGTCAGAGTATTCACCTTAGACAAAATCCACTTGTCGGCGCTGGTCAGATTCTTTACATCTGCCTGATGGTCCTCCGCTTTTTCCAGATTCATCATAATAAACCGTGAGGCGTTCCAGACCTTGTTGGCAAAGTTCCTGCTGGCTTCCACTCGCTCCCAGTAAAACCTCATATCATTTCCGGGGGCGTTTCCTGTGATCAGCGTCATACGGAGGGCGTCAGCGCCGAATTTCTCCACAACCTCCAGAGGATCAATGCCGTTTCCAAGGGATTTACTCATCTTCCTTCCCTGGGAATCCCTCACCAGTCCATGGATCAGCACCGTATGGAAGGGTTCCTTCCCGGTCTGCTCGATGCCGGAGAACACCATACGGATGACCCAGAAGAAGATAATATCATAACCGGTGACTAGTACATCCGTAGGGTAAAAATAATCCATCTCCGGCGTCTTTTCCGGCCATCCAAGAGTTGAAAAGGGCCACAGGGCTGAGCTGAACCAGGTATCCAGCGTATCCTCATCCTGAACCATATGCGTGCATCCGCATTTCGGACAGGTATGGGGAGCTTCCTTCGCTACGACCATTTCTCCACATTTCCCGCAGTAATACGCGGGAATACGGTGTCCCCACCAAAGCTGCCTGGAAATACACCAGTCTCTGATGTTCTCCAGCCAGTGCAGGTACGTCTTGCCAAAGCTCTCCGGCACAAATTTGAGACGTCCGGATTTAAGCGCTTCAATGGCAGGCTTCGCCATCTCATCCATCTTTACGAACCACTGCTGCTTCACCATGGGCTCAATGGTGGTCTTGCACCGGTCATGTGTCCCCACATTATGAGAATGATCCGCGACCTTCACAAGAAGACCCAGCTCTTCCAGCTCTTTCACAATGGCTTTCCGTGCCTCATAACGGTCCATTCCTTCATATTTTCCGCCATTTTCATTGATGGTGGCATCATCATTTAATATATTGATCTCTTTCAGCCCGCAGCGTTTGCCCACTTCAAAATCGTTGGGATCATGGGCGGGAGTGATCTTCACACAGCCTGTACCGAATTCCTTGTCCACATAGGAATCGGCCACGACTGGGATCTCCCGGTTCACAATGGGCAGAATCAGCATCTTTCCCACCAGATCCTTGTACCGTTCATCATCGGGATGAACGGCTACGGCAGTATCTCCGAGCATCGTTTCCGGCCTGGTCGTAGCAATCTCCACACAGCGTCCGGGCTCATCCTTTACCGGATAGTTGATGTGCCAGAAATGGCCTGCCTGCTCCTCATGTACTACCTCAGCATCTGAAATGGAGGTCTGACATTCGGGGCACCAGTTGATGATACGGGAGCCTTTATAAATATATCCCTTTTCATACAGGCGGATAAATACTTCCAGAACGGCCTCGGAGCAGCCTTCATCCATGGTAAAGCGTTCTCTGTCCCAGTCTGCCGAAGAGCCCAGCTTTTTCAGCTGATTGACAATCCTTCCGCCGTATTCCTCTTTCCATTCCCAGGCATATTTCATGAATTCTTCCCGGGTAAGGTCTTCCTTCTGGATACCCTCGCTGCGGAGCTTATCGATGACCTTGACTTCCGTGGCGATCGCCGCGTGGTCGGTGCCCGGCTGCCACAGGGCCGAATATCCCTGCATCCTCTTATAACGAATCAAAATATCCTGCATGGTGTTGTCGAGAGCATGTCCCATATGCAGCTGGCCTGTAATGTTGGGCGGCGGCATTACAATGGTAAACGGTTTTTTGCTCTTATCCACCTCCGCGTGGAAATATTTCTTATCCATCCACTTTTCATACAACCGCTCCTCAATGGATCCGGGATTATAGGTTTTTTCCAGTTCCTTACTCATAGTCGTAATCTTCCTTTCTTATTGCAGAACAAAAAATACCCTCCGCCGTCTTTCGACGGCAGAGGGCGAATCATCGCGGTACCACCTCTGGTTGGCTGCAGAAAACTGCCGCAGTCATCTCTGGCCCGGTAACGGGGGCAAACCGCAGCTGCTTACTTCTTCCATCCAACACAGGATGTTTTCAGCGGCTCGGCTCAGAAGCTACCTTCCTCCAATGCGTTCATGGACAGCCTTTCAGCCGGTGAGCCGTCCTCTCTGGATGTGCCGTTGGTGTACTCCTCTTCTTCGCAGCCTGTATCTGCTGTTCATTTAAAGAATTCTTTTCAAAATCATGCCCAGATTATACTATATCCGGCTTCATTTGTAAAGGGCCAGCCGCCGTTTCCGGACATTTTCCTACATATCGTCTTCTTTTTCCCTGCTGTACTCACCGGAAATATCTCCATAAGTCTTTTCTTCCTGTCCTCCGGCTATATCTCCTACGCACTTCTCCTCCGGCACGTTCTCCACGTCTCCGTATATCCGCTTGCAAGAGTCCTTTCCGGCTTCTTCGTTCCATGCCTCAAGGCCTCCGGCCGCCCTGATCCGTACGACCTTTCTCTGTTTCAGCATCCGGGCCGTATACCAGATGAGTTCCAAACCCATCACCAGGAAAACCGCCGCTACAAACCAGGAGCCTATGGGAACACAAGAAGCCGAGCAGACGGTGATATACACAAACATCGCCATCAGGGACACGTCCATCCACGCCAGAAAATCCAGGGTGATCCTCACCGCGGCCTGTACATCCTCATCTGTCACAAAATCTTTAAGCTTCTTCGAATAGAGCCCTTCCCGGGTCGTACCGTTCCTGCAGATAAGGACTGCAATAAAATGGCATCCATAAATAAAGAACATGACAAAGACCAGCATGAACAGGACTTCTTTTCCTCCCCATTTATCCACAGCTCCCGCGCCATTATAGTGACTGGGAATCTGATCCGGAATCCTGCTCCAGAATACGAACAGAAAAACAGCGGTGAGCCAGACGCTCAGATGAATGAGCCAGGTTGCAATCCTGTAATTGATACTGCGATACGGTTTCATCACAGCTCCTCCCTTTTACCCCCCTTTTTCCGTCCCCTCACGGCTTCAGTCAAAAGGTATTCGATCTGCCCGTTGATGGAACGAAAATCGTCCTCTGCCCACTGAGCCAGCTCATTCCAAAGAGCCGGCGACAGCCGGAGGAGCACTTGTTTTTTATTTTTATCCTTTTCGTTCTTCTGCACGGGCATTTTCTCACCTACCATTCTAACGGAATCCCGCCCTGTTTACAAGAGCCGCCGGTGTTTTCCGGCATTCCTTTATTCTAAGCTTTCAATGCGCCTGATTCCATAGGCCATGACTCCCTTGTACAAGAGGAAGGAGATTGCCGCCAGAAGCACACATACCACAGCGGCATACGCGGTCAGAGGAAGGCTGAGGATC
Source organism: Lientehia hominis (assembly GCF_021044755.1). Classification (GTDB taxonomy): domain Bacteria; phylum Bacillota; class Clostridia; order Lachnospirales; family Lachnospiraceae; genus Lientehia; species Lientehia hominis. Next base: position 132,176 of record NZ_JAJNOR010000002.1, read on the forward strand.
TTATACAGCCAGAAGATCAGCATTCCTATGCCAACTCCGGCGATCAGGTTCAGAAGCATTCCGACCATGACGTTCATGTTCTGTTTCACGGCCTGCTGTTCGCTCTCCCAGGTCAGCTTTGGATGGAACAGATCCATAAACAACTGAATCAGGCACTGAATCAGATTGGCCAGGACACTCCCTATTAAGGCAAACGGCAGTATCCATACAGGAAGCCCAAAGCATCCCATCAGCACAAGGAGGATGATAAGGCAGTATAAGGTCGTACCGCCAACTCCGATATAAAGGCCCGAGAGCAGCTTCGCCTGAAGCTGTGTACGGAAAGATACGGGGATTGCTTTCATAAACTGAAAATTCTTTCCCTCTCTGGATATCGCGGTACCGGCCACATAATTGAAGAGTCCCGCTCCCAGCGATACGCACAGGACGACAAACAGGACCACCGCGCTGGCTCCTGTGCTTCCCAGATCCAGTGCGGAAAGCAAACCGCCGATATCGATCCCTCCTGATTTGCTGAACTGTATTACAAGCGGGATCAAGAAAAAGAGCGGCCATAAAAATACCAGCATCACACAATTCATAAAGTAAATGGGCGTCCGTATCAAAAGCCTCAGTTCCTTTAACAGATATGCCTGTCTCGGGCTGCGCCTCCTGTTCAGCTTATGACTTTCTCTGGAAGAAACTGCTTTTCTCCTGGCCGTTGTCTCCCGCATTCCCATGGCACCCGCAAAATACAGCCTCTCGGCTATCAGGAAGAAAACCACCAGCGCAAGAGCCGTAATCCCCAGAAATATCAGCATGGACAGGATACTTCCCTCCGCCACCCCCTTTTCCAGGAAACGAAGGGACGGAAAAATCCCGTTCATAAGCCCCATCAGGGAATTTCTTCCCTTCATCAGCATATCCATCAGCTGCTGATTTCCCATATTACCCATACTGGAGGTGAAGCTGCTGATTCCAAACGCAAGGACAAGGCTCAGGATCACACTGATAATGCTGAGAAAATCCTTGTTCTTGGCCTTTTTAAATACTCTCATGATAATCATGGAGAGAATGGCGCTGTATACCAACGGCATAACGGGAAGCAAGATTACGGCTATGACAATGAATATCCAGAATATCGCCCCGGCTCCTGACGCAATCCCATATCCCACCAGGAACGGGCAGAGAAAATACAAGGACGTCAGGTACGTATACAGAAGCGAAACGGTAAATTTCGCTCCCACTATCTGCCAGGGATGCAGAGGCAGATAAAGCAGCTTTTCAATATCTCCGGTCATATAAAATACGGAGATGATCATCGGAAATCCCAGCATCAGGTTCATGATCGAGCCTGCGAAGAAAGCCAGCTCCAGCGCCACTCCTTCCTGCCCTATGGGAGCCAGAAGCCCGTACGCGCCCCCTCCCGCTTTATATAACATTCCGATCATAGGAATCAGGCAGACGAGAAGGATGAGCCACATAACACCCTGGCTGAGATTGCGTTTTTTCTTTTTATTTTTTCCGGAAGCGGCGAATCCTCCCAGGCCGGATTTCAGCAGCTTCCCTGTCAGTATCAGATATTTACGCATGTTCCGTCACCGCCAGGAATATTTCCTCAAGACTCGTTCCCTCCGGATAGTCCTGTCTCAGCTGGTCCAACGTACCCTGGAATACGATCCGGCCCTTATTGATGATCACTACCTTGTCGCAGAGTTTCTCCGCCACCTCCAGAACATGAGTGGAAAACAGAACGGCACATCCGCTGTCCGCATGTTCCCGCATCATATCCTTCAGTTCAAAAGCCGCCTTCGGATCCAGTCCGGTCAGAGGCTCATCCAATATCCACAAAGACGGACTGTGAAGCAGCGCGCCCATTACCATGATCTTCTGCCTCATGCCGTGGGAATAGCTGAGAATCTTATCTCCCAGCGCGTCTGCCATCTCAAACCGCTCCGCCATCTCCTTTATCTTTTCACTTCTTCCTTCCGTGGGGACATCATAGATATCTGCCATGAAATTCAGATACTCCAGCCCCTTGAGCCGCAGGAAGCTGTCCGGATTGTCGGATACGAACCCAATCTTTTTCTTGGCCTCCACACCGTTTCTTTTTATATCGACGCCGTCCAGAGTAATGCTGCCTTCCGTCGCTTCCAAAATCCCCGTTATCATTTTAAGCGTAGTAGTCTTTCCTGCGCCGTTGGGCCCGATAAAACCAGTGATTTTTCCATCCTCCACGGAAAAGGAACAATCGTCCACCGCTTTATGCGTCCCGTTGTAAACCTTCGATACATGCTCCAGTTGAATCATTCTCTTCCACCTCTTGCTGTCCCGTCCCCGGGCAGCCCTCTCCTAATCTATTTTAGTAAATACTTCCGCTGTTCACAATTGGCTGGGCATCTTTGTTGCCGCAGAGCACTACCAGGAGATTGCTGACCATTGCCGCTTTTCTCTCTTCGTCCAATTCCACCACATCATTTTCGTTCAGCTTCTCCAACGCCATCTCGACCATTCCCACAGCGCCCTCCACGATTTTCTGCCGTGCGGCGATGATGGCCACAGCCTGCTGTCTCTGAAGCATGGCGGATGCAATCTCCGGCGCATAGGATAAGTGGGTGATCTGCACGTCGCTGATCTCCAGTCCGGCATCCTTTACCCGTTCCTGAAGCTCGTAGCACATTTTGCCGGCGACCTCCCGTGTACTCCCGCGGAGCGTCTTTTCATCGGATTCACTGCTTCCGCTTCCGTCGTCCCCTATATCATAAGGATACAGTCGAGAAACATTCCGGATAACGGAGTCGCATTGAATAGACAGGAAGGTCTTATAATTATTGACATTGAATACTGCCTTCGTCGGATTTACCACTTTCCAGATGACCACGGCTCCTACGATCACCGGATTCCCCAGCTGATCGTTGACCTTCTGTTTTTCATTGTTCAGAGTCATGGTCTTTAAAGAAACCTTTTTACTGAAGGAAGTGCCAATCTGAATATTGCCTCCGGCGATTGTGGTGGGAGTGGATCTTATCGACGGATTCACTCCCATACAAAACGGATTTACAAGATAAAATCCCTCCTGACGGATCGTGCCGTAATAAGTGCCGAACAGTACCAGCACCAGCGCCTCCTTCGGTGCCACCACCTTGAGTCCCATCACCGGAAGAGACACAGCGCAGACGAGCAGGATACCCACCGCGAGCAGAATACCGAACGCCGGCCCTTTCAAAAACAACGCGCTGCATATAATAACAGCCGTGCCGCCGGCCAGCAAAAGGAACGCCATCAGCAGCCCAACCATGCCGCTCGCCGGAGACAGTTCCCTCTCCTTCGAAAAATCACCTTTCATCATTACCCTCCTATCCGCGCCCTTAAAGCGCTTTCAAGCCTTTTTGCTTATGAATTGATATTATTTTGATATTACTTAGATACTATCACTCTAATTATACATTGTCAATTACAATTCTGTTAACAATTAATGACCTACACGGAATCCCATACCCTGCCGCACAAAGTGCGCCCGTCCGGAGGGCATGAATTAAGGAGCGCCCAAGAGTTTACCTTTGAATACCTTTCAAACAAATTTATCTTTGCAAACCAGACGAGACAGGAGAAAGTCCGCTTCCATCCAGGCGGGTCGCTGGCAGCCGTAACCAGCATCTTTGCGGCGCTCCCCTTACGATGGAATCGGATTGTTCCTCCTGCTCCTCCTCCCGCACCGAAATAAGCTTTCGTTTGTTGTGAAAGCCATTGAGGCGGCCACCGCGGCCTGCTGCCGTAAGGCGCGCGGGCCGTGCGGATATCCAACCCTTTTCTGGAATCTAAAAAATGAAATTTGTCCGGTACAGCGCGGCAGGCAGGGCACCGGCAGAACGATTCCGGTCCGGCCTAAAGGGGAGCGCCGCAGGGCAGCGGCCGGTGTTCCCCTGGCGGAGGAAGGCAAAAACGGAAAATCCGATTCCGTTTTTGAGCGAACAGGAGACGGGAAATCATAAAGATTTCCTGTCGACATGTGAGCGGTACTGCCAAAGCGGGGATAAAGCGGCCCCTGCATCGCCAGCGAACCGAAATCGTGACGGTCCGGAACTTCTGCCGGTATTTAACCGGAACTTGATCGGAGCTAACTATAAATGATTCCAAAAAGTATTTAGTATCATGAAAAAAGGGACAAGGCCGCCGTAGCTTCCGGCGGCCCTGTTATTTAAGCACAGGCTTCTAAAATTCTTTTTTTCCGTATATCCGCAGAGTCACCATACAAGACAGAATCATAAATATCACTACGCATAATACTATAAGCGGAATCATCGCCAACAAATCCTGTATGGTAAAGGCCAGCTTGATCCCTGTCTTTTTAACAAGCATGGTTATCATGAAAGGAATCAGGAAGATGACCACCAGGATGATCCGACCTTTTTCCGCTCCCATTTTAAAAAGAATCGGAATAATGAGAGACAGAAAAAGGGATGCCACGCAAAACGCTATTATGGATATCCACAGTCCGTTTTCTGGCTGTACACGATTTTTCAGGTTTATGACCGTCTGGATCAGCGCCCCTCCGCCGGCCGCTGCCCCCATAGCAATCAGAGACAGGATATATTTGCTGAGGACAACCTGTGCCCTTGATACAGGCAGAACGTTCACATAACTGTTCCAGCCACTCTTTTCCTCATAAGAAAAGGAGTAGATCACCAGCATGGCGCTGAAAAAGACCGCAAATATCTGAACTCCAGCCAATCCTTTTCCAAATATCCCAAGGGCATAATACAATATCAAAATTCCAAAATACAGCGCCATGACCTTCCGCATGGTCAAAAAATCATTTAATAAAAGTCCTTTCATAATATTATTCCTCCCTGCTGTAATAGAGCATGATGTCTTCCAGATTCGCGGGGTCCACATGCATTCCGCCCGGTATTTTTTTTCTTTTCACCAAAGCTTCCACACCAAAAGCGCTTTCCCGCACGCCCGCTACGGCGCTTTTACCCAATTCTTCAAGCTCCCGTCTGGAACAGTGCAGTATCCCGTAGCCCTCCAGAAGCGCATCCTTTTCTTCTGAAAACAATATTTTCCCTTTGTGAATAAATGTGATATAATCACATATTTTTTCCAGATCACTTATGATATGGGAAGAAATAAAAATGCTGTGTTCCTCATCCTGAATAAAGTCCTGGAAAGTCTCCAGAAGCTCCTCTCTTGCCACCGGGTCCAGCCCGCTGGTCGCCTCATCCAGAATCAAAATTCTGGTATCATGGGAGAGTGCCACCGCCATGGACAGTTTCATTTTCATGCCCCTGGAATACTCCTTGACTTTTTTCATCGAATCTATGCGGTACTTCCGGAGCAGTTCTTCATATTTTTCCTGATCCCAGCTTGCATAAAACCCTCTCATGATCTTTCCCACATGCTTTGCCGTGAGCTCTTCGGAAAAACAGCATGTGTCCATGACCACGCCTATGGAGTCCTTCAGTGCTCTCGGCATATTCTGGCTTTCCTGGCCTAGTACCTGGATTCTTCCTCCATCCCGTTTAATCAGATCCAGAATTAGTTTAATCGTGGTCGTCTTACCTGCCCCATTCTCTCCGATGAATCCCATGATACACCCTGAAGGCAGAGTAATGTTCACATCCTCCAGCTTAAAACCATTATATTGTTTCGATACCTGTTCTAATTTCAATGCATCCCGCATAATCATTCTCCTCTTTTCCTGCCTACTCTTCCATCATCAGCCGGAGCATCTCCGCCAGCTCTCTGCCGGTCAGTCCGCAGTCCTTAGATGCCCTCACCGCTTTCTCAAGATATTCTTCCACTTCCCGCAGCTTCTGTTCCTTGATGAATTCTCTGTTCGGCGCGGCCACGAAGCTGCCTTTCCCAGTATAGGACACGATGAATCCTTCCCGCTCCAGCTCCTCATACGCCCGCTTCGTGGTAATCACACTGATGCGGAGCTCCTTCGCCAAAAGTCTCATAGAAGGAAGCGGATCTCCTTCCTTCAGCTCTCCGGCTATTATCTGCGCCTTGATCTGCGTCACGATCTGATTATAAATCGGTTCGCCGCTGGCATTGCTTATGTAAATGTTCATATGATTTCTCCCATGGGCTTGCAATATTGTGTATATATAATATATACAATATTCACATTATAATGTCAATAGGTTTTTACTAGTATCTTTTGGAAAGTATACCTTTGAATATCTTTCAAACAAACTTATCTTTGCAAATCAGAGGGGACAGAAGGAAGTCCGCTTCCATCCAGACGGCTCGCTGGCAGCCGTAACCAGCATCTTTACGGCCTCCGGTCGGTCCTTTCCAACTGACATGGATAAATCGATATTTTTCCATGTCAGATTCCAACAAAAATCCGCATGATATGCGATTTTTGCCTCCCTTCGGCCGCGAAGATCCTGCCAACGCCTTTGCGGCGCTCCCCTTACGATGGAATCGGATTCTTCCTCCTGCTCCGCTTCCCGCACCGAAATAAGCTTTTATTTGTTGTGAAAGCCATTGGGGCGGCCACGGAGGCCCGCTGCCGTAAGGCGTGCGGGCCCTATGGATATCCAATCTTTTTTGGAATCAGGAAAATGGAGAACATTCATAATGGTGTGGCAGACAGGAAACCGGCAGAAAGATTCCGGGCCGGCCTAAAGGTGAGCGCCGCAGGGCAGCGGCCGGTGTTCCCCAGGCGGAGGAAGGCAGAAACGGAAATACCGATTCCGTTTCTGAGAGAACAGGAGACGGGAAATCATAAAGATTTCCTGTCGACATGTGAACGATACTGCCGGAGCGGGGATAAAGCGGCACCTGCATCGCCAGCGAACCGAAATCGTGACGGCTCGGAACTTCTGCCGATTTCCTGACTAGGACTAATAGAATGATTCCAAAAAGTATTTAGTATCATACCCTTGGGCATGTATTTAGGGGTGCCCTTGGGTTTACCTTGGACGCACTTTCCTATAAAAAAAGTCCGGCGGACCACCGCCAGACTTCCTCTCTTCTATTCTTTTATTCGATTCTTTCTCTTCTGCTTTGGGCCTGCAGCAGTCCTTTCATATATCTGCTGAAGCAAATATACGTGACAACGACTGTGATGATATTGGACACTGGTTCTGCCAGGAATACACCGTACGCTCCCATAAAATATGGAAACAAGAGCACCAGCGGAACCATTACGAATACTTTCCTCATCAGAGCAAAGATCAGGGAAAGCTTCGCATTTCCCATGGCCACGAACATATGCTGATTCACCATCTGCATTCCAAGCACAAAGTTAAAGCAGAAGGCAATCCTTATGGATGACGTACAAGTATCGAGCAAAGCGGCGTCCGTCGTGAACAGACCCGCTACCGGTTTTGGAAACATCATAAAAAACGCCCACATGGCGGTCGCACAGACCATGGAACAGATTCTGGCATAGTGGACCGTTTTCTTCAGTCTGCCGTAATCCCCGGCCCCAAAGCAATAGCCCACGATAGGCTGTGTTCCCTGGGTGATGCCCTTCAAGGGCATAAAGAATATCTGATACATACTGTAAATGATGGTCAGGCATCCAATATACATATCACCTGTGGCAATATCCACACACCATTTTCTCAAAAGCAGGTTCATGAGAATCTGAACCAGGCTGTCATTTGCCAAAAACGCAAAATTTGACACTCCAAGAGCACATATCTTTTTCACATTGTGCCATTTTACCGCCATATCCTGCAGGCGGATACGGATAATAATCTTCTTAGAAAAAAGGAGTAAGATAAGGACCCAGACTGCCGATACCAGCTGCGCGATGACAGTTGCGATCGCCGCTCCCGCGATTCCCATGTGAAACGTATAGATAAAGACAGGGTCCAGTATCAGATTGAGGACTGCGCCGATCACTACAGTCAGAGTCCCCAATGTAGTGTATCCCTGGGCATTCAGGAAAGAATTCATCCCCATGCTTATCATGACCGGAATCGTCCCCAGCACATATATACGCAGGTAGGACGCAGCATAGGGAAGTGCTCCTTCACTGGCGCCAAATATCCGGAGTATCGGATCGCAGAAAAAATAAAAAAAGATGGTCAGCAGCACTCCCAGCACCAGCAGCATGGAAAAGGAATTTCCCTGCAGCGCCGCCGCCCCTTTATGGTCCTTCTCTCCAAGCCTGATGGAGAGCAGAGGAGCTCCGCCCATCCCGACCAGACAGCTGAATGCCGTAATGATCAGTATGATGGGAAGGGTCAGCCCCAGGCCCGTCAAAGCGATGGTCCCAACGCCTTCCATATGCCCGATATAGATTCGGTCTACCATGCTGTAAAGAGCATTCACGACTTGCGCGATCGTGCTCGGTATTGCCAATTTAAGAAGCAGCGGCAATATCTTTCCCTTTGCCAGCTGCTCTTCCATTCCTGCTCCCTTCATGCCGCTTTACCTCTTTTCATCTGTACGAAGATTCTTAGTCTCTTATCCGATCAGCTTTCATTCAGCTGAAAACTGCTTGTTCGTTTCAGGCAAACTAATCATATCACATATTGTACATAACGAAAAGAATATTTTAATTCCTCTATATAAATAGCACAAATTTTGTCATATCTGGTCATATCAGTATATAAAAAACACAATTAAAAAGTGTCCTCACATAACTCCGCTATCTTTCAAAAACTGCCGTACTATTTTCTCATACACTGCTTCATCGGATTGATAGCTCTTAGCATGTGCCGCGCCGCTGGCAATATATAAACGTTTTTCTGAGGCGCATGCGTGATAAAGCTGGTATGCCATAGTGACCGGAACCAATTCATCGGCATCGCCATGTATGAACAACACTGGAATCTCAGATTTCTCCACCTGAGTCACAGGACTGTATTCCTTAAGGCTGTATCCTGCTTTCCATCTGCAATACAGTTCAACCGTATTAAGAATCGGAAAAGCCGGCAGATGGTAGCGTTTTCTCAGCTGGTGCCGCAGTTCCTCCCAGCCGTTGGCAAAACTGCAGTCCGATACCGCGCACTTCACCTGGGAAGGCAGCTTCTCTCCCAAAGATGAAAGGACTGCAGCCGCGCCCATGGATACTCCATGAAGGATTATCTTATGTTTCTCTCCAAACCGTTCCACCAGATACCGGCACCAGCTCTGGCAGTCGAGCCTGTCCAGGCATCCAAAACCCATATAATTTCCTTCACTCTTACCATGACATCTGTCATCCACCAGAAGGACCTGAAAACCGTACCTATCATACATGGGCACAAACGCTCGTCCATCCCGCAGACCGTTTCCTCTGTAGCCGTGGACAAAAACCACCGTTTTGTCCGACGCCTCCCGGCCGGTCAGAAGCCCGCTGAGTTTTGTCCCGTCAAAGGCGCGGATCTCCAACTCTTCCCCAATACAATCATCAGTCTGTCCATCGCGGTTGTCCCGCAGGCCGCCTGACTTTTGGCTCCCCAAAAGGCCCTGGAAAATAAACCAGGAACTCAGAAGATCCGCCGCTGTCAGAATCCCTCCAGCCCCAGCCAGATATTTCATCCATTTTCTCATAGACAATTCCTCTACTTTCCCATCCATGAAAAAAGGGCCGGATTCTCCCCAGGAATCCAGCCCTTTTTTCATATTCCGCACCTGATGCGGTTTCTATTCTTCGTCCAAAGACACTTCCACTTCTTCGTCTTCTTCCACAAAATCATCTAAATCCTCATCATAGCCGCCTTCTTCCTCTGCGTCTATGCCATCTAAGTCTTCATCATCCGGCTCCTCGGCGAAGGTCATCTCTTCTCCAAAGTCTCCTCCAAAATCTTCGGACAATACAATTTCATCGTTTTCTTCTATATCTGTATTCAGCTTCACAGAACGATACCGCTTCATACCGGTGCCTGCCGGAATCAGCTTACCGATAATGACGTTTTCCTTCAAACCGATAAGCGGATCGACCTTTCCATTGATAGCCGCCTCTGTCAGCACCTTTGTGGTTTCCTGGAAGGATGCCGCCGACAGGAAGGAATTGGTGGCCAGAGAAGCTTTGGTGATACCCAGCAGGACCTGCTTGCCCTCAGCCGGCTTTTTATCCTCCGCGATCAGCTGTTCATTCATGTCATCGAAATCCAGAACTTCCATGGAAGCCCCCGGCAGCACATCGCTGTCACCGCTGTTCTCTATCCGCACCTTCTTAAGCATCTGGCGAACAATCACCTCCACATGCTTGTCGTTGATCTCCACACCCTGCAGACGGTAAACTCTCTGTACTTCCTGAATCATATAATCCTGCACGGCGCGGACGCCTTTGATCTTCAGGATATCATGAGGGTTCACACTACCTTCTGTCAGCTCGTCGCCTGCCTCCAGTACCTGACCGTCCTGAATCTTGATCCTGGAACCGTAAGGAATCAGATAGGTTTTGGAATTTCCGGTCTCATTATCCGTGATGATGATCTCACGTTTCTTTTTCGTATCCTTGATCGTGGCAACACCGCCGAACTCTGCAATGATTGCAAGTCCTTTGGGCTTTCTTGCCTCAAAAAGCTCCTCCACACGGGGAAGACCTTGTGTGATATCGTTTCCTGCCACACCGCCGGTATGGAAAGTTCTCATCGTCAGCTGAGTACCAGGTTCTCCGATGGACTGTGCCGCAATGATACCAACCGCTTCGCCTACCTGCACCGGCTGTCCGGTAGCCATATTGGCACCGTAGCACTTCGCACAGATTCCCAGATGGGATTTGCAGGTGAGAATAGTACGGATCTTCACAGAATCCCGTCCCAATCTCTCCAGCACCTTCACGACTGCCGCCGCACGCTTAGGCGTACAAATGTGATTTTCTTTTACTACCACTTCCCCTGTATCCGGATCCGTGATGGTTTCTGCGATATATCTGCCTGTCAAACGCTCCTCCAGGCCCTCGATCACTTCCCGTCCGTCCGTAAATGCACGAATCTCCATGCAGGGAATCGCCTTGCCTTCACAGCAGTCAATCTCACGAATGATCAAATCCTGAGATACGTCTACAAGACGCCTCGTCAGATACCCGGAGTCGGCTGTACGGAGTGCCGTATCGGAAAGTCCCTTACGAGCGCCGTGGGCGGAAATGAAATACTCCAAAACGTCCAGTCCCTCACGGAAGTTTGACTTGATGGGCAGCTCAATGGTACGTCCCGTCGTATCCGCCATCAGACCTCGCATTCCGGCCAGCTGTTTGATCTGCTTATCGGAACCACGGGCCCCGGAGTCAGCCATCATATAGATGTTATTATATTTATCCAGACCGGACAGCAGGTCGTGGGTCAGGATGTCGTCGGTATTCTTCCAGGTTTCGATAACCTCTTTATAACGCTCTTCTTCGGTGATCAGACCACGCCGGAAGTTCATGGCGATCCGGTCTACCGTAGCCTGTGCGTCAGCCACCAGCTTCTTCTTCGTCTCCGGTACGGTCATGTCGGAAATGGATACGGTCATGGCCGCTCTTGTGGAATACCGATAACCCATCGCTTTGATACTGTCCAGGGTCTCCGCCGTCTTGATGGGGCCATGAGTATTGATGACCTTCTCAAGAATCTGCTTCAGTCCCTTCTTGCCCACATGGAAATCAATTTCCAGGCTCAGCTCATTTTCCGGCACGCTCCTGTCCACAAACCCCAGATCCTGAGGAATAATCTCATTGAAGATGAAACGGCCCACCGTGGACTCCACGATTCCGTTCTTTACGCTTCCATCCTCCATGGTCTTGCTCACGCGGACCTTGACACGGGAATGGAGTGTAACTGCTTTATTCTCATAGGCGAGAATCGCCTCGTTGATATTCTTAAATATCATCCCTTCACCTGCGGAGCCGGGACGCTCCTGGGTCAGGTAATAGATTCCCAGCACCATATCCTGGGACGGAACTGCCACAGGGCCGCCGTCGGAAGGCTTCAAAAGGTTGTTGGGCGATAAAAGCATGAATCGGCATTCTGCCTGCGCCTCTACGGAAAGAGGAAGATGGACCGCCATCTGGTCTCCGTCGAAGTCAGCGTTAAACGCCGTACAAACCAGGGGATGAAGCTTGATCGCTTTCCCTTCTACGAGAATCGGCTCAAATGCCTGGATTCCCAGTCGGTGCAGAGTAGGAGCACGGTTCAGCATGACCGGATGCTCTTTGATGACGTCTTCCAGAACATCCCAAACTTCCGGCTGAAGTCTCTCCACCATCTTCTTTGCGCTTTTTATATTATGAGTGGTGCCGTTGGCCACAAGCTCCTTCATCACAAAGGGCTTGAAAAGCTCGATTGCCATCTCCTTAGGCAGACCGCACTGATAAATCTTAAGCTCCGGACCTACCACGATAACGGAACGGCCGGAATAATCGACACGCTTGCCGAGCAGATTCTGGCGGAAACGTCCCTGCTTTCCCTTTAACATATCGGAAAGAGACTTTAACGGGCGGTTCCCCGGCCCAGTAACAGGGCGGCCTCTCCTGCCGTTGTCAATCAGGGCATCTACCGCTTCCTGGAGCATACGCTTTTCATTACGCACAATGATATCCGGCGCCCCCAGCTCCAGAAGCCTTGCCAGACGATTGTTTCTGTTGATGATCCTTCTGTACAGGTCATTCAGGTCAGACGTGGCAAACCGGCCTCCGTCCAGCTGTACCATGGGACGCAGATCGGGAGGGATTACCGGAATCACATCCATGATCATCCATTCCGGCTTGTTCCCGGATGCGCGGAACGCCTCCACAACCTCCAGACGCTTGATGATCCTGGCCCGTTTCTGTCCGCTGGATTCCTTGAGACCCTTCCGCAGCTCAGCGGAATCCTTCTCCAGATCGATGGAACGCAGAAGCTCCTGTACCGCCTCGGCTCCCATTCCCACCCGGAACGTATTGCCCCATTTATCATAAGCTTCCCGGAATTCTTTTTCCGAAAGCACCTGCTTATACTGCAGATCTGTCTCTCCTTTGTCCAGAACGATATAAGATGCGAAATACAGCACCTTCTCCAATGTGCGGGGCGACAGATCCAATATCAGTCCCATACGGCTGGGAATCCCTTTAAAATACCAAATATGGGACACCGGGGCCGCCAGGGCGATATGGCCCATACGCTCTCTCCGGACGCTGGCTTTTGTCACTTCTACGCCGCACCGGTCGCAGATGACTCCTTTGTATCTGATTTTCTTATATTTACCGCAGTGGCACTCCCAGTCCTTGCTGGGCCCGAAAATACGCTCGCAGAACAGGCCGTCCTTTTCCGGTTTCAGCGTCCTGTAATTGATGGTCTCCGGCTTTTTAACTTCGCCTCTTGACCATTCCAGAATCTTTTCCGGAGATGCCAGGCCGATTTTGATCGCGTCAAAAGTCAACGGCTGATAGGTTTCATTCGTTGTTTCAGGCATGAGTGGTTCTCCCTTCTATCTATATCCATGTCTCGGTATACATCCACGAATTATTCAGGATTTATTCTTCCGATCCTTCGGAGGAATCTTCCACGGAATCTTCGGCATAATCGTCCTTCTCATCCGCATTCGCTTTCACGCTTACCAGCTCGCCGCCTTCAAACTCCTGCTTCTGATAACCCAAGGAGCTATAAGACTCTTCATAGTCATTGAACACCCGGTCGCTGTTGAGCAGTGCGTTGATGTCTGTATTCCCATAATCAGTGCTCTCTGTGATCTCTACCTCCGTGTTGTCATCGCGGAGCAGCTTCACATCAAGCCCCAGGGATTGGAGCTCTTTCAAAAGCACCTTAAAGGATTCCGGTACACCCGGCTCCGGGATATTCTCCCCTTTTATGATGGCCTCGTAGGTCTTCACCCGGCCTACCACATCATCGGACTTCACTGTCAGAATTTCCTGCAGCGTATAGGCCGCGCCATACGCCTCCAGCGCCCAAACCTCCATCTCGCCGAAACGCTGGCCGCCGAACTGGGCCTTGCCTCCGAGGGGCTGCTGAGTAACCAGAGAATAAGGGCCGGTAGAACGCGCATGAATCTTATCGTCTACCAGATGATGCAGCTTCAGATAGTGCATATGACCGATAGTGACTGGGCTGTCGAAAAACTCACCGGTACGTCCATCACGCAGTCTCACCTTGCCGTCGCGCCGAATCGGAACGCCCTTCCACAGCTCTCTGTGGTCTTTGTTCTCTTCCAGGAATTCCATCACGCCCGGATTCAGTTCATCTGTATATTTCTTCTTAAATTCATCCCACTCCATGTTGACATAATCATTCGCCAGATCCAGAGTGTCCATGATGTCGTCTTCATCGGCGCCGTCAAATACCGGCGTGGAAATATTAAAGCCGAGGGCCTTTGCCGCGAGGGAAAGATGAATCTCCAGCACCTGCCCGATGTTCATACGGGAAGGCACGCCCAGAGGATTCAAAACGATGTCCAGGGGACGTCCGTTGGGCAGGAACGGCATATCCTCCACGGGAAGCACACGGGAAACAACACCCTTGTTTCCGTGACGGCCCGCCATCTTATCGCCCACGGAAATCTTCCTCTTTTGGGCAATATAAATACGCACAGTCTGGTTCACGCCCGGAGACAGCTCATCTCCATTTTCTCTGGTAAACACCTTCGCATCCACCACGATTCCATACGCACCGTGGGGCACCTTGAGAGATGTGTCACGGACTTCTCTGGCTTTCTCACCGAAAATGGCCCGAAGCAGTCTCTCCTCCGCGGTCAGCTCTGTTTCGCCCTTCGGAGTGACTTTACCCACCAGGATGTCTCCCGCGCGTACCTCCGCGCCGATACGTATGATACCCCGCTCATCCAAATCCTTAAGAGCATCCTCGCCCACGCCGGGGACATCTCTTGTGATCTCTTCCGGTCCGAGCTTAGTATCTCTGGCCTCTGCCTCATATTCCTCAATATGGACAGAAGTATAGACATCATCCTGTACGAGACGCTCACTGAGGAGAACTGCATCCTCATAATTATAGCCTTCCCAGGTCATGAATCCGATCAGCGGGTTTTTGCCCAGGGCAATTTCTCCGTTGCTGGTGGAAGGACCGTCCGCGATCACTTCTCCGGCAGCAACCTTGTCGCCTTTAAACACGATCGGCTTCTGATTGTAGCAGTTGCTCTGGTTGCTTCTCTTGAATTTCGTCAGATGATAAACATCCCGCCCCCCGTTCTCATTCCGGATGACAATCTCATTGGACGCAGAACGCTCTACCACGCCTGCATTTTTTGCCACCATGCAAACGCCGGAATCGACTGCGGCCTTGCCTTCCATACCTGTTCCCACAGCCGGGGCCTCGGTGCTCAAAAGCGGCACGGCCTGTCTCTGCATGTTGGAGCCCATCAGGGCGCGGTTGGCATCGTCGTTTTCCAGGAACGGAATCATGGCCGTCGCTACTGAAAACACCATTTTAGGCGAAACGTCCATCAGATCTATTTTTCTCTTTTCAAATTCGGAAGTTTCTTCCCGGAAACGTCCGGATACATTATTACGTACAAAATGACCCTCATCATCAAGGGCTTCATTCGCCTGTGCAACAATATAATTGTCCTCTTCATCGGCGGTCAGATAGACCACGTCATCTGTGACCACAGGATTCTTCGGATTTGTAGTTTTGTCCACCACCCGGTAGGGAGCTTCCACAAAACCGTACTGATTTACTCTGGCATAAGTAGCCAGGGAGTTGATCAGACCGATGTTTGGACCTTCCGGAGTCTCGATGGGGCACATTCTTCCATAGTGGGAATAATGTACGTCACGGACTTCAAAGCCGGCGCGGTCTCTGGACAATCCGCCGGGCCCCAGCGCAGACAGGCGGCGCTTATGGGTCAGCTCAGCCAGAGGATTGTTCTGGTCCATGAACTGGGACAGCTGGGAGCTTCCGAAGAATTCCTTCACTGCCGCCGTCACAGGCTTAATATTGATCAGGGACTGGGGGGTGATCCCCTCAATATCCTGAGTCGTCATCCTCTCACGCACCACACGTTCCATTCTGGAAAGGCCGATGCGGTATTGATTCTGAAGAAGCTCTCCCACGGCGCGGATCCTCCGGTTGCCCAAATGATCGATATCGTCGTCGTTTCCGATGCCTTCTTCCAGATGCATGTTATAATTAATAGAAGCAATGATGTCTTCTTTTGTGATATGCTTAGGGATAAGCTCATGCACATGCTTGTGAAGAGCCTCTTTCAGATCTTCTGCCGGTGCTTCGGCATATTCTTCCAGTATAGGTTTCAGCACAGGGTAGAATACTGATTCTGTAATGCCGGCTTCCCTGGGATCGAAATCCACGTATTTGGAAAGGTCCACCATCAGATTGGAAAGAACCTTCACCTTTCTGGATTCCGTCTGGATATAGACGGATGAAACCGCAGCATCCTGAATCTCCACAGCCAGAGCCTTGGATACCTTGACTCCCGCTTCCGCTATGATCTCACCGGTCTCCTGATCCACCACATCCTCTGCCAGAATATGGCCTGCGATCCGGTTTTTAAAATGAAGTTTTTTATTAAATTTATAGCGTCCGACCTTCGCCAAATCGTATCTTCTGGGGTCAAAGAACATACTATTAAGCAGGCTCTCCGCACTGTCAACGGACAGCGGTTCACCGGGACGGATTTTTTTGTACAGCTCTAAAAGGCCATCTTCGTAATTGTCTGAAGTGTCCTTCATAATACTCGCTTCAATCTTCGGTTCGTCTCCGAAAAGCTCGCGGATTTCCGCATTAGTCCCGATACCCAGGGCACGGATGAGGACTGTCACCGGCACCTTTCTTGTTCTGTCAACACGGGCAAAGAACACATCGTTGGAATCCGTCTCATATTCAAGCCATGCGCCTCGATTAGGAATAACAGTACAGGAATACAGGGTCTTACCTACTTTATCATGTGCAATTCCGTAATAGATACCAGGGGAACGTACCAGCTGGCTGACGATGACCCGCTCCGCACCGTTTATCACAAAAGAACCGGTGTCGGTCATGAGGGGCAGATCACCCATAAAGATCTCATGCTCACTGATCTCATCAGTTTCTTTATTCATCAATCTGACACGTACCTTCAGCGGGGCCGCATATGTGGCATCCCTTTCCTTACACTCTTCGATGGTATATTTAATGTCGTCCTTACATAAGGTAAAATCGACAAACTCCAAACTCAAGTGTCCGCCGAAGTCTGCGATGGGAGAAATATCCTCAAAGACTTCCTTCAGCCCCTCATCGAGAAACCACTGATAAGAATCCTTCTGGATTTCAATCAGGTTCGGCATCTCAAGGACTTCTTTCTGTCTTGAGTAACTCATTCTTACGCCTTTACCGGCTTTCACCGGGCGTATTCTGCAATTTTCCATTGACGTTTCACCCCTGTTTTCTTTATAATCAACTACAAGTAATCATTTAACCATTCCAATCTCAGGGCACATGAGACCACAATAGTGCACATTCCATCTTAACATCTCGAAGTCAAGCTGTCAATTGATTTTTTCTTAATAATTGCCATATTTTACATAGTTTATGCGTTTTTCCTGCCTTATTTGCTTGCAACTCGTCCAGATTAATGGTATAATGCAAGGTGCGCGAAAAAATTTCAGGAGGTACCCTTTATGGCTTTGTGGTTAAAGATCGTAATCATCGTTTTGGTGATTGTCGTTGCCGCTCTGGTCGCTCTTTACATCCTGGGAACCAAAATGCAGAAGAAGCAGGCTGAACAGCAGTCCATGATGGAAGCCATGGCCCAGACGGTGTCCATGCTCGTCATTGACAAGAAGCGGCTGAAGATCAAGGATGCCGGATTCCCGAAAATGGTGTATGAACAGACCCCGAAATACTTACGAAGGGCGAAGGTCCCTGTGGTCAAGGCAAAGGTCGGGCCGAAGATCATGACTCTGATGTGCGACGAGCAGGCGTTTGCCGTTCTTCCTATTAAACAGGAAGCCAAAGTAGTCATCAGTGGCATTTACATCACCAGTGTCAAAAGCGTGCGCGGTTCTATCGTGGCGCCGCCCAAGAAAAAAGGCTTGTTTGCCCGTTTCCGGAGAAAGTGAGCCGAAGAACACGAACATAGACAGACTACAACTTACAAAGATTGCTCAAGGGGCTATATATTTTCTTTGTTTTCTGATTCAAAACAAAGGGATATACAGCCTCTTTCTATTTCTTTAAATACAGAAAGGATAATACCAATGAAATCATCAGCTACCACCGGGAAGGCTCCATCTTCCAATCCACTCGGCAGCGCGAAAATGTTCCCCCTCCTCATCAAAATGGCCGTTCCTCCTATGTTGTCCATGCTCATTCAGTCTCTATACAATATTGTAGACAGCATCTTTGTGGCCCGGCTGAGCAGCGATGCCCTCTCCGCCGTCTCCATCATCTACCCCATACAGAATCTTTCCCTGGCTCTGGCCGTCGGGACCGGAGTCGGCATCAACTCCTACATTGCCCGCAATATGGGGGCCGGCCGCACTTCTGCCGCGGAGGACGCTCCTGCTGTCGGCATGATTCTGACGGGCATCCACTATGTGATCCTGACCCTTCTGGCCTGTCTTCTCATCCGTCCCTTTGTGGGCATGTATACACAGGATGTTTCCATCCGGTCCATGTGCTATTCTTATGGATATATCGTCATGATCTTTTCCTTCGGCCAGCTGTTCCATATCACGGCGGAGAAAATCCTGCAGTCCACCGGGAACATGACAGCGCCTCTTATCCTGGTGGGAATCGGCTGTATCATCAATATCATTCTGGACCCGATCATGATCTTCGGTCTCCTGGGTTTTCCTGCCCTCGGAGTTGCAGGCGCCGCCATCGCCACCGTGACCGGTCAGATCATCTCTGGATCCATCGGCATTCTCATGGTAGCCAGGGGAAAGGCGGGGCTCCCCCTGCGCCGCCCGCACCGGGGCATGATCACCGGAAATATCCTGAAACAGATCTATAGTGTGGCCATTCCCTCCACCATGATCATGGCGCTGCCCTCTATCCTGGTCGCCGGACTGAACCGGATCCTTTCCGGCTTTTCTCAAATGGCAGTCACCGTATTCGGCGTCTATTATAAACTGCAGACCTTTGTCTATATGCCGGCCAACGGCCTGGTGCAGGGCATTCGCCCGGTCATATCCTTCAATTACGGAGCCGGAAACACAAAACGGGAAACGGACGCCGTCCGCATTTCTCTGATGATCTCCGCGGCAGTGATGGCCGCCGGCACTCTCCTCTCTCAGGCCGTACCGGTCCCCATTCTGCAGATCTTCAACTCGGACAAAAACATGCTGTCCATGGGGGAAACAGCCCTCCGGATCATCAGCATCGGCTTTATCCCCTCAGCTCTCGGAATCATTGCCTCAGCGGTGTTTGAATCCATAGGAAAGGGACTGCCCAGCCTGAGTGTCACGCTGCTGCGCCAGCTGGTCATCGTTCTTCCTCTGTCCTTCCTTCTTTCCCGGACATTCGGCCTGAACGGCGTCTGGACCGCCCTGCCCGTATCGGAAGCGATAACCGCCGTATACGCCGGGGTCCTGCTCACAAAAGAGCTGAAAAAGCAGAGAGTAATACACTCTTAATGCTCTATGTATTAAAACAGCGTGCCGTCTACCCACGGCACGCTGTTCTTTTTTGATACCTTCTATATTGATTATAATTTATTTTCTGCTGATCAGATAGTAAGGCAGTGCAGTGAACACGATACCTCCCACCATGTTGCCCAGGGTAACGAACAGCAGGTTGTTCAAAACGCCGCCGATGGAAATCGCCACACCGTTAGGATCAAGAAGCCCTACGCTGAAGAATGTCATGTTGGCAATGCTGTGCTCACAGCTGCACACCATAAAGATCATGATGCACCACACAGTCATGATCAGCTTGCCGGTTTCGGACTTCATTTTGATTCCGCACCATACAGCCAGACATACGCAGATATTGCAGATAATTCCCTTAAAGAAAAGTACAAGCGCCGGCGCAGAAGCTTTTGCCGCGGCTGCCGTAGCGAAATATGTACCTACATCACCGGTAGGAACCTTGGTGAAATGGAACAGGACAGAAATTAAGATGGAACCCACCAGGTTTCCAACATAGCAGAAGACCCAAAGCTTGATGGCTCCGCTCCAGCTGATCTCTTTTTTCATAGCCGCGGAAGACATCACGAAATTGTTGCCCGTAAACAGTTCGGCTCCGGCCATGATAACAAGGCTCAGTGCGGATGCAAACAGGAAGCTGGTAGTGATCTTCACTGCACCATCGGCCCCTGCTGCCGTCATGATCCCGCCCATGGTAAAGCTGATGAGACCGCCCAGTCCAATGAACATACCGGCTACCATGGCAGAGATGAAATAACCGAGCGGGTTATTCTTCATGAAATTCAGCTTGTTTTTTCCTGCATTCGCCACTGCCTGAAACTCGTCTTTAAACATAATACTGCTCCTCCTTTAAATCGCGCCATCCTGCAGAAACCCCATTATATACCTTCCGCACATGGCCTGTGTAATGTGGGCACTCGCATTGTCCGGCCCCCGCCCCCTACGCCTCCGCTCCGGAAATTCCGTCTGTCAAAAGGCCCGTGCATCCCTCTTCAGGATACAAAAAAGGACAGCATCCGTGATCCACAAATGCTGCCCAGACGGTCGGCTCATATGGGCTTCGACTACACCGTGTTTCTCACGTTTGCCCGTCAGCAATCGAAGCCTTTGTTCTATGTTAATAATATAACACACCTTCTGGAATTCGTCAACCTCTTTTACCGATTATTCTGCAACTTCTGATTTTTCCACATTGGCTATGGCAGTCTTCTCCATGGGAATACGGCAGTTCTTGTTGCTTCCGAACTCCACGATCACCACGTCATCTGTAATATCAATGATAACGCCATAGAAGCCGCTTGTTGTCACCACACTATCTCCGATCTCCAGGCTGGAAATCAATGACTGCAGCTTTTTCTGCTGTTTTTTCTGAGGCCTGATCGCAATAAAATACATGAAACCGATGATGACCACAATATAAATGACCCAAAAACCTACACCGCCCATACCACTGGCTGCCACAAAATTCATATTCATTCTCCTTTTTCCATTTCAGGACGGCTCATGCGCCCCAGTTTTTCTTTTTTATATTCCGCAAAACGATGTTTTTCTATCGCTTCCCGAATCTCTTTCATCATTGTATTATAAAAATACAGATTATGCAAGACGCAAAAACGCATCCCCAGCATTTCTTTGGCTTTCAAAAGATGGCGGATATAAGCCCTGCTGTACCGCCGGCATACCGGGCAGCCGCATCCTTCCTCTATGGGCCGGTCATCCAGCTCGTATTTAGCGTTGAACAGATTCATCTTTCCATGGTCAGTATAGACGTGGCCGTGGCGCCCGTTCCTTGTGGGATATACGCAGTCAAAAAAGTCCACGCCCCGGTCCACCGCTTCCAGGATATTGGCAGGAGTGCCGACCCCCATTAAATATGTGGGCTTGTCCTCTGGAAGATGCGGCACCGTCACATCCAGTATCCGGTACATCTCTTCATGAGTCTCTCCGACAGCCAGTCCACCTACGGCATACCCATCCAGATCCATTTCGGAAATGATATCAGCATGCCGGACCCGTACGTCCTCCAGAGTTCCCCCCTGATTGATACCAAATAATAGCTGACAACGGTTTATGGTATCCGGCAGGCCGTTCAGCCGTCTCATCTCCGTCTTACATCTGGCCAGCCATCTGGTAGTCCTCTCAACAGAGTTCTGAATATATTCCCTCTCCGCCTTGGCAGGCGCGCACTCGTCAAACGCCATGGCAATGGTAGAAGCCAGATTGGACTGGATCCTCATGCTTTCCTCCGGGCCCATGAAAATCTTCCGTCCGTCCACGTGGGAGTTGAAATACACGCCCTCTTCTTTGATCTTCCGGAGCCCCGCCAGGGAAAACACCTGGAAGCCGCCGGAATCCGTCAGAATCGGCTTGTCCCAGGACATGAACTTATGAAGGCCGCCCAGCTTTTTCACCGTCTCATCGCCGGGCCGGACATGCAGATGATAAGTATTGGACAACTCCACCTGTGTGCCGATCTGTTCCAGATCCGAGGTGGCTACGGCACCCTTAATGGCAGCCGCAGTCCCGACATTCATAAAGACCGGAGTCTCTATCACTCCGTGCACGGTTTCGAACCGGGCTCTTTTTGCCCTTCCGTCCTTCGTCAATATTTTATACATAGATACCGCCTGTTATTTCGTCTCTTTTTTTCTTGCCTTAGTCTTCATCAAATACCAGATAGGCCCCGTCAGGAATACGGAAGAGTATGCCCCGCACACAATACCCACGATCAGCGGCAGTGCAAATTCCCGGATTGAGGACACACCCATCAGGAACAGAACAAATACCATGATAAATGTAGTCAGAGAAGTATAAATACTCCTGGTCAGTGTCTGGTTAATGCTCAGATTCACCACTTCACTCAGTTCAGCCTTAGTCCCCATCGCTTTCAGATTCTCGCGGATACGGTCAAAGATCACGATAGTGGCGTTGATGGAATATCCCACAATGGTCAGCATACAAGCGATAAAGGTATTGCCGACACTCCACTTGGTAATGGCATAAAAAGCCAGGACGATCAGCACGTCATGGACCAGTGCCAGGACTGCGCTGGTCGCGAACCGGATATCCTTAAACCGGAACCAGATATAGATCAGCATAAATATAGTGGCAACCACCACAGAGAGAATCGCATCCCTTTTCATCTCTGAACTCACAGTCGCGCTGATGCTGTCCGCTTTAATACTTTCCGTATCAACTCCATATGCTTCTTCCAGCTTACTGTTCAGCTGCTCTCTTTCATCCACCGACAAGGTCCTGGTCTTTATGATGACCTCATTGGAGCCGCTCACCTTCTGCGTCTCAACATTGGCATCGCCGGTCACTTCTTCCACAAGAGGAACCACATCGCTGTGGATGGTTTCCATGGATAAGTCTTCATTGAAGGTAACGTTGGTAGAGGTTCCTCCCTGGAACTCCAGGCTGTAGTTGAGGATACTTCCCTGTTCTCCTCCCGCGTAAACGCCCATGGCCGCAAAGCCGGCTGCAATCACCACCAGGGAGCAGATGATGCATATATATTTCTTCTTGACAAAATTAATCTTACTAGGCGCTTTTGCCCTGCCATACAGCTTCTCCGACTGGAAGCCTATATTATACAGAGATCTCAGCGCGAACTTCGTCACGACCAGGGCTGTGAACATCGAGAGCACGATGCCGAGCGCCAGCGTCTGGGCAAAGCCTTTTACCGTACCAGAGCCTCTCCACAGAAGCACCGCCGCCGCGATCAGCGTGGTGACATTGCCGTCAATGATAGCAGACAGGGCTTTGGAAAATCCTTCCTTGATGGCCGCCTGTACTTTGCGCCCGGCCGCCAGCTCTTCTCGGATCCTGGCGAAGATGATAACATTGGCATCCACCGCCATACCGATGGACAAAATGATACCCGCGATTCCCGGAAGAGTAAGGGTGATGTCAAAAGCGCTGAGGAACACGATGACCAGAGCCACATAAAGCGCCAGAGCAAAAGCTGCCGCCACACCGGGAATCCAGTAGAGGAACACCATAAGTGCAGCCACTATGATAAAACCGATGAGCCCGGCTTTCAGACTTGTGGAAATTGCTTCTTCACCCAGCTTCGCGCCTACCACATTGGAACGCAGTTCTTTAAGCTCCAGTGGAAGTGAACCGATCCGGATCGTGGAGGCCAGGTTATTAGCCTCCTCGTAAGAACTCATCCCGTCAATACTGCACTGTCCTCCCGTGATCTTCTCTTTCACTCTGGGACTGCTCACAGTCTTGCCGTCATATATGATGGAGATTGTCTTGCCCATCATATTTTCCGTAGCCGTCGCGAACTTCCCGCTGCCTTCATCGGTCAGCTGAAGGGATACATAATATTCGGTAACGCCCGTGGTCGAATTTTTCTTGCTCGCCGGCTGTGCCGTCTTCACGTCGTCGCCCGTAAGCACCACATTTCCGTCCGCGTCCTGAAAAGACAAAGATCCGGGCTGCCCAAGCTCTTCCAGAATCGCATTGGCATCGGACACGCCGGGGATATCCACATTAATTCGGTTGGAGCCTTCCTGATATACTTCCGCTTCGGGGCTGTAAGCATCTACTCTCAATTTGAGCTTATAAATGGTATCCTTCATATCTGTATCAGATGGATTCTCATCCACTGTCTGATATGTGATGCTGACGCCGCCTGCCAGGTCAAGGCCCAGCTTGATGTCGCTCATGCTTCCGGAGCCGTCCTTGCCAAGTCCCATCACCGCCGTATAGATGAATCCCCCGATCACGGCCAGCAGAACGATCAGGCAGGCAATACCCTTTCCGCGAGTTGAATTTTTCCTTGCATTCTTCATGGTCAATCTCCTTCTAATTCTCATCCGCCAGAGCGGCCTTTATCATGATCGCACATTCAATGCGCTTTTTCTGCATCTCACAGCCGATATCATAAGCGTCTGTAATGGAGCCGTGGAAATTGTAGGAATTCGCGGCGCATCCTCCGCTGCAGTAAAATCTGGCAAAACAGTTCCTGCACTTTTCTTTTGCATATACATTGCAGAGCTTAAATTCATCCCTAACCTCCGTGTTCACCACTCCGGCATCCACATTTCCCAGAAGGAATTTCTCCTGCCCTACAAACTGGTGGCACGGGTATAGGTCACCCCACGGGGTGACCGCCAGGTATTCTGTCCCTGATCCGCATCCAGAAAGACGCTTTGCCACACAGGGCCCCTGGCTCAGATCTATCATGAAATGAAAGAAATTGAAGCCTCTCCCATTCTGTTTCCTTTTTATGTATTCCCTGGCCAGCTTATCATATTCAGAAAGTATCTGTGGCAGGTCTTTTTCCCTTATGGAATAATCCGCCTCTGGAGGCGCTACCACCGGTTCCACGGAAATCTGGTCAAACCCTTCGTCGGCAAAATGAAGCACGTCCTCCGAAAAATCCAGATTGTGCCTTGTAAAGGTCCCTCTGATATAATAGCTTTTGCTGCCGCGGGCTTTGGCAAATTTTTTAAATTTGGGCATGATGATGTCGTAGCTGCTCCCTTTTCCGTTTCTCGTGGGACGCATCCTGTCGTTGACCTCCTTGCGCCCGTCAACACTCAAGACTACATTTGCCATTTCCTTATTCAGGAATTCCGTGACTTCGTCGTCAAGAAGCATTCCGTTGGTCGTCATTGTAAAACGGAAGTTCTTATTAAATTCTTTCTCCTTGGAGCGGCCGTATGCCACTAATTTCTTGACCACTTCCCAGTTCATCAGCGGCTCGCCGCCGAAAAAATCCACCTCGAGGTTCCTCCGGTTCCCGGAATTCTCTATGAGAAAGTCCAAAGCCTTCCGGCCCACCTCATAGCTCATGATAGCCCGGCGGCCGTGATACTCTCCTTCCTCCGCAAAGCAGTACTTACAGCCCAGATTGCAGTCATGGGCCACATGCAGGCATAGAGCCTTGACCACAGTCTTTCTGCTTTTAAAATCTGTTACATACTGCTCATATATGTCTTCCGTGAACAAGAGCCCTTCTTCCGATAGCTCCTTGATCTCACTGAGCGCTTCCCGGATATCCTCCTCCGGATACTTCCCCCGCAGCTTTACCGCCGCTGCCTCCGGATTTTCTTTTTCATAAACGGCAATGGCATCATATACCACGTCATCCACTACATGGACAGCGCCGCTGCACACATCCATGACAATATTGTATCCATTGCTTTTATACTGGTGAATCACTGCCGGATTTCCCCTCTCTGTATACGTCGTACCGCAAAACAGCCCTCTTGGGCTGCGCTTTCCTGTTGACAGAAGAAAGACACTTCGCATATG
Source organism: Lientehia hominis (assembly GCF_021044755.1). Lineage (GTDB taxonomy): Bacteria > Bacillota > Clostridia > Lachnospirales > Lachnospiraceae > Lientehia > Lientehia hominis. The sequence continues at coordinate 157,902 of NZ_JAJNOR010000002.1, forward strand.
CAAAGTGCCCCCTACATGCCGTATTACGATAATGAGGGAGCGTAGCCGCTCCCGTCTTAACATTATTTATGGTTTTCGCAGGACTGGTTCCCTACCGTACAGGATGTCTTACATGCAGACTGGCAGGATGTCTGGCATTCGCCGCAGCCGCCCTTTTTCATGGATTCCTTTAACGTACTGGAAGTTAATGTCTTGATTCTCTTCATTGTCCTATCCTCCTATCTAAACCTGATTTGAGTCATTATAGCACATAATCTTCCATAAGAAAAGGTCTTTTTCCAAATATTCCTTCATATCTTGTCTTAAATCCAACATGAATTCTATCAGAAAGAAGGTAATCCCATGGCTTCCGTTCCCAAGAGCAAACCCTTGTCTCTCATCCGTTCCCTGTTGTCTTCTTACGTGCTCACAGGAGTCCTTTTACTGCTCCTGTCCTTTCTGCTGTATAAGATGAAGCTTTCCAAAAACCAGATCCACATAGGAATTTATGTCATCTATGTCCTTTCCTGTCTGTTCGGAGGATTCCTGGCCGGAAAACAGACAAAGACCAGACGGTTCATGTGGGGCGGCCTGTCCGGCATCCTCTATTTCGCCGTATTGTTCCTAATCTCTATGATCCTTCACCGGGGCATCCAGACAGGTATTCCCGGAATCCTCATCTGTTTCTGCCTCTGCGCCGGCTGCGGCACACTGGGGGGCATGTTCAGCTGACCTGTCTTGACATATGGACGTCCTTAGTGTAAAATCATCCTAACTATCCATAGACTGGGAATATTTTCCCTCTATGTATGGCAATATATTATTTAAAGAAAATGGAGTGATGATTTTTGGACCCAAGTGACGTCATACAGATTGTCGTTCTTCTTGTGCTGTTGTTTCTGTCTGCATTTTTTTCTTCTTCGGAAACGGCCCTTCTGTCCATGAGCAACGTACGAATCCGTACTTTGATTGATGAAGGAAACCAGAAGGCAGTGACCCTGGAAAAAGTAGTGCATAACAAAGGCAAAATGCTGAGTGCCATCCTGATCGGCAATAATGTGGTGAATCTGAGCGCATCTTCCCTGATCACCTCACTGGTGATCAAAAAATTCGGCAATGCTTATGTCGGTATTGCCACCGGCGTAATTACCCTGCTGATCCTGATCTTCGGAGAAATATCGCCGAAGACTATGGCTACCTTAAAAGCAGAGAATATCGCGCTTAAATTCGCCGGGATCATTTCTGTATTAATGAAGATCCTGACACCTGTAATCTTTATCGTGAACCTGCTGGCAGGCGGTTTTCTCCGCCTCATGGGCATAGATCCAAATGCCAAATCTGACACCATCACCGAAAATGAGCTGCGCACCATCGTGGATGTAAGCCACGAGGAGGGCGTCATTGAAAGCGAAGAACGGTGGATGATAAATAATGTGGTGGATTTTGGCGACGCTCAGGCCAAGGATATCATGGTACCGCGCATCGACATGGTGTTTGCCAGTGAAGACGCCACTTACCAGGAACTCCTGGAAATTTTCCGTGAAAATATGTTCACCCGCGTCCCGATCTACCGGGATACCACTGACAATGTGATCGGCATCATCAACATGAAGGACTTGCTGTTCTATAAAGAAGATACGCCCTTCAACGTGCAGGATTACCTGAGGGAAGCCTACTTTACTTACGAATTCAAGAAAACCTCTGAGCTTTTCATTGAAATGCGTCAGAATTCCGTGAGCCTGGCCATTGTCCTGGATGAATACGGCGCCACCGCAGGTCTGGTGACGCTGGAAGACCTCCTGGAAGAAATCGTTGGGGAAATCCGTGATGAATACGATGAGGACGAACTCGAAAGTCTCCAGAAAATCAATGACTTAGAATACCGGGTGGAAGGTTCCATGAAGCTGGACGATATCAATGAAGCCCTGGGGCTTGACTTATCTTCTGAAGACTATGATTCCGTGGGAGGCCTCATCATCGGGGGACTGGATCATGTCCCTGTAGACGGTGAAAGCATCACCGAGGACGGCATCCGCTTTGTGGTGGAGACCATGGACAAAAATCGAATCGAATGGGTGAAGATGTATCTTCCTGAAAAAACAGAGGATGAAGAAGATCATACAGAACCCGCTGACGATAAAGAAGAGACCTTATGATACGATAAAAGCCCCTGCGCTGACTGTAAGACCGACAGCGCAGGGGCTTTTTTATCCTTTATTCTGTTTTCACTAAAATTCCGTCTTTATCCAGACCTTCATTCCGCCTGGCTCTCATGATACAGTACACAAAATCCAATACGTAATACAGAAGTACTGCTATGACCAGAATCTTTCCCAACGCCATACTGTAGCTGTCCGCCAGCCGTACCACTGCCTTGTGGAGGAATGCGAACAGGAACACCGCGTAAAATCCCCACGCGATCGTACTCTCCAGGCAGATAATTCCCTTATAATTAAAGGGTTTTTCCTTATAGTCCCACCAGACTGCGCCGAACACCTTCAGCATGATATGAGCGGTAATGAACTCCAGAGTCGTCGCCATCAGAGTTCCCAGAAAATATACGGCTACGTAGTTTCCGGATACCGGGCTGAGGATAAAGTATGCGGCCAGCGCTCCCACTCCATAGATCGGGCAGATCGGCCCCCGTACAAATCCACGGTTAGTCGGCTTCCGGTTACAGAAGGACATGTAGATGGACTCCACAATCCATCCCAAAACACTGTAGATCACAAACCAGTTGGCAAAGTGGTAAAAATCAGTTGTCAAAAACGGGGCATCCCACATAAATGAGCTCCTCTCTTTAGACTTTTTTAAGAATTTTTATAGTTTCTTCATTGCATTACCCACTTTACCATACTTCGTTCTATTTTACCATAGCTTTTTCTATGAATATTATTTTAAAATTTCCATAAGAATCTTATTCACCATGGCCGGATCTGCTTTCCCCTTCATGGCTTTCATCGTCTGACCCACAAGAAACCCTATGGCTTTTTTCTTGCCGCTCCTATAGTCTTCCACGGATTGAGGGTTGTTTTTCACGATTTCTTCAATGGTCTCCCTCAGCGCACCCTCATCCTGTACCATGGACAGCCCTTTTTCTTCCACATAGCTGACAGGATCGATATCTTGCCCAAACATGATCTCAAATACTTCTTTCGCCACAGTGCGGTTGATCTTCCCCTGTTCCACCAGACCGATAAGAGCTGCCAGATGGGAAGGGCTGAAACGGATATCCTCAGGATCCATATCCGAATCCTTCAGCAGCCTCATGGTCTCCACCATGAGCCAGTTGGAGACTTCCTTCGGCTTACAGCCCAGCGCGATGGTCTCCTCAAAGATATCTGCCATTCGTTTGGAGGCGGTCAGGATATCGATATCGTATTCTGGAATTCCATACTCTTCCTTGTAGCGTTCCCGTTTTTCATCCCGAAGCTCCGGCTGCTTTGCTCTTATTTCCGCCAGCCACTCGTCACTTATGACCACCGGCACCAAATCCGGCTCCGGAAAATACCGGTAGTCCTGGGCATCCTCCTTGGAGCGCATGGCATAAGAGCATTCTTTGCCGTCGTCCCATCTCCTGGTCTCCTGAATCACTTTGCCCCCGTCCTCCAGTATATCGATCTGGCGGCTTCGTTCTCCTTCTATGGCCCTTGCAATTGCTTTAAATGAATTCAGGTTCTTCATCTCTGTCCTGGTGCCAAATTCCTCTGTTCCCGCTTCGCGGACCGACAGGTTTACATCTGCCCTCATGGAGCCTTCCTGGAGTTTACAGTCAGAGGCTCCCAGATATTGGATGATCAGCCTCAGCTTATCCAGGTATGCGATCACTTCCTCCGCGGAACGCATATCCGGCTCGGATACGATCTCGATCAGCGGAACTCCGCTTCTGTTGAAGTCGACCAGAGTACAGTCCTCCCACTCGTCATGAATGAGCTTTCCCGCATCCTCCTCCATATGGATCTCATGGATCCGGATGATTTTCTTTCCTTCCGCCGTCTCGATCTCAATGCCGCCGTCTCTGCATATCGGCAGGTACAGCTGGGAAATCTGGTAGTTCTGGGGGTTATCCGGATAAAAATAGTTTTTACGGTCAAATTTGCAGTATTGGGTAATGCTGCAGTTAGTCGCCACCCCCACCGCGGCGGCATATTCCACCACCTGTTTATTCAGAACCGGCAGGGAACCGGGCATGCCCGTGCATACCGGACACGTATGGGTATTCGGTTCGCCGCCGAACTCGGTACTGCAGGAGCAGAAAATCTTCGTCTTAGTGGCCAGTTCCACATGAACCTCCAGTCCGATGACTGTTTCGTACTGTTTACTCATCTTTTCCAGCTCCTTTCTGCGCCAGCGGGCATCTTTCATAATTCCTTGCACATTCATACGCATATGCCGCCCGGAAAAGCTTCTTTTCCTGGAAGCAGTCTCCGATCAGCTGCATTCCTACAGGCAGCCCATTTTTGTCGGCGCCGCAGGGTACGCTGATACCGGGCAGGCCCGCCAGATTTACCGATATGGTATAGATATCTCCCAAATACATTTTAATGGGATCGCTCAGGCTTTCTCCCAGCCGTGGAGCCGTAGTCGGCGCCGCCGGCCCCAGGATCAGATCATATTTCTCAAAAGCCTTGTCAAAGGCTTTCTTGATCAGCGCTTTCGTACGGAGCGCTTTCAGATAATACGCATCATAGTATCCGCTGCTCAGGACAAAGGATCCAAGCATGATCCTCCGCTTCACTTCTTCTCCGAATCCTTCGGAACGTGTCTTTTTGTACATCTGATGGAGTCCCGCATAGTCTTCCGTCCGGTAAGCATACTTTACCCCGTCAAACCGTGCCAGATTGGAGCTGGCCTCCGCGGAAGCAATGATATAATAGGCGGGAATTGCGTATTCCACCAGGCTCAGATCGAACTCCTCCAGAACTGCTCCCTTTGCTTCCAGCGCCTTTGCCGCTTTCAGGACTGCTTCCTTCACTTCGCTGTCCAGTCCCTCTCCAAAATAGTCTCTCGGAATGCCGATCTTCATTCCCTTCACATCGTCCACCAGTGCTTCCGAAAAACGATAATCTTCCCTCGCCACACTGGTGCTGTCTTTTTTATCGTGGGAGGCAATCACTTCCAGGATTGCCGCACAATCCGATACGTCCTTTGCTATCGGTCCGATCTGATCCAAAGAAGAACCATAAGCGATCAATCCGTAACGTGAAACCGTGCCATATGTGGGTTTTATTCCGGTCACACCGCAGAAGGAGCTGGGCTGCCGGATGGATCCTCCGGTATCCGACCCCAGCGCATACGGGCATTCTTCTGCCGCCACAGCCGCGCAGGAACCGCCGGAAGAACCGCCCGGCACATGTTCCGTATTCCATGGATTTCTGGTGACCCCAAAATATGAAGTCTCCGTAGTGCTCCCCATGGCAAACTCATCCATGTTTGTCTTCCCAACTATCACCGCTCCGGCTTTTTCCAGATTTAAGACTGCTTCCGCCGAATAGGTCGGTTTGAAGTTCCCCAGTATTTTAGAGCTGCAGGTGGTGAGCAGCCCCTCCGTGCACATGTTATCTTTAATGGCGACGGGCACTCCCGCCAAGGGGCCGTCAAGCAATCCGCTGTCAATCTGTTTCTGTACCTCATCGGCGCGTTCAAGAACAGCTTCTCTGTCCGCCACAGTCACGAAGCTGTGGATCTCCCCCTCCCTCATCTCAATGGCCGCCAGAGAGGCTTCCGCCGCTTCTCTTACAGTGACTTCCTTTGCCTTTATCTTTTTTCCCAGCTCAACGGCTGTCAGACTCATCAGATTCAAAGTATTTCCTCCTTTATCCCAATCTCACCCGGTGTCTTCATGATACCCGGACATACTTCATTCCGCCACAGGCCCGGTGTACAAGGCCGCAGGCTCATTCCACAGTCTTCGGCACCTTATAGCAGCCGTCTTTTCTGTCGGGCGCATTAGCCAGCATATGCTCCCTGTCATCACCGTTCGTCACCACATCTTCCCGGAACACATTATGGACCGGAAACACATGGGACATAGGCTCCACGCCTCCTGTATCCAGCTCGTTCAGCATATCGATATAGTCCAGCATATTCGCCATATCCTTTTTGGCATTCTCCTTTTCCTCTTCGGAAAGCTCCAGCTTGGCCAAAATCCCCACATATTCAATCGTCTCGTCTGTGATCACGTTCTTTGCCATACCATACTCCTTTCTTTCCACTGTCCCGCATGTATTCTCACTCAAATATCCTAAAAACTCAATCGCCATGACGGCGCATGTCTCGCTGCCTCCGCGTAAAAAATCCCGGAACATACGTAATGTATATTCCGGGACGAATCGACTCCGTGGTACCACCCGAATTAAAGCACAGTCTGCATGCTGCGGCTCTCACTCTTCACTTAACGCGTGTCACGGGTAAACCTACTCTGTTCAGAATACCGGCTCCCGGGTGTTCCTCATCCTCATTCCACCTGACGGCGCTCTCAGTCGGCGGCGCTGCCTTCCTGTCATGTTCCAAAGGATAAAGTCCCGTTCCTTGTCTTTCTCTGTCTTCCTATTATATACAGCTTTTCCGGCTCCCGGAAATTGCTCTTATCGTATCACAGTTTTTCTCATATGACAAGGGGGAGTTTCACGATTTTTCCCCTTCTTCCTCCGCCTTTTCTTCATCGGAATCCGCAGCTTCCTCTTCTTCATCATCTGCATCTTCATCGTCAGCAGGATTCCGATAAACCGCCGCTTTTGACGCGATTGACATCCTGGGCTGTTCCTGCTGAACGACCGCGCCGAACAATCCCCTTCTGGGAGCGGGAGCCGCTTCCCCGTTTTCAAGGGCCGCTTTCTCCGCCTCTTCTTTTTCCTTTTCTGCCAGCACCTTATATCCCTTATAAGAAGTAAAGAGCACCCAGATAGCCGTAGCCGCAAATATCACAATACACACGATGCTGATTATCCGATGGACTCCCACCACCACGCCGTCGTAAGTCAGCTCTTTTCCAATGGAATACGAAGTATAGAGCAGGTAAAAAGCCGCCACGACCCGGAACATGAGAATCATCTTTTCATTCCGCTCTCTTTTCTTCCTGCCGAAAAGTCCTCTCTTTTCTTTTTTTTCTTCTTCCTCCGGGGCTTCTTCTTCTCCGGACAGAGACGCGTCCTGCAGCTCTTCCATTTCCACCGTCTCTATTGTTTCTTCTGTTTTCTTTTCTTCTTCCAAATCATACCGCCTTCCCAAATATCCTCCCGGTGAATTCCCGCCGGGGGCACATTTCATATCACTGCATCATAGTTATTTATTTTATCATTAAGTATAGGGAAAAGGCAATCTTTTTATAATATTTTCACAGAAACGTCTAAAATTTTTATTTGTTTTTCTCATTCATCAAAATTTACAGGGGTTTTCTTATTGTACTTTAAAACTCATTAGTAATTATTAACAAATTTATTATGCCTTTCATGTGAAAAATGACCGTTTTCTCTTGACAATTTCCGTTCTTGCGTGTAATCTATAGTTAGGTTACTGGGAAGTATTGTCATATTGCACAGTAGACCTGTTTTTGTCGGCAATGATTAAACTGATATAAAACTTATTTTAAGGAGGCGTATTGTTTTGTCAAAAGAAATGATCAGAAAAGTATTTGAAGACGGTGAGGGCGTTTTACAGTTAACACCTACCTGGGTGCCTAGGGGATTCAATGAACCCGGCCGCAGATTAAGACTGCATCCCGATGATTATTATGCACTTGGTATGGACCGCGGCGGCATTTGTGAAAGATGGCTGGGTTCCCTGGCAAAAGCTCTGAATGGCCCCAAGACCGGTGAAACAGAAGGTATGAGCTATGTCCTGACGGATAAAGCTTCCAAAGCCACCGAACTTTTCAAGGATTTCGTGGACGAACTCGGAGCGGATCTGATCGGCGGCAGCCTCATGGACAAGTATGGCACATGGCCTACATTCGCCAAGTTGTATGATTATGACAAGCCTTTATTCCATCATCTGCATCTGACTGAGGAAAAAGCGAATAAGATCGGCATGCACGGCAAGCCTGAGGCATATTATTTCCCGCCTCAGTATAACTGCTCTTATCTTGGAAGATTTCCTCTTACCTACTTCGGTTTCGATCCTTCCACCACAAAGGAAGAGGTCATGGAGTGCCTGAAGAATTATGACGTGAAGGACACAAGGATCACGGAGCTTTCCCGCGCGTACCGGATTCAGCTGGGAACTGGCTGGTATACCCCCGCAGGCGTTATCCATGCACCCGCATCTCTCGTTACATATGAGCCTCAGTGGAACAGCGATGTAAACACCATCATGGAAAATGTGACCATGGGCGAGGTAAATCCTCATAACCTCCTGACTGACTGCGCTCCCGAAGAGGAAAAAGACGATCTGGATGCAATCTTTGCTCAGATTGACTGGGAAGAGAGCACCCGGCCCGACTATAAAGAGACTTATTTCCGCGCACCTAAGATCAGACAGGAATCTGATGAAGCCGTTGAAAAGTGGGTCGCATATGCGAACGAATGGGTCGCTGCCAAAGAGGTCACCGTACTTCCCGGCCAGAGCTATGTGCTGAAAGACGCTGCCTGCTACTGCGCGCTGGTATCCCAGGGCCACGGCACCTTCGGCAAATTCGAATGCCAGGCTCCTGAGCTGGTACGTTATGAGGACCTGACCGCAGATGAATTCTTTGTATCCGAATCTGCCGCGAAAAAGGGAATCAAGATCACAAATGGAAGCTCCTATGAGCCCCTTGTGATCCTTCAGAACTTTGCAAACAACAACCCCGAAGTACCGGAAACCGTTTAATCTCAAACTGTGAAAAATGATATTTGGAGGGCAACCAATGTATTTTAAATTTGGCGTAGACAGCTTCATCTGGGCTGAAAGCTTCAGTGAAAAAGATTTATGGATCATCCCCAAAGCAAAAGAGATGGGATTTGAGGTCATTGACTTCGCCATCTCCAATCCTTTTACGTTTCCGACAGAGGCCGTAAAGAAAGAACTCGACAAGGTCGGCATCGACTGCGTATGCACGACGACTCTGACACCGGAGACCAACCCGATCTCCCCCGATCCGGAAATCCGTAAGGCTTCCGTAGCGGCCATGAAAAAATGCATCGACATCTGCAATTACTTGGGTGCTCCTATCCTGGGCGGCGTCAACTACGCCGGATGGGGATATCTGACTAAGAAACCCCGTACCGAGCAGGAATGGTCCTGGGCTGTGGAATGCATGAAAGAAAATGCAGAATATGCCAAAGCTACCGGCGATGTAACTATTTGCGTAGAGTGCGTAAACCGTTTTGAGACTCACTTCCTGAACATCGCGGAAGATGCTGTTAAATTCTGTAAGGATGTGGGAACCGGTAATATGAAGGTCCATCTCGACTGCTTCCATATGATCCGCGAGGAAAAGAGCTTCGCCGGAGCCGTAAAGACCTGCGGAAAGGAATATCTGGGTTATATTCATGTAAATGAAAACGACAGAGGCATCCCTGGAACCGGCCTTGTACCGTTCAAGGAATTTTTCCAGGCCGTACACGAAGTCGGATATGACGGACCTCTGGTCATCGAATCCTTTGACCCCAGCTTTGAGGAGTTATCCGGAAACTGCGCGATCTGGCGTTCCTTCGCTCCTACAGGAGAAGATCTGGCCCGCGACGGCCTGGCAAATTTAAAAGCCATCGCTGCAGAGCTGTAAACTGACCTAATACCAATATGGAAAAGTAGGGGTTCCTTTATTCCCGATCAAGGTAATATGGCCCGCAGAATGTAACCTGTCCTGCGGGCTATTTTAAAGAAAGAGGTAAATGTTATGAAAATTGCGATTGGTTGTGATGAAGCTGCTTATTCATTAAAAGTAGCCGTCATGAAACATCTGGACACAAAAGAGGATGTGGAGTATAAAGATTTCGGCGCCGAAGCCGGCGAAGTAATCCTCTATCCCGATGTAGCCCAGAAAGTTGCCGAAGCTGTGGCAAGGGGAGAATTCGACAGAGGCATCCTGGTCTGCGGCACCGGCATCGGAATGTGCATCACCGCTAACAAGGTACCCGGCATACGCGCCGCTGTCTGCCACGATCCTTTCTCCACCGAGCGCTCCAGAAAAAGCAACAACGCCCAGATCATGTGCATGGGAGAACGTGTCATCGGTGTCGAACTGGCGAAATACCTGGTGGATATCTGGCTGAAATGCGATTTTTCCGGCGGCGGCTCCACCCCTAAAGTAGAACGCATTATGGAGGTCGAGGCCTCCTATCGTAAATAAATCCCGGCCATCCGGATTACAACTCACTTAATATTTGAAGGGAGAATCATTCCATGAATAGAATTGTCAATGATCCGAATTATGTAGTAGAGGACATGTTAAAAGGCTTTGTAAAAGCCAATTCCGACATTGTCGCAGCAACTGATAATTCCCGTGTGTTAAAATATGTAAACGCACCGGTAGAAGGCAAGGTAGGCATCGTAACCGGCGGTGGTTCAGGACATAAGCCCGCTTTCATCGGCTATATCGGAAAGAATATGTGTGACGCCGTGGCCGCAGGAGAGATTTTCTCCTCACCTACAGCAAAAGCATTTCTGGACGCGATGAGAGCCGCTGATTCCGGAAAAGGCGTTGCCTGCCTTTACGGCAATTACGCCGGCGACAACATGAACGTGAAGATGGCCGTAAGAAGCGCCAAAAAAGAAGGGATCACCGTTAAGACCGTCGTAGCCAACGATGACTGTGCTTCTGCTCCTAAGACAGAGCTGGAAAAGCGCCGTGGTGTTGCCGGAGAAGTATTGATGTGGAAAGTCGGCGGTGCAAAGGCTTCCATGGGAGCAGACCTGGATGAGGTCATCGCAGCTGCTCAGAAAGCCATTGATAATACTCGTTCCGTAGGTATCGGCACAGCTCCCTGTACCATCCCCGCTGTCGGACATCCCAACTTCACAATTGAAGACGGAACTATGGAAGTCGGCATTGGCCATCACGGTGAACCCGGCATTAAGGTTGAACCCATCAAAACAGCAGATGAAATGGCAGTTGAGATGCTGGATATCATCCTTCCCGACCTGCCTTTCACTTCCGGAGATGAAGTTGTCGTTCTGCTCTCCGGTCTTGGCGCCACTCCCGTCATGGAGCAGTATATCGTATACAACAAAGTGGAAGAGGTGCTGGCTGAAAAAGGCATCAAGGTACATAAAGCATATGTAGGCAACTACTTTACTTCCCTGGAAATGATGGGCGTCACATTAACTGTTATGAAGCTGGACGATGAACTGAAGGAATGCATTGATATGCCCGCTGATTCCGTAGGCTTAAAGCAGTTATAATCCTTCGTTAAGATTCCACGATACATTGAAAAAAGGAGAAATCATCATGAATTTCAAAAACAGCGAGGCTGGTTCTGTAGTCCTTGGACTGATCAAGACGATCCAGGACAACAAAGATTTTTTAAGTGAAGTAGACGGCAAGATTGGCGACGGCGATCACGGCATCAATATGAATAAAGGTTTTACGATGACCGGAGAAAAATTAGCCGGTAAAGAATTTAACATGGCCGAAGGTTTAAGCATATTGGGCGCTACCCTTCTGGAGGATATCGGGGGTTCTATGGGCCCTCTGTACGGAGTATTCTTCGATGAGATGTCCATGGCTTGTGAAGATAAAGAAGAGATCGACGCAGATGTGTTCAAAGATATGATCTGCAACGCGGTGGACGGCGTAATGGACATCGGCGGAGCAAAGCCCGGGGATAAATGCCTGTTGGATGCCATGGTTCCCGCGAGAGACGCATTTTGTGCCGCTTTGGAGGCCGGCAAAGATTTCAGCGCCGCTCTGGATGATCTGAAAGTGGCAGCAAAAGAAGGATGGCAGTCTACAGAAGGCATGATCGCCAAGATCGGCCGTGCGAGCCGTCTCGGCGAGAGAAGCCGCGGCGTCCTGGATGCCGGCGCCACCAGCTCATACCTGATGCTGACCTCACTGGCAGATTCCATGCAGGCACTGATGAAATAATATCAATCTAAACTCTAACATTATAAAAACAATAAGGAGCGGATTCTCTTGAATAAGAAATCCGCTCTTTTTCCTTATGCCGAGCCGTCTGGGCAATATCATTACGCAGCCATTCCGGAAGCTGCGACAAAGTGATTGCTCCCAGAAAATGGATGTATTAATATCACCTGATTTCCTATCAACGTAATCAGGAAAAGGGCATGTGCTTCGGCACATGCCCTCATTTTTATGTATTCCGATACCAAAGAATCTCCAGGATTATTTCAGGTATTCGTCTACATTGTCCTTGGTTACCAGAACGAAGTCAACCATAACTTCTTTGCTTGCGGGAGCAGTTCCTGCAACCATGTCTGTGATAACCTTAACAGCTGCTGTCATCTGGCCAACGCCGTCCTGAAGAACGGTAGCGCCAAGCTCACCAGCTTTGATCATTTCAAGAGGAGTCTGGTTTCCATCTACACCTACACAGATGATGTCAGATCTGCCAGCTGCGTTGCAAGCAGACTGTGCAGCGGAAGACATATCATCATTGTCACAGATAACAGCTACCAGCTCATCACCGTATTTAGCAATTGCATTCGTTGCAGCGTTTGCAGCCAGGTCGCCCTTCCACTGTGTATCTTCATCAGCAACCATCTCGAATTCTTCATGAGGATCCAGAACTTTGTGCATACCTTCTGTACGCTGAATCTGTGCGGAGTTGCCTAAGATACCGTTGCAGTGAATGTACTTGCCGCCTTCGGGGCAGTTATCCAGTACCCACTGTCCAAGCAGAGTACCTGCATATACGTCATCAGAACCACAGTATGCAAGAGCCAGGTCATCGGTGCTCGTAGTCTTGGAGTTTACAACTACTACGTTGATTCCTGCTTCAGACATCTGAACTACAGCGGGGTCAGAAGCTTCTGCCTCTGCGGGCAGGATGATAACAAAGTCACATTTCTTAGCGATACAGTCCTGTGCACAGTTAATCTGTGTAGGAGCATCGGTATTGCCGTCCAGGATGCCTGTCCACTCATCAATGGTTCCGTCTGCTACCAGGCCATCGAAGGTTGTTTTTGCATATTCATTGATGGGACCATGGAAGGGGTCAGTCAGGTTCTTGGAGATATAACCAACGATAATCTTGCCGTCGTTGTTTACATCTGCTATTGCTCCGCCCTCTGCCGCTTTTGTCGTCTCATCCTTTGCAGCAGTCGTCTTCTCTTCTGCTGCTTTTGTCGTCTCTTCCTTTGCAGCGGTCGTCTTCTCAGCTGCCTTTGTGGTTTCTTCTGACTTCTTGCCACCACAAGCTGCCAGGCTGAGTACCATCATTGCTGCTAAAAGTACTGCCAACACTTTTTTCATTTCTTTTTCCTCCTTTTTTGTTCGCCTGAACATATCAGGCTCTTTGTTTATATTACCACATTTATCCTATTAAGTCAACGTGGTTTTATAACTTATTACCAATGGATTCCAGACATTTTTCCCGATATTATCGAGAATTTTTTCCAAAACCAGCACAATTACCAATGTTTTCGCCATGAACATGCGCAATCCGTCAATTTCGTGTTGTTTTATTTCATGGAATCCTATAATTCCGCCGCGGCAGAAGAAATATCCCCTCCGCGGCAAAATCTTCATTTTTCTGCTTCTATAATAATCCTTATTTACGATTTCTTCCGTTAATAGCCATATCCAGCATAACCGTGCCGATGATGATGGCGCCGCGGATGATGGACTGCCAGTTCGCATTGATACCGATCAGGTTGATGCCGTTATAGATAAAACCTACGATAAAGATACCCATGAGCACACCAGGCATCGTAGCGATACCGCCCGCAAAAGAGGTGCCGCCGATTACACTGGCAGCAACGGCATCCGTCTCATAGCCGACACCCAGGTTGGACTGGCCGGAACCCGTCTTAGCCGCCATGATCACCGCCGCGATACCAGCCAGAAAACCACTGATGGTATAGCAGATGACTTTGATCCGGAACTCACTGACACCAGAGGCAACAGCTGCGTTGGCATTGCCGCCGACAGCCAGGATATAGCGTCCGAGCTTCGTCCAGTGGAACATGATGTACATGATGACAAAGACTACAAACAGGGCAACGATCGGATAGGGAATCACTCCAAAAAGCTTACCGTAGTAAAGATTCTTCACGCCGGCGCCGAAAGTGATTGCCTTACCTCCGCTGATAACCTGAGCAGCGCCTCGGATGATCAGCTGCATGGACAAGGTAACAACGAAGGGAAACATATTGAATCTGGCGATCAAAAAGCCGTTGATAAATCCAAACAATGTGGACACCGCAACACCGATCAGAATACCAACCGCAATCGGCATCCCGTTATTGGTGATCATCTGTCCCATGATAACGCCCACGACTGCCAGCTGCGCGCCTACAGTCAGATCAATACCGCCGGTGGTGATGGCAAGGCACATACCAAACGCCAGCATTCCGTTAATGGAAATCTGTGTGATAATGTTTACAATATTAGTACCGCTTAAGAATACGGGCCGGTAAATCGCAATCGCAATGATCATGATGACCATGATGACGCTGATACCGTATTTGCCCATAAACTGACGGAACGTTTCCCGTTCCATTCCTAAAATCTTCTTTTCGCTTTTTGCAGCCATTTTTCTCTCCTCCTATTTTCCACCAAACTCTTTTGCCAGGATGACTTCCTGAGTTGCCACACCACTCTGAATCTCCTCACGGCTTACTTCACCATTCAGCTTGCCTTCATGGTAAATCAGCACCCTGTCACTCATACCCATGACTTCCGGAAGCTCGGAGGAAATCATGATGATCGCCATTCCCTTTGCCGCGAACTCGCACATCAATGTATGAATTTCCGATTTCGCGCCCACGTCTACGCCTCGGGTAGGTTCATCCAGAATTAGGACCTTAGGATTTGCCATGACCCATTTCGCAATGACCACCTTCTGCTGATTGCCGCCGGAAAGAGAATACGCATTGTGTTCGATGCTCGCCGCCTTTACAGTCAGCTTCTTCGATACCTCGGCACATTCTTTTTTCTCCCGCCTCTGGTTGATCAGAAGGCCGCTCTGTTTTTCAGGAAGATTCGGAAGAGAGATATTCTCTCTGATGGAACGGAACAGACAGAGACCATAATTCTTTCTGTCTTCATTCACCATACAGATTCCCTTTTTGATCGCAGATCTGGGACTTTTGATGGTGATCTCTTCTCCGTTCAGATATATTTTGCCGCTTTTCAGCTTATCCAGGCCAAAAATCGCCCTCATGGTCTCGCTCCGTCCGGAGCCTACCAGTCCGGTCAGGCCCAGGATTTCTCCCTTATGCACCTCAAAGCTGATGTCCTCAAAGCCATCTCCGCTCAGGCCCTCTACTTTAAATACTGTTTCACCAATCTCACAGTCAACCTTCGGGAACACATTCTTTACTTCCCGGCCGACCATCATGGAAATCAGCTCATCCTTCGTGACGCCGTCCATGGAACGGTCGCCTACATAAGTACCGTCTCGGAACACAGCCACACTGTCACAGATCTCAAAAATCTCGTCCATACGATGCGAGATATAAATGATCGCCACACCTTTTTTCTTCAGATCACGAATCACCCGGAACAGATGGTTTGTCTCCTCACTGTCCAGAGAGGAGGTAGGCTCATCCATGATGATCATACGCGCGTCACAGGAAACTGCTTTGATGATCTCTATCATCTGCATCTGAGCCAATGTAAGCTTCCCCATTACAGTCGTCGCAGGATAAGGGAAATCAAACTGGTCCAGAATTTCCTGGGCTCTCTTATTCTGCAGCTTCTTATTCAGGAAAATGCCCCCGTGCACATCTTCCCTGTTCAGGAAGATACTCTCCGCGATGGTCAGATGCGGTTCGGGATTCAGCTCCTGGTGGATCATGGAAATACCTGCGCGCATGGCGTCTACGGGCCCTTTCGCCGTATACGGCCTGCCCTCGAAGGTCATGGTACCGGCATCGGGCTGATGGAGACCGATCACGGCTTTCATCAGGGTGGATTTGCCGGCGCCGTTTTCACCCAGCAGTGCAAGAACCTCGCCTTTCTTGACATGAAGCTGGACGTCCGCCAACGCCTGAGTACCGCCGAATGCTTTATAAATGCCTTCACATTCAAAGATGTACCCTTCTTTGTTATTCATGTTTTCTCCCAACTTTTCTCACCTCTATGCTTTCTTTTTTGGCACGACATCACTGTCTCCGCCCCATCAATGTTACTCGCTGCAAAACATCCCTGCCGGCCTCATAAGTATCCTTATAAAGCTGGTAATACTCTTCGTAAGCCTCATGAGCCGCAGCATTGGGAACTACAAGCATATCCTTGTATTTCACCACTGCTCTGCATCCTTCCTCAATATCGCGGTAGATGCCTGCCCCGACTCCGGCTGCTATGGCGGAGCCAAGTCCTGCCTGCTCTTCCGTATCGGCCACCTTCAGGGGGATGTTGAAAATGTCTGCCTGAATCTGCAGCCATGGACCACTTCTGGCGCCTCCGCCGGAGGCCACCATATTGTCAGCCTCAAGCCCCAGATTGCCGCAGACCTCAATACACTGATAAAGTGCAAAGGCCACGCCTTCCATAACCGCCCGGGTCATTTCCGGACGCCCTGTATTCAGGTTCACGCCCAAGAACATCCCGCTCAGGTTGGGATTTACGTGAGGGGTTCTCTCTCCATTGAGGTATGGAAGGAAAATAACGCCTCCGCTTCCCGGTCTCACTTTTGCAACTTGTTCATTTATCTGGTTGAAATCAGCCGTCTCAAAGAGGCTGTTAAACCACTTAAGGGATAATCCTGCGTTCATGATGGCCCCCATGGTGAACCATCTTCCTTTTTTATATCCGCAGAATGTATTGGTGCTCAGCGCCGGATTCATAATCGGCGTATCGCTCTGAAAAGAGACTTGTCCGCTGGTTCCGATGTTGGATGTCGCGGAGCCCACCTGGGTAATCCCGTTTCCAATCCCCTGCATCACTTGGTCGCCGCCTCCGGCCACCACTACCGTTGATGTTGAAAGCCCCGTTTCTCTGGAGGCCGCTTCACAGACAGTTCCCGCCGCCTCATCGGTCCCGTAGCATCTGGGAAAGATATCCATCGGTACATCCACCGCTCTCAGAATCTCTTCGGACCAGCAGTTTTTCTTTATGTCAAACGCCAGAGTGGCAGAAGCATCGGAATAGTCCGAAGAAACCTCTCCTGTCATCCTGAACTTAAGATAATCCTTAGGCAAAAATACGTGCCGGACTTTTTCATAATTTTCCGGTTCATTATCCCTCACCCACATCAAAGACGGAAGCAGGAATCCCGTATACACCGGGTTCATGATGAGCTCCCTGACCTTATCCATACCGAGAACCCTCTTGATCTCCTCCACCTGTACGGCAGAACGGGCGTCACAGTGAAGAATCGCCGGGCGTATCACCTGATAGTCCTTATCCAAGAGCACTGCTCCGTGCATCTGGCCGGAGAAACTCACGCCCTTCACCGAAGCGGCCGGTGCACCACACGCGTCCAGCGCCTCTTTTACCGTTTCGCAGCAGGCCTGCCACCATTCCCTCGGGTCATGCTCCGCATACCCGCCGCAGGGAGAAGCAAACTGATATGGTCTGGCGCTCACTGCCTTTACATTTCCAGCTTCATCGATGATGATGGTTTTCAGGCTGGAAGTCCCCAGATCAATCCCCATTAAATATGCCATGGCTTTTCCTCACTTTATCTTTTTTTATCATTCAAAGCAAGTATGCACCCCTGCCACAAAAGTATCTCCCAGGCCAATGGTGTATTTCGGATGCTCCAGATATCTTGACGGTACAAGCACCGCCTGCTTTGCAGGCTTCAATTCCCTTAATCTCTCGTGGAAAGCAAGACCTGTGGGACTGAGTCCAAGGGACAGGCTCTCACGGCATTCGTCCTGACTGCCATATTTACCGATTCTCGCCCTGGTGCCCGACATCAGATTCCCGATGGTCAGTCCTTTTTCAATATCGATTCCGGCGAGTTCTTCTCCATAATACAGAGAATAGTCCTTTGTATGAAGCACCATGCCTCTTATACCATAGCGTGACAGGAGAGCCTCTATTCCATTGATCACCGATTCTATATCCGTTATATCTGTCTCTATTCCATACTTTTCATTCTGCGCGACCAGTTCTTCTTCGTTGCTGCCAAAGATATTCGCATAGGGAGCCAAACGCCTGAAGATCATCTCCTTTACCTCCGGGTTCATGTAAAACGCCCCCTCGAAGTAGAAGATGAACTCCGGATTCTTTCTCCTCATGATCTCAAAATGCCGGCAGAGCTGATCCAGCCGTTCTTCCATGATCCCCGTGTCGATCACTGCATCAAAGCCGGCAGCCAGATAAGAGGATATGTCATCCGTATGGGCATTCCAATAATCAAAAAAGCACTGATCGATCGGCACCGTTTTATGTATCTTGTCATAGAACAGAATCAGGCGGTTCGACAGAGGCACCGCATATTCCTTTCCATGAATGACAATCCTGTCGTCCTTCGAGAACTGAAGGATCATATGATACACAGGCGGTTCGTCGGATGCACCTTCCATGATGGGCACCAGGTTCTCGCCCTTCACGACCCTCATGTCAGAAGCGTCCATCATCTCACAGACCTCTCTGCATTTATCCGTAAGCTGCGCCACCATGGGAAATCCCATTGCCGCCAGAGCCGCAGCACCCTGTGCGCAGGTTCCTCCCAGAGCCGGCTCCGATTCAAAATGGCTCTGCAGGTATTCACAGATCTCCACATTGGTTATATCGAAATTCGCCCCGATCCCTTTCATCAGACAATAGCTGCTGATCCTGGCAAAATCCTCCATGGTATCCATCGTGTCGCCGGCTTTGGCGCTGGGTTCATCCTTTAGATATTCTTTCAGAATCTGATTATAAACAGCCACATCCCATTTAAGGACCACATCATAATTGCTGGTATACCCGAACACATGACGCTTTCCATCCGCCCTGCACTTCTCGATATCGGCCGGAATCTGGTCCAGATACGCTTCGTATTTATCCTGATATGCCATTTTTTCCACCTTTTTACATAAATTTAAAATCTGATAACATCCTTTTTCTGCCCGTCAAAGCTTATATTCCGCGAGCAGCATCTCCAGCCTGTCCACATCCCTGGGGCCTCTCTCTGCATTGGCCACAAAATATAAAAGGGCATCAATGACCGCCATCGCATACACATGAGAAATCGCTCCGAACTCGCTGAACAAAGGATCTTCTACGGGAATATTGAGCGTATAATCTGCAATCTGGGAAACAGGACTCCTGGCGGAACCCGTTATCGCAATGCTCTTCATCCCCTTATCCCTTCCCAGCTCCAAAGCCTGTATCACTTGTCTGGAGCTTCCGGAATGGGAAATCGCTACTATGACGTCTTTTTTGCTTCCCAGGCTGATATTGCTCAAAAAATATTCCGGCACCAATGCGCTGCTGGTACGAATCCCCAGACGGCCAAGCCGGAATCCCAGGTCAATAGCGACCGGACTCGTATTTCCAACCGCAACCGCACCATCTCGCTCTCCCGAATCATTTTCGCACAGACAAGTATCACATTCATATCGAGCTTAGAAGCCGTATTCAGAAGATTCCTGGCAATTCCCTGCAGAATGGCTTTCGCTGTGTCAGGATTGTCCTGATCGCCGCAGTAGCCCACCAACTGATGCTGCCCCAGATCCCTGGCCAGATTCAGCTTCATCTGGTAGAACCCCTGATATCCCAAATGCTTGCACATCCGGATGACCGTAGCGTCGCTGACGCCGCTCAGCTCCGCCAATTCAGAGACATTGGAAGAAACTGTCTGCTCCGGATGCTGAAGGATAAAATCGGCTACCTTTTTTTCTGCGGAGAACATCTGCTGGTAGTTTTCTTTAATTGTATCAATTACCAAATCATTCATCCCCATCTCATTTCCCCCAAAGTCATGCCGATAATCCGTTCGTCCTATTGAACAATTTCATTAACTTTATGATACTGATTATAGGATAATTGCACAGCTTTGTCAATCGGATATACATGTAAAATAACCCTCTCATGAAATTTTTTTTAATAATTTTCCGGATTTTCTTGGAATTTCGTGCTTTATCACCAAATATTGTTGACATTTTTATGGAAATTTACCACCGTCCTGAAAAAAACTTTCACACTTTTAAATTATTTTATCTTATAATTACAGCAAATTCCTTTGTACACTTTAAACATTTAACCGAGTAAAGTGTATGTAAAAAACTGTCGAATTCTTACAGAACTAATATAAAAGGCTATACTTAACTTCTCCTCCAGGACCGGAGTAGACCGTCAAGTACAGCCTCATAACGCAAAACAAGCCCGAAATATCAGGAGTCCCTCTACAGTGCTTTTATACGTTCAATGGCTTTCGCTGTGTTTTCATAAGTTCCAAACGCGGTCAGCCGGAAGTATCCTTCTCCACTGGGTCCAAAGCCGGATCCGGGCGTTCCCACAACGTTGGCTCTCTCCAACAGATAATCAAAGAATTCCCAGGATGACATTTTCTCCGGAGTCTTAAGCCAGATATAAGGGGCGTTCACACCTCCTGACACTGTATAGCCGGCAGATTTAAGTCCTTCATAAATGACCTTCGCGTTGTTCATGTAATAAGCCACCTGCGCTTTAAGCTGCTTCTTTCCTTCCACTGAATATACGGCCTCACCCGCTCTTTGTACGATATAAGGGGCACCATTATATTTTGTCCCATGCCGCCTGGCCCACAGGGCATGAAGAGAAACGTCTCCGCATTTAAGCTCCTTCGGAATTACGGTATACCCAAGGCGGACACCTGTAAAGCCGGCGTTTTTAGAAAAACTCTTCAGCTCAATGGCGCAGGTTCTGGCCCCTTCACATTCGTATATGGAATGAGGCACATCGTCCTCTGCTATATAAGCTTCATATGCCGCGTCGTAAATAATCACAGCGCCGGACCGGTTGGCATAGTCCACCCATTCCTGAAGACGATCCTTCGTGATCGTGGAGCCGGTAGGGTTATTGGGGAAACAAAGGTAGATGATGTCCGGTATCTCGGCGGGCAGATCGGGAGAAAAACCATTTTCCATCGTACAGGGCATGTAAATCACATCACTCCACATTCCGGTGTCCGAATTATAGGTCCCCGTCCGTCCTGCCATGACATTGGTATCCACATAAACAGGATATACCGGGTCGCAGACCGCGATTTTATTGTCCACGCTGAAGATCTCCTGGATATTCCCGGAATCACATTTTGCGCCGTCGCTGACGAATATCTCATCCGCAGCGATCTCACATCCTCTGGCTTTATAATCGCCTTCCGAAATCGCCTTCCGCAGGAATTCATATCCGAGATCCGGGGCATATCCGCGGAAGCTCTCCTGAACCCCTATCTCGTCCACCGCTTTATGCATGGCCCGGATGATGGCAGGCGCGATCGGCTGTGTGACATCGCCGATCCCCAGCCGGATGATCTCCCTGTCCGGATTGGCCTCTGAATACTCTCTGACCTTCTTTCCAATGGTGGAGAAAAGGTAACTCCCCGGCAGCTTCAGATAATTATCATTAATCTTGTACATAATTCACATCCTCCGTTTATTCTTTCCTAGCTTTTCAAAAAGTCTTTAAGTGAAATCTCACCGCGGAACACCTCTGCCGCAGGACCTGTCATGACCATCGGTCCTCCCGGGTTCGCCCAGGTGATATCCAGGCAGCCTCCTGTCAGGTGCATCACGACTTTCCGCTTCACAAGTCCCATGGATATGGCGGCCGCACAGGCCGCACAGGCCCCTGTACCACATGCCATAGTCTCACCGGTACCGCGTTCCCAGACCCTCAGCCTGATATTCTGGGCGTCCAGCACCTGGGCAAATTCCACATTTGTCCGGTCAGGAAACCTATCATGCCGTTCCAAGAGAGGTCCCAGATCCGCAAGGTCCAGGCTTTCCACATCTGTATAGAAAAGGACCGCATGGGGATTTCCCACGTTCACCGGAGTAAAAGAAAAGCTCCTGTCTCCAGCTTTCAGTACCTCTCGTTTCTCCACCACAGGAATTCCCATCTCCACATCCACCAGATTTACTTTTCCATTTCTGGTCCTGCAAAAAAGCCTCCGTATTCCACTGTCTGTCTCAATATTCATGCGGGCAGTCTGTACCTGTCCGTTCTCATACACATATTTTCCCACACATCGGATTCCATTGCCGCACATGGCGCCCCTGGAACCGTCCGCATTGTACATCACCATCCGGCAGTCGGCCTTTTCTGACGGCTGAATCAAAATCAGCCCGTCGGCCCCGATGCCAAAGTGCCTGTCGCTGATCGCTTTCGCCACCAGAGCAGGCGCCTCAATGCTTTCCTCATAACAGTTTACATATACATAGTCATTGCCAAGACCGTGCATCTTCGTAAACCGCAATCCATACCACCTTTCCAGCCCATCACTGTTTCATAATGCTCAGGATCATCTGAGCGGTCTCCGCCATATTGGTGCCGCTGTCCATACTGCATTTTTGTATATAGCGATGCGCTTCCGTTTCTGTCATATTATTGCGCTCCATCAGGACCTCTTTTGCTTTCAGGATAGCCTCTTTGTCTTCTGCGCTTCTCTGCCTCGGGCACTCTCTCAGTTTTCTGCGCCTTCTGACCAGCGTTTCCTCCATCATGGTCAGGGTATCAATGAGATCATGAAGGCGGAGCGGCATGCTGACACACACCAGATTGTCGGCTGTGCATTCCCCCCAGTACTGCTGAGATGCCACCAAAAGCATCTGAAAGCCATCCGGGAGATAATCATAAAGCTCTGCATACCTCATATCCGCAAACCGGTATCCGCATACCACTACCCCGTCATTCAGGCTGTCAGTATAGTTCAGGACCTGAGCACCCGTGGTACAGACAGCTGTGACGTTGAAACCATTCCGGGTCAGGATATTCCGGATGTTCTTCGCATCCTCCGCCTTGGGAAAGACCACTATAATATTAGCCACGCTGTCACCTCCAAGTCAACTTCCGGGTCAGATCTGATCTAATAACGGTTCAGGTACTCCTTGATCTCCCATTCAGTCACTTGTCTGCGATATGTGTTCCATTCCTGTCTCTTGGCACGGATATACTGTCCTGCGACCGCCTCTCCTATTACTTCTACAATAAACCTGTCATCCTCCAGCGCGTTTATCGCATCGCACATGTTTTTAGGAAGCCGCTCGATGTCTAGATTCCTTCGTTCTTCATCTGTCCAGGCGGACACGTTGGTATCCACGCTGGGAGCCAGCAAAAGCTTTTCCTCAATTCCCTGTAGCCCTGCTGCCAGACAGGCGGCAAACGCCAGATATGGATTGGCGGTTGGATCAGGAGACCGCAGCTCCAGCTTCGCATGAGTTCCAATGACCGACGGCACGCGGAGAAGCGCAAAGGTGGTCTCTGCGGACCAGGTGGCGTATACCGGGGCTTCAAAACCGGGGGTAAGGCGTTTATATGAGTTGACGAGCGGGTTGGTAAGCGCCGTGATGGCGCCGATGTGTCTCAGGATGCCTGCCATGAAGCAGCGTGCGGTCTCACTGATTTTATATGCATCATCCTTATCATAAAATACATCATTTCCTTCTTCATCCCAGAGGGACATGTTGATATGCATCCCAGATCCGTCCACATCCGATTTTGGTTTCGGCATGAAGGTCGCGTGAAGGCCGTGCCGCTTTGCTATGGATTTCACCGTCATCTTAAAGGTGAGCAGATTGTCCGCTGTGTTCAGAACATCGCTGTATTTAAAGTCCACCTCATGCTGACCGGGAGCTTTTTCATGATGGGAAGATTTTACTTCAAACCCCATTTCCTCCAGGTTAAGAACAATATCGCGGCGGACATTTTCGGCAAAGTCCACCGGACCGACATCGAAATATCCGGCGTGCTCATGGGTAACGGTAGTCGGCATCCCGCCATCGTCAATATGGAACAAAAAGAATTCACATTCCGGCTCCACTTTAAAAACATATCCCATCTTCTTCGCCTTTTCCACAACCCTCTTCAGAACCATGCGGGTATCCGCTGCATAAGGGGTGCCGTCCGCATTATAGACATTGCAGATCAGACGGGCCACCTTTCCCTGCTGAGGACGCCATGGAAAAATCTCAAACGTGTTCAAATCCGGCCTGAGGAACAGATCTGTCTTTGACAGCTCTCCATATCCGTTGATGGATACACCGTCAAAGCTGCACTCATCGTTCAGAGCCTTCTCCAGCTGGCTGGCTGTGATCGCCATATTTTTCAGCACGCCGAAAATATCCGGAAACTGAAGACGTACAAACTCCACGTCCTCTTCTTCTGCCATGCGGAGGATATCCTCTTTGGTATATCTGTTTTCACTCATATGACACCGCTCCTTTTTTTATACTAAAAACGGGCGTACTTCCTTATATAGAAGAAACGCCCTTGTTCTCCTTAAATGATAACAGGGCATTTCCTATTTGTCAACGATGCAGATAGCTTTCGAGAAAATCAAAAAGAATATCCATCTGTTCATCCGTGCCGATAGTGATCCGCAGATACTGGTCAATCCTCGGCGCATCAAAAAACCTCACATAGATGTCTTCCTTTTTCAATGCCTCAAACAGCTCCCTTGCATCAGCGCCAGGTTGTCTGGCAAATATAAAGTTGGCACTCGGTTCGGGATAGACGAACCCCAGACGGGACAGACGTTTCTTCGACCGTTCTCTCGTAGCCTTGATCTTTCCGATCGTCTCCTGAAAATAAGCTTCCGATTTGACGGCTTCCGTCCCCAGGCAAAGGGAAGTCTGGTTCATGGTATAAGAGTTAAAGGAATACTTTACGTCATTCAGCGCCTTTATCAACGTCTTGTTTCCCATCGCGTAGCCAATCCGCATGCCGGCCATGGAACGGGATTTGGAAAAAGTCTGGACGACCAGAAGGTTCTCATATTTGGAGAGCAGTCCGAGGGCAGATTCTCCTCCAAAGTCTATATACGCCTCATCCACGATCACGACCACATCCTGGTTGTGGACAATGATGTCCTCCACGTCCCCGATTCCCATGGCAAGAGACGTAGGAGCATTGGGATTCGGGAAGATCACGCCTCCGTTCTCCTTATAATAATCTTCCTTCCGAATCCGGAATTCTTCATCCAAAGCCGGCCTCTCGTATGGAATTCTGTAAAGATCTGCCCACACACTGTAAAAAGAATAGGATATGTCGGGAAACAGAATCGGTTTCTCAGAATTAAAAAAAGTAAGAAATGCCATTGCCAGAACGTCATCGGAACCGACTCCCACAAAAACCTGATCTGAATCCAGGCCATACCGCCCCGCCAGAGCATCCACCAGAACGGTTGCCGAAGGGTCCGGATAAAGTCTCAGCTTCCCCGTTTCAAAGCTCCTCGCCGCCTCACACACCGACGGCGCCGGGTCATAAGGATTCTCGTTGGTGTTCAGCTTTATCATCCGCTCTTTTTTCGGCTGTTCACCGGGCACATAAGGTACTACTTTTCTGATATTCGCTTCCCAGGGTCTCATGTTATCCTCTTCCTTCTTTCGTTAAGTCCTTCCAGTCAATCTGTTCCTGTATCTTTCTCTGCCGTTTCTCCTTCATCCAAACAGCCAAGAAGAACAAAGCGGCTCCCAGAGCCGCCCCCGACCCGTCTATCAACACATCGCGGACTGCCGGTGTCCGGCCTCCAGAGAATATCTGATGGAACTCATCGGTCGCCGCATACAGAACAGAGAAAAGCCACGCTGCCGCGCCCTGCCTTTTCCTTCCCAGAGATGGAAATGTGGAAAAAAAACCGGACAAAAGAACAGCCAGAACCACATACTCCGCCATATGGGCCCCTTTTCGGATCAACCACTCCGGTAGATGAAGAGCCGACGACACGGTAATACTGATTGTTCCGGAGGCTTCTCCATCCTGAGCAGAAAACGTAAAAATGACCAGCATCCAAAGTAACGACAGCGCCAGAAAAATCCAGCGCCTGCCGGGTACGCTCCTTCTACGCTTCATGTCCCTTTGCCTTTATGACTTCGAGTACATCTGAAACGTATTTTTCGCAAAGTTCATCTGTCTTCGCTTCCACCATGACGCGGATCAGCGGCTCTGTTCCGCTCTCCCGGACCAGAATCCTGCCGTCGTTTCCAAGAGCGTCCGCCACTTTTTCCACTGCTTTTTTCACATCGGCATCTTCCCTCGCCTCCGGCTTGCTCTTTACCCGGATATTTTTAAGGAGCTGAGGATAGATGTCCACCGGTGAGGTCAGTTTTCCAAGCTTCTCCTTTTTTTCCAGCATCACTTCCATCAGCTTCAGAGAGGTCAGAATGCCGTCTCCCGTGGAAGCATATTTGCTGAATATGATATGTCCGGACTGCTCGCCGCCCAGGCGGTGTCCGTTGTTTACCATATTTTCATATACGAACCGGTCGCCCACATTCGTTTTCTCATAACGGATGCCGGCAATATCCAGAGCTTTATAAAGGCCAATGTTGGACATGACCGTCGTCACCACCGTATTTGTATCCAGCATTCCCCGTTCCTTCATATACAGGCCGCAGATATAAAGGATCAGGTCTCCGTCCACCACGCGGCCGTTTTCATCCACCGCGATACACCGGTCGGCATCTCCGTCGTAAGCGAATCCCACATCCAGCTGATTCTCCACCACATATTTCTGCAGGACTTCAATATGAGTGGAACCGCAGTTCAGGTTGATATTCGTGCCGTCCGGCTCATTGTTTATCACATACGTTTTGGCGCCCAGTGCGTCAAATACGTTTTTGGCTATGGAAAATGCACTGCCGTTAGAGCAGTCCAGGCCCACCCTCATGCCTTTATAGGAGCGTGTGGCAAGAGAGATCAAATATCCGACATACCGGTTTCTTCCCTGAGAATAGTCAGCGGCCCTGCCGATCTCTTCCCGGACAGCAAACGGAATCTCACCTGTCACTCCGTCTATATATGCCTCGATCTTGTCGCTCACTTCTTCTTCCAGCTTTTCTCCTCTGCCGTTCAGGACCTTGATCCCGTTGTCATAAAAAGGGTTATGGCTGGCAGAGATCATGATGCCGCAGTCGAAGTCCTCGGTCCGCACAACATAAGACACGCTGGGAGTTGTTGTCACATGAAGCAGATAGGCGTCAGCTCCTGAGGCCGTCAGGCCCGCCACCAGAGAATATTCAAACATATAACTGCTTCTTCTGGTATCCTTACCGATCACCACCCGGCATTTCCTGCCGTTTTCCTGACTGTAATACCAGCCCAGGAATCGTCCTACCTTATACGCGTGTTCCACTGTCAGTACTTTATTGGCCTCTCCGCGGAAGCCATCCGTGCCAAAATACTTACCCATATCATTCTCCTATCTTCCAGTCAATCGATACTTTCTTAGAGCAGGAAAAGGTTCCAGGACAACTGTCTCGAAACCTCTTCTCCATATATTCTATGGCCGCCTTCCGGCTTCTCATGCTTATTTTCCAAGAGCCTTCAGGTATCTTTTCAAGGCGTCCTGCCAGGAGGGAAGCCTTTCAAATCCATTTTCCTCCAGCTTATCCTTAGACATCCGACTGTTCTGAGGCCTTTTCGCCTTCGCCGTAAATTCATTGCTGCTGACCGGGGTCACCTTCACATCCATGCCCGCCTGCCTGAATATCTCCCGGGCAAACTCATACCAGCTGCAAAGTCCCTCGTTGGTGGCATGATATCTTCCGTATTTTTCTGTCTGCACCATATCCACCAGCAGCCGGGCCAGATCATAGGTATAGGTGGGAGAACCGATCTGATCATCCACCACGCTCACGGCTCCTTTTTCGTCGCCGAGACGCAGCATGGTCTTTATGAAGTTCTTTCCATTCACGCCAAATACCCACGCTATGCGGACAATGAAATACTTCGTCAAATGCTTTTCCACCGCCAGCTCACCCTCATATTTCGCTTCGCCGTATGCATTGAGCGGATTCCGGCTGTCGTCCGGCTCCCAGGGCCTGGTACCCTGGCCGTCAAACACATAGTCGGTGCTGATATATATCATCTTTATATCCAACTCTCTGCAGACCACGGCAATATTTTCCGTGCCTCCGGCATTGATTCTCCGGCAGAGCTCCATATTGTCCTCCGCCGCGTCCACTGCCGTATAAGCGGCACAATGAATCACCGCGTCCACTCCGGCCTCAGTGATGACTCTCCTCACTGCCTCCGCATCAGTAATGTCCATTTCTTCAATGTCCACTCCAACAGCTTCTATATCCCTTTTGGCCAGCTCATTCATCACATCATAGCCCAGCTGACCCTTTACGCCTGTTACCAGAACCTTCATGTCTTTGTCTCCCTATCATCTGCACTACTCAGTCATGTAACCGGCCGCCGTACATTTTCTCAAAATAATTGCTGTATTCTCCGCTCAGGATATGCTTCCACCAGTCCTGATTGTCCAAATACCACTGAATGGTCATTTCAATGCCTGTATCAAAGGTATACTGGGGCTTCCAGCCGAGCTGCGTCTCAATCTTTGTGGGATCAATGGCATAGCGGCGGTCATGGCCGGGCCTGTCCGTCACATATTGAATGAGGCTTTCAGGCTTGCTGAGAGCTCTCAGGATGGTCTTCACCACTTCCAGATTCGTACGCTCATTGTGCCCTCCGATATTATAAATCTCTCCTACCGTCCCTTTCCGGATAATCAAGTCAATGGCCGCACAGTGGTCGGAAACGTGAAGCCAGTCGCGGACATTTTCTCCTTTTCCATATACCGGAAGGCTTTCATCTGCCAAAGCCCGGCTGATCATCAAGGGGATCAGCTTCTCCGGGAAATGATAAGGTCCATAATTATTGGAACATCTCGATACCGTTACCGGCATGCCAAAGGTCCTGTAATACGCAAGGACAAAAAGATCGGCACTCGCCTTGCTGGCTGAGTAGGGACTGGAGGTGTGTATCGGAGTCTCCTCCGTAAAGAAGAGGTCAGGCCTGTCTAAAGGCAGATCTCCGTATACTTCATCAGTGGATACCTGATGATACCGCTTCACCCCGTATGCCCGGGAAGCATCCAGCAGCACCTGAGTGCCAAGCACATTGGTCTGCACAAAAAGTCCCGGATTCGTGATGGACCGGTCCACATGGCTCTCCGCCGCAAAGTTCACCACCACATCGAATTTTTCTTTTTCAAACAAATCCATGATAAAAGGCCTGTCGGCAATGTCACCCTTGACAAACGTATAATTGGGTTTGTCCTCCACCGGCTTAAGTGTCTCCAGATTTCCGGCGTAAGTCAGAAGGTCCAGATTCACGATCTGGTCCTCCGGATACTTATTTACCATAAAATGTACAAAATTCCCGCCGATAAAACCGGCTCCGCCAGTCACTAAAATCTTCATGTCATTTCCTCACTTTTTCTATCTTGCTTTCCGCATTGGAAGCTGCCGTCAGTCAAATTTCTTATCAATATATTTCCCATCCATGACATCCTTCAGATAGGCTCCATACTGGTTCTTCTTTAATACCTCATATGTCTTCATCAGCTCATCTTTGCTGATCCATCCGCGCAGATATGCAATTTCTTCCAGACAGGCTATTTTACGGTGCTGATGAGTCTCCACCGTCTTCACAAAATTTGTGGCATCCACCAGGGATTCATGAGTCCCCGTATCCAGCCAGGTGAAGCCTTGTCCTAAAAGGGTCACTTCCAACTCACCGGCCTCCAGATAAATCTTATTCAGATCGGTGATCTCCAGTTCTCCGCGGGCGGAAGGCTTCAGGTTCTTTGCGTATTCCACAACCCGGTTGTCGTAAAAATAAAGGCCTGTCACACAATAATTAGATTTGGGATGGGCCGGCTTCTCCTCCAGGGAGACCGCTTTTCCGTCCTTGTCAAATTCTACAATACCGAACCGCTCCGGATCGTCCACATAATATCCGAACACAGTCGCTCCCTTATCCTTTGCCGCCGCCTCCTGCAGCCGCTTCGCAAGGCCATGCCCATGAAAGATGTTGTCTCCGAGCACCATGGCAACCGAATCGCGGCCGATGAATTCTTCACCGATGATAAATGCCTGGGCCAGTCCGTCGGGGCTGGGCTGTACCGCATAAGACAGTTCGATGCCAAACTGATGACCGTCCCCTAACAAGGATTCAAAACGCGGCGTATCATCCGGTGTGGAGATGATGAGGATTTCCCGAATCCCAGCATTCATCAGTACAGATAACGGATAATAGATCATCGGTTTATCATAAATGGGCAGCAGTTGTTTCGATGTCACTTTTGTCAGGGGATACAGACGTGTGCCGCTTCCTCCGGCAAGAATAATACCTTTCATGGGAAACCTCCTGGATTGGTAAGATTTGCAAAGATTATATCGTTGCACAAGTACTTACAATATATCATAATCCACCTTCTTTTGCAATGCTGCAATGGACCGTAATGCGAAGATATCCCTTAGGATTTTATGAATTTCACTGCATTTCGCTTCCGGTTTCTTTACTTTTACGTCCGGTGCTGATATGATAAAGTTATCAACGTCCTGATTTTATCATGGACAGAAGGAGAATTCATTATGCAGAAAAAGCCTGTGAAAAAAGCAGTAATCCCAGCTGCCGGCCTGGGCACGCGCTTCCTCCCCGCCACCAAAGCTATCCCCAAGGAAATGCTGCCTATCGTTGACATTCCTACCATTCAGTATATCGTCGAGGAGGCCGTACAGAGCGGAATTGAGGAGATTCTGATCATCA
The DNA here is from genome assembly GCF_021044755.1 of Lientehia hominis. GTDB lineage: Bacteria > Bacillota > Clostridia > Lachnospirales > Lachnospiraceae > Lientehia > Lientehia hominis. The sequence continues at coordinate 188,626 of NZ_JAJNOR010000002.1, forward strand.
CCAATTCCAACAAGCACTGTATGGAAAATCATTTTGATAAAAACTACGAGCTGGAGGCCCGGCTTCTGGAATCCGGCAAGCAGTGTGAGGCTGACCTGATCAACAGCATCGCCGGACTGGCCAATATCTACTATGTCCGCCAAAAGGAGCCCCGCGGGCTGGGTCATGCCATTTTATGCGCCAAATCCTTTATTGGAAATGATCCTTTTGCCGTGCTTTTGGGGGACGACGTCGTCATCAACGAAGAGGGACGGCCGGCGCTTCAGCAGCTGATAGACGCCTATAACCTCATCGGTGCTTCCGTAGTAGGCGTCCAGCAGGTGCCGGACAGCCAGGTCCATAAATACGGCATCGTAGCGCCGTCAGTCCATCAGCCCGCCTGTGATTCCCGCCTTAAAAAGCTTTATGATATGGTGGAAAAGCCCAAGCTGGAGGACGCTCCCAGCAATCTGGCCGTACTGGGGCGCTATGTCCTGAAGTCGGAAATCTTTGATTATTTGGAAACTCAGGGAGTTGGGGCAGGAGGAGAGATCCAGCTGACCGATGCCATTAAAAGACTCATGTATACTCAGGCGGTATATGCCTACGATTTTGAAGGACACCGCTATGACGTGGGAGACAAATTCGGCTTTATTCAGGCCACCCTTGATTTTGCTCTGAAAAGAGACGAGCTCCAGGAGCCTGTGGCGGCATATATCAAAGAGCTGGCCGAAAGATTATAGGCCGGCTTTTCATTAGAAAAGGAGGAGCTATTTATGGTATACCTCATTCTGGCCGCGTTCATCTTCGGCCTGGACCTATTTCTTAAAAACCGTATCGAGGCCCGGCAGGATGACGCCTTTCCTGTCCGCCTTGACAACGGAATCAGCCTGGAAAAGCATCACAACAGAGGCTTCCTCTTAAATAAACTGGAAGATAAGCCGGAGCTGGTGAAGAAAATTTCCGTTCTTACTTTGATTCCGCTCTTTCTGTGGTTCCTCTGGCTCTTTGTTAAAAAGGCGGGAAGCCTTGGTAAGATAGGCGCCTCTTTTCTGCTCGGAGGAGCCGCTTCCAACCTCTATGACCGTCTGTTCCGCGGCTATGTGGTGGATTACATCCGCCTTCCCATTAAAAAAATCCGCCATATCATATTCAATATCGCGGATTTCTTCCTGTTTTTAGGCGCCGCCCTGTCGGCTGTCTATGGTTTATTCTCTAAATGATGTATTTTTCCATTCTGTATTTGTTCATCATATCTTTAAAGATTTCGCCGTTGGAAGGAGGAGTATAAGTGATGGCGTTGGCGCCCGCGTCAATGGTGCGTCGGATGCTGTCGCTCGTATTGCCTCCCGTGGCGATGATCGGCACATGAGGAAATTCTTCCCGGATCTTCGCCACAATCTCCGGCGTCTTTTCTGCTCCTGACACGTTCAGGATGGAAGCGCCGCTCTCCAGACGCTTCGCAATGTCTGTCTTTTCCGATACTACAGTTATGACAATCGGAATCTCCACTTTTTTTCTCAGATATTCCAGAGTCTCGTTGGGGGTCGGCGCGTTCACTACCACGCCCTGGGCTCCCTGAAATTCCGCATCTTCCGCCAGATTTGTCACACGCTTTCCCGTTGTCGTCCCCCCTCCGACCCCGCAGAGAACCGGCAGATCAGAAGCCGTGATCAAAGCGTGAGTGATTATGGGCTGGGGCGTGAACGGATAAACCGCCATGACTGCATTGGCGTTGCAGTTTCGGATGATCGCAATATCCGTGGTGAACACCAGCGACTTGATCAGTTTTCCAAAAATCCGTATGCCGCTGACTTCTTCCACAATCTCCGGCAGAAGCACCATATGTTTCCTTAGGTTTCCTTCAATGACAGGCACATATTTTTCGTTTCCCATAGGCAAGCCTCCTTATCATAAGATAATCTACAATGGATCATATATAAATGTTTTTCACAAAGATATCGTCTCAAATACGTGGAACAGGTTCAGCCCTCCGTAACCAGTAGCCCTATTGGGATAAGATACATTGGCCGTCCGGTCGGCTCCCCTTATCAGCAGGCTTTTAATATCCCTTGTCCTCATCGCCGGATAGTTCCCCTGTATGATTCCCCATTCCAAAAGAAGAGCCGAAGCTCCCGCTCCATGAGCGGCGGCTACGCTGGTGCCGCTCTTCGTCCCGAACCTGCCGCCCGGAAAGGCTCCGTATACGTCGACCCCCGGCGCCACCAGATCCGGCTTGACCTCCCCTGTCCTGGTATAGCCGCGCCCGGAATGAATATATAGGCTGTTCAGCCTGTGGTTATATGCCCCGAAGGTTATAGGGTACTGCGCCCCCGACGGGACAGTCAGTGTCGTATCGGGATTCGGCCTCAGAAATACGGTATCTTCCTCTACGAACTCCTCCATTGGCAGCCAGATGTGGAACTGGCCGTTGGAAAACTGCTCATTATATACGGCCAGCGTCCAGATTCCCGGAGTTGGATCTGCCATCCGGATCCGGATCACACTGCTGCCTGAGCCCTTCTCGATCAGCTGATAGTCCACATAGATCACTGTTCTTTCCATAGTAAACTGGAACACACTGTTCTGGTTGAGCCTTGGCACCACCCGCGCGGTGCCTTCACCCGTGGGAGAAAGAAGCTGTATCCCATAGACTTCAGGCGCCTCCGCCCAAAGCTCCATGGTTATCCCATTTTCATTCTGGGGCACCCGGATTTCCACAAAGTCGTTTCCGCCTCTTGAAGCAATCGTCCCAAAATAGTGATGCGACCTGTTGGATTCGTTTCCCGCCGCTACCGTCACCGCCGTGCCAAGCTGAACCGCCGCATTATTCAGGGTCTGGCTGAGAGGAGCGTTTCCCGCGTGATCCCCCCAGTTGGTCCCCACTCCAATGAGGATTACAAGAGGCATATTAAGCTCCCGGCTGATTTCCAGAAGATACCGCACCCCCATCATAAGATCTGTTTCCTGATAGGCTTCTGCCGACTCTTTGACCAGATAATACTGGCGGAGATACGCTTTGGCCGGCTTCAGCTTCACCATAGCTATGGATGCTCCGGAAGCGGCTCCTGTGAACTCCTCTTCCCGCAGCTCACTCCCCGCCGCTATGGAAGCTAAAAAAGTTCCGTGCCCTTCCTGGTCCACCGACGGGACGATGGAAAGTGCATCGCCGGATGCCAGAGCCTCATTGATATCGTCCTCTGTATATTCGGAACCGTACTGGATTCCCGAAGGCAGCTTTCCCGTCTGAATGGTCTGATCCCAAATCCGAAGTATCCTGGTTCTTCCCGCAGCATTCCGGAATACCTGGTTCTGATAATCAATCCCTGTGTCGATCAGCCCTACCAGCACTCCCCTCCCCGTCAGGTTCAGGACCGGCTGATTCTTAGTCCTCAGAATCCCCGACGCCTCCATGCTGGTCGTATCCGTAAGCCCATACAGCTTGGGAATCGTAGCATAGTCATAAAACTGCACCGACAAAGGCGGCAGGTATCTCTTGCTGATATGTAGAATCCCTTGATACTCTGAGGCCCTCTCCACACAAAAGGAATTTCCCAGTTCATCGATGGGATTCCACTGATCCAGGGGATAGATGAAATCTTCGTAATCATCCGACAGTATGCGCTCCCGGCACGCCTCAGTGGTGCCATCTAAGGGACTTTCATTCTCCGGCAGTTCTTGTCCTTCCAATCCAGCTATTCGGGTGTCTATCATTCGGCCGTTTTCCATATGGCTGACGCATTCCCATTCTATTCATCATATTATGCTATGCGTGAACTCCCAGTCTCATGACTCCTCTCATATCGATTATGGGACCGCCGGTCTTTTCAATATAGGCCCTCGTGATCGTCACTCGGCCGATATTGTCATCTTTTGGTATCTCGTACATGATATCCAGCATGTACTCCTCCAGGATCGCCCGAAGCGCTCTGGCGCCGGTATGCTTCTCCATCGCCTTTTCCGCAATAGCTTCCAGGGCTTCATCTTCAAACAAAAGCTGTACTTCATCCATCTGAAGAAGCTTTTCATATTGCTTCAGGATGGCGTTCCTTGGTTCTTTCAGGATACGTACCAAGAATTCCTTCGTCAGTGCCTCCAGAGATACCAAAACAGGAAGACGTCCCAAAAATTCCGGAATCATTCCAAATTTCCTCAGATCGTCGATCTCTGCCCTGCAGAGCAGGTTCTCCTCTTTATCGTATTTATCCTTGAGCTCCGCCTTAAAGCCTATGGAAGATTCTTTCGTCAGCCGCTCCTTGATGATCTCCTCCAGGTCAGGGAACGCTCCTCCGCAGATAAACAGGATGTTCGTCGTATTTACCGTTGTCATCGGAACCATCGCATTTTTGCTGTTGGCCCCCACCGGCACTTCAACTTCACTTCCTTCCAGCATCTTCAGAAGCTCCTGCTGAACGGATTCTCCGCTGACGTCTCTTGTATTGGTGTTGCGTTTCTTAGCGATCTTATCAATCTCATCAATGTAGATAATCCCGCGCTCTGCCTTCTCCACATCGTTTCCGGCCGCCGCCAGGAGCTTGGAGACCACGCTCTCAATATCGTCCCCGATATATCCTGCTTCCGTAAGAGAGGTGGCGTCGGCTATGGCCAGAGGCACATCCAAAAGCTTCGCCAGCGTCTTTACCAGGTACGTTTTTCCACTTCCCGTAGGACCCAGGAGCAGCATGTTGGACTTTTCAATCTCCACGCCGTCGGCATTATCAGAGCCCACCCGCTTATAGTGATTGTACACCGCCACGGATATGGCCTTCTTCGCCTTTTCCTGCCCGACCACATACTCATCCAGCATCTTTTTAATTTTGTGGGGCGCCGGGATCACCTGACGGTCAAACTTCGGCTTCTCATCTTTGACTTTCCTTTTCTTCACCTTCTGATTTTTGGGAATTTCCCTCTCACCCAGGCCCAGATCCGCCAGATTTATGACGCCGACCCCCGGCATATTGGAAAGACCGGAAAGATCGAGACCTCCCTGTCCATTGCCGGGGATATTGACATTTACGCCGTACGGGGAACCATTTTTGTCAAAGGTATCAAAAGCTTTCTGCATACAATCAGAGCAGATTACGATGCCGCCGGGCATGGTGATCATTTTCCCGGCTTTGCTTTCCGGCCTATGGCACATACAGCATATCTTCTCATAATCGTCATCGTCGTCCTGAGCAGCTTTTTCCGCCGCCGCATCAGACACATCCTCTTTTTGAATATCCATATCGTTCTCTTCGGTAAATTCTGTTTCTATATTTTCATTCTCATTGTTTTTATTATACTCTTCTGACATTTATCTCTCCTCTTTTCTCTTTCTCCATTATATATGAGAACAATGGCACGGACAAGTAAACTTTTTATTAACCAAATATGAATAAATCCTATTAATCTGGACGCTGTCATCATACCGCAGTATAATAAAAAACACAAGAAAATATATTGGAACCGGAGGATATGGCCATGAATATAAACTGGAATGCCGACAAATACACGGAACAGTTTGGATTTGTCCATCACTATGGAGAAGACGTCTTGAAGCTCTTGGACCTGTCTCCCGGACAAACAGTCCTGGATCTCGGCTGCGGCAACGGCGCCCTCACGGAAAAGCTCGCCTTAGCAGGCGCAAAGGTCATTGGAATGGACGCTTCTGCAGAAATGTTAAAGACCGCAAAAGCACTTCATCCTGATCTGACCTTCTTGCAGGCGGATGCCACTGACTTCTCCCTGGAAGAGCCGGCGGATGCAGTCTTCTCCAATGCCGTATTCCATTGGATCGACGATCAGGATGCCCTGCTCTCCTGTATCCGGAGGTCTTTAAAACCTGGGGGACAGCTGGTCTGTGAATTCGGAGGGCATGGGTGCGCCGAAACCATTCACGACGCCCTGGCAAATGCCTTTTCCCGCCGGGGAATCCCTTATACAAATACCTTTTATTTTCCCACCATCGGAGAATATACGCCCAGACTGGAACGCCATGGCTTCCGGGCTGTATATGCTTCTCTTTTTGACCGCTTCACCCCTTTGAAGGGACCGGACGGCGTCGCCGACTGGATACGGATGTTTATAAAGGAATCGTTCCGCGGCCTTTCTCCGGAAACGGCCCGGGCTATTATCGAAGAAGCGGCCGACGAAACACGGCCGGTCCTTTTCCGTGACGGTGTATGGCACGCAGATTACGTCCGTATTCGCCTGAAGGCAGTGTGCGTTGCTTAGCTCTGGACTCTAAGATTTTTTCAGAAAACAAAAACGCCCCGGGGACTATGTGGAGCTTTACTCCACATAGTCCCCGGCGCATTGTCTTGTAATCTTATTTACTAATTCTGCCCTGGTATTTGAATATCCGGCTGCTGGGTATTCGGCTGCTGGCTGCTCTGACTCTGATAATCTTTCTTATATCCCAAAGCAACAGATATCTTCTGTTCCTGATACTCTCCATCCATAAGTCTTTGAACGGTCAGTTCCACAACGGTTCCTCCCGCATAATACGTAAGCTGCTCCTTCAGCTCATCCATCGTAGTAACTCCAGTTCCTTCAATAGCCGTAATGATATCTTTTTCCTTCAGGCCGGAGACGTAGGCCGGACCATTCTCCACAAGACCATATACGTATATGCCTTCAGGCATATTATAAACTTTAGCATTGGAAGCGTCCATCGCCACTCCCTCGATGCCCAGATAAGAAGCGTCGTCTTCTCCCACTGCTGTTCTTGTTTCCTTGGACATCAAGTCGTTTATGATATCCTCTGCCTCTGAGATTGGGATAGCGAAGCCCATTCCTTCCACATCTTCACTGGAATATTTCGCGGAATTGATGCCGACCACTTCACCGTTCATATTCAGAAGTGCGCCTCCGCTGTTGCCGGGATTGATGGCTGCGTCTGTCTGGAGAAGAGTCAGAGTCTTGCTGTCGATCGTCACATCACGGCTCAGGGCGCTGACATGCCCGTAGGTCAGTGACTGTCCATATCCAAGGGCATTCCCGATGGCGATCACTTCATCGCCAACTCTCAGACTGTTGGAATCTCCCATCTTCGCGATCTTTATCGCATTCAGGGTATCGCTGCTCAGGGATTCAAGAGGAATTGAGATCACAGCCAGATCATTGCTTTCTGCTGTGCCCTTGACATTGGCATCCACTACACTGTCATCAATGAAAGTGACTTTAAGGGAGCTGGCTCCATCGATCACATGGTAATTCGTCAGTACGAGCAGCTCTTTGTCATTCTGTCCGATTATGATACCGGATCCGCTTCCAGTCACTTCCTGGCTGCCGCCACCGAAGAAGTAATTCCAGTCATTGTTCTGATAGATCTGCGTATTGGTAATGGCAACAATAGACGGCATGGCGCTTTCCGCCACATCTGCTACCGAACCGGAGGAGCCTTCTCCTCCACTGTTGGTGCTGGTAGGAGTCGTCTCCGCTGTCGCCACCTTAGGTGTATTAGTCTGATTTGCCGCGTCAATGGCTTTCTGTATTTTATCTTCATAACCGCTCGCTTTCATCACACCAATGAAAGTTCCCGCGCCTGCTCCGCCGAGCATGACGCCGCAGAGGAGAAATACCCCCAGCTTCTTCCAGACATTTCCGCCTTTTTTCTTTTTCTTTTTTTCCGGTTTCTTTATGGTTTCCGGTTCAATGGGCTCTGTGGGAATATATGTGTAAACAGAGGACTGCTGATTCTCTTCTGAGCCATCTCCATACTGAAAACCGCCGTTTCCATAATATTCACTCATATTATCATTTCCTTTCTTCTTAGTTATTTTATCTTGACTCTGTGTTGATTTCTTTTATGACCATAGAATAACAGTTAATTGTGATAAAACTGTGTTATCCCCGTGAAAAAATTTTGTATTTGCCGCAGCATAAAAGCGGCCGCAGATCTGCAGCCGCTTTAACATACATCTATTTCAATTTTCTTTAATCATTTCTGTCACTCAGACCATATCCCGTCTGGGATTCAATCTTATTGCTGATCTGCTTTACGGTCTCAGAAGGTGTATAGGTGGTATCTCCAAACAAATCGCTATGAAGCTGTACTACATCCTCTGCAAGACCCAACGGAACCTTAACCGACGCGCTGCCCACCAAAGCATCGACCTGGTGATAAGGGAACGCGATGTTCTGGGTAATCTGATAGTCATTGGCGCTGCCCGCCAGAGAAATCACCTGAGCTAAGGTAAGATTTGTACTCACCTCCGGAAATACTGTCTCACAAATCTTCAATAACGTAGTAGGTCCCGCCTTCTTTGCCTGTTCCAGCATCAGCCCGACTACCTGGCGCTGACGGTCTGCACGTCCGTCATCACCGCCATTATTGTGCCGGATTCGGCAGAAAGCCACAGCCTGGATACCATCCAGATGCTGATATCCGGATTCCTTCAAATGATGAGAACCTCGTCCTGTGGATTCCACCGTCTCTGTAATATAACCGTTAATCTCTCCCATCATGCTCTCCGGCACATCAATTTCGATGCCTCCCAGATGATCGATGGCCAAGGAGACCGCATACCAGTTCACCGTCACATAATCAGTAATCTGAAGATCCAAATTTTTATTCAACGCTTTGAGCGCGTTCTCCGCGCCGCCCGTATGATAGGCGTTATTGGCCTTGGCAAATTTATCCTCATTGCCTGTGGTGGCATCCGGAACATTCCAATACGTATCACGAAGAACCGACGCCAGCTTTACTTCTTTCGTGGCATTGTTCACGTTGATTATCATGATAACATCGCTTCGACCTGTTTCCATATTTCTGGTATCAACACCAAATACGGCAATCGTGGAAAAACCTTCCATACTCTCTATTACATTCTGCGACAGATCATTGACGTGGACATCTTTTTTTCCAAAAGAAGCCTTTTGAATCAAGTCCCATTTGGATAATACAAATAGACAGGCAAGTACAAGACAGAGTAAAATACCTTCCACAGCAAATAAAATCTTCCTGGTACGACGTTTTCTTTTTGTCTTAGCAGAAAGCTGTTTTTTCCCTTTTTTCCCAACCGCCTCATCTACCGGCCTCTGACGCTTCCTGGCAGACATATCGGAATAATAACTGTCTGTTTCACTCCGTCTGGCAGACGAATAACTTCTGTCATAGGGATCAATTCCTACGGGTCTGGTCGTCCTGGATGGCTGTCTCACTCCGGCGGCAGAAGCGCTCCTTCCCGCGTTGCTTCCCTGAGGAGCACGCCTGGCTGAACCAGAAGACCTGGATGATGTACGGCTTCCATTCCCCTGAGCAGTTCTCCTCTGATCACTCCCATAGGACTGAGAACATCTTCTGGCATAGCTGTCTTGTTCGCCTGTGGAACGGCTCTGCTGCTGAGAAGAATTCCTTCTCCTCTGAGAGGTCATCTCCGCATCGGGGCGGGTCCTTTTCCTTTGTTCCAGTTCCCGTCTGCGTTTTTCATATTCATAATCTTCGTCTCTGTACTTCATCCTTTATTTCCTTTCCGCACGTGTATCCACTCTTAATATGCGTTCTTGTTGACGAACCCTCTAAAAAACGTCAGAAAAATAATTTTAAAATCCAGTCCTAAACTCCAGTTTTCTATATAATATAAATCATATTCAATCCGCTTGGTAATCGACGTGTCGCCCCGGTACCCATTTACCTGCGCCCAGCCGGTCAGACCCGGCCGCACCTGATGCTTGACCATATATCTGGGAATCTCCTCACGGAACTTTTCCACAAAGTGAGGGCGCTCCGGCCTCGGTCCCACAAGGCTCATATCTCCTTTGACGATATTCCAAAGCTGCGGCAGCTCATCAATACTCGTTTTCCTGATGAATCTTCCTATGGGGGTAACACGGGGATCGCCTTTTGTTGTCCAGGCTGTCTTCTCATCCGTAGGCTTTTGTACCTCCATGGAACGGAACTTATACATTTTAAAAGACCTGTTATGAAGGCCAACCCGCTCTTGACTGAAAATCACCGGACCGGAAGATGTCAGCTTTACCGCTATCGCTACCACCAGCATGACCGGCGAGAATAAAATCAGAGCAAAGGTCCCTCCCAGAATATCCATGGTCCGCTTCAATGCCGCGTTGAAAGAATCCGTAAGCGGAACATTGCGGATATTGATCACGGGCAGTCCCAGTAAATCTTCTGTATACGGTTTAGTTGGTATAACCTTATTGTAATCCGGAATGAATTTCGTATGCACGCCGGATTTCTCGCAGGCATTTACAATCCGTTCCAATTTATCGTATTCATTGATGCTGAGTGTAATAGCAATTTCATCCAGTCGGTTCATTGGAAGAATTTCATCCAAATTCGCGATATGCCCCAGCACGCGAACCCCTTTATATTCGGTCCCTCGTTCTGCATGATCATCCAGAACACCGCGGATGATATAGCCCCAGTCGGGGTTTGCAAGAACTCTGTCAATATATCCCTGAGCCGCCCGGCTGTAACCGATCAGCAGCACATGTTTCTGATTATATCCCTTTCTTCGGAATGAGCGTAAAATACTTCTAAGCGCCAGGCGGAAGACCGCCTCGAATACAAAATTAAACCCGATAAACAAGAAAACCATCGGCCGCGAAAAGTGCTGAAGCCGTTCCTTTGCCAAATACAGAACCAAAGTGATTGTCAGAAGCCCAGCCAAATTCGCTTTTAATACATTAAAAAGCTCAAGGCGCCTGCCCATGACCCGCATCGGTTCATATAAGTGAAAGAACCAATATAACCCTAAACCTCCGGGTACGATAAAAAACAAAGCGCTGAAATAAACTCCTTTAGGAATCCCGGGATACTTTCCCATATACCCGAAAATCAGCCAATATGCTATAAGATAGGAAATAACTATGATAACGGCATCGATCACCACATGAATGCGGTTCAAATGCTTTTGATTGTCTTTAATCAAGGTGCCTCACCTATATGACCTTCCCCGATAATACAGTGTCACCCGCCAAAATCCCCCATAAAAATAAAGGAAAAGACATTGGTATTTATCGTTTTATATCATACATTATCTGTCATCAAAGGGCAACAGAAAAATTAAGAACTATTCTTAATGTTTTCTTAACCGGCGGCATGCGACGGTCATTTCCCTGCAGGTTTTATAAGCTTCCTATAGAGGAATTCATAAACATAAAGAAAGGTTCCGGCGATCAGCCTTGCCTGGATGCAGAAATAGTTCCATAAATGCCTGAAGGAAAACGGTACTTTCCTGCATTCCTTTCTGGTGGACCAGCCTTCGCGGAGGCCTTCTTTATAGTCTTCTCCAAATCCAATTTTTTTAAAAAACCGCATTTTTATCAGGCAGCCGATAAAAAGTGTCGGAAAATTTAATACAAGCTGAAGGACCGGCATATTCTTGTAATTCAGATATACATTGTTACGCGCCGCCAGCCTGACCTTAAATTTGTTATATTTAGATCCGCTGGTTCCACTTCCCACATGCTCCACCTCAGCATCCGGGCAGTACAAATTCTGCCAACCAAAAATCCTGGCTCTATATCCTACATCCAGATCTTCCAGATACGCGAAATGTTTCTCATCAAAATAGCCGATTTTCTCAAATACGCTGCGCCGGTAGATTGCCGCTCCCGCACAGGAAGAAAACACCCTTGCCGGTTTCCGGTAGCGTTCCGTGTAATGCGCCACTCCGCGCTGAAAAGCCCAGCCCAGAATGGTGTATTGATCGCCGGCATCATCCATAAGCTCCGGGTGATACATTTGAATCATTTTTGCACTGGCCGAAAAAGCCTCCGGATGCTCGTCCATAATCCGGACTAACTCCTCCACATATCCAGGCCGTACTTTTGTGTCATTATTAAGCAGAATCACATATGGAGACTCTGCAGCCCGTATCCCTTCGTTCACCGCCCGGCTGAACCCATAGTTTTTTTCCAAAACTATAATCTCAAGATCTGGATAGTGTTTCCTGATATACTCCAGACTTCCATCCGTAGACCCATTATCCACCAGCAATACCTTAAAGTCTGGATTATCCTGCTTTTCCAATGCCGCCATGCAGTCTTCCATAAACTTTTTTCCATTATAATTGGGGATGATAATTGTCACTTTTTCCATATTAAACCGCATCTCCATTTCAGTATCAAAGGCTTATAGAAAGGGCCGTCAATTAAGCAGCTCATCCATTATAGCGGAAAAGAGGGAAAAATGCAAGTTCTGCGAATCCTGCCGGCTTTTTCCCTTTCTTTGTTACAATTTGTCGACCATTTAGTCTATACATTTACAGCATTTTCCATTATACTGGGGATGGACCTTTGCATCCAGAATGATAATAAAAATGGGGGTAGTAATACAATGAAAAAGGTTCCCAGGACTGACAAGTCACTGCGGTTAAAGGTATCTACACTGGAAGCAGAAAACGAACAGCTCTATCAGATTATTGAACAGTTGAACACCACGTTGCAAAAGCTTATTACTGTTTACATAAAGCCGAAGCAATAATCGGGGAGGATGTTTCATGAAGCCGTACAATACGAAAGAAGATGCGGAAGCAATCGGCCGGAGAATCCGCGCTATCCGTAAGTCAGAAGGACTGACACAAGAAAAGCTCAGTGAGATACTGAGCGTCGGGGTGGGACATATGGGAAAAGCAGAGCGCGGAAAAGAAACTCTGTCCACAAACGTCCTGATAAAAATTTGTTTACAATTTCATGTTTCCCTGGATGAGCTGATATTGGGCATCCGGCCAAAATCAGAAGCTCCGGAACAAACACCGCTTATATATAAAAGCGGAATTCCGGAGCTGCTGGAAGGATGCGATGAAAAGGAACAAATATATTGTCGTAAGCTTATAATCCAAACATTAGAATTCATAAGAGCAAAAAAAGTTTTATTTACATCTGATCCAAACTTATAACATGAGAATCTAAAAATCCAGGCCATTTTCGACTTTTTGACCTGGATTTTTAGTATTTCAATTTTACATACACTGCTCTATCGGCTCTTTTTCAAAGTTTCTCAAAGAAAAATCCGAATTCAGCAATGTTAAATTAGGGTTGTAATAAGGATCACCTTTCTCCAATATCTCCGGCCATCTTTGCCTGAAGGTCTCCACCTCATGTTCAAATCTTAAAACTTTTTCCGGCGTATCCTCAATTCCTCTGGATTTCGATTCATAGTGATATAATTGTGCAAAAGGATTATACACGACCAACTTCCCGAGCTTTCGGACTTTCATACAATAATCAATATCATTAAAAGCGACTGCAAGTCCCTCATAAAATCCCCCTACTTCCTCAAAAATACTTCTTTTTGTCATCATACAAGCCGCAGTCACTGCACTATAATCTTGAGCGCAAAATGCCCGCAGAAAATATGTTTTTTCTCCCTTGTGAAAGCCGATAAAAGTATGACCGGCGATTCCTCCATATCCCACGACCACTCCCGCGTGCTGAATCGTGTCATCATCATAGAAAAGCTTTGCCCCTGCAATTCCGACATCTTCTCTTTGGCAATATCCCAAAAGTTCTTCTATACAGTCTTCATTTATAAACTCTGTATCATTATTCAGAAACAAAAGATAATCCCCCGTAGTATATGGCAGAGCATAATTATTGATGGATGAAAAATTAAACCCCTTCTCGCTCTTCCATGTCACAATTTTCAAGTTATCATATTTTGCTTCCAGTTCCTTATAGCATGCGAAAGTTTTTTCTTCTGTACTGTTATTCTCTACAATAACCATTTCTACATTCTTATATGACGCCTTATCCAAAACAGATTTCACGCAGACTCTCAGGTCTTCTGTATGATCTTTATTTGGAATCACAATTGAAACCTTTGGATTACCTTTCACCGGGTATACTACTCTGTAAGCTCCTAATACTTCATTTTGCTTAACCTCAACATCCCCAAGCCCAGCTCTTTTACAATGAGCTTTTATGGCCCTGGCTCCCGCCTCAAACGCATACATTTTCTTTTCCGGGTTTTCTGCTGTTGACTGTGAATTAACCCTCCAGTGATATAATACCTTGGAAATATGACATACTTTTTTCGCCTGTTCCACACAACGAAAAATAAAATCATAATCTTGTGCCCCATCAAACTCTTGTCGAAACCCTCCTATTTTATCAACCAGCTCTTTTTTCACAACTAAGAGATGAGAAATATAATTCATGCTTCGAAGCAAGTCCGGATTAAAATCTGGTTTAAAATGAGGATCCAAATAAAAATCTTTCTTATTTTTAGAGGTAAGCTTATCCTCGTCCGAATACAGGACGTCTGCACAGCTCCCCTTGTTTATCTCTTCATTGATTCTCAATGCACATTCATAAAGAGCGTCTTCTGCCAAAACATCATCATGGTCTAATAGGACCACATAATCCCCCCTTGTCAGGGCAAGGGCTGCGTTTGTATTCCCCGCTATTCCCATATTGTCAGGCAGGACTGTAACTTTAATCCTCGAGTCTGTTTTCTGGTATTCAGACAAGACTTTGGCACATTCACCGGCAATGCTTCCATGACTTCCGTCTGCTATGCACAATTCCCAACTCTGGTACGTTTGTGCTTGAACAGATCTGATCATTTCTCTTAAAAATTTTTCCGGTGTCCTATAAACAGGCACAACAATGCTGAATTTAGGCATTACAGGAAATTTTTTCTTCCGTTGTAACTCTAATTGTTCAGGCGAACAAATAACCTGTTTTCTCCATCCATTATAGTCAATCTTATTGCCTTTTACCTTTCTCTTGAACTTTTTAATAAAAGCTTTCAATCCATACTTTTTCAAAAATAAAAAGCCTCTTTCAATTGTATCTGCGCGAAATATCTCCTTAAATTTTAGTATTTTATCCTTTTTACTTTTTAACTTATCACCTATAATAAGTTTCTCTTTTTTCTTTTTGCCATCTGCAATGAAAATCATATAATAAGTATTTTCAGGTGAATAATCTATTAAAACGCAAAAGCCCAGCTTCAATTTGCTCATACCATGAAATACATCTTGGTTAACATCATAACGTCCAACATCAGTACGATTGATCTTAACGATTTTCTTTTTCTGATCATGAACTTCAATTTGAACTGGAACCTCAGGAGAATCGCTGGCAGCCCAGCCTAAGACTGCCATAGTATTATTTTGAACTTTAACATTATCGATATAATATTTCATAATAAATCATCCTGCTCCTCAATGCCGTAAATACGGCCTATTGTCAATACCTCAACAATGCTTCATTAATAGCTACGCATCCAAGTGCCACACTGCTTCTGCCCTTGCAATATAAAAAATCGCGGAAGTCGAATTTTTATTAGCCTCGTCGGATTTCGGTTCAACTTTCACCCCCACAGTAACAGCTTCACCCTCCCCACTGTCAGACAGCTCAATTCTACCGTCTAAAAGTTTTGGTTCTTTATAATTCAAACATGCATTCGCTTCCATAAAATTTCCTGTTACTTTCTGTAGATAACAATGTAAAATACAATCAAACATCTTTTTTCTTCATCCGTCTTTCCTTTCAAAACCATTTAGATACATTATTATGATTATATCATACCAAGAATCAATACACAATGTTCACCCAGTTTGACTATTTATATTGAGCATGTTATAATTAATCACGAAGTACCACTTATAAAGAGGAGTTTGATGTATGAAAAAAGAGCGTCTTTTTTATTTGGATTTCATTCGCGCCCTGGCTACTATCATGATCTTGCTGACGCACTATAATGCTCGATATTTGTTTTATTATATGAATCCTGCCAAACCAGAGAATGCCATCATAAGTCTATATCCTTTTCATCTTTATATAGGGGATCTTGGTGTCGCTTTATTTTTTATTATTTCCGGTGTTTCGTTGATGTATGTTTATCACAAAAAATGTGAATTAAAACAATTCTACAGCAAAAGATTTCAATCTATATATCCAATGTTTTGGATAACTTATTTCATAGCTTTTTTATATTTCTTTTTTTGTTTAAAACACATGATTCATATGGAGGTTCCCAAGCAAAACTTCATCTTAACTATCTTAGGTCTGGATGGATATCTGTTCGGCGTAGTCCCGTCTTATTATATTCTGGGCGAATGGTTTCTAGGTTGTATCATTTTAATGTATTTAATATTTCCCCTATTGCGGAAACTCCTGCTTTCTCATCCATGGATTTTATGTATTGGGGCTGTTTTAATTTATATACCTTTTGCATTTTACGAATGGTTTCCATCCTTTTCTTCATCTAAATTATTATTTGTCAGAATACCAGAACTCATATTTGGTATGATATTTATATGGAAAATAAAAGAGTCCCGCTTATGGATGGCTATTATCGGCGTCATAATATTAGCATGTACTGTATTCTTCAATCCTGCTTTACCTTCCAGTGTAAAGACAACTTATATTGGAATTAGTTTTTTTATCGTATTGGTTTATATATCTAAATGGCTTGATCGGCCAATTTTTCGGGGGATTTGCCGTACTATCAGTAAATATTCATATGCTGCTTTTTTAACACATCATGTAATCATAGATGAACTAGCTAAACATTTTCCAATGGCAGATTTAAGCCGTTCCAGCAGATATTTGCTTTTTATTTTATATATTTGCATAACTGCTCTCGTCTCTTGGTTAGTTTATCAGTTAAACGCACGTATAATACAGGCAATCCGTAATAATCCAATACGTAACATCTCTTCGTAAACAGCAGTATGATTTTTGTCGGAAATATAGAATACAATATTTTTATAGATAGGTTTTTATGAATATATTAAGTACAGGGGGAGTCCTGTGCTTTTATTCTTTAAATCATTTAATATTGTAAGTTATTGCAATGTTCTTTTTGTCAACGTATAATTTAACTCAGAAGGCAGAACATAAGCATACTAAAATAAGGAGTTATACAATATGCAATCAGCTTTGGTTAGTGTTATAATGACCGTTTACAATGCAGAAGATTATCTTTCCGAAAGCATCAAAAGTGTTTTAAATCAAACACATAAAAACTTACAGCTAATAATCATTGATGACGGGTCAACCGATGCTTCATCAAAAATCATAAGCAGCTTCGAAGATCCTAGAATAGAATTTTATCAATTACAAGAAAATCGTCATATCGCCTTTGCCACCAATGTTGCATTTTCAAAAGTCAAAGGTGATTATATGGCTATCATGGATGCTGATGACATATGGGTGGAAGAAAAAATAGAAAAACAGCTCAATTATTTATATTCTCATCCAGAACATCAGGGATGTTTTACATGGGTCGATCTGATAGATAGTAACGGGGATTGTATTAATGAAAAATTACCTTCGTTAAAAGCCCTTTTCGATTCTCATACTGATACTCAAGAAGAATGGCTTCGTTTCTTTTTCTTTCATGGTAACAAGTTAAATAATCCTTCTTCTCTGATTGAAGCCAGGGTACTTCCAATAATAGGAAATCATGATTTATTTTATATTCAGGCTACAGACATGGAATGGTGGGTTCGTTTCACAAGCCGTTATTCTTTTGGCATTTTAGAAGAACCATTAGTTAAATACCGCCGTATATTAGACTCCGATACCAATGTCAGCAGTCTGTCAGAAGAACACGACACGCGATTTTATAATGAATATATGCATATCCGATACCATTTTTTCGATAGTATGGATGATAGTTTATTTATACGCACATTTAAGGATTATTTCCAAAACCCCGACTCAAAGACTCCTCTAGAGCTCGCTTGTGAAAAGGCCTTTTTAATCTGTCATAGTTTTAACGATTCATCCGCATTCAGTGCACTGGGAATTTTAAAAATAGACGAGCTTTTACGAAGAAGTGACACCGCGGAGATATTGAAAAAACGTTTTAAATTTTCAACTGTTGAATGCGGCCGTTTGACAGGCACTCATCTTTATAATGATCCATATATTCAAAAAAGAGAACTGTCGTCCATAATTTCACAGAAACAGCAAGAAGAAAAAATCAAAAAATTAGAAGAAAAAAACATTGCATCTTTGCAGCAGATTGAACAATTAAATGCAGCAGCTAATGAAATTCAATTTAAAATGCGGGAAGTACAAACGGCCTATCAGCAAATGGAGACGCTTTTTAACCAAGCGATCGAAGAGCAGCGTAAGCTTGAAGAGATAAACAATAATTCCAAGTCAGAAATTCAGCAATTGAAAAAAGAAGTATCCATACTCAATCAAAGCATTCTGGAATTGGACAGTGATCTGTTGTCTATTTTAAATTCCCGTTCTTGGAAAGTAACTTCTCCTTTTCGTAAATTAGCAGATAAAATTAAAGACGCTAGGATAAATAAGGATTCAGATAATAATAAGAATAATAAATTGTGATAATATAAAAAACACAAGGCATGGTCCCCAAACATATTTGAGCCCATGCCTTGTGAATTTATCAAACATTAACTGCCGCTATAGAATAATCTTAACACTTTATGGAAAGTTTACAGAAACGGGTCCGTAGGGTCATATCTCTGATTTGAAGGTATCGGTACCAATATTGGCCTGTAAAAAGGCCCCGGATTACTGCTATTGTATACAATCACCTTAGTCCCCAGAGAACAACGTGAATAAATCCAATATGCATTCTTACACAGCAGACGTATACAGCCAGCAGATCTAGTCACCCCGAGTCCATTATATCCGTCTGTGAGGAGTGTCCGATTATTCGTAGTTTCATAGGTAATAGAATGGAACAAAAAGCCCTCTCCAGCCGTCAGACGAGTAGCAAACTGTGCCCAAGTATTATTGTACATCAATTTCCATCGGTATTTTTGAGGGGTATAAAAAGTCCCTAAAGGAGTATCATCTCCCGTAGAACAAAGCATTGACTTAACAGGTATCACATAACCGTTGGCCCCATCCGATGCATAAATGGTCACACAATTCATTTGTTTATTTACTTTAATCATATATTTGCTCTGAACACCAATCAAATTATCTACGTCCTGGCATAAAACACCATTTGGATAGAAGTAATATTTTAAGCCTCCTATATATTTCCAACCGGTTACTGCAGTCCCATTTAGAAGGTAAAAACGTTCACCCTGGCTGCCGTTGGTATCATACCATCCTGTACCTGATCCATGGGAATAAACAGGAACATTTGCAGAACACCATGTTCCAGTAAGCTTTCCTGTACTATCTTCTGCATAAATACAAGTTTCGTACTGTCCCACTTCATAATTGTGTTCACTCGAATATATCCAGCAACCGGCTGTAGCTCCATTTACAGTTCCCGTCCGCCATACTATATCATCCTGCCCGCCGTTAGTCGTCCAAGTTGGAAAGATTACTTGACTGATCGGATTGGATGCGGCTATGTTACATGAAACATAATATCCCTGTCCGCTTAAATAGGATATATTAACGTTTGAAATTACAGGCGGTCCTCCCCACTCCCGAACAGTTATCGTAATAGGAGCAGAGCACTCACCATTATACCACACACCATCTTTATATTCTGCGGCATACACTTTATAATCATATTGCGCACCTGCATTCCCTGATCCATCCTCAAATCCGTTCACGTTTGATGAACCAATCCACTCATACATGTCTTTTCCATGTTCAGATCTCATAATACCATATGTATTAACACCGCCAACTGGTCTCCATGTCAAATATATACTATAGTATTCTTTACTGTCCTGAACGGCAGATACTTGCTGCGGAACACCAATACCTGGTTTTCCCTCAGCAATGCTTGAATAAGCTGCGTAACCCCATCTTCCATCCACATAATTCAGGGATTGTATCTTATATTGGTATGTCCTATTAATATCCAAGTTTGTGTCAATATACTCGTTCTGCCCCGTACTGCCTAATGCAATCCAATTGTTCCCATCATCGGATATACGCCAGACCATATACCCATAAGCCCCATATGCCGGCGTCCATATTATCCGTGTTGAAGTAAACGTCTCTGCCTGCACTTTTACTTCTGAAGGTGCCGCCTGAATATGCCCTTCTGCCGCGACTGAAGTCATGCCATTGCACCATTGGCCATTCAGATAAGAAGTCGAATACACCTGATAAAAATATGTTTTTCCGACTTCAAGCCCTTCCTCTACAAAACTATTAGAGCCTGTCACTACTCCTCGCCATTCATAAGGCCCATCCATATTTTCTGCACGCATAATTCCAAATGTATTTGCTTTTCCGACTATATCCCAGCTTACCTTTAATGCCTGATTACCATAGCCAGAAGTCACGTTTACATTTACCGGTGCTGTTGGAATCAATTTTTTCCCAACTGGCTCGCTATATGGTCCGCCTTCCCATTGCCCGTTCACATAGCGGACACTCTGAACACGGTATAAATATTCTTTATTAAAGTCTACTTGTTTATCTGTATACTCCGTCGCCCAGACTGCATCCAGTCTCTCCCAACCATTGTCTTTATCATTGAAACGATATACTATATAAGCAGTTGCATTAGACGCCGGTCCCCAACTAATCAGCAAAGAATCTTTTTCGTTTTCTACATTAAGGGACTCCGGCATTGTCAATGCATAAGGATCAGGAACATATATTCTGACAGCTGTAGATGTGTCACCGTTATACCACACCCCTCCTGTATAAGCCGCTGCATATACTTTATAATAATAAGTTTTATCAAATGCTGCCGTTGAGTCTACATATGTACTTGCTCCATTCACAGCTGTCAGCCACTGATATGTGCCATCTTCTTGTTCTGCGCGCATAATTCCAAATACACTCGCGCTACCGTCAGTTTTCCAGCTTAGTTTCACTGCTGAACTTTCAAAAGTTGCGTTCACATCCGTGGGAACTCCTAAAGCCACCAAAATCTCTGCTTCTTCGCTATATCCTCCGGCGCCCCACTGCCCATCGGCATAGCTCATGCTCTGTACCCGATACAAGTATTTTTTTCCAAACTCTACATTACTGTCTACATAGCTGAATCCCCAAATTGCATCCAAACGCTCCCAGGTACTCTCCATCTCATTCCAGCGGTATACTATATAAGCAGTCGCCCCAGACACTTCATCCCAACTGATCCGCACAGATGTCCCATCTCTAACCTCAGCCTTTATTCCTGAAGGTGCATCCAATACTGCACGGATGTCTGAACTGTCAGAATTCTGAGTTGTCTCCACAGTTGTCCCCAGATTTGTCTCTTGCGATATCCCTTCCGCATGAATCAACAAACTCTGCAAACTCAAACACAAAATCAAAGCCATGATCAGCCATATCGGCTTTTGTTTCCTCTTCATCTTCTTCCCCTCCTTTTAATAATAATATACATCCATATCAACATTTCCAGTAATTCCATCAACAGAGCCCCGGTCTGTATACTGCCACATTGCATATGGCCTGCTGTAAGTGGTCTCTCCTATCGCAGGATAAACCGGTACTGTTGATGGCCACTGCGCTACCCAAACTTGACACCGTTGTTCTAATTGTGCTATATCCCAACTATTTACCAAGTGGTATTTGCTTCCGTACATTAAAGGCGTATAACCTTGTCCCGCCACCGCATCCAAGAAAACTACCGCATGATTTGTGCGTTGCCCCGCGGTCAAACCGTACATTCGACTGGTCTTTTCGTCATATCCTTCACAATCAAATGCTACCGGATAAGTAATATTATAACTTTTTATGTAATTTATAACCCATTCTGCTTCTTCCTGAGCTTCTGCCTCATTCACCGCAGTGGAAAAAAAATATACGCCAACATCCAGACCTGCATTTAATGCACCCTGAATATTTTGTGCTGCATAGGGATCCTCAATAATGACTCCATCCGCATTTCTTCGGTATCCAATCCTGACCATTGCAAACTCAACCTGAGTCTCACTTACTTTGTACCAGTCAACGTCTCCGTTATAACGAGATACATCAACTCCCAGGGCCCTTGATGCCTTTGGCACCGAAACTGAAATCACCTCGCTTATTTCTCCATTAAGCCATCCATTACTTAACATTATTGCGCCATATATTTGGTAATAATATTCCTCTTCCGGTCGGCAGTCTGTATCGCGATAATTAGTGTCAGACGTAGCACTCAGCCAAGTATATGGACCTTCGGGACTTTCAGCACGCATAATACCATAGAGTTGTACGCCTGGAACGGCACTCCATGCCAAGTCCACTGTCTGAGAATCCGCATTAGCTGTTGCGGATATATTAGAAGGTACTCCTACCTTCAATTCTCCGGCAACAGGAATTGTATTGTCACCCAATCCATATTGACCGTCAACCAGCACCATAGATTGAATCACATACGAATATGTCCTTCCAAATTCCAATCCGGTATCATTGTACTCCAATTGCTGCGTTGAAGCAATCAAAACAAGTCCGGCTCCATCGTCACGATAGATTGAGTACCCCCACGCCCCCTGAACTTTTGACCATTTAACTTTTAAAGAGTCTCCACTTGATTGAACCGAGACCTCATCCGGCGCAGGGCAGACCATAACTTTTGCTGGTTGTGATGATTCTCCGTTCATCCACACGCCGCCAGACAGTTTAGCTGCGTAAACCTTATAATAATACTCCTTATTCACACTTAAGTTCATATCCGTATAAGATAACGCATTTACAGCATTAATCCATTCATACGGACCATTTTCCGAATCAGAACGCATAATTCCGTATACATCTGCTCCATTGACGGCTGACCACGCTATTTTTACCGCGTGAGGTCCTGCTCCAGGCCCCGCAGATAGAATAGTTGGTGCAGGCGCTGTTACTTTTCCTTCCACATATCCAGTATGATCGCCGATTCCCCCCGCACCGTCTACAATACACATGGTCTGTATCACATAATATTTTTTATCATTTACATTAAGACCATTATGTACATATTCATTTTTATCGACAACCGCAATTCTTTCTAATGCTCCGTTCCAAGTGTCCGAGCAATAAATAACGTACTGAGAAGCACCGGATACTGCATCCCAGGTTAATTTCAGAGCTTCCCCCTGAGAGCTGACAACTTGTACATTTTCTGGAGCAGCGATCATACTTCCCGCAACCCCTTCCGAAATTCCGCCATTGTGCCACTCATTTTCAAAATAAATACTCGAATATATCTTATAATAGTAAGTTTTCCCTGGCTGCAGATTTTCATCCGTATAAGAGGTTCCATCGACGGCATTAATCCATTGATAGGATCCATCAATCCGTTCTGAACGCATAATTCCATATATAGACGCATTTTTCACTGAATCCCAAGAAATCTTAACTGAATGGACTCCGGAGCCGGGACCTGTTCTCACATTTTGAACCGCCGGCAATTCCGCAATCCCAGCTTTCACATCAGAGTCAGGTCCGTTCATCCAGCCTCTATCTGTATATCTGGACGCATAAACCCTATAATAGTATACTTTCCCCGGCTCTCTGCCCGAATCAACAAACTCCGTTACCCCTACTGCCTCAAGCCATTCAAATGGACCATTTGAAGTTTCGGAACGAGCGATTCCGTAAACATCAGCGCCATCAACTGCTGACCATGATAACTTTAAGTTTTGATCGCCAGCTGGTGCTACCTGCAGTTTATCCGGCGCTTTTAAAAAATCTGATTTCACTATACCGGAAGGCAAACCACTTATCCATTCAGATCCCGTGTATCTCATTGCAAACACTTTGTAATAATAAGTCTTTCTTGAATCCAGTCCATAGTCCGTATAGGAATCCTCCCACGCAGCGGCAATATAATCATACGTTCCATTCTGTGTTTCAGACCGTAAAATACCGTACGCATCTGCGCCTTCCACACGATTCCATGAAAGCATCATGGAGCCTGAACCCGTCTGTTCAATCCCGGTGATCACCGGAGTCTCTGGCATACCACATTTATCACACCAATCATCAATCGGCACTGCGCAATCATGCGTATATGATACAGTATATTGGCTTTTCAAGCGGTACATCGTATAACCATTCTGCAAATAACGATACTGCAGATCGGTCAAAGAAGAGCTTCCTCCCGCACCATATCTGGTTACCTTCGTTTTTGGCGGTGTCGACTCAGCTATATCGATATATACAATATTTCCCCCAGCATCATATCCAATATCAGATACCAGCACCGCATGATTCCCCGGATAAACAAAAGAATCACCTATCTGAGCATTATAAATACTCTGTGACGCTATTTTATCCCCATAAGTTGGCAGACCTTGTGTTGTCCTTCTCCCGCTGAGATTCCATGCCCACGATACAAAAGAACTGCAATCACAAGAATAATAAGGGGCTCTCGCTGAATATTCAGCATAATCTGTATACATTTTACTTTGAACATTATTTACGGCAGCCACAAATCCAGAAAGAGTAGTTCCCCATGGCACAAATACTCCGTCAACAGGCTGTCCATAAGGAAGTCCCATATATGTCACATCTTTTTTAAATATGTAACTACTGTCCCAACCGACAATATCCTTTAAGGGTGTCCAGTAAACCTCCGTCATTTGCCGCGCTCGTTTGACTATATTTTTTTGTCGCTCTGTAGCTTGTTCTATTCCAGAAGTCGCACCAGAGCTGAGTGAAGCAACTGTATTCAAAGAAAACGTCACTTCATCTAAATGCTCTTCACAATAGCTGCATCCTTCGTCGTTGTCCATATGCAGAACAGATGGACCGCTGAAAGTTTTTTCATTATAAGCAACAACTGCATTGACCGGTTTTTCTTCATGCTGCAGGTCATCTAAATCAGCTTGGTATGTCTTCCCATTCGAAACAAGTATCAAATATTCACCCGAAAGATAGTAACTGCTCACTTCCTCCATTACCAAGCTGCCATTATAATATAAATCAGAGTCCGGTACCCTGCCCTTATTATAAATGTATCCGGCATTTACAGGAATAAAAGAACTGATTCCCGTATCTGGATATCCCAGCTCCAATTCCTGTTCTGTCAAATCATAACAGTATATTTCTCCATCCGAAAGATAAAAAATCTGTCCCTGGCCTGAAACCAGCATATGTTCTATCTTATCTGACGTCTGATATACATCGTCACAGTCTCCAGTATTTAAATTCCTCCTTTTGACAACATATGTCTGATCCTGTAATATAACATAAAAAAGCTCATCATCAATAAGATTAAGATAAGAAGCTTTGTCCTCACTGAATAGTGCCGGGGAGCCATTTTCATAATGATACAACATCCCATCTGTCGTATCTATTATATATGTGTCGCCAGTTTCATCACTTACGATATTCCCCCCGTTCATAATGATTTCAGGTGAATTTCCCAGGTTCAGATCTCCAACTTCTTCTGCCTCGGCAGTCACAACTGCACCAAATCCACAAACCATCATTATGAAAAACACTAAAGCAAAGCCAAAATATTTCTTCATCTTCTTTTACCACTCTCCTCTGTAAAAACATAGTATCCAAACATAAACGGTTTATCTGCACATTTATATTTCTCTTCTGTCAGAATGTTACTTGAGCTCGTATCTCTAATCCTATAGGCTTCCGAAAACTTTTCCATGAAATGTCTATCCAAGGGTCTGGTTTCTCAAATTGCACCTCATCATCAGACACTACTCCATTGCAAACGCAATCTTCAAGTAAAATCTGTTTTTTTCGCCCCGAAGAGAAAACCAGATGTATACTAACTGATTTCAGCTTGATACCTCCTTCTTCACAAGGGTCAAAACGTACTCGGAGAGGCACTCCCATGTTCTCGGGCCATCTAAAATCCACTCTCAAGGAATCTTTCTCTCCCCAATTACAGGCATGGAGTACCTCATTTTCATTGTATCCTCTTCCATAATTTAGATATAAAACAGGATCAAGAAAACTTCTATATTTTCCTCCCACCTTCAGCAATTCTTCCAGCCTGGTATAAGAATCCAAATAATTCGCACCACCAACACCATTATCATATAAGATAGTGTTCAGGCCGCGCAGCATATATGTTAAATTGGTAACCTCCAGTGCTGCTTCTTCATCATCGAATACCCATGCGGGATAATATCCGGCATCCTGAACGGCAAACGGATACAATCGTTCGATCACATGCGCCAATGTGCCATCACTGCCTGCTGGCTCTTCTGGGAAATCCTCATATCCCCAGCCAGCCTTCATAAGCTTTTCAAGCGATTTGCTCCTGAACCAGAAGATCGTCCCTATCGGTGCTATCGGCTCTTTTTCCTCTGACATCGGAACATGCATCCCAAGCTCCTCCGACAGCGCTTTCACCTTCTCATAGTTCTCAGTCCACTCCGTCCCAAGCAGTGAATAGTAGCCTGCATGGTTCGGCGGCGCAGGAGACAGCATCCCAAGCCTAGGGTTCTCTTCAAACCTGCTGACTATGTTATTAACCACATGGCGGTTCTTCAGGACACTCTCAAAACATTTGTAGGACCAGCCCGCTCCTTGGGTCCACGGTTTCAACTGCACCACTCTTTTATCATGGGCAAAACAGATATATTCGTATCGCGGCACGATCTCCTTCGCTCCGATCAGCAGTGCACTGACGTCCCTGCCGCGGTTCTCTATCACGATGATCTCCAA
>NZ_JAJNOR010000003.1 GCF_021044755.1 Lientehia hominis
AAAATGGTATATGAGAGCCACCTTTTTCTTGTGGAACAGCTCCGACATATCCTCAGATTCCCTCGAGGAAACGACATAGTTCAGATTCATGCATTTCTTGATATCCGCCTGGTTCTCACACCGGAGGATGTTCTCCCAGATCATATCCACATCATAATCCGTCTCTTCCCTCAGGAACTTCATCAGCTTGACTGTCGGCTCCCCGTAGGTAGAATGAAGAAAATCATCATAATCATGCATAAAGCTCCTGCGTTTAAAGAACGGGCATCTCGTCCGCTTCATTAGTTCTGCAGGCATTTTAAGAAGGGGATATTCCCCGTACTCTTCAAGACCGTCCCACTGGGCATATGCCTGCCATTTATATCCGAGCTCCGCGAAGTGATTCGTAAAATACGTCTCATGGTAAGCCACCGATTCCTTGTAGGTCGTGATCTTCGGAAGATCGTCCCAGTACCTCCTGTAGTCCTCGCTGCCAAAGAGTGTCCTCCTCGCTACAATAAAATGGGACTGCAGATGCTCTCTTATATAGCCGCAGTCGATGATCCCATACGGGTCAAAATCCACCTTATAATAGATATTGGCACCCCAGAAGTCAAGGTCACGCCGGCCCATGCCGTCAAACATTTCCTGCAAAGCAAAAACAGGACCCATAATAGTATGGTTCATCATGACAAGTTCATCATACTCTCCGAGTTTCTCCCAGCCGATCTTCTTCAGCGCGTATTTATAAGCCCCAACATCCAGTCCCTCATTCTCCCGCTCCCATACGCAGCCGGTAAACTCCTGAAAAGCCCTTCTGCCCGCCTCTGTAAGCGTGCCATTCACCACGACATAAATGTCCCTGGCACATTTCTTCATTTCCCGGAGCATATAGGATACATAACGGTCCACCACTCCCTGTCTGTCGTAGAAAAAATATATAACCGCCCTGTTCTTCGTGCCTTTTTCTATCTTCATCGCATCGGCCTTTCTTCTGCATCTATCCCATGATTTTACGAATCTTTTCCGAATCCCCCCATACTCCAGGTGAATCATATGGACGATCCGGATACGCTCCATATTCCGGCCTTATCTTAAAACCATTAGTCTGTATAAATTCATTTACTTTATCCGCTAATGATACAGGCATTCCACTGCAGCAATTAATAACACCTGTTATTTCATCTTGGTTCACTACACAGGATATCTGCTCTGCCAATTGATCTATATTTATAAAATCATATTTATTTTTACCACTATTAAAAGGAAAGGTCTCCTTCCCCTCTCGTTCCATCTGTCCTATCTTTGTAAAAATTGAATGACTCTTTAAATCATCTCCACAGATATAATAGGCACGAATCCAGTAGCATACCGCCTGATACTCTTTTACGAGCT
Organism: Lientehia hominis; assembly: GCF_021044755.1. Classification (GTDB taxonomy): domain Bacteria; phylum Bacillota; class Clostridia; order Lachnospirales; family Lachnospiraceae; genus Lientehia; species Lientehia hominis. The sequence continues at coordinate 1,375 of NZ_JAJNOR010000003.1, forward strand.
GCATTGTCATCTGCCTTAAAGAATTTTTTGAAATACCATATAAAGAACTGGGATTAGCCGGTGTATCCTCTTTTATCGGGCCCTCCCAATATCCAATCTCATGCATCGTTCCCATCACAGCTATACGGCGCAGCCCTCCTTTTAACAAATTTCTGATAAAAGTATAATGTGCCGGCAAATCCAAAATATGGGAATCGGCATTATGAACAAATCCGTTTCTCCATGCCATATGAAGCACCACATCCGGCTTTCCTAACTGCTCATAAATATCATCGTCGCCAGAAAAAATGGGGACAGAAATTTTTTCAGCCCTATCGTCGATTCCATCCAGCACAAGATCATCAGCAATCACCCGATTCCCCATATTCAAAAGCGTCTCTACCACGTGACGACCAATATAACCATTAGCACCTGTTATCAATACCGTTCTTTTTTGCATTTTTTCACCTCGTTTATGCATTCGGATTTTCATAAAAAAATATAATAAGTTTATTATACTACCTTTAATACCATGTTTCAATTCCCAAAAACTGCTACCTTCTTCGGCCATCTGGTCCGGATATATCATAAGCGTCGCAGACTTCTTTAGTTGGCCCAAACATCTTTACGGTACCGCCTTCCAGCCAAACCACATGATCACACATTTCACGGACCTGCTCCATACTATGTGATACAAACAAAACTGTAGTACCTCCTCCCATTAACTCCAGCATCCTTTTTTTACTCTTTCTTTGAAAATTCTCATCACCAACAGATAAAATTTCATCCACTATTAGAATTTCCGGTTCCACAACAGTTGCAACGGAAAAAGCCAGCCGCACCAACATACCAGAAGAATAATTCCGAATAGGACTGTAAATAAAATCTCCCAGTTCCGAAAACTCTAAAATCTCTTCATACTTACTTTCAAGAAACTCCTTAGAATATCCCAGAATCGCACCGTTTAAAAAAACATTTTCTTTTCCGCTTAAATCCATATCAAAGCCAGAACCTAATTCAAGCATAGGCACAATATTTCCATATCGTTCCACTTCACCCTTTGTCGGCTTCAGAATACCAGAAATGATTTTTAATATCGTACTTTTTCCTGCTCCATTTCGTCCGATAATACCAAGGACCTCACCTTTTTGTACCTCAAAATTCACATTTTCTAACGCCCAAAACTCCCTGAACTTTAATTTCTTTTTTAGAAAAGCCGTAATGAACTCCTTGATACTTGTTATATTATCATTCGCCATTAAAAATCTCATCGAAACATCATTTACTTTTACCATCACCATCTGGTTTACCTCTTTATATATGAAGAACAAATTGATCCTGAGCTTTTTTGAATAAAAGACCGCCAATTAATAACGCTGCAAGCGCAAATCCAAAGCACAAGATAAACTGCATCGGTTCCGGAGAAATCCCGTCTATAATAATCGTCCGGAAAAAGCTCACATAATGATACATCGGATTTATCTTCTGAAATGGATGTAAAAAAGTCCCTTCTATTAACGAAATAGGATAAATAATCGGAGTTGCATACATCCACAGCAGTGTAAATACTCCCCATAAAAATTGCATATCACGAAAGAATACCATCGCGGTAGAAAGGAAAAAAGAAATACCAATTACAAATAATAAAAAACAAACCAGCCCAAAGGGAATCAAAAAATAGGCCAGCGTAATTTTAGTCCCGGTAATCAATGCAACCAAAAACAACGGTATCAGCGACAGTAACAAGTTAATGGATGTCGACAAAACTTTAGAAACCGGATAGATATATTTTGGAACGTATACCTTAGTGATCAGTGAAGCATTCCCTGTTATAGCATTCATAGCCTGTGTTGTTGCATCTGTAAAAAAGTTAAAAAACACAACACCTGTCAATAAATATGCCGGATATGCAGGAACGTCAAATCGAAATATGCGTGAAAAAACGACATACTGAACTCCCATTGTCAATAAAGGATTCAAAAAACTCCATAAAACCCCCAATACGGAACGTTTATACTTAGTCTTAAAATCCCTCGAGATTAATTGCTTTAATAAAAATTCGTATCTTTCCACCGTATATAGGAATTTAAGGCCCCACGTCAGTTTTCCTTGTCTCTCGGCCCTTATATTCCACCCGCAAAACAATAGGAGAAATACAAAAACAATACCTAACGCCACTGGGTACCATATGGCATGACTAGAATCATTGGATTGAATCGCTTTCACACACAAAGAACGGTTCTCAAATTCCATGCCGTTTACAAACAGACTGGCACCATCAGGTTTAGTCGACTGAGTTGTCATTGTGACAGCGCTTCCCTCATTACTTCCTTTAAATGTAAAGCGCAGACCAATAATACCATTCTCAATCTCTGCAGTATTTATACGCTTATTCAGCTTAAAAGACTGCCATTCTCCATTTCCTAATTCAGATATGGCCGCTGAACTTTCTGCCAGGACTTCATTGCTTGACATATCAAGGACTTCTAAATAAACGGTTCCCGAATTTTCTCGTCCATAAGTAAGAAAGTAACCTTCTACGTCATTCAAATATTTATGTTTACTCTTAAACGTCTGAAGAATACTGATTCCATCTGTCAATTCCCCTAAATCTTTTTCAGGCGTCTCCGCGATAGCATACTGTTCTACTGACGTATATTTTATCTGCTCATCCGCAATAAAGAGAAAAAGGAATGCACACAGAACATATATGCCAAGTAATGCAGCACAAATTTTTTTAAGATTATATTTTTTATTCATTAGAATAAACCTTTCTCATATAACATCCTGAACGGTCAGAATTTAAAAGTTTCTTTTAATCCCTTCCATTTCTGATCTTTATCTGAAATAATCAGTTCAACATCCTTCTGAAGCGGCCATTCAACACCGATATCAGGATCGTTCCAGGCCACCCCGCCTTCATCTCCCGGATGATAGAAGTCCGTACATTTATATACAAATTCTGCTTCGTCGCTAAGCACAAGAAAACCGTGAGCAAATCCAGGTGAGATATAGAATTGTTTTTTATTTTCAGCAGATAATTCCACTCCAAACCATTTTCCATACGTTTCCGAATCGGACCGCAGATCGACCGCAACATCGAAAACTGTTCCCTTGATCACGCGTACTAATTTCCCCTGTGGATACTGCTTCTGAAAATGCAGCCCTCTGAGGACTCCCTTTACTGACATAGATTGATTATCCTGCACAAACACCATATTCAAGCCTGCTTCTTTAAAATCATTATAATTATATGTTTCCATAAAATATCCCCTTGCATCTGGATATACCGTTGGCTCGATAACATATAACCCCTTAATGGCGCATGACGTTACTTTTATTTTTCCCATTCTTATCTCTCCTATTTTTATTCATTTTTAATATAAACAGCCATTTTATATAACACTTCAAAATTATAGCATGTATCAGTTACTTTATCAAGTTACCTTCCCTCGAGCGGCTATTTCCTGTTCATCTTAATGAACCGTCTCCTTTTTCCAAAGTTAAATTTTTATTATAATACGGGTCACCCTTGCTAAGAATATCGTTCCATTTATCACTCATATAGTCAATTTCCTTCTGAAACCTCAATTGTTTTTCTACGGTATCTTCTTTTCCCCGGCTTTTCGATTCATAGTGATTCAGACTGACCAACGGTTCATACAATATATCGTATCCTTTTTCTCTGACTTTCAGGCAGAAATCCACATCATTAAACGCAACTGCCAGTCTCTCCTCGAACCCTGCTACTTCCTCAAATACTGATCTTCTTACCATCATACATGCCGCAGTCACCGCACTTAAATTTTGCTGCACCTGTGCCCTTCCAAATTTGCCCATTGAGTCAGCAGGGAATCCATTATAAATATGTCCTGCGATTCCTCCAAGCCCTATTATCACTCCACAATGCTGTAAGGTCATATCTGGATAATACAATTTAACTCCCACCACCGCTGTGTTCTGTCTCTGGCAGTCCGCAACCAAAATCTGCAGCCAATTCTCCTCTAAAACTTCAGTGTCATTGTTCAAAAAAACCAAAAACTCTCCACTGCTGGCTTTCACACCAAAATTATTTATTGCAGAATAATTAAACTTCTGCTTCCACCGCACGACCTTAATTCTATTATTTTTCTCCAGTTCATTGTAATATTCTTGTATCTCTTCTGTCACACTATTATTTTCAACAATAATAATTTCATAATTTGTATAAGAAGTTTTCTTCAGAATAGAATCTATGCATATTTTCAGGCTTTCTTTTTCATCCTTATTAGGTATGATTATCGATACAAGCGGGTTTCCTTTTTGACTATAATATACTTGGTAATAACCTAAATGGCCAGGGAAATGTGCTACTTTTCCATCAATACCGCATCTCTCTAGATGGGCTGCAATGGCTTTCCGCCCCGCCTCATAACAATACATCTTATTTTCTGAGTTCGCTGCTGTAGACTCACTATGAATTCTCCAATGATACAATACTTTAGGTATATGGACAACCTTATCTGCTTTTTCTGTACACCTCAAAATAAAATCATAATCCTGAGAACCATCAAAAGTTGAATCAAATTTGCCGACTTTATCAATGATTTTTTTACTAGCCACAAAAAAATGGCAGATATAATTATTGGATCTTAATAGATCCATATTAAAGTCAGATTTAAAATGAGGATCATAAAACACTTTCAAATTCTTAGACGCTTTATCCTCATCAGAATAAAACACATCCGCATCAGGATTTTGATTTATGGCCTCTGCAACTTCAAATAACGCATCAGGCGTTAATACGTCATCATGATCCAATAATGCTATAAATTCTCCTGCCGCCATCATCATAGCCTGATTTGTATTTCCAGAGATCCCTTCATTTTTATCTAATTTTTTATACAAAATCCTAGAATCTGTCTTCCTCTTTGACTCTACCACATCTCTTACGACACAGTCTTCACTGCCCCCATCAGCAATACACAGTTCCCAATTTTCATAAGACTGTTTCTGCACGGAATCTATCATTTGTATTAAAAATTCTTTAGGAGTATGATAAGCTGGCACCACAATACTGATCTTGGGATTATAAACAAATATCTTCCGCCTCTGATCTTCAAGGATTGTATTATCAGCCATATTTTTTCTAAACCATCTGTCATACAGGCACATTTCATTCGTATAACGGTCCTTCCACCCCTCTTTCAGCACCGCCGGACCTTTTTTAATTAAGGTTGCCATATCTCCTTTGATATCGCTCCAAGAAGTTTCTTTAATAATCTCCAGCAAATCTTGATATTTTTTACTTCTTTTCTTTGTTTGTTTTATAATAGCCTTTCTAGTTATATGCACCGTCGAACTATGTTCGCTGTCGCTGATCATCATTTGAAATCTTGATGTTTTTTCGTCGGAAAGTTCAATTTGGAAACCTGCTAAGTATCGATAAGCATCTCCAAAAAACAATCTGCTAATGTCGGAGCGCGCTGATCGCCTTAATTTAAATGCTATCGGACTTCCTCCTTCATCTTTGAGCTCATAATTCAATGGTTCTTCCGACATCGAGACAGCCCAGCCTTCAATCGTGATGATTCCGCTATCTATATCCAATTTATCCAAAGAGTAAACTATGGAACTTTTCTCAGCCAATTCCATCATATCAGCTTTAGAACATTTAAATATAATCAATTTTGTTTCATTTTTCTCTGCTTTTATATATAGATCTTCCTGCAGGCTGTTCTCTTCTAACGACACGCGCAGAACAAAACCAATCCCTTTCGTCTCGTTTATATGTTGTTTCGCTGATAATTCATTGATTACATCTTTCCGAAAAATTCTCTCTTCAAAATCAGCAGAAACTCTATTCTCACCTATATAGAAAGTTAAGGTGTAATCATCGCGTCCATTAACCACACACCAACCTTGTACATTTAGATAGAAACAAGATTCTTTCACATAACATGTTGCAGCATCTATCGCATATCTATCCATCTTCACAGGACATTTCCTCCCATTATTTATTACAGGCATCTCATTCCCAGCATTTGCGTCCATATCATTGCAAACAGCAAAAACGCTGATATGGAAATAACAACAAAATTACGCACGGAGTCCGAACACGAAATCCGAATTTTTTTATTTCCCGCAGCCAAAAACAGCGGCAGTAAGAGCGGCACAAAGTATCTGCCCTGCACTCCTGAAATGTAACTGCTGCCGGGAACTGTAAAAGTCAGATAAAAGGCAGTCCAAATCAAACTGACACTGGCAGCAGCTATTAAAAACAAAAAGAATTTTTGTTTGCCTGACAGTATCTTTTTATCACCTGAACCTTCTGTTAAGATCACAATACATGTATAAACAATGCTCACTGTTCCAAAACCGGCAATGCCCCAATGGCCTAAGATCAAGAAAGCTTCTGCTCCCATCAGACAGGAAGGCAGCCTTCTCCATATATTTTGAAATAGAATTTTTATATAGGAAAAAGGCTGAGTCAAAACGTACCTCATCTGAAGAGCTACATTGACGTCCCCGCCTCTAGTATCACCGAAATTAGAGGGTGACATAAGGCTGGGCAGAACAAATGAGGCAAGCAGCGCTAAAAATATAAATACAACTCCCGCACGCATCAGCCATTTCTGACGTTTATTTTCAAATTTAGAACCAGAAATCAATAAGCCGATCAGCACCAGCGGTGCATATACCGCTTTCGGCAGTATCCCCCATACCAAACAAGCTAAGGCCACAAAATAATCTGTCCAGGAAAACCTCCTGTCTTTTTCTATTATCTCCCGCAAGAGCAAAGACAGCCCAAGGGATATAAAAGCAATCACCACAGAATCGTAAGAATAACAGCAAGCTAAAAACATGGGGGTCGGCATCAAAGCTATCACTGTTAAAATTCTTTTGCCAGTCGGAATTATACGTATCGCCAGACACATGATCAAACAGTAAAGAAGAAGCCCTCCAAAACGCCCAAACTGATAAAGCACCGTAAACGGCATATGGAGAAATCTTCCCGCTTTTAAAAACAATGCCGGAGCTATATAACCGGTTGTATAGATGTCTACCCCGGAACTTTGGATAACGGCTCCTGTCCCTCCTTCTGCACAAACGTCATTAAAATATTTGTCAATTTCTTGTCGTTCCTCTAAAGAAGAAGGCAGATTCAATGGCCAGGTTTCTATCCCACAGTTGAAAAGATTGACAAAATCGGATGATACTTCCTCTCCCCCTGGATATAGGGATAATTCATAAGCTCTGCGAAAATGAATTTCTTCGTCCCATCCTACCTTCGTAGCTGGAAAGCACAAAAGCATGAGGATACCACCTGCCAGACCGACTGTCAAAAACAAATATTCAATTTTCTTTCCAAAAAAACCATGATAAACAGATATAAACAAAATCAATAAACAAATCAAAAATACGATCACAATCCTGTAAGGATTCCAGTTGAATACATTTTTCACGTAAAATCCTGTTATATCCAATTCCAGAGAAGACAGATCGATATAGCTGACACCATCCTCTAAAAGTAATGACGTATCCGTATATAGTTCAATCCAATCTACATTACGCCTGATATTAATCACAGATTGGCGGATGACCGCACTGTTCTTATCTATCAGTTCTTTTTGTTCAGCTTTCCCAAATTCATTATGATATTGTATCCTCACCTTCATATCCAGAAGGCCTTCGTAATGATACGTATATACGAATTTATCAACGTATCTGCCCTGCAGATCCAAATGGATGGTTCCGCTGTTTTCAGTAAACCGGTATCCTTCTCCAGTATTGCTAAAGCCCGTTACATCAATATCTTCCTCAGATATTTGAAGCATCCCTTTCTCATTCCCTTTCAAACGGATATAAGAAAGGTTGCTCCCCACTTCTATACAGATTGTAAACAGCACTATCAAAAATAGACCTATCGATAATTTTTTCCACCTCTTAAGATGCTCAATCTTATATGCCATTCTTCTGAATATTCCTACCGTCACTCTTTCACTTTTATCCATCTGTATCTCCTTAAAAAACCGTATTCAGAGAAACTGCCACTATCTTCTGTACAACAAGTGCGTTAAAGCATATGGCGAGCACAATGATCCACTTATCCATATTCTTCCGCAAAACAATCTTATTATTTCTCAAAGTCAATAAGAAAAGTGGAAGAATTGGGAGAAAATACCTTCCCTGGATTCCTTCGATAAAGCTCCAGCTGGCAGGCGTCCAGCCAAGAAGCATCGACATGCCGATCAAAAACATAATACTTAAACATATCGCAATACACCACACTTTTTGTCCGCATTTCATACCTTTCATTTCATCCTCTGTTTTCAGGCACGATAAAAACAAAAGAAATGAAAACGCAAGCACCGCCAATTCTCCTATGCAGATATTTCTCCATCCCAGTTCATAGCCTATCATATGAGTCAAATAAAAACCGGAGTATTCTCTCACCGTATTGATCAAAAGAAAAAAGAACCTGGCGGGATTTTTCATGAGCATTCCCAACGTATATCCCGGCTCGCCAGCCCAGGATATATAATTTTCTCCCGTCCCGATATAGCCCGCTATCGCTGTCATGTTATTAAGCAGCAGCGACAGGACCGCAGTTCCCAAAACCGCTCCGGCGGATATCCAGTAAAATTTTTTCGAACTGAATTTCTCCCGCGGAATCAGCAGACAAAGGCCGGCCAAAAGAATATACACTGTCTTACACGGAGCCAGCAGACCTAGTAATATTGCCAGTACCGCAACTTCTCTCTTTCCCACCTTGTCCGCAGTCTGGCTGTATCGAAAACATACCGCCGTAAACAATATGGCCAGGGCCAATGCAGGCGTATCATAAGACATAGAAGAGATCAGCTCCAGTGTCATTGGAAGCATAGCCGCTGCAAACAGAACCATCTTTCCGAACGGTATCCATTTTATAGCCCAATACATACATCCGGCAAATGTCAATAAATTCATCAGACGGCCAAGAAACATGGTCATAGCCCATCCAAAATTCATAAGCCTTCCCAACGTGATGCCCACCGCCTGAGGAATGTATGGCACCGGTCCTGTATTTACCAGTTTATAATCAAAGATAACCGTTTCCGCACTCTGACAAGGCTTAAAAAAAGAGTCTGCCAATGTCAGATAATTCTCTTTTGTATTTCGGTGGTCAAACGAAGCCCTGGCGTCTTCCGCCCGCATATAAACATGACCCTCTTCATCGGCCGCTTCCTTATGCATCATGACATTGGACCACTTATAGGCGGTGGCATAATGGGCGATCTCATCCGGCGCCGTGAGCGGAGGGAGAATAAACATATAGACGATTCCGACCGTAAGACAGCAGACCAAAAACAGTTTTTCAATTTTTAGCTTCTTCGTTTTTATCAAATAAAAAGAAAGTCCAAAACAGAACAAAAGTAAAAAAAGAGAAAACACACAGTACAAAACTAAAAGCCGCATGCTGAATGGCTTTAATACAGGCAAAATACATGCCTTTAAGGTAGTGAACCATAGAGCTGTCAGAATCAAAACGGCGCCAAACCAAAACACCCACATTTTTTTTTCACTTACCCTGCGCCATATTTCTTTCCGTTTCTCCATCTCCACTCCCATAAACACTCTTCCGCTAAGTCATCGTTTCTTTTTCGCATTCACCTTCAGATATATCTGAATCAGTTCATTCCTCGCATGGCGTATCATCATGCTGACCCAAAGCTCAAAACGGTTCAGATGGACGGCCCCCAGCGCGTTATGCTTTTTCAGCAGATTCTTATGTTCCAGATTATAAGTCTTCCTGTCACCATTAATCAGATTCCCCGTATTGGAATCGTTCCTGACCCGGAATCCGTTCAGCTCTTCATGAATCACATAGATTTTTCCCAGGCAGGCCATCCGAAGCCACATATCAAAGTCCAGGATATATGGAAATTTGGGGTCAAATCCTCCAGCTCTCTCATAGGAGCTCCTCGGAAACAGCGTATTGCAGGGAGCGCCAAAGAAGCTCTTGAATATCAGCGCCCGTTTGGCCACCTTTCTGCCCTCTAAGAGACCTGCCTTCGGATACCGTTTAAAACACCCTGTCCGCCCCCCATTTTCATCTATCAGAGCCGTGTCGCTCATCACCAGCGTCACATCCGGATGCTTCAAAAGCGCTCCCAGCTCTTTTTGAATGCTGTCCGCATATAGAATATCATCTGCACAGACCAGCTTGATATAATCTCCCTTCGCTTCCGCCAGGCACTTGTTCCAGTTACCAGTCATGCCCAGATTCTTTTCATTCTGGACCAGGCGCATTCTGGAATCTTCAATGTTCTTCACAATCTCCACTGTATTGTCTTTAGAGCAGTCATCCACCACGACCAGCTCAATATTCTTATAGTTCTGATCCAATATGGACTCAATGGTTTTCTTTATATAAACCGCGCTGTTGTAAGCCGGAATACATACGCTTACTAAAGGCATCATTTCTCTGGCTCCTTCTCCTGTTCCTTAAGTCTCTTCTCCGATTCATTGTCATCCAGCGCGATCTTCTGCACCAGCTCTTTCATCTTGGTCTCCAGCTGGGAAATCCGGATCGACATGGAGAAATTTTTCACCAAAAGCAGGAAGATCATCAGCAGAAAAATAAAATTCGCAGTGGACATAGTCCCCACCAATCCTGACAGCCAGTCCGCCGCTGTCGGGAAAACGCTGAAGATCACCAGCAGCACGGCGAAAAATACCCAAAACATAGAATCCTCAATCTGCGCCTTAGCCTGGCGTATTTTTCTCATCATCAGCAGCAGGACAAGGAGGGACATCAAAATTAAGATCATCCGCAGTACCGTCGTCATCGTTCATCTCCTCCATTCTTCCTGCGGTAACGCTTATCCCGCTTTCTGAAATTCTGAATCAGTAAAATGGAAAACAGCATCTTGCTCATATATTTCACCGCATTCACAGGATTCAGGTAACTTTCTCCGGCAATGCGCTCATCCATTTTCACCTGGACCTCCGCCACTTTGGCTCCCTGCTTCAGCAGATAAGAAATCGTATCCGGCTCCGGCCCATAATTCAGGCTCAGGGCAAATTCCTCCATCATCCGCCGGCTGAACATCCGCATCCCAGAGGTAGGATCTTTTATCCTCACGCCAGTCGTCAGCCGGATGGCAGCGGAAATCAGATTGCTTCCCAGCATCCTCATGGTCTTCGGTTTCTTTTCCGAAACAAACCGAGAACCGATGACGATATCATATCCCTCTTCCATCTTGTCCTGCATCGTCTGGATGAATTCCGGCCGGTGCTGCCCATCCCCGTCAAACTGAATGGCATACTGATAATGGTTCCGGTAAGCATATTTTAATCCTGCCTGAAAGCCTCCCGCCAAGCCCAGATTCACCGGCAGATCCAGAAGATGATATCCTTTTTTTCTGCAGATCTCAGCTGTCTTATCCTTTGAGCCGTCGTTGACCACCACATAATCAAACTGGGGATAATAAAAGATCAGGTTGTCCACCACCCGCTCGATATTCTTCTCTTCATTATAGGCCGGAATTACAATCAAGACGTCCGCCATCATTTGTTCCTCCAATATTTCTTATTCATACTGCAGGCCAGCACTATCTTTGCCGGAAGCTTTTTATATCGTTTTCCCAACAGATATCCCGCATATTTGCAGGCTGTAGTAAAAAGCATTCCCGGAATCAGGTAGATCCGCCCGCACCTGACCAGAAATTTCATGGTATTTATCACCAACGCAAAGCCCTCCCGTTCTGAACGGATCCCCCGGAACACTTCCGGATGCTCCGCCTGAGATACGGCCAGATCAAAATTCCTCTGAAGCTGTACCTTATTGGACAGATTATGGGAATGGATGACCCGGGCGCCTGCTGCATAAGCCACCGCATATCCGGCCTGCACTGCTCTCCCGGCAAATATCATATCCTCATTGAAAATGGTCTTTTCTGGAAATCCCCCCTGCAAAAGAAACAAATCTTTTCGATAAGCGGCGCAGACGTTGGATGCAAAAAAGGTCTTTATGCCCATAGCGGGGATATCTTCCTTCGTTTTGATACGGGACTGCGCCGGATAATTAAAACTCCTGGTATACTGTTCAACAGGTCTGCAGTCCTTGTCTGGCATCTGGCGTCCATAGCTGAGTATAATCTCCGTTCCTCCCAGATTCCCCGCAGACGCCCCGCAGAACTCCCCGAAAAAAGGTTCCGTCAGCATTTCTATCATATGGTCGTCTTCCGGCACGGCATCCTGCGTCATATATACCACGACTTCTCCGTCACAATATTCCATCCCTCTGTTTCTGGTGCCGCCATGATCAAATTCATCCCGGGAAAGAAAATGGCACTCCACCGGTATATCACTCTCCAGAATCCACCGTTCCAGCTGTGCTCCCTGACTCTCTCCTGAAGCATCGTCCGGGTCTGTAATCATCAGGACGATCTTATCTGGCTTTCTGCACTGACGGTTCAGCATATGAAGCAAATGTCCCAATTTTCCTTCCGGTTTATAAACGGGTACCACCACATCTATCTTCCCTGTTTTTTCCTCTGTCATATCTCGCCTCCAGATAAAACGTCTGGCCTTCGCCGTTTTCAGCTTCCAGCTTCTTGTTTCATGGATTTCCGGTACTGGAACCAGGCATTTCCGAAAAACAGCGCCACCAGAACGCCCATCGCCAGTGTGTAGCAGACCGCCCCGCCCAAAATCCCCAGTTGACTCACCAACACAGGCGCCGCGATCAGCGCAAGGATAAAGGCGGCTCCATAACAAACCAGAATCTGAATCTGCCTCCGCATGGTGGTCAATGCGTAATAGAGAAGCATGACCGCTGCATTGAATCCTCCTCCAAGAATTAAAATAACCAGTGCGCCCCGATACGGTGTCAGATCATGGCCGAATATCAGAGAAAGCACCGGAATTCCCAGAAGAAACGCGCCCAGACAGCATATTGCCGTCAGCGCCACGATCCCTAAAAGGAGTTTGTTCACAATCTGTTTGAACTTTTTCCATTCTCCTGCTTTATAGCTGTTTCCCATGGTTGTCAGAAGCGGCTTGAACATAAAGCCGCTCAAAAGGTTGATGGTCGAGGTGGGCAGATAAATATCCGTATAATATGTGACCGCCTCTTCCGTCATATGGGCGTCAATGGCATATTTTGCAGCATTGCAGATATAAAGATACAGAAAACTGCCTATAAAAAGAAAGAAACAGTCCTTCAGCAGATGGTATACCCGGTCCCATGCGTAAGAGAGACGGAGCGGCTCAAACTCCCGTATTATCACCAAGTCAAAGACCGCAAATGCAAACACCGCAGCAGCAACTGCGGCCACGCTTGCTGCAACAATATCCTTTGAAATGATTACTGTAAGGATGAATACTCCTCCGGAAAAAGCGGTTCGAAAAGCCATGGACTTCCCGGCGATATCCAGCCGGCCCTGTCTGTGGAACTCTCCTTCAAACACATCCGCGACGCCATCCATCAGCTTATAAAAACACATGAGGAGTATCACAGCCGCTTTTACTGCAGAAGGCCTGCTTGCAATGACATAGACAAATCCTGCCGCCGCCATCGCCCCGCTTGTGATCATCCTGGCTGAAAGATATTCGGGAAAAGAATATTGACGGCTCACATCTGTGACATGAAAAGGGCGCACTTCATAATAACCAATCGTAAGCAGCATCTGTCCCGTTGTAAAAGCAATGGAAAAGATACCCCCGTAGTATTCTCCCGTGGCTCTCGCCGCCACTGCAAAAAGCAGGATACTGGACAACGCGAACAGCAGACTTCCTGCCATATTCCAGATAACGTTCTTTTTTCCCTGGTTCTTTCCATTCCCCATTATCAGGGCTTTCCATTTACTCATATTATTTTTATTCTCTCCCATATTCTCCGAAATCCAGCTGATACGGATAGTGATTCTTGCGCTTCTCCACCGGGGGGAGCGTCATAAAATCAGGATGCATCTGGGAAAGCATTTTTTCTATATGATTCGGAAAATTCAATTTTATATCCTCAAAGGGCTCCTGTCTGAGCGGATACAAGTCCGTTTTTTCTATGGTATTCCAGAAGCGGTCCGTATCGCATAAATAACTCAGCCGTCCTGTTTCCCTGTCCTGATACCGGGTCATGGCTGCTTTACACTTCTGATATATTTTTTTCCTGGAAAACCCAAAGAATTTCAGAAACAGATGAGCCGCCCGGCAGACAGCCCTCTCCGCCGCCACTTTAAAACCGGTTCCCAATATCACCGGCTTCGGCATACAGCGCAGTATGAGGATCTTGCTCCAAAACCACGCGTCCCTTGCCTGCTTTCGGTATTCCTTATCATCATCTGATACGTTGTCAAAGGGATAGATGTCCAGGAAAATCCCCAGCTCACAATCAATATCCCGAAGAGCTTCTTCCCGGAACCTGGTTCCTTTCAGCATCCATCGAGTGGTAGTCAGAGGATAATTTTCATCATACTCCGCGTTCATCACCGTGTATTTCTCTCCGAATTCCTCCCTGGCGACCCGAATGAATTTTTCATAATCCTTCCGGGGCAGGCATACGTCTATATCATCATCCCACGGAATGAATCCCCGATGGCGCAGCGCCCCTATGGCTGTCCCGGCAAAGGAAAAATAAGTCAGCTCATATTTACTGCAGAGATAAAGAAAATCCTTTAAAATCCCAAGTTCGATCCCCTGAAGAGTTTTAAGTGTTGAATCATCGTATTCCTTAAACATATCATGTGCTCCGTTCCCTGTCCGGATCTATGCCTTTTTCACCTGGCAGGACCGGAAAGCTCTGTTTTTAACGCTTTTAAAAGCAGCTCGTTCTCTTCCGGCCGTTTTACCGCCAGCCGTATATACTGCCCGTTTCCAAACCCTCTCTTTGCAGACAGGTCTTTGATCAGAAGATCATATTTTTCCAGCAGGGATGCCGCCAGCTCACTGCTGTTAAATCCATCCATAAGCTCACACATCAGATAATTGGCCTGGGAAGGAATCGGGCGAAGATGCGGAACAGTATTTAGAGACGCAATATATTCACTCCTTACTTCTTTAAATAGTTCCATCGCCCTGCTGTAATCCCCTTTGTACTTTTCAGCGATCTGCATATAATACTCCCCAAAGGAATTGATATTCCAAATGGCCGCCTGTTTTTTCATCCTGCCGATAAATTTCGTATCGCTGCCTGCGATCACACCCAGGCGCAGCCCCGGTACTCCATAAGATTTTGAAATGCTCTTTACCACAAAGAGCGCCGGATAACGTATCAGGACGTCCTGATGCAGCAGGGAATTTTCTTCCATATCCCCATCCGCAAAATCCACGAAAGACTCATCCAGGACAAAGCGGATATTCTTTCTCTCCGCCCATTCTGCCATCCGAAGCACATCCTTCCCTGGAATATAGCTGCCGGAGGGATTGTCCGGATTAATCAGCACCAAGATGGCAATATCCTTTTCTCCGAAATATTCCATAAGTTCATCCGCCGTATATGTGAAATCCCGATTGCCGGGTGTGAACACCTCCAGCTCTTCTTTTTTTCTGTTCGGATATTCTTCAAAGGTCGGGTATACCGTCCCAAGCTTTCCAGGCACCATTTCCATCATGAGCTTTATAAGCTCTGCGGCGCCGTTTCCCACACAGACCTGCTCTTTTTTAAGGCCAAAATATTTTGCCGCCACGAGGCTGTTGACCTCCATCCCAGATGGATAATTGGTCAAAAGCTCTGTAAAACTGGCTTTCAGTTCGTCCACCAGTTTTTCCCCGGGATAAAACGGATTCACCAGATAACAGAAGTCCTTAAGGTGCGGATATCTCCAATATCCGCCATAACGGCCGGAAATCTTCTTAAGCTTTTCTTCCCCCCCAGCAAACAGGGATTCTGCGATATCCAGGTCTTGTTCATCGTCAATCTCATACCAGAGCTCTCCGTTCAGACGCAGCCCTTTGATGACAGGCGTATCGAGGAGCGTGATCACCTTCAGTACCTGCTCATAATATTCGTTGTTGCCCAGAGCCTTACAGTATGCCTCCAGGAAAGGAACATAGTGGGAATTGGAAAATTCTTTTCCGAATTTGTAAATATTTACCGTCTTATAGTACTTGTCCACGTCGGAAAAGCGGAAGCTTTTCTTTCCGATAAAATCCAGAATATTGTCTTCTTCATCCAGCGTCACCACAGTTCCGTCCATCCAGCTCTCGTACTTCGCCACAAGAGCAAGGCTGGGATAGGGATCATACACCAGCTTTTCCAAAACGGCTTTTTCAAATATCAGATCCGACTCCAGGAGCAGCGTATCTTCCTCTGTCAGATAATCCTTCGCCATATATAAGGAATAGATGTTATTGGTCTTGTAGTAGATCTGATTGTCAACATATATGATGGGAGTCTCTATGGACAAGGTCCTAATATAATCCATCAGTTTTTGCCCCTCATACCCCACTACAATGACAATCCTGGACAGACCAAGTCCGTCCAGCTGAGTCAGCGCCCTCTCGATCAGCGTGACACCGTCGACCTTGACCATACATTTAGTCGCGTCTTTTGTCAGCTCTTTAAGCCTTTTCCCCATACCTGCCGCTAAGATGATTGCCTGCATATATTCCTCCTGTATGCGCTTACCAGCTTCTCCGCCGTTCGGCAGCTCTCTATTTTATTCTGGCTTTCCAAACTCTGCCTCTGCTTTCCACATAGCTGATGCAATTACTTTATCCATATCATAATACTTATACTCTGCAAGCCGGCCGCCAAAAAGAACTTTTTCTTCTTTTTTTCCCAGCTCCTCATATTTCTTGTAAAGTTTCTGATTCTTTTCATCATTGACAGGATAATATGGCTCCATGCCCTCTTCCCATGCCTCTGGATATTCCCTGGTCACCACAGTCTTCGGAATTTTGGAATACGGCACGGTACATTCAAAATGTTTATGCTCTATGGTCCTTGTATAAGGCACTTCTCTTGCGGTATGGTTTACAACCGCCACTCCCTGGTAATTATCGACATCATATATATCATCTTCAAATCTCAAGCTCCGGTATTCCAGCTTCCCGAAACAATATTTAAAATAAGCGTCGATCATACCCGTATAAACAACCCGGTTGCCCATAGCGTCAAATGTTTCTTTGTCTGCCAGATAATCGGTTTTTAGCATGAGATCGCAGCCTTCAAACAGTTTTTCCGTTATTACGTTGTAGCCTCCGATGGGAATACCCTGATATAAATCGTTAAAATAATTATTATCATACGTATAGCGGACCGGCAGCCTCTTGATAATAAAGCTGGGAAGCTCCTTACAGGCTCTCCCCCACTGTTTTTCCGTATATCCTCTGATCAGTTTTTCATAAATGTCAGTCCCTACCAGAGAAATGGCCTGTTCCTCCAGATTAGACGGCTGGCCAGTTACGCCCGACCTTTGTTCTTCTATTTTGACTTTCGCCTCTTCGGGCGTAGAAACTCCCCACATTTTGCTGAATGTATTCATATTAAACGGCAAATTATACATCTCTCCGTGATAGTCCGCCACCGGACAATTCGTATACCGGTTAAACTCCGCAAGTGAATTTACGAACTCCCATACCTTTTTACCAGAGGTATGGAAAATATGGGCGCCGTACCGGTGTACCGGTATACCCTGCACATTCTCGCAGTAAATATTCCCGCCCAGATGCTCACGTTTTTCAATTATCAGACAAGTCTTCCCATTTTTTCTTGCGTACCAGGCCATGACCCCGCCAAAAAGACCGCCGCCTACGATCACATAGTCATATTTTTTCATAAAATCACCGCGGATTCCTTTCTGCCCTGTCCAACTTTCTCCAGGGCGCACTTCTCCCAGTGCTTATAGTCGGATATCATTTTACTACATCTTCCCTGTAAATGCAAGAACTCCGGCGGTCATAACCGCCGGAGTTCCTTACAATCTTCTTTATAATCTTAAGCTTTCATTAAACCTGAAGTTCTACTTGAACAGCCTGTTCAATCCGCTGAAAAGCGCCCTGTGAGATGCCCTCGTAATATTCGGGCTCACACCGACACCGAAGGTCACTCTTCCGGTATCCACATCCATTACCTGAATATAAGCTGCGGCCTGTGCATGAGAACCCTCACCTAACGCATGCTCCGAATAGTCCAGTACCTTCACGTGAACATTCACCGTCTGCTCGATGGCGTCCCGCACCGCGTCAATAGGTCCGTTTCCGACTCCCTTCGCCGACAGAATCCCTCCCTGATATTTGAAGGTCAGTCTCGCCTGGGTATCCGTCTCGCCCACATCTGTAGTCTCGCATCGGATAAAGTTGAACGGCTCCTTGGAAGCCAGATACTCAGCCTTAAAAAGCTCCATGATCTGCTCAGGCGCCACTTCTCCGTGGGCCTCCGCCACAGCCTGCACTACATCTGCAAACTCCTTGTGCATCCCTTTCGGCAGCTTGAATCCATAGAAAGTATCCATGACAAACGCTACGCCGCCTTTGCCGGACTGACTGTTGATCCGGACAATGGGCTCGTAATCCCTGCCCAGATCGGAAGGATCCACCGGAAGATACGGGACCTCCCAATATGGATTCTTTCTGGCCTTGAGCGCCCTGACGCCTTTGTTGATGGCATCCTGATGAGATCCGGAAAAAGCGGTAAATACCAGCTTGCCGGCATACGGATGCCTGGGGTCGATCTCCATCTTGCAGCATCTTTCATATACTTCAATGATCTCCCGGATATTCTCGATATCCAGCTCCGGGTCGATTCCCTGTGAAAACATATTATAGGCCACGGTCAGGACATCCACATTTCCAGTACGCTCTCCGTTTCCGAACAAGGTGCCTTCCACTCGGTCCGCTCCTGCAAGCAGCGCAAGTTCCGTTGCGGCCACTCCAGTCCCCCGGTCATTATGGGGATGTACGCTCAATACTATGGTCTCCCGGTCTTTAAAATTCCGGTGCATCCATTCAATCTGGTCCGCATACACATTGGGTGTCGTCATTTCCACCGTCGCGGGAAGGTTGATGATAATCGGCTCCTCCCTGGTGGGACCCCACGTTTCCTGTACGGCCGTACATACTTCAAGCGCATAATCCATTTCCGTCCCGGTGAAGCTCTCCGGAGAATATTCCAGCACAATCTCACCGGGGAAATCCTTCGCCCTCTCCTTTACCATCTTCGTACCGTCAACGGCAATCTGTTTAATGTGCTCTTTGTCCATACCAAACACCACATCTCTCTGAAGAGTCGAGGTGGAGTTGTAGATATGGACCACTGCACGCTTAATGCCCTGAAGGGCCTGAAAAGTCCTGTCTATCAGATGCTCTCTGCACTGTACCAGTACCTGGACCACCACATCATCCGGAATCAGGTTCCGGTCGACCAGCTGCCTTAAAAAATCATACTCGATCTGAGACGCCGCCGGGAATCCGACTTCAATCTGCTTGAAGCCAAGCTTCACAAGCAGATTGAACATCTCAATCTTTTCTTCCACGACCATAGGCTCGATCAAAGCCTGGTTTCCATCCCGCAGGTCAACGCTGCACCAAATCGGAGCTTTTTCTATCTCCTTATTCGGCCACTGTCTCTCCGGATAATCCATCACCGGTACTCGTTTATATCTCTTAAAATTCAACATGATCTATCGTCCTCCCTGGATCTTCTCCACAATAATCGTTTTCCATCTGCTCTGCTCCAATGTTTCTCTGAGAAAGCTTCATAGTCGATAGATCACACCATACTTTGCTATAATGTACATTTTAATTTTTGTGCTGCTCTTTCTAGGTCCAGCCCCATGAGTCATCAGTCCCATCTTATAAATTCACCGGCAGGGCGTAACCGCCGCCGGCGTAGACTAAGTATAGCATACCGCCCCAAAGATTACAATTGTATTTTCCCCGAAACATATTCCTTCTGTCTATGGCCGACATAAACATAAATTATGGCTGTCAGCCCCAGCCAGAACCAGGTCGTCGGATTGCTGAACCAGGTCGTAAAGAAAGAAAAGACCAGATACATGGCAATCTGTGCATAAAACAGGCAGGATACAGGATTTCCGCTTTTCTTCTGTGAAGACGCCACTTTCCTGCAGGCCATTCCGAGCACCAGCCCAAAAAGCGCCACTCCCAAAACTCCGAAATCATAATATGCATCATATATCAAAGTGACAGTCGTCAATTCCGTTTTCGTAACATAAATCGGAAAATCCACCAGGCCAGGCGCCAAAAACTTAAGCCCGGTCAGAGCAAACACAGGAAACAGCTGGCGCAGGCCAAAGGTATGAGCCGGAAGTTCTCTGACAAGGCAATTGAAATTGTCATAATTATTTGCTGCATACATATAAGGCTGTGTGATAAAGATCGGGGTTTCCGAATTCTTCATTTCAAATATGCCGTTCAGGTACGCTACATCATGATTCCTTGCCACTGTCAGCCCCACATATACTGGAATCAAGGCCGCCAGTACCAGTATGATATACCGCAGCCTGATCTGTGGGTAAGCCGCTACTGCAACACAAATGGAAAGCAGCACCGCCAGCATCAGCTGAAACCGGGACACGCAAAGGACCGGAACAGCCAGTGCAGCACAGCAGCAGACAGCCAGAGCTGTCCACTCTTTCGCGTTCAGCCTGCCTCTGACTTTCTTATACAGAACTGACAGCGGCAGCACAAATATACTGCTGACCGTGAAATAATGAACGCCTGACAGGTGAAAATACGAGTAGGCATGAGGCTTATCTGAAAAAAGAGGAATCTCCCGGATGACTGCCGCCTCCAAAAGAAAACAGGCATAGGAAATCAGCAGAACCGCAAGGATGCACTGCAAAAGCCTTTTTGCCATCGTCTCTTTGTCCGGCCTGTCTCCCCGGCCGTTTCCCCATATGTACCTACGGAATCTTTTAAAGCCAGTCTTGTACCATATTTTGCTCTTCCCCGCGCCTTCCTCACTTTTTCGCTTTCTGTTTTCTCTCCGCCCAGTCCACTCATATCCCAGAATGAAGAACACATACACCAGGATAAAACTGATCCAGGTCAAATATTCCCAGTCCTGTGCCAGACGAGAGAGCTTCATGGCCGAAAGCCCCATCCCTCCCGTCCAGAACAGAGAAAACACCGCCTCCAGCTGAAACAGATATCCATGCCTGCGGAAATAAAAGGCATATTCCCCCGCCGCCAGCAAAATCAAAACAAAACCAGAAAATACATATTCTCCGGTTTTGCTCATTACGCAGGCCAGCACACATCCAAGTATGTAAATCCCCAAGTTCGCCGCCATCACCGCGTTTTCTTTATTTCTCATAACATTCACTCACCCAGACCGCTTTTTACTATGTCTACGATTGCTTTCAGCGCCTCTTCCTCGTCCGGGCCGTCACAGAAGAACTCCAGTTCATCTCCCGTCTTAATGCACGCCCCCAGAACGCTCAGTACACTCTTCGCATTTGCCGTTATATTTCCAAAACGGAATGTGATGGAGGAAACAAATTTCATCGCCTCTTTGCACAGAACCCCGGCCGGTCTCAAATGCAGACCGGTGGGATTTTTAACAACCACCTTCTCGCTAACCATAATAATCCCTCCATTCCCTTATACATCTATTCAAGACTCTTATCTTGTCTGCTCACTGCTGACAGAGGGCACAGACGTACCTGTAGTTTCCGTACTCTCCGTCCCGTTTACCGACTCACTCGCTTCACTGCTGGTCTCTGTCCGGCTCTCCTCCGACGATTCCGTATCTGTTGTCAGAGAAGTCACCGTCACCTCCACACGTGCTGCTGTCACCGTGAAATAAGACTTATACTCATCCGTGATCTCAACCTGAGGTTCCAGCTCATAGGTCCCGGGAGAATCGATCGAACTCACATCCAGAGTTACAAAAAGATCGCTGTTATTCACCTTTTCCAAATCTTCACTTAAGCCTGTCAGAACCACTGTCACCGCGTCTTCATTTCCAAGCCGGTATCCGAAGTCAGGAGAAGCTCCTGTCATACTGAGCTGGTTTTTGCTGATGCGGAAGCTCTTCTGTGTCAGCTTCTCGATCTGAAATACAATATTTATGGTATCCGGCTGTCCGTCGGCCACATTCAGGCCTTCCGGCAGCAAGTCGCTTACCTTCACTGTCCTGACGACATCCTTGTCCGCGCCTGTCAAGTCCACTGTGACCTCCAGTATATTATCCAGCTCCGCTATCAAGCTTTTGGCTCCAGTTACCAATATGGTCTGAGGATCGCACTTAAAGTTGATATACTTGTAGCCTTCCGCCACGTTATTCTGTCCGGTGACTTTTACATCAACGCTTATCTGGTTGGTCTTCACCGCCGTCATGATGACTTCCGCTTTCGAAGCGCTCACAGATATCCTGTCATCCGACATATCAATTTCCTGTCCGTTGGCTTTCAGCAGCCTGATGGTCCCTTCCGCCTGGATATCGTCAGAAGCTCCTGCCACATCCACGTTTATTCCCGCGTGGTCAATAGTATCCATTACGGACTTGGGCGCCGTTACTCTCACGGTACTGGGAGATACGGCAATCTCGCTGAAAGCGTAGCTGTCCGCAGGCTCACCATTTTGAGCCACCTGAATCTCGAACTCCTTCGTCTGCATTTCTTCAACATTCACTTTTATGCTTCTGGTGATCTGCGTCCAGGAACGGATCAGGCTTTTATTGTTCACCACCGTAATCTTTACCGCCACAGAACCGGTCGCTCCATATATTTCATTCATATCTATGGAAGCTTCAAAATCATCTGCCGAAATCTTCCTTCTGTCTGTCCTTCTGGCGGTAACCTCCACACTGACAGTCTGATCTCCCATCAGCTCATACGTCAGATTGTTGTCCCTAATGGCTGACTGTTCATTCAGTACAGTCACCGGAATGCCCGACACCGTAAAGGTATCCGTAGGATTATCGATATTTATGACCACCATCCAAAGGAGAACGGCACCGATGGCGGAGATGATTTTCAGCAGCCAATTATTTGTCAGCTTTTTTTTCATGCTTCTGCCATCCTTTCAAAATCTTCAGCCGGCGTCCTTTGGGCGCCTCATTCTCTTCTATGATCCGCTTAAGCTCCTCCCTGAGGGTATCCGGATCCATCCCTCGTCTCAGCCCTCCGTCAAAAGCAACAGAAACCGTCCCCGTCTCTTCCGAAACGATGACCGTCACACTGTCGCTCACCTCGCTGACTCCGACCCCGGCCCTGTGCCTGGTTCCCAGATCTTTACTGATCGCCATATTATCTGACAAAGGGAGATAACAGGTGGCCGCCACTATACGGTTCCCCCTCACTACCACGGCGCCGTCATGAAGCGGCGTATTATGTTCGAATATGTTTAACAACAGCTGGCTGGTGACCACACCGTCAACTAAAATTCCGGTCCTCTCATATTCCGCCAGCGGAGTTTTTCTTTCTATTACGATAAGAGCCCCTGTCTTTACCTTGCTCATCTCGAAGGTGGCCTTTACGATCTCATTCATTGTCTTATCGGAAAACTTATCATCCACCATCTTCCCATTATCCGAGACCAGGAACCCAAGCACTTTATTCCGTCCCAGCTGTTCCAAGGCCCTGCGAAGCTCTGGCTGAAATATAATCACCACCGCGATGATGCCTACATTGATGGTTTTATCAGCCAGCCACAGAATCGTATTCATATGGAACAGATAAGCAACCAGGATGAATCCCAGAAGCACAAGTATTCCCTTCAGGAGCACCCAGGCCCTTGTATTTTTAATCCAGAGCATGACATTATACAAAAGGACGGCGATAATGATCATCTCGACCACATCGGTGACCCTGATATCAGGGATGCTCTGCATAAGATAGGTTTTCATTCCATCAAACAGTTTCGTCATAATCCGTTTCCCGCGGCTCCTCCGCCTTCTCTAAAGGCTGGGTCTTTCCCGAAAGCACCTGGGTATCCTCCAAATCTTTCTTATTCCCTTCTCTAAATAAATCCTTCGTCTTTTCCAGATCTTTTCCGGCCGTCAGTATCTCCGACGTGCTTCCCATATCCTGATGAAGGGTAAAAAGCTCCTCACCGTCTTCTGACTCTCCCCGGTTCTTGGGATTTATTTTCCTCACTGTCACCTCCGGCTGCGTCACAGCCACCTTAGGCACAGCTTTTACATAATAATAATAATCGTCGTCCTGAAACTGCACATATTCCGTTCTGGAATAATCCAAATGGAACAGGAAAAACTCCAAAAGGAACCCGACCGCCGCCGCCAGAACAGCGCCCACTATGACGGTCACCACAGACAGATCGATATCCGCCAAGAATACACCTGCAAACAAAAGCAGGATATTCACAAGCGTCCCAGTTACAATGGCAATTTCCCAGGCACGGTTCGCCGACAGCCTCCGGATCATATAGACCACGAGAAGCGTCACGCAAAACGCCCCCACCATAACCCACATCTCCCGGTTCCCCAGAATACCGTTGATCATTTGGGTATATCTTCCCGGCATGGACAGGGAGCCCGTGGAAGCGAGGACCCCCACATTGTCCTTGACGAATTTCAACATATAATAAATGATTATCCCAAAGCTCATGGGAATAACGCTGAAAACAGACCCCGTCAGCCCGAGAGCAAGAGGTATGATCAGGGGAATCCGGCATACAAACATGAGCGGCATCAAAATAAGCACGATGCTGTCGCCCGGCTGGAAAACATAATAAAGGCAGAAAAACAGCAGAAGGACTGCTGCAGCCACAAAAAACACCTCCAGGGATACCGCATACATATGCACCAGCACGAATATACCTGCCGCCACCACGACCGCCCCATTGGGAAGAAAACCGCAGACAGCCGCCAGGCCGACCGACAGCCATATATGATTCAGCCTCTCCATATATCCCATGAATCCGTCAACTGCCATAAAGACCGCCAGTGAGACCAAAAACCGGAGCACTCTTAAGATATGCACCCCATATCGGGCGTAGAATTTTTTTATCCGCTCCCGCAGAACCAAAAGAGTCATCATACTCTGTATTCCTCCGATTCCCTCCAGACCTTCACCGTCTCCTGCTCATACAGGCGGCTTATCTGTTTAAGAATAGCCTGATAATCCTTTACCTTCGCTCTTGCTTTCTGATATTTGCTCTTAAATACAAAATATGCCGCCACGAGAAAACACGCAAGCAGACATATAAGGGCGATACCCGCCTGGACAGCCATCCTGGCCAGATCCTCTATCCGGGTCTGCGTCATGAGAGGCTCCGCGAAATACAGCACCCACATCACTGTCAGCAGCAAATAGGCAAAAATAAATAAAATGCCAGAACGGATCATTTCATAGCTGATATAGTCACCTTTATAAAAGTGGTTCAGCCGCAGGGCTTTCCGCTCTTCCTTGACTCTGAATATTTCTGCTTTTGTCATCAGCTTTGTGCGTTCCGCATTTACCATACTTCATACTCCTCATCCAGGCATACTGCTTTATAATAGTATAACATACCAAGTGAAAAATTTCGAGAAGATATTATTATTTTTCTATAAAGTATCATACCCATACATGCGGCAGAATAAAACAGCCGCCCCGGTTTACTCACTGAGCCGGACGGCTGCTTTTCATTTTCTTTCAAATAAACCATATGAAAATATCGTCACTTATCCCGCCGCCGGTCCAGTCTGCTGTTCCTTAAATAAAGGACCATGTCGATACTGACAGCGGCCATATTGAAGAAATAAAAGAACCACCCCAAATGAAACAAAAAATCCAACTCTCCTCCATGAGAAAATAACATAAATTTCCTTATGATGCCGAAAATATATCCTATCCAAATAAAGAACTCAAAAAACAGGCTTTTTCCTTTTGCAGTTCTGGAGACCCAGGATTTTCGGATGGAGATGGGCCACGAGAGTCCGAAGCACAAAATCATCAGCATCTCTAATAAATTTGTCATGAATCCTTCTCCCCCCATAAGCAGCGCTCGTATATTCCGGCACCTCTAACAGCTTTTTCCAGAGTCCCGCCAATCTCATCCGGAAGTTTTGCCACTGCTGCTCCACTCTCAGAAAGAGCATGCGCTTTACCTTCGGCAGTCCCTTTCCCACCAGAAATGATAGCCCCCGCGTGCCCCATTCGTTTGCCGGCCGGTGCAGTCCTACCGGAAATAAAAGCAGCGACCGGCTTCCGGATATGATTCTTTATGTAATCCGCGGCCCGTTCTTCTTCATCTCCGCCTATTTCTCCGATCATCACAATTCCGAGGGTCTCCGGATCCTTCTCAAACAGCTCCAAAGCATGGACAAATCCCAGGCCATGTACCGGATCTCCGCCGATTCCCACGGCGGTAGACTGGCCGATGTTCCTTTGTGAGAGCTGATGAATTGCCTCATAAGTCAGCGTCCCTGAACGGGATATGATTCCAATTCGTCCTTTTTTACAGATATATCCGGGCATAATGCCAATTTTACACGCGCCCGGTGTGATGATCCCGGGACAGTTTGGTCCGATCAGTACGGAATCTTTCCCCTCCAGGTATTTTTTTACACGGATCATATCAAGCACGGGAATTCCTTCCGTAATGCAGACTATCAGGCGCATCCCGGCATCCGCCGCCTCTAAGACCGCGTCCGCCGCCGCAGAAGGGGGTACAAAAATGACCGATGTATCCGCTCCCGTCATTTCCGCCGCTTTGGAAACTGTATTGTAAACGGGAATACCGGATACGCTGCTTCCCCCCTTACCGGGGGTACTTCCTGCCACAATCTTTGTTCCGTAATCCAACATTTGTTCCGTATGAAAGCGCCCCTGTTTTCCGGTAATCCCCTGAACGATCACTTTTGTATTCTCATCGATCAAAATGCTCAATCCGATTCACCTCCATACTCAACAGCCTTTTTTGCCGCCGCACTCATGTTCTCCGCCGGTATAACAGAAAGGCCGGACTCCCTGAGCAGCCGCCTTCCCTCTTCCGCATACGTCCCTTCCAAACGCACAATCACAGGTATTTTGACACCTAAATCTTCTGCGGCACCAAGAATACCCCTGGCAGCAATATCGCAGCGTATAATTCCGCCGAAAATATTGACCAGGATCACCCTGACCCGTTCATCTGAAAGCAGGATCTCAAAAGCCTTTTTTATCCGTCCTTCTGTCGCGCTTCCGCCCACGTCAAGAAAATTGGCAGGACGACCGCCATATCCCTCCAGCATATCCATCGTCGCCATCGCAAGGCCCGCGCCGTTGACCATACATCCTATCGTTCCAGATAAGGAAATATAGTTTAACCCCGCTTCTCTGGCTTTTAACTCTTTTTCATCTTCTTCAAACGGATCCATTAAACTCATTAATTCCGGATGCCCAGCGCATCCGTTATCATCAAATGTGATTTTGGCATCTGTTATATGTATCCTGCCGTCTTCTGTTTCAGACAAGGGGTTGATCTCCGCCATAGAACAATCCTTTTCCAGGAACAATCGGAACATTCCCTTTAAAATTGTCCTCATCTGACAAAAAAGACTGCTGCTCATTCCAAGCTTTTCGGTCAGCACCCGCACATGATAATCGCGCAGCCCTATTTGTAAAGATACCGGCTGCTTAAAAATAAGATCCGGCTGTTCCTCCGCAATTTGTTCGATTTCCATGCCGCCGCATGCGGAAGCGAGAATAAGCAGTCCGCCATTTTCAAAATCAGGCAGCAGCCCTAAATAGTACTCCTTTTTTATCCTTTCAGCCGGTGTGAGCAGTAATTTATGTACGGTCCGTCCTTTCGGCCCCGTCTGCCTTGTCACAAGGCAAGTCCCAAATAATTCCCCCGCTGCCTTCTTTAGTTCATCTGCACTGTTTACGAGGCGCACTCCTCCGGCCTTTCCTCTGCCTCCCGAATGGATCTGGGCTTTTATAACACATGGAAATCTTATTTCATCTGGTATCGTATCTTTTTCGCTCAGTAAAACGCCCTCCGGAACGGGAACCCCATATTGGGCCAGCAGCTCCTTTGCCTGATATTCATGAATCTTCATCTTACATATCCTTCCTTTGCTTCTTAAGGACTTCGCCCATCTCTTCTCCCACATGGAGCGCTTTCAAATTCAAGTCTTCCGTTCCTTCCGGAATATGCCGGAGCACCGCCCGTTCCATCGTCTTTTCATCTGCAATTCCGAGAAGCTTATTGATCACACCGACCGCAATGATATTGGCTGTGACTGTTTTTCCGATCCGCTCCTTCGCGGCTTTTAAAATCGGGGCGGTTACTGTCTGTTTTTCAGCCCATACCGGAATGGTCAGACCTGCATCAGCCAAAATCATACACGTTTCCGCCACTTCCTCTGAAAAATGATTTAAGGCTTCCTGTGTCAAAGCCATCAAAAAGGTGGGATGAAGTACCTTCGTAAATCCAATGGGGACGTCGCTTATGATGACCTCTGCCTTGCACATCCCCCCTCTGGCCTCTGGACCATATGCCTGCGACTGAGCAGTTTTCTTTTCCGCGATCACGGCAGCCTCCGCAAGGATGATCGCTGCCAAGATGATTCCCTGTCCTCCGGATCCCGTAAGCCGAAGTTCACTTCTGGCCATCTTTCTTCCCTCCCCTCAGTCCGTCTTTGATCTTCTGATATTCGGCTGTAAATTCAGGATAATTGGTATGTGCCAATACCCCGATGACCTGCTTATCCTGAAGCTGCTCCGGCGTCATTTTTTCCGCATGTTCCGCCATGACGCCATGTGTTTTTTGCCGCATGAGCATATCAACCGCGCTTCCTTTCTTATTTTTTCTTCCGTAATAGGTCGGGCAGATGCTCGCACAGTCGATAATGGAAAATCCTTTATGTAAAATTCCTTTTTGAATCAAATAAGTGGTTGCCTCCACATGATAAGTATCCCCCCGCGCCGCATAAGAAGCACCTGCGCCAAACGCCAGAGCGGCAATGTCAAACGCCCGGTCTATATTTCCGTACACCGCGGTCGTTCCGTACTCTCCTCTCGGTGTGGTGGGCGAATACTGGCCTCCGGTCATACCATAAATATTATTGTTAAATACCACAACAGTCATGCCGACATTCCGCCTGGCCGCATGAATCAAATGATTTCCGCCGATTGCAGACACGTCTCCGTCACCGGTGAGGACGATCACTTCCAGCTCAGGATCTGCCAGTTTAATTCCGGTGGCATAAGGAATCGCCCTGCCATGGGTCGTGTGGATCGTATCAAAATCCATATAACCGGCTGCGCGCGACGAACACCCGATTCCGGATACGATCACGACCTTTCTGTGATCCAGGCCCAAATTATCAATAGCCGAAGCGACATCACGCATCAACACGCCATTTCCGCACCCGGGACACCATATATGCGGCAGATGCTCCTCTCTCATATTATTTTTTATCAGCACACTTGGCATAGTGCTCCTCCTCAATCTTGGTAAGCAGCTCCTCCGGTGTAATAACATCTCCATTTATTTTTCCGATAAAATCCACCGGGACCTTCCCCTGTGCCGACCGCCTTACTTCCAGTAATATCTGTCCGTCATTATGCTCCGCCACAAGGATTCGTCCCGTCTTATCTGCCAAACGAAAAATCTGCTCCTCAGGGAACGGCCATATCGTGATCAGACGGAACATTCCTGCTTTTATACCTTCCATTCTGGCTTCATCCACTGCCGAAAGCGCTGCCCGGGCCGTCCCGCCGTAGCATACAACCACTTCTTCTGCATCCTCCAGCAAATATCCGTCGTATGTGATAATATCCTCTTTGTTTTTCTGGATTTTATCCAGCAGTCTTCTGCAAAGCTTATCCGCTTCTTCATGAGAATTCGTTGGAAAACCCGTATCGTCATGGATCAGGCCTGTAATATGATAATGCTGGCCCATCCCCAAGGGCATTAGACGGGGGACCCACTCTCCTTCCTTTACAAGATAAGGAAACGGGTTTTTCTCTGCTGTCAGCGGCGTGAGACGGTCCTCTATCTCTAAAGAATCCATATCCGGCAGTTCAACTGCCTCTCTGAGATGTGCGATCATCTCATCCATGAGAAAAATCACCGGCGTCCTGTATTTTTCTGAAAGGTTAAAGCACCGGATGATCAGCTCATAGGTCTCCTTTACGGAAGACGGGGAGACAGCGATGGCCGGATGATCGCCGTGGGTTCCCCATCGGGCCTGCATGACATCTCCCTGGGAAGGGGAGGTCGGAAGGCCCGTGGACGGACCTGATCTTTGAACATCTACCACCACACAGGGAATCTCAGTCAGACAGGCATATCCGATATTTTCCTGCTTCAATGAAAAACCAGGACCGCTTGTGGCCGTCATTGCTTTTATCCCGGCCGCGGAAGCTCCGATCACCGCCGCTATGCCGGCTATCTCATCTTCCATTTGAATGAACGTTCCTCCTGCCAACGGGAGCCTGACCGCACAATTTTCTGCGATTTCCGTAGAGGGTGTGATCGGGTAGCCGGCGAAAAGACGCATTCCCGCAGCCAACGCGCCTTCCACACACGCTTCATTTCCCTGCATCAGTACAGCTTTACCCATAGATTATCAGCCTCCTCTTCTTCAATATAAACGGCATAGTCCGGACAGCGCTTTTCACACTGCCCGCATAAAATGCACTCCTCCCGATGGGCGATCACAACGCCGTTTTCTCCAAGCTCCAAAACATGTTTCGGACAAAAAGCCACGCAGATCCCGCAGCTTTTGCACCATCCGGGCTGTAATTTCAGTTCTCGCTTATTAACCATTTCCTTCTCCCAAAGATTCACGGCTTTCCTTACAAATTATGATCCATAAGTCAAATCAGACATCCCCGCAGCCATTCCGCTCCGGCGCCCATACAGCGTTCCGGCTCTTCCTCATAAACATACCCGTCGCGGTTCCCCCGCATGTTCAGGGAAAGGATTCCTGTGTATCCTGCCGAATCAAAGCTCGCGAGCATTTCTTTCAGATCCAGACAGCCTTCTCCCGGCGCAAGATGCACAGAGCTGCCCCTGCAGTCGGCAATATGTGCCATCAGCACTTTATTGGCTCCCAGCTTTTCAATCATCTCCTTTGGCGACGATCCAAGCTTTGACAGGTGGACCGTATCCGCTGTAAATCCTAAGGAACCCGATTGAATCGTCTGAGCCAGCCTTTCGGCTTTCTCTATGGTGCAGAGCAAAGATGCGGTCCGTGAGGAATTTACGGAAACCGCGATTTTTCTTCCGTAGCTTTCCGCAGCCTCTGTCAAATATGCCAAAGCCTCTGTGCTGCGATGCCACGCCGCCTCCTCGTCTCCGTCCAGCGGACAGCTTCCCGCGTCGAATGACACCAGTGGCGCTCCAAAGAATTCTGCGTACTGAATTGCCCGGACCAAGTAGTCAATGGTTTTCTTTCTGACCGTAAAATTTGCAGAAGCAAGATTCATAGGGTATTCCATTGTCGGCGCTGTAAGACACGCCATCCACAGTCCTCGTTCTACCAGCATTTTCTTTAAGGCTTCCGGTTCCCCCTCTTTTACATCATCAAAATAAAAGTGGGGTTCGCAGCAAACAAACTCAATCTTTTCAGCTCCCAGCCTCTGCATGGAATCCAGGGTATACCGGAGCGAACATTTATGATACGGATAATTTGTCAGCACTATTTGGGATTTCTTTAAGCTCATTTTTGTTTCTCCCTTTCTATTGGCCCATGGCCTTTTCGTCAGCCGGGGATATGACCGCACATCCATTTATATCCTTTCCTCATAGCTTCTTCCGGCGCCTCATCGGCCCCCTGAAGTTCCAAAGAAAGATATCCATCATACTTTGCGTCATCCAGCACCTGCAAAATATGATCGAGGGGGAGTCTGCCTTCTCCCGGTACCATATGGAGCGAGGATGTCGCATCTCCCAAACCGTCCGTAAAATGGACATGTCTGAGGTTCTGGATTCCGATATTATTGACGCTGTCTTCAATCGTCTCCGGTATCTTTACCATGACGACGGTATCCGTCATTCCCTTGTACCCAGGCGAATCCACCTCGTCGATCAGCTTGCGAAGCGCCTTTGAACTCTGTAGCACAGATTTCCATGTGAACACCGAATACTCCGATGTAATAACGATTCCGTGAGCCGCCGCGTAACCGGCCAGTTCTCTCATGGATTCTGCCGCCCTCTCCCATGCTTCCGCGGCCGGCTCATCGATCAGAGAATAACCCACGTGCATCTGGATAAACGGAGCGTGAAAAGCCTCCGCACAATTGACGGCTCTCTTAAGGATACCGATGCTGCGCCTTCTGCACATTTCGTTAGAGGAAGCAAGATTAATAGGATAATTCATGACATCCGGAGTGACGCAGATACATTTCAAATGATGGTCCGCAATTTTCTTTGCCGTTACACGGATGTCCGCTTCACTCACATCCTCCAGACTTAAAAGCGGCTCCACCGCCTGAAATTCAAAATGCTCACACCCAATACGTTCCAAAGAATCCAACGTATAATCCAGTGAATAGCGGCAGTAGGGAAATGTCGATGTTGCGATTTGCGACTGCTTCAAATGAGTGAGACTCATATCGTAAAAACTCCTTTCCTGGTATTGAATTCAACCTTTATAAGATTTCTTCTTTCTTATTGCCGCACCAATCTCAGCAATATATTTACTGCTTAAATAAACATCAGGGTCCACCCATTTGCCGTTCAGATAAACATCCTCTCTGCCCTCTGCCTGCTGCCTTTCATAAGCTTTAACGACTGCCTCAGCGTCCTCAATTTCCTGGGCGCTGGGGGACAAGATCTCATTGATCATATCTACATGCTCCAGCATCCCTACCGATCTCCCGGTAAAGCCCATCTCCTTGTCCAGCTCCGTATCTGCGCGTACAAACTCCATAACGGCTTCCGGTCCAAAGTCTTTGCTGCAGCCAACAACCGTATCCGCCACCCCGATCCCTGCCGCTTTAGCGTCCAGCACCATTTTCTGTTTGGCATATACCAGCTGCATATTTCCCATTCTCATGGAACGCCTTACGTGCATACATGTTGTCAGGTCTCCGGCGCCGAGCCCGACTCCTGTCACTCTGTCGCAGCAGGTATCCAGCCGATATCCATTGTTGATCCCAATCGGTGTTTCCAGCAGAAGCAGAATCTCAATGGTATTATGCGGCAGCCCGTTCTTCTTTTCAAAGTCCGTGATGATCCGGTCAACCTTCAGAACCGTTTCAACACGCTCTGTTTTTGGGATTCGAACTGCGTCCGGCATACAGGGCAGGACTGCCGCCAGATCATCAATCCCCAATTGGGTATCCGGATGATTGATGCGGACCACCTTTTCTTTGCCCTTAAAATCTACTTCCTTTAAAATCCTGCAGAGATTATCTCGTGCCCGTATCTTGTCGGGCCCGTTCACATGCTGCTCCAAATCAAGCTGGACCGCGTCCGTATTACTGTTGATGACTTCCTCCAGATTCGTAAAATCCGGTCCGTTTACCCAAAACATCGTTCTTCTAAGCCGCATCCGTTTTATTCACCCTCCCATTTCGTTATTGTAAAAGAAATTGTTTCCAACTTATTCAAGGTTTGCATGTAATTCAAATGCCGCCGCCCGCATAAATTCCAGATTCTCATTATGCTCAGCGATCATAGCATCCAACAGGATCAGCATACTGAGCTCATAAAGACAGCCCGGCATATTCGGATCCTTCTGTTCTTCCGGCACAGGGAAATATACCACCTCACATTCCGGATAATGTTCCGGCGTTTTTTTCTCCGACAGCAGGAAGACCCGCGCGCCGGCCGCAGCTGCAGACACTGCCGTGCTTTTTGCAAGGGGATTTTCTCCGTCCCGGTCTGAAAGAATAAACACATCCCCCGGCTGGATCTCCGGACAAACGGTATCATCCCAGACAAAAGCCCTGATTCCCATATGCATGAGTCTCATAAGATAGCATCTCAAAAGATTCCTGGGACGAGAGGAAGGGGCCCATACAAACACCCTGCCATTCAACGGCAGTGTGTTTTCAACTGCCTGCAGTACTGAATCCGCTTCCTCTTCTTTTATCCCTTCTTCCACTTGCCGTATTCTTTCTGCCAGCTCCACGGCAGCGGGAAGAATCTCCCGTTCTTTGACAGGGGAGCAAATTTCCTTCTCTGTTCTGTAGCAGCTCACGACCGCCTCTAAAAAGAGAAGAAGACTTTGTTCATATTTTCCGCCGCCCGGCTGAATGGATCGTCCGATTCCTCCGCATGCGGCTGTCCTTCCTGGAACGATCACCGCATAATCAGAAGCATTTCGGCAAAGGGATTCAGGTACGATGGTAAGCAGGGCTGCCCTTGCTCCAAATCCCCGCGCGCGTTCTGCTATGCTGGCCACACCGATATTGTGGCCGGCGCCGCTGGCGATGATCAGCAGATCTTCCTTCCCGATAGCAGGAGTAATGGTGTCGCCGACCATATAAGCTGTTTTTCCTGCTTGAGAGAGGTGTGTGACAAAGCATCGAAGCATTGCCTGGCACCGTCCCGGAGCCCATGCGAAAACTCTTTTTGCTTTCACAATATCCGAATAAAGCCGCTTTACTTCCTCCTCTTTCATTCCATGCAGGCACTCGGTCAATTCGTCTATAATCGCACATGCAAATTCCTTCAGATTTCCCACCGGTATTTTACGACCTCCTCTGTGACAGGATGGCAAGAAGCAGCACCAGCCCTGTGATCAGGTTCTGCCAATACAGCGACAGTCCCGCCATTGACAATATGTTGCTGAGGAGCCCATAGATCAGCACACCTACAATAATGCCCCGCAGGTCGCCCAGACCTCCCCGCATCCTGGTTCCGCCGATCACAACAGCAGCCATCAGGGTGAATCCCCACTGGCTGCAGCTTGCGGGATCGCCTACTCCTGTACGTGCTACTAAGAACAGTCCCGCGATACATGCCAAAATACTGCAGATCAGATGTGTGATGAGCTGCGTCTTTTTTACATTCATGCCCATCATTGCCGCACTTTCCTGATCTCCTCCGATTGCATAGATCACCCGCCCCAGCTTTGTCTTTGACGCCATGATCCAGAAACCAAATACACAGACTAGAAATACGGCAAACGGCGTTGGCAGAAAGCCAAATAAGTTACTCCTGCTGATGCTGTAAAACAGTTCAATATTCTTTGTACTTCCTGCTATGTAAATGGTGGCGTCATTATTGATGATAAGTCCCAGGGAACAGAATATCCAACCGGTGGATAAAGTTGCGATCATTGCCCTGACATGCAGCTTTGCGATAATAAAACCGTTGATAAGTCCCACTGCAGGACCGACGCACAGGCTGAGAAGCAGCGCCAGCCAAAGATTCATCCCGGCCTTTGTGATGCACCAGGAAAAGACCATGCCGGTAAGCATTGCTGTATATCCCACAGATACGTCGCGGCCGCCGC
Source organism: Lientehia hominis (assembly GCF_021044755.1). GTDB lineage: Bacteria > Bacillota > Clostridia > Lachnospirales > Lachnospiraceae > Lientehia > Lientehia hominis. Next base: position 36,632 of record NZ_JAJNOR010000003.1, read on the forward strand.
TGATAATACACAGGTTCACGCCGATGGCAGCAATTCCGAACCAGCTGACCTGCCTCATGACATTGGATAAATTGCTCCAGGACAGAAACGTGTTTCCGAATAATATGCTTGAAAACACAATCATCAAAATAAGAACGACTATGGTTCCTTTTCCCCGCAGAAAATCCAGGAATTCCGACAGCGGTATTTTTCTTTCTGAACTTTTTTCCATCTTTCCCTCCATTATGAACGTTCTATTGAGTGCAGAGCCAGCGCGAAAACGATTACAACGCCCTTCAAGATATTCGCCATCTGATAGGTAATATTGGAAAAATTCACAGTCATGGTGATAAGCGTCATAAGCAGAGCGCCTGCAATAGACCCATAGATTCTTGCCTTTCCTCCGCGCATGCTGGTTCCGCCAATCGTTACAGCCGCTATGGCACTCATTTCATAATCAAGACCAATCGTATTTGCATCAGTAGCTCCGCTGCGGAACAGTTCGATCAAACCTCCGAAACCCGCCAGCACGGAAGAAAACAGATACACCGCAACGATCGTTCCTGCCACAGAAATGCCGCAGAGATATGCCGTCCTCTGATTGTTCCCGACCGCTTCCACATGTTTTCCAAAGCTTGTCTTTTTTGCGATAAACCAAGTCAGAAAAATCACTAGGATCATAGGAATTACAATCACCGGCAGCCGAAAAGAAAACAGACGTTTTTGGGCAATAAAGGCTCCGATGGAACTGCTCACATTCCGCGCGATTCCCGAGGTATATATCTGTGCGGCAGCCCGGTATACCATCCTCGCGACCAGCATCGCAACCAGGGGCTGCAGCTTATATCTTGCTACCAGAGTACCATTTATCAGACCGCACACTAAGCTTATTCCCAATGCTAAAAATATGGCGGCCGCCTGATTCCCTCCCGACACGATATATTCACCGCATATGGAAGAGGAAATCGCCATGATAGCGCCGACGGAAAGATCGGTGCAGCCCGCTGAGATAACCAGGGTCATGCCCATTGTCACAAACATAAGAGAAGTAGTCTGTGCAATCAGATTCCATAGGGAATTGATCTGCACAAAGTTTTTGGTAAAGAGGGCATTGTAGAGAATCAGTACTACACACATGAGGGCGGCGGCATTATCGATCGCAAAATGTCCCGCTGTACCAGCCTTTGAAGTCAGCGTTTTTTTCTGCATCCCTTACACCCCTTTCTCTTCCTGGAGCTTTTTCGCATCACGTACGGTTCTTCCGCCCTCCGCGATCGCATTGGTTATAGATTCATTGGATATATCCATGCCCGACAGTTCGCTGACGACATGGCCTTCGTATAACACGATCACGCGGTCACAGCCTCTGACCAATTCTTCAAATTCAGAAGAAATATAGAGCACCGCCAATCCCTGCTCCGCCAGCTCCTGGATAAGCTTTTCAATCTCTGCCTTCGCGCCGACATCGATTCCCCTCGTAGGCTCATCAAAGATAATGAGTTTAGTATCCATGCACAGCCACCTGGCAACCAGCGCTTTCTGTTGATTTCCTCCCGACAGTTTTCGAATTTCCATAGAGGAAGACGGTGTCTTAACAGCCAAGCGGCCGATATACTCCTTGACCACTGCGTTTTTCTTTTTTCTGTTGATCACTCCGAAGCGTACATAGGAATCCATGGACGGCATGATAATATTGTCATCCACTCCCATCAGGGCGAATATCCCTTCGCTGCGGCGCTCTTCTGTGCAGTAAGCGATTCCGTTTTTGATCGATGCCGCCGGAGATTTCAAATTGACCCGTTCGCCTTTGAAATACCGCTCACCGGTAAAATCTTGGTCATCGCCAAATATGATCCTTGCCAGTTCCGTTCTTCCCGATCCCAGTAACCCGGCTAATCCTACGATCTCGCCGCTCTTGATCTCCAGATCAACATTGTAGAGCCGGTTCTTTTTGTTTATGTTCCGCAGACTATAGAGAACCGGAGCATTCTTGAGTTCCGGATTCTCTTTCTTTCGCACAACTACCTCCCTGCCCTTCGCATCCCCGATCATGCTGCTTATCAGCTGACTCATATTAATAGCCGCAGACTCATAAACCCCTATAAGGTGACCGTTACGCAATACGGTGATCCGATCGCTGATGGCAAACACTTCGTTCATACGATGTGTGATATAAATGATTCCGATTCCCTTTGTCTTTAATCTCCGAATCTCTCTGAACAGCACCTCTACTTCATCCGCATCCAGAGAGGAGGTCGCTTCATCCAAGATCAGGACCTTCGCGTTTACCACGACTGCCCGCGCTATGGCTACCATCTGCTGAACTGCCGCTGTAAGATCCTTAAGAGGTTTTTTTACATCTATGTAGACGGACATTTCTGCCAAGATCTGCTTTGCTTCCTCATTTGTCTTTTTCCAATCGATCAATCCCCGCTTGTTTCTGATTTCGTGTCCTATAAACAGGTTTTCCGCTACGCTCAGAAACGGGCTCAGATTCAATTCCTGAAATACGCTCTGAATGCCCAGCTGCTGCGATTCCAGCACTGATCTTGCTCTTATCTCTTTTCCATCCAGCAAAACCTGACCGGAATCTTTTGTATACAATCCAGTGATAATCTTGATCAAAGTAGATTTACCGGCTCCGTTTTCTCCCATCAGGGCCATGACCTCTCCTCTGCGAAGATTAAAATCTACATTCGTAAGTGCAGGCACTGTAGAAAAGGATTTATATATATTGCGGGCTTCCAGAAGATATTCCTGCTTTTCTGTCTTCTGATTTTCCAAGCTATCACCTCGCTTTTAAAAAACTGATAGGTTATCTGACTTTAAAAAATTCAATCAGTTCTCCGTCGGGACCATAAACAAAAGCGATCCGGATCAGCAGCGGCGGCACTGACTGAATCACCGTATCAAACGGAGCATCCCTGCTGACTGCTCCCGCTTTTATCGCCGACTCATACGTCTCATCCGTATTTTCTACTCCAATGGCTAAATGAAAAAAGCAGCCGCTTCTCTTCTCAAAGTCCTCAGGAAGACCCTCCTCTCCTCCCTCATAAATCTCTATAAAGTCCCCTCCGCCAATATCCACCATACAGCATCGTCCATCGTCTCCCTGCCATTCATAAGCCAATCGACAGCCAATCCCGCCGCAATAAAATGCAAGGGTATTTTCATAGTCGGCCGCGCGCAATGCAATATGATGAAATGTATGATTCGTTCCCATAATGTCCGCCTCTTTTCTTTGTATACCTTTGAATACTTTTCAAACAAACTTATTTTTATTAACCCGAAGAAACAGGAGGAAGTCCGCTTCCATCCAGGCGGGTCGCTGGCAGCCGTAACCAGCATCTTTGCGGCCTCCGGTCGGTCCTTTCCAACTGACATGGATAAATCGATATTTTTCCATGTCAGATTCCAATAAAAACCTGCATGAAATTCGGTTTTTACCTCCCTGCGGCCGGAAAGATCCTGCTAACGCCCCTGCATCGCCAGCGAACCGAAATCGTGACGGCCTGGAACTTCTGCCGGTGTTTAACCGGAACTTGATCGGAGCTAACTATAAATGATTCCAAAAAGTATTTAGTATCATACCTTGCCGCCCATCAAATTTGGTTATCTGAAACTTTTTAGCCTTTATTGTCCCTCATACCCAATCAATTCATCAAACTTGGAGAAATTATCGAACCATTCCTGTGCATTGGAAGAATCAAAAACAGTAGTTTTAATTTCATAATAGGAATCGAGAGTCTCCCCCTGGAAATATCTCTGAATCAAGTCCAGCTGCTGCTCCGCGTAAAAGCAGGGAGACTCAACCGCGATATAGAGTTCATCATCAAGAATACTCTGTAAGTCTTCCTTTACGCCGTCAACAACGACGACATAGATATCTTTATTCGGAGTGTAGCCCATGTTCTTGATGGCGGCGACCGCCCCGATCGCGCAGTTATGTGTCATACAAACAATGACATTAACACCCTTTTCTGTCTCCGGTCCGCCGCTGCTCATAATATAATTCTCCACAATGGACTGTGCATCTGCCGCCTTGTTATAGGCCGTCTGTGTTCCGATCGTAACGATGGAATCATTGGCAAAATCCACTTCATTGTAGCCGTTTAAACGGTCAGTAGCGCTCTGCATACCCGGCGTACCAAATACAACGACACAGTACGCAGTCTGCCCATTCAGTTTCTCGTCTACGATACGGAGTACCGCATTTCCCGCATTTTCTCCCTGTAATTTCATATCTGACTGGAGTAACGTGACATAGTCTTCGCCGGCAGTATAAACATCGGAATTCAGAGCATTTCCCATAACAAATACGGGTATCCCGGCAGCTCTGCAGTCCGCAAGTGCACTGTCATATCCTTCTGACTGGCAGGGATCGAGAATAATCACATCACATTTCTGTTCGATCAGGCTTTCCACATCTGCAATCTGCTGTTCCACACTGTTGTTGCAGACCGCATAGGAAACTGTACATCCCGCTCCCTCAAATGTATAGACCAGGTAATCCAACTGACGAATTGCCGACGCGCTGGCATATGCATAAAAAGAAATGCCTACTTTCAGCTCTGACAATTCCTTGGTCTCAAAACCCTTCTCCGTTTCCGCAGCTGTGGTGTCTTTTGCTCCAGTTTTGGCTTCCGTTGTCTTAACGGCTGTTTCGGACGCCTTCGTTTCCGTTTTTCCACTTTTTCCGGCCGGTGACGATCCGCATCCGGCAAGAAGTGTAATCATTAAACAAAGGAACAAAACGCAGGATATCATCTTCTTCATTTTATTTTTCTCCTTTTCCTTTTAATTGGGCTTATTTGTCTCCTTCAGGATATTTTGTTTGCCAGTTTTTCATAAAAAGAGATTACCTGGCGGGCTTTCTCAACCACTGGCACATCCAGAAAATGCCCTTCTACAAAAATATCCGCAATCTGGCCGGCAGCCAGCGCAGCATTGTATCCTTCAACCAATCGGCAGGAAAGTTCATATTCCTCTCTGGTCGGTGCATAGACACGGTTAATGACAGGGACGTGCGGCAGCATTGAAACAGAACGTCCCGTAAATCCCATTTCCTTGTCCTTACGAGTATCCTTTTCAATAAAATCATCCAAAGAAACTCCCGGAGGTGCGATCACCGTCGTGTCAAATACCTGTACGCCTGCGGCTTTTGCAGCAAGGACCATTTTTTGTTTTACATACAAAAGCTGAACCGTGTCAGGATCCAGGCTTCGGTCAATGCCCATGGCGCTGGTCAGGTCTCCCGCTCCAAGGCCGATCCCGGTGACCCGTTTGGTGCAGACAGCCATTTCATAGCAATTGAGGATTCCCAGTGGAGATTCCAACGTTAATATGAGTTCAATACTGTTTTTCGGAAGCCCCTGTTCCCTCTCAGTCTCGGCAAGTCTCCGGTCAATATAAAGCACATACTCTGTTGTTTCACATTTCGGCAGTCTGACCGCATCCGGAGCCAGCGGAAAGATCGCTTCCATGTCCTCTTTTCCCCATTCACTGTCAGGATGATTGATTCTCACGATCCGTTCCTTCCCCCGAAAATCAACATTTTTCAAAGCATTGACAGCGCCTTTTCTCGCCTCCTCCTTCTGAGTCGGAGGGACCAGATCTTCCAGCTCCAAAACAATGCAGTCTGCTTCGCTCCGCAGCGCCTCCTGCAGCCGGTCCGGCTGGTTTCCGTTTACCCAGAGCAATGTCCTTCTCAGTTTCAAAATACACACCCCTTTCCTTTCTTCCGATGCCCAGACCATGCTTCGAACATGACAGGGTATTTTCTCTATTAATAGTATAATTCCAACAAAAAAGGAAAGTAAAACATCAATTAATTGTGAGAATATAACAAAAGGTTGTGATGCTTTTAAAAATCTCATTTTTGAATGGCTCCAGAAATACTCGAATAGATGTTTTCAATAGAACAAAAAAAGACCGCTGTGCAAAACAGCGATCTTTTCAGGCAAAAAGATTTTAAGAAATACTATTAATCGATGGTCGGAAAAACATTTGGTTTCTCGGCGGCGTCAGCCGGCAGTAAATATATATGATTCGATACGACCTCCTGCAGCAGTTCCATAAAATGCTGCTGATAAATGGGAAGCTGCTGGTTCTTTCTGTACATAATCGTGATCGTATTACATTCCTCCATTCCGCTGAGAGGAAAAATATTAATGGGATTGTTAGGCCAGCGCCGGTTGTAGTCCCTGACCTGCGGAAGCAAAAACTGCAGGCAAAAGCACCCCAGGACATCACACAAATTAATATTTAATTCATTGCTCCCTGTAAGAACCATAAACGATAAGTTGATATTCCTTTGTGTCAGATACCGTGTTACATATTGATTGATATGCGTCGACGTCGGATTAAAGCAAAACGGGATATGCTCAAACTCATGGAGATCCACCCCTCCCCGAAACCGATATTTACAGCTTGGAAATGTGTCAGGAAAATACCGTTTCAAAATGTTATCCGTCATACAGAGATAGATGCTCTCTTTTGCCAGTTCTATGGTTTCTATTTCTGGCGAAGGCTCCGGAGATACTCCCAGCGCGATATCCATTTTCCCTTTTATGATTTCATCTCGAAAAAAAGAAGTATTTCCCATATCTACGATGACTTTAATCTTAGAATACATCTGGCGAAACGAGGCCAAGAGCGGGGGCACAATGTCAAAGGATCTTCCGTAGGAAATTCCAAAACAAAGCTGACCCTGAAGTCCGCTTTGTACGCTGTCCAGTTCCGCGGAAAGAGTGTTGGCCAATTGGCGCATCTGTTTTGCCCTTTTATATAAGATTTCTCCCGCCGGGGTCAGACGAAATTCCGGCTTGCGCTGAAACAGCTGCACACCATACCGGTCTTCCAGTGTTTTGATATATTTGCTCAGAGCCTGCTGCGATATGTATGCGCGCTGTGCGGCCCTTGTAATATTCAGCTCCTCCGCCACAAGAAGAAAATAGTCAAATTCGCGCGGCAGCATTGAATTATTCATAATAACAACCTCTGGATTGCAGATGACTGACATGCGACCAGGAAACACCTATAATTATATACAGAAAATTGCTGCAGTGCAAGCTGCAGGCTGCAAATTCTTACTACCATATTTATCCATCAATAAAGTTCTGTACGGCGATGTCTTAGGTATACATACAAATGCTCCCCACAGTGTAGTCTCGAAGTTTAATTCGAGTGTCTACTCCATGGGGAGCATATCAATGTAATTCATAAGCTAAACCTTTGTATATCATCCATTATACTATCGTACTACTGTTACTCCTACAGTGATGGTATTTCCTGACAGATTTTCCGCATAGGCACGGTAGTACCCGCTCTCGTTGATCGCAAAAGTATGATTATATGCTCCTGTACCGGACACCCCCCGAAGATAACCGTACGGCTGATCGAGACCGATGCCTGTCTTCGCGCTCATCGGATCTGGAGTAACAGATATTGTAACGCTGCTTCCTTTTGAAGCGTAAAACTGTCCGGTCTCTTTCAAAGTCTTTGGCGACAGAGTCCAGCTAAAAGTGTTGCTGGTTCGCGCACCCATGTTCTCATCTGACCTTATGATGGTAACATCATCGCCTGGAAGCCGCTCAAACTCTTCCAGTTGCTGCTGTGGCTGCAGCGGCTCTGTAATCCTCTTTTCCGTCGCATCATATACCTCATCATATATACTTTCTATACCTCTGCCTGCAGCCATCGCGGTAACAGACGACATCAAAATAAAAATTGCTGTCAAAAGAATATTAAACCGTTTTTTTGCCAGCTTCGATTTATATCTTCCCATTCTATCAATTCTTTCTCTTACATCCTCAAGGTCACTCTGCAATCTCATCCCAGAGCAAAAATCCACTTTACCTCTAGAACAATTATTGATCACTGTATTAAAATATTTCTTTCGGCTCCATCTTTTCTCGCCTTCAAAGCAAATATGTACGTCGCACAAGGCATCTCCCCACCGGTCGACTTCCGAAAACAGATATCTCGTCAGAGGATTAAACCATTCTACTCGAACAATCCATCCACAAAGCTTTTTCAGAAGCAAATCCCTCTGTTTATAATGCCAGAGTTCATGCTCAAGAATCATTTCAAGCTCTTCTTCCCGATACACCTTGTCTGGCAAAAGAATCACGCTTCTCCAAAAGCCGCCAATTACAGGCACCTCTTGTTCCTCAGACAAATATACCGGAATCCTTCTCCTAATCCGAAGCCTTTCCTCAACTTTGTATTCTATCCTTTCAATTTTGTTTCCGGCTTCTTTGCTTCTCTTTTTTATACCGTTCAGAATTCTCCAATTCCTAATATAATTACTAATTTCGCAAAAAAATCCAATGCACCAAACAACAGAAAAAATTCTGGATGACCAAACGAAAAATGGAGTTCTCCGGAATAATATTCCATCCATGGATTCAGAAAACAAGCCAGTCACCCATGCCATATAAAAAAATGCGACCGGTACAAGAAAAAAAATAATCGTGACTATCAAACAGATACGAACTTCCCTCACACGTCCCTGTCTGTCAAGTATTACACTCATCAATTTCCAAATCCCAAATATAGCCGTTCCAGTCACAGATGTCATCAAGATCATTAAGCATACGCTAATCAAGTTCATCCAGATAACTCCTAAGCTCTTCCTTCTCTTCTTTCGTCAATTTGTTCCCAAGCGCCATCATCGCGTATCCCGTGGCACTTTTGTTCCAGAATTTTGCCCAATGTCTTGCCTGCTGTTTCACATACTCCTCTTTCCCGACTAGAGGAATATAGGTCCTGTCGTCATTTTCGTTTCTTTCAATCTTGACATATCCTTTTTGCTCCAAATGCCCAATCTGCACGTAAACAACCTGGCTGGTGGTTTTTTCTTCCCTCCATTCATCAAGCTTTTTCCGGATGCTTTTTGTTGACGCTAAATTCCCTTCTTCTGTAATTTCCCAGACCGCTTTCATAAGTTCCTGCTCGCTTGCCGTAAGACTTTTTCTCTTCATCTCGTATCACCTATTTTCAATCATTCATATTTACTTTTTCTCTTAGTATATCAGCACGTCTTCAAAAAATTAACCCTTTGAATTCAGTAATTTCCTACAGTTCTTTTACTATGTATAAATCTTTTCTCCTTATCCCGACATAAGAAACCGCCGTACAAACTCCAATTAAAAAGGCTAAACAAGTATACATATACCTTGGAGACGGATAGCTTCCATAACCGCTCCAGTTATACATGGCTAAGTTCATCCAGGCAGGAGGTGCCAAATAGAAGGAAACCTCATACTGTACCAACTTCGTAAGAAGCAGAGGCGATAATGCTATAATTGCTCCCATGACCGCCCCGCTCCCGTTTTTAACAAGAAGGTTCATTACATAACTCAGAACGCCAATAAACACACTGTTTAACCAGACTGCCAGCAAAGTCAATCCTACCGCTTGTAATGGAGAAAAGTTTGATATGATGCTATATTCCAATTGGTTCAAAGAAACTGACGAAGCAGCATTGGTTTGTGCAAGAGTCCCCAAAACCTTTCCCCACCCAGTCATAAACTCAACTTTAGGCATTAACAAAATTACTGAAAAAAGAAACAATCCCACTGCGTAGAATAAGGACTGCATCCAGATATACAGCATATTTCCCCAAAACCAGTTTTTTCGCCCACAGCGAATTATTTGAGAATAAACACCTTCACTTAAAAAAGGAGCATCGCAAAAAATCAAAATAGCACCTAATGTGATAAAAATCTGCCCGCTGAGCTCGGTGGTAATAAACGGAAATATCCAAGGTGAAACAGGAACGTTTACTCTTGCAGAGAAAACTTTAATTTTTTCAATAAAATCAAAAATCAGGAATCCAAACCATAAAAAAGCAATGTAAAGGCGCGGTTTAAAGACAGTCCTTTTCAGGCTTCCTTGGCATACATGCAGTACTTTTTTCAAACTATCCATGGCTCCTCTTTCCTTCTACCCATTTTTCAAATATAAGACCGGCAGCTGCAATGAGACAGATGAAATATAACATCACATATAGCATGACCAAATAGATATTATTTGTTATAACCGCAAAATATCCCCCATGTGTCAGCATATAATACCATCGAAAAATTCCTGGAAGTTTGAACGTAGTACCAATAAACATACAGCCATAATATAACATAACCGGAATGCTGAGCAGAACAAAAGAATTATCAATTTTAGCGGAAGCCATAAGAGTGACGCTCGCCATAAAAGCATATCCTATCGCTTCTGTTGAAAACGTGCATAAAAAATATTGAAAAGGATGATTTCCAATGAGAAGGCTCTCATATGGCGTCAGCCCATTTTGCTGTGAATATTGTATAAGTTGTTCTAATTCTTCAGGCCTAATCATCGGAAACCGTATTTTCAACAAAAAATATAACAAAAGATATCCCAGAAAAACTGTCAGAAAAGCGCTGAGCGCTGTAATTAACATACTAGACCAGCAATAAGAATATCTGCCTCCCCGGCTTAATATCCCATATTCATAATGATTTCCCACATCTTCCGTATAGTTTAAACCATAAGGCAAAACAACCACTACCGACATAGCAATAAAAAAAGCCCCTATTCCGTGACGGCTCTGTATAAGATAGTAAATGGATGAACCAGGAAGCGCCTGTATTTCTCCAATAATGCTAAGCAGAGAAATACCTGTCACGCACAAAACAGACAAATAAAACCTCTTAGACTGAAATAATCGTTTAAAATGCATTTTTAACATACTTAGAAACATCTGTCCCCTTTCTGTCTCAGTCGCTTCAGGAAAAAAGTCACATAGTTAAATCTGATTTAAAATCTTGCCATGATCAATTTCTACAACAGTATCACAAAGGGCAGAAATATCTTCTCTATTATGGCTGGCGAGTAATATAGTTTTCCCGTTCGTTTTCAATTCCATAAATAGTTTTCTCATGTCATCTACCCCCTGGTTATCCAGTCCATTCATCGGCTCGTCCAAAATCAGTAAATCTGGATCCTCCATAATAGCCTGTGCTATACCAAGTCTCTGTCTCATTCCCATAGAATATTTGCCAACATGTTTCCTGCTCTTAGGATCCAATCCTACTTTTTCCATAATACGATAGATATCCTCTTTTTTTATTCGATTGCGGATACAGGCAAGAAAGCTCAGATTCTGATATCCTGAATAACTAGATAAAAACCCCGGAGTCTCAATAATAATACCAGCATTAGGAGGAGACTCTATTTCCTTACCAATTTGTTTACCATTCACTAAAATGGTACCTTCACTGGTTTTTAAAAAGCCACAAATACATTTAAAGAGGACCGTTTTCCCACTTCCATTACGCCCAATTATACCATGAATCTTACCCTTTTCGAAATTTAAAGAGACTTGATCCAACGCCTTATACTCTTTAAATTTTTTGGTTACAGACTGAACCTCAATCATCTGGTTTTCCATCATAAAAGCACCTTATCATTATCGACAACTATTCCTTTCCATATTTGCTCAATTTAGTATTAATAATTAACCTCTTCTCCAGTTACTGCATCAATGTAAAAATAACGATCTCCATCGCTTTGTTTATAAGTAACCCTCCAGGTAGGAATAAAGTCATATTCCCATTCTTTATTGGAAATTGGATAAGGAAAATAAATCAGCTTCATTTGTGTGATGGTTATATCATTAGTTAAGATAAGCTCATATTTCTTTTTCAAAGTATTTACGATATCTTCTGGCTGGGCCAGTTTCATTTTTTCTCTTTCCGTTACAGCAAAATTTCCCAAACAAGAAATACTCTCAATTCCGTTCACCGTGTATCCAACCCTGACTTCCCCAGTCCTTGTTCCATTTCCATCTTGTCCGGCATAATTGTCTATTAACATGGGCAGACCATTAATATACTGTTCAAATGTTAAATAATAACAATCGTCCTCAGCAGACCAAGTCCAGTTTTGATCTCCCGGATCTTTCAGCTCCTCTCCACCGTCTCTTTTATTTATTTCTTCCTGTTCCTCCATTTTTCGATAATCTATGGAATAGGAATTTATAGGTTTGATTTCAAGTCCTATATCATTCTGCAAATATTCGGAAACCTTCCTCACCACCGCATCCCTTGATTCAAAGGCTAAATCTCCCGACAAATCTTCTTTCACCTCAATATCACTCGATGATGTAAAAATAAGCGGTAGATTAGCCTCACACTTCATCCAATGCTCCGTATGAAAGTTAAGTTCTAACCCAATCATGGCACTTCCACTCATTTCTTTTTTCGTAAGCGGCAGCGAAAATTTGCCCTCAAAGGAAACTTGTGAATCCACACCCAAATCACTGTAATCAAGAAACTCCCATTTGTTCTTTTCTATTTCTGGAAATAATCGGAAAGCAACTTCTTTCCCATTGAAGTGGATATCTTTAACATGGCATTTCTCTACTGTTTCTCTAATTGTATCAGGTATGACGACTTCAGCATCCATAGAAACGCCCTCTGAGATTTCCAAGCAGATTCGCTCATTATCCCATGATAATTTTTCAGTTCCTATTTCATTTCCATTCGTTTTCGGAGATTGTCTGAACTGAGAATCGGAACTTGATTCCACTTGTTCAGAATCAGCTCTTCCGCACGCGCTCAAGCATAAAACCGTTATTGCAATCATAAACATTGCTTTTCTTCTTTTCACTCTCGTCCACCTGTTCCTATCCATCCTATTAAATATTCAATTCATACAACAATAAAATCAAGCAGGGGACGGCCTTTTCACTACAGACCGGCCCCTACTTCACTCAATACTACGGACACCACTTTACTGCTTGGACTCTTTCATCCCATCCAAAAGACAGTCCATCCACTTCAGCTCGAAGCCATTGCCATAATAAATAGGACTGACATTCCGGTTTCTACAAGTTTCGCTAGCTTAGTGACATTATTATATCAAATTTTTTACAATAGTACAATAATATTTATATAACTTTTATTATATTGTACTGTTATGCGCTTTATAAAAACACATTTTTATTATCATTTTTTACAAATTGTTCTTTATTATTTTTGAAATCCAATGGAAGTCTTTTTCATCTTAAAATGATTCCAGTATTTTCTACCAGCTTCCCCACGTGCAAGACAGAGAGCCGGAAGTTTTATAAAACACTTCGGTAACCAAATCGATCCGCATACTGGCAACTGCGGACCGCAGTATCCGCCCAATATTTCATGACAATCCTGCTGCTTTTACTGTGCCAAAGTAATTCGTCTGACAAAAACAATATAAAAAGTTCGGACCATCCTAAGAGCAGCAGCCGGTGTTCACCTGATGGATAAGGCAGTAAACAAAAGTAAGGTATACATACAAATGCTCCCCACAGTGTAGTCTCGAAGTTTAATTCGAGTGTCTACTCCATGGGGAGCATATCAATGTTTTCTGGCAGAAAATTTAAAATTTTATCCTAGTACAGCTTTGCACCCGCCGGAATATGATCGTCAGCAATCAAAAGGTTCAGCCTTTCTTCCCCATCCTCCGTATGGATTGCAGAAAGAAGCATTCCGCAGGATTCAAATCCCATCATGGGCCTCGGCGGCAGGTTGGTAATCGCGATCAGCGTCTTTCCGACCAGTTCTTCCGGCTCATAGTAGGTATGGATTCCACTTAAAATCGTACGGTTTTCACCGGTTCCATCATCCAGAGTGAACTTTAAAAGCTTTTTAGACTTCTTCACAGGCTCACATTCCAGCACCTTCACAGCCCGGAAATCAGATTTGCTGAATGTCTCAAAATCGACTTCATCCTTAAACAAAGGCTCAATTTCCACCTTGGAAAAATCTATGACTTCTTTTGCAGTTTCCGCGGCTTCCCCGGCTGCCTTTTCCTCCGTCTTCACAGCCTTCTTCGTATCGGATCCCCCAAGGCTTTTCATCGTGGGGAACAGCAGCACATCCCGGATGGCCGGGCTGTTCGTCAGAAGCATCACCAGACGATCAATCCCATAGCCGATTCCGCCTGTGGGCGGCATTCCAATCTCCAATGCGTTCAGGAAATCCTCATCCATGCTGTTAGCTTCCTCATCTCCCTGGGCCAGCAGCTCCTCCTGAGCTTTAAACCGCTCTCTCTGGTCAATGGGGTCATTTAGCTCAGAATAGGCATTCGCCATCTCACGTCCCGTAATAAACAGCTCAAAACGCTCCACATGGTCCGGCTTGTCCGGCTTTCTCTTTGTGAGCGGGGAAATCTCCACCGGATGGTCAATGATAAAGGTAGGCTGCCTCAGGTGCTCCTCCACATAGGTTTCAAAGAAAAGGCTCAATATATCACCCTTCTTATGTCTGGCTTCATATTCGATATGGTGCTTGTCCGCCATGGCCTTTGCCGCTTCCGTATCCGGTATCTCATCAAAATCAACTCCCGAATACTGCTTAACCGCATCCACCATTGTGAGCCTCGCAAAAGGCTTTCCCAGGTCGATCTGCTCGTCGCCATATGTCACCATGGTGTCTCCGAGGACCTCCTTTGCCACATGACGGTACATGTTCTCCGTCAGATCCATCATACCGTGATAATCTGTGTATGCCTGGTAAAGCTCCATCAATGTGAATTCTGGATTATGCCTGGTATCTACACCCTCGTTCCGGAATACACGGCCAATCTCATATACGCGCTCCATACCGCCCACGATCAGGCGCTTCAGATAAAGCTCCAAAGAAATCCTGAGCTTCACATCCTCATCCAGCGCATTATAATGTGTTTCAAAGGGACGGGCCGCAGCGCCTCCCGCATTGGATACGAGGATTGGAGTTTCTACCTCCATGAATCCCTGTCCGTCCAGATAATCCCGGATGGATTTGATGATCCTGGAACGCAGTACAAATGTCTTTCTTACATCCGGGTTTACAATCAAATCCACGTACCTCTGACGGTAGCGGATATCCGTGTTGGTCAAACCGTGGAATTTCTCAGGCAAAATCTGCAGACTCTTGGACAGGAGGGTGATCTCAGACGCATGAATGGAGATTTCTTCCGTCTTCGTCTTGAATACGGTGCCCTTGATTCCGACGATATCGCCGATATCATACTTTTTAAACTCCTTATATGCTTCTTCTCCCACACTGTCTCTTGCCACATATGCCTGGATTGTTCCGGGCAGATCCTGGATATGGCAAAAAGAGGCTTTTCCCATCACACGCTTAGACATCATCCTGCCTGCGATGGATACCTCTTTTCCTTCCAGCTGGCTATATCCGGCCTTTATCTCTTCACTGTGATGCGTTACATCATATTTTGTGATCTGAAAAGGGTCCTTCCCCTCTTCCTGAAGCCCCGCCAGCTTTTCGCGGCGCACTTTCAGAAGCTGATTTATATCCTGTTCCTGGATTCTGTTCTGCTCTGCCAATTTTTTTCCCTCTTTTGCTGTTATTCTAAGAAACGCGTTTGATATCAAGGACTTTGTATTCGATTTCTCCCGCCTGAGTCTCCACCACTACAGTCTCTCCCACGCGTTTACCAATCAGAGCCTTTCCCACCGGCGACTCGTTGGATATTTTATTCTGAAGGCTGTTCGCTTCCGTGGATCCCACAATCCGGAAATCCATTTCTTCCTCGTACTCCACGTCATATACCTTTACTTCGCAGCCAACGCTGATCTTATCCAGCTCCACCTCATCTTCGACGACTACTTCTGCGTTTTTAAGAAGCTTTTCCAGCTCCTCGATCCGCAGTTCGATATCCCTCTGCTCGTCCTTTGCCGCATCATATTCCGCATTTTCAGACAGGTCACCCTGTTCTCTTGCCTCTTTGATCTTTTGTGCGACCTCTTTCCGCTTTACCAGCTTCAGTTCCGCCAGCTCATCTTCGTACCTCTTTAAGCCGGCATAAGTAAGAATGTTCTTTTTTGTGTCTGCCATACTGCTATCTTTCCCTTCCTAGATCCTTTTTCTATTTTTCCGCCCGGCACTTCCCCTGTACATTCTGCTTCATACAAAGGCGCCGGATACCGTTAAAAACTCCCGGCTCCAGCCGGCACGTTATATTATATGACATCCGCGCCAATACATGCGGTCCTGCGCGTTTTTACATTCAAGGTATTATATCCCAAAGCTACCGCATTGTCAACATTTCTGGAGCTTTGAAGACGGTTTTTCCACAAATATCACAGTTCCAGGCGCTCCTTCACAAGTGCCTCCAGCTCTGCGAGTGTCTCCACATGATTCACAGCCTCCCTCAAAGATGCGGAATGAGGACAGCCTGCCGTATACCACGCAACATGCTTCCTCATCTCCCGGATTCCCATGCTCTCTCCTTTGAATTCAGCCTGCATCCTGGAATGCCTGAGGATCATGTCCCGTATCTCCAGACCATCCGGCCTTTCCCGTTTATTCCCAGTCAGAAGATACTCTTTTATTTCCCGGAAAATCCATGGGTTCCCTCTGGCCCCTCTGGCGACCATGACTCCGTCGCAGCCCGTCTGTTCCATCATGGAAGCGGCGTCTAAGGCTGTAAAGATATCTCCGTTCCCGATGACGGGGATTGATACAGCTTCTTTTACCTTTCGGATGATCTCCCAGTCCGCTTTTCCAGAATAATACTGCTCCCTCGTCCTCCCATGAACTGCAACAGCAGCCACTCCGGCATCCTCAGCGATCTTCGCAATCTCCACGGCGTTGACAGAATCCTCTGTAAACCCTTTTCTGATTTTAACAGTCACCGGCTTTCTAACCGCTTTTACCATCGCCTTCAAGATCCGGCCGGCCAGTTCCGGCTCTTTCATCAGAGCCGAACCCTCGTGATTGTTCACCACCTTTGGGACCGGACATCCCATATTAAAATCAATGATGTCATACGGGCCAGGCTCCAAAAGAGCGGCAATCTCCCCTAAAAGCTCCGGCTCCGATCCAAAGAGCTGCAGGGAGACCGGGCGCTCCTCATCGTGCACGGAAAGAAGCATGGTGCTGTTCTTGTTTTTATAATGGACTGCTTTGGCACTGACCATCTCCGTGCATACCAGTCCGCATCCCTGTTCCTTGCAGAGCGCACGAAATGGCAGGTCTGTCACGCCTGCCATCGGCGCCAGCACTATCGGAGCGTCCAATTCTACGCCGCCGATCGCCAGCTTTTTTTTCTGATCCATCTTTGCTCCTGTCTCAACAAATACTCTTTTTCAGTTCAAATAAAAGGTCTTGTAAAACAGCTCCAAAGACTCTAAAAGCTCGCCTTTTTCCCTTTGGATCTGCTTGATCTTCAGCACGCTGCCAATCTCATCAAAAAGATAATCAGTCTCTTCATTCTCCACCCGTAATTCCAGGTTCCCTTCCCCGTCATACTCCAGAGTCAGGATACCTCCCACATCCTCCACATAGAGTACGCAGAGAATCTTAAGCTCCTCCCGGATGTTTTCCGGCAGCATGGAAAATTCGTCATTAAAATAATATTTCTGTGTGTAGGAATTCGCCCCGCACAGCACTTTTTTCTCATCCATATCAAACATACCCATAGACGCCCCGAACAGAAACCTCACCAGAATCCACCGCTCTCAGATCCTTATCCCCGCCTCCTGTTTGTTGGATCAAAAGCCGTCCGATTCTGTCAATCCCTCTCGCGATACCCTGCCACTCTCCTTTGGGATCCAGCACGCACACTTCCTTTCCTCTGTTAAGAAGATGTGCTTCATACTCCTCCCTAAGAGAAGACAAGTCGGCATTCTCCAAAAACTTATCATAATATGCTTCAAAGGCTTTCCAGACCTCTGCGATCACCGCTGCCCGGCTGACCTTTTCCCCGAGCTCAAGATATAAAGAGGTCGCTTTTTCCCTGATATCCGGAGGAAATTCCTCTATGTTCGCATTAATCCCGATTCCCACTACCACATGGTTGATGTAATCCGGCTCCGCGCTCATTTCCGTCAGGATACCGCAAATCTTCTTTCCATTCACCACGATATCATTGGGCCACTTGATTCCTGCTTCCAAGCCGGTGACAAATCGCACGCCCTCTGCCACGGCCATAGCCGCGACCAACGTGAGCATCGACGCCTGGAAAGGCGGGAACTCCGGCTTCATGATCAGCGTCATCCAGATTCCGCTCTTTTCCGGTGAGGACCAGGAACGCCCTCTGCGCCCTTTTCCCGCCTCCTGGTTCTCCGCAACGACCAGAGTCCCATGAGACGCACCGGCCTCTGCCATGCGCTTTGCTTCGTTGTTAGTAGAATCTGTTCTTTCCAGAAATACGGTGGGATGTCCCGCCCAGGAAGTATGGAGACGCGAAGCCACTTCTCCCTCTGTGACCAGATCCGGCACTTCTAAAAGGCGGTAGCCTTTATTCTGCACCGCCTCAATAATATATCCTTCTTCCTTCAGCTGTCCGATGACCTTCCAGACAGCGGTGCGGGAGACGGAGAGCTCCCGGCAGATGTCCTGTCCGGATACATAGCCCTCCTGCTCCCGCAAAAGCTGCAATATTCTAGCTTTCAAATCCTTACCTCCAAAGACAGATGGCACTTACCACTGCAAATATCAGCAGGATGCCTGCTGCCGCACACAGGCATATACCAACTGCCTTCCGTTTTCCGCTCTTCTTTCCATATCCTCCTGCCAGCCGCGGTATAGCACACAAAATCTGGAAAACCGCCGCCAGCAGAAAAATAACAGGAAACATCTGTGCATATTCTTCCGGATTGAGGAACACGAACACTCCCAGTCCAATGACAGCAAGTCCTGATACCACGGACAATATATCAAAAATGGTCTGCTTTGTATATGGATTTTTTTTCGTCCTGTTCACATACATGGAACTCAGTCTCCCAAAGTCGCCACCATCACAGCCTTGATGGTATGCATACGATTCTCTGCTTCGTCAAATACCACGGATTTCTCCGATTCAAACACTTCCTCCGTCACTTCATTTCCTTTTACCGCAGGCAGGCAATGCATAAATACCGTGCTATCTTTTCCTGTGCGCTCCATCAGAGCCTTGTTGACCTGATAGGGCTTCAGAAGAGCCATTCGTTCCGCGGCTTTGTCCTCTTCACCCATGGAACACCACACGTCTGTATATATCACATCGGCATCCTTTACAGCCGCCACGTCGTCTGTGACTGTCAGAGTACTGCCGGCTTCTGCGGCATATCCCCTGCAAATCTCAACCAGCTCTTCCTCCGGCCACAGAGCCTTAGGAGCGATGATCGTACAGTTTACGCCCATTTTTCCGCACCCAACCATCAGGCTGTTGGACATATTGTTCCTGCCGTCACCGATAAATACAAAATTTAAGCCCTTCAGATGGCCGAAGCACTCCTGCATCGTCAAAAAATCCGCCAGGATCTGAGTAGGATGATAATCATCCGTCAGGCCGTTCCATACCACAACACCTGAATACTTTGCCAGTGCTTCCACGTTGGAATGCAGAAAACCGCGAAACTCGATTCCGTCAAACATCCGGCCGAGCACACGGGCCGTGTCTTCTACACTTTCCTTCTTTCCCAACTGGATATCGCCTTTTCCCAGGTATTCGGGAAATCCGCCCTCATCGTTGCAGGCAACGGTAAACGCACACCGGGTCCTGGTGGAAGGTTTTTCAAAAATCAGGGCTATGTTCTTCCCTTTCAGGCTGCTGCCTGTGATTCCCTGCTTTTTCTTCGCTTTCAAATCGGCGGCCAAGTCCAGGAAATTTTGAATCTCCTCCGGCGTAAAATCCTTTAGTGTCAGAAAGTTCCTTCCTTTCAGGCTGTCCATAATCTTCATCGTACCATCCTCCGCATATTATGTATTTTCTAATGCATCCGGCATATCTTCGGATGCAGAGAGTCCGGCAAGCCGGACTCTCTGTCGTTTCACAAAATGTCAATCCTTCACTACTTCCACAAGGCTCTTCAGGCCGCCGGCAATCCCCTGGATCTCTGAAGGGATGATGATCTTAGTTGCCTGGCCGTCCGCCGCCTTTGCAAAAGCTTCCAGACTTTTAAGCTGGAGCACTGCATTATCCGCGCCCGCATCCTTGATCAGACGGATACCGTCTGCGGTAGCCTCCTGTACTTTGATGATAGCCTGAGCCTGGCCTTCTGCTTCCCGGATCGTAGCTTCCTTTTTGGCCTCTGCTCTCAGAATCGCAGCCTGCTTTTCGGCCTCTGCATCCAGGATTGCCGACTCCTTCTTTCCTTCTGCGACCAAGATTGTAGACTTCTTTTCGCCTTCTGCCTGCAGAATCTTTTCACGGCGCTCGCGCTCGGCTTTCATCTGCTTCTCCATGGAATCCTGAATCTCCCTGGGAGGAATGATATTCTTAAGCTCCACACGGTTCACCTTGATTCCCCAGGGATCGGTTGCCACGTCCAGCTGCGTGCGCATCTTGGTATTGATGAGCTCTCTGGAAGTGAGCGTCTGGTCCAACTCCAGATCGCCGATAATATTACGCAGAGTAGTAGCGGTCAGATTCTCGATTGCCATAAGAGGATTCTCCACCCCATATGCGTAAAGCTTCGGATCTGTGATCTGGAAAAATACCACTGTATCTATCTGCATGGTTACGTTATCTTTGGTAATCACGGGCTGAGGCTTAAAATCAATGACCTGTTCCTTCAGGTTCACGCGTTTTGCAACCCGGTCTATAAACGGCGCTTTCAAATGGAGTCCTACAGACCAGGTGGTCTTATATCCGCCCAGCCGTTCCAGGACCACAGCTCTGGCCTGGGGCACGATCTTAATGCAGGACGAAAGAATCAATAAAATCAAAACCGCCAGTATGGCAACAGCTATCACTGCGCTCACATTAATGCTTCCCATCAAAAAATCCACACTCATATTCTCATATCCTCCGTTCCATCAGCTCTGCTTTCTCACAATCAGCTTCACTCCCCTGACTGCCTCTACCACTGCCATATCTCCCGGTTCCAGAATCTGGCTGTCATCCGAAGACCGCGCCGACCACGGCTGGCCTGACAGTACGGCTTCCCCCGTTCCTTCTTTGTTGTCGATTCGTTCGGTTACGCGGGCTTCCTTGCCAATCAGCCCTTCTACATTCGTCTTTATCGTTCCTTTGTTGATGTACCGCTTGGCAAACGGTCTGGTGACAAAAAGAAGTATCAGGGAAACTACAATAAATAGAATCGCCTGAATCTCCAGCCCAGCTCCCGCCACACACGCGATGAATGCCACCAGGGCACCGCCGGCGAACCAGATAGTCGTAAGCCCCATGGTAAGCGCTTCGATCACCAACAGGACAACAATGCCGATAAGCCAATATATCGCCGTCATATCATGCACCCCTTTCTTTTTAATTCCTTCCAGACGCCGTCCTGCGTCTTTTATCATTCTACCCCATTTTCCCATTTATTACAAGGCGGTGGGAGCAATTTCCTGTATAAGATAGGGCAAAAAGACCGGTGCAGAAGCACCGGCCTTTCTCAGTAACTGACTCTTTATTCCATTTTATCGTTTTACCCACACCTGTCTGTAGCGCACGCCCCAGCTTCCCGCGTGGGAATGCTCTGATACGAACAAGTCAATCTGATAAGGGTTGCTGTTGGCAAAGCCGCCTGTATCCTCGGCCACATAAACGCCGTCCAGTCCTTCAATCCTGACCTGGGTCCCATAAGGGATGATCCAGGGGGCTACGGCAATGGTACGCCCTTCCGAAGGTGATACTCCGGACGCGGTGGTCCCTGCCCATTTTCCATTGCAGCACGCACCGCCGCAGTACGCGGTAATCTTAAATTCACCCATCGCGACCCATCCGGAATCAGACTGAACCGGAGCCGCTGCTTCTTCCTTCTTGGATGCTGTTTTCTCGGCCGCCTTGGCTTCTTTTGCCGCTTCGGCTTCTGCTGCTGCCTTGGCTTCTGCTGCCGCCTTAGCCTCTGCTGCCGCTTTGGCTTCTTCTTCCGCCCGGATCTCTTCCATGGATTTAGCCTGGCCCAGATTGAACACGGTGGTCACATAGTCTGCACAGACATATCCTTCTTCACCGTCTCCGTAGAGGATCTTGACCCACTTAAGTTCAGGGGCTTCCTGCTGGAGAACAGCAATTTCATTGTCCTCATCTGCGGCATTCTGAGGCTGAATCCCTTCCGGCTGTCCAGCCGTCTCTGCCGTTTCAGGCTGCTCTTCTGCACCCGTATTTTCTGTATCTGCATTTTCTTCTGTAGCATTTACTTCTTCCGGCACTACCTGATAAGTCTCATTGGCGTTCACCACTCCAATCCAGGTAGAATCCACAGAAGCTCCTGCTCTGACGCGCACGCCCTCTTCCGTCACAGTGGCCAGCTGTTCCAGCGCCTCCTGTGCAAAGCTCTGCGCCGCTTCACCGGATACCACAAATTCATTGTGTACCCAGCCTTCTACACCGCCGGATGAGATTCTGGTCCATTCACCGTTGTTTTCCAGCACATCCCCGGCGCTTCCTTCATAAAGGCGTCCGACGATCTCGCTCTCTTCAGAAGGCTCCTGTCTGATATTCAGATAGGTGTCCACCGTAGTGACTACTTTGTTCTCCAGCTCCGGAGCTACGGTTGACGCCTCATCCCCGTTCTGCGCCGCTGCCGCCTGTGTACTCCCGGCGGCTGACTGTGTTCCGTCCGCTGAAGCTTCCTGCGGCCGGACTGCTGACTGCCCGAAATCTTTCACGGTCTGTTCACTCTGGACTGCTGTCTCATAATCAGCAGCACCGCTTTTCACAGATACGCCGGCGATTCTGACCACCGCCGTTTCCGGCGCAGTGTCAGGGGTGCCCTTCTCTGTACTCTTTATCGCTGTCTTTACAATTTCTCTAGTATGCTCTTCTTTTGAGGTGTTCCTGATATCTTGCTTCCCATTTCCGGAATCCTGGCTTACCTCTGCCGCTGCCACAGTCAAAGCTTCTTTCGCGGCCGTGCTGCCTCTGTCTCCGGGAGAAGTCAGAGTACAAAGCAATGCACCGATAACAAAGCATGAAACGATGCTTTTCTTCTTGGTTAACATTGTATACCTCCTTGTTTCCTGCTGCAGCAATCCGAACTCCATCTCCTCAATTATTAAGTCGATGTTCCAATTGTTACAACTTTGTTACACCGTCATGATATCACTGTCTTTCTGATTTGTCAACCATTTCCCACTTTGTACTCTTTTCGTGTCCATTCAGGGGTACCCTCTACCACTTTACTCCCATTTCCATTTAGTTCTTAATTTTCGACAAGAATTCCTTCATAAAAATGTAAAGAAATTATTACACTATCACCTATATGTAGAAAGCCGTATCGGCCTGCTCCACATCATATTGTGTTTGCAGGCCAATACGGCTCAGATGGATTAATTCGTGTTATTTCTCTATATTCCGACTGATTCTGCGCGCCTTTGGCGGGCCGTTTCATACATAAAAATAGATGCGGCGACTGCTGCATTCAATGATTCTACAGAACCTTTCATGGGAATTTTCACCAAAAAATCCGCGGCGGCAGATATACGATCACTGAGACCTGCTGCTTCATTCCCAATCAGAAACGCGGTGGGCTTTCGGAAATCCGCAGCCTCATAATTTATGCTGCCCCCAAGATGTGCTGCATAGGATGAAATTCCGTGCTCCCGGCAGCGCTCCAGAACGATCCCTAGATCTTCTGCTGTTACAAAGGGAACGCGGTATATGGAACCCATGGTAGAGCGGATCACTTTTGGATTATAAATGTCCACCGTCTCCTGGCTCATGATCACGCCGCTCACTCCCGCACCCTCCCCCGCGCGGAGGATGGTTCCAAGATTTCCCGGATCCTGGAGATTCTCCAGAACCAGAAGAAGAGCATCCTTTTTTGTATAAAATGCTTCCTCCTGCCAGTCCAAGGTTTTCACCACGGCCAGCACCCCCTGGGGAGTCTGTGTATCCGCCATCGCCCGGAACGCCTGATCGGACACCTCCGTGAAAGAAATTCCGGCCAGCTTTTCCAAACCGCCCTGTTTTAAGAAAAAATCCGATGCATAGACTGTCTCAAGACGTTCTTCAGGGGCCTCCAGCACCATCCGGATGCCCTCTACCACAAAACTGCTCTGCTCTTTCCGATACTTCGCTTTTTTCTGGAGCGCAGCCACATGCTTTATCTGTCCGTTGGAGCTGCTCTCTATCCTCATAGCAGTTCCCGTTCCAGATCTTTATTGCTTCCGATTATGATAAACGTTTCATGTCCCTGGATGATTCTGTCCGGATCCACAATAAGAACAATGTCCTCCATTTCACCCTTTCTTGCAATGATATTGATTCCCCGGTTCCGGAGGTCCAGTTGCCGGAGAGTCTTGCCGACCCAGCTCTCCGGCACCTCAATTTCCACCATACTGAACTTTTTGGACAGTTCAATGGTGTCAATAAAATTCCCGGACGCCAGATTCCGGCCTAAACGAATGCCCATGGCCTTTTCCGGAAAAATCACCTGATCGGCCCCCACCTTCTTGAGCACCGTGGCATGAATATCACTATTGGCCTTTGCAAGCACGTACGGCACGCCGCACTCCTTAGCGCCGATGGTCGCCATAATGCTGGATTCCATATCCTCGCCGATTCCAACTATGACTCCGTCCATATTCTGGACTCCCAGGGATTTTACCACCGCCTGATCGGCCACATTGGCACAAGCCGCATGGGTGACAAATTCCGAGATTTCCTGTACCCTTGCCTCATTGCGGTCAATCGCCATCACCTGACAGCCGTTCTCTTCCAAAGCTATGGCAATGCTGCTTCCAAATTCCCCAAGTCCAAAGACTGCGAACTCTTTTTTCGCCATGATTTACTCCTTTTACCCGTTGATTTTACTGTATTAAGTTCAAAAAATCATTAAAAGAAACAAATTCATTTACTTTTTCTCATTATAATTTCTCTGTTGTGCTATCCGATAAGGATTCTTTCTTCCGGCAGCATCCGGTTCTGCTGTTTTCCCTTGCGCTTTAATGCCAACGCCAGCGCCAAAGTAACAGGGCCGATACGCCCAATATACATGACGCACACCAGGATCAGCTTTCCAGCTCCGGTAAGACTGCTTGTGATCCCCCGGGTCAGACCCACGGTGCCCATGGCAGAAGCCACCTCAAACAGAGTATCCTGGAATCCCAGCCCATCTGTGGCAAACAGCAGCACAGCGGCACCAAGCACTACAGTCAATGCCAGCACCGTCACCGTCAGGGCCGTCCTGCCCGCGTCGGCGGAGATCCTGCGGTCCATAAATTCTGTATCCTTTTTCCCCTGGATCGTTGACAACACCATCAGAATCAGGATGCCGACCGTCGTGGTCTTGATTCCTCCGGCCGTTCCCGCCGGGGAACCGCCTATTATCATCAGAATGATGGTGAGCAGTGTGGAGCCCTCCGTGAGTCCCGCCTGCGGGATTGTCTCAAAGCCGGCCGTCCTGGTCGTCACCGACTGAAACAAAGAAGCCATGGCCTTTTCACCGAAGTTCATATTTCCAATCGTATCCGGATTGTTATATTCAAACAAAAAGAAAAATAAAGCCCCGCCAAATATCAGGATGGCCGTCATGAGCAGTACCAGCTTGGAATGAAGACTCAGGCCCGCTGCAAATCCCCTTTTCTTTTCTTTCCGCTCCTTCCATGCCTTGAGGACATTCCACCAGACCACAAAGCCAAGGCCTCCGAAAATGATCAAAAGCATTGTGGTAAAATTGATGATGGGATTTCCCGCATAGGCCCGCAGGCTGGTATCTCCCACAATGTCCATGCCCGCGTTGCAGAACGCGGATACGGCGTTAAATATGGACTTCCACAGCCCTTGAAAAAAACCGAACTCCGGGATAAAAACAGTCGCATACAGAACGGCCCCGATTCCTTCCAGGAGAAAGGTCCCTTTCGCAATCCGGATGATCAGCTTCACCAGACCGGACAAAGTGTCCATATTATAGGTCTCCTGAATCAGCATTCTGTCCTTCAGAGTAATCTTCTTTCCAATTATCACGAGCACGCACATCGCCACAGTGATGACTCCCAAACCGCCGAGCTGCGCCAGAAGCATGATAATAAACTGCCCTAAAATACTCCAGTGGCTGGCTGTCACCACTGTCACCAGGCCTGTCACGCAGATGCTGGTAGTCGCTGTGAACAGCGCGTCGATCGGATTTGTCCAGGTCCCGTCAGCCGACGCAAAAGGAAACATCAAAAGCACTGCTCCCACCAGGATGGCTGCCGCAAATCCCAGGGCAATAATCCTGGTAGTCGTCAGCCCCCGCTTCTCTTTGGGATGAATCTCTTGTTCTACCATAGCTTCACCACATTATTTTCCTTCATAGCAGATGACGCTCTCCATATTGTATCCCTTCAGTTTTTCCCGCCCCTTAAGACCGGCCAGCTCCATGAGGAAGCTGATCTTCACTACCTCGCCTCCCAGCTGCTCCACCAGCTTTATGATTGCACCGATGGTCCCGCCTGTTGCGATCAGATCGTCTATGATCACTACCTTCTGGCCGGGCCTGACCGCATCCTTGTGCATCTCTATCACAGCACTGCCATATTCCAGATCGTATTCAAGTTCAACTGTTTCACAAGGGAGCTTTCCCTTTTTACGTATAGGGACAAATGCTTTATGAAGGTTGTATGCAATCGGTACTCCAAAAATAAATCCTCTGGATTCCGGCCCTATAACCACGTCAAAATCCAGTCCCTCCAGGGTCCTCTGAAGTTCATCAATGGCCAGATGAAGACCATCTGCATCCTGCAGGATCGAAGTAACATCCCGGAAGATGATCCCCTCTTCCGGAAAGTCCGGAATGCTCCTCACATACTCTTCTATTTTTTTCATATTTACCCTCCGTTCTTTTTACGCGCAGCGGTAATTCGCCTCTTTTAAAGCCGACTCCTTTAACCGCGCATAACCACATTATAGTCTTCTGCCTCCATATTCGCAACTGGTAAAGCTGTAAATTTTCTGTTCAGAATCCGGCCGGCTCATCCATCCACCCGATAGCTTTGGACAACCATCTGAAGGCTCCGTTTTCCCATGTATTCATTGATGTCCGGATAATAGGCCGCTGATATCACTGCTCCCTCCTGAATCTCCCTGTCCGCCTCCTCCGCTTCCCGGAAAAGGACCGCCTCGATGGAGCGGCCGGCTTCGTCGGCCAGCTGAAGCTTCAGAACATTCTTATTCCTGCCTATGAGATTCTTTTTTCTGACGGTCAGGCCCTTTTGAGCAAACAGAGGCTTTTCATTCCCATTTCCGAAAGGCTCCAGAATCCGGAATTCCCTTAAAAGCCCTTCTGTCACATAAGAAAATGGCATCGGCACATCGATCCATATCTGCTTTTCAAAGTCCCTTTCTGCCAATCCGCTGCCGCGGTTCAGGGCCTCTCGGAAGGGCTCTAGATTTTCTTCCGGAAGTGACAGCCCCGCCGCCATAGGATGGCCGCCGAACGCACTCAAAAGCTTCCCGCATTCCGCCAGCCGTTCATACATGGAATATGCCGGTATGCTCCGTCCAGAGCCCTTAAGCCCTCCGGCGCCTTTTGTTATCACAAATACCGGATGCTGATACTTTTCCCTGATCTTCCCGGCCACGATTCCGGCAAGGCTTTCATGGCAGTCCGGCAGATAGACCACATAGACGTCATCTTTTTCCATTCCGCTTTCTTCTATCAGACGGACAGCTGCTTCCACACTCTTGACCGTCATATCCTTCCGCCTGTCGTTCAGCTCCTTCAGTTCCCAGGCCATCTCAATGGCCTGATTCTCCTCTTCCTCCAGAAACAGTCTCAGGGATTTTTTTGCCGTATCCAGCCTTCCTCCGGCATTCAGGCACGGACCGATGACAAACCCAAGGTGGTAGCTGCCCAACTCCGCCGGCTGCAGTCCATTGACCTCCATCAGGGCACGGAGCCCGGTTATCTGGCTGTGGGCCATCCTTTTCAGCCCTTCCTTCACCAAGATCCTGTTTTCTCCCTGAAGAGTCATCACATCACCCACCGTGGCTAAAGCAGCCGCTTCCACAAAGGGGGACAGCTCTTCGGACGGGATATCCCAGGTCTCATAAAGGGCCTGGGCCAGTTTATAGGCTATCGCCGCCCCGCACAGATTCTGGAAGGGATACCGGCAGGATGACTGATGAGGGTTCACCACCGCGTCTGCAGGAGGCACAACATCCAGGCGGTGCACCGCTGAAGTACAGGAATCTTCTCTGCCGCTGTCTTCTGCTTCCTCGAAAGGAATTTCATGGTGGTCTGTGATGAGCACAGTCATACCCAGGGATTTCGCATATGCAGTCTGCGTCCACGCCGCTATCCCATTGTCACAGGTGAGGAGTGTGTCGATTCCATCGTCATTTGCCAGCTCTATCATGTTTATATTAATGCCATATCCGTCCTTGATTCTGTCCGGAATGTCATAGTCCGCCTTCGCCCCGAGGCGCTTCAATGCTTTCACAAGGATAAAAGTGGCACAGATTCCATCAATATCATAGTCCCCGATGACACGGATTCTTTTCCCGTCATGGATTTTTTTTCCCAGAATATCTACGGTCTCTTCCATATCCTTCATGAGAAAGGGAGACGGACAGCCGGACAGCGTACCATGAAGGTAATCCTGAATTTCATCCTCGCCCTTCACGTTTCGGTTTCGGATGATGCGGGCCGTCACCTGGTCAATGCCAAACCTTTCGGAGATTCCCTTAAAGTCCCCCTTTTTTGCATATACCATCCACTGTTCTTTCATCTGTCACCTCATATGTAATATAAAATACTTTTTGTAATCATTTATAATTGCTTCTGATTAAGTCTCGGTTAGACACCGGCAGAAGTTCCGAACCGTCACGATTTCGGTTCGCTGGCGGTTTTGTTGGAATCTGACATGGAGAACTTGTTTGAAAGGCCTTTAGAGGTATCTATTTTAATTATAGCATGCCGCGCCGCCGGATTACAAACCTTCCTCCCGGAAAAGCTCCATAACTGCAAAGGTCCCCCTGCGTCCTGCAGGGGGCCTTATTATTTTTCTGTACGAGTTTCTTCTATATAAATAGTGTTCAGCTCAATTTGTGAATGAAGATGCCGCTTCTGAGCTTCGGCTCAAACCACGTGGATTTCGGCGGCATCAGCCTCGATGCGTCTGCCACCTGAAACAGCTCGGAAATAGATGTCGGATACATGGAAAAAGCCACCTTCATATCCGTATGGCACCGCCTCTCCAATTCAGAAAGCCCGCGGATACCTCCGATGAAGTCAATCCTCTTATCGGTTCTCGGATCTCCGATTCCAAGAATTGGTTCAAGAAGCGTATTTTGAAGAACGGATACATCCAGATCTTCCACGGGGTCCCCGCTCGAGACGCGCTTCGTGGTCAGACAGTACCAGACGTCATTCAGGTACATGCCAAATTCACCCTTCCTGGAAGGGCAATACGGCTCCTTTCCCACCTCGCATACTTCACAGCAATCCTTCACCTTCTCCATGAATTCCTGTTCGCTCAGTCCGTTAAGGTCTTTGACCACCCGGTTGTAATCCATGATCATCAGCTGTTCATCGGGAAACAGCACAGAAAGGAAGTAATTATACGGTTCATCTCCCCGATATCCGGGATTTTCTTCCCTTCTCTTCAGACCGACCTTTACTGCGGAGGCCGCTCGGTGATGTCCGTCCGCTATATATGTATTGGGGACCTTGGAGAATCCCTCCTCCAGCGCTTTCACCCGGTCTGTCCCGCAAATTCTCCACACCGTGTGGCGCACGCCGTCGGGAGCCGTGAAGTCATAAAGAGGCTTCTCCGCTTTCACTTCCTCCACCACTGCATTGATATCGGCTCTGGCCCGATAGGCCAGAAATATGGGGCCGGTCTGAGCGTCACAAGTATCCACATGACGGATCCTGTCGACTTCTTTGTCTGCTCTGGTGTTCTCGTGTTTCTTGATGACACCGCCTGCATAATCGTCTATGGAGGAACAAGCCACGATTCCCGTCTGCGCCCTGTCATTCATGGTCAGCTCATAGATATAGTAGCAGGGACTTTCCTCTTTCACAAATGTGCCGTCAGCTATCATTCCATCCAGAAGCTCCCTTGCCTTTTCATACACGCAATCCGCATAAGTATCCACTTCGTCGGGAAACTGTGTCTCTGCTCGGTCGACTTTCAAAAATGACAAAGGCTCTCTGGCCACTTCAGCTTTTGCTTCAGCCCGGTTGTATACGTCATAGGGAAGTGCCGCGACTCTGGAAGCCACAGAGACCTCCGGTCTGATACATAAAAATGGTTTAACTGCTGCCATCGTTATCTCCTTATTCCGCTTTCATCACGCGGACTTTATAAACTCCGTCAATTTCCATCAAACGGTCAACCACCCGCTGGGGGACTTCCTGATCCGCATCCATGATGGTGTACGCGACCTCTCCCTTGCTCTTATTCTGCATATCCGGAATGTTGATGCCTTCCTCTGCCAGCACGGACGCAAACTGCCCGATCATATTCGGCTTATTGATGTTAAAGACGCATAGTCTGCAGATTCCCCGGCAGGGCGGCATTTCGCAGCTGGGATAATTTACGGAATTCCGGATGGAACCAGTCTCCAGATAAGTCATCAGCTCCTTCACCGCCATCTCCGCGCAGTTTTCTTCCGATTCCACTGTCGAGGCGCCCAGATGAGGGGTCGCGATGACGCCGGGCATATGGGTCACCTTAGGATTGGGGAAGTCAGTCATATAACGATGCACTTTACCGCTCTCCAGCGCTTCCAGCATGTCGTCATCGTCCACCAGAAGGTCACGGGCATAGTTTAAGATCACCACGCCGTCTTTCATTTTCTCCAAAGCCTCTTTGTTGATCATCGCCCTCGTGCTGTCCAGAAGCGGAACATGAAGGGTGATATAATCGCATTTTTCAAATATCTTGTTCAGGTCTGTCACATGCTTTACGAAGCAGGACAGCTGCCATGCACCGTTTACGGAGATAAAAGGATCGTAGCCATAAACCTTCATCCCAAGACCGGCTGCCGCGTTGGCTACCTCGACGCCGATGGCTCCAAGGCCGATGACACCAAGACGTTTGCCCTGAATCTCTGTACCCGCAAACTTTTTCTTGCTCTTTTCCATATCCTTGCAGATATTTTCGTCTTCCTTATTTTCTCTCACCCAGTCGATTCCGCCGCGGATGTCCCGGGCGGCCATGAGCATGCCTGCGATCACCAGCTCCTTTACCCCGTTGGCGTTGGCCCCCGGTGTATTGAATACGACAATTCCCTTTTCCGTACATTTATCCAGAGGGATATTGTTAACGCCGGCGCCGGCCCTCGCGATCGCTTCCAGTTTCTCCGGCAGCTCCATCTCATGCATGCTGGCGCTCCTCACCAAAACTGCAGCCGCTTCTTCTATTTTATCAGTCAGCTCATAATCCCCTGTCAAGAGCTTAAGACCATGCTCCGAAATCGGATTCAGGCAGTGAATCTTTGTAGTCATGTTATTTTCCTCCACTATTTGCTGTGTCTTTCTTCAAATTCTTTCATGAACTTCACAAGCGCCTCTACTCCCTCAACGCTCATGGCATTATAAATGCTGGCTCTCATGCCGCCCACGCTTCTGTGTCCTTTAAGGCCTGCCAGGCCCGCCGCTTCCGCCGCTTTCACGAACTCGGCATCCAGTTCCTTATCTCCAGTCACAAAATCCACATTCATATAGGAACGGGAATCCTTTTCAGCCGTACCCTTAAACAGTCTGCTCCCATCCAGAAAATCGTAAAGCAGCGACGCCTTTTTCTCGTTCCGCTCTTTGATGGCAGACAGGCCCCCCATCTTCTTTAACCATTTGAACACCTTACCGCAGATATATATGCCATATGCCGGCGGTGTATTATACAGAGATTCCTTATCTGCATGGGTCTTATATTGCAGCATGGTGGGAGTATTGGGATATACGTCCTCTGTGATCAGATCCTCGCGGATAATCGCGATCACCACTCCGGCCGGACCGATATTCTTCTGCACGCCGCCATACAGCATTCCGTATTTCTCCACCTCCACCGGCTCAGACAGGAAGCAGGAGGATACATCCGCCACCAGAGTTCTGCCCTTCGTATTGGGAAGTGTGTGGAACTGAGTCCCATAGATCGTATTATTCTGACATATGTAAACATAGTCGGCGTCATCATCAATGGGAAGATTGGAACAGTCCGGTATGTAGCTGAAGTTTTTGTCCTCACTGGATGCTACGCAGTTGGCCTTTCCGAATTTAGAAGCCTCTTTCCAGGCCCGTTTCGCCCAATTTCCGGTCACAATGTAATCTGCCACCCCATTCTTCATGAAGTTCATCGGAACCATGGCAAACTGCAGATGCGCCCCTCCCTGAAGGAAAAGCACCTTATAATTATCCGGAATTCCCATCAGGTCCCGCAGATCCTGCTCCGCGTCCTTTATGATCTTATCAAACGCCTTGGAGCGGTGGCTCATCTCCATCACCGACATTCCGGTGCCCTGGAAATCCAGCATCTCATCCGCAGCCTCTTTCAATACCTCTTCCGGCAGTGTCGCCGGTCCCGCCGAAAAATTGTAAACTCTCTTCATCAAAATCCTCCTCGCAGCCTCTGCCGCATATAATATCTTTTATCTGCCCTGAGGCAGTTTTACCTTACGCAGCCATATTTTATGCCTGACTTTAAGTATAATACAGAAACCGGGAAGCTGTAAAGCCGCCCGGTTCATTTTTTGTTAAATTCTTGCTTTATTTACCCTCTTTCTTGTCCAGATCTTCCTGATTAAAGGCTTCTGCAATGGCTCCGCCAGGCGCGACCATCGGAAATACCTTATCGTCACAGTCAATCTGTACGTCAATTACCACAGGACCTCCGGCCGCCATCGCTTCTTTAATGGCCGGCTCCACTTCTTCCTTCTTTGTCACCCGGATGCCCTTGGCTCCCATGGCCTCCGCGACTTTTACAAAGTCTACCTTATCCCGAATGATCGTGGAGGAATAGCGTTTTCCGTAAAACAGCGTCTGCCACTGGCGTACCATTCCCAGCACATGATTATTGATGACGATCTCGATCACAGGGATATTATAACGGGCTGCCGTTGCGATCTCATTCATATTCATCCGGAAACAGCCGTCACCGGCGATATTAAATACCGGGACATCGGGACATCCCGTCTTGGCTCCCATCGCGGCTCCCAGGCCATACCCCATAGTTCCAAGACCTCCCGACGTGATAAACGTCCTGGGCTTCTTATATTT
This sequence comes from Lientehia hominis, assembly GCF_021044755.1. Taxonomy (GTDB): domain Bacteria; phylum Bacillota; class Clostridia; order Lachnospirales; family Lachnospiraceae; genus Lientehia; species Lientehia hominis. The sequence goes on from NZ_JAJNOR010000003.1 coordinate 69,714, forward strand.
ATAGAACTGAGCCGCCCACATCTGGTGCTGGCCCACGTCAGTCGTCACGATTGCGTCGCCGCCGGTCAGTCTATAAAGCGTCTCCACCACATAAGGGCCGGTGAGCATCTCATGGTCGTAGGTCAGAGGATGCTTCTCCTTCATCTCTTCAATCTCAGCCACCCATTCATGATGATTCTGCTTCGTAAGACGGTCGTTGAGAATCTTAAGAACAGCTTTGGCGTCTCCAATGACGGAAGCCTCTGTCTTCACATTCTTGTTTATCTCCGCGGCGTCCACATCAATATGAAGTATCTTAGCGTCTCTGGCAAAGCGCTTAGTGTTTCCAGTAACCCGGTCGCTGAACCGAGCTCCTATGGTAATCAGCAGATCGCTTTTGGTAATCCCAAGATTGGATGTCTTAGTCCCGTGCATGCCTACCATGCCGGTATATCTCTCATCCTCTCCCGGATACGCGCCCTTTCCCATCAGGGTATCGGCCACAGGAGCGTCCACCTTTTCAACAAATTCCCGCAGCTCCTCAGAAGCACCTGAAATGACCACGCCGCCTCCCACAAATATAAAGGGACGTTTGGATCTCTCAATGAGCTTCACCGCTCTTTCGATATCGGCTTCTTTTATCGTATTCACCTTTGGAAGCACCGGCACCGGTTTCTGAGGCGTATATTCCGTCTCCGTCGCCGTCACATCCTTGGTGATATCCACCAGTACAGGTCCCGGCCTTCCTTCAATAGCAATGCGGAACGCTCTGCGGAGCGTATCGGCCAGCTGCGTCACATCCTTTACGATGAAGCTGTGCTTGGTGATCGGCATCACCACCCCGGCAATGTCCACCTCCTGAAACGTATCTCTTCCCAGCAGGTCCACCGCCACATTGGCTGTGATCGCCACCATAGGCACCGAATCCATCTGCGCCGTGGCAATCCCGGTCACCAGATTGGTAGCGCCGGGGCCGGAAGTGGCCAGACAGACTCCTACCTTTCCCGTAGCCCTGGCATATCCGTCAGCCGCATGGGAGGCTCCCTGTTCATGGGATGTCAGGATATGGTGGATTTCATCGGAATGTTTGTATAACGCATCATATATATTCAGTATCGTGCCGCCGGGATAGCCGAAAACGGTATCTACACCCTGCTCCTTCAGGCACTCAACTACAATCTCCGCACCTGTCAATTTCATAATCCATCCTCCTCTCCAAAAACTTCCGCCTATTTCTTTATCTCCAGAATTGCTCCTCTGTTTCCGGATGTCACGAGACTTGCGTATCTGGCCAGATAACCGCTTGTGATCTTCGGTTCCCTGGGCTGCCATTTTGCCCGCCTCGCCGCCAGCTCCTCATCTGAAACATTTACGTTCAGGGAATTGGCGTCAATATCTATCTGAATAATATCTCCTTCTTCAATCAGAGCAATGGGACCGCCCACAGCTGCCTCGGGAGATACATGGCCGATGGAGGCCCCTCTGGAAGCGCCGGAAAACCGGCCGTCCGTGATCAGCGCGACGCTGGAGCCCAGACCCATGCCGGCAATGGCAGAGGTGGGATTCAGCATCTCTCTCATGCCCGGCCCGCCCTTCGGGCCTTCGTAACGGATAACAACCACATCTCCGGATACGATCTTTCCTTCCTTAATAGCCGCGATAGCATCCTCTTCGCAGTCGAAGACTCTGGCGGGCCCTTCATGCTTCATCATCTCCGGGACAACCGCCGAACGCTTCACCACCGCAGAATCAGGAGCAATATTTCCCTTCAAGATAGCAAGACCGCCTGTCTGGCTGTAGGGATTGTCAAGAGGACGGATCACTTCCTTATCCCGAATCTCGCACCCGGAAATATTCTCTCCTACGGTCTTTCCTGTGACCGTGATCAAATCCGTATACAGCAGATCTTTCTTCGTCAGCTCATTCATCACGGCATATACACCGCCGGCTTCGTTCAAATCTTCCATATAAGTGGGGCCCGCCGGCGCCAGATGGCACAGATTCGGGGTCCGCGCGCTGACTTCATTGGCAATATCCACATTCAAGTCCACGCCTGCCTCATGGGCAATGGCCGGAAGATGGAGCATGCTGTTGGTGCTGCATCCCAGCGCCATATCGATTGTGAGGGCATTGAGGAACGCCTTTTCCGTCATGATATCCTGAGGCTTGATGTCTCTCCTCAGGAGTTCCATGACCTGCATGCCTGCATGCTTTGCCAGCTTAATCCTGTCAGAATAAACGGCGGGGATCGTACCGTTTCCGGGAAGTCCCATGCCCAGTGCCTCGGTCAGACAGTTCATACTGTTGGCCGTATACATACCGGAACAGGAACCGCAGGTGGGGCACACTCTTCGCTCGTACTCCCGCACCTCATCTTCAGACATGGTTCCGGCGCTGTAGGAACCCACCGCTTCAAACATGCTGGAAAGGCTTCTCTTCTTTCCGTGTACTCGTCCGGCCATCATGGGACCGCCGCTCACGAAAATAGTCGGGATGTTCAGTCTGGCCGCGGCCATCAGAAGCCCCGGAACATTTTTATCACAATTGGGCACCATCACCAACGCGTCAAACTGATGGGCAAGCGCCATACATTCCGTAGAATCCGCGATGAGGTCCCTGGTCACCAGAGAATATTTCATCCCCACATGTCCCATGGCGATTCCGTCGCACACAGCGATCGCAGGGAATACGATAGGGGTGCCGCCCGCCATGGCGACTCCCATTTTTACAGCTTCCACGATCTTATCCAGGTTCATATGTCCGGGAACAATCTCATTGTGGGAGCTGACTATACCGACCAGCGGCCTTTCAAGCTCTTCTTCTGTATAACCCAATGCATTGAACAACGATCTGTGGGGCGCCTGCTGCATCCCCTTTTTAACTGCATCACTTCTCATCTGTTTCACCATACCCTTTCTGAACATCAAACTGGCTTCGTCTCTATTTTTGAATTCTGTCCGCGATCAGGCTGCCCATTTCTCTGGTTCCCACCCTCCTGCATCCTTCCGAATAAATGTCTCCTGTACGGAACCCCTCGGTCAATACTTTCTGTACCGCGGCCTCCACCGCATCCGCCTCCTCATCCAGATCGAACGAATAACGGAGCATCATGGCTGCCGATAGTATGGTCGCAATGGGATTTGCGGTATCTTTGCCCGCAATATCCGGCGCAGATCCATGGCTGGGCTCGTAGAGTCCCAGTTTTGTCTCTCCCAGGCTGGCAGAAGGCAGCATACCGATGGATCCCGTGATCTCACTGGCCTCATCCGACAGGATATCACCAAACATATTCTCCGTCAGCACCACGTCAAACTGCCCGGGACTCAGCACCAGCTGCATGGCACAGTTGTCCACCAGCATATGGCTGACCGCCACGTCCGGGTACTCCTTTGCCGTCTCCTCTACCACGGCTCTCCAGAGCCTGGAGGAATCCAGTACGTTCGCCTTGTCGACACTGATCAGCTTTCCGGAACGCTTCCCTGCAATCTCAAACGCTTTTACCGCAATCCTCCGAATCTCATTTTCATCATAGACCAGCGTATCCGTCGCCTTTCGGACTCCGTTCTCCACTCTTGTATGACGCTCCCCAAAGTACAGTCCGCCGGTCAGCTCGCGCATAATGACCATATCAAAACCGTCTCCGACGATTTCCTTTTTAAGGGGGCAGGCATCCGCAAGCTCCTTATAAAGCCACGCAGGACGAATATTCGCAAATAATTCAAGGCCCTTGCGGATACCCAGCAAACCCGCCTCAGGCCTTGTCTCTGGCGCCCCGTCGTACCATCTGGAATTTCCTACATTTCCTCCCACCGCTCCCAAAAGAACGGAATCGCTGTTCTTTGCCTCCGCCAGAGTCTCCTCTGTAAGAGGTACACCGTGGACATCAATGGATGCCCCTCCCATCAAAAGCTTCTTATATGTAAATGTATGGCCATATACGGCTCCGACTCTGTCCAGAATCTTCATAGCCTCGGTAACGATTTCCGGCCCGATGCCGTCGCCGGGTATCACTGCGATCCGAAAATTCATGTTATATTCCTCTCCTTCTATATTCAGTTATCCTTTATAGTATCCTATTTCCCTTTGTTTTTCAAGCAGTACAAAAGATTTTCCAGGGATTCACCCATACGAGAATGGAATTTCAGGCATAACATTCCGTTATAGAATTGTTTTTTTTAATACATACAAATTATAGTCATGTCACCTGTAAACTTATATGTGCCGCTTGTGGAATCTTTTTTTCATGTTATAATGTAGCTAATGGGCCTTTTAACAGACTTTGCGGCCCGATCGAAAGGAGACACTATGAGCGATCGAAACCTGACGCTGATGACAGACCTATATGAACTGACTATGATGCAGGGATATTTCAAAGAGAAGACCAACCAAACGGCAGTCTTCGATGTCTTTTACCGGACTAATCCCTGCGGCAATGGCTATGCCGTCATGGCCGGTCTGGAACAGGTTATCGACTATATCAAAAACCTGCACTTTGGAGAGAAGGAGATCGGCTATCTGAGAAGTACCGGATTGTTTGAGGAAGACTTTCTCGGCTATCTGAGGGATTTCCGGTTTACCGGAGATGTTTTCGCCATTCCGGAAGGTACTGTGATCTTCCCCAGAGAACCCCTTGTAAAAGTGGTCGCCCCTATCATGGAGGCACAGCTGGTCGAAACTTCTATATTAAATATCATCAACCACCAATGCCTGATTGCTACCAAGACAGCCAGAGTGGTCCATTCCGCCAGAGGAGACGGCATCATGGAATTCGGCCTCCGCCGCGCTCAAGGCCCCGATGCCGGCATATACGGCGCCCGCGCCGCCATGATCGGCGGATGCATCGGCACCTCCAACGTTTTAGCCGGTCAAATGTTTGACGTCCCGGTCAAAGGCACTCATGCCCACAGCTGGATCATGAGCTTTCCCGATGAACTGACCGCGTTCCGCACCTACGCGAAGCTTTATCCCACCGCTTGTATTCTTCTGGTGGATACTTATGATACTCTCCGTTCCGGCGTCCCCAACGCCATTACGGTATTCAATGAAATGAAAGCGGCGGGGATTCCCTTAAAGGGCTATGGAATCCGCCTGGACAGCGGCGATCTGGCTTATCTTTCCAAAAAGGCAAAAGGGATGCTGGACGAGGCCGGGTTCAATGACGCCGTCATTTCCGCTTCCAGCGACCTGGACGAGGATCTGATCAACAGCCTGAAAACACAGGGCGCCGCCATCAATTCCTGGGGCGTCGGCACAAACATGATCACCAGCAGCGGCTGCCCCGCCTTCGGAGGCGTGTACAAGCTGGTTGCATTAAAGGACAAGGACAGCGGAGAATTCATACCAAAGATCAAGCTGTCAGAAAACACTGAAAAGGTGACCAATCCGGGCAACAAGACCGTATACCGGATCTACGGCGCGGATACCGGCAAGATGATCGCGGACCTGATCGCTCTGGTGGATGAGTCCTACTCCTCCGACCAGCCGCTTCTTTTATTTGATCCCATCGATACCTGGAAAAAGACGCATCTGGCCCCGGGCACTTATACCATTCGTGAACTGCCCGCTCAGATCTTCAAACAGGGGGAATGTGTTTATGAATCTCCCTCTGTCATGGATATCCGTTCCTACTGCATGCAGGAGCTGGGCACCCTGTGGGATGAAGCCAAGCGTTTGATCAACCCTCATCGGGCGCATATCGATCTCTCTGCCAAGCTCCATGCCATGAAAAACAGCCTTCTGGAATCCGTGGACAATATGACTCACCATCAGGGGAGATAACAGCCACATAAGGAGACTTCTATGATACGTATATTTTTGATCGGCATTTTCCTGTTTTTTTTCCTGGTCCTGTTTAGTCCCGCCCTCATGGTAGAATGGATCATCGGAAAATTCAGCCCGGAGAAAAAATCCAAAAGTTCACTTTGGCTGGTGCAGCGCGCATTTGACATTATAATCTGGCTGGCCGGCACCAAGATTGAAGTCATCGGCAGGGAAAACGTGCCTGCCGACAGACCTGTGCTGTATGTCGGCAACCACAGAAGTTTTTTTGACATCGTCATCGGCTACCGGCTGATCAAAGGAGAAGCAGGCTTCGTCGCAAAAAAGGAAATGGAAAAAATCTGGTTTCTTTCCAACTGGATGAAAAATCTCCACTGCCTGTTCTTAGACCGGGATAACATCAAAGAAGGTCTTAAGACCATTCTCACCGGCATCGACTACGTGAAAAAAGGAATCAGTATCTGGATTTTCCCGGAGGGCACCCGAAACAAGGGAAAAGGCATGCTGGAATTCAAAGAAGGCAGCATGAAGATTGCCGAAAAGTCCGGATGTCCAATCATACCGGTTGCCATGACCGGTACGGCGGAAATCTTTGAAAATCATTTTCCCTGGGTAAAAAAGTCTCATGTGACCGTCACCTTCGGGGAACCTATAGAAATCAAAGATCTTGAAAAAGAACAGAAGAAATTCCTGGGAGCCTATACCAGGCAGGTAATCCTGAGCATGCTCCCGGACGATTATAAAGAATAGTAAGACGAGGACCGTTCGGACATTCCATGTCCCCGGTTCTTGTTTTTCTGTACCTTTGAAGATCTTTCAAACAAGTTTTCTCTGTCAGATTTACAAAGCAAGAGGAAATCCGCTTCCATCCAAGCGGCTCGCTGGCAACCGTAACCAGAATCTTTGCGGCCTTCGGTCGGTCTTTTCCAGCTGACATGGAAAAATCGATATTTTTCCATGTCAGATTCCAACAAAAATCCGCATGATATGCGATTTTTGCCTCCCTGCGGCCGGGAAGATTCTGCTAACGCCCCTGCGGCGCTCCCCTTACGATGGAATCGGATCGTTCCTCCTGCTTTTTCTTCCGCACCGAAATAAGCGCTCACTTGTTCCGAAAGCCGTTGTGGCGGCTCACCGCGGCCCGCTGCCGTAAGGCATGCGGGCCGTGTGGCTATCCAATCCTTTTCTGGAATCTAAGAAATGAAATTTGTCCCGTACAGTGCGGCAGACAGGGCACCGGCAGAGAGATTACGGGCCGGCCTAAAGGTGAGCGCCGCAGGGAAGTGGCCGGTGTTCTCCAAGCGGAGGGAGGCAGAAACGGAAAATCCGATTCCGTTTCTGAGGGAACAGGAGACGGGAAATCATAAAGATTTCCTGTCGACATGTGAGCGGTACTGCCGGAGCGGGGATAAAGCGGCCTCTGCATCGCCAGCGAACCGAAATCGTGACGGCCCGGAACTTCTGACGGTGTTTAACCGGAGCTTAAGCGGAATTAACTAGAAATGATTTCAAAAGGTATAGATTTAAAAAAAGGAGGCCACACGATATGATCCATGATAATAGAATCGACGGCGGTAAAGGCTTTGACTGGGGAAGGGCTTCTATGGACTATGCCAGATTCCGGGACATCTATCCACCGGAATTCTACCAGAAGCTTATAGATGCCGGCGTTTGTATAAAGGAACAGAGGGTTCTGGATCTCGGAACTGGGACCGGTGTCCTTCCCCGTAACTTGTATGAACAAGGCGCCCTCTTCACCGGCACGGATATTTCGGAGGAACAAATCAGTCAGGCCAGACAGCTATGTGCGGAAGCGGGTATGGATATCCCCTTCCTCTGCTGCCCTGCGGAGAAACTTCCCTTTCCCGACAACAGCTTCGATGCTGTGACTGCCTGTCAGTGCTTCTTCTATTTTAACCATGAGACCTTGGCTCTGAAGCTTTATCACATGATAAAACCCGGCGGCCTTATGGCGGTATTGTATCTGGCATGGCTTCCCGGAGAAGATGTGGTCGCCGGCGCCAGTGAAGAACTGGTGCTGCGCTATAACCCCTCCTGGTCCGGCTGTGGAGAATACCGCCATCCCATTGAGATTCCGGACGTCTACTCCCCCTATTTCCAATTGGAATCCAGTGAGGTCTTTGACCTGCGGATTCCTTTTACAAAAGAGAGCTGGAACGGCAGGATGAAAGCCTGCCGCGGGATCGGCGCTTCCCTCAGCCCGGAAAAAACGGCTGAATTTGAAAAAGAGCACCTGGCCCTTCTCGATAAAACAGCGCCTGAAAAATTTTCCGTCCTGCATTATGCGGCTGTGGCAGTCCTGAAATCTAAAAAAACAACCTCTTTTTAATATGTTATTTTATGTTTACTTCTCCAATGTTTGGAGCACCCTAATACCGGGGTGATTACTATGGACTCGATATGGACAAAGACAAAAGAACTTCCGGAGCGTCAAACGCTTACGGAGGATTTAAAAACAGACGCGGCCGTCATTGGCGGCGGCATGGCTGGAATTCTGACCGCCTATCTTTTAGAGGCAGCCGGAATCCGCACTGTGGTTCTGGAGGCTTCCAGAATCGGCAGCGGACAGACTAAAAATACGACAGCAAAGATCACATCTCAGCACGGGCTGATCTATGATAAGCTCGTCACTTCCTTTGGAGAAGAAAAGGCATCTCAATATGCCCAGTACAATGAAAAAGCCATCGATGAGTACAGGCGGATCATTGCGGACAAAAAAATATCCTGTCATTTTAAGGACACTTCCGCTTATCTTTATTCTTTAAAAGAATCGGAAACACTTAAAAAGGAAGCGGACGCTGCCAAAAGGGCCGGAATAGACGCCTGCTTTACAACTGAAACAGAGCTGCCCTTCAAAGTAGAAGGAGCCGTACGCTTTAAAAATCAGGCGCAGTTCCATCCATTGGAATTCCTGGGGACGGCAGCTGAAAAACTGACTGTCTTTGAAAACAGCCGAGTGCTGAACGTGGACAAGCATCAGGTCCGGACAGCGAATGGTTCCGTAACGGCAGAGAATATCATATTTACGACTCATTACCCTTTCTTAAACGTACCAGGGTATTACTTCATGCGTATGCATCAGGAGCGGAGTTATGTTCTGGCGCTGGAAGGAACATCTCTGCCTGAAGGGATGTATTTGGGAACCGACAAAAACGGGCTTTCCTTGAGAAGCGAAGAAAATCTTCTCTTGTTCGGCGGAGCGGGACACCGGACAGGAGAAAACCGCAGGGGAAAACAGTACGATCTGCTCCGCAAACAGGCCAGGGCACTTTGGCCAGAGTGCATAGAAAAGGCCCATTGGTCTGCCCAGGACTGTATGACACTGGATGGACTTCCTTATATCGGAACCTTTTCATCTGAAACACCGAACTGGTACGCAGCCACCGGTTTCGGCAAATGGGGCATGACATTCTCCATGGTCTCTGCCATGATCATACGGGATAAGATCCTCGGTTGCCAGGGTCCGGCTTCCAATCTTTTTTCACCGCAGAGGTTTACTCCCTCCGCGTCGGCGCGGATTTTTCTGGACGACGGCCTGCACGCAGTCCGGGATCTGTCCCGTCAGCTCTTTTCACCTCCCAGGGATAAAACCGACGCATTGCCGAAGGGACACGGAGGAATCGTAGAATATGACGGAAAAAAAGCCGGCGTCTACAAAGATGAGAACGGACAGCTTCATGTGGTTTCCCCCAAATGCCCTCATCTTGGCTGCCAGCTGGAATGGAATCCTGACGAAAAAAGCTGGGACTGCCCCTGCCACGGCTCCCGGTTCGATTATGAAGGGCATTTGATCGATGATCCCGCCCAGGAAGGACTGAAGCATGTTTAAATTTCACGGTGAAAAGAAAAAACGGTCCTACTTTGAGGGCTGGTATTTTAAACAGCAGGGAAAAAACGGCACCCTCGCCATGATTCCCGCTTATCATGCAGACAAAAGAGGAAAACGTTTTGCTACTCTTCAGGCGGTCACGGATAAGGAGAGCGAGCTCCTGGAATATTCGGCCGAAGAATTCCGGGTATTTGAGACCCCTTTCTCCCTATACTTGGGGAACAGCCGCTTTTCCGAATCCGGGTGTTCTCTGGATTTTCGTGGAAAACATCTGGAGATTAAAGGAGAGCTGTATTATGGACCTCTTGCTCCGCCGGATTATGATGTGATGGGGCCCTTCAACGCGGTACCTTTTCATCCCTGCCGCCACAGCGTATTCAGTATGGCCCACCGGGTAGACGGCTGTCTCCAAGTAAACGGAAAGCCATTCGTATTTCAAAACAGTTTCGGATATATTGAAGGAGATCGGGGACACTCGTTTCCGAATCAGTACCTGTGGACACAATGCTCAGGAAAAAATTTCAGTATCATGCTGTCGGTGGCCGAAATCCCCATTCTCACAAAGCAGATATCCGGATGCATCGGAATCATATTCTATAGAGGAAAGGAATACCGGCTTGCTACGTATTTGGGAGCACGAGTCATTTATGTGGACCGGGATTACGCGGCCGTGGAACAAAATGGATTTCTGCTGGAAGTCCGTTATCTGGGAAAAGGCCTGTCTGGCCAGCCGCTTTACGCACCAAAAGCCGGAAATATGGACCGTATCATAATAGAATCCCCATCCTGTCCGGTGGAATATCGGCTGTCTAAAAACGGGGATCCTTTATTTTCTCTCGTTTCACAAAAAGCCGGATTTGAAAGCACGTGGGAAGACACATGTGAGGAAAAGGAGACGGAATGAATCACCTGAAAACAGAAAACTCACCTTATCTGCTGCAGCATGCCAAAAATCCCGTAGACTGGTATCCCTGGGGAAAAGAAGCATTTCTAAAAGCCTCCGCAGAGAAAAAACCCGTCTTCCTCAGCATTGGATATTCCACCTGCCACTGGTGCCATGTAATGGCACATGAATCCTTTGAAGATGAAGAAGTAGCCGCAGTTTTGAACCGTTCTTTTATCTCCATAAAAGTTGACCGCGAGGAAAGGCCGGATGTGGATGCCGTCTATATGGAATTCTGTCAGACCCTGACCGGTTCCGGCGGCTGGCCGCTCACCGTTTTGATGTCGCCGGATCAAAAGCCCTTTTATGTGGACACCTATCTTCCAAAGAAATCTCATCATGGAAAAATGGGGCTTTTAGTACTTTTGGAAGCTGTAGAAAACAGATGGAAAAATGACAGGATCCATCTTCTAAAAGCCGGCGACCAAATTACCGGATTTTTAAGAGACAACTCCGAAAGTAATTCCGATGGAACTTCGTCTAAGTCCGATCATCCGGAAAGGCTTACCGCCCAGGCCGCGGCGGAGCTTCATACAGCCTATGACTCAAAATGGGGCGGCTTTGGAGAAGCGCCCAAGTTTCCCATCCCCCATAATCTTCTGTTTCTGATGCGTTATTCCAAACGGGTAAAAAATGACTGGTTTATGAAAATGGCAGAAAACACTCTCAGCAAAATGGTTCAGGGCGGACTCTTTGACCACATTGGAGGCGGCTTTTCCCGCTATTCCACAGACAGGCAGTGGCTGGTACCCCATTTTGAGAAAATGCTGTATGACAACGCCCTTTTAGCCTTCAGCCTTTTGGAAGCTTATTCCTTCACCCAAAAAACAGAATACGAAACGGCCGCCCGCAGAACCTTCCGTTATATTTTCAGGGAGCTTACCGGCAGTCAGGGTGAATTTTTCTGCGGACAAGACGCGGACAGTGACGGAGTGGAGGGAAAATATTATGTCTTTACTCCTGATGAAGTCAAAAATGTGCTTGGAACAAAAAACGGAGAAGCGTTCTGTAATGAGTACCATATATCGGACTATGGAAACTTTGAAGGAAAAAGCATTCCCAATCTTATGGGAAATTTCGATTGGGAAACACATTTCTCTCAGGACATCGAAGAAAAAGAAGCATTGTATCAATACCGAAAGACCCGCTGTCGTCTCCATCTCGATGACAAGGTACTCACTGCCTGGAATGGACTCATGATCCTGGCATTGGTAAAAGGCTACTCCGTTTTAGGAGATCCCGCCTATCTTCGGGCAGCCATCAAAGCAAAAAACTTCTTGGAGAAGAATCTGACAGACAGCTCCGGCTGCCTCTTTCTCTCCTGGAGAAGCGGGACGGCCTCCATTCCCGGCCAGCTGGGAGATTATGCGTTTTATCTGTGCGGTCTGCTGAGCTTATATGAAACGACCTTCGAAGCAGAGCTTCTTCTGCGCGCTGAGGAATTGGCTGAAAACATGCAGCGGCTTTTTGAAGATACGCGGAAAGGCGGCTATTATCTGTACGGACAGGACAGTGAAACGCTTGTCCTCCGTCCCAAAGATACTTATGACGGCGCTCTGCCTTCTGGAAATTCCATGGCCGCAGCCGCTCTCCACAAGCTGGCCCATTTGAGCGGAAAAGAAACCTTCCGAACATCGGCCGAAAGACAAATGCTCTTCATGCAGGCCCAGGCAAAAGAGCGTCCCTCCGGACATACCATGTTTTTACTCGCCCAGCTGGCAGAGGAGGGAATTGAGGAGGATGTGATATGCGTCACAGCCGGCACAGAGACCGGACAAGCAGCAAAAGAACTTCGTGATCACAAAAACCGGCATCCGGAGCGAAGTTTCCATATGCTCCTTAAAACACCGGAAAATGCAGAAAAACTGGCCGTTGCCGCCCCCTTCACTTCTGAATACCCGCTTCCGCCGTCGGGGACCATGTACTATGTCTGTCAGAATGGTACATGTTCGGCGCCTGTATATTCTCTGGAAGAAACAGAAAACAGGAATTATTAAGGAAATATCTTGTAAACAAGGCGGAAAGAATTGTATAATAGGCAGTATATACAGGTGACAAGGCAGTATGTTGAAAAAGGGAAGAAAGGAAAAAACAGGATGGATGGAAAACAGCGAAGACAGGAAATTCTGAAATGTATGAAAAATAGTGACGGGCCGGTTTCCGGAGAAACGCTGGCAAAAGCCCTCGGTGTCAGCAGACAGGTGATCGTCCAGGACATCGCCCTGCTCCGGGCCGCTGACTACGATATCCTGGCCACAAACCGTGGATATCTCTGCACCAGCCTTACAGAATACAGCAGAGTCTTCCATGTAAACCATAAAAACGAAGATATCCTGGAAGAGCTGAACATCATCGTGGATTTCGGCGCGACCGTCGTAGATGTATTTGTGGAGCACGAGCCCTACGGAGAGCTCCGTGCTCCACTGGATATACATACCAGGAGACAAGTCCTGGAATTTGTAGGCAATATAAACAACGGTAATTCAAGTCCTTTGATGACCATTACCTGCGGCGACCACTACCACACGGTCAAAGCAGATTCTGAAGTGACTTTAAATGAAATTGAAACAGAATTACACAAGCACGGTTTTCTGAAAACATGACCCTGGCTCAAATCGGCCTGTCTCTTTCAGACGACGTTTTCCATCTCCCGGAATATCATGGAGCTCTCCGGCGGTATATCTACCGTAAGCATTCCGTCTTTCACTGGTATGGCCAGCCGGCCGCTGTTGTAACTATTATAAGCGGTCTGCATGATCCTGACCATGAATGTTTCCGGAGCTACGCCGATTTCCCAGACTGGAATCTGTACCTGCTGTTCTTTTTCACTGTTGTTCAGAACGACTGCCAACCGGTTATCTCCTTTAAACCGTCCATAGCATATCAGGTTCCTGTCGGCCAGGAGCGGCTTTATGGAACCCGTTTTAAGAGCCGGATTGCTCTTTCGTATTCTTGTCAGGTATTTGTGAAATTCAATCAGCTCCAAATCTTCCCGGCCCCAGGGATAGCCCCGTCGGTTATCCGGGTCGGTCCATCCGCAAAGCCCCGCTTCATCCCCATAATAAATTGTAGGAGCGCCCGGCCAGGTCATCTGAACCACCACGGCCATTCGGAGGACGCCTTTTTTTATTCCCGTTTCCGCTGCCTCCGGCCCCAGCGTCCCAGTACGGCCTGCCATTCGGTTAGTCCTCGTCAGAAAGCGAGAGTGATCGTGGTTGGAAAGCTCATTCATCGCCACCTGCAGAGACTGTACATGGAAACGGCTCATCTGACGGAACATGATCTGGAAAAAGAGCTCTCCGTCTCCATAATACTCGTCATGGCGCTCGTCACTGTGCTTCTCCATCCCGGTCAGAAACCAAGTCAGAGGCTCCATAAACGCATCATAATTCATCACCGTGTCCCACTGATCTCCGTCCAGCCAGCTGCCGGGATCGCCATAATGTTCTGCCAGAATAAGCGCATCTGGCTTTGCATCCTTGACCGCTTTTCTGAAATCTCTCCAGAACTGATGATTGAACACTTCGCTGTGACCCAGGTCGGCCGCCACATCCAGCCGCCAGCCGTCCACATTATAGGGAGGTGAAACCCATTTTCGTCCAATCTCCATGATATATTCATACAATTCTCTGGACTCTTCATAATTCAGCTTCGGAAGCGTTTCATATCCCCACCAGCCGTCATAGTGGTTATTATACGGCCATTGTCCGCCGGTGAACTTAAAGAACTCCCGATACGGGCTGTCATAAGATATATAGGCCCCCTTTTGATAACCTTCCTGGTTTTCATATATCCGTTCCCTGTCCATCCACTTATTATAAGAGCCGCAGTGATTGAACACGCCGTCCAGGATGACCTTCATTCCCTTCTCATGGGCTGCCTCGACCAGCTCCGCAAAGAACGCATTGCTCGCCTCCAGGTTCACTTTATCCGTCACCCTGGTAATGTACCGCTCTGCTTCTCTGTTCTCTCCGCCGGCGCTTACAGACTTATCCATATCGTTTATGATCATTCCAAAATGAGGATCTATATAATCGTAATCCTGTATGTCATATTTATGGTTTGAGGGCGATACAAACAAAGGGTTAAAGTAAATCGCCTCTACTCCCAGCCCCTTAATATAATCCAGCTTCTCCAGGACACCCTGCAGGTCTCCTCCGTAAAAGTTATTCACATCCAGGGGCTCCGGATACTGGTACCAGTTCTCCACATGATGGACCGGCTGGCCATTTACATAAACATATTCTCCATCCCTGGTATCATTTTTGCTGCTGCCATTCCGGAACCTGTCCACGAATATCTGATACATGATAGCTCCCTTGGCCCAGTCGGGAGTGGAAAACCCCGGAGCGATCCGGAAAGCGAATTCCCATCCAGGCGAATCCGATGCTCCAGTCTTATTATACCAGCAGGTTTCTGTATCCTTTACAACACGGAAGCAATATGCAAAATGAGCTTCTGACAATCGAATCCGCGTTTCATAATAGTCAAATACATCATCTCTCTCAACAAGAATCAGTTTGATCTCATTCAGGCTCTCTGCCTCCAGCAGACAGACAGAATCTGCGTCCCTTGCCGCCGTCCTGAACCGTATAAGCACTTCATCTCCGGCCTCCGGTTCCATCGGACATCGGTATTCCGCCGTTTCATCACTAAAAAGAGCCCGTTTGTTTATCCCATCAGTACGGTGCATACAAACACTCCTTATCTCCCTGATTTCAAACGCAAACAGGTGGATAAAAGTCCACCTTAATATCATTCTATACCAAAATACCTTTTTACACAACCTGACATTTCCGATAAATCAGCCATTCTCCATAAATTGCCAATAGACGGTAAAAAGGACAGCCTTTTCAGTGCTGTCCTTTTTAGGAGAAGGTATTTCTTTCTTATGGGGTGTAGCAAAACTATATAAAAATGTATTGGGGGGGGTTTTTACGTTTTTTATTATAGCATTGTGCAGCACTTAAGTGTGCACAAAGTTTCCGTAATTTAAAAAATAGTTTTAGCAATTTTAACGGCGTATGATTTTAGTCTTTCGCCGTCCGCTATCAAATTTCATAAAAGCCACGTGATTTTCCCCTCATTTTTTATGATACCGATTTCACATCCCTGATTTTCTATGCAAACAAAGCCTCAAACTCTTCACGTCCGATCTTTTCCTTGGTCAGCAAAAGGTCTGCGCTCTTATGGAGAATATCCTCATGCTCTTTCAAAAGACTCCTCGCCCTGGCATAGGAATGGTCTACAATCCGCTTTACTTCCTCATCGATTGTAGAAGCAATCTCTTCTCCGTAGCTCCTCGTATGGGCCAGATCCCGTCCTATAAATACCTGGTCATCATCGCTTCCATAACAAATCATACCGATCCGCTCAGACATACCATATTTTGTAACCATATCCCGGGCAATCTCCGTAGCCCGCTTGATATCCTGGGAAGCGCCGGTGGTGATATCATCGAAAATCAATTCCTCCGCAATCCTTCCGCCCAGGCTGACTTCAATCTCCTGGAACATCCTGCCTCTGGTATTGAACATCTCATCTTGCTCCGGCAGGGGCATCGTATAACCGGCCGCACCGACGCCGGTAGGGATGATGGATACCGTATGAACAGGCCCCACATCCGGAAGCAGATGGAACAAAATAGCGTGGCCGCTCTCGTGGTAGGCCGTGATCCTTCTGTCCTTCTCGGATATCACCTTGCTCTTTTTTTCAGCTCCGATTCCTACTTTCACAAAGGAACGTTCGATGTCCCTCTGGCTCAGATACTCTCTGTTTTCCTTCGCTGCCAATATAGCAGCCTCATTCATCAGATTCTCAAGATCCGCTCCGGTAAATCCAGCCGTTGTCTGGGCGACTTTCTTAAGATCCACATCTTCCGATAACGGCTTTTCTTTAGCGTGGACCTGCAGGATTTCTTCGCGCCCTTTCACATCGGGCCTTCCTACCGCAACTTTTCTGTCAAAACGGCCGGGGCGCAGTATGGCAGGGTCCAGAATGTCCACACGGTTGGTAGCTGCCATCACGATGATTCCTTCGTTGACGCCGAAGCCGTCCATCTCCACGAGCAGCTGGTTCAGGGTCTGCTCTCTCTCATCATGGCCGCCGCCCATGCCGGTGCCTCTCCTTCTGGCCACCGCATCGATCTCATCAATAAATACGATACAGGGAGCGCTTCTCTTCGCATCCTCAAACAGATCACGGACGCGGGACGCGCCGACGCCCACAAACATCTCTACGAAATCAGAACCGGAAATACTGAAAAACGGCACGCCCGCTTCTCCTGCCACTGCCTTTGCCAGCAGAGTCTTGCCGGTTCCTGGAGGTCCCACTAAAATGACGCCCTTCGGTATCCTGGCTCCTACCTTCATATATTTTCCGGGACTTTTCAAAAAATCCACAATCTCCGCCAGGTCCTCTTTTTCTTCATCAAGGCCGGCCACCTTTTTGAAATTGATGCCCTGACCATCCCTGGCCACCTTCGCCCGGCTCTTGCCGAAATTCATCATCTTCTGATTGCTGCCCCCGGACATGGAGCGGTTCAGAATCATCATGACCAGCATCGCCACGATCAGCATCCCGATGATGATCGGAAGTACGATCGTGAAAAAGGTATCTTCCTCCGGCATGCTGTCCATCAGGACTTCGATATCGCTGTCCAGGAGAAGCTCCTTAACCTCTTTAATATCCTCCACATTCCAGGTCCTCGGCGTGCCGCCGTTATTAAAGAACAGCTTGACTGATCCCGTAGGCACTTCCTTGTTGGGATAAATCTCCGCCTTCGTCACATTTCCAAGCTCTACCTGCTCCACAAGCTCCTGATAGGACCACACGTCCCCTTTGAGCAAATCTTTGCGAATCCACATGAATGCCAGGATGATCACGGCCACTACCGCCAGATAGAATCCCAGCCCGCTTTTCTGCTTCTGCAATCCAAAAGCCTCCTTTTATAACTCTACCACGCCAATGTATGGCAGATTTCTGTATTTCTGGTCATAATCCAGCCCATATCCGACTACAAATTCATCGGGGATACTGAAACAGGTATAGTCTACCCGGACCTCCTTCTTCACCCGCCTGGAAGGCTTGTCAAGAAGGGTACAAATTCTGATATCCGCAGGGTTCCTCTGCTTCAGGATCTCGATCAGATAGCTGAGTGTCCTGCCGGAATCAATGATGTCTTCCACGATCAGTACATGTTTCCCGGCCAAAGGCTCATCCAGATCCTTGACGATCTTCACCACGCCACTGGATTCGGTACCTGAACCATAGCTGGAGACCGACATAAAATCGAGAGATACCGGAACTGAAATCCGTTTGGCCAGCTCACATGTGAAAAACACCCCGCCCTTCAGCACACATATGAGATGGACGGATTTTCCTTCATAATCTTCGCTGATCCTTTTTCCGATCTCTTTTACCTTCTCATCCACTTCCCGTTCAGGAATCAATACCCTGATTTTATCTTCCATATCGAGTATCCTCTTTTCTTTTGAATTTTAATCCATTTCTACCCTATTTTTTCTGACAGTCACCACAAGTATCTGTTTTGTCTCTTCTGTCACTTTATAAGCCTCGCTGATACGTCCGCCTATGATCCAGAGCACATGGCTTCCATCCGCCAGAATCGGAATCCTCCCCCGTTTGCCGGAAGGAATCTTTTCATTTATCATATACGCCTTTACCGTCTGTCTTCCGCCGTTGGGAAAAACCTGAAAATAGTCCCCCGGACATCTGCCTCTCAGACAAAGACTGTCTTTTATTTTATCATAATCAAACCATTTCGTATACCTGTTTTCCGGAATTTTTTCGTCCCTCTGCCGGGTAAGTATCCGATAATATACGCAGAATCCAAACAATTCACAAAACTGCTCTTTTTCAGTCGGTCTTAAAAGAACTCCTTGTCCAGACCTCTCCTCCGGCCCCTTCGTATTCTCTCCTTCCGCTCCCTGCTTGCTCCGGCGTCCTATCCACAGCTCGTCATACCTTTTCTCCGCTGTAAAACCTCCCGGCAGATGCACATACCGCCCGGACTGTTTTTCCAGCAGCTCCAATATGCTGTCCGTATGCCGCTTCGTGATATCTTTAAGGCTTCCCGACAAGCTCTCTATAACCTGCCTCAGCACATAACCGGCCTGGACAGGCTCCAGTCCTTTCAGCTCCGCGGAGGGTATCCGAATATACGCTCCTCTTCCTGCCCCTTCCATATCACGATCATGCCGGCAGTGTTCCCGAATCCATTCTCCGGTTATTTCTGTCATCCATTTATCCAGCTCCGCTATCATGCCGGCCGCCCGGACGATATGGAGCACGGCTTCCTGATTCACCAATTCCGCCTGGGGGAGAATCTGGTGTCGTATTCGGTTCCGGCTGTAATCCTCCGACATGTTGGTGCTGTCCCGGCAGTACGCAATCTGTTTCGTTTCCAGGTAGTCCTCTATTTCCCTCCGTGAAACGAAAAGAAGCGGGCGCACCAGCACCTCCCGGTCTCCCGCATGATCTCCCGGCATCGGCCCTTTTGCAGCCACTCCAGCCAAGCCTTTGAGCCCGCTCCCGCGAAACAGATGAAACAGTACGGTCTCTGCATTGTCATTCCTGTTGTGCGCCACGGCCACCCGGTCCCCGTTCCATTCTTTAAGTGCCTCCGCAAAACATTCATATCGGATCTGCCTGCCCGCCTCTTCCAACGAGAGCCCCTTCTCCTTGGCAGCTGCCGGCACATCCCTGTAAAAGACCCTGCACGGAATCTCTCTTTCTCTGCAGAAAAGGCGGACATATTCCGCATCTCTTTCCGCTTCTTCTCCACGGATCCCATGATGAACGTGAACGGCTGCCAGCCGGATGCCCAGCTGCTCCTTTAGCTCCGAAAGCACAGAAAGAAGGCAGATGGAGTCTGCCCCGCCGGAAACACCGGCCACGACCAGCTCACCTGCCCGCATCAAATCTTCCGTTTTTATGACGTCCAATACTTCCTGAAGCATCTTAAGTCCTCATAATCCATACCATCGGAACCCCGTTCCTTCGTATCCGGCTCCAAACGATCCGTTTACCAATTCCTGTTAATTAATACTATACTTGAATTCGAAGACGAAATCAAGTGTATGCCTATGCTTTCCAAATCCCAATCGTAAGCACCGTCATATCATCCCGGCAGTCCGTGCCGGAGACCATGGCATAATGGAGAATCTCATCTGCCGCATCCTGAAGATTTTCTCCAGATGTACAGGACAGGATCTCTCTCATGGTCTCCTCTTTATCCTCTCCCTCCAGAGCGTCCAGAACGCCGTCCGTCACCATGACGATCTTATCGCCGTCGCGCAGCTGTTTTTCCAGCCTTTCTGGCTCAGCCCGGCTGATGACCCCCGCCGGCAGTCCATCCGCTTTTATAGTCTCAATTTCTCTCCCCCGCTTCAAAAAAGTCGTCACTCCGCCTGCTTTTACAAATTCACAGACCCCAGAATACAGATCTGCCACCGCCAGATCAACAGTGATCGGCCGCTGTTCCTGGTCCTTAAGCAGCAGAACCGCATTCATCAGGCGAATGGCCCTTTCCAAGCTAAAGCCGCTGGATAAAAGCTGTTCGGCAAGCTCCATCACCACTTCGCTGTCCCGAAACGCCCTTCTTCCGGATCCCATGCCATCGGCGACACCGAACAGAAGACGTCCGTCCGGAATGGA
Organism: Lientehia hominis; assembly: GCF_021044755.1. Lineage (GTDB taxonomy): Bacteria > Bacillota > Clostridia > Lachnospirales > Lachnospiraceae > Lientehia > Lientehia hominis. The sequence continues at coordinate 89,942 of NZ_JAJNOR010000003.1, forward strand.
GCAGAAGGTGAAGTTATCCCCCGACAGCTCTTCTCCTTCTCTGGACGCCCGGGCTATGCCGTGAAGCATCATATAGCCCGGCGCTTTTATCAGCCTTACCGTGCAGGGCTCCTTTGTCACGATCCTTCTGCTGTCCAGAGACGGAAGAAATTTTTCCTCCACTGTCCGGCTGACGGTTTCCGCCAGCTCCCTGACTGTCATACAGCGGTTTCCCGACGCCTGGACGGTGAGAAACGCTTCACGCTTCTCATTCTCCTTTTCCAGAATCATGATATTCTCTACTTTTATCCGTCTGAGCCGCAGCTCTCTGCGGATCTTGTCCTTATATTGATCTGAGATATCCTCCGTCGCTTCGATGTCCTCAGAAAGCTCAGAAAGGATCCGTTCCATCTCTTTAAAGCCTTCCGCCACGGCTTCCCGGCATTCCTCGTAACGGCCCTTCCAGACCAGATTCTCCAGCGGCAGGGCCATCTCTCCTCCCGATACCGACGGAATCCCTTCCTCGACCACAAACTCATCCTGTTCACTGGAAGAGCTTGTCCCGCCGCACTGGGAAAATGTACTCGCCAGCTTTTCCATGGATTCCGATACAGACTGCACCCGCTGTGCCGCCGTCCGTTCCCTTCCCGGCATATAAAACGGAAATGGCCTTACTGCCGCCTGCTTTACTTCTGTCTTCCGGCACAGGCTCCGCGGTATCAGCAGAAAGACCGCCGCCGCAATAAAGAACTCCACGATTCCCTGATCGATCTCCTGAGGAAGATAGACGATTCCGGCTGCCGCCGCTCCCGCCAGAAATCCCAAGGTACTGCCTGCGCGGCCAAGGCTTCGAAAAACTCCCGCCAGCACTCCCGTCAGACAGAGCATTCCCATCACCGACAGATCTCCCTGCCAGATGGTTTCTATGATCCCACAGCCTGTCCCCGCCACCGCGCCGATTCCGGCTCCAAATTTATATCCGACAAACAATACACTGAAATACATGCCGGTCCTCACGATCGAGGCCAGTGTCTTCCCCTGGGCCAGAAACGCTGTCAGCATAAAGCCAAAAGCCAAGGCCAGGACCGCCCGCACAAAAGTCTCCTTTTTCATTACAATACCTCCCTGAGAGAATATTATAACGTTTTGTCCGCGGGAAGGCTGTCGAAAGGGGACAGCCCCTGCATAAAAGTTTTCGACAGAAAAAGACCCCGGCTCCTTCCATGACCCAGGGTCTTTCATTAATCGTTATTTTTCGGCTTTAACAGCGTCTCTCCGGGCATCACCAGCCCCAGTTTTGTCTTTGCGATCTCCTCTATGTACTTCTTCGTCTTCACGTAGATTTCCTGCTCTTCCAGCTGCGAGGCTTTCTGCTCCTCGCTTTCAATCTGACTCTTAATATTCTCTTCTCTGGCCGCGTACCGGTCATCCCTGGCCTGCAATGTCTTTGTCTTATACATCACCGCGCCGCCTAATAGGGCCACCACCAGGAGAATCCCCAGAATGACCTTTTTGCTTTGTCTTTTGTAACGCTTTTTCCTTCTGCTTCCTGCCATGCTTTTCACCGCGGTCCTTCTCATTTAAAGCGCTGTCTTCCTTTTTCTTCTGCGCCTGTTCTCTCCGGGCTTTCTTCTCCTGCAGCCTCTGCTTTCGCTTTTTCCAAACTGCACTTATTTTCATTGTAAGGCATTTCGTCCACTTTTTCAATAGCCGCCCCGCAGTTTTTGCCGGAAAGGCCAGCCCTTTCATGATATATTGGAATATTGTTCCAAATATCTTCACTAAAATCGGACTCAGGGTTATATGATACAGCCACATGCCGGATGCCGCGCCCGCCAGTGCATACCACCGGACATTTCCATCGTTCATGGTAAACAGAAGATAGAACAGTGCAAAGCCTGCAAAGACCCAGTAAATAAAATCTTCAATGGCTACCGCCCAGGAAGCATGTCTCACCGCCGTTCTTGCGATGCGAAAGCAGTCATACGCAGCCGTAAGGCCTGCCCCCCAAAGAAGCGACACCAGAAGGAAGTCCGCCTCTTCCCGAATCATCCCGCTCATAGGCTATTTAAACAGACGCCCCAGGAAGGATTCTCCCTGCGCCTTTCTTCCGCGGCTCTCAGAATAAACAAAGCTGTCCATCCTGCCCCCGATATCCACCTCACCCTGCTCTACAGTAAGACGGCTCACCTTCAGATCCTCTCCCTTTATGGTCAAAGTCCCCTGTTCTGTCTCCAGAATCACTTCCTTTTCATCAAAGGATACCACTTCCTGGACACCGCTTATCATTGCGTGGGCTCGTTTGTCAAGCATCACCTTGTGGGGTTTCGCCCTCTGCCTCTGTTCCTCCATCCAATCTCTCCCTTCTGCATTGTCCTATTGGGATTCTATGCAGAAGGATAAGCCCCTATGACTACAGGTAACGGTACATTTCTCCCGCGTCCTCTTTTTTTGTGCTCTCCTGGACCTTAAGAACCTCTGCCTTTACGGAGCGGTTTCCAAACTGTACTTCTATGATATCTCCTTCCTTCACGTTCAGAGATGCTTTGGCCGGCCTGTCATTGACCAGCACACGGCCGCCGTCACAGGCCTCGTTGGCCACAGTACGCCGCTTGATGATGCGGGATACTTTCAGAAACTTATCTAATCTCATGGATCCTCCTATTATGCAAAAAACTGCCGCAGTCCCTGCGGCAGTTCTGAACCATTGTTAAGAGTAATTATGCGTTTACCATATCCTTCAATGCTTTGCCAGCTTTGAACTTCGGAACTTTAGAAGCCGGAATCGTCATCGTCTCGCCGCTCTTGGGATTTCTTCCCTCTCTCGCTGCTCTTTCGGATACTTCAAAGGTACCGAATCCTACCAACTGTACTTTTCCGCCATTAACCATTTCATCAGCAATAACATCTGTAAAAGCCTTGATAACCTTCTCTGCATCTTTTTTAGACAGCTCTGTCTTCTCAGCAACCGCTGCAATTAACTCTGTTTTGTTCATAATAATAGTTCCTCCTAAGGTTTTGTTTCGTAGAAATCGATACTCTTCTTCATTATTTATAAACTGATATAATGGATTTGTCAAGAAATTTCCTTGATTCCTACAATTTTATCCCTTTTCTCCTGGCTTCTTTTTCCATATTTTTAATCTCATCCCAGCTGGCTTTACTTTCCTCAGGCGCCCCGGCTTTTCCGCTGCCAAAAACGTGTGGATGCCGCCGTATCATTTTCCGGCAAAGCATAGAAATCACATCCTCAACGGTAAAGTCTCCATTCTCCTCTGCGATCTGGCTGTGAAGCATTACTTGAAAAAGGATATCACCCAGCTCTTCACACAGATTATCCATGTCCTTATTCCCTATGGCCTGAAGTACCTCTTCACACTCATCCTGGAGACATTTTTTCATGCTTTCGTGGGTCTGCGCTCTGTCCCAGGGGCATCCATGCTCTGAGCGGAGTTCCGCAATGACTTCCTTTAATTCCTCAAATGTATACCGTTCCTTTTTTTCCATTGTAATCTCCTCCTGTTATGCAGACGACAGGCAGGCACCAGATGGTATCTGCTGTATTAAGCATATCACATTCAGAGTTAACTTTCCATCTGTCTTCCAAGAAATCCTGCCGCAGTCAGCGCGAGCTTCTGCTCCAGGGTGCCCATCTTATACTTGGGATCTTTACTCAAGATGATAACGGATCCGATCGCATCTCCTTCGCAGAGGATCACCGCCGTCACCTCGCCGGAATATTCCTCTGTGTCCTCTGTCGTAACGGGAATGAACTGGCCGTCATCTTTGCCTGCGATCACATTGGTCCTGTTTAGGATCATCTGCTCCAGGGGCTTGCTGATACTCTTCTGCAAGAGTTCTTTTTTGACGGTCCCTGCCACTGCGATCACCTGGTCTCTGTCGGTGACGCAGACGGCCAGCCCTGTAGCCTGTGCCAAAGCCTCTGCATACTGCTTGGCAAAGCTTCCCAGTTCCGCCATGGGTGAATATTTCTTCAGGATGATCTCACCTTCTCTGTCAGTGAAGATCTCTAGGGGAGTTCCCTCTCTCAGACGCAGGGTCCGCCGGATCTCTTTCGGAATTACCACACGTCCCAAATCGTCGATTCTTCTTACAATGCCCGTTGCTTTCATATGTTTATTGATTCCTCCATTTACTAATACTGTGTTTCTAGTATTTGCAAATAGTGGCTCATTATGCAAAAAAAACCTGCCGATTTATTTTCCCTTATTTTAACCTCATGAATTATTACTCTTTTTAAATGCCCACATTTTATTTACAATAAAATTTATGGGTACACTAGCTAATAAATTTATAATAGGTGCTATATATTTAGATATACTTAAGAATGAAATCCAGATCCATGATAATACATTATTTAAAATTATCCCTGTGAATCCATAAGAAATATAAGATTTTAACAAAGCTTTACCAACTGAACGTGTTTCACCTTCTTTTAAAATAAAAACATACTTTTCGTTCCAGTAAAATGACCATAATACACTAATTAAAAAAGAGATCACGTTTCCAGCTATATAATCCCACGAAAGTTCCAAATCTCTTAAACCCAGCAAGACCAAAATATTTATTACATAAGACACAACTGTATTGGAAACACCTACTATCCCAAATTTCGCAAACTGTATAATCCCGTCTATAATCTCTGCGTCACACTCCTTGTGAAATACATTAAATATAAACAGAATCATCCTTCTAAGAACTCGATCAAAGCCTTTTGTGAATTTATCCATATTGTCCTCTAGCTATTGCAAATAGCTGACTTTTATAAGTCAGCTATTCAATCTAAAATCTATTTATTGTTTCAATTATATAGTTTTCCTCTTCCACAGTCATCCCATTATATAGTGGTAAAGAAAGAACCTCTTTCGCATACTGTTCAGTAATTGGAAAATCCCCCTCTTTATAACCCAGATATCGGTAAGCCTCTGATAAATGCGGCGGAATAGGATAATGAATAATAGTACCTATACCATTTTCATCTAGATACTTTACTAACGCGTCACGCTCCTTGCAATGTATAACAAATTGATGCCAGATATGAGTGGCACCGGATCTTATTTTAGGCAGCTCAATTTTTTCATTGTTTATATTCTCTAAATACCGTCTGCATATCCCTTCTTTTTCCTCTGTAAGTTCGCGAAGATGTGTAAGCCGTACCCGTAAAAGTCCTGCCTGAAGTTCGTCCAGTCTGGAGTTTGTACCGACTACTTTATTATAATATCTTTTCTCGCTTCCATAATTTCTAAATATGCGGACATCCTCCGCAATTTTCTCATCATTAGTTACAATTGCCCCCGCATCTCCAAAAGCTCCAAGATTTTTTGACGGATAAAATGAAAAACAGCCAACATCTCCAAATGTTCCGGTTACCTTACCGTTAAAGCAGGCACCATGAGACTGCGCACAGTCCTCCACTAATCTTAATCCATATTTCTCTGTTATTTCCATTATGGAAGCCATATTAGAAGCTTGTCCGTACAAATGAACGACTAATATAGCTTTTGTCTTCTCTGTTATTTTCTCCTCGATCCTTGATACATCTATATTGTTATATTCGTCTGGCTCTACAAAAACAGGAACTGCGCCGTTCATTGTTATTCCCATTACACTGGCTATATAAGTATTCCCCTGGACGATCACCTCATCGCCTTTTCCAATTCCCAATACTCTGAAAGCTATCCAAAGTGCATCTAAGCCGCTGGCAAGGCCCACACAATATTTACTATTCATATATGACGCAAATTCCTGTTCAAAAGCTTTTAATTCTTTTCCCAGTACGTACCAGCCTGACCTCAGAACTTCTAAAGCTTTCTCTTCAAATTCCCTTTGATACCTGTAAAATCCGCGATCCATTCTATTTGGCATTATTTTATCCATTTTTCGCCTCCATAAATTCATTCTTTTGTATAGCATACCACTTCAAAGATTTTATTTTGCCCTTTACCATAACATGATTACGAGCTTCTCCTTCATAAGAAAATCCACATTTTTCATAAAGTCTTATGGCCTTCACATTATCCGATAATACATTTAAAAACACTCGTTCTAGATTTAATACATCAAATGCATATTTAAGCCCTTCCAGCGTTGCGGCCGTTCCCAATCCTTTTCCCTGATTTGATCTCCTTAAACTAATCGCAAATTCAGCGACCCGGGCATTCCAGTCAATGTCTTTTAGACTAAGAGTACCCAAATACTCATCTTCATCATTGACAACGGCAAAATGAAACGCCTTTTTTTCTTCTGCAGAGTTTCTCGACTCTTGAATAAAATTCAGAGCTTTCTCTTTCGTCATATTTTCTGCATCAAAACGAAAAAAACAATTCACCTCAGGATCGTGCATCCATTCTAACATTTTTTCAACATCTTTTTTTTCTATTAACCTCAATTTCATTTTAATCCTCTTTCAAATTATCCTCTTCAATTATATATGGAGGCCTGTTACGAGAAGCATCAAATGTTCTCCACAGATATTCCCCTATAACTCCAAGAGTCAGCATTATGATTCCAAAACTAAATAAGTTAAAAATAAATAATGTAGTCCAGCCGCTTACTGCAATTGCTCCGCTAATTTTATAAATAAGAACTACAATCGCCCAAATGATCGCTCCCACAAAGGATAATGCACCAATCGAAAGAACTGCTGATATAGGCAGAGTAGAAAAACTAAACAATGTATCCATTACCAGCCTGATTTTTTTCCGAAGAGTCCATTTACTTTTGCCAATTTCTCTGGCCAGTCGCGTATAATATACAATGCCAGTACTAAATCCGCTCCAAAGTATCTGCCCGGTCAACGCACTGTTTTTTTCGTCCAGATTGTCCAGTACATCAATTACTTTTCTGTCCAGCAAATAAACATCAAATCCTCCTTTGGGCATAGTCGGCAATGATGTTTTTTTTACCAGCCAATAATAGAGATTCGCAAAAACCTTTTGACCAGCAGCCTCATTTCTACCTTTTCTAACCGCCAAGACTACACGATTTCCCCTCTTCCAACTCTCTACCATTTCAAATATCAATTCCGTAGGTTCCTGTAAGTCTGCCGCTTTGACAACTGCACAATCTCCTGTGCATTTAGACAATCCGCATAAAATCGCAGCATGTGACCCAAAATTTCTTGATAAACTTATTATTTTTACGTTTGGATCATCAGACGCTATTTCTTTCATTATCTCATAGCTTTTATCTTTTGATCCATCATTTACCATTACAATTTCATAATTGTAATCTATTTTATCAATAATTTTATCTTTTATATCTGCATACAAAGGTTTTAAATTATTTTCGTTATAATAAACCGGAATTACAATCGACAGTTTCATCTATGATTCCTCCATGCATTTCATGGCCTTAACAAATTCCTCATAATCTCTTATATATTCATCTGCATCATAATGTTCACTTGCAAGACATAACAAAACAGAGTCTTCACTAAAATCATACATATCTTTCCAGACCATCTTAGGTATATATATACCCGTATGAGGTCTGTTCAAGGCAAAGATCGCTTCATTTCCTTTTCCGTCTTTTATTTTTACTTTACTCTTTCCTGCCACATTTACCAGAACAAACTCGCTTCTTAAATTAGCATGCTGTCCTCTTATTACATCTTTATCAGATCCATATATATAAAATATTCTTTTAATTTCAAATGGAATGTCCTGATTCCCTTCAACAACGACCATATGGCCCCTCTCATCTCCGCGCTGCTGGAATTCCAGCATCCGTACACCTTTTTTCATTTGCCTCTCCTTATCATACAGCATCTCCACAATATTCCAGAATCATCCATACATTCTATCTATTTAATTTTATAAACCTTACATTCTGCTATAACAGATAACAAACGAGTGGTATCATACAGATACCATATCCCAAAAGAATCCTCAAACCATAGATCATTTTATTGACTTTAGAATCATTCCAAGTATTCACCTTTTCACGTTTCCAGGGAGAATTCAAATAGGAAAACACTATCACCGCCGCTATAAAAATGGCCATACAAATGGGTACGACCAGAGGAAAAAATTTTTGATATGTTTCCGCTCCCAAAAGTTTTTCAAGCATCATCGGTGCTGAAAGATTTACTTCATTTCCGCGTTTTAAAACCAGAGAGAGGAACATATTGCCTACTATATCTCCTGAGAAACACCAGTAAAATGTAAAAACCTGGCCTAAAACCACAAAAAACGCCATGCAGGTCTCCAGCAGCATATTGATTGTATAATAATTCTTATTACCTGCTATTATAATATACAAGAATGGAACCATATACAAGAACCAATAGGGCAGCGTACTACAAGTTGTTAAAAATACTGCAAAAGCCAGAAAACACAAATATATAATTTCCCGACTGGCCAATTGTTCATCTTCTGATGGTTTTTTCAAATAACAGAATAAACAGAGGACTACAAATACAATGACAAAAATCGGAACTCCTCCGTAAGTCAAATCAATTTTATTTTGAAATAATAACTCATATAAGATATTTATATTACTGCTTCCCTCAATCGGAACCAACCAGCGAGTAAGTGCCATAGGAAGTAGTCCGCATATTATCCATAATATATCCTTAAGAATATTTTTTTCTTTATACAAAAGTAAGACTACAAAAGCAAACAAAGCAAACGCTTTTATGGGGATAGCCAAAGCAAAAAATAAAACAAACAATCTGAATTTATTTTTTAAGAAGAAATATACACCTGCTAAAATAAAAAATATAGGAATAATATCGTATTGTCCTAAAATACAAATGTATGCCGTTACAAAAACAGACGTTAAAAACAAATAAATAGATCTTATTTTAATATGTTTATCCTTTTGAATAATATTAACTATTTTAATCATAATACAAAGAGTCAAAATCAAGAAAAGTAAAATAATAGATTTTGCCCATACAGATCCCCAAAAAGTATTTAAAATAAACTCGATTTTAAACACCTTTTTTATTATCCATAATGGCAAATCCCATAAAGCAAAAATTATATATATCATAAAGTCATAATAAGCCGAATAATTTCCACGATAAACTCCAGCCACTAGCTCAGAATTTAAATTATAGCTATAAAAGTTTCGGATATTTCCGCTGAACAGGCAATCCCAGAAATTCATTCCATGATTCGTGGTTATAAAAACATCCCCATATACAAAACAAAAAAACAAAATCAATTGAAAAACCAATGTTCCAATAAATAATGACTTTTTAATTTTGTTTACATCAAGCTTCATTATTATACTTCCTCCGAGATATAAACTATTATATCAAAATCAAATATAAACATTAACGTTATACAGCATAATACAAAATCGCATATAATATGGATTTTAACATTTAGTTCTGACAACGTCAATGTTTTATCTGCTGAACAACATCAGAACTTATTGTCAGTAAAATGAAGGAATTTATGCGGACATTGTAAGAAATATACTTTTGTTTTTATTTAAGATGCTTATCAAGCAATTCCATTAATTGGTTCACATCAAAGGGTTTCGCCAAATGGCCGTCCATTCCGGCCTCTCCGGCCCGCTGGACGTCTTCGGAAAACGCGTCTGCTGTCATCGCAAGTATGACCACACTTTCGGAATCCCGGCGCTTCATACCACGAATCTTTGCCGCAGCCTCATATCCATTCATCACGGGCATCTGGATATCCATGAGAACCGCGTCATAATACCCTTCCGGATGAGAAGCAAAATACCGGATTCCCACCTCGCCATTCTCCGCCCTATCCACTTCTGCTCCCGCCAGGCTCAGAAATTCTCCTGCGATCTCCGCATTCAGTTCATTGTCCTCTACCAGGAGCATCCGTCTTCCCGTGAGCTTTCCCCTCCATATCGAACCTGTCTCCGGATTTTCATTCTCCGGATTCAGGAAGCCGCGGAACAGCTTCAGAAGCTTGGAAGGGAACAGAGGCTTGCCTGCAAAAGCATCCGCACCGGCCTCTCTGGCCTTTTTCTCTTCTTCTTCCGACCAGCTATATGCGGCCAGCACCATGTGCGGTTCATTCCCATGCCGAAATTCGGACAGTTCCCGAATCACCCGCTCCCAGGGAAGCTTCTCCGCATCCCAATCCACCAAAACCGCAAAATAACCGTTCCCTGTTTCCCATGCCAGTCTAGTCTTTCCCGCCGCCTCTTCGAGGGAAAGAGCCTGTTCCCCCTTCATACCCAGACTCTCCGCCATTTGGCAGATCGTATCTCCCGCAGACCCCGGGCCTCCCACACATAATATGGATAAACCTCTTAAGTCCTCCGCTTTTAAATCTCCCGCTTCCTGCAGCGGGAGATTCAAAAGCACCGTAAAGCAGGAACCTTTTCCCTCACGGCTGTTCACACGGATCTCTCCGCCCATCATGTGGACGATATTCTGCGCGATGGCCATCCCCAGCCCAGTCCCCTGAATATTGCTTGTCCGGGAATCGTCGGCTCTGCTGAAGGGTTCAAAGATACGTTTTATAAACGCCTCAGACATACCAATCCCATTGTCCTCAATGACGAACCGGTACAGACCGCGCTGGGAAGCCTGACAGTTCAGCTCTTCCAAAGTGACTCTGATCTCTCCGCCTTCCGGCGTATATTTGCTGGCATTGGACAATATATTTCCGATGACCTGCTGCAGTCTCAGTTCATCTCCCATGACTTTTTCATGGATTAGATTTTTTATCAGAACCCGGAGTGCCTGTTTTTTTTCATCGACAGAAGGCCGGAGCATGGTCAGCGCATCCTGAAGAAAATCAGGCAGGCTGAAAGCATTCGTATCAAGCTCCAGTTTCCCGCTCTCGATCTTGCTCATGTCCAGTACTTCATTGAGGAGTCCCAAAAGATGACGGCCGGATACCTCAATCTTTGCCAGGCAGTCCCGCACCTTCTCTTCATTCCCCATATAAGTTTCCGCCAAGGTTACCATACCCATGATGCCGTTCATGGGTGTTCGGATGTCGTGGGACATCCTGGAAAGAAAATCACTTTTCGCCTCATTGGCACTTTCCGCGTGCTGCAGTGCATCCTCCAGAAGTCTTTTCCTTTCCAGCTCCTGCTGAATGCTCTCGTCCACATTCCGGACAGCCAGAGCCACCTGATAAGGTTTCCCTTCCTTCATCTCGCCCAGGATAAGCTTAGCCTGCATCCACTCATAGCGATCGTCTGTGCTCTTCCGGTAAGTCATGGAAATTTCACGGTTCTTCTCTGTCAGGCACTCCTGTAAATGCCTTTGTGAGAAAAACTTCTGCATTTCCTTCTGCTCTTCCGGATGCACACAACTCTCCACATACCGGTCTATGGATCTCCGGAACCCGTCGGCAGGTGTAATCCCGATTGCATTCTTCTCTTTTTCGTCCATCCTCAATGCTTTCAGGGTATCCTGCTCCAAGTTAATATAATACAGCGCATAATATTCCTGTCCCAGGGCATGGATGATGTCGGCCTGCTGCTTCCTGTCCGATATATCCGTCTGTGCCAGAATCGCGGTATCGCCCATGAAATTTTCATCATTTAAGTAAACGGTATTGGCCACCCAGCAGTACTCTCCATTCCGAATGCGCCGGTATTCTCCCTCGAAGGAATGGACTCCTTCCGCTTTTATCCTGCGGAGGTTCTCCAGGGAAAGGCCTCTGCGGAGCCGCTCTCTGTCACCGGGGTGATAATAGACAGAAAGCGCGTCCACCCAGGAGTCCAGCTCCAGCTCAAGTTCTTGGAAGTTCCAGCTCTCCTCCGGACGGCGGATAACATGTACCGTCCCCGTCTCCAGATTCAGGCGGTAGACTCCGAAAAACAAGTTATTGAGCGAGGTCATGATTTCCTGATTCAAAGCAGATATCCTGGTATTTTCCGTCTCCGTCTGTTTCTGCTGCGTGATATCCTGCACGAGTCCCACGGCCCGCACCGGCTTTCCCTGCCCGTCATAGTCCACATTGGACATGGCGATCCGTCTCCAGCAGCCGTCCAATTCACATATTTCAGAAGAAGCCGTTCTCTCCCCGCATTGGATACGCCGAAACATCTCCAAATAGGCCTCCTTGCTCTCTTCTGCGACCCGTTCTTCCTCAAAACTGAATGGCATATTCTCATACTGCGGCTTGCAGCATAATACGCTGCAGGTCCGTTCCGGCATTACCGCCGTCTGCTCCTGAGGATAATAAAAAAACTCACAGATCGTAGTGCCTTCCAAAGCCATTCGCAGCAGTTCACTGCTGGCCTTGTTCTCCTTCTGCAGTTCCAGATTCTCATGCTGCATTCTCTTTCGCAGGCTGATATCCATAAAAGCGCTCTGTATCAGAGTTTCACCGTCATCATCGATAATCATCTCCGCCGTTCCGATGATCCAGCAGGAAGAACCGTCCTGTTTCCGGAGCCGGTATTCGAATTCCCCCTTCTGCCCTACCTCCGAGATGCCGTATGCCTCCGCCAGAACGCGGTCCCGATCCTCTAAAGCAATGAGCTCCGGCAGGCGCCAATCATCCTTCGCCCAGAATTCCTCCGGCGTATATCCAAAAATACGGATAGCCTCCTGATTGGCATTTTTATACTCGACCCTGCCGTCAGGAAAAAGCCGGTACTGGACGATCCCGCAGACCACGCTTTCAAACAGCGCGTCATACTTCTTCTCCTGGCGCCTGGTCTCCATATCTTTCGTGATATCCCGGATTGTGCTGATGCAGATTTTTCGGCCGTCCTCGTCCACTGTTTTCCGTCCGATATCATTTACCCATATATAGCTTCCGTTCCTCTTCTTCATCCTGTAGCGGATCTCATAATCACTGTTTTTCGAAAAGGCATCCTCAACCTGTCTTTCCACCCGTTCCCGATCATCGGGATGCATACAGTTAATTACAAGACCATCTATATCGCGGCAGAATTCCTCATAAGTATAGCCGAGATGCTCCAGCATGTAATCATTGACACAATACAAAGGAAAATCCTTTTCCAGATATCCGCCCATGATGCCGCCCGGAATATTCCGATTCAAAAGCTCCACTAAATTGCTTCTGGATCTCTCGGACAATTCTTCACTGCGTTTTTTCGCAAACCGAAGAGAATACGCTTCTTTTCCTTTATCGGTCATATGATTTCTTTTCATCCCCATATAAATATCCCCTCTTCTTGAGTGCCCTTTTCCTGCATTCAGTGTAACACTCTTTTCCGCTGTACACAAGAGAAGAACAAGGCGTCAGAAGTGTCCGCCTCGGTGCAAAACGAAAAGCAAGAGAAAGAATCCGATTTCAAGGTATATAACAAAAACCGGCGGAGTTCCTCTCCGCCGGATCCTATCTAATCGATTCTGCTCTATTCAGCTGTCGTGGTCGTCTCTTCACCGGCGGCTGAGGTGGTCTCTTCCTCACCGGACGTCGTCTCCGGTACTACAAAAAGAGTTTTATCAAAGGTAATCTCTGACCATACGTCTTCGTCAACCTTGAATTTGGGCATGTCCTTCAGCCATTCCGCATAGGCGCTCTGGAAAAGTTCCCCTTTCCTCTGCTCTACGATGACGGGCTTTTCTTTCTCTGTCGCTTCCTGGTCAAAATCAGAATCACAATATACTACATACCATCCGTAGCCTTCGTCATATACGCTTCCAAACTCTCCGGTCGCCAGAGTACGGCCGAAATTACCGAGGGTATTGTCATAATCCCCAGCTCCGTACGTGGCCTGAGAATACGTGCAGTTATCATGCTCATCAGCCAGGGCAGACATATCCTCTCCCGCCTCCGCCCTGCCTTTCAGTTCTTCGGCAAGTGTCTCAGCAGCAGCAGCGTCCTCTCCGTCCTTCACCAGAATATAGCTGATCTTACGCTGAGCCGCTTCTTCATCGCCGACTTCCGTATCCACATCCTTCACCGCATATTCATATGCTTTCATGGCAAGTGCGTTATTTGTCAGGATTTCCGTAAGCCGCTCCTCTGTGATGGCTGTTGTCTCCTTAAGCGCTTCATCCATATTCTCCATGGTGCTCTTCACGGTCTCCGCTACCTTTGCAGTCTCCTCCTCATCCAGCGCAAGCCCCAGCTCATCCGCTTTCGCTTTCAGAACATAGGTCTGATAAATGGCGGACATCACATTCTTTTTAGTATACTCTTCCAGCGTGCTGCCGGTTCCGATGTCTGTATCCCACATATCCGACAGATCGTATCCATACATGTTATAATACAGTTCACTTGTATATTGATTATATCTGGCCTGATAGTTGGCTTCATCCAGATAAATCTTAGTATCACCCAGCGTCGCGACCACCGTAGTGGGGTAATTTTCCAAGGTCACCTTAGTGCGTCCGCAGCCTGCCAATGTACCGGCTGTGAGCAAGACCGCCAGCAGAAGTACCAGCTTTCTCGTAAATTTGTTCATAGTAACGGTATCCTCCCTAGATTGTTTCCTCTTAGATCCTGTACACACAGGCACTTGTTATTATAGTACCAAACGGTCAAACTAGCAACTCTTTTATGGCATTTAACAGGATTTTCACCTTTTCCAGCATCTGTTTTCCGTCCCTGTTTTCCCGTTTCCGGTCCATGTAGGTGAAGTACGGCTGCTCCGCCGCCGTGAATCGAAGAGCTCCTCCATACTGCTTCACCAGCTCTGGAATCTTCTCCACATGGAACGGCGCCTTCTCATACATCACAAGCCGCACCTCCTGGCGGTTCCCGGTTATCTCTGTCACAAACACTTTATGGGCCATAGCTTTCAGAAGGGATATCTCCAGCAGGTTCTCCACAGAACGAGGCAGATCTCCGAACCGGTCTGTAAGCTCATCCCTCATATCCATAGCTTCCTCTTCATCCTCGATTCCAGAAATCCGTTTGTATATCTCAAGCTTTTGGACCTCATTCTTGATATAAGAGGGAGGAATATAAGCGTCAATGTTGAAGTCGACCGCCGTTTCAAAGGATTCTTCTTCTCCTTCTCCTTTCAGAGCCTTTACTGCTTCGTTCAAAAGCTTGCAGTAAAGGTCATAGCCGATGGCCTCCATATGGCCGTGCTGCTCTGCGCCGAGGAGATTCCCGGCTCCGCGGATCTCCAGGTCTCTCATGGCAATCTTGATGCCGGAACCCAGTTCCGTGAACTCCCGGATAGCGGCCAGACGTTTCTCCGCCTCTTCTTTCAGGAGCTTGTTCCTCCTGTACATGAGGAATGCGTATGCTGTGCGGTTGGAACGCCCGACTCTCCCCCGCAGCTGGTAAAGCTGGGACAGTCCGAACCGGTCTGCGTCATGGATGATCATGGTGTTGACATTGGAGATATCCAGGCCTGTTTCAATAATCGTGGTAGAGACAAGCACATCGATCTCTCCGTTAATGAAGTCCAGCATGATCTTTTCCAGCTGCCTCTCCCTCATCTGCCCATGGGCGTAGACTACCACGGCATCCGGAACCAATTCCGCGATTTTGGACGTGATATCCTCTATATCCTGAACTCTGTTATATACATAATAGACCTGTCCTCCCCTGGCCCGTTCCCTCTCAATGGCTTCCCGCACCATCTCTTCATTATATTCCATGACGTAAGTCTGAATGGGAACTCTGTCCATAGGCGGTTCTTCCAGGACACTCATGTCCCGGATGCCGACCAGGCTCATATGAAGCGTCCTGGGAATCGGAGTGGCAGTCAGTGTCAATACATCCACATTTTCTCTCATCTTTTTGATCTTTTCCTTGTGTGTCACTCCAAACCGCTGTTCTTCATCGATGATCAGAAGTCCCAGATCCCTGAACACCACGTCGTCGGAAAGCACCCGGTGGGTGCCGATCAAAATGTCCACCAGCCCTTTCTTCAGATCCGCCAAGGTCTTTTTCTGCTCCGCAGCACTCCTAAAGCGGGACAGCATATCCACGCGGACCGGGAAATCCATCATTCTCTGGACAAACGTATTATAATGCTGCTGCGCCAGAATGGTAGTCGGCACCAGGTACACGACTTGTTTTCCCTCCTGGACCGCCTTAAAGGAAGCGCGGATGGCAATTTCTGTCTTTCCATAACCCACATCTCCGCATATCAGCCGGTCCATGATCTTTTTGCTCTCCATATCCCGTTTGGTCGCCTCAATGGCCAGCTCCTGATCCTCCGTCGCCTCATAGGGAAACAGCTCCTCAAACTCCTTCTGCCAAATGGTATCCGGCCCGTACTGAAATCCATCTGTATGCTGTCTTGCCGCGTATAACTGCACCAGATCCCTGGCAATTTCCTTTACGGCCCCCTTTACCCGGGACTTCGTCCTGCCCCATTCCTGTCCTCCCAGTTTATTGAGCTTGGGCTTTTTCGAACCTGCCCCCGCATATTTCTGGATCATATCCAGCTGGGTCACCGGCAGGTACAAGCTCCCGTTTCCGGCATATTCGATCTTTATATAATCCTTTATGATTTTGTCTACTTCAATTTTTTCAATTCCCCGATAAATACCGAGACCATGATTTTCATGGACCACGTAATCGCCGGCTGACAGTTCAGAAAAGCTCTGAATCTTCTTGCCCTCATAGGCAGTCCGTTTTCTGCGCTTTTTCTTTTCTGTCCCGAACATATCGCTTTCCGGAATCACCACGAACTTTATCATCGGGTACTCAAAACCCCGGTGAAGACTCCCGTACAGCACACAAATCTCTCCAGGAAGGATCTCTTTGTCTTCCTCCTCGGAATAATAAGCCCTCAGATCATACTGCTCCTGCAGATCCTTTGCCAGCCTGGCCCCTCTCGTTCGGGAAGCGCATAAAAGCGCCACTCTCCAGCCTTCTTTTTTCCACTTCTTTAAATCGCTCACCAGAAGCTCAAAGCCGTTATGGTAGGAATTCCCGTTTTTGACCGTCATGCTGTAGCGCTTCTTGACCGGTATCGTCTTCTGCTCAAGGGCAGAAAAAAGAACACTGTGGTCTCTCGCCAGCGCCGCCGACACTTCTCTCACAGAATAAAGGATATCCGTCTGGCCTGGGAGCAGATAGCCCTTTTCCAGCCTCTGCGTCATGCTCTCCCGGAATTCAGCCTCTACCACATTGGCTCGTTCCATAATCCTGGCCGGTTCATCCAAAAAAAACGGAGTCCCCTCTTTAAAATAATCCAGAAAGGATACGGTCTCCGGGCAGAAGTACCGGATACATCCTTCCAGAGCTCCCAGAAAACACCCCTCCCGAAGCTCCTCCACCATCTCTCCCACTATGGTATTGATCCGGTGAGCCTCTTCGATCCGTTTCTGCTCCTTCAGCTGCTTTCGGTATGTTTCTTTTTCCTTAATCAAACGCTCTGTTCCTGCTTCCAATCTATCTTTATCAAGGACCAGCTCTCTCGCCGGGTACAGGCGGACCTGCTCCAGACGCTCAATGGAGCGCTGGCTTTCCACATCAAAGGAACGGATGGAGTCAATCTCGTCTCCCCACAGTTCCACACGGACCGGATTTTCTTCTGTGAGGGGAAAAATGTCCAGTATACCGCCGCGGACACAAAACTGGCCGCCCTGCTCTACCTGGGCGCATCTGTCATATCCCATGTATATAAGGCGCTTTCGAAGCTCCTCCAGGTCAAGCTCCTGTCCTTCCGTCAACAGGACAACACTATCCGAAAAGGCGGACAAAGGCATCAGATGATCCATGCAGCCATCCACTGTGGTGATGATTGTCCCCTCTCCTTCCTGAAGTAGCTGCTTCAGTACCATCAGACGCTTCTGGGCGAGCAGACTGCCCTGGACATCCGCATTATAAAACAGTAAATCCCTGGCCGGGTATAAAAAGACGTTCCTGTCAAAATTCCTGTAATCTTCATATATATCCTTTGCCCTTGCGTCATTGTAAGTTATAACTAACTTCAGTGGGAACATCCGTCCCAGCTCCGCCATCTGGTGAACCTTTTGAGAATCGGTCCCGCCACTGACAGAAACAGGACCTCTGCCTCTGCAAAGGTCCTCTTTTGTATCTAAATATTCTTTCAGTTCAGGCAGCGGACTGCGAAAAGAGCCTGCCATTCAATCACCTCTGTCTGTTATTGGTGGTTCTAAATCCAATCATTTCTTTTTTCCATTGAACTTATTCATGGCCGCCGCCATATCGCCCGCTGCGATCATGGCCGCCGCCTCGGCTGCGTGCACGAGACTTTCCCGGACTTCCAGCAGCTCTTCCGGCGAAAAATGTCCCAGCACATAATCTGCCAGATCCATTCTGGGCGGTTTGCTCCCTACTCCCACACGGATCCTGGAAAAAACGTCGGTCCCCAAATGGGAGATGATGCTCTTCATTCCGTTATGTCCGCCGGCGCTTCCTTTTTCGCGGATGCGAAGCTGTCCCGGATCGAGATTGATATCGTCATAGATCACCAGAAGCTCTTCCGGTGTCAGCTTATAATAATCCAGAACCTCTCTGATACTTTCCCCGCTTAAGTTCATATATGTCTGGGGCTTCAGCAGAATTACTTTCTGTCCCCCAATATTTCCTTTTCCGATGAGTCCCTTGTGTTTCTTCGTATCCACTCCGATGCGGTAAGAGTCCGCCAGCTCATCAATAGCGCCGAATCCCACGTTATGCCTGGTCCCGGCATAGGTAAGGCCCGGATTCCCAAGACCTGCGATCACAAACATATCTGCTCCTCATTCCTGATACATGGCTGTCCAAATCTAGCACGACTTCTTCCAGGCGGATGGCACGAATAAAATCAACATAGGAAACAGTTCCAGTCTTCCCGCCAGCATGCAGAAGGACAGCACGACTTTGCTGAGCTGCGAAAATCCGGCGAAATTCCCCATGGGGCCCACCGCCCCCAGGCCAGGCCCGATATTCCCCAGCGCAGAAAGCACTGCGGTAATGGTCGTTTCAATATCATACCCATCCACCGATATTACAAGCATAGCCGCTATGGCAATCATAATATAGGTGAAGAAAAAAATCAAGATTCCTTTGATGATGCCCTTTTCAATCACCTTCCCGTCCATTCTCGGCGAACTGATCATCCTGGGGTGGATAAGGTGGCGGATTTCCTGCTTGAGGGACTTAAACAGCACCAGGACCCGGCTCACCTTCACACCGCCTCCGGTAGACCCCGCACAAGCCCCGACTATCATCAGGGTCACGATGATCATCTTGCTCAATGTCGGCCAGAGATTGAAATCCGCAGTGCTGTATCCTGTGGTGGTCATAATGGAGGACACC
Source organism: Lientehia hominis (assembly GCF_021044755.1). Lineage (GTDB taxonomy): Bacteria > Bacillota > Clostridia > Lachnospirales > Lachnospiraceae > Lientehia > Lientehia hominis. Next base: position 109,054 of record NZ_JAJNOR010000003.1, read on the forward strand.
TGGAAAAAGGCGGAACGTATGGCGTCGCTCCACGAACCGTCATAATATTTCTGGGCGACGTTCAGGGTCATAAATACCACCGAGCCTATGATGATTCCCAGGTAGAGCCTTAGCTCCCCATTTTTAAACACATCTTTCACCTGTTTCTTTAACAGCAGATAATAGACGCTGAAATTAATACCGAACAGCATCATGAATATAGCGATTATCCATTCGGCCGCCGGATTGTGATATGCGCCGACACTGGCGTTCATATTGGAAAATCCGCCTGTACCGGCACTTCCCATGGCATGGATCACAGAATCATAAAGCGGCATTTTCGCCGCCACCAGGCAGAGAATATGGGCGATCGTCAGTCCAAAATAGATCAGATACAGGATCCGCGCCGTCTCCTTCAGCCGTGGAACCATCTTCCCCGGCGTCGGACCGGGGCTCTCCGCTTTTAAAAGCTGGACGTTGGATCCATCCATATTCGGAAGGAACGCGAGGACAAATACAAGAATCCCCATGCCTCCTATCCAGTGAGTAAAGCTCCTCCAGAACATGAGGCCTCCGTTATGAAGTCCCTCTATATCCGTAAGGATCGTCGCCCCCGTAGTGGTAAAACCGGACACTGTCTCAAAGAAGCAGTCCACGTATCCGTTAAAATACCCGCTGAAATAGAAGGGAAGCGCTCCAAAGGCCGCCAAAAATATCCACGCAAATGCCACTGACGCCAGCCCTTCTCTTGTCTGCATCTTTGTCACCTTCGGCTTCCTGCTGCGGAGCAGAAGTCCAGTGAGCAAAAGCGGGACGATCGCATAAACAAAGTATATCCAGTCATTCACCCCGGTCAATAGGGCTACGCCGATGGGCAGAAGCATCAGGACCGCCTCATAGCACAGCACATGTCCGACCACGTATAAAACAAGTGTAATATTCACGCTCTATGCCTCCTGACCCCTACGCTTCAAATACATCGTTCAGATCGTTCACATTGGAAGACCTGGAAATGACGATGACATTGTCTTTGGTCCTGATGCAATCGTTTCCGGTAGGAATGATGATACTTCCGTTCCGAACTATCGCTGCCACCAGGAAATTCTTCTTGAATCTGATATCTTTAAAGGGTACTCCCAGATTCCAGGTACTCTCCCTGGCGACAAACTCCAGAGCCTCAGCCCTACCGTCGGCAATCTTATGTAAAGTCTCCACGTTGCTCCCAATGGTATTCCTGAGCGCCCTCACATACCGGATAATCTGCGCCGCTGTAACGTTTTTCGGGCTTATAATGGAATCCACTCCCATCTCCTTGATGATGCCTTCATAATTTCCCCGGTTGATCTTGGCTATCACTTTCGGAACGCGAAGCCGGCTCGCATACAAGGCTGTGAGCAGGTTCTCTTCGTCCCGTCCCGTAAGCGTCACGACAGCTCCCGCCGCTTCCAGATGCTCTTCCTCCAGAATCTGCTCATCCGTCCCGTCTCCATGAATAATGATGCAGTCCGGTAGCAGCTCATCCAATTCCTGGCATCGTCTCTTGCTCTGCTCAATGATCTTGATCTTCATACCGAGCCGGCTCATCCCCAGTCCCAGATAATAAGCAATACGGCCTCCTCCCACGATGACTGCGGTCTTTACCTGTTTTTGGTACTTGCCTTCATATTTGAAAAAGTCCGTTATGGCGGAGGGCTTGCCCGCTATGTACATCAGATCTCCTTCCGCCGGGACGAAGTTTCCGTCCGGGATGATCACTTCTTCTCCCCGAACGGCCGTGCAGAACAGAATCGGAAATCTGATATCGTTCATGATGCCGGCCAGATTCTTGCCGACGATCTTATCACCTTTTACCACACGAAAAGCGACAAGCTCCACCTTCCTCGCGGCAAACGTCTCCACATTTATGGCCGTCGGAAAGCGGAGGACTCTTCCAATCTCATTGGCCGCCTCCAGCTCCGGATTGATGATCATATCAAGCCCCAGCTCCTGCTTCAGAACGGACACTTCGTGAGCATATTCCGGATCACGGATTCTGGCTACCGTATGTTTGGCTCCAAGCCTCTTTGCTGTCAAACAGCACAGCATGTTAATCTCGTCGCTGGACGTGGTGGCGATGATCAGGTCCGTCTCTCTCACTCCTGCGTCGAGAAGGGCTCTGGTACTCAGGCCGCTCCCCCTCAGACACATGATATCGAGACTGTCCCCGCCCTTGTCCGCGGCCTCCTGAGACTTGTCTATCACAGCTACATCATTTCCTTCGGCAGACAGATGCTTCGCCAATGTGTATCCGACCTTACCGATTCCTACAATTATAATCTTCATGTCCTATCCTTCTCCATCATCTGTGTATGGGCAGCGCCCATAGATAATTTCATTATATAAGCGATATAAGGAATAAGCAACCTGTTTCCAGGTTCTTTTACAACATCTTTAGACCATTTATTTCCTTTAGAACGAAAAAAGGCAGGCACCCTTCGGCACCTGCCTGGTTAACTCAACGACTGTTTATTCCTCTTCTTCCGCTTCCAGCAGAGTCGACTCATACTTTGCAAGGATGATACCCTGGATCTTATCCCTGGTCTCTGAATTGATCGGATGCGCGATATCCCGGTATTCGCCGTCGGTGGCTTTCCGGCTGGGCATGGCAATAAACATTCCCTTTTCACCCTCGATCACCTTAATATCATGAACCACGAATTCGTTGTCCAGAGTAATAGACACTATTGCTTTCATTTTCCCCTCTTTTGATACCTTCCTAACCCTCACATCTGTAATCTGCATTTTTACATAGTCCCCTTCCTTCATCTCTTACTAGTATATTAAAGTACGAATCTCTCGTTCTTTTCGATGACGATCTTGATATTATCCGGTTCTCCAATGTACGTCATATTGGCCCGGATTGTATCTCTGCTCTCCACGATGCAGTTCTCGATCCTGGTATTGTCCCCAATATAAACATCATTGAGAATAATGGAATTCTTGATCACACAGTTGTTTCCAATATATGCCTTTTTGAACAGGACTGAGTTTTCCACTTCCCCATTGATGATACACCCGCTAGAAATCAGGCTGTTCCTCACATTGGCCCCTATATTGTACTTGGCCGGCGGATTGTCATCCACCTTCGAATATACATCCGGATACGTATTGAAGAAGTAATTCCTCACTTCCGGTTTCAGAAACTCCATATTGGTCTTATAATACGCATCCACGCAGGAAATATTGTTCCAGTAAGACTCCAGCTTATAAGCGTAAATCCGCTTCATATTCTTATACCGGATCAGGATATCCTGTACGAAATCGTAGCGGTCTTCTTCCGCGCACTTTTCAATCAGCTCGATCAGCTGGCGCCGCCGGATTACATAGATGCCGCAGGATACTGTATGGGAAGTAGCCACCATGGGCTTTTCCTCGAATTCAATGACGCGGCCGTCCGAGTTTGTCTTTACCAGCCCAAAACGGCTCACATCTGCTTCAGCCGGCATATCCTTGCATACCACGGTGATATCAGCCTGTTTGGAGATATGATACTCCAGTACTTTATTATAGTCAAGCTTATAGATACCATCGCCGGAAGCAATCACCACATAAGGTTCATGACTGCTCTTCAGGTAGTTTATATTCTGCCAGAGTGCGTCAGCCGTCCCTCTGTACCAGTTGCTGTTGACCGTTGTAAGAGTGGGGGTGAATACAAAAAGCCCTCCCTGCTTTCTTCCGAAATCCCACCATTTTGATGAACTCAGATGCTCATTTAACGATGTGGAATTATACTGAGTGAACACCGCAACCTTTTTAATATGGGAATTGGACATGTTGCTCAATGAGAAATCTATGGCCCGATAGCTGCCCGCAACAGGCATCGCGGCAACTGCGCGTTTCTCTGACAATTCCCTCATCCTCTTGTTATTTCCGCCTGCCAGAATAATCCCTATCGCTCTCATTGTGCCTCACCTGCCTTTATAATAAAGTCTCCGCTGCCCAGTTCTCCGTCAGGGTAATCCGATGTGGCTGTCACACCAGAAATAGCCGTATTCCTTCCCACTGTCACACCGTCAGGGATATAGGAATCCTCCCCTACGGTCACCAGGTCAAACGCATATACTCTGGGGTCAAGCTTGCTGGGAGCAAAGTCTCCTGTGCCCAGCCGTACATTGGCACCCACCTCCGTGTTGTCTGCTATGATCGCCTTGTCGACAACCGTGCCGTCGCCGACCACCACATCCTGCATCAGGATAGAATCCCGTATCACAGCTCCTTTTCCAATCTTCACGCCGGCGCCTATTACCGAGTTATATACCTCCCCGTATACTTCTGCCCCCTCTGCAACGATGCTCCGCTCAATAACAGAATCCGAAGATATGTATTGAGGCGGAAGAATATCGCTCTTTGTATAGATTTTCCAGAACTCTTCGTAGAGATTGAACACAGGAATGATATCTACCAGCTCCATGTTCGCTTCCCAGTAAGATCCCAACGTCCCAACATCCTTCCAGTAACCATTGTACTCATACGCAAAAATCCGGTCCCCTCGGCTGTGACAGTACGGAATCACATGCTTTCCAAAATCACAGCCCGGCTCATCGGACATTGTGATAAGGGCCTCCCTCAACACCTTCCAGCTGAAGATATAGATGCCCATGGAAGCCAGATTGCTTCTGGGCTTGGACGGTTTTTCCTCAAACTCCGTTATCCGGTTGTTTTCATCCGTGATGAGCACACCGAAACGGCTCGCCTCCTCGATGGGCACGGGCAGCGCCGCGATGGTGATATCCGCATTGTTCGCCTTGTGATAATCCAGCATCACTTCATAATCCATCTTATAGATATGATCTCCGGATAAGATCAGGACGTATTCCGGATTATACGCCTCCATATATTCCAGGTTTTGATAAATAGCATTGGCAGTGCCGGTGTACCACTCACTGTTTGTACTCTTTTCATAAGGCGGCAGCACCGTCACTCCGCCCACATTACGGTCCAGATCCCAAGGGATGCCTATCCCGATGTGCGCGTTCAGCCTAAGCGGCTGATACTGTGTCAGAACACCCACCGTATCTATGCCTGAATTGATACAATTGCTCAGCGGAAAATCAATTATCCGGTATTTACCGCCGAACGCTGTCGCCGGCTTGGCCACCTTTGACGTCAATACGCCCAGCCTGCTGCCCTGGCCGCCTGCCAGAAGCATCGCAATCATCTCTTTTTTAACCACGCTATCACCTCTTGCTGTTATATTTTGTACCACTAGTGTAACACATTTTTTGGAATAAGTGAACAATTATTTTTAGAAAATAGCCTAAATTTTATGCAATTTATGAGATACATTTTTTTGAATCTCCCTTTTTTATATGATATAATGTACACGTTAAGCAGATTGTTTTTGACAAGATGACGAATAGAAAGGAGCTGCTTCTTATGAAATTCATTCATACCGCAGACATCCATCTGGGCTGTCAGCCCGACCGGGGATTTCCCTGGTCCAGAGAGCGTTCATTCGATATCCTGACCGCTTTCCGGGATCTGATCTCCGCCTGCCGGAAGGAGCGTCCAGACCTCCTGCTCATCGCAGGGGATCTGTTTCACCGCCAGCCTGCGCTGGCTGAGCTCAAGGAGGCAGACACCCTCTTTGCCAATATACCCGAGATCCCGGTGGTCATGATCGCCGGGAACCACGACTGTATCCGCCCGGGCTCTGCCCTGTCGGAGTTTTCCTGGTCCCCCAATGTGACCTTCTTGTCTGGAAGCGGACTTTCGCAGGTTTCCTTTCCCAAGCTGGGGACCGTCGTCCATGGATTCAGCTATCACACCAGGGAGATCAAAGACGCTCTGTATGATGATCTGAAGGCTCCCGAGGACGGAAATCTCCATATCCTCCTGGCCCATGGAGGAGACGCGGACCACATTCCCCTGAACAGGAAAAAGCTGGCCGCTTCTGGCTATTCTTACATCGCCCTCGGCCATATCCACAAACCGGAGATCGATACAGAGAACCGTCTGGCCTTTGCTGGATCCCTCTCTCCCATCGAGCTGACGGAAACCGGGCATCATGGATACATCCAGGGTGAGCTGCTTCCGGAAAAAGGCTCCGGAAGTCTGAAGCTCCAGTTCATCCCGCTGGCATCCCGCTCCTATATCCCATGCCGGGTGAAAGTAAGCTCCAAAACGACCAATCAGTCGCTTTACCAGACCATAACCAAATTCATGAAACAGTACGGGCCTTCCAATATATACAAGCTGGCCCTGACTGGGAGACGGGATCCGGACATCGTCTTTGACGAAGCCTACCTGAGGACAGCGGGAAGGGTTGTCTCCTATCGGGATGACACGATTCCTTCCTATGACATCCATGCGCTTATGGAAAACCACCGGCATGACCTGATCGGAGATTATATCGGCGCTTTCCTCACGGACGGCACCGAAGCTTCTCTCACGGACCCGGTGAAAAGCCAGGCTTTTTATTATGGCCTGGACGCGCTTCTGGCCAACTTTGATTCAGAAACAGGAGAACCACAATGATATTAAAGGATATCCATATTTCCAGCTTCGGAAAGTACACCCACCAGGACATGTCCTTCGATGAAGGCATCAATGTCATTTACGGCGACAACGGATCCGGTAAGTCTACACTCCACGCTTTTTTGAAAAGCATGCTCTTTGGAATGGAGCGGGGCCGCGGCAAGGCCGCGTGGAACGATACCTATTCCCATTACTATCCCTGGAACAGCCAGGCTCCGTACGGCGGCTCCCTGAGCTTTTCCGCCGGAGATGGCGAGTACCTCATTGAACGGTGCCTGGATGCCAAGAATCGCTCCTTGTCCTTAAAATATCTGGACAGCGGCCGCGTCATCGGCACCGAACAGTCCGATGTCGACGCTTTATTGGGGCACATCACTGAAGAGACCTACCGGAACACCATAAGTATTGAACAGCTGAAGGCCGCCACCGACGGAACCCTCAGCGCCCAGCTCAAAAACCACTTGTCCAGCATCGCTCTGTCCGGCACCTCTACTCTGGATGTGACCAAGACTCTGGCTTCCCTTAAAGAGAAGAAGCGGATCCTGAAGCAGCAGCTCGATCCAGGCGCTTCTTCCCATTATCAGGCTCTTTTCCAGGAGATCTGCGAAGCCGAGGACAAGTTAAAGGCCATGGACGGCCAGCCGGAGGAGCTGGAGAATCAGATAAAGGATCTGGAAGCAAAGCTTGCCGAAGAAAAGCAAAGACAGGCGGAGCTCAACAAAAGTATGGAAGAAAAACGAAATGCGGTGGAATCCCACAGCCTGGCTCATATAAAAGACCCCGATATCTATCAGGAACGGATTCAGGATGCCTATACCGCGTACAGGCTGGCTGCGGAAGAAACAGCAAAGCATGCCAGACGCTCCCTGCGTCTTCGGGATATCATCTCCGGCACGGTTTCCTTCTTCATCTTCCTGCTCCTGGGCCTCGGCACCTTGTTCTATGAGGATCTGCCTTTTACGGGCACTCCGTTCCCGTTCCCCAAGCTGCCTTTTCTGATCTTATTTTTTGCCGCTACAGGTATTTCTTTCCTGCTTACCATCATCCTATTCGTCCGATCTAAAAAAGATGATTCGGACTCAGAGGCCATGGCGGCGGAAACGGAACAGTTCCTGCGGAATGAATTTACCGCGCATCTTCATACTTCCGATATATCGGAAGAAAACATGAAAGCCATGGAAGAAAAAATGGCGGAATACGCCGCGGTCCAGAAAGCGCTTTCCGAGGAACATGCTCAGTCGGAGGAATCCCTCAAAGCCACTGTTTCCTTACAGGAAAAGCTACAAAACGCCCACGGCGAAATGGCCCGCTGCCAGAAGGAGGCCTGGGAATTTGAACAGGCCTGCAAGCATCTGACCGAACTGGAGGAACAAAAGACTGTCCTCGAAAAAACCATTCAGAAGAATAAGGAAATACAGGAAAAGATAGAAGCCATCGGCCTCGCCGAAGAAACCATCTCTTCTCTTTCCTCGAAGATCCATGAGTCCTTCAGCCCCATTCTGAACACAAAAGTTTCAGAAATCCTTCACGCCATTACAGACGGCGTTTATGAACGGCTCTACATTGACGAAAACTTGTCCGTCACTCTCAGGAGCGGCGGCCGGACCATCCCGCTGGAATCCTTAAGCCGCGGAACCATAGAACAGGTCTATCTGGCTCTGCGTATCAGCGCCGTGGAGATTCTGTATCCGGATCTGTCCCTGCCGATTCTCCTGGACGATACCTTTGCCTATTATGATGATTCCCGCCTTCACAATACTCTTAAATGGCTGGCGGAAAATTATCCTGGCCAGGTACTTCTCTTTACCTGCCACAAACGGGAGGCCGCTTATTTATCCAGGCTGAATGTCCCGTACCATCTGCTGGCTCTGAGCTGAAACAATAAAAGGATGTCCAGACAGCCTCGTCTGTGACATCCTTTTTCTTCGGTAAGATTCTCTCAGCCTCTGTATCGCTCCAGCAGGCTGTTGATCCTGGTGGTGGGATTCAGAAGCTGGTTGATGGAGACATCGTGATTCATATAATCGACCAGCATAGCGATATACTTACTCATATCCACATCGATATAATACGGCTTCGCCAAAAGCTCCGGCGTCTGATAGATCAGGTTTGTCGTCAGCATCCGGTCTATGAGGCCGTTTTCATAATATTCATCGAACTTCTGCAGGCCGCCGGTGAACAGCCCGAAGGTCGCACAAATAAAGACCTTTCTGGCTTTCCTGCGCTTAAGCTCCTTCGCCACATCCAGCATGCTCTCTCCGGAAGAGATCATGTCATCAATGATGATCACGTCCTTGCCCTCCACTGAAGCGCCCAGGAACTCATGGGCCACTATGGGATTCCTTCCATTTACCACCTTTGTATAGTCCCGGCGTTTATAGAACATCCCCACATCCAGCCCCAGCACATTGGCAAAATAAATAGCGCGGCCCATACCGCCTTCATCGGGACTGATCACCATCATATGCTCACTGTCGATCTTAAGCTCTCTCTCATGCTTCAGGAGATGCTTGATAAACTGATAAATAGGCTGTACCGTTTCAAAACCCTTCAGCGGAATCGCATTCTGCACCCGAGAATCATGAGCATCAAAGGTGATGATATGATCCACTCCCATGTGCACCAGCTCCTGAAGAGCCAGCGCGCAGTCCAGGGATTCTCTCCCGTTGCGTTTATGCTGCCTGCTCTCATACAGGAACGGCATCAGTACTGTGATACGCCTGGCTTTTCCTCCCACAGCAGCGATGATACGTTTCAGATTCTGAAAGTGATCGTCGGGAGACATGTGGTTCACTCGCCCGCAAAGGGAATAGGTCAGACTATAATTGCAGATATCCACCATGATAAACAGATCATCGCCTCTGACCGATTTATCGATCACCCCTTTTGCCTCTCCGGTTCCAAATCGGGGAACATGGCTTTCAATGATATAGCTGTCCTTCTCATATTCTGAAAAGACGACGGAAGTCTTATGCTCGTTCTGGCGTTCTTTTCTCCATTCCACCAAATAGGCATCCACCTTCCGGCCCAGCTCCTGACAGCCATCGATCGGTATCAGTCCCAGAGGACCCACCGGTATGGTATTCAAATCATGCTCGTCCTGCATTCTTTTATCCCTCCTGTGTTCGTCTGCATACTCTTGGTACAGCTTAATATTACTCTTTCGTACTTTTAGAGGGTATCATCGACACCGCGGAAAGTCAAGATGTTTTCCCGCTCAATCTCTTTTTTATCCGGATATCCGCTCCGAACAGCGGAATCACGCGGTAGCTGCTGATGATCCTGGAAAATATTCTCTCAGAATAAATATCCCGCAGCTCATTCATGGTCAGGTTCGTGGAGATAATCGTCGCCCTCCCCCTCAGCTGCCTTGCGTTAATACAGTAAAAAAGCTCCGAATTGGTAAAGCTGTTGGTCAGCTCTGTTCCCAGATCGTCAATGATCAGCAGGCCGCATTCCAGGATGCCCTTATATTTTTCTTCCCGCTCTTCACTGCCATGGTCAAACCTCTTGTCGGAAATCAGCTGAAACAGATCGGAAGAAGTCAGATACAGCACCGCCTCAGCGCGGTCCAGAAGCGCCTTGGCAATGCAATTGGTGAGAAATGTCTTTCCCGTTCCGGCCGGGCCCGTGAACAGGAGATTCCCCCCTCGCTGGCGAAATCCCTCTGCATAGCTCCGGCATTCTTCCACCACAGCCCTCATGTATTCATGCTGGCTGATCCCCTTCTCTTCATTCACAATAAGTGTCTTGTCATAGTATTCAAAACTGAGACAGTCAAAATTCTCTGCCTGCAGAACCCGCTCCAGATTGGATTGCCCGTATAAAAGCGCGATCTCGGCCTGCTTCAGGCATTTACATTTCCTGCCGCCCACATAGCCGGTATCCCTGCACTCCCGGCATGTATATACCGGTTCCATATAATCGGGAGCAAACCCTCCCATAGCGAGTAAAGTTTCTTTGCTCTCCCGCAGCTCCTTCAGTTTGAATCTGAGACGCTCAAGCGCCCCCTCCTCTCCGTCCAGCAGCCGTCTGGCCTGCTCCACGGATATGGCGCTGATCTCCCTGTCGAATTCTTCCATCTGGGGCAGCGCGCGGTACACCTCGCCAATCCGCTCATCCTGCCTTCGTTTACTATCCAGCTGTCTCTTCTGATATACGCGCATCAGCGCATCATACTGGGAATTATTCAGTGCCACATCCGTCCTCCCTGCTTTCCCTCCCGGCTTGTCCCTGCAGCGCAGCCGGTCCTACATCAGCCCGTTGATCTTCTTCATCAGTTCATCACAGTCATAATCTCTCTCAGTGAAATTATGAAACTTATTGGATTTCTTCAAATTCTCTTTTTTTCCGGCGGCCTTCCTGCTGTCGCCGCCTTTCGCCGCCGGCTTCTCATCCAGCCTGGCAATATCGTCCTGTTCCCGAATTCCTTTTTCCTTCCAGTCACGCAGGATCCTGTCCGCATACTCGAAGCTTGGCTGATGGATTGCCCGCATCGTCCTGTCGCAGGCTTCCACCACCACTTCCACCGGAAATCCATAATCCCGGAACCACTGGTCAATCATCGCACGTTCACCAGCTGCGGGATTCCGTCCGCCCAAGCCGAAGGCTTTCAGCACAGCATAGGTATTCCGACCTCCCATCACCGCTTCACCTTTAGCCTGCTCCACCGTCCTGATTCCGCGCTCATGCCAGTTGAGAGCAACCGTCTCTATGTATCTCATGCTTTTATGTCCGCCGGAAACACAGTATTCGATCAGATATTCCAAAAGCTCCGCCGACATACCAACTGAACCATATAAATTCGCAAGCACATCACAGTCCCTGGGCGTCAGAGTCCTGGCCGTATACCTTCCCGCAAGATAAAGAAGCTGGCAGAATTCCTCGTCTGTCTGAAGCGCCTGCAGATCCGCAGGCTTTCTCTCAGATTCATGTGCGGCTTCCGTTTTTTTTCCGGCGGGTACGGCTTCCTCCGCCGTCACTGCCGCTTCCGCGCAGTCCTCTCCCAGCAGGACAATGCCCTGCAGCTTTTTATCTTCTCCGTATTCTAATTTCAGGAGATTCATCCTCTCCCAATATTTCAGCGCACGCAGTACATCCTTTTCCGTATTATCAAGTCCGTCAGCCATGTGGGAAACCGAAAGCTCTCCTCCCTCGGAGACCTGCCGCAAAAGCAGCAGATAAACCTTCACAAACTCACCGCTCGCCTCCGGAAGGAACCGGTCGATAAACTGGTTTGATACCACCGTCACGCCATGCTTCTGCCGGTTTGTCACAAATAGCCCTGCCATGCTCCTCACCTCTCTCATCCGCCTCCCATTATAACACAGGCCTGGCAAAAAGAGAACCCGTTTTTCCCCCGCAGAGGCGGCCCCTCGTTCTCATATATCCACATTGTGGATACTGTGTATATTGTGGATAACTGTTTCCTAACTTCGACATATCTCCCCTTTATTCCTCAAAAATGTCGAATATACGGGATAGTTACAAATATATCAATTCCACCGTTGGACAAAAAAATCCACATGCTGTTCAACCCTAAATTGTTGATAAGCATGTGGATATTGTGGATAACTATAGCCCTAACAGGTTTTCCCCAATCTTTACAACGTCTCCTGCCCCCATAGTTATCAACAATTCTCCGGGGACACAATTTTCCAGCAGAAAATTTTCTATTTCATCAAAGGATTCAAAATAGTGGGCTTTTTTTCCCAGTTTCTCCAATTCGACAGCGAGATCCGCAGAACTGATTCCAAGTGTATCTGTCTCCCTGGCCGGATAAATCTTCGCCAGCACTACCTCATCTGCCAGAGAAAGCGCATCCGCAAATTGGGAAAGCAGCGCTTTTGTCCTGGTATAAGTATGGGGCTGGAACACACACCATACTTTTTTCTTCTTTAACTTTTTGGCCGTCAGAAGGGTCGCCCGGATCTCATCGGGATGATGAGCATAATCATCTACTACTGTCACGCCTCCCAGGACCCCTTTGGTCTCAAAGCGTCGCTCCGTCCCTGTATAGCCGTCCAGTCCTCTTTCGATCGCCTCTTCCGGCACATGCAGGGATCTGGCCACGGCAGCTGCGGCCAGAGCGTTCGCCACGTTGTGCTCCCCCGGCACCTCCAGCGCGATATGGGCAATTTTCGTCCCGCGGAAAAGTACATCAAAGGATGCGTGGCCCGCCTCATCATAACAAATATCAGCGGCTCTGTAATCCGCTTCTTCATTCTCCAAAGCGAAGGTTACCACAGCGCAGGACAGGTCGCCCATCAGCTTCTGATAATCCGGGATATCCCCGCTGATGATCAGCACGCCGTCTTCCGGAAGCAGCTTCGCAAAGGTATGAAAAGACTCCCTGATCTCATCCAGATTCTTAAAGAAATCCAGATGATCCTCCCGGATATTCAGAATCACTTCCATGGTAGGAAAAAAGGAATGGAAACTGTTGGTATACTCACAGGCCTCCGTTACAAAACACCCGGAATTTCCAATGCGTATATTCCCGCCTATGCTGTGAAGGATGCCGCCAACGGAAATAGTCGGATCCGCGTCGGCTGCCAACAGGATTTCCGTCACCATGGAAGTGGTGGTGGTCTTGCCATGGGTGCCGGAAATGGCGACGGCATCCTGATAATTCCTCATCATCTGTCCGAGAAGCTCTGCTCTTGAAAGGATGGGCAGTCCCCGCCTCACCGCCTCCGCATACTCCGGATTATCCGGATGCACTGCCGCCGTATAGACTACCAGGTCAATATCATCCGTGATGTTGGACGTCCTCTGCCCCCGGCAGACTACCGCGCCGTCCTGCTCCAGATGTTCCGTCAGCGGCGTCACCGCAGAATCCGATCCGCTCACCTTAAATCCCCTGGCCAGCAGAACCTCCGCCAGACCGCTCATGCTGATTCCGCCTATGCCTATGAAATGCACAGCAATGGGTTTTTGAAAATCTATTTGATACATACTGTTTCCTTTCTCTATTTCCCTCAGTTTCATCTCTCATTCATATGGATGCCGGTGCTTCCCGGCTCCGTCTCATCAGACATATCTGATTCATTATAGCATAAAAGACAGTACCTTCCAATACTGTCTTTTTCCTGCTCCGCCAAAATGCACGCCACAGCGCCGGCATCGTGTTTCTCATTCGTCATGCGGCATTCGTCCGAAAGATCACGCCCCTGTATTTCTCCAGAGCCAAAAGAAGTATGTTCCCCAGCCCTCCGATGGCAAGCACTTCACCTATGCCCACCGTAAGCATCAGATAGGGAATCATCTCCGGAGCGCCATAGGCATACCGCAGCACCCACGGAATGATCAGCACATTGGATAATATGGGCGGGATGCACACCAAAAACTTATGTCTCCTCAGAAGATAGGAAAGCACCGCGCCTATCAAGGTAGCAAGGCTTCCGAAGACAATATCCAGCATCATGCCGCTTCCCAGTATGTTTGACAGCAGACAGCCCACAAAAACGCCGGGTACTGCCGCCGGGGTAAAATACGGAAGAATCACCAGCGCTTCTGATATCCGGAACTGAACCGGCCCGAAGGCCACCGGCGCAAACGCCAGAGTCAGCACCACATAGATTGCCGCGATCAACGCTCCCTGTACCGTGAATAAAGCCGCCTTGGATGACATTCTTTTCTTTTTCATATTCTGTTTTCTCCTTTAGTTTTGTTTTAGGTGAGGAAGGTCTCGAACTCACCAGTATATTTCTGCCTTTTCCCGTCTGCAGGGGAAATCAGCTTCCATACTATAGCATAAATAAACAGGAATTGCAAGCGGCAATGCGGCTGGTTCCCATCAGTTCCACTCCACCAGCATTCTCAGCTCATCCACGATCTGGCCGCTGGTCTTCCCCGTCTCGTCAACGGTCACATCTGCATATCTTTCATATAGAGGCACGCGTTCCTGATACAGATCAAAAAGCGTCATTCCGTCCTTGAGCGCCACCCCTCTGTCATGGAGGTTTCCCAGTCTTCTCTCCAAATCATCATAGCTGATCTTCAGATAGACCACCGTTCCGATCTCCTTCAGATGCTCCATGGCCTCCGCTCCGTAGATCACGCTTCCGCCCGGGGCGATCACAGCCTTATCCGTAATGATGTCCCGGTTCACCTGGTTTTCAATAGCCAGAAATCCGTCCAGTCCTTCCTCTTCTATGATCTCCTTTAAAAGCCTTTCCTCCTGCTCCTGGATCAGCAGGTCCGAATCGATGAATTTATAACCCAGCCGTTTGGCCAAAAGAACCCCTATCGTACTCTTTCCAGAAGCCGGCATCCCTATCAATGTAATATTATTCCAATTATATCTCATTTTTCTCTCCTTCTTCTGCCAACTGTCTTATCCCTGCAGGACCAGCATCATGGCCGGGACGAACTGTTTTTTTCTGGAGACCACTCCAGGCAGGACTACCGCCTGGTTCTGAGGCCTGCAGCCGGGAAAGGCCTGTTCCAAAAGCTGCTCCCCGTTGAAGCTGTCGCAGAGTACCTCGGTGGATTCATCCAGAATGCTGGTCAGCATGAAGAACAGCATATCCACATTGTGCTTGTTCTTCATCTTTTCCAGAAACGGAACCATCCTCACCTTCAGATTCTGGAGCTCCTCTTCATCCATGGAACTGATCTGGGCGATTCCAACTGTCGTCCCCTCCATGTTGAAGACTTTATAATCCTGATAAAAAATTTCTTTCTCAGATTTCTGCCCGAGATCACTGCCCGCGGCAAACATTTCCCGCGCCAGCTTCTTTGTATCAACGCCCGCTATACCTGCCAGAATCTCCGCAGCCTGCCGGTCAATTTCCGTGCAGGTGGGCGAGCGGTACAAAAGCGTATCGGATACTATAGCGCTGCACAGCAAACCCGCCACCTCCGGACAGATCTCCGCCCCTGCCTCTTTATACATCTGATATATGATCGTAGCCGTGCAGCCCAAAGGCTGATTCCGGAAAAATACCGGTGAGATAGTCTCCAGGCTTCCGAGTCTGTGATGGTCGATGATCTCCAGGATATCAGCGCCCTCTATCCCCTCTACCGCTTGGGATCTTTCGTTGTGGTCCACTAAGATCACCTGCTTGCGTTTCATCCCCAGCAGGTTCCGCCTGGAGATCATTCCTTTATAATGACCGTCCTTATCTAAAATCGGGAAATCCCTGTGGCGCTTGCTCGCCATGATGTCTTTGATATCATCCGTATAATCCCCAATATCAAAACTGATAATATGATTCGTCTTCATAAAATATCCGATCGGCATACTCTGATTTATCAGCCTGGAGGCCGTAAACGTGTCAAAGGGTGTGGAGATCACCGTGCATTGTCTCTCTTCTGCCAGCTTTCGGATGGTCATGGAAACCGGAGCTCCGTCACAGACGACGATGCAGCCCGCGTTCATCTCGATGGCGCAGAACTGTGACTCATAACGGTTCCCCAGAATCACCAGATCATGCTCCTCGATATAGGATTCCATCAGGTCAGGATTAGCCGCCGCCACCAGCACCTTGCCTTTGTCAAAATAATCCTGCTCGTCGCCGACGACAACTATCCCCTCCAAGGTCTCTTTGATATTCACGTATTGGGTACAGGCCGCTGAAAGAATCGCGCTGTCATATACGTTCATATAAGAATTGGCAATATCGCCAATGGTAATAAGCCCCTCCAGGTGGTTATCTCTTGTTATGGGAAGTGTAACGACACCCAAGTCCTTCATCAGAGACCATGCCTTTTTCAGAGATATATTGGAACGTACCCCCTTGGTCTTCCTTATCTCAATATCTTTTATCTGTGTCCGGACATCTTCTCTCAGCTCCGGCACCGGAATGTTGAATTTTTCCAGGACATACTGGGTTTCCGGGTTTATCATCCCCGCTCTGCAGGGAATGTGCTCTTCCCCTGTCAATGCCTGTTTAAGCCTTGCATAAGCTATGGCCGAACAGATGGAATCCGTGTCCGGATTTCTGTGCCCGATGACAATGACCTTTCTTCCTGCCTCTTGTATCATAGAACCGTCTCCCTCCCTCATATCAGCAAATATGGATCTCCTAATATTAACATTTTATTTATATTTCATTCATATTTTGTTCACATCTTATTGTTATGCTATTTGTATAAAAAATATAGATTTTAACAAGGTTTTTCGTCAAAATGCATATAGATTTTTCATAATTATCCCGGAGCTCATGCTCCGGGAACTCCTCGTTTCAGAGGCTTTTTTAATATTATGAAAGAACAAAAGAGGGTGCATCTCTACACCCTCTGTTTTCATTCCTCAATTCTGAGCCGTCGTTTCAGCCGCTGTTGTCTCAGTCTCAGTCGTTCCGGCTTCCGTCTCTTCTGATCCGCCAGTCTCCTGAGCCGTCGTCTCATCGTCTGCCCCTTCACCGGCCTCCGTTGTCTCTTCTGTCAAAATACCGGCCATATCCTGTACGATCATAGAACTGCTGGAATAGTCAGGCTTTGATTTCTGCGCCTTAATGTACTGATTCCGGATGGTAATCCCAACGCCTGTGCCGACGCCCGCAAGAACTAAGACCAGGACCAGGATGGACACAACCTTCATGAGCTTGCGATGCTTCCGTTCCTTTTCGACCAGCTCTTTCCTTTTTGCTTTCTGCTCTTTATACTTATCTACTTTTTCCTGACTCATAACAACAGTTCCTTTCTCTGCATCTATCCGGCTCACCGCTTCGTTCCCCGGTCAGCCAGTCCTTCGTCATCATATCATAAATCCAGAGATTATTCAAGAACTTCATGCCTGAGTTTCCGTAGCTTTCCTTGCCGTTCTGCCTCTGAAAAAAGTTCTGAAAGCCTCCGGTTACAGGGACCGATCTCTACTCCGGCATCAAACACCGCCTCACAGGATTCCACCAAAGATAACGCCCTGGAAAACGCCTCGTCTCCAATCTCCCGAAAAGGTTCCTCCGCAACCACCTCTGCAGCCAGGAGCCTTGCAAGTCTATAATCAATATCATTTTTATAGAGGATAGCCGCCGCAAAGGGAATCTGCTCCTTCTGCAGTCGTCTGTAAACAGGAATCCCCGTTCCGCAGGCCGAGAGCACCAGTATCTTCGGCGTCCCTGCCGGCCCAGGAAGCTCAATGCTGCCAAAGCAGGGATCAAAAAATCCGTTGTCGATATCATAAAGCTCTCGTATGATCTCCTCTTTAAAGATTTCGTCCGGCCTACCAAAATGGGAAATCCATTCTCCTTTGACGCAAAGAATCTTGTCGGAGATCTTTTGGGCCAGGTCAATCTCATGGAGAGACATGATCACTGTAATCTGCTTCTGCTTCGCCATGTTTCTCAAAATGGACAAAAGCTCCAGCTTATGACGGATATCCAGGAATGAGGTGGGTTCATCCAGTATGATGATCTCCGGGTCCTGACAGATCGCACGGGCCAGTAGCACCCGCTGGCGCTGTCCATCGCTGATGTTATTGAAATCTCTGGCACCCAGGTCCTCCGCACAAACGGCGCGCATGGCCTCCTCTACCTTTTCCTCGTCTTCACGGTTCAGGATCCCGAGACGCCCCGTGTAGGGATAGCGCCCTGTTGCGACAATATCGTGGCAGGTCATGAGTTCCGGTTTCATGCGCTCTGTCAACACCACAGACATCCTGGTGGACAGAGCCTTGTAGGACATCTCTCCGATGCTTTCCCTGTCAAAGACCACCATTCCCGCAATCAGCTTCAGCTGCCTTGTGATACTTTTCAAAATAGTGGATTTCCCGGATCCATTCGGTCCGATCAGAGTCACGATCTCCCCCTTGGAAATCCCGATATTGATATCCCGGATCAGCGGTTTTCCGTTGTATCCGACGGACAGGTTGTCCATTTTCAGATGATAATCCGCCATTACTGCCTCCCTTTCTGCCGCTTCAGCATCATAAAAATGACTATAGGCGCTCCAAAAATGGACGTTACCGTGCTGATGTTCAGTTCCAGCGGTGCAAAGGCCGTTCTGGCGATCAAGTCGCACAGCATGCAGAATACCCCTCCGCCCAAAAAAGTTCCTGGAATCACCACCAACGGCCGCGATGTATTCAGGCACCTTTTGATCAGATAAGGGACCGCAATCCCCACAAAGGAGATAGGCCCCGCAAAGGCCGTCACGCAGGCGGAAAGAATACTGGAGAGCAGGATCAAAGCCACTCGAAAAGCCTTAATGTTCACCCCCATGCTCTGGGCATAGGCCTCTCCCAGTTGATAGGCCCCGATGGGTTTCGAAAGAAAAAAGGTGATCAAAAGAGTGGCCGCCACCACCGCCGATGCCACCGCCACATTGCTCCAGCTCATGCCGGAAAAGCTTCCCTGAGACCAGCCATGGAGATTGACAATGTCAGAATCCTCGGCAAAAGTGATGACAAAATCCGTCACCGCCGAGCAGATATAGCCTACCATGATTCCGGCAACCAAAAGTGTCGCCATGTGATGAAGACGCCTGGAAAACAGCAGAATGAATCCAATGGTGAGCAAAGACCCCAAAAAAGCTGCTGCGATTAAAGTATATGAAGAAACAGACCTGGATCTCCCCAGAAAATAGATCATCGTCAGAGCAACCATCATCTTCGCACCGGAAGAAATCCCCAGCACAAATGGTCCTGCAATGGGATTCTCAAAAAAGGTCTGCAGCATAAAACCCGAGAGGGACAAAGCCCCTCCCAGAATCGCTGCCATCAAGATCCTCGGAAGACGGATTTTCCAAATAATATTATATTCGGTCGTGCCCCCTGTCCCGTGAAATAGAATACGCAGAATCTCTGGAACGGAAATATCCACATTCCCGGTGTTGATATTCAAAACGGTGATGGCCAGGAAGGCCGCCAGCAACACGGCGAATACCAGGATATACCTGGAACGCCGTTTAAAATTTTCCATATGAAAGCCCTGCTGCATATCCTGTCCTCGTCTACTCCACTTTCGTTAAAAACGTCATCTGGGACGCGTCACCGCCGGTCAGCATAAGGTGCAGATCGCGAATCAGCTCCCCGACTATGTCCGTTGCCTGGTACAGCGATTTTCCTGTCGTCCAGACATTTCCTTCTTTCACCGCTTTGAAGTCCTCAAACATCTCACTTTTAGCCAGCAGATCCTCCATACCGGCCAGCGGCGCGTCGATGGATGCGTTATAGACCAGATAGTCTGCATTCACGGCAGCTGCGTAAAATTCCTCCATGGTCAGGGGAATCGATGTCTTCCCTGACTCATCCCGAAGGTCGGAAAACGCGTAGCGCCCACCTCCAATCTCAATCATCTTCGGAATATAATCTGTGGGCTTCCTTACCACAACAGAACCGTCTGTACTGACATAGAAATACGCCACTGTCTTTTCAGTGTTTTTAAAATCTTTCAGATCGCTGATTACCTTGGCCTGCTGGTCAAAAAATGTTTTCGCTTCATCTTCCTTATCCACCATAACACTGTATGCCTTGATCCACTCCGTTCTTCCCAGCGGATGGCTCTCGTAGCTGGAGCGGTCGATGAACACCGGGATATCCAGCATTTCAATCATCTCCTGCACCTTTGGGGAATGAAGGATCATGGTCGACTCAATGGCCAGGTCACACTGTTCATTTACCAGAAGTTCATAATCCGGCTCGCTGTATTTTCCAGCAAAGAGGATATCTCCACTTTCCATGGCCTTTACAGCATCGTTTATATACCAGCCAGAGGCCTGGGTACCGCTCAAGCGGATAGCATCCAGCGCATTCATGGAGGCAAAAAGGGCCATGGCTGAGGTCGCTGCCAGATAAATCTGATCCAACGGCTGCGGCAGCACAATGATGCCCTCGTCCAAGCCATCCGGAACCGGCTTGCCTTCCGGAACCACCAAATATCTGGCGCTGTCATGGACGTCGATCAGTCCGTAGCCGCCTTCATAAAAATATACGTCAAATCCCTCAGCATAGATGAGCTCCATTGCGGACTCATAGGTAAGTCCTGCGATTTCCGGCGCGTCGCCGCTCTCTCTGGCCGCCGTCGTTCCCTCTGTCTCCGCCTGACCACTTACCGTACCGGCCGTCGTCTTCGTTTCTGCGGAAGTCTCTTGTGTGTCCTGGAACGCCTGCTTTTCTGTTTCCTTCTCTGCTTTTTGGCCGCATCCCCCCAAAAGGAGGACTGCAGCCAGTACCAGTGCAGTAACCTGATATAACTTTTTCTTCATCATCTGCTCTCCTGCTGCGCCGCTTTTTTCACAGCCGCCTCAAAAAGCTGGTCCGCTTTTTCCTCACAGCCGAAAAGCACGCCATATACTTTGATCCACTCGTATTTAGCCAGCTCAGTCTCTTCATCGACAGAACGATCGATGACCACCGGGATATTGAACATGGCAAAGTTCCCGGCACTCTCCTCGAAGCGTTCCGTCTGTTCTTCTGCTGTAAGCTCTTCAGCCTCTTTTTCCCTTGGAAGCAGTTCACCGGGCAGAACAGCCAGATTGGTTCCTTTTTTGATCAGGGCCTTATAATCGGGCAGATCATACTGTCCGCCAAAAATCACATCAGCTTCTTCTTCTCCATCCTTCACGGTCATTCTTTCCGCGACAGAATCAATTCCGCATTCCTCCTGCTCACAGCCGACCGCTGCCAGATTATCGAGGATACCCAGTGTCTCCATCATCTCCAGAATCTCATCAGAAGCGGCATAGGTTTTGTCCACAGGCATCCGCACGATGATCATATCCTGTTCCAGGCCAACCGGAATCTCGGTGTCGTCCGGGACAAGGAGATATTTCACAATATTTCCTTTGTAAAGCTCTGCGGCAATCTCACCTTCGCTGGGGACAAGTTCCTCCCCATCCTCAGTGACAATATCCGTTTCGACAGGTTCTTTTGTTTTTTCTTGTCCGCCATCCTTTTCTTCCGTCAGCCTCTCCGGGTCTCTCGCCGTATCCTTCGTCAAGTCGATCTCTAAAAGGACAATATCCTGATCATAGTGATAAATCTTGAAATATTCCGCGTAGTCAAGCTTAGCCTCAGACTGATACTCCAGTCCGATAATCTGGGGAGCCGTCTCATCCAGCTTCTCATTGCTGTTCTCTCCGGCCGCTTCTCCATTTGCTGCCGCCGCCAGATAAATAAAAATAGTATATTCAATCTCGTGAGTTGCTGACATTTTCGTCGTCATGCCAAGAATCTTGTTATTCTTATTCAGTGCTACAGGAATGACGACAGTGGCCGTACCGCCACTCTTAGTGGCATAGTAAGTGTTTCCGTTGGCTTTTACGTATTGATAAGAGTCACTGCTGAATACCAGTGTTGCATAGGCCTGTCCGTTCTTTACGGTAATCTTGTTGCAGGATATCCTTACCCTTCCTGTGCCGCCGGACCACGAAAATTTATCCGGCTTATAGACGCCGTCCGCCAGAGTCGTTGCACTGTTCACCCGTCCGGTGGAACCACTGGTATCAGACTCATATTTAGACTCACTGTCGGCTTTTCCGTCATTGTCAGGAATCACATCCGGCTGGTTTCCGTCGTCCTTGCCATTATCGGGATCCACAGGCGTTACCGGCTCGTCCTCTCCGCCGGAGATATCGCCGATCTTCTTCATCGTCTCTGACCGGAAAGTCAAAGTCCTGTCATACCATTTGTCATTCTTAATGGAATGTGCTGCCACCGCAATTCCCTGATCCAGCGCCGCTACCGGTATCGTATAGGTGTATTTCCCGCTGGCATCTTTCACAAAAGGAGCCCAGGAGAACTTATCCGCCTTTTCCGCGTCAGCCGCTGTTCCCAAGTACAGATAATCATAGCCGGTTCCGCTCAGAGTGAGTACCGCGCTCATCTTTCCGTTCTTCACGGTCAGGATACAGTCCATTACCCGGAACATGGCCGCGCTGGAATCCACAGTCACCTTGTAGCTTCCGTCAGACGGAACCGCGGGATCTGCAGGTTCCGGGTCCTGATCCGGCAAATCTCCCGTTTTATCCAAAAGGCCGTTTATGAAGAAGCTTCCCGACTTCTCTGACCAGACGTTGCTTTTTTCTGCATGCACAACATAGCTGATTTCTTTTCCCAGATCAGCGGTCGGGATGGTAAAAGTAAAGCTCTTATAGGTATCACCGATATCCGTCCTGGGAACTGCTTTTACGGATTTTGCGTCCTTCACGGAATCCGAGTCACTGGCCAGGCCGATATAAAGCTTATCATATTCCCTCGCCTGGGTGACCAGAGTCACTGTGGCCATACTGCCGTTGATCGTGAGGCTGCTCCCCCGCTCAAAGCAGAGACTTGTATAATTGGATACCGGATAGGCAGAGCCGTATAAGTCATAAGTGCCGTCTGCCATCGTATTTGTGATCCCCGCCAGATTTGGAACATTGATGAACAGATCTCTGGCATAGCTGAACCAGCCGCTGTCATTTCCGGGGGTAATGGGAATATTCATTCCCTGCTTCTTCGCCGGAACCTGGAAGGTGAAGGCCGTCCTGTCGGTGTCCCGATCATAGGAGCCTGTGCAGGTCACTGTTTTATTGGTATCAGACTGAACACCCTGATACAGCTTCGACCATGTATTTCCTTTTACATACAGAGTGAGAATCATCGTATTCCCCTTAAGCACTGCCTTAGAGGAAACAACTGTAAAATTATTGTAAGAAGCTCCGGTCCCTCCCGCGATAGCCTTGATCGTATCCGTCTCTGTGGGAAGCGTCTCAATCCCTTCATCCGGAATGTAAATCCAGAGGTATAGATTCGTATACCAGTCCTTAACACTGCCTTCCGGATATCCCAGAGAGACAGGGAGCACCTTGCCCTTATCGGCCGCCAAGACACGGAAGGTAAAGGTCCAGCCGCCGGAAGCAAGCTTTGTTCCCATAGTCACCGGTGTCTTGGAAGCATCATCCTTAAAGCCTAGATATAGCTTGTCAAAAGACGTATTTGCTGTGGAGATTGTAATTTCCAGCTCTTCTCCATCCGCAATCACGGTGGATTCGCCGACTTTAAACATTGCAAACTCGGCGCCATTGTCCTTTACGACTTTAACCGTACTCCCCGTGATCACAGGAGCCGACGGCATTCTGACAGCGGCTGTGGAGGATGTGGCTGTTGTGCCGTTCCCGTCTGTGATCACGCAGCGGTACTGCCCCGCCAGATCTTCCGACATAGTAAAACGGTATTCCGCAGTTTTTGCGCTGTCGCCAATACAATCCGTCCATTGGCTTCCGTCCGCACTGTACTGCCACTGGTAAGACAGGGCTGTTCCGTCTTCGCCTGACGCCTCCGCCGTAAGAATGACTTCGGCCCCCGCACCCGTCACAGTTTCGCTCGCGGGCTGGCTGGTAATGGTAATCTCCGAGGGCTTCTTAAAATTGTCCGGTGCAGGAATCTGAAATGCCAGAGAGCTGCTGGTGCTCCATGTTCCTTTGGAAGCGCTTCTCGGCACAAAATGAACCTCTCCGCCCATCGCACTGGACGAGACGGTAAATTGGAATTTCTGGAGATTCTTATCTGCATCTGTTTCTCCAAAAACGACCGGCTCCTTGGGATCGTCGTCTTTCTTTCCAATATAGATTGCGTCATAAGAGAATTTTCCGCTGGACGCCGGACTTACCCAGATTGTAACTTCAATTCCGTCACCTTTGACCACGGCCTTTGACGCCGCGATCTTAAACATGGTGTAGGCCTGTCCGGGCTTTTTGGCGTCGTCGCTGCCATATACGGCGGTGATTCCGTCATTGGCCAGATACCCTTCCTGCTCGCTGGCCGCACTGACCTTCACCACATTTGTAACGGCTTCTGCTCCCGCACTGTCTTTTACCATACAGCGGTACTGCCCCGCCAATACTGCCTCCATGGTGAAGCTGTAATCAGCAGCTTGCGCGCTGTCTCCCGTACAATCTGTCCATCCGCTTCCGTCGGAGCTGTACTGCCACTGATATGTCACTCCTTCCCCGTCAGCTTCCACTGAAAGAACCGCTATCTCCCCGGCCTTTTTGCTGACCGCTTCCGGCTGTTTTGTGATTAGCAGCACCTTGGGAATACTCATCCACAGATAATTTTCCGACCAGGTTCCCTGATCGGAACGGCCCACAGAAACTGGAATCCAGTTGTTTCCGGAAGAGACGGGAACCTGGATGGTAAACTCACAAGTGTTTCCGGTCCTGACCCCAGTAAAATATCCCGGTTTGCTCCCGTCGGACTGATACCCCAGATAGAGCCAGTCAAATGTCTTTTTGGCACCGGTCTGGAAGGAAATCTCTATCACATCTCCTTTTACAGTGCAGGCTGCGTTTGTAATAGGAAACATTCCATATTGACTGCCGTCGTTTTTCAATACCATCACACCGCTTATGGCGGCCGTCGGCTTCACCGGCTGCTCATCTACATTGGCTGCCAATAAAGCCGTCTGGACTGTATCATTATTCTTTTCTCCGGCGTCAGCCACAGACGTGGGCTCCGCACCGCTTTCGGACGCGGCCAGTGTCTCCGCGGCACTGCTTTCTTTCGCTGCCGCACTGCTCTCCGCCTTGCTTTCCTTTCCGGTTTCCGTCCTTTCTGCTGCTGCCGGCTCCTTCTTGTCTTCCGAAGCCGTACTGCTTTCCTTTGCCGCCGGCTCTTTTTTCTCTTCTGAAGCCGCACTGCTCTCCTCCGGCTCCGGTTCTTTTTTCTCCTCTGAAGCCGCGCTGCTCTCCTCCGCCGCCGGCTCTTTCATCTCCTCTGATAATGCTGCGCCGCTCTCCTCCGTCAACTCAGACGCTGCCGCATCTGCTCCGATATTTGACAGTGGAGACAACAGCATCGAGAAAACTAACAGCAAAGCCAGCAGGCTCATACCTTTTTGTTTCATCTTAACAATCCCCTTTCCGCGTGTCGCGTTTTTTTCTTCTGCAGGCCGCCCGATCTGATCGGACACTTTTTATCTCCTAAATACATAAAAAAAGCCTGCCCTTCTCCGAAGTGCAGACACTAAAATAAGTCCATTTCTGGATGAATATCATGCTTTCTTCGGAAGCAATTCACCAACATTTTCAGCAGGTTTCCTGACTTACAGATCATCGTTCTTCCGCGCCTTCTCAATACCTTGCGGTACAATGGCTTTTTGCGGTTTCACTCCCTGTTCACAGTGGCCGGACCGTCCGGGATTTACACCCGGTTCCCTTTTACCCCTGTGCCTAACGGCACAGGGCACTGAAAATCCTATGTTTATTTTCCTGATTATAACAGATTGTTTGTTCTTTGACAAGTGGAAAGAGTCAAGATTCATGGCCTGATGAGAACTGCATCCTGTAGAACTTAGCATAGACTCCGTCTAATTCTATTAATTCCTGGTGCTTCCCCTGTTCAGAAATCCCGTCATCGGTCAACACCAATATTTTCTCCGCGTTCCGGATCGTCGACAGCCTGTGGGCGATCACAAATGTGGTCCTTCCTCTGGCCAGTTTCTCCAGAGCCTCCTGTACGACCCGCTCACTTTCATTATCCAGCGCAGAAGTGGCTTCGTCGAAGATCAGGACCGGCGGATCCTTGAGAAATACCCTCGCCAGAGACAGTCTCTGCTTCTGGCCCCCTGACAGCTTTACGCCCCGCTGTCCGATATCCGTATCATAGCCGTCTGGAAGTTCCATGATAAATTCATGGGCATTGGCAGCTTTGGCGGCTTTTATGACCTCTTCTCTCCCTGCATTCTGTTTTCCATAACAGATATTCTCATACACCGTCCCCGCAAACAGATAAACATCCTGCTGGACGATTCCTATATTCTTTCTCAGACTTTTAAGCTTTATCTTCCGGACGTCCTTTCCGTCCAGAGTCACCCTTCCCCCGCTGACCTCATAAAAACGCGGAATCAGACTGCACAACGTAGATTTCCCCACACCCGAGGAACCGACCAGCGCGATATACTCTCCCGGCTTCACCCTCATATTCAAATTATGAAGGACATCATCTCTAGAAGAAGCGTAACGGAAACTCACATCCTCAAAACAGATTTCTCCCTTTACTTCTTTAATATCCGCCGCATCCGGTTCATCTTCAATGTCCGGCTGTATACTCAGTATTTCACGGAACCGTCCATAGCCGGACATTCCGTTCTGGAACTGTTCTGTAAAGCTGACAAGCCGTTTGACCGGGTCAGTGAAGTTAGCCGCCATCAAAAGAAACGCCACCAAATCCGCCGCATCCAGCCTGTCTTTAGCCAGAAGCAAGGCTCCGACGGATATCACCACGATTGTCATCAAAGTGGTAAACGCTCCCAGTCCGGCATTATAAACTCCCATATACCGGTAGCTGTCCCGTTTACTCTCCAGGAACCGCTGGTTGCCTTCGTCAAATTTGCACATTTCCGTGTCTTCATTCCCAAAGGACTTGACCACACGGATACCGGAAAGGCTGTCTTCAATCTGGGCGTTGACATCCGCGATCTTCTCCCGGTTCCTTTTATATGCCCGCTTCATCTTCTTATTGAGGACAATGGCATAAAACAGCATGAACGGAAGCAGCGCCGCGGCAGAAAGGGCCAGCGGAACATTGATAAACAACAGGATTATCAAAGAACCGATTATCCGGATAACAGAGATCACCAGATCTTCCGGTCCATGATGGCACAGCTCACTGATGTCAAACAGGTCATTGGTCACCCTCGACATCAGCTGTCCAACTTTCTGGTCATCGTAAAAGGTAAAGGACAGCTTCTGATAATGCCCGAACAGCTCATGGCGCATGTCCCGCTCCATTTTTGCTCCCATCATATGACCAAAATACCCTATATAGAAATTACAAAAAAACTCTATGGCGACCATGACCAGCATCAGGGCTGCCAGCTTGAAAATCATGGATACCGCGGCATCCGTTTCAAATCCGATCACAGTTCCGGTAATATACCGGATAATGAGCGGAATCACCAAAGTTATCGCCGCACCTAAACACGCAAAAAACATATCGCTGAGAAACAATCCCAGATACGGCTTATAATATGATACAAAACTTTTCTTTTTCATTTTTCTCTCTCGTCAATCACCATTTTGGCCGCCCCATAGATTCCGGCGTCATTTCCCAGCCTGGCCAGAGCCAGCTTTGCTTTCCCGCGGGTCAGCTTGATCAGGGGATCATAGTGTTTCTTTATCAGATCCAAAAGATACTGTCCTGCTTTGGATACACCGCCGCCGATTACAAAGATCTCCGGATCTACCACCTGCGATACATAAGCCATAGCCCTGGCCAGATACATCATGCAGTAGTCCGCCACATCCTCCGCCAGGCCATCGCCAGCCTTGGCCGCATCAAACACATCCCTGGCCGTCACCCGCTGCAGATTGCGGAGCACGGAAGGCCTGTCGCTTTCCCTCATAAAAATCCTGGCATGGCGGGCTATGCCGGTAGCAGATGCAATCTGCTCCAGGCAGCCACGGTTCCCGCAGTTGCAGACCTCCGGTTCCTTCCAGTCCCAATCCATGACCATGTGGCCAATCTCTCCGCCCATTCCTTTGCTTCCGGCCACAATATGCCCGTCCAGGATGACTCCTCCGCCCACACCGGTTCCCAGTGTCACTGCTACCACATCTCTGTAGCCTTTCCCGCCGCCCTGCCACATTTCACCCAAGGCCGCCACATTTGCGTCATTTCCCCCTTTTACCGGAATGCCGCCCAAAAGACCGCTCAAATCCTTCACCGGATTCATATCCCGCATTCCCGGGCCGATATTCACGCAGACTTCCAGATATCCGTCCTGGCGGATAGGTCCCGGCACTCCCAGCCCCGCGCCCGCAAGCTCTGAGAATTGGATCCCCTCTTCCTCCATGTTCTTTTTAATAGAGGCGGCGATGTCCGGTATGACTTGCTTCCCCCCGTCGTCTTTTCTCGTGGGTATCTCCCATTTCCGTATTAAAGATGCTTCATCTGTCAAAAGGCCCAGCTTCGCCGTCGTGCCTCCCAGATCTACGCCTGCATATATATTGCCCATAACTGCCTCCATCCTGTACCTCCGCCGCCTGCCGGACTATGCTCCCGCACGGTCCCTGGCCCGGATAGTTTTAAATTCTTATTTCTTATTTTACCCGATAATTGCAGTTTTGCAAGAACTTATCTGTCATGGATATAATAATGACCGGGCCCCGATTCCATCGACCGGGCCCGGTCATTTCAAAATATCCATTGAATCTCTTCCTTACAGTATGTCAGGTCATCCCTGCAGATAACGCTTCAGCTCATCCACTTTATCCAGGCGTTCCCAGGACAGATCCAGATCGTCACGCCCAAAATGACCGTACGCTGCCGTCTGTTTATAGATCGGCTTCCGCAGATCCAGCATTTTGATGATACCGGCTGGACGAAGGTCAAAGTTTTCACGGACAATCTCCATCAGGCGCTCGTCCGGCAGTTTTCCAGTGCCGAAGGTGTCCACCATGACAGAAGTAGGCTGAGCCACTCCAATGGCATAGGACAACTGGATCTCGCACTTATCTGCCAAACCGGCCGCAACCAGATTCTTGGCCGCATAGCGGGCAGCATACGCGGCAGAACGATCCACCTTTGTGCAGTCCTTGCCGGAAAAAGCTCCACCGCCATGCCTTGCATAGCCGCCATAGGTGTCCACGATTATCTTCCTTCCGGTCAGGCCGCTGTCTCCATGAGGCCCGCCGATTACAAAACGCCCCGTAGGATTGATAAAATATTTCGTCTCGTCATCCACCAGCTTCTCCGGCAGGACCGGTGCAAAAACATATTTTTTAATATCTTCATGTATCTGTTCCTGGCTCACATCCGGATCATGCTGTGTGGACAGAACCACCGCGTCCAGATGAATCGGTCTCCCGTTTTCATCATATTCCACTGTCACCTGGCTCTTTCCATCCGGCCGGAGATAGGAAAGCGTACCGTCCTTTCTGACCTTTGCCAGCTGTCTCACAAGCTTATGTGCCAGCGCGATGGGATAAGGCATATATTCCTCTGTCTCATTGGTGGCATATCCAAACATCATTCCCTGGTCGCCGGCTCCTATCGCTTCGATTTCTTCATCGGACATTAAACGCTCCCGTGCCTCCAGGGCCTTGTCCACTCCCATTGCTATATCAGGCGACTGCTCATCCAGTGCCACCATCACAGCGCAGGTGTTTCCGTCAAAGCCGTATTCTGATTTGTTATAGCCGATCTCCAGCACTGTATCCCGTACGATCTTCTGGATGTCCGCATACGCATTGGTGGTGATCTCTCCCATGACCATGACAAACCCTGTGTTGCAGCATGTCTCACATGCCACACGGCTCATGGGATCTTGCTCCAGCAATGAATCCAAAATAGCGTCAGAAATCGCATCACACATTTTATCCGGATGGCCTTCCGTTACGGATTCCGATGTAAATAAGTATTTTTCCATTGTATCTCCTTTCTCTTTCGCTCTGCCGCGCCTGCCATATTCAGAATCACAATTGTGCAGACAAGCTGTTTCCTCAAATATGACGGTACAGGGCTCGTTGTTTAACGTAAAATGAGCCCGCATAAGCGGACTCGATATCAGCAGTATCAAATCCTCTTATTGTTCGATAAATCTAACTCGCTCAGGTTGGCACCTTCCACTTCGGGGGTTGCCGTGGCTTCACAGGTCCTCTGTACCTCCACCACTCTGAATAAGGGAATTGCGGGACTTCATATGAAATTGTAGACTGCGGCATATGCCGCAATCAAGTACTCTCGCACGAATACCTACTTGTATAAAATAGCGCAGTTTCTAAACTGTGTCAAGCAGTTTATAGCATCAAACCGCTTCCAGTTTTAACCTCGCCACATCCTTATCATCCTCCGCCTGCTCGATCATGGCTCCCAAAGAACGCAGCTTATCATCAAAACGCTCATATCCGCGGAGAATGTACTTTGTCTCATCCACGACCGTATGGCCTTCCGCTGCCAGGCCCGCCAGCACCAGCGCCGCTCCCGCCCTCAAATCCGGAGCGCTCACATCCGCTCCGCTCAGGCAGTCCACACCGTTGATCACGGCCACATTGCTCTCTACTTTTATATTGGCTCCCATTCTGGCCAGCTCATCCACATATTTAAAACGGTTTTCGAAGATGCTCTCCGTCACCATACTGGTCCCTTCTGCCAAAGACAGCGCCACAGAGATCTGCGGCTGCATATCAGTCGGAAATCCCGGATACGGCAGGGTTTTCACATGCGTATATTTCAGTCTGGATTTACAGACTACTCTCACAGCATCATCAAA
Organism: Lientehia hominis; assembly: GCF_021044755.1. Classification (GTDB taxonomy): domain Bacteria; phylum Bacillota; class Clostridia; order Lachnospirales; family Lachnospiraceae; genus Lientehia; species Lientehia hominis. The sequence goes on from NZ_JAJNOR010000003.1 coordinate 139,689, forward strand.
CTCGCTGATTTCACAGCCCATCTCAATGAGCTTTGCGGAAATCGCCTCAAGATGCTTGGGAATCACATTTTTAACGGTCACATCACCTTTTGTCACCGCAGCCGCGAACATAAACGTGCCAGCTTCTATCTGGTCAGGAATGATGGAATACGTGGTGCCATGGAGCTTCGGCACTCCCTTAATCCGGATGATATCCGTTCCGGCTCCTTTAATGTTGGCTCCCATGCTGTTCAGCATATTTGCCACATCTACGATATGAGGTTCTTTTGCCGCATTTTCTAAAATCGTGTTTCCCTCTGCCAGCACCGCCGCCAGCATAATATTGATCGTAGCTCCTACTGAGACCACATCCAGGTATATATGGCCGCCGCTCAAGTGAGCCGCGTCAGCCACCACCATGCCGTGATCCACCTCAGCCCTGGCGCCCAGGCCGCGGAAGCCCTTCAAATGCTGGTCTATGGGACGGCTCCCAATGTTGCAGCCGCCGGGCAGTGACACTTCCGCCCTCTTGTACTTCCCAAGAAGCGCCCCTAAAAGATAATAAGACGCACGGATCCTCTTTATAAAATCATCATTTACCCGAATCGTATTGATAGCAGAACCATTGATACGGACCGTATGGGCATCCATATGAAATACTTTTGCGCCAATCCCTTCAATTGCTTCCAAAAGTACATTGATGTCCCGCACATCAGGAAGGTTTTCTATGATTACATCCTCATCAGACATGATTGCAGCCGCTAAAATACCCAGAGCCGCGTTCTTCGCGCCCCCAATCACGACGTCACCCACAAGAGGGTTCCCGCCTTTAATCACATATTGCATGATGACACCTCATCTACATTCTTCATTTTTATTTAGAACAACGGATGTTCTTTATCCTGTGCTGTCATGTATCCTTAGTTTGTACCACTGTCTATTGGTCTATTATAACAATCTCTTTCTATTTTGTAAAATCTTTTTTATTTTTTGTAAGATTTCCTTAAGAATTAAATGGTTTCTTACTTTATCCAGCTGACAAACGGATATCCATAGGATGCATAGTAAGCTTCCGCATCGTCCTGGGACATTTTATAAGTTCCCCCCGTCAGAGAATCATAAAGAATCAGGTTTTTAAACACATCGTAACCGATGATCAGCTCCGCTTTATCGTTTTCCGTCAGCGCCAACACCGGGTAGCCGCAGTCTACATAATAAAGCACCTGGTTCAGTATACACCCGTGAAGGTCCAGGGCTCTGCCGGAAAATGCATCATTGAGTATCTCATAGGCCGTTCTCCCGGAAGCCAGCTCTCCGGCCACGTCCATTGTGATATTTTCCTGCTTCAGCATAATGGAAAGGCAGGCCGCCAGCCTTTCATTTTCGGCGGACGCCGCCAAACTGTTCACATCTATCAGAGCCTCTGCAGCTCTGTTGGCCCTGGTCCAGATATAGTTTTCACCACTATCCACCACAACTCCCATTTTATCGTACACAAGACCAATGGCCTCACGCACAGAATAACAGATTCCCTGGAGCCTCCCGCTGGCATAAGCATAGTATCTCTTATCCGCTTTTCCCAGGTCTGCCGTGGATATCAGGCTCAGCTCTCTCGTATCCGTGCCGGCCACTTCCTTCGGGGTGGTAATACTCAATACCTTTTCTTTATTGTCCGAGGAAGACAGATTTAACGAATAAGTCGTTTTCTTAATTTCTGAAATCCGGCTGGAAACAACGGATTTTTCCTCCTCACCAGCCTGATTCTGAATCAGGGCGTCGTCAAGAGCCGCGGCCCACGCACCGTCCGCACCTTTTGTTTCCCTGGTTATCTGTATCTTTCCTTCTTCCACCTGGATATCGCTTATATAGATTCCATCCCTTTGATAAGTGGTCTGGATCTGCTGCTGCCGGTCAATTATCTCCAACGCATACATCGGATAGTTGACGATCAGGCTCCCCTTTTCTATATCGGATTCTCTCGCCTTACCGTAGATAAAATCTCCGTCAATGAATCCCAGCGCGCGAATCGTCTCTCCCTCAGAAGCATGAATCGTGAAATTTGTCCCATCATCCATATAGAATACCTGGATGTTCTTTCCTCCGTAGATGTCTTCCTCTTCCTGCCACGCCACGGCGCTGGAATCTTCGCTGATAACAAAAGAGTCCTCTTTCATCCCGCTGATGATCTCCACGTACTCTTCACCGGAAAAATCAATGGCATAAATGCTGTTTCCGAACATAAGATAAAAAAGCTGGTTATTTCCTACATAAGAAAGTGTGCCGATCTCCTCCTTCAGAATCTGATACGGCTTGGTGGACGGAATAAAAAACACTTCGTGAATGGCATTCTCCGACCGGCTGTACTGATAAAATACCAGCCCGCACTCACCTTCATGGCTTCCCCGGTTCATATACCCATAGACGGTAAAAGCCACATCGCCCTCTTCCCCCACGCTGATTATCCGAAATTTATGCTGGTCATAAAGAGTCCTGACTCCGTGATCATTTTTTTCTTTAAAGGAAAATAGCTTCGACGCCTCATTTTCTTTTTTATTATAGCTCCAAAGTTCTCCGTCCGCCACGAATGCCGTATAATCCCCGGCGCTGGCCGTCTCAATGGGAAGATTCCCCGGACTCACGATTCCGAGTTCTATCTTTCCATTCTGTATGGTAATATCAGACGCTTCAAAGGATTGATCCATGGTGCGTTCATAAGCGATCAGCCACAGTTTCCCGTCTACATAGCGGACGCTGAAAAATTCCTTTACATTATAAGATTCCACCTTACCAGAATCCCCTTCAGCCGTAATGCCATACGAAAGCTCAATGGAACCCACCATTTTATTCATTTCTTTAATATTGACTCTGATCTCTCCTGAACGCTGAGGCGACAAGTCCCCCCAGGTCACATGGCGGTAACTGGACTTAATATCCGCATAGCCCAGGGAGCTGTTGTCGGCATCGCTGCTGCTTTCCAGCTGAACCGTCAATTCCTCCGAGGTATTTTTCGAAAAAGCCAGTTCACTGAAGTTCTGAGCAAACGCGATCTGTTCTCCAATGTGAGTATCTCCATAATAACGAATCCGCGTATAATAATATGCACTGTCCCATTTATCAGTCTTTATTTTCAGTATCAGAATGTATTCTGTCTCCGGATTCAGCAGATCCTGAAGAACAATCTCACCGCGCACTGTTTCACTGTCCCCAGAATACGAATCACAAGACTTTGTCTCTATTAAATTCTTACCGTCCAGACTGCGTATCTCAAATTCAATGCCCTTTACGGTGTTTCCATACGTATTGACCTGAAAAAACAGCTTCCTGTCCTGCGGTATGGGGGTGATGGTATCCCTCATATACGGGGCCTCCATGGCATCGGTATAGCCATGAAGAGTGTTGACCGCGCTGCCTTCAAACTCCATGGTCACCACCGGAAGGCTCGCGCTGTCCATGACTGCATAAACTACTTCCTGTTTCTTTTTTCTTGTAAAAAACAGAACTGCCGCCACTGCGGCCACAAATACTATGGCCAGGACGAGCAGACGCTTTAATATCTTCTTCATGGGTGCACTCCCTCATTTATCCATATCCTAAAACCTATCATCACCTGCCGCGCTCCGCGCACTGACGTGATGCCGCAAAGCAGCCTTACTCCGCAGGATAAATATAGCCATGGCAATTTTACCATGACTATATTGTAAGGTCAAACAAAAGAAACCTCAACCGCTTTTTTATTAACTTTTTCTTAGTATTCCTACCAGTATTTTTTTCTGCTGCTGCTCCTGCGGATTCTTCTTCTGCACACTTCGTGATATAAAAGAACCTCTATGGCAGCTTTCAGCCACTCTGCCTCGACGTCACTGGCTTCCTCCGGAAGCTCCTTCTGATAGACCTCATCGCAGAGCCTGCGGAGTCCTACCCGGTCTGGGTATTCATCATATAGGATACTTCCTTCATAATCAATGGTATCGCACAGATCATTAATGCTTCCCTGGATTTTTTTCATTTTCTCAGGATACATCGCCTGGAAATACTCCATGTCCCGCCCGATATCCTGGCTGTCTGCCATACTGCCGCTCATCTGAGCGCTCTGGCTGTTTCCATACTCCAGATCCGCGGCCCTCATCCAGGAAACTGGACGCATCAGACCGCCGGGATATGTCCGCCTGAATGGGCGGCCTCCATAATAATCCCAAATAAAATCACTGTATCGTTCTGCCATCTAGCTGCCACCTTATATCCATAATATAATACAGCATATGCAGTCTCTGCCGGATTTGTTACTCATATAAAATGACCGGGCGCAGCGGTATTCATTAATAATCTGCACGTATTATGGGACATCCCAGATGAAAGATGGTCTTGTTCTCCTGTTCGTCGTAGGATACAGCCAGATTCAGATTAACGTTCCTTCCTGCAATGCTTTTAGCTTCTCCGGCGCCTTTGGCATACGCATAGACCGTATAAAGCTCTTCTTCGTTCATCTCTTCAACCTGCTCTGCGTTCATTTCATCCAGAAGGGATTCCACGATGATCCCCTGCTCTTCTCTTGAAAGGCGGCCCTCATAGCTCCCCTCCATTTCGACATAGACCTGTTCTTCCAGCCCGCAGCCCGCGGTCGCTTCATCCAGGCGTTTCTGCCCCTTCAAAGCCTTTTCCGCGCTGATCTGCCCCTGCAGGTAGATGTCCGCCCGCAGATAATTTTCCTGCCGGAGTTCATACGGGCTTATCTCTTCTTCCCGGGTCAGAAAAGAGAGCCTCAGGACAGAGCTTCCATCGCCCGCGGTCTGCTCCAGGGTGATGCTGTTTCCATCTTTCAGATGCTCCTGGCTAATACGTCTGCTCTCCGTTTCTCCGGCTTCGGCATCCATGCCCTGTGTATTCAATTTATCCGTCAAATTCTCCAAAAAGGTCTTTTTTTCTTCTATTAAATAGTATGCGTCATCCAAATAGCCTTCACGATAGATATGACAGCTGCTGTCAGAAAAATTGGCTTTTTCAAAAGCTGTCAGCACCGTTTCCCTCACATCTGTATCCGGCCCCCTGAACATTAAAACCGCCACTGCAAGCAGAAGCATTCCCAAAAGGCACAACTTCCATTTCCCGGCCGCTTTCCGAAGCCCTTTTCCCATACTGCAATCCCCTTCCTTTCTCATTCTTCTATTATTATAAGAATTTCCAGATGCAGGGAATTTTATGCAGAAAAGAATTTACTGGTATGATACTATGTACTTTTTGGAATCATTCTATTAGTCCTAGTTAAGAAATCGGATTTTCCGTTTCTGCCTGCCTCTGCCTGGGGAACACCGGCCGCTGCCCTGCGGCGCTCTCCTTTAGGCCGGCCCGGAATCGTTCTGCCGGTTTTCTTTCTGCCGCACCGTTATAAATGTTTTCCATTTTCCTGATTCCAGAAAAGGATCGGATATCCCCAGGGCCCGCACGCCTTACGGCGGCGGGCCTCCGTGGCCGCCTCAATGACTTTCACAACAAATAAAAGCTTATTTCGGTGCGGGAAGAGGAGCAGGAGGAATGATCCGATTCCATCGTAAGGGGAGCGCTGCAAAGGCGTTGGCAGGATCTTCCCGGCCGAAAGGGAGGCAAAAATCGCATATCATGCGGATTTTTGTTGGAATCTGACATGGAAAAATATCGATTTATCCATATCAGTTGGAAAGGACCGACCGAAGGCCGCAAAGATGCTGGTTACGGCTGCCAGCGACCCGCCTGGATGGAAGCGGACTTCCTCCTGTCTCCTCTGGTTTGCAAAGATAAATTTGTTTGAAAGGTATTCAAAGGTATACAAAAAGAAGCGCCGTCCGGCGCTTCTTAAAATTCATTACTCCATTGTATAGGGCATTAAAGCAATATGTCTTGCTCTCTTGATGGCAACGGTCAGCGCGCGCTGATGCTTCGCGCAGTTGCCGGTGATTCTTCTGGGAAGAATCTTTCCTCTCTCAGAAACATATCTCTTTAACTTTGCAACGTCCTTATAATCAATGACGCCGTTTTTATCGCCGCAGAACACGCAAACCTTTTTCCTTCTGCGTCCGCCTCTTCTCTTCATCGGAGAATCCGCTCTATCACCTCTTGTGTAAGCCATGGTTAAAACCTCCTTATTCCGAATATGATCTAATTAAACGGGAGACCCTCATCTTCTACTCCATCGGGAATATTCATAAAACCATCATCCACCGCGCTGCTGGGCTGAGGTCTGGCTTCCTGGCGGAAGGAGCTGCCGGCATTCTGAGCGGACGCGCTTTTGCTCTCCGCGAATTCCTGATCCTCCACCACTACATCCGTGGTATACACCTTCTGACCGTCCCGGTTCGTATAACTTCCGGTCTGAATCCGGCCGGTCACCACAATCCTGGTTCCCTGATGCAGATATTTTTCCGCGAATTCCGCGCTTCTTCCAAAAGCAACACAGGATATAAAATCCGCCGTCTGGTCATTGCCGTCGCCGCCGCCGCGGCTGAACCTTCTGTCAACTGCAAGCGTATACCGTGCAATAGCCATGGCCTTTTCACCCTGCGAATAACGAATGTCGGGGTCTCTGGTCAATCTTCCCATGAGTATTACTTTATTCATGCAATCTCCTCTTTTCTTTTCTTACGCGTCCTGTCTCACGCATAAATATCTGATTACAGGCTCCATGATACGAATGTGGCTTTCCACTTCGTTCGGGCAATTAGAATCAGATTCGAACTGGATGAAATAATAAAATCCCTCTTTCATCTTCTGGATCTCGTAAGCAAGTCTTTTCTTGCCCCACTCATCCACATTTGTGATGGTACCGCCGAAACGGGTGATGTAAGACTGCACTTTCTCTAAAGCGGCTGCCTTCTCTTCCTCTTCCAGCTTTGCACTCAGCACAAGCGCTAATTCGTATTTGTTCATGCTGTTTACCTCCTTTTGGTCTCTGGCCCCCTGCTTATTCCATCGGGGAGCAAGGAAATGTATAACTACTGTCACAAATAAAGATTCTACCATGTTTTGACAAGGTTGGCAAGAGGTTTTTGACCTCAGTCCTGATCTTCCGGTCTGCGGCGTCCCCGGCAGTTCTTTTCCACTAACTTACGCGGCACCATGATCAGATGCCCGCAGCCCATGCACTTTAATTTAAAGTCCATCCCCACCCGGGTGATTTCCCACTCACTGCTTCCACAGGGATGAGGCTTCTTAAGCTTGACAATATCGCCGATCTGAAATTCCATCTTGTCCTCCTTTCGGAATCCGTTTAATTCGTTATCACTTTAGGAACATTCCCAATACTTCCCCAATCGGCGCTGCGATCACCAAGTCTGCCCTTCTGTCCATGGGGGTGATTCCCTTATTGATGAGAACAAGCTTCTTGCCGCGGTAATAATCAATGAGGCCGGCCGCAGGGTATACGGTCAGCGATGTGCCTCCGATGATCAGCACATCCGCAGCCGCTATGTAAGAAATGGCTTTCTGCATGATTCCATAATCAAGTCCTTCCTCATACAGTACCACGTCCGGCTTGATGATGCCCCCGCATTCACAGATTGGAATTTCCTTCGCCTCCAAGATATAATCCGCATCGTAGAATCTCCCGCATCTGGTGCAGAAATTCCTGTGTACAGAACCGTGGAGCTCCAGTACCTCCTTGCTCCCGGCCATCTGATGCAGGCCGTCTATGTTCTGAGTGATGACCGCTTTTAGTTTCCCCTCCTGCTCCAGCTTTGCCAGCGCCAGGTGAGCCGGGTTCGGCTCTGCCTCCTTGAAAATCATTTTCTTTTTATAAAACCGGTAAAATTCCTTTGTGTTCTTTCGATAGAAGCTATGGCTTAAAATGGTCTCAGGAGGATAGTCATATTCCTGGTTATATAATCCGTCCACACTTCTGAAGTCCGGAATATTACTCTCCGTAGAAACGCCTGCTCCGCCGAAGAACACAATGTTTTCACTGTTCACGACCCATTCCCGCAGCTGTTCTCTCTCTTCCATATTTATCCTCCTTCATCCATTCAAAACAGAAAACGGCAATTTCGCCTGTCTTTCAGACGATCTCGTTGATAAAAGGCGCCCGGCAGACGCGGACAGCATTGAGATCAGCCTCCCATTTTTCCATTTCATCCCTCAATCTGCCTGTCTCCCCGCCGCTCCATATGGCCTCTGCGGCCTTAAGCTCTCCTTCCGCGTTCTCAGAAAGCCCCTCTAACCGTATGGCCTGCTCTTCAAGAAGCACCGGCAATTCCCTGGCTCCTGACAACCATTCAAAAAGCCCCTGTATCTCACATCGCATCCAGTGTTTTCCGATGCTCAGATCTGGCCTCTCTGTCCGCCGTACCTGGCTTCCAACCGGTGAAAGCTTCCATATATAATATCCTTCATTCTCAGAGATCAAAGAATCCGTGACCAGCATATACAGTTCCACCGGATACTCTGACGTAAAAAGCTTCAGAAAGCTCTCCACGTCCGTGATCCGGCCCATGATGACCGGCTTTTTCTCATTCATGAAAAACGAAGAACCGTTTACTGTGATCTCTCCGTTAAAATAACCGCGCAGCGCTTCCAAAACGAAGGAACCGTCCTTCTGACGGCAAAGGATTTCCCGGACTTCCACAGGCTCCTCCCCCCAAAAAGGGACACAGGCTTTCATTTCCCCGGCTTCTTCCTCAAATAATAAGATTCCGCCTCCTTCGCTCTCCGTCTCCGCCAGCAGCGTCTGATAATAAGGCTTGTCCCGCTCCGGATAACAATCAAAGCTCTCCGTCAAGATTTCAGAGGAAAAGCCGACCATCGACGGGATATCTCTTCTGTCCGCCCTTCGGGCGGACAAGCCGTCTGTGCCTTTTCTGCTGCCTTCTCCGCAGATCCTGCCCGCATTCATCCTGTAAAAGTACCGGAAACCAAAGGGGCGGTAGATTGCCTCACTGGCAGGCATCAAAAAAACAAAGGGAAGGCCCTTGTCATACAAGTCCTTCAGACTTTTCACAAGAAGGCGTCTCATCAAGCCCTTGTGACGGTGTTCCGGCCTGGTCGCCACCGCTATCACATAGCGGCTCATGGCAGTAAATCCATTCACATACATCTTGTATGGATTCAGCTGCAGCATGGAGGCCAGCTCTCCCTCCCGATCATATATCCCATAGCACTCATTTCCCAACACCTTATACGCATCATAATAATCAAGAAATCCGGCAGAATCCTCTGTAAAAACAGTCTCCCAAAGCTTTCTGCAGGCTCTCCGATCCTGCTTTCCCAGTATGCGGGCTTCCCATTTTTCTTCCACGGATCACAGCTCCCTGATCTGAAATTTCTTTGCAAAACCAATCGGATTATAAGACTGCTTGGCCTTCCGAAGCCCGGGCAGGCCCACATCATCCTCCCTGTTGACCAGCGTCACATCCGGGAACTCATGTACCAGGAACTGCTGATTGATGAATGCATACAGCCCTCTGATGTCCGGATTCGCTTTTTCTATGTGAATGATGGCCATGTCTTCCACTTGGTTATAGCTTCCCATTGTAAAGGCTTCCATCTGTCCGTCCACATAGACGCCGCCCATGCGGACTCCCAGATCGCTGCAGTGATTCAGGATACTGTGGATTCCTTCCACCTCTGGATCCAGTGTGCCTTCCAGCTGGGTGCCTTTCATGCTCCTCCAACGGTCCAGAAACTTCCACATGTCATTTCTGTCTGAGCAGCAGAGCGTGCGGTATTCATATCTGCCTTCATATTCTTTACGGAATCCGTTCACATGATTTTTCTTCTTATGATACTTTTTTCCTGCCAGAGTCCGCATCGACTCCCCATCATAGAGATAGTCGGCGGCATCCGTCTGTTCCGTAACTGAAAACTCTGCAGGGTCCAGATCCAGAATCCGGACGGCCTCTTCATCCGCCAGATAGATGGCCAGCTTCTGCCCCAGGACCTCATTAAAATACTTTTTCGTATCAAAAAAGTAATAGGACAGGTCTTCCTCTTTACAGAGGGGAATCGCCGCAAACTGCTCATTCTTTACGGTCATCTTCCACTCCACAGCCTTATCGTCGCAAACACAGTATTCCACATGATAGTAATCTTTCCATAAAAAACTGTCCAGGAACACACTGTCGCACGTCTTATTGGACCTTAGATTAAAAAATCGCGGCAGAATCTCCACATCCTCCGCTGTTATCTGTTTAAACTCCCATCTCATGGTATCTTATTACCTTTCCTGTTCTATAAGTTTTCCTTTGGTTGTATACTTCCATATACAAAAGGCACTTTCGCAATAACACGGTCATTACAAAAAGTGCCTCTCCCATTCAATTAAAAGGCAGAATATGCACCTGTGTGGGCTTCTGCTGCTTGTCTCCATTATATTACGGGTAAAAATTTCTGTCAAGGCAGGCTCCGGCTATCTTGTACCGTACATAATATCCTGAAGCGCCTGACGGTTTGCCGGGAAATCGATGCCGATCACCGCTCTCTTATCAATCCTCATATCTTTATACGTCCCTTCCACTGGAATCCTGTCGGATTCCAGATCATACTTTAGGAGCTTGGAGGACTCCAGCACAAGGGAAATCATTTCTCCTTCCGGAATGTTAGTCGTAAGGTCCGGGAGCAGTGCGTTCAGCAGGTCATTTAGCTCCGACAGACTGCAGGATTTCGCCTTTTGAAAGACGATTCCGAGCACATCTCTCTGACGTCTCGTCCGCTCATATTCTCCCCCCTTCAGATATCGGATTCTGCAATAGGCCAAAGCCTGCTTACCGGTCAGGTGCCGTGTTCCCGCATCGGAGGTATCCAGCTTCTCCACATCCCGGTCTTTGCCTGTGATCCTGTTCAGCTCTTCAATGTATCTGTTCATGATAGTAATCTCATCCGCGCTGATATCCAGATCTATGCCGCCCAGTACGTCTATCACGTCCATAAAGGCAAAGAAATTCACCTGCACATAACGGTCGATATGAACGCCCAGATTTTCCTCGATGGTCTGCAGAAGAAGAGAAGGCCCTCCAAATGCGTAGGAAGCATTCAAACGATTGTTTCCCACTCCCGGTATGGATACATAAATGTCTCTCATCAAGGAGGTCATGGTAATCCTGTTTTCCTTCCGGTTAATGGAAACCAGAATCATAGAGTCCGAACGTCCCTTCGCGTTATCATCCCTTGAGTCGGTCCCAAAGAGGAGTACGTTATAGACATCATGGTCGTATTCCAATTCCTGACTGCCGGCTGCCAGGTTCTCTTTCAGCTGATCTTCCAGATCCTTGACCTCTTCTTCAGGCGAATCCGTCCCCTCCTCTGTCTCATCCTCCGGAATACTTCCCTGAATCTCCGGTGTTTCGGAAAGAGTTTCGTGGTTCATCATTCCATAATAATGTTTGAATAACGCATACACTGTGATAACTCCGATGAGCACCACGGCCAGTACGACCGTAAGGGTTATCAGTATGGCTTTTTTCTTCTTCATTTTTGTTTCTCCTTTTCTTCTTTTTAAAAAAGCTGTCCCCTCCTGTGTCTTATTCTGTCAGTCTCTTGAAATAATCTGGGGTATACAGTAAAATAGGTTCAATTACATAATGCCGGATGAGATGAGGATATTCTGGCTGTTGGTACATGCGTACCGACAGTCGGATATCCTTTTTTTATTTCTTTTCTGTCTTAATATGTCCGCGCCTGCTCATCCCGTTTTTTCTGCCATATGATAATTGCAGCAATTTGATTCGGGAGTATTACTTATGCAAAAGGTCTACGAACTCACCAAACAATTAGGAGTCAAAATAACGAATGAACGCGCGACATATCTTGCCCTTGCCACTTGCCTTGTCATTCAGGATCCCTCATACATGCGCCATATGGGCAAACGCCTTTATTCGGATATCGCAGCGCTTCTCGGCAAAACTCCGCTCAGTGTTTCCCGCGGCATCTCCCGGGCCGTCTGTGAATGCTGGGATTATGGCAACCACCGGTTTCTAAACCAGGTGGCTGGCTGCCGTGTCCTGGAAAAGCCCTCTCCTGCGGAGATGATTTCTTTTATGGCAGATTATCTGGTAAAACAGGAGCCTAAGCATATTTTTCGCTATCACCATTTATTAAATTCTTCATGGCAGGAAGCCGCGCTTACCGATATTGAAGAAGTAATGGCCAGCGCCCCGAACAAACGGCGTCAGACCTATACGGTCTGTATTGAACAGCTTGTACCGGAAAACCATCCGGTAAGGCTTATGGACGACGCTGTAAATTGGGAACACATAACGAAACTTTTTACAGAAACTCCTGGTTATTCTACCATCAATAGCGCTGTGTCACCAATACAGTTCATTAGATTTTTGCTCCTGATCTCTATCTACAAAACGAAATCGCCCCAATGTCTCATTGAAGCATTAGATATCAATATTGCTTATCGCTGGTTCCTGGAACTAGGGTTAGCAGACGAAGCTCCTACTATTGCCGAATTAACAGATTGCTATAATCTTTATTTTGCAGATAATCAGTTTTTGGAAAAGCTTTTATATGGTATACTAGAAACCTATAGAAAGAAAAGGATAATAAAAATAGCTGACCCTGCAACAGAGGCAAAGAAACTAATCAAGATGGCTGAGAAATTATAGCTCTGCTTCCTCATAATAATACGCCTCTACGCCGTGACCTCCCTTTCTTTCACTTTCAGGAGGGAGTTTCATATAATCTCCGTATAACGCCTTTAAACAATCATCATATTTTTCAGGTATCGGATATTGTTCGTCTTCAAAGGAAACGTATACCGTTTTGTTGAAAATATCCCGTTTCATTATCTCACGATGTCCTGCCGAATTAAACACTAGAGAGGATTCTGTATTTTCATATTCTTTAGCAAAATGATTTAGTTTTCGCGCATGATACTGTGGCCCTTTCATATTTGCAATAAGATATCCTATATAATTAGGTATATTATTAAGCAATTTTTTAGTTCTTACATATCTCTCAAGAGAACTGACCCATCTGAATTTATAAGTAATATACATTTTTTTTAACAATATTTTTTGCTTTACCTTTTTTTCAGGAAAAGTATCGAAGGGAAAAACGTCAACAAATACGCCAAGATTGGGTATAGGTTTTATCCCTGGCTCTTTTACAAAGGTATTTTTAAGACAAACTTTACCAAATGGATGTAAATACTCTTCACAGTTATCAACGTTCAAAAAATATATATCTGTAACTAAATTTTCCATAACTGCAGTGAATCTTTCATAATCATTACGTAACATACAAATATCTATATCATCATCCCATGGAATAAAGCCTTGATGACGAATTGCGCCAATTAGTGTACCGCCAAATAAAAAATATTTTATTTTATATTTACGACATATCACATCAATCTGATAGAGAATTTTTAATTCCATTCTTTTTAATAAATCACTATCAATCTCTTTCATTTTGATTATCCCTTCTAATCATTTGGCGTATAGTTTCGTAAGCTCTTATCATATTTTTATTTCTTAGATTGAGTAATACAAAAACTAAATTCGGTACTAAACAACAGACAATAATTTTAATAATAAATGTTCTTATGCTGTCTGTACCAACAGATACACAAATTAAATAAGAAACAACTCCTCCCAAAGCTATTTCAAGCAGATACTTAAATAAGAGTATATAATAATCTATTTTCTGTTCTTTTATAAAAATATTTTTGAAAAGAATATGTAGCTCCCATGGAATAGAAATAAAAGCTGACAAAAAGACGGTAGAAGTTAATATTCCATTTATCCCCCAAACTTGAACAAATATAATATCAAGAACGATATTAAGAATCACAACCAAATAAGGTCTTATTTTATCGCTCCACCATAATCCTGCTGCATCTCTGTATGTTGTGACAATTCGTCTTAAATGATTTACCATAAAGTAAAGAACAAATAAAATTACAGACGTTAAACTCAGCAAATATTCGTTACCCACCCAGATAACTATAAAATGTTGGTATAAGCAAATCAAACAAACACTACACCAACCAACCAACCAAGTATTTAGAAAAGTCAAAAAATGAAAATCTCTAATATTTTTTTCTGCTGACTCTGTGCACAAACTATTGCCAATGCTAGCCGTCATCGCATTATAACATACTGTCAAAATTCCGGTTAATGCAGATATAATGTAATAATAATTTGCAAAATATGCAAGCGATGTTAATCCCAAAAAACTGGATAAAATTATATTATCCACTGAATTAAGAGCATACCCCTCCAGCCGGAATCCCACTAAACCAATAATATTTTTTTTGGTTCCTTTAATTAAATCTTCTTTAATCTTCCCTCTGGCCACATATTGCGGATATAATTTACTTACTTTTCGATTGCGAAGCAAATTAAACAATACTGAAAATATAGGCAAGAACAGTATATAAATATAATAGTTTTTAAAAATCAACAATGAGATAATCTGCAAAGTATATATAACTAAATGAAGAACTGAAGAAATTCTTCCTCCTATATAATCCTGCTGATGTGCTGTCAAGATTGAAGCCCTGTAAGCATAGAAAAAATATCCAAATACCGTATTCAGTAAATATAAAACGTATAATAAATTTATATTGATGCCAGACGGTACGGTTCCATTAATAAGATAGGGTAACAAGAACATGGCCACTATTCCAATAAATAACACCACATATCCGATGACCATATATACTTTTTTATAAAATTTTAAAAGCGCGCATATCGTGTCTTCATCACGTTCAGCAATTGGCTTATACATATTGAAAACCATAGCACTTCCAAAACCCACTTCCATTAAATTTAACATCTGAAAAATTGAAACAAACAGGCTGTCCAGACCAATATATTCGGCGCCAAGAACATATATAATTATGGTACGTGTAACAAACGGGAACAGTATTGTAGTAAATTTATTAAATACCCCCCATAAAGCATTTCTGGACGAGTTGACTATGCGGCTCTTCATCATATTCAGCCTTTCTCTATTTAAAATGTTTATTAATACATAAACCAAAAAAAATAAAATATATTATAGCATATGGAGAAAAATAGCTTGTTTCTCCTAATGATGTGATTAACATAAATCCTAAAATCGAAAGCTCAGATATAAAATAAGTGGAATCAATTTTATGTCGAAAGACTATTTTAAAGAGTAGATAAACAATATACAAAAACAGCAGAAATGCAATAATGCCAAACTGCCCCAACATAATCGGCCAAAACCCATCATTTAAAAAGGCTGCTGTTTCTTTACTCAATCCATTAATGTAACCATATCCAAGATTCTGATAAATAATAGAATAATTTGTAACTGAAAGGCTAGACCCAAATGTAGCAAAACCGCAGCCCAGAGGCCAGTGCGTTAGCGCTAACATGATAGAGTCATCCAATAGAACTTGTCTGGCAGAAAAACCAACGCTAAAAAAATATTTCTCTATCTGCTCGTAACCAATCAAAACACATGATATAGTTGAAAACAAACCAATAAATAGCTTTGATTTAGCTTTTATTTTTAATATATAAAAATATAACATCCAAAATATAACAACAGCAGCAACAGCCTTATAGCGGAATGTCAAAATAATGATACAGCTATCCATTATCATATATTTAAAAATTTTTTTATTAGATGAATTTATAATTGCCAAAATCAAAAGCATTATATATGCAACAGATGCTAAATAAGTAGGATGTGGATATAAGAGCATAATTGATCTGGCAAATAATCTGTGTCCCATAGTATGAAATATTGGTTTAAAAAATGCATCATTTATTGATAAGACAAAAAAAATAATAACAATAAATTTTGTAGTTTTTAATATTCTCTTACATATATCCTCAGCCGTGTATTTTTGAAAGCAAGTTCTGATGGCTATATAAACAATTAAAAATTTGGAACATATAAAAGCATCCTGAAACGAAATCAACCAACTCTGGTATTGATAAAAAAAGGTGGAAATTATTCCTATAAGTAAAATAATCCCAAAAGTTATTATTATACGTTTTTCTATTCTAATTAGATTGGATAATTTTTTATAGTTATAAAAAATTATTAGTAAAAATAACAAAGTGATAATTTCATCTACATATTGAAAACAGTATGCTATTTCCCGAATTGGGCAATATTGCAATGCCTGCTGAAAAACAAAACATATAAATATTACATTAACTAAAAATGTTTTTTTACTGACTTTCATATATTTACCCTATATCCAATATTTCATTAAGATTGACCACAAATATCATATATAAATTTCTCAACTTCTTTTGCCATAATCTTTTCGTTGCAGTGAACTTTCAGATATTCTCTCGTTCCTGATTCTATTTGTCTCCGCAATTTTTCATTTTCAAGTACTGATCGAATCTTCTTTTCACAATCTAATTCATTTTTTGGCTCATATAATATTGCGTTTTGACCATCACATAAATAATCAATAAGACTCGGTACCTTTGCTGCTACAACGCATTTTCCCAATGCCATCTGCTGCATCAGTGTCATCTGACCAAATGAATAATTAAAGGATTCCAATGGTAAAATACAAAATTCTGAATTTAATATTTGATCTATCAGTTCCGTAATTGGCACATAAGGTATTTGAACAATTCCTTTAATTCCATTATATTTTTCCTCGACATGGCCGACTAATTTTAACTGAACATTCGTATCAATTTTCGAATACGCATTAACAACGGTATCCCAGTCTCGTTTTGTATACCCGACGCAGATTATATAGGCATTCTTATCACAATATCGTTGGGGCTCCCTGGGGGCGAAAAATTCTAAATCCGCTCCAAATCTGATAAATCTTGCTTTAGATACTATCCACGGGAAAAAACTTTTATAGTATTCAATTTGACTGCTAGTATGATAAATGACTCCATCAATGGATCTGCTCGCAAACTGCATGAGCTTAAGTGAAACACCAGATTTTGATGCAGAACTAAAGGAGCCAATATCAAAGACAATATGTTTGGCATCTGTCTTGAAAAATCTCCGCCAAAAACTTAATAAAACTGCAGACTGCATACCGTGAGAAATAATTACATCGTATTTTCTCAGCACAGGTAATATTCGAAGCGTTTGTATTACATAAAACCTTAATTTGTTCTTTTCAAACCGCTCAATAATGGGTAATGAATGTATATCAATAACGTCAACTTCTATCTGCTTTTCAAAATATCGAAAAAACCAATACGGTTTACCAAATTCAAAATAATCTGGGGGTTGCCATTCCACGGGTGTTTTTTCACAGTAATGAACTTTCCAATTAACAAGCATTAATGCTCTCATTATCCTGACTCATCCTTTTCCTTGATTGATACAACTTCCTACAAATGCCAGCAACTGACTTCGGAATTAAAAGCATCATAGCAAAACGTAAGGGATTATCTGAAATTTGATTCAGAATCCCGTTCTTGTAATATTTTATAATTCTTTTCGCATTTAAGCATCCATAGCTACGCATAGCCAGCAACCTCCGCCAGGAAGATAACCCTGTATTTGTCCACACAGATTTTTTAACAAATGACTTTTCATCATCGTATAAGGTTGGAAGCAAATCGATAACTTTACACAACACTTCTCCCCAAATATATAATGCTGAACCGCTTACCATCCAGCTCGATGTTTTTTTTTCCACATTATTATCATAAAATTCTGAACAAATATGCACAGCAAAAAAATTTCTGCTGCATATGTAATCATATATATAGCATGGATATAAAAATGCCGACGCCTCCGAATATCTTGTCTTTACTCTCTCCCGTTCTCCTTCTGTTATATTTCCATATATGTGCCGTCTTAAAATGGAACCGCCATAACCAGTCATACCCCAGAAGCATTCTTTAAAAAAAGGAATCTGATCCCTGTATTCTTTAAGATTGGTATTATATGGATCTTGTTGGCTCAAATACAGAATATCGTACTTCTTCTTTTTCAAAATAGGATAAATATCTTTGCAAAAACTTTTGTACGACGGAATGCAGCCATCGCTACAAAGCCAACAGTATTCTGCCTTAACAGCTTGTAATGCTTCAAATACTTTATCATCCAATCTTATATCTGTTGGATATTTTACATATCTTATATTTCGATTTTCTAACATGAAAGATATAACAATTTTTTCTGTATCATCATTTAAACTGCTATCATGAACAGAAAGCAATATTTTACTCAAAAATCCCTCAAATGTCTTTTTATAAATTCGCAAATAATGCTTTAGGGCTTCTGGTCTATTATAGGTTGGCAAAACAATTTCCAATAAATAATTATCACTACACTCATCTTTCATCGCCCTATTTTCTTTAAACATTTGTCTATTCCCTCTTCAAACGATATGGATGGCATAAAGCCTGTATCCTCCTTAAGGCTCTCTATGCCCGCGCATAGACTTACAGGTTCGCCTTCATATGCAATCTCGCCAATGCCTATCTCCAATGCAGGATTTATTAAATTTCTTATGATTTCTATATAATCCCTGAGAGGTCTCGCTTCTCCATTTCCAACACAATAAACCTTGTTTCCTATAGCCCTTTGACCAATCAAATAAAATGCGCGTCCTGCATCTTCACTATATAGATAATCCCACATTTGTGTACCCGAAGTAAACAAAGCCCTTTCGCCATTTAACATTTTATTAATGGTAGTACTAATCATGGTTGACTCATTGTCATATATTCCATACACGCTGAATATTCGGCACCACAGGCAGTCCATTTCATGTTTTGAACACCAAAGTCCAGCCAATTTTCCTGCAGCATATTTTGAAACGCCATATGCCGTTAACGGATTTACTGGTGTCTCTGGCATCAATCTATTTACGTTCTGACATCCATACTCAGCCTGGGAACCTGCACCTACAAATTTCTTACATCCTAAGATTTTGGAAACTTTAACCGCATTTAAAGTATATCTTATATTTACGTATTGTGTTTCTGGATTATTACGAGAGCATGGGGAAGTGTTTGTCCAAGCAAAATGGTAAAAGACATCCCAGTAACTCCCATATACTGTGAAATCATACGTATCCAAGTTTTCTAGACCACATTCGCAAATCGTAATAAACGGAGATTTTGGTATTCTCTCCATATACCTGCTATCCGGCCTAACAATCGCCAAAACCTCAACTTGATTGTATAGGCACTCTTGCAATACTGCATTTCCAATCATTCCGGTACAGCCCGTTATAACTACTCTTCTCATCCTGATTTCCTATCTTACGAATTCGCTAATTTCACAACAGCGGGTTATAGCTCCATAATTTCTTTGTACAATGCCCTGTCGATTAGTGGTTCTTGATCCTGATTCGGATTCCCAAACTTTACTTTGGGAAAAACATAAGTATTTTCTTCAATCATTATTTCTATTAGCTCCGGTTCCTCATCACAAAATTTCTTCGGCAAATCTTCCATGCTCAGGACCTTTCTGCACTTTATTCCATAGGCTTTAGCTATTGCACAAAAATCCGGGCTCTCATACCCTCCCTTTGGCACTGTCTGCACATATCTATCATGAAAATACATCTCCTGAAAGTGCCGTATCATGCCTAAAGCACAATTATTAAATATAATCATCTTAATAGGAAGTTTTTCTCTTGCAATAAACTCCATTTCCTGAATATTCATTTGAAAACCACCGTCACCACTTATACACGCAACAGGTTTCTTTTTTCCATAATATGCGCCTATTGCCGCAGGCAAAGCATAGCCCATGGCACCATGGCCTCCGGAAAACAAAACGAGCTGATCTCCAGAGGTTTTAAATGATTGAGCCGTCCATACCTGATTCTGTCCGACATCCGTTGTCACAACTGCCTTACTGGATAAAAGGGCACTGATTTTTTCCATAATTAGATTTGGATAAAAATAAATTTGATTTTCTACTTTCTCCTGAATATTTTTACATATTTTCAACCATTCTTTATACTTTTTGCCCTCTAAGTCAATGCCTTCTAAAACAGAAATTGCATCTGTCAGCTCAAGAAGAAATTGCTTTTCACTTTTATGGACTTTATTAGTCATTTCTCCATAATCTACATCAATCCGTATAATTTCCGCATTCGGAGCAAAAGCCTCTCTATCAGCTCCAACCTGTCTCACATCAAGCCTGCTCCCTAATGTCAGAACCAAATCACACTTTGCTAAAATAAAATTTGCACTACGTTTACCATAGGCTCCAATAAAGCCAAAAAAATAGTCACTTGACACATCTCCCTCTGATGAAATTACATCAAATGCAATCATACTGCTGACCACTGGAACCTCAAATTTTCCAATTATCCTTTTTACTTTTTTTTGAAGTCCTTTTTGCTTAACTCCATTTCCAATTAAAAAGCAGGGTCTTTCTGCCTTTTTCAAAGCCTTTTCAATACACTCTTTAAATCGTTCCATGGTTTCATCTTTTGCACACGAATATTTCTTCTTTCCATATCCCGCCAGTTCATTTCTATCAATTTCACTTTTCAAAATATCCATCGGTATATCTAAAAGAACCGGTCCCTGTCTTCCATTTGTCGCAAGATAAAAGGCTTTATCTAGATAATACTTTATTTTGTCAGCCTGTTCTATATATGCTGACATTTTCGTGACATTCTTCACCATCGAAACGATTTCTGTTTCCTGAAATCCTCTTTGACGCACTCCCAGATTTCCTTTAGATTCAAATGTGTTTACCTGTCCTGTTATAAATAAAACTGGAATTGAATCAAAATATGCATTACAAATTCCCGTAATCAAGTTGGTGGCCCCTGGTCCGGATGTAGCATATGCAACGCATACTTTTCCAGTAGCCTGTGCATATCCGCATGCAGAGAAAGCAGCTCCCTGTTCGTGATATACCACATGAGCTAATATCTTTTCTTGATATTTTCCAAAAGAATCCATAAGGTGCGTGACCATTCCCCCAGGATAACCAAAAACATCCGTTATTCCTCTATCAACCAGATATTCAACAATAAAATCCGATACTTTCATTTTGCACTTCCTCTGCCCAATTCAGATACAATACAACCTGCCTTGTGTCTTCTTGCTTCAGATTTTTAATGCACCTATGATAACTTCAGCCATATAATCCACTTCTTTATTTCCCATACCCGGATACACTCCGACCCAAAATGAATTCTTCATAATAAGTTCCGTATTCTCTAAATCGCCAATCACACGATAGTCTCTTCCTTCCTCCATTTTTACGAAGCAAGGATGTTTAATAATATTTCCGCTGAAAAGCAGCCTCGTCTGCACATTATGGTTTTCAATATACTGAATGATTTCATTACGTTTTAGTCCTGTTTCTGGTCTGATTGTAATTAAAAATCCAAACCAGGACGGTTTACTGCCCGGTTCCGGTTCAGGAAGAATTACTTTATCACGTATGCTGTCAAGTGCAGTATACAGACGACTCCAATTATATCGTCTTCGTTCTATGAAGGATGAAAGCTTTTCCAACTGCCCACATCCTACCGCGGCCTGCATTTCTGTAGCTTTCAAATTATAACCGAAATGACTGTATACATATTTGTGATCATACCCCTGTGGCAAATTTCCGTACTGACGATCAAAGCGATGTCCACAAAAATTATCTTGTCCGGAAGGGCAAACACAATCTCTGCCCCAATCTCTGAAACTTTTAATTAAACGATTTAATGTGGAATCATTTGTATATATACATCCGCCCTCCCCCATAGTCATATGATGTGGAGGATAGAAACTACTGGTCCCAATGTCGCCCAAGGTACCCGTTAATTTTGTTTCACCGTTAATTGTATATTGTGTTCCTAAGGAATCACAATTGTCCTCTATTAACCAAAGATCATGCTTATTACAAAAAAGCTTTACCGCTGACAGATTAAACGGATTCCCTAAAGTATGTGCAAGCATAACTGCTTTCGTTCTGGGACTAAGCGCCTTCTCCAGCATGTCTGCATCCACATTATACTGGGGAATTGTTACATCTACAAACACTGGAACAGCACCATATTGAATAATCGGAGTTATCGTTGTAGGAAAGCCGCAGGCGACAGTAATAATTTCATCTCCTCTTTTAATCTGCCTGCGGCCAAGTTCCGGAGCCGTCAAAGCCATAAATGCTATAAGATTAGCCGAGGAACCACTGTTTACTAAATTTGCATATTTTACACCAATCCACTTCGCAAATTCCGTCTCAAATTGATGTGTAAAACGCCCCGCAGTAAGCCAAAAGTCTAATGTGGCATCCGTAAGATTCTGCATCTCCTTTTCATCATAGACTCGAGATGCGTAACTAATATAGTCTCCCGGTCTGAAAGTTTTTTTTACTTCTTTGA
This sequence comes from Lientehia hominis, assembly GCF_021044755.1. Lineage (GTDB taxonomy): Bacteria > Bacillota > Clostridia > Lachnospirales > Lachnospiraceae > Lientehia > Lientehia hominis. The sequence continues at coordinate 161,905 of NZ_JAJNOR010000003.1, forward strand.
AATCATGGTAATATTCTGTTATCATATCTTTAATTTGCTCTCGGGCTTCCTCTTCATTTTTCCATTTTTCCATTTTATTTACTACCTCCTAACATCTCATTTCTGTATAAAAAATCATTTATTTCTCGATCCATACACGTTCTTACATCTTCACCATTAAGCCAACATTTAGTCCACTCGACAGTCATCTTCACTGCCATGCATAAGCTCCATCTTGGCTTCCAGCCAAATATTGTTTTCAATCTTGAACAATCTAATTTCAAATAATTTGCTTCGTGGGGGCCACCATCGGACATATCAATCCAGCTCATATTCTCCCCCCATTGCTTGACAAAAGTTTCGACCAATCGTCCTGTCTGCAGACAATCTGAATCATCTGGGCCTACATTATAATATCCGGCAAATCTGGAGTCTAAATATTGCATTTTTGCAATCAGTAAATAAACAAATAACGGTTCTAGTACATGTTGATACGGACGCACAGAATATGGGTTCCTTACAATTATGTTCCGCCTGCTGATTGCCGCCCTGATACAATCCGGAATAATCCGATTATTGGCGAAATCACCGCCGCCTATGACATTTCCAGCCCGAACCGTCGAAACAGGAAGGGATATATTACCATCTGAATCTGTAAAAAAAGACTGGTTATAACAATGAGTAACTAACTCAGAGCACGATTTAGAGTTGGAATACGGATCATATCCATCTAATTCATCATTTTCTCGGTACCCCCACTCCCATTCGTTATTTTTATATACTTTGTCCGTTGTAACATTTAAAAGGGATTTGACACATCTATTATTCCTTGCGCATTCAAGAATATTGACTGTCCCCATAACATTTGTTTCATATGTATACACCGGATTTATATAACCGTCTTTTACTATCGGCTGTGCCGCTAAATGAAATATTATTTCTGGCTGTGCCATCTTAATGGCCTTGTTCAATGAATCATAATTTCGAATATCCCCTATGACGGAACATATACCCTCTTTAATTCCAGCAATATCATACAATGATGGGTCTGTAGGCGGTTCCAAAGAATAGCCCGTAATCTGTGCACCTAAATTAATAAGCATTTTACATAGCCATGAACCTTTGAAGCCGGTATGGCCCGTAATAAAAACCCTTCTGTCTCTGTAAAAATCCAGGTCAAAACATGGTACAATCATTTCATTATCTCCCACTAATAAATCTCTTATCAATCAGTCCAGCATCTCCATGGTGCTTGTCCGGCAGACCAAAGTGCATCAAGCTTTTGTTTATCCCTCAGAGTGTCCATACACTGCCAAAATCCCCCATGTTTGTAACACATCAGTTCCCTATTAGCCGCAAGCTTCTCCATAGGTTCTCGTTCAAACATCGTCGAATCGTCGTCTATATAATTAAGTACATCCGGCTCCAATACCATAAAACCGCCGTTTATCCATCCTGCGTCTGCTTGGCTCTTCTCTCGAAAAGACAAAACTTGGTCACCATTCAAATCTATATTTCCATAACGGCAGTCCGGCCTGACTGCCATCATAGTAGCCATCCTCTGGTGTTTTTTATGATATATTAATGTATCCGAAATGTTAACGTCCGACACTCCATCTCCATATGTCATGAAAAATGTATCGTTACCTATGAACTGCTTAACCCTTTTCAAACGTCCTCCAGTCATAGTATTCAGTCCTGTATCAACAACTGTGACCTTCCACGGTTCCGCATGCTTATTATGTACTATCATTTTATCGTCTTTGGTAAAATCAAACGTAACATCTGAAGTATGTAAAAAATAATCTGCAAACCATTCTTTTATTACATGCTGCTTATATCCAGCGCAGATAATAAATTCGTAAAAGCCAAAATATGAATATCTTTTCATTATATGCCATAAAATCGGCATCTCTCCGATTTCTACCATTGGTTTCGGCTTAAATTGAGATTCTTCTGATATACGCGTCCCATACCCGCCTGCTAATAGAACTACTTTCATTTGTCATATTCTCCTTGAAATTTTATCCATCGCTTGGTCAAATTATCATATTGTTTAATTATTTTTACAGGGTTGCCAGCAGCGACACAATAGCTTGGGATATCTTTTGTAACCACTGAATTTGCTCCAATAACTGTCCCTTTACCTATATGAATATTTCCGATTATCACACTGTTGATTCCTATAAATACACCATCTTCAATATAAATACTATAGTTTTTATCAATTATCCCCTGTTTCATAACTGGTATTCCAACCATTTCATACTTATGGTCGCAATCTGTAATATACACATTTGGAGACAAGAGCACATTTTTCCCTATATTTAAACTATTTTTAATTGATATTCTATCTCTTTGACCTATTTCGCTTCCGCTTCCAATATAAATATTGCCATTAGCCCAAATGTCAGCTTCCGGTCGAATAATCACATCTGAGCACAAAGTAATATTACATCCACCCTTAAAATTGACACGGGAACCTATATATATTCCTTTTCCCTGCAAACGAATTCTTGCTTTATAACACCGAATATTTCCAAATATATGCTTTATCAATAACTTAAAATTCAATATATTCTCCATTTATCTCTAATTAGTATATTATTCCCCCACATATGCCTAAGATTATTTGTGTAAATAATATATTTTCGTCATCGTAGAAAACAGAAATTATTTGCATTCACATGTGCTGGAGGCATCCAACATTTCTTTTGTAACTTTACCATCTCTATAATCAGAAACAATCTTATTTTCAAACATACTATATTTCTTTCTCTTATAAAAACGTAAGAATCTATGATGAAATACCCAGAGCAATGGCTTCCAAATGTATTTATGCATTGCCGGTGATACAGATCCAATCATCCAGCAAGCTCTATTACAGCATCGGACTTTCTTGCGAACCTGCTTCGCCCGTTCACTATTCCAAAGTTCTTCCCATGTCTGCACATTCAAGTTACCCATTACTTCATTCTCTCTGGTTCCGTTGCAAGGCATAACATCTCCAAACGGATCAATAAAAAATGTATCAAAAGCCATATCGCATGGCAACAAACGTTTTTGTCCGTAAATATAATTTATAAGACCATGATTAAAATAGGCTCGAAACCATTTTTTGGGACTGTTCGAATTAAGCATTTTATTTATTAAATCTTCAAAACACTGGGCAACTGCCGGCCGGTCATGAATAATGTTTTTTGTCTCAACAAAATAAAAGCTGTTATGAAGAGATGCCGTGGCAAATTCCATGCCTAGCTCATCAGATATTTTATACAGCTCTACCAATTCAGACGCATTTTTATCCTGAACTGTCATCCCGAATCCGATATCCTCAACACCCATTTCGGCCAACCGTTTTAAAGTTGTATATCCCCGGTTAAAGCCATCCTCCAGGCCCCGTATTTCGTTATTGGTTTTTTCCAATCCTTCTATGGAAATTCGAATTCCAACATTAGGGAACTCTTTACATAGTGCTTCAATTCTTTCTGTAAAATATCCATTTGTGGAAATTACAATCCGATCTGAGATTTTGCTAAGTTCCCGAACAATGTCCGGTAAATCAGTTCGAATAAAAGGTTCTCCGCCAGTAATATTTGTAAAGTACATGGGTGGAAGTTTCCTTATGGTTTCCAATGTCAACTCTTTTTCTGGTTCGGAAGGATTTTTATATCTATTGCACATTGTGCACCGAGCATTGCATCGGTAAGTTACAATGACCGTTCCATTAAGTTTTCCTTTCATGTCCTTTCCTCTTTTCCTTCATATATATTCATTAACTTCTCTGCATATTGACCAATCGTATCAAAGACAATATCGTGACAATTCAGAGCATATTCTTGCATTAACTCCTTGTTATTCCATAACTTCAGCACTTTGGATCTTAAATCTTTCTGACTACCACTCTCAAACAATTCACCTGTTTTTCCAGCTTGAATCAATTCTGGTATTCCTCCGATGTCTGCTCCCAAAACGGGAGTGCCATAAGCTTGACTTTCCATAACTGAAAATGGACAATTTTCATACCACTCTGATGGATAAACACTGAATCGCGCTTCACTAATTAATTGTTCTAACTCTATGCCAGTTTTAAACCCGACATTTTTTATATTTGCCACTCCTTCTATTTCCTTTTCCAAATCACCTGATCCGGCAAAAACAAACGGAATATCGGGTAATGTTCTGCAGACATTAACAAGAGTTTTAATCCCTTTTTCTTCTGAGAACCTACCAAAATATAAAATATAATCATTCTTATCATTGTTTGCCGAGTGTATGACTTCAATGAAGTTGTGCATAACTAATGTCTTCGTCTTAAAATTCGAATTTCTGTCCATCATTTTTTTCATAAATTCAGAACAACAAATTATGGTATCAATGTATCGATATGCATTTTTGTATTTCCAGAATAATGCTTCTGCCATTCCAACTAAACTTTTCACAAACGATTTATGTATACATTTACCTTTTACGCAATTAAAGTAATGTTCACCTATACACTTTTCACAGGTACAATGTAATGTGGGATTATAGAACATATGATTAGGACATAAAAGTTGATAGTCATGAGCTGTATATATTACTTTGATATTTTCACCTGATCGTTTTATATATCTTTTTATTTCAAGTAAAATAGACGGCGTCAACTGATAATTAAAATTATTCAGGTGAACAACCTGTGGCTGGAAATTTTCCAATACTAATCTCATTTTTTTTCTAGCCTCATTAGAATATATTACTTTAAACGGATTTATGAAACTTTTCCATATACTACCATCTCGATAGTTTACATCAGAGGTATATACATCGACAGCATTACCTACGCACCGATTTCTATGCTCCATGCCAAAATACTGCACCTCATGTCCCTTCATATTTAAAAATTCTCCCAATTTAAGCATGTATGTTTCAGAGCCTCCATTAGGATATAGGAATTTATTCACCATCAGTATTTTCATTAAAATTGTCCTCGCATTATTAAACACAACATCACGCGTAAAGTAACCACTTTATTTATCTCATTGCTTTCCTATCAAATTTGTCCGTCTGCTAAAAATGCATCTTATTCAAAAATGTCTAATCTCCAATTTTTCAATACTTTAAATCCGGAAAACTTATGTACAAGAATAATTACAAATTCTCTTTCTTATCCGTAACTTTTCTTCATTGCAGAAAAGCTCTCTGTACTTTAGTTCTCGCTTCCCACGTACAACCTATCTTCTGTACAATTCAATAGTCTGTTTTACCACTTCGTTCCAGTTGTATTTTTTACATATGAAATCCGACGCTCCATTTTTATATCTTCTAACAAGCTCTCCATCGTCACAAAGCATTTGCATTTTTTCTTTTAAGTCCTTTACATTGCCTTTTTTAAAAACTTCTGCCTTATCCTCAACAACTTCTGTACATTCTGTTATGCTACTTACAATACAACAATTTCCATAGCTCATGGCCTCAAGTAAGCTCATTGGCATCCCCTCTAGGTCACTCGGTAAAGTATATATATAAGCATTGCTATACAGTTCGTCCAATACTTGCCCTTGCACAAATCCTGTAAAAATAATTCTTTCGTCATTGTCAGCCAACTCTATCAATTCAGTCATAAAATCATCCGTGTCAGACGTCCCACCTGCAATCACCAATTTCTTATCTGTTTCCACATCTTTAAATGCTTTTATAAGATACCGGAGACCTTTTTCAGGCACCAGTCGGCCTAAAAACAAAATAAACTCATCTTTTTCCAGTCCCCATTTCTTTTTAATAAAATCTTCCCTTCGTATTACTGGATAGTTAACTCCATTCGATATGAATTGTGTCTCTCTGCCGTAAGTTTTTTTAAAATATTCCTGCATTCCGGTACTCAAGACTATAATCTCATCTGCATATTTTGCGGCAATCTTTTCACCAAAATGAATGTATCTGGAACCAAAGCTATTTCTCCACTTCTCTCTGGCCCAATCAATTCCATGTATCGTTGCTACACATCTCTTTCCAAGCAACTTCGGCAACCACAACATAGCACAAGGACCTTCTGCATGGAAATGAACGATATCATATTTTCCAAAAGCCGTTCGTACTGCTGCAAAAAAAGAAGAAGACATCGCTGCCAAACCTTTTCTTTTGATGGTAAAAACCGAACGGAGCCTAATTCCCCTATATTCTTTCAATTCTTTTCCTGCAAATACTATCCTGTTCGCACGGTGCTCCTGCCGATTGTAACATGTAACGGTATGTCCCTGCCCAACCATACGCACAGCCAGTTCTTCAACGACTATTTCTATGCCTCCCTCTCTTGAAGGAATACTTTTATGGCCAAGCATTGCAATATTTAAACTGCCATTTAAACATTTTTTTATTTTACAGGCCATATGCTACTTCCTTTCAGCTCAACAAGCACTTAATCACCCTAAGTCAGAGGCAAAAGGCGTCTCTTAAAGCCAGCCTCTTTTACATGGATCCTTCTTTCTTGAACACCACCGCCACTGTCTTAAGCAATATCCGAAAATCCAGTCCCATGCTCCACTCATTTATGTACTTGGTATCCAATTTGACAACTTCTTCAAAATCTGTGACATTGCTCCGCCCGCTGACCTGCCACATCCCTGTCATTCCCGGCTTTGCTGCCAGTCTGGCCCGATGGCGAAGTTCGTATTTCTCCCATTCGTCAACGGTCGGAGGGCGTGTCCCAACGAGGCTCATATCCCCTTTCAGTACATTGAAAAACTGTGGGAATTCGTCCAGACTCCAGTCTCTGATATAATTGCCGATTCCTTTTTTGAACTTGCCGTTCGGCAGGATTCTGCTTCCGATAATTCTCGGATCCCATTGGACCTTAAACATCATACCGCCTTCGACACGATTTTGATCCGCCAGCTCCTTTTTCCGTTCCTCCGCGTCTACATACATGCTTCGGAATTTATACAGTTTAAACTTCTTTCCATTTTTTCCGACTCTCGTCTGGGAAAAAAATATTGGGCCGGGAGAACGAACATAAATTACCGGAGCTAAAAAAAGGAAAAGAATGCCAGTGACCACACATCCGGCCAGACCACCTGCAATATCAAGCGCACGTTTAATAAAAAGCTGCCCTGGCGTTGCATAGTTAAGGCTCGTCGTTAGTACCGTATATCTTCCAATGCGCTCTACAAACTGCTTTTTACCCACTAATTCACTGGGCTTTGTCAGATTAACATGCACCACGGTACCCATTTCCGTAAATTGATTTATCAGCTCTGTCGGATACGGCTCCTTTTCCGGAAGACAGACGAATATCTCATCTACCCATTCCCTGCAGACATAGTCCACCACGTTATCGCGGCTCGCTACAATAAATACTCCCGCGATATACGTCCCCTCCAGATCCCGATCAAGTATTACCGCTCCCGCAAGATGAAATTTTTCGTAATTGTTGTCCCGGATATTATCTATAACCGCTTCCGCCATTTTTCCGACTGTCACGATGAGGAGTGAACGTTTCCCAGTTTCCTTCATTTTCTTTTTCAAGACATTTTTCCAGGCCAGTCTCATGAAATAGCTGAGAACCCAATAGATTCCTCCCATGAGATACAGTGACGCTCTCGAATATTGTTCGCCTTCCTGAGCTGCAAACAAATAGAAGGTGGCGATAAGCATTACCAGGCATACATGCCTGACCGTCATCACAAACTCTCTGTAATAGCCCCTTTTCAAGACATTTTTCAGAGACTCAAAGAAAATCATGACAACAATCTCAATCAATGTCAGCACCACCGCCATATTCCGATATATATAATTCCCATACGGATTATGAAACCCGTGGCGTATGAAATAACCCAGTAAAAAAGACATATGCAGGCACAAAATGTCCAGCAGCATAAAATCCAGATGCTTCAGCCAGCCTTGTGATTCTTTTCTATACATCACTCATCTCCCCCCTGCCTTTCACCGCATACTGCCGCTTTCAAATTAGGGTTTAGTGTACTATGCTTTTATCCATCGTGTCCCTCCTGATACCGGAATATCTTCTCAGGCTTCATCACTCGCATCAACTGCTTCCGGCAGCTACTGTACCATAAGTTTCAAAACCTCTGTATTTGACCGGTTGCCATCCGTGTCAGTAACAAAATATGTAATCTCATATTCACCGGGAGGATAAGCTTCCTGCGCTCCCTCCGCACGGATACGCTTATATAAAGTATCTCTGTCATCCTTGTCATCCGTTATGCTGTTTATGTAACTCATATAACGAAAGGTTTCTTCCTGGCCTATAATTGCCTCATGGGCCGTCAATTCCAGAACCGGAGCCTCAGGGTTTTCATAGGACGGCATCACGCTTTGTTCTGCATTTACTTCCAAAGAACTGAACTCTTCAGCAGTCTCCTCCGGAGACGTCTCAGGAACCTCATCCTGTATGTCAGTCTGATCTTTCCGTACAGCAAGCTTCACAACCCTGGAAGCTTTTGCCATATTTCCCGCCCTATCCTTTGCGACATACAAAACTTTTGCCCTGCCATTCCCCTCATCGATAATTCTCTCCACTGCCACCTGCGCCGTCCCATCTACATCATCTCTGGCGGTGACCCCCTCCAAAAGGGCATCTCTATCGCTTCCATCATATGTGATCTCACTGCCGGACACTGTGATCACCGGCGGTTCTCTGTCCTCATTCCAAAAAATCCATACACAAACCGCCAAAAGTCCAAGCGCCGCAGATGCCAGCAAGATGACAGGCCATTTCTTTTTCATTCTGACTCAGTCCTTTATCAATCTCCATAGTACTGACCGTAATACTGGCCATAATACCCATGCTCTTTCATATCTACTTTATTTAATACGGTACCCAGTATCTTACAGTCCGTTTTATCCAGCTGAGCCTTCACACTTTGGGCGATACGATAACTGACCATATTCGCCGCAATGACCAGAATCACACCGTCGCACTCCTTCGCGATAATCGCAGCATCGATCACGCTGCCCACCGGCGGCGCGTCCAGGAAAATATAGTCGAACTGTTCCTCAAGTCTCGCAAGGCCAAGCCGGAACATCTCTCCCGACAAAAGCTCCGCCGGGTTTGGCGGAAACGGTCCGGTAAAAACAAGACTCATATTATCTATTGTTTCACTGGGACATACAATTTCCGAAAGAGCCGCCTGCCCAGACAGAAAATGGCTGAGACCCTTCGTTTTCCTGGCAGTCTGGTGAAGCCTTTTTCTGAGAACAGATTTCCTTAAATCCGCATCTATAAAAAGCACCTTTTTTCCCAACTCGGCAAACGCGGCCGCCGTCATATAGGATACGTGGCTCTTCCCCTCATTTGGAATGCAGCTGGTAAATACGATCGTCCGGAATTCGGAACCGCAGAACTGTATGTTGCTGCGCAGTGTCTTGAATGCCTCCTGCGTCCGGAAATCCCCATGTGTCTTCCCCGTCTGAAAAAACAAATTCCTGGACTCCACAACAGAATTTAAACTTTTTGGCGCCATATATTTCACCTCTTATTTCTTTTTTTCTCTTTTCCTTTTTTCTTCTCTGCGCCTATTTCATCGCTCACCGGAATAATTCCGATATTGGTCAGGCCAAGATACCGCTCCACATCCTCCGCGCTGCGGATCTTATCGTTAAAAAGGTACACTGCCAATATCACCATGCACGAAAACACCAGTCCTGCTGCTCCGGCAATGACCACATTTTTCTTGAGGCTTGGTTTGGACGGATATTCCGGTATATTGGCGCTGTCCACGATGTTCATCTTTTCAACGCCCATCTTCTCTTCCACATTCGAAGTGCTGATATCCACCACAGCATCCGCAATATCCCTCGCCATATAAGGATCCGCATGGCTTACCCGTATCGTCAATATACGCGTATTATTATCATTGCTGACCGATACGATGCCGGCCAGCACTTCTGCTGTCATATCTAAGTTCAGTTTTTCGATCACCTGCTCCATAACCTCTCTGGAGGTGATGACCACCTTCGCGTCATTCGTCAGCTGGGTAGCCGCGGATAAATCCTGATTTGTAGCCACACTGTCCTGATTCTGCCTGCTGATCACATATACCTTGGCACTGGAAACATAAATCGGTGTAATGACGAGCTTCGTCATCAACACCGCTCCGAGTATAAAGACAAATGTAACTAAAAGTATAATTCCTTTTTTATGAAAAAGAACAAAAAACAACTCTCTTAAATCAATTTCCCGTTCTTCTGTATCTATGCGTTCTCGTCTGTCCATTTCTATCTCCTGTTAATCTATATATCGGTTCTGCAGAAGCAGGCGCTGATTCCCACCGGTAATCTGCCTTAAGTATGTTTCACGGCACCATTTTTTCAGTCTTTTTTCACAGCCGTCCAACACCGGCGCCCGTTTATCCTCGTCATGAGCGTCGGTCGCGATAAAGTGGACCAGCTCCCCTTTTAACAGCTGTTTCACAAAGCTCGTTTTAAACAGCCGGCCTGCGTCCTCTACCGCATGGGCATTAACTTGAATCAAGGCTCCAAGGTCTACCAGCTCTGCGATTCTTTCCATATTATTATTCAGGCTCTTATATCTTTCCACATGAGCAAGTATTGGACGGTAGCCCTCATTTGTAAGCAGTTCCACCGCACCTTTTATGTAGCCGTAATGCTGTATCGTTGAAAATTCAATCAAGACATAATCTGTACCTGCCAGGGTTCGGCAAGCTCCCGATTCCAGCTCCTCAATCACGTCCTGAAAAAAATAAATTTCGTTTCCCTCATACATCTTCAATCCCGGTAAAGCTTTTGACGCTGCCAGGCAGAGGGCCTGGAAGGCTTTCTGATATTCTTTCCGTTTTTCCCTATACCTGTCCGGTCTGTAATGAGGCGTTACTATAATCTCCGTAATGCCTTGGCCAGTCGCAATCCTGAGCATAGAAAGAGCCTGGTCCACAGATCTCGCACCATCATCCAAACCAGGTAAAGTGTGATTATGGATATCTATAAAATTATTCATGGTTTACCGACCGACTTCCATCTTATCTATTCTCACTCCATTTAAGTTAAAGCATTTCTGAAATCGACAAAATTTATTATCCCCCTCATAATACCCTTCCCCACATGTGTTTGTCAACTGCCAATATCCGGTCGGTTTTATTTGGTCTGTGAAATCACTATTTTCTTTATTTTATTATAATACAAATGATTTTTCATTTTTCCGTTCAAATATATAAGATAATTTTAACAGAATCATATTATAATTCGCAAGAATAGATAAATACGCTTTTTATACGCTCAAATACCCCCCCCCCGTATATTTTTCTGTTTTAATAACGTTACATTTTTTTCAGTCTCTACTTCACATATTTTTCATAATTTATCCTATTGAAGTTTTAGATATTTGCCTTAAAATAGAGCTGTATCTAAAAATCTGCTGAATTTTATCCATAAGCGAGGTAAAGAATTTGAAGCACTCCTTATCATCTAATCCTATACATAAGGAAACCCTGGTACAAAGAATTCTGCACTTTTCCTGCCCCGGACGTCTGAATTTGCCAGCCGCAGCCATTGCGCCTGTTCTGTCCTACTATTTGATGGAAGTGATCACTCACAACCCATTTGAAATTCCGATCCAGTTTCAGCTGCTCGGATGGATATTTTCCTATTTGTTGAGCGGCCTGCTGTTCTTTCTTTCCGGCAGGATGAACGTCGCTCTCGTACTGCCTCAAATATTTATGGCTGTAATAGGGACTGCGAATTATTTTGTGCTTTCCTTCCGCGAATCTCCGATTCTCCCCTGGGATATCGCCTCTGCCGGAACTGCTCTGTCCGTAGCGGACCATTTTTCTTTTTCCTTTACTCCCCGCCTGACTGCAATCCTCCTGGCCTATCTTCTGCTCATCCTGTTCTGTCTTAAAATACATATCCGTCTGGCCGGCGGATGGAAGAAGCGATTGATAGGAACCGGTGCGGCTGCGGCCATGTCGGCCCTCTATATTGTCTGCCTTCAGAACGACGCTCTGATGAACGCGCTGGACATCTACGAAATGCCTTTCACCCAGGACTACGCGTATGAACAGAATGGATTTTTCGTGAGCTTCCTGGTAAACACAAAATACCTTAAGGTTCACGAGCCAAATGGTTACTCCCCAGAGGCGGCAGACGAACTGCTGGAACAGGCTTCCTCTGAGCATACAGCCAGCCGGTCCGCACAGGATTTTTCCAAGAGCTTAAACCAGTCCTCTCCATCCGGATATACGGGGGGGGGTATTTATTCCTCTGAAAATCCCGCAGCCTCTGATGAAAAATCCGGCAGTGAGAACCAAATCCATCCAAATATCATTGTCATCATGAACGAAGCATTTTCAGACTTGTCTGTGATCGGAGATTTTGAAGTATCAGAAGACTACATGCCCTATTTTCGTTCCCTTTATGGGACCGAGAATACAGTTTCCGGCAGCGTGTACGTCTCTGTCCTGGGCGGAAATACCGCTAATACGGAATTTGAATTCCTCACTGGGGACACCATGGCGTTTCTGCCCACAGGAAGCATCCCCTATCAGCAGTTTATTTCCGATGAACTGCCGGCTCTGCCCTCGATTCTGGAAAGCTATGGATACCAGACGACTGCACTCCACCCTTATCATTCCAGCGGATGGCGCAGGAATCAGATTTATCCCTTACTCGGCTTTCAAAACAGTCTCTTTATCTCGGACTTCCTATATCAGGAACAGCTCCGGGATTATGTGACCGACGACTCCGTCTTCAGGCAGATTATCTTTGAGTACGAAAACAAAGAAGAGGACGCGCCCTTTTTTTCTTTTACTGTTACAATGCAGAATCATGGAGGCTATGCTCAGGAATGGGACGATTTCGAACGGAATATCGCAGCAGAAGGCGCAGAGGACTCAGATTTATCCCGAATAAATGCCTACCTGTCCCTGATCAAAAAAACGGATGATGCTTTTAAGAATCTCATCTCCTATTTTGAAGACTGCGGCGAGGAAACCATTATTCTCATGTTCGGTGACCACCAGCCCAATGTAGAGACCAGCTTTCTTGAAAATCTATATGGAAAAAGCTATGAGGAATTGACGGAGGAAGAGCTCGCCCTCCGCTATCAGACGCCCTTTGTACTTTGGGCTAACTACGATATCGAAGAAGAAAAGGAGCTGGAACTCAGTATCAATTACCTGGGCAGCCTGCTCATGGATACCGCGGGTCTGGAAAAGACCTCTTATCAGATGTATCTGAGCGCGCTCCAGGAGGAGCTTCCTGTGATCACAGCCAACTTCTGTATTGATAAAGCCGGAAATTACTACAGTGCCGGTGAATTTGACCAGCTGGACGAATTGTTAAACGGGTATGAAATCATTCAATACAACCATCTGTTTGACAGTAAGAATCGAAACGACAGCAGTTATCTGCCCGAATAAGAAAAAGCCTGTGCATCTTATAATAAGGATACACAGGCTTTTATACTTCAAATATTAACCATTATGCTTATCGGCAGTCAATGATGGGTCATTCTGCAGCTGGGGAAGTCGTTTCCTCAGTAGAACCGGCATTTTCAACCTCTACCACATTCTGCTCCAAGAAATCCTGAATCCTGCTCTCCAGAAGGATGTCCATCAAAAGCTTTTCTGAATAGCTGGACTGGAGAGTTTCAAGGGTATACCCATTCTCTTCCGCAAGCTTCTCACAGCCTTCCTGATATTCCTCGTCGGTGAGTTCCATATTTTCCTTTTCCACTACAGCGCGGACTAAGACCTGAGATTTCGCGCTGCTCTCTGCGGCTTCCTGGAGTTCGGACATAAATTCTTCTTCCGTCTTTTCCATGCTGCTCAAATATGTTTCCAATTCCATCCCGTACATGGCCAGGCTGTTTTTAAATTGAGCCAGCTGGCTGTCATGGATGTAAGTAATGAGCTCTTCCGCATCCTTTTTGAACGTGGCATTGTTCATGACCTTTTCCCAGGCTTCGTTGATCTTATTGTTTCTCGCTTCCGTTTTTCTGTTGCTTTCCAGATCGGATCTCACATAAGCCCGGTATTCATCGACTGTTTTGAATTCGTCAGAGATCCTCTGCACAAACTCGTCATTCAGCTCCTGAGGGATTTCCTCTCCCTGAACATAATTGATCGTCACAGTGAAGACGACGGCTTTGCCGTTCAAATCCGTGTTCTTTTTAGAATAATCCTCTGGAAAAGTCAAATTCAGTTCAACCGTCTCTCCAATATTCTTTCCCACAAGACCGGACTCAAAACCTTCGATAAACTGGCCGGATCCAATGGTGAGGTTGGTTCCGGTACCGCTGCCTCCGTCGAAAGCCACACCGTCAATCTTCCCCACGAAATCAATGTTCACCACATCTCCGTCCTTCACTGTTCCTTCTTTGATCTCTTCATAGAGCGGCGTCGCGTTCTCCACCTGAGCCTGAAGCTCCGCTTCTACCTCTTCATCTGTTACCTCTGTATTCTGAGCCGCTACTTCGATTCCTTTGTATTCGCCCAGCTCCACGTATTCAGAAATATCTCCGAGATCAAAGGCACTGACATACTCCGGCATTTCTGTCGTGGCGGCCGTGGTCTCCTCGGAACCTCCGGAATTTTCACCAGCCGTGGTCTCTTCACCGGCCGCGGTCGTTTTCTCTTCCGATTTTTTATTGCCGCAGGCGGCCATTGATAAAACCATGGCTGCGCAAAGCAGCACTGCAATTCCTTTTTTCATGTTTGATTCCTTTCTCCCTTTCCTTGTTGTCCATTTTACATCCACTCTCCCGTTATACCATAATCGTCTGTAAAAATAAAGAACTTTGTACCAGTTCATACTTTTTTCATAGATAAACACGAAAAAAAATATCTGAATGTTTATAAAAAAATACTTGAAATTCCTGGAAAGCCTGCTATAATGTAATTGTATTCACAGATTTAAAGTATTCACATATTATTAGAGATTATGTTTACTAGGTGATCTGTAATAATATGTGAATTTTTTTTGTGGAAACATTGTAACTCTAGAAATCTATATAATAAATGGAGGTACCTTAAATGAATAACGGTACAGTAAAATGGTTTAACTCTGAAAAAGGCTATGGCTTCATCACTGCTGAGAGCGGCGAGGATGTATTCGTACATTTTTCTGCTATCACAGGTGACGGTTTCAAGACTCTGGACGAAGGTCAGTCTGTGACTTTTGACATTGTCGAAGGCCCCCGCGGCAAGCAGGCTGCCAACGTAGCAAAGATGTAATTAAACCAATCAGAAAAGAGAGCGTGATACGCTCTCTTTTTTTGTTTCGATCCGAATGTCAAACACCGGCTACCTGCCCACCTTCAGGGCCAGCTTCAAAAACTCAAATATACTCTCTGTATCCGATTCCCGGTACAGGATCTCTCTGGCCAGTACTGGCCTGTCGGTAATAATGTTATCCACCTGGAGACGTTTCATACGGCTGAGCTCCGATTTCGTATTGACCGTCCAGGCGTGGACCTCTTTACCAAAATCATGGGCGCTCTTTACCAGACTGGAAGTCACAAAGCTGGAACGGATACTGAAAAAATCTATGTTCTCATCCTCAAAGTAATTTCCGTATGCCGCCGTCAGAATATACCCCGTGCGGATATCCGGATTCTGTTCTTTTACCTCCTTGAGATACCGATAGCTTGTGGAGCTGAGCACCACCTGTGCTTCCATGCCATGGTCTTCAATAAGCTGCAGGGTCTTTTCCACCAGCGTGTCGCTCAGGCGGTTTGCTTTCAACTCAATATTCATGTTAATGTGCCCCTTGCACGCTTCCAATGCCTGCTCCAGAGTGGGAATCTGAGTTCCTGCAAACTCTTCAGAGAACCAAGAGCCGAAATCCAGAAGCAGCAGATCTCCATACGTATAATCCCAAAGCCGCCCTTCTGTCCCTGTCGTCCGTTTCAGGCTGGCGTCGTGATGGACCACGATAATTCCGTCCTTTGTCTCCTGCACGTCAATCTCCACATAGTCCGACATGGTGTCAATGGCACCTTCAATGGCTGGCAGGGTATTTTCCGGGGCCTCAAAGGAATTTCCCCTGTGGGAAGTGATCTTCGCCTCAGAAAGGATCGCGCTGGCTTTTACGGTGCCTGTATATACGCTGTCATACACATACAGCGCTCCGGCCGCAGCCAGGCAGGAAATGACGATTACAGTAAATATCCGGCGTATTCCTGCAGAAAGATGATAATGATAGGGAGGAATCTCCCATTCATATTTTTTATTTTGATACCGGTACAGCAAAAAGGTAAGGCTCCCCAGGTTCAGGTACAAACCTGCAATGGAGGCCAGAATCAGCGCCGCGATGTCTATGTCGTTGCTGATAGTCAGAATCAGCGCCAGCTCTGTGGATTTATCCGCAAAGAGAACCACGGCCAGAGCCGCCAGGACCTTCAGGACAAACTGCCCGATATAGTAGAGGAGGTAAGCAAAAAGATTAGAACCTGCCAAAAGCCCGATGGTAGGAAGCCAATGTCTCCTGAATATTTTTCTGCTTTTTTCCGATGATTCCCGGAACCGCACGTCACGCAGAATGGAAATAGCAGGCGCATACACATATATCAAACTGACACAAGTCATGATTACCAGCAGAACCCACGCCAATATCTTCACCAACCGGAAACCGGCCAGCTCTGTGACAATGTAGCTGAGCGGCCTTATATGCTTTACAAGGCGCAGCATGATCCAGCTTCCGGTCAGCAGATAAAAATTGGCGTTAACGAGCAGGATCCTGGCGTTCTTCGTCTGAAACAGCTCCACCACGTTCTTCATGCCGAAAATCAGCATCTTGATGGGACTCATTTCTTCTTTGATTACTCCCGCCTGGAATGCCGTATACAGGACGCACATTTCCAGGCACACAAAAAACAGGCAGAGCAGCAAAAAGCCCGCCAGCACCAAAATGGTCACTGGCGAACAGAAAAACTTCAGGGCGTTTCTGGCTGTCAGATAGCTGAACCCCGCTTTTTTAAGGGCAAAAGAAATTCCACGGCTGGCAGCCTCAATGAGGACAAACGCCGTGAAAATCCGGTATAAAATTTCAAATATGAGGATACTGCCCCGGTTTGTCCGGAGCATCTCCCTCATATCGTGTATCATTCTGCGCATTCCCATCCACTCCAGGTCACTGGTCTTTTTCCCGGCTCATTTTCAGAGCGCGGCTCAGTTTAATGGGATTTCCGTACATCAGCGTACCCATGCGGTATATCTTCGCGCCTCCTATGGCTGCCACGGCTATCGCTCCGATCAGAAGGGCCAGGGAAACGGCTATCTCCCACACGGCAACATTGCCCATGGCGACTCTCGCGAACATGGCGTTCGGCGACGTGAACGGAATAAACGAAAGAATCTTCATCAACGCGCCGTCACTGTTCTGGAGGTTGAAGACCGTCAGCAAAAAGCTTATGACAAACATGAACATCAGCGGCCCGGCCGTACGGCTCACATCCTCAGTCTTGGATACCAGAGCTCCCAGCACTCCGTAGCAGAACGCATAAAGTACATAGCCCAGGATACCGAATACTGCAAAGGCCAGGAGCACCTGAGACGGAATCTGGAATACAAAATCCAGCATGCCGTTCCATGCTTCTCTGCTGGCCCCATAGGATGCCAGCGCCGCGCCGATGATCACGCCCACCTGCAGGAAGCTGGCCACCGTTCCCGCCAGCACCTTGCCAAAGATCAGGCTGTTGCTGCTGGTACTGGTCACCAATACCTCCATGGCCCGGTTGCTCTTTTCCTGGGCAACTGATGTGGCTACGGAATTTCCATATATCAACACCATAAAATATACCACAAAAATCAACAAATAGGTATATAAATAATTTCTTACGCTGTCTTTCCCCAGTACAATAGTCTCCGATGTCATGGGAGTATTGTAAATCTCCTCAATTTCGGCCGCATCCGCACCAATCTCCTGAAGACGGCCCTGACGGTACATCACGCCCATAGCGTAATCAAATACTTCGCCCACAGAATCGCTGAAGCTCCTGTTTTTAACATAATAGCGGTAATCTGTCGGAGACTCCACCGCAAAGCCGCATCGTTTTTCATCTGCACTCTCAGAATCTTCTGACTGCTCTCCATTCTCCACGAGTCCCTTGACCGCCTCTTCCGAATCAGCCATCTCAATCCTGGCAGATGGGTACAGCTGCGCTATCAGCTCTTCCTCCATCTGCCCGCTCTTATCGTATAAATATATGGTACCGTCGTATTCACTGAGAGCTGTCTCCGATTCTGTCTTGGTGCTGCTCCCTTCGTTTCCTTTAAGCCCCGGAATGATTCCCGATAAGTCTATAAATGAAGGAAGGCTCAGAAGGATCGCAAACAGCAGCGCGAAGCCGACCGTTATCCCAATGTAAGATTTACTTTTTACATATCCCTGAAGTTCATGTCTCCATACAATCCCAAACTGTTTCATGCCTCGTCACCTGCTTTCATTACAAAGATATCATTAAGGGACGGCTCATAATTTCCCGTCTGCTCCAGATCAATATCGGATGCGGCCAGCATTTCCAGCAGTCTCTTCTTAGCCCCTTTGCAGACCCCTTCCAATATGAGATAGTCCTTTTTCTTCTTTACCACCTTCACTATATCGCTGAATTCCTTTTCAAGCTTCTCTTCCAGGACATCTGGCTGATAATTAGCTGCGGAAATGGTCAGCCTGTTTTCCCCATAGGAGCGTTTAATCTCCCTCAGGTTCCCGTTCAGAACGATCTGGCCATGATTGATTATGGCAATCTCTTCGCAGAATTCCTCTACATAATTCATCTGGTGGCTGGAGAAGATCACCAGTCTGCCCAGAGCGATCTGTTCCTTGACTACGTCTTTAAGTATTTGTGAGTTCACCGGATCAAGGCCGGAAAACGGTTCATCCAGGATAATGATATCCGGATTGCATATCAAGGTCTGTGCCAGCTGTACCTTCTGCTGGTTGCCTTTGGAAAGCGTCTCCAGCTTCCGCTCCGCGTACTCACCGATGCCCATACGTTCCAGCCATGCTTTTCCGCTCTCTTTTGCTTCTCGCTGGCCCATTCCCCTCAAATTGGCAAGATAGACCATCTGCTCCAAAACCTTTTTCATCGGATACAGGCCGCGCTCCTCAGGAAGGTAGCCAATCTTATACTCTTTTGGAATGAACTTGCGCCCATCCATAAGGATTTCCCCGGAATTAGCCCGGAACACATCCATCAAGACGCGGATCGTCGTCGTCTTTCCCGCTCCGTTCCTTCCGAGAAGCCCCAGCGCTTTTCCATTCTCCACTTCAAAGGAGATACCATGGAGAATCTCTTTATCGCCGAAGCTTTTCCTAATCTCTCTCACTTCCAGTTTCATCTCAATATTCCTTTCTTTCTGATTTATCAGATTTTCCGCCTCATGATACTAAATACTTTTTGGAATCATTTATAGTTAGCTCCGATCAAGTTCCGGTTCAGCACCGGCAGAAGTTCCAGGCCGTCACGATTTCGGTTCGCTGGCGATGCAGGGGCCGCTTTATCCCCGCTCCGGCAGTACCGCTCACATGTCGGCAGGAAATCTTTATGATTTCCCGCCTCCTGTTCGCTCAAAAACGGAATCGGATTTTCCGTTTTTGTCTCCCTCTGCCTGGGGAACACCGGCCGCTGCCCTGCGGCGCTCTCCTTTAGGCCGGCCCGGAATCGTTCTGCCGGTTTTCTGTCTGCCGCACCGTTATGAATGTTTTCCATTTTCCTGATTCCAGAAAAGGATCGGATATCCACAGGGCCCGCACGCCTTACGGCAGCGGGCCTCCGTGGCCGCTCCAATGGCTTTCACAACAAACTGGAGGTTATTTCGGTGCGGGAAGAGGAGCAGGAGGAACGATCCGATTCCATCGTAAGGGGAGCGCTGCAAAGGCGTTGGCAGGATCTTCCCGGCCGAAGGGAGGCAAAAATCGCATATCATGCGGATTTTTGTTGGAATCTGACATGGAAAAATATCGATTTATCCATGTCAGTTGGAAAGGACCGACCGTAGGCCGCAAAGATGCTGATTACGGCTGCCAGCGACCCGCCTGGATGGAAACGGACTTCCTCCTGTTTCTTCGGGTTAATAAAAATAAGTTTGTTTGAAAAGTATTCAAAGGTATACTCTATTACATAAGGGCGCCTACGATGCCTCCAATAACAGCGCCGACCAGACCACATACCACTACGAACACTGCCATCCCTCCAAAAGCGGAGGTAATTCGAATACCTTTTTTATACCGTTCATCATTGAGCGGGACTGCTCCGGATCCTGCCTCAGCGCGATACAAGATATTCCGGCTCTCCACAGCGCCGACAAACTCCCATCCTGCGGCCTCAGCCTCCCGGAGGCTCTGCACCTGCCAGTCATTGTTGCAGCCCTCCCAATCCTTTTCATCCTTGAAAACTCCCGCTCCTGCCTTCTTCCTCCGTTTATTGGTCAGATATCTGGTATCCATCATATAAGAATACTGGCCCGGCTCGCCTTTGGAAAAGAAATAGCGGAATATCCTCATATCCTTGACATGATATCCTTCCTGTGCTTTTTTCTCCAGGAACCGTTCTAGACCGCCGATTGTCAGGACCACTTTTCTGACCGCCATCATATCATTCCTTCCATATAATGCGGTCCATTCATCCAGA
This sequence comes from Lientehia hominis, assembly GCF_021044755.1. GTDB lineage: Bacteria > Bacillota > Clostridia > Lachnospirales > Lachnospiraceae > Lientehia > Lientehia hominis. Next base: position 182,471 of record NZ_JAJNOR010000003.1, read on the forward strand.
GACAGCCGGAGTTCTTTTGCATACAGATTTCCCCATCTCAGGAAAATAATACACAATATCAGGCAAACTGCCACATATATCATAGAAAATGCAGAGAACCAGGCAACCTCCTCTGTCCCTGGACTGTAGTAAAAGCAAATGCCCAGGAGCAGAATCAGGATATCGATCCAGATGAACAATTGAACCTTCGTCATAAAAAAGCTTCTGTACCGCTCCGCCCTCCTGGCCCTGTCCTCCGGGCTGTCATAGAGCTCATTGATCTCCCCTTCCGCATATGGCTTCGCCAGATAGTAATTCTGTCCCTCGTCGTGGCATACAGTCTTCCATCCCATCTCCACGGCCATATCCATCAGATCGGTCTTTTCCTCTATCTCCCTCTTTGTCGGGTTCTTTGACAAATCAAACCGTTCCACATCATATACCATATGGACGGGCCCGCTTTTATCAAATGTATAGAATACCCCCATCGTGACATCTCTGAGCAGCCATCCTTTTTTGGACTGTTCTTCCAGCCAGAGGCGTTCTTTCATGAGGCTGATATACCACTTAAAAACCTTTTTTGTGTCATTTTTGTCCTGCCCCATCCTTAGGCTCCCCCTTTCCCAGAATCTCCAGGCCATTGTCCAGCTGATATTCCAGACGTTCCGTCTCCAGCCTCAGCACTTCTCTTCCCATTTCTGTAATCTGATAAGTCTTTTTCCCATTCTGCTGTGAAACAATATCGATAAGTCCGTCTTCCATCAAACGGCCGGTCATAGTATAGAGGGTCCCTGTCCCCAGCCGTATCCGGCCCTCTGTAAGGCGGCTGACAAACTGCATGATAGCATAACCGTGTCTGGGCTCAGTAACAGCCAGGAGCGTGTAATAGGTAGTCTCCGTCATCGGCCTGTATTTTTTTAATAGCGCCTCTGTCACCAATGCTCCCCCTCCTTTCAGAGTCTCGGTTTCCCATCGCGCCTCGACATGTCGTCATCCAACATGTCGACCATCGACATATTTCCAATACACATAATAGCATAACAAAAGAAATTCTGTCAAGAGCTTCCTTTATTATCCATAAAGCCAATATACAAGAGACAGCGCACCCGGCTCAGACCAAAAGCCTTTTTACAGAGTTCCTCCGTTTCAGTTCAATCTCCATCACCACTCGTTTCTGCCCAATCTCTTCCTTCCTCAGCTGCTGCACCAAAAGCTTTGCCCCCTCTCTTCCCATTTCAATGGTCGGCCTGACAATAACCGTGATTCCAGGCACGGAATATCTGGCCAGAAGATGGTCGTCAAACCCCACAAGAGAAATGTCCTGCCCTATGACGGCTCCCCGCTCTGACAGCGCTTCCATGCAGCCGATGCAGGTGAGATTATTGACTGCGATGACCCCTGTAGGCCGCAGTCTGTCCGGCAGATCCCAAAGCTTTTTCATTCCTCTGTAGCCTGTGTCTTCAAAATGCAGCCCTCTCATCATGAGCCGTTTATCGATCGGAACACCATACTCCTTCATGGCTCTCTCAAAGCCTGCGATGCGCTGGCCCCCCAGAGACGCTCCGGGAATCCCCCCGACCAGGCCGATATGCGTATGTCCATTTAAAAGAAGTTCTCTGGCCAGCAGATATCCTCCCTTAGCATTGTCAATCTCAACGGTATAATAATCCTGCCCCGGACGGTAACAGTCTATCAGGACCAGCGGTTTTTCCCACCGTCCATAATCCATATCATCGGGATTTGCCGGTACCACCAGGACGCCGTCTACCAGCTTGGAAAAACGGCGGTACAGATTCTCGAAGTCTTCCTCTTTGAAGTCCTTCGTGGAAAATATCAGCATCGTATAACCCTGTTCCTTCAGATATTCTTCCGCCCCCTGGATGACTGCCCCATTAAAATCATTGGTAAAATCCGGAACTACCATCATGATGGTCCTGGTCTGTCCGGTGACCATGGAAACTGCCAGGCCGTTCTGGACGTATCCCAGCTCCTCCACCGCTTCCTTTACTTTCTTTTCTGTTTTTGGGCTGACCTTGTCCAGACCATTTAACACCCTGGATACCGTCGAGATCGCGACTCCCGCCCGCTTCGCCACATCCTTGATCGTCACATCTCTGCTGCCTCTGTCCCTGTCCATTTTATACCTCATCTCTTATAACGATTGACCATTTTTCCAATCTGTGATAAAATTAATGCAGAAAAATAAAAACGTTTTTATTTTTAATTTTATTATAATATGGGAAGGAGTATTTTACAATGGCAAAACCTAAAATTCTTGTGGTAGGCAGTTTCGTCATGGATCAGATCGCCACAACCGAAGTGTTCCCCAGAGAAGGGCAGACCGTTTTAGGCGGTACCTTTTCCAAAGCCCCCGGCGGCAAGGGTGCAAATCAGGCCGTCCAAATGGCCCGCCTGGGCGCCGACGTGACAATGGTCGGGAAGCTCGGCCGTGACAGCAACGGCGAGGACATGGTTAAAACCTGCAAAGAGGCCGGCATTCATACAGAATATATCCTGTATGATGACGAGCTGCCCTCCGGCTGCAGCGTCATCATTCTGGAGGAAGCCCCCGGAAAGCAGACCGTGAACCGGATCATCGTTCTGTCAGGCTCCAACATGAGCATTACTCCCGATGACATCGCATTCTTAAAGGAGCAGATTGCAGAATATGACCTGGTGGTCCTTCAGCTGGAGATTCCCATGGAAATCAATGAGCTGGTAGCCTCTTACGCCTATGCAAAGGGTGTGCCTGTCATGCTGAATTCCGCTCCCAGCGCGCCTTTATCCGACGAGCTGTTTTCTCATCTGACCTATATCTCGCCCAATGAGCATGAGGCCTGCGATATGGTCGGCATCCAGATCAGCCACTCCGGCAAGGATGTGAACATGGAAGAAGCCAAGGCTGCCACAGCCGCTTTGAAAGCCAAGGGTGTGAAAAATGTGCTGATCACCCTCGGAGAATCGGGAGCCGTGCTTGACACCGAAAAAGACGGTTTCTTCTACAGCCCCTGTGTATCCGGCATCATGGCGGTAGATCCCACCGCAGCCGGCGATTCCTTTGTAGGCGCTCTGTCCGTTGGGCTTTGCTGCGGCTGGGGCTATGAAGAAACACTTAAATTTGCCAACCACACGGCGGCCCTAACCGTATCGGGCATGGGCGCGATGCCTTCTCTGCCCACACTGGACAAGGTAGAAGATTTCATGCGTGAAAAAGCCGGCGCTGCCCCGGATACATCAGTATTGCAATAAACCATCCCATATGACAGGAGGAATTATATATGGAAGCAAAATGCAAAGAATCTTATGACTTTTTCCTGGATACCGTAAAGACGGATCTGAGCGACTTCATTGACCATATGGATTACTCAGAGATCGAAGCCGCCGCTGATCTGATCGTGAAAGCTCAGAAAAACGGGAACCGGGTCCATGTATCCGGCATTGGCAAGCCCGGACATATTTCCGGATATATCGCATCCCTGATGTCCTCTACCGGAAATCCCACCTATTTTCTGCACGGCACCGAAGCCGTCCATGGCTCCTGTGGTCAGCTGGTACCCGGCGATGTGGTGATTTTCATTTCCAACAGCGGCGAAACCGCAGAAATGCGCTCCACTGTCCTGGCAGTTAAAAATAATGGTTGCAAAGTCATAGGCGTCAGCGGCAATTCTGAATCCTGGCTCGCCAGAGAAAGCGCCGTCCATCTGTTCGCCGGCATTAAAAAAGAAGGCGGTCCGATGGGACGCGCTCCCCGTATGTCCATACTGGCGGAAACTCTCGTGCTCCAGGCACTGAGCGTAGCGCTCCAGGCTCAAAAGGACGTGGCTCCCCAACAGTATGTGAAGTGGCATCCCGGCGGAGCGCTGGGCAAGCTTCGCGACAATGAAAAATAATTTTACATTTTAAAGAGGAGGGTTTTTATGCTTACAACAAAATGTATTCATCCCGGTATCATGAAGGCACTGTCCCTGTGCGGCCATGGAAGCAAGGTGCTCATCGCCGACGGCAATTATCCCCTGGCTGAGAAAAGCGGGAACGCGGAAAAAATCTATCTGGGCCTGACCCCCGGACTCCCCACTGTGACCGATGTACTGAAGGCTGTCCACTCCGTCGTGGAAATCGAAAAAGCAGAGGTGATGGTTCCCGGAGACGGCACTGTCCCTGAGATCTTTGATGAATTTAAACAGGAGCTTGGTCTTGAGCTGAGCGGCGTAGGACGTTTTGAATTCTACGATGTCTGCTGCGAGCCTGATGTGGTATTGGCAATTTCCACAGGAGAAAAGAGGGTATTTGCCAACATCCTGCTGACCATCGGCTGCGCTTGATCAGCTAATTTATTCCTTCGGCATACTTTTCTGTCAACCGGCAAAAAGTATGCCGTTTTTTTCCATTATTTAGTTGACAACTCTGGAATGATATGATATATTAAATCCAGTAATAATTACTATTATTGTAAATTTAAACTTTAGAGGAGGTAGCTACATGTCCAAGTACGCAGGAACAAAAACAGAGAAAAACTTGATGGAAGCTTTCGCAGGAGAATCTCAGGCCAGAAATAAATATACATTCTACGCATCCGCTGCTAAAAAAGCCGGCTATGAGCAGATGGCCGCCCTGTTTCAGGAAACCGCAGACCAGGAAAAAGAACACGCTAAAATCTGGTTTAAGGAATTCCACGGAATCGGAAATCCTGAAGAAAACCTAGTAGATGCCGCCGCAGGTGAGCATGAAGAGTGGACTGACATGTATAAACGCATGGCAAAGGAAGCAAGAGAAGAAGGTTTTGAAGAGCTGGCTTTTAAGTTTGACAAGATCGCCAGTGTAGAAGCTGCTCATGAAGCGCGCTATAACAAGCTTTTAGAAAGCCTGAAAGCTGACAAGACCTTTAAGGGTGATGCTCCCAAGGGATGGAAGTGCCGTAACTGCGGGTATATCCATTACGGCGAGGAAGCTCCCGATGTATGTCCTGCCTGTGCACATCCCAAGGCTTACTTTGAACGAAAAGTAGAAAACTATTAATGGGGACCGGCTTCTCCGGTAAACTTAAATACAGCGCTGAATGTCATTGGACGTTCAGCGCTGTATTACTGTTTCGCAGTTATGATAAAAATATTTTTATTTTAAACTAGACATAGGGCTGTCATGATTTGTGTTCTATCATAATAGTGTCGATGAACGGAGGGACCAGAACAGCAATGGCAGATATCCTTCTGCCGGAAAGGACCCAGCAATGGACAAAACAGATTACAAAAAAATTTACAAGGAACTGTATATGCCGGGACGTTCTCCAGCACTGGTAAATGTACCGCCCATCCCTTTTATTATGATAGACGGCCAGGGGAATCCAAACGACGCGGACGGGGAATATGCCCAGGCAGTATCTCTCCTTTATGCTTTATCCTACGCCATCAAGATGAACAAGACGGGGGATTCCGTTCCGGAAGGTTACTTTGAATATGTCGTGCCGCCGCTGGAAGGCTTATGGGATTTCCGCGGCACAAAAGAAACCTTTCCCCAGGATAAATCAGATTTCATCTGGACTTCCATGATACGCCAGCCGGATTTTGTCACTCCGCCTGTATTCTCCCGGGCCTGCAGGACCGTACGGTCCAAGAAAGGACTGGACACCTCAAAAGCCCGGCTCTGCACCTGGGAAGAAGGACTCTGCGTACAGTGCATGCACCTGGGCCCGTATGACGACGAACCTGCAACGCTGCAGAAAATCAGCGGTTTTCTGAATAGTAACGGCCTGCTGCCCGACATAAGCGGCAAACGGAGGCATCACGAGCTTTATCTTTCTGATCCTCGGAAAACCGCGCCGGAAAAAATGAAAACCGTGCTCCGTCTGCCGGTAAGAAAAGCATCAGGACAATCGGGTTCGCTCTGATCTTTTGCCTTTACCGTCCCCTCTCCCGGAATCTGCCTTGCGGTTTTTTTCTTCTTGTTGTATAATCGGGAACAGGATAAGAAGGAAGTGATTTATATGGCAGCTGATACGGCTCCCATTTACAAGGCAATATTCAGCGAGGTGGACGGCGCTCTTCTGTCCTCCTCTCATAAGGTAGGCTCCTTAACAAGGGAGGCCATTATTCAGCTCCAGCTGCATGGCATCCCTTTTGTTTTTGTATCCGGGCGTTCTCCCCGAACACTGGAAAGTGTAGATGCCTCCATCGGCCTCACTGCGCCATATATCTGCTATAATGGTGCGCTTATCTTGGATCAGAATAAGCGGGTCCTCAAAAGCTTCGGATTCCTGCCGAAAAGAGCCATTTCCATTAAAAACTATATCAAACGCTGTTTTCCCGATATCAGCTGCTTCGCATGCAGCTACGACGCATGGATCACAGATGACCCGAACGACGAATGGATCCGCCAGGAAGCCGACATCATTCAGGTACCCCCTATTATAAAACCTCTGTCCTACTATCTTCAGAAGGGGCAGCATGTACACAAGCTCCTCTGCATGGGAGAGCTTTCTCTTCTGGATGTTTTAGAAAACGATCTGCGCGTCTGTTTTCCGGAACTTCTCATCTTTAAAACGAAAAAACACTATCTGGAGATCATGTCTCCGGAAGCCAGTGCCTCCAACGCGATTCGGCTGGTATGCGGCTTATACGGCATTGACCCGTCGGAAACCATAGCCTTCGGCTACAATTCCCGGGATATGGAAATGTTCCGGACCGTGGGATTCAGTATCGCCATGGGCAATGCCTCCGAGCTGATCAAATCAGCCGCCGATTGTGTCACTCTGGACAATGACCACGACGGCATTTATCACAGTCTGAAAAAAATCTTTCCGATCATCCATTGAATTTTTTAAAATCCCATTGACTCCTTTACATATATGTTGTATTATTGACATATACTTTATGTAGTATCAAAAACTACTTGTTGCATCAGGAGGTGTTTTTCATGAGGAATTTAAGACCAAAAGACCCAGGAAGTGCCATTACCCATTTTATCGGCTGGCTTATGGCTGTATTTGCCGCCCTGCCCCTTTTGATCCGGGCCGCCAAGGCACCGGACAGAGTCCATATCTTATGTCTGTCCGTCTACGTTATCAGCATGATACTGCTCTATGGAGCCAGTACCATATACCACACTTTGGATATATCTCCGAAAGTGAACAAGGCTCTTCGGAAATTTGACCACATGATGATCTTTATCCTGATAGCCGGAACTTATACACCGATCTGCGTCATCGTCGTAGGCGGGAGTCTCGGCATGTTCCTTCTGGCTCTCATTTGGTCCATCGCCCTGGCCGGCATCCTGATCAAAGCATTTTGGATTACCTGCCCCAAATGGTTCTCCTCTGTCCTTTATATCGGCATGGGCTGGGTATGCGTTTTAGCTTTTACCCAGATTTTAAACAACCTGCCTCACGCCGCGTTTGGATGGCTTCTGGCCGGAGGCATCATCTACACCGCAGGAGGTATCATTTATGCCTTGAAGCTTCCTATCTTCAATTCCAAACACAAAAGCTTCGGCTCTCATGAAATCTTCCACTTGTTCGTGATGGGAGGCAGCATCTGCCATTTTATCCTTATGTATCAGTTTGTGGCCTCCATGCCGCTGCTTCCTTAAGGCAGCCCCTTACCTGACGCTATCAGACGGAGCTTGTCCTTGCGGCTCATCCGTTTGACGGCGTATTCACGGCCCATGGCTTCTTCCTTCGTCCCGAAGGTCTCATAGTATACCAGCTCCACAGGCCCGCGGCCTCTGGTATACTTGGCGCCATGGCCGGACTGATGGGCGGCGACCCGCTCCTCCAGATGGTTTGTCCATCCTGTGTAAAGGCTCCCGTCTCCGCATTTCAGGATATACGTATAATTTTCACTCATTTTCTTCTCCATATGTACTGCTATGTAAGCGTGCGGAATCCGCACGCTGTCTATTTATATAAAGCATCAGACAATGCCGCCGGACATGCCGGCAGCCGGTATTCTTAAAAGCCATACAGCATTGTTGCATTGTACCTCGGTTAAATCTGTGTCTGACGCCAGTATTTCATACACATCATAGTTTCCCGTATGGCTGTCTTTAATACATCCAATTTTCTACATGGATTCCAGCTCTTCGCTTTTTCCAGCTATAATTTATCATATGCACTATCTGCTTTTTTGTCTATATCTTTTTCTGTTCTTTCAATGTCCGTTTTTCCGGATGCAGAAGGGGACACCTATTCGGTGTCCCGGCTTTTAAGCATTTCTTTTTTTAAAAGATCTCTTCCACCTGTTTGATCACCAGAAGGCGCTTTCCTGGAGCCAGCGGTTCCTCATTCAGGTTATTGGCAGAGCGGAGAGAATCTACCGTGGCATGGAATCTTTTAGCGATCTTCCACAAAGTGTCCTCCTGCTGCACCACATAAACTACGATCCCCGGCAGCTTCTGCACAGCCTCCAGATCCACAGGCTGTTCCGTAATCCCAGTTATCATCTGCTCATTCATTTTCTTTCTGACCAACAGGTCAAATAAGATTACAGCTTTTACTTCAATCTCCCCGCCGCCCATCATGACTGCGCTCAGCTGTTCCAATCCGGTGTTCAGCTGATAAATACACTGCTCATTTATGCCTTTTGCCTCTACCTTATACTGGAAAGGCACTACTCCCTTCATAGACTGAAGAGGATGGCTGTCGCTGTCAGTCATATAGAGTATCTTCAGGCAAAGCGCGCCCTCCAGTTGCAGACCGCCTTCCACCACTCGCATATCATCCAGTTTTATGGAGCCGTCCACATGGCAGATCTGGAGGATATTGTCGCCGGTGCCGCTCCTGACCTTATCCGACAGACGAGTCTTAGAGCTGTTCTTCACCAGAATTTCCTCCACCTCCGCGGGCAGATACTCCGGTTCAAGCTCCTTCGCCGGTGAATAGACATCCGTGACTATCTGGATGCTTTCCTCCTCATAGAGCTTGATATCCAGTTCCAAGACTGCATCCAGGGCAATGCTCCGGTTTTCTCCGTCAAAGTCCGGCTGCTCTTCCAGCTGACAGTGAGCCAGCCGCACTGATATCTCCGGATACATATCCTCGGTGGCATCCGGAATATCCATGGTTCCTGCAAAGGGCAGCTCCCGTTCCACCCATTGGGGCGGAATATGTGCCTCTGGCCCGCGGTACACACAGAAAACAGCCAAAGTGCCTTGAATACTGAGCTTGCCGTCCAGCGGCTTCGTCTGTACGTTCCGGATCCGGCACTGGCTCCACAGCAGCTCTTCAATATCCGGCTGGCTGCTTCCGATTTCCAGCTCTTCCTTTACCCGGTATGTATCCTTCTGGCAGACAGCGGCCTGAGCGGCTCTGATGGCCCGCATCAGCATCTCAACAGGCTCCTCATCCTCTACCTCAGTTACAGCCATCTGCTCATCAAGGCCTTCTACGGTCAGACGGAAGGTAACAATGGCCTTCACATTGATCTTCCGGGAATGGATGAGCTCTATGGTCAGGTCTTCTATCTCCGCGTCTGCCTGGAGATAGTCTTTATCCTCCAGTTCCGGTACGTTCACGTATTCGTCAAAAGGTATGGTCCCCTTCATCGCCTGAATCTGCCCGCCCTCTCCCGGGTGGTACAGAAGCCGGTAGGACAGCTTTCCGCGAAGCTCTACCTTCTCCGTAAGCCGTTTTATCTCTTCAATCTCCACATCCCCGTCATCCAGGATGATCTTTTCGATATCCGGTTTCACATCCGGGACGATAAAGTCGTCATCCATGGTAATCTGGGACACTGTCTTTTTCTTCAGTCTGCACATACGGATGCTTTTCTTTTTCAGTTCCATGATTTCCTCCTACAAAAATACCACCGGTTCTTCCCGGTACTGAAGTTTCAGAACAATATACGGATAAGACGGCGTTTTTGAGACTTCCTCTCCCTGAGACGGCCCCATGGATTCTGTCTCCAGGCAGATCGACCCATCTTGCAGATACAGGTCCTTCACGGATATACTATATCCTCCCGTCGCCTGCTTTCCAATACCGACCACCAGGTACAGAGCACCGTCACAAGTATAGGTCAGTTTGAATTCCGCTTCCTTTTTTTCCTCGATGATGGATTTCAGTTCTTCCGGTATCTCCGCTTCTTCTACCACCGTAAAATCCAGCTTTTCCTTCTCGGCACTTCCGTTTCCCTTCCCGCAGCCAGCCAGAAGAAAAACAAAAAGAAGGCAGAGAAGCAGCACCTCCGGCCATCGCGTCCCCTTCCGCTTCATTGGATATTTCTTCATCGCATGTTGTCCTCCTTGGCAATTCTCTTTCTAATGTATGCAGGAAAAACCTCATTTAGAAGAAGAACAAAGTTGACATGCCCGCTTCAAACTTCCCTTTCACCTGTTCATGAGAAGCTTGATAATGAAAAAGAAACCCCGGAATCGGGACCGTGAGGTCCCGCTTTCCGGGGTTGTGGAATCTTTATCTGTTTTCTTTAAAGCATCCTGTGAATCATCTCCAGCACTTCCCTGCCGAACTTTTCCGATTCCTCTTTTGCTTCGTCAAATGAGCTCCCTTTCACGCCGTAATAGAACTTCACCTTCGGCTCTGTGCCAGAAGGCCTCACACACAGCCAGGCGTCATCGCTCAGATCATAATATAGCACGTTGGAAGCCGGCAGCCCAGTGGACCGCACCGCTCCGGTGGCCAAATCCACCACTGTGTCCTTCTGGTAGTCTCTGGCAGAAAGCACTCTGTGTCCAGCCACTTCCTCCGGCGTATTATTCCGAAGCGTTTCCAAAATTTCCTTGATCTTCGCCAGCCCTTCCATTCCGGCCAGAGTAATGGACTGAACATCGTCTCTGTAATAGCCATACCGCTCATACATATCGATCATGGCATCCCACAGCGTCATGCCCTTCGTCTTATAATAAGCCGCCGCCTCGCAGAGCGCCATCGTGGCTACAATTGCGTCCTTGTCCCTTGCATGGGTCCCGATCAGACATCCGTAGCTCTCCTCAAAGCCAAACAGATACGTTCCCCTGCCGGACTTCTCAAAACCCAATATCTGCTGTCCGATATATTTGAATCCGGTGAGCACCTCGATCAGTCTCACATCGTAATACTTCGCAATGGCATCCGCAAGATTGGAGGTGACAATCGTCTTGATCAAGGCTCCGTCTTCCGGAAGCCCTTCCAGCTCTTTCATCTGGCCGATTTCATAATCTGCCAAAAGACAGCCGGACATATTTCCCGTCAGAGTAATATATTCGCCGGACTTGCTGTCCTTCACATAGACCCCAAGCCTGTCCGCATCCGGATCGGTAGCCAAGACCAAATCCGCATCCTTCTCCTCCGCAAGCTTAAGAGCCAGTTCAAACGCTTCTGCGGCCTCCGGGTTCGGATAGCTCACAGTCGGGAAATCCCCGTCGGGAAGCTCCTGCTCCGGCACCACATAAACATTTTCAAACCCCAGTTCCCTAAGCACACGGCGGGCAGGAATATTTCCAGTACCATGAAGAGGGGTGTAGACTATCTTCAGATTCTTCCCTTCCGCGGCTATGCTGTCCCAATGCTTGACCTGTTTTTTAAGTTCTGCTATATATGCGTCGTCGATTGCTTGTCCAATCGTCTCGTAAAGGCCGGATTCTGCCGCCTCGTCCTTTTCCATGGTCTTCATCAAGGCGAAATCCGTCACTGCTTTTACTTCGGCCATAATACCGGCATCGTGCGGAGGCGTGATCTGCGCGCCGTCCTCCCAGTATACCTTATATCCATTGTACTCAGGCGGATTGTGACTCGCCGTTATATTGATTCCGGCAATACAGTCAAGCGTCCGTACCGCATAGGACAGCTCAGGGGTGGGCCGGAGAGACTCAAATACATATGCTTTAATACCATTGGCTGCCAGGCAGAGCGCGGCCTCATCCGCAAACTCCGGCGACATCCTCCTTGAATCATAAGCAATAGCCACGCCTCTTTTCTCTCCACCGGCTTTTTTGATATAATTTGCCAGCCCCTGCGTGGCCTTTCTCACCGTATAGATATTCATACGGTTGATGCCGGCGCCGATAATGCCCCGAAGCCCTGCAGTTCCAAAAGAAAGCTCTGTATAAAAGCGTTCCCTGATCTCGTTCTCGTCGTCTTTTATCGCCTGTAATTCTGCTTTCGTCTTGTCATCAATGTAAGGGTTGTTCAGCCATTCCTCGTATGTTTTGCGGTAGTCCATGCATTTTCCTCCCTGGGGCGGTTATTTCCCGGCTCATAAAGAGCCGGATTTCCAAATTCCGCCATGTCTGTATTCATTATAATATATCCCCCCGGAAAATACAAGAAAACTCCGCTCTTCCCGCCTGATTCAAAGCCGTTCTTTGAGCTCCTCCAGAAACTGTTCCCTAGGTTCAAACTGGTTCTCCAAAACCTTTAGTTTATCGACATTCCTGGCCGGTATCCATGCTTTATTGGAGTTCACATAATAGTTGATCTGCTTCCAATATTTTTCCGGATACAGAAACAGGATGTAGAGATACTGCCATTCCTCATGGCTCAAAGGCAGGCTGTCGGCATAAACGTCAAGTATCTGACGCCCAAGATTCAGATTCCACCTGTGCTTCTCCAATATCTTCCTGGTAAAATAGTAAAGATCTGAAACCTGAATATCCCTGCGCATCCTGGAAAAGTCCGTGACCGCCCGTGTCCGTCCTCCCAGAAGCACATGATGATGACTGTATTCTCCATGACACCACCAAATATCCGGCATGTTTTCCAGCTGTTCGGAAAGCGCTGCCGCTTCTTCCGCCTGCCGGTAAAACTTTTCGAACCCGCCTATGACGACCAGTTCGAAATCTGTTTTTCTTTTTCTGCCCTTCACATACGCTCTGGTCCGGCGCAGCTCCCGGTTATGTCTTCCCAAAAGCTCCGACAGACATTCTGGAGACTGGCATGATGTATCAGCCTGCAGTTCGGTCTCCTCCTGCTCCCCGGAAAACTCATTAAGACTGGCAGCCTTCGCTTCGGCTCCCGCGTCAATGCCTGCTTCAGCTTCCGCCGCTTCGGCTTCTTCCCGCATCCTGTCGGCTATCCTCTTCCTTTTTTCCCGCTCCTCCAGCAGTGACTCTTCTCTTTTTCTGTCCAGGACATGCTCCAGCTCCAGCTTTCTTAAGCCCCGGTGCAGCCTTGCCAAAAGTTCCGCCGCGGTCAGAATCTCACCTACTTCTCTGGTGCTGCATTCCCGCCCCTCATACCAGTTTCGAAGTACATATCTGGACTGGTCTTCATCCACGGAAACCAGATTCCCTTCCAGGTTCTTCATACAACAGTCAACCTGGAGCCCGGTCTCCTCACCCAGCGCCGACAGCACTTCATATTCCAGCTGAATCCGTTTGTCCGACCCCGTCCACTCCTTCAGGAGCTTAAGGCCCTGGCTGGTCTCACACAGCACCGCTCCTCTTGTGCGGCAGGTCCTTTGCACATCCAGCCCGTACTGTTCTAAAACGCCGGTTCCTCGTTCATTCACGTCCACCCCTCCAAAATCTCTCTGAAATCAATCTATGGGAATCTTATAAAAGTATCCTGATAAGAATCTCTTGAAAATTGGCTACTTCTATCCTATGAATCCGACCTCGGAAACATGACAGGAGGGGGTATAAAAGAAAATAGAACTATCGGATCGTCTGCTGTCCGCTTGCGGCGTAGATCTCATACCACTCGTAATGTTCAAGCCGGACATCAAGAGCTTTTACCGCCCTGTCCAGGCGTTCCGGCTTGTTGCTCCCGCTGATGGGCAGTGCCCCTGCCGGATGATAGAGGAGCCAGGCGTATACAATGGTCTCCGGTTCTGCGCCGTGGCGGACCGCGATCTCCCGAATCTTTGAAAGGGCTTTTACATATGCCGGTTCCTTGGAGGTGAACAGACGGCCTCCCGCCAAAGGTGACCATATCATCGGATGAATCTTCTCTTTTGTCAGCATATCCATCATCCCTGAATTGAAATGTTCAAAGCAGACCGGATTCCATTCAATCTGGTTTGTAATCAGAGTACCGTCCATGGCATGATTCAGCGCGCCGAACTTGAATGGATCAAAATTGGATACCCCCGCTTCCCTTATAAGTCCCTGTTTTTTCATATCCTTAAGAGCCCTTGCGGTCTCATCAGGGTCCATACAGGGATCCTCCCTATGGATCAGATACAGATCCAGATATTCACACTGCAGCCTCTGAAGGGCTTCTTTACAGGACTGCATCAGCCGGTCATAAGTCGTATTATAATATCCGAAGGTTTTATCTCCAATCTGAGCCTTATAGATCCCGGTCTTGGATACCAGCTGAATCTTTTCCCGGATATCCGGCCGCTCTCGAAAAGCTTTTCCCAACTGACTTTCACACTCCGTATCGCCATAGACCTCAGCCGTGTCAAAGGTCGTGACCCCTCTTTCCAGACAGCCTTCCATAAAAGCGATCAGCCGGTCTGTGGTGAACCCCCAGTCGGTCAGTCTCCAGAGTCCCTGTACAATGCGGGAAAATTCCATTGTCTCATTTAATTTAATATATTCCATATTGTCTCCCTTCCATTCATCTCATTTAGGTAAACTTGTATCTTTGTTCCTACGTAGTTATAAAAAGAGTAAAATTCTGTTTTATTCTGCGACGTCGAAGAAAGTGCAACGATTACAGTTGTTTTTATAGAGTTTCCAATATATAATAAAGACGAAAAATAAATAATGTACGTACAACATATCAAAGGAGAGTATCATGATTTTTGCAAATTATAATCTGGACCGTTCCACTCCAATTCCCCTGTATTACCAGCTGAAGGGCTTTCTCCTCCAGGAAATACAAAACGGGACCTATCCTGTAGGGAGCTGTATCCCTACGGAGCTGGAGCTGCGGGACCGCTTTCATATCAGCCGCACCACCATACGCCAGGCAATCACCGAACTTGTACAGGAAGGATGGCTGGAGCGGAGGACCAGCAAAGGGACCTTCGTCACAAATCCCCGGGAAAAACAGATCCCCGGCTATATCAGGTCCTTCGAACCTTTCTACCAGCAGGTAAAGAAAACCGGAAAAACCGCAAGAACAGAACTCCTGGACATGAAGATCATATCCTCCACCGAAGAGCAGGCCGCATGGCTTGATCTGGAACCTGGTGAAAAACTGATCTACCTGTCACGACGCCGTTTTGCCGATTCGACCCCGCTGGTCACCATCCAGAATTACATGCCCTATTCCCTGTGTGGATTCATACTCAGCCATAACTTTGAAAAAGAATCTTTATACGAGATTCTCTCCCAAAAGCCTGAGACCGCTCCTTATCTTGTGAGGAACATCATTTCTGCGGATAAAGCCACCCCTGAAGACGAAAAACTTCTGAACCTCGCCTGCGGGAGCCCTGTCCTCGGCTTCCGGACCGTTTCCCGTACACAGGATGACGTGCTGATCGACTACGCGTTTTCCCGTTATCATGGAGGGCTGAATAAATATGAAGTTGAAGTCTGCCAGGAACATCTCTGAATTCCGGCACATAAACAGGCCGCCGCTTTACACGCGGCGGCCCCTCCCATCACTGAATGTAATCTTCTACATTATCTTTCGTGATCAGTACAAAATCGATCATATAACTCTTTTCTACGGATTTTCCTGAGAGGATATCGGGAATCAGCTCAATGGCCTTTCCCACCTGGCCTGCGCCGTCCTGATAGATCGTCGCCTGCATTTCGCCCTTTTGGATCATATCCAGAGCCGCCGCTTCCCCATTTACTCCAATGCAGACCATATCGGTCCTCCCCTTGGAGTTCATAGATGTCTGTACGGCCGCGGAAGAACCATCGTCCTCACATATGATGCAGGTCAGATCGTCTCCCCAGCGTCCCAGCCAGTCCTCGGCAAATTTCACGGCTTTTTCTGCCTGCCACTCGCCGGACTGTTCATCCAGCATCTCCCATTTGCTGTCCGCGTCCAGAATATTATGGATTCCTTCGCTTCTTTGGATCTGGGCAGAATTTCCGATCACGCCCTGCACATGCCCGTACTTCCCTCCTTCGGGATAAACTGACTGTACGTATTCTGCCATCATTTCACCGGCCTGCACATCATCAGAACCTACGAACGCCGTTGCCAGCTCTTCTGTGTTATCCGTCATGGAGTTTACCACCAGACAGGGAACGCCCTCTTCCTTACAGCGTTCCAGGATTGGCGCGGAACCGGCCGCCTCGGCAGGAAGCAGAACGATCAGATCCGCGCCCATATTGAGCGCGTCCTCCAGCAGATTACACTGAATAATCGGATCAGACTGGCCGTCCAGCATTTTCCATTCATCAATGGTCCCCTCATTCACCAGAGCGTCCAGCTTTGCCTCCGCCGTCTTATTCAGCGTAGCGTGAAAAGCATCCACCGTGTTCTTGGCAATATAACCGACAATGATCTTTCCGTCTCCGTTCACGTCTCCGGCGCTTCCCGCTTCCGTATCCTCCTTTGCCGCTGTCGTATCTGCGGCCTCTGTCTCTTCCTTTTCTGTCCCTTTCGTATCCGGCGCTTTTGTAGTTTCATCCACTTTTTTGCTGCCGCAGGCTGCAAGACTGAGAACCATCACCAACGCCAAAACCAAAGCCATCCATTTCTTCATGTTTCATTTCCTCCTTTTTATATAGTTTTACCGGCCATGACCGGCCAGGTTTCCTCTATCCCCACAAAGGTTTTTATCCCCGTTTATTGGTGAACATATCGAGCATAACGGCTCCAATGATCAGCAGGCCTTTCGTGATCGTCTGCCAATATGAATTGATCCCCAGGAGATTCATGCCGTTATATATAAGACCGATTATGATAATACCGATCATGGTTCCAGGTATAGTAGCAATCCCTCCGGAAAACGAAGTTCCGCCGATCACACAGGCCGCAATGGCATCTGTTTCATATCCCACACCGATGTTAGGCTGTGCCGCCGAGATACGGCTTGTCATGATAATCCCGGCCACGCCGCTGCAGAAACCGCTGATAACAAAGGATTTTGTCCTTGTCCAGAACACATCTACCCCCGATGCCTGAGCTGCGTTGATATTTCCTCCCACCGCGTAGATATAGCGGCCGAATTTCGTCCAATGCATCAGCAGGTAAGCCAGAACGGCAACCGCCAGCCAGATAAATACCGGATAAGGGATGCCGGCCAGTTTTCCTGCTCCGATCATCTTGAAATCCGCATTTGCCAGGGAGGCCGAATAGCCTCCGGAGAGTACATATCCCGCCCCGCGGATCACCAGCTGCATAGCCAGAGTCACCACAAAAGGAAACATATTGAATTTAGCAATCAGTGCGCCGTTTACAAATCCAAGAGCCGTAGTCACGGCCACAGAGATTACGCACGCGAGGAAAATGCTTCCTGTGGAGTTCAGCACAATACCGACGATCACGCTGGTCAGGGCCAGCATGGCGCCGATGGAAAGGTCGATGCCTCCCGCAGTGATCACGAATACCATTCCCAGAGCAAGAATCCCGTTTATGGATACCTGGAGCGCGATGCTCACGACATTTCCCGCCGTCCGGAAGGTAGGTGAGACGATTGCCAGAAGAATGATCATGACTATCATGATCGCCGCTATTCCATAACGCTTTCTGAATAAGTTGAACTCATCCTGAGTCATCCCCAATATCTTTTTTTCTTTTTTGTCCGCCACTTGAAATCCTCCTCTACTTTCCTCCGAACTCCTTCGCCAGGATGACCTCCTGAGTAATGCCGCCGCCCAGAATCTCTTTCCGGGACACTTCGCCGTTCAGCCTTCCTTCGTGATAGATCAGTATCCGGTCGCTCATCCCCATTACCTCCGGGAGCTCTGAAGAGATCATGATGATAGCAAGTCCCTGAGCGGCAAACCGGCACATCAGAGTATGAATCTCCGATTTTGCCCCCACATCCACGCCCCTGGTAGGTTCGTCCAGTATCAGTACCTTAGGATCGGCCATGAGCCATTTGGATAAAACTACTTTCTGCTGATTTCCCCCGGACAGAGAGTAAGCGTCTGCCTCGATGCCCGATGTTTTCACCGTCAGCTGTTTCGACACCTCCTGGCACTCCTTCTTTTCCCTTTTCTGATTGATAAACAGTTTCTTCTGACGCTTCGGAAGGTTGGGAAGAGAAATATTTTCCCTTAAAGAGCGATACAGACAGAGGCCATATGTTTTCCTATCCTCATTTACCATTGCAATGCCCTTCGCAATGGCATCCTTCGGCCCTTTAATGGTGATTTCCTTCCCTTCCAGGAAAATCTTCCCTTCAGTCAAAGGATCCAGACCGAATATGGCCCGCATAGTCTCGCTCCGTCCAGAACCAACCAGACCGGATATGCCCAGAATCTCTCCCGCTCTCACTTCAAAGGAGATATCCCTGAATCCCTTTCCCGATAAACCTTCCACCTGAAACACGACGTCTCCGATGGAACATTCCGTCTTCGGAAATATATTTTCCACCGTCCTGCCCACCATCATGGATATCAGCTCCTTAGAAGTCACGCCCTCCATGGAACGGCTCCCCACGAACTGGCCGTCCCGGAACACCGACACCTTGTCACAGATTTGAAAGATTTCTTCCATCCGATGGGATATGTAAATGACAGAAACACCCTTTTGCTTCAATTCACGAATCGTACAGAACAAGTGCTCTGTCTCTTCGCTGTCCAAGGAAGAAGTGGGTTCGTCCATAATGATGACCCGCGCATCGCAGGAGACCGCTTTGATGATCTCCACCATCTGCACCTGTGCCAGAGTCAGATCCTCCATCATGGTTTTAGCACCTTTTGGGAATCCAAACTGCGAAAGAATTTCTTCCGCTTTTCTGTTGGTCTTTTTCTTATCCAAAAGCGAAAGCCCTTTTCTCGTATCTTCTCTGTTTAGGAAAATGCTTTCCGCGATCGTCAGATACGGCTCCGGATTCAGCTCCTGGTGAATCATAGATATCCCCGCTGCGATGGCTTCAGCCGGACCGTGGACAGAATAGGGATTCCCTTCAAATATTATCTGCCCGCTGTCCGCCTTATAAAGGCCGATGATGATTTTCATCAAGGTGGATTTCCCCGCACCGTTTTCACCCAAAAGCGCATGGACCTCGCCCTTCCGGATATGGAGCTGTACATCGGAAAGGGCCTGCGTGCCTCCAAATGCCTTTGAGATCCCGACACATTCTAATATGTAATTGCTTTCCAATCTCTCACCTCAATACTTTCTTAACCTGCGTCTGCGGCAGCTGTGCTTAATCCGGCGGACAGAAGTTCGGATTCGAAGTGCCTTCCACCACATCCACCTCAAACCTCATGAAATCTCCCCGGTAACGGATCAGGTTGTAAGACACCACTGCTCCTGCGCTGTTCCGGTCAAAACACCGGAAGCTTAAGATCGGCTTCATGCTGTTCATATGAAATAGTTTCATATCCTCCGGCGACGGCACCTGTGCCTCTACCACCTGACGCACTCCAAAGGTCTTTGTCTCTTCCCTGGCCGAAAGTACTTCATATAAAGACTCTTCCGTAAAATCATGGTCCAGGATAAAGCTGCATGTCTCATAAACCAGATAACTTCGAATAGTCATTACAGCCACTTCGTCGGCAAATCTTCTGCGGAACATCGATATCATCTTGTCCCCTCGCCGGACCCCAAAATATCCCGCCAGTTCTTCGTCTGCAGGAACGATCTGAAGTTCCAGCACCTCTGTCCTGGGCACTTGGCCTGCCCGGATGATCTGTCGGTTGAACGGCTCCATAGACCGGACGCTGGCGCTTCTTTGTTTCGGTACGGTGACAACTGTCCCCCTTGTCCCGTTCCGGGTAAGCCAGCCAGCTTGTACCAACTTGTTGACTGCCTGGCGCACAGTGGTCCTGCTCACCTGAAACATCTCCTTAAGCTGATTCTCCGGAGGTATGCTTTGGCCCACAGAATAGGTTCCTTTTTTTATTTCGTTCAGTATCCAGTTCTCCAGCTGAAAATACAGAGGGATCGGAATGCTCCTGTCAAGCCCCGCTTTTATTGTCTCTTTCATGGTATCCCGTCCTTCCATGCGTACACAAAATCTTTACTGCAGCAAAAAGGCTTTCATCTTGCCGGCGATTTCATCCTTCACAGCTTGATAGACCGGAAGAAACAGATTTGCGGTGGAGTACCGGAAGCCCTCTTCCGATTGGGTCCTTATGTACTGCTGTCCCATGGCGATCACAATGTCCGTACAGATGTTGATCTTTCGGATTCCGTTTCGGATGGCTTCCTGGACCTGTTCCATGGGCGTTCCTGAGCCTCCGTGCAGCACGAGCGGAACCGTCACCGATTTCTCGATTCTTTTCAGCCGTTCTATGTTCAGCTTCGGTTCAAACCGATACTGTCCATGCTGAGTTCCAATACTGATCGCCAACACGTCAATGCCGGTCCGTTCCACAAACTCTCTTGCCTCCTCCGGATCCGTTTGGGCAGCCTCCGGCCCTTTCACAGCTACAGCTCCTTCTTCTCCCACCAGGCGCCCCAGCTCTCCTTCCACAGTTACCCCGGCCGCATGAGCTCTTTCCACGACCTTCCTGGTCTCTTTTATATTTTCTTCAAAGGGCAGTGCCGATTTGTCTATCATGACAGAAGAAAATCCCGCATTAATGGCTTCGCTGCAGGCTTCAAAGCTCAGCGAATGGTCCAGATGAAGGGCGACCGGCACAGAAGCATCCCGGCACGCGGCTTTCGCGGCAGCCACCGTTCCCTCAAATCCTCCCATCATATCGATCTCTCCCTGTCCGCACATAAGGATCAGCGGCACATTGAGTGCAGATGCCGCCTCCGAGGCCGCTTTGGCTACCTCATAGGACCAGAATACATATCCGCCGTAGGCCACCTTCTTTTCCTGTGCCAGCTCAAGAATTTCTTTCATAGGTACAAATTTCATCTTTTTTCCTCCCATTCTTTTCATTATTTTTTTATTTTCAAGCCCTGTTTCCCCAGATACTCCATCACTGTCCGGAAATCCGGGACGCCGCCCGTAGCGCCTTTGACCGCGACATTATGAGCGGCTACTGCCGACGCAAAAATGGCACACTCCTCAATATCCCACCCTTGGAGATATCCGCATAAGAAGCCTCCCACAAAAGAATCCCCCGCTCCGGTGGTATCTACCGCCTTAAAGCCTGAAAAACATGGTATCTCAAATTCCCGGCAGATATCCGTCACATAACAGCCCTCATCACCCAGTTTGATTCCGCAGATCTTTACTCCCATATCTTTAAAAAACTCCGCCATCTTGTGCGGCTTCCTCTGTCCTGAAAGCAATGACGCTTCTTTGCCGCTGGGCAAAAATATATCGGTCTCCTTAAAAACCGGGAACAGCTTCTCCAGCAGTCTCTCCCTGCTTTCCATATTATCGTTCAAAGCCGTGTCCATGGCCGTGACCTTTCCATATCGGTGCGCCCTCTGAAACAGCTCCAGGATACCGCCGTCATCCATCTGTCTCATCTGGAACGCGCTTCCAAAGTATACGATATCTGCCTCCTGAACCGCTCTTTCCGGTACATCCGCTGCACTGAGCGCATGGTAAATGCGGGTGTTGGAAAGGGCATGCTTTTCTCCTTCTTCATCCAGCAGTAAATACGATACCGCGGTTTTATGTCCGCCGTCCCAGATAATGTAGGTAGTATCCACCCCGTGTCTCTCCGCCTGTCTCATGACCTCCCGGCCGTTTTCATCCATTCCCAGACGTCCGGCGATCGAAACCTCCGTACCCAGCTTGGCCAGTGTAACCGCCACGTTCAGGGCATCTCCTCCCGTCGTCACCTGAGGCTCTTCGATTTCCGCCTTTTCCATCTGGAAGATAGACTTTGGCACTGGAGTCAGAGGTATATCGCATACCATCATCCCAACCGCTAACACCTTCATGACTTTTACCTTTTTCCTTTTCTCTCCACATGGATATGTTTGTACGTACATATCTACGTTGTTACGTATTTTAATTTATCATATTTATTTTTCTCTGTCAACTACAATTTCGCCTTTATTTTGTGAAAAAATTTTTAGGTAATTTCCGAAAAAAATCTTTGACATTTTTGATTTAATCACTTATTATGAATTTAAATGGTCTTTCCCACTCATCTTTTCTCTTTATTTTAGTTACATTTTTTAGAGCCAAGTCTGCCTCCTATACCTTTGTCTTATATATGTCTTGTTGTACGTACACTTAGTTCTTTAAAAAACCGCCTGCCATAACGCAAAAAACTATGGTATTTAGAATAAAAAATCCCGTGGGCGGGATTCTCCGCCTGCGGCAGGTCGCATTAGCGACATAATTCTGCTCCGCCGCAGTGCGATCTTGCCCAAGGGGCTTTTGCTTGTTATAAAAGAGAATATAATCATCAGCCATTAAGAAAGGTGGATATAGACAATGAAACAGTTCAACTGGGGAATTTTGGGACTGGGCAACATCGCTCATGAATTTGCAGACAATATGGCAAAGCTTCACCCGCTTTATGCCGTGGCATCCAGATCTCTGGATACCGCACTGGATTTCCAGAAAAAATATGGAGCCGACCGGGCATATGGTTCTTATGAAGAGCTTCTTAACGACCCCGGCGTAGATGTCGTTTACGTAGCTACCGTCAACAGCCAGCACTACAAATGTATCCTGGCATGTCTGGAGCACGGCAAACATGTCCTCTGCGAGAAGGCCATCTGGGGAAACTTTGAAGAAATGAAGACCGCTTACTTCCTGGCCCAGGAGAAAGGGCTTCTGCTATGCGAAGCCATGACCATCTATCACATGCCCATCTTCAAAGAGATCAAGAACTTGATAGCGTCCGGCAAATTGGGAAAGATCAAATTTGTGGAAGCAGAGCTGGGAAGCCTGAAAGAAGATGATCCCACAAACCGCTTTTTTAATCCGGATCTAGGAGGAGGCGCCATGCTGGACATCGGAACCTACGGCCTTTCTTTCGTGACCTATTTCCTGTCCGGAGATCTGACAGAACTCACCCATTTAATGGGCCGCTATCCCACCGGCGTAGACGAAATGTGGAGCATCTCCCTCAAGACCAGCGCCCAGGAAATCGGCAGCGTCAACCTGACCTTCCGGGCCAAACTGCCCAAGCGGGGAATCATCGCCGGGGAAAAAGCCTACATAACCGTCATGAACTACGTGCGCGCCGACAAAGCAGCTCTGGTATATCCCGATGGCTCTGAAGAGCTTCTGGAGATCGGAGAAACTTCCAAGGCCCTGCAGTACGAAATACAGGATATAGAAGAAGCATTGTCCACCGGAGATTTTTCTTCCGCATTTATGGACTGTACCATGAAGGTAGTGGAGCTGATGGACCGTCTGCTGAAAGCAGAGAATCTTTAGGCATACAAAAAGGAGACCCGGCACACAGACAGGTCTCCTTTTTAATTCACTTATTTTCTATTCCGCTTCCGCTCAATAAAGGCCGCTGCATTTCGACAGTGCCGCCGCATCCGCAATCACAGTCACGTCCGGATGGAACTGCAGGACGGAAGCCGGCAGCCAGGGCGTCACCCGGTCCTTAAGCACACCGGCGAGAGCCTCGGCCTTTTTCACGCCGAATGCGGCTAATATAATCTTTCTGGCTTTCAGAATGGTACGAATTCCCATGGTGATCGCCTGCTCCGGTACGTTGTCCGCAGAGTCGAAGAACCTCGCGTTTACCTCTCTTGTCTCCTCCGTCAAACTCACCACATGGGTATCACAAATGAATTCGCTGCCAGGTTCGTTGAATCCGATATGTCCGTTTTCTCCCATCCCCAATATCTGTATATCGATGCCTCCGAATTCCTCTATGCGTTTCTCATATCTGAGACATTCCTGTTCCGCATTTTCACATTTGCCATTGGGGACTTCCGTAAATTCTTTCCGGATATCCACCCTGTCAAAAAGATGTTGATTCATAAAGTAACGGTAGGACTGCTCATCACGCCCGTCCATGCCGATATATTCGTCCAGATTTACCGTACGCACTTTTGAAAAGCTCAGATTCCTGTTCCGATATTCCTCTGCAAGATACCGGTATATCCCCACGGGAGTCTCTCCTGTCGCCAGCCCGAGGACACTGTCGCTCTTTGCCTCCATCTGCTCAAGTATCATTTCTCCTGCGATCTTGCCCAGCTCTTCGTAATTATTTACCTGAATAACTTTCATCATTTCTCCTTTTCCATTTAAAAAGCAAATCGATAATTCATCAGTATGAATCATCATAAGTCATAATAATACTTAAATTCTGCCGGGCTGGGAATCTGCTCGATTTCCTTTAACTCTGCCCGTTTTTTCTCCAGCCATATCTCTATCAGCCGCTCCGGAAATACTCCGCCGGCAGTCAGATAATCATGATCCGCCTCAAGAGCGTCCAACGCCTCACCCAGGGACCTGGGAAGCCCCTTGATCTTTTTCTGCTCCTCTGCTGAAAGATGGTAGAGGTTAAAATCATAGGGCCCCCATCCGTTGGCCTCAGGGTCTATTTTATTCCGTATGCCGTCCAGGCCAGCCATCAGGATTGCCGCATACGCATAATAGGGATTCGCCGTAGCATCAGGGTTCCGCAGTTCAAACCGTTTCGTCTCCGGCGCCTTGGCATAGGCGGGGATTCGGATGACCGCGCTCCGGTTTGAAGTGGCATATCCAATGGTGACGGGAGCTTCATATCCCGGTACCAGCCTTTTAAAAGAGTTGGTGGAAGGATTGGTAAAAGCACACAGAGAGGAGATATGTTTTAAAAGGCCCCCGATGAAGTAGTGGGCTTCCCGGCTGAGCCCGGAATAACCGTTTTGGTCATAGAATACCGGCTTTCCATCTTTGAAAAGCAGCATATGGACATGAAGTCCGTTTCCCGCCTCTTTATAAATAGGCTTGGGCATAAAAGTCGCAGTCTTTCCTTCGGCTGCGGCCATATTTTTGATGATATATTTTATGATCATGGTATTGTCGGCCATCTCCGCCATGTCGCCGAGCTCCACTTCTATTTCCATCTGGCCCGGACCACCCACCTCGTGATGATGGTATTTGACCTTGATTCCCCAGTCTTCCATGGCAAGACACATCCTGCTCCTCAGATCGTATCCCACATCCTGGGGCGCAGAAGCGTGATAGCCGCCTTTATAAGCCACTTCATAGCCATTGTTACCGGGAACGGACAAGCTGCAGTTCCATTCTGCCTGGCGGGTATCCAGCTGGTAGCCGCTGAATTCCGGCGACACCTGATAGCGTACTTTATCCAGCACATAAAATTCAAACTCCGGCCCGATGACCATCCGGTCCGCGATTCCGGTTTCTTTCATGTATTCCAGCGCTCTCAGACTGACATTTTTCGGATACTGGTCGAAGGGTGTATTTTCCTCATTGCCTATGGTACATACATTGCCGCACATAGTAAGCGTGGGGACTCCGGCAAACGGGTCGACGGCCGCGCTGTCGGGATCCGGAATAAACACCATATCACTTTTTTCAATCGGCGCGTATCCATAATTAGATCCATCAAAACCAACGCCGTATCTGAATATATCGTCGTCAAATCTCTCTCTGGGAATGGTGATATGACGCCATCTGCCGTCAATATCCGTCATCTTAAAGTCAATCATCTGAATCTGAAATTCCTCGCACATCCTTTGTATATCCGCGCTCGTCTTCATGAAAAACCCTCCGTTCCAGCCATGCGTCGTTCACAGCCTGTATAGTATGTTTTGAGTATAGCATGTTCCAAATAAATGACAATAAGAGAAGCATTATTCCGAATAATCATAAGTAATTAATTAAATTTCTTTATTCATGAAATTCTGATTCCGAAGTCGTTTTTTCATTCCATATCTGCACGGCAAAGTCCAGCAAATACTCCTTCGTGTTCCGTTCAGGGCATTCCAGAACTGATTCCAGGCATCTTTGAAGACATTCACCCAGCTTCTTTCCCGGCTTCATGCCAGCGCCGATCAGATCCCCGCCTTTTATGGCCAATTCACTGAGAGACACACAATCTCCGGACTCAAGGATTTCCTTATAATATTCCTGTACCTGCAGGAGCTTTGGCAGATACATCTCCCTCGCATATTCGTTCTTTCCCATACTGTCGGCAGTACATACCTCCAGCAACAGAGGAAACAGGTCCCTTCCCACACGGTTCAGAGCTTCCCTGACTCCTTCTTTGGAAATAGGAAACGGAAAATCATGATATGTGACTAAGGTCGTCACCGCATCCAGAGTAGCGTTGTCAAACTTGAGTCTCCGGATGATCTTCCTTGCTATCTCCGCGCCGGCCTCTGCATGATGATAAAAATGGATGTTCCCCTGTTCATCCTCCGATCTCACCTGAGGCTTTCCCAGATCATGAAGGAGCATCGTCCAGCGCAGGATATGGTCCACCCTTATGTTTTCCAGCGTCCTCAGCGTATGCTCACCCACCGACAGCCGGTGATAGAGGTTTCTCTGAGGCGTCTCCATGGCCCGGTCAAATTCCGGAATCACCACGGCAGTGATTCCCAGCTCGTACGCCTTGCGGAAATATTCCGGATGCGGAGAACACAGAAGTTTATCCAGCTCTGCTTGTATTCTCTCCCTGCTGATCAGTTCCAGTCGGGAGGCCATTTTCTGTATCGCCCTGCTCGTTTCCTCTTCTATGGAAAATCCCAGCTGGGCCGAAAACCGGACTGCCCTCAGGATACGCAGCGCGTCTTCCGTAAATCGCTCTTCTGCGCTTCCCACACAGCGGATGATTCCTGATTTTAGGTCATCCATTCCATGGAATTCATCAATAATTCCTGATTTATCGCTGTAAGCCATGGCATTGATGGTAAAATCCCGCCGCCTGAGATCCTCTCTAAGACTCGCCGTAAAGGTGACATCCTTCGGATGTCTCCCATCCTCGTATTCTCCATCCAGGCGGTATGTGGTCACTTCATACCCGCATTTCCCCATGAGAACTGTGACAGTTCCATGCTGGATGCCCGTATCCACAGTTCTCCGAAAGTGCCGTTTCACCTGCTCCGGCCTGGCCGACGTGGTGATATCCCAGTCCTCCGGCACCCGTCCCAGAAGCGTGTCCCTGACACAGCCGCCCACAGCATAGGCCTCATATCCAGCCTCCTCCAGGATACCGATAATAGAAGCCACATGAGGCGGAATCTCAATTTTCATAAAAAGGCCCCTCTCTTTCTTCCGCCGCGTCTGTAAACATCCGCGGACCGAATCTCTGTCATATCATACCTTTAAATACCTTACAAACAAACCTATTATATCAAACCGAGGAGACAGGAGTAAGTCCGCTTCCATCCAGGCGGGTCGCTGGCAGCCGTAACCAGCATCTTTGCGGCCTTCGGTCGGTCCTTTCCAACTGACATGGATAAATCGATATTTTTCCATGTCAGATTCCAACAAAAATCCGCATGATATGCGATTTTTGCCTCCCTCCGGCCGGGAAGATCCTGCCAACGCCTTTGCAGCGCTCCCCTTACGATGGAATCGGATTGTTCCTCCTGCTCCTCTTCCCGCACTGAAATAAGCTTTTATTTGTTGTGAAAGCCATTGAGGCGGCCACGGAGGCCCGCCGCCGTAAGGCGTGCGGGCCCTGTGGCTATCCAATCCTTTTCTGGAATCAGGAAAATGGAAAACATTCATAACGGTGCGGCAGACAAAAAACCGGCAGAACGATTCCGGGCCGGCCTAAAGGAGAGCGCCGCAGGGCAGCGGCCGGTGTTCCCCAGGCAGAGGGAGGCAAAAACGGAAAATCCGATTCCGTTTTTGAGCGAACAGGAGATGGGAAATCATAAGGATTTCCTGTTGACATGTGAGCGGTACTGCCGGAGCGGGGATAAAGCGGCCCCTGCATCGCCAGCGAACCGACATCGTGACGGCTCGGAACTTCTGACGGTGTCTGACGGGGACTTAGTTGGATACATCCCCAAATAGATTCTAAAAAGTATTTGGTTGTATACTATGACAAGTCGTGGATATATCATACCACATTTCAAACTTGAAGGGCAAGAAAAAAGGCCATGCACCCCACTGTACATGGCCTTTCCCTATTGCTTAAAACCTTCTCCCTTGTAACCCAGCCCGTCAGACAACGGGCGCAAATCTATGAAAAAGAAATATTTAGTAATGTTGTGCCAGATTAGAACAGGCCTGTGATCTTGCCGCTCTCATCCACATCGATCTTCTCCGCGGCCGGTACCTTCGGCAGTCCCGGCATCGTCATG
The DNA here is from genome assembly GCF_021044755.1 of Lientehia hominis. Classification (GTDB taxonomy): domain Bacteria; phylum Bacillota; class Clostridia; order Lachnospirales; family Lachnospiraceae; genus Lientehia; species Lientehia hominis. The sequence continues at coordinate 210,564 of NZ_JAJNOR010000003.1, forward strand.
ATCTCTCCTGTCAATGCCACGATGAACCCTGCTCCTGCCGATATCTTCAGGTTCCTTACCGTCACCTCGAAGTCCTTCGGCGCTCCCAGCAGCTTCTGGTCGTCGGAAAAGCTGTACTGCGTCTTCGCCATACAGATCGGGCAGTCTCCATAGCCCAACTCCTCCAGCTGCTTCGCCTGCTTCTTCGCTGCCGCCGTCAGCACCACTCCCTTGCCATG
>NZ_JAJNOR010000004.1 GCF_021044755.1 Lientehia hominis
GATATCTCATAGCAAAAGCTAGTAAGGCCCCTTGAAGACGACGAGGTAGATAGGCTGGAGGTGGAAGTGCAGCAATGTATGGAGCTGACCAGTACTAATCGGCCGAGGGCTTGTCCAGGTGGTTTAGGATGTTCTGGAGATGGATGACAATGTGCAGTTTTGAAGGTATGAACCTTCTGCCTACGAAAGAGCAATAGTTAGAATACATAAGCTGGATGATACAAAAGACAGCGTTACGAAAGAGTTTGCAGTATACAGAAGACAGTAATACGAAAGATGGTTATACAAAGGATAGTAATACAAAAGATATTTATCGAATACATAAGATAAGAAAGCTCTGGACAATGTTCAGAGCTTTTAGTTATACAATATAATTTAGTGACCTCGGACGATCCTGAATTAACACAAAGGAGACTATATAGATGACGGATATCAGCAGAGATATTTCAGACAGCGACTTTATCTTGATTGGGATAGGAGAAGAATGGGAGTCCCGCGAAATGACGGAAGAGCTGCGGGCTGCTTACGAGAAGCTGAGAAAGCAGATAGAAAACCGCGACTATTTTATTGTCACTACGGTTATGGATGGGTGGATTCATCAGATGGGGTTTGATGATAAACGGATCGTGGCTCCCTGCGGGAACTGGAATTATTTACAGTGTAAAGACGCCTGCTGCCCTGATATCTGGATGAAGGGAGACGGCATCGGTGAAGTGTGCCCTGAATGTGGGGCTTCTTTAGTTGAAAACACGGTTGAATCGAAACCTTACGTGGAAACAGGATATCTTTCTGGGTGGCAGACTTATATGAGCTGGCTTCAGAAGAGCCTGAACCGTAAGCTGCTTCTGATGGAGCTGGGTGTAGGGTTTCGCACGCCTACGGTGGTCAGATGGCCCTTTGAAAAGACAGCTTATTTGAATTTGAAATCACGGCTGTACCGAGTACATGAAAAGCTGTTTCAGATTCCGGACAACCTGGAGGGCAGAGGAATCTCCGTTCCGTTAAACAGCGTGGAATGGACATTGTCTGCTTTGACTGTTCGGCAGTAATTTCGGAAATCCTTGATTTTTCTTAAGAAAATCCGACAATTCTTCTATTGTGTGACCTCTCTAACTATGATAAAATATGACATAGTTGTGAGTGCCGCAGAAAAGCCTGCCTTTAAGAGGATTTAATCCGTGTCGGCAGAGAACGGCAGTTAGGATGTGACAATATGATTGCGATTATTGATTACGACGCCGGTAATTTGAAGAGTGTAGAAAAAGCCTTGGTTTTTCTGGGAGAGAAGCCAGTCGTCACCAGAAGCCGGGAGACGATCCTGACGGCTGACAAGGTGATACTGCCCGGTGTGGGAAGCTTTGGAAATGCAATGGAAAAGCTTCATCAGTATGACTTGGCGGATACAATCCATCAGGTAGTGGACAAAGGCACCCCATTTCTCGGTATCTGCCTTGGGCTTCAGCTATTGTTTGCCAGGAGCGATGAGGCACCGGGAGTAGAAGGCCTTGGTATCCTGCCTGGAGAGATTTTGAGGATTCCGGATGCTCCAGGGCATAAGATTCCGCATATTGGATGGAATTCTCTGGATATAAAAAGAGATGCTTCATTGTTTCAGGGTATTGACAATGGAGCTTATGTTTATTTTGTCCACTCTTATTATTTGAAAGCGGCAGACGAGGCCATTGTGGCGGCTACGACGGAGTACAGCGCTTGTATCCATGCTTCGGTGGAAAAGGATAATGTGTTTGCGTGCCAGTTTCATCCGGAAAAGAGCAGTGATATAGGACTGAGAATTCTCAGGAATTTTGCGGGACTAAAGCAGTGAGACGGGAGGGAGCCTTATGCATACGAAGCGAATTATTCCCTGCCTGGACGTGCATGGCGGCCGGGTGGTAAAGGGAGTCAATTTTGTCAATCTGAAGGACGCGGGCGACCCGGTGGAGATTGCGGCGGCATATGATAAAGCCGGAGCAGATGAAGTAGTATTTCTGGATATCACGGCATCTTCGGACGCCAGGAATACGGTGGCAGACATGGTCCGCAGAGTAGCGGAAACGGTCTTTATACCATTCACCGTAGGCGGCGGGATTCGAACCGTGGAGGATTTTAAGGCGCTGCTGCGGGAAGGCGCCGATAAAATATCCATAAATTCTTCTGCGATCAGCAATCCCAGCCTGATTTCAGAGGCAGCCGATAAGTTTGGAAGCCAGTGTGTAGTGGTTGCCATCGATGCTAAGCGCCGCAAGGATGGTTCCGGATGGAGCATCTATAAAAACGGCGGACGAATAGATATGGAAATAGACGCCGTTGAGTGGGCGATGAAAGCAGACGAACTGGGAGCCGGCGAGATCCTTTTGACCAGTATGGACTGCGACGGGACGAAATCGGGTTATGACAACGCTCTAACGGCGATGGTGGCGGAAAATGTTTCTATACCTGTCGTTGCTTCCGGAGGGGCAGGTACTATGGAGCACTTTTACGACGCGTTGACGGTGGGAAAGGCGGATGCGGCGCTGGCTGCTTCCTTATTCCACTATAAGGAGCTGGAAATACGGGAATTGAAGAAGTATTTGTCAGGAAGAGGACTGCCTGTGCGTATTTGAATTGACGGACGGTGAGAATAAAAGCGGTGAAATACTTTTAGACAAGAGGGGGATGGAGTATGGGAGCGATTTCCAATGACTGGCTGGAGCCACTTTCAGCAGAGTTTAAGAAACCATATTATGCCAGGTTATATAAAACGATAAAAGATGAATATAATAGTAGACAGATATTTCCAGAGGCTAAGGATATTTTTTCAGCATTTGAGCTGACGCCGTTTCATAAGGTAAAGGTGGTCATCCTGGGGCAGGACCCTTATCATAATATAGGGCAGGCACATGGACTCTGCTTTTCCGTAAAGCCGGGCGTTGAGATTCCGCCTTCTCTGGTGAATATTTACCAGGAACTTCATGATGACCTGGGATGCTACATTCCCAACAATGGATATTTGACAAAATGGGCGGAGCAGGGAGTGCTTCTTTTAAACACGGTGCTCACGGTCCGGGCTCATGCGGCGAACTCGCACAGAGGGATCGGATGGGAGGAATTTACAGATGCGGCGATCAAAGCGCTTAATGAATTGGATAATCCCATCGTATTCATTTTGTGGGGAAAGCCTGCTCAGAATAAAAAGGTAATGCTGAACAATCCCCATCATTTGATTCTGGAAGCGCCGCATCCCAGCCCGCTTTCTGCATACCGGGGATTTTTCGGAAGCCGTCCGTTCAGTAAAGCCAATGAATTTCTGAAGAAGAATGGGGTAACGCCAATTGATTGGCAGATAGAGAATATCTAGGAGGGAGTATGGGCTTTTTAGAGTTTTTAAAGGTAATTGTATTCGGTATTGTGGAAGGTATCACAGAATGGCTTCCGATCAGCAGCACCGGACATATGATCATCCTGGAGGACCTGATGCCTTTGAAGGTCAGCACGGAATTTATGGAGATGTTCCGCGTGGTCATCCAGTTGGGAGCTATTTTGGCTGTTTGTATCCTGTTTTTCCATAAGTTGAATCCCTTTTCTCCGAGGAAAAATCGGAGGCAGAAAAAACAGACATGGAGATTGTGGTCTAAAGTGATCGTAGGATGTATTCCTGCCGGGATTCTGGGTATCCTTCTCAATGATTGGTTTGACGCGCATTTTTACAACAGCTATGTGGTGGCGGCGACCCTGATTATCTATGGCGTCCTGTTCATCCTTTTGGAAAGACGGAACAAACGCCGGTATTTTTCCATTGAACGGTTTTCTCAGCTTACGTATCAGGATGCCCTGATAGTCGGTGCCTTTCAGGTACTTTCCCTGATTCCGGGTACATCTCGTTCCGGCGCTACGATTCTGGGAGCTATGCTCATCGGGATTTCGAGGCCCATCGCCGCGGAATTTTCATTTTTCATGTCCATTCCGGTCATGTTCGGCGCGAGTCTGTTGAAGCTTGTAAAATTTGGATTCCATTATACCGGTACGGAAGTCATGGTGCTGATAGTAGGCATGGTTTCTGCCTTTATAGTATCCGTAGTCGCGATTAAATTCCTGATGAGTTATATCAGGAAAAAAGATTTCAGCGTCTTCGGCGTTTACCGGATTGTACTCGGTGTGCTCGTACTGCTGTATTTCTTCGTGAAGAAATAACAGGACTGCGGGTAGGTATGAAGCCGGGTAAAGAAACCTGTAGAAGAAAATGATAGATTTTACACAGAAGTGAGGAGTAATGTGATGATGGAGCATAGCAGGACCGGAGCGAACCGGGGCAGGTACGAATATGGCAGCATAGGGGAAGAACCGCGGAGAAGAGGCAGGAAGCCGAGAGGTGTTCTGGGTCTGCTTTCAGCTCTTGGTCCCATATTATATTTTCCGATGATGCTTTTTTATCTGGAGATGGCATTTCATATTTATATGGGTGAAAGCCTGAAGTATATTCCGGTGTGGCTGTTCTTTTCGATTTCATTGGGATTTTTTCTTTCTCTTTTTGCCATCAATTTCAGTTTTCGGGTAAATCGGATAATCACATATGTCATAACAATACTGTTTAGTGTGGTATTTTGTGTGGAGATGATGTGCAAAAAAATCCTGGCTCAATATTACCAGCTTTTCAGCATAGCCAAGACAGCGGCCGGAAATAAGCTGACGGATTATATGAGCGCGATCGTCCAGGGAATTGTCAAAAACCTGTTTGGGCTGCTTCTCATGGTTCTGCCGATTATCTTTATCTATGTGATCGGACGTAATTTTTATAACTTTAAGAGAAAATATATTGGTTTGAGCGGTGTTGTGGCAGGAGCCGTGGTGGTGACGCACCTGCTGGGACTGCTGGTGATACATCTGCCCTGGAAGGGAGATTATACGCCTAAAAGCCTTTACGCTACAGATACCAACGTGGACGACCAGGTGCAGCAGCTGGGCGTCATGAACATGCTGCGGCTGGATTTGAAGCATTCCCTTTTCGGGGTGAAGAGGAACTTGAACGCTGATTTTGAAAATCCCACCTTTTCGGCCAACAATACAACGCCCAGTGGTGAGGGAAGTACCGGCGGCGAGAGCGATGCGGTTGGAACCAATACGAATACTCTTCCCAACGGCGTTACAGCCAACACCGACACCTCCCCCAATGTCATGAATGTGGATTTGGAATCTCTGGCGGCCAACGCCCCCAACGACGATGTGGCATGGCTGTGCAAATATTTTAACAGTGTGACGCCTTCGAACAAAAACCAGTATACCGGTATGTTCAAAGGATACAATGTGATATTTTTGTCTGCTGAGGGATTTGACCAGTATGTGATCGATAAGGAGAAGACGCCAACCCTATATAAACTGACCCACGAGGGTTTTGTGTTCAACAATTTTTACAGTCCTCTCCATTATACCAGCACATCCGGCGGAGAGTGCCAGAACCTGCTGGGCCTGTATCCGAAAAACGGCGGCGAGATAATCATGCAGGACAGCGGGGACAAGGGAACGAACTGGTATTTCAGTTTGGCTCAGCAGCTGAACCGGGCCGGCTACGCTTCCATGGGTTTCCATGCCAACGGAAATATGTATAACAGGCTGAATTCCCATACGAATCTGGGCTATAAATGGTTTCAGGATGGAACGGGATTGGATTTGGAGCTGAATTCCAGCGGAAAGAAGATTTGGCCTCAGTCCGACCTTTATGCCATGGAACAAAGCGTAGATAAGTATCTGAACAGCAGTCAGCCGTTCAACGTCTACTATATGACTATCAGCGGCCATATGCCTTACGATTTTGGAAGTAATGCTATTTCCGTAAAGAACAGGGATATGGTGGCGGACAGCGGCTATTCAGAGAAAACACAGGGATATCTGGCGGCCAATTATGAGCTTGACAAGGCGTTGGAATATCTGCTCAAGCGCCTGGAAGAAGCAGGTATCGCCGACAAGACTCTGATCGTAATGGCGCCGGACCACATTCCGTATTTTGATGTGGATACCATAGAAGAGCTGGCTGGAAAATCCTTCTCATCCGGAGATGCGACGGCTTTGCAGCAGTCCCTGAATGAATCCATGATTACGGACTATGACCTGTATAAGAATTCCCTGATCATCTGGTCGGCCAGCATGAAGGAGCCGGTTCAGGTCGATAAAATCTGCGGACAGGTGGATATTCTTCCTACGGTTTCTAATCTGCTGGGCTTAGAATATGACTCCAGGATGCTGTCCGGCACGGATATCCTCTCCGATGCCCAGCCACTGGTAGCGTTTTCTTCCGGCTGCTGGAAGACAGACGTAGGATTCTATAACCGCTATACGGGAGAATTTACATTGGCAGAGGGCGTGACCATGGACGATGCTCAGAAAGAGGAGTATGTGGCAGCCATGAAGAAGGTCGTGAACAACAAGCGGGCCCTCTCAGAGATTATTATGGCCAATGACGCTTATAGCTATATTTTCCCGAATACGAAAAACAGTTCAAGTGTACAGTAGCACAGTCTATACAACCAAAAAGGCTGCCGGGGGTGATTCTCCGGCAGCTTTCTATTGTCCATTTAAATTGTTTGTCGAATTATAATATTACTGCTTGAATTTCGCAGGCGGCTTGTTATAATGAAGATGAAAAAGGTACTTTTGTGAGGGAGTTTGTATGAAAAAGTCATATGAGATTGACATGTGCAGCGGGCCGCTGTTTGGTAAAATCATGAGATTTGCGGTCCCGCTTATTCTGTCTGGCGTGCTTCAGCTTCTTTTTAATGCGGCGGATATCATTGTAGTCGGTAGGTTCACTGGAAGCCATGCTCTGGCTGCGGTGGGATCTACCAGCGCTCTGATCAATCTGCTCGTCAATCTGTTCATTGGTGTTTCCGTGGGAGCCAATGTAATGGCAGCCAGATATTTCGGATCCAGAAGTGAAAAGGAAATGTATGAAACCGTTCATACGGCCATACTCACGGCCCTGATTGGCGGATGTCTGATGATATTCATTGGAATCTTGATGGCGCGGCCGGTGTTGGAGCTGATGGGGACTCCGGATGATGTACTTTCTCATGCGGTGCTGTATATGAGGATTTATTTCATAGGGATGCCGTCGTTTATGGTATACAATTTCGGAGCGGCGATCCTGCGGGCCATAGGAGATACCAAGCGGCCTTTATATTTCCTGACGGCTGCCGGGGTAGTCAATGTGATATTCAACCTGTTGTTCGTTATTGTCTTTCATATGGGAGTAGCCGGTGTGGCCATCGCAACAGTCATATCCCAGACCATATCGGCAGCGCTGGTACTTCTCTGCCTGTGCAGGAGCGAGGGAATTTACCGACTGGATTTGAAAAAGCTTCATATCCACAGGGACAAGCTGTCAGCGATGCTTCAGATTGGCCTTCCGGCAGGATTTCAGGGAATGGTGTTCAATATCTCCAATGTACTGATACAGTCTTCGGTAAATTCGTTCGGATCTCTGGCTATGGCGGGAAATACGGCTGCCAATAACATTGAAGGATTTGTCTATATATCCACCAACTCCATCTATCAGACCTCTCTCAGCTTTACAAGTCAGAATATGGGGGCCAGACAATATAAAAGGGTTGACCGCATCCTGATAGAATGCCTGCTGATTGTGACCGTGCTGGGGCTGGTACTCGGAAACGGCGCTTATTTGCTGGGCGATTCACTCCTTCAGGTTTATTCATCGGATCCTGAGGTGATCGCATTTGGAATTTCCCGGCTGGCGGTCGTCTGTGTATCCTACGCCCTTTGCGGAATCATGGACGTGATGGCGGGAAGTATCAGAGGGATGGGGTGTTCTGTCATGCCCATGGTAGTGTCTTTGACCGGCGCCTGCCTTTTTCGGGTAGTCTGGATATTTACAGCATTTAAAATCAGCCGCAGCCTGTTTACTCTTTATATTTCATATCCGATTTCCTGGGTGCTTACCATATCCATGCATGTGGTATGTTATCTGGTCATGAGGAAGCGGAAATTTGGACCGCCGCGGAACAGGGCTCCGCTTCCAAGAAAAAAACAGGACGTCTCTTGATCTGAGACGTCCTGTTTTTGTTCTATTATCTGTATTGGTTATGTACTGCTTTTCTGTTCGGCAGCTTTATTCATATTTTTCTGGGCTGTGGAGAGCATCAGCTTGATACGGTTCAGCTGGTTTACTTCACTGGCGCCGGGATCGTAATCCACTGCGATGATATTGGAGTCCGGATATTGCCTCCGCAGCTCCTTGATGACACCTTTACCCACCACATGGTTGGGCAGGCAGCCGAAGGGCTGCGTACAAACGATATTGTTGGTGCCTGTATGAATGAGCTCCAGCATCTCACCGGTCAGGAACCAGCCCTCGCCTGTTTGATTACCCAGGGAAACAAAGGGATCGGCCAATTCAGCCAGGCTTTCTATCTTGGCCTGGGGGAGAAAATGCCTGCTGGCGTTCAGTTCCTGTCTGGCGGCCTTTCTGAAGTATTCCAGAAGGGAAATCCCTATGTTGCAGAGGCGGGCGGTGGAACTTTTAAAGCCCAGATTCTTTGCCTTAAAATTACTGTTATAAAAACAGTACAAAAGGAAATCCATCAGATCTGGCATCACAGCCTCAGCGCCTTCGGCTTCCAGCAGGTCCACGAGATTGTTGTTGGCCAGAGGAGAGAATTTCACGAGGATTTCACCGACAATACCCACCTTAGGCTTCCGGATGTCCTCATGGATGGGAAGGCTGTCAAAAGCCTGGATGATGGCCCGGATATTCTTTTTGAACCGCCCCATGGAAGGCCCATGACTGGTCAGGTCCTCAATGCACCGTTTTTCCCATTTTTTATGGAGTTCGTTGGCAGAGCCGGGCACCAGCTCATAAGGACGCATCCGGTACAGCACCCGCATGAAAACATCGCCGTATACCACTGCCTGCATGGCCTTTATGAGCAGAGGCAGGGTAAAGGAAAATCCAGAATTGGATTCCAGCCCCTGTGCGCTGAGAGAGATGACCGGTATCTGCGGCATGCCAGCCCGTTCAAGCGCGCGGCGAATGAAGCCGATATAGTTGGAGGCTCTGCAGCCGCCGCCAGTCTGGCTCATGAATACGGCTGTCTTGTTCAGATCATATTTTCCGGATAAGAGTGCCTCCATGACCTGGCCCACCACGATCAAAGAGGGATAGCAGGCATCGTTGTTTACATATTTTAAACCGACGTCAACAGCTGCTTTCGTATGGTTTTGAAGGACCTCCACATGATAGCCGCAGGAACTGATAGCCGGACCCAGAATGTCGAAATGGATGGGGCTCATCTGCGGACACAGGATAGTGTAATCCTTTTTCATCGCTTTTGTAAATTCCACCCGGTTATAGGCAGAAGTGACGATTTTTCGCTCAATATGCTTGCTTTTCCGCACCCGGAGCGCGGAGATCAGGGAGCGGATACGGATTCTGGCAGCTCCTAGATTGCTGACCTCATCAATCTTCAGCACCGTATATATTTTGCCGGAGCCTGTGAGAATATCGTTTACCTGATCCGTTGTCACGGCGTCCAGGCCGCAGCCAAAGGAATTCAGCTGGATCAAGTCGAGATCCTCCCTGGTTTTTACAAAATTCGCCGCGCGGTAAAGTCTGGAGTGGTACATCCACTGATCCATGACGACAATGGGGCGCTCCACTTGTCCCAGATGAGAAACGGAGTCCTCTGTCAGGACAGCAATGCCATAGGAAGTGATGAGCTCCGGTATGCCGTGGTTGATCTCAGGGTCCACATGATAAGGCCTGCCGGCCAGCACGATACCGTGACGTCCGGTTTCCTCCAGATACCTTAAGGTTTCTTCGCCCTTCTTCTTGATATCGTCCCGTGAAGCGATCAGCTCTGTCCATGCTTTGTGGGAAGCGTTTTTTATCTCTTCCACAGGAATATCACATTCTTCCGAAAAGACCTTTGTCAGACGCTTTTCCAAAATCTCTTCATTTGTGAAAGCAAGGAATGGATTCATGAACCTAGTACCAGCTTCTGTGATCTCCTCCATATTGTTTTTGATATTTTCCGCATAGGAGGTCACGATGGGGCAGTTGTAGTGGTTCTGGGCGTCCGGAGTTTCGTTGCGTTCATAGGGAATACAAGGGTAAAATATAAAGTCGATTCCCTGCTTGATAAGCCAGGCTACATGACCATGGGCCAATTTTGCCGGATAGCATTCCGACTCACTGGGAATGGATTCGATGCCAAGCTCATAAATCTTTTTGGAGGATTGGGGAGAGAGCACTACCCGGTACCCCAATTCCTTGAAAAAAGTAGCCCAAAAAGGAAAATTCTCATACATGTTCAGGACGCGGGGGATTCCCACAGTGCCCCTGTGCGCTTTGTCCGGCGTCAAGGATTCATAGCCGAATACCCGTTTATATTTGTACTCAAACAGATTGGGAATATTTTCTTTGTTCTTTTCTTTACCAAGCCCCCGTTCGCAGCGGTTTCCTGACACGAACTGCCGTCCGCCGGAAAAACGGTTGATGGTCAGCAGACAGCTGTTGGTACAGCCTTTGCATCTGGCCATCTTTGTGTCAAAGGTCAGGTTCAGAATCTTTTCCATGGAAAGCATCGTGGTTTCCTTGTCGGGGGTATAACGCTCCCTTGCTACCAGCGCAGCTCCAAAGGCGCCCATGATTCCGGCAATATCAGGGCGCACGGCTTCACAGCCGGCAATCCGTTCAAAGCTGCGGAGTACCGCGTCATTATAGAACGTACCGCCCTGAACGACGACCTGCTTGCCCAGATCACTGGCGCTGGTGATCTTGATCACCTTAAATAAGGCGTTTTTGATCACCGAGTAGGCGAGGCCCGCAGAAATGTCAGAGACCTCGGCGCCTTCTTTTTGTGCCTGCTTTACATTGGAATTCATAAAAACAGTACAGCGGGTACCGAGATCGATGGGGTTTTTGGCATACAAAGCCTCCTTGGCGAAATCCTGGACACTGTAATTCAGAGATTTGGCGAAGGTTTCGATAAATGAACCGCAGCCAGAGGAGCAGGCTTCATTCAGCTGTACGCTGTCTACGGTCTGATTTTTGATTTTAATGCATTTCATATCCTGTCCGCCGATATCCAGGATACAGTCCACATCCGGATCAAAAAAGGAGGCGGCATAATAATGGGATACAGTTTCCACTTCCCCCTCGTCCAGCATCAGAGCAGCCTTTATTAAGGCTTCTCCGTAGCCGGTGGAACAGGAATACTTGATGGATGCGCTGGGCGGAAGGAGCTCGCTTATCTCCTTCATGGCCCGTATTGTGGTTTTCAGCGGACTTCCGTTATTGTTGGAATAGAAGGAATAGAGGAGAGAACCGTCTTCTCCGACCAAAGCGACTTTTGTGGTAGTAGAGCCGGCGTCAATGCCCAGGAAACAGTCGCCCTCATATGTATCCAGATCCGCCGTTGCCACATTGTGCCGGCTGTGACGTTCCAGAAATGCGGCGTAGTCGTCCGAGTCCTTGAAAAGAGGTTCGAGACGCTTTACCTCAAATTCCATTTTCACACCGTGCTGAAGCTTCTCGCAGATGGCCTCTAAGGAGGTGTGGATCTCTTCCTTCGGGTTCATGGCTGCTCCGATTGCGGCAAACAGATGAGAATGCTCCGGAGCGATGATAGCGTCTCCTTCCAGCTTCAGAGTGCGGATGAACGCGGCCTTAAGCTCCGATAAAAAATGAAGAGGCCCGCCCAGAAAAGCCACATTGCCGCGGATTGGCTTGCCGCAGGCCAATCCGGAAATGGTCTGGTTGACGACCGCCTGGAAAATGGAAGCCGCCAGGTCTTCTTTCGTGGCGCCCTCGTTGATGAGAGGCTGGATATCAGATTTTGCAAATACGCCGCAGCGGGCAGCAATCGGATAGATGGCTTTATAGTGCTTTGCGTATTCATTGAGACCGGAAGCATCCGTCTGAAGCAGGGTGGCCATCTGGTCAATGAAAGAACCAGTTCCTCCTGCACAGATACCGTTCATACGCTGGTCGATACCATTGGTGAAATAAATGATCTTGGCATCTTCTCCGCCCAGTTCGATTGCGACATCGGTATGAGGCGCATAATCCTGGAGAGAAGTGGCGACTGCCACGACCTCCTGGACAAAAGGGACCTCCAGATGTTTTGAAATCGTGAGACCGCCCGAACCGGTGATGACCGGGCAGACCTCCATGTGGCCTAAGAGGTCAAGCCCCTGACGGAGAAGGGAAGCCAAGGTCTCCTGTATGTTGGCATAATGGCGCTCATAGGCAGAAAAAAGTACTTGATTTTCAGGATTCAAAATGGCTATTTTGACTGTTGTGGAGCCAATATCGATCCCCAATGTATTAAAATTCGTCATAAAAACACCTTTTTCTAGTAAAGTTAAGCCCATTGGCCGGAGACCCGGACAGCGGGCACAGTAAACCACATGTTATTATAGTATGTTCCATCTGGAATTGCAAGAATTCCGGGAAGTAAAATTATGTTAAAAAACCGTGAAGTTTGTAAAATATATAGAATCGGTAATCAGGTATTTGACAAACCTTAAGATTGTTCCTATAATGAAATGGTCATGTCGCTTTAATTGAAAGACAGAATGGAGCCTTGAATTTATGAATTGGATGAATAAACTGGAGCGGAAGTTTGGTAAATATGCCATTCACAACCTGATGTTTTACATCATGATCTTATATGGAGTAGGGTTTGTCATCATGAATGTAAACCCTATGTTTTATGTACAGTACCTTTCCCTGGACGCGGCTAAGATTCTGCACGGGCAGGTATGGAGGATTGTGACATTTCTGATCTATCCTCCTGCAACGGATATTTTGTATTTTATCATTGCCATGTGGCTTTACTATTCCCTGGGGACGACTTTGGAAAAGGTGTGGGGAAGCTTCCGGTTCAATCTGTACTTTATCACCGGAATTCTGGGCCATATTTTGGCGGCTGTCCTGATTTATGTGATTTTCGGGCAGGTGTTCCTGCTGGGGACCTCATATCTGAACTGGTCATTGTTTTTCGCTTTTGCCGCTACCTTTCCGGATATGCAGTTTCTGCTGTTCTTTATCATACCTGTAAAGGCAAAATGGCTGGGGATTCTGAACGGAGTGTACTTTGTGTATGAGCTGATCGTGGGAAATTGGGCGACGAGAATTGCAATCATCCTTTCCGTTCTCAACTTCCTGGTCTTCTTCCTGGCCAGCCGTAATCTGAACCGGGTGAATCCGAAAGAGATCAAACGGAAAGCTGTGTATCAGCAGCAGGTCAAGGCAGCTAAGTCAGATGCAAAGCATCCTAGGCATAAGTGTGCGGTCTGCGGAAGGACGGAGCTGGATGATGAGAATCTGGAGTTTCGTTTCTGTTCCAAGTGCGAAGGCACGTATGAATACTGTCAGGATCATCTGTATACCCATAAGCATGTGACGGCCCACGGGCATGATGAGACGGATGCGTGATGCAGTTTCAGGAAAATTTTATTTGATAGAGAAAAACACGGCGCGGCCTGGAGAGGGCCGCGTTTCTTTTGATTAAGATTACTCTGTCATTCGGAGAGAAAAGATGCTATAGTAGTATCATGAACAAAAATGAAAGCATCGGGGGATCTGAGGGGAAGCAGCATGTATACTAGGTTAATGAAGCTGATTTACAAAATCGAAAATAACCGGATATTTTCTTCTATTAAAAAGGGATTTATTTTATTGATTCCGGTTTTGCTGGTGGGTTCTTTTGCACTGTTGTTTAAAAATTTCCCAGTGCCGGCGTTTCAAAGGTTTCTGGAAGCCGGTATAGGAGCGGTCCTGCTGGAGATCCTGAATTTTCTGTTTGATTCAACGGTTGGGTTCATGTCAGTGTATCTTGTGATGAGCATCAGTTATTACTATTCCGAGACCATGGAGATACGGAGCCGTTTCCTGCAGGTGATGTCGATGCTTGTTTCCATGATCTGTTTTGTGGCTTCCTTCGGCGGAGGGAGCGGTTCCATGGAGTTGAGTGATATGGGGCCTGTGGGTGTATTTACCGCTATGTTTACGGCAATAGCGGCTACCAAGCTGTTTTATGTACTCAATTCTCGGATTTCCGAACGCCGCCGCTTCTACGCGCCAGGCTCTGACACGGATTACCGGAATTCCCTTTCTGTACTCTATCCGCTGCTTCTCTGTGTCTTGATTTTCATAGTGGGAAGGTTTCTGGTACAGTATATTACGGGGGCGGATAATCTGAATGATCTGATCTCAGATTCTATCGTCGCTTTGTTTGAAAATATGGACGGAGGGTTTGGAGTAGGGGCGCTTTACGTACTGGTCTTAAATATCCTGTGGGTTTTCGGGATTCACGGGGGAAATGCTATGGAATATGTGGCACAGTCATATCTGGTCCCAAATGATACGGTGCCGGGCGTCATTGTGTCCAAATCATTCCTGGATAACTTTGTCATGATTGGCGGATGCGGCGCGGCTATCTGCCTCCTTTTGGCACTTTTATTTTTTGCCAGGGAAAAAGACAACCGCCAGCTTGCCCGGTCGGCGGCTCCTGCCGTCCTTTTCAATATAAATGAAATTCTGGTATATGGCCTTCCGATCGTGCTGAATCCTATTATGGTCCTGCCTTTTATACTGACACCTCTCTGCGCCTATCTGATCGCGTATGGAGCGACTGTGCTAGGTTTTCTTCCGGTGGTCGAAGCGACCGTCACGTGGACGACGCCGGTGCTGTTCAGCGGCTATCTGGCCACGGGGACCGTTCATGGAGCAATCCTCCAGCTGATAACGGTGGCGGCCGGGACCTTGATCTATGCGCCGTTTGTCCGGCTTTCTGAAAAGATGAGAAAGAGCCAGGCAAAGACACTCCTGCAGGAACTCACGGAGCATATGAAAAAGCAGCAGGAGGAAGGAAAGGCCCTGGATGTATTGGATCGTCACGATAGTCTGGGGATGCTTGCCAGAAATATGGCGTCCAAGCTCCGGATTGATGTGGAAGCGCAGGGGCTTCCTCTGGGCTATCAGCCCCAATTTCACAGTGAAAAGGGGATCATTGGAGCGGAAGCGCTGCTTAGATGGTGTTATGCCGGCGAAAGCGTTTATCCTCCGCTGGCTGTGGAACTGGCCAGGGAGGACGGGTTTTTTGACCGCTTGACACAATGCGTGATGCGGACCTCGATGGATGCCTGCCGGACTCTGCTCCGGGAAGGGCATATGCTGGAAATTTCAATGAATATCACGGCGGAACAGCTGAATAACTCACGGTTTGTGGATAAGGTGATCCGGCTTGCCGACGAATATGGCGTCTCCGGTTTTTTCTGTCTGGAGGTAACAGAAGAGACCTCCGTGGAAAACCTGAAATCCATTTCGGAACATATTGAGCGTCTGAAAGAAAATGGGATTATGGTGCTGGTGGATGATTTCAGCATGGGAAGCACCAGCCTCAAATATTTGCAGGGCAATGGCTTTTATGCGGTCAAATTGGACGGAGGCCTGGTGAGACAGGCTGCGGAAAATGAGAGAAGCCGGGATATCGTCGCGTCCATCATTACCCTCGGGAAGACTCTGGATTATACGGTGATTGCGGAGTACGTCGAGACAGAGGATATCCGCGACAAGCTGAAAGCGCTGGGATGCCATATTTATCAGGGTTATCTGTACAGTCCTGCTGTGCCGTTTGAAAAATTTAAGGAAATGCTGTAAAAGAAACCGTTCGCTGCTTTGAACTTGAATAAAAAGTTGTTTTTCCATCCATATTAAACGAAGAAGGAAATCACAGGCAGAAAGGATGCAGTCCAGATGGGAAAACATAAAAGCGGCCAGAAATCTGGCGGCGGGCAGAGAAACGGAAACGGCAGGGCCTGGTATGAACGGGTTGAAAACGGCTATCATATAGGAGAAGAGCAGGAAAGGAAGAAAAATATGGGAGACGGCGTCAGGAAGGATAAGACTGAAAAAGAAGGCCAGTGCGGCAAAGCAGATTGGAAGGAATTATCCGATGGCGGCACCGTCCGGAATTCATCTGGAGAAAACGGAGCGGAGAACCAGGCTTCAGACAATCAAGTGAAAGATGAAAAGATCCAGGATTACGGTCAGGTGGTTCTGGATGAGGGAAATGGTAAAGAAAAAGGAAAGATTTATCTCCTTTCTATCATCGGGGAGATTGAAGGCCATGAGAATTTGAATTCCAGCAGCAAAACGACGAAGTATGAGCATGTACTGCCAAAGCTGGCTCAGATTGAAGACAGTGAGGATATAGACGGTGTTCTTCTGCTCATCAATACACAGGGAGGGGACGTATCCAGCGGATTGGCACTGGCTGAGATGGTGGCGTCCCTCAGCAAGCCTACTGTTTCTCTGATAATCGGAGACAGCCATTCCATCGGCGTACCGTTAGCAGTGTCGGCGGATGATTCTTTTATTGTTCCTACGGCTACTATGCTGATTCACCCAGTCCGTATGACCGGCATGACGATTGGCGCACCTCAGACGTACCATTATTTTCAGAGGATACAGGACAGAATCACAGGTTTTGTGGCAGATCACAGCAAGATGCCCCAGGATAAGATTGAGGAGTTGATGATGAGCACTAAAGATCTGACCAAGGATCTGGGAACACTTTTGGTGGGAGAGGATACCGTCCGGCTGGGTCTGATCCATCAGGTGGGAGGGATCGACAAGGCTCTGAAGCGGCTGCATGAAATGATAGATGAGCGGAGAAGTGAAGCCTGACATAAAGATTAAGAAGACGGCGCGATACAGGAAGTATCGCGCCGCCTTTATTTTTATACCTTGCCGCACGAAGTGCGCCTGCCCGGAGGGCATGTATTTAGGGGTGCCCTTGGGTATACCTTTGAATACCTTTCAAACAAACTTAATTTTATTAACCCGAGGAAACAGAAGGATGTCCGATTCCATCCAGGCGGGTCGCTGGAATCGGAACATTCCTTCTGCTCCTCTTTCCGCACCGAAATAAGCATTCATTTGTTCTGAAAGCCATTGAGGCGGCTCACCGCGGCGCGCTGCCCTAAGGCACGTGGGCCCTGTGGATATCCAATCCTTTTCTGGAATCTAAGAAATGAAATTTATCCAGTACAGCGCGGCAGAAAGGCACCGGCAGAAGAATTCCGGGCCGGCCTAAAGGAGAGCGCCGCAGGGTAGCGGCCGGTGTTCTCCAGGAGGAGGGAGGCAGAAACGGAGATACCGATTCCGTTTCTGAGCGAACAGGAGACAGGAAATCATAAAGATTTCCTGTCGACATGTGAGCGGTACTGCCGGAGCGGAGATAAAGCGGCCCCTGCATCGCCAGCGAACCGAAATCGTGACGGTCCGGAACTTCTGCCGATGCTAAAGCTGATTAAAAAAGATTCCAAAAAGTACCTTATATCATGCTTATTTACACTCCTCCGCCTCTGTTTTCGGTCTGGCGGTCAGTGCCGACAGAGCCTTCCGGAACTGGAAGGTAAATAATACGGCGGTAAAGGTGACTGCTATAACGTCGGCGATTGGTTCCGCCATATAGACGGCTATGGTCTGGTTCGATCTCAATATCTGCGGCAGAACGTAGATAAGAGGGATCAAAAGGATAAACTTTCTGGTCACGGCTACCGCTATGGATGCTTTGGCATTGCCGAGAGAAGTAAAAGTCATCTGGCAGGCCATCTGGATACCGAACAGGAACATAGAGGCCATATAAACACGGAGAGCCGTCTTAGCGAAGCTTAACAGCGCCGCGTCGGAAGTGAACATGGCGGCGAACATCTGCGGAAACAGCATGACGCAGGACCAGAGGAGAATGGAATAGGTAAGGCTTGCTTTCAGGAGCAGGTGGAATGTTGCCTTCACCCGGTCTGATTTTCCGGCGCCGTAATTATAGCTGATAATGGGCTGGGCGCCCTGACCCAGTCCCTGGAGAGGCAGCATGGCAAACTGCATGACGCTTGTCAGTATAGTCATGGCTCCTACTGCGATATCACCGCCGTACTTCAAAAGAGAGGAATTAAAGCAGACGGAGATAACACTTTCACTGGCCTGCATGATGAAGGTCGCCAGACCGAGGGCCAGGCTGGGCAGGATGATCTTCCGGCTTAGACCAAGATATCTTTTTTTGATTTTAAGAATGGTCTTTTTTCCAAACAGGAAAGCCATTACCCAGATACAGGAAACAGCCTGGGAAAGAATCGTAGCCAAAGCGGCGCCCTGGACTCCGAGCCCGAATCCAAAGATGAAGATCGGATCCAGCACGATGTTGCAGACGGCTCCGATGAGGACAGAGAGCATTCCGGTCTTGGCAAAGCCCTGAGCTGTGATAAAAGCGTTCATTCCCAGGGTCAGCTGGACGAATATCGTACCAACAGCATAGATATTCATGTAGCTGACGCCATAATCGATGGTGTTTTCACTGGCTCCGAAAGCCAGAAGGAAATCTCTGTTCCAAAGAAGGAGAATGGCTGTCAGAATGAGAGAGATCAGTATCTGAAGGGAAAAACAATTGCCCAATGTTTTCTCCGCGGATTCCATGTCTCCTCTGCCCATGAAAATAGAAGCTCTGGGAGATCCGCCGTTGCTGACTAGGGCGGCGAAAGCGGCGACGATCATAATGAGGGGCATACAGACGCCTACGCCGGTCAGGGCCATGGCTCCCACATTGGGAATATGCCCGATATACATACGGTCTACGATGTTATAAAGCATATTGATGAGCTGCGCGGCTACCGTGGGCAATGCGAGACGCCACAATAATTTACCTACCGGTTCTGTTCCTAAAAAATTCTTCGTGTCATTCATTTTACGGCTGCTTCCTTTCCAAACCAATGATTGTATTATTTATGATTCTTTCATTTAGTATCATATACTGACGGCATTCTTCCGGAGAAAATCCGGCAAATATCTGTTCCAGAAACCGTCCCCTGGCTTTTTCCAGCTCTTTTATCAGAGGAGACGCTTCCGAAGTCAGAGAAAGATGGATATAACGCCGGTCCTTTTTATCCGGTGTCCGATAGAGAAGCGACTTCTGGATGAGAGCCTCCACACCCTGAGAGACATTTCCCTTTGGCAGCATCCGTATTTCTGAAATATCCCCGGCTGTATCCTTTCCAGGATTGTTGTGAAGAAAACTGATGATATTGACCTCAATCTGCGTGAGATGATACGCCTCACAGACGTCTTTTAGACAAAGTTCATATAACTTGATCATCCTCCGGACGGATAATAGAATTTCCGTATTTTGATTCATATGGTCCATACCTTCCATCTACACTATTTAGTTCTATTAAGAACTGTTTTATATAAAACTATTATACCTTATATGTACCTGGTGTCAAGAAGAACGTGCATTTGATATACCTTTCAAACAAACGTATCTCTATAACTAGATGGGGCAGGTGGAAATCCGCTTCCATCCGCCGATCCTGAATTGGAGCTAATTAAAAAAGATTCCTAAAAGTACCCTATATTATGCTTTACATCTTTTACTTTTCTGCAATATCCTGCATTTTAAGAAGAAACCTTTCTTTGGCTTTCGTGAACACCTGATATTTCTTCCATGCGAGACTCATTTCTATTTCTATTCGATTGGACAGAGGCCTAAAGCATAGGTTGCTGTCGCCGGTCACATTGATGATCTTGTCTAAACAGACTGCGTATCCAATGCCCTCGTCCACCATAAGTGAACCGTTAAATAAAAGATTGTAGGAGGCGACGATATTCAGCTTATCTTCTGTACAGCCAAGCAGTGTTTGTACGTTCAAATCGTTCCGCATCTGCCTTGAGACGATCAGCGGTTTGTCCCACAAATCCTCCGGCGCGATGACATCCTTATCGGCAAGCGGATCGTCCTTTCGCATCATGACCCCATAAATATCTTCACAGGGAAGCGGAAGGCGTTCGTATTTTGAGGAATCAATTTCGCCAAACAGCAGTGCGAAGTCAATAAGTCCGCGGTCGAGACTTTCGAGCACAGACGATTTGTCGCCGCTGATGATGTGAACGTGAACCAGCGGATACTCCGTCTGCAGGGAGCGGGCTATCCGTGCGATACAGCGAACACTGTCAGTTTCCCCGGCGCCAATGGTAATATCGCCTGCTATCGTTTCATCGGACAAGGATATCTCATCCTGGGCCTTCTTAACGAGCTCGGTGATTTCCTCCGCGCGTTTGCGGAGAATCATCCCCTCTTCGGTCAGGGTGATTTTGCGATTACTGCGGATGAAAAGCTGCTTGCCCAATTCCTCCTCCATATCCCTGAGCTGCCTGGACAGAGTGGGCTGGGAAAGATGCAGTGCCTCGGCGGCGCCAGAAATGCTTTGCTCCCGAGTGACAGCCAAAAAGTATTGTAAAACACGAAATTCCATCGTTGAAGCCTCCTTTCTGATGACATCAGTTTAGCACAAACATATATGCCTGTAAAGCAGAGAAGAATATTTAATATAAGTATTTGCTATTGTAAATGACCGCTGATACAATAAAATCAAATCTGGATGACGAGGAAGGGGTGTAGGAAATGCATAAGATAATATTAGCGATGCTCATACCGGGCTTATTCATAATGATGCTGATGGCGGGGTGCGGTACAGCAAAGCAAAGTACGCCGGCGCCGGACAGGATTCCACAGAAGAGCGGGATTAAGACAGAAGAAACGGCCATACCCCTTACTTCTGAAATGAGAGAAGTAGAGGATGGTTTTTTCGCTGTGAGGTTCGAGGGTGACGATGGGTTTGACGCCTTTCTTGACGCGGGCGGTGCGTCTTCCGACTCCGGAGTCGCGGAATTTTTGTCCTTTCATCTAATGACGGATTTTAACTTTTCAGCCAGCCGGTTTGGGTGCAGTACCATAGCGGTAGAAAGTCCCGAGGGAGACCGGCTTTTTGGAAGGAACTTTGATTGGCAGGCCTGCGACGCACTGGTGGTGTCCTCCAGGCCCGATAAGGGATACGCTTCCATCTCTACCGTAAACATGGATTTTGTCAGTGAGAGCGGCGGTACGATCGGCAACGCTCTGCAATTAAACGACGTCCTTACGCTCGCCGCGCTGTATGCTCCGCTGGACGGCATGAACGAAGCGGGGCTCGCGGTATCAGTCAACATGATACAGGATACGGCGACCATCGATCAGAATACGGACAAACCCGATATCACTACTACCACAGCTATTCGCCTTTTGTTGAATCAGGCGGCAAATGTGGAGGAGGCGCTGGAGCTCCTGGGTCAATATGATATGCATGCCTCCATGGATATGACGGTCCATTTCGCATTGGCGGACGGCCATGGCCGCAGCGCGGCGGTCGAGTATGTGGATAATGAAATGGTTGTGACCGAGACGCCGGTGGTGACAAATTTCTATTTTGCCGATGGAGAGAAAAAGGGGATAGGCACGGTCCAGTCTCACGAGCGGTATGAGCTTCTGAATCAAAGGCTGTCTGAACGGCAGACCATGGATATGCAGGAGGTCCGCGACGCTTTGGACAGCGTGAGCAAGGATAATTTCGGGGAGTTTGAATCCACCGAATGGAGTATTGTATTCAATCTGAACAGCGGCATGATTCACTATTACCACCGTGAAAACTATGAGAACCGCTATACATTCCAGATTCAGTAAGGAAGGAGGTGTGCTCAATGAACTGTCTGAAGCTGCTCTGGGGTTTGTATTCTATTAAGCGCAACGAGAGGAAAACCTATACCCAGATTCAAAATTTACAGGAAAAGAAACTACGGAAGATGCTGCAATTTGCCTATGGGCATTCTGTGCATTACCGCAGAACCTTTGAAGCGGCGGGAATTACCAAAGACCACATTGAATCTGCGCCGCTCCGGGCGTTTCCCACTCTCAGCAAAGCGGAGCTTTTAGACAATTTCGACGAGCTGATTACCGTCTCCGGCCTGACCCAGGAAGAAATGCGCCGGTTTGACGCGGAGGAAACCGTGGACCGTAAGCCATTCAAGGGGAAGTATCATGTGGTACACTCCTCCGGCAGCACAGGAAAGCCCGGGTATTTTCTGTATGATACGCCCGCATGGAACTGTATGCTGCTGGGCATTATCCGCGGCGCACTTTGGGGGATGTCCATGCCGCAGATTCTAAAGCTGCTGGCTTGCGGGCCCCGTATTGTGTACTTGGCCGCTACTGACGGCCGTTATGGCGGAGCCATGGCGGTGGGCGACGGCATTGACGGCATTCATGCAAGCCAACTGTATCTGGATATCAAAACCCCTCTGTCCGAATGGATCCGGCAGATCGGCGTATTCAAACCGAATATCATCATCGGCTATCCTTCCGCTGTCAAAATTCTCGCCGAGCTTGTGGAGCGCGGAGAGATACACATGAAGGTCATCCGGGTGATCTCCTGTGGAGAACCTCTTGGGAGCAGCCTGCGTCATTATATTGAAACCGTGTTTCACACACAGGCAGTCAACTTCTATGGCGCAAGTGAATCCCTGGCATTGGGCGCGGAGCTCGACCCTACGGAAGGTATGATTCTTTTTGACGACATGAATCTGATCGAGGCGACGGACAGCGGTATCTACCTGACTTCCTTATATAACTTTGCACAGCCCCTGATTCGATATCATATTTCTGACAATCTGATCCTCCAAAAGCCGGAGACTGGCAGCCGCTGTTCTTTTCTCCGCGCATCCGGTCTTTTGGGAAGGAACGAGGATATTCTGTGGTTTACCGACGGCAGCGGACACCGGGAGTTTTTGCATCCGCTCGCCATTGAAGGATTCTGCATAGAAGGACTCTTGGATTATCAATTCAGGCAGCTCAGTGAGGACGCATTTGAGATGCTGGCTGAGACTTCCCTGACGGCTTCCAGGGATGTGATCCGGACAGAGATGCTGAAACAGATGCGCTGCATTCTGGAGGAGAAAAAGCTTTCCTGTGTGCAGTTTTATGTGCGGTTTGTGGATGAAATCCAGCCGGATCCGAAGACCGGTAAAAAAAGGCTGATCGTAAAAGAAATGCAGAAAGAGAGGGTTTGCTCATGAAAGAAATTCTTTTGCAGGGAAAAGAAATCAGCAAAGTATTTGTAGGAGGCGGGGAAAACGTGCCGATTCTGAATCGCGTAAACGTCCGGATTTTTAAAGGCGACTTTACCGTGATCATGGGGGCATCCGGCGCGGGGAAATCCACACTCTTATATTCACTCTCCGGCATGGACGATATTACAGGTGGAAGAGTGGAATACAAGGGCAGGAAAATCAACGGACTTTCGGAAAAGGAGACGGCACGGCTTCGGGCGAATGAATTCGGCTTTGTATTTCAGCAGACTCATTTGGTGAGTAATCTGACCCTGTATGAAAATATCCTGGTCGCAGGGTATGTGGGGAAATGCAGGCCAAAAGAAGTGAGGCGTAAGGCATTGGCGCTTCTCGCACAGATGCGTGTGGGCGAAGCAAAAAACCGGCTTCCGTCTCAGGTCTCCGGTGGCGAAGCACAGAGAGCGGCCATAGCCAGAGCTGTAATCAATGATCCCGGTCTGATTTTCGCCGATGAGCCGACAGGTGCACTCAACAAGGCGGGCAGCGAAGAGGTTCTTAACCTGCTGTCCGCTTTGAGTGAAGCCGGACAGAGTATTCTGATGGTCACCCATGACGTTCGGGCGGCTGTCCGCGGTTCCCGTATTCTATACATGGAGGACGGCAGCATTGCGGATGAACTGACGCTGCCTGCTTACCGTGCGGCTGATGCGAAGGAACGCGAAGAGAAAGTGACGAGGTGG
The DNA here is from genome assembly GCF_021044755.1 of Lientehia hominis. Classification (GTDB taxonomy): domain Bacteria; phylum Bacillota; class Clostridia; order Lachnospirales; family Lachnospiraceae; genus Lientehia; species Lientehia hominis. Next base: position 23,668 of record NZ_JAJNOR010000004.1, read on the forward strand.
CTTTCCTCTTTGCAGTGGTAAAGGGGGATATGATATATGGAAGTGAAAATCTTGCTGAAAGCAGGAATCAAGCAGCACAGGGGCGTCCTCGCCGGAATTTTCGTCTTGGTCCTGCTGGTATCCCTTTTTCTGGGTACCGTGCTGACTGTGTGGACGAATTCCGGCAGCTATATGCGGCATGAGTTAAACCGTGCGGGTTTTGGCGGGCTGACCGCATGGGTATCCGGTGCTCCAGACGTGAACGCCCTGGCAGGCCAGGCTGCAGCGCTTCATGACGTGGAACGGGTGGAGGTTCAGAGACTTATTTTTTCGAACTATATCACAAACGGGCAGGAGTCGGACAGCGAGGGTCAGCTCATCTCTGTGGCCTCCGGAGATCGCCGTTACCGCTTTTTTACCGACGACTTGACCGGATACCTTGATGAGTTGCCTGAGATTGCGACTGGCGAGGTATATGTTTCGCCCTCTCTTATTTCGATGTTCGATGTGAAAATCGGCGATGCCATAGACTTTCCCCTTGCCCGAAACGGCGGGACTGTATCTCTTACAGTAACAGGCTTTTACGAGGATCCGTTTATGGGCAGCTCAATGATTGGTATGAAGAGTTTCCTCATTTCAGGTGATGAGGCCGATGAGATGCTGCAGGTGATACAAAACGCGGGAATCGATGCGCTGGCCCGGAGCGGCGCGATGCTTCATCTGTTCCAGCGAGAAGACAGCACGGCGGCTATCGCTGAGCTCAATGGCTCGCTGAACGAGAACACCAGCCTGCCGGAGTTTACTGAATTTGTACACAGCTCGGATGCGGTCTCTGGCTTTATGCTCATCCTGCAAAACGCGTTCTGCGGTCTGCTGCTGGCTTTCGTGCTGGTGCTGCTCTTTGTGGTTTTCGCTGTGTTGGGTCACAGTATTGCCAGCGCCATAGAGGCAGATACCGTTCGCATGGGTGTCCTCAAGACCGCCGGATTCACCAGCAGTATGCTGCGCCGGATACAGCTGCTGCAATATGCCGCAGCTATCCTGCCAGGAATGCTGCTGGGTATTTTGCTGACCCGGCCTGCGAGCAGACTCGTCAGCAGTGCAACAATCACGACTACAGGACTGCGCGTTCCGGCGGATGTGCCGCTTGGCTTGTGCCTTGGGGCGTTTGCGGCGATCTTGCTGCTGCTTGCCGCGTTTATTTTACTAAAAACTGCACGAATCAGCCGCATCATGCCGATGAAAGCCATTCGCGGGGATATGGAGAGATCTCCCTTTCGTCCGGAAAAATGGCCTGCAGTCAACGGAGAGAACCTCAGTATTTCCCTTGCTGTCCGGCAGCTTGCAACGGGCAGACGAAAATATCTGAGCGCCTGTGTTACGGCGATTTTACTGGTATTCTTTGTCTCGATGATCGTGCGGATGAACGCCTGGCTGGGCGCGGACGGAAAGGGAATGATGGATGCTTTTAACCCTGCGGATCATGACATCGGCATTCAATCCTTCGGTGAACTGACACGAGAGGAAATGGAACGGATGATTCTTGAGCACACAGGTATTACAGACACCTATGTTTTGGCCATGCCCGGCGTGACCGTAAACGGCGTGGATTTTACTGCCAACGTCATTGACGAACCGGAGCGCTTTCATCTCATGGAGGGCAGAACATGTCTGAACGGAGACGAGATCGTCATTACGGAATTTGTGGCGGCGGATTTGGGCGTAGCGGTGGGAGACTCGCTCACGGTAGGCGCCGATCTTGGCATCGCAGAGTATGTCGTCTCCGGCATTTACTCCTGCGCCAATGATATGGGACAGAACGTTGGCATGAGCCGGGAGGGATATTTAAAGATTGGATACGATTCCCCCAATCTTTGGTGCCGGCATTATTTTCTCGCGGATTCCTCCAAAAAAGTTGCAATTACCGGCAAGCTGGAAGCGGCTTATGGCGGTGACGTGCACATCCACGAAAATACCTGGCCGGGACTGTTCGGCATTATTTCCGCCATGGAGGCGCTCCTGTCATTCCTGTACATCATAGTCGTTTTTTTCATTCTGGTCGTCACGGTGATGACCGGAAGCAGAATACTTTCGGCGGAAAGGCGGGATACCGGTATCTATAAGGCTGTCGGAGTTACGGACAGGCGGCTTCGCATCTCCTTTTCCCTGCGCTTTGGAATTGCCGCGCTGGCCGGGTCGATCATCGGCGCTGCTTTGGCGTCTGTTTTCACAGATCCTCTGGTAAGCGCTGTTATGAAGCTGGCCGGTATCAGCACTTTCGCATCCAGGCTGGACGCGGCCTCTGCTTTGCTGCCGGTCGTGGCTGTTGTTACACTGTTTGCAGGTTTTGCCTATCTTGCGGCAGGCAGAATCAAACGCACGGATTTGACCATATTGATCACAGAATAAATCTAATGGGAGGAATAAATAATGGATAAGCAGATGTTAGAAGGAAAAGTTGCGATTATCACTGGCGCCAGCTATGGAATGGGACAGACGATTGCCGAGGTTTTTGCCGAAGAAGGTGCGGCGGTGGTACTGACTGCCCGCCATCCAGACAAGCTGGACACGGTTGTAACTGCTTTGAAGCAGAAGGGCTATCGCGCTCTCGGCATAGCCGCCGACACTGGTTCCACAGAGGATACCGCGCGGGTTTTCCATGAGACGGTCAAAGCCTTTGGCGACGTGGATATCCTTGTCAATAACGCCGGAATTGGGGAACAGACCATCATCGATGAGACGACGGACGAATGGATGCAGCACATCATGAATATTAACCTGGGAGGTCCGATGCGAAATATTCGTGAAGCGCTCAAGTACTTTCTCCCCAAGAACGACGGTGTTATCATCAATATCTCGTCGGTAAACGGGGCGAGGCCCTTCTGCGGAGCTTCTTACACCGCCAGCAAAGGCGCTCTGAACACTCTTACAAGAAACGTAGCAATGCGTCTGATTGAAACGAATATCCGCTGCAATGCGGTGGCCCCCGGTGCGACAGTGACCCCGGCGCACCTTGCCAATAAAGCCGGAGAACAGCCGGGCGGCACAAAGATGCTGGAACACAGCGGCCATTTTGTATACTTTCCCGGTCCGGAGTGCGAGCCCATCGACCAGGCGTATGCCTGCCTGTATCTCGCCAGTAAAATGGGCCGCCATGTAAAAGGCCAGGTACTTCAGGTATGCAACGGCGCATTCCTTTGATATACGTATTAGGCATGATAATTTATTTAATATAAGTATTTGCTATGGATACGCTTTTCATTTATACTGATTTTATCAACAAACAGGTTTCCAAAATTTAAAATGCGTCTAAAAAACGGCACAGGAAAGGAACGGCTATGACAAAGAACAGGCTGAAAAGATTGGTGCTCCTCTTTGCTTTGACCACTTTACTTGCGGTAATGATGGCCGGCTGCGGCCGGTCAAATGAAAGAAAAGATGAGAGTGTGGACGACAGAACCGGCCTGATTTCCGACTTCGGAAATGTCGGTGGCAGCCAGAATACTCCCGCGCAGGACGGAGCGGCACAGACAGAATTGTATGTGAGCTTCGGCGGCAGCGGACCGACTTTTATCATGCATCTGTACGATAACGATACAGCCGCAGCTATCGCCCGTCATGTGGGCACGGCTGACTGGCAGCTGCCCATTTACAACTATGAGGGTTACGACAACTGGGAGGTCATGCAGTATTACGACATCCCCAGCCGCTATGAGATCCCAGAGAATCCGGAGAGCGTGACAGCAGAGCCGGCCGGAGCCGTTTATTATTCAGAGCCCAATCGTATTGTCCTGTTCTATGGGGATGCGGAGGTTTCCGGGGAATACACTCCGGTAGGTTACTTTGATGATTCCGAGGAGTTTCGCAGCGCTGTAGCCGACAATCCTGTACTTGAAGAATGGGGCAACAAGATCGTTTTGATCAGCGCCGGAGAATAAAGCGGATACAGGACGCATTACAGAGAAGGGAGGAAATACAAAGTCGTGGTTAACGAAAGACTGTGGAACATCCTGATTGATTCTTTCGGGAAAATCATTGTGCCGGGTCTCACTATGACGATTCCACTGACGGTAATTTCCTTTGCCCTTGCGCTTGTCATCGCCGTTGCCGCCGCGCTGGTACAATTTGCAGATGTCAGGGGATTCAAACAGGCGGCAAGGTTTTATATATGGGTCATTCGCGGCACGCCGTTATTGGTGCAGCTCTTTGTTATCTTCTATGGGCTTCCGAATTTAGGCGTGGTTATCGATCCGTTTCCGGCAGCGGTGATCGTATTTTCCATCAATGAGGGGGCCTATTGTGCGGAGACTATTCGGGCTGCACTGGAATCCGTACCGGCAGGGCAGCTTGAGGCCGGGTACTGCAGCGGGATGTCCTATATGCAGACCATGCGGCGGATCGTCCTGCCTCAGGCTATGCGAACGGCGTTTCCGCCCCTATCCAATTCCCTTATTGCCATGGTTAAAGACACCTCTCTTGCCGCCAATATCACGGTGACGGAAATGTTTATGGTGACACAGCGCATTGTGGCCAGAACCTATGAACCGCTTGCGCTCTATATCGAAGTAGGGCTTATCTATCTGCTTTTCTCTACGGTGCTGACCAAACTGCAGCGCGCGGGAGAAAGGAGACTGAACGTCCATGGAAAACAAGGAGGCTGATACAATGCTGGAAATCATGGATATACAAAAATCATTTGACGGTACTCAGGTTCTTGCCGGCGTAGATGTTCAGGTGAATCGGGGAGACGTGGTGGCGATTTTAGGCCCCAGCGGCTCGGGCAAAACCACACTGCTTAGATGTATGAATTTTCTTGAAACGGCAGATGCGGGTACGATGGTGTTCGACGGAGAACGCTTTGAACTTGGACGCATATCAAAAAAGGATATCGCCAGGCTGCGTAAAAAAACCGCGTTTGTTTTTCAAAATTATAACCTCTTTTACAATAAGACAGCTATTGAAAATGTGACAGAAGGGTTGATCGTAGCGCGAAAGGTGTCCAAGGCGAGGGCCGTGGAGACTGGACGGCGCGCGCTGGATAAGGTAGGTCTGTCGGACCGGTATGACTACTATCCCAGCCAGCTTTCGGGAGGACAGCAGCAGCGGGTAGCCATCGCAAGAGCGCTGGCAGCCGAACCGGAGATCATCTATTTTGATGAGCCGACATCCGCTCTGGATCCGGAGCTGACAGGCGAGGTGCTCTCGGTCATGCGGCAGCTGGCAGACGAAGGAATGACCATGCTGATAGTGACACATGAAATGGGTTTTGCGGGAACTGTATCCAACAAGGCGGTGTTCATGGAAAAGGGTAAAGTAGTGGAAGCCGGAGACTCCAAGACGTTTTTTGAGCGCCCACGTGAAACGAGAACAAAGGAATTTCTGCATACGATCAGCCAAAGTATCAATCTGGCAGGCTGACAAAAATTAATTTTTAATAAAAGGAGATAAAGTAAATGAAAAAAAGACGTTTTGCGGCGTTATTTGCGGTCATCGCCGTATTTGGAGCTTTGGCATTGAGCGGCTGCGGGTCCTCTTTACAGGAGCCTTCCACACAAAAATCCTCTTCTGGAGACCTGCTCTCCCAAATTCAGGAGCGCGGTGAAATCATCATTGCCATGGAGGGTACCTGGGCGCCCTGGACCTATCATGATGAAAACGATGAGCTGGTCGGCTATGACGTCGAGGTGGGCCGGGCGATCGCACAAAAGCTGGGTGTGAAAGCCAGTTTTGTAGAAGGCGAATGGGACGGCCTGCTGGCGGGACTTTCTGCCGGGCGCTACGATATTATGGTCAACGGCGTGGATATCGATCCGCAGCGTCAGGAAGCATATGATTTCTCGATTCCCTATGCCTATAACCGTACGGCGGTGATAACTTCTGGCGGGAACAATGATATTCAGAGCCTGGAGGATTTGCGGGACAAAAATACGGCCAATACGATTTCCAGCACCTATGCAGAAACAGCGGAAAGCTATGGAGCCGAAGTCACCGGTGTGGATGATTTGAACCAGACCTTCGAATTGCTGCTCAGCGGGCGTATAGATGCCACGCTCAATGCGGAAGTCACTTATTACGACTATATGAAAGCGCACCCTGACGCCAATTTGAAAATTGCGGTTTTGACCGAGGAAGCCAATCAGATTGGCATCCCCATGCGCAAGGGCGAGGAAACCGCCGCACTGCGGGAAGCTATTGACAATGCGCTCTCAGAACTGGCGGAGGACGGCACGCTGTCCGAGCTCTCCGTTAAGTATTTTAGCAGCGATATTTCTCAGGCCTCGTAACAGGCGGCGAAGAGAGTACTATATTAATGATCTGCTCTTTATGCTGCAAAAGCAAAATCTTTAATCTATATGAAAGGACGGTAGGCAGTTGGCAAGTTATCTATTAAAAGGAATCCTCATCGGTTTGCTGTTCGGCCTGCCGGCAGGGGCCATTGGAGCTATGACGGTACAGCGCACATGGAGCTTTGGATTTAAGGCGGGGCTGCTGACGGGACTTGGTTCTTCGGCGGCCGACTGTCTTTATGCCGTCATCGGGGCCTTTGGTTTTACTTTGGTTTCAGATTTTCTTTTACAGCGTCAGACGATTATCAATATCCTGGGCGGCGGACTCATTCTGATGATGGGGCTCCGGCTGATTTGCAAAAAAAGTGAAATCTGTGCTGCACAGGTAAAAGCGGCCGGCAAAGCAGGGATGTTTTTATCCTCTTTCGTCATTGGCATTGCAAACCCTGCCGCTATCCTCACGTTTCTATTTGCTTTCTCCTATTTTGGCATAGCCGGTGTGGCAGAACCAACGGATGGAATCTCTCTTGTATGTGGTGTATTCATCGGAACCTATCTTTGGTGGGGAACCCTGTCGGCCGCAGCCTGCGCTGTCAAAAAGAAAACAGGGAGTCGAAGCCTTCGATATATGAACAAAGTGTTCGGCTGGATTCTTGTCCTGTTTGGGACGGCATCATTTTTTAGACTGCTTTTGTAATACGAGAACTGCAGATTGGAGGAAAGATAAATGAGACGAGCCATAATACTGGCCTGCAGCCTGCTGCTGATGTTTTCTTCGACGGCGTGCGGCGAGGACGGCAATGAACCGGAGTCCGCATCTGTTCCTGCACAGGAGGAGAGTGAAACCATGCAGATGAAGGTACAGGCCGGAGACGCCACATTTTTTGCTGCTTTGGAAGAGAATACGGCGGCCAAGGCTTTTTTGGAGCTTATGAAAGATGCACCGGTCGTTCTCCGGATGAGCGATTATTCCGGATTTGAAAAAGTGGGCTCCCTGGGAATCAGTCTCCCTGAAAACGACAGTCAGACCACTGCGGAATCCGGGGATATCGTTTTATATAACGGAAATCAGATTGTCATCTTCTACGGCACCAATTCCTGGAGCTACACACGCCTTGGGAAGATTGACGACCTGACTGGATGGACAGAAGCGCTCGGAACCGGCGATGTTACCGTTACCTTTTCTGTGAACTAAAGCTGCCAAAAAATGATAATCAATTTGGAGGTGTACACTTGATTTATGATTTTGATACGCCGGTAAACCGGCGGAATACAAACTCCCTGGAATGGGATGTAAGCGAAAGCGAGCTGCCTATGCGGGGGGACGACATGGGTTTTGAGACCGCGCCGGAGATCAGGACCGCCATCACGGCGCACGCCGCGCAGGGAGTGTTCGGATACAACACCATACCAGATACATGGGCCCGTTCATATGTGGACTGGTGGGCGAACCGGCATAACTATTCGATGGAAAAGGATTGGCTTGTATTCTGTACTGGCGTTATGCCCGCCATTTCCAGCATGGTACGCAAGCTCACGACACCGGCGGAAAAGATTTTGGTTCAAACGCCGGCCTGCAGTAGTTTCTTTGACACCATTGTAAACAATGGCAGGCAGGTTCTTCAAAATCCGCTGAAATACGACGAAAACGGATACAGCGTCGATTTTGTGGATTTAGAGCAAAAGCTTGCAGACCCCCAGACTACACTGATGATTCTCTGTAATCCCCACGATCCGGCAGGCAGAGTGTGGGACCGGGACACACTCCTGCGAATCGGCAGACTCTGCATGAGACATCATGTGACAGTGATCTCTGATGAAATCTTCTGTGACTTGATTTCTCCAGGAAAACAATATATCCCCTTTGTCTCGGTTTCGGAGGAATGCCGCGAAAACAGCGTCACCTGTATTACTCCGACAAAAACGTTCAATCTGGCGGGGCTTCAGACGGCGGCGTTGGCAGTCCCGAACGACGCACTGCGCTATAAGGTCTGGCGCGCTCTGAACACGGACGAAGCGGCCGAGCCGAATTCTTTTGCAGTAACCGCCGCCGTTGCCGCGTTTACAAAGGGTGCGGCATGGCTGGATGAGCTCCGGGTCTATCTGCATGAAAACAAATCTCTTGCGGAAGAATATGTGAAAAATGAGATTGCGGATATCAGGATCGTGCCGTCTGAGATTGTCCATCTCCTATGGCTGGACTGTACGAAAATAATAGGATTTATTCCGGAAGCCGCCGGATTTATCCGGGAAAGGACAGGCTTGTATCTTTCGGCAGGCGGCCAGTTCGGCGCAGGCGGAGAGCATTTTCTGTGGATGAACGCCGCTTGTCCGCGGGCGGTTTTGATGGACGGTTTAACACGTCTGAAGGAGGGCATTGCGGCTTACGAGGAGTATATGATTAACCTTTGCTGAGAAAATTGGGCCATGGTATACTGCCGCATCTTTTACTCAGACAGTGGTGAAACTTATTTTGACTTGTACATCATAGGAAAAGGCCCCGCGCAGATTGCCGGGGCCTTTTCCGTCATTCTTAAGTCCGGATATCAGGTCCGGATATTATTTGATGGGATCATAATATTTGGATTCGTAATATTTATAGAGAGCCTTATATTCTTCGGTAAGTCCACGGTGCATAAGCTGCTGATATTCATGGGAGTCGAAGCTCTTGGAGGAATTCAGCTTTTCGATGATGTGGAGAGCGATATTGGAGCAGTGGTCGGAGATGCGTTCCATATTGGTCAGGAATTCCGTCAGAGAGATTCCTGCCTGTACGCTGCAGTCGCCGTTGCTGAGCCGCTCAATATGGTGAGTCTTCAGAGCTTCCTTCAGCACATCGATGACTTCCTCCAGGGGTTCCACACGGTAGGCGACTACCAGATCGTCATTTTTATAAGCCTCCAGGGTGATGGTCACCACTTGTTTGACGGCTTCTGTCACGATCCTGATCTCCTCTAGCCCTTTCTCAGAGAAGTAGATGCCTTGTTCCTGATTGAACTGGCCTACCTCCGCCACGTTGACGCAGTGGTCGCCGATCCGTTCGAAATCACCGACACTGTGCAGGAGCTCTGCCACTTCCTTTTGGTCCTCCCGCCGGATATTCTGCGAGGTGATGCGGACTAAGTATTCGCCGAGAGCCGTTTCACATTTATCCAGGAAATCTTCATTTTCATTGAGCTTTTCAAAGGTCTTCTCATCAAAGTTGTGCAGCAGAGTCACCGCCATATCATAATTTTCCTGGATGGTTTCACCCATACTCAGCGTTACCTTGCGGCACTGTTCCAGAGCAACGGTGGGCCTGTCTAAGAAAATATCATCCAACAGAGCGAGGCTGGAATCCGCACGGGAAGGAGCGTCGTCCTTCAGAATCTTTTTGGAAATAGAGACCAGGCCGCTGCAGAATGGGAGGAGGATGACACTGGTAGCGATGTTGAACAGAGTATGGAAGTCGGCGATATTGCCTCGGGTCATGGATTTTTCCCAGAAGCTGAGGCCTACAAGGTTTTGGAAACCGTAAATTCCCACCAGGAACAGGATGGCGCCGATGATATTGATCATCAGATGACAGACTACCACACGCTTTGCATTTTTGTTTGTTCCTATACTGGCGATCAGGACCGTGATACATTTGCCGATGTTCTGACCGATGATGATAGGAGCGGCCATGGAAAAGGTGACAGTTCCGGTAGAAGAAATAGCCTGCAGGATACCGACGGAAGCGGAAGAGCTCTGCAGGACCGCCGTGACGACTGCGCCCAGCAGGACACCCAGCAGGGGATTGCGGAACATGAAAAAGATTTCCTGAAAAGCATTGGAATCCTTGAGCGGCGCCAGGGCGGACTCCATGGTGGTCATACCGAAGAACAGGATGCCGAAGCCGATCAGAAGATGGGCGATGTCCCGAGTCTTTCTGCGCTTGGTGATCAGAATCATAAAGGAACCTATGGCGATCACGATAGGCGCGAAGGAAGAAGGCTTGATCAGCTCGAATATCAGCTGAGAACCGGACAAGTCGCCCAGCCGGAGAATCTGTCCGGTGATGGTAGTACCGATATTAGCGCCCATGATGACTGGTACGGTCTGGGCAAATTTCATGATTCCAGCGTTTACAAAACCTACCAGCATTACCGTGGTAGCCGCGGAGCTTTGGATTACACCGGTCACAACGGCGCCCAATGCCAGCCCTTTCAGGCGGCTGTTGGTCAGGCGTTCCAGAGTGCGTTCAAGACCGGCGCCGGCAATTTTCTCAAGCGATGTGCCGAGGAGGCTCATACCGTATAAGAACAGGCCGATGCCCCCGCAAAGAGTTAAGACAGAAAATATAGTCAAAGTTATCCCCCACTTCTTTTGTAAATTTTTTCTATAATCTTTGTAAAGTCTCTATAAAGACACTATTTCCATATTAGTATAAATGAAGAGAAGCGTCAATGAAAATTTTGTCCCCCTTTCAAATTAAGCCGGGTCTTGTATCCTGTCCCCTGGAATGGTATACTTATATTTCAGACATGCGGTATCCTGTCCGGATGGAAGGCTTCCTAATCTATGCTGTACATCGGCGCTGGAGATCGGGAAGAAAGAGAAGTGGAGGAAATATTGTGGCATCGACAAAAAGAAAGACTACATCAGGGAGCAGGAGCGGGAGCCGTAAGAGTGCGCCTGCGAAAAAGACTGCCAGTGGAGCGAAGAAGAGAAGTGCCTCCAGAAATACAAAAGAAGAAAGGATGGAACCGGCCATAAAAAAAGAGCTGGTGATCTTGGTCAGCCTTGCGATAGCGGTTCTTTTGTTCTGCAGCAATCTTCACTGGTGCGGAAGCATGGGAGAGGCTTTATATCGTATCATGCGGGGGCTGTTTGGTATTCTCGCTTACATAGTCCCGGTGTATCTGTTTTTGTGCGTTTGTTTTCTGCTGTCCAATAAGGGAAGCGGCCGTGCAGTTCTCCGGACGATCGTCTCTTTCCTCGTGCTGGTAGTGATCTGCGGGATAACTTCCCTGCTGGCCATGAAGGAGTTTGACAGTGCCATGACCCTTGGGGATTATTACACGCAGGCGGCCGAAACATTCGGCGGCGGACTGCTCGGAGGGCTTTGCTGCAAGCTTCTGTATCCAGGGCTTGGCATGGTAGGGTCATATGTGATTCTTATTCTGCTGGCGGCGGCCGGGCTGGTCTTTGCAACAGAAAAATCCATATTGAATCCCATCCAGAAAAGCGGCCGAAAGGTATATGATTCTGCCAGGGAGGATATGGCCAGGCGTCATGAGATACATGCGGCAAAGGCAGAGGAGCGGAAAAGGTACCGGGCGGAGCAGAAGGTACGCGGAGTATCTTTGGATACCAGTGTAGGAGACTCTGAGAAAAAAGAAGAGAAACAGCCGGAGAAGCGGAACGGGCGCCCGAATCCAAAGGAAGAAAGGCCCGAAACCGCCGATGTGTTCACTGGGCATATACAGGGCATGGTAGAGCAGGACAGTGCGGATACGGAAGAAGCGGTATACATAGATGAAGAGGCGGAGCCGTTGAAGGCTTCGAGGGTGAAACGGACTCTGACCGAGCTGGAGGCTCTGGACAGGGACGAGGCAGAGGAGGGGAATCCTCTTTCTGTGGATTATGAGGCAGCCCGCAGGCAGCCGGAGTTTGGCCGGCAGTTTGAGATGACGGGAACATCAGGACAAGCGGAAGCAGGCGGACCGGAAGAGACGGAGGAAGTACAGGTACCTTTTGAGGAAGATGTCAAACGGATCGTCACTGCCAATGGAAAGATCATAGAGGTGGAAAGTGATCCTACAGAGGAGGATCCTCTTACAGCAAAAAGAGTGTCTTCCGGAACGTCCATTTTCCGGGAAGAAGGAAGTGCAAGGGGAAGTTCCGGTAGCGTTCGTTTTACGGAAGGGCAGGAAGGGATGGCAGGGGCCGTTCAGCCGGCTGCAAAAAAGAAACCGCCCCGCCCCTATGTAAAGCCGCCGATGAACCTATTGAAGCAGGGAAGCAAAAAGATGAAGAATCGGGATGCGGAGCTTCGGGAGACAGCGGTAAAGCTGCAGAGGACACTGCAGAATTTCGGTGTGGGTGTCACCGTGACCAATATAAGCTGCGGGCCTTCAGTGACTAGATACGAGTTGACGCCGGAGCAGGGAGTTAAGGTGAGCAGGATCGTATCCCTGACTGACGACATCAAATTGAATCTGGCTGCTGCAGATGTCCGCATTGAAGCGCCGATTCCTGGAAAGTCAGCAGTGGGTATTGAAGTGCCGAATCAGGAAAATATGACGGTTTTCCTGAGGGATGTCATTGAATCAGAGGAATTTAAGAAGCATCCGTCCAGGCTGGCCTTTGCGGTGGGACGGGATATCGGCGGACAAACTGTGGTGACGGACCTGGCCAGAATGCCCCATCTGCTTATCGCCGGAGCCACCGGCTCCGGAAAGTCTGTATGTATCAATACTCTGATCATGAGTATACTCTACAAAGCAGATCCGGCGGAAGTAAAGCTTATCATGGTCGATCCGAAAGTCGTAGAGCTGAGTGTGTATAACGGCATTCCCCATCTTATGATTCCGGTAGTTACGGATCCGAAGAAAGCAGCCGGGGCCCTCAACTGGGCAGTGGCCGAGATGACGGACCGGTATAAGAAATTCGCGGAGCTCAACGTCCGGGATTTGAAGGGATATAACGAGAGAATAAAAGAAGATGCGGAAGAAGGAGAGGAAGCAGTTCCCCTGCCGCAGCTGGTCATCATCGTGGACGAGCTGTCGGATCTGATGATGGTAGCTCCGGGAGAGGTCGAGGATGCCATCTGCCGTCTGGCTCAGATGGCCAGGGCCGCCGGAATCCATCTGGTGCTTGCTACGCAGAGGCCCTCTGTCAATGTTATTACCGGGCTCATAAAGGCGAATGTGCCTTCGAGAATTGCCTTTTCAGTATCTTCCGGCGTGGATTCCCGCACGATTATCGATATGAACGGCGCGGAAAAGCTGCTCGGAAAGGGAGATATGCTGTTTTATCCTTCCGGATATCAAAAGCCGGTAAGAGTGCAGGGAGCGTTCGTCTCCGATGAAGAAGTTTCCAAAGTGGTGAAATACCTGACAGACCATACGGATGCGGATTACAGCCAGGAGATCGAGAGCCGGCTCAGTACCTCTTCCGGAACGGACGGTACCGGCGGGACAGATGAACGGGACGTTTATTTTGCGGATGCCGGCCGGTTCATCATAGAAAAAGAAAAAGCGTCCATCGGGATGCTCCAGAGAGCTTTCAAGGTGGGATTTAACCGCGCGGCCCGAATCATGGACCAGCTAGCCGAGGCCGGCGTGGTCGGTGAAGAAGAGGGCACTAAACCCAGGAAGGTCCTGATGACCATGGAGGAGTTCCAAGACTATTTGGATTGACGGCGTGCCGGCGTTCTGCATAAGATAAAGGAAGATCAATGCTTATGCGGAGAAATGGATGATACTGAGCAGTCTGCTGTCACATGTCGGCTACATCAGGATAAGAGGAAGCTCCCAGGCGGAAGTAACAGGCATTACCTGTGATTCCAGAGAGGTACGGCCGGGAACCATGTTTGTATGTATACCGGGCATCCATAAGGATGGCCACGAGTTTGCCAGGCAGGCCATAGGCGCCGGAGCGTCCGTCGTCATCATGGAGGAAGGAAACCCAATTGCGAAAAAGGAAGAGAAGAGCATTTCCGGGATGGCCAGTGTGGTGCTCGTGGCTTCTGCCAGAAAGGCGTTTTCATATCTTTCCGCCGCGTTTTATGGTTATCCGATGCGCTCTATGGTTTCCGTGGCGATCACCGGTACGAAAGGAAAGACGACGACGGCCTATATGATCCATGGGATCCTTTGCGGCGCAGGGATAAAGACAGGACTCATCGGCACCAACGGAGCTTTTGTGGATGGAAAAAAACTGGAGCTTTCTCATACGACGCCGGAAGCCCATGAGCTGCAGAGAATCCTGCGGGAGATGAAGAATGCGGGATGCACCCATGTGGTCATGGAGGTATCCTCTCAGGGATTTAAAATGGAGAGAGTTGCCGGCCTGCATTTCACCTACGGGATATTCACAAATCTTTCCCAGGACCACATCGGTCCGGGAGAACATGAAAGCTTTGAAGATTATCTGTATCAAAAGAGCCGGCTTTTTACAAGCTGCGATGTGGGAATTGTGAACCGGGATGATATGTGGGTGAAGGAAATGACAGCCAGAGCCACCTGCCGGCTGGTGACTTTTGGGATGGGAGAGGCGGATTATCAGGCTTCCCCTCCGGTATTTTATAAAGACAGCCATATGCTGGGATGTGAATATCAGCTGGGCGGAAAAGAAGAAGCCAGTGTGTTTCTTCCGCTTCCGGGAGAATACAATGTGAAAAACAGTTTGGCAGCCATTGCGGCGGCGGACCAGATGGGGATTTCCGCGGAGACGGCGCGGAAGGCCCTGCGGGAAGTCCATGTGCCGGGAAGAATGGAAGTAGTATCCGGGAACAACCACTTATGGGTCATTGTGGATTACGCGCATAATGAGGTCAGTATGGAGAATCTGCTGGAGACCCTGAAGGCTTATGAACCCAGAGATTTGATTTGTGTGTTCGGATGCGGAGGAAACCGTTCCCGGCTGAGGCGGTTCGGCATGGGCCGGGCGGCCGGCAAATGGGCGGATGTATCAGTCATAACGGCGGACAATTCCAGATATGAACCGGTAGAGTCCATCATTCAGGATATTGAAAAGGGCTTTCAGGAGACGGAAGGACGGTACGTGGTGATACCGGAACGGAGGGAAGCGATAGCCTATGCGGTCAGCCATGGAAAAAAAGGCGATATCATCGCTATCATTGGAAAAGGCCATGAGGATTATCAGGAGGCCAACGGGAAACGGATTCATTTTTCTGACAGAGAAGAGGCAGAAAAGGCACTTGTCAAATATAAATAATGAGGAAAAAGTATGGAACAGACGACAGTACGTGACATTGTGAGAGCAACAGGCGGGGTGCTTCTGGCGGGGGATCCCGGCGAGCCATTGGAAAACGTAAGCATTGATTCCAGGGTCATGAAGGGACGGGATTTGTTCGTTCCTTTGATCGGAGAACATTCGGACGCTCATGATTATCTGGCGCAGGCCATTGAAAACGGGGCAGTTTTGGTCCTTTCCAGCAGGAAGATGGAACCTCTTCCCGGAGCGGCCTGGATACAGGTGGATGATACCCTGAAAGCGCTGCAGGCGGTGGGCAGGGATTACAGAAACCGAATGGGAATCCCGGTGGTGGGGGTGACCGGGAGTGTGGGAAAGACGACTACAAGAGAAATGACTGCCACGGCTTTGGGGGCGAAGTTCCGCATTTTTAAGACCTCAAAAAATTTCAACAGCGATATCGGCCTGCCGGTGACAATGACCGAGATGACGAAAGAGGATGAGATAGCCGTTTTGGAAATGGGGATGAGTGACTTTGGAGAAATGGAAGTGCTCTCTTCCATGGCAAGGCCTTTGGCCGCCATTATCACGAATATCGGCGTGGCACATATTGAACAGCTTGGGACACAGGAAAATATTTTCCGGGAAAAGCTGAAGATCACAGTTGGTATGGAAAGCGGAGGGACTCTGATCCTCAACGGCGACGACAGGTTTTTACGGACGGTAGGCGAATCCATTGGTTTCCATCGGATGTTTTACGGATTTGGGGAAAACTGTCAGTATAGGGCAGAGGATATGGTGATAACCGGTGAGGGAACAGATTTTACCTCTGTATGCGGAGCGAAACGGGTGCGGGTGCATCTGCCGGTCATGGGAAAGCACATGGTGATGAATGCTCTGGCGGCCATGGCCGCCGCGTCCATCTGGGGTGTTTCCATGGAGGAAGCAGCGGAGGCTCTGGAGGGTTTTTCGGGATTCCGGAACCGGCAGCAGATTTATAAGGTGAGGGATTATCGTGTGATTGATGATACCTACAATGCCAGTCCGGATTCCATGAAGGCTGCGCTTGGAGTTCTTGCCGGAATGGAAACAAAGGGAAAGAAAATCGCGGTTTTGGCCAATATGCTGGAACTCGGAGAAGACAGCAGAAGATTTCATTATGAAGTCGGGTACTACGCAAAGGAGATCGCGCCGGATATTCTGATCTGTATCGGTGAACTGGCGGCAGAAATCGGCCGGGGAGTCTCTGAGGCAGGCGGAAAGAACACGGTTATCGAAAGCTTTGGCACGAAGGAAGATGCGCTGCCGTTTTTAAAGGAACAGGCGGGAAGCGGGGATCTGATCTTGTTCAAAGGCTCAAACAGCATGAAGCTGGGTGAACTGATTGATTCCCTGAGAGACGAGTAAGGCGCCAATGAGAAAAGAGAGATCGTAAATACATGTCCAAACAGTATGTCAATGTCATCGTCGATATCGTTCACACGGCAGTGGATAGGGTTTTTCAGTATGAAGTCCCGGAAGAGCTTTTGGGAAAGCTCTCTTTAGGCATGAAGATACGGATACCCTTTGGCCGTGGAAACACAGTGCGGGATGGCTATATCATAGGATTTACAGAAAAGCCGGATTATGACCCGGAAAAAATAAAGCAGGTACAGACGGTGGAGGAAGATGCGATGCCCATTGAAGGGCAGCTCATCCGGCTGGCAGCATGGATGAAGGAGCACTATGGCTCTACGATGATTCAAGCCCTGAAAACGGTGCTTCCCATGAAGAAAAAGATGAAACCGGTCCAGAAGAAATATCTCGTCAGGACGGTCTCACAGGAAGCGTGCGGTGAGCTGCTGGCAGTGTACAGAAAAAAAAAGCAGAAAGCAAGAGTCCGGTTTCTGGAGGCTCTTATGGAGGACGAAGTGCTGCCCTATGAGGTGGTGACTCAGAGACTGCGGGTGTCGCCGGCGTCCTTCCGGCCTTTTCTGGAACAGGGGATCTGCCGGCTGGACACGGAAGAGAGCTATCGGAATCCGGTGCGGGGCCTTTTGAAGAAAGAACAGACTTTCCTTTTGAATGAGGAGCAGAGAGCGGCCGTCTCCGGAATGACCGCTTCCTGGGATGGGAAAAAGGAAACCTGTCTGCTCCACGGCATAACAGGGAGCGGAAAAACAGAAGTGTATATGGAGCTGATCCGTCATGTGATAAAGAACGGGCGTCAGGCAATCGTACTGATTCCGGAGATTGCGCTTACCTATCAGACGGTGATGCGGTTTTACAGACAGTTTGGGGAGCGGGTATCCATCGTCAACTCCAGACTTTCAGCGGGAGAGAAATCGGACCAGTTCGAACGGGCGAGGACAGGCAGGATCGATATTATGATCGGTCCGCGGTCCGCACTTTTTACGCCTTTTCCGAATCTGGGCCTGATCATCATAGACGAGGAGCATGAAACGGCGTATAAAAGTGAAACAGTCCCGAAATACCATGCCATAGAAACGGCCATAGAACGATGCCGTATGGCGGATGCCATGGTGGTTCTCGGATCGGCCACTCCGTCGGCTTCTTCCTATTATAAGGCGCAGAACGGAGAATATCTTCTGTTCCAGATGAGAAGCCGGGCAAAGGAAGAGAGCGTGCTGCCTTCCGTGGAGATCGTGGATCTGAGGGAGGAACTGAAGGCAGGGAACCGGACGATTTTCAGCAGGCGTCTGAAGGAACTTTTGAAGGAAACCCTTGAAAGAAAGGAACAGGCCCTCCTGTTTTTGAACAGGCGCGGATATGCGGGCTTCATTTCCTGCCGCTCCTGCGGGGAAGCGGTTAAGTGTCCCCATTGTGACGTGAGCCTGACACAGCATTGGGACGGAAAGCTAAAATGTCATTACTGTGGATATGAAACGGAGATCCCGAAATTCTGCCCTTCCTGTGGGTCCCGCTATATCGCGGGCTTCGGAACCGGGACTCAAAAGGTGGAAGCTATGGTGAGTTCCATGTTTCCGGAGGCAAGAATCCTGCGGATGGATACAGATACTACAAAAGGTAAGGGAGGCCACGACGCGGTCCTTGCCGCTTTTGCGGACGGAAAGGCCGATATTCTGGTCGGGACCCAGATGATCGTGAAAGGACATGACTTCCCGAATGTGACGCTGGTGGGGATACTGGCGGCAGATTTGTCGTTACATTCGGGGGGATATGAGGCTGGAGAGAGGACCTTTCAGCTGCTCACTCAGGCAGCAGGGCGGGCGGGCCGGGACAAGCTGCCCGGTCAGGTGGTGATACAGAGCTATGCTCCCAGCCATTACAGTGTGGAGGCTGCGGCAAGCCAGGACTATGAAAGCTTTTACTGGCATGAGATTCTTTATCGGAGGCTTCTTCACTATCCTCCGGTATACCGTATGATGTCGCTGCTTTTTACTTCAAAGGAAGAAACGGCCGCGGAGCGGATGGCCGGAAAAGTGAAGGAAATGGCCGGAGAATTTGAAGGACCTTTAAAGGCGGGGACAGAAGAGGCGGAGGGGCAGAGGCATGACGCTGTGGAAATCATAGGGCCGGCCAAAGCTGCGGTCTCACGGATCAATGACAGCTACCGGTATGTACTTTACGCGAAATGTGAGGAAGAGCAGCCGCTGCTGGCGCTTAAAGAAAAGATCGAGCAGATGGAATGGGACAGAAATGTTCTGTACCAGTTTGATATGGAATAGATATTAACCGGAAGACGGGAAGAATATAGAAAACAAAACATGGAAAGAAAGGATAGAGGATCATGGCACTTAGGACGATCAGAGAAATCGGTGATGAGGTACTGACTAAAAAGGCGAAGGAAGTAAAGGAGATGACTCCGAGGACGAGCCAGCTCATAGCAGATATGCTGGAGACCATGTATGAGGCAAACGGAGTAGGTCTTGCCGCGCCGCAGGTGGGGGTTCTAAAAAGGATCGTGACGATCGACGCGGGTGACGGGCCTATCGTGCTCATTAATCCGGTGATTCTGGAGACAGACGGGGAACAGTCGGGGCCGGAAGGATGCCTGAGCGTTCCGGGAAAACAAGGTATCGTTACCAGGCCCAATGAAGTGACAGTCAAAGCGCTGGACGAAAATATGAAAGAGCATCTGATAAAGGGGACGGAGCTTCTGGCCCGGGCCATCTGTCATGAGTGCGACCATCTGGAAGGCAGGCTCTATGTGGATTTGGTTGAAGGGGAGCTGATGGATGTGACAGATGAGGAAGAAGATGAATAAATCAGAAGTTTTTTCTTAAAAAACTGTGAAAATCGCGGTATTTGGAAAAAATAAGAGTATACTGAGTATAACAGTCCGTCAGTCTGTGGAAACAGACAGAATTCGGAAGGGTATGACGGAGGTTGGAGGAGCAGACGTATGAAAGTAGTGTTTATGGGAACTCCCGATTTTTCAGTTCCGGCCCTGGAAGCGCTGGTGGCCGCCGGCCATCAAGTGGCAGGCGTGGTCACGCAGCCGGATAAGCCGAAGGGACGCGGGAAGGAAATGCAGATAACGGCAGTGAAAAAAGCTGCGGTTTCCCATGGGATTCCGGTTTATCAGCCGGCCAGAGTGAAGGGAAATCCTGAATTCATGGCACAGCTAAAAAAAATAGATCCGGGTGTGATCGTGGTAATCGCTTTCGGGCAGATCCTGCCGAAAGAAATATTGGAGCTTCCGAAGTATGGGTGCATCAATATCCACGCGTCTCTTCTGCCAAAATACCGGGGAGCGGCCCCTATCCAGTGGGTGATCATAGACGGCGAAAAAGAGACGGGGATCACGACCATGTATATGGAAGAGGGGCTGGATACCGGCGATATGCTGTTAAAAACAATCATTCCCATTGATGAAGAAGAAACGGGAGGCAGCCTTCACGACAAACTGAGCGCAGCCGGCGGTCCTTTGATCGTGGAGACTTTGAAAAAACTGGAGGCGGGCAGCCTGGTGCGGATTCCACAGGAAGGAGAATCCTGTTATGCGAAGATTCTGACCAAATCCCTGGGAGACATTGATTGGAACATGGATGCGGCGTCAATCGAACGGCTGATTCGGGGACTTCTGCCCTGGCCCAGCGCATACACCCGCCTGAAGGACCGGACGGTGAAGATATGGAAGGCCGGAGTGATTCCGGAGCAGGGAGAGAAAGCGGTTCCCGGCACGGTCATTGCCATCGGAAAAGAGAGCTTTTCCGTGCAGACTGGAAAAGGGCTCCTGGAAGTGAAAGAACTCCAGCCAGAGGGAAAGAAACGGATGGACGCTGGTGCATTTCTCAGGGGATATCCTCTGAAAACGGGAGATGTATTCGAAAGAAAGCAATAATACGACAAGGAGTGGATGAAAAACTATGCCTTATTATGGTTTTTATTATTTTGACCCTACATGGATTTTGGTGATCGTCGGCGCGGTCATCTGCATGATCGCATCGGCCAGGGTGAAGAGCACGTTTGCCAAGTATTCAAAGGTGATGAGCCGGACCGGCATGACCGGTGCGGAGGCAGCCAGGAGACTGCTGGACAGCCAGGGGATTTATGGTGTACAGGTGATGTCTGTGGCCGGAGATTTGACGGATCACTATGATCCCAGGAATAAGACCCTTAAGCTGTCACAGTCTGTATATGGCTCCACATCTGTAGCAGCCATCGGAGTGGCGGCTCATGAATGCGGCCATGCCATTCAGGATGAAGTGGGATATTCTCCCTTAAAGCTCAGGACTGCTTTTGTACCGGTGGCCAATTTTGGCTCCAGCATCAGTATGCTTCTGATCATCGCAGGACTGATATTCGGCGCCAGAAACGGCAGCTATTCTATATTGGTGAATCTGGGGATTCTCTGCTTTTCCCTGGCGGTGTTATTTCAGCTCATTACCCTGCCGGTGGAGTTCAATGCCTCCAGGCGGGCGCTGGTGCTCCTGCAGGAAAACGGAATTTTATACCAGGATGAAGCGGCACAGACCAGAAAAGTCCTTTCCGCCGCGGCTCTCACCTATGTAGCAGGAGCCTTGTCCGCTATTCTTCAGCTGCTGCGTCTCATACTGCTGTTCGGAGGAAGAAGGAACCGTGACTGACAGAGGGAAAAAGAAGCCGGAAAGGCCGGACGGAAGCACAAATGTCAGGGCGATTTCTCTGGGCTGCCTTCTTCGGATACTGGAACAGGGAGAGTACAGCCATGTGGTGCTCCGGGAAGAGCTGGAAAAATACAGTCATCTGGAAAAGAGGGACAGAGCATTCCTCACGCGGCTGACAGAAGGCGTTGTCGAACGACTGTATGAGCTGGACTATACCATCAACTGGTTTTCTAAGATAAAGACAGAAAAGATGAAGCCTGTCATACGGGAAATCCTCAGGATGGGGGTCTATCAGATTTTGTATATGGACGCGGTGCCGGACAGTGCCGCCTGCAACGAAGCTGTGAAGCTGGCTCAGAAAAAAGGATTTGGTAATCTCAAGGGCTTCGTGAACGGAGTTTTACGGGCAGCTTCAAGAGGCATGGAAGAAGTGATGCTTCCCGATAAAAACCTGGATTTTCCCGCATATGCGGCAGTGAAATATTCCACACCTGTTTGGATCACGAAAAAGCTGGTGAAAGAATACGGTGAGGAACGGGCGGAAGGGATATTGGCGGCCGGGCTGTCCGAACGGCCTCTTACTGTCCGGTGCAATTTGAGCAGAATTTCCTGGGAGACTGCAAAAAACAGCCTGGAGGAGCAGGGGATACGGGCAGAAACGATTGATGGTATTCCCGGGGCTCTCGAGATTTATGATTTTGATATGCTGCCGAAAGTCGACGCTTTTTCGAAGGGCTTTTTACAGGTCCAGGATGTGAGCTCTATGCTGGCGGGGATGGCGGCGGCTCCAAAAGAGGGCGATTTTGTTCTGGATGTGTGCTCGGCTCCCGGAGGGAAAAGCCTCCATGCCGCGGACCTGCTCCACGGGACAGGCCATGTGGAGGCCAGGGATCTGACAGCGGAAAAAGTGAGACTTATAGAAGAAAACATCGGACGCAGCAGCCTGACCAATCTGTCGGCCAGGGTATGGGATGCGCTCGTTTTGGATAAAGACAAGATCGCTTCGGCAGATGTGGTGATTGCGGACCTGCCCTGTTCAGGATTGGGGATCATCGGCAGGAAAAGTGACATTAAGTATAAAATGACAGAGGATGCCCAGAAGGAACTGGTCATGCTTCAGCGGAGGATCCTGGATGTGGTCTGGCAGTATGTGAAGCCGGGAGGGAGACTGGTGTATTCCACCTGTACGGTATTCTCATCGGAGAACGCGGAAAATGCGGACTGGTTCACAGAGAATTATCCATTTTACACGGAAAGCCTGGAGGAAGTCCTGCCGAAGAGGTTTTTCACTGAGACTACGGGACAGGGAAAGCTGCAGCTTCTGCCGGGAGAAAAAGGGACGGACGGTTTTTTTATCGCCCGATTCCGCAGGAAGGAATCAATACATAGATGAAGACGGATATAAAATCTCTTACATTGGAAGAACTTAAGGATGCCTTGGCGGACATGGGGGAAAAGCCCTTCCGTGCAGGCCAGATCTTCAGCTGGCTCCATGAAAAGCTGGCGGCCAGCTTTGATGAGATGACAAACCTGTCCCTTTCTTTGAGACAAAGGCTTTCAGAACGGTTTTTTCTGACACTTCTGGAGCCTGTGGAGGTGCTGGTATCGGAACTGGACAGAACCAGGAAATATCTGTTCCGCCTGGATGACGGCAATGTCATTGAAAGTGTCTGGATGGAATACCATCACGGTAACAGCGTATGTATTTCCTCTCAGGTAGGCTGCCGTATGGGATGCCGCTTCTGCGCGTCCACACTGGACGGGCTTGTGCGCGATCTGAGGCCGTCGGAAATGCTGGAGCAGATCTACCGCATGCAGACTCTCATGGGGAAACGGGTGTCAAACGTGGTGGTCATGGGATCCGGAGAGCCTCTGGATAATTACGATAATTTTGTGAAATTTATACGTCTTCTCACAGATGAGCACGGATTTCATCTGAGCGCGCGAAATATTACAGTTTCCACCTGCGGCCTGCCGGACAGGATCTGCCGCCTGGCGGAGGAAAAGCTGCCTATCACCCTCGCCCTCTCTCTTCACGCGGCGGATGATGGGAAAAGAAGGGAACTGATGCCCATCGCCAGCCGGT
Source organism: Lientehia hominis (assembly GCF_021044755.1). GTDB lineage: Bacteria > Bacillota > Clostridia > Lachnospirales > Lachnospiraceae > Lientehia > Lientehia hominis. The sequence goes on from NZ_JAJNOR010000004.1 coordinate 46,977, forward strand.
ACAGCTTAAAAGAGGTGCTTCCTGCATGCGATGCATATTTTGAAAAAACGGGAAGGCGGCCGAGTTTCGAGTATAGCCTGGTGGGGGGTGTCAATGATACAAAAGAGGAGGCTGAGGCGCTGGCAGCCCTTTTGGGACACAGAAACTGTCATGTGAACCTGATACCGGTGAATCCCATAAAAGAGCGTAAATACGTGCGTTCTGGACAGGAGGCCATCCGTAATTTCAAAAATATACTTGAAAAAAGTGGAATTAATGTTACTATTAGAAGAGAAATGGGACGGGATATAAACGGAGCCTGCGGGCAGCTGCGCCGGAGCTACCGGGAAGACCGGCCCTAAAAGGTGTCTGTTTGAGGCAGAAGGAGGATAGTGCATGAAGGCCTACGCTATGACCGACCGGGGAAGAAAAAGACAGATCAATCAGGACTCGGTATATTATTCGACCTTTCCGGTTGGGAATATTCCCAATTTATTTATAGTAGCAGATGGAATGGGAGGGCATCAGGCAGGAGATTTTGCGTCAAAATATACCATAGATAATCTGGTTCGTTTGATAGAGGCCGCAGAGGGCAATAATCCAATTACGATCCTGAATGACAGTATCCGCCAGGTGAACGGGATGCTTCTGGAAAGAGCATCCGGGGATGAGAAGCTGGCGGGCATGGGCACCACTTTGGTGGCGGCCTGTGTCATGGGAAGCGTCCTGTGTGTGGCCAATGTGGGTGACAGCCGGCTTTATGTGATCCAAGACGAGATCAGGCAGATCACGAGAGACCATTCTCTGGTCGAAGAATTGATTCAGCGTGGAGAGATGGAGCGGGGAAGCGAAGCCTACCATGAGCACAAAAATATTATTACCAGGGCCATTGGCGCCAGAAGCGGAGTCTTCGCGGATTTTTTTGAAGTAACGCTGGAAGAAGGGGATACGGTGCTCATGTGTTCCGATGGATTGAGCAATATGGTCCCCGACGATACCATCCGGGAGATCGTGGCGGGCCGGGAAGACCTCAGGGCGGCTGCGGAGGACTTGATAGAAGAGGCAAATAACAATGGAGGCAGGGACAATATCGCCGTAGTGCTGTTCCGGCCGAACGTAGACGAGGTGAAAGAATGGTAAGAATAGGAATGTTTCTGGGTGAACGTTATGAGATCCTGGAAAAGATCGGTTCCGGCGGCATGTCGGACGTGTACAGGGCCAAGGATCACAAACTGAACCGGGATGTGGCCGTAAAGGTCCTGAAACAGGAATTCAATTCTGATAAGACTTTTGTCGGCAAGTTTCGGACGGAGGCCCATGCGGCGGCGTGCTTGTCCCATCCCAATATCGTGCATGTATTTGACGTGGGGGATGAAGACGAGCTTCATTATATCGTGATGGAGATAGTCGAGGGGATCACTCTTAAGACTTATATTGCCAAAAAGGGCAAGCTGGAGATACGAGAGACCATCGGCATCGCGATGCAGGTGGCCCAGGGAATTGAAGCGGCCCATGAGCAGCATATCGTCCACCGGGATATTAAGCCTCAGAACATTATTATTTCCAGGGACGGCAAGGTAAAAGTGACGGATTTTGGAATCGCTAAGGCGGCAACCACGGAAACCATCACTTCTAATACTATGGGTTCCGTCCACTATATTTCGCCGGAGCAGGCCAGAGGAGGATACTGTGATGAACGCAGCGATATCTATTCTCTGGGTATTACCATGTATGAAATGCTTACGGGACGTGTGCCTTTTGAGGGAGACTCTGCAGTTTCCGTGGCGCTTCTCCACATTCAGGGGGAAATGGTCCCGCCCAGGGAATATGATCCCATGATTCCTGTGAGCCTGGAAAAGATCGTATTAAAGTGTACACAGAAAAAGCCGGAGCTGCGGTACCGCAGTGTGACGGAACTCATCGGAGACCTGAAGCGGGCCCTGATGACTCCCAACGAAGATTTTGTCCGGATGAATGTGATAAACAGCGACGGCCCCACCCGGGTGATGAGCCAGGATGAGGTGAACCAGATTCGTGACGAAGCCGGCCGCGGCGGCATGGATGACACGGAAATGCTGGAACCACTGGATGATTATGACGATATGGAAGAGGAAGAGCGTTATCAGCTGGATTATGACGATGACGAGATGCTTCCGCTGGATGACGAGGAAGATGAGGAGTACGAGGAGGGAAAGAAATCCGACAAGGTGTATACCATTGTGGGAATCGTAGTTGCAGTAGTCATCGTGCTGCTGGCCCTGTTCGTCCTTGGCAAGACCTTTGGTCTCTTTGATTTTTCCGGAAAGAAGAACAACAAGGAAACAACGGCGGAGTCTGATGCAACAGAAGTGCCTATGCCGAATCTGCTGGGAAAGACCGTGGCAGAGGCGGAAGAAGAGCTCGCCAAGCTGGATCTGGAGATGAAGTTATCTTACAGTGAGTCCAATGACTATGAGGAAGGTCAGATCATGGAACAGGAGTTCGCGGAAGGCTCGTCGGTGAAGCGCCATACGGTGGTGAAGCTGACGGTCAGCAAGGGAACTACCGAGACACAGGTTCCGACGGATTTGATCGGCATGACGAAGGAGCAGGCGACGAAAGCCCTTCATGAGGCTTTCCTGGAGCCGGAATTCGATGAAATTTTCAGTGACGATGTGGAAGAAGGAAAGGTTGCGAAGGTGACCCCCGGCGTCGGAAGCAAGTGTACGATAGGAGATAAGGTCACCGTATATCTGTCCAAGGGACCGGAGACGAAGACCACCGAGGTGCCGGATGTGCTTGGTAAAACGGAGAGTCAGGCCAGATCCGCTCTGGAAGGAGCCAATCTCCAGGTGGGCAGTGTGACCGAGGACTATAGTGAAGAATACGATGTGGGCCAGGTCATGAATCAGTCCGTGAGGGGCGGCAGTACCGTTGAGGAAGGCACGAAGGTCAATCTGGTGATCAGCATGGGTAAAAAGGAAGAGGAAAAGGTCACCATGCCCGGAATCCTCGGTCTGGATGCGGCAGGTGCGCAGGCACAGCTGGAAGCGGCGGGCCTTAAGCTGGGAGCAATAGGAAAGAAGGACAGCAATGAAGAGATCGGACAGGTGATCGACGCGGAATATACAGAAGGCACGGAGTTAAAGCCGGGGACCACGGTGAATATCTGGGTGAGCCGGGGACCGAAGGAGGAGCCTACCACCGCGCCGACTACGGCGCCTACGGAAGCGCCGACACAGCCGTCTGGCACAGATCCTACGGAGAACAGCGGGACTCCCGAAGGCAACCTTCCGGACCAGCCGGCTCAGTAATATGACAAAGGGCAAGATCATCAAAGGAATAGCAGGCTTTTACTATGTCCACGACGGTCACAGCAGAGTATATGAATGTAAGGCAAAAGGGATTTTCCGCAGCCAGGGAAAGAAGCCTCTGGTAGGAGACGATGTGGCGGTGGATGTCCTGAATGAGGAAGAAAAGCTGGGGAATATCACGGAGATATTCCCCAGGAAAAACAGCCTGATCCGCCCGGCCTCGGCCAATGTGGACCAGGCCCTTGTGATATTCGCCGTGAAGGAGCCGGAACCGAATTTAAACTTGCTGGACCGCTTTCTGGTCATGATGGGAATGCAGGAGATTCCCTGCCACGTATGCTTCAACAAGGTGGATCTGTCAGGCGGCGATATGGCAGAGCGTTTGGCCGCTGTCTACAGCGGGGCCGGTTATCCGGTCCATTCTGTCAGCACGTACACCGGCGAAGGGCTCGAGGGGATCCGAACGCTTCTCCAGGGGAGGACGACAGTCATGGCCGGACCTTCCGGGGTGGGGAAATCTTCAATCATGAATGCCGTGAGTCCCGAGGCCAGAATGGAGACCGGAGCAGTGAGTCAAAAAATCAAAAGAGGGAAACATACCACCAGGCATACGGAGCTTTTCTGTGTGGGGGAAGAGACCTACCTTTTGGATACACCGGGATTCAGCTCCCTGGCCATAGAGGGTCTCGAATGCGGCGAGCTGCGCTGGTACTATCCGGAAATGGAAAAGCTGGAGGGCAGCTGCAGATTTCAGGGCTGCATCCATGGAAAGGAACCGGACTGTGCGGTTAAGAGATCGGTTGAAGAAGGAACCATAAGCAGAGAACGGTATGAAAATTACCTGCTTCTCTACGAAGAGCTGAAATCAAAAAAACGATACTAACGATTGAAAAGGAGTCGGTCATGTTAATTTTATCACCTTCTATCCTGGCTGCGGATTTTACAAAGCTGGGAGAGCAGATTGAGGAAACCATAAGCGCGGGTGCCGGATATATCCATCTGGATGTCATGGATGGAATGTTCGTGCCGCAGATATCATTCGGAATGCCGGTCATAGAGACTATCCGAAAGTGTACGGATAAGGTATTTGACGTTCATTTGATGATAGAAGATCCCGGACGCTATATTGAGGCGTTTGCAAAGACAGGGGCGGATATCATCACCGTACATGCAGAAGCCTGCAGACACCTGGATCGTGTGATTCAGCAGATAAAAGCCGCGGGAGTCAAAGCCGGAGTGGCGCTGAATCCTGCGACTCCCCTTTCAGCGCTTGACTATGTGCTGGATGAACTGGATATGGTGCTGATCATGACCGTGAATCCGGGATTCGGCGGACAGAAACTGATTCCCTATTGTCTGGAAAAGGTCCATGACCTTCGGCTGCTCATGAAGGAACGGGGACTGGACATCGACATTCAGGTGGACGGAGGAATCAAGGCCTCCAATGCAAAAGAAGTGGTGGAAGCCGGCGCAAATGTCCTCGTGGGGGGCTCTGCAGTATTTTCCGGGGATATCACGGCCAATACAAAAGCCTTTATGGATGTGTTCGCGGAATTTGAAAACAAATAAGAAGCTATTTCCGGAGAGAATATGAAAATTCTGATCGTAACCGGCGGGGACGTGGATACTGCGTCTGCCGCCGGATTTTTAAAAACATATGATTCTTCTTATGTGATCGCCGTAGACGGCGGTCTGGCGTCCGCAGACCTTCTCGGCCTGACTCCAGATCTCATAATCGGGGATTTCGATACGGTGGATGGAGACCTGCTGGAGACTTATAAAAAAGCCGGCATCCGTTTAGAGACGCACCGGCCGGAAAAGGATGCTACGGATACAGAGCTTGCTTTTTCTTATGCCCTTGATCTGCCGGGGGCGGAAGAAATCGTCATTCTGGGGGCACTGGGCCGGAGATTCGACCATGCACTGGGTAATTTACATGTTTTGATCCAGGGGCTTCGGCGGCAGATTCCATGCCGGATAATCGATTCTCATAACAGTGTCTGTCTGCTGGACAGGGGAAGGACTTTTCGGAGAGAGGAACTCCGCGGAACTTATATTTCCTTCATTCCCATGACGGAACAGGTGACGGGAGTGACCCTCACAGGATTTAAGTATCCTCTTAAGAATGCGGTACTTTTGCAGGGCAGCAGCCTCGGCATAAGCAATGAGCTGTCGGCAGAGGCGGGAACTCTGTCTTTTGAGACGGGTATTTTAATCTGCGTGGAAGCAAAAGACTGAAGACAGAAAGAACCGATACTGGACTGATAAAAAATGCAGAAACTGGATATTCCAAACAATCCAGATTATGGCTATGATAATGAATAATCAAACAGATTTCATAGCGATCAAGAAGGAGACATGATTATGGAACAGACAGTAAAAGCAAAAGGAAGAAAAAGCACAGCCCTTTTTATCTGCATGACAGCTTTAGCTACCGCCATTATCTGCGTAGCTACGATGGTGATCCAGATTCCCATTCCCCTGGGATATGCACATCTGGGAGACAGCTGTATCCTGCTGGCTTCGGTATTCTTTGGGTGGAAGACAGGGATCTTTGCGGGAGGGGTGGGTTCGGCTATGGCAGATTTCCTGACCGGCTACAGCCAATGGGTCCTGCCCACCTTGGTCATAAAAAGCATTCAGGGTTTCTTGATCGCGAAGATATGCAGAAACCGGGATGGAGAATTCAGGATCCTGTCCGTGCGTACTGCTCTTGCGGTGGCAGCGGGGATTCTTGAGATGGTGCTTGGATATGTGGCAGGCGGAGCCATTTTGTCAGGAAGCATGGCAGCGGGGATTGCTTCCGCGCCCGGGCTTCTGCTGAAGGGTGTCCTGAATATCGCAGTATTTTATGTAGTCGCCCTGACTCTGGAAAAATCAGGCGTAAAGAAGTTTATACCTGTAAAATAATGCAGGGTATTGGGAAAATAAGGAATCAGGAGCAGAAATCTTTATGGAGTCATCACACAACAATCAAAAAAAAATCGCAGTTATAAATGATATGTCCGGGTTTGGCCGCTGCTCGATCGCAGTGGCTATGCCCATTATTTCGGTTATGAAGATACAGTGCTGCCCGGTGCCCACGTCTATTTTTTCCAATCATACCGGGTTTCCGGAATATTTCTTTGAAGATTATACGGAAAAGATGCCGGAGTATATCGCCAACTGGAGGAAGCTGGGGCTGGAGTTCGAAGGAATCTCCTCCGGATTTCTGGGCTCCAGGGCGCAGATTGATATTGTGAGGAAATTTATCCGGGATTTCCGGACGGAGAGGACGACGGTGATCATTGACCCGGTCATGGGGGATTATGGAAAGCCTTATCCCACCTATACCGATGAGATGTGCCAGGAGATGAAGCGTCTGGTGGAATACGCGGATATTCTGACTCCTAATCTGACAGAAGCGTGTATTCTGACGGATACGCCCTATTCGGAAGGGCGCTGGTCCATTAAGGATATTGTATCCATAGCGGAGAAGATCAAAGAAAAAGGGCCGGGGAAAATCGTGATTACCGGCATCCGTCAGGGGGATTTTGTGGCGAATCTGGTCTATGAGGACGGATGTGAACCGCGGATATTGAGAAGCCACCGCGTGGGGACAGAGCGTTCCGGAACCGGAGATGTGTTTGCTGCCGTCATTGCCGCTGACGCAGTCAACGGCGTGCCGTTTCCGGTATCCGTGAAAAAGGCTTCTGATTTTGTGAAAAAGTGTATCCTCCGTTCAGAGGAGATGAAGATACCCCGGACAGACGGCGTATGTTTTGAAGAGCTTTTGAACAAATTAAAATGAATATGACAGGAAGAAATGAGGGAAAAGAATGAGCATGACCATTTTATACGAAGTACATGGCAATCTTTACGTGAACCTGACCAACAAATGTTCCTGTGCCTGTACCTTCTGTCTCCGACAGACCAGGGATCACATGGAGGACTCCGATGTGCTCTGGCTGGACCGGGAACCTTCCGTGGAAGAAGCAAAGGCAGAATTTGAAAAGTTTGACATGGACAAATACAGCGAGGTGGTATTCTGCGGGTTCGGGGAACCTACGATGAGGCTGGATGCCATGCTTTCCGTGGCGGCTTTTGTGAAAGAGAAATATGGAAAGCCCACCAGGGTCAACACAAATGGACTGGCGGATCTGTTTTACGGAGAACCGACGGCCCATAAGCTCAAGGGGCTGATTGATACGGTATCCATCAGCCTGAACACACCGAATAAGGAGCGATATTACGAATTGACCAGAAGCAGGTTCGGAATCGGTTCCTTCGACGCCATGCTGGCTTATGCGGCGGACTGTACGAAATACGTGCCCCATGTGGTCATGACTACGGTGGATACTACCCTTACCAAAGAAGAAGAAGATGCCTGCAGAGAAATCTGCCGTAATCTGGGCGTGACTTATCGGATACGTCCTTGGGAGGATTGAGATGGGAAAACTGATACTGGCGTCAGCGTCTCCCAGGAGGAAGGAGCTCCTGTCGCTCACCGGGCTTCCTTTTACTGTTATCCCGGGGAACGGAGAGGAAGTCATCCATACCAGTGATCCGGCAGAAGCGGTGGAGGCTCTTTCCAGGGAAAAAGCTGAGGCAGTCTGTGGCAGAGCAGGTGAAGAGGATGTGATAATCGGCGCTGATACGGTGGTTGCTCTGGATTCTTTGATTTTGGGAAAGCCTGCCGGCGAAGAAGAGGCCTTCTCCATGCTGAAGAGGCTGCAGGGCAGGGAGCATGCGGTATATACCGGGGTCACGGTCCTTGAGAAGGGGAAACCATTGGAAAGGGTGACTTTTTCTGAGAAGACGACGGTCCACGTGCTTCCCATGACGGATGAGGAGATCCTGGACTATATTGCCACGGGAGAGCCCATGGATAAAGCGGGGGCCTATGGCATCCAGGGGAGATTTGCCGTATATGTGCGGGGAATCGAGGGAGATTACCAGAACGTGGTAGGGCTTCCGGTATCGAGACTGTATGGATTTTTGCGGAAATACAAGGAGAATCTGAATGATTAAACTGATTGTAACGGACATCGACGGGACACTGGTAGAGGACGGGGCTAACACACTTCCGGAAGGGATGATGGAGACTATTGAAGCGCTGATAGATCGGGGAATCGTCTTTGTAGCAGCCAGCGGGCGGTCCCTGGTGAGCCTGGAGCGGCTTTTTGAGCCGATCAAAGAAAAAATCTATTATGCTGCATGCAACGGGACACTGGTCGGACCGTATCGGAATTTAATGTTCACGGAAAATCTGGAAAAGGATCTTCTAAGAGAGCTTCTTCGGGATGCGAGAGAATATAAAGATGCGGTCGCTTTTCTGACCGGAGCCGGCATCATGTATTCTGATACTCAGGATGAAAAGCTGCTGCAATGGCTGACAGAAGGTTACCGGGAGAATATCACCCGTGTTCCGGATATCGCTCAGATGCCGGATGATTTTGTGAAGCTCAGTATCTATGACCGGAACAGGCGCTCCGGCGAGACCTTCCGCCCTTTTTGCAAAAAATGGGACGGCGTGGTGTCCATGGCTACGGCAGGGGCTATGTGGCTGGATGTCTATAAGATCGGAGTCAATAAAGGGACTGCCGTGAAAAAGCTGCAGGAGCTTCTTGGCGTATCAAGGGAGGAGACACTGGCTTTCGGAGACCAGCAGAATGATATCGAGATGCTGGGGAAGGCATATCACAGCTATGCCATAGGGAACGCTCTTCCCGAGGTAAAGGCTGTAGCCCGGTATGTGGCCGACAGCAATGTGAACGGAGGAGCGCTGAAGGTATTCCGTTCATTGCTGCAGAAAGGAAGTCATAAATGAAATTCATCCATACAGGAGATCTGCATATAGGAAAGATCGTGAATGGCTTTTCCATGCTGGAGGAACAGAAGCGGGCGCTGGACGCCATATTCACCCTGGCAGAAGAGACTTGTGCAGATGCCGTCCTGATAGCGGGAGATATCTATGACAGGGCGATTCCGCCAAAGGAGGGCGTGTCGCTGTTTGATGGATTCTTAGGTCGGTGTACGGAAGCGGGTATACCGGTCCTTGGCATCGCGGGAAATCATGATTCTCCGGAACGCATCAGCTTTGGGGAAATTCCTTTAAAGAGACAGGGAATTTATCTGGATGGGGTCCTTAAAGAGTCCCCGACGGCCGTCTGTTTTTCGGACGAATGGGGAACCGTGACTGTACATCTTCTGCCTTTTGCGGGACCGGCGGGGATGAAAGCGGCATTTGGAGATGGGGAGTCCGATGCGGAAGGGTTTCCAGAGGGTGTACAGAATGCGGTAAAAAGAATGCAAGTGTCCCATGGAGAACGCCATGTACTGGTGACGCATCATTTTGTCGGTGAAGGGGAATGGCGGCCGGAGGTTTGTGATTCCGAGAGCAGGACCGCTGTGGGAGGTGCGGATTTGGTAGACGCCTCCCTTTTTGATGCTTTCGACTATACGGCCCTGGGACATCTGCATCGGGCACAAAAAGTCGGAAAGAGACACATTTATTATTCAGGTTCTCCTGTCAAATATTCTTTTTCCGAAGCGGATCAGAGGAAGAGTGTTTTTTTGGTGGAGCTGCGGGAAAAGGGGAATTTAACGATAGAAAGGCGTTTTCTGACGCCGATCCACGACATGCGTATCATACGCGGCCCTCTGATGGAGCTGATGAAGCCGGAGGTCTATGACCTGGCAGACCGGGAGGATTATATCTGTGCGGTGCTCACGGATGAAGAAGAGCTTTTAGATCCGGCGGAATCCTTAAGGGCAGTATATCCCAATCTGATGCAGCTGGTCCTGGAAAAGAATCTGACCGGAGAGGGAGAGGGAACTTTTTCCGGCAGGACCCGGGAGAGAAAAAGCCCGGAGGAGCTGTTTGAGGAGTTTTTCCGGGAAGTGACCGGGCGTGAGGCTGACGAAGCGAGGCTCGATGTCATGAGAGAAGCGATAGAATGGGCAGAAAAGGAGGCGCCATGAAACCAGAATATCTGGAACTCAGTGCCTGGGGGCCATATAAAGGCAGGGAATCCATAGATTTCAGCCGTATGGGAAAAAGCGGCCTGTTTTTGATAACCGGAGCAACGGGAGCGGGAAAGACCACCATATTTGACGCGGTCTGTTTTGCCCTTTACGGATGCGTAAGCGGAAGTCTCAGAGGCCAGGACAGCTTACGGAGCGGATTTGCGGATAAGAATTCCAGGACATATGTAAAGCTTATATTCAGCCACAAAGGGAAACGGTATCTGGTGGAGCGCAATCCCAGATATGACAGGCCGAAGCTGCGGGGAAATGGTGTTACTACAGAAGCAGAGAAAGGGACGCTTTATTTCATGGAGGGCTCGTCTGAAACCCTGTTGGCAGAGGGAGCGTCTGCCGTAACAGAGCGGATCACAGAGCTTCTCGGTCTTCGCTTTTCTCAGTTCAAGCAGCTTTCCATGCTGGCCCAGGGGGAATTCAGCCAGTTTCTGACGGCCTCCTCCAAAGAGAGAACGCAGATATTCCGGAATATTTTTGAGACAAGAATCTATGATTCCATACAAAAATATCTGAGCGGACGGGCCAAAGCACTCAGCCGGGAAATCCAAGAATGCCGTGTGAGGGAAGAAGAGGCCGCTGCCAGGATACGGACGGAGGATGAGGAATTTATACAGCTTCTTCAGGCCGAAAAGAAGGACTATGAGAGGATATTCCGCCGTCTTGAGGAAGAATTGGAAGAGTTGGAGAGTCAAAAGAATAACACGGCTGAGCTGGCAGAAAAAACGGGCAGGGAACGGGAAAAATGCCTTTCTCGTCTGGACAACGCCCGGAGCTTGAAAAAAAAGGAAGAGGAGGCAGGCCGGTTAAAGAAGACCATAGAAATTCTGGAAGAGGAGGCCGGACGCGCGGGGAAAGAGAAATCACAGATAGAAAAAGGCAGAAGAGCTCTGGAAATATACCCTTTCAAAGAAAGGCTTTTGTCGGAGAAGGACCGCCTGTATTCTGCTCAGAAGGAAATAGATAAAGAAAAGCAAATTCTGATCAGGAGGCAGGAAGCGTTTCTGGAGGCGCTCCAGAAAAAGAAACGTTTGAGGGAGCGTCTGGAAGAAATAAGGGATATACAGAAGAAACAGCTGATAGGGATTTTGGCAGAGGGACTGGAGGAAGGGACGCCATGTCCGGTGTGCGGCTCGAAACGCCATCCGTCTCCGGCGTATTGTAAGGAACAAAAGGATTCCGGATTCACGGACGCAGATCTGAAAGCCATGGAAAAACAGGTGCAGGCGGCGGAAACAGAAGAGGAAAGGGCTCATGAGGCCGCAGCATTGGCAAAGGGTACGCTGGAACGGCTGGAAAAACAGGCCGCGGACGATGAGAAAGAAATTTGCCGGCTGGAGCGGATTTGGAAAAAGAAGCTTGAAGACGCGGGGTTCTCGGGCGGGGAAGATTACCAGGCCTCTTTTTCGAGCAGGGCAGAAATAGAGAAGAAGGAAAGGGAAATACGAAAAAAAGAGGATGAACTACGGGAGAAAAAAACACTTTTCAGACGTCTGCGTCAGGAAATCGATACAGGGGAGAAAGAGGATGACAATGTCCTGCAGGAGGAAGCAGAAAAAATCCAAAGGGAATATGACCGCCTGACGAGAGAAAAGGAAGCCATAGCCGTCCTTCTGGAGACTGGAAAAAACAGCGCTGAGGTGCTGCGCGCACAGCAGAAGAAAGAACGCAGCCTTTTGGATGCCTATGGAATAGCTGGAGACGTGGAACGAGCCGTATCCGGCTACAATAAAAAACATTTGGTCTTCGAACAGTATGTGCTGTCCGTCTATTTTGAAGAGATCCTGGAGGCGGCCAACAAAAGATTCGGCAGGATGAGCGACGGACGGTATGGCTTTAAGCGGGCCGAGGAAGCAAAAGACGGGAGGACGAAGGAAGGGATGGAGCTTCTCATATTGGATGCTTATACGGGAAAAGCACGATCTGTGAAAACATTGTCCGGGGGAGAATCTTTTAAAGCCGCGCTTTCTCTGGCTCTGGGGATGGCAGACGTCATACAGGCCTATGCCGGAGGAATCCAGGTGGAGACTCTGTTTATCGATGAAGGGTTCGGTTCTCTGGACAGCGAGTCTCTGGATCAGGCGGTAAATGTGCTTCGTTCCCTGGCCGGAGGAAACCGCCTTGTGGGAATCGTGTCCCATGTGGAGGAGCTTAAGGAGCGGCTGGAGCGCAGGATCATCATAGAAAAATCGAATACAGGTAGCACAATACGCGCTTCTGTGATATGATGATTTGGAAAAATAGGTTATTATTCGGAGGGAATGGCGTGAAATTGGCATGGAAAAGGGGAACAGCCCTTTTGCTGGCTCTGGCGGTAATATGCGGCCTGTGTGGCTGCCAAAAAGGAAAAAGCATCCGTTTTACCACAGGGCTCGGCGATAAGGAACTCTTTAAAATAGGAGATGAGATATGTACCAGACAGGAGGCCATGGTATTTGTTCTGAGCCAGAAGAAGAATTATGAACGTTCTTACGGCAGGGAAATCTGGGATGTGAAGATATATGGCGAGACTTTTTCCGCATATATGCGGGACAACCTTCAGGACTTTCTGGCGAAGATGAAGTGTATGGTGCTGATGGCTGATAAATATAAAGTGGAGCTGAGCGATGAAGAGAAGCTCCGGATCGAACAGGCGGCGGAAACCTATTTTGAAGGACTTCCGGAGAATGTGATACAGGCTTCTGGGATTGGGGAGCCGGATGTGAAAACGGTGTTTCATGATTACTATGTGTCCAATAAGCTGATGAAGCAGCTGACAGCGGATGTCTCCACGGAGATCAGCGAAGATGAGGCGCGGGTGATCACGGTGCAGCAGATTTTTTTGAGCACAGAGGGTCTGAGCGCCGAGGAAAAAGAAGCGAAGAGAAAAACGGCGCAGAAGGTCAAAGAGCAGGCCGACGCGGGAGCGGATTTTGCCGTGTTGGGGAAAAACAACAATGAATCCGAGAGCTTTGAACTCCAGATTGCCAGGGACGATACGGAAACCCAGTTCGAGAATGCGGCATATGCGCTGAGCACCGGGCAGATCAGCGAGGTTGTGGAGACTGCCTATGGCTTTCATGTCATTAAATGTATCAACAATTATGACGAGCAGGAGACGGCAAAGCATAAAACGGAGCTGGCCAGAAAATGCAAAGAGGACCGGTTCTACGAGTATTATGACGCTTTTGTAAAGACCATTGTGGCAGAATACAATGAAAAAGCCTGGAAGACCATAGACTACAGCCAGGAGCTGGAAGAACCGCAGGCAGATTTCTATGAAGTATATGACCAGTATTTCGGAGCAGATACGTATTGAAATGAGGGAAACGAAAAAAGGGATGCCGAAGCATCCCTTTTCGTTGTTTGGAATCAGCATCCACTGCCGCAGATACAGGACAGAAGAAGAATCCAAATCAGGCATCCGCAGCCGTCGCCGCCGAAGTTGGCAATGCCGCTGCCGCCGCCGCATCCGCAGCCGTCGCCGCAGGAGCCGTTTCCGCCTCCGCACATGCACAGGATCAGTAACAGGAATAAAATGTTGTTTCCTCCACAGCCATTTCCACAGCTAGTTCCGCATCCACAGTTTGTTGCAGCCAAATCACTCATTTCGAGTCCTCCAATATTTGATTACAATATATGATATGTGAGGAGGCTTGCCCTTGTTTCCTAGGTTTCAATTAATTATTTAAAGTTTGGTGTTAGAAAGACTTGAAAAAAGTAAGCATGACCCCTATAATGAAATAGGAAACTATACAGGGGGTAATGTGTTATGATGGATTATATAGACAGACAGATTGTAAATATTTTACAGAAAAACGCCAGAACACCGCTTAAGGTCATCGCGGAGAAAGCATATCTCTCTTCGCCGGCCGTTTCGGCCCGTATTGAGCGTCTGGAGAAAGCAGGGATCATCACCGGCTATTCTGCTGAGGTGAACGTGGAGAAGCTGGGATACCATATCATGGCGTTTATCAATCTGGAAGTGCAGCCTAAGCAGAAGGCTCAGTTTTATCCCTTTATTGAAGCGTGTCCCAACGTGCTTGAATGCAGCTGTGTGACCGGACAGTTTTCCATGCTCATTAAAGTGGCTTTCAAGAGTACCGTGGAACTGGACCAATTTATAGGGCGCCTTCAAGATTATGGAAGGACCAGCACTCAGATTGTATTTTCTACGTCGGTGGGCCCCAGGGGGATTCAGGTGCTGGGAGAAGGTGCCGATGAGACAAAAGGGGGAGAGGGATGAAGGCCTGGGAGCATTTAAAGACGATATCCCATCATAAGCTTCTGGTCATGGAGAACTGTTTTGGGGTAGGGCTTTATAAGCAGGGGATTCTTCATGATCTGTCAAAATATTCTCCATCGGAGTTTTTGGTAGGCTGTAAATATTACCAGGGAAACAGGAGCCCCAATGCGGCGGAGAGGGAGATCAGGGGATATTCTTCCGCCTGGCTGCACCATAAAGGGAGAAATAAGCATCATTTTGAGTACTGGATTGATGTGGATACCGATAAGGGATGCCAGATAGCGGGCATGAAAATGCCGGTAAAATATGTGATCGAAATGTTTATGGACCGAATCGCCGCTTCAAAAACTTATAAAAAAGAGGCGTATACCGACAGCAGCCCCTGGGAATATTACGTGCGGAGAAAAGACGTTATGGTCATTCATCCGGTATCCCGAAGACAGTTGGAATTTTTGCTGAAAAAACTGGCAAGGGACGGTGAACAGGAGACATTCCGGTATATCCGGGAGAAAATCATGCAGAAAAAGCCGAAGTGATATGAAGATATCCTTCGGCTTTGCCATTATCCGGCATCTTTTGTGAAACTTGCGTGAATTCCAAACAAAAACTATGGAATAAATAGGGCAAGTCTGCTAAAATTACTAACAATAGCAGTTATTTTACAGGAAAGTGGGTCGGGAAAATGGATAGATTGAAAATACTTGTGGTAGATGATGAAAGCAGGATGCGGAAGCTGGTAAAAGACTTTCTGGTCAAGAAGGAGTTCGTCGTTTTGGAGGCCGAAGACGGCGAACAAGCGGTGGACATTTTTTTTGCGGATAAGGATATCAATCTGATCATCATGGATGTGATGATGCCGAAGATGAACGGCTATGAGGCGGTCCGGACCATCCGCCAGTATTCCCAGGTACCTATCATTATGCTGACAGCCAAAGGGGAAGAGCGGGATGAGCTTCTCGGATTTGAGCTGGGCGTGGATGAATATATCTCAAAGCCTTTCAGCCCTAAGATCCTGGTGGCCAGAGTGGAAGCAATCCTCCGGCGGAGCAAGACCGTGAAAACAGACAGTATGGAGATTGGAGGAATCGTCCTCGACAAAGCGGCACATCAGGTGAGTGTGGACGGTAAGTCCGTAGACTTGAGCTTTAAGGAATTTGAGCTTCTCACTTATTTTGTGGAAAACCAGGGACTTGCGCTCTCCAGAGAAAATATTCTGAATCATGTGTGGAATTATGATTATTTTGGAGATGCCAGGACCATAGATACCCATGTAAAGAAGCTGCGGAATAAGCTGGGCGCCAGAGGGGAATATATCAAAACCATTTGGGGCATGGGATATAAATTCGAGGTGGATAAATAAATGAGGCACACCATTCGCTTTAAATATACGATGATCCTGGCAGGAGTAGTGGCTTCTGTGATATTAGCCAGCTGGATGTTTATCAATCTCTGCCTGGAGCCGTTTTATATGCAGAGCAAGCAGCGTACACTGATCCAGTCTCATGAACAGCTGGAAAGCCAGCTTTCCAACGATGGGACGGTGACTGATGAGACAAAGATGTATTTGCGGAGAATCAAAGAGAATTACAATATTGAGATTTTTCTCTGGGATTCTTCTCAGAATGTGCTCTATTCTTCCAGTAATGCCGACGCGCTGAAAAATGGGAACGATCCATTGTCCTATATCTTGGGACGGCAGCAGACGGTGCAGCTTTTAAAATCCACCGATGAATATCAGATTAATAAGACATATGACAGCAATCTGGAGGCGTACTATATGGAGATGTTTTCCACCTATACGGGAGGGAGCTTTTCCATCATGAGAGTGCCGCTCCAGAGTATTGAAGAAACCGTGAATCTGGTGAACAGGTTTCATATTTATATCGCGCTGGGAGTCGCGTTCATCGGTATAGTGGCGGCCTGGTTTCTGACTAAGAACATGACGGCGCCGATCCTCCGCCTGTCTTCTCTGGCGGACAGGATGGCAAGATTGGATTTTACCGCGAAATATGAGGGCGGGGATGACAATGAGATCGGAATACTGGGACGGAATATGAACCACATGTCGGAGCAGCTTGAAAAGACCATTCTGGAATTAAAGACTGCCAATCTGGAGCTTAAACGGGACATTGAACAGAAGACGAAAATAGATGAAATGCGTCAGGAATTTTTGTCCAACGTATCCCATGAGCTGAAAACTCCGATCGCCCTGGTGCAGGGATATGCGGAGGGACTTAAGGAAGGCATCAGCGACGACCCCGACAGTATGGAGTGGTACTGCGACGTGATCATTGATGAGGCCGCGAAGATGAACAATATGGTAAAGAAGCTCCTGACTCTGAACCAGATAGAAGCAGGCCGGGAACAGATTTCCATGGAGCATTTCGATCTGATCTCCATGATCGAGGGCGTGCTGAATTCTTACCGGATACTGATCGAGCAAAAGGAAGCGCAGGTTGAGCTTCATAGTCCTGAAAGTCTTTATATCTGGGCGGACGAGTATATGGCAGAAGAAGTGATACGAAATTACGTGGGTAATGCTCTGAACCATCTGGACGGAGAACGGAAAATATCCATCACTGTGGAACGGCGGGATACGAAAGCGCGCATTTACGTGAAGAATACGGGAAACCCCATTCCGGAAGAAGATATTGGAAGGATCTGGGATAAGTTTTATAAAGTCGATAAGGCCAGAACCAGGGAATATGGAGGCAGCGGCATAGGTCTGTCCATCGTAAGGGCAGTCATGGAATCTCATAACTGCGGGTACGGTGTGGAGAACCGGGAGGACGGTGTGGCCTTCTTCTGTGAGTTTGACTGCGGCTAGAAGTCAGGTTGCTTTTTGCAGGAAGGATATGGTATACTAGACTCTATTGGGAAGAGGCGGATTTCTCCCTGTTTTATAAGTTTTATGATATGGAAATATGAGGAAAATATATGGCATTGATTATCACGGGAATAGTTTTGCTCCTTATATTCCTGCTGCTGTTTGCCTGCTCTCAGTATGAGCGGAAGCATGTGGCGGTGAGGGAATATGAGGTGGAGTCCCCGGACATCGGAGAGGCCTTTGACGGCTATACCATGGTGGTGATGGCCGACCTTCATGATGAGGGAGCCGGACGGCGGAACAACAGGATGATGGCCGCCATTCGAAGAGTGCACCCGGATGCTGTGATGGTGGCAGGCGACATGGTAATGGCCAGGAAGGGACGCTGCAGATACGCGGAGACGATACGTCTGATGAAGAGACTGGCGTTCCGCTACCCGGTCTATTATGGCCTTGGAAACCATGAAGACCGTATGGGGCGGGAACGGGAAGTCTATGGAGATGCGTATACAGATTGGTATGAGGGAATGATGCGCGCAGGAGTGACGATTCTGGACAATATTTCTGTGACTCTTCGCGACGGAAAAGATGCCATTACCATAACGGGTCTCAATATGGATAAGAGTTATTATCATAAATTCCATCTTAAGCCCATGGAGGACGGTTATCTGGATAAGACGCTGGGGTTTGCCAGAGGCGACGAATACCACATCCTGCTGGCTCATTCTCCTTCTTATTTTGAAGATTATGCCCGATGGGGCGCGGATCTGACCTTCAGCGGCCATTATCATGGCGGGACCATAAGGCTTCCCGGGATCGGAGGCCTGATTTCTCCCAACCTGGAGCTGTTCCCGGAATACAGCAGAGGGAAATACCAGAAGGGAAAAAAGACCATGATCGTCAGCGGCGGACTTGGCACCCATTCAGTCAATATACGGCTGGGAAATATGTCCGAACTTTTGGTGGTCAGGCTTAAGCGGGTGTCCTGAGACTAGTACAACGAGAACAGAAATAGAAATGAGGGTTTGACATGCCGCTCAAGCTGTCGGTAAAGCTGCAGGCATTTGAAGGTCCGTTGGATCTGCTCCTGCATTTGATAGACAAGAATAAAGTGAATATATATGATATTCCCATTGCGGAGATCACCGACCAATACATAGAATATGTGCGTGATATGGACAAAGAGGATCTGGATCTGGTCAGTGATTTTCTTGTCATGGCGGCGACGCTGCTTGATATCAAGTCGAGGATGCTCCTGCCCGCCGAAGTGGACGAGGAGGGCGAAGAGGAGGACCCCAGACAGGAGCTGGTAGAGCGGCTGCTGGAATATAAGATGTATAAATATATGGCGGAGGAGCTAAAGGACCGCCAGCTGGATGCGGGGAAGCTTCTGTTTAAGCCGGAGACGATTCCGGAGGAGGTCATGAAATACCGGCCGCCGGTGAACCTTTCGGAGCTTTTGGAGGGAGTCACCCTTACCAGACTTAACGATATTTTTCAAACGGTGCTCAAACGGCAGGAGGATAAGATCGATCCGGTCCGCTCCCGTTTTGGCCAAATACAGAAAGAACCGTTCCGGGTGACGGATAAGATTGTCCAGGTGCTGGAGCTGGCTGTGAGAAAGCGGCGGTTCAGCTTCCGGAGGCTCCTGGAAGAGCAGTCCAGCAAACTGGAGCTGGTGGTCACCTTTCTGGCGGTGCTGGAGCTCATGAAGATGGGAAACGTTGTGCTCATGGAAGAGTCCGGGAATGCAGGTGGTGATGATCTGATCCTGGAGGCGGCCGGAGGACTTGCGGACAATACAGAAAAATTGGCAGAAGAGATCGCGGTCAGCATGGAAGCGTAGAGGTACGGGAAGTTTATGGAAATTAAGGAAGCAAAGACGATATTGGAGGCAGTCCTTTTTGCCATGGGCGGCTCAGTGGATCTTAAGTCCCTGTCGGAGGCCGCGGGGCAGGATGAGGGGACTACGAAAAAGCTGGTGCAGAGTTTGGCGGATGACTACGACGCGGAAGGACGTGGAATGAAGATCATTGAGCTGGAGGGGGCTTTCCAGATGTGCACCAGGCCGGAATATTATGAAAATCTGATCAAGGTGGCTGCTCAGCCGAGGAAATATGTCCTGACTGAGGTACTTTTGGAGACACTATCTATCATAGCCTATAAGCAGCCGGTGACAAAGCTGGAAATAGAAAAGATCCGCGGGGTGAAATCGGACCATGCGGTCAATAAACTCATTGAATATGGACTTGTGGAAGAGGTGGGCAGGCTCAGTGTGCCTGGTAGGCCCATACTTTTTGGCACCACGGAGGAATTTTTGAGAAGCTTCGGGGTGTCTTCTGTGGAGGAGCTTCCTGTGGCGAATCCGGAGCAGGTAGAGGAGTTTAAACAGGAGGCAGAGGAAGAAGTGCAGCTTAAGCTGGATATTTAGGAGGAGACGGTATGAAGAGAATCGGTTTTATCGGATGCGGAAACATGGCGAAAGCGATCATCGGCGGGATCGTGGGAAAGAATATCATGGCGCCGGGCGACATCATCGCGTCTAACCGGAGCAGAAAGGCTCTGGACTATGCGGAGGAGACCTGGGGAATCTCGGTGACGTCCGACAATCTGGAGGTGGCAAGGGAAGCGGAGATTGTGGTACTTTCGGTAAAGCCTCAGTTTTACAGCCAGGTGATCGGAGAGATCAAGGAAGCGGTACAGGAGAGCCAGCTGATCGTGAGCATTGCCCCCGGAAAGACACTGGCATGGATGGAGGAGCAGTTCGGGCGTCCTCTTAAGTTCATCCGCTGCAATCCCAATACGCCTGCTATGGTGGGAGAAGGCATCACTTCTGTGACCCCCGGGGACAAAGTGACAGAGACGGAGCTGTCACGGGTGATCGAAATCCTGGAGAGCTTTGGAAAAGCCTCTGTAGTGTCTGAGGCGATGATTGAGGCGGTCATTGCCGTGAGCGGCAGTGCGCCGGCTTATGCTTTTATGTTCATGGAGGCCATGGCAGATGGAGCGGTTTCTTTGGGAATGCCCAGAGCACAGGCTTATGAATTTGCTGCCCAGGCAGTGCTTGGCGCGGCTAAAATGGTGTTGGAGACAGGGTTCCATCCGGGAGCTTTGAAGGATATGGTGTGTTCACCAGGAGGGACGACGATACAGGCAGTCCGCGTCCTGGAGGAAAGAGGGCTCAGAAGCAGCGTCATTGAAGCGATGATTGCCTGCGCCGACAAAGCGAGGAGTATGTAGAGGCCAATTAGGGGCATTGTTGAATATGTCAGGTGAAAAAGGGATATGGCCTATGGCCGGGAAGGAGCAGTTACAATGAAGAAAGTCACGGAGATGACGAAGGAAGAGCTTTTAGAGCTGCAGAAGGAGCTGCAGAAGCAGTATGAGGATTTTAAGGCGCAGGGCCTTAAACTGGATATGTCCAGAGGAAAGCCTGCCGCCGCTCAGCTGGACCTTACCAACGGACTTTTGACAGCCCTGGATGACTACCATACAGAGTCCGGCCTGGATGCCAGGAACTACGGCGTGCTGGACGGAATTCCGGAGGCTAAGCGCCTGTTTTCTGATCTGCTGGATATCCCCGCGGAAAAGATCATCGTGGGAGGAAGCTCCAGCCTGAACCTGATGTATGATGAGATGATGAGGCTGATGCTCTTCGGCACCCAGGGAGAAAAACCCTGGAAGGATGTGAAAGGGATCAAGTTTCTTTGCCCGAGCCCGGGATATGACAGGCACTTTGCCGTGACAGAGGACATGGGGATCGAGATGATACCGGTGCCTGTGACGGCGGACGGACCGGATATGGACGTGGTGGAAAAAATGGCGGCGGAGGACGAGGCCGTCAAAGGTATCTGGTGTGTCCCGCTTCACTCCAATCCTCTGGGCGCCTGTTATACAGATGAGACTGTGGACAGACTGGCTTCCATGAAGACGGCGGCGAAGGATTTCCGGATTTTTTGGGACAATGCCTATGGCGTTCATCATATTTATGAGGAAGTACCGCTCAAAGATATTTTTAAGGCGGCGGAGGCCTGCGGAAATGAGGACAGGATCCTTTACTTTTTCTCCACGTCAAAGATCACGTTTCCCGGCGCAGGGCTGGCGGTCATGGCTGCCAGTGAGTCCAATGTGGCTGAGATCAAGAAGCATATGACTGTACAGACGATTGGATATGATAAACTGAATCAGCTCCGTCATGTAAAATACTTTAAGACCGCCGACAATATCCGCGCTCATATGAAGAAGCTGGGGGATGCTCTGCGGCCGAAATTTGACATGGTGCTGAATACTTTAGAGGAAGAACTGGGCGGAACCGGTCTTGCGTCCTGGGTGAAGCCGAAGGGTGGATACTTCATTGCCCTTGATACGCTTCCCGGCTGTGCCAAGGCGACAGTGGCGTTTGCCAAGGAAGCGGGAGTGGTGATGACAGGCGCCGGCGCCACGTATCCATACAAGAAAGATCCGAAAGACAGCAATATCCGGATCGCGCCCACTTATCCTACGCCTGAGGAACTGGATAAAGCAATTCATCTGTTCTGTCTGTGTGTAAAGATGTCCGGAGTAAATGAGCTCTTAAATGAGCGGGGATAGCGGAAAAAGAGGAGGATGACAGCGATGTTTGCAGAAAAGATGGTTGAGCTCGGGAGCAGACGCTCTACGATTCGAGAAATTTTTGAGTTCGGGAAAAAGCGCGCGGCTGAGGTGGGAGCAGAAAATGTTTTTGATTTCAGTTTGGGAAATCCCAATGTTCCCGCGCCTCAGGCTGTGGAGGATAATATTCTGAAGTTGGTGACCACAGAGGAATCGGCGGCACTTCACGGATACACCAGTGCCCAAGGGGACTCAGGAGTGAGAAGCCGCATTGCCGGGTCCATAAACAGAGCTCACGGAACCCATTTTCATGCGGACAATCTGTATATGACGGTTGGGGCCGCGGCCTCCCTTTGCATATGTTTCAAGGCATTGGCGGAGGAGGGAGATGAATTCATCACGTTTGCCCCTTATTTTCCGGAATATAAAGTTTTTGCAGAGGGAACGGGGGCAGAGCTCCTGGTGGTGCCGGCGGATACCGGCAGCTTCCAGATCCATTTTGAAGAATTTGAGAAAATTCTCGGTCCTAAAACAAAAGCAGTCATTGTCAATTCTCCCAACAATCCTTCCGGAGCCGTCTATTCAGAAGACACGATTCTCAGGCTGACAGAGCTCATGAAGAGAAAATCGGAAGAATATGGCCATGCCATTTATCTGATTTCTGATGAGCCTTACCGGGAGATTGTCTATGGAAATGTGAAAGTCCCTTATCTGACTAAGTACTATGACAACACCTTTGTATGCTATTCTTATAGTAAGTCCCTGTCACTGCCGGGAGAAAGAATCGGATATGTGGTGGTTCCCGATGAGATGGAGGATCAGAAAGCCGCTTATGCGGCGGTCTGCGGCGCGGGCCGCGTGCTCGGGTATGTGAATGCGCCCAGCCTGTTTCAGCAGGTGGTCGGAGAATGTGCAGGAAAGACCTCCGATATCTCCATATATAGGAGAAACAGGGATCTGCTGTATAGTGCTCTGACAGATATGGGATATACTTGTGTGAAACCGGATGGCGCTTTCTATCTGTTCCCCAGATCCCTGGAGCCGGATGCCAATGCCTTCTGTGAAAAGGCGAAGGAGTTTGACCTCCTCCTGGTCCCGGGAGATGATTTCGGATGCCCGGGACATGTGAGGATTGCCTATTGTGTGCAGACGGAGATGATTGAACGGTCTTTGGATGCGTTCCGGAAGCTGGCAGAGCAGTACCGGTAATAGAAACTCCCCGCAAAGCGGCTTTCCTGCTTTGCGGGGAGTTTTAGGTTATAGAGATTATTTCTGACTGAATTTAACCGGCGGTGATGACAGTTCCGGTTTTACCGGCAAGCCCCTCCTTAGCCTTGGACAGATCCGTGATAACTGCCTTTCGGTCGGGACACGCGGAAACAAATTCAATGGAAGCTTCAATCTTCGGAAGCATGGACCCGGCTTCAAACTGGCCTTCCTCCATATACTTTTTGGCTTCTTCTGCAGTGAGACGGTCCAGGAAGATCTCATCGGGCTTCCGATAGTTTAATGCGACCTTTTCCGTCCCCGTCAGAAAGAGGAGAACAGAAGCATCCACCATATCGGCCATGCGGGCGGCTGCCAGATCCTTTTCAATGACTGCGCTGGCCCCTTTCAGCCTGGTGCCCTGCTGAAGAACAGGGATTCCGCCGCCGCCTGCCGCGATGACTAGCTGGTTGGCGTCAAGCAGCGCCCGAATGGCATCTATTTCATATATATCGATAGGTTTGGGAGCGGCAACGATTCTGCGGTATCCTTTTTCTTCTTTGACCACATAATTGCCTTTTGCCACTTCCGCGTCGGCTTCATCTTCACTCATATACCGTCCGATCACCTTAGACGGTTCACTGAAAGCCTCATCAAACGGATCCACCCGCACTTGCGTGATGACAGTGGAAACTGGTTTAAAGATTCCACGGTCCAGGAGTTCTGTCCGGATGGCATTCTGCAGATCGTACCCGATATATCCCTGGCTCAGTGCGCCGCATACGGACATGGGAGCTACGGTATATTCCGGCGAGAGACGGCTGAATTCCGTCATGGCCGTGTGAAGCATACCCACCTGGGGGCCGTTGCTGAACGTGATGGCGATCTGATATCGTTCTTCCACCAGATCGGCGATCGCACTGGCGGCTTTTGCAACAGCTTTTTTCTGTTCCGGGAACAAAGTGCCGAAAGCATTCCTGCCCAGGGCAACTACAATCTTTTTTTCATTCATGGTAATCCCCTCATTTCTGTATTAAAAAGAACAGCGTCCGTGCTCTTGTCAACTGACGCTGACTAGATTATACCATGACTTATCCGATTTTCATAGCATTTTCAGGCAAAGTTTACTTCGTAAAGAAACCAAATTCTACAGTTCCCTCAGGCCATGTGGCTTCTATCAGATAGACGTAGCCAGGATCGGATGAGGGGATGCAGAAAACGCCTTCCTCCAGAGCGGTCTCCACGGCTTCTTCCTGGGAAGAGGCGTCGGCAGAACCGGATTTCCATAAGTTCACAGGCCATCTGGTGACCATGACAGAATCCGGCTGGGGAGAACCGGACAGAGTCAGCTTCGTACCGCTGTCCAGGGAGACATCCACTAATTCTTCCCATTCGAGGATATGGGAACCGCAGGCGACTGCTTGCTGCTTTTCTCCGTTCTTGTCTGTATAGCTCCAGGAATAATTCCCTCTGGACAGCATGACCGCCGCCGCAGCCTGTTCAGTACGGTACTCTAGATTGAGAGATGCCGGCTGGCTGGGATCCGGCTCTGTATAGATTTCGTCTATCAGGTACTGGTATACAGCCGCGTCTTTCGCGGTCCCTTCTTTTACTACCGCCATTTTGGTGACACCGGGATACTGTCCGGGATAGCTTTCCAACATAATGCCGTTTCCATAGATATCCAGAATATATCCGGCGCTCAGATCCTCAGAAGACAGGCGGTTTCCGGAAGCATCGTATAATTCTTCCGGAATCGGAGCAGTAAAAAAGGTACCGTTATGGATGTCTACAAAGTAGATCTGCCCGTCGGGAGAAGTCAGATACATGGCCCGGAGCGCTTCGGGAGAATTTGGAGAAACGGCCTCGCTGCCCGCCGGTTTCATGGTTTCAGTGGTTTCTGGTTCCTCCGTCTTTTTGCCGCAGCCGGAAAGGAATAGGCACCCGGCCAGCACAAAGAAAAATCCTGCTTTCCATCGTTTCTTTTTTGTATGAGTTTTCAATGATGACCCTCCTTAATGATTGACACATGATAATCCTTCATAAAAGTAGTGTATCCGGAAATGAAAAGTGTTGCAAGAAAAATAATCTCTGGCTTGTCATGAGTGGGGGAAAGTATTAAAATAAAAACATAGATAAATGATGGATTTAAAAAGACAGGAAGGAGGCGGATCCAATGGAGACCAAGGTAAAAAAAGAAGAGTTTTTTGTGAAGTCGGGCGAATCGGGGCAGATGCTCCATTGTATAAAATGGGAGCCGGCAGACTTATATGTAAAGGCGGTGCTTCAGATTGTGCACGGCATGGTGGAATACGTGGAGCGGTATGATGAATTTGCTTTCTATTTGGCAGAAAGAGGATACGCAGTGGTCGGCCATGATCATCTGGGCCATGGAAAGACGGCGGCTTCGGAGGAAGAGCTGGGGTATTTTTCCGAGAAAGACGGTGACCGCCATGTGATCGGCGATATTTACCGTTTGACATGCAAAGCCAGGGAATTGTGGCCGGACGTGCCGCTCTATATTATGGGACACAGTATGGGTTCATTCTTTACGAGAAAATATCTGACCAGATGCAGCCGAAAAGTGGATGGAGCCATCATCATGGGGACCGGATATATGGGGCTGCCTCTCGTTGCCGCAGGAAAGTGTCTGGCTGAGATCATCTGCAGGATAAAAGGCAGCCGCTACAGGAGCCGTCTTCTTTACAAGATGACCTTAGGCGGTAATAATAAGCGCATTCCGGAGCATCGGACAGAGAATGACTGGCTGAGCCAGAATGAAGAGTCGGTGGACGCATACTGCAGGGACCCTTTCTGCACCTTTATTTTTACGGCAGGGGCGTACAGAGATTTCTTTGCCATTCTGGTGGACCTGGCGAAGAAAAAAGATTTCGGAAATATGAACCGGGAGCTTCCGATTTTGATGGTATCAGGAAAAGAAGACCCCGTGGGAAACTACGGAAAAGGAGTCAAGGCCTGCTATAAGCAGTTTCAGTCCATGGGTTTTCAGCATGTCCAGATGAAGCTTTATCCGGGGGACCGCCATGAAATCCTCAATGAACTGGACAGAAGTATCGTGTTTGAAGATATAAAAGTATGGATGGATGCCGCTGCGGAAGAGATAACAAAGCATTGAACAATCCGTGCGTAAAACAGCAGCTTCAAACATGGGAAGAGGTTTCCGGCCGCCACGATCGGCTCGGAACCTCAGCCGATTCAATTTAGATAATCAAATCTAATTCTGAAATTTCTTGATCTGATCTTTGATACATTCTTTAAATTTCTTTTGTTTTTCCATATGCCTTTATTGTTTGCTGTGTTTCATAAAGATTTGGAAAGGAGTGGAGTGTTTGTACAGTAAGGTCTATAGCGCCGCCATCCAGGGAATGGAAGGGCGGCTGGTCACAGTGGAAGCGGACGTGAGCGACGGGCTTCCGAGCTTTGATATGGTCGGAGCACTGTCCACTGAAGTAAAGGAGGCCGCCCCCAGAGTACGGACGGCGTTAAAAAATGCGGGCTACCGTCTTCCGCCGAAGAGAATCGTCATAAATCTGGCGCCGGCGGATGTGAGAAAGGACGGGACTTTATTTGATCTGCCTGTGGCGGTAGCGGTCTTGGCGGCAATGGACATCATACCGGCTGAAAACCTGGAAGGATTGCTGCTGGCCGGAGAACTGGGGCTGGGAGGGGAGCTGCGTCCGGTGGCCGGAGTAATGGCTTTAGCCGCGTGCGCGCAGGAATCCGGACTCAGCGAAATGCTGGTGCCGGATGGAAATGTGCAGGAAGGAGCGGTGAATCAGGAGATCCGGGTCTGCGGCGCCTCACATCTGAATGAGGTGGTGAAACTTTTAAAGGAGCCGGATATGAGAAAAGCAGTGCGTGTGGACCTGGCCTCCTGTATGGAGAACAGGCATTCAGGGATGGATTTTAAGGATATCAGAGGACAGGAGACAGCGAGACGCGCGGCGGAGATCGCCGCTGCCGGAATGCATAATCTGCTGCTCCTGGGGCCTCCCGGCGTGGGAAAAACCTTGATTGCCAGATGCATTCCGGGTATCCTGCCGAAGCTTACTCTGGCAGAAAGTTTGGAAATCAGCCGAATCAACAGCATCTGCGGACTGATGCCGGAAGGGACGGCTTTGCTTATGGAAAGGCCTTTCCGGGCGCCTCATCATACGGTCACGGCGGCGGCGCTGACCGGAGGGGGACGAGTCCCCCGGCCGGGAGAGCTGTCTTTAGCCAGTCATGGCGTTTTATTCCTGGACGAGCTTCCGGAAATGTCCCGGATGTCGTTGGAGGCCCTGCGCCAGCCTCTGGAAGAAAAACGAGTGGTGGTCTCCAGGCTATATGGTTCCTATGAGTTTCCGGCGAAATTCATGTTGGTGGCCGCCATGAATCCGTGTCCGTGCGGCTATTTTCCAGACAGAAATAAATGCAGATGCTCTGCGCCGCAGATACAGAAATATCTGGGAAAATTGTCCCGTCCGCTGATGGACAGGATCGATATCAGTGTGACGGTGGAACGTCTCCCGTTTCGGGAACTCCAGGAAAAGAACGGCCATGCGGAAGCCTCGGGCATCATCCGGGAACGGGTGGAAAAGGCGAGGCTGGCACAAAAAGAACGTTTTGCGGGAACCGATTTCCTATATAATTCTTCCATACCCGGCTGCAGGATATTGGAGTATTGTTCATTGGGCAAACCGGAAGAAGAATTTATGAGAAAAGCTTTTGACACAATGGAAATGAGCGCCAGGGCATACCACCGGGTCCTGAGAGTGGCCAGGACCATTGCGGATCTGGAGGGAGCAGTCATTGTAGAGAAAAAACATCTGAAGGAGGCAATTCTTTACGGAGCCCCCAAGCTGCAAAAAATGTAAAAAATTGGAAAATAAATCATATAATAATAGGAAGGAATAGGAACTATGGAAAAGAAAATAAATGTATTTTCTGAGCAGGAATATTGGTTTTGGTACTGCGGGTTGAGCCAGATACCGCTTCCGGTGAGAGAACGGCTTCTGCAGCGGCTGGGTACTCCGGCGGAAATTTTTCACGCATCAGAGAAAGCCCTGAGGGATGTGCTCAGGCCTGCGGGGCAGCCGGGCGGACAAATGGAACCTATGGGAGACACGGATGAGGCAGATGTGTTTTATAACAGAAAGATTCTGGAACGTGCGGTGAGGGATATCCGGGAGGGGCGTGAAACGGATAAGATTCAAAGAATGCTGGAAACTATGAATCAAAGGGGTATTTTATTTATACCGTTATGTGATGAAAATTATCCGAAACGGCTTTTGTCCATTCCGGGACGCCCCCTTGGATTATTTATAAAAGGCGGCCTTCCTTCCGATGACAGGCCGTCAGCTGCCATAGTGGGTTCCCGGAACTGCAGTTATTATGGACGTTCCATGGCAGAGGATTTAGGAAAAGCTCTGGCAGAAGCCGGCATACAAGTCATAAGCGGGCTTGCCAGGGGAATCGACGCCGCTGGGCACCGGGGAGCCCTGAGGGCTGAAAACCGAGTAGCCGGGACCTTCGGCGTTTTGGGATGCGGGCCGGACATGGTCTATCCCAGGGAAAATCAAAGTTTGTACGGAGAGGTGGAGGCAGCCGGAGGACTGATTTCCGAATATCCGACGGGCACGAGGCCGCTGCCCATGAATTTCCCGGCCAGAAACCGTATCATCAGCGGTCTGTCGGATTGTGTGGCTATCATAGAGGCGGGAAAGAGGAGCGGATCTTTGATCACCGCGTCCTATGCCCTGGAACAGGGAAAGGAGATCTGGGCAGTTCCCGGCAGGGCCGGGGACTACTTGAGCTGCGGAACCAACAGTCTTTTGAAGGACGGAGCAGAGCTATTGACAGAGCCGGAGGATATTCTCAGCTTCTGGAATCTAAAAGGGAAAAAATTAAGAATTTCTAATAATAATCAGTTATCTCTTGATAAAAATTTGGAAAGGGTGTATAGTTGTCTGGATTCCGAACCCAAATCTACGGAGAGAATCTGCCTGGAAACGGGACTGAACAGTGCCGATTTAGCGGTCTGCCTTGTGGATCTGGAGATGGAGGGGCTGGTTGTGCAGCCATATGAGCACTATTATGTGGCAAAAAGAGATAAAGGAGAACACTATGGCAAAGTATCTGGTCATTGTAGAGTCCCCCGCAAAAGTAAAGACAATTAAAAAATTTTTGGGGGCCAATTACGATGTAGACGCATCCAACGGGCATGTAAGAGACCTGCCGAAAAGCCAGATGGGCATTGATATAGAGCACGATTACGAGCCAAAATATATCACGATACGCGGGAAGGGAGACATTCTGGCAAACCTTCGCAAGAAAGTGAAGAAGTCGGATAAGATATATCTGGCTACTGACCCGGACCGTGAGGGAGAAGCAATTTCCTGGCATTTGATGACGGCTCTTAAGCTGGAGGACAAAAAGGTCCAGAGAATCAGTTTCAATGAGATTACAAAAACTGCGGTAAAAGCTTCCCTGAAAGCGCCGAGAGACATTGACATGAATTTGGTGGACGCCCAGCAGGCACGCCGTGTCTTGGACAGAATGGTGGGCTACAGCATCAGCCCGTTATTGTGGGCGAAGGTGAAGCGGGGACTGAGCGCCGGACGGGTACAGTCCGCAGCGCTTCGGATCATCTGTGACAGAGAAGAAGAGATTTCTGCGTTTATCCCTCAGGAGTACTGGTCACTGGAGGCAGATGTCCAGTGCGGCAGTGAAAAAAAGCCTATGAGGGTGAAATTCTATGGAAACAGAAAGCAGAAGATTACCATCGCAGACAAAAAACAGCTGGATGATATTTTAAAGGACGTGGAAAAATCTGAATTTAAAATCGCCGATATCAAACTGGGAGAACGGATCAAGAAGCCGCCTCTCCCTTTTACGACGAGCACTCTTCAGCAGGAAGCGGCCAACGTACTGAATTTTTCGACGCAGAAGACTATGCGGCTCGCCCAGCAGCTATATGAAGGAATTGATATAAAGGGAAACGGAACAGCCGGTATCATCACATATCTTCGTACCGATTCCACCCGTATATCCGAAGAAGCCCAGAAAGCCGCGGCAGAGTATATCTCGGCGGAATACGGACCGGAATATGTGCTGGCAGATGAACAAAAAGGAAAATCCGGCGGAAAGATTCAGGATGCCCATGAGGCTATCCGGCCGACGGATATCGAATTGTCTCCCACAAAGATCAAAGATTCCCTTTCCAGGGATCAATTCCGGCTGTATCAGCTCATCTGGCGCCGATATACCGCGTGCAGGATGTCGTCGGCCGTTTATGAGACGACTAATGTAAAGATCGACGCGGGGAACTATCGATTTACCGCTTCAGCTTCCAAGGTGAAGTTTGAAGGGTTTATGACCGTATATACGGATCCCAATGAGAAAAAAGAACCGAATACGCTGGCAAAGAATCTGACCACCGAGACGCCATTAACATTGAAGGAGTTTGATTACAAGCAGCACTTCACTCAGCCGCCGGCCCATTATACGGAAGCCTCTTTGGTGCGGGCGCTGGAGGAGGCAGGCATCGGCCGTCCCAGTACCTACGCTCCTACCATTACGACGATCATTGCCAGGCGCTATGTGGCAAAGGAGAATAAAAATCTTTATGTAACGGAGCTGGGAGAGATCGTAAATCACATTATGAAAGAAGCGTTCCCCAGTTTGGTGGACGTGGCGTTCACCGCGAATATGGAATCTCTTCTGGATGGAGTAGAAGACGGGGTCGTGAAGTGGAAGACCGTCATCCGTAATTTTTATCCAGATCTGATGGATGCAGTGACGGCCGCTCAGAAAGAACTGGAGGCCGTGAAAATAGAGGATGAGGTCACAGAGGAGATCTGTGAGAACTGCGGCCGCAACATGGTCATCAAATATGGACCTCATGGAAGATTTCTGGCGTGTCCGGGTTTTCCGGACTGCAAGAACACAAAGCCGTATTTGGAGAAGACCGGGGTCAGCTGTCCGGTCTGCGGCGGCGATGTTGTCGTGAAAAAAACCAAAAAAGGCAGAAGATATTATGGATGCAGCAACCATCCCGACTGCGAATTCATGTCCTGGCAGAAGCCGTCCAATGAAAAGTGTCCAAAGTGCGGGAGTTATATGGTGGAAAAGGGAAATAAGCTGATTTGTTCGGAACAGACCTGCGGTTTCCTGGTTGAAAAGGTAAAATAATCGAAATTATATAAAAATTACGAAAAGAAATGTGAAAAGTGTTGCGGCGTCTTAAAAAGTATGATACGATAAGGCTGAATAAGTTGGAATTACTGAATATGAATAGGAGGCCAGCAGTGAGCGTACAATTATTGGATAAAACCAGAAAAATTAACAAATTGCTCCATAACAACAATTCCAGCAAGGTTGTCTTCAACGATATTTGTGCCGTGCTGAGCGATATTCTTGATTCTAACATCCTTGTTATCAGTAAAAAAGGCAAGGTGTTGGGAGTAGGTATCAGCGAAGGGGTAGAAGAGATTGAAGAACTCATTGAAGATCAGGTGGGGGGCTTCGTAGACCGGATGCTGAATGAAAGACTGCTCAGTGTTCTTTCTACCAAGGAAAATGTAAATTTGGAAACGCTGGGATTTGCAGAGACGAACGTGGAGAAATATCAGGCGATTATTACGCCGATCGATATCGCCGGTGAGCGTTTGGGGACATTGTTCATCTATAAGTCCAATGATCAGTATGGAATAGACGATATTATCCTCAGCGAATATGGCACTACGGTAGTCGGGCTGGAGATGATGCGTTCCGTGAATGAGGAAAATGCGGAAGAGACGAGAAAGATTCAGATTGTAAAATCTGCCATCAGCACGCTGTCGTTTTCCGAGCTGGAAGCTATCCAGCATATCTTTGAGGAATTGGAAGGAAATGAGGGAATCCTTGTGGCCAGCAAGATTGCAGACCGAGTAGGTATTACCCGTTCCGTGATCGTCAATGCACTCAGGAAATTTGAAAGTGCCGGAGTCATTGAATCCCGTTCTTCCGGAATGAAAGGTACTTATATCAAAGTGCTGAATGACGTGGTGTTTGAAGAACTGAAAAAGCTGAAGGAAGTATAGAATAGTTCTGAATGGTCAGGAAACAGAAATGACAAATCCTGCGGAGGCCTCCGAATGGAAGGCGCCGCAGGATTTTTGCTTTCATCTATGTTGTCAAAACCGGCAGCGGTTGACGCAGGCATAGATTTCCTGAAGCCTGGGCAGAGCCATGAAGGGAGGACAGTCCCAGGAGGTGATGGATTCCATGCCCTCCCGGACTATCTTCTCATACAGTTTTGGAAGCTGGTCTGACAGTGGGACGGGCGAATTTAAATGCGTATTCAGATACAGCAGAATATAGCCCAGAGCTCTTGTCTGTTCCTCATCGGCCAGCTGTTCCACATAACGCAGGTCAATCATGGACTTGTCATAGAACAGGCTGTCTTTACCCTGTACTTTGATTTTAGGAGGTCTGGAGTCACGCTCAGAATTTTGAACGGAGCGGCGGCGATCATTCCCGCTTTTTTGGACGGCGGGCCGGTATATCCGATTCAGGGTGCCGCAGGGAAAACAGAAAAGATCAACGCCGCTGTTTTCTCCAGGAGAATCGGCGTGGGAAGCGTTATAGACCGCTGCTTCCTTTTTTGCGTGTATGGTGATATCCTTTGCCTGATAATTGTCCATTTGAAGGACACAGTCGGCCGTATGAAAAAATGCTCCGGAGCTTCCGACCACCAGGATGGTGGAAATGCCAAGCTGGGAAAACAAAGGGCGGATACGGCTGAGAAAAGGCGTGATAGGCTCCTTGTCAGGAGAGATGACTCTGCGCATCAGCTCATCACGCACCATGAAATTTGTCGCGCAGGTATCTTCGTCAATCAGAAAGAGCTTGGCCCCGGCTTCTATTCCTTCTATGACTCCGGCAGCCTGTGAAGTGCTGCCGCTGGCGTCTTCCGTGGAAAAGCTGCTGGTGTCTTTTCCGTTGGGAAGATGATTGATGAAAGGAGAGATATCCACCTTTTTTACGACACGGCCTTCCTCTGCCCGGAGCTTCACCGCTGAGGCGTCGGTTATGACGAATTCTCTTCCGTCTCCGGCAGTGTGGTTATAGACGCCGGTCTCCAGCGCTTTCAGGAGGGTGGATTTTCCGTGGTAGCCGCCTCCGGTGATCAGAGTGACGCCCTTTCGTATGCCCATGCCGGTGATTATCCCTCTGTGGGGAAGAGAAACCGAGATTTTCATGGAAGAAGGTGAAGAAAAAGGAAGGGCTTCTTTCATGGGAAGATTTGATACGCCGGATTTCCGGGGCAGGACTGCGCCGTCTGCTACGAATGCGATCAAGTCGTTTTCCGGCAGGAATGCACGGAGAGCCTGCTGGTCTTCAAAGAGCTCTATGGCGTTTTGAAGGGCTCCCCGGCTGATGTTTTTATGGTACAGGGATTTTTCCGCACACTTTGGCAGATAATCAAACAGGATTTTGCGAAGCTCCCTGGAATTGATGGTGCGCCCGTTGGCAGGAAAACCGGCTTCAAACCGCATGAGGATAGTTCTTTCCCTGATGGTACAGGCCGTGCGTCTGAGTACCTGGGGACCGCAGCGGGTGGTGAACAGAGCGCCGCTTTTACCGGAACCTTTGGCCTGGAAGGAATAATCCTGTACTGCCTTTTCAAACTGCCGGAGCAGAAAGTCGCAGAAAGCTGTTTTCCGGTCCTCCGAGCTCCAAAGATCTGGAGAAAATCCGGAGGCCTTGTCCGTGATGTGAATAGTGAGCCTTGAAGGAGAGGCGAACGGATCGCCCTGTACGTGGTCGATAGAGAGAGTATAGGTCCCGAAATCATAGACTCCCTTCAGCGTCTTATATGCCGGATAACTCTTGTGATCGATGTCACGGAGCATGGAGTCAAGCTGAGCAGATGTTTTCATAAGATAAACATTCCTTTCTGGATGATAGATTCTTTTCTATTATAGCATGTCTTTGCCGGTAAGAGAGCGGTTTTGCAGGAATAAAAGAAAAAATACTTGCATTTGAAAATGTGTCATGGTACAATGATAGGGCTGAAAAATTGTCACGTGGATGGATTCCGACGACGGTGCCGGGTATGCCCGGTCTCAAAGGAAAAAAGAAATTCACGGAAGTTTAAACCAAATGGAGGAAAGAAAATGAGCGTTATTTCAATGAAACAGCTGCTGGAAGCAGGCGTACACTTTGGTCATCAGACGAGAAGATGGAACCCTAAAATGGCTCCCTACATTTACACGGAGAGAAATGGTATTTATATCATCGATCTGCAGAAATCCGTAGGAATGGTAGACGACGCTTACAAGGCAGTAGCCGATATCGCGGCCGACGGCGGCACGATTCTCTTTGTGGGAACAAAGAAGCAGGCACAGGACGCGATTCAGATCGAAGCAGAACGCTGCGGTATGTATTATGTAAATCAGAGATGGCTCGGCGGTATGCTGACAAACTTCAAGACCATCCAGAGCAGAATCCAGAGACTTCGCACCATTGAGAAAATGCAGGAAGACGGAACCTTTGAGGTCCTTCCGAAGAAGGAAGTCATCGCTCTTAAGAAGGAGCAGGAGAAGCTGGAGAGAAACCTGGGCGGTATCAAAGATATGAAGAAGCTTCCCGATGCCATTTTCATCGTAGATCCGAAAAAAGAAAGAATCTGTGTACAGGAAGCTCATGCACTGGGCATCACACTGATCGGTATCGCGGACACCAACTGCGACCCGGAAGAGTTGGATTATGTGATTCCCGGCAATGACGACGCTATCAGAGCGGTTAAGCTGATCGTATCCAAGATGGCAGATGCCGTTATTGAAGCGAAGCAGGGTGAAGAGGTAACGGAAGAGACAGCAGACGTACAGGTTGAAACGGAAGCTGCAGAGGCGTAACAGCAGGACGTTATCCCGGAAAATTCTCAAGATTAAGAAAGGATTGAAATAATTATGGCAGCAGTTACGGCAGCAATGGTTAAAGAGCTGAGAGAAATGACAGGCGCCGGCATGATGGACTGCAAGAAAGCGCTTGCGGCCACCGACGGCAATATGGACGAGGCAGTGGAATTCCTGAGAAAGAACGGACAGGCAAAGGCAGAGAAAAAAGCCGGAAGAATCGCGGCGGAAGGTCTTGTCAAAACCGTTATCGACGGACAGAAGGCCGCTATTGTGGAAGTGAACTCCGAAACGGATTTCGTTGCGAAGAACGCTGATTTCCAGGCATACGTAGCGGATGTGGCAGATCAGGCGGTCAAATCGGATGCGGCGGATATGGATGCGTTCATGGCAGAGGCTTGGACGGCTGACGCCTCTAAGACAGTGAAGGAAGCCCTGGTGGAGAAGGTTGCCGTCATCGGCGAAAACCTGAGCATCAGACGTTTTGAAAAGGTAGAAGCAAAGGACGGCTGCGTAGTGGATTACATCCATGGCGGCGGAAGAATCGGCGTTTTGGTCGTGGCGAAAGCCGGCGTGGTCAATGACGCTGTTAAGGAAGCACTCAAGAATGTTGCGATGCAGATCGCAGCGCTCCATCCCCTGTATGTTTCCCGTGCTGAGGTCCCTCAGGACTTTATCGAGAAAGAGACAGCGATTCTTAAGGAGCAGGCAAGAAATGAGAATCCGGATAAACCGGAAAACATCCTGGACAAGATGATCGTCGGCCGTCTGAACAAGGAGCTGAAGGAGTTCTGTCTGCTTGACCAGGCATATGTAAAAGACGGTGATCTTACTGTCGGAAAATATCTTGCGGCTGTTTCAAAAGAAGTGGGAGCAGAGGTTTCCATCGAGAAATTCGTCCGCTATGAGACAGGTGAAGGCCTGGAGAAGAAGAGCGAGAATTTCGCAGAAGAAGTTGCAAAACAGATGGGACAGTAAAGAACCTTGCTGTAATTTTTAGATATCAACACCCTTGTAAATGGCGTGAGCGCGTCGTTTGCAGGGGTGTTTTTGTGTTTTGTTTAAAAATCAATCCGACGTTAAAGTAAACGCTTATGGCTATGATACGAGGTTTGATGTAACTGGTATTTTATATTGTGTATAAAAAATATAATTATATGTTTATATAGTTGACTTTTTTCGACCAAAATAATAGAATTTTATTAGAGATTTGATATGATATTGAATATATTTAGATATAAAATATATAATTGGAGGTACATAATATGGCTATCATCCAATGCCCTGAGTGTGGACAAAACATTTCGGATAAAGCATCGAAATGTCCCATGTGTGGTTATCCATTGAAAGCTGACCCGATGGAAGAAAGAAGCGATTCTTCAACGATTATGGGCGCAGGTACGGTAGAAAAAAGTGATATCAAAAAAAAATCTCATAAAAATATGATGATTATAGGGGTTATTGTTTTCATTGTTGTTTTAGTTGGAATTACAGCAGTTGTGTTATATAGCCGCCAGATGTCTGGAGATAATTTGTCTATCAGTGAGATAAACTTAAGCAAGTGGAAACTGATTGATGAGAGAGAAAATTCTGTAAGCTATGAAGGAATGGTGACCTCTAATGAATCCAGGCCGTTTGTGGCACTTATTGGATATTATGAAGAGCCAAACAACACTCCTCGTTTAGTATATATGGAAAATGGAAAGGGTACGATTAAAACGTATGAATCATCAGAAGATGATCCTTCCATTAAATATACTGCTGTTGGATACATGGCCGGCAAGAAGATTAAAGAATCCGATATTAGCATAGAACAAAATGATAAATATTATAATGATTGGACATGCGATGAGAGAACAAGCTGTTCAGTTGATTTAGTGATTAAAATGAGAAAAAAAGTTAATGGTTTACTTTTTATTGAGCTGAAAAATGATATGACCAAAGATATTACAAGAAATATTGCAGTTGTGATTGTTGACGGCGTAGGGGAATATTCCTGTTATTTAGATGATTTGCCATTGAAATCAAGAGGCGTTGAAGTGACAGTTACTCCTCAGATTTTTTGCGGCAGCAAGGAGCTTAAAGAAGCTGATTATACAGTCGAAACGCCTTTTGCGGTAGAAAAAGAAGAGGGAAAATATACCACGAGTTTTTCGGGCAAAGAGGAATTGTCCTTCAGCGGATATGAGGATGGGTTAGTAATATATACCAGCGAGCTGTTGGATGGAGGAAGGAAAGAAGACAAAGGGGAATTGATCAGAACCGCTTCCTGTTTGAGAGATGGTCGTTGCACTTTAGCAACATACACATGGGAAGACAGTGATAAAAAAATACTTATGCCTTCGTATGATATTAATGTAATTGGATATTTAAAATGGAATAATTTTAATAAATAAGGGGGAAGAAAATCATGGTAGAAATGAGATGTATGGAATGTGGAGAAGTGTTGTCAGAAGGAATGAGTGTATGTCCAAAATGTGGCTGCCCTGTTTCTCAACCGGAAAGAGAAATAAAGGCAGAAGACAGAGATGATCGATCATCATATGCTGCAAATTCGAACGGACAGAGCGGCAAAATAAAAATTATGCCTATTATATCTTTGATAATAGGAGTGGTAATCGTTATATTGGGTTTTACTGTTTTATCCCATAAGGAAAAGATAGAGATTTATGATGCGAAGACATATAATGTGGACAAAGCAGCGTTTGGCGGTGATTTCTACACAGAAATTTATGGCGCGTCTGATACTATTGTAGATGAATTAAGTGATATAAACGGTGGAATAGCGTCGTTATCTAATTCATTTGTCGCAGTTGTTAATATGATTTGTTACGGTTCTGGTATGATTATTATAGCATTGGGGTTGGGGGTTATTTCTGTATCAATTGTATATGTGGGTAAAGCCAAGAAATAAATAGCGTAATAATATAAGGCTGCTTGAGATATAGCAGTCTTTTTTATTTTATAAGAAAGTTTCCAAGGCGATATAAAACACAAACCCAGTAGAATCAGTCCCTCTTATATGATACAATCAAAAAAGAAATTGTTGGAAAATCTGCCGGCGGGATATGGCCGGAAAAGGATAGGAATACATGAGATGAAAGAGGACAAGGTATTTTATCGAAGCTTTTTTTCCATATATGTGGCGCTGGTGCTGCAAAATGTGATAACGCTCAGCGTAAACCTGGCGGATAATATGATGCTGGGGGCCTACAGTGAAACGTCATTGGCGGGGGTGGCCGCGGTCAATCAGATTCAGTTCGTATTTCAGCAGGTCCTTTTGGCCCTGGGAGACGGACTGGTGATCTTCTGCAGCCAGTACTGGGGAAAAAAGCAGGTCGAACCGATGAAGAGGATCACAGCGGCAGCAATGAAGACAGGGCTGGCGGTCGCTGTGGTCTTGTTTCTTGTCATTAGTCTCTTTCCTTATCAGGTGGTGGGGATATTCACCACAGACGGGCCCATCATCCAGGAGGGCGTAAAATATATCCTCATAGTCCGTTACACTTATCTGTTTTTTGCGGTGACCCAGCTTTTGCTGGCTTCCCTCAGAAGCGTGGAAATGGTAAAGATTGCTTTTTATCTTTCAATCATGACCTTTTTCATCAACTGCGGCATCAACTATGTGCTGATATATGGAAAATTCGGGGCGCCGGAGCTGGGAGCGGCCGGTGCCGCTATCGGGACCCTGGCTGCCAGGATAGTGGAATGTGCAGTCCTGATTCTTTTTGTGGCAAAAAAGGAAAAGCGTCTGCGGATGAGGCTTCGGGATTACCTGCGTTTTGATCAGGTGCTTTCCAAAGATTATTACAGGCTGACGGTTCCCATGGTCGTAGTCCAGAGCCTGTGGGGAATCAATACGGCGCTTCAGACTGTGATCCTCGGCCATATGGCGGCTGCGGCAATCGCCGCCAACAGTGTGGCATCCACCTTGTTTTTGGTAGTGAAGTCCACAGCCATAGGGGCTGCCTCGACTGCCTCAGTCATCATCGGAAAGACCATAGGGACCGGCGATACCCAACTGGTAAAGCGGTATGCGGGAAAGCTGCAGAAGCTGTTTTTGATCATAGGGATTTTTTCGGGTATCTTGCTTTTTTTTATCCGGATACCGATTCTTAACCTCTATGACTTGTCTCCGTCTACAAAAGAAATGGCCAATACCTTTTTGATTATTCTGAGCGTTGTCTGTGTGGGCATGTCCTATCAGATGCCGACGAACAGCGGCATCATCCGGGGCGGCGGAAATGCTATGTTTGTGGTGAAGATGGACCTGATCAGCATTTGGCTGATCGTTCTGCCCCTTTCCTTTTTTATGGCTTTTGTGGTGAAAGCTTCGCCGGTGATTGTGGTCTGCTGTCTGAATGCGGACCAGATATTCAAATGTATTCCGGCGTATCTGGAATCCCATTATGGGAACTGGATACGGAAGCTGACCAGAGACTGAAAAACCGGAAATAATTGTTGCTTTTTTATCAATTAAATCTTGACCAAAATAGTACAGTATAGTATAGTGGAGACAGTGAGGTGCTGTCATGTTAATTACCAGAGAATGTGATTATGCGGTCAGGATTTTAAGGGCCCTGTCCGGAGGAGAAACGGTCAGCGTGCAGGACATCTGCCGGAAGGAAAACATCACCGTGTCCATAGCCTACAAGCTGGCCAGGAAGCTGGAAAAGTCCGGATATATCCGGAGCCACAGAGGAAGCAGCGGAGGATATTCCCTGAAAAAGGACTTAAGAGAAATCACACTGTATGACGTATGCCGGGCGGTGGACAAGGAACTGCTCTTGACAGAATGTACGGTTCGGGGCCATCGGTGCTCTCAGAATACGGAAGCGACTCCCTGTATGGTGCATAAAGAATTCTGCCGCCTGCAGGAAATGATCACCCGGGAGCTGAAAGGCAGATCGCTTATGGAAATTCTGGAAGGATAGGGCTCACCTGAAAAATGGATAAAACTATAGGAGGAATTCTTATGAATCAGTGTTTTGGATGCAATACATGTAAAAGCGCGGATAAACCGCTGGAGACGTTTATCAAGGGGCTTCCCATGGAGACCTCCCACCACCGTGTGGATACGCAGAAAACAAAGTGCGGGTTTGGACTTCAGGGTGTCTGCTGCCGGCTGTGTGCCAACGGCCCCTGCCGTATCACTCCTCAGTCCCCGAGAGGTATCTGCGGCGCCAATGCCGATACGATCGTGACC
Source organism: Lientehia hominis (assembly GCF_021044755.1). GTDB lineage: Bacteria > Bacillota > Clostridia > Lachnospirales > Lachnospiraceae > Lientehia > Lientehia hominis. Next base: position 87,226 of record NZ_JAJNOR010000004.1, read on the forward strand.
AGGAATTTTCTGCGCGCAGTGGCTGCCGGCTCCGGATGTTACATCCATATCGTAGAGAATACGGCACGGAATCTTTTGAATACGGCAAAGTCGAAGGGAGAGCTGAAAGGGATCCACGCTTTGGACCGGCTCTGCGGGATGTTTGGAATTCAAGAAAAGGACGACTATGCCAGAGCGGAAATGGTGGCAGAAGCCGTACTGGCGGATCTCTATAAACCAGAATATGTGAAAATGGATCTGGTGGAAAAGGTAGCTTACGCCCCCCGCGTAAAAAGATGGAAAGAGCTGGGCATTATGCCAGGCGGCGCCAAATCTGAGGTGTTCAAAGGGGTCGTGAAATGTTCAACCAACCTGAACTCGGACCCTGTGGATATGCTGGTGGACTGCCTGCGTCTGGGAATCTCCACTGGTGTATACGGCCTGACACTGACGAACCTGCTCAATGATGTGCTGCTGGGAGAGCCGGAGCTTCGCTTGGCGCCGGTAGGTCTGCGGGTGATCGATCCGGAGTACATAAATATCATGATCACAGGACATCAGCATACGATCTTTGTGGATCTGCAGGAACGTCTGACTAAGCCTGATGCGGTGGCAAAGGCCCAGGCGGCGGGGGCTAAGGGTTTTAAGCTGGTGGGATGTACCTGCGTGGGACAGGACCTTCAGCTCAGGGGAAGCCATTATGAAGAAGTGTTCGACGGACATGCGGGAAACAATTATACCAGTGAGGCCATACTTGCCACGGGAGCCATTGACGCGGTGCTTTCAGAATTTAACTGCACTCTGCCGGGTATCGAGCCCATTTGTGATGAGTTGAAGATCAAACAGATATGCCTGGACAGCGTGGCGAAAAAGGCAAACGCTGAGATGATGGAGTTTGACTTTTCCAAAAGAGAAGAACAGAGTGAAGCCATCATCGATAAGATTGTGGCGGCATATAAGGAACGCCGCGGAAGCGTAAAACTGAACCTGCTTCCGGATCACGGGAATGATAATACGCTTACTGGTGTGAGTGAAGGCTCTCTGAAAAAATTCCTGGGTGACAGCTGGAAGCCCCTTATCGACCTGATCGTATCCGGTGATATCAAGGGAATCGCCGGAGTGGTGGGCTGTTCCAATCTGACGGCGGGAGGCCATGATGTGCTGACCGTAGAACTTACGAAGAAGCTGATCGCGAAAGATATCATCGTTTTAACGGCAGGATGTTCTTCAGGCGGCATCGAGAACTGCGGATTGATGACGCCGGATGCGGCGAAATACGCGGGACCTAAGCTCCGTGCGGTCTGTGAAAAGCTGGGGATTCCGCCGGTGCTGAATTTCGGACCCTGCCTGGCGATCGGCCGTCTGGAGATCGTGGCTACAGAAATAGCGGAAGAGCTGGGTGTGGATCTGCCGCAGCTTCCGCTGGTCCTTTCCGCCGCCCAGTGGCTGGAAGAGCAGGCTTTGGCTGACGGAGCTTTCGGACTGGCTCTGGGACTTCCTCTTCACCTGGGGCTTCCTCCCTTTGTGACCGGGAGCAAAACAGCGGTCAAGGTTTTGACGGAAGACATGAAGGAATTGACCGGCGGCCGTGTCATCATCAATTCAGATGCCGCAGACAGTGCAGATATCCTGGAGAAGATCATTCTGGAAAAACGTGCTGCTCTGAATATATAGGAGGATTCTGCTATGAAAAGGATCATGATAGATCAGGCGAAATGCGATGGCTGTAAAAGCTGCAGCATAGCCTGTATGCAGGCTCACCGGACGGATGAGGGTACGGTTTATGATCTGGACCTGACGGACATCCATAATGAGTCCAGGAACCACATCATAGAAATGGAAGACGGCACGTACCGGCCGATCTTCTGCCGGCATTGTGACCAGCCGGAGTGCGTAATGTCCTGTATGAGCGGGGCCTTGACCAAGGACCCGGCGACGGGCCATGTCTTATATGACGGGACAAAATGCGGCTCCTGCTTTATGTGTGTGATGAATTGTCCTTACGGAGTGTTGAAAGCGGATACGGCTACCCGCACAAAGGTCATCAAATGTGATTTTTGTATCGATGCCGGAGGAGAACCGAGCTGTGTGAAAGCCTGTCCTAAGAACGCTGTTTTTGTAGAGGAGGTGGTCCTGTGAGGCATGTGATCATCGGAGCAGGCGCGGCAGGCATCACAGCCGCAAAGACCATACGGGCCTGTGAGCCTGGAGCGGAGATTGTGATGATCTCTGCTGATACCCACGTACATTCCAGATGTATGCTCCACAAATATCTGAGTCATGAAAGGGATGAGCGCCGCCTGAGCTTTGTGCCGGAAGATTTCTTTGAAGAGCAGAAGATCACCTGGATAAGCGGAAAACGAGCGTCCCATGTCTGGACAAAAACGCATAATGTCCAGCTGGAGGATGATACGGTGATTTCATATGATAAGCTGCTGATCGCTACCGGCGCGGACAGTTTTATTCCCCCGGTGGGAGATTTCCGGAAAGCGAGAAACGTCTTTGGCCTGCGGCATCTGGAGGATGCAAAGCAGATAGACGAGGTGGCAGAAACGGCAGAGAGGGTGCTGATCGTGGGATCGGGCCTGGTGGGACTGGACGCAGCTTATGCCCTTTTGGAGCGGGGGAAGGATGTGACCGTTGTGGAAATGGCGGACAGAATCCTGCCGATCCAGCTGGACGAAACGGCGGGGAAGACTTATCAGAAACTGTTTGAAGAGGCAGGCTGTAAGTTCCTTTTAGGCAGAAAGGCGTCGAATACGGTAATGGATCAGACTGGATCCATCAGAAAGGTGATCCTGGATGACGGAAGGGAGATTTCATGCGATTTGGTCATTGTGGCGGCGGGCGTCCGCTCCGCGATTTCCTGTGTGGAATCCGGGGAGATAGCCGCCGACCGGTTCATACAGGTGGACGAATATATGAGGACCAACTGTCCTGACGTTTACGCGGCCGGAGATGTGGCCGGGCTGTCGGGAATCTGGCCCAATGCCATGAAGCAGGGACAGACGGCGGCGTATAATATGTGCGGCAGGAAGGTTCAGTATCTGGACCGGTATGCCATGAAGAATACTATGAATTTCTATGGGGTGACCACATTGTCCCTGGGAAAAGGCGCGGCAGAGGAGGGGGATGAGGTCGTGATCTGCGAAGACAGCCGTAGTTACAAAAAGGCGGTCATAAGAGACGGAAAGCTGGACAGCATCCTGCTCCAGGGAAATATGGATTATTCAGGCGTTTACCAGTACCTGATCAAGAATCAAGTGGACATTTCCGAAAAAAAAGACAGGATTTTTGCCTTATCCTTCGGAGATTTTTATGGAATCGCTCCGGACGGGCAGTATGATTATCAGATATAGACAGCGTCTATGTACGAAGGCGCAGCGCATTACTAAGAAAAAATTCATAATTTTTATATGGAAGTCTTTTACAGACCGTCGTATAATAACTCCGTATACAGGAGGATTATACTATGTGGCGGAAACGTAAGGAAGAGCTGGAAATAGAAGAGGAAGCAGTATATGACGCAGGGCGTGCTCCATTTACCCGTTATGCGGCGGATTACCGTGTCGGGCTGAGCCGGGACCAGGTCATGGAGAGAATGGATTATGGGCTGGACAACGTGGCTGTGGATTCTGCTTCCCAGACTACGAAAGAGATCATCTTAAGCAATCTGTTTACTTATTTTAACCTGATTTTTACCGTGCTGGCGGTGCTTCTCTGCGTGGTGGGGTCGCTTCGGAATCTCACGTTCCTGCCGGTGATCATCGTAAATACACTGATCGGGATTGTTCAGGAGATTCGCGCCAAAAAGGTTCTGGAAAAGATGAACATGCTCAATTCCCCGAAAGCCACTGTGATTCGGGACGGAAAAGTATGGACTGTTGATTCGGAAGAGCTGGTTCTAGACGATATCGTGGTGTTTAAAGCGGGAAACCAGGTCTGTGCCGACGCGGTGGTGGTTGCGGGAGAGGTGCAGGTGAACGAATCGCTTCTGACCGGTGAGGCAGACGAGATAACGAAACGGCGCGGGGACTCCCTGATATCAGGAAGCTTCATCGTATCCGGACAGTGCCACGCAAGGCTGGAGAAGATCGGGGCCGATTCCTATATTTCCCGTCTGACTCTGGAGGCGAAGGCTATGCAGAAGGGAGAGCAGTCAGAGATGATGCGCTCCCTGAATAAGCTGGTGAAATTTGTCGGGATCGCATTGATTCCCATTGGCATCGTATTGTTCGTTCAGGGTTTTTATTTCAACCATGAGACCTTCCGCGGGAGCATTACCTCCATGGTAGCGGCGGTCATCGGCATGATTCCGGAAGGGCTGTACCTGCTCACCAGTGTGGCTCTGGCCGTAAGCTCCATGCGTCTGGCGAAGCGCAGAGTCCTTCTGCACGATATGAAGAGTATTGAAACACTGGCCCGGGTCAATGTGCTCTGTGTGGATAAGACCGGTACGATTACGGAAAATACTATGAGCGTGAAGAAGCTTTTACCGGCGGAAGGATACGATCCTGAAACAATGCCGGAGCTTTCGAGACTGGTAGGAGACTTTGTCAGGGTCATGAGTGACGACAACATCACCATGGAGGCGATGAAAGCTTATTTTACAGAGGGGACAGACGCTGCTGCGGTCAGGGTCACTCCATTTTCCTCTTCTGTAAAATACAGCGGAGTTGCTTTTGAGGACGCGTCTTATGTTCTGGGTGCGCCGGAATTCATCCTGAGAGAGGATTATGAGAAATACCGGGAAGACATTCAAAGTCATGCGTCCAAAGGATACCGGGTGCTGGTGTTCGCTACTTACGAAGGAAAACCGGACGGAAAGCCGCTGACTGAAAAAGCGGAGCCTTTGGGTTATATCCTGCTTGCGAACCCCATCCGGAAAGAAGCCCCGGAAACCTTTGCTTATTTTGCGGAGCAGGGAGTGGAGGTCAAGGTGATATCCGGTGACAATCCGCTGACTGTGGCGGAAGCGGCAAAGGAAGCAGGCATTGTGAACGCGGACAGGTATGTGGACGCCGCTTCACTTAAGACAGATGAAGACGTAGACCGGGCCATGAGAGAATATACGGTATTCGGCCGTGTTACGCCGGATCAGAAGCGGCAGTTCGTACAGGCCTTAAAGAGCCAGGGAAAGACCGTCGCCATGACAGGGGACGGCGTCAATGATGTGCTGGCATTAAAGGACGCGGACTGCAGTGTGGCCATGGCATCGGGAAGCGACGCGGCTGTGCAGGCGTCTCAGGTGGTGCTTCTGGATTCCGATTTCGCCTGTATGCCGGCCGTTGTGCTGGAGGGCCGGCGGGTGGTGAATAATATCCAGCGTTCGGCCAGCCTGTTTTTGGTAAAGAATATTTTTTCTTTTCTTCTGTCGATTTTTTCCGTAGCATTTATGATCACGTATCCGCTGGAGCCGGCCCAGATTTCTCTGATCAGCATGTTTACGATTGGAGTTCCGGCCTTTTTCCTGGCGCTGCAGCCCAACAAGGATATGATAAAAGGACATTTTCTTTCCAACGTATTCCTGAAAGCGCTTCCGGCCGGCCTGACTGATGTGATAGCGGTGGGGGCTTTGGTGTTGTTTGGCCAGACCTTCGGCGTCCATCCCGATGATATCTCCACCGCTGCTACGATGCTGCTGGCCATCGTTGGGTTCATGATCCTGTTCAAGATCTGCCGGCCCATGAACAAACTGCGGGCCGCCGTGTGGTTTGGATCTATCGCCGGTCTGCTGGTCTGCAGCATTTTCCTTCCGGATCTGTTTGCGATCACCGGAATGTCCATGGAATGTATCATGCTCTTTGTGGTGTTCTCCATAGCCACGGAACCGGTTCTCCGGTATCTGACCGCGGCTTTGGAAAAGCTTCGGGAATGGGCGGGAAAACTGAAGGTAAAATGGCAGAGCCGGAGATACTGACAGCTCAGAAAGGCTCATTGCCGGCTGGAGCTTTGGCACCTGGCCTGACGCAGATGCCGTTGACCTCCACATGTTCGTCCATGGGGATGACGAGGCATTGGCGCCCGTCAACGATGCGGGTTTCCACCAGGTCGGCCCGGTCCGGGCTGACCTGAATGATGACATCGGGCGTACGGATTTCAAATTTTCTTGTGTTGATGACATTTGATGCCAAGATGGGAGCATGGGAACCGGCCGCTTCTTCATAACGGGAATCAAAGTCATGCAGGCGCTCCGGAGCCGCACCGCTTTCGGACAGAAGAGCACGTACCTCTGCTTTATCAAGGGTAAGAGGCTCCGGCTCTTCTTTTTTTTCCTCTACCATTTCGCTCAGCTTCTCATGGATGATCTTAACAGATTCATAATCGCAGTCGTCCCCAAGAGTTTCCTCGATCAGAGAGTTGAAGGTTTCCTTCTGGCTGCTGGCGGGCATGGGAAGAGTACATCCCAGGACCTCCTCAACCAGCTGCGCCTGAAATTCGTCCGCGTTTTTAGAATAGAAGAGAAGGCTGTGGATATCGGTGCTCCGCTCATTGAATGCCGGAAATAAAAAACCGGTATCCGGAAGCTCCACCAGCCAGTCCCGCACCCGGTTCTGGATGGTTCCCTGTTCCGCATTGTAGCAGAGTCCGGGTTTTGAGAGCTTGACCGGACATATGCTGCAGATCAGGTATTCATAGACCTCGTCGGAGGCGTCGAACATTTCATGGCCGTCGGCAGACTTTCCGGGAATGTCGTAGGCGCTGTGGATCAGCAGAATCAAAAAACTGCCTGTGTAATCATAGTTTTCGATAACCTTATCATAGAATAAGTCCAGCAGAGCATCATCGCCGAGACGGGAGGCCCGCAGCTTCATCAGAAAGTCGTGAGTATCTCCTTCTGATTCTGCCGACAGGGGAAATTCCATGTTGATGAGATTCTTTCCCAGAGTGCCTGAGAGATTTTTTCGGAAAATTTCAAAATATTTGAACATTTCTTCCTCGGGAAGGGAGAGAAATGCCTCTCTCATCTCAGACTTTTTTTCTTTTTCCCCATCCACATAGCAGCCGCATATGCGGGTGATGGCACAGCTGCCGGGGGTGAACTGTTTCTTTATTTCAGAGATATCTTTTTTGTTCATATGTGATTATGTTCCTTTCTTGTGCTCTGGTCTAGGCTACGTATTCATTTTAGTTACCAGGTGTGGTTCTGTCAATGGCACAAAGGGAGGAAAAAGGAGAAGACAATATGTCAGTGGATTGGAAAAAATATCTGGTGCCTTTAAGAGAGGTTTCCAGCGATACAGAGAGAATCCGGAAGGAATATTTCCGGAATAAGGCAGAAACAGCAGTTAAAAATTTAAAGAAAAATGAATTTGACGCATATTATACTGATAACAGGACCGAAGCCGGGAAACTCCTCCTGAGCCTGGTCCCAGAAGGGGCGACGGTCGGATGCGGTGATTCACACACCTTGTTTGCATTGGATATAGAGGAGGGCCTCCGGAAAAAGGGATGCACGGTAATCGCCCATGTCTGTGCACGGAACCGCCGCGTTTTTGAAAGTGAGACTGGGTTTCAGAACAGGGAAGAGGCCAGGGCGGCCATGCGGGAGATTCTTCAAAACTATTTGGTAAGCGACGTTTTTCTTCTGGGGGCCAACGCCGTTACCATGGATGGGCAGATCGTGAATGTGGACGGGAGAGGGAACCGGATAGCGGGCAGCATCTATGGCCCCGACCGGATCATCGTGATCGCCGGAGTCAACAAGCTGGTACCGGATGTGGAAGCCGGCAGACAGCGGGTGGGCTTTACAGCGGCGCCTATGAATCATTTGAAATATGGGCGGGACGGACTTCCCTGTTTGAAAGCCGGGGTCTGTTTGGACTGCCGTCATCCGGAGCGCGCCTGTCACATCACTTCTATTATTCACAGAAAGCCGCAGGATTCAGATTTTCATGTGATACTGGTAGGGGAAGAACTGGGATTTTGATTGCAGCTGTGTTTTGTTATATAGAATTTTCTAAATGGTTTATTTTGGTATGACAACAAAGGATTTCCGACAGAATACACGGAATATTTGTTGACAAAATTCGCTTAAAACGGTATAGTCGTAATAGTAAATAAAACATTTGCTTTTCCGGCGGGGGACAGACAGCAGCCTGAAAAAAGGCGTATCTGCCGTTGAGATGGGGAAGCATCAGGAGGGAAAACATGATAAGTAAATTGAGAAGCAAAGCAAAAAGCAAGAAGGGCTTCACACTGGTGGAGCTGATTGTAGTAATTGTCATCATCCTGATTTTGGCGGCAGTTATGGTTCCCAGCATGTTGAAATACATCGACCGGGCGAATAAGGCGAACTGCAAGGCTGACGCGGCTACCATACTTTCTCAGGTACAGGCGGATTATGCGGCGAGCCAGGCATCGGAGCAGACAGATGTCACTGCTAACTGGACGGATGGAAGCTATAAGATAGACGGCGTTCCCGTGAAGACTGGAGATATTGCGGCAGTGGCAAACAAGAATGCTGTATTTGCCGTCACAGATAAAAACGGCTACAGCGAGATCACAGCCTTTGCCTATAACAACGGAAAGTATACGGCAGTATGGGATGGGACCAAATGGGAGGTCAAGAAGAATTAAGTTTGACCGGTCAAGAAATAAAAATGAATTAAAGGGATTAGTGTAAACGAGAGGGGGTTATATCAGGATGTCAGATGATTATAACGCCCTCTCTTACCGTCATAAGTTACGGGTCGCTTTCCGGACGGCTCTCATCCTGCTGGCCGTGGTGCTGGGGGTAGCAGTGCCGGCGGTATGGTGCTGGGAACAGTCTGTATTGAAGCGGCAGACACTTCGGGAGGCGAAGAACGTACTGGAAAATATGGATCTTCTTTCCCTGGAATATTATGGCTTTGGTGAGCCTCTCGCTGACTCGAGCCGGCCCAGCGGCCTGTCCGAGTACGCAGAGGAAGAAATCCGCCGGTTTGCCGGCGTAGAGGGAGAAATCCATCTGGCGGCATGGAATCAGAAAGAGAGCGCTGTGACTGCCATGACGTATCAGAAGGGGAAATATCTGGTACAGTTCCGCCGGGAGAAGGCGGGAGAAAACGGGACCTGGGAAGTATACAGGAGCCTGCACCGATATGGGAAACAGAGCTAAAGGGGATTCGGTCCGGCAGGAGCGCCGGGCGGAATCTCTATTCCCTTATGAGGGCTTATAGAGAGTCTTTATAGGAAGATTACAGGGCCGTCGGGCCGGAAAGAGAAGACAGTGCTGCTTTTTTATGAGATTTTTTTGGGGCTCCTGATTTTTTTGGCCGGAGCCTGTGTGTTTTCATTTTTGAATGTCATCGTATACCGGGTTCCCCGGCATATGTCATTTATAAAAGGCTTTTCCATATGCCCGGCCTGCGGGCACAGGCTCAGGGCGGGGGATCTGGTCCCGGTCTTGAGCTATCTTTTGCTGAGGGGAAAATGCCGGTATTGTAAAAAGCCCATAGGTTTGAGAGATACTGTGACAGAGCTTCTCGGAGGGGGCGCGGCTCTTTTGTGTGCGGCGCACTATGTAGAGTGGCCGGAAGCGCTCACAGTCTTTCTTTTTTTCTCTGCCCTGATTGTGACGGCGCTTATCGATGCGGATACCATGGAGATTCCGGATGGCTGCTGTATAGCGCTTACGGCTCTGGCGGCAGTCTCGGTTTTTACGATGGGCGGCACATCCATCCTTTCGCGGATAGTCGGAATGGTCTGCGTCAGTGTTCCGATGCTTTTGGTGACCTTGATCGTCAAAGGGGCATTCGGCGGCGGAGATATCAAGCTGACCGCGGCGGCAGGGCTGCTTTTGGGCTGGAAGCTCATGCTGATATCCGGGGCTATAGCGGTTTTTCTGGGAGGCGGCTACGGGATATACCTGCTCGCTTCCGGAAAGAAAAAGAGAAAAGACCATTTTGCTTTTGGGCCTTTTTTATGTGCAGGAATGGCTGTTGGAATCTTATACGGGCAGCCGCTTATTGACTGGTATCTGGGCTTTTTGTTATACTGAGAGTATCGGATCATCATAAAGGATATGGGAAGAGGAGCTTTATGGCACAATATAAATATAAAGCACAGACATATGAAGGAAAGAAAAAATCAGGCGTCATGAATGCGGCAGACGAAGCGGAACTCCAGCAGCGTCTGCGGGAAGAGGGAGCCCTTTTGCTTTCCGCGAAGCTTACAGACCAGCGGAAGGCGGAGCGTCAGATAAAGCCGAAAGCGTTATCTGACTTTTCCAGACAGCTTGGAACTCTGATCTCTGCCGGTGTGACTCTGGTACGTTCGCTGAATATCATTGCGTCCTCAGAGTCCATTAAGCCCAGAGAGCAGCGGATATATGAAGACATGCTCCGCCAGATCCGGCAGGGCGTTTCTTTGTCGGATGCGATGGAGGCGCAGAACGGCGCGTTTCCTCCACTGATGGTATACATGTTCCGTTCGGCGGAAAGCAGCGGGAATCTGGACCAGGTAGCCGTGCAGATGGCGGATCATTATGAGAAAGACCACAGGCTGAATGCCAAAATATCTACTTCCATGGTGTATCCGAAGATTCTGGGGGTCATGATCATCGGTGTCATCCTCGTGCTGACAAAGTTTGTCATGCCTCAGTTCCAGGAGCTGTTCGACCAGATGGAGACCTTGCCCCTGCCGACCAGGATCCTATATGCCGTAAGTGATTTCATGGCCGGATACTGGGTGCTGGTGATCGTACTGATACTTGGAATGTGGATCGGCATCCGGGCGCTTCTGCGGGTGCAGAGAGTACGGGTCTGGTGGCACAGAAAAAAGCTTCATATTCCTTTGCTGGGAAAGTTATGGAAGACGATTTGCACCTCTCGGTTTTCCCGTACCTTGAGCGCCCTTTATGCGTCGGGTATCCCTATTGTTCCGGCGCTTCAGATCGCGAGGAAGACGATCGGAAATGATTATATCGATGCCCAATTTGACGACGTGATCCCTTTTGTGAGGGCAGGCAATAATTTGAGCGACGGTCTGGATATGGTAGACGGATTTGTGAGGAAGCTTTCTGATTCCATAAGGGTAGGGGAAGAAACAGGGAGTCTGGATACGATGCTCTTATCCACGTCGAACGCTCTGGAATTTGATGCGGATGCCGCCGTCACCAAGATGGTTTCCTACGTAGAACCGGTCATGCTCATTATTATGGGCATCATAGTGGCTTTTGTTATGGTAGCGGTATTCAGCGCGCTTTATGGTTCTTATGATTCCATTGCGGGCATGGAATAAGGAGGAAGAGCTATGCTGATAGTATATTTGTCAAACCGATATATCCGGGTGGTGTCTGGTGAAGCTTCCGGCGGACATATCACAGTCCGCGGCCTTTACTATACGGTGGACCACAGAGGCTGCATTCTCAATGGAACCGTTACTGATGAAGAAGGGTTCCTGGAGATTATCCGGGAGCTGTGGGAGAGCAACGGCCTGCCGAAAAAAGATGTGAATCTGGTGATTGACAGCAGCCAGTTCACGGCCAGGGTGATTGACGTACCGGCCCAGAAGCCGGCGCAGACCATTCAGTATCTGAGCCGGGAATTTACAGACGTCGGGAGGATATCAAATCCTGTCTACGGCTGTTTTCCGATGCCGGATGAGAAAGAACATAAAGCGAAGATACAGACGGTTTATGCGTCTGTGGTGCAGAAGGAGTTCATAAGCGGATATCTGGATCTTTTTGAACGCCTGGGAATCACCATAGACAGCGTGGAATGCGCATCCGGGGCCATGGTACGGCTTCTGGCATGTCTGCCTCAGCTGAGAGGGATGACCGGGATCGTGCAGTTTGTGGACGATATGATATTGGTGAATGTGCTGCTTGTAGAGGGCAGGTACGAGTATTCCAGCAGGAACCGCCTGTTTTCCGATGCGGGGACCAGGGAGTTCGCGGCGGAGGTGGCCAGGGCGGTGAACGGTATCCTGCAGTTCGCAAAGGCCCAGAACATACCTCAGAAGATATCCGTGGTCTATATTGCCGGTTTTTCAAGGGAAGACGTTTCCTTCTATCATGACAGCATCCGTCAGATAAACGACGGACTCAGAGTTGAGGAGCTGGACGGAAGCCATATCGTGTCTGGTGGGCGGAACAGCCAGCCGTACCAGTGTTTTTCCAATTTTGCGGTGGCCATCGGCGGACTAATTAAGACCGGGGCAAAGACCAACATCATGAGCCAAATGCGGCGGAACCCGGAAAGCCAGGAGCTCAAGAAAAGACGGAGAAGGGTATGGGTCCCTCTGTCGGTGCTGGGGCTGGTCATGGCGGCTGCAGTGACGGCGGCCGGCGTCTACTCTCTTTATCTTTCCTCCGCCTTGAGAGAGGTTCAGGATTACAACAGCCGTGCTGACGTACTGGCAGACTGTGAGGAATACGATAACCTGAAGCAGGAGATTCAGACCGCTGGCAGCCTGAATAAAAATCTGACGGGTCTTCGGTCCAGTATTTTGGAATATCCCGTGGTAGACAGCACCGTAGAACAGGTGCTCTCCTACTGCGCGGCAGGGTTGGTATCGGCGGAAATAAGCAGCTATGATTCTGGAACGGGAGTCGTCAGCTTCCATACCAGTGCGGGAAATGTGGATCAGATCCACCAGTTCGCAACTCTGCTCAGTCAGCAGGATATTTTCGCGTCCGTGGATTACAGCGGATATACCCAGTCATCCGACGGCAGCTGGAGCGTGAAGGTAAATTGTGTCATGGCAGGCAGACAGGGGGAATAGGAATATGACGTTAAAATTGACAGAACGGGATAAAAAACTTCTGGTCTTCCTGACGGCCTTTGTCATTGTTGTCGGCTTGGGATTCGGGGTACTTTTTCCGCTGCTGGAAAAAAATGAGAAGAAAGCCGAAGCTCTGTCCGAAGCCAGGCTTGAAAGGCTGGAAAAAGAGCGGAAGAGTTCGATGCTGGGAGACATGAGGACGAAAGTGGATTCCATGAAGGAGGAGCTCTCTGACTCTCAGAGGAGCTTTTATGAGATCACTCCCAGTATGGGGATCGATAAGATGCTTACGGGAATGGCCCTTTCCTACGGCCTTGAGGTCAGGGACCTGGATATCGTGATGCCGCAGACAGGAGACTACACGTCCCTTACCGGCTATACGGAGATTCTTCTTAAGCTTGTTTCTCAAAACGGCGGAGGGGAAAGCGCTTCCGTTTATTCCGGAGCGTATACGGCGGATATCACCATGATCATGAAGGGCGGCCGTGAGGGGCTTCAGTCTATGCTGGATGCCTGTGCCGCCCAGGAGCCGAAGCTTCGGATATCGGAGTTTTACTGGCAGGCGGAGAAGGAAAAAGAAGGACAGTTCATCCTGTCAGTCTCGATGGAGCTATATATGTATGAGGATATCGATCAGTATACGGCGCTTCAGAAAATACTGGCTGCCGAGGAGACCGAGGCGCCTGCAGACGGCGTTCAGGATGGGACGGAGGCCGGAGAGCTTCCGGAAGAATGATAAGAGGGGCTTATGGATAAGAATATCAGGAATCTGAGAATAGGCGATGTATTAAAAGAATATGGGTATATTTCGGATGCACAGATAGAGGCGGCCCTGGCATATCAGAAGGAACACCGGAATACACGTATGGGAAGCGCCCTGGTGGAGCTCGGCTATATCACGGAACAGCAGGTGCTGGAAGCGCTGTCGGAGTGTCTGAACCTCCGCCTCGTGGAAATTTCCAATGTGGACGTGGATGTGGAGGCGGTGGAGAGTATCCCCCGCCCTCTGGCGGAAAAATATGAGATGCTGGCAGTCCGTCAGGCGGAAGGCGTGCTGACGGTCCTGCTCAACGATCCGATGAATTTTTATGGGATAGAGGACATCCGCCAGCTGACAGGAATGCAGTTGGAGATTTGCCTGTGCGAGCTGTCTGTCCTGAAAAATGCCATTAAGTATTACTACGCGGAAGTGGAGGCCAGAGACGCGGCGAAGATAGCCAATCAGAGCTTTGAAAACCAGCAGCTGGAGGAGTTCGATGTCGCGGAGGAAGGGGACGATGATACACCTGTCATCAATCTTCTGAACCGGCTGATCAGGCGGGCATACAGCACCAACGCTTCGGATATCCATATAGAGCCCTTTGAGGATAAGACCATTGTCCGTATGAGAATCGACGGCGTGATCGTCGAATATGTGACTCTTCAGAAAAGCCTCCATGGCTCTCTGATCGCACGTATCAAGATTCTTGGAAATATGGATATCGCGGAGAGACGGATTCCCCAGGACGGCCATTTCCGGCAGAAGGTAGAGGGAGAGTACGTCAATATCCGTGTTTCGGTCATTCCGACCGTATTCGGAGAAAAGGCAGTGCTCCGGCTTCTGACAGGAAATGCCAGAGTGGACTATCCCGCCACATACGGGATGGGGGAAGAGGATTTCCTGAAGATGCAGAAGATGCTTCAGTCCCCCAATGGGATCATCTATTTTACAGGACCTACCGGTTCCGGAAAGACCACAACTCTTTATATGATCCTGGAGGAACTGTCCAAACGGTCTGTCAATATCTCTACCATAGAAGACCCGGTGGAAAAGAATCTGCAGAAGATCAATCAGATGCAGGTGAACAACCAGGCGGGGCTCACCTTTGAGACCGGCCTGCGCGCCCTGCTGCGCCAGGATCCGGATATCATAATGGTGGGAGAGACGAGGGATGTGGAGACCGCGGCCATATCGGTGCGCGCGGCCATCACCGGCCACCTGGTGTTTTCCACTCTTCATACCAACGATGCCGTTTCCTCCATCGTCCGCCTGGAGGATATGGGGCTTCAGCCTTATATGGTCTCCAGCTCCCTTGTGGGGATCATTGCCCAGCGTCTGATGCGCAAGGTATGCCCCGACTGCGGAGAGAGCGTTATTCCCACTGAGGAAGAGAGACAGATTCTGGGGGAAGACGTAAAAACCATCAGACAGGCGAAGGGGTGCCCTCTCTGCAATTATACTGGTTACAGGGGACGGACCGCGATTCATGAGATCATACAGATCGACAGGCCCATAAGGAAAATGATACAGGAGGGCGCTTCCGTGGAAGAAATCCAGGATTATGCGGTGATGAAACAAGGGATGCGCACGCTGAGAGAATGTGGCATAAATCTGGTAAAAGAAGGGATCACCACAGCCGAGGAGCTTAAAAAGGTGGCATATTATTCGTAGACAGGAGTCGGAGAGCTTATGTATGATATAAACAGAATCATTTATATGGGAAGAGAGCTGGAGGCTTCGGATATCCATATTTCAGCCGGACAGCCGCTTCTCATCCGCAGATATGGAAAGCTGGAAGAAGCACCGCTGCAGCCCACGGAGGCGGAGACGGAGGAGATGCTCTACGGCCTTTTGGACGGGCGGCAGAACGAGTGGCTGAAGGAGGGGAAAGACATTGACTTCGCGGTTCAGACTCAGGACGGAAACCGCCAGAGGATCAACGTCTTCCGCCAGCAGAACCGGATCGCTGCGGCCATCCGTCTGCTGAGCAGCCATATACCGAGTCTTAAAGAGCTGCATCTTCCAGAGAAGCTCTATGAGCTGGCGGCAGAACCGAGAGGACTGGTGCTGGTGACCGGTCCTACCGGAAGCGGAAAATCCACGACTTTAGCGTCCATGATCGAGTATATCAATCAGAATCAGGCGGTCCATATTATCACTATTGAGGACCCTATTGAATATACTTATGAGGGAAAAAAGGCTCTGATTCATCAAAGGGAGACAGGAAGGGACACCGCCGGTTTTGCGTCTGCCCTCCGAAGTGCCCTGCGTGAAGACCCGGACATCATCCTCGTGGGGGAGATGCGGGATTTTGAGACTATCCAGGCGGCCCTGACGGCGGCGGAGACGGGCCATCTGGTCCTGTCCACGCTCCACACAACAGGGGCTGCACAGACCATAGACCGTATCATCGACGCCTGCCCGGCAGGTTCACAGAACCAGGTGCGTACCCAGCTGGCCGGTGTGCTGAAGGGTGTGATTACCCAATGCCTGATGCCCATGGCAGGCGGCAGAGGCAGGATAGCGGGGACAGAGGTCCTGCTGGGCACCGATGCGGTGACCAACCTGATCCGGGAAAATAAGAGCCATCAGATGGGAAATGTGATGCAGTCCGGAGGAGCTCTCGGAATGCACACTCTGAACATGGACTTAAGGCGTCTGACGGCACAAAATTATATAACAAGAGAGACTGCGTTCCAATATACCAACGACCGGAAGGATCTGGAGCAATATTTTTAGAAAAGCGGGAGAATCATGAAAGCATTGAAGATCAGGGGGAAGAACAGAAAAGCGGGAAGAAACAGCCGGGGTGGATACACGCTGGTTGAGTTGATTGTCGTGATCGTGATCCTTTTGATTCTTGCGGGGGCCACTGTTTTTGGGATCACGAGATGGCTGAGTTTTACAGATTTTAAAAGACAGAATGAATATGCCCAGACCATTTTTGTGGCGGCCCAGAACCAGCTGACAGAATACAGTGAGAACGGCCGGCTGAGTGAGCTTCAGGCTGCTGTTTCAGACGAAGCAGGGGAATATGAGCATGTTCTGGATGTCACAAAGCTTAAGGGAATGGACGGAGAACCGTATAAGTTATCTGAGGTCTGGCCTGAAAGCGACAAGGATACCACCAGGCCCAACGCATCCCGCTATCAAGGAGAGATATGCTCTCTGATCGGAACAAAGGAGGATTATCAAAACTATCTGGCAGGAAACGCCGGAAAGGAAATGACGGCCCTCTATGATATGCTGTCGGCATATCTTTATGATACTTCTATACTTAACGCTGCTGTCTGTGTGGAGTTCACTCCGGAGGACGGCCAGGTGTTTGCAGTCCTTTACAGTGACAAAAGCACAGGATTTGAATATAATCCGGACAACAAGGCCAAACGGAATACCGTGGATATTTCCAACAGAAAGAGTGACTACCGTAAAGCGCGGATGATAGGCTATTATGGAGTGGATACTTTATCCAGAGCCACCAGCACCAAGACGGAAAAGCCTTCCATCGGTGAGGTCAGACTGAATAATGAAGATACTTTAAATTTCTCTTTCCGGCTGACTAAGGTGAAGACGGCGACTCAGGAATTGGTCTATGAGATCGCGGTCTGCGCCAAAGGGACCAAGAATCCCCTCTTAGTATTCACTCTGGACGGAAGCCGGCTGAAAAATGAACTGTTTAAATCGGAGGTCGCATGCGGTGTGACCAGATACAGCTATGATGAAAACGGCAAGAATCCGACGGCGCAGAAGCTGGGAGATTATGAAATTCCCGCCTGGGTGGAAAGCGACGGGACGGTGCGTGTGGTACTGGACGCGGCGGATCTGGGAGCCACCAGTTCTCTTTATTATGATGTATATGAGGCGCTTACGGGAGAGACGGATACTTTGTCACCTGATCTCAGCAAATTCAAGTCCACTTACAGCTTCCGCCGCTTCGGCATAAAGGCGGAGGATATTTACTGTACCGTTCAGGGCTCCGGCGTTTATTATAAGACGACTGCGAAAAAGCAGAGCAATTTGGAGAATGCTTATTTTGGAAGTGTGCGTTCTGTTTCGGCACAGGACCATACTGTGGCTTCATATGCCGTTGAAAACGGACGGCATCTGTATAATATCCGCTATATGGAGGATTATTCAGAGGAACAGAGGGAAGTGGAGGGCTATGAAGACCTTAAGACGGCCGACAGGGTGATTTATCAGCTGACCTCCGATGTGGACTGGAATATCTTCGCTGAGAGCGGCAGCCTGTTTGAGACGAATGAATATGGTGAGACGGGGTCCGTATCCGGAGCCGGTTTTCCTTCTTTTAAGCAGCTTAGGGAATGCGCCGTTTTTGAGGGGAACGGCGGAAAAAGCCATACCATCGGCGGAATTGAAATCTCCGTGAGCCGGAACCAGGAGACGGGGCTCTATGGCGACGGGACGGGAATCAGGCCCGCAGGGCTGTTCTTGAAAAATGCAGGCGTGATAAGATACATTTCCCTGGACCGTATCACCGTGTCAGGAGAGGAGCAGACAGGGGCGTTCTGTGGTGTGAACAGCGGAACGCTGGAGGATCTGACGGTTCTGGATTCAGAACCTTCCACACATCCGAGTACGGTGACGGGAACAGAGGATGTGGGAGGAATCACAGGAGCACAGGAAAATGATGTAAATGAGACGGTCATTTACGACGGTCTGGTAAACCGCGCCCGCGTGACAGGGAACGTTTACGTAGGAGGCATTGTAGGGAGGCTGAAAGCAGAAAAGGACGGCGAGATCCTCGTGGAAGGCTGCCAGAATTACGGACCGGTGGAAGCGTCTGGGGATGATCCCGCGGAGGCCAGATATATAGGAGGAATAACAGGATACAGCGAAAATATTACCGGAGATCATGACGGACTGATCATAAGGGACTGTATCAGTTCTCCTCAGTACACAGATTCGTATCTGGAGGAGATATTGGGAGATCGCGCCGGTCTGGAAAAAAGACTTCGCGGAGTCTATGTGGGCGGCATAGTGGGATATAATAAGTCTGCTTCCATTGAATCCTGCAGCACAGAAGAAGAGACCGGGAAGGAAGGCTATATTTTTGGGTGGCGTTATGTGGGCGGCATTGCCGGCTTCAGTGAAGGCTCTGAAACTGGGATAGACGGCAGCACCGGACATGGAAAAAGCGGTGTGAATGAAGCTAATGTTATCGGCAGTTCTTATGTGGGCGGCATAGTGGGCTGCAGCGCCGGCGTCTGGAAACAGGATGATAACGGCATCCTTATACCGAAAGAGGACAGAAACCTGTCTTTCCAGGTCAAAAATTGGACGAACAAAGGTGTCGTTCTGGCAGCAGACGGATATGCCGGAGGGATTGCCGGTTACAATACGGGACTCATTTTTGCCTGCAGCAGTGAGGTGGACGGAGGCTCTGTCTCAGAAAAACTTTCAGCGGCGGCTTCTCTGAGCGGCGATTATGCCGGGGGAATTGCCGGGTATAACAATGGGATACTGGGCAATACGGCCCGGGATCTTTCCGGCGCCGTTATTTCCGGACAGGGAAAGGCTCTGTCGGTGGTATGCTATGTGGCCGGCCGGAATTTTGTGGGCGGGATAGCCGGATACAACGACGTGGATGCTGTTATTGAGGATTATGAAGTGGCAGGCGGTTATATAAAAGGAAGCGGCTGCTATGCAGGCGGTTATGCCGGTTTCAATGCTTCACTGGCCCTGCTTGCCGATGAGAACGGACAGGGACGTTCCATAAGCGCCGACCCCAATGAAGTGACCGGCACCTACTGCGTGGGCGGAACCGTGGGAGGCAATGTCCTCGCTGCAGAGCAGGAGATCAGCGCGGCTTTCCAGACTGACAATTTCCTTGGCAAGCTGACGGCAGATGCTTTTGCAGGCGGCTTTATTGGTTATAACCGTCTGGTGGCCGGCGATACCTCCAGGGAGGAGATCCGGGCCATGGCAGAAACCAGCGCCGGAGAACTTAAAAATGCCAGCCTGGAGGAGATTGCCGGAATTCTGGACGGCAGCGGGCTGAAGACAGGGAGCGCAAGGCTTGTCATCCGCGGAATGGAAGAAGGTTCGGGGACACAGAGCAAATTCGGAGGAATCACTGCACAGATCTACGCCGGCGGAGTAGTCGGTTACAGCGATAAGGATACGTTTCTTTTGATTCAGGACGTGGTGAACCTGACTCCGGTCACAGCGACAGGATCCATAGAAAACGGGACGGAGCAGCCGGGCAGGCGGACTTATGACGGAAAAATGTTTTCATATTCCTATGCAGGCGGCATCATCGGAAAAGTGGAAAAGAATGTGGTGCTGGATGCCTGCCGGAACCAGGACGTGGGAGATGTGGTGTCTTCCGGAACTTATGTGGGCGGCCTCTGCGAAGTAAATGAAGGCATCATCCGCAACTGCAGCGTTTCCAGTATTGGGAGCGGCAGTTCAGATTATGTGGGCGGTCTCACCGGCGTCAATAAAGCAGGCGGGATCATAGAAAACGGCAGATTCGAAAAGAAAACCGTTACAGGACGAAACTTTGTGGGAGGAATTGCCGCGGAGAATTTCGGGACCATTGACGGCACGGTTGTGGAAAGAGCTTCTGTGACGGCCTACGGTGAAACAGGAAATGTGGGAGGTATCACCGGATATCATTATGGAGAAGCTTTCCTCACTTTGAACCAGGATATTTCTGTAACCGTCACATCCTCCGGCAGCAATGTGGGAGGGGTGGCCGGAACCACGGAGGGGAATCTTGGGCCGGGTCAGGGAGCAGGAACGGTCCGCCTGGAGGGCTCTGTTTCCGGAACAGGAAATGTGGGAGGCATCGCGGGAGACAGCAAGGCAGATCTGATAGAAGGATTTGAGAATGAGGCGTCCGTAAGCGCGGAAGACGGCGCTGCCGGAGGGATCATCGGAAAAGACAGCGGTACTGGCGGAACGATTCGGAGCTGTATTAACCGGGGAAGTGTTTCTTCAGCGAAAAGCGGAGATGCGGGAGGTATCGTCGGGCAGAACCAGGGAACCATACAGGGCTGTAAAGGATATGGAACCGTGTCGGCGTCCAACGGCATCGGAGGCGGCATTGCCGGAGTGAACAACGGAAATATTCAGGGCTGCTTGGTGCAGAAAGAGACAGGAAGCGGGATGCTTTCCTTCATGGGACGAAAATATGCCGGCGGAATCAGCGGCTTAAACAACGGGACCATAGCGGACAGCAGCGTTTCTGGGGTGAAGCTCACCAACCCCGCCGGAGGCAGAGGAGGAGCTCTCGGCGGAATCAGCGGACGGAATACAGGAATAGTTTCCGGATGCAGCGTGGGGGAGAACGGAAAAGCGGCAGAGCTTCTCTCCAACGTCCCGGATGTTTCCATGGGAGGCGTTTCTGGTGAGAACACAGGGACCATTGAAGGAACCAATCCGGAATACAGCCGTGTCTACGCACAGCTTTCCTTTATCCAGACGAACATGTCCTATTACGGGAACTTGGGAGGGATTGCCGGAAGCAACACCGGCGCCATCCGCCGTTATGAGTTCAACGGAACCGTGGAGGGCACGGCGAATGATCCGCAGAACACGCCGGAATATAATCCCAACACAGACTTTGAGACAAATGGAGCGAAGATATACGGGTACGGCGGCATAGCCGGGATAAACGGGAGCTCCGATGCGGGCAGCGGCGGTAGTATTTCTGACTGCCGGGTGAATGTGGCGAAGGTCACTGGTACCGGTGATCCCAACAATGTGTCCAACATCGGCGGCGTGACCGGTGTAAACGGGCAGGGGTCGTCTGTGAGCCGGATTGTGTTCGGTACATCTGCCGGAGAATACCAGGTCAGCCTGAAAGGGAACAGCAAGCTCGATGAAGTGAAGAATGCTGCCGGGTGTGTTTATGTGGGAACTGGTTCGAATACTTCCGCCTACGCCCATACGGGAGGCGTCGCCGGTCTGAATAACGGGACCATCACGGATATCGGCTTTGTAAACGGGACCTATTCGGACAACTGGGATGATACCAGCGTCATCGTGGAAAGTTACAGGGGTCATGTGGGAGGAATTACCGGTTACAACCGGAAGAACGGCGGGATCACATACGCTGCCACAGGAAAGAAATGGGCAGTCTTCGCGCCTCAGAATGGTCAGGACAACGGCTGCGGAGGCATCATAGGCTACAGTGCGTCGGCGAAGGATACCTTATATTGTATTAACCGCGCGGCGGTAGAAAAGACCGTGCCGGCTTCCAACGGTACCGGAGGAATCATCGGAAGGCTGGAATGCGCCACCGGAAGCACCTGGTCTATTCGCTATTGTGAAAATTACGGAAAGGTCAGAGGCGCTAATCGTGTCGGCGGTATGGTCGGCATCTGGAAATATTATGGGGGGACTATTTCAGACTGCGTCAATTATGGAGAGATACAGTCGGACGGCAATGAGGGGAGCAGCGGTATCGTCGGAATGCTCTACGATATCCGGTCTACGGCAGCCAGGGCGGTGCGGTGTGAGAACCACGGCACAATCCGCGGCAGCCGTTCAGGGGGCATCGTCGGTGCATCCTACGGAGGAAAGGCTGTATACATGCAGCTTCAAAGCTGTGTCAACACCGGCCTGATCCAATCAGGGGATAACTGCGGCGGAATCACGGGATCCATCACAAATTACGTGAATGGATCGTATATTACAGCCTGTAATAATTATGGCTATGGAATCGGCGGAGGCAGCATCTGCGGAATCGCGGCAAAAAACACCAGCGGTCTGACGGTATCCAAATGTTTTGGCATTGCGGATACGGTCTGTCCGATTTCGGAAAATGTGGGAGATTCGAACAACTATTATCTGTCCGATGCTCAGGCGGGGACGGAACTCATCTGTTATGACGGGGCCGGAAAAGAGACCAGTCAGGCGCCAAACACTTTTTATGTGAAAAAGATCGATGCGCCGGGCATACTGAAGCCAGAATTCATGAGAAAGCTGGTGCTGGATACATCAGGCCTTTCTGATGGAGACCGTTCTTATTATTCCAATACCCAGTCAGGAACGATCTCTCTGTCTTATACCTTTACATTCAGTACGGCCATAGAGCTGAACAGTATGGATCTTTACTGGAACAGGAATGGAAATGACGGGCGTGTGACGGACTATACCGTGTATTACAGCTCTTATACGGAGGGAGGAACCTGGAAAGAGCTGGCCTCCATGGATAACGCTTCCTCCGGGAACTTTACGGCGGATTCCAAAGAGACGGTGAATGCCGGAAGCCCTGTGGAAGCGCGCAGAGTGCAGATCGTGATCACGAGGTCCATTAAAAAGGGAGGCGCGGGAACCAACGCCTGCCTGATTCGCGCGCATTTTAAAGGGACGGTTTCCGGACAGGATTACGACGGAAGCCAGGGCTATGCTGACTTCGGAAACGGCAGTCTGACCTGTACGAAGTACGATGGGGCAGACAGCAGTCTGTCCTATAAACAGAGCGGCACGGTTTGCACTTACAGCGGGGCTGGATATGAGACCTTCCGTTATAGAGAAGCGTCCGGAGACAGCGGCAGGGGAAGAGGCACCGGCGCCAATGTGCTGCAAATGGGGGAGGGCAGTGCCTATCGTCTTGCTGTCGGCACAGACGGGGAGCAGGTGACGCTGGGCCTTCCGGGTTTTTCCATGAACCCTAAAAAAGAATTCCTCACAGAAAATGTGTCCTCAGATACCTCCTTAAGGTCTATGGGAGATGCAGAAGATAACATCCGTTACCAGGTATTCCTGGCGGATGATCCTTATTTTGATGTGGATGCCTCTGAGACCATATCCAGTCTGGGTGTTCCGGATGGGATCAAAATGGCCGATGTGGGAAATGCCGTATATCAGGCGGAATGGATCCGTGTGCCGAAAGCGGCATTCTATGAATATGAAGCTGTTTATTACGGAGCGGACGGCAGAGAACTGTCGGTGAAACAGGATACCGTCTATGATACGTCGGTTCAGCTTCCCGTTTCCTCCATAGACGGCGATGCTGTCCGTAAGATCGTATTCCGCGTGCGTGCCGGAGCCAATACTATTGACGGAAACGGCGGGGTATCGGAGATTTGGTCATCTTATTCTGATCCGGCGGAGCAGGCGGTCGCGGATGTGCTGCCGGTTCCTCAGTATCATCTGGAATTGGTGAGGGACGGTTCTGATCTGAAATATCAGGCGTTCCTGGACAATCAGGAAGAGTACCGGACATTTCTGCAGGAAAGGGGAAGCGCCGATGTGGAAGCGGATATGGAAAACATTCAGATCACCGTGGATGCGGGCGGGACAGATCTGTCCTTTACGGCGCAGTCCGGAAAATCTGAGGGATATTTTGGGGGAAGCGAGGGCAACTGCCTGTTTTCTTCCTATGCGGTTCACAAGGAAAAGACATTTACCAGCTCTGTGAAACAGCTGAGGGAATCCATGGCGCCGGTTTCCGACAGTTATAAAAGTGGCGACACGGATTTCGCGCAGGTCAGCCTGAAGCCGGATGCAGGAAACGGCGTCGGCTTCATGGGAATCACTTCCGATACCCTCAGCTATCAGCTTAAGATCAGGCACAATAAATATATTTTGTATATGCGGTCAGAGCTGACAGCACTGGACAAAGAACTGGGAGTGCCGGTAGTGCTTTCCAGCTCTCAGCTGCGTACTTCAGACACTACTTCTTCGGCAGTGCCTACCTCCTTAAGCTCCCTTCCTGAGGAGCTTTTGGATGAGTCCGTATACGGAGAACTGATGGTGAGGAGCTATCCGTCCATGATGTCAAATAACATTGTATATACCGGCCATACGGTAGATATTTCTGCGTTTAAAACAGAGATGGGGGCTGTCGGACTTTCTAGGGACGAACTGAAAGAACTTTATGTGGCTGAAAACGGACAGGTGACAGACGCAGTGACCGGAACTCATTTGATCGAGTCAGGGAAACTGGCCGGCGGATTTGTGATCGAGCTGGCATCCGACGGCACCTATACTTTATATTACAATTCTCTTCTGGAGTACAACAATCATCAAAGCTTCGATTATCCGGATTCTGGGCAGGGGAAACAGACTCAGGTGTTTTATTACCGCCTGAATGAGGAAAAGATAAAAGCGTCTGTTCCTGTCGTCCGCGTCAATGACCATGGACAGAATGGGACAGACGGAGATCCCAATGAAGATTTCCTGGTCCTCACCTGGGATCTTGATAAGGACGGATATGAAAATACGTCAGGAGGCCGGAATTATGAAAGCGGAGCCGTTTATGACTATGTGATCGTGGGATATACTGCCGACGGCATAGCTGTACAGCTGGATAAAGGAGTCTATGTCACAGGGACGGACGGAGAAAACAGCCTGATCTACGACATCACTTCCTGGAATTATAAAAAAGCAGAGATATCCGTCAGCAGGAGAGGAAAAGAAAGCCAAAGCGGCATGACGGAGATTTTTCCGGCAGGAGCAGTGAAGACTTGTGAATTCAAACTTAGATTTTCGCAGATTGCAAAGCCGGTTGTTTCTCTGCACAGAAATGAAAGTGGAATCGTAGAGAAGAATTCACTTCTTTATGACGTGACATGGGACGGCATACCGACGGCGGAACGGAGTGAGCTGGCGGGGTATCAGGTGACGGCAGAGCGCTCGGAAGAGGATTCGGGGGCAGTAAGTACGTATGCGGATGAGAATGAATTTGAGGCGGCAAGGCAGGCACTCATGGCGCTGTACGGTGGAAAACCTGGAGTCCAGTCGGCAGAGGAGGAAGGAAAAATCCTTTATTCCTGGAATGAGGATACGGCCGGCGCTTCCATAAGTAAGACCATGATCATCCAATGGAAGAAGAGCGAAAACGATTCTGTCTGGACAATGGAACGGAGTCTGGAGACAGTCTGGATTTTTGAGATATCGAAGGACAGCCAAGATGCCGGAGGAGACGTTCTGACCCGAATGATCGATCTGAACGACTATGAACGCGGCGAGACGCTGGATATTTCTGTGAAAGCCCTGGCCGCAGCGGATGCCGGAATCTACCGGGACGGATCCAAGGGAGTGATACGCAGTATGACGCTTCCCAGCCGACTGGATGTGCCGGATGTGGAGGAGATGACAGGAAGCCCGGCGTACCGAGTACACGGGGACCAGGGAGCGGATGGAACTGAAAAACCTTTTATGACCCAGAAAGAACTTGTGGCAGACGGTATAAAGCTGGTATTTGAACCGACGTCAGAGAGCGGAATCCTGCAGGGGAAATATGAAATAGCGGCGGCCGTCTATGACAGCAGAGAAGACGCTGATTCGGAAAAAATCATGTATACAGGAGACGGTGACGGCAGTCAGGCGGGATACTGGAACTACGGGGCGATTGAGACAGTGATCACGAAAGCTTCCGCAGCCTCGATGGGAGGAAACTTCCTCCGGTCTGAATATACGATGGAAAGTCTGTCGGCGGATTATGCAGGAAAATGGCTTAAGATTGCCATGAGGAGCGTATCCGACAGCAATGTCAGCTCCATGTGGTCCGATGAGGATGAGGCGGCAGATGGAACCGTAAATTATAAGTGGATTCGTATCCCGCGTATACAAACGAGCGCTCCGGAGATGGAAGAGGGCGCCAGGACATTATACTACATGGACGGAAAATGGAAGGGGGATTTCTCCCAGACCGAAGCAGGCACGGATGATCTGGCCGTTTCACAGACTGCTCTTACCTTCAAGGAACAGAGCTATGGAGACGGATACCAGGTACAGCTTGTAAGAGCTGGGGAGGATTCTGAGATAACCGGCACGGCGGAGGATCATACGGTCTATTATGCGGACTGGATCTATCTGGAGAAAAATGGAGCAGGGGGATACCATGTGTTTTATTCTTCCTCCGTTCCTTCTTTTCAAAGGGAAAACTGGATGGATCCGAATGCGCCTGTCTGCATGGCCGACGATCTGGCGGTTTATCTGGGCGATGTCGGTCCTGAGACGGCTTATGTAAAACTTCCCTATACCGGAACGGCCTGGGAATCCGCTGCTGATTCCGCATCAGAGGTCACAGCCATATCAGCGTTCCAGTGGGCGGACGGCGTGTTTACACTGATACTTCCGGATGTCATATCGGTGGGAAGCGGCGACAGTGCGTATTTTGACAGCGCTTTCCTGTTTACGGCTCATGTGTCGGCGCGCACCAGGGTTTCTGAGGAGAATCTGGAGTGGTATGAGAACTCTGAAATAGCGGGATGGTACCGGACTGCAGGTGCAGCCGGCGAGCACGGAACTGCGGCAGAGACAAGGGAAGAATTTCAGCCCGCGCCGTCTCTGACGGTGAGCCTGAGCGCTTCCTCACGGCCTGGAACCGCCTATGAGATTTCAGCCGTATCGGATAAATGGCTGGTCTTTGAGGTCTCTGTCAAAGACGGCGCCGGCGGTGTATACAGCAGAAGACGGCTGAGCGCCGCAGGCGCGGGGACTAGTGATATTTCCTCACTTCTTCTTTTATCGGACGGAGAATACGCCGCTTTTGCGGGAAAGACTCTGGATGTGCGGGCTGCTTCTGTGGATATGAAAACAGGAGGACTCAGTGAGTGGACAGAATGGGTGTCTCTCGGCATTCTGCCGGAGCTCATTTTAGAGGCTCCTGTGGTATCAGAGACTTCCGTATCCTCATTGAACGGGATCATAAATAAAGAGAACAGGTCAGAATCCGTTTCAAATCTGCCTGGAAAGACTTATAGCTGGATGTCGAATGCGAAAGCGTCAGGCTATGACATTCTGTCTGGCGGCCAGTCAGGGAGGATTGGTCTGGAGACAGGGACCTATGTTCTTGCCACGCTGACGGCAGAAAGTAACAGTGGAGGGACTTCAGGAACACTTTCGGTGGAGGTGGCTGTTTCAGTTACGGAGACTTCTTCCGGGTACCGCTTCACCCTTACAGTGCCGGATGATACCGTGACAGTGGATACAGGAGACGGTTTACAGGTATTTCGGTTTGAAAACAGTACAGAGATCCGGGGCGTGCCGGAAGATCCAAATTACCAGGTCAGGGCATACGTAAGTCCATCATAAGCAGTAATTATGCAGGGAAAGGAGACAGAGGATGAGTGTTAAAAATCTGAGAAAAAAAGACGGATCCGCGCTCCTCAGCGCAGTAGTGGTCATGGCGGTGGTCATGCTCTTAAGCCTTTCCCTGCTGCTCATCTCTTATTCTCTGTTCCATACAGTAAATAAACAGCAGAATGATGCTCAGTGCAGGGAGCTTGCCCAGAGCCTGAGCAGGGCCCTGGAGGAAGAAATCACCATTCCGCCTTTTGCGTCCTACAGGGAACAGGAAACGGCATTAATTGAGGGAAGCTGCCCTCTTTGGTTTTATTTGAGATACAATGTCTGGCAGAGCAGCTGGCCTTATTTCAACGCAGAAGAGCGGGGTCATACCGCGGCCTACGCGTACCGGTATTTTAAGCTGGACCCATCCGATAGCGGCCTGGACGGGGCGGAACTCATGGATGATATTTCCGTGATGATCTACTGGGAAAGTGAGTCTGGGGCTGAGGCAGCAGGGACTCCTCTGGTGATACGGGTCAGCTGCAGAAAGGGCAGACAGGAGAGCACCATAACATCTGCTTATGAGCTGATCGTAGGGAGTACCGATTACAACGATGCGCCGGAGGAAAGCTATACGCCGGCGGGACAGGGAGTGAATCCCAATGGGAATTACATTGAGAATGAGAAGATATGGAGCTGGAGCCTGAATATCAGAGAGTGACAAGGAGACCGGTATGAAAAAAAGCATAATAGGACAAAAGAGCAAAAAAACAGATACGGCCGGTTCTACTATGGTGGAGGTGTTGGTGGCTTTTCTGATCGTGATGATCATGGTGGTGATGTTTTCCAAGGTGATCGCGGTATCGGCTGATATGCTGAAACGGTCCCAGCAGATGACCGCAAGGTATGAGACTTTCAATGAGAACTATTATAAGACAGAGAACAGAAAACGAAGATCGGAAATTGGCGGCCTGACATTACGCCTTTCGGTGGATACAGAAAAGACTGCTGCGGGGAACAAGGCGAAGGGCGCCAGCCTGGAGCTTCCAAAGACTGGTCTTCAGGTTTATACGGATACGGAGACTGGTCTGAAAATGTACTCCTTTCAAAGCCAGGAGAGCGAAGCAGCGACGGATTAGCAGAAACGCAAGGGGTATGAAGGATGGCAGACAAGAGGTATCATGGGAAAGTGGATAAGAAGAGAAATAAAAGGAGGATTCTGAGAGACAAAGGCGGAGTGACCCTTGTGGAGCTTGTAGTGGCCTTCGCACTTTTAGGTTTGTTTCTTGCGCTTTCCTGCCAGGTCATTGCTTCCTGTATGAGAGTATATTATCAGGTCAAGGGAGCGTCTTATGGCCGGCAGGTTACGGAAACCTTGTTGGATAAGATCACCGGTGAGATTGAAGGAGCCCAGGTAAGTATTGCAAGGGGGACGGGAGAGAGCGAAGACAAGACTCTGAAAATATACGGAGATGGCCGGGTGATCGAGCTCTATGACAGAACAGGGAGCCATATCTGCATCACCACGGCCCTTGCAAAGGAGGAGATAAGGGATCCGGAAAACGCAGATCTCAGTACAGAAGCGTATCAGGGAGCTGGTAATCAGCTTCTGATCTATTATTATGCGGTGCTGAGCAGCGTACCCGGCGCCGGCGGGAGCGAGACAAGGGTCACCCGTTATGAGGCGGTGGACTGGACCTTTGATAAAGCGTCCTATATGGGGTACGGTGTCGAAACGCTCCGGTTTTCTCAGGCGGATCCGACTGGAACGGTCTATCCCAAAAATGTGATAAAAGTGGAGCTTAAAATAAAGAGCGGACGGTACGGAAGCTATAAAGCTGTCCGGTATGTGGAGTGTTATAATTTCTCGGAACCGGCAGATTTTGACAAAATCATCGATGAAGACGGTTCCGGAGGCGGGACAGATCCCGTGGAAGCGGATACGGAACCGACGGAGCCTTCGACGGAGCCCACCACAGAATCCCCTACAGAGCCTTCCGGTGAGCTTGCGCCCGGAAAACCTTCTGATATGGATTTTACAGACGGGACGGAAGATATGGATTCGCTGGTAAAAGCCCTTGATGAATATTTCAGCTCCGGATGGAATGAGACGCAGATCGTGGACAAAAATGGAACAGCCGGAACGGTATATTACAAGATCACGGAAAACAATGGCAGGAAATATATTACTGTCTACCGATGCGGTCTTGATATCGACAAAGGTGATCTGAAAAATTTTGCAGAAGCTGTGACGGGAGATAAAAACAACCGGATGATCGACATCAACAACGAAGTTTTGTCCAATAACTCTGACAGTAAGAAACTTTTAGAGGCTCTGGGGGAAAACTATTCGGAAGAATATAAACAGATAAACCTTTATTTTGATACGGAACGGAAAAAACTGATGGGTGTGAAATATAATTATCACGATGGGCAGGATCAGAAAAATCATTGGGGCTATTACGGAGATCATAAGGAAGAAGATATTCGGGCTTAGTCTTTGAACAAGTAAAAAGTGCGGAGCTGACGGGAAGGAGTGAGCGTATGACGGTCTGGAATCCATGGCATGGGTGCCGGAAGCTGTCGCCCGGATGTACGAACTGTTACGTATACCGCAGGGACGCGGAATTCGGAAAGGACAGCAGCCTGGTCTCCAAGACAGCCGGTTTTGCCCTGCCGGTGCAGAAGAACAGAAAAAAAGAATACAAGCTCCAGTATGACGGAGAGCCAGTGTATACTTGCATGACTTCAGATTTTTTTCTGGAGGAAGCGGATACATGGAGGGAAGATGCCTGGGGCATGATACGGGAACGACAGGACCTGTTCTTCATCATTATCACTAAACGGATTCAGCGGTTTTATTCCGGGCTTCCCACTGACTGGGGAGACGGGTACGGGAATGTGGAGATCATGTGCACTTGTGAGGACCAGAGGAGGGCAGACGAGCGTCTCCCGGTTTTTCTGGAGCTTCCCATCCGCCACAGGGGAATCGTCCATGAGCCCATGCTGGAATCCATCTGTATTGAGCCGTACTTGGCATCGGGAAAGATAGGCCTGGTCATCTGCGGCGGGGAATCAGGCTCCGGAGCGAGACTCTGTGATTTTGGCTGGATTCTTTCCACTATGGAACAGTGTGTGAAATATGATGTCCCGTTTCACTTTAAGCAGACAGGGGCAAAGTTCAAAAAAGGAAACAAGGTCTATCATATCGAGAGGAAGGACCAGATGGAACAGGCGGCCAGGGCGGGAGTGGATTATAGATTTGGAGGATAGACATGGAGAGAAGACCAAAGGATGGAAATAGAGCAGAATGCAGCCGTGCGGAACGGGCCGCGGAATTTTTCAGCCAGGGATATAACTGCTGCCAGTCGGTGTTCCTTGCCTTTTACGATAAATACGGGATTGAGCAGGAAACGGCGCTCCGTCTGGCATGTTCCTTTGGAGGGGGCATGGGCCGGATGCGGCAGGTCTGCGGGGCAGTGTCTGGGATGGCCCTGGTCTGCGGCCTGGAGACCGGAAACACAGACTGCGGGAACCAGCGGGCAAAGACTGAAAACTATAAAACCATGCGCCGTTTGGCAGAAGCGTTTCGGAAAGAAAACGGGAGCATCATCTGCGGCGAGCTTTTGGGACTTACGGACACGGAAAAGAAGGCCGAGACAGCGGCGCCGTCTTACCGCACCGCCGAATATTATAAAAAACGTCCCTGCAAAGAACTGGTGCGGTGCGCTGCGGAGATTCTGGAAAAAGAATTTTATTAAAACCTCGTTGACAAATTCAGGCGTAGTGATATAATTATGTCTATATCAAATATGGGAATACGTTGATGAGACCAGTAGGATGCAGGAATGTCCAGAGAGAAGGGATTTAAGGTGGAAGCCCTTTACAGGAGAGCATATCGAAGACCAGCTCGGAGCGGCTTTAATACAGCCCGGCAGGCGCCGTTACCGCCGCTTAAGTGGATTCCTGGAATCAATCAGGGTGGAACCGCGGATTAAAAGTTAATTCGTCCCTTGTCGTGCAGTGTGCGTGGCAGGGGATTTTTTATTACATAGGGAACGAAGTTTCCTATGTAATAAAAAATGCTCCGCAGGATCGCACTGCGGTGCGCATAGTGACCTCGCTGCAGCGGAAAGGAAGGTATAGAAACCATGAAATGTAAGAAATGTTTATGCAAAGCCTGGCTGGAAAGTGACTGGAGCAAGAAAGACAAGACACTGTATCTTATGATCACATTAATGGCAGGATTCATCGCCGGCATGTTTTTGTCGCCGGCAAAAAAGAAGATTCTGTTTTTAAGAGACAATGACTGGGAGCTCTGCGAAGACGCCTCCGGGGATGACAAATAAGGCATATATAGAGAAGAAGGAGAAAACAAATGAAGATTACTTTAAAAGACGGATCGGTGAAAGAGTATAGTGAGCCGAAATCCGTTATTGAGATTGCGGCAGATTTAAGCGAGGGCCTGGCCAGAGCAGCCTGTGCCGGTGAAGTGGATGGAGTGGCCGTGGATCTGAGGACGGCAGTGGACAAGGACTGCAGCGTGAATATTCTGACCTTTAACGATGAAGAGGGAAGAGCGGCGTTCCGCCATACCGCCTCCCATATCATGGCTCAGGCTATCAAACGTTTGTATCCTGATGTAAAACTGGCCATCGGGCCTTCCATATCCGATGGATTTTATTATGATATTGACAGTGAAGAACCTCTTGCCGCGGAAGATCTGGAGAAGATTGAAGCGGAAATGAAAAAGATCGTGAAGGAGGCTCTTCCGCTGAAGAGGTTTACGAAGCCCAGAGAAGAGGCGATCGCGTTTATGAAGGAGAAAGAAGAGCCTTATAAGGTGGAACTGATCGAAGACCTTCCGGAGGATTCCATTATCAGTTTTTATGAGCAGGGCGAGTTCGTCGACCTCTGTGCCGGCCCTCATCTGATGACAACAAAGCCTGTGAAAGCTTTTAAGCTGACCAGCATTGCCGGCGCCTACTGGAGAGGCAGTGAAAAAAATAAGATGCTGACCAGGATCTATGGCACGGCGTTTCCCAAAAAGGCGGATCTGGAGGAGTATCTCCAGAAGATTGAAGAAGCGAAGAAGCGCGACCACAGAAAGCTTGGCAAGGAGCTGGGCCTTTTCATGATGAGTGACGAGGGACCCGGTTTTCCGTTCTTCCTTCCCAAAGGAATGGTGCTCAAGAACACACTGCTGGATTACTGGAGAGAGATCCATAAGAAAAACGGGTATGTGGAGATTTCTTCTCCGATCATTTTAAACCGTCATCTGTGGGAGACCTCCGGACACTGGGATCATTATAAAGAAAATATGTACACGACAGTGATCGATGAGCAGGATTATGCCATTAAGCCCATGAACTGCCCCGGCGGTATTCTGGTATACCAGTCGGAGCCCAGGTCTTACCGTGACCTGCCCCTTCGGATGGGAGAACTGGGCCTGGTACACCGCCATGAAAAATCCGGACAGCTGCATGGACTCATGCGTGTCCGCTGCTTTACCCAGGACGATGCTCATATCTTTATGATGCCGGATCAGATTCGCGGTGAGATCAAGGATGTCGCCCGCCTGATCGATGAAGTATACAGCCTGTTTGGATTCAAGTATCATGTAGAATTGTCCACCCGTCCGGAAAACAGCATGGGAAGCGACGAGGACTGGACGATGGCTACAGACGCGCTCCGCGGCGCGCTGGATGACCTGGGTCTTGACTATGTGGTAAATGAAGGCGACGGAGCTTTCTATGGTCCTAAGATTGATTTTCATTTGGAAGATTCCATTGGAAGGACCTGGCAGTGCGGAACTATTCAGCTGGATTTTCAGCTTCCCCTGCGGTTTGAGATGGAATACATCGGTGCTGACGGCGAGAAGCACAGGCCCATCATGATCCACCGTGTGGCGTTTGGTTCCATCGAACGTTTTATCGGTATCCTGATCGAACATTTTGCGGGCGCATTCCCCACATGGCTGGCTCCTGTACAGGTGCGCGTACTGCCTATCTCCGACAAATACATCGATTATGCGAAAAAAGTATCCGGTGCCCTTTTAGCAGCAGGAATCCGTACAGAGATTGATTTGAAGTCAGAAAAGATAGGTTATAAGATCCGGGAAGCGCAGCTCCAGAAGCTGCCTTATATGCTGATTGTGGGGGAAAAGGAAGAGGCTGATGGGAAGGTGTCTGTGAGAAGCCGTTCTGACGGCGACGAAGGACAGAAGACGCTGGAAGAATTTCTTGTATCCATCCAGGAGGAGATCCGGACGAAGGAAATTAAAAAAATGAAAACTGAAAAATAAAAGGCGGGCATAAAACAGTGAAATTGGTGCAGACTAATTCTGACTACCATATATAAAGGAGGAACAGTCATGACTAATTTGAGCTGTAGTGCGGAAACCTGTGTTCACAATTCCGACAAATGCTGCTGCAAGGGAGAGATCCTGGTAGACGGTGCAAATGCAAAATGTTGCAGCGAGACCTGCTGTGCCAGTTTTGACGAGCGTGTTCAGGGATGTTGTACCAACGAGTACGAGACCCCCTGCCATGCCCTCAATGTAGAGTGTGAAGCAGAGTCTTGTATCTTCAACGAGTCAAGGAAATGTACGGCTAAGGAAATCTCCATCGCCGGACATGGCGCGAAGAACGCAAATCATACGGAGTGTGCAAGCTACCGCAGCCGCTAAACGGAAGAAAGACAGAGAAAAAAGGAATGCCATGGAGATATTTTCTTCGTGGCATTCCTTTTTACAGAAACATAAATGCCATGCCGCGCTCATTACAGATCTGCAGGAAAGAAGGGGGCCAATGAAACGGTATTTTCAAAATGTAACATATATAGTTCGGAGTATTTTCAGCAATTGGAGAGTCCTGCTGTTATTTGAATTCGTTTATATGCTGATCGGAAGCCTTGGTCTCTATCCCTTCTTCCGTTTTCTGCTCAGGAAGTCACTTGCCCATATAGATGCGGCTTATATTGAACTGGGTAATCTTCTCATATGGCTGCGCCAGCCTCTTACTCTTCTTGTTCTTCTTGTGTGCTTCGTGCTGGGCGGTCTTTATATCTTCTATCAGATGAGCGCCCTGGCGCTTTACTTTGACTGTGCCCGAAAGAAGGAGAATTTATCCTTTTTTTCTTTGTGGAAGGAAGCATTTGTAAAAGCCTTTCCGGTGCTTTTGCCGAAAAACTGGGCGCTGCTGTTTTTTGTGCTGGCGATATTTCCGCTGACCTCCCTGTCCCTTACGCCGGCTGCCCTTACGAAGGTCCGCATACCGGAATATTTTGTTGATTTTTTTAAGGGGCAGGGCAGTCTGTATTATTTTTATATTGCGGCGCTTATCGGGCTCAATATCCTGGTATTTTATATGCTGTTTGTTATACCAGTGTTCCTTCTGGAGAAAAAGAGCTTTCTTTCCGCATTCCGGGAGAGCAGGAAGCTAATGAAAAAACATTTTTTGAAAACACTTATTTCCTATGTCATGTGGCAGATAGGGGTGACGGTGGTATTTGTTCTGCTATGGTGCGGAGCGATATCGCTCCTCAGTCTGCAGTATTATCTTATGCCGGATTCTGTCTCGTCCGCGGCGGGATTCCAGCTGGATTATATGCAGCTTAAACAGTATGCGGGCTTTATATTCCAGATTATCACGTTCACCGGAAGTCTGGCTATCATCATGTATTCCTATTTCAGACGCACGGGTCTGGAAGTCATGGAGGAAAAAAGAAAAAAGAAACATTCATGGAAAACGGCGGTTCTCGGCGTCCTGGAGGTGATCTTGATCGTAATGGCGCTGGGGTTTTATTTTGATTACCAGGGAAATGCCTCAGCGGAATACAATATCATGCGAAAGCCTATAGAAGTCGTGGCTCACCGGGCGGGGACGCTTTTTGCGCCGGAGAATACGATACCCGCTCTGGAATATACCATCAGCACAGGGGCCGCCTACGCGGAGATCGATGTACAGCAGTCCAGGGACGGGGAGCTGTATATTCTTCACGATACCAACTTCAGGCGTACTGCCGGCGTGAATAAAAATGTATGGGATGTAACATCGGATGAGATCGATACTTACGATGCGGGAGTTCTGTTTTCGGGGCAGTTCAAGGGTACAGGGATTCCAAGGCTTGAGGATATGATAAGAGCCGCGGATGGGAAAATAAAACTGATGATAGAGCTAAAGGAAAATGGACATAGTCAGGGGCTGGCGGAAAAGACCGTAAAGCTCATTAAAGAATATGGATTTGAAGACCAGTGCGTGATCGCGTCCATGGATCTGGAATTATTGACAAAGGTGAAGGGGCTGGAAAGCAAAATGACGACTGCCTACATCGCTCCCGTGGCCTACGGAGATTATTATGATCTGGAGCAGGTGGATATTTTCAGTGTAGAAGCCACCTTTGTGAATCACGATATGATAAATTCCCTGCACAGGTGCCAAAAGCAGGCGTTTGTGTGGACGGTCAACAGAGGCGGAGAATTTAAGCGTCTGCTGTCCATGGACATCGACGGAATCGTGACCGACAATCCGGAGCTCGCTTTCTATTATAAGCAGGCGGGCAAAAGGGACGATTTTATGGATGAGATCATGAAAATTTTATTTCCGGAGAGCAGTGCTTTGATGCAGATGGAGGGATGAAGACAATTCATCCTGCAAAAAGAGGAAAAGTACTTGCACTTTACTCTGATAATGTGCTACTATTACGTAGTCAACAATAAACGAGGGAGGATTTATCATGAAAAAACTAATGGTATTGTTAATGACGACGGCCTTGATCGTTGCTTCATTAGCCGGTTGCGGCGGCAAGGATGCGAAAGAAACGACATCGGCCAAAAAGACGACGGAAGCCGCCAAGGATGAGACGACAAAGGCGGCGGATAATGGTGAGAGCAAGGCGGAAGAAAAGACGACGGCTGCTGAAGAGGGTTCTGAAAGCGGTACGTTTACGGTGGGGTTTGACCAGGATTTCCCGCCCATGGGATTTGTCGGCGATGACGGCGAGTTTACCGGATTCGATCTGGAGCTTGCGGCGGAAGTGGCGAAGAGACTCGGACTGGAGATCAAATATCAGCCCATCACCTGGGATTTCAAGGATATGGAGCTTAATTCAGGGACGATCGACTGTATATGGAACGGTTTTACCATGAACGGCCGTGAGGATGAATATACCTGGTCAGAGCCTTATCTGGACAACAAGCAGGTTTTTGTAGTGAATGCCGAAGCAGGCATCGTCACATGGGATGACTTGAAGGGAAAGGCTGTGACTGTACAGGTGGATTCTTCTGCCGAGGCGGCTCTCAAGGACGATCCAGATCTGACGGCTACCTTTGGAAGTCTTGATACCTGTGCGGAATATAATACGGCATTTATGGAGCTTGAGTCTGGTGCGGTGGACGCCATTGCCATGGACGTCGTGGTTGCCGGATACCAGATCGAGAGCCGCGGATCAAACTTTGTCATATTGGAACAGGAGATCTCCACAGAAGAATATGGAATTGGATTTAAAAAAGGCAACGAGGAGCTTCGGGACAAGGTACAGGCTACTTTGGAAGAGATGGCAGAAGACGGCACCATGTCTGAAATTTCCATGAAATGGTTTGGCTCTGACATCACCACCATTGGAAAATGACCGGACGTTTATAGTATGAGCGCGTTTTTGAGGAGGAGTCCATGAAAAGCTTTAGTCTTCTGATTTCCCAACTGGGAGCAGGCATGGCCGCGACCGTAAAGATTTTCTTTCTGACGCTGGTTTTTTCTCTGCCTCTGGGACTTTTGCTGTCCTTCGGGCGGATGTCTAAGAACTTCTTTGTCCGGAATCTGTCAAAATTGTATATATCCATTATGCGGGGCACGCCGCTGATGCTTCAGCTGGTCGTGGTGTATTTCGGACCGTATTTTCTCTTTAATATGCAGATTTCCTCTGCCTACCGTTTTCCGGCGGTCGTCATTGCCTTCGTGCTGAACTATGCGGCTTATTTTGCGGAGATCTACCGGAGCGGCATTGAATCCATGCCGGCGGGGCAGTATGAGGCGGCCAAGCTTTTGGGATATTCCAGGACGCAGACATTCCTGAAGATCATCCTGCCACAGGTCATCAAGCGGATTCTGCCGCCGGTGACCAACGAAGCTATTACGCTGGTGAAGGATACTTCTCTGTCCTTCGCAATCAGCTACGTGGAGATGTTTACCGCGGCGAAAGCGCTCGCCACATCCTGGACCTCCATGATGCCTTATCTGGGCGCAGGTGTCTTCTATTACATTTTTAATCTGCTGATAGCGGGGATCATGGGCTTTGCTGAGAAAAAACTCAATTACTACAGATAGGAGGGAATGTCATGAGCCTGTTGGAAATGAGTCATATCAAAAAACGGTTTGATGATCTGGAAGTGCTTACGGATATTTCCCTCACGGTAGATGAAGGGAATGTTTTGGGGATCATCGGGCCTTCCGGTTCGGGAAAATCCACACTTCTGCGCTGTGCTGTCATGCTGGAAAAGGTGGACTCCGGAGAAATTACATATTTGGGAGAGAAAGCCGTATGGGATGGGCAGAACGGCCGGGCAGTGTATGCGCCTAAGAAAAAGCTCAGAGAGATCAGCAGAAATTATGGGCTGGTATTCCAGAACTTTCATTTGTTCCCCCATTATTCTGTCCTTAAAAATGTGATGGACGCGCCGGTGCATGTGCTGGGGCAGTCTAAGGAGGAGGCCGCGCAGTCGGCAATGGAGCTTCTGAAAAAAATGGGACTGGAAGAAAAGGCGGGAGCTTATCCGTATCAGCTGTCCGGCGGACAGCAGCAGCGGGTCTCCATTGCGAGAGCGCTGGCCATGAATCCGAAGGTGCTTTTCTTTGATGAACCCACCTCTGCTTTGGATCCGGAGCTAACCGGTGAGATTCTTTCTGTTATCCGGAGCCTGGCGGCGGAGAAGATGACTATGGTGATCGTGACCCATGAGATGAGTTTTGCGCGGGATGTGGCCGACCATATTATTTTTATGGACGGCGGTGTGATCGTGGAGCAGGGAGCGCCGGAACAGGTGATTAACAGCCCGAAAAACCAGAGGACCATGGATTTCCTGTCAAGATTTCAGAACTGAACTTTACGGCAGAGAGATTAAACTGATAGATGGAAAAACTGGTTGACAAGAGAACGCAGACATGGTATTATATAAAAGCTGTGTTAATGAAAAGAAGAGTATCCGCTCTCACCTTAGCACCATCGAGTGACTTGGGTTATTATAGTTCTCATTTCTCTGGAGAGATTACAGAGGAAACGTGACGTGATATTTTAAGTGGATAGTTCTTCTATCCACTTTATTTATTCTATGGAGGTGTAGAGTTATTAGCGAGTTAATGGTGAATGAACAGATTAGAGACAAAGAAGTCCGTCTGGTTGGCGAGAACGGCGAACAGCTTGGTATCGTATCATCCAAGGAAGCGCAGCGGATGGCACGGGAAGCGGAGCTTGACCTGGTGAAGATCGCTCCGATGGCGAAACCGCCGGTATGCAAGATCATTGATTACGGCAAGTACCGCTATGAATTGGCCAGGAAAGAGAAAGAGGCCAAGAAAAAGCAGAAGGTCGTCGAAGTCAAAGAAGTACGTCTATCTCCTAATATTGAAGAAAATGACTTGAATACAAAAGTTTCGGCCGCCAGGAAGTTCATTGAGAAGGGTAATAAGGTGAAAGTCACCCTGCGGTTCCGCGGCAGGGAAATGAGCCATATGAATAACTCCAGACACATCCTGGAAGATTTTGCAGAGCAGCTTTCTGATATCGCAGTGGTAGATAAGCCGTCTAAAGTAGAGGGCAGAAGTCTTGTGATGTTTTTGTCGGAGAAGCGTTAGAAGAAGAACAGGCGCCATGCCTGGGACAAAGTTTAAGGAGGAAGAATCATGCCTAAAGTAAAAACCAGCAGAGCAGCAGCAAAGCGTTTTAAAAAGACCGGTACCGGTAAATTAAAGAGAATGAAGGCGTATAAGAGCCATATCTTGACCAAAAAGTCTCAGAAAAGAAAAAGAAATCTTAGAAAAGCGGCCGTTACCGTTCCTGCGAACGCAAAGGTCATGAAGAAGATTTTACCGTACTGATTGATTGAGAGAATAAAGGAGGAAGACCGAAATGGCAAGAGTGAAAGGCGGTTTAGGCGCTAAAAAGAGACACAATAGAGTTTTGAAGCTGGCAAAAGGCTATAGAGGAGCACGTTCCAAGCAGTATCGGGTAGCAAAACAGTCCGTTATGAGGGCTCTGACAAGCTCTTATGCAGGCAGAAAGCAGAGAAAGAGGCAGTTCAGGCAGCTCTGGATCGCACGTATCAATGCTGCTGCCAGGATGAACGGCCTGTCTTACAGCCGTTTTATGTATGGGCTGAAGGAAGCCGGCGTTGAGATGAACCGGAAGATTCTGGCTGATATGGCTGTTAATGATGCGGCAGGCTTCACGAAGCTGGCAGAAGTTGCAAAGGGAAAGCTTGCTTAATTTTTCCCTGGCAGGCGGTGTACAGGCCGTCAAAAAAAATGAGTCAAAATTTGGCAGGGAAAATAAAAAAAACACTTGCCAGAATGTAAAATATATGATAAAGTATACGAGGATTTGGTTCTGAGATATACACAGAACCAAATCTGAATATCGGAATGTGGCTCAGTTTGGTAGAGCGTTCGGTTAGGGACCGAGAGGTCGCAGGTTCGAATCCTGTCATTCCGACTGATTATTGCAGATAAGCAGATGCTTATCTGCTTTTTTATTTCATAGAAAAGTGCGTCCTATGAAATAAAAGCCCTCCGGGCAGGGCCCGGCGTAATTGACAGTGCCGGGACGGAATGTTATAATTTCCATATCCCCCTATGGGGGATATGGAAAGTTCGACTGTTATATATGATGCAGAAGAGGAAAAACATAAACATTGTGAATATCCCCGAGGGGAGGATGAAAGGAGAAAGGAAGATATGCATGAAGGTAAACATGGGATTTTAGACGGTGTGGAGGATATGGATGAGCTGTATGGAATCGGTCATGAACATTCCCATGATCATGAATCCCGTCACACTCCCCATGACAGACATAGCTGTGAGAAAAAGGAACAAAAGCCAAGGGGAGTGCTGGGGAAACTTTTTGGAAAAAAAGAGTCGTGAGGACGAATCTAAAGAAAGGTGTGAAGGATGGACGGAAAAAAATTGCGGAAACGAAAGTGGCTTTTTCCGGCTGCCGTATTGGTTCTGATTATAGCTGCGGTGATCGTGGATTATATCCTTGAGCTGCGGCTGCCGGTTCCTTTTTCCATGATTCCGCTGGCAGCAGCAGGAGGCTATGTGACCGTGTCGGCCATTGGCGCCGCCGCCGCGCTTAAGAAAATAACGGCCGGTATGCTGGTGGTGCTGGCACTGATCGGCTGTATTTTTGTGGGAGAATATCTTTCCGGTGCGATTGTAGCCTTTATGATGATTTTCGGGGAATTTCTGGAGGATCTGACCATGGAAAAGACAAGAGGCGCAGTCGGAGAGCTTCTGAGTCTGGTTCCCCGCACCTGCCGGAAACAGGAAGACGGCGTCTGGAAGGAGGTCTCCATACGGGAGGCGCGCCCGGGAGATCTGATACGGGTGATTCCGGGAGAAAGGATTCCGGTGGACGGAGTCATCGTAAAAGGCAGCGCTTCTCTCAATGAAGCTTCCATTACCGGAGAATCGATTCCCGCAGATAAGACGGCGGGTGACAGGGTATTTGTGGGTTCCTTGAGTGAGAACGGGGCCATAGAGATCAAGACAGAAAAGATCGGGAGCGATACTCTGCTGGGGAAGATTGTTTCGACGGTCCATGATGCACAGGAAAACAAGGGACGGGCACAGAGGACAGCAGACACTTTTGCAGCGTTTTTTCTGCCTGCCATAGTATTCATATGCGTTCTGGTATGGATTTTTACAGGCGATATTATACGGGTGATGTCGGTGCTCGTCATCGCCTGTCCCTGTGCGCTGGTCCTGGCCACCCCCACGGCCGTGATCGCGGCAGTAGGAAATGCGGCGAAGCGGGGCATTCTCATCAAAGGAGGAACCGCCATTGAAGCTATGGCAAAGATTACAGTCATCTGTATGGATAAAACCGGGACCTTGACGGAAGGAAAGCCAAAGGTCACGGATTTTACGGTATTTGGCGGGATATCCCGTGAGGAGGCGGCATATGTCCTGGCTGCCGCCGAACAAAGCTCCCAGCATCCGGTCGGAAGAGCTGTCATGGAGTATCTGAGGACGGAGGGTCTGCTTCCTGAGGAACTTCCCCAGGGAGAATTTGAAGTATTGTTTGGCCGGGGCGTGAAGATGTGTCGGGAAGACTGTGTTCTTCTGGTATGTAATGGCGCGGGGCTTTTGGAAGCGGGAATCAGCGATGAGGAGGCACTATCCTATCTGGAAGAGAGAGAAGAGGAGGGCCAGACAGCGATGATAATCTCTGAAAACGGCCGGGCTTTTGGTGGTGTCTCTGTATCGGACACGCTGCGGAAAAACAGTCGAAATGTGGTCAGAGAATTGAAAGATACCGGGTGCAGCCGGATCGTGATGCTCACTGGGGACAATAAAAAGACGGCAGAGTCCATTTGCCGGAAAACCGGAATCAAAGAGTTCCATGCCGGACTTCTGCCCCAGGAAAAACTGGAATTTCTGAAAGGGCTTCAGGAAAAAGGAGAGCGTGTAATGATGATCGGAGACGGCATCAACGATGCGCCGGCTTTGGCGGCGGCGGACGTGGGAGTGGCCATGGGAGCGGCCGGCACCGATGTGGCGGTGGAAGCTGCGGATATGGCGCTGATGTCAGACTGCATAGAGCTTTTGCCGGCTGGAATGGCGCTCTGCCGCCGCACCTATCGTATCATCTTGGAAAATATCATTGTTTTTGCTTTTATCGTCAACATTGCAGGCATCACGCTTTCTAGCATGGGATTTTTGAATCCAGTGGCGGCTGCCCTGATCCACAATGCTTCCTCGATCTTTGTCGTCATGAATTCTTCCAGGCTTCTGGCCTGGAGACCCAGGAAAGGAGGCAGGACAGAATATGCCTGGAGAAAAGAGGACAGTTCCGGAGATCATCAGGCTCCTGAAAGCCCTGATAGACTGTGATACCACCAGAGGAAAGAAAAATGAACGTCAATGTGCCTTGCAGTTGCAGGCGTATTTTGATAAAATGGGCATTGAGAACAGAATTTATGAGCCAGAACCGTTCCGGACAAGTATCGCAGCGGTGATTCCAGGAAGAAATCCAGATGCTCTCGTTCTTTATTCCCATTTGGATACGGAAGATTACCTGGATCTGTCCTGCTGGAGATTTCCTCCCGGTCTGGGAGTCCTGTCAGAGGGCAGGGTTTATGGGAGGGGAGCTCTGGACGATAAAGGGATGACGGCGGTAAACGCAGTAATCATGGCGGAAGCAGCAAGACAGGACAGGGAAAAGACATTGATCTTTGTTTCTGCGTGTGGAGAAGAAGATTGTGAAGACTGCGGCCTTCCGTGGCTTTTGAATCATACGCGGCTGTTTTCCCATGCCGGGCTGGTGTTGAGTGAAGGCGGGGGTTTTCCGGTCTGTGCCGGAGGCGTCTGGTATTACACCGTGCAGGTAGGAGAACGGGACGGTATCCCGGCTGAAAGGACCGGTTGCGGACAGGACGGGGCTGTCCTGTCTTATCGGGAAGGCCGGAGGTCCGATGGTGAGAATAACAGGAGGCATGTGGCGGAGGAATGTCTGGAGGACGCGTACCTTCCGGAAGAATACCGAAGTCTGCTGAAGCCTCATCTGGACCGGTTCAGAAAGGCGGAGCTTCTTCCGGTTATTTCTTCCGGTTTCAGTGATAACCGCCATTTCCGAAGGGCGGGGATTCCGGTGCTGGGCTTTTTTCCGCTGGATGAGAGAAACAGCATATCCGGAATTCATGGATATCAGGAATATATTTCCGTGGATTCTCTGGAGCTGGCATATCAGGTTCTTTATGGAATCACAGAGCAGTGGCTGGAGGCCCCGTATCAAAGAAGGAGCGGGGGAACGGAAGGCCGTACAGAGGCAGATGGGGCATGGCTTCTGGGACCGTGTAGCTGAGAAAGACGAAAGAGAGGAATGCACTTGGAACCTCAGGAGCAGAATGATTTATTGGAACACGGGCACAGACACGGCCGCGGAAGCCGTCATGGCCATTCCGGAAGGATATTCGGACATCAGCACGGAGAAGGGCATCTTTCCATAGACTATTATGCCTATTCGTCGAAAATGCGTCCGTGGAATCCTTCCTTCAAGATCGTGATGTCCGTATTTTTTTTGATATGTGTGATCGCCATGGATTCCATGGCAGTTTCCGCCATCGTGCTGTTTACCATGGCGGCGCTTGTGATGTTTAAGGGAAAGCTGGGCGTGAGCCGGTATTTGAACCTGATGACGCTTCCATTTATTTTTATTGCCTTGAGCAGCACCGCGATCGCTTTTGACTTTTCTTTGGTTCCGAAAGGAGAATATTGTCTTCAACTGGGTTTTTTTTATATTTCCGCGACCAGGGCGAGTCTTATTTCCACGGCAAATCTTGTGCTGAAGGCTTTCTCAGCCGTCAGCTGTCTTTACATGATGACGCTCACTACGCCCATGGGAGAAATCGTCGGATTTTTCCGAAAGATCCATGTGCCCAAAATACTGGTGGAGCTTATGTATA
The DNA here is from genome assembly GCF_021044755.1 of Lientehia hominis. GTDB lineage: Bacteria > Bacillota > Clostridia > Lachnospirales > Lachnospiraceae > Lientehia > Lientehia hominis. Next base: position 131,343 of record NZ_JAJNOR010000004.1, read on the forward strand.
TGATATACCGGTTTATCTTTATCCTGCTGGATGCCCAGCGCCGGATGAGCGTAGCGGCAAGGTCCAGGCTGGGATATTGTGACCGGAAGACATCCTGGTATTCCTTTGGCAGCATTTTCTCCAATCTGCTGATCATATCCCTGAAAAGAGCGAACGCTTATTACGATGCGATGGAATCCAGATGCTATGACGGCGATCTGCGCTTCCTGGAGGATGACAAGCCTCTCAGCCCGTTCCTGGCGGCCGGCGCGGCGCTTTTTACGGCTGTTTTGGCAGGAGTTTGGTATTTTACCCGCTGAGGGCGGAAAACGGCGGATAAGGTGCAGGAAGAGAAACGTTTCAGAGAGAAAGGCGGAAAGCAGAATGGGAGAAACGATACTGGAAGTATCACATCTGAGTTATTTATACGGAAACGATCAGGAGGCTCTTCAGGATGTGAGCGTCTCCATGGAGAAGGGAGAGAAGATAGCGGTCATCGGTTCCAACGGGGCCGGGAAATCCACGTTTTTCCTGAATCTGAACGGCGTGCTGACTCCCCATGAGGGAACGGTATCCTATCGGGGCAGGGTAATCACAAAGAGCAAAAAGGATTTGAATTATCTTCGGAAAAATGTAGGCATCGTGTTTCAGGACGCGGACAATCAGATCATTGCATCTACCGTGTTCCAGGAGGTGTCTTTCGGTCCCATGAATCTGAAGCTCACGAAAGAAGAGGTAACAGAGCGGGTAAAAGAAGCTCTTTCGTACATGAACATAACCAGGATGCGGGACCGGGCGCCCCATTATCTGAGCGGGGGAGAAAAAAAGCGGGTCAGCATCGCCGATATCATAGCCATGAAGCCGGAAGTGATCATTTTTGATGAGCCCACTGCGTCTTTGGATCCTATGAATGCTTCTATGCTGGAGGAAGTCCTCAAAAAGCTGGAACAGGAGGGAAGGACGATTCTGATCTCCACCCATGATATTGATTTTGCCTACCGATGGGCAGAACGGATTTTGGTGTTCGAGGGAGGAAGGATCATAGCCGACGGAAAGCCGGTGGAAATTTTCCAGAATGATGAGGTCCTTGCCCGGGCGAATCTGAGGAAACCGACTTTTCTGGAGGTGTTTGAGACGCTGGAGCAAAAAGGGCTTGTTAAGGGTGATTCTTATCCGCGGGATATCCAATCATTTCGTGCGCTGTTTAAATAGTTTTATATTCAAAATATTTTACTTGCCAAATATATCAGGATGCGTTATAATGCGGTTGGTGAACATGAAATAGATCTGTCCCGTGGGGACGGCGGTCGTTCAGGAGGAATTATGAGCCAGCTGGTATTGGAAGCATTGGATACAAGGACGGCGGACGTCTGGCAGATGTCCGCACGTAAAAAAAGGAGTCTTGCGGTGAAGAAGGGAATTTCTGCCGTTATACTCCATTTTTTATTTTATGGACTCGAAGTGCTGAATCAGAAAGAAGAGAAGGTCCGGGCAGAGGTCGGGGACTGGGAAGAAGATTTTACTTTCGGTATCGGAATGGGAGAAAAGGCACCAGCTCTTTATATGAAGAAGACGAAAAACCGCCTTGTCCGGCTTTCGGCTGCCATAACGGTGCCGGAGGATATGGATCTGATGATTCGTTTTAAAAGTGTGGATGCGGCGTTTGCAGTGATGTCAGGACAGATTGGAGTGGCGGGTTCCTATGCGCGCCATGGCTTTATGCTGAAGGGAGACATTGCGAGGGCGATGTCCGTGGTCAGATGTATGGATTTGGCGGAGGCTTATCTGTTTCCCCGCTTCCTTTCCAGGAAGATATTAAAAGAAGTGCCGAAAAAGAATATGGGGATCATCCGCACTTATCTGGCTGTGGCCGGCAGGATGATCCGGTTTGAATCAGGAAAACGAGAGAATAAGCGACAGGATGGAGGCAGGCAGAATGTTACCGGATTACTATGAATTTCAGCACAGTACGAAGATGATTTCGGGAAAGTCGGCTCTGGAAAATATACCGGCAGAGCTGGTCATGCTGGGCTCCAGACGTCCTATGATACTTTCCGACCGGATACTTCACGAGATTGGTACGTTGTCTGTGGTGTGTGATGCGCTGTGTGCGGAGGGAATATCCATTGGAGCGGTGTTTCACGATATTCCGGCAGATTCATCATCTGCCGTTGTGAATCAGATCGCAGAAAGATACAGAGAATGCGGATGCGACGGACTTGTGGCGGTAGGAGGCGGATCGGTGCTGGATACGGCAAAAGGAGTCCGTATGCTCCTTTCGCAGCGGGTTGAAGACATCATGGAGCTTCTTGGATGTGAGATCATGGGCAGGGGAAGACATATTCCCTTTGTAGCTGTGCCGACCACATCGGGCACAGGATCAGAATCCACGCTGGTGGCGGTGATCAAGAATGCGGCGGATGGAATGAAGATGGAGTTCATCTCTTATTATCTGCAGCCAGATGTGACAGTCCTCGATGTACGGATGACGGAGACGCTTCCGGCCAGGATGACGGCATCTACCGGTCTGGATACTCTCTGCCATGCCATAGAGGCTTGTACCTGTCTTCAGAAAAATCCGTTAAGCGACGCATATGGGACTGCGGCGATCCGCATGGTCGGAAAATATCTGGAGCGGGCGGTCAGGAATGGAAAAGATAAAGAAGCGAGGCTGGGCATGGCAAATGCCGCCGCAATGGCCGGAGCCGCATTTTCCAACTCCATGGTTGGAGTGGTGCACGCGGCCGGTCATGCTCTGGGAAGTGTCTGCCATGTGCCGCATGCAGACGCTATGACGATTCTGCTGCCTTATTGTATGGAATACAACATGGATAAGCTGTCCGGAGCTTATGGAGAACTGCTTTTGTATCTGTGCGGCCCGGAGGCCTATGCAGGGACTGCCGCAGAGGAACGGGGGGAGGCCATGGTACAGGGGGTGCGTGTCCTAGAAAGAAGGCTTCACAAACTCTGCGGCCTGCCGATGACTCTCAGAGAAGCCGGGGTGGAAAGAAAAGATCTGGAGGCGGTGGCGGTGGCAGCGTTAAACGACGGAGCCATGATCGTCAATCCCAAGAAAGCGGATAAGGAGGACGTCCTCAGGATTCTGGAGAACGCGTACGCTTAGCGGCGCTGATCTTTGACTGGTACCGCGAGAGCAAAACGCGGTACCTTTCATTTTTTTTGAGAAATTCACATTTGGGATCTGTCTCCAGAAGCTTTAAAAGCGGGGTCAGGATCAGGGAATTGTAGTCGGGGGCCTGTTCTTTGCCGGATAAATGCCGGTATAAATAGGTATCTGAAAATTTCCAGGTCTTTTCCGCGGAATCGAGCAGAGATTCCATAAGAAAAATACTTTTCTTTTCCTCTTTTTCAGACACGGCGGTCAGAAACTGAGGGATGATCTTGTGATAATCCGGGAATTCGAACAGCTCCGCGCATTGACTGCAGATATCGGCAAATCTGGCTGCGTTCAGATGATTTCCAGTCTTTTGCTCCAGCTCAGACAAGGTCAGCAGAAGACTCCAGATTTCGCTGGCTTTCCAGTATAACAGCCGTTCATGGATTTTTTCTGCTTCTTCTGTTTTTCCTTCTTTTTCCAAAAGAGACGCCTGCAGCTGTCTTTTATCCAGGACGTTCGGTTCCGGGAGCAGATTGAGCATTTCCTGTGCTTTTTCAAAATTTTCCTTTGTAATGTATTTGGATGCGAGCATGAATCTTGCCCCCATACGGATGCTTTCATCGCTGCTCTGAGCGGCCCGTTCATAAAGGGAGTTGATGGGCTCGTCATATTTTTCCTTATCTTCAGGCATCATGCCGGCCATGATCATGGCACCTTCCAGCAGCAGCGCCATATTGTGTATGAGCTTTGTGCTGTTTGGATATTCTTTTATTATTTTCCGGACCTTTGAAAGACCTTTGTCGAAGCCCTCTTGTTTGATGATCTCCATCACTTCATTACTGAAGTTTACGATTTCCTGGTCGGTCACCTCTTCATGGAAGCACAGCAGGGTATTGAGATCCGTCTGAAGCAGGCGCGCCAAAGGGGGCAGCAGGGCAATATCCGGATTGGTGGCGCCGTTTTCCCATTTATTGACGGCAGGAGTAGAGACTCCCAGATAATCCGCAACCTGTTCCTGGGTAAGCCCGAGGGCTTTTCGTCGTTCTTTTATGATGTTCTGTATCGGCATTATGAACTTCCTTTCTTTTTGAAGTTTATGAAGGTCCTTCATCTGTCTTTATCATATCAGATTACCATTCCATATACCACTGAGCAGAAGTTAAATAAAAGTAAAATAAATTAGCGGGAGGTTAATTTTTGATGTCGTCCATTTCCAGCATTTCTATGTTACAATAGAAGAAAAAAATAATGGTATCATGCAACAGCCGCTGTATTTTCTGACACTGTATTAATAGAAGAACGCGATTACCGCGGATACGTTGCAGCGTAAAATATGAGCATTTCAACAGGCCGGCAGGGATGCCGGACGCTTTTGAGATGTCTGAAGGGCGGTGGAGTATGGAACGATCAGAAGAGCTGCGCCTTATAAAATTGGCGAAAAAAGGAAATGTAGATGCCTTCGGGCAGCTGTATGAGGAAGTTTACAAGGATTTGTATCGGTTTGCACTTTTTATACTGAAAGAACCCCACGATGCGGAGGACGTAGTCGGGGATACGGTGACGGCAGCCTTTGAGGGAATCCGGGGGCTTCGCCATGACGAAGCTTTTCGGAGCTGGATATTCCGTATCCTGACCAATAAATCCAAAAGGATGTTGAAGCATTATGCGGAGCGGCCGGTGTTCGGGGAATTTGAGGCAGCGGCAGAAACAGAGGGGATGCAAGAGGAACATGGTGCCAGATCATCCGGCGCGGGCCAGGAAGATATACTTGATCTGTGGGATGCGTTTCAGCAGCTTTCTGAGGAGGACAGGGTGATCGTGGGACTGTCTTTTTTCGGAGGCTATAACAGCCAGGAAATCGCGGAGATGCTGAGGAAAAAGCCGGGTACTGTGAGATCCAGACAGAGCCGGGCTCTGGCTCGGATGAGGACGCATCTGTCCGGTTCCTACGGAATTTGAGATCCGTTATGTGAAGGAGATGAATCGTATGAGTGAAAGATGGGAGCAGGACCCCATGGATCAGAAATGGATAGAAGAGGCAAAAAAAACGGCGGGCATGGTCGAACCTCCGGAGAGGTTGTCTCCGGACAAGGTGACAGAAAAACTTAAACGGGAGAGTCGGAAGCCAAAACGTATAGTTGCCGGATATAAAGCGGCTGCAGCAGTGCTTCTTTTTTTGATCTTAGGCGGAGGAAGCTTTTGGCTGTTCCGACAGATCGGCAGGGACAATGCCGCGGTTCCGGACACCCGGATAAAAGGGCGCTCTGGTTTCCAGGCAGGCGAGGAACCGGCGGAAGGAGTGAGCCTGTCGGGCGGCTATAAGACAGCGTCTTCCTATGGAGAAATCTACGAGTATCTGAAGCAGCAGGAGGAGGACCGGACGGAAACGTATGCCGGAGAAACGGCTGCCGGTGCGCTGCCGGAGACGGCGGCACCTTCCGAGAACGGTATTGAGACGAAGGATGAAGCGGCGACTGCGGAAGTGAACCATTCGGAAACGAACACTCAGGTAGAAGGAGTGGACGAAAGCGATATCGTCAAGACAGACGGAAAATACCTATATGTGGTATATACGGGAGAAAACGCCGTGGGAGCCGTGCACATCATCGAGGCGAATGGCGGGGATATGAAGGAAGTGTCCAGGACGGGCCCTGTGACAGACGGGGTCTACAAAGAGTATGATTCCGTACTGGAGCTCTATGTGGATGGGGATACGATGGTGGTACTCATGGACTGTTATAATGAGGCCGGAGAAAACTATACAGTGACGGCAGTTTATGATATAACAGACCGAGGCGACCCGAAACTGACAGGAATGCTGTCCCAGGACGGCGCTTATCATTCCAGCAGAAAAAACGGCAGCTATGTTTATGTGTTCACAAAAAAATACGCGGCGGCAGAATCGAAAGAAAATGACAGATCTTATATCCCCTATGTTGACAACGAGCCCGTGGCATATGACCATATCCACTATCCGGAGAATGTGGCGGTGAGCTGTACTCTTGTGGCGGCCTCACTGGATATAACGTCCCCGGGCCGATTCTGTGATACGGAGGCGGTTTACTTTAGCGGGGATACCATGTATGTGAGCGGCGATGCCATATATGTGGCTGAACAGCTGTGGAGCAGCGGCAGCAGCAAAAGCCAGACAGAGATATTCAAGCTTTCCTATAAAGACGGCCAGATGGAGGTCTCGGCGAACAAGCGGTTCCTTGGACGGCTGAACGATCAGTTCTCTTTGGATCAGTATCAGGGTTATCTGAGGCTGGTCGCCACAGTTGACGATTATCAGAACGGCGGCGAGACAAACTCTTTGTATGTGATGGATGAAAATCTGGATATTGTGGGAAGCATCCATAATCTTGCTCCCGGTGAACAGATTTATTCAGCCCGGTTCATGGGAGATACCGGATACTTTGTCACCTTCCGCCAGATGGATCCTTTGTTCAGTGTGGATCTGTCGGATCCGGAGAATCCGAAGATCATGGGAGAGCTTAAGATTACCGGTTTTTCCAGCTATCTGCATTTCTATGAAGACGACAAGCTTTTGGGCATCGGCAGAGAAGTAAATCCCAGGACCGGAGCTTTTGAAGGGATCAAGCTGTCCATGTTTGACATCGGCGACCCTTACGATGTGAAAGAACTGGATAAGACGGTCCTGGAGGACGCGGACGGAACCGCCGTACTGAATAATCACAAGGCGGCCCTCATCGACGTTTCCAAAAATCTGCTGGGCTTCTGTGTGACCGAGAATGTGGAGAGGAAAGATGGGGGATGGACAGAGATTTCCCGATACGTCGTATATTCTTACGAAGCGGGGAGCGGCTTCACAGAGAAACTTTCCATTGAGCTCAATGGAGAGGAGTCGGGATATCGGTATTACGATACACGGGGGCTTTATATCGCCAATACCTTGTATCTCGCCAACACAGGCCCTTTTGTGTCGGCGTATTCCCTGGAGAGCGGTGAAAAGCTGGGAGAGGTTCTTTTGGAGGAGGAACGGTAAGGAAGGAAAGACAAATGGAATATTTCGATATACTGACAGAGAACGGGAAGCTTACAGGAGAGAAGAAAGCGAGGCGGCTGGTGCACAGGGACGGGGATTGGCATGGAGCTTCCCGCGTATGGATCGTGCGCCGGCTGCCGGAAGCAGACGGCAGTGAACGTGTACAGGTGCTCCTCCAGAGGCGCAGCGAGGAAAAGGACAGCTATCCGGGACTTTGGGATGTGGCGGCGGCGGGACACGTTTCTGCGGGAGACGGTTATCTGGAGACGGCGGTCCGGGAGACGAAGGAAGAACTTGGGATATCCCTGGAGTCTGGAGAGCTGCAGTTTCTGTTTTGCCTCAAGTCGGAAAGCAGCTGGGAATATCAGGGAATCAGCTACATCGACCGGGAGTTCCACTATGTGTTTCTGGTGGAGAAGGATGCCGGGCTTTCTGGGTTCCGCCTTCAGAAGGAAGAGGTGGAAGAGGTGCGCTGGATGGATGCCGAAGTGCTGTATCACAGACTTAAGGACGGAAGTATCCCGTCTTGTATCCACTGGGAAGAATATGAGAGACTGTACGCTGTTCTGGCGGGGAAGGATTAAACGGCAGCCCTGAGGAAGTCGGAAGACATCGGAAAAAGGTAAGTTTAGGGTTGCAATTTGACGGAATTGCATTTAGAATAGAACCCGTAGCCGGAAAAGGGTATCCGGTTTTCTGAAAGGGCGAATGAATTGATGAAATACGGGTTTGAGGTGGAAGCCATCCAGGCGAAGAAAGGAAAGCTTCCGAGAGAAGAGAGAAACGATATAGCAGCGTATATTACCACCGTGGTAGTGGAAGCAGAAGAGGGAAGGAAGGCTTTTAGGAGACTGGCCAGCCAGGTGAACGGCAGGCTTTCCAGGGACTGTACGGATAAGTCGGCCACCATAACTCTTCCCGATTACAGCAGCTGTCAGGTCATGGTGCGTCTTAAATCGTGCTGATGCGGATACATGGATATATAAAAAGGACTACTGAAAAGCCGAATGGCTGCAGTAGTCCTTTGCTGTTTTATACCTTGCCCCACGGAGTGCGCCTGCCCGGGAGGGCATATCTTTGAATATCTTTTAAACAAATTTATCTTTGCAAACCAGAGGAGACAGGAGAAAGTCCGCTTCCCGCACCGAAATAAGCTTTTATTTGTTGTGAAAGCCATTGGAGCGGCCACGGAGGCCCGCTGCCGTAAGGCGTGCGGGCCCTGCGGATATCCGATTCTTTTCTGGAATCAGAAATATGGCGCATGTTTGTAACGGTGCGGCAGACAGAAAACCGGCAGAATGATTCCGGGCCGGCCTAAAGGGGAGCGCCGCAGGGCAGCGGACGATGTTCCCCAGGCGGAGGAAGGCAGAAACGGAAATACCGATTCTGTTTCTGAGGGAACGGGAGACGGGAAATCATAAAGATTTCCTGTCGACATGTGAGCGGTACTGCCAAAGCGGAGATAAAGCGGCCCCTGCATCGCCAGCGAACCGAAATCGTGACGGTCCGGAACTTCTGCCGGTGCTGAACCGGAACTTGATCGGAGCTGATTATAAATGATTCCAAAAAGTATTTTGTATCATACCTTATCTCACGAAGTGCGCCTGTCCGGCAGGCTTGTATTAGGGACGCCCTTGGGTATGATCACGGAAGCGGCAGAAACAACTGGACCGGTTCAATCTTCAAAGCATGGCATATTTTAAAAACGGTGTCAAGAGAGCATTTTTGGAAAGCGTTGGGAGCTTCAATATGGCTCAGATAAGAACGGGATATTCCCACCATTTTAGCCAGCTGCTCCTGAGTGAGCTTAGCTTTTTTTCGGTAATAGGATATATGGTTGCCAAGGTCCAGGTAATAATCAACGTTTTCAAATTGTACATAATAATCAGTCGGATGTTTTTCGCCCATGTAATCACCTCTACTCAGCACAAGTATACGATATTGCGTTACTATATGCCTAGAAGTGCGCTTTTATACAACATTAATGCGCTTATAAAAAGCGCATAATTATCTCATAAAGCAGAAAAGAGAAAAAGAAAAAAACAGCCATTTCTTATGAAATGACTGTAAAATTCGTGCAGTTGGAGGGACTTGAACCCTCACGAGCGTAATGCTCACATGAACCTGAATCATGCGCGTATGCCAATTCCGCCACAACTGCATATTATATTTTGTCTGGTCCAGATTATCTAAAAGCCTGTCTTTCATTTCCGAACGCTAGTGTAGTATAACCCAAATTTTCTCAGATGTCAACACAATTGAAAGAAAAAAATTGTAAAAAAATTTAAGCGATTTTTTCACCTAAAAACCATTGACTTTTTAGTGCCGCAATGCTATCATAATATTCGCGTCAGTTAAACTGACGGCACGCAGTTGTGGCGGAATTGGCATACGCGCTAGACTAAGGATCTAGTGAGCATTGCGCTCGTGCGGGTTCAAGTCCCGCCAACTGCACGGACAGGTCTTTCTGAGAAGAAAGGCCTGTTTTTGTATCAAGGATAATTTCACTTTGTTTTTCAATAGGAGTTCCCTTGAGACAAAAGCACTTGCAACTCCGGCAAAAAAGCCGTATAATTTATAGCGGTGTACGGGGATGAGGTATATCTGGGCAACGATAGCAGAGACTTGATATGAAAGATATACGATTAGGAGTGATGATATTGAATTATATGAAATATGTAAAGCAGCTGGCTGTCATCATGGCAGTCTCCTTTGCCGGTGAATTTCTGAACCGTGTCCTGCCCCTGCCGGTCCCGGCCAGCGTGTATGGCCTGGTCCTCCTGTTTCTGCTCCTGATAACAAAGGCCGTCAAATTGGAGCAGGTGGAAGAGACAGGAAGCTTTTTGGTGAAGATCATGCCGGTCCTGTTTATCGGCCCCTGTGTAAGTCTGATGACGGTCATGGGAAGCGTGGCGGACAAGCTGGTTTCAATCCTTGCGGTCATCGGTATCAGTACGGTAGTAGTTATGGCTGTGACAGGAACCGTAGCCCAGGCCTTCCTTGACAAAAAAGCGGACAAGGAGGAAAAAGCCCATGAATGACCTGTTCAGGGAAAGTGTTTATTTCGGCTTTTTCCTTGCACTTGCAGCGTATTGGATTGGCCTTAAGATTCAAAAGAGATTCCCGTATACGATATGCAATCCACTGCTTCTGTGTACGATTCTGATCGTGATCCTACTGACGGCGTTTCATATTGATTACGATACCTTCGATCAAGGCGCGAAGTATATCACGTATTTTCTAACGCCGTCGACGGTCTGCCTGGCGATTCCGATGTATAAGCAGATACAGGTCCTGAAGAAAAACCTGGCGGCCATTCTCATCAGTCTGGTGAGCGGCTGTATCGCGGCGGCGTTTACCATTTGGGCGCTCTGCGCGGTTTTTGGACTGGATGCTGTGATCTACCATTCCCTTCAGCCGAAATCCATTACCACGGCTATTGCCATGGGGGTATCGGAGGAGCTGGGAGGGAATCCCACTCTGACAGTGGCGGCCGTCATCATCACCGGCCTTTTTGGGGGAATCGCAGCAAAATTGGTGTGCAGATTGTTTCGGATCACCAATCCTATCGCGGTCGGACTGGCCTGCGGAAATTCGGCACATGCCATCGGCACCAGCAAAGCGTTGGAATTCGGTGAGGTGGAAGGAGCTATGTCCAGCCTGGCGGTCGTGACGGCCGGCGTGATAACCGTGGTGCTTGCGCCTATGTTTTCAGGGCTTATATCCTAAAAGAACAGGGTTGGCAGTGGCAGGAAGGAATATAGAACCGATGTCTTGAGACATACAGGTGATTTTGGAATACCCAGGAAAAATCCGGGGAAAATGAAAATACCCGTGAGAAAGAAAGAGAGGGCAAAGCCTATGCTGGAATTACAGAATATCTCCTTTCAGGTGGAGGAAGAAAACAGCCAGAAGGAGATTTTGAGAAATGTGAATTTAAAGATCGAGGATGATCAGTTCATCGCGCTTACGGGACCGAACGGCGGTGGGAAATCCACTTTGGCCCGTGTGATCGCAGGGATAGAGAAGCCCGTGGAAGGGCGTATTTTGTTTGACGGTGTGGATGTCACCGATAAGAGCATCACAGAACGGGCCAACATGGGTATCAGTTATGCGTTTCAGCAGCCGGTGCGTTTCAAAGGCGTGACAGTGTTAGATCTGATCCGCCTGGCGGCGGGTGAAAAGATCAGTACCGCCGGCGCCTGCGATTATCTTTCGGAAGTAGGGCTTTGCGCCAGGGATTATATCAACAGAGAGGTCAATGCCAGCCTGTCCGGCGGCGAGTTAAAAAGAATCGAGATTGCTACGATTATCGCCAGGGGCACGAAAATGTCGGTATTTGACGAGCCGGAGGCCGGAATTGATCTTTGGAGCTTTAACAATCTGATCAAAGTCTTTGAAAAAATGCATGAACGGATTGCGGGAGCTTCTATTCTGATTATTTCCCATCAAGAGAGAATCTTGAACATAGCGGACAGAATCATCGTGATCGCCGACGGCCGCGTGACGGCGGAAGGGAAGAAAGAAGACATCCTTCCCGGCCTTCTGAACGATGAGAGTGACATGAACTGCAGATTTTATAAGGAGGGATATTGATGGACGCAATCGAACAGACATTGCTGGAGCAGATCGCGGGGCTTCATGAAATCCCCACAGGCGCGTATAATATCAGGGCTAACGGGCAGACCGAGAGCAGAAACACCACAGCCAATATCGATATCATATCCAAGCCGGACGGAACCGGAATTGATATCAGGATAAAGCCGGGGACGAAGCATGAGAGCGTGCATATTCCCGTGATTTTAAGTCAGACGGGCCTTCAGGAAGTGGTCTACAACGACTTTTATGTGGGAGAGGGTGCAGATGTGGTGATCGTTGCAGGCTGCGGCATCCATAACAGCGGGTGCGATACATCAAAGCATGACGGCATCCATCGGTTTTTCCTGGAGAAGGGTGCCAGGGTGCGGTATGTGGAAAAGCATTATGGAGAGGGCGACGGGAACGGAAAGCGCATCATGAATCCAAAGACCGTCGTAGAGCTGGGGCAGGACGCCTATATGGAAATGGACAGTGTTCAGATCAAAGGTGTGGATTCTACCATCCGGACGACGGAGGCAGTGCTGGCGGACGGAGCCAGGTTCGTGGTCACGGAAAAGCTGATGACCCATGGGTCGCAGGACGCTAAGAGCGAGTTTGTGGTAGATCTGGACGGGAAGGGTTCCAGCGCCAATGTGGTATCACGCTCCGTGGCCAGAGAGGATTCCCGTCAGCTTTTCGTTTCCAAGATTCACGGGAACAACAAGTGCAGCGGCCATTCTGAGTGCGATTCCATCATCATGGACGACGCCAAGATCAGCGCGGTGCCGGAAATAACGGCGAATCATCCTGACGCGGCCCTGATCCATGAGGCCGCCATCGGCAAGATTGCCGGGGAACAGATTACGAAGCTGATGACACTGGGACTTACGGAGCAGGAAGCAGAAGAGCAGATAGTGAATGGTTTCCTGAAATAACAGTGTAAATGGAGGTTTCCGTTAAAACTTTGTAAAAGTTGTCTTCATATGCTTGAGGCCAATGAAATAATATGATAGAGTAAAGACAAGCGGCAGGCTTAGGCCTGCCGCAAAGTGTATACAATAATCGGTGTTTTGCGGGGGATGGCCATGAATGAGAAGCTGGAAAAAAGAAAAGCGTTTATCATAAATTTTTTGTATTTTATTATTATGGTGGGCGTTCTCTATTTTATCTTGAAAAAGCTGTTTCCCATCTTTCTTCCGTTTGTGATTGGCCTTTTGGTGGCTGTCATCCTGAATCCTGTGATTCGGTTTTTGTCGAATAAAATCAGACTTGACCGGAAGTTCTTTGCCCCTGTTGCGGTAGTCCTGTTTTATGTACTGCTGGGGATTTTGATATACTTCTTTGGCGCGCGGATATTTGCTTTTATCCAGGAGATGGCCAAGAAGCTTCCGGCATATTATGAAACTCATATTGAGCCTCAGCTCAGCATGCTGATGGATAAGATTGCGGGGAGTTTCCCCGGAAACCAGGATCGTGTGATGGCTGTGGCGGATTCTTTGGAAAATACGATGCAGGAGGTCGTTCTGAAAGCTTCCGGCAGCATTATAAGTCTGGGGGCTTCCTATGTGGTCGCGTTTCCCGGCCTTTTGATTCAGCTTTTGTTTTCTGTGATTTCGTCCTTTTTCTTTACGGCGGATTTGGAAAATGTCAAAAATTTTGTGCTGCGCCAAATGCCGGACAAAAAACGGGACATGATCGTGGATGTGGCGAAGAACGCTAAGGTAATGGTGGGCAAAATCCTGAAGGTCTATCTGTTTCTGATGTGTGTGACCTTTGTGGAGCTGTACGTGGGCTTCCTGATTCTCAGAGTGGATATGCCGCTTCTGTATGCGTTCCTGATAGCTATCGTGGATATCCTTCCGGTGCTCGGCACAGGGACGGTCTTGATTCCCTGGGGTCTGGTTTCCTGTGTTCTGGGAAATGTGGGCTTTGGAGTGGGGATTCTGATCTTGTATTTATTCATTACAATGGTACGCCAGATCCTTGAGCCAAAGATTATCGGGCAGCAGGTGGGGCTTCACCCGATCGTCACGCTGATCTGTATTTTTGCCGGAGCCAAGGTGATGGGAATATGGGGGATTTTCCTGTTTCCAATCATGGCAACGGTGCTGAAAAAGATGAATGACGAAGGGACGATCCATCTGTGGAGATAGAGGAGAGTACGGCATGATTTTGAAAAATACTGGAAATAGCTCTGTACAAACTGTAAAAAATATGTATAATGAAAGAGGTATCAATAAAGGGGAGTAGCCGGCATGGTTATGGATTCTTTGGCGTCAGTACGATTGTAAAATCCGCTGAGAATTGAAATGGCGAGACTTTTATTGCAGCTTGTGTTAGTTGCGATAGGAGTCTCTTTTTGTTTCATGATATTCGTGTGTCAGTATTTGGCAGCGATTTGGAATAAAAACAGCACTTACAGGCAACTGTTATATAATGTGATAAGGAGAATGAATATGGACTTTTTATTGGAAGGAATCACATCAATTACCTGGCAGCAGGCTGTCATGTACTTGGTCGGCATTGCCCTCATCTGGCTGGCGGTCAAGAAAAAGTATGAGCCGGCCCTGCTTCTTCCCATGGGATTTGGAGCAATCCTGGTGAATCTCCCGATGAGCGGAGTCATCAATCAGGTATTGTCCGGAGTGGGAGAGACCAATGGAATTATCCAGTGGCTGTTTGAGGTAGGGATTGAAGCCTCAGAGGCTTTGCCGATCCTGCTGTTCATCGGCATCGGAGCGATGATTGATTTTGGGCCTCTGCTTCAGAAGCCGGTGATGTTTTTCTTTGGAGCTGCTGCCCAGTTCGGCATCTTTTTCGCTCTGTCAGCGGCCTGTCTGATGGGGTTCCCTCTTCAAGACGCAGCATCCATCGGTATTATCGGCGCGGCGGACGGACCGACCTCAATTCTGGTGTCGCAGATCCTGCATTCCAATTATATCGGACCCATTGCAGTGGCCGCTTATTCCTATATGGCGCTGGTGCCCATTGTCCAGCCTTTTGCCATTAAGCTGGTCACGACCAAAAAGGAACGTCAGATCACGATGGATTATCAGCCGAATTCAGTTTCAAAGAGTATGAGGATCGTCTTCCCCATTGCCGTAACCTTCATCGTTGGCCTGCTGGCGCCTTCCGCAGTGGCTCTTGTAGGATTTCTGATGTTTGGAAATCTTCTCCGTGAATGCGGCGTACTTGGAAATCTTTCTGAGACGGCCCAGACAACCCTGGCCAACCTGATCACGCTGCTGCTCGGCATCACCATTTCCTTTAGTATGAGGGCAAACGCGTTTGTGAATGTAAACACGCTGATGATCATGGGAATCGGCCTGCTGGCGTTTGTGTTCGATACGATCGGTGGAGTCTTGTTTGCAAAATTCATCAATCTGTTCTTAAAGAAAAAGATAAATCCGATGATCGGGGCGGCAGGAATCTCAGCATTCCCTATGTCATCCCGGGTCGTGCAGAAGCTGGCCATGGAGGAAAAGCCCGGCAATGTTCTGATCATGCAGGCGGCAGGCGCCAACGTTTCCGGCCAGATCGCATCGGTTATTGCCGGAGGCCTGGTGGTAAGCCTTGTGACACAGTTCCTGTAAAGACACAGTTTCACGGAAGTGGAAAGGAGA
Organism: Lientehia hominis; assembly: GCF_021044755.1. Taxonomy (GTDB): domain Bacteria; phylum Bacillota; class Clostridia; order Lachnospirales; family Lachnospiraceae; genus Lientehia; species Lientehia hominis. Next base: position 146,647 of record NZ_JAJNOR010000004.1, read on the forward strand.
TATGGATATGTGGGAAAATTTTTGGATTTCTCTTGAGATTATGGGAAAAGGGATGGGCGGTATCTTTGTCGCGATCCTGATAATCGTGGCGCTGGTCTGGATTATGAACCGGCTCGGAAAAGAAAAGGATAAATGATATTCGGCTCTTTCATGTAAAAGCCAGAACAAGTGCAGACAGTTTAACTCCGATGAAAAAATACTGGTAATGAAAAGCATCCGCTGTTATAATGAAAGCAACAAAATATGAGGAGCAATAAATGACATGAAAGAATTGGAAATCACTGAATTGTTTGATTTGAGCCACACGCTGGCGGCACCGTATTTGTCAGGCTTTACGTATCCCTGGGAAGCGCTGGGAGGCCTGAGCGATTTTATCATAGAACTGGGGAAGAGCCTTCCTAAGGAGGAATATGAAGAAATCGGGGAGATGATCTGGGCGGCGAGGTCGGCCGTGATCGCTCCTACGGCGTCCCTGACGGGGCCTGCCATCATCGGCAAAAATTCGCAGATCCGCCACTGCGCGTTCCTGAGAGGGAGTATCCTGGTGGGGGAAAATGTGGTGGTGGGAAATTCCACGGAACTTAAAAATGTGATTCTTTTTGATAATGTGCAGGTTCCCCATTATAATTATGTAGGGGATTCGATTTTAGGCTATCGTTCTCATATGGGGGCAGGTTCGATCACTTCCAATGTGAAATCCGATAAAAAACTGGTAGTCATCAAAGCAGGAGAAGCGCGGATAGAAACAGGAAGGAAAAAAGTAGGCGGAATGCTGGGAGACTTTGTGGAAGTAGGATGCGGCACCGTCATCAATCCAGGATCCGTTATCGGGCGGAACACCAGCATATATCCACTTTCCATGATCAGGGGATATGTACCTGCCGGTTCTGTATACAAAAGACAAGGCGAGGTGGCCGAGAAGTCAGAAGATTAAAGTATCCTCCGGGTATTCATGGCGTATAAGCCGCTTAAAGAAAGTGACCTGGGGAAATATGCCGGGCTCAAGGAACAGGAAATAGAGCCGTTTCACCGTTCCGGCTTTACAGTGGTGGAATGGGGCGGCTGCGAGGACGCGTCTGACTGACGCCTGTTGGAACTGTCTTCCAGCATTTTGTTGAGCTCCGCTCCCAAAAGCACGATATTCATGCAGATATAGAGCCACAGCATCAGCAGGATAATGGCCGTTAGGCTTCCGTAAATATAGGAGAAATTCGCCACATGGTCAATATATAAAGAATAGACATAGGAGAATATCAGCCATCCAAAGGTGGTAAACGCGGCTCCCGGAATCTGCTTCCAAAAAGAGAGCTTTTTATTGGGCAGTATCGTATAGATCAGCACGAAGAACAGCATGAAAAGCGCAATGGAAAGACCGGTCCGGAATAAGATGATCACGCTGGAGAAATAAGCCAGCGACGGTATCCAGGATTCCAGGAGGAGCTGAAGCTTGTTTCCGAAGAGCAGTACTCCCAGTGTGAAGATCAGTACGAAAATAAACCCTAGGGTGTAGACAATAGATAATAGTCTCTGTACGACGATGTTTCTTGTCTCCTTTGTGTATGCGATGCTGTTGAGGCCCTGCTGTAGGGAATAAATGCCTTTGGAGGCGGCCCAGAGAGTCGTGATGGCGGAGACGGAGATGATCGTGCTGGCAGAATTTGTATAAACGTCGTTCAGCAGGCTGGTGACAAAGCGCTGCGTCTCTTCAGAGCTGGGCAGCACGGCCAGAATCGCTTTTGTGACGGTGTCTTGAGAAAGAGGAATCAAGAACTGTATAAGGGGGATCAAGAGCATAACGAGCGGTATCGCGGATATGATCACAAAAAAAGAAACCTGCGCCGCATATACAGAAACTCTGTCGTCCAGCATATATTCTATGAGCTTTCCAAAAAATAACTTGACGTGTTTCATTTATAAACTCCTATTGAGGAAAACAATTCCTGAACGCATTTGATGTCTTTGAAATCATAGCATGATACGAATGAGAATTCAAGAGAGGAATCGGGGGCGCGGCAAAATAAACCTTGACAAGAGAAGGTTTTATGTTAAAATATGTCATAGGTTATCAATTTATATGATACTTTGAAAAGGCGTAGAAGGTGTCAGTAGACGCTTGTTTTCTTTCAGAGAGAGGAGGCCACCGGCTGAAAGCCCCCTTAGGTTCAGACAAGTGTTGAGTTTCCCACCGGAGCCGCGTTTCCCAATTATAGTTTTTCTGCTGTATAGTAGGAGATGACGTGACCGCGCGTTAGGCGGAAATGAGAGCCTGTGTGATGCAGGAATCAGGGTGGTACCGCGAGAATTCGTCCCTTTGCCGTAGTGGCAGAGGGATTTTTTCATTTACAGATAATCGCAGGCAAAGCAAAGGAGATAATTATGAAAGAAAAGCTGGAGAAGATCAGGCAGGCAGCATTGGAAAAGATTGCCGGATCTGACGCATTGGAGACCCTCAACGAGATCCGGGTAGCTTATCTGGGGAAAAAGGGTGAGCTGACCAGTGTGTTGAAAGGAATGAAAGATGTGAGCGCCGAAGAGCGCCCGAGAGTAGGGCAGATGGTGAATGAGACCCGCGCCGTCATCGAAGCGAAGCTGGAGGAGACCAGGGCTGCTCTGGCAAAGAAGGCCAGAGAGGAAAAATTAAGGAAAGAGGTCATTGACGTGACCCTTCCGGCTAAAAAGAATAACGTCGGTCACAAGCATCCGAATATGATCGCGCTGGAAGAGGTAGAGCGTATTTTCGTTGGCATGGGTTATGAAGTCGTAGAAGGTCCTGAAGTGGAATATGATTACTATAATTTTGAAGCGCTCAATATCCCGAAGGGACATCCGGCCAGAGACGAACAGGATACCTTTTATATCAATGATAAGATCGTCCTGAGGAGTCAGACTTCTCCTGTACAGGTTCGCACCATGGAAAAAGGGAAGCTGCCGATTCGCGTGATCGCACCGGGAAGGGTGTTCCGTTCCGATGAAGTGGATGCCACTCACTCTCCGTCCTTCCATCAGATAGAAGGGCTGGTGATTGACAAGGGAATCACATTTGCAGATCTGAAGGGGACTTTGGCTGAGTTTGCCAAGGAGCTGTTCGGAGAGGATACCAAAGTGAAATTCCGTCCGCATCATTTCCCGTTCACAGAGCCCAGCGCTGAAGTGGACGTGACCTGCTTCAAATGTCATGGGGAGGGCTGCCGTTTCTGTAAAGGGAGCGGATGGATAGAAATTCTGGGCTGCGGTATGGTGCATCCCAATGTACTGCGTATGAGCGGCATTGCCCCGGAGGAGTATTCTGGCTTCGCGTTTGGCGTCGGCCTGGAACGTATCGCGCTTCTGAAATACGAGATAGATGACATGCGTCTCTTATATGAAAATGATATCCGTTTCCTGAAGCAATTCTAATTTAATAAGAAAGGACAACAATTATGAATACAGCATTATCCTGGATCAAAGCCTATGTTCCTGATCTTGATGTAACGGCTCAGGAATATACGGACGCCATGACTCTTTCCGGTACGAAGGTGGAAGGATACGAGTGCCTGGACAAGAACCTGGAGAAAATCGTGGTGGGCCAGATTTTATCCATAGAAAAGCATCCGGACGCCGACAAGCTGATTATCTGTCAGGTAGACATCGGGACAAAGACCATACAGATCGTGACGGGTGCTCCCAATGTAAAGACAGGGGATAAGGTGCCGATTGTTTTGGACGGCGGCAAGGTGGCGGGCGGCCACGACGGAGGCCCGCTGCCGGAGAATGGAATCCGGATCAAAAAGGGAAAGCTGAGGGGAGTGGAATCCGATGGTATGATGTGTTCCATCGAAGAGCTTGGTTCCTCCAGGGACATGTATCCGGATGCACCGGAATCGGGAATATACATTTTGAAAGAGGACGCGCCTGTAGGCGCCGATGCCATAGAGCTTTTAGGGCTTCGTGATATTGTATTTGAGTATGAGATCACTTCGAACCGTGTGGACTGCTACAGCGTCCTGGGAATCGCGCGGGAAGCGGCCGCTACTTTCCGGAAGAAATTCGAAGCTCCGGTCCCGGAAGCCAAAGGAAACGGAGAAGATGTTCATGACTATGCGTCTGTGGAAGTGGAGGACAGTGACCTGTGTCCAAGGTACTGCGGCCGGGTGGTGAAAAATATCAAGATTGGTCCTTCTCCGGAGTGGATGCAGAGACGTCTTGCCGCCAGCGGCATCCGTCCGATCAACAATCTGGTGGATATCACCAATTATGTCATGGAGGAATATGGACAGCCGATGCATGCGTTTGATCTGGACACCGTTGCCGGACATAAGATCATCGTAAAGCGCGCAAAGGATGGAGATGAATTCCAGACCCTGGACGGACAGATGAGGAAGCTGGATAAAAATATCCTCATGATCAATGACTCAGAAAAGGAAATTGGTATAGCAGGCATCATGGGCGGTGAGAATTCTAAAATCACGGATGAAGTGAAAACGGTACTTTTCGAGTCCGCCTGCTTTGACGGCACGAATATCCGGCTGTCTGCAAAGCGGCTGGGGCTTCGCACGGATGCGTCCGGAAAGTATGAAAAGGGGCTGGATCCCAATAACGCGGAGGCTGCTATCAACCGTGCCTGCCAGTTGATTGAAGAGCTCGGCTGCGGCGAGGTAGTCGGCGGTATGATTGATGTCTGTGCAGGAAAGCCGGAGCCCAGGCGCATACCCTTTGATTCCGATAAGATCAACCAGCTTCTGGGAACGGATATTTCCAGGAAGGATATGATTTCTTATTTCGGACCGCTGGAGCTTTTGGTGGATGAAGCGGCCGGAGAGGTCATTGCGCCGACATTCCGCCAGGATCTGGTGTGTGAAGCGGACATTGCAGAAGAGGTGGCCAGATTTTTTGGATATGACAACATTCCGACTTCTCTTCCGGCCGGAGAAGCGACCACAGGGAAGCTGTCCTTTAAGCTCCGGGTGGAAGAGGCGGTCAGGGAAGTGGCGGAATTCTGCGGATTCAGCCAGGGCATGACATATTCCTTTGAGAGCCCGAAGGTGTTTGACAAGCTTCTCCTTCCTTTAGACTCTCCTCTCCGGAGGACGGTGGATATTTTGAATCCCCTTGGCGAGGATTTCAGTATCATGAGAACTATATCATTAAGCGGGATGCTCACTTCACTGGCCTTTAACTATAACAGGAGAAATAAAGACGTGAAGCTCTATGAGCTGGGCAATATCTATCTGCCGAAGGCACTGCCCCTTACGGAACTGCCGGATGAGAGGATGCAGATGACCCTTGGATTCTACGGGGACGGAGATTTCTTTACACTCAAGGGAGTCATTGAGGAAATATTTGACAGGCTGGGAATGAGAGATAAGATAACCTACAGCCCGGAGGCCGGAAAACCGTTCCTCCATCCCGGGCGCCAGGCGGTGATCTCCTATCATCAGAAGGTGATGGGATATCTGGGAGAAGTCCATCCTGAGGTCCTGGACAATTATGATATCGGAGACCGGGCTTATGTGGCTGTTCTGGATATGCCGGTGGTCACAGAATGCGCCTCCTTTGACCGGAAATATGAGGGAATTGCGAAATTCCCGGCAGTGACTAGAGACATCAGCATGGTGATGGACAAGGAGATTCTGGTCGGACAGGTGGAAGAGGTCATCGAAAAGAAAGGCGGACGGCTTCTGGAATCCTACCATATGTTTGATCTGTATGAAGGCAGCCAGATAGCAGAAGGCTATAAATCCGTGGCTTACTCCATTACCTTCCGGGCGAAGGACAGGACGCTGGAGGATAAAGACGTAAGTGAGATCATGGAAAAAATCTTGAAAGAATTAAAAGGAATGGGAATCGAGCTTCGTGGTTTTAACAGCGGCGGTTCAAAATGACAGAGACGGCAGCAGGGTGACCTGCTGCCGTCTCTGTCATTTTGATTTATGTTCTCTCATGAGGAAGGAGGTGGGGAAGCATCGTGATTTTATAAATTTTATAGAGATTTACGAATAGGAATGTACGGATTTCTTATACTAATTCATAAAGATTATGGAAAAAGGAGAATGAGATGGATAAATTTTTAAAAATCGTGGGCGTCAAGGGAAGAGAAATTCTGGATTCCAGGGGGAACCCTACCGTAGAGGCAGAAATTACTTTAGAAGGCGGAATCAAGGGGCGGGCCAGCGTTCCTTCAGGCGCATCGACGGGAAAATTCGAAGCAGTCGAGCTTAGGGACGGCGGGGAACGTTACTCCGGCTTGGGGGTTAAAAAAGCGGTAAATCATATTGATACAGTGCTGGCTCATGCCATCCTTTCCGAAAACGCCATGTGCCAGGGGCGGATCGACAAGCTTCTGACAGATGTCGACGGCACAGAAAATAAGGGGAATTTGGGAGCAAACGCAATCCTTGGGGTGTCCATGGCCACGGCGAGAGCTTCTGCTGCCGCGCTGGGCATGCCTCTTTACTCTTATTTGGGAGGAATTTACACGAGGAATCTTCCTGTCCCGATGATGAATGTACTGAACGGTGGAAAACATGCGGATAATACGGTGGATCTGCAGGAATTTATGATCATGCCGGTGGGCGCTTCCGATTTTTCTTCCGGACTGCAGTCCTGCGTGGAGGTATATCACACCCTGAAAGGGATTCTGAAAGGAAAGGGACTGTCCACAGCCGTAGGGGACGAGGGGGGATTTGCGCCGGACCTTCCCGATACGGAATCGGTGCTGTCCCTTTTGGTTGAGGCGATTGAAAAATGCCGGCTGAGACCGGGCGTGGATATGGGAATCGCCATTGACGCGGCGTCCAGTGAACTCTATGATCCGGACAGGGACGCGTACTATTTTCCCGGCGAAAGCAGGATGGGAGGAAAAGAGATTCTGAGACTGCGGGAAGAAATGGTGGATTATTACGAAAATCTGGTAAACCGTTTTCCCATTGTATCCATTGAGGATGGGCTGAATGAGGAGGATTGGTGCGGTTGGAAGCTTCTCACAAGCCGTCTGGGAGATAAGATCCAGTTGGTGGGAGACGATCTGTTTGTGACGAATACAGAACGGCTGAAGCGCGGAATCGAACAAAAGATTGCCAATTCCATTCTGGTCAAGGTAAATCAAATCGGAACTCTGACGGAAGCGTTTGCGGCTATTGAAATGGCACAGAAGGCCGGTTATCATGCCGTTATTTCCCACCGCTCCGGGGAAACAGAGGACGCGATCATCGCGGATATAGCCGTAGCGGTCAATGCAGGCCAGATCAAGACGGGAGCGCCCTGCCGTTCGGACCGGAACGCGAAATACAATCAGCTTCTGCGGATAGAGGAGTCTTTGGGAAGCCAGGCCGTATATGAACATCCTTTTGCCGCGTTTTAAAAAATAGTTGCCAATCCTGTCCTTTTATGGTAAGATAACTATGTTTGACCATAGGAGGTGTGAAGATGACTGTTCTGAAAGTGATTTTAACCGTGGTTTTCTTGATAGTGTGTTTGGCATTGGTTGTGATAGTATTGCTGCAGGAGGGAAAATCAGCAGGACTGACCGGCTCCATAAGCGGCGCTGCCGAGACTTTCTGGGGAAAGAATAAAGGTCGTTCGATCGAGGGAAAGCTGGAAAAGGTTACGAAGTATGCGGCGATTTTATTCCTGCTGCTTGCCCTTGCGCTGAATATACTTTAAGCGGGACCTGTATAGCGGAGAAGATGGGATTCATTGCTTGCCAAGGCATTCACGACACGCCTTTGGCGGGATGAATCCCTTTTTGTTATGATACAGGGGAATTCTCCGTCATGGTCGCAGTATTCCGGCGTGCAGGACAAAAAGCAGAAGCCGGATGAATAGGAGAGAGATGGATAACAGAAATGAAAAAAAGAGCGGCGGAAGAGAAAAGCAGTCCGGAATAGGCGGAACGTATAAAAAGAAAAAAGAGAAGAAGTGGGAAACTGGCGGGACGCGAAGAGGAAAAGGACGCGGACGGCGGGAGGAGCTCCGGAAGGAATATGTGAAAGCATCAGATGAGCTTTCCGAGGGCAGGCCGGAGGCTGAGAGGATGGAGGAAAGAAAAGAGAGGCTTTTAAAGCTCTTTGGTCATAAAAATTACGTCCCTCTTAAGATTAAGGAGCTGGCGATTCTGCTGGGAATATCCAAAGAGGAGCGTCCGGAGCTTCAGGAGGTTTTGGATGCCCTTCTTTCAGAGGGGAAGATAGGCCTCTCAAAGAGAGGCAAGTACGCTTTGGCAGAGCATTTTCTGATCACCGGAACTTTTTTGGGGAACCGAAAGGGATTTGGTTTTGTCGTTGTGGAAAAAGCAGAAGGAGAGGAATCGGAACCGGATATTTTCATCCCGGAAGATGAAGTGGGAAATGCCATGGACGGAGATACAGTCCAGGTGGCGCTCTGCAGCGGAAAGAAAAGCGGAAGAAGAAAGAATCCGGAGGGCCGCGTGGTCAAGGTACTTGTAAGGGCTCATGAAGAAATTATCGCCACTTATGAAAAATGCAAGAATTTCGGATTTGCCGTACCGGTGAATCAGAAGCTTTGCAGCGATGTGTTCATCCCTGAAGAAGACTCAATGGAAGCATCCACCGGCGAACGTGTCGCAGTGAAGATCACGGATTATGGAAAGGGCCAGAAAAATCCAGAGGGCCGTGTTACAGAGATTCTGGGCCGGGTAGGAGAGCCCGGGGTGGATATTCTTTCCATTGCCAAGGCCTATGGATTTGAAAATGTGTTTCCCGACGAGGTTTTGGCTGAGGTGAAACGGATCCCTTCTTCAGTCCTCCCGGAGGAATTGGAAGGCAGGAAGGATTTCCGGAGCCTCCAGACAGTGACCATAGATGGAGAAGATGCAAAGGATCTGGACGATGCGATTTCCATTTCCATGGAAGATGGAATATATAAGCTGGGAGTCCATATCGCCGATGTATCTCACTATGTAAAAGAAGGGAGCGCACTGGACAGAGAGGCACTTAAGCGCGGAACCAGTGTTTACCTGACGGACCGCGTCATTCCCATGCTCCCGAAGGAACTTAGCAATGGCATCTGTTCATTGAACGCGGGGGTTGACCGGCTGGCATTCAGCTGTATAATGGAAATTGATGGTAAAGGCCGTGTGCTCGGACACGAGATCGTGAAATCTGTGATCTGCGTAGACAAGAGGATGACCTATACTGCTGTGAAAGGGATCCTGGAAGACAAAGATGAAAAACTGCGCCGGGAATATGAAGGGTTTGTGCCTATGTTCCGGATGATGGAAGATTTATCGTGCATCCTTCGGGCGAAGAGAAAAAAACGCGGGTCCATTGACTTCGATTTTCCGGAAAGTAAGATACTTCTGGATGCAGAAGGAAGGCCGGTGGAAATTAAGCCCTATGACAGAAATGTGGCTACGATGCTCATAGAGGATTTTATGATGCTGGCGAATGAGACGGTGGCGGAGGATTATTATTGGCAGGAGCAGCCGTTTGTTTACAGGACCCATGAAAATCCGGATCCGGATAAGATTCGGGAGCTGGCGCTCCTGATCAGCAACTTTGGATTTCATCTGAGGATGGGACAGGAAGAGGTACATCCCAAGGAGCTTCAGAAGCTTTTGGCGGGTATCCAGGATTCCCCGGAGGAAGCTCTCATAAGCAGACTGACCCTGCGTTCCATGAAGCGGGCCAAGTATCAGCCGGAATGTATCGGGCATTTTGGCTTGGCAGCGAAATATTACTGCCATTTCACCTCGCCGATCAGGCGGTATCCCGATCTGCAGATACACAGGATAATGGGCGAATGTCTGGCAGGGAAGATGTCGGGAAAGCGCAAAGAGCACTACGCTGGGATCCTGCCAGAGGTATGTGCCGGATGCTCTTCCATGGAAAGAAAAGCGGATGACGCGGAAAGAGAAGCGGAGAAACTTAAGAAATGCCAGTATATGGCGGGCCATATCGGCGAAGTATTTGATGGTGTGATATCAGGCGTTACAGGATGGGGGATGTATGTGGAGCTTCCCAATACCGTGGAGGGGATGATTTCCCTGTCGGCTCTTGACGGGGATTATTATCAATTTGATGAAGCGCAGTACCGGTTGGTAGGGACTACCACGGAACAGGTCTATAAACTGGGCCAGAGGATTCGCGTGCGGGTGGCCGCAGTGGATAAAGTGGGAGGTACCATTGACTTTGTGCCGGAGCGCTCCTGGGAGGAAGAATAGTGTCAAAGGATAGCTATAAGCTGGTTGCGAATAATAAAAAGGCATACCACGATTATTTTATTGACGATACGTATGAAGCGGGGATTTCCCTGTCAGGAACAGAAGTGAAGTCCATTCGGATGGGAAAATGCAGCATCAAAGAATCCTTTGTGAAAATCGAACGGGGAGAAGTCTATATCTTTGGAATGCATGTCAGTCCGTATGAAAAGGGTAATATTTTCAATAAAGATCCATTGAGGGTGAGGAAGCTGCTGCTTCACGGCTATGAGATCAATAAGCTGGTGGGAAAGATCCAGCAGAAGGGTTACACGGTCGTACCCCTTAAGGTATATTTCAAAGGAAGCCTGGTCAAGGTGGAAATCGGACTGGCCAGAGGGAAGAAGCTGTATGACAAACGGCAGGACATAGCCAAGAAGGACCAGAAAAGAGAAGCGGAAAAAGAATTTAAGATTCGAAATCTGGGATAAGGAGGAGCTGCGAATGAAGCCGGATACGAGAGAAGAGCTGCGCCGTCTGGTGACGGGCGTCACTCTGGAGACTTATGAAGAGCTGGCGCCGCAGCTTGTCATGATGCTGGACCAGTTGAAAAAACGGGAGGATCTGAGCCAGGATCAGATGAATGATGAGATTCTGCTCAACATGATGGGATATATAAAATCCTGTACCAATGAGATCATGATTCAAGTGCTGGGTGAGATTTTGGAGCTTCCGGCAAAAGAGCATCATAGCCATGATCACGATCATGAGCATCACGAGGCTTGACAATCGCTGCTTTTGGGCATATAATAGCACTACACTAAGAGTCATATGTGACCAGGGCTTGTACTGGTTTCGACGGGGGTTTAGAAGTTTGGGAAGCCATCCGCAGACCGTGACTGCGTCATCAACATGGAAAACCTAAATATAAACGCAGACAATCAGTTAGCGTACGCTGCTTAATTGCAGCTGTCGACCCTAGGCCGCTCACAGCTTAGGACCTCGGCATCGTGAAAGTGGGGAACTTCGTCTCTTAAGCTTTGCGGAGATGGAAGAAACGATGAAGCTACTAAGCACAGAAGCCTGTCTTTGGGCGTTTGTGTAAGGGAATGTTAAAACAAGGACTATGATGGAAGAAACCTGGATGGAAGGGCTTTCGGACAGGGGTTCGATTCCCCTCAGGTCCACTAAAAGTGGAAGCGTTGAACTCTATTTCGTGAGAAATGAGTTAGCGCTTGTTTATAGATTGGGGAACGCCGGTTAAGCGCTCCCCTTTTCTATTTCGACGCCGTATTTTGCGTTTTAAGACGTTTTTAAGCCCGAAGTGCCGATGCCCCCCTTCGGGCTTTTCACGCCCAGAATCGCCTTCTGAGACGTTCACGGGACGAGAGCGGAACAAAGTGCGCATCTCGCTCCGCTCGATGCCCTTGGGTGGAATGGGTCATACAGAAAAAGCGGGGGATGCGAGGGGCGGATTCCGTAATGCCCGCATCAGTATATATAAGTGATAGAAAACGGCGGTTTTGACGGGGTTCGTTCGGAGGGTTGGCACACCAACTGGTGTGTACGTAGATTTTCGCCTATATGGAGGCTCCCGGTTAAGTTCGCGATTCCTCTGGCACACCATGATTTTCGGAAGTGTGTACGCTGATTTCCGCTTATATCGGTCGATTAGAGGTCGTTGGCACACTTGGCACAGGTTTTTTAATATTAAACATAGGGAGATATGTTTATATTCCTCTTCCCGTGTATGGGTCTATATATAAATAACTACGAAAAATGTGTGCCAAGTGTGCCAGTGCGTTCGCGAGCCTCCATATAGGCGGTTTTTAGCGTACACACCAGTTGGTGTGCCAACGTGTGCCAGAGAAGCGAGTTTTTGGCGTGAAAAACGTTGCGAAAAGTTATTTCAGGCGATTTCTGCTCGTATATGAGATGATTTGCCCTCTGAGCTGAGGTTATGCGAAATAAACTATTGAAAAATGAGTTCGGATGATTTATAATGAACAAAATTGAAGAATTTTTCGCGATATGACGAACCAGTGGGCGACATCAGTTGCCTGAGACCGGGCGATAGTCCGGGATGGGAGCCGTGAAGGGCAGAGCCCTTCGAGACGTCGCAGGGCTGGCAACTCTGCGATGGAGGCAACAGCGCCTAAGCTATCGAATAGATGGCGAATAGCACGAACGTGACGAGCGGCGAATCAGATTTCAGCTTTACAGCTGTTTTCTGGTTCGCCGCTTTTTGCGTTTAAGGACAGAAAAGGAGGACTTTGCACATGAGTAAGACGAAACGAGAGGTGGAAACCACGCGTCATATCGTCGGCGGCGAGGAGCTGACGCTGACGGAGTACGCGGCGTATATGAGCGCTCTGAGCGTGAAGCCGTTGCTGACTGTGAATGAGACGGCGAACCTGTTCGACGTCGGTGCGCGGACGGTGAAGAAGCTTATGAACTCGCCTGATTGCGATTTCACGGTGAGCGCGAGCGGCAAGGGCGCACGCAAGATTCACCGCGCGAGCTTCGAGAAGTATCTGATGGAGCATGCGCTGGTGGCAGATAAGGAGGTGTGATTATGGCGAAAAAAGAAACCGCCCCACTCGCGACAAATGGGACGGCTCATAACAGTTGTGATTATGATAACACGATTTGCGCTGATGTTCAAGGGTTTTCTGATGCAACAGAGCAGACATACAACGAGATGCTTTGTTCCGTGACCGAGAACTACCTGCAGGGCATCGACCCGGATTGTATGCCGTCCCCGTCTGTTATCGAGTATGAGTTGCTGACGGTGACGAACAATGCAATCAAAGAATACAATCTCGGGCCTCGCGACCCGTCTGCGCCGCCGGGTGCGCCGCTCAAGGACGCATATCCCGACCAGAAACCGATGGATGAGCGCGTGCGAAAGCTTCGCGTGCTGGTGCCGTGGCAGGTTGCGAAAATTCTGATGTATCTGCATCATGCGGTGCGAATCAGCCTTACCGGCGGGCGCGGAGACAACGAGTGCGAAATCGCGGTCTATGTCGCCGAGGGTGAGAAGGCAGGAATCTACGACGTGTCGCTCTTGTCGATTGAGCGTTTGGCGCGTGTGTATAACCCGCAGTTTTCCATCCGCGACGTGAAAGAGGTGATGGCGGTTCTGCTGTCGGAGTCCCCTTGTGTGAAGCGCTGCGACGACCAGAACCTGATTGCGGTGAACAACGGCATCTTCGATTATAAGAACAAGGTTCTGATGCCGTTCGACCCGAAGTACGTTTTCACGGCGAAGTCGGATACCGACCTCATCAAGGATGCGCCGAATCCGGTCATCCACAACGATGCCGACGGCACCGATTGGGATGTGGTCTCGTGGATGGATGAGCTGTCCGACGACCCGGAAGTGGTTCAGCTGCTCTGGGAGATTCTGGGCGCAATCATCCGCCCCAGCGTCCGTTGGAACAAGTCCGCATGGCTCTACTCGACCATGGGAAACAACGGCAAGGGAACGCTCTGCACCCTGATGCGCAATCTTTGCGGCGAGGGCGCTTGGGCGTCGATTTCCCTGAAGGCGTTCTCCCAGCGCTTCATGCTTGAGCCGCTGCGCCATGTTTCGGCGATTATCACCGACGAGAACGACACGGGAACCTTCGTCGACGATGCGGCGGCGCTGAAATCCGTCATCACGGGCGACCCGTTCCAGATGGATATCAAGCACAAGGACGCCCGCAAGGCGCGATTCACCGGCTTCATGGTTCAGTGCGTCAACGAGCCTCCGAGGCTCAAAGACCGCTCCGAGTCGATGTATCGCCGTCTGCTCATCATCCCGATGAATAAGCGGTTCGAAGGGCGCGAGCGCAAGTACATCAAGGACGATTATCTGCATCGTCGGGAGGTTCTTGAGTACGTCCTGTCGCATCTCATGTATGAGACGGACTACTAAGAGTTGAGCGAGCCTGCGGTTTGCGTCGAGGCGCTGGATGATTACCGCGTGGATAACGACCCTGTTCGTCAGTTCGTCGATACAGTCATGTCGTCGCTGGTTTGGAATTTGGTTCCGTGGCAGTTTCTGTATGACCTCTATGGGGCGTGGATGTCGAGGAACAATCCGAACGGCCGGGCGGAGAATCTTCGGACGTTCAAGCGCCGCATTACCGAGCTTCTTCCGACGCTCCCTGAGTGGTCGGATACAGGCGAGAACGCGATGCGTACCGGAGACAAGATGAACGACCCGGGACCGTTGATTGTCGAGTACGACCTGAAGAACTGGCGCAACCAGAGCTATCGCGGGATGGACGTCAACAAGATTGCGACGCCGGAGACGAAAGCGAGGTATCGCGGCCTCGTTCGCGTATCCGGCGGAAGCGTTGCGGCTGGATAGAGTAGCTAATTCAACAGGTAAGGAGTGATTGATTATGGCGAGTAAGACATATGAGGCTTTCGCAAAGGTGAGGCCGAGGGCGGTTCGCGCAAGTGCTGGGAAGAACAGCTCGGAGACGATAATTGTTGAGGAACAAGTGGCTGCGCTGGCGAAACATTTTCCCGTTCTCAACGAGACGGAAATGCGAGGCGGCGTGCTCGTACCGAAAGTCGGCGACGTCGACAAATTCATCGGACATTTGCGCGAGTTGTATGACGCCGATATGCACGAGTCGGATTGCATCTGTTCAACGCGACGGTTCTTTGAGGAGATTCATGCGGAATGTGCATGGGATTTGCTCCCATGGCAATTCCTGCATGACCTTTACGTTGCATGGATGTCAAGAAAGCATCCATGTGGAATGGTCGATAGCGCAAGGGCGTTCAAGCGTCATCTCCTCGAGATTCTGCCGGATTTTCCAGAGTGGTCGGAAACGGGAGAGTGCGGAGTGAGACCCGGCAGCAAGATGAACAAGCCGGAGCCTCTGATTATCGAATACGACCTCAAGCGCTGGCGTAATTCGGATTACAAGGGCGAAGACATGAACAAGGCGGCGATGCCGAATTTTAAGTCGAAGTATCGCGGACTTGTTCGCGTGCAGACAAAGCAAATTAACGAATAAACAAGGAGTGATTGATTATGGCAAGTAAGGCATATGAAGCCCTCGCGAGGGCGAAGCAGAAGGAAGCTGCGGCACGAGCTGAGAAGCGCCGTGCGGAGAAGATGATTATGGAGGAACGCGCGTCCGCTCTGACGAAGCATTTCCCCGTTCTCGACGAGACGGAAATGCAGAACGGCGTGCCCGTTCCGAAGGTCGGCGACGTCGACAAGTTCGTTGCGCATCTGCGCGAGTTGTATGACGCAAGTCTGAAGGGAGAGTCGTCGACCGCTGGCGCTCCGCAGGAGCAGCCGGAAGCTCAGCCGGTGGTTGCCGACGAGGAGCCGCAGGAAGCCGTTCAGACGCCGCAGGAGCCGATTTTGGAACCGGATGCAGAGCAGGAGCCGGAACAATCCTCTTACACCGTGTACGAGCCGGATGAGGACGACGTGGCGGGCATGGCTGGCGAGCTGCGAGGTGCGTATGGCAAGCAGCTTCGTGCGAATGCGAAGAGCCTTGACGATGGCTTGTATAAGGGGCTGCGCGAGGTCGAGAACGACCCGTCAGACCAGTTGGAGAGCCTGCGCGCCGAGGTAGAGCGTGCCCGCGAGAGGTTCCACGGCAGCAAGGCCGAGGTGGAAGCCCTGAAGCATCGCAAGAGCCCGAGCTTCTACGCCAGCATGAGGCTGTATGCGTTCATCGGCAACCGGTCGCAAGACCCGCTCAACCGCCTGATGTCCCGCATGATGGAGCAGATGTTCGAGGCCATGATGCGCAGGATGCAGGAGGAGCAGCGCCGCCTGTATGAGCGCCGCCGTGAGATGTGGGATGCCGAGAAGGCGCTGAAGGCCGAGGAGAACCGCGTGAGCAAGCGAGGGCTTTCGCCAGAGCTTCAGCGAATCAACGACAAGATTCAGCGCGGGTGTGAAAGTAAATCTTTGGGCGAGTGATTTCGGTCGGGCGGTTTCCGTTCTGGGAGCCGCCCACCATTGAGCCTTTGAAAGGGCTGTTGGTGGGTGGAATAAAGCCCTTTGAAAGGTCTCTCCTGCCATACGAAAAAAAGCGGAAATTGCGTTCTGCTGATAAACGAGCGGAAGTCGTAAATCAGCGTTTTACCGGCGAAGCGGTGGGCTGCGAAAAGACCTTTCAAGGGGCTTTTCGAGGGCTGTAAGTGGGCTTGTAAGAGACCTTGCAGGGGTCTCATTCCAAATGTCAATAGAATCTTGACAAATATCTAAAAAGTATCTATAATATAGATACTGAGTATCTAATAAATATCTACAAAGTAGATAATCGGAGGTGCTTACATATGAAGACAATCGCAGTTGTTTGCGAAAAGGGCGGCACGGGCAAGTCGGTCATAGCGTCCGAGCTTTACGAGAGCTATGTTCGGTAGGGTCTGCGCACGTCCCTCTATTCCTTGGACGGTCAGTATTCCGATACGTCCCGTTCCAAGAAGGTCGATGACGCCGAGGTGGCCGTGGTGGATACGCCGGGCGTGCTCACGGATAACCTGAAGGACATTGTTTCCGGCGCTGACGTGGTGGTGATTCCCGTGCGTCCTACGCCGAACGACATCGAGCCGTTCACGCGAACGGTATCCATCGTGGAGAAGAACACGAAGGCTCCCGTGGTCATCGTGGTGAACGGTCACAACCGTTTCCGCATGTGCGCCTCGTTCATGGAGTGGCTGGGCAAGAAGCCGTGGGCGAAGAACGTCGTCACGGTGCCGCAGTCCGAGGCCGTCGTTCAGGCGCAGGGCATGCACAAATCCGTGTTGAAGGTAGACAGGCACGGCATCGCTGCCGAGGCAATCCGTATGATGTGCCGGAAGGTGAGTTCGCTTGCCGGTCTCCCGTTCGAGCACAAGGAGTTGAAAAAGTAGATACTCGATAGCTATCATGTAGCTATGACGTATCTAAAAGGAGGCATATATGGCAAAGAAGCAAGATATGGCGGCAATGCTCGACGGGTTCGAGGCTGCTGCCGCCAAAGAACATGAAGCAAAGGAGACGAAGGCGACTGTAGGCGCTGTCGATGATTCGCGCGCTACCGCCCTTGTCTCTATGACGAAAAGCGATAAGGAACGTCTGACGGCGATTGCGAAGGCTCACGGGTTGAGCCTGAGTGCGTTCTTCCGTTTGGCGGCTGACGAGTACATCGCGACGCACGAGTGGTAAGGAGGGGGATTACATGGCACATGTTTCGGAATACGATGTCGAGAGCCTTTTCATCGACAGGCTCGAAAGCATCGGTTACGAGTTCATCAAGATGGATGATTACGACGACGTCGTGACCAACTTCCGCAAACAGCTCGCGGCGTTCAATGCCAAGAAGCTGACCGAGGCCAAGGGCGAGGCGTCCTTATCGGATGCGGAGTTTGGGCGCGTGATGATTCACGTCGACAATCACAGCGTCTACGAGTCTGCGAAAATCATGCGCGACAAGTACGTGCTGACGCTGGATAACGGGAAGACCGTGTATCTGGATTTCTTCAGTTCTGACGTCGAACGCAATATCTATCAGGTGACGCATCAGGTCACGATGGATAAGGCGCACAAGGACGACGTGGTTTATGAGAACCGTTATGACGTGACGATTCTCATAAACGGTTTGCCGGTCGTGCAGATTGAGCTGAAGCGCCCCGGCGTCGAAATCAACGAGGCGATTAACCAGATTAACCGCTACCGCAAGTTCTCGTTCAAGGGTTTGTTCCGCTACTTGCAGCTTTTCGTAGTGTCGAACTCGGTGCAGACGAAGTATTTCTGCAACGAGAACGAGATGGATGGCGGTGCATACAATCCGATTCTGAAGAGCCTCGTGTTCTTCTGGACGGACGACAAGAACACGCGAATCAACAAGCTGGACGAGTTCACGGCGGAGTTCCTGCGCCGCTCGACCATCACGGAGATGCTGGATAAGTACATGGTCATCAAGACCACGGAGCCGGTTCTGATGGTCATGCGCCCATATCAGATTTACGCGGTGAAGGCGGCGAAGCGCCGTGTGCTGGATTCCAATCAGAACGGCTATGTCTTCGCTTGCACCGGTTCGGGCAAGACGTTAACTTCGTTCAAGTTGGCGCAGCTGCTGCGCGAGGAGCCGAGGATGGATAAGGTCATCTTTCTGATTGACCGCAAGGACTTGGACGACCAGACCGTGGACGAGTACAACTCGTTCGAGAAGGACTGCGTGGACGGTTCCGATTCCACCGCTGTTCTGGTCAAGCAGTTGAAGCAGGACGACCGCAAGCTCATCGTGACGACCATTCAGAAGATGGCGAACGCCGTCAAGAACAAGCGATATGAGGCGCTGATGGATTCGTATCGCGACAAGAAGGTCGTGTTTATCATCGACGAGTGTCATCGCAGCCAATTCGGCAAGATGCACGGCGACATCCAGTGTCATTTCAACAACGCGAACTATATTGGCTTTACCGGCACGCCTATCTTCGAGGCGAATCGCGGCAAGGACGGCAGGACGACCGCAGACGTGTTCTATGCCGGTTCCAAGCTGGATGCCTGCCTGCATCGTTACATGATTAAGGACGCCATCGCCGACGGCAACGTGCTGCGCTTTTCGGTGGAGTATCAGCGCACGATTTTCGCGAAGCAGATTGCAGCGAAGGGCATCGACCCCGAGCAGTTGGACGACCCGGACTATTGCCGTCGCCATAATCTCGATTTGGAGTCCCTGTATCACGATGATGAGCGCATCCGCGTGATTGCCGAAGACATCTTCGAGCATCACGAGCAGCACGTCCATCCGCAGGGCAAGGACGTCTACACGGCGCTTTTCGCGGTGGATACCATCAAGACGCTGGGCAGATATTACGATGCCTTCAAAGCGCTGAACGAGTCGCGGGATGCCGACGAACGGTATCGCGTGGCGGCAATCTTCACGTATCAGGCCAACGGCGACATGGACGAGGGCGGCGACGAGCATTCTCAGGAGTTGCTGTCGCGCTGCATGGACGATTACAACGAGATGTTCGGCACGGCGTTCGGTATTGATTCCTTCGATGCCTATCGCAAGGACATCACGCGCCGCATGAAGCAGAAGGACTTGCCGCAGGTGGATATTCTGCTGGTAGTCAACATGATGCTGACCGGGTTCGACGCGAAGCCGTTGAATACGCTGTATTTGGACAAGAATCTCATCTGGCACACGCTGGTGCAGGCATACAGCCGCACGAACCGCGTGGATAAGGTGACGAAGCAGTTCGGGCAGATTGTCTCCTACCGCAACATCAAGCGTGCGCAGGACGATGCGCTGCGTCTGTTCTCCGGCGACGGCGACCCGAACGAGTATCTGTTGGAGAGCTACGAGTATTACCTGAACAAGTGGATGAATCAGGTGCCCGTGTTGCGCAAGGTCACGCAGACCGTGGACGATGCAGGGCAGCTTCAGAGCGAGGGCGACATTCGCCAGTTCATCCTTGCGTTCCGTTCGCTGTCGGGGACGCTCGCGACGTTGAAGACCTTCGGCAAGTTCGATTGGGCTGATTTGTCCGTGGCGCTCGATGATGAGGAATACGAGGGCTTCAAGAGTTGGTATCTGTACTACCACGACGAGGCAAAGAAGACCGACCCGAAGGTTCCGGTTCCTGTTGACGTGGACTTCGATGTGGAGCTGGTTCGCACTGACCGCATCAACGTGATGTACATCCTGAGTTTGCTGAAGTCCGCTCATGATGAGGGCAATGAGGCAGACCGCGACCGTGACATCGACTTGGTGATGCGCGAGATTGAGCGCTCGGACAATGATGCCCTTCGCGCGAAGAAGGGCATCATGGAGGCGTTCATCCGCACACGTTTCTACGACCTGCCGGAGGGCGCTGACGTTCAGCCGGCCTATGAGCAGTTCGAGCGGGAGAGCCTGCAAGCCGACATCGAGGCGTTCGCCTATGACAACGGGCTTGAGACGAAGGACGTGCTGGACATCTTCTCGGAATACACCTTCGGCGGAAGCATTTCCGACGAGGTCATCCGAAAGAGGTTGACCGCCTATCGCATGGGACTTTTGAAGATTACGAAGATGACGAACGCCATCAAGGAGTTCGTCGTTGACACATACGGCCGTTACAAGGCAGAAGGAGAGTAAAGAAGCATGATTGATTCTGTGAAGTATCAGGCGCAGGCAAGCGAGCTGTCCCAGAAGCTCTGGGCTATCGCGAACGACCTGCGCGGGAACATGGATTCCACGAAGTTTCGTAACTATATTCTCGGGACGATTTTCTACAGCTATTTGTCGGAGCGTACCGAGGAGTACATGCAGGAGATTCTGAAGGAAGACGGCTTGACCTATGAGCAGGCGTTCGCGGATGCGGATTACCGCCCTATCGTCGAGCAGTGGTCTATCGAGCATCTTGGCTACATCATCACGCCTGAGAACCTGTTCCGTGAGCTGGTTCGCAAGATTGTTCGTCCCAAAGGGGATGCGGACAAGTTCAGCGTCGAGGACTACGAGCGCGCGGTGAACGAGCTGACGGGTTCCACGATGGGGCAGGCGTCGGAGACGGCGTTTTCCGGCCTGTTTAATGACATGAAGCTGCAAGACCCGGATTTGGGCGACACCGTTGCTGACCGGACGGCGCTCATCTCGAAGGTCATCGTGAAAATCAGCGAGATTGATTTCCGCTTGGCTGATTCCCAGTTTGATGTTCTGGGAACGGCGTACATGATTCTCATCGGTCTGTTCGCATCGGATGCGGGCAAGAAGAGTGGTGAGTTCTTCACGCCCACGGGGCCGTCGAAGCTGGTGGCGACGCTGGCGACCGTTGGTCTGGACGAGGCGAAGACCGTGGGCGATTGCACTTGCGGCTCGGCTTCCATGCTGCTTGAGGTGCAGAAGCATCTCACGACCGGGCGCGTCGGGCATTTCTACGGTCAGGAGAACAACGCCACGACGTACAACCTCGCGCGTATGAACATGCTGATGCACGGCGTTGATTATCAGAATTTCGACATCTACAAGGGCGACACGCTGCGCGAAGACAAGTACGGTGACGAGAAGATGACGGTGCAGGTCTGCAACCCGCCTTACTCTCTGAAGTACGACGCGAACCCGGCGCTGCTGGACGACCCGAGGTATTCCGGTGCTGGCAAGCTGCCGCCGAAGTCCCATGCGGACTATGCCTTCGTTGAGCACATGATTTATCACATGGATGATGACGACGGGTGCGTGGCGGTGCTTCTGCCTCATGGCGTGTTGTTCCGTGGCGGTGCCGAGGAGGTCATCCGTAAGTACATCGTCAAGGACTTGAACCGCCTCGATGCGGTCATCGGCCTTGCGCCGAATCTGTTCCATGGAACGGGTATCCCGGTGTGCCTGTTGGTCTTGAAATCAAAGCGCAACGGCAACAGCGGGAACGTGATGTTCATCGACGCGAGCAAGGAGTTCAAGCCGGGCAAGAATCAGAACACGCTTGAGGACGAACACATTCATAAGATTGTGGAAGCCTACGTGAAGCGTGAGGACGTCGAGAAGTTCGCCCATGTGGCGGATATGGCTGAGATTGAGGCCAACGGCTGGAATCTCAACATTCCGCGCTACGTGGATACGTTCGAGGAAGAGGAACCCGTCGACCTTGAGGCTGTCCGCGCGGAACTCAAGCAGATTGAGGCTGACAAGCAGGCTGCCATCGACAAGGTGGAGCTGATGCTTCAGGAGCTGGGGGTGTGATTATGAATGAGCAAGTTATTTTTAAGACAGACATGTTTCTTGAAGTGAAATCAGAGGCGCTATATAAGCCACAGATGATGGATGGACTTGGCGATAAGACGCTCGGACAGTACGCACCATTAACTTGCGGTGCATTAGCGAAACCGGAATACAAGGGTGATATGTTCGAGAAGGAATTTATCAGTTCTTTTCTTGAATCGGCAAAAATGCTTGCTGTTGCTTCACGGCGAGATAGTGTTCCTACACCGGGCATCTATCTTTTTCATACATATTCATTGGTGCTCCCGGTTTTGTATATGACGAGGCACTGCATGGAGCTTTCGATTAAGCGGGCGATACATTTAGTGGGTGGCAATCCCAAGCAGACGCATAAGTTGATGAGCTTATGGAGTTCGTTTTTGTCTTACCTGCCTCAAGAGCGCAATGCCAATGACGAACGCATTCTCAAGAGGATGCAACATTTCGTCCGAGATGTTGATGCGTTGGATGACAACGGGGAGAAGCTACGTTACCCGAAAGGGAACGATAAACAACTTACGCAAGATACGTTTTATTGGGTGAATTGTGTTGCTATCACAGATGCACTTGAGCACTTTGTAAAACAGCTGGATGTTTTAGCGGTTAATGAAGAAAAGGAGGTGAAGTGATATGGAACCGATGTTGCGATTTAAGGCCGACAATGGGCCTGATTTTCCGGATTGGGAGGAGAAGACGCTGGGTAAAGTCTTTACCGAGATAAAAGAAAAGAATCATCCAGAGTTGCCAGTGCTCTCTGTTCAGCAGGGGGTTGGCACCGTTTTGAGGGATTCTTCAGAGCGTCGTATTACATATGACAAAGGCAATCTAAAAAACTACAAGGCCATGAAGAAAGGCGATTTTATCATTCACCTGCGTTCGTTCGAAGGTGGGCTTGAGTGTTCGAACCATGACGGGATTTCCAGTCCAGCGTATCGCATTTTGCGGCCGAACGTGTTGATTTCGGATGCCTTCAGAGACTATTTCAGGTCATATGCCTTTATTGAGGGAAAGTTGTCTGAGTCTGTTGTTGGCATTAGGGATGGTAAGAACATAGACATGCCGACGTTCTGGGAAATTCAAATTGCAGTTCCTTCCCTCCCTGAGCAGCGCAAGATTGCCGACCTGCTTTCGACTGTTGACCGCGTTATCGCTGGTCAGCAGTCCGAGGTCGCCGCGTGGGAACAGCGCAAGAAGGGTGTGATGCAGAAGCTATTCAGTCAGGAGGTCAGGTTTAAGGCTGACGATGGGTCTGATTTCCCTGATTGGGAGGAGAAGACGCTGGGGGAACTGGGGCGATTTTATTCTGGGACAGGTTTTAGTGAAAAGTATCAAGGTTATGTTGATAAGCCGGTTGATGTTTATAAGGTTTCTGACATGAACATACCAGCAAATTACAGAGAAATGACTGTGGCAAATAATACTGTTGATGAGGATATTTTGCGACTTATGGGGACAAAAGCAATTACTGTTCCGTGTATCGTTTTCGCAAAGGTTGGTGCTGCGATTTTCTCTGAACGAAAACGCATGGCAAGAAAACCATTCGTCATTGATAACAACATGATGGCGTTTGCACCATCCGAGAAATATGACTTTGAATTTATTTTTTGGCTAGTGCAGACTTTGATGTTTTCTCGCTACGCGCAGGTTGGTGCTCTGCCTTCATATAATGCTTCGGATATCGGCATTCTACATGTTGTGATTCCTGCAAATTTAGATGAACAGCGCAAGATTGCCGACTGTCTTTCCTCTTTCGATGAGGTTATCAGCAAGGCAAAGGCCGAGCTGGCGAAGTGGCAGGAGCTGAAGAAGGGTCTGCTTCAGCAGATGTTCGTATAAGCAATTTGACTACGGTATCGCCCGTTAGGGTCACAATAGCGGGCGATACCGGTACATTCGTTTATGAGTAAACAGGAGGTGATGACGTTTGGCGAAAAGCAAGAAGTTCGTCCAGAACGACAACAACCTCGCTATCGCGTACTACCGCTTCTCTTCCCACTCGCAGAACGATGCGAGCATCGACCAGCAGAGGGAGCTTGCCCACGAGTGGGCGGACAAGCACGGTCTGAGAATCGTGAGGGAGTACGAGGACGCGGCCATATCTGGCACCACGGAGAACCGACCGGGGTTCCAGCAGATGCTGTCGGAGGTCGCGAAAATCCGTCCGAGTACCCTCATCATGTGGAAGACCGACCGCCTTGGGCGGGACAAGTACGTGCTGGCCATGGCGGAGTTCTACGGCCAACAGCTGGCGCAGAACATACGCCGTGGGATGGATTACAACGCGAACCGCGCCCTGTACAACGGGCACAAGGTGTTCGGGTACGGCGTGGATAAAGCAACGAAGCGGTACGTCGTGGATGAGGCCACGGCTCCCTTCGCACAGCGCATGTTCGCCGAGTACGCGGCGGGCAAGGCGATGCAGGAGATTTGCGACGAGTTAAACGCGCAGGGCTTGCGCACCACGCGCGGCAAGGAGTTCGGCGTCAAGACCATGAACAAGATGCTCCAAAATCGAGCCTACATAGGCGAGTATCATCATGGCGACATCGTGGTTCCCGATGGGATGCCCGCATTGGTGGACGTGGCGACGTTCGAGAAGGTGCAGAGGCGTTTCGTCGAGAACAAGCGCCTCGGCTCGCAGAGGGCGCATCGCAAGGGCGAGTAAGCTCCCCGCTACTGGCTGACCGGCAAGCTCTACTGCGGCGAGTGCGGCGCGTCCATGCAGGGCGTGTCCGGTACCAGCAAGACCGGGCGGAAGTATTATTACTACTACTGCAAGGCGCAGCGTGAGAAGGCGTGCTCGAAGAAGAAGGTCAGGAAGAACTGGCTGGAGCAGATCGTGATGCAGCTTCTGAAGCTGGTTCTGTCCGATGATGAGAACCTTGCGTCCATCGCGGTGGACTCCGCCGATTACTACAACAAGAACTACCGTGACACGGGCTATCTGGAAGGCTTGGAGGCAAAGCGCCGGGAAGTCGAGCGCTAGCTGGCGAACATGGTGAAGGCCATCGAGAACGGCCTGTTCAGCGAGACGCTGGCGAAGCGCCTGATTGAGCTTGAGGAGCAGAAGAAGGGACTGAACGAGGCCATAGAGGCCGAGAACGTCCGCATGTCCCTGTACGAGGACGAGCACAGCATGCAGGCGTACTGGGAGAAGTTCCTGCACGCCGACCTCGACAACCCGGAGACGCGGGATGCGGTGATGGAGTATTTCGTCGAGCGCGTGGTGCTCTACGACACGAAGGTCGTGCTCATGTCGAAGTTCGCGGACGACTTGCCGTACGAGGTGGATTGGAGCGAGCTGTTCGAGGAGAACGCCGACCCTTTTTTGTTATTCTATGGATTTGAAACGGACCTCCCTACTTTGTTTTTCACAAATTAGTCGGTCAGTTCCCAGGTGTAGGACTCCGGAACACATTTTTCGTGTACGAAGCTGTTTTCTCCTCCATGCAGCTCATAATCTTTCACCAGGTCGTAAAACGCTTCTTTTTCCATTCGGTTCCATTCTTTGAGAGCGTGATAATACCGGTATGACTGACCAATCCGGTCTTTCAGCTCTGCTCGTTTGTTGGCATCGTTTTTCTTCTGGATATCCAGATGAAACAGCCGGTTTTCATGGTCGTTTTTTTCAATCAGTTCTCTTAATTCCTTCATTCTGGATGTAAGGCGGTTGATTTCCTCATTGGTCTTTTGAAGGCCCGCAGATATACCTGCCAGCATCTTATCGTGCTCGGCCAGCATCTGAGCCTGAGATTTTTCTTTCAGGGACCACTTTGTTTCTATTCCGAACCGTCCTGCTGTCCAGTCTGCCAGTTTCAGGATTTCCTGGACGGCAAACAGGAAGGCGAAGATCAGAATGACAGTGTGTGTGATTCCGCTATCGATCAAAGCCGTGATATACGACATTCAAAGAGCACCATTCCTTTCATAAAGGAGGGCTTATGCCCTCCGGATATAATCTTTTGATACCCAGCCCGTATATTTGCCGGCGATTCTTGTCTGATACCAGCCGCCGGATTCTCTTAAAATATCCACCAGATTTCCGTCGCCCAGCTTAGGCCAGGCAGCCAGTTTACCAAAGGATGTACCGGGACCGGTACGGACATTTAAGCCCGCGCCGCCGGTTCCGGTGACCTTTCCGACCCATGCAGTGCCAGACTGAACGGCGGAATGGTCTGCGTGTATGCCGGATATCTTCAGATATCCGGCATACACGAATCCCTCTTGTCCTACAATATTGATTTTTGCCCAGTCATTGGCATAAAGTGCGGCCACATCCACTTCGTTTCCATTGCCCAGCCGGCGGATGATCGGATAGGTTGTGCCAGGGCCGGTACGGACGTTTAGATACGGGTCTGATTTTGTCAGGTTACATATTTTCGCATAAGCCCAAGGTTCATAGACTTCTGTGATTGTGGGAAGCGGCGTATTCGGTGAGGAATCAGGGGAGGAGGATTCCCCTCCGGACATTATTTCCTTTATTTCAGCACGAAAATCTGACATACTTTTGCCAAAGCGGCGGAAATATGGCTCCGGATCGCTGTGATTCGAAGCAATGCCTTTATCATGCGCCTCGCAATGGCCGATGACTTTATCCGACGTCAGTCCAAACCGTTTGCACAGCTCCGCGTAATGGACCACGGCATTATCCCATACCTTTTTAAATTCCGCCGCTGTCTGCAGCTCGCATAATTCGTAGCCGATACAATGGGTGTTCCCCCATCCGTTTCCTATATGCCAGCAGGACATAGTGGGTGGAGCGAACTCATAGATTCCGGTGTCGTCGATGAAGCCGTGGACCAGCTTTTCCACTCCCGGCTTGTTCCAGCGCTTGAACCAGCCGCCTCCCGCGCCGGACTGCGCCCGTATAATGACGGGATAAACGGCGGGAGAGTGGACGATCAAAAAAGAAACGCCCGAGAGGGGCGTTCCTTCTTTATAACAGTCATTTTTGATACAATAAATCTGGATTATATTTGCCATAGATTCCTTCTTTTCAGTTATGAGTTTATTTTATCGTCAGGAGCGATACTTTCTTTGCTTTCAGGGGCTGATTTTTTGGTATATTGTTCTTCTTCCTGCTGTTCAAACACTTTGGCTTGGGAGTCAATATCGATGTAGATGTCTTTCATGACAAAACGAATGATCGTCGGATTTAATCCGGATTTATTAATACTGTCGAATACTTTCTCACGCAGTTCTGAAATTACCATGGATATGGGCTTCTGCATAGGTTACCTCTCTTTCTTGGTTTCAATTGCTTTTTTGATTGCTGTGTTTTCATCCAAAAGATATTTTAATACGTTAATGATATCTGATTCGAACTCATCATAACGTAAAGCGTATGTATAGTCTTTTACAATGTCCGTAGGCTGTTCTACTCCGTTTTCATCCTTTATGGTTTCATATACCGGGGATTTAATGAGACCGGCAAAATCCATGGATGTAAGGCCGAGCTCAGAAAGACTGTTTTCCACGTCCTGTGCGATTAATCCTTTGTGTGTCCTGCCGGAGTCACCGTCGATATATTTATAAGAAGCCGGGGCTAGAGAACGGATAAATGCGATGGATTTTTCATAAGGAGTGTAGACGATATCTTTTTTCACACGCCGGTCAGAAGACACATTTACCGATGTAGCGCTGTAAATATTACGCCATCGGTAGGTGGAGGTGCCTAAATGTACATGTCCGGCTACTCCATTCTTTACCGAAGGGCGTAACGCAAAGGAATCGTTACCATCAGAACCGCTTATGCCGATCACGATATCATAAACATTGGAATTCCACGGACCGAGTGCCAGCATATTGCTGGTACCATATATATGAGGGAAGTTGGCATCACTTGGCGCTGCAGCCATATGAAGACCTCTTCCGGAAGATATTTCCACAGTGCTGGCGTTTATTGTACATTTGCCAGTGGAGTTATTGATACTTAGAGGCCTTAGACCGTTAAACCCTCCATAGGGATCACCGGAGTTAGTCACTAGAAAATGTGTAGTTCCTCCGTCGTTTCGGATAATAAAACCATAATTACCATAGACAGCACGAAATTGGGCCACCTGGCTTCCAAGATGCGAGACAATCCCCTGGTTGGAATAAATGCAGTTAGGGCGTATTTCAATTCTCGTAGTTCCGCCGGACCGGAAAATATGATAATTGGAGGCAGCAACATCGTAGTAGAGATTAGTCCATGAATTATTTCCAATCATCAAGGAACTGCTGGAAGAATAGAGAGATGTAATCTCACTGTCCGACGATGCAGACTTTATCTTGATGCCGCTTCTTGCAGAAAGACTGCCGGCAAAAGTGGCGGAACCAGCGAAGGAACTTGTGCCGGATACGGAAATATTGTTTTTAAACGTACTGGCGCCGGTGAACGTACTGCTCTGCCCAATGGATAAGGCTCCGTTGACACTGAGGCTGTTTTTTGTGGTGAGTTGGTTTTCCACGTATATATTACCGTTGAAGAGGCTGTTTCCTTTTACTGCAAACATATTTTCCTCGGCGGGATAACAATTTATACCGACTGCCCCGTCTTCGCACATGGAAAGAAGCGGAGTCGCGGCGGTGATGGAATAAGTCCTGGTGATTGTAGTTCCCACTTTGTCGGATAATGTGACAAGGATTTCGTAGGCATCAGTCAGAGAAAAGGTGTCGGAGACTGTCTGACTCACTGTAAAGTATCCTTCTGTGTCCATGGAAGAGGGCGATACGGTGATATTCGTATAGGAAGTATCTGACAGGCGCTTATATTGGATGGACAGTGTATAGGTATTATAAAAAATGCTGTTAATATATAAGGGAGAAATTTTACATTTCCCGTCTATAATGACATTTTTAGAATAACCGTTTCGGTTGATTACCAGCATGATTACAGGAAATTCATATTTGACAGAAGTCAGTGTAGCCAAAGTAGCGGCGGCGGAATGGCCTCTGGAGTCAAACACCTCAATTTTAAAAATATTTTGTCCTACAACGGTACTGTAGGATGTGTAGGATGTAGTAGAGGCAGGTAAGAGATTTCCCGTAATCTGATTCCAGGTAATCTTGTAACCACTTATGGAGGCTCCGCCCTGAAGTGTGACGGAGGATGCATTCCATGAGGCCCGGACTTTGGCATCCTGGCTGGTGATCGTATATCCTTCTACAAAACTGCTGAGGATTCCGTCCGGCAGGCTTCTGGTAAATGACGCGAAACCACTTCCAATCACCGGGTCGAGATTGACGGATGAGAAATCTACATTCAGAGAATATCGGTTTTCTCCCATATACTTGTTTTCATCCTTAGAATAGGTGACGATTCGTACACTGATTTTTCCGCTGGTAGAACTGGGATAATATGGATAGAAACGGGCAGACCACAATGATGCGTTTGCTGTCCTTGAAGTTTCAGAATGCCGGTTTGAACCGTCCTCTAATATTTGATAGGCGGCAGGAGCATCCATGTTGTCAGTACGGACACTCATACTGTATGTAGTTCCTCCGTCGGGTATGGATATTCCAAACGTCATGTTATTGTTCGGTATAACGGATGAAGAAGCCAGAGCTGCCAGTGCGGGAGCTGTTGTGGAAGCCCCGACAGGAGTGACACTTCCGCTTCCGGTATACTGGTTAGCATCTGTGGTCACCAGGCATCGGAATTTGTATGCGGAAGCGTAGTGCAGGTTGGAATAAGTATGAGTATAGCTTTTAGTAGGCTGTACATTATATATTTTTGCGGCGCCGCTTATTGCGCCGGGGTCATTTTGGGCATACCAATGGGTTCCATTATCAGGACTATACTGAAAATTAAAGATTTTACATGGCAATGATGTATTTGCCGTGATGGAAATACTATTTTTTGTGGTCCCTCCTACGGAAAGAGTTACCGCTGCATAGCGGTTTATCTTATCCAGAGTAAATGTGGTGCTAATAATATAATCGCAGTCAGAGCGCTGACTCTGATAAAATCTGGCATACACAGGTATTGTTTTGGTACCGTCTGTATTGTGAGCGACTGTAATACTGCCGGAGACAAGCTGAACGACTCCTCCGGCAGGAAGACTGCTGATATCGATGCGCCCATAATCGGTGGTGGAGATTATGCTGTTACCATTCAGCGTAAGATATAAATGGTTTCCGTGGGAGTAAGCATAGCTGCCGTTTATGGTGGGCTTGCACCAATTCAAAGTATAATTAACGGTGGACGAGTTGGCGGCAGCTCCATTGCCGGATGAAGAAAGAATCAGCTGAAGCAGCATGCCTGCGGCATAACTGGATGTCGCATAAAAAGTTTCTTGGGCCATGAAAGCACCTCCTTTATGGTTTGATAAATACTAAGACTTTTTTGATATTTCCGCCTCGGGTCATATTCTGTACTTCCGTTTTGAAGGAAGGGGAAGAATCATTCATGGAAGCCTTGAAATTTATAACGCCGGTATCAACAGTTGTTTCTTTCTGGCTGGAACCGGTATCGGTCAAATAGAAGATTTTTGTTTCTGCATCGGAGATTCTTGCATATCCGGTCAGTCCGTTTTCATCCAGCACAGTTCTGCTGATGATGGAATCGGAACCATCGCTTCTATAGACCGTCAGTCCGTTTTGAGAAAATCTGATTCCAGTCGTATCAGGAGAGAAATAACGGGTATACATGAAAGATGTCATCTCCGCGGTATGTGAGATGTCAGAACGTATGGTGTCAAGTTCTTCTGATTTCACAAAACTTGCCGTCAATTGTTCAGCAGTACGGGTCACGAAGCTTTCAAAAGTGCCCGACAAGACTGACCCGTTACTGAGAGCGTTTTCGAAGAAGGCAGTCATCCTTGAGGTCTCTTCTCTTGCAGTCTGTTTATAGTCATTAAAAAATTCTTGAACCGTCATAGGCTCATCTTCCGTATTCTTGATTACGGTTAAGTCTTTTATTTTAGTTTCGAGAGATTCGGCGGTAGAGATAGTCTGATTATTCAGTTCCTGGATACTGGTCTGCAGTCCATCCATAGTGGTTGTCGTCTTGGAAATCTGAGAACGGGTGTCCTCTACTCTCTGTATGGTATGATTGACGGCATCTATGATGTTCTTTTCGACTTCTTCAGTAATCTGATCCCCTTCATCATTTTTAATATCCTGTTTTACGGTTACAATCTGTGATTTTGAGACTTTCTGTTCGATGGATTTTGTATTCTGGTCTACAGTCAGGGAAACATTGTCAATCGTACTGGTAATCTCTGCAAGACGGGAATTCATATCCTCTGGAGCGGGAGTCCAGTCAGTGGGACGATTTCCCCGTTCCAGCTTAAGGCATCTAACAAATTCTACAGAAGTACTGGATATGGTACTGGATGTTAAATCCGCATTAATATACAAGCGGATTTGAGAAAACCCTTCTTTTACCGGAGCAGTTACATATAATCGTCCTTCTTGACTCTGCAGGAAGTTCTCACTAAAAATAGAAGACTTGTTATCTGGGCTATTATAGAATTCGATTTCTGCCCTTAATTTTTTGCCACTTACTGTTTTAGCAAAGAAAGAAAACGTAATTTTTTCCTTTGGAGCCAAATCTATGTCTGCAATTATTAATGGAGGATAAAGGGAACCGCGGTTTTTATCTACGGTTATATCGTTATAAATATCTGAAGTTTCTGTAAGCAGGTTCCTTCCGCCGATATCAATATCTGATATCAGGTCTGTTACTTTCTCTTCAATGGTGGTAAATTTTACATCCAGCCCCTGGCCGTCCGCGGTGATACTGGAGATATCAACTTTACCGTTTTCGTCTGTATCTACAGTGTTGAAGCCAAGCTTGTCCTTGGTAATTCGGCCGGCGAGCATATCATTTTTTATTAAACCGTCTTGGATGGCAGATTCTTTGATTCCGGTGGAATCCAATAATATACCGGTTCCGGATTCATCATACAAGACAAAGGAAAAGCGCCCCATTTCATCCCGGCCAATCTGTACTCGGACTTTTCCATTATCATCATAGAATTGTTGAGTTCCGTT
The DNA here is from genome assembly GCF_021044755.1 of Lientehia hominis. GTDB lineage: Bacteria > Bacillota > Clostridia > Lachnospirales > Lachnospiraceae > Lientehia > Lientehia hominis. The sequence continues at coordinate 178,459 of NZ_JAJNOR010000004.1, forward strand.
TTTAAAGGCAATCAATGGATTATTGCTCTCATCGGATATCAGGACGATTTCATTGGCAGAGGAAGTATGAGCGACCAGATCACCAACGGATATTTTGGACGAGATCAGCTCTTTTACGAAAGCGTCTTCAATGGATACGTTGTCGGCGGTCAGATGGATGGTCTGCACCAGGCCGCTTCCCACATTGCCGGACAAGAGGGTATCAATGTTGGCTGCCTGACTTTCCAGAACTTTGATATCTGCATTTTCGGACACGATTCGGTCTATGTCTGCATATCCAGAACTGAGGATGGAAGAAGTCAGTCTGCCAATAGTCCCTTCATCTGCTTCTATGATCTTGGTCACAAGATAGCTTCCTTCCAGAGTATTAAATCGGCCGTTGACCAGAGCATTCAGGTAACCCAGCTCCTGAGAAGAAAAGGCTGCTCCGCTGGAGCTGCCTATGGACAAGTTGAACAGCTGAGACTTCAATTCTTCATGGGTAACGTATTCATCAGAGCTCATCGAACCAGATCCTCCCTGGCCGGAATGTGAAGCACTGCTCCTGCGTGAAGAACTGGAGGAATTATCCAGCAGATAGGCGAGATCAGAAATACCGTTCCGGCTGCGTTTCATATTGCTGTATTCCACAGAGACAGTTGAAATATCGTCAAAGTCTAACGAAAAGGAGAGAAGCCGGAGAGGAATATCGACGAAATCGTTGAACATAACAGTGATGAGATGGCCTAAGCTAATTTTATCCAAGATTGGGGCATAAGCCGGAAGCTCCGCCAGATTCACCAGTTCAGTGTCTATAGCATATTGCGGCTGTGACATCTCAGAAAGACATTCCGCTGCATGTTCTTTTAATTCCCATTTTTTTTGAATGATCTGTTCATAGGTGAAGATATCGGTAGTCAGAAACGTATCATCCTCGAAATCTCCTTCACGGATATACGAGGACAGAAGAGAAATCTGTTCTGGAGTAAAATTATTTTCCCAACTGACATCAGCGGCGATGGTTTGCAGATTCGCCAAGTTTTCTTCCGCCATTTTTTCCAGCTGCTGATATTCCGATTCCTTCTTGGAGATTTCCGCCTGCAGAGTATTCTTTTTTTCTACGTATCTGATATAGTCCTTGTAATACTCGCTGTCAATTTCATGGAATCCCATATTAATATAGTTCTCAATGGTCAGGTTTGTATTGTTCAGAATTGAAGTCAGCGCGGCTATGCCATATTCGGCCCAATCCTCACTGTCGGCCTGAGCAGGAAGAATATTCTGAAGCAGCCCGCAGGATTCTTTGGATTTGGTATAGGTTACAATGGATTCCCTGTAGTCTTTGATACGGCCATTGAATTTGATCTGATAAGCTTTCCATGAGGATACCAGACCTGGTGGCATTTTGTCGTAAAAATAGGTCAGATCATACAGGTAGTCAAAGCCACAGTTGACTTCACGGATACTTAGGCCGTCAGCGCCGCTGACTGCCAGAGCGGTGACCAGATCATCCTCATCCACAGGAGAACAGCGCAGAGATTTTATCAGTGAGTCGTGAGAAAGAAACACATCGAAAGTTTCTCCAAACTGAGACCAGGGATAAGCGCTGATGGTAAAATCCATGATGTCAAACAGAAACAAACATTCTGCAGCTTTAGAGAGATCATCTGTGAGGAAACTGTACACGTCTTGTGAATCTACGGAAAAGGAACCGATGGCTTTTTTGTTTGCCAGCAGGGGATGGACGTAACCGATTGACCATCCCGGATATTTTTCCAAGACCAGATGAAGAGCGCTTTTTTCAGGATTTTCAGCATTGTAAAATTCTGCAAATCCGTTTTCCATACTGCCGATGGAACCTGCATCATTGGTGTTAAGATAAAAGCTCCGGAGCATCCGGTGAGTCAGCTCATGCTCAGCAGAGTACATTTGACATGATTTTGTCTGGGAGGTGCCGTCCAGGGAAATCGTAGGTTCATCCAATATGAACCAGCCAATATCTTCTATGAAAACTTTTTGCATTTTAGTGATTTGATCATAGATCAGGCTGTTTTCTCCGGTCTTACGAACAGAAAAAGAGATTTCACTGTAAGGAGTCAGTTTAAATGTCCCCTTTTTATCTTGTGGGTCTGGAATGACCCCTAGGATTGTTTTATCAGGGGATGCCAGATAAAAAGTTTTTTTATGAAGCTCTTTTAATAATGTCATATCGCATAACATATCAGTACCCTACCTTTCTCGGAAGGCTGGCAGATATGTTGAGAGACGGGATGCCCGAAAAGGAAATCGTATTCTCTCCTGGGACAAGATCAATCCATTCCCGATTAAATGACGCGTAGAAATTCCTTTGCGGTATATCAGAAAGCAGTAAATAATGTCTTGTATCAATGGTACAAGTTTCTTCTTTTAAAATATTAGACAGAATCATACGTTTTCCAGTAGTAGTATTTTCCAAGGTTACATCTCCTGGTTCCGATACGGTGAAGTGGAAAACCGGCTTTACTGGATTCAGGATGTCGTCGCTGGTATTGTTGAATATACAAGGAGATTTTGTATAGTCATATGTCACATCTTCCCAGCCGTAAGGAGAATCGCAGGTTGCTTCGAAATAAATACCGACCGGCAAACCATTGTATTCATACATTTTGATATCTGACACGATACAGTTGAAATAGATTCCCTTACATTTGTCGTTGTCAATTTCCATTTTCATATAACTTTTTGTGGTAAGCCATCGAACGGCGGCCCTGAATTCTTTCATGGATAAACAGCGGCCGTCTTCGTATACCATTGTCGTCTGGAATATGAGAGAATCTTCATAAGAAACATCATATAAATGATTTATGGGATTGGAACCGATTTTTTCTGTTTTAAGGCTTTTCTTCAGTCCAATGTCTACGGCGTCAATGGACGGGGAGTCCAAAGTCGCAGTTATAAAACCGAAATCTGACATATGCAGTCCATTGAAAAAGAAGTCCGTACAAATCAGCGAGGCCATAATATATTTCCCTCCTTTGATTATATATGAGCCTTTTGCTCAAAAAGCGGCGGTACATTTTGCACCGCCGCAGGATAGTAGGTTATCGATAATAATTTACTGCATTTCCAAGCAGTTTAAGTTCTTGTTTTAAATTTTGCTTTACAGCAGGAACCGCGTTTTTTACCAGTTCTGAAATGGTCGGAATTGTGTCTTTGATCACATCGCCGTTTACCGTTATCAGACTGTCATAATGTACGGAAACGGCATTGGTCGGATTGACTTTTGGAAATCGGACTGGATACAGTTGCTTTTGCAGATATATGGCTGGATTATTTGCAAATTCATAGAGTGCGTCAGTCGCCTTCCTGTTAAATACAGCTTCTCCGCCGGAAAATGGAGTGAGGAGGCCGTCCTTGGTCATAATTGCTTCCAGACCTGATTCGTTCGTCAGATGAAGTCCTTTTTTGGCATATATGGTACCCGAAGCATATTTCTTGCCTTTAAAAGAATCCAATATCATCTGGACGATTTCTTCCATAGATGATGAACCAGACTGCAGGGTAGCAATCTTATGCTGCAGATCCTTCCACCGCTGATCCTCAGTAAAAGATCCTATAGAACCAGGCACGTTACTGTAATTACTTGTTATGATAGACTGGAGATAGTCGGGTGAATGTATGGGACCGGTCGTCACATTTCCAATCCCGATTCCCATGGAATTTAGGATGAACAGGTATTCCTGCATGGCTGTTACGGCACTTTCCCATGGAGCAGTCAGAGCATTGCCAATTTCCATACCGTAGTTTCCTGCAATGGCTTTTATACTCGCCAACACTGCTTCAGAATCAGTTCCCGCTTCAGACAAGATTGCCGCGATAGCTGCATTTTGATAATCCAGATCCTGTTTGACCATATCGGTTCGTTCTTCCTGCATTTTTTTGAAATTCTCGGTGTCTTTATCCAAGTATTCCAGTTGTTCATCATATGCGCGGTCTTCCTGTAATTCGGTCAGTTCCTTTTTTGCGTCAGAAATCTCCTGCATCAGCTGTTCACGCTTGGCCTGGGCTTCTCTGCTGTTTACTCCCGTCAAAGAAGCGTATTCTGCTTCCAGTTTTGAAATGGCATCGGACTGCTCTGAAACCTTTTTATTATAGTTGTCTAAATCCTTTTGCGTTCGGAGCGCTTCTTTTTTCGCATCATTTAGCTTTGAATAGGCATCCGTTTCTTTCTCAATGCCTTCGGCGATCAGCTTTACTATGGAGTCTTTGTATTTTTTTATATCTCCTGCTGCGTCACGCTGCAGCTGGGAATATTCTTTTACCGTCTCGTTATATTCATTTTGTGAGATATTTCCATTTTTTAAGTCTTTACGCAGAGCGGATAGGGCGTCAGAATACTGACGGGATTTCAGAACAGCCAGTTCAATCTGCTGTCCATACAAGCCGACCATCGCTTTCCCCTCTGCCGTGGTTCCGCCGTTGTCATCGAAGAGCAGAGAGTTGTCATATAGATTGATCAGATCGGATAATTCACTTTCGGCGTCTTTGAGGACATCAATACCCTTGTCAAATTTTTCCCATCTTAATTCATACAACTCGTTTTTCAGTTTTTCCACAGAAGATTCAGTTTTGGTTATGGCCGTTTCCGTATCATAAATCTTAGACATCCAGTCATGCCATTCAGTGGAATATTTTTGAATGACACCCTGGCTCATGAGGCTTTGCAGCTGATTTTTGAGATTATCCAGCTCTGCGTTAAGCTTCCCGTTAATGGTGACCTGACGGTCGATCATGTAATTATACTGAGATTCTGTATTGTCGATTCCCTTTGTATCCGCCAGGTCCATGTAAGCTTTCATTCGGTTTGAGAGAGACTCCTGATAATCGATTCTCGCATCAGCCCATTTTACAACAGTATCCAGCTTTTGAAGCTGCAGTTTCTTTATTTCATTGTTTAGGCTGCGGACAGTATCATAGCAGTCCGCTGCTTTGTTATACCAGGTCTGATATTCAGAAATCTGTTCCTTTAAATTTTTATCTGTGATTGTCTGGATATCCATGGTGCCGTTTTTGATCTTATCAATATAGTCTGAAGAGAGACCGAGAGAATCGGCGTAGCTTTGATAGGAAACAGCGGCATTGTTCAGAACGGAAATGTATTCTTTTGCACTTTGGACAGCGTCATTAAGCTCATTGATGGTTTGTTCTGCGGAGAGATTGCTCGCCGTATCGTCGATAATCTTGGATATCTGGTCATAGATATCCTTCACCTTTTTCAGCCGCGTTTCCATCCAGTCAATCTGGGAGTTGAAGTCCTCTGCGGATTCCGATGCTTTTGCCATACTGCCGGAAAGTGCGGCTGCCTGAGAAAGACCGGCGAGGTCTCTTATGATATTTTTACCGGAGGTGACAGAAGAGACCGATGAACCGTCTGCCAACGCTGTTCCCTGTGCCAATGCCATACCGCGTCCGTTTATCCGCCCTCGTTCTAACAGTGTCTCAGACTGCTGATGGTTAAATACGATTGCCCCGGCGGGAAGATAGGTGAATTCTGCGCCTGCGTTTCCGACGGTATGCCATCTTCCGGAGCTGGGATCAACAATAATTTCCGGTCCCAGTTCCCCAACCAGCGCTGTTCCGCCCGATTTGATCCCCCAGCTTCCGCCTGCCGCAGAGCCGCCGGAAGAGCCTTTTTTTGTGGAACCGCCGGAGCCTGTATTTGCTACACGATACTGGACATATCGGATGATATCGGGAAAACTGTAGGGAAGCATGCCAACATTGGCTTTATACATGACACTACGCATCAAAGGGGGGAGAATAGGATTCAGGAGTGACCGGCTGGCATCTGCTCGATAACCTAGTTGAACTGATACATGCGGGTTAGAATTCTGGAGTTGAGCGGCAATTGCTTCCGGTGAGGAAGTATCCGTGATTCCAAGGCTTGCCAGAATAGTAGGATGGAGCTGCTGAATCTGTTCATAATATCCCAAAATGCTTCCTTCCGCAGAAGAGGTATCGGTGCTGACGTCAGTTTGGATATTAATGTTGCCGTAGTTTTCTTGGAAAGCATATAATAATCCGGCTGCCTGTTCCATTTCTCCGTTTACAAAGGAAGTGTCTACAGACATCACAGTGGGATTATCCAACTGGCTGAGACAATCGCTAATAACCATATTGGCGTTTTCTACAGATGAAGTATCGACATCAAAAGCTTTGGCGGCAACAGCGTCTTCCATCTGGTCATTTAAACTATAAAGTCTTTCTTCTGCACCTGTGACCTGAGAGGAGTCCAAACTAATTCCCAAGCTATCTTCTTTCTCAACTGCATTTATTAGATCAGACAAAGTTTTAATGGAACCGTTATCGTCATTCATGATGATATCATAAGCTATGCCTATCTGCGTTTCGGTCAGCGTACCGCTTAAAGAATCTTTTGAAATACCGGTCATGGTTTCGATTTGACTTAAAAGGTTATCTGCTTGAAATTCATCACCTTCGCCATCTGCACTTTCTAGTGTGATTCCGTATTTCAGACGAAAATTAATCTTTTCTTGTTCATTATCTGCGTCACTGCCAAGTATTTCTTCAGTGAGTTGTTCAATTTTATCTTTGTAGTCGTCAAAAATAAATTCATTAGGATTCAGGGAAAGAAATTCTTTATAAGCAGATTTTTTCTCTTCGGAACTTGTAATATTTCTAATTTCATCTTCAATTTGTTGTTGTAATTCCTCAGGACTGCCATAATTAAAATTAGAAAAATCCATATTACTTATCGCTGCTTTAATAATATTTTGAGTATCCGGGGCAGAATCCAGATATTGATTACTTTTCGTGATATCAGATAGAAGAGCAGAGGCAAGATAAGTATTGGCGGTTTGCAGATTTTTTTCTTGTTTTGTATTGGAAAGGTGATTCATAAGCTGTGTGATAAAAGCTTCCTGCTCAGACTCTGATAATTTTTCTGTAAGAAGAACTGTCTCATCAATAAGTTCTTCTGATCGAAGCTTATAACTAATGCCAGCTTCTTCAGCAGCTTGTTCAATAATTTCTTTAAGCTTGTACTTGCCGGGATCAGTATTTTTGAGATGAAATACGCCAAACCCTTTTTTTTGACTAAAATTATTATTTATCCAGTCTTCTTCTGTATATTTTTTATACTTATCATATTGTGGAGAATCGTAAATTTCTCTTGATGGTTTTACTTTATTGAATGTGAGCTTTGATTCTTCATAAATCTGTGGTAAATTTCCTTGAATTTCAAGGCGACTAGCTTGGCGCTCTTCTTCTATGAAATCGTTTAACATTTTTCTGGATGAATCAGCGTTTTGTCCTAATTCTAAAATTTTATTTCCATATATATCATAATGATATGCTAAGTCAGGATAGAGGTCCGCCAATTCATTGTTTAGTTCCAGAAATTCTTCATACTCTTTTGTAGAAAGTTTATTCGTTTTGTTTCCGTTTAAATCAACGCCCTTCAAAAGTTGATCGTATCTAGCAGCTTTTTTTTGAGCGGCAGGATAAGTTGAATTAAATTCTTGATCAATCATTTTGATATTGTTCCGGGCTTCTAAACCTTCTGTTTTAATGGTTTCTTTTTCATGAATTGCCTTATTTAAATTATCTTCTCCGTAACTAAGAAGCTTTCCCAGTAAGAGATTGGCAAGTATAGTTAAAAGCGATGTAAGATCATTAAATATAGGTAGGCTACCTCCGCTAAAAGAATTAGGTTTTATTGCGGATGTTCTTTGTATTGGAATATCATTGTCTTTATTTGTTTGTATCATTGAACTGTTATTTATGTTTGAATAACATAGTACATTTGATGCATTTACTGGATTATTATTTTTATAAATCAGAGCTATATTGTACTGTACAGTTTAAAAATCTAACACATAGGTATAATGATAAATATACCGATATTTCAGGTGATGTGTTCACCTTAGCTCGTGACTATTCCTTTCTGAAACTGCTTTGTGAATTCCAGATTCCCATTATAGTCGATGAACGTTCCTCTGCAGGGGGATAGAGGCTTCGCTGCAGATTCCTCATACCTCAGACTTATTACTATAAACAATCCCTTTCAGGTTGCCCGCCATGAAATCTATTTATACCCCTGATTTTCCATGGTTTAGTATCTGAGGGTTAACGAGTTACCCTGTTCGCAATATCAGACGAAACACATTTTTTACATGTGCCAGTTTCGGTTGTTTTCTATGCAATCTCTTGTCTGAAGAAATTATATCTTATACAGACTCGTTCCGCATTACTGCCAGATTGCAGCGGGCATTCTGCTAATAACAGTCGGAGAGGAGCATTTTTAAAACCTCTCACCCGCATTTTGAAGTGAACTATTTTGATGAATTTGTATAGGAGATTGATCTTCAAAAAGTGTGGAGATTCTACGAGTCTCTTTTGGGAGTTTATTTATTATGTTTAATAAACTATAAATATCATTAGTTGAACCTGCAGTTTGAAGGCCAGAAGAATAGCTGTCGTAAGCCTGCTGACCAAGTTTAAAAAAGGTTTTTTTAAGATTGTTAAAGTCTATTCCCTTTGTATCAAAATCTAGTTTTATCTTAAATGATTGAGAAGAGAATTTGTCCAGCTGTTGCTGAAGTTTATCTATTTCTATAAGTTTATTCAGTTCGGTAGTGACTCCTGTACGATAATCACTCATGGTTTATCATACTCCTTTCTGAAAAGTTATGATAAATAATCATACTTTTTACGTTAATATATGATTCAGCTGACTTGCTTTTTGGTATTTATGTCCGTATTTGATTTCAAACCATATTTTGTCATATGTTCCGCAAGCTTCTCCAGATCAAAATTAAGCTCACTCATTTTTTTTATGATATCGGCTTTTTCTTCGAGAGTGAACTTTGCTTCTACCTTATTGGAGTTTTCTACTTTTTCTGCCTGAGCTTTGGCCAGGCGTTCCATTTCCTTGACAGCTTTGTTTTCAGCTTTCAGCTTCTTGATTTCTCTTTTTAGATATTCGCAGATACAGGCTTCGACAGCAGGGAAGGAATGAATCTGTGTTTGTTTTTCATATTCGATCATTTCTCCGGCATACATTTCAATTGAAGAGACGAGGCTCCGGTTCTTTATAAAGAAACCATAGAGTTCAATGTTATCGATATAATCTGGATAATCAGGGGATTCTTCCCCGTCTTCTGGAATCAGGATCAGTCCATCCGTCAGCTTGCTGTAGAACAGTCCGACGAGAGCCCTTTCCGCTTGGGTGGGCAGATAAATCTGCTGATGGTTTTCCGGTGTATCCCCGGAAATAGAAACAAAGGCGTTCTGCGCGACGATTCTGGCATACATTTCGATTTCGGAAAATGTAAGATTTTTTTTCAGCATTATCTTATCAAAATTCACATTCATGATAAATCCTCCGGGATTAAATTATAAGTTGATAAAAGAAAAAGACCGCCTGTTCCGGCGGCCTGGGCTAAGATATTGGGTTTTATTGGTTCTTTTATGGGCAATCCTATCCTGTTTAGTCAAGCGAGAATATATCTTCAATTGTCACATTTAAAGCTTTTGCCAGCTTCAGCGCAGTGACAATGGAAGGATTCGCAGTATGACCGTTTTCAATATTGCTGATGATACTGCGTTTCACACCGGATTTGATCGCGAGTTGCTGTTGACTTAAGTTACTGTCCCACCTCAATTGCTGTAATTTGTTTTTCATAGATTCATACACCGCTTTTATCTGATAGTAGTTGAAAGTAATAAAGTTTTATATTTTAACTAATATTATCATAGAAAGCTGTATGAATTGGGTACGACTTTTTGAAGAGACGGCTGTAATAAAGGAGCTGCGAGAGCCGTTGTATATTAATAGGGTATTTTTTTAGGCGTAAGTTCTATTCGGATGTGCAATCCGGAGAAGCCGAAAACTGTGTTTTCAAAGCCATAAGAAGCTCTTCAATGGTTTTTCCTGATTTTTTCAGTTCCTTATTCAGTTTTATAAGATCTTCTTTTTCTTTTTCATCTAAAAGTATTTCCAGCTGTCTTTTTGTGTCGTTCAGTTCTTTTTCCTTTGAGAGGATGAGCTTTTGTGTGGCTTCAATCTTTTCTTCCAGAGTATAGTTCTTTTTTCCTCTTGGCATCTTTCCTACCTCCATTACTATAAGATATTCTGGTATTGTCCAGTTTATCATTCATTTCAGAAAAAAGTGAGAGAAAAGAAGAAGAGCATCATCGAATCATCCACCCGGTATCATACTCTCTCCATTTTTTAAAGAGAAGTACAGTATCCTTTTTTAAGAAAATAAAGACGATTTTATCGTCAAAGCCTGGTTCTACCCATAAAGGAAAAACATTTTGAGACATATAATAATAGGCCTGTTTTGGATTGATGATTTTTATGGTAATTCTATCCTTGTATTTTTCTTTGATAAAAGCCTGTAAATCAAATTCCTGATTGATTTTTTTCAGTCCCTTCTGTAATCATGAGAATTGTATTAATCGTAAAAAATATGGTGTACAATTGCTAATATGAATTGTACACCATATTTTTACTCAATACAATTCATCTGTTTCACGGAGTGTATCTCTGTGTCAATACTGGTTGTGATCCGTAAGTGACGGATCCATAATTAATATTTAATCATTTCGATCATGACAGGTGAGTCAGCTTCTCTCTGTACTTCACATTCAAAGGTCTGTACGGAGGGATCGCCCTCTGCGGCAAAACTTAAAGTAAGGCCGGAGCTCCACTTGAGAGAAGGAATGACAATCTGGAAAGATTCATCCTTTCCAGTAGAAGCATTGCGGACAACGGTATCACCGACCAGCTTATATGTGCCGGAGAAATTCTCACTGTCGATCACATAGGTCTCTGCGGTATCCGAACTCATGTAGCTGTAGTATACAATTACACGCTTACCACCAGCAGCTGCGATTCCGCCTGATCCCAGAGTAAGTACTTTTTCACTTAAAGTAGCGCCTGTCATATCCACAGGAGTACCACAGTCATCATCAGCCAGGTATACCAGGATATTGGATACCTCTTCATTAGGTTTAAATGCCAAGTTGATAGCACCGTCGGAAGAGCAAGTCAGAAGATGACTTCCGCCCTTGTCTTTTGCAATACCGTCTACGACATCCCATTCTGTTTTCTGGCACATCTGGATGGATTTCGTGCCTGTCTTTCTGGCGAGGCCGGAAACCAGCTCCAGAGATTTGGGAGACAGGAGCGCATCCTCGATCTTCATGGTCGCTTCTTTGTTGATTTCCCATGTGAGCAGCTTGGAATTTCCTCTGCCTCCGCGGGCGTATACCTTCTCTGTCGTCACGGCGATCTCAGAGGTTTTTAAAGTATCGAACCGGATGACAGGTTTTCCTGTCGCCATATCATAGAGTACTGCGTCTAAAACTTCCTTTGCGCCAAATTTACCATTTGCCATTTGAATATCCTCCTTGAAATAGATGGAGACCGGATGAGACCGGCCTGTTAGATTATGGTTTCTTTATTTTTGTGAGCCAGTGCTGCATATGAAGCTCTTCGCTTTTTGCACCAGCCAGCAAAGCTTGTATATTTACGTGATAATCATCCATTATCTTCAGTCGGTTAAACTGATTATTGAACTGGTAGATGTCATATTTATCATAGACATCCTGAAGAGGAAGGTGTTCCGCCTCTGCAAAGATACTGATCAGATCTGCCATCGAAAGGCCTTCATTCTCGTCACTTCCTACATTGGATTTTAGTTTACTGACTTTTTCTCTTAATTTTTTTCGCCTTTCCAGCAGGGATTTTGTCCTGGCGTCGGCGGGGTTTTCCTCATTCCAGTCTTCGGAATCGGTCAAACAGAACCGCTCCCGGATAATTTCACGAAAACTACCGTAATTGTGGCTCCCCAGGATGAAAAAATCATCCGGTTCATTGCCAATGATGAAGCCTGAGTCCAATTGAAAAATAACATGTTTACGGAAAAGAAGTTCCAGAAATACGGGAATAGAAATCCATAGAGGAGTATCTTCAAAGTTTTCTGGCAGAATTCCTGCCTCCATTTGTTTTTGTTCCCGGTATAAGTTAAATGCCATCATCAGATAGGTAGACGGCGTTATGTTTTCTGGGAGAAGCGCTCTTGTTTTTTCATCGTCCATACATAAGATTCCGATGATGCTCTGGGCCTTTGAATATCCGAAATCCACCATTTTTCCCAGTGATATTTTATATATGGGGTGGTTTTCAAAATAGAGTTCGCTACCTTTGAGAAGCCGGTGTTCCAAATCCGTCTTGTTCAAACGATCACCGCCTGATCTGTATTCCAGGTATCGAACTCCAGGCATTTATAGGTCAGCTGTTTCCCGTAAAACCCTTCTGAAGGGGTAAAATAGGAAACGGATTCCAGCTTGAGTTTTCCGATTCCAAATTTTCCGGAACCGTTTAAAAGAGTGTCCACCGCATCTGCGATCAGATCAGGAAGTGTGGCGGCCTGGTCTTTTCCGGCCCGGTCCATGATGCTTTGGGGGCAATAAGCCCAGACCATGACTTTCATATCCTTGTATACGAGATTCAGGGTACGCGGGATATCTACCTCCACACATAAGTATGGCTTCGCTTCTGCAGCGGGATCCGGGATGTGAAGGTAGGGAAATACATAGATGTAGTTTAGATCCTCTTTTGCCGTTTCTGCATGATAGCTGTCACCCAGCAGGTAACCTGCAATCTCTTCTGACTGGAAGATTCCGGACAGAATGTTATCTTTATAGAGGCTGATCTCATTCAAAGTCATATCAGACACCTCCGTTTGCAGGACCGTTTTCAATCAGCTGCTTGAACATTTGATGAAGGCCGGTGGAGGCCAGACCGCTCACTGCACCTGCAACGATGACAGAAAGACTGACCGTCCGGCTGACTGTACATGCCAGAGCAGCCCCAATGATGCAGAGGATAGTCGGAATCCATTTGTTGTCCACGTCTTGTATCCATTTCTTCAGAATGTACCCGATGACCAAACATGCAAGCAGCACGAGCGGGATATACATATCAGTGATAAATGTCAAATCCATTTTAGTTCTCCTTACGATAAAGAAGGGATAGATATCCCAGTGTTCTCCCGATAGCTGCGAAGGTGGAAAAACCCAGCTCACGGAGTTTCATAGCTTCTTTTTTTGTGATCCTCAGTATGTTATATCACTCACTTTCCTTGTTTATTTGCCGTTTTTACCGAGACCAGAGAGCTCATCTAATTTGGCAGATTCATTAAGCTTCTGATTAAAATACCGGCTGATGGATGCCTTTGCTTTGATTTTCGGAGCGCTTTTGAGGCTATGAAACATGCCCTTGTTGATTTCCTTTGCAGGAATATAGGTACATTCCAGGCTCAGGCCCTTAAATAATTTAAGAGTCATATCCTGGTGCGGGTGCGTGGAAGATAAATATTCCACTACCAGCTGTTCCATGGAACCGAAGATGCTCCGGACTGTCGCGATATCTCGGTGTTCCATTTCCGCTATACGGCGGATAAGCATTTCTTGTGTTATAGTCAATTTCATTCACCGCCTGTCATAAAATATTGATTCAGGCCGCTTATGGAAGCGCAGGAATGTGCTTCCATAGTAGAGGCCCAAATAAGATCCGATGGTTACGGGTGTTTTTCTTTTTGTTTATTTATTAAAGGACGAAGACGTCGGCCGATTTTATTTGGGGAAGAAGAGTGGAATCAAGTCCTTTTCTTTTTGCGTTCCCGATCCCAGGCTTTTCGGTATTCCTTTCGGCAGGATTCACAGCGGCAGCTCTTGGAATGGATACCGGCTTCGAACCATTCACCGCAGTCCATACATTGGATAAGCTTTGTGCTTCCCGGATTCTGGTTCCGCTTTAGATTTTCCAGGATATAAGAGCCGTAACAAAACCAGAGGGCTTCTTTGGACTTGGATTCTCTGCCGTACAGATATTTTACCAGCATATCGGACAGCTCCTGGTTCGTATGTCCAAAGCTGCTCAGCCGATTTCGCATATCCCGGGCCAGATATTCCAGGTTATGGATGTACTCATCCTGCATATTGATCTTGAAATGGTACTGTTGGTTTAATTTCGTATATAGTGCCGTTACGTTCGAATCGATCTCTGTTTCCGGGTCTGCCATGAGCCTGCGGTAATCCAGTTTGGGAATTCCGGCTTTTCGGAAATTCAGCCTGGGATTTGGGATGAGATTCCGAAGCTGGTTTACCAGGCTGCCGTTGCAGGCGGCTACTTGATCCTCTGTTTTATCCTTGGCATAGAGAAAGAACGCCGGCAGTTTCGCCTGTGTATAGGTTTTTATCAGATGGTTCTTTTCATCTGGACGTTTGGGCTTGTACAGGGTCTTCGCGTAATCGATGACGAAGTTATTTTCCATGCAAAGAAGCTTGACAGTGTCCACAGCGTCTTGTTTTTCTTGTTCGGTTCCAGAGAGAAAGACCTCATGATTCCAGACCTTTGCTATGTTATTGCTGTAAATACCGATATTTCCTCCGGTAAATGCTGCGTTCAGTCCCTGATAGATGCTTTCCTGACTTAAAAGACATGGAGCGGATTTTTTCATATTATAGTAAAGAGGGACGACTCCTTTCATATTCCGTTCGGCGACGGAGATGAGATACTTGTCGGCGGCTACGAGCGCTTTGTCCCCATCCACGTCGAACTGGAGGAGCCGGCTGATCAGATCCCGGGAACTGGTATACAGGCCGTCGGTGGCAAACCATTTTTTCAGAAGCTGTTTTTTGGAAGAGGGTGCTCTGACAGCGGCATTGTATCGGATGGCATGTTCTTTGTATAGATGAGGACTTCTCAGACAATCCAATTTTTCAGCCTTGGGATACAACCGGCAATATACTTCTCCGTCATCCAAAAGTCCTGCGGGCTGGTCCACATGACCGAACCAATGCTCGCACGCGGCATAAAGATCCGGAAGGATGAAGGTATATTTTCCGTCGATCTCCAGACGGCCGGATCTATATTCCCGGACCATCCGGTCTTTCATGCCCCGAACTATGGTTTTCATATATGGATCGCCAATCAGGGCGGGATATAATTTTACGGCGTTCTGCAAACTGGTCATGCGGCTGTTATAAGAAGTGACGCCGAATATCTTCATCAGGCTCTCGATGGAGGAGCACATATGATTAAGCTTGTCTACGGATTTTGCCGCCAGAAGGCGGACCTCATCCGGGGAGATATCCGTGAGAGTTTGGAGCATCTGATAATTGATCTTTGCATCCTTTATGTATTTTTCCTCCGGGTTGCAGAGCCCGGCGGTACAGCCGTACTTCTTATAGAAACCTATGTATTCTTCCCAGGAGCTGTAGTAGCGGTGCATCTTGAACTGGCTCCTTGTAAATATGATCCGGATGTCCTCGGATATCAGATTGTGTTCCTGTCCATAGATATCCCGGACAATGGGAGAGTATTTCTTTTCTTCTATGAAAGACCGGTAATCAAATACACAGAGCAGTCCTTTTATCCATGGAGCCCGGAACATGACATTGCGGTCCAGTACGGAAGGGAGCATCATTCCGGCGCCGTCTGTGTGGGTAATGTTGACCGTATCGTTTCTCCTGGTAATGGAATAAGTTTCGTCATCAATGAAATCTAAAATACCGGATACCGGTGTCTCAAAATCGTCAATGACGATGGTTTTGTCAATGTCGAAATCCTCCCAACGGTCTGTGGCAGAATTGGAGAGGGCCATATAAGCCAGATGTTTGTTGACATTGTTTCCGCCCTTTAAATTGATCTTGTCGATGGTCAGGCCGCACATAATTGTCTTTTCATAGCGGTTCCAAGCGGACTCTTTTATAAAGACAGCTTTTTTCCTGCGGATCTGTCCTGCGGAAGAGGTGTAGTAACGGTATTTTTCGTCACGATGGAGAAAACCGAAATACGAGATATCTTTAAAAATAGAAAAGTAATATACCTGGACTACCATAATGTCTTCGGTCAATTCCCCCATTTTGATTCCCATCATGCGGGTTAGGGAGGAATCGAACAGTGATATGACGTTTCCGTCATTCAGGCTGCCTTCTCGTATACTCCGGATATGGTCCCGTCCTTGGGTGCGTTCATTCTGGAGAACTTTATTTGACAAGAGCAGAAGAAGCTTTTCTTTGGATTCTTTTGCTTTCTTTCTCTTGTGGGCGATTCGGCAGTTCCAATTCAGATATTCATATAACAGATGGGAAGTACTTGACAGGAGTTTCATTTTGCTGATATTTCCGGCCCGGAGATTCTTTAAATCTTCAGAATCATATCCGTTTTTGAAGAGAAGCTCCTCATATCGGGAAAGTTTATCGGCGGCTGAGTTCCTTTCCTGACGGTAACGGCAGTTCATACGGTGCAGGTATGCTTCCGCGTTGCTGTAGAAATTTCCGGTGTCGACGGAATAAAGGTTGATCTGTGTGTCGAGCAAGTCTTATTTCCTCCCTTCCTTTTGGAGCCAAACCATAAAATACGGATAGATTCCCTCATCGCGGATCAAACGAGTGGACAATCGATCTTTTTCAAATAGCAGCAGGTCATATATCTGATAGGTGAAAAACACATATGCAGTATGGCCGCGGCGTATCCACGAAAGGGTATCTTCTATAAAATCCCTGTAGCTTTGGTATTCAGCGTCCTGGCAGGGAAGTATTTCTGATGAAAAAGTATGAGATTTTAAAAATTGAAATGCCAGCTGCCACTGGGCATCACTTAAGTTGGGAGAGGGTTTTCCCGCGGCAGATAGCATATGTACCCACTGTTGTTCGTTATCATCTGAAATCGTCATGTAAAGCATACCTCCTTTCTGTCCGGTATCAATGTACCTTTTAATCTCTGTTCAATAGTGAAATATAATTTCAGGAATGACGTACAATATCGATAAAATAAAAAATATGATAAATAAGAGCATATCATTGTTTGGATTGTACGTCAATAGGAATTTCAGGAATAATGTATAATATTTGAGATAATATTTATGTCCCTTATTCCTACCACTTTTCGACAATTTATTGACATCAAAGTATTCCAGTGATACTTTGATATTCTAAGTGTGACCGCCGTACGGGCAAAGTGCCGTTTATATCAGGCAGAAAATATAAAAAAGAACATAAGTTCGAGATGGGTACGGAAAGCATGGCAAATATGATATCATATATATAACAGGAACAGAAAAGCCTGTATTCCTTAAGGGAAAGTACTTTGAAAAATGAATGGATAGTCTGTAGGTGTGTTTTTGAATTTTTAATTATACGTTATTCCTGATAAAATGCTTGACATAGAACTGCCGCCGTGCTATGATGTGGATATTCGGGCAGAAAGTGATTCATTTGTCCGATTTCGGCATGATTGAGATTGAGAAGGATGGTGCGGCATGTTTAACGAAAAGCAGAAGGGGGAATTTCTGGACTTCTACAGAAGTAATTTCCAGGATGCCACATATATGCGGCTTAAGAACCTTTTTCATAAGACAGAGCCCTATGAAGAAGCGAAGGGGAAGGATTTGTGCGCCATGGATGGAGAGGAGCTTGTCCATTTCCTCATAACGAATTATGATAATCAGAAGACGCTGCTTGGAGAAAAATACAGGCTGTCCCGATATTTGGAATGGTGTCAGGTAAAGGGATACTGCCAGATAAATTACCTGGGAAAGAGCCTGTGTCCCAACGATTACCTTTTGTCCAAGATGGAATCCTATAAGACCAGGTATTATATTTCCGACGAAAGATATGAGGAATATGTGGAACTGATCAGGCATTCCGGCGCCAGCGTGAATGACCTTCCCATCCTGATGTCTGTCTATGAAGGGATAGCCGGGAAGTGTTTTGAAAATCTGGTTTATCTTCAAAAGGATGATATTATAGAAGAAGGAGACGGCTATCGCGTTTCACTGGCAGACGGAACCTGCAAAAATATCAGCGGCAGACTGGCCGGGGCGCTTCTCAGCTGTTACAAGCTGGAAGAATATGTGGGAAATAAAAGACTGGTCCGTCTTAAATATTCATTTCTTCCGGAATCCATCTGGAAGAGCCGTTCTATGAAGGACAGCGAGGAAGGAATGGTCCGGAATTTTCGGAATTCCTTTAAACGGATAAAAGAAGTGACAGGAGATGAAGCACTGAACTACAGCAGCCTTTTTACATCAGGCAGATTTAACCTGGTAGTACGGGAGGCGATAAAGGCCGGGTACCGGATAAAAGAAGATCTGGAGCGGCCCAGAATAGATGAGGATACGGTGAACCGGTATCAGACGATTTTCGACAGACTACAGATGAATATAAGTTTTTCAATTTTCAAATATCGATATCAAGAATATACCCCTTATCTGTAAAGGGGTATAAACATAAGATAATTATGCGTTATTCCTGAGAATAGCGGCGCAGAAGGGGTGGGTATTGTGAAAACAATTGATTTAGTTACGCTTTTTGACATGCTGTCGGGCCATGGTGTCTATTATTTTACAAAGCCTCCGGAATATGTGGTCGTAATTCCGGAGAAGTCAAAAATAGTCCGTAAAAAATGGGAGGAGCTGGACGGATATCTGAAAGAAACTCAGAAGGACATTCTCCAGATACGAACGGACGATAACGGAAGGCAGACGATTATCTGCGTGGATGTACATTATAGTGACAGACTGATAAGGCTGTTCCTTTGCCGCAGGCAGAACACCGAATGATCATGAGATGAGCGGATTGGTGGACAGGAGGACACAGATGACTTTGAATCATCAGAAGAAGGTTCGATACCTTCATCCGCTGTTTCTTGCAGGCATGAGAGAAAAATCATCCCCGCGGAAACGTATGTCCGCGGAAAACCTTGCCGGCAGGACCCCATCCCCGGCAGAAAGGCGAAGAACCAGGAATGATAATCCAGGGAAGGTTTTCATTCCAGTAAGTTTCAATTCAATAGTCTGCGGATTTAAGGCGGTGAGAATGAGGTCTTACGAATCAGAAACAGGCTGGCCATCCCACTTTTGGACAGGCATTCCAGACAGGATATGCGGGGTTCGACTCCCCGGTGGCCACGGATATATGAGCGGCAGAATGAAAAGAGTCAGAAAGGAGAATGTCAAAATGAAGAGGATAGGAAGATTTGATAAAATAGGACTGGAACAATTCCGAAATGATTGGGAGGAATTGTTTGCGGGGAGCGTCATGATGCGGAATATGGATATTGAAAAAATATATGCTTCCATTAAACTGCCGGAGAGAGAGAACAAGGACAGCGCGGGCTATGATTTCTTTTCTCCTGCCGCATTTACGCTGATGCCCGGAGAATCGATCAGGATTCCCACGGGTATACGGGCTGATATCCGGAGCGGGTGGGCCCTGAGCCTTTATCCTGCCGATGTGCCGGGTCCGTGGAGCGGCATCCGGCTGAGCGGGGCGGGAATCATAGACGGGAGCTATTCCCATTCCGAAAATGGAGGTCATATATGCGTGAAGCTTGTTAATGGGACAGAAGAAGCGCGGATGCGGAGCATAGAATGCGGCAGCCGGATTCTGAAAGGGATTTTCCTGAGGCACGGTTTCACATATGACGACTGATCTTCTGGCGCGCGCTGGATGGGGACAGTTTTTGAACAGGGGAAAACTCTTGCAGTTTTCCCCGAAGTATGCTATTCTTCTCTTATCCTATTCTTCTGTCCAGGGGGTCTCCTGGATTTTCCCGATAGTAAGGCAGCAGGCTGTTCCAGAAAGAAAAACCGGTTGACTTTTACGTGAAACTATATTACTATTATTTACAGAAAAGAGCGAACATTCGTTCTAATAATTGGAGGATTTACAATGGTAAAGGAAGAAAAGCAGAAAGCCCTGGATGCGGCGTTGATGCATATTGAGAAGGCATATGGGAAAGGGTCTATCATGAGGCTGGGGGATTCCACTGCCAATATGAACATTGAGACGATTCCCACCGGTTCATTGAGCCTGGATATCGCGCTTGGCCTGGGAGGTATTCCCAGGGGCCGTGTTGTAGAAATCTACGGGCCGGAATCCAGCGGCAAGACCACGGTGGCCCTTCATATGGTAGCTGAGGTACAGAGGCGGGATGGGATTGCCGGATTCATTGACGCGGAGCATGCGCTGGATCCTTCTTATGCAAAGAAAATTGGTGTAGATATTGATAATCTGTATATTTCTCAGCCGGACAGCGGAGAGCAGGCGCTGGAGATCACCGAGACTATGGTGCGTTCCGGAGCTGTGGATATCGTGATCGTAGACTCCGTGGCGGCGCTCGTACCGAGAGCGGAGATAGACGGGGACATGGGGGACGCCCACGTAGGGCTTCAGGCCAGGCTAATGTCACAGGCGCTCCGGAAATTGACAGCGGTCATCGGCAAATCCAATTGTGTAGTCATTTTCATCAATCAGCTCCGTGAAAAGGTGGGTGTCATGTTCGGAAATCCGGAGACGACCACCGGAGGGCGCGCGTTAAAATTCTATTCTTCTGTCCGCCTGGATGTGAGAAGGATTGAGACGCTCAAGCAGGGCGGAGAGATGATTGGAAACCGGGTCCGCGTAAAGGTAGTGAAGAACAAAGTAGCGCCTCCTTTTAAAGAGGCGGAATTTGATATCATGTTCGGAAAAGGGATTTCCAGGGAAGGCGATATCCTTGATCTGGCGGCTAAAGAGAATATAGTGGAAAAAAGCGGCGCATGGTATGCCTATAATGGGGACAAGATCGGCCAGGGCCGTGAGAATGCAAAGATCTTCCTGGCAAATAACCCGTCTGTAATGGAGGAAATCGAGAGAAAAGTACGGATTCACTACGGATTTGAAACAGGAGAAGAGGCAGACGTGAAAGGCACAGAGACTGCTTCTAAAAAGGCAGGAAAAGAACAGAAGACGGAAGCGTGATGAAAGGCTCTTCAATCTCCGACGTTTTTCGCACACAGAGTAATAATGCTTGACAGTAACCGGAAAAAAGTTTAAAATTGTATTGTTGTAGTACTTATGGTATGTCTGCCATTGCGTACGGTAAGTGATGTACAATGAAAACTAAATAAGGAGGTGCTCCTGTGGGAGGAACTATAATTGCTGTAATTGTTACACTGTGTGTTGTAGCTCCTATTACTTGGTTTATTGCAATTGCATACCGCAAGAAGGTATACGAGAGCAAGATCGGCAAAGCGGAAGAAAAATCAAGAGAAATCATAGATGAAGCGTTAAAAGTTGCGGAAACCAAGAAGCGCGAAGCTCTCTTAGAGGCCAAAGAAGAATCCATGAAAACGAAGAATGACTTGGAAAAAGAGGTCCGTGAGAGAAGAGCGGAGATACAGCGATATGAACGAAGAGTATTGAGCAAGGAAGAGAATTTAGAGAAAAAGTCCGAGGCACTGGAGAAGAAAGAAGCCGGTTTATCTGCTAAAGAAGAGGCGTTGGTGAAAAAGAAAAAGGAAGCCGAGGAACTCTTTGAGAAAGAAGTGCAGGAGCTGGAGCGGATTTCAGGATTTACCTCCGAACAAGCAAAAGAATATCTTTTAAAAACTGTTGAAAATGACGTAAAGCATGATACTGCAAAGCTGGTTAAGGAACTGGAGACGAGAGCAAAGGAAGAAGCGGGCAAGAAAGCGAAAGAGTACGTGGTCACTGCCATTCAGAAATGTGCGGCGGATCATGTGGCAGAGTCGACGATTTCTGTTGTTCAGCTTCCCAATGATGAGATGAAGGGCCGTATCATCGGCCGGGAGGGGCGGAATATCCGTACCTTAGAGACGCTTACTGGTGTAGATCTGATTATTGATGATACGCCGGAAGCCGTGATTTTATCAGGGTTTGATCCGATCAGACGTGAAGTGGCCAGAATCGCTTTGGAAAAATTGATTTTAGATGGACGTATTCATCCGGCCAGAATTGAAGAAATGGTTGAAAAAGCTCAAAAAGAAGTAGATACTATGATTCGGGAAGAAGGGGAAGCCGCTGTTTTGGAGGTTGGCATCCATGGTATCCATCCCGAGCTGGTTCGGCTTCTGGGTAAGATGAAGTTCAGGACAAGTTATGGACAGAATGCTTTGAAACATTCGATTGAAGTTGCGCATTTGTCAGGACTCCTGGCTGCCGAGATCGGCGTAGATGTGCGTATGGCTAAGAGGGCTGGTTTGTTGCATGATATCGGCAAGGCAGTGGACCATGAAATGGAAGGCTCACATATTCAGCTGGGTGTTGAATTATGTAGGAAATACAAGGAATCAGCTATAGTGATCAATGCGGTGGAATCTCATCATGGCGATGTAGAACCTGAGACGCTGATCGCCTGTATCGTACAGGCCGCGGATACTATTTCCGCTGCACGTCCTGGCGCACGCCGTGAGACAATCGAAACATATACCAACAGATTGAAGCAATTGGAAGATATTACGAATACCTTTAAAGGTGTGGACAAATCTTTTGCTGTTCAGGCAGGACGCGAAGTCCGTATTATGGTTGTGCCGGAGCAGGTGAGTGACGACGATATGGTCCTGATGGCAAGGAACATCTCGAAGCAGATTGAGTCTGAGCTTGAATATCCTGGTCAGATTAAAGTCAACGTTATTCGTGAATCACGAGTTACGGATTACGCAAAATAATGGTTTGGATTTAACTGGAGAGTACAGATGCCCCATCCTGAGTGAATCGTTTGATTCATTCAGGATGGGGTATCTTTATTACTGTATTGCTTTCATAAAAGGAGTGGAGAAATGGAAGAAATCGTACGGATTAAACGGGAACTGGCTTATCAGGGAAAGATTCTTAATATTTATAGAGACTATATGGCGCTTCCCAACGGTCATACGGCAGTCTGGGACTTTGTGGAGCATAAAGGAGCGGCTGCGGTGGTCCCAGTGACAGGGGAGGGAAAGATTCTTATGGTACGGCAGTACAGAAACGCTCTGGAGCGTTATACGCTGGAAATACCGGCGGGAGCCCTTAATTATGTGGGGGAGCCTAAAGAAGTTTGTGCAGCCAGGGAATTAGAGGAGGAGACCGGATTTCGTGCAGGAAAGCTGGAATGGCTGATAAATGTAAATACTACGGTAGCCTTTTGTAATGAAATCATCGGGATTTATCTGGCTTCCGATCTGATTCCTTCTAAACAGCGTCTGGATGAGGATGAATTTCTGGATGTGGAAGAATATGGCCTGCAGGAGCTTCTTGATATGATATTTACAGGGAAGATAACGGACGGAAAGACCATCGCCGCATTGCTTGCGTATCAGGTCAAGCGGGCATAACCATGGTGTTCCCATCATATAGTATCTGTAGCTATAGGATGGAGGAAATCATGGAGAAGAACGGAAAACTTTGGAAAATGGCCTGTATCGTTTTTGCTGCGTCTCTGCTGCTGGGGACTCTGGCGGCTAACCTGACCGGAAAAAATGGACAGGGTAGTTGGGAGCTTTATTTTACACAGGTTGGAGACGCCCTGAAGCAGCAGGATTTTGCCAGGGAAAGTTATTTCTTTTATATTTTACGGCTTCGCCTGATGGAAGTCGGGGCAATTTGGCTGTTGTCCATGACAGCTTTTGGAAGCGTATCCCTTTGGGCATCGATGGGATGGATTGGTTTTACGACTGGAGTACGAATTTCTCTCGGGACCATGGTGTTCGGACGCACCGGAATCCTCTATTTTTTATGCAGTATACTGCCCCAGGCTCTTTTTTATGTGCCGGCGCTTATACTCTTATATGCCCGCGGGTTCCAGATATACTCCTTTATGAGAAAACAGAAGGATTGGGGACAGTACAGACGGATACGGATGCCGAAGGATATCCTGCTCCTGCTGATCACTTTGCTTTGCCTGCTGCCGGGTATCATCTGTGAATGCTATATCAATCCGCTTTTGTTGAAGATCTACTTTTAGGCAGGACTACAGCAGCAGAATCTGGGATGGTCTGATTTGCAGCTGCACATAGAAGCGTAAAAAAGACAGGCCCCAAAGATTAAGGGGCTTGCCTTTTCTGTACCTTTATAATTAATTCTGATTCTTTATGCCAATTCCGCGATATCGTATATCAGCTGTCTGGATTCTTCCCATCCGAGACAGGGATCGGTGATGGAGCAGCCGTAGATATGGCCTCCTACCTTTTGGCTTCCGGGTTCAATGTAGCTTTCTATCATAACTCCCTTAACAAGGCTGCGGATATCCAGGGAATGCTGCCTGCTGTGGAGAACCTCTTTTACGATCCGGATCTGTTCCTTGTACTGCTTGTTGGAATTGGAATGATTAGTATCCACGATGCAGGCGGGATTCTGCAGATCCCGTTTTGCGTACATGTCGCAGAGCAGCCTCAGATCCTCATAGTGGTAGTTGGGCTGGCTCTGTCCGTGCTTGTTTACCGCACCTCGCAGAATGGTATGGGCGTAAGGATTTCCATCGGTATGGACTTCCCAGCCGCGGAAGATGAAGGTATGTCCATGCTGAGCGGCTATGACGGAATTCAGCATAACGGAAAAATCACCGCTTGTGGGATTCTTCATGCCGGCGCCCACATCCATGCCGCTGACGGTGAGACGATGCTGCTGGTTTTCCACGGAACGGGCTCCTACGGCCACATAGGACAATAAGTCTGAAAGATACCGGTAGTTTTCTGGATAAAGCATCTCGTCCGCAGCCGAAAGGCCGGTTTCCTGCAGAACCCTCATATGCAGCTTGCGGATAGCCAGAAGTCCTTCAAACAGATCGGGGGCTTTTTCCGGATTTGGCTGATGAAGAATGCCCTTGTAGCCTTCGCCGGTAGTGCGGGGTTTGTTGGTATAGACGCGGGGAACGATGAGCAGCCTGTCCTTCGTATCCTCCTGGATTTTTACCAAACGAGACACATAGTCACATACAGAGTCTTCATTATCGGCAGAACAGGGCCCCACGATGACCATAAACTTATCACTGTTTCCGGTGAGAACATCGCGGATATCCTGATCACGTTTGTGTTTTTCCTTGGTAAGTTGTTCTGACAAGGGGAACTGATGGCGAATCTCGGCTGGAGTCGGCAGCTTACTGATGAATTCAAAGCTCATAATACGGCCTCCTTTTTATCAGGCATTTTTTTCTCCCATGATATAAGTAGCATAGCCGCCGGCGAACATGAGTATAAGTCCGATGATGAGGCCTGCCACGGAGAAGTGTGCCAGTGCGTTTGTATTATAAAAAATTCCGAAAGGTGAAGAAAGAATCAGGCCCAGGATCGCTGCATAGGTAGAAACGGTATGTTTTGCGAACAGATATTCAATCATCTTGGATATCAGGAAAATGCCCAGGATGGCTCCGATACCGAAAGGCACAAGGATGGCGGCCTGGGACATGACAGCTGACCAGTTGCCTGCCTTTAATGCGTCTACGAAGCTGGTGATAGAATTGATCACGCCGTAATAGTATCCGAGGACCATGAGGACCATAGAGCCGCTGACACCAGGGATTACCATGGTAGCAGATGCGATGACGCCGAGGAAAAACAACAGAACGATGGTACCGGGGGCAGCGGTAAGGGTTTTCAGGGTGTCCTCACTGCCCTGCAGCAGAGGAAGGATAATCGCAAAGGCGAATAGAATTACAAACGCCGCAATGTTGAACGCAGTTACACGGCCGCCGCGGCTTTTCCGGATACCTTTCTTCATTTCCCGGACAAGCATAGGCACGCCGCCGAGGATAAGGCCGAGAAACGTAAGACAGGTGGGAAGAGGCTGATTGCCGAGAAGATATTTAATGGCATATGTGAAACAGATGATTCCCACGGCGCATCCGAGCAAGATTGGAAACAGAGTCGTGATACTCTTTTTAAACTGTTTGAACAGATGGGTAATGGAAGAGATCAGCTTATTGTAGATTCCCATGGATACGGCCATGGTTCCGCCGCTGACACCGGGGATGACATTGGCAATGCCGATCACCGCGCCTTTTATGATGTCCAGAATGAAGTTCATAGTTATTTCCTTTCGTGTTCAAAATAATAAAGTATACAGCAACCTATTATAAAAGGATTTCCAGGGGATGTCAAGAAAAGCAGACGTTTAGCGGCATAAAGATTTTCCAGAGAATACTAATAAATAAGTAAGAAATTAGTAAAAATCACCTATAGGAATCAGGCGGAAAATCTGCTATAGTCTTCTATAGAACAATCGGAAAAAGGGTGGGAAAATGAGGAAATTTTTTGAGAATGTTCAAAAGAAGACGGCGCGGCATCCATTGCTCAGCTGTTTTCTCACTGCCATACTGCTGAATCTTTTTGTGGAGCTGCTGTCCAGGCGGTCTTTTATCAGCCTGGCTGTTTTTGTCGGCACAAGGCCGCATATCTTTCTGTTTAACGCTTGTATCATATTCTGGAGCTTTTCACTCCTTCTTCTGGTCCGGAGAAAACTGTTTCTCTCAGCTGTCATCAGTGTCATCTGGCTGATTCTTGGAATTGTGAACTTTGTGCTCCTGGGGTGCCGCGTCACGCCGTTTAACGGAGCGGACCTTCGTCTGACAAAGGATGCGATGGCAGTGGCCGGAAAATATCTTTCCTGGTGGCATTTGGTCCTTTTGATCATAGCTGTCGCCGCGCTTCTCGCGGCATTGGTCATCTTGTTCCGAAAGCTTCCCCGTTCAGAGAAGAAGCCTTCCTATATTAAGTCTCTGATATTTGTAGTGTTTTCTTTTATGGCGCTTTTGGGGATCAACAGTGTAGGGAAGAGCACCGGGGTCCTGGCAAATCAGTTCGGCAATCTGGCTCAGGCATATCAGGATTATGGATTTTCCTATTGCTTTGCCAATAGCCTCATCAATACCGGAATCAGCAAGCCGGGGGACTACAGCACGGAAGTGGTCAGGGAAATTAAAGAGGAGGAAATCGTTCCGGAGGAGCATGTGTCAGCTCCGTTCGTTGTGGAGAACAGGCCGGATGTGGTCAATGAACAGGGAGTGGCGGTGACAGAAAAGACGCCGAATATTATCTTCCTGCAGCTGGAATCCTTCAGCGACCCTCTTAAGTATCTTCATATGGAATGCTCGGAAGACCCGATTCCCAATTTCCGGAAGCTGATGGAACAGTATTCCTCCGGATACCTGTGGGTACCTTCCGTGGGGGCGGGGACCGCCAACACGGAGTTTGAGGTAATCACCGGCATGAACCTGGATTTCTTTGGGCCGGGTGAATATCCTTATAAAACGGTACTGCAGAAGCAGGTTTCCGAAAGCATCTGTTTTGACCTGAAAGAGATTGGGTATCACGCTCAGGCGATTCACAACAATTCCGGTACTTTTTATGACCGGTATACGGTGTTTTCCCAGTTGGGATTTGATACGTTCACCTCTTTGGAATACATGACAGGATATGATACCACTTATATGGGATGGGCGAAGGATGAGATTCTGACAGAGCAGATTGCGAAGGTGCTGAATTCCACTTCCGGGGCGGATGTGATCTATACGATTTCTGTACAGGGGCATGGCTCTTATCCTCAGGAGAAGGTATTGGATTCTCCTGCCGTGCGGGTGACGGGGCTTCCCACAGAGGGAGAGACCAACGCTATGGAATACTATGTGGAACAGATCCATGAAATGGATATCTTTGTGGGAGAGCTGATCTCATATCTGGAAAGCCGGGACGAGGAAACCATTCTCGTCATGTACGGTGATCACCTGCCCAGCCTGAATCTGACGGAAGATAAGCTGGAGAACGGGGACTTATTCCAGACGGAATATGTCATCTGGGACAATATGGGTCTAGCGAGGACCAGCCGGAACGTGGAGGCATATCAGCTGGGGGCCTATGTGATGGATAAGGCAGGGCTTAAAAAGGGAACGATGTTCCGCTACCACCAGGCATACCTTCAGAAGACATCACATACCGCAGAGGAAGAAGAGACGTATCTGAATGATATGAAGATATTGGAATATGATATCCTTTACGGAGATCAGGATGTGTTCGAAGGAGATATGCCCTATGAGGCGACTAATCTGCACATGGGAGTGCAGCCGGTCAGCATCAACCGGGTGCTGCTCCAGAATAAGGGACTCTATGTGACCGGATGGAACTATACAAAGAACAGTGTGATCTATGTGAATGGAAAGGCATGGGAAACCAACTGCGTTTCACAGAATCTGCTCTATGCGGCAGATGTAAAGCTCAAGGAAGGCGACAATGAGATCACAGTCAGCCAGGTGAGCGATGATAATATTGTACTGAGTGTCTCAGAGCCGTATATCTTGAAGCAGGAGAAAAAGGACGGTTCTGAAGGTTCCTGAACAAAAGCGGACAGGATAAACATCGGTTTTTTCAGTTGCGTTTATGGACAAGATATGATATAGTGGGAATGTGCAAAGAAATATTGCCGTATCAAGTGCCTGTCCTTTGACAGGGAAAAGGGAATCAGGTCAGAATCCTGAGCGATCCGGTCACTGTATTCAGGGAGCGAAGCCTCGTCATCCATTGCAAACCCTATCATGCGAGAAGGAGAGGCCGAGCGGAGAACTGTAAGTCAGGAAACCTGCTTGATATGTGAGATGGGCTTCCGGGCAAAGCTACACATCCGACAGGGTATTTCCCTCATGGTGTCGGCTTATGGGTTAAGCGGACATACTTTTGTGAATCTCAAAGCAACAGCAATGCACAAAACTTTCGTTCAGAGAATGAGTCTGGGCTGGCGCAGTGCCGATCCTACTCGCCGGGCTGTGTGCCTGTGTACTGTGTTGTCTGGACTGTGTGCACATTCGCAGGAACGGAACAAAGGCGTACCGTCTGGTACGCCTTTTTATATTTGTATTAGAGAGACAATTTACAGTGACAGTCAAAAAGCAGGAGGAGAGAAATGGAAATATTGCTGACCGGAGGCGCCGGTTATATTGGAACTCATACGGCCATCGAAGTGGCAGAAAGCGGCCGTCAGGTCGTGATTGCGGATAATTTCGTCAACAGCTGCCCTGAGGCAGTGAAGCGTGCGGAAGAGCTTGCGGGCGCAGAATTTCCGGTCTACAATGTGGATGTGGCGGATGAGGCGGCGATGGAACAGATATTCAAAGAGCACCGGATCGAAGCTGTGATTCATTTTGCGGGCCTTAAGGCAGTGGGAGAATCCGTAGAGAAGCCGCTGGAATATTACCGGAACAATCTGGATAGTACCCTCACGCTGCTCAGGGTGATGAAAAAATATGGCTGCAGGCAGATTGTCTTCAGCTCTTCGGCCACGGTGTACGGGACGCCGGAAAAGGTGCCTTTAACAGAAGAAATGCCGGTGGGCAGGAGCTGCACCAACCCTTACGGGTGGACGAAGGTCTTTATCGAGCAGATACTCAGGGATGCAGCCAGAGCGGATGAGGAGCTATCGGTGGTACTCCTTCGGTACTTCAATCCCATAGGAGCCCATGAGAGCGGAAGAATAGGGGAGAATCCCAACGGAATTCCCAATAATCTGATGCCTTATATTTCTCAGGTGGCAGTGGGAAGACTGCCGCGCCTGAGGGTATTTGGAGACGATTATCCGACGCCCGACGGGACAGGAGTCAGGGATTATATTCATGTGGTCGATCTGGCCAAAGGGCATGTGGCGGCTTTGGATTATGCCGGAGGGCATAAGGGAGTGGAGACTGTCAATCTGGGAACCGGTATTGGATATAGTGTCCTGGATATCGTGAAGGCATTTGAAAAAGTCAATGGAGTGAAGATTCCTTATGACATTGTGGAACGCCGGGCAGGTGATATTGCGGAATGCTACGCGGATGCGTCCAAGGCAGAACAGATTCTTCACTGGCATGCGGAAAAGAATCTGGAGGATATGTGCAGGGATTCCTGGAGATGGCAGAAAAACAATCCCAATGGATATGAGGAAAAGGCCGGAACAGGGTTGTCATAGAATCTTGCCGGAGACAATAGAATAGAAGTAATGATAAGACCCTGGAGTCGGTTTTATGAAAAGATTGTATCGAATGACGGCTGCCCTTTGTCTGTCGCTTTGCATGATGGTATCACTTTGTATGCCCGTGTTCGCGTCCGACGAAGGACAGCCATCTGTGATTCCGGAGATTATGGAATCCGTAGAAGCCGGAGGCGGTTCCGGAGCAGAAGAGAAGCCCGTCTCCGGACAGCCGGAAGAAGGACAGAGGAAACAGGAGGATGTGCCGGGAGAGGCAGTAGAAACATCCGGAAAGGCACTGCCGGCTTCGGCAGAAACATCCGGAAAGGCACTGCCGGCTTCGGCAGAAACATCCGGGACAGAGGAAACTGGCGAGAGTGCCGCTCAGCCAGAAAGCAGCACTCAGAGAGCGGAAGAAAGCCAGGGGGAAAATGCATCATCCCAAGAAAACGGAGCTCAGGCGGATTTGGGAATAACTGCTCAGGCCGCTATTTTGATAGAAGCCTCCACAGGAACCGTGATCTATGAAAAAAATCCGGATGAGGCCCTGCGCCCAGCCAGTATTACGAAGATTATGACGCTGATCTTGATCTTTGATGCCATAAGGGACGGCAAGATCTCCCTGGATGATCAAGTCGCAACCAGCGCGTATGCCAAATCCATGGGCGGTTCTCAGGTGTTTTTGGAAGAAGGAGAAGTCCAGACCGTGGAAACACTCATAAAATGTATCGTGATCGCGTCAGGAAACGATGCGGCTGTGACCATGGCAGAGTACATAGCCGGCAGTGAGTCCGAATTTGTCCGCCAGATGAATGAAAGAGCAAAATCCCTTGGCATGGAGAACACAAATTTTGAGGACTGCTGCGGATTGACGGATTCGGGTACCCATTTGACGTCTGCCAGAGATGTGGCTCTCATGAGCCGGGAACTTATCACGAAATATCCCGAGATCGAAAATTACAGCACGATCTGGATGGAAAATATCACTCATGTGACGAATAAGGGCAGCAGTGAATTCTGCCTGTCCAATACCAATAAACTACTGAAAATGAGCAATTCATTCACGGTCACCGGCTTAAAAACAGGGAGCACCAGCCTGGCGAAATACTGCCTGTCGGCCACGGCCAAAAAGGACGGGGTAGAGTTGATCGCGGTCATTATGGCTGCACCAGATTTTAAAGTACGGTTCAGTGAAGCTGCCAGCCTTTTAAACTATGGGTTCGCGGGCTGCAAGCTCTATACAGATTCGGATGAAAACCGGGAGGAGCTTCCAAAGCTTCCGGTGGCTATGGGAGTTGTACCGGAGGTATCCCTTCGCTATGGCGGAGAGTTTTCTTATCTCAGCACCAGCGGAGAGGATTTCAGCACCATAGAGCGCCAGATATCCATTCCGGAAAAGCTGGAGGCGCCGGTTCAAGAAGGAGATATTGTGGGCAGTCTCACCTATATGCTGGGTGGTAAGACTCTGGGGACCGTAGATATCCTGGCTGCAGAGTCGGTGGAAGCAGCCGGTTTTGGAGATTATCTGGGCTGGATGTGGCAGTCCTTGCTGATATAATGACATGAATCAAATAGAAAAAAAGAAAAGGCGTCTGTTTCCGGCTGTTTGCCGGAGACAGGCGCTTTTGGCGATTTACAGAAACTTTACGCGGTTTATACAGTACAGTGGTGTTGGCTGAAAGAAAAAAATGATATTTTCTATGGAGAAGCGAAGAGAGAAAAGAAAAAGAGGGAGCAATTATGGATCGATCGACATTCAGCATTGTGGGAAACAGCAAAGCCAAGAATATGACGGAAAAAATTGCGGGGATTTTGTTTCTTGCCTGTGGTTTTTTCGCAGTGGCTGCCGTTATCGTCATCACTGTGTATATGATTGCAAAAGGGACGCCGGCGCTTCACAAAGTAGGCATCCTGGAGATTTTATTTGGAACAGTCTGGAGTCCTACAAGCGCGGAACCGAGCTTTGGTATCCTGTATATCATTCTGACATCCGTTATCGGGACAGGAATGGCAGTCCTCATCGGAGTCCCCGTCGGTGTTCTGACCGCAGTATTCATGGCGGAGGTAGCTCCGCCGAAGCTGGCGGGTATAGTCAGGCCTGCAGTAGAGCTTCTTGCAGGAATTCCTTCCGTGGTATACGGGCTTGTCGGGCTTTTGATCTTGAACCCTCTCATGTATAAGCTGGAAATGTGGGTTTTCAAAGGTTCCTCCACTCATCAATGGACGGGAGGAGCAAATCTGCTCTGTGCAGTCCTTGTTCTGGCTGTCATGATTCTTCCCACAGTCATCAATATCAGTGAATCTGCCATCCGCGCCGTGCCGAGAGATTATAAGATGACTTCACTGGCCCTAGGCGCCACACGGATTCAGACGATCTTCCGTGTTATCCTGCCGTCGGCAAAATCCGGTATCGTGACAGCCATCGTGCTCGGCGTAGGGCGCGCCATAGGAGAAGCCATGGCGATCTGTATGGTGGCTGGAAACTCAGTCAATTTTCCGTTTCCGTTCAGCTCAGTCCGGTTCCTGACGACGGCAATGGTCAGTGAAATGGCCTATTCCCAGGGATTACATAAAGAAGTGCTGTTTACCATCGGACTGGTATTGTTTGTATTTATTATGATTATCAACCTGGTGTTAAACCGGGTTATGAAGAAAGGAGCAGAGGATGGGAACAAATACCGTTAGTTTATATACGAAGCGCAGACGATTGTCAGACGGGATTCTCACAGCTCTCATTTATTTGTGTGCGTCATTGGCAATCTGCCTGGTGGCAGGAATCGTGGGATATGTGGTCGTCAGAGGCGTGAGATCCGTCAACTGGACATTTTTGACCACGGTGCAGAGCAGTAAGAACAATACCTTTGGCATTGCAGGGAATCTGCTGAATACGCTGTATATCATTGTCATAACCCTGCTGATCGCGACGCCTCTCGGTATTGGGGCGGCGATTTATCTGAATGAATATGCAAAGCCGGGAAAGCTTGTCCGGATGATTGAATTTACGACAGAGACGCTGTCTGGAATTCCCTCTATCATCTTCGGTATGTTCGGCATGGTGTTCTTCGGAACGACTCTTCATCTGGGATTTTCCATATTGACCGGAGCACTGACCTTGACCCTGCTCATCCTTCCGCTGATCACGAGGAATACTCAGGAGGCCCTGCGGACCGTGCCGGACAGCTACAGAAACGGAGCTTTGGGCATCGGGGCCACGAAGTGGTATATGATACGCACGATCCTCCTGCCGTCTGCCATGCCGGGAATCATCACTGGTGTGATACTTGCCATAGGGCGTATTGTCGGAGAATCGGCAGCCCTTATTTTTACTGCGGGAAGCGGCTATATTCTGCCCAAATCTCTTTTCGGCGCTTTTCATAAGATACTGGAATCGGGAGGGACTCTTACGATCCAGATGTATCTTAGAATGACCAACGCGAAATACGACGACGCTTTCGGGATTGCCTTGGTATTGCTGATCATCGTTTTGGGAATCAACTGCCTGACCAAATTTCTGACGAAGCGCTTTGATGTGACGAGACTGGACGAACGCCGGGGGAAACAGAAGAGAGTTAAAACGAAAGTATCTAAATAGGCCGGCCACAGGAGGATATATATGCTTGCAAATAAGATTATCACAAAAGATTTAGATTTATATTATGGGGAGAATCATGCACTGAAAACAGTAAACATGGATATCAAAGAAAAAGCTGTGACAGCTTTTATCGGACCTTCAGGCTGTGGGAAATCAACATTTTTAAAAACATTGAATCGTATGAACGACTTGATTCCCAGTGTCCGCATCGAGGGCACAGTGACCCTGGACGGAGAGGATATTTACAGCCAGGGAGTGGATACTACTCTGCTGCGGAAGAAGATCGGTATGGTATTTCAGCAGCCGAATCCGTTTCCCATGAGCATTTATGATAATGTGGCATATGGCCCCAGGATCCATGGAATCAAACACAAGGCACAGTTGGATGAGATTGTAGAAAAGAGTCTTCGGTCGGCAGCCATATTTGATGAGGTAAAGGACCGGATGAAAAAGTCGGCTCTGGGGCTTTCCGGCGGTCAGCAGCAGAGACTGTGCATAGCAAGAGCTCTGGCGGTGGAGCCGGAGGTCCTATTGATGGATGAGCCGACCTCTGCTCTGGATCCTATCTCCACGCTGAAGATCGAAGATTTAATGGCGGAGCTTAAGTCTGAATATACGGTAGTCATCGTTACCCATAACATGCAGCAGGCGGCCCGTATTTCCGACTATACCGCATTCTTTTTAGTAGGAGAGATGGTGGAATTCAATACGACGGATGAGATATTTGCAAGGCCAAAGGATAAAAGAACAGAAGACTATATCACCGGACGGTTTGGGTGATGAGCCGGCAGCTGCGCCGGCAAAGCCGGAATGAAAAGGCATTTTAGACAAACAGGAGGGTTTAATGTGACGACGAGAGTAAACTTTCAGCTGGAACTGGAAGCATTGGATGAGGCCTTGGAAGAAATGGCCGATATGGTGGAAAACAACATTGAGAAATCCCTTGCTTCTTTCGAAAAAAGAAATGTGGAGCTGGCCAGGGAAATTGTTCAGGGGGACCGGGCCGTAGACGATATGCAGCGTTCCATAGAAGCGCGCTGTCTGTCCTTGATGCTCCACCAGCAGCCTGTGGTAGCCCGGGATCTGCGTATGGTATCTTCTGCTCTGAAGATCGTGACAGATTTGGAGCGGATAGGCGACCATGCACAGGATATCGCAGAACTGGTCCTGCGGATCAGCGATGCCAACGTGATGGAAAATGTGGGGCATATCATCGAGATGGCCTCGAAAGCCAAGCTGATGATGAAAAACGGTATACGTGCGTATACCACACGGAATACAGAACTGGCATATCAGGTCATTGACGCGGACGATGAAGTGGATGACCTGTTCAATGAAGTAAAAGAGGAGATTTCAAATCTTCTTCAGGAGAAAAAGGAACCGGTGGACGACTGTGTCGATATCCTTATGATCGCAAAATATCTGGAGAGGATCGCAGACCATGCGGTGAATATCTGTGAGTGGACAGAATTCAACGAGACAGGAACGGTGCAGAATATCCGGCTTTTGTAATTACCAAAAACACAGACTGGTTTACAGAAACTTTACGAAAAATACGGAAAACCGTGATAGTCCATATAGAGAACCGATGTTACACTGTGGTTGTTCCAAGAGGAAAGAAAAAGGAATGACAAAGAAGAAAAAAGGAGAGTATTGAAGATGAGAAAGAAAATTTTTGCTGCTGTTATGGCAGGTATGATGCTGTTGTCTTTGGCAGCATGTGGAAACGAAAAGGAAGAGACTACGAAAGCGGCAGATACGACTAAGACTTCCGAGACGACTTCAGAAGAAAAAACAACCACGGAAAAGGAGACGACGAAAGCAGCGTCCGATCTGAGCGGTTCTATTTCCCTGAGTGGTTCCACTTCCATGGAAAAGCTTGTGACTGCTTTAGGTGAGGCGTTCATGGATGAAAATAAGAATGTGACGGTGAATTCTGAATTCGTAGGTTCCGGAGCTGGTATTGAAGCTGTGACAGCAGGCACTGTTGATATTGGAAATTCGTCCAGAGCACTCAAGGACGAAGAAAAGGCAAACGGAGTACTGGAGAATATCGTGGCAATAGACGGAATCGCCATGGTAGTCGACCCGGAGAATGCGGTCACTGACCTGACAAAAGAACAGCTTATCCAGGTGTATGATGGGACTGTGACAAACTGGAAGGATCTGGGCGGAAGTGATATGCCTATCATCGTGATCGGAAGAGAGGCTGGCTCCGGTACAAGAGGAGCCTTTGAGGAAATCTTAAAGCTGGAAGATAAATGCCAGTATGCTTCAGAGCTTGACAATACGGGCGCTGTTATGGCCAGGGTGGCTGCGACTCCCGGAGCGATCGGATATGTATCTCTGGATGTGGTGGATGATACTGTAAAAGCCGTGTCTTTGGATGGTGTAGAGCCTACGGAAGAGAACATCAAGGCAGGAAGCTATATCCTGAGCCGTCCTTTCGTTATGGCGACAAAGGGTGAGATTTCCGAGCAGAGTGAACTGGTCCAGGCGTGGTTTGCCTACATAAACTCAGATGCAGGCAAAGAAGTTATTCAGTCAGTGGGACTGATCCTTCCCGACTGATTGGATTCATCAAGGATAAGGCAGAGAAACGGGATATCATTTACAAGAATCTGAAAATGATTTACACTAAAGGGTGAGCAGGCTTCCTGTTCACCCTAATGTGCGGAACAGGCAAAAATCAGAGATGCCGGCGGATCAGAAAATCAGGAGGAAAGAATCACATATGGAGTTAATTTACGTCATTGAAGACGACGAGAATATCAGAGAGCTGATTCGAGCGGCTTTGGTCAGCTATGGCTATCAGGTGGAAGCGTTTGAGGCGGCAGAGCCTGCTCTTAGCAGTATTGTGAAAGACAGGCCGTCTCTGGCGATCTTTGACTTGATGCTCCCGGGTATGGATGGCCTGGAAGCCATTGAAGAAATCCGGAAGGATCCTCAGGTCGGAGGTGTGCCCATAATCGTCCTGACAGCAAAGGATAAGGAATTTGATAAGGTCATAGGTCTGGACAGAGGTGCAGACGACTATATGACAAAGCCGTTCAGTGTTCTGGAGCTGGCTGCCAGAGTGCGCTCTCAGCTGCGCCGGGAAAGCGGAAAGGGGCAGCAGACAGCGGGCCGTCTTGAGGAAGGGAGCCTTCTTATTTGTCCGGACACGAGGGAAGTATTTCTAAATGGAGAGATGCTGCACCTTACGTTAAAAGAGTATGAGCTCCTTAAATATCTGGCAGAGAATAAGACGAGAGTCGTGACGAGAGAGCAGATCTTGAATCAAATTTGGGGTTACGAATATGAGGGAGAATCCCGAACCCTGGATATGCATGTCCGAAGTCTCCGGCAGAAGCTGGGAGAAGGCGGGACGGAGATGATCCGGACGGTCAGAGGTGTGGGATACCGTTTTTACAGTCAGGAGAAGGAAGATTGAAAAAGGCTATTTTTAAAAAGTTTGTGTGGATGATCTTATTGGCACTGGTCGTCAGCAGCACGGTTTTTTGTCTGGTGATGAGCAGTGAAAGCTTGAAACAGACGGAGGATAAACTTTTAGATACCCTGCATATGATGGACTATGCGCTGGATTATGGTGAGGACGTGGCGAAGCAGATAACGGACATCTGCGCCATAGACGGTAATCAGGACAGCCGGGCCACAATTCTTTCTGTGGATGGGACTGTGCTGGCGGACAATGGTGTCACAGATATGGAACAGCTTGAAAATCATCTGGACAGGAAAGAGGTAAAAGAAGCCATTGAAAATGGCCGAGGATATACCAAGCGTTATTCCAAAACTCTTCATAAGGAAATGCTTT
Organism: Lientehia hominis; assembly: GCF_021044755.1. Lineage (GTDB taxonomy): Bacteria > Bacillota > Clostridia > Lachnospirales > Lachnospiraceae > Lientehia > Lientehia hominis. Next base: position 215,613 of record NZ_JAJNOR010000004.1, read on the forward strand.
ACGCGGCGATCCTCTCGGAAAACGGCGGATATGTCCTGCGGCTAGCCGTGCCCTATGAAGGACTTTTTATGTATCTGAAGATTTTGATTCCGGCTGTATTTTTCGGAGTGGCGGTCGCTCTGATAGCATCATTCTTTTTGGCAGAACGGTTTGCCCGTTCTGTAACGACTCCGCTAAATGAGATCGCGGGAGAGCTGCGGAAAGTAGATAAAGGCGAACCGGAGATCTTTATGAAGCACTATCAGTATGAAGAGCTGAATGTCATCATAGACGCGATGAATCAGATGTCGGCAGAAATCGGCACCTATGTGAAAAAGCTGGAATTGGAGAGGATTATCCGACAGGAGTTTTTTTCCAACGCGTCGCATGAACTGAAGACGCCGATCACTTCTATTAAGGGATATACGGAGCTTTTGGGAAGCGGATTGGTGACGAAGGAAGAGGTCCAGCAGGATTTTCTGTCCAGGATAGAAAAGGAAGCCGACCATATGACCAATCTGATTAATGACATTCTGATGATCTCCAGGCTGGAAACGAAGGATGTGGAAGTAGAAATGGCGGATCTGCAGATATATCCGCTGGTGGAGGAGATGCTGGCATCTCTGGACCCCATGGCCTGTGACTATGGAGTGAAGGTGATCACAGAATGTAAACCACTGACCATTGCGGCAAATGTACAGCAGATACGGGAACTTTTAAATAATCTGCTGGTAAATGCAATCAAATATAATAAACCGGAAGGTATTGTCCGTCTGACGATCACCTCTGATAAAAAGGAGATGGTCCTGATAGTCAGCGATACTGGTGTGGGAATCCCGAAAGAAGCTCAAAGGCGGGTATTTGAGAGGTTTTACCGAGTGGATAAAGGGAGAAGCAAGAAAATGGGGGGCACCGGCCTGGGCCTTTCCATCGTCAAGCATATTGTCAATTATTATGGCGGTAGCATCCAGCTGGACAGCCAGGTTGATGTGGGGACCACATTTACGGTCCGCCTGCCTGTAGTAAAGGAAGGAAGATAACAAAGGCGTTATATCTCCTCCCCCAGGACCATATGGTTTTCCAAAGAGAGTTCTTCGCCCCAAGGAAAAGAAGGGGATCTGCGGCAGATGAATTTCTTTTTCTTCGTGTCATAAAAATGCTCGTACATGGCTTTGTCGTAAGCGTTCATTCTCCGGGCGGCAGAACGCACCCATGACTGGTAATTTCGGTATGCGTATCCAGCGGCTTCCAGAGAGATATCAAAAACGTTGGATACGTCTCTTGCATTTCGGCAGTGAGTATAGTGAATGGCCATGGCGGGGGCCAGGAAACGTCCGGCGAAATAATTTGCCTCCAGTTCCTGCTTTGGGTTTTCACCCCGGTGGTTTAAGATACAGTGTCCGAATTCGTGTGCGAGAGAAAAACGGATTCGCCTGTCGGGGACATCCTGGTTATAATAGATGCGTTTTTTATAACGAAAGGCATCTTCCGAATACCTGAGAGCCATTTGATAAAGCTCCGGATTCTTTCGCCCCATGTCTTGGTAGGAGCAGACCCGGAAGCCATATTTTTTCAGCACTTCAAAGCAGTCTATGGGAAAGCTTCGGATATCCAGGACTCGATAAGCTTCCAGGATTTTTTGTTCGATCAGATTATATTCCATATTATCATCCCAAATCTTTATTCCAATTCTGACAAAAGCTTGATCAGCTTTATTTTTTCCTCAGCAGACAGATTTTTTCCGTTCCGCGCGATCAGCTCCTCCATGTCTTCATAGGACGGCGAGGCTGGAACAGAAGCAGAGGGGCTGCCGCTGCAGAAATATTCTGCGTCGACCTGCAGCTCCCGTGCAATCTTTATCAGCACTTCTATATCGGCCTTCTTACTGTCTCTTTTTATCATGGAGTAGATAGTTGTAGGTGCGACACCAATCTTCTGAGCCAGTTCATTTGCATTGGTGCCTCTGTATTTCATCAATTCACTCAGTCTGGATCCAATCCCCATATTATCACCACCTTTCCTATCCAATTTTAACATAATAAGGAAGGAAAGTAAATGGAAAAAATATGCAATCGCGTAATAATAAGCTTGACAAAATACTCAAAAGAGTATATCATATGAAATATAAAGAACGCAGTTGCGTAGGAGGGGGATGGTTTTTATGTCATATTTTCATTTAAAAGCTGCTATGGCAGGAAAGAATATATCCATAAAGGATATTTCCGAATCCACGGGTATATCCCAAAAGAATTTGGCGTCCAAAATCGACAGCGGCCGCTTTTCCATAGAAGAAGCCGAGCAGATTCAGAAGACATTCTTTCAGGATATGAAAATAGAATGCCTGTTCCAATCTGAGTGCTTATAATCGAACATATATTCGATATACTATTATTATAGACGATGATCAGACCACTGTCAACGGGATTTTCAGGAATAAGAGCAGAAGGAAGGAGCGGAAAAGATGGAAGTCAAAGAAGAGTTCTACAATATTATGACAGCCCATACAGCAGAGATTTATTATGAGGTGTTGGGTCTTGAGATCATTTTATCTGACGGAAAAGTGGGAAAGGTAGAAATTAGTCCGGCTTTCGAATCGAGTGTTTCTATGAAATAAAAAAGGGACCGGTGATCCGGTCCCCATATATCAGTAGTCCCTGGGCTCCGGCCTGGGCGGCCTTACCGGACCAGGCCCCATGGGAGGCCTTCCAGGAGGCGGCCCCATAGGGGGTCTTCCAGGCGGCGGACCTACAGGAGGTCTTCCAGGCGGCGGGCAGTGCGGACAAGGTCTGCAAGGAGGGCAGCTGGGCGGCCTGCCAGGACGGTTGGGCGGTGGAAAGAACATATTGATCATATCCTTTTTGTTTTAGGATATGACAGGCCGGAAAAATAGTGCAAAATAAAAATGCCATGGATATTTGTCCATGACATAAAAATGGAGCATACGGGATTCGAACCCGTGGCCTCAACAATGCGAATGTTGCGCGCTCCCAACTGCGCTAATGCCCCATGCAACTATTTTATTGTATCACAAACTAAAAAAAAGTAAAGAAGAAAATAGAAAAAAATGTCTGGAGGGAAAGACGATGAAATCATTGAGAGGCATGTCTTATGAAGATTATGGGATTTCAAAGGAACGATATCTGGAACTGAAGCACTTTTGCCTTCAATATGAGGAAAAAAAGAAAAATGTCCGGCCGGAAAAACAGGCAGAGCAAAAAGAAAATTTCATTAGGGACTGTGAGCTGATCGAACAGGCGGCGAAGCAGACGGATGAGATGCTGTCCCCTTATATCTTAAAATGTGTGGCCACCGGCTGGCCATACGAATATCTGGGGAACGTCCCTGTGAGCCGGAACGATTTTTATGGATACAGAAGGCTGTTTTTTCATCATCTGGATAAGGTAAGGTAAGGGGAAGAGGAAGGCTTTACACCTTTCCTCCATCCCCGCATATTTTAGAGAGACAGAATTTTTTCTCTGTCAGTTGTTTGGATTTAATGAAATGAAGAAAGGAAGGAAAACCATGGATTTTGGGACAATTGGCAATGTGGTGGGAATCACGGTCATCTGCTATCTGGCAGCAATGGCAGTGAGGGCCACGACCCTTGACAATAAATGGATTCCAGTCATATGCGGTCTGACAGGCGGGATCCTGGGAGCAATAGGCATGCGCTTTATGCCGAACTATCCGGCGGACGATTATATTTCAGCAATCGCCGTAGGAATCGTCTCTGGACTGGCTGCGACGGGAAGTCATCAGATATATAAGCAGATGTCGAAAAAACAGGACAGCAGAAAAGGGGATGACGCTTCTGAACAGATAACGGCAGAAGACGGCGGTTCGGATGCCGGAAAATGAAAAAGAGGTGAATGGTTATGAGTAATGTGACAAACAGCTATTGCGTCAGAAATGACTGCTATGTAGAAGGAACCAGGCTGGACGGCGTGAAGTATCTTATCGTTCACAGTCCTTCCGTCTATCCGGCTGTCATTCGGGCGGTAAACGGTTCCAATAATTGGTTCAAACGCTGGAACAAGCCGGGAGTGGAAAAACTGGTCCATGGATTCATTGATGATACAGGAGTCTATAATTTTGCGCCTTATTCTCTGGCCTGCTGGCAGATAGGAACTACCTGGGGAAACAGGAATTGTATCGGATATGAGCTCTGTGAGCTGGACAGTGCCGCAGAATTTCAGAAGGTCTGGAAGAATGCGGTCGATCATTATGCGGAGCTCTGCAGGACTTATGGTCTGACTCCAGATAAGATCGTAGGCCATTATGAGGCTCATGAAAAAGGCTTCGCTTCCGACCATGACGATCCGGCTCCTTATTTCAGACGCTTTGGAAAGACTATGGATGATTTCCGCTCCGATGTGAAGAAAAAACTGTCAGGTGGTGAGGACTCCGATCCGGTTTCCGGAGATGTGACTATAGTAAAGACGTATGAACCGTGGGCCCACGGACAGGTGACAAATTTAAAGGCGGGGGACACCTTGAACGTCCGTACAGGCCCGGGCGCAGAGTATCCGAAGCTGGCAGCCTGGCCGGAGCTGGCAGAGGGGAATGAAGTAGATGTTTTAGATAAATACAGCAACGGCTGGGTGAAAATCAACATCCAGGGTGCAAAGGGTTTTGTAAATTCCTATTATCTGAAAATCACGGAGCGCCAATCTTCCGGTGGACAAAACGGTTATTCTGTATGGGTGGGAAAAGCTTCGGGCCTTGGGGGCTCCCGCCTGAATGTGAGGACCGGACCAGGTATCAGCTATGGACTGCTGGAAGCCTGGCCAAAACTGGGAGAAGGAAATGAAGTGGAGGTCATCGGAGAAAACGGCGGCTGGTATCAGATCCGAATAGAGAATAAATATACGGGCTGGGTCAGCAAGGATTATATCAAGAAGAACTAAAGAAAGACAAAAAGGAACGGCGAACGGGGGACGATTTTATATCGTTCCCCATTTGTCTGCTCCTTTAAGAGGTAATCAGTTCAATTCTGCAATCCTTGATATTCCCACATAGATTTCTGAAATTTTGTACCAGGTCCGGAAATCCACCACACCTGTCTGGGGAAGGCCAAATACGTTCTGGAAAGCCTCTACAGAGTTTTTTGTGGCCTCACCGTAGATTCCGTCAGGAGTGAGGGAAGGAATCGCGGAATAAACGCTGGCAATGCTGTTCAGCTGTTCCTGAAGCTGCTGTACCTTAGGACCGGTGGAGCCGATGGTGAGATCTGTACCCGGCCAGGAGGAGGGAATTCCAGAAATCTGTTCCGCTGTATTGATGTACATATCCTGACCGTAATAATAACGGAGGATTTCAATGGGAGAATATCCCTGATCCCCGAGGCTTTTTGAACCCCACTGAGTCATCCAGTTCGGGCAGGAGACTCTCTGACCGTCACAGTATTGGGTGAGGATTGGCTGTTTAACATCCGGCCTTGACAAGTAATTATCAAAAATCTCATCTACAATAACAGATATGCTTTCAAAAATATTTCGGCCGTATATCCATTTATGATCGTAAGCGGTAGAGGATGTAATGGTGAAATCATAGCCTTTATTCCTATACCATTCCGTATAGACCCGATTCAAAGTAAAGGACATGATCGCCAGGACGTTGGCTGTGATAGTGGCCTCAGGCCAATTGGCATAGATTTCACTGGAAGCCACATTTTTGATGTAATCTTTATAGGGTACGTAATAATTCGGAGCCGAGGTATTGCTTATGGTGCCGTCGTGAACGATGATAGTCTCGGGGACCACCACGCGGCTAAGGACGATATTTCCGCTCTCTGCGATCGGTTTGATTTCCGGTTCCGCAATCTTGGGAGGATATTCCCCGTAGAGCGTATGATCGGGAATGACGATAGGAGAAGGGACTCCTTCGTTATCAGAAAGAGGGCGGAGTCGTATTGTCTGCAGGGCAGTGCTTTCCGGAAGCACTTCTGTGCCGTCTACGACCTGAGGTTCATAGCCGGGAGCAGAGACCGTGATGTTAAATTCGGAATATGGACGAGGCTCGCCAGGCTGCATGCTGTAGTCAATGGGGGGCGTTTTGAGCGTGATTTCCTCCGTCTGACCGGAGGTATCGGTATCCAGCTGCTCCAGGGGCTGACCGTCTCCGCCGGTGATGGAGATACTGACTGTGGCTCCGCTAATCGGGAAATTATTGAGTGAGGAGTTGACACTGATGAGAAGCTGTCCGCTGTCAGGCGTATCATTCTGCATGGTTTTTATAATCAATGGAAATACCCCGCAGTTTTGTTTGTATTAATATATGATGGGAAAGTGAAATTAGTGATATTATATGAAAAGAAAATTCCTTTCCCAAAAAGGTTGAAATGTATGTCGCATTGTGGTAAAATCTTTACAATTTGAGCTGAAGTTAGATGAAATGCGCGGACTCCGCGCATTTTGCGGAACTACGAAAGGAAACGGTGGATAAATGAGAGCTTTTCTAATACTCGAAGACGGGACTGTCTTTTCCGGCACCAGTATTGGTTCGGCAAAGGAAGTCATCAGCGAAATCGTCTTCAACACATCAATGACTGGTTATCTGGAAGTTCTTACAGACCCCTCTTATGCCGGACAGGCAGTAGTTATGACATATCCCCTGATTGGAAATTATGGCATTTGCCACGAAGATATGGAATCCGCGAGGCCCTGGCCTGACGGCTATATTGTACGGGAGCTCTCCAGGAGGCCCAGTAACTTCAGGAGTGAAGACAGCATCCAGCATTTTTTGGAGAGTTATGATATCCCCGGGATTGCAGGAATCGATACGAGAGCTCTTACTAAGATTCTTCGGGAAAAGGGTACCATGAACGGCATGATCACCACTGACGAAGATTATAAGCTGGAAGAGATCCTTCCGAAGATTAAAGCCTATTCTCCGGCCGGAGTCGTGAGAAAGGTCACATGTCAAGAAAAATATATACTGCCGGGTGAGGGCTATAAGGTAGCGCTCATGGATTTTGGGGCAAAGCAGAATATCGCCCGTTCCCTGAATGAACGGGGCTGCCAGGTCACGGTATATCCGGCGTACACGGCGGCAGAGGAGATTCTGGCAGATGATCCCGACGGTATCATGCTCTCCAACGGACCGGGAGATCCGAAAGAATGTACAGAGATCATCGCGGAGCTTAAAAAGCTCTACGAGACGGATATTCCAATCTTTGCCATCTGTCTGGGCCATCAGCTCATGGCGCTGGCCACCGGTGGAGATACTTATAAAATGAAATACGGGCACAGAGGCGGTAACCATCCGGTCAAGGACTTGGAGACTGGCCGTGTGTACATTTCTTCTCAGAACCATGGCTATGTGGTGGATACGGATTCTATGGATGAAAACACGGCAGTTCCCGCATTCGTGAATGTCAATGACCAGACAAATGAAGGTCTCGCCTATACCGGAAAAAATATATTTACCGTACAGTTCCATCCGGAGGCGTGTCCCGGACCGAGAGATTCCGCGTACCTGTTTGACAGATTCCTTAAGATGATGGAGGTAGCCAGATAATGCCTAAAAATCCTGAGATAAAAAAAGTATTGGTAATCGGTTCCGGCCCCATTGTCATCGGCCAGGCGGCAGAGTTTGACTATGCCGGCACCCAGGCATGCCGTTCTTTAAAAGAAGAAGGCATTGAAGTAGTGCTGGTGAATTCGAATCCGGCTACTATTATGACAGACAAGGATATTGCGGATAAAGTGTATATAGAGCCTCTGACCGTGGAGGTTTTGGAACAATTGATAGAAAAAGAAAAGCCTGACAGTGTGCTTCCGACCCTGGGCGGCCAGGCAGCGCTCAATCTGGCCATGGAGCTGGATGAAGCAGGCTTTTTGAAAAGCCATAATGTAAAATTGATCGGCACCACGCCGGAGACCATCAAAAAGGCGGAAGACCGACAGGAATTTAAGGATACCATGGAAAAGATAGGCGAGCCATGCGCTCCTTCGACGGTGGTGCATGACGTGGAAGCCGGAATTGCCTTCGCAGATCAGATTGGATATCCTGTAGTCCTGCGCCCGGCCTATACTTTGGGCGGAAGCGGCGGCGGCATCGCCTCCGATGAAGAGGAACTGGTGGAGATCCTGTCCAACGGCCTTCGGCTGAGCCGCGTGGGAGAGGTGCTGGTTGAGCGCTGTATCGCGGGTTGGAAAGAAATTGAATATGAAGTGATGCGGGATGGAAACGGCAATGTGATCACAGTATGTAATATGGAAAACATTGACCCGGTGGGCGTCCATACGGGGGACAGCATCGTGGTGGCTCCTTCCCAGACGCTGGGAGATAAGGAATACCAGATGCTTCGGAGCGCTTCTCTCAACATCATAGACGAGCTAAAGATCACAGGAGGCTGCAACGTGCAGTTTGCTCTTCATCCGGAGAGCTTTGAATACTGTGTGATCGAAGTGAATCCCCGGGTAAGCCGTTCATCGGCGCTGGCATCAAAGGCCACCGGCTACCCTATTGCCAAGGTGGCTGCAAAGATTGCGCTTGGCTATACTCTGGATGAGATTCCCAACGCCATAACCGGAAAGACTTATGCCAGCTTTGAGCCCATGCTGGATTACTGTGTGGTAAAGCTGCCCCGCCTGCCATTTGATAAGTTCATCAGTGCGAAAAGGACCCTCACCACGCAGATGAAAGCGACCGGAGAGGTTATGAGCATCTGCACAAATTTTGAAGGTGCTCTGATGAAAGCCATCCGCTCTCTGGAGCAGCATGTGGATTGCCTGATGAGTGAAGATTTTACCAAAGCGTCGGAGGAAGAGATCATCGAATACCTCTATCGTGTGGACGACAGAAGGATTTATGTGATCGCGGAGGCTATCCGCAGAGGGATTTCTTATGACGTCATCCACGATATCACAAAGATCGATAACTGGTTCATAGACAAAATCGCGATACTGGTGGAGATGGAGAACCGTCTGAAGACAGAGCCTCTTACGAAAGAGCTCCTTGCAGAAGCAAAGCGGATTGAGTTCCCCGACACTGTGATCGGACGCCTTTCCGGAAAGACCGGGAAGGAGGTCAAGAGCCTCAGAAATGAATACGGCATCCGGGCCGCGTTTAAAATGGTGGATACCTGCGCCGCAGAATTTGCTGCTGCAACGCCTTATTATTATTCCTGCTTCGGAAGTGAAAATGAAGCAGACGGTGCAAGAAAAAAGAAAAAAGTGCTGGTGCTCGGATCTGGTCCCATCCGGATCGGGCAGGGAATTGAGTTTGATTTCTGCTCGGTACACAGTACCTGGGCCTTCAGCGAGGCAGGTTATGAGACTATTATCATAAACAATAACCCAGAGACAGTCAGCACAGATTTTGATATTGCAGATAAGCTCTATTTTGAACCTCTGACTCCGGAGGATGTGGAAAATGTGGTGGAGCTGGAGAAGCCGGACGGCGCCGTGGTGCAGTTTGGGGGGCAGACTGCCATCAAGCTGACAGAAGCCCTTATGAAAATGGGAGTTCCGATCCTCGGTACTTCGGCGGAGGATGTGGATGCCGCAGAGGACAGGGAGCTGTTTGACCGGATTCTGGAAGACTGCTGTATTCCCAGGCCTGCTGGTCATACGGTCTTTACCTGTGAGGAAGCAATCCAGGCTGCGGAAAATCTGGGATATCCGGTTTTGGTGCGTCCTTCCTATGTGCTGGGCGGCCAGGGTATGCAGATCGCCATAAGCGACCAGGATATCGTCGAGTTCATCGGAGTCATCAACCGAATCGCCCAGGAGCATCCGATTCTTGTGGATAAATATCTTCTAGGCAAAGAAATCGAAGTGGATGCTGTATGTGACGGGGAAGAAGTTCTGATTCCTGGAATCATGGAACATATTGAACGGGCGGGCATCCATTCCGGCGACAGCATCTCCGTATATCCGGCGCAGAGTATTTCCAATAAGACAAAGCGTGTGATAGAAGAGTATACCAGAAGGCTTGCGAAAGCACTCCATGTCCGCGGGCTGATCAATATCCAGTTTATCGTGAGCAATGACGAAGTATATGTCATTGAAGTGAATCCCCGTTCCAGCCGCACGGTGCCTTATATCAGCAAGGTCACCGGCATACCTATCGTGAAGCTGGCTACCCAGGTCATCATCGGCAGCACGATTCGGGAGCTGGGTTATGAGCCGGGGCTTCAGCCGGAGGCCGATTATATCGCCATCAAAATGCCTGTGTTTTCCTTTGAGAAGATTCGCGGCGCAGACATTGGTCTTGGGCCGGAAATGAAATCCACCGGTGAGTGTCTGGGCATAGCGAAGACCTTTAATGAGGCGTTATACAAGGCGTTCCTTGGGGCGGGGATCAATCTTCCAAGGACAAAGAAAATGATCATGACCGTCAAGGACGCGGATAAACTGGAGGCTGTGGATATCGGCAGAAGATTTGCAGCGCTGGGGTATAAGATTTACGCCACCAGAAGTACGGCGAAGATTCTCAATGAGAATGGCGTGAAAGCGATCAAGATCAATAAGCTGGAGCAGGAATCTCCGAATCTGCTGGATCTGATTCTGGAGCATGATATCGACTTGGTCATTGATACGCCAAATCAGGGAGCGGCCAAGAGTCATGACGGGTTCATTATCCGGAGAAATGCCATTGAGACCGGGGTGAACGTACTGACTGCCATCGATACGGCCAAGGCCCTGGTGGCCAGCTTGGAAAACCGGGAGGAAGGACTTACTCTGATCGACATTGCAACCGTGAAGAACAGGACAGGAGAATAGCGAATGGGACAAGAGAGCTGGGGGAGAAGAGTCTGGAGGCTTATTTATCCGGGACTGACGTATTTTGGCGTCTGCTTCATCGTAGAGGCAATTGCGGCGGTGTTCATCGCCATGTCGACGCTGCCGGGGTATAGTCCCAATAATTTGAACAACCAGATGGAGATCATCAACGAGATGATGAACAGGACGCTGTCCGTCGCGTTGGAGCTGCAGGTACTGGCCGCGGCCATATCACTTCCGGTTCTCATGCTTTATTACCGGATGGACAGAAAAGCCGACTTGAAGAAGGGAAGCGTCCGCCGCTTTGCGTCAGTGCCGTCCTGGCAGTATCTTCTGATCGTCGTTTTAGGGGTGGCCACCTGCCTGGCGGGAAATAATCTGATAACCGCCAGCGGCCTTTATAACGTTTCGGATACGTATGACGCGATATCCGAGATCATGTATGGGGGGAAGCTGGCCCTGGAATTCATCGGGCTGGGAGTCATCATTCCCATTGTGGAAGAACTGATCTTCCGTGGACTCATATACAGACGTTTGAGAGAATATCTGAATATCGGACCAGCGGCAGTCCTCTGTTCTCTGATATTTGCGTTTTACCACGGCAATTTGGTACAGGGCGTATATGCGTTCTGCCTGGGACTTTTGTTCATTTACACGTATGAGCGTTTTCATAACATGCTTGCTCCAATCCTTTTCCATATGGCGGCCAACCTTTTTTCAGTGGCCGTGTCGGAGTTGGGATTTCTCGACAATATGTACCGGTCGGCAGGGAAGTTTTGGGGAGGAACCGTTATATCCTGCCTTGTGCTGATCCTGATGGTATACTTGATAGAGCGCCATGTCCATTCTGAGGAAATTGCGGTAAAGGACTCAGAAAATGCGGCAGCGGGAGACAGCGGAGAAACAGGACAGGAATAGAATATCAGATCTGAAAAAAGGCGCCTGCATTTTGCAGACGCCTTTTAATTTCTGATTTTACTTATAGAGAACATTGCTTCAGCCGTGATCAAAGCTTATTCTTATAGCTGTACAGCTTCTTTGATTTGGTTTTCTCCTTCGCCGCCCTCGCGGAAGCTCTCGTCATCTCTGGCTGATATACGAAAAAATAAAGGACGATGGCAAGCACGATCGCTCCAAGTCCGTCCAGCACCGAGTGCTGTTTCAGGAAAACTGTGGACAGACAAATGGAAATAGTGATCAGGGTGGTTACAGGGCGAATCCATTTATGCTTCTGAGAAACAGGGCTGTTCCACCATGCCAGATTGATGCCGAGTGAGGCAAATACATGAATGCTTGGAAATACGTTAGTTGATGTATCAGTTTTGTACAACATGACGATTAGCTTCGAAAACAGATTTTTCTCCGGATTTACAGGAGGACGCATGGTCTGGCCGTTGGGAAACAGAGTACAGATGGCGAGACAGACAGTCATTCCAATGAAGAGAAACGCGGTCATACGGTAAAATTCTTTTTTCGGCCGTTTCAGCAGGAAATAGGTCACAGAACCTGCCACGAAAATGAACCAGAATAAATAGGGTATGATGAAATACTCATTAAACGGAATAAGGTCGTCAAATGCTATATGAATATTGGTGAACTGGGTTCCTACGGTCACGTGCTTTTCAAGCCAGAAAAACCATGGGAAATAGATAAAAACGTAAAGGAGAACCCAGGACTGACGATAATTGCTGAAGAAATTCTTGATTGCTTTCACACGAATCGCCTTCCTTCCCCCCCTTGCAGGGCATACTGCTAGCCTTTAATAATTTTCATGTGATTATAACACGGTTTGCCGGGGATGGCAAGTGAATTCATAAAATCTTTAAGAACAATTCTGAATAATTACCGCAAATTAACACAAAAAACGTATTTTCTTTTCAACACAACGGACAGATATATCCGTCTGACCATGACAGGACTCTCCGTCGGCATGAACTAACAGAGGCTCTTCCGTATGGATGGCTGCTTCCCGGCAGGCGTAGGTCCGTACACCGTTGCAGCAGACATGTCGGCCGGCCAGAGAAGCAAGCAGCAGGAGCGTCAGCCGCAGACGAGAAACGCCGGATACGACACAGAGTTCCAGATAACCGTCACAGGGATCGGCTTTGGGGGCGAAACGGAAACCGCCGCCTTCAAACTTCTGAATGTGGGAAGAGATAAACCGGATTTTCTTCAGATTTATTTTTTTCACTCCGTCCAGAAGCAGATAACCATTGGTGCTTTTACAGAGGACTATTCGCTTGATTCCGATGAATAAATAGATAAGCTTTCCCATATGAAGCTGGTTGAATGCTTTCTTTAGTTTAGTGGTAAATAAATTCTGGCAGACATCTGCGTCGTAGCCAATGCCGCTGCTCACGATGAAACGCCTGTGAGCGGGATGATCCGACATATAGGATAAGATACCATAGTCGAGATAACGGCAGTTTTCGGATTTTAAGAGCTGATTCATGGCTTTTTCCGGGTTCCTCGAGAGCCGCATGCCTCTGGAAAAATCGTTTCCCGATCCGGAGGGGATATATCCCAGTGTCACCGGAGAGGAAAGGGAAATGCCGTTCAGTACTTCGTTCAAGGTACCGTCACCTCCCAGGGCGACAATGGTTTTAGATGAGGGATCCTGATGCCTTGGCGAAGTGAGCTCCGCCGCCAATTCAGTCGCGTGTCCCGTATGCTCAGTTAGATAAGCTTCGTAGGGAATTTTTTCTTTTTCCAGCCGTTCCTTCAGCTTATTCCAAATACTCAGCCCCCTGCCGGAGCGGGCGTTGGGATTTACGATAAAATAATACATAACGATCCTCCTGGAGTCCGGCTGTTCCGGGCTGCCTTCCGAAATTACTTTTATTATAACATAAGGAACAGAGAGGATACAAAGAAAAATTTTATAAATAAAAAGTGTGGAAAAAGTCTTGACAATTTGGACAATAAAAGGTATACTACCTAGGCAGTCAAAAATGAAGAATGTGGTTTTTTACTGCGGTCGGGGATCTTAGCTCAGCTGGGAGAGCATCTGCCTTACAAGCAGAGGGTCATAGGTTCGAGCCCTATAGGTCCCATTATGGCGGAATAGCTCAGTTGGCTAGAGCACACGGTTCATACCCGTGGTGTCGAGAGTTCAAATCTCCCTTCCGCTACTTTAAAACCCTTGTGTGTTCAAGGGTTTTTATTTTATGTATATTCTTTTGTTAGGTAATATTAAAAAAAGCCTGCGGTGCTTCCGCAGGCTTTTCCGTATGAATATTGAATATTCTGTCAGCTTATTTCGTCCGGGGTCTAAAGAATCTGTATGCTGTATGCCGTGGTCTGCGGAGGGATACTCGCAGTCTGGAAATTAGCGTGGGTGATTCTGACCAGCTGGCCGGGACGAAGAGCACTGAGCTTAACTGGCCGTCCGGCACGGTTGGTTATGGGAGTAGAGTCCGATACTACGAATCTGGTCTGACTGTTGATGTTCCAGGGGTTCCCCGTTAAAAGCATATTGTTTCGTACATCGACAAAAATGACTCGGTCGGTCGTGGTGACCGAGGGCACTTGAGACATTCCCTGAACAATGATCAAAAAGGCATTTGACTGGGGCGGTATGCTTCTGGTCATGCGAGCCGAAAATATGGCGCTCACCCACATTCCCGGCTGTATGCAGCATATGCACATGTTTTGGCCGAATGAGTCCAGGATGACGGTATTGCCTGTAAGGTTCAGCCTGATAGTTTGGATGGAAGTCATATTGTTTGCTTCCGGTACAGAGTAGGAAACCTCGATGCTGCCGCTGGAATTATCGAGGCAAGAAGTATCTTCAACTAAAGCGTTATCTATACGCATAATGTTTCCCTGTTGGACTAAGGCTCCACGAGGATCGTCATTCATATATTTTTCCATTGAAATTGATTTGTTCTATACTATGCAGCCTGCGTGAAAAAGTGAAAGCCTCCGGACAGACCAAAACATATAGGGGATTGATAAGAAGACAGTTCAGGTCATCAGATGCCGGAGGAAACGGAAAACTCCGGGATACCAGTGGAATAAGGGGCTATGTCATACTGCTGAAAGTAGATCACGAGACCGCTTGGCTGCAGATAAAAACTGTTTGGATTAAACGTATTCTGGATAAGGGAGCTGTAATCGTCAAAATAAGAGCCGGGGGTGATTTTTAGGCGTTTTTCGACCTGATTATCCAGATTCTTCTGCAGCCTGTACAGAGAAACAAAGCTCAAGGGATAAAAATCATTCAGCCTCAGCTGCATGCCGGTATTAAAATTCCATGTGTCTGATGTTCTGGTCGTCTCTCCGTGTGCTCCGCCCATGTAAAGATAGGTGTCCATATAAAGGCTGGTCAGACAGCCAGTATTAAAAGTAATCTCATAGGTGACATCGAAGGTATAGCTGTTAAAAGGCGGTGAGTTGGAGGGAATGTACTTTGCATTTTCAGCTGCCTGTTTATAAAGAACAGTCCGGCAGTGTTTTTCTGCTTTTTTTGCGGCTTGTGCATAATATTCATTTATAGCCTGAGCAGCAGCTTCATTGCATGTGGTAACAAAAGAAGGGTAATGGATCTGATAAATGAATACGGGAATCTGTCCGAGATACATGGAATCCTTTAGGGTCATTTGTTCTATAGTCTGCATAATAGCCCCTGAATAAAACGTTATTATATTATATTCCCGCTTTGTGTAAGCAGTCATTTTTAATAAGCTCCGATCAAGCTCCGGTTCAGCACCAGCAGAAGTTCTGGACCGTTACGATTTCGGTTCGCTGGCGATGCAGGGGCCGCTTTATCCCCGCTCCGGAAGTACCGCTCACATGTCAACAGGAAATCCAAATGATTTCCCGTCTCCCGTTCCCTCAGAAACGGAATCGGATGTTCCGATTCTGCCTCCCTCCTCCCGGAGAACACCGGCCGCTGCCCTGCGGTGCTCACCTTTAGGCCGGCCCGGACTCTCTCTGCCGGTGCCTTTCCTGCCGCGCTGTACCGGACAAATTTCATTTTTTAGATTCCAGAAAAGGATTGGATATCCCCACGGCCCGCGCGCCTTACAGCAGCGGGTAGCGGTGGGCCGCCTCAATGGCTTTTAGAACAAACGAAAGCTTATTTCGGTGCGGGAAACGGACTTCCTCCTGTCCCCTCTGATTTGCAAAGATAAGTTTGTTTGAAAGGTATACCTTGCTGCACGAGGTGGCCTGCCCGGAGGGCATGTATTTAGGGGTGCCCTTGGGTATAATTATATAGCAACGGTAAACTATAATATGAAATGGGCTGTTTGACATTTGGACAGTGAGAGATTAGAATGAAAGAAAACTTAACGGCGCCGATTTGCGTTCGGCCGGTAAGTGGTACTTGGCTGTTTTTAAATTTATAGGAGAATATAGGATGATAACCATAAGAAATGAAAAAGAAGCGGATTATAATATTGTAGAGGAAATTACAAGGAAAGCATTTTATAATCTTTATGTTCCGGGATGCGTGGAGCATTATCTGGTCCATATCATGCGCCGGCATGAGGATTTCATACCAGAGCTGGATTTTGTGATTGAGCTTGATGGTCAGGTGATTGGAAATATCATGTATACGAAAGCCAAGCTGACAGATGAGTCCGGGATGGAAAAAGAAATCCTTACCTTTGGGCCTGTTTGTATTGCACCTGAGCATCAGAGAAAGGGTTATGGAAAGATCCTCATGGAATATTCGTTTAAACAGGCGGTTTCGCTTGGCTATGATGTGATTGTTATACTTGGAAGTCCGGCAAATTATGTAAGCCGTGGATTTGTGAGCTGTAAGAAACACAATGTCTGTATGGAAAATGGAAAATATCCGGCGGCGATGATGGTGAAAGAGCTTGTTCCCGGCGCTTTGGACGGAAAAAGATGGTGTTACCATGACAGTCCTGTAATGGCGATCACTGAGGAAGAAGCACAGAAATATGATGATACTCTGGAAAAAATGGAGAAGAAGCATTTGCCGAGTCAGGAAGAATTCTATATTATGAGCCAATCATTTCTTGAGTGAGATGTAAGGCAATAATGTTATGAACGATGAATGAAAGATTAAAATCTATTCGTTTACGGTGGACTGCAGGGAGTCGCTTGAACTGGCAAAATTTTATGGGGAATTGCTCAAGTGGGAGATTTGCCGGGAGATCCAGACGCTCAGCAGCAGATGCACAGTTTTCCGATGGATGGAGAGTTCCCATTTTACGCTGTTATAGAAGTCTATGTATTGAAGACTGACCGTATATAGACAATGGATAAATAACGAACGAAAAGACAGGACAGGAAACCAATTCTGATTTTCTTAATGATGAGATCCGTTCTTTATAAGAAATAATTGAATCATTGCAAAAGGATGTGGACAAATATGCTTCGGATGTTCAACCGTTAGAATCACGGGTAGCAGAATTAGAGTCTGTCAACGACGACATAGCTTAGAACCTCAGCACCGCTCGGGATACTATAGATAAGAAACAGAAGAAGCTGGAATCTGCGGAAGCCAGAATAGGTGAGTTATCCGTTTTAGAGAATCAGCAAAGCGAGATTGATGAACTAAATGTTCAGGAAGAGTCCCTGCAGCAAGAAAACAACGAGCTAAGAGGATAAATAAGCAGCTTGAAGGCGTCTCAGGCTCCGGCACGCAGTTCCGGTTCTAATACTTTTCGCAAGAGGATGACGAGATTCCTAGAGGAGCAATCGTATATTGGACGCCGGGAGGAGAAGTGTATCATTCAACATCGAATTGTTCAACGTTAAAAGTGGTCAAAGGCAGCGGCAAAAGCAGAGGCTGTAAGGTCTGGTATTCGCAGCCCAAGAGACATTTGAAGGTAATCGACGTTCGACCAAATCTGTCGGAATCAGGTTTTTTAATATTCATAAGCTTAAAAATATAAAAAAATATAAATTCTATAACATGAAATTGCAATGTCTGCATTTGTCTATTCGACATATCAATAGAGGAAAAATATAAAAATTATTTACAAATATACAAAAAAATAATATATTATAAATATAATATTCGGATTAATTTGCTTTTGGATATAATATAGTGTGTTTTTGCGGGAGGAGGGAAATGTCAATGGGAATTTAGACGAATCTTGATCATACTGGAGAAATTTTTATTTGTGGAGGGCGATATATGAAAAGGACAATTAGTTTGATTTTATCTTTATGTATTGGGGAATGGGCCCTTTATTAAGACATCGATACGATCAATATTTTTATTGGGAAGGATATGAACCACTTTTATATTATGATAAATAAGAGAATAGTAATTAGCGGTTTGGCTCTTCTGATATTATTGTTCAGCGGTTGTACGTTAAAAAATAATATAACGGAAACAGAAAGTAATTCTATGTCAGAAGAAAACAAAGAATTTGATGATTGGGATGGCGACTACTATACTGAAAAATGGATACGTCCTTGTAAATTCTATGTGCCTACTCCAATGCCGGAAGAAAGATGGAATATGGAAAAATCGAAAACTTATTCATTGAATGGAGATACTTTTACTGTTATTAATCCATTTTCAGACGATGATCCGGCATACCAGGACCATAAGTATATAGGGACTCGAGATTATGAAACCTATATTTTGGACAAGCCGCTTATAGAAAAAATCCAAGAAGAATTGATTGGAAGTATTATTTGTCCGGATGAAGATTTATCATATTTTGATGACTTGGATTTTGACCTGATGGACTATGTAGATAACAAGAGCTTGGTTTTTCATACGAGTGACGGAAAAATCAGTGAGTGTTGGGTAGATGCGGGCAATGACGAAATTATTGTAATCAATAAATTGATTATATCTTTGAGAAAAAAATCTTAAACAGCAACAAAATCAAGACGGGCCTTCAGACAATTGAAGGCTCATCTTTTTTAATATAGTAGCTTTACAGGCGATTTTATTGGATGGACATGTTTGCTTTTTGATTAACCACATCAAAAAAACCCTTAATCTACAAGGGTTTTCAAGAGCGGATGACGGGAATCGAACCCGCCTATCCAGCTTGGGAAGCTGGTGTTCTACCAATGAACTACATCCGCGCGCAAGAACATTATACCGGTTATGGCTTAAATAGTCAAGCGCTGAAATATAAAATTTCCTGTGAGTCCCATTCTTTCCGTTTTAATCCTGACTGGCGAGTTCAGGGAGGTTTTCTTTCAAAAATTCGTGGGCCACATCCTTTGCCGGACGGTCCTCTTCGTCTACCAGATAGTTGAGACCGGCCATGATGTCCGTGGATAACGCGCCGGCCAGCATATCGGTGATCTCTGTCAGCTCAGGATATTTTTTCAAGGTTTCACTTCGGAATACGGGAACTGCATAATAGGGAGGAAATGCACCCTTGTCGTCTTCCAATATTTTCAGATCAAATTTCTTTATCAGGCCATCTGTGGAATATGCATCTATGATTTCTCCCTCGCCGCTTAAAAGAGCAGTATAACGGGGCGCTCCATCTACTCCAATCTCTGAAGCAAACTTTAAACCATATAATTCTTTTACGCCCTGCAGCCCGTCGGCCCGGTTTAAGAAGGTGAGAGTGGAGATCACACGGAGCTGACCGTTGACCTTGGCGAGATCGCTGATGCTTTCCAGATGATATTTTTCTGCAATTTCCTTAGTCGTGGAAAGGGTATACGTATTGTTCACATTTAAAGAGGAGAGGAGCTCCAGGTCATATTTGTCTTTCATCCCCTGCTTAGAGGTATCATAGACCTCCTGAACGTCGGATATAGCCTGCTTTCCAAGGATGCTCACATAGATGGTCCCGGTGTATTCCACGTAGCCGTCAATGTCGCCGCTCTGGATAGAGGTGAGACAAATGGAAGAGCCGCCCAGATCGGGAGTGGTCTCCACGGATATGCCCAGCTTTGTTTCTATAGCCTCCGAGAGCATGTACGCCAGGATTTCATTTTCCGAAAAATCCATGCTGCCGATATGGATGGACGTTTCCTTAACAGGGCGGAACACATTTCCGATGAACAGGGCTGCGAGCAGCACTGCCGCAGCGATGGCGACAACGCGTTCCTTTTTTTTGTGTTTCTTTTTCTTTTCCTTATTATCACCGGCCATGAGACTGATGGGAGTGACGAGAGTTTCGACGGCAGAGAATATCCGGTCAACCAGCAGCGCCAGGATACAGGCAGGAATCGCGCCTGCCAGGATTTTATAATTGTTGACCGTACGGATTCCAGAAAAGACCAGGAATCCAAGTCCGCCGCCGCCGACAAAAGCGGCTAGTGTCATCAGGCCTACTGCCGATACGGCAGAAATACGTACGCCGGTCATGATGACAGGCATGGCTAAAGGGAAACGGATCTTAAATAGTATCTGCCATTTTGTAAGTCCGATGCCTCTTGCAGCTTCCAGTGTCTGGGCGTTTATGTTCATCAGGCCGGCATAGGTATTTTTTATGATGGGCAGCAGAGAATAGATGACCACCAGGAAGATCGCCGGCTTCATGCCGATTCCCAGGACCGGGATGGTCAGGCCCAGGAGAGCCATACTGGGGATTGCCTGCACCAGATTGGCAAAGGCCAGAACAGGCTTGCTCGCGGGTTTTAAATAAGAGATCAGAATACCCAGGGGAACTCCGATGAGTATGGCGGCAGCCAGGGCCAGGGTGGTGAGCTGTATATGTTCCAGGAATAAAGACAGGATCTCAGACCTGGCGGAAACAATATATTGTATGAATTCTGTCATGCTCTTTCCTCCTCTTCCTCTGAAATGAACTGGCGGCTGAGGGTGGTGACCAGTGTACTTCTGGTGATCAGGCCTTCAATGATGCCCTGCTCATTGATCACCGGCAGAGTGGAGAGCTTCCTTTCGTTGAACAGATTCAGCAGATCCACGATGGAGCTGTCCGGGCTGGCGGAAGTAAAGGATTTTTCCATCAGATCCTGGGCAGGACGTTTGGTATCGTGAGTTCCGATCAAAGACTCTGCGAACAGCACGCCGAGCAGGTGTTTTTTCGGATCCGTCACCATGAGTGTGTCCACTTTTTTCTGGCTCATCAGTTCGATACATTTGAAAACTGGCATCCAGGGGAGACAGCAGACAGGCTCCCGGATCATGATATCCTGAGTTTTTATGAGCTCCGGCGACATCCATATCCGGTTAGGTCCCACAAATTCCCGGACAAAGTCATTGGCGGGATGCTTCATGATCATTTCTGGATTGTCAAACTGAGTGATCTTTCCGTCTTCCATGATGCAGATCCGGTCTGCCAGCCTCACCGCTTCATCCATATCATGTGTTACAAATACAATGGTACGCTTTAACGCTCCCTGCATTTCCATAAGAGAGTTCTGGAGCTGTGTCCTCGTGAGCGGATCCAGGGCGGAAAACGGCTCGTCCATGAGTATGATCTCCGGGTCGGACATAAATGCCCGGACGACTCCTGCCCTTTGCTGCTGCCCGCCGGACATCTCTGAGGGGTATACGTCCAGGTAAACGTCCGGATCCAGATTTACCATATCCATCAGGTCTTTTGCATCTTTTTCAATTTTTGCCGTGTCTTTGGAATTGAGCCGGGCAATGATCTCAATATTTTCCCGGATGGTCATGTGGGGAAAAAGACCGGTCTGCTGGATGACATAACCCATCCTCCGGCGAAGCGGGATCGTTTCCAGCTGCGCGATATTACTGCCGTTGATCTTTATGGTGCCGGAAGAGGGGAGGATCAATTTATTGATCATCCTAAGGGTTGTGGTCTTGCCACAGCCGCTTTCACCCAGGAGGACCACAAATTCTCCGTCGTCGATCGTAAAACTGATGTTGTCAATTACAGTATTCCCCTGAAAGGTTTTTGAAACGTTTTGAAATTCTATCATTTATGCATGATACCTCCTGTTATGTATGGCAAGCCATGTGAAACGAATTAAATGGTCATAACAGACAACAGCTCTGTATAGATTTACGGGCCGGAAAAGACAGATGTTTCATATGGCTTTATTAGACGGTGTTTTTAGAGGATGACAGATTGCTTTTCCAGATGCAGAAAAGTTTTAGAAGGATAAGGATAAATAATTGTTTGTTAATTATTTTATTATACATGATTTTATATGAAGTTTAAATAAAAAATAAGGAATTTCATAAAGATTTAAGAGTCTGTTAAGTTTTTGGATATTTTATCCGCATAAGCACCCGATAACTCTCAGGGAAGTAACGGCTTGTCTATTGGACAGAAGAGGGGTATAATTACAGTATATGCTGGATATGCTGAAAATATGACTAGGAGGATCTATGAGAATTGGAATGGGTTATGATGTCCACTGTCTGACAGAAGGACGGGACTTGATTATAGGAGGCGTGAAAATTCCCTTCGAAAAAGGGCTTTTCGGTCATTCAGATGCCGATGTCCTCCTTCATGCCATTATGGATGCGCTTTTGGGAGCGGCCGCGCTTGGGGATATAGGAAAGCATTTTCCTGATACCGACGAAGCATACCGAGGGATTTCAAGCCTTGAGCTTCTGGAGAAGGTTGGAAAGCTTTTGGAAGAAAATCTATATTTTATTGGTAATATAGATGCTTCTGTGATTGCCCAAAGGCCCAAGCTGGCTCCCTACCGGGAGGAAATGAGACAGAATATTGCGGATGCTCTCCATATATCGGTAAACCAGGTGAATGTAAAAGCGACCACGGAAGAGGGTCTTGGATTCACCGGCACCGGGGAGGGGATATCCTCTCAGGCAGTAGTCCTGCTTGAGACAGTCGGGAATTACAGTTACGGTTACGACCCCATGGAAAGGGGAACGGGCGGTAGCTGTGCGGGCTGCAGGGGCTGTCGGGAAAATGGCTGAAAAGGGGTTGACAAATCTTTCAAAACTGCATAGACTAGATAAAGAAGCAGGAACTTTTCATGCTTATAAATCAGGAAAAGGCTTTGAAGGAAAGAGTAGTACCGGCGTAAATAGCAGAGAGGGTCTGTCACCGGCTGAAAGCAGACCTTAGGAAGGCGGGTATGAAGTGCATTCCGGAGCTGACAGGGCGATGGCATCGGCAGTAGTCCTGTACGTGTAGTTTACGTTACAGACCTCAAGTGAGAGACGTCCATAGAGGCGTGTCTTATGAAGAGTGGAACCGCGGAGTGAACTTCGTCTCTTTTGAGACGGAGTTTTTTTATTCCATTAAAATGATTTTAGAACGGATAATATTCTGTAAGGAAAGAAAAGGAGAGGATATTATGGGATTCATTCGATATATTAAAGAAGAAATTGCGATCATTCGAGAGAGAGACCCGGCTATCAAAACACCGATGGAGGTTTTTCTGTATCCGAGCTTCAAGGCGATTCTGAGCTATCGGATATCACATTGGCTGTTTCTCCGAAAGCATTATTTTTGGGCCAGATGGGTATCCCAGCGGGCAGCCAGGAAAACAGGAATTGAGATTCATCCCGGCGCCACCATCGGAAAAGGGCTGTTCATAGATCACGGCCACGGGGTGATCATCGGAGAAACCGCGATAGTCGGCGACAATGTGACGTTGTTTCAGGGGGTGACTCTGGGCGGAAACGGAAAGGAAAAAGGAAAGCGCCATCCGACTATCGAAGATAATGTGATGATCAGTGCGGGAGCTAAAGTATTAGGTTCTTTTACTATAGGAGAAAATTCTAAAATAGGCGCGGGCAGCGTGGTCCTGGGGCCGGTGGAGCCGAATTCTACAGTAGTCGGCGTGCCAGGAAGAAGCGTAAAGAGAAATAACGTGCGCCTGCCCAGGATGGATATGGATCAGGTGACGCTGCCGGATCCGGTGCTGGCAGATATCCGGCAGTTAAAGGAAGAAAATCAGGAAATCAAAAAAGAGCTGGAAAGGTTAAAGGAACTGCTCCGGGTGCAGGTTTGTCAAGACAGAGCCGGTAAAGCCCGAAGTGCAGGAAAAGCCTGCAGCGCCTGATGCCCCCCTGACAGAGGAGCTGGAGAGCAGAACAGAAACGATTTAATAACGGAGCAGAAAGCAGAAGGGAGAAACCGATGAAGATTTTTAATACGCTGTCAAAGAAAAAAGAGGAATTTGTACCGCTGGAGCCTGGAAAGGTAAAAATGTATGTCTGCGGTCCCACGGTATATAATTTTATCCATATTGGAAATGCGAGGCCTATGATCGTGTTTGATACGGTCCGGCGGTATTTTGAGTATACAGGCTATGATGTGAATTATGTTTCCAACTTTACGGATGTGGATGATAAGATCATCAATAAGGCCATTGAGGAGGGGGTAGAGGCTTCCGTCATCTCCGAACGCTATATCGCGGAATGTAAAAAAGACATGGAAGGTATGAATGTGAAGCCGGCCACTACTCATCCGCTGGCCACAGAGGAAATCTGCGGCATGATCTCCATGATTGAGAACTTGATAGAAAAGGGATTTGCTTACCGGGCGGCTGACGGCACAGTGTATTACAGGACAAAGAAGTTCAAAGACTATGGAAAACTGTCCCATAAAAACCTGGAGGATCTGCAGGCCGGGCACAGAGAGATCAAAGTGGTGGGCGAAAAGGAAGACGAGTTGGATTTTGTGCTGTGGAAGCCTAAAAAGGATGGAGAGCCTTATTGGGAAGCTCCCTGGTGCAACGGCCGCCCCGGATGGCACATTGAGTGCTCTGTTATGTCGAAGCATTATTTAGGGGATCAGATTGATATTCACGCCGGCGGGGAGGACCTGATTTTCCCCCACCATGAAAACGAGATTGCCCAGAGCGAAGCCGCCAACGGCAAGGAGTTTGCAAAATATTGGATGCACAATGCGTTCCTTAATATTGACAACCGGAAAATGTCCAAATCTTTAGGGAACTTTTTTACCGTAAGGGAGATCAGTGAAAAATACGATCTGCAGGTACTCCGCTTCTTCATGCTGAGCGCCCACTACAGGAGTCCGCTGAATTTCAGCTCCGATCTCATGGAAGCGTCAAAAAACGGTCTTATGAGGATCGTGACTGCGGTAGAACGCCTGAATGAGCTTCTGGCTTCTGCATCCGGTGAGTCCATGACGGAGGAAGAAAAAGCCGTTGAGACTCAGATTAAAGAATTGGCTGCTAAATATGAAGCCGCCATGGATGATGATTTCAATACGGCGGATGCCATTTCCGCTGTATTTGAGCTTGTGAAGCTGGCGAATACCGCTGTGACAGAAGCCAGTACAAGGGCTCTGGTGGAATACGCAAAGCAGACCATTGAAACTCTCTGCGGTGTCTTGGGCATCATCACGGAAA
Source organism: Lientehia hominis (assembly GCF_021044755.1). Lineage (GTDB taxonomy): Bacteria > Bacillota > Clostridia > Lachnospirales > Lachnospiraceae > Lientehia > Lientehia hominis. The sequence goes on from NZ_JAJNOR010000004.1 coordinate 240,518, forward strand.
AGAAAGAGGAGCTTCTCGACGGAGAGATAGAGACACTTATCGAGGAGCGGCAGCAGGCGAGAAAAAATAAGGATTTTGCCCGCGCCGACGAGATACGTGACACTTTGGCAGACAAAGGAATCCTTTTAAAGGACACCAGAGAGGGTGTGAAATGGACGAGAGCATAAAAGGCTGTATTCCTGGGCTCATATCCCAGGAACAGCTGCTGGTCGGTGAGGACAGTCCGGATATCCGTACTTACTCACCGCTGACGCTGGCCTTTATCGGGGATGCAGTATTCAGCCTTTATATCCGAACCATAGTGGTGGGACAGGGAAATATGGCGCCGGGCAGGCTTCACGAACGCTGCAGTGAACTGGTGAAAGCCAGCGCTCAGTCTCATATGATACACGGTATTTTTGATGCATTGACCGATGAAGAAAAGAGCGTATATAGAAGAGGAAGGAATGTCCAGGCGGGCAGCCGCGCCAAGAATGCCACAATGTCAGAATACCGCCATGCAACCGGTCTGGAGGCCTTGTTCGGCCATCTGTATCTGACTGGACAGGGAGAGAGGATGACAGAGCTGGTGGAAAAATGCCTGGCTTATCATGAGGCGGAAAAAGAAGCCGACGTGCCGTCTGATACGAAAGCTTCTGCTCCGTGACAGGGCGGCGGATCATCTGACGGAGCCGGAAAGGAGATACATGAGATACGAAGAATTTACCATAGAGGGCCGCAACGCGGTATTGGAGGCTTTCCGTTCGGGAAAGACCATAGATAAAGTCTTTCTTTTGAAAGGGTGCCAGGATGGACCGGTGCTCAGTATCGCAAGAGAGGCGAGAAAACAGGATACGCTGGTACAATACGTGCCTAAGGAGCGGCTGGACCAGTTATCCTCCACAGGGAAGCATCAGGGAGTTCTGGCTTATGCGGCGGCCTATGAATATGCAAGTGTAGAGGATATGCTCGCTCTGGCAGAGGAAAAGGGAGAGCCGCCTTTTTTGTTCCTGCTGGATGGAATTGAGGACCCTCATAATCTGGGGGCAATCATCCGGACCGCGAATCTGGCCGGCGCACACGGAGTCATCGTTCCCAAACGGCGCGCGGCAGGGCTGACTGCCGTAGTGGCGAAGACATCAGCCGGAGCTTTGAATTATACGCCCGTGGCTAAGGTGACGAACCTGACGGCAGTGATGGAAGAGCTGAAAGCAAAAGGAATGTGGTTTGTCTGTGCTGATATGGACGGAACTGTCATGTATGATCTGGATCTGACCGGTCCTATGGGGATCATCATTGGAAATGAAGGAGAGGGAGTCGGCCGCCTGTTAAAGGAACGGTGCGATCTGACCGCGTCCATCCCGATGAAGGGGGATATCGATTCTCTGAACGCTTCTGTAGCGGCGGGGGTACTGGCCTATGAGGTGGTACGGCAGCGCCTGAAGAAATAGAAGAGGCATCATTTGATTGACAGTTGCGGAAAAATATGATAGGAATATAATATAGCAGAGAAAGGATGTGAAGAATTGCGTGGACGACAGTGATGACAGCGACAGTGAATCCTGTGAGCAGAGAATAGTGGTTCCATGCAGTGTGATGATATGATAAGGGCGTGGTCTGTATCTGAAAAAGCGGATATGGGCTGTGCCTTTTTGTGTTCTGAAAACTGCGGGGCTATGGCCCGAGATTATAGGATAAGGAGATTGCTATGATAGGACCGATTCTTTTACAAGTTGTTTTGATATTTTTAAATGCGACCTTTGCCAGTGCGGAGATAGCCGTTATCTCTATGAATGAGACAAAGCTTAAAAAGCTGGCGGATGAGGGAAATAAACGGGCAGGAAAGCTGGCGGCGCTGACGGAGCAGCCGGCTCGTTTCCTGGCCACGATACAGGTGGCAATCACTCTGGCGGGGCTTTTGGGCAGCGCTTTTGCGGCGGAAAATTTCGCGGGACCACTGGTGGCGGTATTAATGGATAAGGGGATCACGGTACCGGAGAATGTTCTTAAGTCCGTGTCCGTTTTTTTGATTACTTTGGTTCTGGCGTATTTTAATCTGGTGTTCGGAGAACTGGTCCCTAAGCGGATTGCAATGAAAAAATCAGAGGAGACTGCTCTTGGTATGGCAGGGACCCTCAGCTTCGTGTCCAAGGTCTTTGCCCCGCTGGTGTTTCTTTTGACTGCCTCCACCAATGGAATCCTCCGTCTTATGGGCATTAATCCGGACGAAGACGACGAGAAGGTAACAGAAGAGGAGATTCGGATGCTTTTGATGGCCGGGAATGAACAGGGTACAATTGATGCAGACGAAAATGAGATCATTCAGAACGTATTTAAGTTCGATGATATTACCGTAGGCCAGATCTGTACTCATCGTGTGGAAGTGACTTCTCTGCTGTTTACGGACAGCATGGAAGAATGGGAACGAGTTATCCATGAGAGCCGGCATACGCATTATCCGGTCTGCGGAGAAAGCCGGGATGATATATTGGGAGTTCTGGATACAAAAGATTATTTCCGCCTTCCGGAAAGAACGAAGGAAGCCGTGATGGAGAAGGCGGTCGACGGGGCGTATTTTATACCAGAAGCGATGAAAGCGAATGTCCTGTTTCGGAATATGAAAAAGGCGAGGACTTACTTTGCCGTGATTATTGATGAATACGGAGGCATGGCGGGAATCATAACACTCCATGATCTGATGGAGGCATTGGTCGGTGATCTTTATGAGCTGGAAGAGCCGGAACAGCCGGAGGATATTCAGAATATTGGAGAAGGGCAGTGGCAGATACAAGGATGCGCGGATCTGGATGAAGTGGCAGAAACGCTCGGCGTCCTGCTGCCCACAGATGTATATGATACCTACAATGGATTTCTGTTTGGGGTGATCGGCCGTGTACCGAGCGACGGAGAAACGTTTACGTGCCAGTATGACAGGATGAAGATAGAGGTACATACTGTAGTGAATCACAGGATCTGTGATACGACAGTGACTCTTCTTCCATCTGGTGAAGAAGCAGAAGGCCCGGGCGTTTAAACGCCCGGACCTGCTTTGCTCCAAAAGAAAAGAACCTGATATTTATCAGGTTCTTTTAAGCTGACGAGCGGACTCGAACCGCCGACCTCCTCATTACCAATGAGGTGCGCTACCGCCTGTGCCACGTCAGCACTTTTCCGCTTTTCTAAGCGGCAACATGAATAATATACTATAGAAGTTACGGCTTGTCAACTATCATTTTCGCCAAAATATTATTTCTTATATTTTTTGAGCAATTAAATAATTTTGAGCTGATTCCATACAATTACCTCTGTCAGAATTGAATTGATTTTTCAAAAAACGGAAGATAATGGATGTACTTCAGGGAAGTATTTAGTAAAATAATAACAGCGGATATGGATTTCTGCCGCTGTCTGCACATGGACAGGAGGGTGGTCATGATAGAAATTGTAACACTTATGGAAGAATTGCAGAGGGGGCTGCATGATGGGCGCCTGAAGGAAATCTACATGGATGACTCTGTACTTATATATCAAAGAGAACGATATATAAAAGCACTGAAAAATCATCAAAAATTATTTGGCGGGGAACTGGCAGCGGTCTACAGTATACCGGGCAGAAGCGAAATAGGCGGAAATCATACGGACCATCAGTGCGGAATGGTATTGGCGGCCTCTGTTAATCTGGACATCATTGCTGTGGCGGGACGAAGCTGTGACAGAAGGATTCGAATCATTTCAGAGGGTTATGATGAAATCACGGTGGATTTATCGGACCTGTCCAAAAAACAGGAAGAGGAAGGGACGCCGGCCAGTCTGGTCCGCGGAGCGGCGGCAGGGCTCAGATCAGAAGGGTTCCAGCTGGAACAGGGATTTGACGCATACGTGACAAGTGATATTCCGATTGGAGCCGGTCTGTCATCTTCAGCGGCTTTTGAAGTGATGGCGGGTACAATCATTTCTGGTCTGTTCTATGATGGAAAGATCAGTCCTTTGGAAATCGCCAGAGCAGCTCAATATGCAGAGAACATTTATTTCGGAAAACCCTGCGGCCTGATGGATCAGATGGCTTGCTCAGAAGGCGGATTGATCCAGATTGATTTTAAGGATCCGGTGACTCCGGAAGTGAGAAAAGTACATGGAAACTTTGATGCGTATCACTATAGCATGTGTATCGTGGATACGAAAGGCTCTCATTCCAGTCTGACAGAGGAATATGCCATGATTCCGGCGGAAATGAAATACGTTGCCGAATACATGGGAAAAAAGGTGCTGAGGGAGGTTGATAAAAGGGAATTTTTCAGAAGGCTTCCAGAGATTCGGAAAGCGGCCGGAGACAGAGCAGTCCTTCGGGCTATTCATTTCTTTGAGGAGGACGAGCGCGCGGAGGCGGAGACAGAGGCTCTTTCGGAAGGGAGGTTTGCGGATTTTTTGAAGCTGGTGAAAGAATCTGGGAATTCTTCTTTTAAATATCTGCAGAATATCTATACGTGTAAAAGCCCACGGGAACAGGGACTGTCTATAGGCTTGGCAGTCAGTGAGGACATCCTGGGCTCCCGAGGCGCAAGCAGGGTGCATGGAGGCGGGTTCGCCGGAACTATCCAGGCTTTTGTACCGGATGATCTTGTAAGTCGGTACAAGGAGGCCATGAACGGTATTTTTGGTGAAGGCTCCTGCCATGTTCTGAAGGTGAGGCCATATGGAAGCATTTGGGTATTATAGGAAAAGAACTGTAAAATGTATGGTCCGGACAGGGGAAAGGGAGCTTGACAAAAGCCTTTCCTGCGGGTATAATATCCGATGATATGGAAAAGAACGTAGAAGAGAAAGAGTAAGGCTCCATAAGGTTTCAGAGAGCCGCCGGATGGTGTGAGGCGGTGCCTGATGTGCCCGAACTGGTCTCGGAGTTCCGCGGCAGAACAATTATCCCATTGCGGGATGATGCAAGTAAGCGGCGGCGGGTCTTCCCGTTACAGAAGCGATGAGTGCACAGCAGTCTGGCTGTGAAGTAGAGTGGTACCGCGAACAGGCCCTTCGTCTCTATAAGAGACGAGGGGCTTTTTGATTACGACTAAAAACTGAGAAAGGATGAATCATATCATGGCTATCCCTTATAATCATAAGGAAATTGAAAAGAAATGGACAAAAAAATGGACGGAGGACCCGGTCAATGTAAATGATGGGAAGAAACCGAAATATTACTGTTTGGATATGTTCCCTTATCCTTCTGGGAACGGACTTCATGTGGGGCATTGGAGGGGTTACGTAATCTCTGATGTCTGGAGCCGGTATAAGATGCTGAAAGGATATTATATCATCCATCCCATGGGATGGGACGCGTTTGGGCTTCCGGCTGAGAACTATGCGATCAAGATGGGAGAGCATCCGGCGAAATCCACGGCTGACAATATCGATCACATCAGAGAACAGATCAAGCAGATCGCTGCTGTTTATGACTGGGACATGGAAGTGAATACCACGGATCCTTCCTTCTATAAATGGACTCAGTGGATTTTCGTCAAGATGTTCAAGGCGGGGCTCGCATATGAAAAAGAGATGCCGATTAATTGGTGCCCGTCCTGTAAGACAGGTCTTGCCAACGAAGAAGTAGTGAACGGATGCTGTGAACGGTGCGGCGCCCCGGTCACCAAGAAAAATCTGAAGCAGTGGATGCTCAAGATCACCGCCTATGCGGACAGACTGCTGGACGATCTTGATAAGCTGGACTGGCCGGAAAAGGTCAAGAAAATGCAGACAGACTGGATCGGAAAATCCTACGGCGCTGAGATTGATTTTCAAGTGGATGGAAAAGCGGAGAGCATCAAGGTGTATACCACCCGTCCGGATACGCTGTATGGAGCTACCTTCATGGTGCTGGCGCCGGAGCATGCCATGGCGGCCGGACTCGCTTCTCCTGAGAAGAAAAAAGATGTGGAGGACTATATATACCAGGCTTCCATGAAATCCAATGTGGACCGTCTCCAGGATAAAGAAAAAACCGGCGTGTTTACGGGAAGCTATGCGGTAAACCCGATCAATGGAGCAAAAGTTCCCATTTGGCTGTCTGATTATGTACTGGCAGATTACGGTACCGGCGCAATCATGTGCGTGCCCGCCCATGACGACAGAGACTTTGAATTCGCGAAGAAATTTGATATACCGATCATCCAGGTGATCTCACCGGACGGAAAGGAAAATCCGGATCTTGAGGAGGCATATGTGAATCCCGGCGTCATGATCAATTCCGGGGAGTTCAACGGGATGAGCTCAGAAGAGGCCAAAGCGAAAGTTCCGGACATCATGGAGGAGAGGGGACTGGGTAAAAAAACTACTCAGTACAAGCTGCGTGACTGGGTATTTTCCAGACAGCGCTACTGGGGAGAGCCGATCCCCATCATTCACTGCGACCACTGCGGGTGTGTCCCTGTGCCGGAAGAGGAGCTTCCTCTGCTTTTGCCGGAAGTGGAATCCTATCAGCCGACCGGTACAGGAGAATCTCCTCTGGCGGCAATCGATGAATGGGTGAACACCACTTGTCCTGTCTGCGGACGGCCCGCTAAGAGAGAAACGAACACGATGCCTCAGTGGGCGGGATCCTCCTGGTATTTTCTCCGTTACGTGGACAATAAGAACAGCGGGGAGCTTGTCTCCAGAGAGAAAGCAGATAAATATCTTCCGGTGGATATGTATATCGGCGGCGTAGAGCACGCGGTACTCCATCTTCTGTACTCCAGATTTTATACGAAATTTCTTCATGATATCGGCGTGGTGGATTTTGATGAGCCCTTCAAAAAGCTCTTCAACCAGGGCATGATAACCGGAAAGAACGGCATCAAGATGAGTAAGTCCAAAGGCAATGTGGTATCGCCGGATGATCTGGTGCGCGACTATGGATGCGATTCCCTGAGAATGTATGAGCTGTTTGTGGGACCTCCGGAACTGGATTCGGAATGGGATGAGAGAGGAATCGACGGAGTGAACCGTTTCCTCAACCGTTTCTGGAACATGGTGATGGACAGCAGAGATTCAGAAATGACGTCTACGAGGGAGACAGAAAAGCTCCGTCACAAGATGATATATGATATCACCAGCCGTTTGGAAAGCTTCAGCCTTAATACGGTCGTCAGCGGCTTCATGGAATATAACAATAAGATGATCGAGATGGCGAGGAAGAACGGCGGCATGGATAAAGAAACTTTAGAAACGGCTGTCACGCTTCTGGCCCCCTTTGCCCCCCACATCTGTGAAGAGCTTTGGAGCCAGCTGGGACATGAGACCAGTGTCTTTGACAGCAGCAATACCTGGCCGGAATATGATGAAAGCAAAATGGCAGACGATGAAAAAGAAATTGCCGTGCAGCTCAACGGCAAGACAAGATGCGTCATCACCCTGCCGGTGGATATGGAAAAGGAAGCGGCTCTGGAAGCGGGACGAAAAGCCCTGGGGAGCAAGCTGACGGGAAGCATCGTAAAAGAGATCTATGTACCCGGAAGGATCATCAATATCGTGGCTAAGTGATGGAAAATTCTGTAACCTGTTCCGTAAAGGGGAACCGCCGCGGCGATGTGACCGACAACGATTAAACGGTACTATAAAAATTCTTTATAAACAGGAAAGAATAAATTGATAAATAATCAACAGAAATTTCATTGACTTTTGTCAGATAAAATGAGATAATAAAGCAGATTTCGATTTTACTTAATTTTATAAAGGAGGAACAAGGAATGGCAACAAAAGCATATTATCCTATTTCTGAAATCGGCAAGGGTAAAGTTGGTTTTTCCAAAACCCGTGCTATCGTTGAAGCCGCGTTTTATGGCAACAACGTAGTAAAGGTAAATACCCTGAAAGAGGCTTACAAGCTGGCTAAGAATTCACCTGGAACCATTGTGACAGACATGCCGGTATATAGAGCAGAAGAAATCGGCCTTGACAGTGACGCCAAAGTTCTTTTATTCAACGATGGCGCGATCACAGGGCGTTATGCAGCGGCACGCCGGATTGCAGGCGAGCCCGGAGTAGACTGTGAAGCACTTGATAAGGTGGCGATGGACGCTGTCTACGATTCCCGCTGGAAAAAAATGTACCATGCAGAGGTATATGTAGGACTTGATCCTGAGTTCATGGTAAAGGCACATCTTCTGCTTCCTGAAGGAGAAGAGAACATCATGTACTCCTGGATGTTAAACTTCCAGTACATGTCAGATGAGTACGTAAAGATGTATAAGAACTCTAAGGCAGTTGGAGACGGAAAAGAAGCTGACATCTATATCTTCTCCGATCCTCAGTGGAGCCCCGTGGATCATCCCGGCGTAAACTTCGACTGCTTAAGCGACCCTGCAAAGAAGACTCTCTGCTATTTCAATACAGATACCAACTGTGCATGTATCCTGGGTATGAGATACTTCGGGGAGCACAAGAAGGGTACTCTGACCATGGCATGGGCGATCGCGAACCGCAATGGTTATGCTTCCTGCCACGGCGGACAGAAGGAATATACTCTGGCGGACGGCAGCAAGTATGTAGCTTCCGTGTTCGGCCTGTCAGGTTCCGGAAAGTCCACTCTGACTCATGCAAAGCATGACGGAAAATACGGCGTTACCGTGCTTCATGACGATGCGTTTATCATCAATACCGATACCTGTGCATCCGTAGCTCTGGAGCCCGCTTATTTTGACAAGACTGCCGATTATCCTACCGGCTGCCCTGACAACAAATATCTGCTGACAGTTCAGAACTGCTCCGCAACTCTGGATGAGGACGGCAAGATTCAGCTTGTGACGGAAGATATCCGCAACGGCAACGGACGTGCCATCAAGTCCAAGCTGTGGTCCCCGAACCGTGTGGACAGGGTGGATTCTCCTGTAAATTCTATTTTCTGGATTATGAAGGATCCCACCATTCCGCCTGTGGTAAAACTGAAAGGTTCTGCTCTGGCTTCCGTAATGGGTGCTACTCTGGCCACGAAGAGATCTTCCGCAGAGAGACTGGCTCCCGGTGTGGATCCCAACAAGCTGGTCGTAGTTCCTTATGCGAACCCCTTCAGGACTTATCCTCTGGCAAACGACTATGAGAAGTTCAAGAAGCTGGTTGAGGAGAAGGATGTAGACTGCTACATTATCAATACCGGTGATTTCATGGGCAAGAAAGTACAGCCCAAAGATACGATCGGCATTCTGGAGAAGATCGTGGAAGGCAAAGCCGAGTTCAAAAAATGGGGACCTTTCTCTGATATTGAGATCATGGATTGGGAAGGCTTTGTTCCGGATCTGAATGACGCGGATTACCTGGCACAGTTGAAAGCACGTATGCAGGATCGTGTAAACGAGGTTTCTGCGTTCGCTACAGAGAAGGGCGGATACGACGCACTTCCTGAAGAAGCTTTGGAAGCTCTGAAAAAGGTAGTCAGTGAACTGAACTGATTAAATATTATCTCGTTTTGAGTAATAAGTGAAAGAAACGCCGTCTGCGGCCATGTGTCTGCAGACGGCGTTTTTTAATATATAAGCTTTTAAAATGATTGGCCGGTTTAGTATAATGTATTGTAGATACGCTGAAAATCCTCCAGAATCTGCATATGAGAAAAGTCCGGCTGGTAGATCATATGGATCTCCCGGACCATGCTGCCGTTTTCAATGGGCAGAACTGCAAGGCGGCCCTGACGGATATCTTCGCGGCAGGCGGACCGGGCGATGATGGATACGCCGAAATTCTGGGCTACCAGTTCTTTGGTCATGGCCAGATTGTCCAACTCCATGACGATGTTGAAATTCTGAATGGATTCCCTCTGACTCCAGAGAAAGTTTTCAAAAAGCATCCTGGTCCCGGCAGTCTGAGGACGGAGGATCAGCTTCTCATCCTTGATCTCTTCCAGGCGGACCTCCTGGCGTTTTGCGAAGCGATGCTCCAGAGACACGGCCAGACACAGATAATCGGTGTCCAGAAGGACAGAAGGAAAGCGGTTATTGGGCAGAATGCCTTCCACAAAAGCGAGATCCAGTTCATAGAGGGCCATTTTACGATAAAGATTATTTATAGTGTCTGTATGAATTTTTATATGTGTTTCCGGATGATCATCACAATATCGGGCTATTACCCGGGGCATCATATTCTCTCCGGCGGTCTGGGTGATGCCGATGGTGAGGTGGGTGCTCTGTTTCCAGCTGTCTTCGATGGAACGGCGCACATCCTGATCGATAGCAGCCATTCGTTTGGCATATTTCAAGAGGATTTCTCCCTCCGCGGTCATGATCAGGGACTTTTTGTCTTTCTTGAAAATGGTGACAGTATAGTCCCTCTCCAGTGTCCGGATGTGATGGCTGACAGCCGGCTGAGTCAGGGATAATTCCCTGGCAGCGGCCGTAAAACTCCCGGTTTCCGCTACTTTTAAAAGAGTATATACTTTAGAATCTAACATGCAGTTACCTCCCCCGGTTACAAGTTATAAATTTAATTTATGAATTACAAGGAAAATATAATTTGATTATAGCAAAGTGTTATTTTATAATCAATATATCATAAAAATATTTTATAGACTGAAATGGAGGGCCTGAATAAAATAAATAAAAAATAACGGGGGTGATTGCAATGATGTTGCTCAGTATGATTGAAAATGATTCTGTGCGCGTGATTCTTTCTTTGGCAATTATGGTATCTGCGGGGTTGATATTTACAGCCGTTACAAGAAGAATCCATTTGCCAGATGTGACCGGTTACATCCTGGCAGGGGTGGCGATTGGGCCATATGCGCTCCATCTGATACCAGATGGGATTGCAGATCATATGAGCTTTGTTGCAGATGTGGCGCTGGCTTTCATTGCATTTGGAGTGGGGCGGTATTTTAAGTGGTCGGTGTTAAAGAAAAATGGGAAGAAAGTGGTGATAATCACCGCGATGGAAGCGCTGATGGCCGGACTTGTCGTTACGCTTGCCATGCTTTATATCTTTCGCCTTTCTCTTCCCTTTTCCCTGCTTTTGGGTGCGATCGGATCGGCCACGGCTCCTGCGTCTACGATCATGACCATACGGCAGTATAAGGCAAAGGGAGAATTTGTAAATACGATCCTCCAGGTAGTAGCGCTGGATGATGCGGTGGCTCTTTTAGCGTTCAGCGCATGTACGGCAGTTGTGAATGCTTCGGAAGGGAACGGAGCGGGTGTATGGTTTATACTAAAACCAATCCTGCTCAATATTGGGGCCTTGGCTCTGGGGGCGTTTTTTGGTCTGGTCCTTCATTGGCTGGTGGACAGAGAGAGGAACCGGGAGCGGAGGATCATCCTTCTCATCGGTATGGTGCTTATACTGACTGGCTTCTGTTCTTCCTTTGATATATCGCCGCTTTTGTCCTGCATGGTGATGGGAACGGTATACATCAATGTGGGCGGCTCAAAAAAGACCTTTACTCAACTGAATCATTTCACTCCCGCAGTCTTCCTTTTGTTCTTTGTGAATTCGGGGATGCGGCTGAATGTGCCGATGTTAAAGACGGCCGGGATTATAGGGGTAAGCTACTTTTTTATCCGGATAGTCGGAAAGTACATAGGGGCGTATCTGGGAGCACGGTTCACAGGGGCGGCGGTGGAGATCCGGCGCTATCTGGGGCTGGCCCTGATACCACAGGCCGGGGTATCCATCGGGCTTTCTGTACTGGCAGAACGGATGCTTCCGGAAAAGCTTGGGATGCTGTTATCTACGATCATTTTATCTTCCAGTATTCTTTATGAACTGACAGGACCGGCCTGCGCGAAAGCCAGCTTGTTCCTGGCAGGGGCGATACCGGGCAGAAAAAAAGGAACGGGCAGGGAAATGCCGCCGGATACGAAGAGTAAGAAAACAGAAAAGAAGTGAAGTTTTTCTGAAATTGTTTTTCTTGTCAGACGGGAAAAGAAGTGATATATTTACAGATACAGAAGGAGCAAAGGTGCAGCTTTTATAAAGGTTGTGCCTTTTTTATTTCATTGGGAAATCTGCTGAGCTTTCTGGAAGTGCAGGGCTGGAGACTTTCAGGGAACGTGAGGAAAGGGAGTCTGAAATGGTCTTGCATATTTTGTCACACGGACAAACGCAGCGCCGGGTTTTCCTTTATTTAAAGTTCTCGGCGGCATGTACTAAGGAGAAGACCACAAGAATAACATTAAATAGAAAATAGCCTTTTTGTGTAATATCCCGTTGGTCTCGGTTGCGCAACAAGCCGATATTCGGTGAATGTGCATAATATTGAGAAGGGAGGGAGGGTTTTGTAAGACTTTTTTTAAAAGATATGGCAAAGTGCTTGACGACGCTTTGTCGACAATATATAATGGACAAAAAGGAAGCTATCAAAGGGGAACGTACCCGATAGCGTAGAAAGGAGAACAAATATGCCAATCGTAAAAGCATCAAAGGATCGTGTAAAAACCGGCGTGCATTTCATGCTGGGGAATTACGCACTTGTGGAAGGCGCCATCAGTGCCGGATGTAATTTCTTTGGCGGGTATCCCATCACACCTGCTAACGAAATCTCTGAGAGGATGTCACAGAGGCTGCCGGAAGTAGGAGGTAAATTTGTACAAGGTGAAGATGAGCTTTTCTCTATCTTTGCGTGTACAGGTGCTTCTCTGGCAGGCGGCAAGGTCATGACCGCTACCGCAAGCGCAGGCTTCAACTATATGCAGGAGGGACTTGGCTATGCTTATACCATAGAAGCTCCTCTGGTTATTGCAGACGTTCAGAGATGCCGTGGTGAGAACTATGCCAGCCAGGCGGACGTATATCAGATGAGATACGGCGCCAGCGGCGACTATGAAGCCATCGTAGTATGTCCTTCTTCCGTTCAGGAGCTTTATGATTATACAATCTGGGCTTTCAATCTGGCAGAAGAGTACCGCAATCCGGTCGTAGTGATGTCCGAAACGACAATCGCTCTGATGAGAGAACGTCTCGATATTCCTGAGGCTTCTCAGATTGACTTATTTAATAGAAACTACACGACTCTTTCTCCGGAAGAATATCAGCCTTTTGCGGCTCCTGAATTCGGGTGCCCTGATGCTGCACCTTTGGGAAAAGGATATCAGACCATTTATTCCCTGAACCCTCATGATGAAAAGGGAAGCATCGACTGGGATCCCGATGTATTCGATAAGCTGTATAAGAGAATCTGCGGCAAGGTCCGTGAAAATGCAGATAAGATCTGCCGCACTGAGAGCTTCATGATGGACGACGCAGAGTATGCGATCATTGCGTATGGCAGTGAAGTACGTCCTTCCATCGAAGCTGCCCAGATGGCAAGAGAAAGCGGCATCAAGGTCGGTGTTCTTAAGCTCTGCAATGTATGGCCGGTTCCGGAAAAGGCTATCGCAGAGGTGTCAAAGAATGTATCCAAGATTTTTGCGGTCGAGATGAACATGGGCAAATATGTCAATGAGATCGCACGGGTTGCAGCAGGCCGCTGTGAAGTGATTCCCGTTACCAAGAATTTGGGCTTGGTACATACAGGATACGAGATTCTCGAAGATATTAAGAAGGGGGTTAAATAAGATGAGTGAGCTGAAGATCAATCCCAGAAGAAAATATTTAAGACCGGAAAAGCTTCCGCACTTTTTCTGCTCAGGCTGCGGCTGCGGCCAGGCGCTGAATTATTATATGCAGGCTCTGGAAGAGCTGGATATGGACCCCCGGTACATGATACATATAGCAGGCGTAGGCTGTACGGCCAGAGTACCCGTATATATTAAGACGGATATGTTCCATGGCGTTCATGGAAGAACTCTTGCGTGGGCGACAGGCGTGAAGATGATGCAGCCGGATACTCCTGTGGTCATTTTCGCAGGCGACGGTGACATTGCGTCCATCGGTGGCAATCATCTGATTCATGCAGCCAGAAGAAACCTGGATGTGACCGTAGTGATGGTCAATAACATGAACTTTGCCATGACCGGCGGCCAGGTGGCTCCTACCACCCCGGAAAAGGCACGTACCATGACGACTCCTTATGGCAGCGCAGAACCCAGATTTGATGTATGCGCACTTGCCCAGGCGGCAGGAGCTACCCATGTGGAACGCTGGACGACGGCACAGCCTGCCCAGTGTAAAAAAGCTATGGAGCGCGCACTGCAGCACAAGGGTTTCTCGTTGATTGAAATCGTTTCCCAGTGCCCGACCCACTTCGGCCGCTACGCACTGAAGACCGGCGATCCCAATGCTGTGATCGCTTGGATCAAAGAGCATACCTATACTGATGCGCAGGCAAAGAAGATGTCTCCGGAGGAACTGGAAGGCAAGCTTCGCTGCGGCCAATATATCTGCGTTGAGAAGCCTATTTATGAAGGCACCAACGAATTAATGTAAGGAGGAGAAGAAATGGTTACATATCCGCAGAGAATTACCTTATGTGGCTTTGGTGGACAGGGAATCATTTTGTCCGCAGTTATTTTAGGGACGACCGCCGTGACAAAGGGCGATTTATATGCAGTACAGACTCAGTCTTATGGTTCTGAGGCCCGCGGCGGCCAGTGCCAGTCTGAGCTGATCATCGACAAGAAGGCCATTAATTCTCCTGTTGCAGAAAAGAAGAATCTTCTGGTCGCCATGTTCCAGACTGCTTATGAGAAATATATTCCTACTCTGGAGGATGATGGCGTCCTCGTGATCGATCCCGGTCTGGTGACAAAGATCACACGCCCCATCAAGACCACATTTGAAGTTCCCGCTACGCAGATCGCGGTGGATCTGGGCAATCGTATGGCGGCGAACATGGTCATGCTGGGATTCCTGAGTGAGTCCCTGGGCATTATCAGAAGGGAAGACCTCCTGGATGTTGTGAAAGATACTGTAAACCCCAGATTTGTAGAGCTCAACTTCAAGGCAGTGGAAGCGGGCATCGCTTATGCCAAGGAGAACGATCTTTACCATAAATAAGGAGCGGTCATGAATTTATTCGAATATGAAGGCAAGCAGATGATGCGGGAATACGGGATTCCCGTGCCGGAAAGCCACCTGATTACCGCAGAGGATGCACCTGCTCCCATGGCTTATCCTTTCGTACTGAAGGCTCAGGTCATGACTGGCGGCAGAGGCAAGGCCGGCGGCGTAAAAGTCTGCGAGAATGAAGCGGATTATAAAAAATATGCCCATGATATCCTCAATATGGAAATCAAAGGACATAAGGTTCACGGTCTTTTGGCGGAACAGATGATGAAAGCCGAGAAGGAACTGTATCTTTCTATCACCCTTCAGGGTGTGGCGAAGCCTACGCTGATCGCCAGCCGTATGGGCGGTATGGATATTGAGGCGGTTTCCAGGGATAATCCTGAGGAGATCGTGAAGATGGAGATTGACCCTTTCACGGGGCTTAAGGGCTATCAGCTCAAATATCTGGCAAAGAAGCTTCAGGTGGAGGACAAAAAAGATTTGTTCGCCATGGTGTCCAAAGTTCAGGATGCTTTTTTCAAGGCCGGCGCGATGCTGGTGGAGATTAATCCTCTGGGCCTGGTGGACGGCAAACTGATAGCGATGGATTCAAAGTTTGTTATTGACGGCCATGCACGCCATATGCAGGCAAAGATGGATGAGCTGGAAGCGGCAAGACAGGAACTTCATGCGTATGAGACTCCTTTTAAGGAGGAGACTACAATCACGTATGTTCCCCTTGACGGAGATTTGGGACTGATTTCTGATGGAGCAGGCACAGGCATGCTGACCCTGGACCTTCTGAATGATGCAGGCGGGCATGTGGCCAGCTTCTGTGAACTGGGCGGCATGACCACCGAAGAAGTTATGTACCGCGCCATGGATCTGACTCTGACCGGACATCCGGAGATCAAAGGAGTGATCGTTGTCCTGATCGGCGGATTCAACCGTATGGACAATATGGCCCTCGGAATCACGAAATATGTGAAAGAGCATGATGTGAAGATTCCCATTTATACGAGAATGTGCGGAACCATGGAAGAGGTGGGCCTTGAGACCATGAAACAGGCAGGTATGCCTACTTATAATATCCTGACTGACACCGTAAAAGAATTTGTGCATGAAGTAGAGGGGGTGTAGGGAATGTCTATATTGATCAATAAGGATTCCAAAGTCCTGGTACAGGCAATTACGGGAAAATCCGGTTCCCTGCAGACCAAGGTCATGCTGGAGGCCGGTACGAATATCGTTGCCGGCGTTACTCCTGGAAAGAGCGGACAGGAAGTGTATGGCGTTCCCGTATACGATTACATAGCGGAAGCAAAGGCAGAGCATGATTTTGATACGGTCATCAGCTTTGTTCCTCCTGCTTTTGCAAAGGATTCTTGTTTTGAGGCCATTGATGCGGGCATAAAGGTTCTGGTTCTGACCACAGAGGAGATCGCACTTCATGATGTGGTGGAGATTATCGCCTATGCAAAAGCTCATGATACTATCCTGGTGGGACCCGGCTGCGCCGGTGTGATCGCTCCTGGCGTATGTAAAGTGGGAGCCCATCCCATTCGTTTCTTTAAAAAAGGACATGTCGGCGTAGTATCTAAGAGCGGCGCTTTATCTTATGAGATTGGAAAGACACTTACGGATGCGGGAATCGGCCAGTCCAGCGTGGTCGCCATCGGCGGGGGCCCTATCTGGGGATTCACGCAGGCGGATGCCGTGGCGCTGTATGACAAGGACCCGGATACGGATGTGATCGTGCTCTTAGGTGAGATCGGCGGCGGTTCTGAAGAGGATGCGGCTGCATATATCAAAGCGAACGTGAAGAAGCCTGTAGTATCTCTGATCGTGGGACGGAACGCCCCTCAAGGCAAGAGCCTTGGCCACGCCGGTGCTATTGTCAGCGGAAACGTTGGTACGGCAAAGACAAAGATCGCAGCTCTGGAAGATGCCGGCGTCCATGTGGTGAAAAACCCCGTGGAAATGGTGGAGACCATTCGCTCATTGATGGATACAGAACGTATGTGATGCGGCTGTACAGGATTCTAAAAGAAAGAGAGGAATTACCATGGCGGTATATATTGATAAGGAGCTTTGCAAAAGCTGCAAGATCTGCATAAATATCTGTCCCAAAGATGTGTTTGAGATTACGCATCATGTGAACAAAAAGGGATATAACTACGTGGAAGCTGCCAGAGAAGAGGCATGTATCCAGTGCGGCCAGTGCGAAACGTCCTGTCCGGATTTCGTCATCCATATTGAAAAGGATGAGAAATAATCATAAAAAAGTGATTAAAATAAACAAAGATGATATTTGGGAAGGAAGGCGGCCGGTATGAAGAAGACCATAGGCATTGTAGGCGGCATGGGCCCTTTGGCCACATGTGATCTGTTTCGAAAAATCGTGGAGATTACCGACGCGGGCAGCGATCAGGAACATGTACGTGTCTGTATTGACAGCAATACGGAAATCTCTGACAGGACAGCGGCTATATTGAGCGGAGGAAAGAATCCCGTGCCGGAAATGGTGAAGAGTTCCGTCAGGCTTCAGGGAATGGGCGCGGATGTGCTCATCATGCCCTGCAATACGGCCCATTATTTTTACGATCAGATCACACCTTATGTGGACGTACCATTTCTCAATATGCTGGAGGAGACTGCCAGAGAGATCAAGAGACGGGGAATCGGAACGGTAGGCCTTTTGGCCACCGACGGCACCGTTCAGTCGGGAGTCTACAAAAAAGTGTTTGACGCCGAGGGAATCCGGATGCTGCTGCCTTCACCCGAAAATCAGAAGCATGTTATGGATGTGATCTATAAAGGCGTGAAAGCCGGGAACATGTCCATAGATCTGACAGGTTTTTACAGAACCATGGAAGCACTGTTTGAAAGCGGTGCAGAAGTGCTTGTCTTGGGCTGTACGGAGCTTCCGGTGGCCTTTGACCTGTTTCATATCGAGAAGCCCAACATTGACCCTACCCTTGTCCTGGCGGCGGCAGCGGTGCGTTTCACCGGGGCAAAGGTAAAAGAAGAGATAGGATATTAAAAATCTGGAATAAGAGGAGGATTGTCATGTTAAGTAAAATTGCTCAGAATATCACCCCGTCCGCAACCTGTGAGCTGGAAGGTGTTGTATCCGATATGAAGGCGGCAGGCGTCGACGTCATCGGACTGAATGCCGGAGAGCCGGATTTTGATACTCCTGAGAATATCCGGGATGCCTGCAAAAAGGCGCTGGACGAAGGAAAGACAAGATATATCAACGTACCTGGTATCCCTGCCCTTAGAAAGGCGATTTGTGAGAAATTAAAAAGAGACAATGGCGTTGAGTACACTCCCGCCCAGATTTGTGTATCTACAGGTGCGAAACAGGCGCTTAACAATGCCATTATGGCCGTGGTAAACGCAGGCGACGAGGTCATCATTCCCATGCCCGGATGGGTAAGCTATGTAGAAATCGTGAAATTGGTTGGAGCAGTTCCTGTGTGCGTAGACACAAAGGAAGATTTCCAGCTGGATTTAGATGCAATTGAAAAAGCAATCACCCCCAAAACAGCAGCTATCATGATCAATACGCCGAACAATCCCACAGGCGCTGTCTACACGAGAGAGAGCCTGGAGAAATTGGCGGAATTGGCCATTAAGCACGATTTCTATATTGTTTCCGACGAGGTTTATGAGAAGCTTATCTACAACGGGAAAAAGCATGAGTGCGTGGCTTCCTTCTCAGAAGGCGCATACAACCATACGGTCATTATTAACGGCATGTCCAAAGCGTTTGCAATGACTGGATGGAGATGCGGATACACGGCGGCGCCGGCTGATATCGCGGCGGGCATCAGCGCGATCCAGGGCCATACGACGTCCAACAGCACCACCTTTGTACAATGGGCCTCTCTGGAAGCCTTGGAAAAGAATGACGGGACCATCAGGGAAATGGTGGGAGAGTACGCTAAGAGGAAAGATTATACCTATGGCAGACTGACCGGCATGGAAGGCATTTCCTGTGCAAATGTGGACGGCGCTTTCTATCTTCTTCCCGATGTGAGCTATTATTTCGGAAAGAAATATGACGGCAAAGAGATCAAGGATTCCTTTGATTTCTGCAGCTATATCCTGGAAAAAGCCCATGTGGCCATCGTGCCCGGCGGCGCTTTCAACGCGCCCAACTGCGTGAGGATTGCGTACACCAATTCTATGCCTAAGATTCAGGAAGGCCTTGACAGGCTGGAGAAAGCTTTGAAAGAACTGGACTGACAATGCTTTTCCTTTGAAAGACGGTACTATCCGTTAGCTGAATGAAAAGACCGGAAAGAAGAATGATTGACGAAGGTGCTGCTGTCTTGGGATAGCAGTACCTTCGTTTATTTCAGGAAACATCCCTTTTAAGTAACAAATAATAGGATATGCAAAATTAAATATTTGTTTTATTCATATAAAACAAACAAATATGTTGACAAGTCTTTGGCTTATATATTAAAATTAGTTATAATAACAGGAAATATGAAATACCGGAGGAAGATACTAAAAACCGGAAAGGGGAATAGTGTCTTTTTTATAAATATTCAATTGTAGACAATTGACGATATACAATAAATAAAAATACAAGGTGGCAGGGTTTCAGGACCAGGCTGTCAGATAAAGTACCAAAGCAGGGTGCCTTGTTTGTTTGGCGGGCTTTTAAAGTAAGCGAAAAGAGAAATTGTGCGGTACAAAATTCAAACTGGAGGGTGAACATATGGCAGCGTCTGATTTTGGGTCCAATCCGTCTTTAAAGCAGTTAGTCTATAATAATTTAAAGGAACGTATCATAAACGGCGATCTGAGGCCGGGAACCCGGCTCAGGGAGGAAGACCTGTCGGCAGAAATGAACATCAGCCGTGCGCCCATCCGGGAGGCGTTAAATATGCTGGAGCGGGACGGCTTTACTACGATCGTGCCGAGGAAAGGTGCGATCGTGGCGGAAGTGATGAAAGAGGATATCCTGTATATCTGGGAGATGCGGGCACTTTTGGAGCCTTATGCCGCAAAAGTTTCCACGGCGGATATTCCGGAAGAGAAGATTGCAGAGACAAAGCGGTTCCTTTTCAGGGTAATGGACCATCCGGGCGATCTGGCACAGTATGTGAACTCCGATTTGGAAGTACATGAAATGATGGTGGACTATTTGTCCAACCGGTTTCTGAAGAGCATCCTTCAGAATATGAAAGCCCATTCTCTAAGACTTCGCTGGGCAGCGGAATACGACAATGAGGAGACTCAGGAGTCCATAGTGGAGGATGCCACCAGGGAGCATCTGGATATTATCTATGCTTTCGAAAAGCGGGATGAGGATCTGGTATATCGTGCTGTGCAGAAGCATGTGGAGAACAGCGCGGAACGCCTGCTCGGTGCAAAGTATGTAAATTACAGGAACTAGGCAGAAAGCGACAGGATTCTTGGAAAAATAAGGCAGAATTCTCTTGGATATACTTGACAAATTCTGTAGATTGTCTTAAAATAACTGTAATATCAGTGGGTCCGATTTTTACAACTAAATATATGCATGGTAAAGGAGCCATTCGCAAATCAGTCGAGCGGGGTATGTTGATTTGTAATGGCTTTTTTTATAAACAAGGGGAATTGTATACAATCTTCAATATACATTCCTGTTTTGTCCAGCGCAGATATTTGGGGAAATCAGTAATGGGAAGCTGAGAAAACGGTCAGGCTGATAAATATGCTAAAATCAAGGAGGAAGTAGTATGAATGAAAAGAAACTGACGTTCAAAGACTATGCAAAAGCCTTGGGGCCCGGCGCCATCATGTCTGCCGCCATCATCGGCCCGGGCACAGTGACGACCGCATCCACTCAAGGTGCGAATTATGGTTATACGGCACTTTGGATCCTGCTGTTGGCCTGCCTTATCGCTTATTTTTTCCAGGAACCCGCGACAAGAATCTCCATCGGATGCAAAGAGTCCGTGATGGTAGGCGTAAGAGAGTACATAAGCCCCGGAGTGGCAAAATTCCTGTGGATCGTGCTTTTCGTAGGCAGCATTGCTTTCCAGGCAGGAAACTTGAGCGGTGCTTCCATGGCCCTCACATATTTCTTCCCCGGAACCACCAATCTGCTGTGGGCGATCATCATGTCTGTCCTGGCTTTGCTGATCGTGCTTTTAAACCGCTATAAGATTATTGAAGGCGTGAATCAGGTCCTCATCATTTTGATGGTCCTGGCTTTTGTGCTCACCGCATGTACTTCCGGACCTAATATTGGAGATATGGTTACAGAAGGCTTCTCCTTTAAAATCCCCGGCGGCAACGCGATACTGGCGGTGTCCCTGCTGGCGACCACCGTCACCCCGAACCTGGTTCTCGGATATTCTTCTTTCCTGAGAAAGAAATATCCTGATTCCAAATCGCCGAAAACGGATATTAAGCTGGCCAAGGCGGATTTAGGTCTTAATATGTTCGTTACATTCCTGATCACTGGCGCGATCATTGTCTGTGCAGGAACTCTGCTCCATCCCAAGGGAATTCAGATTTCTTCCGCGGCCGATATGGCACAGCAGCTGACTCCGCTGCTCGGAAGATTTGCGGGAATTTTCTTCTCGTTAGGTCTGTGGGCAGCCGCTATTTCTTCCGTGCTCTATCAGATTTCGATTCATAATATGCTGTTCCCGCCTGCCTTTAATATGGATGAGAACCCGAAAGCAAAGCATAATGTCATCATTACCTGCCTGGTAGTGCTGATTCCCATTATCCTGATCGTGATATTCGGCTCTTCACCGGTACAGCTGATCATCGCTGCTCAGGCGCTTAATGGCATCGCCCTTCCTATGGTGTGTATCATCAGCTGGATATTGTGCAATAAGAAATCGCTGCTTGGTGATTTTGTAAATAACCTGAGGCAGAACATCATCATGGGCATCGTGACGGCGCTGACTCTGCTGTTTGCGATCAACGCGCTTTACAGCGTAATACAGAAAGTGATAGCGATGTTCTGATAAGCTGCATGCGGCATTAAATGAATTGAATGAAATGGAAATTGAAGAATGATTTGATGTGAAGGGAGATATATATGTATCAGAAGATTTTGGACATTGTAAAATCTCATGAAGACGAGATGATCAATCTGCTGGCCCAGATGGTGAAGATTCCCAGTGTGAGCGGAAACGAGGCGGAGCTGGCAAAATTCATCACCGATTACTGCGGCAGGCTTGGATTTGAAAGCGAGATTGACCGTCACGGCAACGTACTAGTCTTGGTGAAGGGCGGAAAGCCCGGAAAGAGGATCGCTTACAACAACCATTTGGATACAGTTCCGGTAGGAGAAGGCTGGACGAAGGATCCTTTCGGTGCAGAGATCATAGACGGCAAAATGTACGGACGCGGTTCTACAGACTGCAAATGCGGGATGGCAGCTCAGATCACGGCGGCCAGAGCGCTGGTGGAATCCGGTATTGAATTCTCTGGTGAAATAGCCCTGATGTATGCGGTTGATGAGGAAGTACAGGATATAAGCCGTAAAGGCACTCTGAAGATGCTGAAAGATGGGTTCACCGCGGATATGTGTATCAATGGAGAGGATGTTGACCTCCACTGCTGCCTGGTATGCGAGGGCATGCTGGAAGTTAAGATCACCACGATGGGCGTGGGCGCCCATGGCGCAACCGCGTTTAAGGGTGTGAATGCGATCGGCATGATGTGCAGAATCTATGATGAGATTATGAAGATCGTCCCCGGAGAGAATAAATATGTAAAGGGTTCCATAAATCCCGGCGTGATTTCCGGCGGAGAGCGATCCAGTG
Organism: Lientehia hominis; assembly: GCF_021044755.1. Lineage (GTDB taxonomy): Bacteria > Bacillota > Clostridia > Lachnospirales > Lachnospiraceae > Lientehia > Lientehia hominis. The sequence continues at coordinate 263,167 of NZ_JAJNOR010000004.1, forward strand.
TTGTACCTGACAGATGCGAGATGAAGGTTTCCAGGTTTACGGTTCCCGGTGAGACAGGCGCCATGTTCCTTGGGCAGATAAATGATATCATTGCCAAGCTTAAGGCAGAAGATCCGACCTTTGACGCGGTGGCGGAGCTGACCTATGACAGCAATCCTTCTGAGGTTTCTGAAGATGCCGAGGTTGTGCAGGCTGTTGTAAAGGCTCATGAGATGCTGGGAAAAGAATGCCCGTTCTATGGAACCCCTCAGCATGATGACGCTGATTTCATGACCAACTATTCCGGTATTCCTACTGTGCTCTATGGACCTGGTACGGGCCTGAAAGCACATATGCCTGATGAATATGTGATTCTGGATGAAGTAAGAGAGGCCGCGCAGGTTTATGCGCTGGTGAATTACAACGTATTGGCGGAAAAATAAAGTCGCAGGTACATACGGGGAAGCCGGCTGGCTTCCCCTCCTGTGCTTTGGAAAGTAAGGAGGGAGACCATGTTGATCGGTGGATTTTACCACGTAGATCCGGAGCTTCTGCAAAAAGATCCGGAGAAGGAGGATCTGGAGCTCCGGTGTGATACAGAAGGGAAATATAACAGAAAGGTCTATACGGGTAACGGACGCACGGCGTCTTCTTATATATTTTTGAACGCCCTGCATCTTACAGAGGAGGACGTGATTCTTCTGCCGGATTATCTTTGCGTATCTGTTATCAATTCTCTAGAAGTGTGTAAAGCGCAGTTTCGTTTTTACCGGGTGAAGAAGGATTTGACGGCGGACATGGAGGACTTGCGGAGTAAGGTGGATGACAAGGTGAAGGTTCTGTATGTGATCCATTATTTCGGCGTGCCGCAGCCAAAAGCGGTTGTGGATGAGATGCTCCGCATCAGCGAGGAGAATCATCTGGTGATCGTAGAGGATCTGACCCAGACACTTTATACAAAGGAAGCGGGCCGGATTGGGTTCGGGGATTACCTGGTAGCCAGCACGAGAAAATGGATGCCGGTTACAGACGGCGGGATTCTGGCGGTAAAGGACGGAGTGGACTGTCCCATGGTGCCGCTTGAGAACGCTTATGATGAGGCGGTATATAAGCAACTGCTGATTTCCATCATGCGTGATTATTATGATAACCATCCAGGAAAGGATATCTCTTATTATCTGCAGCTGGAAAAGGAAGCTAATAAAGCCCGTTATCTGGATTTTACACCCAGAGGGATGACGGAGCTCACCAGCCGCATTCTGTTCAATATGGATCATGAAGAATCCATGAGGAAACGCAGGGAGAATTATACGTATCTTTATCATCAGCTGAAGGATGTGGAGGGCCTGGAACTGGCCGGAGGGCCTTTGGATAAAGAAGGTAAGTATGTTCCTTTCGGGTTTGTTGTTCTGGTAGAGAAACGGCAGGAATTCTATCGGTATCTGGCGGACAACGGTATTATCGGAGAGATCCAGTGGATTCTTCCGGAGGAATATTATGTTCCGGGGGAAGACGCAAAATATTTATCGGACCACAACGTCATGCTTCAATGTGACCAGCGTTACGGAGAAGAAGAAATGTCGTTTGTAGTAAATACAATAAAAAAATATTTTAGGAGGCAGAGATGAGCGAGAAGGCAATGAAGGGCTGTGAGATTCTGCTCCATACCTGTGGGGCAGTGAAAAAAGGAGAAAGAGTTCTTGTGATCACCGACGATACCAGCAAAGAGATTGGCGAGGCGATGTATAAGTGCGCGTCCGCATTTACGGATACCACGATGGTATGCATGCCTGACCGTTCTACTCACGGGGAAGCTCCCACTGACGCAGTCGCGGCGGCTATGAAGGAATCTGACGTGATGTTTTCTGCGACCACATTTTCGCTGTATAACAGTTCGGCTAGAATCGAGGCCTGCGAGGCCGGATCTCGTTTTGTGAACATGGCGGATTACTCCATGGGAATGCTGGAGGAAGGCTGCCTGTTTACGGATTGGGGAGAAGTCCGCAGACTCGTGGATGAGACCAAGACGAAGATCGTAGGAAAAGAGCTGTCCATTACGACACCGGCCGGTACCGATTTCCGGACTTCCATCGTGGGAAGACATGCAGACGTGGGATACGGTGTATCCAGAGATAAGGGCGAGGCTTCTTCCCCGCCTGACGCAGAGTGTGCTGTAGGACCTGCGGACGATTCAGCCGAAGGCGTTTTGGTGATCGACGGAAGTATTCCTCTTCCCGGATTGGGAGTCATCAAAGAGCCGATCACGATCAAGGTGGAAAAGGGATACATCACCTCCATTGAAGGCGGAAAAGAAGCGGATATCCTTCGTGATACACTGGCGGGTTTCCACGATGAGCGGGTATATCTGGCGGCGGAGGTAGGCTTTGGCCTGAATCCTGCCGGTACCTTGAGCGGACGTATGCTGGAGGATGAAGGCGTTCTGGGTACTATGCATATTGGTATCGGAAACAACTTATCCTATGGCGGAACCTGCGATACGCCGGTACATATTGATTTGATCATGAAAGAGCCCACCTGCATTGTGGACGGCCATTATGTGATAAAGGACGGCAAGCTGCAGTAATTCCACAGACAGCTTATGGATGGCAGGAGGTGGCACAGTGGAGTTTAAGACCTTTTGCACCGGTACGCGCACAACGTACCGGGAAGTACGGCTGGAGCATGAACTGATAAACAAGTTTTATGAAATCAGGAATCCGCTGCAGGAAAAGATATTATCCATCCCCGACGGCTGCGTGAATATTTGGTTTCTATGGAAGGACGGAAAATGCCAGGCAAGACTGATTGGAAGCGCATTGATGGGAAAACCGTCTCTGGTGAGCAACCATGAACAGTGCTTTGGCATAAAATTCAACGCAGGAGTCGTGCCGGAGGTGTTCTTGAACGACATCGGCCATATCATCAATAATAATTGTCCGGTAAATAAATATAAAGACATCTCATTCATGGAAAAAGAAGTGGAAACAATGGAAACCTTCGAACAGAAGCTGATTTATTTTCTGGAACGTGATTCCGTATTCGGGAAGAACCGGGTAAATTCCATTACCAGGTTTATTGTGGAGGACGTGGCGGAGAAGATGGGGAATCTGACGATTTCGGAGCTGGCTGATATGCTGGGGTACAGCCAGCACTATACCAATCAAGTTTTCCGCCGTAATCTCGGTATGCCCATTAAACAGTATTCCGGTATCGTGAGAATCCAGCAGGCGATTTATGGAATAGAAATGAAAGACAGGGATTTTATCTATGAAAATCTGGGTTACTATGACCAGTCACATTTCATCCGTGAATTCAAAAGGTACACGCTGCTGACTCCTAAGTCATACGATAAAGAAGATTGGTCCTTTGTATAGGGTTTTGTAAAAAAATAATAAGAAAAGAACCGCCGCATGGCTGAATAAAAAGTCAAGCGGCGGCTTTTTTTGTTTTTATAATCGTATTTTTTGAACATTGTACAAGTTTTTCCGGTTGTTTCTTAAGAAAATAAAGTATTTTGGTCCTTTTTTTACAATATGTTTTACTGCTGGTTTTATAAAATGAAATCATAAATATTGTAATAAGAATGTCGAAATAATCATAAATACAAAAAACAAGAGGGAGGGGCTGGAATTATGGAAATATTGGAAGAAGCACTGGAACTTTTGGGTCAAATGGTCGAAATACCCAGCACGGAAGGGCATGAAGAGAAAATGGGAGAACTGGTGGCTCGATATGCAGAAAGCCTGGGCATGGAAGTGGAGAAACAAGAAGTGGAAAAAGGGAGATTTAATGTTATTGCTAGGGCCAGCATTGGAAAGGGAGGTAAGACAGTTGTGCTGAATTCCCACATGGATGTGGTTCCCGCAGCAGACGGCTGGGATACGGAGCCCTACAAGCTGACAAGAGGAGAAGACCGTGCTTTCGGCAGAGGGGCAACTGATGCAAAAGGCTGCTTGACCGCACTTTTGATCGCCACAAAGCATATACTGGAAAATCCGGGTAGTACAAGCGGAAACATCATAGTTACAGCTGTGGTGGACGAGGAGACCTACAGCAAGGGGGCCAGGTATCTGGTGGACCATACGGAGCTGTCGGCCGATTTCGGAATTGTGGGAGAGCCTACTAACTGCCGGATTGGACTGGGGCACAACGGAAGTATACGGCCCGTGCTGGTAATCCATGGACGGACGGCTCATTCTTCCGCGCCGGAACTGGGAATCAGCTCGGTTAGAGTTGCAGCGTATATTTCCAAGCTGGTAGACGATATTCAGGCAGAGCTTCATAAGATTACCCATCCTTCCACTGGAAAGCCTTCCATTTCCATCACATTGCTGAAGGCGGGAACGAAGGAGAACATGTTGCCGGATTGGTGTGAACTTGTTATAGACCGCAGGATGATACCGGGAGAAGATGAAAAGGAAATCATAAAGACGATTGAAAAAATCTGTTCCGATGCGGAAGCCGAATTCCCAGGGTCCAGAGTAGAGATAGACCGTTATCTGGTAACTACAGGACCGGCATCCGAGGTGAAGCCTGACAGCGAGATAGCACGGATTGCTTATGAAGCGTGTGAAAAGGTGACCGGAGTAAAGCAGACGCCTTATGGGGTAATCTGCAATACAGACATGAATCATCTGATGAGAAAGGGGATTCCCACTGTCATAATCGGACCGGGTAATATCAATTACTGTCATAAGCCGAACGAATATGTGGAATACAAGGAGCTGGAAATGGCATGCAGGGTGGATGAACAGGTGATTCGGGTGCTTTTGAGCTGAAGGGGGAATGGTATGAAAATCAAGAATGTTTCTGTATATACCTGCCTTCATCCGCTGAAAATACCCTTTCGTCATGCGTCTTCGGGGCTGGTGACAAATCTGGAGGGAGTCTACGTAAAACTTGAAGCAGAAGACGAGACAGTGGGATTTGGAGAAGTCAGAGGAAACTGCTCTTATTTTACTGGAGATACCACAGGAGCGGTGGTATCCACGATCTGCTCGTCCATCGCGCCTAAAATGGTTGGACAGGAGGCAGAAAATCTGAATATGCTTCACCAGATCATCGAGAGAAGCCTTGTCGGCAATACAGCCGCAAAAGCAGCCTGTGACTGTGCGGCATATGATCTGGCCGGAAAACTGGCTGGAAAGCCGGTATATGAATTGCTGGGGGGGAAACTTCACGACAGACTGCCGTCAGAAGAGAACATTCCTTTTATGACGGTCAAAGAAGCGGAAAAAAGAGCGGAGGAGATTCTGGACGGCGGCGGCCGTTTTATCAAGGTACGGGTTGGAGGAAAGCATTTCCGCTATGATGAAGAACGGGTGAGCGCGGTTTGGGATGTGATACGGAGCAAAGGGGTACAGAATGAAGTGGTCTACAGTGTGGACGCGAACCAGGCCTGGAATACGAGAGAAGCCATTCAAAATTTGAACCGTTTAGCGGGATATGGCGTCACCATCGCGGAACAGCCGGTACGTTATAATTCACCCATCCGTCTGAAGGAATTAAAGGAAAACTGTCCGATGAAGCTTTTCGGAGACGAGTGTGTGGCTACGGTGGAAGACTTGGCGCGCTATATTGAGATGGGGGCGGTGGACGGTATCCATATCAAGCTGATCAAATGCGGAGGCATTTACAATGCGGTCCGGCTTGTGAATCTGGCTAAAGCCCATGAAATCGAGTTCATGATAGGAGGGATGGATGAGGGAATGATGGCGGTGGCCGCCGCCGTTCAATGTGGAGCCGTGGCGGATACGGAGCTGTTTGAGGTACACGGGCATGTGAGGATCAAAGAGGATGCCGCGAGCGGCCTCGCAGTGCACGGAAGTGTGGTGGAAGTACCGGATGGCCCCGGACTCGGGGTGACAGTCAGAGAAGAAATGCTCAAGAAAGTATTCTCAGTAATTTAAGAAAGTAATGAAACGAAAGACAATGCAGGTAAAGAAAATTATAACAGGAGGGAAAGAGTATGACATTAGGATTGATTCTGGTACTGTGTATGGGCGCAGTGATGCTGACAGTCGGGCTGTGGGCGTCAAAACGGATAAAGACTTCAGATGATTACTATGTGGGCGGAAGAAGCCTCGGTCCTCTCGTCACAATCAGCACGCAGTGCGCTACCTTCGTAGGCGGAGGCATGACACTCGGATGGATCGGGATGGGGTACCGGTATGGAGTGGGTGCGGCTTGGTACGGCGCGCCGCAGGCATTGGGGTTTTTCTTTATGGCGGTCGTCATGGTAAAAGCCATGAGAAGAGGAAACAGCTTTATCTCTCTGCCGGATTGGTTTGACAGCCTGTATCACAATAAATTCCTGAGCATTGTATCTGCTCTTGTCTGTCTGATCGTACCGATCACTTGGGTGACCGCCCAGACGACGGCGGCAGCCCGTATGCTGGAGACGATCGGAGTCCCGTATCTGGTGGGAGTGCTGGTAATCGGAGGCGTCGTGATCCTCTATTCCACAGTGGGCGGATATCTGGCTGTGGCGTATACAGATACCCTGCAGTGGATCTTGCTGCTGCTGATCTTTGCTGGTACGGTTCCATTTGCCATTTATTATGCCGGAGGCTTTGGCGGTATCACTTCCGGTGTGGAGGCTCATATGATGAATCCGATGACGGTACAGGGGATGCCTGGGTATACGATACCCCTTTGGATCGTATCCGGCCTGGTGTCCGGCATGGGGCTTCAGTCCAGCTATCAGAGGATCTATTCGGCCAAGACAGACCGGGTGGCGAAACAGGGCCTGGTGGTGACCGGAATCGCGACAATCTTCTTTGCCGTTTTGACTGCGTTTGTAGGTATGGCAGTCCTCAGGCTGGGAGCGCCGGATGATCTGATCAATGATAAGGTATGGCCTTGGTTCCTCAATAATTACATGCCCCAGTGGGTGGCTTTGATCTATACGGTGTGTATCATGATGGCGACCATGTCCACGGCAGATTCCATGCTGAATTCTATCTCCCTTACGATTACCCATGACCTATATTCGAAGTTCATCAATCCGAAAGCGGATGATAAAAAGGTGCTCAGAGTGGGAATCATCGTATCCGGGATCTTTGGAATATTGGCGCTCTATTGGGCGACCGGCGGTTCCTGGATGATCGCGCTTTTCGGCATGAGTTATACATTAGGCGCAGGTCCTTTGGCCGGAGCGGTCATGACGGCAGCTTTGATGAAGAAGAAGGCCAACGCGAAGTGTCTGGCGGCCGGGATGATCCTCGGAGCGGCAGTAGGGTTTATCACCCTTAAGGTTCCGGCTTTGTCCGGTATTCCGGCAGGAGGTACAGTATTTTCCTTCGGAAGCTGCATCCTTGTCTGTATAGTCGGATCTCTGATCTGGAAGAACAAAGAAGGAGGTAATGACTTATGAAGCCTATGATTGGTGTTCCCATGGATCTGATCCATGATATCGACTGCATTATGTCGGGAGGACTTCCCGACATGATGATAGCGGATACTCCGATGGAGACCATAGATGGAATCAGAGCGGGAGGCGGGATGGCCGTAGGATTGCCGCTTGTCTGCGGGGAAGAGCAGGCTATGGAAGTGTGCAGAAGAATAGACGGGCTCGTGGTGCCGGTGGGGCAGGATCTTTCACCGGAAGCCAGCGGTGTCCCGGTGAACGGGCACAGCGGAGTATTCTGTGTAAAGAAGGACAAAAGCGATATTTATTACATAAAGGCGATGAAAGCGCTGGATAAACCGATATTGGGGCTTTGCAGGGGAATGCAGCTCATGAACGCGGCCGCTGGCGGTAGCATGATCAAACATCTGCCGGATATTCTGGATGAGAGTGTGGTGCACAGTTCTCCGGTCGTGCCGACGGATTATATCCTCCATCAGGTCTGGATAGAAGAGAATACACAATTGGCATTGGTCTATGGAACGAAAGAGCCGGTGGATGTCAACAGTTTTCACCATATGGCCATCGAAAGACCAGGCGAGGGCTACAGGGTGGCCGCGAGGAGCCGGGACGGAGTCATTGAGGCCATTGAAGATGAACCCGGAAAACGGATTGGTGTGCAGTGGCATCCAGAATGTCTCTTCAAGGAAAGAGAGGAACATCGGAAGCTGTTTGAACGGTTTGTGGAATTGGCCAGAGAAGGAATGAAGTAAAATCGGGATTTCAGAAGGAGGAGGATATGGGGATTTTTATCAAGATAAGTGACTTTTTATGGGGATGGCCATTGATCATCATCATACTTCTGACAGCCGTAGTGCTGACCGTACGGACAGGAGCGATCCAGTTTCGCAGATTTGGGTATATGCTCCGGACTACCTTTGGCAGTATTTTTAAGAAAGAAGAAGAGGGCGAAGGTGTCATGAAGCCGTTTAAGCTGGCTATGGCAGCCATGAGCGGCACTATCGGCACAGGAAATATCGCCGGCGTAGGTCTGGCGATCGGCATCGGAGGCCCGGGAGCAGTATTCTGGATGTGGATCGTCGCATTGTTTTCCATGGTGACAAAATACAGTGAGATTGTTTTGGGCGTAAAGTACCGGGAACTCAATAAAGAGACAGGCGAATATAATTCGGGACCGATGTACTATATTCTGAAGGGTTTGGGAAGCAAATGGGGCTGGCTGGCCGTGACTTATGCGGTTCTTTTCGGTCTGGGATATTTTGTCATGGCTTTTGTACAGTCCAATACAATAGCGGCAGCCATGAGTACGATGCTGAATGTAAAGCCTTTGATCACAGGCATTGTCCTGGCGGTTCTGATGAGCCTTGTAGTCTATGGCGGGCTGAAAAGGCTTGTGAAGGTAGCCGATGTTCTGGTCCCTTTCATGACTATCGTGTATTTCCTGGCTTCTCTTGTGATCATTCTTATGAATATCAATAAACTGCCGGGCGTTTTTGGAACTATCATATCCAGCGCGTTTACCGGAAGCGCTGCACTGGGAGGATTTGCAGGATCCACAGTAGTGCTCTCCATGCGCCAGGGATTTGCCCGCGGCATTTATTCCAATGACGGCGGCGTAGGTCTGGGAGCAGTCATCCACGGCCAGGCGATCACAACACATCCGGCAAAGCAGGGAATGTGGGGTATTTTCGAAGTGTTTATTGATACATGTGTTGTATGTACGGCGACCGCGCTGGTCATTATGTTTACAGGCGTGTATGGAAGCGGTGAAAAGGGGCTTGCTCTCACGAGTCTCGCATTTTCCACCGGCCTTCCGGGAAAATGGCTTGGTCACGCCATCGTATGCTTCGGCGTGGTGATGTTTGGCTATACGACATCCATCAACAACAATTTCCTATTCCAGAATGCCATGGGGTATGTTTTCAAAAATGTAAAGCGGAAGATCATCATTTTAGTCTGCGGCACGTTAAGTCTGTCTGGAGCCATATTCGGGGCTGTTGGAGGGCTGGAAGAGATCTGGGGCTTATCGGATCTGTTCCTGGCGCTTGTCATCCTGATCAATGTACCGGTGGTACTGGCACTTTCCAAGGAGGTGAGAGAGCTGACCAAGGAGTATTATGGTCATGGTCAGCATCGAAAATAAAGAGAGTTCAGGAAACATGTCCGTTTTTTACAATACACAGATCGACTGAATCACTACAATAAATAGCAATTTAATAATATATACGAATGTCTTTAAGGAGGCGCGATATGAGTCAGAAAGAAATCGGATTTTCAATGAATGAGTTTCAGGCCAGGGTTCAGAAAGTAAAGGCATCGATGGCGGAACAGAGACTGGATATGCTCCTTGTGAACACTCCGGAAAATATATTCTATTTGACAGGGCATAAATCACCGGGTTATTATATGTATATGTGTTTGGTCCTTCCCATGGAAGGAGAGATGACACTGGTCCTCCGCAGAGGTGAGGTCGGAAACGCGAGTGTCTATTCCTGGCTGGAGGGCGGCGGCTTAGTAGCTTATGACGATACAGACGATCCGCTTCAGAAGACGGTGGACGTCATACTTGAAAAGGGTTTTAAAGGAGGATGCGTCGGAGTGGAGTTCACTTCCTGGTTTCTCACGACGAAAAACTTCCTGGGACTTAAGGAAAAGCTTGCAGGGGCGCAGATTACAGATGCTTCCGGAACGGTGGAAGAGGCGAGGATGATTAAATCCCCTAAGGAGATCGAATACATAGAGGAATGCTGCCGCATTGCGGATATGGCGATGGCAAAGGGGATGGAAAAGGTACGTCCCGGAAATAAGGAAAAAGAAGTAGCAGCGGCATTTTTCTCAGAGATGTGCCTGCAGGGCAGCGAGTATTATGGCACGGAGCCTTATGTGGCTTCCGGACCCAGAGCAGGTGCGATGCACTCCTCCTGGGGTGAAAGAATTATTCAAAGCGGTGAATCGGTGCTTTTAGAGTTGGCAGCCACGGTGAATCGGTATAATGGAGCTCTGATGAGGACCGTTCATCTTGGAAAACCTTCTCCGCTTATCACGGAATGGACAAAAGTATGTATCGAAGCTTTAAACGCGGCGATTGACGCGATCAAGCCGGGCGTGACTTCCGAATACGTGGATGCTGCCTGCTGCGGTGTCATCGAAAGGGCAGGATTATACGAAAATTACCGGAAACGTACCGGTTATTCCCTGGGGATCGCATTTGCTCCTGACTGGGGCGAGGGCCATATCATGAGTCTCCAAAAAGGAGATAAGCGTCTTCTTCAGCCGGGCATGGTATTCCATATGCCTCCGGCGCTCCGGGAACTGGATGCTTACGGTGTGGGTTTCAGTGAGACCGTGCTGGTGACAGAAACAGGATGCAAGGTCCTTGGAAATACAAAACGCGAACTTTTAGTGATAGATTGACATTAAAACAGACTTATGCTCGAGACAGGACGAAGGCGTCATTGGAAAATCCAATGGCGCCTTTTATGTTGTTTAAAGAAAGGAGAATGATTATGAAAAGAAGAGGATTAGCAGTTTGTTTAACAGCATTGATGATTTTGAGTATGCTCGGTGGATGCGGAACGAAAAAAGCGAATGAAACTGCGGCAAGCAGAAACACAGCAGACAAAACTACGGCCGTGGAAACAACAGCGTCAGACACGAACACAAAAGAGACAGAAACTTCGGCAGCACCCTCCAATCTGGTGAAAAAAGGAACGCTCACCTACGCAGTGGCCGCTACTTTCCCGCCCTTTGAGTATATGAAGGATGAGGATTATGCCGGTTTTGATATTGAGATGGGTGAGGCTCTGGCAAAGGAGATGGGGCTGGAAGCGGAGATTATGGATATGACCTTTGACGGACTGATCAATGCTCTTAAGGGAGGACGCTGCGATATCATCAATTCCGCTATGTACATTAAACCGGAAAGAGAGGAACAGGTGGATTTTGTCCGCTACCTGACCCTCGGTGATACTATTCTGGTCCGTACGGGTACTGCCGAGGAACTGGGAATTGCCGGACCGGATGATCTGCCGGGAAAAACGGTAGCCGTGACGGCAGGAGCAGTGGAAGAAATGAAATGCAATGAGCTCAATGAGCAGTTTCAATCAGAGGGAAAAGAGGCGATTAATATCCTTTCCCTTCCTACCAGCAATGACGCGGTACTGGCAGTGAGAAACTCTCAGGCAGACTGTATGATCTATTCTTCTCCCAGCGCGGCATACCTCCAGGAAGAAGAACCTGGCGTATTTGATGCAGTGACTACTTTTGACAATGATACAGAGATCGGCATCGCCGTTAGAAAAGGCGATACTGAAATGAAGGAGGCGGTGGAGACGGCGCTTCAAAGACTGGTTGAAAACGGGACATATGCAGAGCTGATGAAGAAATACAATCTGCCGGAAGAACTGAGCTACTTTAAGTGACTCTGAACGAAACCGTATCTGTTTTTTAAATATTTTCTTTGAATAGGAGCTGATAATATGGATAAAATATTGAACTATCTGGTATCCCCGATGTTCATCGATGGAGCGCTTAATACGCTCAAGGTCACACTATGTTCTCAGACTTTGGCGATTCTTCTGGGATTCCTTATTGCTTTGACGAGACGATCCAGAGTAAAGCCTCTTGTTTGGCTGGTCAGAGGTTATGTTTGGATATTCCGTGGGATTCCTGTCATGGTACAACTGATTTTTGCTTTTAATGTTCTGCCCCAGTGGGGAATCCGCTTGAGCGGATTTCAGACAGCCATTCTTGCACTTACGCTGAATGAATCGGCCTACATGTCCGAAATTATTCGATCCGGTCTGGCTTCTGTGAGCAAAGGACAGCAGCGCGCGGGTCATGTGCTGGGGATGAGCAGACTTCAGATCATGTGCCACATCACGCTTCCCCAGGCACTTAGAGTCATTGTTCCTCCCACCGGGAATCAATTTATCGGTATGCTGAAGACCTCTGCCATGGCATCGGTGATCGGTTTTGGGGATCTGCTGAGAAGGGCTTCACAGTCAGCGGCGTCCAACTTTGACTATGTATCCGCATTGGCGGCGGCGTCCATTTATTATCTGGCATTTTCTGCAATTTTCACCGCAATTCTCGGGCTGATCGAAAGGAATATGGATATCACCCGGAAGGAGAAAACGGCGGCGAAGCCCGTCGCTGTTTTAAGCCAGGAGAGTCAGGCATAGTATCGGAGATAAGGAGGAAAGGCCATGGAAAAAGGAATGATTATGCTGAAAGCGGACCATATTGAGAAATCTTATAATGGGACACAAGTATTGAAAGATGTGTCGGTGAATATCCGGCAGGGAGAAAAGGTCGTCATCATCGGACCATCTGGATCCGGGAAGTCCACCCTTCTCCGAAGTATTTCCGGATTAGAAAAGGCAGATGCGGGCAGCGTCGTTTATAAGGGTGTGCCGATACAGGAAAAAGGGGCATATGATAGGACAGAGATCGGCATGATATTCCAGTCCTTTGATTTATTTGAGCACTTGACTGCGCTGGAAAATATCATGCTGGCTCCTGTGCTGGTCCATAAAGAAAGTAAGGAAAGAGCAAAGGAAAAGGCCATGGAGCTCTTGGAAACTATTCATTTATCTGAAAGGGCGGACTATTATCCCCAGGAATTATCGGGCGGGCAGCAGCAGAGGATTGCCATAGCCAGGGCGCTGGCCATGAATCCGAAGCTGATGTTCTTTGATGAACCGACCTCTGCCCTTGATCCGGAAATGACAGTAGAGGTGCTTGATATTGTCGTGGAACTGGTAAAGGACGGGATGACTGTCGTGATCGTTACCCACGAAATGGAGTTTGCCAGGAGAGTAGGAGACCGTGTGATATTTATGGACCAGGGGACCATCATCTCAGATATGCCGGCAAAGAAATTGACCATGTCAGCAGCGGAGAATCCCAGGATAAAGCAGTTCTTAAGTCAGCTGGAGCAATACAACTAAGAGAAAAAGAAAAGTTTATTCTTGAAGAGGGAATAGACTTTTCTTTTTTGACACAGCAATGATTATACAGAATGATTGGATAAATTGACAAAATTATCAGATATAACCTCGGTGATATAAGCTTATAGACAATATGTATTTGACAAATGCCTTTATAATTGATAAACTATACTTATCAATAACATAATATTAATTGACAGAGAATAGACAGAGACGTCGTTGAGCGAATTCAACGGCGTCTCTTTTCTATAATAAGGAAGGTCTAAGACTATAGAACGAATCGTTCGGGTTTATTTTAAGAGGAGGGATGAAATGAAGCTTATTTTTCATGATGACGGATAATGAAGTGACATATTTTAAAAGACAAATGAATAGTTTAATTTTAGACGAATCTGCTGAGTGATGATAGGCTGGAATTTCATAATTTTACTTTTTATTTTGATTAATATTTTTTTGAGGCTTTTTGTTCAGAAAAGATTGACATCGAGTGGAAACTATTGTATGCTTTCACTATAAAAAGTAAATATGTTTTTGAATATCGTCGTTATTGTGCTCAAATGAAAGAAAACAGTCATCTTAGGATTCGTCAAAATTATTCTAAAGTGGCTGTTTTTTTAAAAAAGTAGATTGTAGACAACCTACAATCCACAAAATGGTGTTACTAGAGGATGTTCAAACATATAAAAGTAAAAAAGAAAATGGAGGGAGAAACATGAAGAAACGGTTTGTTGCATGTGTTATGACAGTGGTGGTAGTTGCAGGACTGTTTGCCGGATGCGGGAAGAAGAAAGAAGCAGAATCTTCAGTCAGCGGCAGCGAGACTATCAAGATCGGCGTGGGCGTACCCATGACCGGAGGTTCGGCAGAACTGGGCGGACGTGTATTCAACGGCGCGGAGCTGGCAGTAGAAGAGATTAATGAGGCCGGCGGTGTAAAAGGCAAGAAGATTGAACTGGTATCTATGGATGACAAGGCTGACCCCAAGGAAGCCGCCAACGTTGCAAAGCTGTTTGTAGCTGATAAAGACATTATTGCATGTATCGCCGGATACAACAGCTCATGTACTTTGTCGGGTGCCCCTATTTACAATAAAGAGGGCTTGGTACATATCGCAGTCGGTTCCAGTTCTCCCAAGGTGAGTACGGCCGGTGACTATACCTTCCGTGTATGGAACTCCGACGTTTACCGTGCTACCTTCGACTTAAATGTTATCATTGACGCGGGTTATAAGAAGATTGGCATCATCTATCAGAACGACGACTTCGGCCAGGGAGCTCTGGAAGTTGCAAAAGAACGTCTGAAAGAAGAAGACATTGAACCCCTTGTAGCAGAAGGTTATCTGCTGGGTGAGACCATCGATTTCAATACCGTCATTACAAAAATGGTAGATACCGGATGTGAAGCCGTATTTGCCATCGCGGACGAGACAGAGCTGGCGGCTTTCGCGAAACAGTGCGTACAGCAGGGTTATACTCCGTTTATCTCCGCAACCGGTACATACAATCCTTCTGTTATCAGCCTCGGCGGTGATGCGGTAGAAGGGATGGTAGGCGATTCCTATTTCGATCCTGACAATGTACCCGAGAAAGCAAAAGAATTCTTTGACAAATACAATGATAAATATTCTGCCAATGGTGAAAGGACAGAAGATCCTACGTCTCCCTGTGCATATGCGGCTATCTATATGCTGAAGGCAGCGATTGAAGACGGTGCGGAGACCCGCGAAGATATCCAGAAGTATCTGGCCAACCTGAAGGATTTTGAAACCGTTGTTGGTTCTCTTTCCTTTGATGAAAACGGTGATGTGAAGATTCCGCTGGTTGCAGTACAGATTAAGGACGGCGCATTTGCAGCGTACAAATAATAAGACGTAAAGCATCCGCTAAGAGGACGGGCAGGGGTGCATCCCCTGCCTGCCCTGTATCTTACGGTCAAAGGAGGCAGAAACTTTGATAGCACAACAATTAATTAACGGTTTGACCCTGGGCGTGTTGTACGCATTACTGGCCCTCGGCTATACCTTGATATTCGGAACTCTTTCCTTTATCAATTTCGCTCATGGCGAAGTGTCCCTGCTGGGCGCTTACTTGGCTTGGTTCGCCATAGCCAGGATGGGATTCGCAGTGATTCCGGCCTGTATTTTTGGTATCATCATCACATCGGTTGTCGGCGTAATTATAGAGAGAGTCGGGTATAAACCCATCCGTACAGCTCCGAAGCTGGCCATGATTACGGTTTCGGTAGGTTTTTCTTATATCGTGCAGACAGCGATTCAGCTGATTTTCGGTACGCAGCCCCATGAATTTAAGGTTATAAGTGTTGCATCCTGGAATTTTGCGGGCATTACGATCAATTCTATTCATATTTTAGTTTTGATCGTGTCCATCATCCTGATGGTTTCTCTTCAGCTGTTTATCCATTATACCAAGAGCGGCAGAAGCATCCGCGCCATTTCCATGGACCAGGATACAGCGGGCCTTATGGGAATCAACGTAAACGCAACAATTTCTCTGACCTTTGCCATCGGTTCTGCTCTCGGTGCAGTTTCCTCCATCTTGATGGGTATGTACTATGCGCAGGTTTATCCGATGATGGGTACTTCCATCGGAAACAAGGCATTTGCGGCTGCCGTTCTGGGCGGATCCGGAAGTATACCCGGCGCCATGCTGGGTGGTATCATGATGGGACTCATCGAGAGCATAGCTGGCACCGTGCTGAATACTCAGGTCAGAGAAGGTGTTGCATTTGTCGTGATGATTCTCATCCTTATCTTTAAGCCTTCTGGCATTTTAGGAAAGGAGGTTGTCAAGGATTGAAAAAGGTATATGGTTTATTAAAAAGACATTCTATCATTGTTATTGCCGTCCTGGGAATCCTGGCACCTTTGGTAATCCGCAATACATATCACGTACATATCATTTTAATGTGTATGATGTTTGGTATCCTTGCGTCCAGCCTTAACATTGCAGTGGGTATGACCGGATTGTCAAACCTGGCACATGCTACCTTCTTCGGTATCGGTGCATATGCAGCAGCTATTTTAAATACAAGATATGGTCTTCCTTTTTATCTGACATTTTTTGCCGGAGGTCTCGTGGCCATGGTATTTGGATTTATCCTTGGCGCTCCGACCCTGAGACTGAAAGGTGTTTTCCTTGCGTTGGTCACCACAGGATTCGGGCAGGTAGTCAGGATCATAGAGCTTAACTGGGTGTCTCTTACCAACGGGCCTATGGGAATCAGCGGCATTGACGCGGCAGAGATCGGAAGCTACAGCTTCTCCACCGTTTCTTATATTTATTATGGCCTGGCGCTCCTCATTCTCTGCATGTATATGAGCAAGCGTCTTATGGGCACCAGAGTGGGGCGAGCTTTATTTGCCATCAAATATGATGAGACGGTAGCCCGTTCCCTGGGCGTAAATATCACATTTTATAAGGTAGGGGCGTATGTCCTTTCCGCATGTATGGCAGGTATGGCCGGAACTATTTTTGCACACTACGTATCCTTTATCAGTCCGGATACCTTCACCGTGGCGGATTCCACCACCGTACTCTGTATGGTTATCCTGGGCGGCGCCGGTTCGCTGCTTGGGCCGGTAATCGGTGCTTTTATCCTTACCATTGCGCCGGAAATCTTCCGTTTTGCCCAGACCTATCGTATGATCTTCATCGGTGCAGTTATGGTAATCGGTGTAATTGCCAACGAACGCGGATGGGTCCCCATGCTCACTTCAAAAATAAGGGGACTGTTCCACAGGAAGCAGACATCAGAAGAGGGAGGTAAGGCATAATGGCATTGTTAGAGGCACAACACATTAACATGTTTTTCGGCGGCCTTAAGGCTCTGAATGATGTTTCCCTGCAGGCGGAAGAAGGAAAGATTTCGGCCTTGATCGGCCCCAACGGCGCAGGCAAGACGACACTTTTTAATGTAATGACCGGATTTTTAGTCCCCACGGCGGGAAAGGTGCTCTTCCGGGGGGAAGAAGTTCAGGGACTGCCCGCATATAAATATGTTGAGAAAGGGCTTTCCAGGACCTTCCAGAATATTCGTCTCCTTCAGGAAATGACCGTTTTGGAAAACGTACAGCTGGGCTGCCATCATAACATGAAACAAAACCTTTTTGATGAACTTTTCATTTCTCCCCGCTGCAGGCGTGAAGAAAACGAAAGCAGAGAGAGTTCCATGGAAGCCCTGGAGTTCGTAGGGCTGGGAGATTTGGCAGGCGAAAAAGCGAAAAATCTCCCTTACGGACATCAGAGGAAGCTGGAGATTGCGAGGACCCTGGCTACCGGTGCGGAAATGCTTCTGTTTGACGAGCCTTGCGCTGGCATGAATACTGCAGAAAAAGCCCAGCTTTCCGAGCTGATTCTGGATATCAACAAGAAGCTTAAGAAAACCGTCATGTTAATCGAGCATGATATGCGTTTTGTAATGAAGCTGAGCGATACCATTACGGTTCTGGCTCAGGGTGAATGGCTGGCGGCCGGTTCTCCGGAAGAGATTCAGGCGAATCCTAAGGTCATCGAAGCATATCTGGGAACCAAGAGAAAGGCGGTGGGCTATCATGTTGGAGATTAAAAACCTGACGGTTCGGTATGGAAGTATTACGGCCCTTCATGGTATCAGCCTGGAGGTAAGAGAAAATGAAGTAGTGGCTCTGGTCGGGAATAACGGTGCGGGAAAGACGACGACTCTCCGCAGTATTTCCGGGCTTCAGAAGCCGGCTAAGGGCGATATCCTTTTCCAGGGCGAATCCATTGTGGGAAAACCTGTTCATAAGATAGTACAAATGGGTCTCATCCATGTGCCGGAAGGAAGAAAGATATTCACGAAACTGACCGTTCGCGAGAATCTTTTGATGGGGTCATTTTCCATAAAGAGCAAGACTGAAGTGTCGAATAACCTGGAACGGGTAATGCAGGTATTCCCTAAGCTGAAAGAGAGAATCAATCAGTACGGCGGCACCTTGTCAGGCGGCGAACAGCAGATGCTGGCGGTAGGACGTGCCATGATGGCGTCTCCGAAGCTTTTGCTGCTGGATGAACCTTCTCTTGGACTTGCGCCTCAGATCGTAGACGTGATCGGCGATACCGTTTTGGATATTGCAAAGCTTGGCATTCCGATTCTTCTGGTGGAGCAGAATGCGAACCTGGCTCTGGAAATTTCCAACAGAGCTTATGTGATCGAAACAGGAAATATCCAGATGTCCGCGGATTCGGCAGACCTTCTGAAGGATGATACCATCCAGAAGACCTATCTGGGCGTTTCATAATGATCGTCCAATCTGAACAGGGGGAATAATGACCTATGGATGAAAGAATTTTATATCCGTCTTTTTGCGGCATCAATACGTTCCTTCGGGCTCCGTATGTGAAGCTGGATGAAATAAAAGAGGGAGATTACGTGATCTCCGGCGTTCCTTATGATGTGACTATCGGTACCAGGCCCGGCCCGAGATATGCGCCGAATGCCATTCGGGAAGAGACGAGGCACTTTATCTATCATCTCTGCGCCATAGACGGAGAAGTGATTGATGTGTGTACAAAAAAAAGAATGCTGGCTCCGCCGAAAGAGATCGTAAAAGATATCGGAGATATACGGGTATATCCTACAGATGTCTGCAAGACTACCGACAGTGTGGCTTCCACGATCAGTAAGATCGTAGAGAAGGGAGCAACACCTGTGACCCTGGGCGGCGACCATTATGTGGCGTATCCCGTGGTAAAGGGATTTGAAGACGGCTTTAAAAAACGAATGGGCCGTCCTGTAAAGATCGGTTACATCCATGTGGATTCCCATATGGATATGTATGATGAAAACGATACCTGGGGGAAATATTATCAGGGTTCTCCCGCGAGACGGATCAGTGAATTTGAGAGTGTGGATCTCAAAAATATGGTGTTTGTGGGCCTGAACGGGACTACAGGTGTGGAAGGCTATGACTACGCTGTGAACGGCGGAGCGACCTTGTATACGATTGATGATATCCGCAGGGAAGGAATCTCGGATATTATGGAACGGGCTATTGCCATTGCATCCAAGGACTGCGACACAGTCTATGTGACCATTGACATCGATGTACTGGACAATGCCTTTGGCTGCGGCACAGGATGTTATGTCTTTGGAGGGATCACCTCCGTAGAACTTCTGGAGATCGGTTCCATTCTTGGCAGGACTCCCATCATAGGAGGCGTTGACATGGTAGAGGTATCTCCTCCCTGTGATACGACAGGATCGACTACCCGACTGGCAGCCAGTACCTTGATTAACTTCCTGAAGCCGAGGATTTTTGAGTTTCGTTAGGGGAGAAAACCAAAAATATAAACATGGATAGAAGGGGTGTCTGCCCCTTCTTCCTTTGTGTATCCATAAGGAGGAGACGAAATATGGATGGATTACAGGATTTCCGGATGAAACGAATCAAAAAAGCCATGGAGGATGCCGGAGCGGATATTCTCGTGGCGACGATGCCGTCAAATTTGTCTTACCTGACAGGAGGCTATGTGAGCGTCATGCAGTCTGCCATCCAGCATGCGGAATGCGCAGTCGGATATGTGCCGGAAGAGAATGCGCTGTTTTACGTGGTCGGATATTCGGAGCTGCCAACGGTTTTTGAATTTGCCGGGCTCTCGGCAGAGGTTTATGTGTCTGGCGGCCGGTTTTGCTTTGAAAAGGAAGAGGCTTGTAAGGATGGTTTTGCAGAGAGGGTCATGATTTATCAGAGGCAGGCATATGAGACAACGGCAGAAGCGTGGGCGGCAGCCGTGAAGGCCCATGGGAAACCGGGAGCGGTGGTCGCCGTGGATGAAGGGCGCATATTTCCAAGTCTTCTGGATGCCGTGAAAAGGGAACTGCCAGAATACCGTTTTGCCGGAGGAAATGTCATATTCAAGGAAGCCAGGCGCATCAAGCATCCGGATGAGATCATGGGAATCCGGAAAGCGGCGGTGACTGCGTCGGAAGCTTTGATGGAGATGCTGTCACGGTTCCGTCCGGGTATGACAGAATATGAGATGTACAGAGATTACAATCTGGAGCTTACAAAGAGAGGGGCGATTCCGTGCTATGGAGTGATAACCGCCGGAAAACGGGCGGCTTATTCGGATACCGTAAGTGACAGGACGAGAAAGATTCTGCCGGGAGAAATGGTACGGTTTGATTTTGGCTGTTTTCTGGATGGATATTGTTCGGATCTGGCCCGTACGGCCTATGTCGGAGAACCGGATGAAAAGGTTGCCCTTTATTACCGGGCGGTGCGGGAAGGCTGTCTGGCAGCCGCGGAAAAGATGAGGCCTGGGGCTTTATGCGGTGATGTTTTTGAGACGGCGGTGGAAACGGTAAGAAGCGCCGGAATCCCCCATTACCGCAGGCATCATTGTGGACATGGGATTGGCCTTGAGATGTATGATCTGTATTCCATCGCTCCGGGAAGTGAGGATGTGGTGGAGGAGCAGATGACGTTCTGTGTAGAGACCCCCTACTATGAGCTGGGTTGGGGCGGCGTACAGCTGGAACATACATTGGCCGTCACGAAGGACGGGTATGAATATCTGGATAAGACGGAGGACGGGCTTATCCTGATAGGATGAGATATGCAAAGGGCCGGACTTGATCGTCCGGCCCTTTGTTCTATTTTACCATGGCTTTTTCTATTTCAACCACATACATGGTGTGGTAGTCCTTAGATGGATACCATTTTTCATCTATCCAGCCGGCTGTCATATATTTGGCGTCCATGGGCTGGGAATAGAGCTTTTCACAGATAAAGGCAATGTCTGCATCGGCAAAGTAAGGAACGCCGTCTTCCTCTTCCAATTTCAGACCGGATTTGGCGATCTTGTCTTCATCCCGTCCAGATACGGTGCCGAAGTAGGAAAGTGTCTTTCTGTGAGCATCGTCCAGCACGGATATGGAAAGCTTGGTCCCTGCATCTACGAATTCTTTCGTATAACGGGTGGGACGGATAAAAATAAAGGCGGCGGGCTTTCCCCACATGATGCCGACGCCGCCCCAGGAAGCGGTCATGGTGTTTACTTTGTCCCCTTTTTTCGCTGTCAAAAGAAGCCAGTCCTTCCCTATCATCTGGAAAGGGTTTCTGGCGAGTTCCTCCGGATTGATCGATTTCATAATAGCTCCTCCTGTTCTGTATTTCTTAGTTTGCACAGCATTATGTTACACATATTATACCATAATACAGAAAGGGCGGCTATACCTGGTTTCATATTGAGACAGTTTGTGACGGGGACACAAGAGAAAAGGAAAAAGTAGTTGTATCCTTATAAACAGGGTGGCCCTCAGGGTGATAAAATAGAATTGGCGGCTGCCGGATTTTGGCAGCCGCCGGAATCTGTAATAAAAGGGGTAAGAGGGATGGATGCAGGAATCGTATTTCAAAAAATGCTTGTTTTGTTGATCATGATATTTGCCGGCTGCCTGGTATACAGGCTGGGAATTATCGGAAAGGAGACGAGCCGGCAGATATCCAGCCTCATGATAAAGGTCTTGAATCCGGCGCTTCTGCTTTCCAGTGCCATGGGAGATAAGGGAAACGTAACGGGAAAAGAGCTTCTGATCGTAGCGGCTTTCACCATTTTGATGTTTGCGTTCTTAATCGTCCTTGGGATTCCTTTTGGGGCCCTGTTCGGAAAGACAAAAGAAGAGAAACTCATGTATAATATGATGACCGTGTTTTCCAATTTGGCCTTTATCGGCATTCCGGTGGTCAAGGCGCTTTACGGAGACAAGGCGGTGATTTATGCGTCTGTATTCAATTTGGGATATAGCTGTTGCTTTTATACATATGGGATGATGCTGGTCGATAAGGCGGCGGGAGTGAGAGATAAAGGATTTTCTCTGAAAAGTCTTTGGAATCCAGGAGTGGTCTCTTGCCTGCTGACTCTGCTTCTGACGGTCACAAAGTTTCGGCTGCCGTTTTTTATCAGCGGGCCGGTAGAGTATTTGGGGAGTGCAAGCGTTCCGATAGCGCTGCTGACCGTCGGCATTTCACTGGCACAAAATGACTGGAAATCGATTTTTTTGGACTGGAAGGTGTATGTCTATTCCATATTGAAGCTGGTGGTGATCCCCGTAGCCTGTGTCTTTTTGCTGAGATTTCTGCCGATAGATGAAACGATATTGGGCGTGACGGCAGTAATGCTGGCCATGCCGGTAGGAAATATGGCAGTCATAGCGGCGGAGAGCGTGGGGATGGACGGCAGCGTCTGCGCCAGAGGGATCATGGTCTCGACTATCATGACGTTGGTCACGGTTCCCATGGTGGCCGCCATGGTATAAGGACCGGCATCAGTGACAGGAGCTGGGAGGAAAAAAGATGGATGCTGGAATTGTGTTCCAGAAAATGCTGGTACTATTGATTCTGATATTAGTGGGGTATCTGACTTATAAATTGGGTATACTGGGAAAAGATACAGGAAAGCAGATTTCAGGACTTATCGTAAAAGTACTGAATCCGGCCATCATGCTTGCCAGCGCCATGGGAGACCGGGGCAGTGTGACGGGAAAGGAACTGTCTCTGGCAGGAGTATTTGCTTTTTTTATGTTCGTGCTGCTGATCGGTCTTGGATGGGTCCTGGGAGCTGTATTCGGAAGAGACCGGGAAGAAAAGAGACTGTATAATTTAATGACGGTCTTTTCAAATTTAGGTTTCATTGGGATTCCGGTCACACAGGCGATCTACGGTGAAGCTGCGGTGATCTACGTATCGATTTTTGTACTGGAATATAATTGTTTTTTCTATACCTATGGAATGATGCTGGTAGACCGGGCTTCCGGAAGGGCAGGAAGAGGTTTTTCTCCGAAAAGTCTCTTAAATTCCGGTATGGCAGCCTGCGTCATCACATTACTTCTTACCGTCTTCCGTACTCCGGTTCCGTTCTTTATAAGCGGTCCCATCAGTTATCTGGGAGATGCCTGCGTGCCGATGGCCCTCCTGGCCATTGGGGTGTCTCTGGCGCAGAATGACTGGAGGACTATATTCCTGGACTGGAGGATTTATCTGTTTTCTATTCTTAAGCTTTTGGCAGTCCCTGTAATCTGCGTCCTTTTCATGAGGCTGATTCCGGCGGACCGGACCATACGCGGTGTGACGGCAGTGATGCTCGCGATGCCGGTGGGGAATATGGCAGCTATGGCGGCGGAGACCGCAGGCATGGATTCTGCCGTCTGTTCCAGAGGAGTTACCATTACGACGGTATTGACACTCTTTACAGTTCCGTTGGTAGCGGCGTTAATATAATAGGACAAATGTTTTTCTTCCCATTTTTTGAAAAAAGGCTTGACAAAAAGCTCTAATTGAGATACAAGTGATACAATTCAACAGGAAAGGCCTGGTCCTGCCGTTTTTAATGAGGGGAAAATATGAAAAGTGTAGATGTGTATTTGCAGAGAAAACAGTGGACAAAATATATGCTCTGTGTGATAGGGGCTTTGATCTATTCCTTTGGCATGAATGCGTTTGTGGTGCCGGTTCGGCTGTATGCCAGCGGTGTCATGGGAGTCAGCCAGATCATAGAAACTCTTCTGGTGGAAAAAGCCCATATTAATCTGGGCGGTTTTAATCTTACCGGAACGATTTATTTTCTGATGAACCTGCCTCTTTTCTTTCTGGCTGTACGTCAGATTGGAAAACAGTTTCTTTTAAAGACCGGAATCAATGTGGTCTGTGTCACGTTTTTTATGAGTGTCCTGCCGGTTCCGCAGATTCCCATCATGGAAGAACGGCTGACCAGTGCCATCATAGGAGGCATCATCTGCGGAGTAGGATCAGGAATCGCGCTTCAGGCCGGAGGAAGCGGCGGCGGTTTGGACATTTTGGGAATCTATCTGGCGAAAAAGAACAAGGAGTTCAGCGTCGGGCGCTTGTCTTTGATCATCAATGGCGTCATATACGGAATCTGTATCCTGCTGTTCGACGTGTCAGTGGCAATCTATTGTATCATATACGCGACCTTTGCAGCGATGATAGTGGATAAAGTGCATACACAGAGTATCAATGTGGAGGTGATGATATTCACCAGGACTGACGGGGAAGCCATATGCAATATTATCATCCAGGAGTTTAACCGAAGTGCGACATTCTGGAAAGGTGTGGGAGGTTATACGGAGAAAGATACGGTGATCGTCTATTCTGTCCTTTCCAAATACGAGGCTACAATCTTGAGACGGCTGGTGAAGGAAAAAGATCCTCACGCTTTCATAGTGCTGCAGGAAGGATGCCATATCGCAGGAAATTTTCAGAAGCATTTATAACAAAAAACAGGAAAAGAATCCCGTTCGCGGGATTCTTTGTTATTTTACATAACTTTTTTCTGTCTTTATATGATTCAAACAGCAGAAACAAGGTGTATAAAATTAGACTTAAAATTGAATGATTATTTTGGCATAATAAAGAAAAATGATAAATTGTAAAAAATAAATTGATAATATGGGCTAATATGTTATACTTATGCTATGCAGATGTACACGGAAATGGAAAAAATGTATCGGACAGATGACAGAGAAATCGGAACTAAATAACAGAAAGGAGAACAGAGGGATTGAAGAAGATTATCAACAAACCGGAAGACGTTGTAGAAGAAATGCTCCACGGACTGGCATTGGCCAATCCGGCGGTGAAACACAGCAAAGGGCTTGGAGTGATCTCCAGAAAAGAAAAAAGTGAAAAGGTTGGAGTGGTATCCGGCGGAGGGAGCGGCCACGAGCCGGCTCATGCGGGCTATGTGGGAAAAGGGATGCTGGATGCGGCGGTGGCCGGCAATGTATTTTCTTCCCCCGATCCGGAACGGATCCGTGAAGGCATCGATCAGGCAAACGGTGGAAAAGGCGTGCTTCTGGTGATCAAAAACTATTCCGGCGATTATATGAATTTTACGATGGCGGCGGATCTTGCAGAAATGGACGATATTGAGGTGGACTATGTCATGGTAAAGGATGATGTGGCTGTGGAAGACAGTACATATTCCACTGGGCGCAGGGGAATAGCCGGTACAGTCTTCGTCCATAAGATCGCCGGTGCGAAGGCAGAAGCGGGAGCCTCCCTTCCAGAGGTAAAAGCGGCCGCGGAAAAGGCCATCAAATATTTGAGAAGTATGGGAATGTCCATGAGTGCGTGTACGATTCCTGCAGTGGGGAAGCCGGGATTTACCTTAAATGAAAATGAAATAGAAGTGGGAATGGGGATTCATGGGGAACCGGGCATCAGCAAAGAAGAAATGAAGGAATCCGGAGAGATCGCAAAGATTCTGCTGGATAAGATTCTGGATGATTATGAAGCGTCGGGGATTGAGATGAAAGGAACAGAAGTCGCTCTTATGGTGAATGGACTGGGAGCAACACCGCTCATGGAGCTTTATATATTGAACGGAGACGTACAGGCATATCTTG
This sequence comes from Lientehia hominis, assembly GCF_021044755.1. Lineage (GTDB taxonomy): Bacteria > Bacillota > Clostridia > Lachnospirales > Lachnospiraceae > Lientehia > Lientehia hominis. Next base: position 288,874 of record NZ_JAJNOR010000004.1, read on the forward strand.
AAGAAAAGGGAATCAAAGTATACAGGACATTTGTGGGAAATTATATGACAGCCCTCGAAATGGCCGGCTGTTCCCTGACACTGATGAGGCTGGATGACGAATTAAAGGAACTGTTGGATGCGCCGAGTGAAGCGCCTGCGTTTCGGATATAAAGGAAGCTGTGGAACAGGAGGGAAATGGCCATGGGTTTTCAGCTGACAAGCAAAGATTATATGGAATATATAAAGCTGGTATATAAAAAAATTCATGAAAACAGAGAATACATCACAGATTTGGATGCTGCGACAGGGGACGGTGACCATTGGGCAAATATTGACAGTGGATTTGGAAAATTGAATGAGATTTCAGAATCTCTGGAATGCCTGTCTCTTTTTGAGCAGTTTAAGCAGATCGGAAAGACGATGATGTCTGTCATAGGAGGCTCTTCGGGAGTCCTCTACGGAAGCGCTTATCTGGCGGCGGCGAAGGTATTGAAGGGAAAAGAAGCAATCGGGAATGAAGAGCTGTGCGGCGTGCTCACAGCCATGCTGGATGCGATCATGTCCAGGGGAAACGCGCAGCCGGGCTGGAAGACTATGATCGACAGCCTTCACCCGGCGGTAGAATGTTATAAAGCCTGTCTGGCAGAAAATGTGCCGGAAGAGGAAATCTTGACCAGAGTAAAACAGGCAGCCTTGGATGGGGCTGAAAATACCAGAGGAATGGAGGCTGTGAGAGGACGTGCCACTTATCAGGCGGACAAAGGTGTGGGACATCTGGACCCCGGGGCAGTGACAATGTCTTATCAAATAGAGATTTTAATGGATTATATCCGGTCAAAATCATAAAAGACACCGGAAGAAGACGAAACTGAATAAGAAAGAGTATGAAGAAGACCGCTGCCTTTTGAATCGTCAAAAGGCAGCGGTCTGAAGCTGTTGTATGGTTCAGGATTCATATATTTTCTGATAGATGGTCTCTCCCAGGCTGTCGGCATGGTTTTCTTCCAGGGAAGGATTTTCCCTCAGCAGATAATCCCGAATCAGGGCCAGTCGTTTCAGGCAGAGGATCTCTTCTTTTGGTATCGAGCCTTCTTCTGCTTCAATGGTATGGTCCAGCTGTGCGCCGGTGTAAGTATCCAGAAACCATTTGATGATGTCGGCCTCCATGGTAGTCTCTTCATTCATTTTGGCTTTGTAGACGTTTGCTTTTTTAAAGGAGACTGTCCCGATGATCAGGAAAGCGACGGAAATGCAGCAGAGCACCAGAAACATGATAGGCTGTTCACCCCAGGTAATAGGGAGAGGCAGGATATCCAGTGCTGCCAGAACGAGGGCAGCGGCCACCAACGCGCCTACGACCAGGAACGACATGGCGGAAGAGGAGTTTTCTTTATATTTTTCTTCACTGCCTACAAAGGTACGAATGGTCTGATCTGCGGTTTCTTCCTCCGGCAGTTTTTCTTCCGGTTCCTGTTCCATATAAATCCTCAGCAGAGACACGGCTTTTCTGTACTGGCTGTCAGGAACTTCCAGCTGAAAAATATCGGATTCCTCATCGAAGATACTTTTGGCATCAATTCCTGAATATGTCAAAAATTCGAGAATTCTGGAGATTCGCTCTGATTCGTCAGAGATGAGGACGCTCATCGCTTCCTCCGTATGATCTGTTTGCATAGAAGTCATGGAGTTTCGTTCCTTTTCTATTTATTGATGTGGCAGTTGACTCTTTCTTTTTATTATAGTATAAGTGCCTGGCGCTGGCAACCGATTACTTAAAAAAGAAACGGATTCCGTTAATTCCTGTTGGAAAAAGACCGTAACAGAGAAAGAATATGGTATGATGATAAACGGAATAGACAGTTTCTGATACAGAAAGGATTTCCTTATGAAGATAACAATACTTGCGGTGGGGAAGGTGAAGGAAAAGTTTTATTCACAGGCGGCCGCCGAATATATCAAACGTTTGAGCAGATACTGCAGACTGGACGTAATAGAAGTGGCAGATGAGAAAACACCGGACGGAGCCAGTGATACCGTTAATCGGAAGATCAAAGATAAAGAAGGAGAACGGCTTTTATCCCACATAAAGGACGGGATGTATGTCATTGCCCTGGCTATAGAGGGAAGACAGAGGAGCTCAGAGGAGCTGGCGGACAGGCTGGCGGAGCTGGGTCTCCGGGGTGACAGCAGCTTGGTTTTTGTCATCGGAGGCTCTCTGGGACTTTCTGAATCGGTAATGGCGAGGGCCGACGAGTCCCTCAGCTTTTCCAGGATGACTTTTCCTCATCAGCTGATGAGAGTAATACTGCTGGAACAGGTTTACAGGGGATTTCGCATCATGCATGGAGAGCCGTATCATAAATAACCGTCATTTTATAGCTGAAAATTTCCCCCGCGCCCTGCTAAGGCAGTTTGGATTTGTTTTTTTATTATTGTAACTTTTCATCATCAAATGTTACTAATGTTTAAAAGGGCAGGAAAGGCAGAAGACTGTGGATGCATTTGAAGAAATCTATATCGCATATAAAGATGATATCTATCGGTTTATCTATAAATTGACAGGCTATGATTCTGCCTTATCGGAGGAGCTTCTATCTGAGACCTTTTTTCGGGCTTTTGTATCGTTTGGTAATTTTAAGGGGCTGTGTGAAATAAAAACCTGGCTTTGTCAGATTGCCAAAAATACTTATACAGGATATGTTCGGGCGGAGATAAGAAAAAGACGTCTATTCAGCAGGCTTGAAAAGGCGAAAGAGACTGAAGATTTTTCAAAGGATATTGAAAATAAGGAACTGCTATTTTGTATACAGTCTATTTTAAACGGATGTGACAGAAGAGCGAGGGACATCGTTCAGTACCGGATGTTTGCCGGACTTAAATTTAAAGAGATCGCCAGAATACTAGATATTAAAGAAACGACAGCGAAAGTGATTTTTTACAGGACAAGGGCGGCTGTTCAAATTCAGTTAAAGGAGAAATTTGGCTATGAAATATAAATGCGATATCATCCGGGACCTGATGCCTTTGTGTGCAGATGATTCTGCATCGGAGGACAGCAAAAAAGCAGTTTCTGAGCATATGGCGGAATGTGGGGACTGTGAAAGATATTATGAGGAACTGATTCATGGCGTGGACCTTTGCGGAGATCAGGCGGATACCTTACCTTCAGGATACGCGGCTTTGGCGAAGAGAATCCGGAAACGGAATAGGATACGCAGGGGCGGAGCATGTTTGATCGTCGGCATTGCATTTTTGTTACTGGCAAACTATGCTTTGGGATATCGGTTTTCTGCAGAGACTGCGGCAGCTCAGTCCGGAAAGCTCAATCCCACGTCTGAATTGCTTGGCACATATGACTGGGGGAAAGTCCGGTTTTTCTTTTACGAAAGCGCCGCCAGTTATGATACAGTCGTATCATACAGACACTGGAACGGCTGGAGATCGGACGACAATTATTTTGTCTGGCCTAAATATCCCGGTGATAAAGGAAAGGTCCTTGTGACGAGCGGGATATATTTCTGGGATTATGAGAAAGGTATCCTCATATTTCCGGTGCTTTCCGATGACCCGGATATTGTAAAGATAACCATCACAGCCTTTGGAGAGACAAAATCGGCGGATATTTCTTCTGGCCTGCTGTCTGTTCTGGCCTTTGAAAATGATGACCCCTCTTTCTCGGACCATACGGCCGGTTATGCATATGACGAAATGGGAAGGGTGAAGTATGAGCTTAAATACGACGAGTCCATGGTCCGATGGAGCTGGGAAAGTACCGGCTGAAAATAAAAAGTCAGCCGGCTTCTGTACACTTTTAAAGTGCCAGTCCACATTCCAGTGCCAACGCCAGGTATTTTTCCGAATGATGCAGCCCATATTCCGTCAGATCCCGCGGCTGCCATTCTTCGCTGTCCAGATTGTCTGCGCCGTAAAAGAACTGGGCAAACCGGACACGACGGTATTTAGAAACTGCCAGCAGCGCGGAATACTCCATGTCGACGCCCAAACATCCCAAATTTTTGTAGGTTTGGATCGCATCCGGCGTTTCCCTGTAAATGGCATCGGTAGTCCATATTTTTCCGGTAACATAAGGGTATCCGCATTTTTTCAGGCAATCTTCCAAAATCCGGATTGTTTCTGGGTCGGATTTGATTTCATCACTTGGAGGCAGATAGTGGTAGCTGGTCCCTTCTTCTCTTATGGCGGCGGAAGGAATGATGAGGCGGTCATTGACGGCGCTGTCGTCCAAAATCCCGCAGCATCCGAAAAATACAAATTTCCGGGCGCCCAGGGCGATCACTTCTTCCAGGCCGCAGACACTGGCCGGCGCTCCCACCAAAGAAAGATAGAAGGCGATCTCTTTTCCGCCATATGTGATTTTGTAGATTGGATTTTTGCCGTTGGCGGTATACAGATGTGCGATAATCTTTACTCCATCCAGACCGGCAAATTTATCAATGATCTGTTTGGAAAATGTGGATATGCAGATTTCCGGAAAATCTTCCGCCGGTTCTGTGAGATCCGTCGGGTTTATAAAAGCTGTGGGAGACGGCTGTTCCTTGTAAAACACAGTGTTCATCTTATATCCTCCTTTTTGGGAAACATTAAACCAGTCAGGACTTTTGGAAAAGTCCGTTGGACGTATGATATCCGGCAGCTTCAAGAAGTCTGTCCATGGTCCGTGCCAGCTTCAATGTAAACTCATTGGACACATAAGGAACCTCTCCCTCTGTGATGCAGCGTCCCAGCTGCGCCACCTCCAGACTGTAGTTTTGAGGTGCGAAGACCTCTTTTGTCACTTCTTTTCCATCTGTGCAGATGGTATAGTTTAACTTCCCCTGCTGATTGAATTCGGCCTCTGAGCGGATATGGCCTTTTGTACCATGGATCTGCAGGCGGTCGATCCGCTTATCTGCTTCCGTTTCCAGCAGCATTCCACAAGTAAAAGCAGCCCTTGCGCCGTTTCCAAAGGTCATGATGCCTGAAGTACATACATCAACTCCCTGTTCGGAATAATCACTGACAGCCATGACCTTCTCAGGTTCCCCGTCCAGCATCCAGAGGATCTGGCTGGTGTTATAGCATCCAAGGTCATATAAGGCTCCGCCGTTTGTTTCTTTCCGCATGCGGATATTGCTGAGTTCATAATCAGATGTGATAAAGGCCGTTTCCATATAAAGGATCTTGCCGATGGATCCGCGGTCCACCTCTGACTTTAAAGCCTGCACAATAGGGCTGTGAAGATACGCAAACGCCTCCATCAGAAACACACCGTTCTTTTCGGCTGCTTCGATCATTTCCCTTGCTTCTGCTTCACAGGGGGCCAGAGGCTTTTCACAAAGTACGTGCTTTTTTGCTTCCAGTGCTTTTATGGTCCATTCTTTGTGCAGGGTATTGGGGAGAGGAATATAAACAGCTTCCACCTGCTCATCCGCTAAGAGCTCTTCATAGCTCCCATAAGCCTTTTCAAATCCAAACTCCTTTTTGAAATTCTCTGCTTTTTCCAGATTTCTTCCGGCGACTGCATAGAGCTCGCAATTTTCTGCCAGCCGCATTCCGGGGATGGTTTGTCCTTTTGCGATTCCTGCCGTTCCGAGTACGCCCCATTTTACTTTTCTCATATCAAGACTCCTTTCACTATGCTTTATTCCACTGTAATCTGCACCACATTGGATACGCTTCTCTTGCTGTCAGCATCTCCAAATACGATCAGCCGGAGCTCATCATCCTCGTACATCAGATATACCTTTCCGTTTTCTTCTGCTTCATCGGCGGAAACCTCCGCAGAATAGGAATCATCAGAAGAAACAATCACATTTCGGTAATGATCAATGTTAAGCTGTTCCAGAACCGTACTTAGTTCAATACCGTTGCCCTCCACTGAAATTTCATCGCCTTTTCCATTGATCCGAATTCCGGATACCGGCTCATATTGCCACTTATTATAATCCAGTACAAAATTCTCTCCTTTATGAGATACCTTTACATTACCCTGAGCAGATGTATCCCGCGTTTTTAAATGGATCGCTGACAAGATTCCGGCTAATGCCAAAAGGGAAAGAATAAAAAACATTACACGTTTATTTTTCATGATCCGTTCCCTCCCGATTTATCCGAATACCAAAGAAACGCCGTATTAAGGCGTCCTGCGATCCAGGAACCTAAAAGTCCGTAGACAGATCCGCTAGCAGCAGACACACAAAGATACAGCCAGAGAACAGCTCCCTTCAGTCTAAAAACGAGGACATTGGCTGTGACAGAAGCCATGAGCGCAGCCAGTGCATTGGCAAAAACCATCCGTTCCTGTCTGGGAAACCTTCCTTTTTTCATAAGGCCGAAGACTAGATCTGTGGTGATTCCGGGAATGAGATACCCAATGGGCATGAAGATTCCCATGCTGCCCACCCGTCCAAGGGCCAGCGCCAAAAGTCCCTGCACGCAGCCCATCAGGCTTCCGCCGCCGCGCATTCCGGCGGCCTCCAGCGCGATCACAAGAAACATAATGGAAAATCCCGTACTGATCCCGCCGGGAATGTGCAGTGCTTCTGTGATCACATTAGCCATGGGATTTATGAGCTTTTTGGTAAACAATCCCAACACACAGCATAATGCCATAAAATTAAGCATTACTAATTTTGATCTTTTCATAATAAGAACTCCTTCTCAACATGGAAAGCATATCCGTTTCCAGATATACTCCGGCCGTCCGGCATGCGCATCATGCGTTTAGCCAAAGACGGCTCGGAATTCAATTTCAATGTACTTTTAATCTTCTCCCGGAACGGGCTCTTCCTGACAATAAGCCCGTCCGGGAGCCTGTGCCGGCCTTCCGAGATCGGGTATCAGTTCGGCAAGTCCACAGTTTGCAAGGGTCTCTGCAGTGGGGAGTCCGGTCTCTTTGTCCCATCCATGGATCTCATAATAATGATCCATCATCTTTTCCCACTTTTCCCGGTCAAGAGCAAGTCCCTTTGCCGGTCCTGATCTCACCGGTTCTCTGAAAAGCCTTTCTCTCGGTCTGTCATCTTTCCTGGTATAGCCTGCGTGGCAGTAATTGAACATTTTTTCCAGATTTAAAATTGCCTGCATCCGAACCTTAAATTCCTCGGGTGTCAGTTCCACGCCTGCCGCCAGCCTCAGGAAATCGCTGAAGTCTTCCATATCCATCATCTGGATCTGCTGCCAGTCGCTGACCATCAGGCAAAGGCCGAGACATCCGCAGGCTCTGGAAATATCTTCGTAGTACATGACGATCTCCGGCTTTCCCTCATAAGCGACAGGATCATTAAAGGTATGTACTTTAAACTTCCGAAGCGCAGCTTCCTTCTCTGTCTCACTGAAAATTCCTGCCTCACAGACAGGTGAACCAAGAACATGGCTTCCTCCGCGGGTGGATGTCAGCGCTCCGAGACCGTAGCCAATCAGAGGACGCACAAGCTCAAACAGCTCATTTCCCTTCACATGTATACCGTAATAGGATGTTTTGCTGGAAAATACCGTGCTGGCTCTTGCCACGCCTTCCGCAAGGATGGATCCGACACCATCCCGGCCTGCGATCTTTTCGATCAGCTTTAGTGCAGCTTCCTGATTGCCGAAATGAAGCTCTAATCCATCAAGCTGATCTGATGTGATCAGACCCTTTTCATAACATTCCATAACCCATCCGAGGATTTCTGCAATCACATCCATATCCATGCCCAGATTGTTGCACAGCCATGTGGCCTGAATGCAGAAGCCGTAATCGGCGATATCCAGCTTTGTCCCAAAATTTAAGATGGAATTAAAGGGTGCCCCTTCCATTTCCAGACCCGCATAAGGTCCGTCCGGGATTCTGTGCCTGTTCTGGCACCCCACAAGGCAGCCGCGGCAGGAGGTCTGCCTCAACGTATATTTTCCGCAGATCATTGCAGGGTCATATGTATCCAGCATGTCCTCGGAAATATGAAGATTCTGACCATGGCGATAGCTGAACCCTCCGACCCTGTATTTGCTGGGTACACAGCAGAGGGTACCGTAGCTCATCAGATTTTTATATGCTTCATTTCCGTCAAATCGTCCGTATATCTCATCCACCTTTCGTTTAAAGCCCATGACATCGTCCACAGACACCGAGCCCTCCGAACCGTCCGCAACGACGGCCTTTAGGTTTTTGGAACCCATGACCGCGCCAAAACCGCATTTACCGATGATTCGGTACCTGTCGACAGTCACACAGGCAAAACGGACCACCTGTTCTCCTGCCGTTCCGATACACATGGTACTGATTTCTGTTCCATGCGTCTCCTCCAGCCAGTCCACAGCTTTATCCACGGTATATCCGGTGATGGCGTACGCGCTTTTGATTTCTGCATTTCCGTCTTTGATATATAAATATACCGGTTTTGCAGAGCGGCCTTCCACCACGATATATTCAAATCCGGCATAACGCAGATTGGCGCCGAACGAGCCGCCGGCATTTCCGGAAGCGATACCCATCGTTACAGGGGATTTTGTAACGGTCACGATACGGCCCGTTCCAGGACAGAAGGTTCCGCTTAAAGCTCCCGTACAAACGATAAGACGGTTGGCCGGGTCATAAGGCGTTACCCAGGGCTTCACCTCATCATACAGAATCTTTTCAGCCACGCCGAGACCGCCGATCCATTCCCGATACAGATCTGCGCTTTCTGTTGTTATGAGGCCGGTACTTAAATTTACTCTTAAGATCGTTCCCATCATACAGCTGATTCTCCCCTTCCCTGAGCGGCAATAAATATCCGGAGTGCATCCTTCGCGCGATAACAGTATTTTACACACTGAAAATTATTTTCTCCTTCACCTTCGCAAGTGTCACAGGTGAAGGGCTCCTTGAAACAGACACCTACGCCGTCTCCTGCAAATCCGATGGAGATACTGGAATATTTATAGCCGAATTTTCCTGTGTGATGCAGACTGCACGCCATTTCGCACGCTCTGCAGTTGACACACCCATCCAATTTTACCTTCTCAGGCATTTGATTCTCCTTTCCCTGCTCTCATCCATTCCGGAAGCTCGTCCTCTTTTCTTCCGCAATATCTGCAGGATTTATATCTGCAAAGTTCGCAAATCCCTCTGTTTCCTTCGATTGGCGGTTCTCCCTTTACTTCCTGTTCCAAAAATTCCACCATGACCGGAATCTGTTCTTTTGTTCCGTCGACCGCCAATACGACTGCCCCTTCATTTCCTCCGACGCCGCCGCTGGCAACTAATGCCGCCTCTGCGCCAAACAGAAGGCGTATCGCTTCAATTTCGGTGATCACTATAGTATTGGTCAGACAGAACATTCCTCCGTCCGCGCCCATGGAAATATCAATCTTACCGGCTCCTCCCAGCGCCTTCACAGCCGCCGGTACGGACGGCACCAGCTTCTCCAGCCCTACGGGAGTAATCATTGTGATTCCCTTGGAGGTCACAGGTCCTATGATTTTCGGAATCGTCCCACCGTCAAATCCGGTCATTATAATGCCGGCAAATCCATTGGAGTCCACTGCATTCGCCCCTTTGATCACGACCGTATCTTTATGATAGTCCGAAAGCGCTTCTGCAAAAGAGCGGCCGCTCTTCACTTCTCCTTTGTAAAGCACACTGGGAAACGGATGCCTTGTGGCGGGTCTCGTCACACAGAGCAGGCCGTCGGTGCAAAGGCCGACCGCGCTGTTCGAAGGTGAAATGCTCTTGTCCTGCAAAAGCTCCTGAGCAATCAATGCGTTCGTTGTTCCGTCCGAAAGCAGGATATAAGCATCTTTCCAGGCTTTTTTGACTTCCGGCATACTGACGACTGCCTTTGCGATCAGCCGTTTAGACTCGCTGGGCGTAAGGGTCACAACTGCTCTCATAGGTCTCCTCCCTTTGCCTGCCTAAAAACAGGTAAATGCTCCGTCAATGATGAAATCCGAACCTGTAGTGAAACTGCTGGTATCACCTGCCAGATATACGCAGATGGATTCCAGCTCTTCCGGCTTTCCCATCCGCCCGAGAGGAGCCATCTGATTCCATTGACCGATTAACGGGATCAGTGCAGGCGAATTCAAGGTCAGTTCTGTGCCGATATATCCAGGACTGATGGAATTTACCCGCACGCCTCTTTTTGCCCATTCAACGGCAAGAGATTTCGTCAGCTGGATCACAGCGGCTTTTGATGCATTGTAAGCGCACTGGGGCTGCGGCACGTTTACAATATGCGCCGACATGGAAGCCGTATTTATGATGGAGCCGCCGCCATGCTCCAGCATATATTTTCCTGCTGCGATATCCGTCAGGAATACGCCGTTCAAATTTACATTGATGACTTTATACCACTGTTCATATGTCATTTCCTCTGCCGGTGCATTGATACAGATGCCGGCATTGCTGTGACAGAAATGGAGGCCGCCGAGCTTTTCCACGACTTCTTCGATCATCGAGTCGACATCTTCTTTTATGGTACAATCGGTTTTTATGGCAATGACTTTTCTTCCTGTCTGCTCAGAAAGTTCCTTTGCCGTCTTTTTAGCTTCATCAAGGTCGATATCCGCGATCGCCACATCTGCGCCCGCCTCAGCAAAGGCTCTTGCTGTGCATTTTCCTATTCCTCTGGCGCCGCCTGTCACAAAACCCTTTTTTCCATCCAGTCTCATTTTTTCCAAAATCCCCATAGCTGCCTCCTTTTTTGCTCTTATTTATCAAAATTATAATCGCTCCGGACAATATTCGTCAAGCAATTATAATAAAGAATACGGTAAAAACAGGCAATAGACAAAAGGATAGAGTGACAGAGTCTGCTTTAAACTTTCCTTCTCCTAAATTTTTGGCAGACTTCCGTCTTTGTGCGCCGTTTTCCTGTGAAAATGTCGGTCAGAAGATTCTGTTATCTTCGTATTTTTTCGTTCTCCAATATCATAAAACAGGATTCAGTAAGGATGCTTTGATAAAAATAAGGAAGACGTACTTAAAAAAAGAAAGCCGGGGATTTTATTCCCTGGCTTTCTTTGTTGAACTATTTTGCAGGACGTATTCGGCAAACGCTTCTATGATCTCTCTGGGGTAAGGAGCCTTGAGACTGTACGGTTCACCCGGAGCGAGCTTTTTAAGAAATGGCTTATTGTCCCGTACGATGACATCACGGATGGTACGGATATCCCGTTCTACGTTTTGTATATTCTCCTTATACCGTATGGCGATGGGAAGATATACTTCTTTCCGGATATTGGACAATTTCGTTTCATCTTCTGACACCATTTTGACTGCGGCTACAAAATACTGGTATCCCCGATAGGAGCGGGATATCCCGGCAGACCGCATTAACTTGTAAATCTCTTTCATAGTCCAGCCTCCAACTTAACGTTGTAATATACAAAAATATTATACTGCCCATTCAACGCAGAGTCTACTGATATGACAAAGGTCGACATGTTAAGGTACACCTTTTTGGATAGTGATAAATATCATTGGATGAGTATAAGATATCTATTGAAAAATACATGGATGTTTTGTATATGCGTCTGCCTGCTTTGATATGACTTGGAACTCTTATTAAATTGGTTTAACTAAATTGAGATTAAATATTTGAATTATATAATTAATAATATTAATATATATATTGACATTTATAAGGCTATATATTATATTGATTATATCAAAACCAAAAAGGAAGGAAGGATGGTATGAAGAAAGTCATCAGCCGCTGTCCGGTATGCAGCAGCGAACTTACGGTGGTAAGGCTTAAGTGCGATTCCTGCGACACGGTGATCGAAAACAGTTTTCGGCTCAGTAAATTTGATTATTTTTCCGACGAGGAATTGTATTTTACTGAGACCTTTATCCGGTGCCGGGGAAATATCAAAGAGGTAGAGAAAGAGCTGGGGATATCTTATCCGACGGTCCGGTCAAAACTGGACGCTGTGATCAAGAAGCTTGGCTATGAGACAGGAGGAGAGGCGCAGGCGGCCAAGAAAGAGGAAATCCTGAAAGCCTTGGAAAACGGAGAGATAACGGCGGAGCAGGCCATCGCGCAGCTGAAATAATAGGAAAAAGGAGAATGATTATGGATGAGACATTGAGGATTTTGAAAATGATTGAAGAAGGAACGATAACAGCGGAACAGGGAGCAGAGCTTTTGTCTGCTATGAACGCAGATATGCCGCTGCAGCAGACTCAGATCATAAAGAGCGGCTATGACAAAAAAATGTTCCGGGTGATTGTAGACAGTACTTCTGGGGACAAAGTGAGGGTGCAGTTTCCGGTAGGCGCCGTCAAAAAGATCCTGAAAGTGACGGGGAAGCTCCCCATACCGGAAAAAGATCTGCAGGGTGTCGACCTGTCCAGTATGATGGACGCAATTTCGGAGTGTCTGGACGATGAGATCGAAGGTGATTTTGTCAACGTGGAAGCGGCAGACGGAACAACGGTGAGGGTATTTGTCGATAAGTAGGGGAAAATTATGAGAGTGAAGATCAGGACGAAGGATATGCGTTTTTTTCTGCCGGTGCCTGTTTCCATGATCGGGCTTGTCATAAGGATGATTCCCTCCAAAGTGTTTGAGGAAATGAGGATGAATACACCAGAGCCTTATGACAGCCTGCTCACAAAAGAGAATATCGTCATGATATCGCGGGAATGCCTGGACATCATGAAGGAGAACAAAAGGCTGGAGATCATCCATGTGGAGGCAGCAGACGGTACGTTTGTATCCATAAAATTATAGCTTTCTGGCTCTGTTGCGTTATAATAGGGATAAAGGGACGAAATGTGTTCCGGAAGTCTTATGATTATAGCGCAAGGAGACATCATATGAAAATTCTGGTTACTGGGGCTACCGGCCAATTGGGCCATGATATCATGAAGGAACTGAAAAGACAGAAGATTGAGGCAAAGGGAATAGGATCGGCGGACTGTGACATAACAGTTCTGGAAGAAGTTGAAGAGACGGTTCGGGCTGAGAAGCCGGACGCCATTATACATTGTGCCGGCTACACGGCAGTTGATAAAGCGGAAACGGAGACGGACAGGTGCAACACCATAAATGTGGATGGAACGAGGAATATTGTATCAGTCTGTAAAAAAGAGAATCTTAAGCTGTTATATGTAAGCACCGATTACGTTTTTAACGGAGGCGGTACTTCTCCCTGGAAAACAGATGATGAACGGTGCCCGGTCAGTGTCTATGGAAGAAGCAAATATCTGGGTGAGCTGGAAGTGGAGAAGGCTCTTTCCAGGTATTTTATCGTGAGGATATCCTGGATATACGGTATAAACGGGAGGAATTTCATCAAAGCAATATTAAAGCTGGCGGAAACAAATTCTGAGATCAGGGTTGTCTCGGATCAGATAGGAACGCCCACATATACAGTGGATATAGCCAAGAGCATGGCTGAAATCATACAGACGGAAAAGTATGGAACGTATCATGTGGCGAATGAAGGATATTGCTCCTGGTATGAATTTGCGTGTGAAGTGTTTAAACAGCTGGAAAAGAAAATAAAGGTCATCCCTGTCACCAGTGAAGAATATGGAGCAAAGGCAAAAAGACCTTTAAACAGCAGGCTGGATAAAAGCAAACTGTCAGAAAACGGTTTTGAGAGGCTGCCCAGCTGGGAAGATGCACTTAAGAGATTCTTGAAGGAATACGAAGAGGCTTGATAAAGGGAGAACGCATATGGTTGAGATAAAGAAGGAAATTTGTATCGGCTGCGGGGCATGTGTCAGGGATTGTCCGGGAAGCGCGCTGAGGCTGACGGACGAAAGAGCGGAGGTCATCCGGCCCTGTATCCAGTGCGGTCATTGCGTGGCCATTTGTCCGGTGAATGCGGTGGCGATACCTGAGTACGATATGGCAGAAGTAGAAGCGTATGAAAGAGGTACTTTTGCCGTAGATCCTGTGCAGTACCTTCACGCAGTGAAATTCCGGAGGAGCATCCGGAATTATAAAGACATTCCGCTGGAAAAGGACAAGGTTCAGAGAATCCTGGATGCCGGACGCTATACGGCTACGGCGAAGAACCAGCAGGCCTGCCGTTTTGTGTTCGTTCAGGACCGTCTGCCGGAGTTTAAAGAGCTTGTGTGGAAGGAAATGCCGGATGTCATTGGGAAACTCAAAGAAACTGCTCCCGATTATGCCCGGGCGTTTGAGCTGTTCTGCAGGAAGTACCAAAGGAATCCAGCTGAGGATACCTTCTTTTTTAATGCAACCTCTTTTCTTGCCATTGCTTCCCCCAATCCTCTGGACGGCGGATTGGCTGCCGCGAATATTGAAAACATGGCTGCTGCGGAAGGGGCAGGGGCGCTGTACAGTGGCTATATGATGCGCGTGCTGGAAGAGGGAGAAGCTTTAAAGGCCTGGCTCGGCATTGAAGGAATGACAGTGGCCTGCTGTATGCTGCTTGGATATCCCGATGTCCGGTACAGGAGGACCGCTCCGAGAAGAAAAGCAGATATTCTCTGGAAATAGATGTAATGGCGTATACTAAAGACATGCTAAAATGAAAGGTAAAAAAGTATGGAAGAGCAGGCGGGAAAACACATAAGGCGCCCTAGGTATCGAGGGACCCATCCCAGAACCTATAAAGAGAAATATAAAGAGCTTCAGCCGGAAAAATACGCAGATACAGTAGCGAAGGTGATTCAAAAAGGAAGTACGCCGGCCGGCATGCACATTTCCATATGCGTTAAGGAGATATTGGAATTCCTGCAGATCAGGCCGGGACAGACCGGACTGGACGCTACGCTGGGGTACGGAGGACATGCACAGGAGATGTTAAAATGCCTGGAGAAGGAAGGTCATCTGTTTGCTCTGGATATAGATAAGGGCGAATCGGAAAAGACCAGGAAACGTCTGGAACGCCTGGGCTACGGACCAGATATCCTGACCATTCGGAATATGAATTTTGCCAGGCTGGATGAAATTGCCGCTGAGTCGGGGCCTTTTGATTTTATATTGGCCGATCTGGGAGTTTCTTCCATGCAGATAGACAACCCGGACAGAGGGTTTTCTTATAAATATGAAGGCCCGCTGGATTTGAGATTGAATCCGGAAAAGGGCGTTACTGCCGCGGAGAGACTGAGGAAGATTTCCCAAGAGGAACTGGAAGGCATGCTGATTGAAAATGCGGACGAGCCCTACGCGGAGGAAATAGCGAAAGCGGTTTGGGGAAAGAGAAGGAATGGATTGGAAATTTCCACGACCACGGAGCTTCGCCAGATCATTGAAGAGACGCTGGCATTCATACCAGCGGATAAAAGAAAGGAAGCCGTAAAAAAATCCTGCCAGAGGACCTTTCAGGCCCTTCGGATCGACGTGAACCATGAATATGAAGTGCTGTATGAATTTCTGGAAAAGCTGCCGGATGCGCTGGCGCCAGGCGGACGAGCCGCTATATTGACCTTTCATTCAGGAGAGGACCGTCTTGTGAAAAAATCCTTTAAAGCTTTTCAGAAGAAGGGGATTTACTGTGAAGTCTCCGATGAAGTCATCCGGCCGTCGGCGGAGGAATGCCTTAGAAACAGCAGGGCTCATTCAACGAAAATGAGATGGGCGGTTAAGGCATGAACAAAAACTGCTTGACAGGCTAACGAATACTAGCTATACTTCAATCAAAGCGGCTAGTGAATACTAGCTAAACGGCTTTGACGGAGGAGACTGACATGCAGGAATTCAGATTAGAACGATATTTGACCAGTGGAGTGGAGCGCCTGGTAAAAGAGATCACAGAAGCGTCTGACCGTTTTTCCCCGGAGCGGATTTTTATGGTGAAATATGCCTTAGCCGTGAAAAAAGCGGGAAAACGCAGGGAAAAGGCGGAGAAGATGGGAGAGCATATCCCTCCTTTTTTGATCGCCAGTATTACAGAAAGGTGTAATCTTCACTGCAGGGGGTGCTATGCAAGGGCCAATCACGCCTGCGGCGGGCAGGAAGACGGCGGAGAAATGCTGCGGGAGCTGACAAAAAAACAGTGGGGAAACATTTTCAGCCAGGCAGTGGACCTGGGTGTCAGCTTTATCCTTCTGGCAGGCGGAGAGCCTTTGGTGAGAAGGGATGTGCTGGAGGAAGCGGCCCGCCATGAGTCCATCATGTTTCCTGTGTTTACCAATGGGACGCTGCTGGATACGGAATGCGGGGAGGCCTTTGCGTCGGGAAAGAATCTGATTCCAATCCTCAGCATGGAGGGAGGACAGGAGACCACCGATCTCAGAAGAGGCACAGGGATTTATTCTCATTTGGTGCAGCTGATGGAGGGGCTAAAGGAGCAGAAAAAGATATTTGGGGTTTCTGTGACCGTTACCTGTCGTAATCTGGAAGAAGTGATGTCGAATGCTTTTATTCAAGACATAAAAGAAAGGGGATGCAGAGCGGTCATATTTGTGGAATACGTGCCTGTGGAAAAAGGGACGTCTGAGCTGGCGCCGGGAGAAGAGGAACGCTGCAGGATGGATGAGACGGTGCAGCGTCTTAGGAAGAAATATGAAGATATGATCTTTATATCTTTTCCCGGAGATGAGAAGGCATCAGGGGGCTGTCTGGCAGCCGGCCGAGGATTTTTTCATATCAATGCCAGAGGCGGTGCGGAACCATGCCCATTTGCTCCATATTCGGATACGGATCTGCTACATACCAGCCTGCGGGACGCACTTGGGTCGCCGCTGTTTCAGAGGCTGCGGACAGAAGGCATTCTGGAAAAAGACCACAAAGGCGGCTGCGTCCTGTTCGGACAGGAACAGAGCGTGAAAAATATATGGGAGAATAAGAGGAGATGACGACAAAGGAGCGTATAATAGAAGAAGCGCTGACCCTGTTTTCAGTCAAAGGCTATCATGGGACCAGTGTGAAAAACATAGCAGATGCTGTGGGGATAAAAGACAGCTCCCTGTATAAGCATTTTAAGAGCAAGAAGGAGATCTTTGACACCATTGTCCTCGAGATGTCGGACAGAATGGAGCTGATGTCAAAGGAATACGGATTGCCGGATGATGCAGAGCTTGAGCAGGGGGCGGCCATATACGCAGCTCTTACGATGGAATCCCTGCTTTCTCTGAGCCGCAAGATATTCCTGTTCTACCTGACGGACAGCTTTGCATCCAGATTCAGGAGGATGCTGACAGCAGAGCAGTACCGGGACCGGGAAATTTATCAAGTATACCGCCATACCTTTATGGATTCCGCGGTCGTGTATCAGACCGCGCTGTTTGGAGAAATGATACGTCAGGGGATCTTCCATGGGGAGGACCCGGAAGCGATGGCCGTGAACTTTTATGCGCCCATATTTTTTCTGCTGAATAAATATGACCAGGAGCCGGACAAAATAGAGGAATCTCTGATGGCGCTGGAACGGCAGGTGAAGGAGTTTGACAGGATATACCGAAAAGATCAGAGAAGAGGATGATATGATATGAGCATCACCTATTTAAAATCTTTCCAATTTCCCAATGAAAGCATGGAATGGGGGTTTTTCATGGGCATTAGGAGAACCTGTCACGATTCCTTTTATCCGTTTCAGGTTTTGTCACAGCGCGGCTTGGAAAAAATAGAATTTGAACCGGTCACGATCCTGTATGGAGGAAACGGTTCCGGAAAATCTACGGCTCTTAATATTATCGCGGACAAAGTGGGGGCAGTACGGGAAGCAGCTTATAATAAATCAAATTTTTATCCGGATTACATAAAATTATGTGAAATGGAACGGATCTCAGAACCGCCGGAAAACAGCAGGATAATTACCAGCGACGACGTGTTTGATTATATGCTGAATATCAGGAATCTGAATGAAGGGATTCACCAAAAGCGGGAGGACTTATTTAAAGAGTATCTGGAATCAAAATATGCGGATTTTCAGTTCCATTCACTGGAGGATTATGAAAAGCTGAGAAAAGTGAATCTGTCAAGGAGCAGATCTCAGTCGGTATTTGTCCGAAGACAGCTGATGGACAATGTCCGGGAATATTCCAATGGGGAAAGTGCCTTTCTGTATTTCACGGAGAAGATAGAGAAAGACGGACTTTATATTCTGGATGAGCCGGAAAACAGCCTTTCCCCAGAGAGGCAGATGGAGCTGATGGCATTTTTGGAGGACTCTGCGCGTTTTTTTCAGTGCCAGTTCATCTTGTCCACTCATTCTCCGTTTTTATTGTCCATGCGCGGGGCAAAAATATATGATCTGGATGAAAAACCAGTAAAAGTAAAGCGGTGGACAGAACTTAAGAATGTAATGGCTTATTATGAGTTTTTTGAAGCACACCGGAACGAGTTCAGGAAGGAAAGAAATATATGAAGCAGATAGAACCGGTCATGCCAGAGGAACTTGACGTCGTACTGGACGGCGCAGAATTTCTTTCAAAAGCGGGGACAGAGGAAGAACGGATTCAGGATAAAATGATCAGGGATGCGTCAGCAGACGGTGGAATGTTTCTTCATCTTCGGGTTTCTGCGGTGAAATTTGAGAACTGCCGTTTCTGGGAGAGCTCCTTTGAAAGGGGAGGATTCACGGACGTCATATTTCAGTCCTGCGATTTTTCTGGATGCGACTGGAGCGGAGGATATTTTGAACGTGTTCATTTCATTGCCTGCAAAGGAGTCGGTGCGAAATTTTCCAGTGTTACGATGAAAAATGTTACGGTAAAAGAGTGCAATATGGACTATGTGAATTTTGACGCGGCGCGGCTGGAAAAAATCGTGATCGAGGATACCAGGCTTAACAGCAGCAATTTGACGCAGTGTAAATGCAGACAAGTGACATGGAAACGGGCGGAGCTGGTCAACGCTAGTTTTTTCAAGACATCGTTGAGGGGAATGGATTTTACGGACAGTATCATAAACGGCCTCGTGCTGTCAGAAGATAATTCAGAGCTGCACGGAGCCATAGTGGATGTTTTCCAGGCTGCCGAGCTGGCAAAGCGAATGGGACTGATTATCAAATAAGTCTGTAAATACGGGCTGGCTTGACAGTCGAGCGGGGATTTCCTCCGGATTTGTTGACAATCCGACAAGGAATGAGTATAACTGCTTTAACACTTTGAGGAGGAACCGTTCATGGAAGAAAAAATAACATTTGGAAAATTTGTGATGAGGAAGCGGAAGGAAAAAAACCTGACGCAGAAGGAGCTGGCAGAAAGGCTGTTCGTGACAGAATCGGCTGTATCGAAATGGGAAAGGGGAATTTCCTATCCGGACATTTCCTTGGTATCTTCCTTATGCGAAGTTCTGGAGATCACGGAGCATGAACTGATCACATCCAGTGAAGATACCGGACGAAAGGAAATGGAACGCCAGGCAAAAAATTTCAGGAGACTGATAAAGACTTATTCTATTGTGTTTTATGTACTGTACGGGGCGGGCCTGATAAGCTGCTTTATTGTGAACCTTGCAGTGAACCACGCTCTGACCTGGTTTTTCATTGTACTGGCGGCAGAGCTTCTGGCATTTTCACTGACTGTTCTGCCGGTCCTTTTAAAAAAGCAGAACCGGGGTGTTCTGACTTTTGCGGCCTTTTTCCTGTCTCTGAACCTGCTGCTTTTAGTGTGCTGTATTTATACGGGAGGAAATTGGTTTGGAATCACCTTTATTTCTCTGCTTTTTGGCGCTGTGGTGGTATTCCTTCCGTTTTTCATCCGGGATCTCCCGCTTCCGGAAAAGGCCTATGGACATAAGGTGCTAATCTGCTTTGCTTTGGATACGCTCCTGCTGATCTTACTGGTCGCGTCGGCTCTTGCTTATACGGGAAGCCGCAGCCTGTTTTTCCAGGAAGGCCTGCCGGCTATATTCTTCGGCGTGGCTCCGTTTTGGATCATGATGCTTGTGATACGGTATACAAAGATTAACGGTTTGTTCAAAACATCGATCTGCTTGATTCTCATGGGGGTGTATGAATTCTTTCTCAACAGCGTCATGGAAGTGGTGCTTGATCATAAGGCGTTTTCCCTGCCGCCGATCAAGCTTTCCGATTGGAGCTTTGAGTATCAGAGCGGAAACATAAATCTTGTCATTATCCTGGCATTCTCCGGCATGGCAGTGGTGTTCGCCGTCGGAGGCATCGTTTTGAGTATACGAAAGCAGGAGAGAAAAGAGATTGGTTGAGAGTGCGTTACGCGGCGCTGAGATGATGAAAAAAGAGATAGGGCCTTTTGGCTCTATTTCTTTTTAATTCTATAATGCCACAAAACCGCCCTTATTGGAGATATGCCGCTTGAATGGAGATAAAAGGTGTAGTAAACTGAACAAAGGACAGATCTAGGAGCATAAAAAGGAGGGAGCCCAAGAGATGAGAATCGATCATATGGCGGTATACGTGAAAGACTTGGAAAAAATGAAGGAATTTTATCAGAAATATTTCGGCGGAGTGTCTGGTGAGCGGTACCATAATGAAAAAACTGGTCTGATGACCTATTTTTTATCCTGGGACGGGGAATCCAGACTGGAACTGATGACACGGCCTGGGCTGAAAGGAAAAGACACAGAACCATTGATATGCGGATATGCCCATCTGGCCTTTTGTGTGGAGAGCAGAAAACAGGTGGATGTACGGACTGCGGAGCTTGCAGAGGCAGGATATCATATTGTCAGCGGGCCAAGAGTGACCGGAGACGGATATTATGAAAGCTGTGTGCTGGATCCGGAGGGAAATCAGATAGAAATCGTGGGGTAAGACGGTTTTGTTTGAACAAGAAGCAGGACCTTTAGGAGCGGAGAGATGAAAGGAATAGAGGAAAAAAAAACGGACAGAGAGAAGAGCGCGCCTGAACAGGAAGCTGCCATGCGGGACAGGATAGAGACTCGCCTGGCAAAGCTTCCAGTCATGCAGTACGCGTTTATAGATATTCAGGATTTGGAATTTGAGGACAGAGTACGCTATATATGCGAAACAGAATGCCCTCAGTATGGAAGGTCCTGGGCCTGCCCGCCGGCGGTCGGGACAGTGGAGGAATGTAAAAGAAGATGCTTTCAATACCGTGAGGGATTTGTATTTACGACGCTGTCTGAAGTGCCGGATATCCAGGACATCGAACAGACACTGGCGGCGAGGGGAAGCCATGAGCAGATAACCAGGATGATCTGCGGATTTTTTAAGGACGAGGGAGAAGACGTCTTGGCTCTTTCCACGGAATCTTGTGCCATCTGCGAAACCTGTACGTATCCGAACGGCCCCTGCCGGCATCCGGAAAAGATGTTCCCCTGTGTGGAGAGCTATGGAATCCTGGTGACAGCGCTCGCAGAAAAATACGGGATAGAGTTTATGAACGGAGTAAATATAGTGACTTGGTTCAGCTTGATTCTTTTGAGATGAAAAAAATGTTACAAAAGTTAGAAACTTTGCTGTATTTATTACGAAGATAGTAAGATTGTAATAGGATTCTGTAAATTGTATTGCCTGATTGCATGGGATGTGCTAAATTGAAATCAATAGTGAAGGAGAACGGATATTATCTGATATCGCTGGATGGGGGTCCTGCGATTTAATGGAGAGGTGTTGTGGGGCAGATGAAATATGAGATTTGGATTCTGATCATTTCTTTTGCGCTTCTGGTACCGACCGTGCTGCTGATCTTTCAAAGGCGCATGTCTCCGGCTGTGGGAAAGGGCACGGGAACGGCAAATGAGGATGGAAACCGGATCTTCTGGCCGGATTTCATAAAGTACAATGGTTCCTATTACCTGTATGAAGAAAAAGAGTGCCGGAAGATGGACGTGGCGGAGGAACTGGGAGAGATACGGGAGAAATCCCCGCAGGGCAGGCGGGAAGCATGCAATTTTGAAGCGTCGAGGCTGGAGACAGGGACGGAGCTTTATCGGATCCGGGGAGTAATGGATGACAGCCAGCTGGCTGCTAAAAGAGAAGAGACCTATAAAGTATATGAAATGGTCTCTGATGAGGAGTTTTATAAGAATTTGTCTGAAAGTGAATAGCAGATACGCAGAGAAGACCTGCGGCCGATTGAGAGATCAGGGCCGTGGGTCTTTTCGTTTCATAGAAAAATACGTCCAAGGTACCTGTCCGAAGTTTGGAATATTCGATGGACAGGTTTCATAGATTAGGGTAAGAAGGCAGGTGACAGATATGGAAGGCGGAGAAGAAATACTTAAAGTAATGGCCGGAGGACTCAGACGGCTGCTGGAACAGGCGGCCCTGAAATTTGAGTATCTGCAGGAGCTGAGGCTGCGGGCAGGACTCCCGTTCTTCTGCCAGTACGACGGGAAAGAATATGGGTTCCTGGAAAGCGGGCGTATGGTTCCGGCGTCATCACTTCAGGCTGGACATGCAGGAGGTGGGTCCCCCCATATCGTGAGCAGGAAGGAAGTCAAAGAGACCCTTGAGTATTTAAGCAGTTATTCTCTTTATGCCTATGAAGAAGAGTTGCGGCAGGGATTTTTGACCATTCGCGGCGGCCACCGAATAGGACTGGCCGGGAAAGCGGTCCTGGAGAACGGAAATATCCGTACTGTCCGTCACATATCCTTTTTAAATATCCGGCTTGCCCATCAGATACCTGGCTGTGCCAGACGTCTGCTTCCTTATCTCTACGAAGAGGACAATGTCTGTAATACGCTTTTGATCTCTCCTCCTGGCTGCGGAAAGACCACTCTTTTACGGGATATGGTCCGTCTGATCTCCAACGGAGAAAACGGACATGCCGGAATGAGCATAGGGGTGGCTGATGAACGGTCGGAGCTTGCGGCCTGTTATCAGGGAGTTCCTCAGAACGATCTGGGAATCCGCACTGATGTGCTGGACAACTGTCCGAAAGCCCAGGGACTTATGATGCTGATACGTACCATGTCTCCGAGGGTTGTGGCGGCTGATGAGATTGGCGGATATGAGGATCTGGACGCGGTCCGGTATGCCGGAAACTGCGGCTGCAGCGTGCTCGCCACAGCTCATGGCGCAACTTTGGAGGAAATACGCGGAAAGCCTGCCTTTGCCAGGATTATGGAGGAAGGATTTTTTGACCGGTACATACTCCTGGGGAAGAAAAAGAAGAATACCGGATGGGAAGTAGGACATGTCCGGGCCGTATATGACAGGAACGGACAGCCTATGGAATATCCTGCGTGAAACTGAAAGGCAAGAATATGGAAGTGGGGAATTGAAATGACACTGAAAATCATTGGAGCCGTCTGTATCATTATCTCCTGTACGGCGATCGGGTTCAGCTTAAGCTACCGGGTGCACGGACGGTACCGGGAACTGACGGAACTGAAAAAGATCCTGTATCTTCTGAGCGGTGAGATCAAGTTCGGAAGCAGCACATTGGAAGAGGCGTTTCAGACTGTGGCAGAGAGAAGCGGGCCGCCCTATGAAGGTTTCTTTTCTTATCTGTCGGAAGAGATGCAGAAACGCAGCAGTGTGACTCTGGCGGAGATCTGGAAATCCGGTCTGGAGACGAAGCTGAAAGCGGCGCGCCTTACTAAGGGAGACAGAGAGATCCTTCTGCATGTGGGAAATGATATGGGCTGCCTGGATAAAGAGACACAGCTTAAAACATTGGCATTGGCAGGAGAACAGCTGGAGGACGTGCGGAAGAGCCTGTACATAGAACTGCCGAAAAAGATGAAGCTTTACAATTATCTCGGGATACTGGCGGGGGTATTCCTCACGATTCTGCTGATCTGACAGCCGGTATCGGGAATATAGGGAGGAAGACATGACAGTTAGTTTGATTTTTAAAATTGCCGCTGTGGGAGTCCTGGTTTCCGTCATCTGCCAGGTGCTGAAGCACAGCGGGAGAGAGGAACATGCCTTTCTCACCAGTCTGGCGGGGCTTCTTTTGGTATTATACTGGCTGGTCCCTTATATATATGATCTGTTTGAGTCCATCAAAGAGTTGTTTTCCTTATGAGCCTTTAGCGGCAGAAAAAGAAAGAGGGAATTGGATTGATAAAAATAGCAGTAGTAGGGGTAGCTGCCATCCTGATGGCCATGCAGCTTCGGGAGGTGAAGCCGCAGTTCGGTATGTATGTGGTATTCGGCGCCGGCATTCTCATCTTTTTTTATGCGTTTACCAAGCTGGAAGGAATCGTGGAGGCAATGGGGCAGCTGGGGAAATATGTGACCATTGAAGAAAAGTATCTGCAGATCCTGCTTAAAATGCTGGGAATCAGCTATGTTTCTGAGTTTGCAGCCTCTCTGTGCAAGGACAGCGGATATAATTCTGTGGCTGGTCAGATTGAACTGTTTGGAAAACTATCCATCCTGCTGATCAGCATGCCGGTGGTACTGTCCCTTCTTAAGACCCTGGGACAGCTGCTCACATGAGGCGGCGTAAAATGCTCAGCCGCATGGGCATCGTGTTTTTTCTGCTTTTTTGGCTCCTCTTTCCCATGAGTGTCCGGGCAGAGTCCCTGGAGGAGCAGGCTGACGACTACGATTACAGCGGCGCCCAGGAGGTGATGGATGATGCTCTGGAGGAATCGGCTCCGACTTTTTCCAGCATGGTGAACGCTCTTGTATCAGGAAAGATTGGAGAAACGGTCAAAAAGGTGCCGGTATATCTGAAGAACAGTCTGTTGTCGGAGATTTCTATAAACAGGAAAAGTCTGGGACATGTCCTTCTCATAGCAGCTTTTGGGACAATTTTTTCCGGTCTTGCTTCCTCTTTCCAGGACAAACAAGCGGGAGAGACTGGATTTTATGTGACATATCTGCTGCTCCTTTCTCTGCTCCTGACTGCATTTTTTGAAGCAGCCGAGGTGGCCAAGGATACAGTGACCCATGTGATGGAATTCATGGGAGCGCTGCTTCCGGCATTCACTTTGGCAGTAGCTGCTACCGGGAAGACCATGACTTCTGTCTTTTCCTATGAGTTTATCATGGGAGCAGTAAGCATCGTGGAATGGCTGTTTCAGGTACTGTTTCTTCCGGGAATCCAAATTTATGTGGTGCTGAGCCTGGTGAATCATATATCAAAAGAAGAGATCTTGACGAAGATGACAGAGCTTTTGGAGCTGGTTCTGAGCTGGGGGCTTAAGACTGTCATAGGGCTGGTGGTTGGATACGGGGCAATCCAGAGCATGGTTCTTCCGCTGGCCGATTCCATGAAGACAGGTGTGGTGACAAAGGCGCTCAGTGCGATTCCCGGCATTGGGGGAGGGGCCGGAGCGGCTGCAAGCCTCATCACCGGCACGGCCAGTCTGATAAAGAACGGGATAGGAGCGGCAGCTTTGATCGCTCTGCTGCTCATATGCTCGGTCCCGGTCCTTAAGCTGGCCGTCATCACAATACTCTACCACGGAGCGGCGGCGATGGTGCAGCCCGTGGCGGATGAACGGGTCACAGAATGTCTGTCGGGAGTGGCCTCCGGCACCCGTCTGCTTTTAAAGGTAACGACTGCCTCTGCCGGAATGTTTCTTCTGACGATAGGGATTTTATGCGCATTTACATCGGTGCAGATTTAAAATGAAAACAGGGAGGAGGGCGGCAGATGCTGGCGGGATTTTATCAGTGGGTGAAGAATATAGCGGCATATCTCATTTTTATGTCGCTGGTCTTAAAGCTCCTTCCGGAGGGAAAAAACGTCAAGTATATCAAATACTTCATGGGAATGGTACTGGTTCTCATCGTACTGGCTCCGGTGGGAAAGCTCTTCCGCCTGGAGGATGTATTCTCTCAGTTTGAGACAGAGCTTGAAAGCCAGGGAAGAGAGGAGGAATTCCGGGAGGAGCTGGAACTCAAAGGAGAAGAGTATTCTTCTTCGGTGATTTCCCAGTATGAGGAAGAGCTGGCTTACCAGGTATCGGAGTCTCTTGCGGCTGCCGGATGCGGAAATGCTGCTGTCAGGGTGAATCTGGATACCGTGAATGAGAGCGAAACGTTTGGTCAGGTGATTTCAATAGAAGTGGATTTTACCATGAGTGAACGTGCGTCAAAAGACTCAGGAGAGACCGGAAGTATCGATCCGGTCGTCATTGAGAAGAGGAAGGTAAAGATTCTGGATGAGGATGGCGGAGAAGAGGGGGATGAAGCCGGAGAAGGAGAAGAAATGGAGAAGGAACCGGGAGAAAATACCAGAAATTATAGGGAAGAAGCGGAAGATGAAACGATACGGAAACTGCTGTCGGAGAAATTTTCCGCGGCAGGGGACAGTATCCATATCCGGAGATGAGGATCAGGCCGCGGCGCGGGGATGCCAGAGGAAGGGAGTAGAGCTTTAATGAAAAAATGGAATTTTAATTTCCGGAAATTAAAACAGATCAAGACGGAAACCTGGATTCTGCTTCTTCTCGCAGGCGTTCTCCTGCTCGTGATCGCTCTCCCGACAAAAAAGAATAGGGAGAATACAGAAAAAAGCAGCGGACAACAGGAAGTCAGCAGTGAAAACGGAAGTGGGAGCGGAACGTCGGATGTCAGTGATTATGCAAAGAAAATGGAAAAAAGGGTGGCGGAGATTCTGTCCACCATAGACGGAGTGGGAAAGGCGGAGGTCATGGTGACCCTGGAATCGGGGGGCGAGACTGTTCTCCAGACAGACGCTTCCCTTGAACAGAGCAGTACAAAAGAGACGGACAGCGAGGGCGGTTCCCGATCTGTGGAGGAGAAGAACCAGTCCAGCCAGACGGTTCTGACTGGAAGTGAAGACAGTCCCTACGTGACAAAAGAGCTTTGTCCAAAGGTGACAGGAATCGTCATTACGGCGGAGGGCGGAGGCGAAGCTACCGTAAAAGCTGAAATCTCTGAGGCAATGGAAGCATTATTTGACCTTCCCGCACATAAAATTAAAGTATTAAAGAGAGTCAAAGAAGAATCTTAAAAAGGAGCGGTACTGTGAAACGAATTGTGAAAAAAAACCAGATTGTCCTGACCCTGCTGGCAGTGATGATTGCCGTGGCAGGCTACTTAAGCTATGCGGGGAAATTTAATTTCCTTGGCGGAGAGAAAAAGGCTCAGGCCGATGGAAATGCTGCAGAAGAGACTGTTGCCGCAGGACTTTTGGACATTTCCGATGAAGATGTCCTGGCAGAGAATCAGGCACTTTCCAAAGCGAACGGAGAAAGTCTGACGGATGTTTACACACCGGCAGAGGACGGTGACGAAACACAGGCAGCAGCAGCGACTGACGCTCAGAACGGAGAGTCTGTGGCGGCCGCAGAAGAGTCCTCGGCAGCCGGAGAGGCAGGGGCCGCTGTACCCGGAGAAGCCGTTCTTACGAACGGGGTCACGGTCAGCAATTATGTGTCACAGATGCAGCTGAACCGGGAGCAGGTACGCAGCAAGAATAAAGAGACCCTCATGGAGGTCATCAACAATGCGGCAATCGCAGATGACCAGAAGCAGGCGGCGGTGGATCAGATGATCGCCCTCACTGCGGTCGCGGAGAAAGAAAATGCGGCAGAGACTCTTCTAGGGGCCAAGGGTTTTACGGATTCTGTAGTCTGCATCAATGACGGGACCGTGGACGTGGTAGTCGGAAAAACTGAACTTACCGATGCGGAAAGAGCACAGATCGAGGATATTGTCAAGAGGAAGACCGAGGTAGACGCAGCGAACGTAGTCATCACCCTTATGGACCTGGACCAGTAAAGACTTTACATATTTGGTTGATAAATATTCATCTTTTTGGTATAATGAAAGACAAAGTATGAATTTTAGGTACAGGAGGTAGCGGCGGTGGAACATGAAAATAGAAAT
This sequence comes from Lientehia hominis, assembly GCF_021044755.1. GTDB lineage: Bacteria > Bacillota > Clostridia > Lachnospirales > Lachnospiraceae > Lientehia > Lientehia hominis. Next base: position 316,455 of record NZ_JAJNOR010000004.1, read on the forward strand.
ACTTATCCCCTGCGTCACGACAAAGAGACCGTTGGTGAAGTTCAGATCGCGGATGAGGTGGTGGCGATCATTGCCGGGCTGGCGGCTACGGAGATCGAGGGAGTCGCATCCATGGCGGGAAACATTACCAATGAGCTGGTCGGGAAGCTGGGGATGAAAAATCTCTCCAAGGGCGTGAAGGTAGATGTGCTGGATACTTCCGTGTCGGTGGATTTATCTCTCAATATGGAATACGGCTACAGTATCCCCGATGTATGCGCACAGGTTCAGGAGCGTGTGAAGTCGGCCATTGAGAATATGACAGGACTTTCGGTGATTGATGTGAATGTGAAGATCGCCGGTGTGAATATTGACAAGACCAGATAGGAAGAACTGAAAAGGGTGCCCATAAAAGCACCCTTTTTCCTTATGTCCGAAAGGACCATACGGTTTTTTTCACGGGCACGGCCTTTGGAAAGACCGAAATACTTTGGAGGATGCACATGAGCAGAAGAGAACTGAGGGAGCATGTGTTCCGCATGCTGTTCCGCAAAGAATTCTTTGAATCTGAGGCGGAATTTGGCGAGCAGGTGAAAAGATACCTGGAAGAGCTGGAGCCCCTGGAAGAAAAAGATGAAAGCTATATGTTCGGAAAAGTAGAGGATATCTACGGACACGTCAAAGAACTGGACGATCGGATAAATGAAGTGGCGAAGGGCTGGAAGACCAGACGTATGGGAAAGGTGGACCTGACGGTCCTGCGCCTGGCGCTTTACGAGATGCTGTATGAGGAAGCGGTGCCGGAGAAGGTAGCCATCAATGAAGCGGTGGAGATAGCCAGAAAATACGGCGGAGATGATTCTCCGTCTTTTGTCAATGGGATTTTAGCCAAGCTTGTTACGGAGAACTGAAAAGATGGGACGGAGCGTCTATACGGTGGGACAGGTAAACGCCTATATTAAAAATATGTTTACCCAGGATTATCTGCTGGGGGCCATATCCGTAAAAGGTGAGGTGTCCAATTGTAAATATCATTCTTCAGGCCATATTTACTTCACCCTGAAGGACAAGGGGGCGGTACTGCAGGCCGTGATGTTCGCCGGAAACCGGGGAGGACTTCCCTTTACCATGAAAGAGGGCCAGCGGGTCATCGTGTCGGGAGCCGTAAATGTTTTTGAAAGAGACGGGAAATATCAGCTTTACGCCAGGGAGATCACTCTGGACGGGATAGGGAGTCTCTATGAGCAGTTTGAAGCGCTGAAGCGGGAACTGGAAGAGAGAGGACTTTTTGCATCAGAATATAAGCAGACGATTCCCCGCTATATTAAGACTCTCGGGATCGTCACAGCCAGCACTGGTGCGGCAGTCCGTGATATCATAAATATTGCAGGAAGGAGAAATCCCCACGTCCGCCTGATACTGTATCCGGCAAAGGTACAGGGAGAAGGAGCCGCCGATACCATAGCGGCGGGAATCGAGGCCCTGGAACGGTTCGGTGTCGACTGTATGATCGTAGGCAGAGGCGGCGGTTCCATTGAAGACCTATGGGCTTTCAATGAAGAAAAGACAGCGCAGGCGATATTTGACTGTTCTGTGCCGGTGATATCCGCAGTCGGTCATGAGACGGATTTTACGATTGCTGATTTCGTGTCAGATCTGCGTGCGCCGACTCCTTCAGCCGCGGCTGAGCTGGCCGTTTATGACTATCGTCTTTTTTTGTCTCAGCTTGATGAAGCGAGACGGAGGATGTCAGAAGCTGTGATACGCCGGATGGATAGGCTGAAGCAGATGCTGAAAGCGAAAGAGCTCCGACTGGGCAGATTCCGTCCGGATCATCAGGTGGCGGAAAAAAGACAGCTGCTCGACCAGTATCAGGACAAACTCTCCTCAGTCATGAGGGACAAGCTCAAATCAGCAGATCATAAGCTGGCTGTTTATGCGGAGCGGCTGAAAGGCTGTTCTCCCCTTGACCGGATCACGAGAGGATATGCCTTTGTGACCAAAAAGGACGGAAGCCGTCTGCTGTCGGCATCTCAGGCGCTGCCAGGGGACAGGCTGTCCTTACAACTGTCCGATGGTGTCGTAGAGACTGAGGTCATCGGAGCGGACCCGGCAGATGAATAGAAAGGAACAGGACATGGCGGAAACTTTGAGTATAGAACAGACCTTTGAAAGACTGGATGATATAATCGGACGCCTGGAGGGAGAAGAACTTTCCATGGAGGAGTCCTTCGCGGCTTATGCGGAAGGCCTCGCCTTGGTAAAGAAATGCCGCGGAAGTATAGATGAAGTGGAGAAAAAAGTGCTGGTATTGGAAGAAAGTGGGGAACAGCATGAACTTTAAAGAGGAAATGAATAAAAAAGTGGAAGATATTGAACGGATGATCCGGGCGTACCTTCCGAAGGAAAAGGGGTTTCAGAAGACAATCCTGGAAGCGATGAATTACAGCGTGCTGGCGGGCGGCAAAAGACTTCGCCCGCTTCTTATGCAGGAGAGCTTCCGTCTGTTCGGCAGAAAGGGAGATGAGATCGCTCCATTCATGGCGGCCATTGAAATGATCCATACCTCTTCTCTCGTCCATGATGATCTTCCGGCCATGGATGCCGACGAATACCGCAGAGGCAGAAAGACCACCTGGGTCGTATACGGAGAAGATATGGCAATCCTGGCGGGGGACGCTCTGATGATCTATGCTTTTGAAACCGCATCAAAAGCCTTTGGGCAGACGGACCGGCCGGATCTGGCGGGAAGGTGTATCGGTATTCTGGCAGAAAAGACAGGGATATACGGCATGATCGGCGGCCAGACGGTGGATGTGGAGATGACAGGTGAGCCGGTTCCGGCAGACAAGCTGGATTTCATATACCGGCTGAAGACAGGGGCGCTTTTAGAAGCATCCATGATGATAGGGGCCGTTCTGGGCGGGGCCTCTTTAGAAGAAGTAAAACAGATAGAACAGGTGGCCTCTGATGTGGGTCTTGCGTTTCAGATTCAGGACGATATCCTGGATGTTATCAGTTCAAAGGAAGTCCTCGGTAAACCGGTGCTGAGTGATGAAAAGAACCATAAGACTACTTATGTGACCCTGGAAGGGCTTGATAAAGCCAGGGAACAGGTGGAATTTTATTCCAGGCGGGCGGTGGATACCTTAAATGGCCTGTCCAGAAAAAATGAATTTTTGAATCAGCTGATCCTTACGCTGATCACGAGAGAAAAATAAGAGGATGAGATCATGTTAGAGGAAATCAGAAGTCCTGAGGATCTGAAGGCCCTGGACCCTGCACAGTTTCCAGCGCTGGCAGAGGAGATCCGCCAGTTTTTAATAGAGAAAGTGAGCGAACACGGCGGCCATCTGGCTTCCAACCTGGGAGTGGTCGAGCTGACCATGGCCCTTCACCTGGCTCTCAATCTGCCGGAGGATAAGATCGTTTGGGATGTGGGGCATCAGTCCTATACCCACAAGCTTCTTTCCGGCAGGAGAGAAGATTTTGAGAGCCTGAGGGAATATGGGGGAATGAGCGGCTTTCCCAAGCGGAGAGAGTCTGAATTTGACAGCTTTGATACGGGACACAGCTCCACGTCAATCTCGGCTGGTCTGGGCCTGGTGGAAGCACGCGACCGTCTGCACGAGGACTATACAGTGGTGTCTGTCATCGGCGACGGCGCTCTGTCGGGAGGAATGGCCTATGAAGCCCTGAACAATGCGTCCCGGCTGAAGAGCAATTTCATCATCATTCTTAATGACAATCATATGTCAATCTCGGAGAGTACCGGAGGGTTTTCGAAGTACTTGTCCAAAATACGGGTGGGCAGCGGGTATAACAATCTAAAACGGGATGTGAGCCGGGGGCTGTCCAAGGTGCCGGGAGTGGGCGAGCCTTTGGTGGAGAACATTGTACGCGCCAAAATGGCGCTGAAGCAGTTCATGGTTCCGGGTATGTTTTTTGAAAATTTGGACATCACCTATGTGGGCCCCATGGACGGTCATAACATTCCTGAAATGGTTCGTATTCTGGAGGAAGCAAAGAAATTTGAACGGCCGATTCTCATCCATGTGAAGACAAAGAAAGGGAAAGGATATATCCCCGCCGAACGGTATCCCGTCAAATTTCACGGAATAGGCCCTTTCTGCATTGAGACAGGCAAATCTGTGGAGGAGAAAAAAGGTATCAGCTATACGGAAGCCTTTTCTCATACGATCTGCCGGCTGGCAGAAAAGGATGATAAGATCGTAGCGGTCACGGCAGCGATGCCGGAGGGCACCGGGCTTAAAAAATTCGCCGCCCTCTATCCGGACCGGCTGTTTGACGTGGGGATTGCCGAGGAACATGCGGTCACATTTGCGGCCGGCATGGCTGCGGGAGGACTGAAGCCTGTGGTGGCGGTCTATTCCTCGTTCCTGCAGAGGGCATATGATCAAATGCTTCATGATGTCTGTCTTCAGAAGCTTCCGGTGGTATTTGCCATTGACCGTGCCGGTCTCGTAGGCTGCGACGGAGAGACTCATCAGGGGATCTTTGATCTGTCTTATTTGAGAAGCATGCCGGGAATGGCGGTTTTTGCACCCATGAATAAGTATGAACTCAGGAACGGTCTGGAATTCGGAATACAGGCGGGAGTACCGTTTGCTGTCCGGTATCCAAGAGGCACCGCGTATTCCGGACTTAAGGAGTATCAGGATCCTATAGAGTTAGGAAAGAGTGAAGTGATATACAGAGGCGGAGAAATCGCACTTCTTTCTGTCGGCAGCATGATGAAGACGGCAGTACGGGTCCATGAGAAGCTGAAGGAATCGGGCATATCGGCTACGCTGGTAAACGTGCGGTTTGTCAAGCCCATGGATAAAGAACTGCTGGACGATCTGGCAAAGACTCACGGATGTCTTGTGACCATGGAAGAGAATGTGATCTGCGGAGGATACGGAGAGGCGGTCTCCTCTTATATACATGAAAGGGACTATGGGACGAAGGTGCTGAAAGCTGCGGTTCCGGATACTTTTGTGGAGCATGGACCAGTAGATATCCTTAAGAAGGATTTGGGGCTGGATGCGGACTCCATTTTCCAGAGGATCAAGAACGAATATATACGGAAGGAAAACTAAAATGAAGGAACGTCTCGATGTGCTGCTGGTTTCCAGGGGATTCGCTGAATCCAGGGAAAAGGCAAAAACCATGATCATGGAGGGAATCGTTTTTGTAAACGGGCAGCGGGAAGATAAGGCAGGGGCATCGTTTCAGCCGGAGGCGCCCATCGAGGTCCGCGGGCAGACCCTTAGATATGTGAGCCGGGGAGGGCTTAAGCTGGAAAAAGCCATGAGCCAGTTCGGGATTTCTTTGGATGGGAAGATCTGCATGGACGTGGGAGCTTCCACAGGAGGATTTACTGACTGTATGCTGCAAAACGGCGCGGTACGGGTATATTCTGTCGATGTGGGACGCGGGCAGCTGGCCTGGAAGCTTCGGCAGGATAAACGGGTCGTTTGTATGGAAAAGACGAATATCCGTTATGTGACGCCGGAGGACATCGGTGAACCGGCGGACTTTTCTTCCATTGACGTTTCTTTTATATCCCTTACAAAAGTACTCCTTCCGGTGCGGGAGATTCTGAAGGACGGAGGAGGCGTGGTATGCCTGATCAAACCCCAGTTTGAAGCCGGACGGGAAAAGGTCGGAAAAAAAGGAGTGGTCAGAGAGCCGGAGATTCATCTGGAGGTTATCCGTAAGGTAATGGATTATGCGGGAAGCATCGGATTTGGCAGAAGGGCCCTGGAGTTTTCTCCGATCAAAGGCCCGGAGGGAAATATTGAATATCTGCTCTTTCTGATAAAGGGAGGAGAAGACGCGGAAACCATCAACCCGGAAGACATCGTTGCGAAAGCCCATGAGGAATTGAGATGAACCGATTTTATATCATTACGAACAGAGAGAAAGACCCGGAGCTTACAGTGACCGGAAAGATCAAGAGATTTCTGGAAAGCCAGGGAAAAGTCTGTGTGCTGAACGCAGACGCGCCGATACCTGAGGATACAGACTGCGTTCTGGTCCTTGGAGGTGACGGGACTCTCCTTCAGGCGGCCAGGAACCTGGTGTGGAAGGATGTCCCGCTCCTGGGCGTGAACCTGGGAACCTTGGGGTATCTGGCGGAGCTGGATATCCATTCGGCCCTCGGCGGCCTGAAAGAGCTGCTGGAAAGCGGACCCTCCGTGGTGGAAGAGCGGATGATGTTAAAAGGTTCCGTATATCATGACGGAAAGATGGTCTGTGAAGACATCGCCCTCAACGATATCCTGATCGGAAGGAAATCCGGTTTTAAGGTGATTCGGTTCAAGGTATACGTGGATGGAGAATTTCTGAATGCCTATGCAGCGGACGGTATGATCGTGGCTACGCCCACGGGCTCCACGGCGTACAATCTGTCGGCAGGCGGCCCGATCGTGGAGCCGACGGCTTCTTTGATCGTTCTGACTCCCATAGCGCCCCATACGATGATAAACAGGAGTATCGTGCTTTCTGCAAAAAGCCAGATAAAGCTGGAGCTGGTAGTTCCTCCGGGACGCGCGGAGGTGGAAGCTACGGTAGGCTTTGACAGTGACAACCAATGTCCGTTCCAGGCAGGGGACTATATAGAGATACAGAAAGCCATGAGGACGACGAAGATCCTGAAGCTGAACCGGATTGGATTTTTGGAAACGCTCCGCCATAAAATGTCGGCGGAATGACATAGAGGAGGAAATGGACATGAAAATTGAGCGCCACAGCAAAATTGTGGAATTGATTGGAAAGTATGACATTGAGACACAGGAAGAGCTGGCGGAGAAACTGAATGAAGCCGGATTCCGGGTGACTCAGGCTACCGTGTCCAGAGATATCAGAGAACTGAAGCTGACAAAGGTGGCCGTGGACGGAGGAGGACAGAAATATGTGGTGCTCCACAAAGCCGACAGCAATCTGAATGATAAGTATATCAGAATCCTTCGGGACGGTTTTGTCTCCATGGATATGGCCCAGAATATCCTGGTGGTGAAGACCGTGCCCGGCATGGCTATGGCAGTGGCGGCGGCGCTTGACGCACTTCGGTTCCATGAGATCGTGGGCTGTATTGCAGGAGACGACGCCATCATGTGTGCGGTCAGGAGCGTGGATGATACTATCATTGTTATGGAAAAGCTTCGCCGGGTGATGTCATCCCAGTGAGAGGAGATGTGCCATGTTACTGAATCTGCATGTGAAAAATGTTGCCCTCATTGAAGAAGCGGATGTGAGCCTTGGAGACGGCCTCAATATTTTGACAGGTGAGACCGGTGCCGGGAAATCCATCCTGATCGACGCGGTGAATCTGGCCTTGGGGGCAAAGACCGCAAGAGGTCTGTGTCGGAATGAGGATATACCTGCCAGTGTGGAGCTCCTGTTCAGTGTTTCCGGACGAGAGAAGAAGGAGGCGCTGGAAAAGCTTGGAGTCGTTCCGGAGGAGGACGGCTCTGTTTTGATTGCCAGAAAGCTGTCCCAGGGGAAGAGTATATGCAAGATTAACGATGAGACGGTGACCGTATCCAGGCTGCGGGCAGTGACTGGCCTTTTGATCGATATCCATGGCCAGCATGAGCACCAGTCGCTTTTACATAAGTCCAAGCATCTGGAGATTCTGGACGCGTATGCGAAACATCAGGAAGAAACGGTAAAGGAACGTCTGGCAGAGAATTATTCCGTCTATGCGGCATCCAAAAAGGAACTTGCGACCTATGAGATAGGGGAGGAAGAGAGAATCCGGGAGATGGATTTTCTTTCTTATGAGATACGGGAGCTGGAGAACGCCGGTCTGCAGGAGGGCGAGACGGAGGAGCTGGAGCTCCGCTATAAACGCATGATGAACGGGCAGCGGATCACAGAGAGTCTTTCGAAAGCCCAGGAGCTGACGGGAGATGAGGACGGAGCCGGAGAGTTTCTCGGCCGGGCTATCCGCGCCCTCTTTGAAGTGGTAAATTATGATGAAGCGCTGGCAGGGCTTCTTTCGCAGGCGGAAGAGGCGGAAGATATCGTAGGCAGCCTGAACCGTGCGCTGACTGAATACGGAAAGGAACTGGAGTTTGATGAAAGGGAGATGAACCAGATGGAAAAGCGTCTGGATTTTCTCCACAGTCTTCAGGTTAAATATGGAGATTCCTATGAGGATATGATGGAATCTCTGGATACCAGGAGAAGCCGGTTTGAAAAGCTGGCGGCATTTGATGAAAGAAAACAGGCTGCGAAGGCTGCTTTTGAACAAGCAGAAAGGAGTGTGCTTCTGCTTGCCGGTGAGCTGTCAAAGATTCGGAAGGCAGAGGCGTTTTATCTGACGGAGTCCATCCGTTCCGCGCTGGCAGATCTGAACTTTTTGGATGTTCAGTTTTCCATGGGATTTACGAAAAAAGGGCAGACGGGGCCGGACGGATTCGATGAGGTGGAGTTCCTTATTTCCACCAATCCCGGTGAGGAGCTCAGGCCCTTGTCTCAGGTGGCGTCCGGAGGCGAGCTCTCCAGGATCATGCTGGCAATCAAGGCTGTGCTGGCGGACACGGATGATATCGAAACCTTGATTTTTGATGAGATCGACGCGGGGATCAGCGGCAGGACGGCCCAGAAGGTATCGGAAAAGCTGAATGATATCGGCAGGAGTCATCAGGTAATCTGCATCACCCATCTGCCGCAGATAGCGGCCATGGCCGACTGCCATTATAAGATTGAAAAAAATGTAAAAAATGGAAGGACAGTGACAGAGGTCACAAAGCTCTCTGATGAAGAAGAAATAGAAGAGCTCTGCCGTCTTTTGAGCGGTGCAGCCATTACCGATGCGGTAGCAGAGAATGCGAGGGAGATGAAAGAGCTGGCAATGACTTACAAACGGTAAAATTACATCCGTAATATGAAGAAAGCCTGAAAATGCAAGTAACTAAGGGCCTTGTTCGATCGAGGGAAAAATTACCTCAGATTGAATGAGGCTCTTTTGCATGGCGTTTTATTTTTTGCTCCATAATAAAGGGGAGCGATTGAAAAAGAAAATTCTTTAAAATACGGAGGCGCGCCATGACACGGAAACAAAAATACAGACAGTTTCTCATACGGCTGATCTGGATCATGATTATTTTTACCTGTTTGTTCTCATATTATTATATTCGGCATATGATTCCCGAAAAAATCCGTGTCGTGGTGGGGGAAGAAGGCACTTTTCAGTTTTCTCTTCCCTGGGGAAGCACCCTGGAAACGGAAAATGAAGAAGTGCTTTTAGGAAGTATTTCGAACATACCGGAGGGCGCTGTCCGAATCAATACAGACCGGGCATTTACAGTGGAGGGGACTTCCCTTGGCAGCTATGACATGGACATCAAGCTGTTTGGCTGGCTGCCGCTTCGCAACATTCAGGTTGACGTGGTGGAATCCCGATCAGTGATTCCAGGAGGCGAATCCATAGGCCTCTATCTGGAAATGGACGGCGTTATGGTAGTCGGTACGAGCGAATTGACGGATAAAGAAGGAAGCATTGTGGAACCGGCTTACGGCATCGTGAAATCCGGAGATTATATCCTGGAGGCAAATGGACAGCCGGTAGCAGATAAGGAAGCGCTGATTGCCGCGATATCTTCCAATGGTGAGGCGCCTTGTGTTTTTAAAATACGCAGGGACGGTGAGATGATAGAAGCTAAGGTGAATACGGTTTTGACCAGTGACGGGAGCTGTAAGGCCGGGATATGGGTAAGAGATGATGCCCAGGGCATCGGCACCCTCACTTATGTGGATGAAAATGGTTATTTCGGTGCTCTGGGACACGCGATGAGTGACACGGATACAGGGCAGCAGCTGGAGGCTTCCGAAGGTGATCTTCAAAAAGCTCAGATTCAGGACGTGATAAAGGGCCAATCTGGTACACCGGGCTCTCTTCTCGGAACGATTGTCTACAGCGACAGCCATTGGGGAGATGTTTTTGGCAATACGCAGGCCGGCGTGTTCGGCCATACAGAGCTGGCCAACTGGGATATGAAAGCGGCAGACGCGCTTCCTGTAGGCTTTAAGCAGGATGTGAAGCTAGGGCCTGCGTCCATTCGATGTTCTGCAGACGGAGAAGTCAAGGAATATGACATTGAGATCATAAAGGCAGATATCACTACAGACAGCAACAAAGGAATGGTTGTTCAGGTGACGGATCCGGAGCTTTTGGAGCTGACCGGAGGAATCGTTCAGGGCATGAGCGGCAGCCCTATCATACAAGACGGAAAAGTTGTGGGGGCGGTGACACATGTGTTTGTTCAGGATTCTACAAAAGGATACGGGATTTTTTTGGAAACCATGCTGGAAAAGCAGGAAGAGACTGTAAAGAAATAAAGAAGTTTTAATATGATCTGCAAGGATTCTCTTTTTCGACAAAATACGACAGAAAAATGTCGATTAAAGCGTCTCTTTTCCGTTGCTATTCTACCTTCTTCTCTTTTATAATGGGAAAGTACCCCTGTAAAGGAAAAAAATAACAGGATTACGACGGAAAGCAGGACTTGCTGTCAGGCTGCGGGGGCAGACGGAAAAGGAGGATGAAAAATGGCAAAACTACAGGTAGCAATTGCTGACGACAACGAAAGAATCTTACAACTTTTAGATAACATCATCAGTCGTGATGATGAATTTGAAGTGATAGGAAAAGCGAACAATGGAGAAGAAGCTTATGAACTGATCAAAGAGAAAGAACCGGATATTATGCTGCTCGACATTATCATGCCGAAGCTTGACGGTTTATCCGTAATGGAAAAGGTCGGTAAAGACCCGTCTCTGAAGAAAAGGCCGGAATTCATCGTGATCACTGCCATTGGGCAGGAGAGAATTACGGAAGATGCCTTTCAGCTGGGGGCATCTTATTATATTATGAAACCCTTTGATTCGGACATGGTATTGAACCGGATGAAGCATATCGGGATGGGACGCCGCAGAGGTGCGGAGACCAGGAAGATCGTACCATATGAAAGTCAGGAACAGTACATTGAAAGAAATCTGGAAACCGATGTGACAAATCTGATACACGAGATCGGGGTTCCGGCACATATCAAAGGATATGGTTATTTAAGAGATGCCATCATTCTGTCAGTTTCCGACATGGAAATGCTGAATTCCATTACTAAGATGCTTTATCCTACGGTCGCGAAGATGCATCAGACGACGCCCAGCAGAGTGGAACGCGCCATCCGGCATGCCATCGAAGTAGCATGGAACAGAGGTAAGATGGATACCATTGATTCTCTTTTTGGCTACACCATCAATACGGGAAAGGGAAAGCCGACAAATTCCGAATTTGTGGCTCTGATCGCCGATAAGATCCGTCTGGAATATAAGAACAAATGAGTAAAGGCCCTCTTTCAGGAGGGTCTTTGCATTTCCGGCAGACTTATGTCGGCGTAATTCAGAAATACTGCTTCCAAAATTCCGTGGAATCTAGTATAATGAAATACAGGATTTTATTGTTGGGGAAAGTGATATTCTGGAGGTAGCAGAGTGAAGAAAATATTATTCGTTGCATCGGAAGGTGTGCCTTTTATTAAAACAGGCGGTTTGGCGGACGTTGTAGGCTCTCTGCCCAAATATTTTGACAAAGAGAAATATGATGTCCGGGTGATGCTCCCCTATTACGAGTGCATTCCTGCACGGTACAAGGAGCAGGCAGAATATCTGACTAATTTTTACATGGACTATATGTGGCAGGACAGATACGTAGGGCTTTTTAAGATAGAGCATGAGGGAATCCCCTTTTATTTCGTGGACAATGAATGGTACTTCAGCGGTGCCAAGCCTTACACGGATCAGTATTTTGATCTGGAGAAATTCGCTTTTTACAGCAAGGCTGTGTTGTCGGCACTGCCCGTGCTGGATTTTAAGCCGGATGTGGTCCATTGCCACGACTGGCAGACTGGTCTGATACCGGTACATCTGAAGGATAAATTCCGCGCCAATCCATTCTACAGAGATATTAAGTCTGTGATGACCATTCATAACCTGAAATTCCAGGGAGTGTGGAGTGTGGATGTGATACAGCGGATCTCAGAGCTCTCTGACTATTATTTCACGCCGGATAAGCTGGAATCCTACAGCAACGGCAACATGCTGAAGGGCGGAATTGTCTATGCCGACAAGGTCACGACGGTCAGCAACACCTATGCGCAGGAAGTGAAGATGCCTTTCTATGGTGAAGGCCTGGATGGACTGATGCGGGCGCGTTCCCATGATCTGTGGGGCATCCTGAACGGAATTGATTACGAAGAATACGATCCGGCAGCAGATCCTTTCATCTACCAAAATTATGACGCGAGGACATTCCGCAAGGAAAAAGGAAAGAATAAGACAGGTCTCCAGCGAGAGCTGGGCATGGAAGTGAATCCGAAAAAGTTTATGATCGGCATTGTTTCCAGACTTACGGATCAGAAAGGTCTGGATCTGGTCCAGGCCGTGATGGATCAGATCTGCACGGAGGATCTGCAGTTTGTCATCCTTGGGACCGGCGATGAGAAATATGAAAATATGTTCCGCCATTATGACTGGAAATATCATGACAGCGTATCCGCGAATATCTATTATTCGGAGACAATGTCCCATAAGGTATATGCGGCATGTGACGCTTTCTTGATGCCCAGCTTATTTGAACCCTGCGGCCTGAGCCAGATCATCAGCCTGCGCTACGGAACAGTGCCCATCGTCAGGGAGACCGGCGGGCTTAAGGATACGGTGGAGCCCTACAATGAATACGACAGTACCGGCACCGGCTTTTCCTTTGCGAATTATAATGCCCACGAGATGTTGGGCAGTATCATGTACGCGAAAAACACTTATTATAATAAAAAGAGAGAATGGAATAAAATCATTGACAGAGGGATGGCGAAAGATTTTTCCTGGACCAGTTCCGCCCAAAAATATGAGGAGTTATACAGTGTCTTATAAGAAATCAGAAAATCCCCAGTCTTTTGTGCTCCGGGGAGAAGACAAGGAGCTTGCCAGAGAGTGGGTACAAGATACTTCATGGCTGGAAAAGGAAGCGTACGAATGGGATGATAAATACATGGAATGCGTGTCGGATATCATGGCAGCTCCGGTATTTCAGTCCATGGACCGGTATATTCAACATGGGAATACCACGACAAAGGCACACTGTATTCAGGTTTCCTATCTGAGCTATCGTATCTGTAGGAGATATTCCTGGGACTATGTGTCGGCAGCCAGAGCAGGCCTTCTTCACGACCTGTTTCTCTATGACTGGCATACGGAAAAGAACCATATTCATGGCTTTACCCATCCCAGGGTGGCGATGGAAAACGCGAAAAAGTATTTTGATATCACTCCCCATGAGCAGAACATCATATTGCGGCATATGTGGCCTCTGACCCCGGTGCCTCCCAAAAGCCGGGAGGGTCTGGTGATCGTCTACGCGGATAAATTCTGCGGGGTCAGTGAAATGTACGGCAGAGTGAAGCAGGCGGTGCTGCGGGCCGTACACGCATAGCATTACAGACTGTCGGAAATCTGCACAACGGGCAGACACGGTAATGTCTGCATTTTTCACAAAAATCCCGGTATTTCTTTGATTTCCCTTACGAAGAATGTCATCTGGTGGTATAATGATATTAAATCAGTTGGAAATTCATGGAAAGGGAGGCTGTCGAATGTTTCAAGTGGGAGAATATATTGTCTGTGACCATAATGGAGTGTGCAAAGTATTGGGCATTGCCGAGATGCCGGAGCTGAAAAAAGATATTCTGTATTATCAGCTGGAGCCGGTCTATTCCAAAGGCAGCCGGATCTTTGTCCCGGTAGACAGTGACAAACTGGTGCTGAGAAGGGTCTCATCTGAGGAAGAGGTGGAAGCACTGCTTGACGAAATCCCTTCCATAGAGACGATGTGGATCTCCAATGAAAAGAAGCGGGAAGAAGAATACAGAGAGGTTGCCAGGAGATATGAATGTAGAGAATGGGTAAAGATCATCAAGACTATTTATCTGCGAAAAAAGAGCAGACGGCTGGAAGGAAAAAAGATTACTTATATAGATGAAAAGTATATGAAGCTGGCGGAGGATAATCTGTATGGAGAGATCAGTATCCCTCTGCATCTCACGCCGGACAAAGTGGAAAAGTTTATCCGGGAGAGAATCAATAAGGCAGCAGTATCGGTGATAGAAGAATAAGAAAAGCCGGCGCTGGATGAGAGACTTGACAGATATAGAAAAATCAGTATAATCATTCATAGAGTGTGAACGCAGGACGGGCGCACGAAGGGGTACACCACCACGGGTGTAGCCTTTCGTGTGTCTTTTTTGTTCTATCAGAAAGGAGGAATATGGTGTGATTATCATTAACGGCGAGTTTGCGGACCAGGCAGAAGGAAAGTCTCTTTCGTCTTACCTTTCTGAATCCGGATACAAGCAGGAAAAAGTGGCAGTGGAACGGAATGGGAAGATCGTACCCAAATCAGAATATGACGATACAGTCCTAAGGGATAACGATGAGGTGGAGATAGTCAGTTTTGTGGGCGGGGGCTGAAAACGATGAGGGCGGCGGAAAAGCTGACAAGAGAAGAAATTGCGGCGGCTGTGGACAGCCGGTTTCCTGAAAATGTGAGGGACAGACTTAGGGACGCCACAGTTGGCATCGCCGGTCTGGGCGGACTCGGTTCCCATATTGCCGTCATGCTTGCAAGGAGCTGCGTGGGACATCTTCGCTTAGTGGATTTCGACCGTGTGGATGTGAGCAATTTGAACCGGCAGGCATATGGGATATCACACTTGGGCATGGAAAAAACGAAGGCTCTTTCTCAGATCATAAAGGGCATCAATCCTTATTTGGATGTAAAGATTCATACGGTGCGTGTGGACAGAAAAAATGCCGGAACGTTATTTGAGGAATGCCCGATCGTCTGTGAGGCCTTTGACCGTCCAGAAGAAAAGGCTATGCTTGTGAATACACTTTTAGAGAAATGTCCGGACACGGTGGTGATATCTGGCTCCGGCATGGCTGGTTATGGAAGCGGAAATGAAATCCAGGCAAAAAAGGTGATGAGACGTCTGTATCTGTGCGGAGATGGGGAGACGGATATTGCGGACGGAATCGGGCTTATGGCTCCCAGGGTGAACATCTGCGCGGGTCAGCAGGCGAATATGGCAGTCCGCTTGATTCTTGGAGAACAGATGCCGTGAGTAAAAAAGACAATATATTGTACAGCAGGAAAAGGAGATAAACATGAAAGAGGACAAATTAGTAATCGGCGGACATGAGTTTTCATCCAGGTTTATCCTGGGTTCTGGAAAATATAATCTGGACCTGGTTAAGGCAGCCGTGGAGTGTGCCGGTGCAGAAATCATCACATTGGCTGTCCGCCGGGCGAACAGCGAGACCGCCAGTATACTGGATTATATTCCGAAAGGGGTGACTCTTCTGCCTAATACTTCCGGAGCGAGGAACGCGGAGGAGGCTGTCCGGATCGCCCGCCTGGCCAGAGAATTGGGGTGCGGAGACTTTATAAAGATCGAGGTGATCCATGATTCCAAATATCTGCTTCCCGATAATCAAGAGACGATCAAAGCGACGGAGATTCTGTCAGAGGAAGGCTTTGTTGTGATGCCTTATATGTATCCGGATCTGTATGCAGCAAGGGCGCTTGTGAATGCCGGAGCTGCTTCCATCATGCCTTTGGCGGCGCCAATCGGTTCCAATAAGGGGCTCTGTACGAAGGATTTTATCCAAATACTTGTGGACGAGATAGAGCTTCCCATTATCGTGGACGCGGGAATCGGACGCCCTTCCCAGGCATGTGAGGCAATGGAAATGGGAGTATCTGCAATCATGGCGAATACGGCAGTGGCGACGGCGGGAGACATAAAGGTCATGGCAGGAGCTTTTAAGAAGGCCATTGAGGCAGGCAGAGAGGCGTACTTAGCGGGACCGGGCAGAATCCTTGGAAGGGGCGGAGACGCCTCCTCGCCTCTGACCGGATTTTTGAGAGACTAAGACGGGAGGCTAAAGAAACATGGAGAAAAAAGCAGAGAATGCGGCCGGTATGGCTCAGAATAACGCGGAGGAAAGCAACCAGTTCATTCCGGAGATTGAATTGGAACGCTATCTGAATATGGAACGGACGAATCATATGGAATATATGGAAGGCATGGAACAGATTTCTCCGGAGGTGATGGATGAGGTCATAAGCAGGATGAACGCTTATGATTATGATTCCTGTACAGAGCAGGACGTGAAGCGGGTGCTGGAGAAGGAGAATCTGAGCCCAGAGGATTTTGGGGCGCTTCTTTCTCCGGCAGCCGGTCCATTCCTGGAACAGATGGCGGCCAGGGCGCAGAAAGAGACCAGAAAGCATTTTGGAAGCTCCGTGTATCTGTTCACCCCTCTTTATATAGCCAATTACTGCGAAAATTTTTGTATATACTGCGGTTTCAATTGTCACAATAAAATCCGAAGGGCGAAGCTGGACGAAGCCGGCATAGAAAAGGAGCTTAAAGCGATCGCGGAAACAGGATTGGAGGAAATCCTCATTCTGACAGGGGAGAGCCGTCACATGTCCGATGTCCATTATATCGGGGAGGCATGCCGGCTGGCTAAAAAGTATTTTAAAATGGTCGGGATCGAGGTATATCCGATGAACTCCGACGAATACGCTTATCTTCACAAATGCGGCGTGGATTATGTGACCGTGTTCCAGGAAACTTATAATTCTGACAAATATGAGACGCTGCATATTTCTGGACATAAACGAGTATTTCCGTATCGGATCAATGCTCAGGAACGGGCGCTGAGGGGAGGGATGCGGGGAGTTGCTTTTGCGGCGCTTCTCGGTCTGGATGATTTCCGGAAGGATGCATTCGCTACAGGAATGCATGCATGGCTGCTGCAGAGAAAGTATCCCCACGCGGAGATTTCTTTCTCCTGTCCCAGACTGCGGCCTATCATCAACAACGATAAGATCAATCCGAAGGATGTCCATGAGCCGCAGCTTCTGCAGGTGATGTGTGCGTACCGCTTGTTCATGCCTTATGCAGGCATGACGATTTCCACCAGAGAACGGGCGGGCTTCCGCGACCATGTGATAGGATTGGCTGCGACAAAGATTTCCGCAGGTGTCAGCACCGGCGTAGGCAGCCATGGGGAGGAAGAGGAACAGGGTGACGACCAGTTCGAGATCGCAGATATCAGAAATGTGGACGAGGTATGTGCCGCAATCCGGGAACAGGGGCTGGAGCCGGTGATGAATGACTATGTATATCTCTGACCTGCCATACAAAAAAGGAGGAGCTGATATGAAATTCATCGCGGTCACGGACCGGAGTCTGTGCAGAGGATCTCTTATGGCTCAGCTGGAACGGATCTTAAATCTGCCGGATGAGGCAGCTCTTCCGAAACCGGATATGGTGATCCTCCGGGAAAAGGATCTTTCAGAAGCAGAGTATGAGGCTCTGGCCAGGCAGGTTATTCTTTTGTGCCGTGAGTATCAGACCGAGTGCATCCTTCATACTTATCCCCATGCGGCGGAGCGACTGGGGCACTGGAAGATTCATCTTTCCCTTCCATCACTTGAAAAGATGCAGGATTCGGGGGAGTGGTATGAGATTAAAAGTTTGTTTGATATGACGGGTGTTTCTGTCCACAGCGTTTCGGAAGCGGAACGAGCGGTGCGTCTGGGGGCAGATTATCTGACGGCCGGCCATGTGTTTTCGACGGACTGTAAAAAAGGAGTGCCGCCCAGAGGTCTTTTCTTCTTGGCAGACGTGGTGAAGGCGGCAAACAGGAGATGCCCCGTTTATGGGATTGGCGGGATGGACAGAACAAAGCTTTCTGCCGTCACGGAGACGGGAGCGGAAGGTATCTGTATTATGTCAGGGTATATGAAGGCATGAGCGATAGACTATTTTACGAATGCAGAGAAGATGGTAGAAGCCAAGTGACGCGCAACAGGGTAAGGTCCGTATGTGACCTTACCCTGTTTATGTAATAATCTTATTTTCTATAATGGTTCTTCTATAATTCTCTGAATAGCTGGAAGGGTTCTACCCCCAGCGCGTTTGCCAGATCAAAAAGAACCTCAAGGGTGGGCGGATAGTTGAAAGATGAGGATTCGATCTGAGACAGATATTTGACGGAGATTTCTGCTTTTGCGGCGGTTTGCTCCTGTGTAAGCTCCAGACGGTTCCGATAATATTTCAAATTCAGGGATAGAGTACGGTAATAGCTGAAATTGCAGATTTTAGGAGACTTTGGCTGAGACAATGCACTAAATCCTTTCTTGGTAACAATTGGAAACCCTTTATTTATAGTTTATTTAAGAATAAGAAATTCTTGAACACACTATTAATAATTTTTTTCTTATTATTAATAGGATTATACTGTATAATAGTAGCTGTAAAATAAAAGACTTTTTTCAACTTTCCAGTTGAAATATCTTGCATTTAATTACTAAATATAGTAATATATGGTATATGAACAACTAAGAAAATAGACGATGAGATGAGGGGAACATGAATTTTAACGAGTTATCAGATGCGGAACTGATTATTATGAAAATAATCTGGGACGCTGGCCGGCCTGTCCAGGCGCCGGAGGTCACAAAGGCCGCGGCAGAGAGATATGGGCGGGAATGGGCCAGGACGACGGTATCTACTTATTTGAAGATACTGGTTCAGAAAGGGTATCTGGAGATGACACGGACCGGTGGAAAGACGTATATCTATACGCCGCTGGTAGAGGAGGGGGTGTATCAGAAGCAGGTGATGAACAAGTTTTCTAACTTCTGGGGAAAGGGTTTTCTGAAAAACTTTGTTACATCATTGCACGATGAGGCTTTGACAGATGAAGATATTCAGGAACTAAAGGATTTTTTGAATGGCGTGGACGATTCTGAGTAGTTGGTTTTTCGGCGTGTTTCTGACTTCCCTGACTGGAACGGTTTCCTATTTTTTCTGGAAGCTGCTGGAGCTTGTCATGGAGAGAAAGAAACAGTTTCGCTGGATTGTATTTTCCGGAAAGCTGGTGATAATCTTTTACCTGGTTCCGGTCATATATCTGTATATTTATTTTTCAGAAATGCAGGTTGCGGATAACACATATACGTATACAAAGGTTATAACTCCAATTCTGCTTTATAGTATTGGCGCCGCGTTTCTGATTTGGCTGATGGGATTTTGTGTTGGGATTGCCCGGTATGTCATGCAGAAACATAATCTGAGATTATTTGTGAGTTGTTCTGTTCCCGCGGATTTGAAGATAAACCGGATAAAAGATGAGATTGAGAAGAGACTGGCGCTGAAACAAAGCGTAGCGGTCCGGCTTAATTCTCAGTGCAGTGTTCCTGTGGTTATGGGAGTACGGAAGCCGGTGATTCTTCTGCCGGAACAGAAGTACGACGAAAAGAAGCTGAGGATAATCCTGGAGCATGAGCTGATGCATGTAAAGCACCGGGATTTATTCTGGAAACAGTTTTTGTTCTGGATATCCAAGGTCCACTGGTTTAATTATTCGTTTAAACTCCTAATGGATGATATCAACGGCTGGAATGAGACATACTGTGACCGGGATGCCTGTTATGGAGAGATGGCCATTTGTACTTATGAAGAGTATTTTGATACGATCCTGGAGAACGCCAGGGTGAAGTCCAATGAATCGTTGTTGTTTACCATGCATTTATATGAAAACAAAAAGGGGATCAAAAGGAGGATGGTGAGAATGAGACATTATCACGCATCAAAGGAACTGAGAAAGGTGGTGGTGGCGTTACTGACCGTTTGCTTTGTCGGTGCCAGCTCTGTGACGGCGCTAGCCGCGGGCGAAGGTGTGCTGGAAGGGTATGATGCTCTGACGGATACGACTTTGAATAAGCTTGCCGAAACAGATGCTACGGATGACGTAGAGACGGTAATACCTCCGGGAACGGATATCGGTATAGTCGAGATTGAAGTGCCTGCATATACGAGAACTTACATGGACTGGACCATTCCCGGAGACACCGGCTATAGGACGGGACCGTTCTGGGTGACAAAAGGAAAGAAGATTGTAGCATCTACAATCATATCACCTACAAATAAATTTATAAACCTAGGAATTATTGAGCCGGATGGTACGAGAAGGCAGGTTTCTGGTATGGGTGCTGTAGCACATACCTTTGATATTAACTATACCGGCGGATACTGTGTGTTTGTGGAAAACCGGGCGAGCTCTGAAATTACAGTAAAGCTTTTGTATGCGGCAGAGTAACAGGTATGTGAAAAGGCGGTTGGCCGCTTTTTCTTTCAGGAAACATGACTAAATACTAAAACAATACTACCTTTTGTTTTCATATGAAATAGATTTAAGGATTTATGGAATTGGCAGCCTACATAAGATAAGGAAATGTTTGATCTACGAGGGAGATGGACAAAATGACTTTGGAAGAGGTATTGATGGAAGTCCATTATTTGAAAAGCTATAAGGGTTATCCGTGTCTCGTTTCCTGTGTCAAACGAGTAGTGGAGGATGAAACGAGATTATGTGAGATCAGGAAGAGAGTGTATCTTCCGGTAGCAGAAGAACAAGGGATAAAGCTCCAGAACCTGGAGAAAAATCTGAGAACGGTTCGAGACGTTTTTCAAATGCGCGGAGGGATCAAGATGCTGGAAAAGCATTTGGGAGGGAAACATGAGTTTTTCATATATCCCCGTGAGCTGATCGAAGCTTTGGCGGATTGCATCACAAATGAATGAACGGCGCCTTTAATGCCGCAGTGCAAAGAGAAACGCAGGGGAATGAAGCAGGCAGGGAGATGATATCATATATAATCTCCCTGCCTGCTTTTGTCAAGATATATATAGAAATTCTGGTTAAAGATGTCTTACTTGAACTGATTTTTTTGCTGTCAAGAAAAAACACTTGACAGAACGGAACGCTTCTTGTATGATAGACAAGGTGACAGATTCTGGATGGGTTATGTGCATCCGCGTGAATATTTGGCCGCCGGACGAGGGAGATCATGGAAAAGATTGTAGAGCAGACGCTTTTATATGATTTTTACGGAGAGCTCCTGACAGAGCACCAGAAACGGGTCTATGAAGATGTCGTCTTCAATGATCTGTCGTTCAGTGAAGCGGCAGAGGAGCGGGGGATATCCAGACAGGGCGTTCATGATCTGATCAAACGATGCAGCCGCATTTTACAAGAATATGAAGAGAAGCTGGGACTGGTGGAGAAATTCCTGAAAACCCGGGAAAAGGTAAAAGAGATTCACAGTCTGGCCCAGGAATACCGGAAGACAGAGGACAGAGCACTGATTTTTAAGATTGAAGAGATATCAGAAGAAATCAGCCGGCTGTGAAGTCAGAACATAGATGGGATTAGACAGCAGCGGAGGGAACAAATGGCTTTTGAAAGCTTATCCGACAAATTGCAGAATGTATTCAAGAAGCTGCGCGGCAAGGGGCGTTTGAGCGAGGCCGATGTCAAGGCGGCTCTTAAAGAGGTCAAGATGGCTCTTTTGGAGGCCGATGTCAGCTTTAAGGTGGTAAAACAGTTCATTAGATCCGTAGAAGCCAGGGCGGTCGGACAGGATGTGCTTAACAGCCTGACGCCGGGCCAGATGGTGATCAAGATCGTAAATGAGGAAATGGTATCCCTTATGGGCTCTGAAACTACGGAGCTCAAATTGAATGCCGGAAGCGCCATGACGGTCATCATGATGGTGGGGCTTCAGGGCGCGGGCAAGACCACGACCTCGGCGAAGATTGCCGGAAAGATGAAAGAAAAAGGCAAGAGACCTCTCTTAGTGGCGTGTGATGTTTACCGCCCGGCCGCGGTGAAGCAGCTCCAGGTGAATGGGGAAAAACAGGGCGTGCCGGTGTTTTCCATGGGCGACAGGCATAATCCTGTCAATATCGCAAGGGCTGCCATTGAGCACGCAGAGAAGAACAATAACAATATAGTGATTTTGGATACAGCCGGACGTCTCCATATAGATGAAGACATGATGGCAGAGCTTCAGGAGATAAAGGAAAACGTCCAGGTGGACCAGACGGTCCTGGTGGTGGACGCCATGACCGGACAGGACGCGGTGAATGCGGCCAGCATGTTCCAGGATAAGGTCGGCATTGACGGCGTTATCGTTACAAAGCTGGATGGTGATACCAGAGGCGGGGCTGCCCTTTCCATCCGGGCAGTGACCGGCAAGCCGATCTTGTATGTGGGCATGGGAGAGAAGCTTTCGGATCTGGAGCAGTTTTATCCGGACCGGATGGCTTCCAGGATTCTGGGCATGGGAGATGTGCTGACCCTGATCGAAAAGGCAGAAGCCCAGTTTGATGAAAGTCAGGCGAAGAAGCTGGAACAGAAGATGAAGAAGGCGGAGTTTGACTTCAACGACTATCTGGAGCAGCTGGATCAGATCAAGAAGATGGGCGGCATCGGCGATATGCTGAACATGCTTCCCGGCATGGGGAGCAAGATGAAGAATGTGGATATCGACGAATCGGCTATGGACAGGACGAAATCCATTATCTATTCCATGACGCCGGCGGAGCGGTCCAACCCGGACATCATAAATCCTTCCAGAAAAAAGAGAATCGCGGCCGGAGCCGGCGTGGATATCGCGGAAGTCAACCGGCTCATGAAGCAGCATGAACAGAGCAGGAAGATGATGAAGCAGATGTCAGGCATGATGGGAAAAGCAGGAAAAAAAGGCAGGTTTAAACTTCCTTTTTAATAAATCAATACGATTCCAAGGAGGTGAATTCACATGGCAGTAAAGATGAGATTAAAGAGAATGGGTCAGAAAAAGGCACCTTTTTATAGAGTGATCGTTGCAGATTCCAGATCTCCCAGAGATGGCAGATTTATTGAGGAAATCGGATACTATGACCCTACTAAGGACCCCAGCGTAATCAAAATCGACGAGGAGTTAGCAAAGAAGTGGTTATCCACGGGCGCACAGCCTACGGATACAGTTGCAAAGCTTCTGAAGATCGCCGGTATTGAGAAATAATCCGTACTGGAGGTATGGCGATGAAAGAATTAGTAGAAGTGATTGCGAAAGCTCTGGTGGATAATCCGGACTCCGTTTCCGTTGTGGAAAAGGAAGACGACAAGGAAACCGTACTTGAGCTGACCGTTGACCCGTCCGATATGGGCAAGGTGATCGGCAAGCAGGGCAGAATCGCGAAAGCGATCCGCTGTGTGGTGAAAGCGGCGGCCTCCAGAGAAGACAAAAAAGCAGTTCTGGAAATTCAGTAAAGAAGCAGACAGAAGCGGCTGCCGCAGATTATTCTGAGGCGGCCGTTGGTATTTTCAGGATAAAGGCATCCTGTGCTGTGTCTGCTGCCCAATATTCAGGAGGGAATTATGGTATCAAGGTTTCGGGTAGGAGTGATTTCATCCACCCATGGAATCCGCGGTGAGGTGAAGGTGTTTCCCACGACGGATGACGCGTCACGCTTTCTGACGTTAAGGCAGGTGATTCTGGAGGCGGAGCGGGAAACCAGGGAGCTGGAGATTGAACACGTTAAATTTTTCAAGCAGTTCGTGATTCTAAAGTTCAAGGGGATTGACGACATCAATGATGTGGAAAAATATAAAGGCGCGGAGCTTTGGGTGACGAGGGAGAACGCGGTTCCTTTGCAGGAAGGGGAATACTTTATCGCTGATCTCATCGGCCTGCCCGTGGTGACCGACGAAGGTGGTACACTGGGAGTTCTTAAGGATGTGCTGCAGACGGGAGCCAATGACGTCTATGAGGTGACGATGGAGAACGGAAAGGAACTGCTGCTTCCCGTGATCGATGAGTGTGTCCTCAATGTGGATCTGGAAAAGGGCGAGATCACGGTTCATGTGATGGATGGACTTCTGGATTTATAAGCCATAATTAGAAATGTAGGAGAAATACCATGAATTATCACGTATTGACACTGTTTCCCCAGATGGTCTTGGACGGCCTGCACACCAGCATTATCGGGAGGGCCGAAGAAAAGGGACTTCTGCATATTGAGGCCATTGATATCCGGGATTATGCGGAAAACAAGCATATGCGGGTGGATGATTATCCATATGGAGGCGGAGCCGGCATGGTGATGCAGCCGGGTCCGGTATATGGCGCCTATCAGGCCCTTTCGGACAGGCTTGGGAAGCGGCCGAGGGTAATCTATCTTACGCCCCAGGGACAGGTATTCAGCCAGTCTCTGGCGGAGGAATATGCGATGGAAGAGGATCTGGTATTTTTATGCGGCCATTATGAAGGCATAGACGAACGGGTGCTGGAGCTTATTGTTACCGATTACGTTTCCATCGGAGATTATGTGCTGACGGGAGGAGAGCTGCCTGCTATGGTCATGATCGACTGCATTTCCAGGCTGGTGCCCGGAGTCCTGAGCAACGATGTATCGGCGGAGTTTGAGACGTTCCACGACAGTCTTCTGGAATACCCCCAATATACCAGGCCGGAAGTGTTCATGGAAAAGAGAGTGCCGGAAGTGCTGCTTTCCGGCCACCATGGAAACGTAGATAAATGGCGCAGAGAGCAGTCCGTGATCCGCACGGCGAAATTCCGGCCGGATCTGCTGCCTTTCGCAGATTTGAGCGAAAAAGAAAAAGAGCTTCTGAAAACGCTTGATTTTCAGGCGAAAATATGATAAAATGCAACAGTTGTGAAAGATAAGAGATGGTCCTCTGTTACCGACGCGTATTAAGAACATCCAACAATCATAAGGAGGTCGCAAATGAACGACATTATCAGATCCATTGAGGCAGGCCAGATGAAAGAGTCTGTAGATGCTTTTCGCGTAGGCGATACCGTAAAGGTATACAATAAGATCAAAGAGGGCGCCCGCGAGAGAATCCAGGTTTTTGAGGGAACCGTTATCAAGAGGCAGAACGGCGGTTCAAAAGAAACCTTTACCGTGAGAAAGAATTCCAACGGTATCGGCGTAGAGAAAACATGGCCGGTACATTCTCCTTTCGTAGAGAAAATTGAAGTTATCAGAAGAGGTAAAGTAAGAAGGGCTAAACTGTTCTACTTAAGAGACAGAGTAGGTAAGGCAGCCAAGGTTAAAGAGCTGGTTCGCTGATCGGAAATAATATCATCATGGGACTTTGAGGGGACAAATACTTTCGTATCTTGTCCCTTTTCCTGGTTTTCCGGAATGATTATTTCTCATGGGAGTTTTGCAGAAAAACGCACGGAGGGATTTTGTATTGCGTTCGTACTATCAGGATAATGGAGCGGGGCAGGGCAGGCTGAAAACGCTTTTGAGCTGGGGCGTGGACATCGTGGCAGTGATCACACTGGCTTTATTTGTCGTGATGATGTTTGGGACGAAGATTACCATGTCGGGACGCTCCATGGAGCCGACCCTGCAGACCGGAGATGTTGTTTTACTGGATAAACTGTGGTATAATTTCACAAAGCCGAAGCGGATGGACGTGGTGGCTTTTCAGAACATGGGGGATGACACGAAGACATATATCAAGCGTATCGTGGGGCTCCCGGGAGAGACCGTACAGATTCAGGGCGGAAAGCTGTATGTCAATGGAGAAGAGGCAGAGCTGGGAGAAAAGGTGGGAGCCATCGCGCTGCCGGGATTGGCTGAGACTGCCGTAGAGCTTAAGAAGGACGAGTATTTTGTCCTGGGAGACAATCCGGAAACCAGCGAGGACAGCCGTTTTGCAAATGTGGGGAATGTCCACATCAGTCAGATCAGAGGAAAACTCTGGCTCAGGATGTCTCCGTTCAGCCGGTTTGGATTCATAAAATGAAGACTTTAAAGGAAGGCTTCCGGAAATAAACAGATAGGACAGAGGAAATAATATGCAGGTTCAGTGGTATCCAGGACATATGACAAAAGCCAGGCGCGCCATGAAGGAAGATATAAAGCTTGTGGACTTGGTGATTGAGCTTTTGGATGCGAGGGCCCCCTTATCCAGCCGGAATCCGGATATCGATGAGCTGGGGCGTCAGAAAGCCCGTCTGATCATCCTGAATAAGGCAGATTTGGCGGATACCCGCGCCAACAAGGTGTGGGAGACATATTTTGAGGATAAAGGATGCACTGTGGTTCAGGTGGATGCCAGGAGACGGGCTGATATGAAACCCATTCAGGCAGCCATTCTTTCCGCGTGCAGGGAAAAGATAGAGAGAGACCGGCGCAGAGGCATTAAGAATCGTCCGGTCAGAGCCATGGTGGTGGGAATCCCCAATGTGGGCAAGTCTACGTTCATCAATTCGTACGCCGGGCGGGCCTGTGCCAAGACCGGAAATAGACCGGGAGTCACAAGAGGGAATCAGTGGATACGCCTCAGCAAGGATGTGGAGCTCTTGGATACGCCGGGTATCCTGTGGCCGAAGTTTGAGGACCAGGAGGTTGGGATCAAGCTGGCGATGCTGGGATCCATTAAAGACGATATCCTGAATACCGATGAGCTCTCCATGAGGCTTCTGGATTATTTGAGCGTGCGATATCCGGAGGCGCTCAGGGAACGCTACCAGCTTCCGGAGGAAGTATACGGAAAAGGGCCGGCGGAGATCATGGCAGAAGTGGCAAGGCTGCGGAACTGCCTTCTTAAAGGCAGTGAGCTGGACTACGGGAAAGCGGCTAGGATGGTAATCGAAGATTTCAGAAGCGGAAGACTGGGCAGGATTACCCTCGAGCTTCCAGATTAGGCAGGTATCCATTATGGAAGAGAACAGACAGGACTGGGAAGACGAGAAGCTTGAAGAGACCCTGAAAGCCCTTGACCAGGAAAAAGAAAGAGAAGAAAAGCGGAAGGCAAAGAAGGAAGAAAAGAATGTGCTGCGGGATATTATAAATCTGCTGATTTACGCGGCGATCGTTTTTGGCATCACATTTTTGATCATTACTTTTGTCGGGCAGCGGACGAGGGTATCAGGCAATTCTATGTATGATACGCTTAGTGACGGCGACAATCTTATCCTTGAGAAGCTCAGCTACCGGTTTCATGAACCGGAGAGGTTTGACATTGTAGTCTTTCGGTTCACCCATAAAAAGGACACCTTTTATATCAAACGTGTGATCGGCCTGCCCGGCGAAACAGTGCAGATCATCGGCAGCGATATTTATATCAACGGTGAGATACTGGAAGAGGATTACGGCCTGGAACCCATCCAGGACGCGAAAAGAGCGGCACAGCCCATCACCCTCGGAGAAGATGAATATTTTGTCATGGGCGACAATCGGAATGACAGCTCCGACAGCAGGGATCCTGCGGTAGCCAATGTGAAGCGGAGCCAGATCGTGGGCAAGGCATGGCTGCGTATCTGGCCTCTTAATAAGATTGGATTTATCAGCCATCGGTAGCGTGATATACAGTAGGAGAACTATATGACCATACAAGAGATAAAAATACAGATTGAACAGGCAGGCAATGCGGATTTACCCGCATTGCTTGCGTTTTATAAGAAGGATGAGAGAGCCGGCGTCAGGAAGCTGGCGGAATCCGCGGAAAAAAAGCAGATGCTCCTGCAGGCAGAATATGACCGGCTGGATTCCATGCTGTCATATGAACGGAAGTACAGGAGGTTTGGAGTCATCTGCGGAATTGATGAGGCCGGACGGGGACCGCTGGCGGGGCCGGTGGCTGCTGCTGCGGTGATCCTTCCGGAGGACTGTAAAATTCTTTATGTCAACGATTCGAAGAAGCTTTCCGAAAAGAAAAGGGAGATGTTGTATGATGAGATCATGGACCAGGCGGTAAGCGTGGGAATTGGTATCGTAGGGCCGGGAAGAATCGATGAGATCAACATTCTTCAGGCGACTTATGAAGCAATGAGGGAGGCGGTCTCGGAGCTCTTGCCCTGTCCGGATGTGAGTCTCAATGATGCGGTCACGATTCCCGGCCTTCCCGGGTCTGTGCGGCAGGTGCCGATTATCAAAGGAGACGCAAAGAGCCTGTCCATAGCGGCCGCCAGCATCATCGCGAAGGTGAGCAGGGACAGGATGATGCGGGAATATGACAAGCTTTATCCGGAATATGGTTTTGCCGGTCACAAGGGCTACGGTTCGGCGGAACATATTGCCGCCGTCCGGAAATATGGAATGACGCCCATACACAGGAGGAGCTTCCTGAAGAATCTGCTGTGATCGGCGCCGGGGATAAGAATACCAAAAAGGAGTGGGCATTTGAACCGTCGGCAGATCGGAGTCAAGTATGAGGAACTGGCGGCCAGGATATTGTGCAGTTCCGGTTATCGGATACTAGAAAGAAATTTCCGCTGCCGGCTGGGAGAGATTGATATCATAGCCAGACACAGGGGCTATCTGGTGTTCATTGAGGTCAAGTACAGAAAAGACGCTGGGACGGGATATCCAGAGGAGGCCGTGGACGTGAGGAAACAGACGGTCATAAGAAAAACAGCGGAATTTTATATGAAGAGCCGTGGGTATGGACTGTCGGTCCCCTGCCGGTTTGATGTGGTGTCCATGGAAGGGGAACAGATCCGAATTATCGAAGACGCCTTTTGGACATATTAGGAAAGGAGTGCGGGATGATGTGCGGAACATCTTCAGAGCAGACGGCTGCTGGAAGGGTGAAGAAAGAAAAGACGATATCGTGGAACAGGAAAGCCGGAGAGAAGGAACAGGAGATTCGGTGCCGTACACGGGATGGGATTCCGTTTTTAAGCTTTCCTTTGCTGGAAAAATCAGGGCTTGTGAAACATGGCTTTTCCACCCGTTTGGGAGGAGTCAGCGAGGGGGCTTGTGCATCTATGAACCTGGGATTTCATCGGGGAGACGCCAGGCAGAAGGTAATGGAGAATTACCGGCGCATGGCGGAGGCCCTGGAAATGCCCATGGAGCGGATGGTTTTGTCTCAGCAGACTCATACGACGAATGTCAGAGTGGCGACAGAGGCCGATGCGGGAAACGGCATTATCCGCCCGCTTCCCTATTCAGATGTGGATGGGCTGATAACGAACGTGCGCGGACTTCCGCTGGTCACTTTTTATGCGGACTGTGTGCCCTTATACTTTGTCGATCCGGTCAACAGGGCCATCGGTCTTTCTCATTCCGGCTGGAGGGGGACAAAAGACCGGATGGGCCGCCATACTCTGGAGAAGATGCGGGAAGCTTACGGCAGCCGGCCAGAGGAGGTACTGGCCTGTGTAGGTCCCAGCATCTGCCGAAGCTGCTATGAGGTGAGCCTGGATGTGGCGGAGGAATTTCGGAAGTCTTTCGGAGAGCTGGCGGATGAACGGCTGCTGGATGAAAAGCCGGACGGCAAATTCAAACTGGATTTATGGGAGGCGAACCGTCTGATCCTGCTGGATTCCGGTATTTTACCGGAGCATCTTGCCGTAACGGATATATGTACCTGCTGCAATCAGGAGCTTTTATTTTCCCACAGGGCGTCCGGGGGCAGACGGGGAAACCTGGCGGCGTTTCTTTGCCTGGAATGACAATATGAAGATTATGATTTCACCTGCTAAAAAAATGAAAGAAGACATGGACAGTCTGGAGATTTGCGGCTGTCCTGTATTTCTGGAAGAGGCGGATATACTCCGCCGGTATATGAGGTCGCTGTCTTTTCAGGAGGCAAAAAAACTCTGGTGCTGTAATGACAAGATTGCTGAGCTCAATTACAGGCGGTTTCAAACAATGGACTTAAAACGCCGCCTGACACCGGCGCTCCTTGCGTATGAGGGAATCCAGTATCAGTATATGGCCCCAGCCGTTTTTGAATCGGAGAGTTGGAAATACATCCAGGAGCGCCTGCGGATCCTTTCCGGATTTTACGGAGTTCTGAAGCCTTTGGACGGCGTAGTGCCCTACCGTTTGGAAATGCAGGCAAGAGCAGAGGTTTCAGGAAAGAAGAACCTCTATGAGTTTTGGGGCAGAAAGCTTTTTGAAGAGGTTTCCAAGGAGACCGATCTGATCTTGAATCTGGCCTCGCGGGAATACAGCCGCTGCATTACGGAATATCTGGCGGAGGGAAGCCGGATTTCCGGCCGGTCTGGGAGAATCCGTGTTCTCACCTGCCGGTTTGGGGAAGGACGCGGAAACAGGATAGTGGAAACAGGAACACAGGTGAAAATGGCCAGAGGGGAAATGGTCCGTTTTCTTGCGGAAAATCAAGTGGAGAATCCGGAGGAGATGAAGGGATTTGACGGTCTGGGCTATCATTTCAGCAGGGAAATGTCGGAGGAAGACTGTTATGTGTTCTTAAAAGGGAAATATATATGAAAATTATATTTTATATTAAAAAGTGCCTCCGGGAACGATTCCGCGGAGACACTTTTTTGTATACGGTGTTTTACGCCTGTTGTTTAGTCTTTCCAAAAAGGACTTTGAAACCATCGATTACCATTATGATGGCCAGTACGACGATTGGTACTACCAGAATATCCTGAAGCCCTTCTACCAGGAATGTCCCGGTTCCGTCAACCAGCTTCTTTACGTTGTTTACGAAGGTGATGACCAGAGAGGACAAGGTTGCTGCAAGCATGAAGAACATCGGGAAATAAAACATTTTGTGGTTTCTGCCGATTTTTTTAAGCCAGCAGGCCACGGCCAAAAACGCAGGTACAGCCACCAGCTGATTACAGGCGCCGAACAATGCCCAGATTTTGCTGTATCCGGCGATGGTCAGAAGCCCGGCGGCGGCAATTGTGATAATGGTCGCCACATACATGTTCCCGAGGATATTTTTGCTTCCGTCTTTTTTAGTGGCAAAGAGCTCCTGGAAGAGGAAGCGGCCGAGCCTGGTGGCCGTATCCAGGGAAGTGAGGGCAAAAGCGGAGATGGCCAGCAGGATGATGGTGTGTACGGTGCTCACTGCCTTGTCTCCCATACCCATGTTCGCGAAGAAGGTACTGATGGCGGTGGCGAATACCTTCGGCGGGGTGCCGATGCTCGTATATGCGCCGTCGGCGGTCAGATAGCCGACAGCAACCAGTGCGATCACGGCCAGGACACATTCGATAAGCATGGAACCATAACCGATGAGTTTGGCATCTTTTTCACTGTTGATCTGCTTAGAGGTAGTGCCAGAACTGATAAGGCTGTGGAAGCCGGATACGGCGCCGCAGGCTACCGTGATGAATAAGAAGGGGAACAGAGTCTGCCCGTTGATATTCCATCCGGTGAACGCGCTCAGCTGTACATTGGGGTTGGTGCCGAAAATGCCGATGATGGCGGCAATGATCATGAAGTACAGTAAGAAGCTGTTCAGATAATCCCTGGGCTGCAGGAGAATCCACACGGGAGCCACAGACGCGACAAAAATATAAGCGAATACGATGAACAGCCATACATTTTTGGACACATGGAGCGGAAAGTTGAGGCCGGCCACGATACAGACGGCCAAAAGGACTACGCCGATGACAGTTGAGATCAGCAGATTCAGATTTTTCCGGTTCATGAATCCGAACATGACGGCCAGCGGTATAAACAGCATGGAGGCTGTAGCCACAGAGCCGTTGGCATTGGCGGCAGATACGGCAGCGGCGTCCGCGGAATCAGCGGCCACACCGGCGAAGGTACCTGCGACAATATCCGCAAAGGCGGCCACGACCAGAATCAGGACCAGCCACGCAAATACAGTGAAACAGACTTTTGCCTTGGTACTGATGTTTTCTTCAATTACTTCGCCAAGAGATTTTCCTTTATGACGGATGGAAGCAAACAGAGATGAGAAATCCTGTACAGCTCCAAAAAAGATACCACCGATGACGATCCATAACAGTACGGGGACCCAGCCGAAAATTGCAGCCTGGATAGGGCCGTTTATGGGACCCGCCCCGGCGATGGAAGAGAAGTGATGTCCCAAAAGGACCGGAGCCTTGGCCGGCACAAAATCGACACCGTCTTCTTCTGTATGGGCGGGGGTCTTCCTTGACGGATCCACGCCCCATTGCTTTGCCAGCCATGAACCATAGGTTACATAAGCAATCAGAAAGACTGCAATGGCAATACCTAAAATTGCTATACCACTCATTATTTTTTCCTCCCTTGTTCTTATGTTATGAATGGATTTTATTCTACAAAAAGATCATTTGAAGATCTTTTTATATTCTTTGACCAGATCCCTTGCAGCCGGGTTTCCGTATACTTTTTTTGTGGACAGATCGAACCCGACAGTGCGGAGCTGGCAGAAGCCGCGGATGGAAAACCGATAATTTTTGTGAAATTTCAAATGCCGGACCGCTTTTTTTGTTTTTTCGGAACCCCCACATTCTTCAATGAAGATGACCGTTACGTATGTATACATATGATCCTTGGGCGGACAGGTCTTTCCCTCCCGCACCAGATCTGGCTCGATATGGGAGATCAGCTGTTCCCGGAATGCTGATATCAGTTCCGGTGAGATGTGTTCCCGGCGGATAAAGAATACATGCTCTTTACATTCGGAGCGCCAAAGCTGCGCACGCTTGACCAGAACATAGCGGGAATTGCTCATGGAAAAAGAGGCGTACAGATCATAGGACATATTGCCGAAGGTATGATCTTCCGCTAAATCATAATTGGCTTCATAATAGGAACGAAGCCGGCGGGTGAACTCATCATCTTTCATCATAGCGAAACAGAGCCCTTTCTAAAAAACGCTTAAGTATGTTGCAAATATAAAGAAATTATAAAAATTCCATAAAATCATATCATTTTTAGTCCGGAAATACAAGAAAAAGTGAAGAAAATTGTGCTGAGAACATATAAGAATATGATATTGCAGATATAATCAGAAGCTATAGCAGATGAATTTCATTCAAACATAAGGAAAATACAAAGGAAAATATAAATGACCGGCTGCTTTATGGCAGCCGGCAAATGTACAGCAATATTTCAGTTGTCATCAGATTGTCCGGAACGGGCCTGCATAGCCGCGTGTTCCTTTTGTAATTCTCCATGGAGTTCGAGAGAATTCCAGTACTGGTTATGTTCGGTGACCACAGCCTTCAGAGGGATAGAGGGGATTCCATGACGGCGAAGGAGCTGCAAAAGCTCATCGATCCTGCTTCCGGTGAAACCGCGCATGATCAGCATCTGTTCCTGGAAGCCGCTGCCTTTATAGACTTCTCCTGAAGGAGGGATAGCTTTGATTCCGGCCAGCCAGCCAATGGGTTCCAGATATTGGTCCGGCTCCACAAGTTTGATGCGGACGCGCATCTGTAAGAGGACAGATTTAAGCTTTTGTCCGATACCGCTGCCAGAAAAATTATATAAGAGTACCGTTTCTGTAGGATTCATAGGGGTTCCTTTCTGCTTGTCAGGAATCGTCAGATTCGTTTTTCTAGATTCTGTCTTTCATTTTAACAATGAAAATCCCGGCCGTCAACGGGGGACCGCTGAAAAAATACTTGCATAATAAATGGGGATATGCTACAATAAATCTCGGCTTGAAAAGTCACGCGGATGTGGCGGAATGGCAGACGCATCAGACTCAAAATCTGACGGGGGCGACCTCGTGTGGGTTCAAGTCCCACCATCCGCATTTTAAAGGAAAACAGTTTTCCCATTTAGATGGCTGCCGATAAGGAAGTATTATAAGAAAACTAACTTAATGGCGATAGTTTGCAAAAAGTGGTATCGTACTAGAAATAGTGTGATACCGTTTTTTATTGCCGTATGACTTCCTGCACCAAAGGATCATTTAATAAAACACTTTTTGGAATCATTTCTAGAAAGCTCTGATCAAGCTCCAGTTCAGCACCGGCAGAAGTTCCAGACCGTCACGATTTCGGTTCGCTGGCGATGCCGTGGCCGCTTTATCTCCGCTCCGGCAGTACCGCTCACATGTCGACAGGAAATTAATGTCTGCATAGTGGTAAACGGCATAATAAAACTTCTGTCCAAAAGAGAAAAGCCGGCAGTTGCTATATTTCAAGCGTGCTGTCGGCTCTGCATCTTTGCGTCTGGCTATTAAGGTTACTTGCTTATACTTCGGCAGAATAACGGGAAGTTTTTTAGCTCGGTATCTCCCTTATTTTGAGCCTTGTTTTACTTTGGCATGTAGGGCATATTATCTCCATTCCATATTTAAACTAAATAGCCCAATCCCGACTGATCATTTGCAGCTTTACCATATGGGGATAAATTTTTCCTGTATTCATCAGGTTTTCCGGCGTTCCCTGTTCGGCAACCGCACCGTCCGAAAGCACGACCACTTTATCCGCGCCGCTCACAGTACGCATACGGTGAGCGATAACAAGTACGGTCTTATCCTTTATCAGCCTCGACAAAGCAGCCTGTATCAGTGTTTCATTTTCCACATCAAGGCTTGCCGTTGCTTCATCCAGTAAAATGATAGGGGAATTTTTGAGGAAAGCGCGGGCGATGGAAATACGCTGGCGTTCACCGCCGGACAGTTCGCAGCCGTTTTCACCAATCATACTGTTATACCCGTCCGGGAGCTTTGCTGCAAATTCTTCACAATTGGCCAGCCTTGCCGCTGCAATCACTTCTTCATCCGTCGCGTCCTTTCTGCCGATTCTGATATTCTCCATGATCGTATTGTTAAACAGAGTCACATCTTGGAATACGATGGAATACAGCGACAGCAATGTCTCCGGCTCTATTTTCGAAATATCCATACCGCCGACAGTGATTTTCCCTTTGTTTATATCCCAAAACCGCGCGGCAAGGCGTGACACCGTAGTTTTGCCGCCGCCGGACGGTCCGACTAGGGCGGTAACTTCTCCCTGCTTTGCCGTAAAGGACACGTCCTTCAATACGGCTTCCCCGGTATTATAAGCAAATCCTACATGGTCGAACACAATATCATAACCGTTATTTGTTACCTGGCTGCTGCCTGTCTGGACAGGCTGGTCAAGGATTTCGTTCATGCGGTTTATGTTCGTTTTAGTGGAGATTACCGCTGCAAGATTTTGTAACGCGCCCTCAAGCGGGGCATACAGCCTTGAAGCTACAAGTAAAAACAGAAAGAACAGCGGAATATCAATCTCCCCCCGAATGAGCAGCGCAGAACCTACAAGTGCAACCGTAGCAATCCCAAACTTTAATATCAGCGTAGAGGAAACAACAAAAAGGGCAGTACCCAGTTCTGTTATGATATGCCGTTTTTCCACATAGTCAATTTTTTTGTTCAGTCCTTTTAGGTAGTTTTTTTCCGCATTATTCGCCTTTAAGTCCTGCAGGTTTTCAATGCACTCCTGCACACCGCTTTCCAGCGCGACATTTGCAGCTACGGATTTGCGGTTGAAATATTCCTGTATGCGTGCTGAAAAAAATGTGATGGTAAAGGCAATGGGTAAAACCCAGACCGCCGCAAGAGCCATACGCCAATCGTAAGCAAAAAGACATATGGCAATCAGCGTTGTTGAAATCAGGGAGCCTGCCAAAGCGGGTACATAATGGGAAAATGCGGTTTCCAGCGTCGCACAATCGCCCATAATGGAATTTGTCAAATCAGCAAGGTCTTTTTTGCCGAAAAAGGACAGCGGGATTTTACGAAGCTGTTCCGCTAAGGAGATACGCCTCACACCGCTTTCCACATAAGTAGCCAGATAGGTGGCATTGTATTGAAACCAGGTTACCAGGAATATAAGCGCAAGGCAGGCCAAAGCGCCGACCGCATAGAAGGCAATGCGGCTTCCGTTTACGCCCCCGTTCAGGATATCAATGACAAAGTTATAGAGAAGCCAGGCGGGGAGCATAAAGGATATATCCTGCGCAACACAAGCGATACAGCCTTTTACCAAATCGACAGCCCCTTGTCTTGACAATGCAAAGCGCCTTTGTAATGTCTGAATCATACTCTTACCTCCGATTCCGTTTTTTCGTTTAAAATCTTCCATTCTGCCGCTTCGGAATAATTCTTCCACATACGCGTAAATATGCCGTTCTTCTGAATCAGCTCCCTATGCGTGCCTCTTTCGGCAATCTTACCGTCTTGCAGCACATAAATGCAATCCGCGTCTGTAATTGACGATAGCTTGTGTGCGATCATAATAACGGTTTTTCCTTTTGAAAGAGCAGATAAAGCCTGCTGTATGCGCACCTCATTGTCGGGGTCGGCAAATGCGGTCGCTTCATCAAGAATTAAGATCGGCGCGTTTTTCAAAATTGCGCGGGCAATCGCGATTCGCTGTTGTTCGCCGCCGGACAGGTACACGCCGTTTGTACCGATAACCGTATCTATGCCATTCGGTAATTTTTCGATAATATCCAAGCACTGTGCGGCTTGCAGGGCATGGGTAATTTCCTCGCGTGTCGCGTCAGGCTTTGCCATGCGCACGTTTTCCAAAACGGAGGCTTTGATCAGGCGGCTGTTTTGAAACACAAAAGACACCTTATTCATCAATGTTTCTTTTGGAATATCGCGTATGTCGATATTGCCGATCAGCACGCGGCCTTTTTGCGGATCAAAAAATCTTGTGACGAGATTTGCAAGAGTTGTTTTGCCGCTGCCGGACGCGCCGACCAATGCTGCTGTCTGCCCCGGTTCGACCCGCAGCGACACATCACTAAGTGCATTTTTCTCAGCGTCACGGCCCAGGCCGTCTTCTCTGTCTCCTTGGGGGACATTCGCCTTGTAGCTGTAACTAACGTGTTCCAATATAACCCCGTTGTCATCCGGCGCCTTATTCACCTGACTTTCGGATAACGGCTTTTCGTTCAGCACCTCATCAATTCTGCTTATTGCGTCGCCTACAATCATGGCATCCTCGCTCATAAACATGATTTTTGTGAGTGTCGTACTGATAACGGGCGTGATCACAATATAGAAGATAAGATTTAGCAGCAATTCCTTTGTTACGCCGCCCCTTGTAAAAAGTATACCCCCGGCAATCAGAAAAGCGAATACGCCGTTGATTGCAGTTGTATAAAACATCATAGGCAGACGGAGCCCCTTTGTGTAAGCGATTACCCATTTTTCGTAATTGTCAATCGAGCCTTTGAAGCGTTTGAAGGAAAAGATGGTCTGCCCGAAGGTCTTTACTACGGGTATGCCCCTCACATATTCAACGGCTTCATTTGACATATCGGAAAGCGAATTTTGATACTGTTCCATTCTCTGCGCCATGTCTTTTCCGGTCATTTTCATCATAATCAGAAAACCAAGCGCGACGGGAACAAGGCTTAAAAGTCCTAACCGCCAATCGAACACAAGCAGTAAAAAGAGCAGACCTATGGGCGTGGCAATCGCCCCCGCTTTATCGGGCAACCTGTGTGCTAGATACGTTTCCGTAGCGGCACTGGAATTGTTTACAATTCGCCGCAGCTTTCCGCTGCCATACGTTTCCGTTACGCCAAGCGGCAGTGCTGTGATATGCCGCATAAGCTCTTTTCGGATATTAGCCGCAACCCGGAATGCGCTTATGTGTGAACACATCAAAGCGGCTATATAGACAACAATAGAGATAACCGCAAACCATACGGCAGACCAGCCATATCTTGTAACATTTTCCGCTTGTGAGAAGTCCGGGGAAACCTCCAGTATGTCGTGAATGATACGCCATATATACCAAAATGGCACAAGAGCCAACAGCGCACTCATGACAGACAGTACCCAGGAAAGATAGGTCAATATTTTATGCCCTCCGGCATAACCCATCAGTCGGGATAAGTTAGACTGTTTTTTCATCAAAAAACCTCCTTAATAAAATTTTTATGATATGAGGGGGCATTTTACGTCCTCGAATATCCTTGTCTAAGTTCGTTGTTTTCTTGTGAGTTAGCAATGACTAACCAATGTGCCAAATATAATGGAAAGTGCACACTTTCCATTATTAAAAACTATAAATAGGATTGCTTTGCTTATTGCCCCATAATTTTCATCCAACCGGCAGTATAAAAGGCTCTCATTTCTTTCAGATAACGTTTTGCTTCATCAAGGGGCATTTCGTGTATAATCAACTCGAAAAAAGTGTTGAACATTCCTGTGATCAGGATATGCTCTAACCGTTCATCGATGGGCGGTGACGGTCTGCCCAACCTTTTAAGCACCTCTAAATAATCATGCGTCCCCTTTGTTTCTATCTCCACCATTTCATCAATGAGCCTTGAAAAACGTGTTCCCTCTGAACAACAAAGAATGAGCTTAAATTCATTCAAATGCCCATAAGCATATAAAAGCATTTCATACATACACTCGCCGGATGTGGAGGTAAGATTGTCCGGCTGTTTCTCCGGGGGGATTTCTGCAAATTCTTTTTGTGCCTTGCAAAAGCAATCCAATAAAAAGTTGTAATGTTCTCCTACCAGCGCTTCAAATAATTCTTCCTTGCTTTTATAGTAGCCATAGAATGCACCCGTTGTCACGCCTGCCGTTTTGACAATGTTCCGCAGGGAAGCGGACTTGAAACCCTTTTCAAGAAATTCCTGCAAGGCGGCTGAAAAAATTCGGTTTAAGGTTGTCTGTTCTGCTTCATTCATCTGTTCATCTCCGTTATAACACTGTTATATAATATGGCAAATCAAATAATTTGTCAATGGCTTCAAAAAAAGTTTTGCAGATTTAAGCTGAATATCCATTCGCGCATGTTTTCATAGCTTGCAAAATCGCGTTCCAGAAGCAATTCGCCGCTGTCGGTGGAAGAAAAACAGCCGATGCCGTATTCTTCGATCAGCCGGTATTTTTCGCTGGGAGCGAACAGAGCCTTTAAATGTATGGAACCAGAGGTGAAATAGTCATCAAGCTCCAGCTCCGTTTCCGGTATGGTCCTGACTAAATAGGTTTCTTCCATAACTTGAAGCTCCCAAAGCCGATTCAGCTTAAAGAGCCGGTAGCCTTGTCTGTCGGGACAGTAGCCAAAGACATACCAGGAGGACCATTTAAAGATCAGATGATAGGGCTCGATTCTTTTTTGCTGTTCACCCTTGGAATAATAGTAATTGAAAGAAAGGAGACGCCGTTTCCGGATCGCATATTTTATGAGTTCTATTTTTTGAGTGAGCGGTTTCTGATAATGAGATGCCAGGTCAAGGATTATGATGTCCTCTGATATTACGCGGTTTTCTTTGTCCGAGAGCTTTTCTAGGAGTGTTTTCAAATATGAGGTTTTTGATACGCTGTCGATTCCTTTTAATCCGGCGAAGATTATCTGCAGTTCCTCATCTGTGAAGAATGACCTGTCTATTTTGTATTTGTCGTCAATGGAAATACCTCCTCCATATCCCTGGGTGGTAATGAGGGGGATTCCCGCCTTACAGATGACTTCGATATCTCTGTTTATGGTCCGCCTGGAAACTTCAAACCTCTCGGCTAGCTCCGGCGCCGTTATTTTGTCCTGCTGCAGTAAAATTGTAATGATGCCGATCAAACGGTCAATTTTCATATGTTACCTCTGTGATCTGAATATGGTGTTTTCGTTTTGAAATGGTTTTTATTCTGTAAACAGAGAGCGGATTTGGAGATCCTGGTCTTCTCTTTCTGTATGATTCCAATATTCCAAGCTGCTGCGCTCCAGGCGCAGATTATCGCTGGATTCTCGTCGCTGGGCAGTATAAATGTCGTATGCCTCCCTTGGCAAGTGATCGTACATCGCATTATCGATTATAATTTCTGTTTTATCCCAGATATTTTGATCGATCAGTACAATATCCCGGTCAATACTGATTTTTCCATCAAACCATGGCTGTGCTTCCAGTACATCTTGAATGCTGCGAATTACGAACTCTACAAACTGATCAGTAAGATCATCTTCCAGAAATGCGCTCAAATTATATTCAAAATGATCAATGACATCCTCAATGGGCATATCCGCGGGAATCTCCCGCACTAAATGGTCAAATTCCGATTGGTCATATTTTTGCATGGAAAACGTATTAAAATCACCGACCTCGTTCAGCAATTTGTATTCTGTATACTCCGCGGCTTTTTGCCGGAAGAACGCAAGATCATAATCATATTTTTGTACCGGATCAGAGAACACAGACCAGATGAGAGACAGCACCTGAAGTAGTTCATTAGAATCTTGAGCGCTTTTCATCAAACTGTCTACAAAGCCGTTGACCGATAGATTACGCCCCATTTGATAGTAGGAAAACAGCGGTTCTGAAAACAGCGGCAGAATATAGGACAGACAGCCGTTCAGCAAAAACGGGCGATAGTTATTGACAGCCCCCTGCCGGATCAGGCAGATTAGTTTGTTGCGGTACACGTCATCCAGCAAGGGCTGCCGTACAATACACTGATAAGCCAAAATATTGCCCAAATATGTATGATCCTGAAAACGCAGACTGAGGAGTGAATGATCTTCAAACTTTTGCTCTATCAGTGCAAGCAGTGCTGGAGAGTTTAGAATATTTTGTATGGAATTTCCATGCATGACCTTATATATCTGTTCGAAATAGACTGCTGAGGCGGTGATAGCTTCCTGCTCCAGCGGGTGTTGCCGTATGTATTGGGACAGGAAGTCATTGACGGAAGGATTAAGAACTGATATTTTCCGCGTCTCATCCCAGGTCTGTCGAAGCATGGAACGATTCAGCCGCCTCAGTGCGTTTTCTGCCTGGTTGACCGTTTTATCGATTTCCGGCATGGTTCTGATTCGTGCGGCGTAACATGTCTCCAATAGAGCAAAATCCACGTTCGTATTTGCCAGGGAATATAGGGTCGTCAATAGGAGCCGGTCTTCTGGACGGAGATTTTGCTCAAATTCCTGCGCCCAGATATTTGCCGGATCATTGAGAAGCTCCAGCAGGCGGTCATATAAGTCTTTTGGATCGGACAGGCTTGTTATCATGGCAGCTGTCATACCAATGATCCGCGGATTAAAGTTGCGGTGATGAATAATATTCCAGTATCGTCCCTCGGAGGCAATGTAACGATAGACCTTTGGACAGTCACCGCACTGCTTTTTCAGAATGTTGTGGAGTATGCGTGCTTTTTCATAATCTGTCAGTTCGTCCACTTTGATTTTTTGGATATTGGAAAAAATCCGGGTGAAGAGAGGTATGCTCCGTTCTGCCTCCTGCAGAACTGTAATACGCGAGTTCAGGAGAATCCGCTTGTGTTTGCTGCGCTGGACAAAATGAAGCAGTGTCTCAAGCTCAGCGGCTCTGCCTGGATCAAGTGTTACGTACATTTGTCCCAGAAAGTCGTCCAGCAGAATCAGTTCCGGCGTATCATCCTGTGAGAGGATGCCCTTTATATCATGTAGGTTTCCGTCTGTCGTATAACGGACCTGATATCCCTGCTGTGCCAGTTCCAAAGCGATACGCCGCGAGATTACAGTTTTTCCTGTGCCAGGTGCACCCTGCAGAAGGACTGCACAATCCTGCTCCAACAGTTCAATGCACGCGCAATAACTCTCTGTGGGTACGAATTCGCTGAATGATTGGATATCCAAAAGCATTTCCCGCGTGTCAAAATCAATGTTTTTATAAAGCGCTCTGCTGAGGATATCCATGGAAAAGTTCCAAAGCTTCGGATGTTTCTCAAGGACATCTCCATATTCTTTTTTTTGAAGCAGTTCATCCATTT
Source organism: Lientehia hominis (assembly GCF_021044755.1). GTDB lineage: Bacteria > Bacillota > Clostridia > Lachnospirales > Lachnospiraceae > Lientehia > Lientehia hominis. Next base: position 357,837 of record NZ_JAJNOR010000004.1, read on the forward strand.
TACCTAGAGTAAAAATATGTTCCAGGTCAAACCTTGTGACTGGATTAAATAAGTTTACGATTTCTTCCAGACGCTTCCGGGTGAGATTTTTTGGCAAGAACAAATAATAGGTTTCTGGACGCAGCCATTCCACACGTTCTTTTTCCTTTTTCAATTTACGTATCAGTTTATCTGCGGGAGTGAAAATAAAGTTCTTTGCCTGACCTATGATTCGGGGATTTTGAAGATTATCTGTAAAATCAATACCTTCATCATAGGGACCGTCCGTCAGATAAAGAGTTTTTTTGACTATTTTTTGTAAAATATCTTTAGATAGTTCTGCAAACTCTCTCGGTTCCAATGTAAAGAAATTCAGCATACTCTGTTACCTCCGCCCAATCTGTAGTTCGAACCATTACTGCTTGATTATATCAGCTTTCGTTAATATGGGCAATGCATCAAGAAGAGCTGCCGTCTCTACGATTTTCAATCGTTAAAGCGGCAGCTCCTCTGACTTTGAGTTTTAATTGGTCACGGTGGGGAGATTTCCCAAATTGTTGCTTTCTGTATCGTCGGGAAGCGATTTCAGATATTCATTTCCATTTCGTGAAGAAATTCCGACTCCCTGGATTTCTCCCTGCTTCGCAAGCTCTACTCCTTCCGCTTTGTTCACGATCCGTCCGTCGGACAGCTGGTATCCTGAAATCTTGCCGCTGTGCTTTACCAGCCCTGTGATCTTTTTGGCATCGGCATTAGGCGTGGGAATCTCGCTGAGGGCATTCATGGGAAGGCTTTCTGCCTTCTGGTATTTTACAGTCATATGCGTTTTCCTCCTGTTGAATTTTTATTCGGAACGATGGTTCAGACAAATTGTTTCTTCCGTTTTCTTTGTTAGTATTGATCGGAAGGGGTATAAGTATTCGTTAGGAGAAAACAGGACATCCGCAGCCATTTAAAGCTGCGGATGTATTTAAAAATTGAATTCTTTTTCCCAGTCAAATTCACCTGACTGTTCGACGCTCTGCGGCCAATGGCGGCACCATTCGGGTAGCCCGGGTGTGTCCACGCGGTCAAGGCTCGGAGTATATGGCTTGATGTCCAGGAAAGGCGTGTTGTCAAAAGCATCGATATAATCCAGTGAGATAATGCCCTTTTCATGGTCAATGTGAAGAATTCCCGCGGTGGAAAGTGCGATCGGATTCGGGCGTACAGGCGCTCTTGTGGAAAAGATTCCCATAATTTCGGGGGATCTTTTATAAGGCTTAGGTATCTGGAGAGTCTGTCTGGCTTCTTTTAAATCAAAGTCACTGAACCACCATAGAACGTTTAAATGGGAGAACCCGTCCAAAGCTGTTAAAGCGGGGATGAACTGCTTGTCCAGTTCCAGGGACATGGCTTCATTACGGACACGAATCCGGCCGATCGGGTTTACTGAAAATTGTTTCATGATAAATTCCTCCATTTCTTGTCTGCTTCTGAATGGAGTGTAAACCATGACACGGTGGGAGAGTCAAGTGGTTTCTTCCAGAGGTATCTGGATTTCTGTCAGATAGTTCCGGGAGCTGTCTTCATTCCAGGGGCCTCGGTGTACGATCTGCCTGCTCTGTCCGGTCATACGGTAGAGGCTGTGTTTTTGAAGCCAGTCCGCCATTGAGAGATAGGCGCCGGCGATGTTTTCGAAAGGGCCGTATACCATGGAACAGGCCATGACAGGCACCGTTTCCGTTTCACGGTAGACGAACCCTTCACAATCATTCCCTGTTTTTTTCGTCAGAACGCATAATTCCACATCAACGTCCTTTTCCCGATAATCCGGATCGTGATAGATGGAAAAGGTATCCTGGGAAACAGATAACCCATGCTCTGTCACGAACCGGGACATTTCCTGCCACAGCTTGCTTTCAGCATAATAATCTGGTATGATTTTCCTCAGTGAGAGGACCTGATGTCCGGGGACTGACTTAAGGGAAACCTGATAATGCATCTCATTTTTATCTGACAGAATGTTTTTTTGAGCCAATGCAATTTTTTCCAGCTTCGCCTGTTCAGACAAAATGCTATCTTTTATCTCTGCCTGTTTTTTTTCAAACTGCCTGAGGATGAAATCAGAAGAGCTGTGTTTCAAGGCCTCGGAGATTTCCGCCACATTAAAACCGCTGTCCCTTAAGAACAGGATTTTATTGAGGACCGGTATCTGTTCGGCAGAATACAAGCGGTATCCGGTGTACGCATCTGTCTGTGCGGGCCTTAACAGTCCTGTTTCGTCATAGTAGCGCAGCATTCGGATGGATACTTGCGTCAGTTTGGAGAATTCACCGATTTTAAACATTGCGGCATAGTCCTTTCGATTCCGTTATTAAGTTTGATTTTTCAGATATTCCGAGAATATTTCGATAATTTCCCTGGGATAGGGGCTCTTGGTATGGCTGAATTTTCCTCCGGACAGCTCCGTGAGAAAGTCTTCCCCTCCGTTTCTCATGATCACGTCCCGTATGGTCCTGATATCCCGTTCAATATTCTGCACATCCTCTTTATATCGAATAGCAATCGGGAAGTACACATCTTTGCGGATGTTGCATAATCTTGATTCATCTTCCATCACCATCTCTACTGCCAGTACAAAGTAGGGATAGCCCTGGTAGCTTTTGGATACTCCGACTGTCTGTAATAATTCGTACATCTTTTTCATATCATATCTCCTCCTAATTCTTTATATAAGAGAAATATAAGAAAGAAAGGAAATTATTACCATGAATTCGACAGATTTAGCCAAATTATGACAGAGAACAGGACAGCTTTTTGGTTTTCATCTTTTTACAAGATTATTTGAATTATAGCAAGAAAAGGAAGGGCTCCTTTTTCTTATGGATATCCTCTATAAAAATATAAGAAGACATGATATAATGGCGAAAGAATCACATAGAAAGAGGGCATTATATGACCAGATGCATGGAAGTTCAGGCCCAGATCACGGACTATATTGACGGAAAGCTCCCGCCAGAGGAGCTGGAGGCCTTTGTTTCCCATATAAACGAGTGCGAGGAATGCAGGGAAGAACTGAATATCTATTATACGATATATGCAGGGCTTTCACAACTGGAACATGACGATCAGGAAATCAATGAGCTGTATGATCTGGATGGGGCCTTGGAGGAGGAGCTGTACCAGTCGGAGCTTTTGATAAAAAAGCGCCATTTTTTCCAGGGGTTCCGTTACGTGGTGTATACAGTGGCTTTCTGGTGTATCGTGCTGGCTGTTTTTCTGCAGCTGCGCTTGTTCGCTGATATGGGAATATTATAAAAGATCGAGGAAGAAAAAGGAACCGGATATGAGAGAAAAAATCGTATTGATTGACGGACACAGCATTTTGAACCGGGCTTATTATGGCGTCAATATGGGCATGACCAATTTCGAGGGGCTCCATACCAACGCCGTATACGGTTTTTTGAACATTTTACTGAAGATCATCGACGAAGAACAGCCGCAGTATATGACTGTGGCTTTTGATGTAAAAGCCCCGACCTTCCGTCATGAAATGTATGAAGCGTATAAGGGAACACGGAAGGGAATGCCAGAGGAGCTGCACGAGCAGGTGCCTTTGACGAAGGATGTGCTTAAGGCAATGGGAATCCAGGTGGCGGAGCTTCCTGGCTACGAGGCAGATGATATCCTGGGGACGCTGTCAGCCCGATGTGAGAAAGAGGGGCTGGACGTTGTTCTGGTTTCTGGTGACAGGGACATGCTGCAGCTGGCGAGCGGCAGGACAAAGATCCGGATACCGAAAACGAAGGGCGGGACGACTGCCGTTGAGGATTATTTGGAAAAGGACGTAAAGGAGAAGCTTGGAGTAACCCCGTCGGAGTTTGTGGACGTAAAGGCGCTTATGGGGGATTCCTCCGATAATATTCCAGGCGTCCCTGGCATTGGGGAAAAGACAGCGTTTGCCTTGATTCAGAAATATCACAGTTTGGAAGCCGTCTATGCGGATGTGGACAATGTAAAGCCGGCCAGGGCGCAGAAAGCGCTGGCGGCGGGCAGGGAAATGGCGGAGCTGTCCCAGACACTGGCCAGGATAGACAGAGAATGTCCTGTGGAATTTTCTCTGGAACAGGCCAGAATAGGCAAGCTGTTCACTCCGGAGGCTTATGAGATCATGAAGCGTCTGGAGCTGAGAAGTCTGTTGAAACGGTTTGAGGCGGGATGCCAGACTCAGAATTCAGTGGAGCGTGCTTTTTTATTCCTTGATGATCTGGAAGGCGCGGAGCTGGCGTTTGAAAAGGCCATGGGAGCAGAGCGGATTGGAATGCAGCTGGTGGCGGAAAACGGAGAACTCCTCGGTCTGTCACTGGCTTTTGGGGAAGAAGATATCTATTTCCTGGAGGCTTCCGATTTTCTGACCGGAGAGTACCTGGCCGGAAAAGCCAGGCAGTTGTGCCTTCGCGGGAGAGATACCTGGATGCTGGATTTAAAGGAGGCACTTCCCTATCTGGGCATAGAGGAAACAGAGGGGGTATACGATGCCGGTGTGGCGGGATATCTGCTGAATCCCCTGAAAAGCGCCTATGTGTATGATGATCTGGCCAGAGAATATCTGGAGCTGACGGTCCCTTCCAGGACGGACCTGCTTGGAAAGGTTTCTTTTCAGTCCGCCCTTCAGGATAAAAAAGAGAGCTGTATCACGTGCTTCTGCTATTCGGCGTATACGGCCATGGCGTCGGGAGAGATCCTGCTCACGAAGCTTCGGGAAACAGGCATGGAGCCGTTGTTTCGAAATATTGAGATGCCTTTGATCTACAGCCTTTACCATATGGAGAAAGAGGGTATCCAGGTGGAAAAAGAGGCGCTCAGGGTTTACGGAGAAACGCTGAGGGTCCAGATCGAACGCCTGGAGATAGAGATATATGAGCTTTCCGGAGAAACCTTCAATATCAATTCTCCTAAGCAGCTGGGAGTGATCCTGTTCGAAAAACTGAAGCTGCCCTATGGAAAAAAGACAAAGACGGGATATTCCACGTCCGCCGACATTCTGGAAAAATTGGCGCCTGAGCAGCCTCTGGTGGCAAAGATCCTGGAGTACAGGCAGCTTACGAAACTGAAATCTACCTATGCCGATGGCCTGGCTGTATATATTGGAGAGGACGGAAGAATCCACGGAAAGTTCAACCAGACCATCACGGCAACAGGCCGTATCAGCAGTACAGAGCCAAACCTTCAGAACATCCCGGTCAGGATGGCTTTAGGACGGGAAATCCGCAAGGTATTCGTACCGAAGGAAGGCTGTGTATTTGTAGACGCGGATTATTCTCAGATTGAGCTGCGGATCCTGGCTCACATGTCGGGGGACAGCCGGCTCATCGAAGCATATCATCAGGCGGAGGATATCCACAGGATGACGGCGTCACAGGTGTTTCATGTGCCCTTTGACGAGGTGACGCCTCTTCAGAGAGGGAACGCTAAAGCTGTCAATTTTGGAATCGTATACGGCATCAGTGCCTTTGGACTCAGCGAGGGCTTAAGCATAACCAGGCAGGAAGCGCTTGATTATATCAAACAGTATTTTGAAACTTATCCCGGAGTCAAGGTCTTTCTGGATGGTTTGGTGGATTCAGGCAAAGAGAAGGGATATGTGACGACCTTATTCGGCCGCAGACGTCCCGTGCCGGAGCTGTCTTCCTCCAACTTCATGCAGAGAAATTTTGGAGAGAGGGTCGCCATGAACAGTCCCATTCAGGGGACGGCGGCCGATATCATGAAGATCGCGATGATCGGTGTGGACAGGAGGCTTCGCAGAGAGAATCTCAGATCCAGGCTGATTCTCCAGATCCATGACGAGCTTCTGGTGGAGGCGGCGGAGGACGAAGCCGAGCAGGTTAAACGCATACTGAAGGAAGAGATGGACGGCGCGGCCGAGCTGTCGGTGCCCCTTGAAGTGGATTTGAACACAGGATACAGCTGGTTTGAAACGAAATAGGGCTTTCGGAGAGAAAAAAATGAAGATAATCGGAGTGACTGGCGGTGTAGGAGCAGGAAAGAGCACGGTGCTGGAAATCTTAAAGGAAGAATACGGCGCCGGAATCTTGACGGCAGATGAAATCGGGAGGGAACTCATGGAACCGGAGGGCGCCTGCTTTGCACAGGTGAGAGATGTCTTTGGTGAAGGAGTCATAAGACAGGACGGGACTCTGGACCGGAGAAAGATCGCGTCGATGGTGTTCCGGGACCGGGCAGCGTTAAAGCGGCTGAACGGCATCATCCATCCGGCGGTCCGGAAAGAGACGGAAAAACGGCTTCAGGACTTTGAGATATCCGGAAAGGATATTGCCGTGATCGAGACGGCCATTCTGTTTGAAGCCGGGTATGAGGATATCTGCGATGTGGTCTGGTATGTCTATGCCGACGAGGAGACGAGGATTCAGAGGCTTATGCAGAGCAGAGGCTATGGAAGGGATAAATGCCGGGAGATCATGGCAAACCAGATGCCGGACCGGGAATTCAGACGGCGGTGCGGCGCGGTCATCGACAACAGTGGGAGCAGGGCGGATACGAAAGAGCAGATTGCATCTTCCTTGTCCTTATGATAAAATAACACATGATGTCTGCAGACAAAATAAACAATAATATAGAGATAAAGTGAGGAATGTGACATGATGCGCCTCGTCAGTATAGCCAGCGGCAGCAGCGGAAACTGTATCTATGTAGGTACGGAGCACACCCATCTCCTGATCGATGCAGGGATATCCGCCAAACGGATTGAATGCGGGCTGTGTGAGCTGGGAATCAAAGGCTCAGAGCTTTCCGGTATCCTGATCACCCATGAGCACTCGGACCATATCGGGGGACTGGGAGTCTTTTCAAGAAAAAATGAGGTGCCCATATATACCACCCGGGAAACCTATGAAGGCATACGGTCGGCGAAGACTGTGGGAGAACTGCCGGAAGGACTTCACAGAGAGATTTTTCCGGATGTGGATTTTTCCATAGGAGATATGAGGATATCACCGTTTTCCATTGATCATGACGCTGCGAATCCATGTGCGTTCCGGGTGGGTTCCGGCGGAAGCTCAGCCGCTGTAGTGACAGACCTTGGCAATTACAGCCAGTATACTATCAATCATCTGCAGGGACTGGACGCCGTTCTTCTGGAAGCGAACCATGACGTACATATGCTGGAAGCGGGACCGTATCCCTATTATCTGAAAAAGCGGATCATGGGGAACAGAGGACATCTTTCCAACGATTCGGCGGGGCGGCTGCTGGGGGAAGTTCTTCACGATAAGTTTAAGAAGGCGCTGCTGGGACATCTTTCCAAAGAGAATAATTATGCGGATCTGGCCTATGAGACGGTCCGCCTGGAGGTGACCATGGGAGAGAACGCTTACCGGGGCACTGATTTTGATATCGCAGTTGCGGACAGGAGCAGGATGTCGGAGATCGTGTACCTTTGATGTTTTATGATCTGGCTTAAACCGTAGGTTATTTCACATATAGGACGAGGAGAATGAAGATGAAAAAAACTATTATCACAGTCGTAGGCAGGGATACCGTAGGTATCATTGCGAAGGTATGTACATATCTGGCCAATAACCGCATCAACATTGAGGATATTTCCCAGACCATCCTGCAGGGTTATTTCAACATGATGATGATCGTGGACGCCAGCCAGTCAGCCAAGCCCTTTGGCGATGTGGTCGAGGAGCTGGACCAGATCGGGGAAGAGATTGGTGTGAAGATCCGCTGTCAGCATGAGGATATCTTCAACAAAATGCACAGAATTTAAGAGGGACGGCTATGATAAACAGATTTGAAGTAGATGAGACGAATAAAATGATCGAGCAGGAGAAGCTGGATGTCCGGACGGTCACCATGGGTATCAGCTTATTGGACTGTATCGATTCTCAGCTGGACAAGGTAAATGAAAAGGTTTATAAAAAGATCACCTCTTATGCGAAAGATTTGGTCGATGTAGGGCATGAAATTGAAGTGAAATACGGTATCCCGATCGTGAACAAGAGAATTTCCGTTACGCCCATCGCATTGGTGGGAAGCGCGGCTTGTAAAACAGCGGAAGATTTTGTGACACTGGCGAGGACTCTTGATCTGGCGGCAAAGGAAGTAAAAGTGAACTTCATAGGAGGATATACCGCTCTGGTCAGCAAGGGGATGACACAGGCCGAAGAGCTTCTGATTCGTTCGATTCCCCAGGCCCTCGCTTGTACGGACAGAGTCTGCAGCTCCGTGAATGTGGGATCCACCAAGACCGGAATCAATATGGACGCGGTAAAGCTGATGGGAGAGGTGATCAGGGAAACGGCGCTTGCCACCAGGGAGCGGGACTCCCTGGGATGCGCGAAGCTGGTAGTGTTCTGCAACGCTCCCGATGATAATCCGTTTATGGCCGGAGCTTTCCACGGTGTGACAGAGGCCGATGCCATCATCAATGTCGGAGTCAGCGGGCCGGGAGTGGTGAAGACTGCCCTGGAAGAAGTGCGTGGACAGAATTTTGAGGTGCTTTGTGAGACCATTAAAAAAACGGCGTTCAAGGTGACGCGCGTGGGCCAGCTGGTAGCACAGGAAGCTTCCCAGAGACTGGGAGTTCCCTTTGGGATCGTGGATCTGTCGCTGGCTCCGACACCGGCTGTGGGAGACAGTGTCGCGGAGATCTTGGAAGAGATCGGCCTGGAAAGTGTAGGCGCTCCGGGGACGACAGCCGCTCTTGCCCTTCTGAATGATCAGGTGAAAAAGGGAGGCGTGATGGCTTCCTCCTATGTGGGAGGCCTGAGCGGCGCATTTATTCCCGTGAGTGAGGATCAGGGAATGATTGATGCTGTGAACAGAGGAGCCTTGAGCATCGAAAAACTGGAGGCTATGACATGCGTATGCTCCGTCGGGCTGGATATGATAGCGATCCCTGGGGACACCACTCCGGATACCTTGTCCGGTATCATTGCTGATGAAGCCGCCATTGGAATGATAAACCAGAAGACCACGGCGGTCCGCCTGATTCCCGCCATTGGGAAAAAGGCCGGCGACACAGTTGAATTCGGAGGGCTTTTGGGATACGCGCCGGTGATGCCGGTGAACCCTTATTCCTGTGCAAAATTTGTCAGCAGGGGAGGCAGGATTCCTGCTCCCATTCACAGCTTTAAGAACTGATCACAGCCGGACAAAAGACGGGAGGAACATCATGGACTTAGGTCTAAAGGGACAAGTGGCAGTCATCTGCGGAGGAACGACGGGAATCGGCGCCGCCGCTGCGTTACGATTTGCGGAGGAAGGCTGTAAGGTTGCTGTCTGCAGTCATTCGTTTTCAAAAGTGGAGGCATTTGAACAGCAGGCGAGAGACTCTGGATACGAGGATATCCTGGCGGAACAGGTGGACGTGACAGAGCTTTCCCAGATACGGGCGTTTGCGGATGATGCCGCAAAGCGGTTTGGGGGAATCGATATCTGGGTGAACTGCGCGGGAGGAAATAAACACGGCCCCCTCCATTCACTGCCGGAGGAGACCTTCCGCTATATCATGGATTTGAATCTGACCAGTACTTTCCTTGGTATTCAGACGGCAGCAAAGCATATGATGCCCAAAAAGAGCGGAGTAATCATCAATCTGTCTTCTCTCTCCTCCAGAATACCGGTGGATTACCGGGTGACTTATGGGGCCGCGAAAGCGGGGGTCAATATGCTGACAGTTGGCGCCGCGTCGGAGCTGGCGCCCTATGGAATCCGCGTCAATGCGGTATCTCCGGGAGTGATCGATACGGTGCTTTCCGCAAAGGCAATCTATGAGCAGAGAGACTATACAATGTCCATGATACCTCTTCATCGGGCCGGCCGGCCGGAGGAGATCGGAGATGTGATAGTCTGCATGGCGAGCAGCCGCTTTGGCTATATGACCGGTACCGTGGTGAATGTGGACGGCGGGAAAAACAGTGTAGAGGATACAGAGCTTCCGTGGAAAAAGCCCTGGGAGGGATAAAATCGTATCATTTTCATAATGAAAAACGCATTTCCTGGATGAAGCCGGGAAATGCGTTTTTTAACGACTGGACTTGCAGCTGCTCAAAATCACGGTTCTACGATTACGCCCTGAGTATATTCGTTTTTCGTCCGATAACCGAATTTATGATATACTACGGATTGATACAGATTGGAGGCGAAGACCTCCTGGTTCAGCATATCGAAGCCTATGGGCGCCAGCCGGTTTTCCGCGTCAGCCATTTTGGTAAGGAGCGGGATAGAGCCGTTCTTTTTTATACCCTTCAGCAAAGGGCCGGAAGACTTTTTGAAGCCCAGGACTCTGGCATAGGGAACAAAGTCGTTGCTTTTATACCGGGCGATATCATCCACCCGGATATCCAGCAGAATATGCAGCAAAGCACGGCTGATCCTCGTCCTGGTGTATTGCTTGCATTTCACCGAATCAATAAAATCCGAGAATGTGGAAACATCGGTCAGACAGTTTTTGATCCGGTTTTCCAGCTCAGGGGAAAGATCGGAATAGTCTGTTAAATCCGCATTCCGTGCGGAAAGAAGTTTATATAAGAGAACAGAAGAAAAATCATCCACAAAGATCGGCAGACGCTTATTAAAGTTTTCTGCAATCAGGCAGTAGGCTTCTTCCGGCACATAAGAACGGACTGTTTTCATGGTTTGCGACATAGGTCCGGAAGCCAGACCGGTGATTCTTGAATGAAAGACATGACGGATGGCAGAAGAAGAACAAAACGGGGCAGAAAGAGCTTTAGAAAGATAATCCGAAGTCCGCAGGATAGTGGCGGGCTTGATGGAAGAACGCCTTCTGTACAGAGCTTTTAAGTATTCAATGCCCAGAATGTTGTTGGGCGTGGAAAGAAGTGCGTTTACCTGATCCGTAAGACGGTCCTCAGGAGCAGACGGCAGCGCATTTAGGGAAAGATAAGAGAGAAGCGCCTGATTTCTGGCGGCCGGATAGCTGAGTCCCCTTTTCAGCAGATCTTTGATGAGCTGAGAAAATTCCTTCGGTTCATCGGACAGGATGGACGCGACAGATGACATCAGGGCCAGATCGCCGCTTTCGCTTCCAAAACAGAGTGAATCGACAATTCCCAGCTTATCCAGGATGGAGACCGCGCCCGCGGCAAAATATTCGGCGCTTCCTATGGCGAAAGGCACCGGCAGTTCAAGAATCAGATCTGCTCCGGACCGCAGTGCGATATGAGTCCTTAAATACTTGTCCATACAGGCCGGTTCACCGCGCTGAACATAATTTCCGCTCATGACTGCAATGCAGTAATCGGCGCCGGTGACCTTTTTTGCCTGCTGGATATGATAGCTGTGTCCGTTGTGGAACGGATTGTATTCTGTGATCAGACCGACAACCCTCATAAGCCCACACTCCTTTCTTCTGTATTTAATTTTATTTTAAAACAGAAGGGGAAAAAAGACAAGATGCAATTGTCTGTAAATGTGCCGATAAAGAGTGGAATGTGTGAAATAAAGTACAGAAATTCCCTTGTGAAGTGAATCCATATGCGTTATAATATGATATTAGATTAGAATTTAACGAACCACGAAAGGAGCCTTATCATCATGGCGTTTATTGACACGGTTAAAGCGAAAGCAAAAAGCAACAAAAAGACGATCATTCTGCCCGAATCCATGGACAGAAGAACCTTTGAGGCGGCAGCTCAGATTCTGGAGGAGGATTTTGCGGACCTCATCATCATCGGTACTCCCGAGGAGATAGCAGAAAACAGCAAAGGACTGGATATCTCCAAGGCGACCATCATCGATCCTCATACATACGAGAAGACTCAGGAGTATATAGACCTGTTTGTCGAACTCCGGAAAGCAAAGGGCATGACTCCGGAGAAGGCGAAGGAGACCATTTTCAATGATTATGCTTACTACGGATGCCTGATGATCAAGTCCGGACATGCAGACGGCATGGTATCCGGCGCCTGCCATTCCACGGCAAACACCCTTCGTCCCTGTCTGCAGATCGTAAAAACTAAGCCCGGTACAAAGCTGGTATCCGCATTTTTCCTGATGGTAGTTCCGGACTGCGAGCTCGGCGAGGAAGGTACGTTTGTATTCTCTGACTGCGGCCTGAACCAGAATCCGAATCCGGAGGAGCTGGCTGCTATCGCAGGCTCTTCAGCAGAGTCCTTCCGTCTTCTGGTAGGCAAAGAGCCGAAGGTCGCGATGCTTTCCCATTCTACCATGGGCAGTGCAAAACACGCAGATGTGGATAAGGTAGTGGAGGCTACAAAGATCGCGAAGGAAACATATCCGGATCTCAAGCTGGACGGCGAGATGCAGCTGGACGCGGCGATCGTTCCCAGCGTAGGCGCTTCCAAGGCTCCCGGCAGTGAAGTGGCGGGACAGGCCAATGTACTGATCTTCCCTGACCTGGATGCGGGAAACATCGGCTATAAGCTGGTACAGAGACTCGGAAAGGCAGAAGCTTACGGTCCCATGACCCAGGGCATTGCGGCTCCGGTAAACGATCTTTCCAGAGGCTGCAGCGCTTCTGATATCGTAGGCGTGGTTGCCATTACCGCGGTACAGGCCCAGGCCCAGTAAAAAGAACCTTTGATCGTTGGCAATCTGCGCGATAATTGTTGACAAATTGAATGCACCTATGTATAATAGTACAGGTGTGTATTAGGAGAATACTATGCACATTCATTTATCAGACTCCCTGACCCATGAACAGGAGACAAAAGATTACACGGCAGAGCTGGAATTTGACGTGTTTGAGAACGGGGTAGCCGACTATCCGGTCATAGATAAGAAGCCTGTGAAGCTGCGGGTGACCAATACCGGAGATAAAAAGCTGCTCATTGAGGCAGATGTGTCGTTTGCTCTCGTGATGCCTTGTGACCGTTGTCTGGAAGCTGTGACCGTTCCTTTTTCTTTCCCGATCAGCCGTTTGGCCGATTTTCGTGAAGGAAAAGAGGAATCAGAGGAGCCGGAGGAGCAACCGTATATCGAAGGATATACCCTGGATGTGGATGTGTTGGTACGCGATGAGCTGTTCGTGCATATGCCTATGAAAGTTCTGTGCAGGGAAGACTGCAAAGGAATCTGTAATAGATGTGGTGCAAATCTCAATCATGGGGTTTGCGGCTGCGAGGTCACGGAACAGGACCCCAGGATGGCGGTTATCCGTGATATTTTCAGAGACGCGAATCAGTAATGCATGAAATGAAATTTATCGGTTAAGGAGGTGTGTGACCATGTCTATCTGTCCCAAAAATAAGCATTCAAAGGCGAGAAGAGACAGCCACAGGGCAAACTGGAAGATGAGCGCAGTGAATTTAGTGAAGTGCAGCAAATGCGGTGCTTTGACGATGCCTCATAGAGTTTGCAAGGCTTGCGGCTGCTATAATAAGAAAGAAATCATCAACGTAGATTGATGGATTGGCTTGAGACGGGCTTTCCTGAAAGGAAGCCCGTCTTTTTCATTATGCTCAAATATAGAAAATTGGAAAAATCATTGATTTATAGATTGATATTGTGTATATTATTTCTTAGAATCCTTCGGACATGGCATGGCACTTTCGAAAGTTGCGGCCGCTTCTCTCTGCATAGGAGAAAGGTACCGGAAGATATTAGGTTCTTCGTAATATGGAGGAAAGAAGATGCAGGAAACAGTTAGAGTTGCGCTGGACGCCATGGGCGGCGACAATGCTCCCGGTGAGATGGTAAAAGGCGCAGTGGATGCGGTGAATGCGAAAGAAAATATCCAGGTCATCCTGGTGGGAAAAGAAGAAGCGATAAAAGCGGAGCTTTCTAAGCACACCTATCCAAAGGACAGAATTGAGATCCGCAGCGCATCGGAGGTGATCACCACAGAGGAAGCGCCGGTCACGGCCATCAGAAGAAAAAAGGACTCTTCTATCGTAGTGGCTCAGACCATGGTGAAGAAGGGAGAGGCCGATGCCTTTGTTTCTGCCGGAAGCACTGGGGCCATTTTAGTGGGAGGCCAGCTGGTGGTAGGCAGAATCCGGGGAGTGGAAAGGCCGCCTCTGGCGACACTGATCCCCACAACAAAGGGCGTGTCCCTTCTGGTGGACAGCGGAGCGAATGTGGACGCCCGTGCCAGTCATCTGGTACAGTTTGCGAAAATGGGTTCTATTTATATGGAGCATGTCATAGGCATTAAAAAACCAAGGGTCGCCATAGTCAATGTGGGAGTGGAGGAAGAAAAAGGAAATGCTTTGGTTAAGGAGACATTTCCGCTTCTCAAGGAATGTGGCGATATCTGCTTCACAGGAAGCATAGAGGCGAGAGAGATACCTCACGGCGGCGCGGACGTGATCGTGGCAGAGGGCTTCTCCGGCAATGTGATCTTGAAGCTGTATGAGGGGCTTGGATCTGCCCTCATCGGAGAAATAAAGAAGGGTATGATGTCTACCTTCCGTTCTAAAATGGGAGCTCTTTTGGTGAAGCCAGCTCTAAAGGAAACACTTAAGACCTTTGATGCCACAGAGTACGGCGGAGCGCCGATGCTGGGGCTTAACGGATTGGTAGTGAAAACTCATGGGAACGCCGGCGCGAAAGAAGTGAGGAACACGATCTTCCAGTGTGTGACGTTTAAAGAGCAGAAAATTAATGAGAAAATGAAAGCGTGTTTTATAAAAAAAGAGGAGAATGAATAGGAAAGGGTGAATTTCTATGGAATTTGAAAAACTACAGGGGATTATTGCAGAGGTATTGAATGTAGAGACAGATGAGATAACGATGGACACTACGTTTGTGGACGATCTGGGAGCGGATTCGCTGGATATATTCCAGATCATCATGGGGATCGAGGAAGAGTTTGATATCGAGATTCCCAACGAAGCGGCGGAGCAGATCGTCACGGTGGGAGACGCGGTGGAGCAGATCAAGAGCGCATGCAATTAAATAACGGATTCGGAAAAAGCCCTGGCCGGATTTCGGATGGGGCTTTGCTTTTAGGAATAAGTAAGGGGAAAGAAACATGAATCAGGAATTTGAAAAATTAAAAATGCTGGAAGATACAGTCGGCTATGTGTTCTGTGACAAGGCGCTTTTATACCATGCCATGGTACACAGCTCCTATACCAATGAGCACCGAATGAAGCGTTCTGAGAATAATGAGCGTCTGGAGTTTCTGGGGGATGCGGTCCTTGAGCTGTCCAGCAGTGATTATCTATACCGGGAATTCCCGGACAAGCCCGAGGGGGAGATGACCAAGCTGCGCGCCAGTGTCGTATGCGAACCCACTCTGGCATACTGTGCGAGAACGATCGAACTGGGACAGTATCTGTTTCTGGGAAAAGGAGAGGACGCTGAGGGAGGAAGGCAGAGAGATTCGATTCTTTCGGACGCTTTGGAAGCGCTGATCGGCGCAATCTATCTCGACGGTGGTTTTGCTAATGCAAAGGAGTTTATCTTTCGTTTTATCATGAATGATTTGGAGCATAAGAAGCTTTTTTACGATAGCAAGACTATCCTGCAGGAAATGGTACAGAGCCGGTATGAGGGAGGCCTGTCTTACGAGCTTCTTGAAGAGAAAGGACCCGACCACTGCAAGGTGTTCCGTGTTCAGGCGGTGATTGCCGGAAATGCGGCCGGAGAAGGAGAAGGACGGACGAAAAAGGCGGCGGAACAGATGGCGGCGTATAAGACCATCCTGATGCTGAGGGAAAAGGAATAAGAACTTATGTTTCTAAAGAGTATTGAGGTGCAGGGATTTAAATCCTTTGCCAATAAAATCCTATTTGAATTTAATGACGGCATCACCGGAATCGTGGGGCCGAATGGAAGCGGAAAGAGCAACGTGGCCGACGCAGTCCGCTGGGTGCTGGGTGAACAGAGCGCGAAGCAGCTCAGAGGAGCCAGCATGCAGGACGTTATATTTTCCGGAACGCAAAATCGAAAGCCCCAGGGTTATGCTTATGTGGCGATCACCCTCGACAATTCCGACCATTCCCTTCCCATAGACTACGATGAAGTCACCGTATCCAGACGGGTTTACCGTTCCGGAGAAAGTGAATATCTGCTTAATGGAGCGGCGTGCCGTCTGCGGGATATCAATGAGATGTTTTATGATACCGGCATTGGGAAAGAAGGCTATTCTATCATCGGACAAGGGCAGATTGATAAAATTTTGAGCGGAAAGCCCGAAGATCGGAGGGAGCTTTTTGACGAAGCAGCCGGAATTGTAAAATTTAAAAAAAGAAAGAATATTGCTCAAAAGAAGCTTTTGGATGAACAGCAGAACCTGGTCAGAGTGACTGATATCCTGACCGAGCTGGAAAAACAGGTGGGTCCTTTGGAAGAACAGTCTGGAAAAGCGAAGGAATATCTCAGGCTGAAGGAAGAACTGAAGAATTTGGACATGCACAGCTTCTTTCTGGAAAGCCAGGCTCAAAAAGAGAAAAAAAAGAGTATAGAGGATAATCTGACGGCGGTTTCTGCTGATCTTAATGAGAGTCGGAGGCGTTCAGAGGAACTGAAGGGCCGGTATGATGAATTGGCAGAAACTATTTCCCAGGTGGATGAGAAACTGGAGTACAGCCGAACAGAGTTGGGGAACAGCCATCTGGCATTGGAATCCATGGAAGGCCGCATAAAGGTGCTGGAGGAGCAGATCCATACGGAAGAGGCCAGTGAAGAGCATGTGAAGGCCCGTATGTCGGCTATTTCCCGGGAGCTTTCTGATAAAATAGAGCAAAAAACAGGTTTCACCAGGCAAAAAGGAGAAATCAACGAGATTCTGGATGCTCTGGACGACAGGCAGGGGCTGCTCCGTGAAAAGATTGAGGAAGATGAAGACAGGATTCATGCGCTGGAATTTGAGATTAGCACCAAGAAAAACGACATTTTAGGCACATTAAATGATAAAGCGTCCCTGGGAGCAAAAAATCAGCGGTTTGTGACTTTGCTGGAGCAGAATCAGGTCAGAAAAAGCGAGCTGAGCCAGAGGCTTCTCAGGGTGAAGAGCGAAGAAGAGGCGCAGAAACAGGTCATAGACCGGATCAAGGTTCAGATTAAAGTAACGAATGAAGAAATAGACGGACTCAGCCGTGAGAACGAGGAAAAAAACCTGGCATATAAGGATGCACAGGAAAATTACTATCGTGAGAATAAGATTCTGAATCAGAAGCAGCAGGAATATCATACACTTCGAACGAGACTGGAATCTCTCAGGAATCTGGCGGAACGGTATGAAGGATACGGAAACAGTATCCGGAAGGTCATGGAGGCAAAGACTTCAACACCGGGAATCATCGGTGTCGTAGCGGATCTTCTGGAGACACCGAAGGAATATGAAACAGCCATAGAGACAGCCCTGGGCGGTTCTATTCAGAATGTGGTGACGGATTCTGAGTCCACGGCGAAGAATCTGATTCAGTATCTGAAGAAGAATAAATTTGGCCGGGCGACTTTTCTGCCCTTAACGAGTATCACGGCCCGGGGCGGATTCCAGAAGAAAGAAGCGCTTGGGGAGCCGGGAGTCATAGGCCTTGCTCATGATCTGGTCAGTGTAAAAGGCGGATACAACAAGCTGGCTGAATACCTGTTGGGCAGGATTCTGGTGGTCGACAACATTGATCACGCCATTGCCCTCGCGAAAAAATTCAAATATTCGCTTCGGATCGTCACTTTAGAAGGAGAGCTTTTGAATGCAGGCGGTTCCATGACAGGAGGCGCTTTCCGCAACAGCAGCAATCTTCTTGGCAGAAAGAGAGAGCTGGAGGAGCTGGAGCGCTCTATGAATCAAGTGCTTTCCCAGTATGACAAGGTGCAGGAGAGGGTCACGGCAGTCTCGAAGGAAATGAAGAACCTTCAGGAGGCCATCGAGACAAACAGAGACGCTCTTCAGAAAGCACAGGTGTCATTGTCCTCTCTTGAGGCGAACTTATCCGGCGCCGGTAAGAAGGCGGAAGAGATTGCCGCGGGATATGAAAGTATTGCGGCAGAAGGAAGACAGCTTGCGGCTCAGTTTGCGGAGATCGAAGCTGAAAAAGCAGAATTAAAAGCAGAAAGCAAAGACCTGGAATCGAAGAATAAGGAATATGAAAGAGAAATAAAGAAATTAGAGACGAAGGCCGAAAAAGAACGGGAAAAGCGGGAAGCCCACAGGGCAGAATATTCCAAGGCCCAGCTGGAATTTTCCTCCATGTCCCAGAAGGACAGCTTTATTTTGGAGAACATTCTCCGGATCACAGGAGAGGCAGGACGTCTGAAGGAGGAAGAAGCTTCCCTTCGGGAAAGTATGGAGTGCTGCAGAAAAAATGTGGAGGAAAAACGGGCGCAGATCGTATCAATCCGCAGTCAGATAGATGAAAAGGCGGAAGAGTCAGTTCGTCTGGAAACTTCTATTTCTGAATATACGGCTGAAAAAGAGCGGTATGCGAAGGAACAGAGGAGCTTTTTTGAAAAAAGAGAGGCTCTCTCCAATGAGATCAGCCGGCTGGACAAGGAGGTCTATCGTCTGGAAAGTCAGAAGGAAAAATGTGAGGAATCGATCGAACAGCAGATTCAATATCTCTGGGAGGAATATGAGCTCACACCTTCTGCCGTTTCTGCCATGTCATTTGAGGAGGAGCTCAGCCTGACTGCCATACGCCGGCAAGTGGCGGCGCTCAGGCAGGCAATCAAGGAGCTGGGCCCGGTCAACGTAAACGCCATTGAGGACTACAAAGAGATATCGGAGCGGTATTTCTTTATGAAGGGACAGCACGATGATCTGAAAAAAGCAGAGGAAAGCCTGGTTCAGATCATTGAAGAACTGGACAGCGGCATGCGGCGCCAGTTTGAGGAGAAATTCAGGGATATCAGATTGGAATTCGACAGAGTATTCAGGGAGCTTTTCGGCGGAGGCCAGGGAACTTTGGAGCTGGTGGAGGGAGAGGACCTTCTGGAAGCAGGAATTCAGATCATCGCGCAGCCTCCCGGCAAGAAACTTCAGAATATGATGCAGCTGAGCGGCGGAGAAAAGGCGCTGACGGCGATCAGCCTGCTGTTCGCCATCCAGAATCTGAAGCCGTCCCCGTTCTGTCTTCTGGACGAGATCGAGGCGGCCTTAGACGACAGTAATGTAGGGCGTTATGCAGCCTATCTGGAGAAGCTTAAGAAGCATACACAGTTTATTGTGATAACCCATAGAAGGGGGACTATGCTGATCGCTGACCGGCTGTATGGCATCACCATGCAGGAAAAAGGCGTGTCGACGCTGGTTTCGGTAGACCTTACGGAACAGCCGGCATAACCTGCAGATATGTCAGGCTTAGTCTATAGTTATTTGACAGAATAGCAGAAACAGGTGTACATTTAGTATAACGGAGGAGGCGCATATATGAGCCAGGAGAAAAAAGGATTTTTCAGCCGCTTAGTTGCCGGCCTAAGTAAGACCAGGGATAATATCGTCGCGGGGATTGATTCCATCTTCAGCGGTTTTTCCGCCATTGACGACGATTTTTATGAAGAGATCGAAGAGACCCTGATCATGGGCGACATTGGAATCCATACGACGGAATCTATCATCCACGATCTGAAGGCTCAGGTAAAGGAACGGAAGATCAAAGAGCCGTCCGAGTGTAAGGCGCTGTTGATCGATACCATCAAGAAGCAGATGGACCTGGGGGAGAATGCTTATGAATTTGAGAACAGGAAATCGGTAGTGCTGGTAATCGGAGTCAACGGAGTGGGAAAGACTACTTCGGTGGGAAAGCTGGCCGGACAGCTGAAGGAAGAGAAAAAGAAGGTCTTGGTGGCAGCGGCCGATACGTTCCGTGCCGCGGCGATCGAGCAGCTGACGGAATGGGCCGTACGGGCAGGAGTGGATATCATCGCGCAGCAGGAAGGGTCCGATCCGGCGGCTGTGGTCTATGACGCGGTTTCGGCGGCTAAAGCCAGAAACGCGGACGTGCTGATATGTGATACCGCCGGCCGCCTTCACAATAAAAAGAACTTGATGGAGGAACTTCGGAAGATCCACAGGATCATAGATAAGGAATATCCGGAGGCGTATAAAGAGACGCTGGTGGTCCTGGACGGTACCACAGGGCAGAATGCCCTTGAGCAGGCAAGACAATTCCGGGAGGTGGCGGATATCACCGGCATCATTCTGACGAAGCTGGACGGTACCGCAAAAGGGGGAATCGCCGTAGCGATACAGGCAGAGCTCGGCATTCCGGTAAAATACATCGGCATCGGCGAACAGATGGACGATCTGCAGAAATTTGATCCCGATGAGTTTGTCAATGCTTTATTCCACATGGGACAGTTATGAGAGACGATATACAAAGTGAGGGAAAGGGAAAATGCTGACACTTGAGAAATTTGAAGAGGCGGCGGAGGCCGTCAGCAATGTAACACTGGAGACAAAGCTGGTATTTAGTGAGTATTTCAGCGCACAGACCGGAAACAAGGTGTATTTCAAGCCGGAAAATCTGCAGTATACAGGAGCCTATAAGGTACGGGGGGCTTATTACAAAATCAGCACGATGACAGAAGAGGAGCGGGCAAAGGGCCTGATCACTGCATCCGCCGGAAACCATGCTCAGGGAGTGGCTTATGCTGCTAAGAAGTTCGGAGCAAAAGCGGTCGTAGTGATGCCTACCACGACGCCTCTTATGAAGGTGAACAGGACTAAAAGCTATGGCGCTGAGGTCGTTCTTTATGGGGACGTATACGACGAGGCATGTGAATATGCCTATCAGCTGGCGGAGGAGAACGGATACACCTTTATCCATCCCTTCAATGACCTCACCGTGGCGACTGGACAGGGAACTATTGCCATGGAGATCGTCAAGGAACTACCTACGGTGGATTATATCCTGGTGCCCATCGGCGGCGGCGGACTCTGTACTGGCGTTTCCACGCTTGCAAAACTTCTGAATCCCAGCATTAAGGTCATCGGTGTGGAACCGGCCGGGGCTAACTGCATGCAGGAATCCCTGCGTCAGGGGAAGGTGGTCACTCTGCCTAAAATAAATACCATTGCGGACGGCACCGCTGTGAAGACGCCGGGCGACCTTCTGCTGCCTTATATCCAGGAGAATGTGGATGATATCATAACCGTGGAGGATACGGAGCTTATCGTGGCGTTTTTGGATATGGTTGAGAATCACAAAATGGTGGCGGAAAATTCCGGGCTTTTAACAGTAGCTGCCCTTAAGCATTTGAATGTGAAAAATAAAAAAGTAGTGTCCATCATCAGTGGCGGAAATATGGATGTGATCACCATGTCTTCCATCGTACAGCACGGACTGATCCAGAGGGACCGGATCTTTACAGTATCTGTACTGCTGCCGGATAAGCCAGGTGAGCTGGTGGATGTTTCCTCTGTGATCGCCGGAATGCAGGGAAATGTTATCAAGCTGGAGCATAATCAGTTTGTGAGCATCAACAGGAATGACGCCGTGGAGCTTCGGATCACGCTGGAGGCCTTTGGAACTGAGCATAAGCATCAGATCGTAAATGCTCTGGAGGAAAAGGGATACCGCCCGAAGGTAGTTAAACAAAAGGGTATTTTCCAGGGCTCATGACAGAAAAATGCGCTTGAGCGGACGGATGCCGTAACGAATTGTTAATAAATATGAAATCCATTTATCGTTGACAAAGCTGCCGCTTCTGTGTATACTATTTCTCAATAAGAGGGAGTAGCTAACATCGAAGAGAAGATGTTCTATCCTGCGTCACGACGGTTAGGGACTAACCCGCAGATAGCTTAATAGCAAGACTTTTATTGCAGCCGGACGGCTGCGGTAAAGGTCTTTTTCTTTTATATGACAGAAATATCCGGAGAAAGGCCTTGGAAGCTCCGCAGCGGGCTCCGGAAGTAACTCGGAGGTTGTCATCATACATACAGGAGGTTAAGTATGAAAAGCTTTTTTGAAACTTATTTTAACAAAGGACCGAAAGTAGTAGAGCCGGATTCTGACGGTCCGAAAAAATCGGGAAGAGGGAAAAAGGTCCTGAAGCATGGAAAATGGGTGTCGGCCATCCTGCTGGCCGCAGTGGTGGTAGTCCTGCTGGCTGTTAATTCTACTTATACCATCAACGAACAGGAACAGGCGGTGGTCACAACTTTTGGAGTCGCCAAATCTGTAAAAGAATCCGGACTGCATTTTAAGGTTCCTTTCGTACAGCAGGTGAAGAAAGTGGACACTACTATTCAGGGGTTTTCCGTAGGATTTGACAGCGAGGGACAGTCGGTGACCGAAGAGGCGGTGATGATCACCTCCGACTTCAATTTTGTGGATATAGATTTCTATGTGGAGTATCGTGTATCGGATCCGGTGAAAGCCGTGTTCGCTTCTGAAAAGCCGGTGGAGGTCCTTAGGAATCTGGCCCAGAGCTGTATCAGGAGCGTGGTGAGTAATTACGATGTGGACAGCGTTCTGACGACAGGAAAAAATGAAATCCAGTCCAAAATAAAAGAATTGCTGCTGGAGCAGCTGGAACAGAAGGATATCGGCCTTCAGCTGGTGAACATCACCATACAGGATTCCGAACCCCCTACACTTGAGGTTTTGGAAGCGTTTAAAGATGTGGAGACCGCAAAACAGGGGAAGGAAACTTCCATTAACAATGCGAATAAGTACCGGAATGAAAAGCTTCCCAAGGCAGAAGCGGATGTGGATCAGATTCTGCAGGAAGCCGAATCCACCAAGACAAAACGTATCAATGAAGCTCACGCGGATGTATCGATGTTCAACGCCCGGTATGAGGAATATGTA
Organism: Lientehia hominis; assembly: GCF_021044755.1. Classification (GTDB taxonomy): domain Bacteria; phylum Bacillota; class Clostridia; order Lachnospirales; family Lachnospiraceae; genus Lientehia; species Lientehia hominis. Next base: position 380,519 of record NZ_JAJNOR010000004.1, read on the forward strand.
AAGAATCCGCTGGTCACGAAACAGAGGATGTTTTATGAAACAATGGAAGCGGTGCTTCCCAACCTGAAAGTCATCATCGACGGGACCGACAGCACCAGCACTATGCTGATGGATCAGCTGTCCGGCGGAACGACGGGGAATCAAGCAGCTGCGGCAGGAAGCGCGGCGGGGAACGGCACAGGCTCTTCCGGGACTGACGCGGGTACCTCAGGCACAGACGCCGGCACGGCGGATTGATCAGGAAAGGATTAGGAGGACATAAATCATGAAGAAAAAGATAATAGCGGTTGTTCTCGGGATTTTAGCGGTTGTTCTTTTGGCGTTGTCCATTGTGATAACGAAAGAGAATGAATACAGTCTGATACGCCGTTTTGGAAAAGTGGACAGAATCATAGCGGATGCCGGGATAACATTCAAGATTCCCTTTTTGGAATCCGCGGATAAGATTCCTAATCAGCTGCTTCTGTATGATCTGCCGGAATCGGATGTGATCACCATGGATAAAAAGACCATGATCGCAGACAGCTATGTTCTTTGGAGAGTGACAGACCCTCTGAAGTTTGCAAAGACATTGAATTCGTCTCAGACCAGCGCGGAGCAGAGGATTGACGCGGCGGTATATAATTCCACTAAGAATGTCATCAGTAATATGACGCAGAACGACGTGATCGCAGCCAGGGACGGTGAGCTTCAGGAGGCGATCCAGGCGGGAATGGGAGAGTCTATGGACTCCTATGGAATAGAGCTTCAGACCATCGAGCTAAAGCAGTTGGATCTTCCGGAGGACAATAAAGAGGCAGTTTATGAAAGGATGATCTCTGAACGGGGAAAGATCGCGGCGACTTATCAGGCAGAAGGCGATTCAGAAGCGCAGAAAATCCGGAATACCACGGATAAAGAAGTGGAGATCATGCTGTCAGATGCAAAAGCACAGGCGGCAGGAATCATCGCAGAAGGAGAATCCGAGTACATGAAGATACTGGCAGACGCTTATTCCGATGAGAACAAAGCGGATTTTTATGCCTACGTACGTTCTCTGGATGCGGCAAAGGCCTCATTGACCGGAGGGAATAATACGCTGATACTTCCCAAGGATTCTCCTATAGCAGAAATATTCATGAATCAGGGTTAAGATTATTTGACTTCCGTAAGACCTGAGATGTCAGGATCGGCTATCATGGAGTAATTGGTGTGGTAAATGACAAAACCAGGCTTTGCGCCGCTTACTTTTTTTACCTGCTTTTTTTCCACGTAGTCGATTTCCACCTTGTCATTCTCGCGGCCTTTGGAATAATATGCGGCCAGGCGGGCGGCTTCCTCATACAGACGGTCGGGAAGCTCCTCCCTGGCCTTTCCCTCGGCCTTGACGATAACGTGGGAGCCAGGTATGCCTTTGGCATGAAACCACCAATCATTCCCAGACGCGAAGTGAAAGGTCAGGTCCTCGTTCTGTAGGTTGTTTTTTCCGACATAAATATGATAGCCGTCTGAAGAGAGATAATGAAACGGGATACTGGTGATTTTTGTTTTTTTATCCTTCGGGCCCCGTTTGCGGATATATCCGGATTCCCGGAGCTCTTCCTTGATCTGTGTGAGATCTTCCTCTGTCCTGGCAATATCCAGTGCAGAGGAGACGGAATCCAGATAATCGATTTCTTCTTTTGTCTCCTTTGTGAGTTCAGTAAGAGCTTCAAAGGTGCGTTTCAGTTTTCCGTATTTGTCAAAATAATGTTTGGCATTTTCCTGAGGAGTCATGGTATCATCCAAAGGGATTTTGACTGTCTCGCCGGAATAATAATTCAAGGCCTTCAGGGCTTTTGCGCCGGATTCCAGTTCATAGCCGTAAGTATTGATGAGTTCGCCGTAAACACGGAATTTGTCCCGCTTTTCTGTGTCTTTCAGCTGGCGGAGCTGCAGATCGTATTTTTTCCGGTTCCGCTCCAGGGCTGTCTGGACGATCCGGCGCAGGTCCGCAGACTTTTGCCGGATACGGGTCACTATTTCGCGGGAAGCGTAATAAGATTCCAGGACCTCACTGATGGAATCAAAGGTTTTCTGGTCATAAGCCGCCAGATGCGTGAGCGGCAGGGCTGAAAATTCCACAGGGAGCCTGCCTTCATATGCGATACAGGGGGTGAAGCGCCCGCATTTCACATCCTCCATGAAGGATTGGAAAATCCCGAACAGATGAGTCAGCTCCAGATCAGATAAAGTATTGATGGGCCGGGAGCTGTCCAGAGAAGCGGCGCAGCAGATCTCCTCCGCCATTACTGGACTCAGTCCGGTATATCCGGTGTAAAGAGCTTTTGAGAGCGCCATGGGTTTGGCGGCGGCGCCGGAGATAAAGCCCTCCATGGAAAGCGACAGGGGATTTTCTTTTTTCATGGTGTCGGGGATAAAATAAGGCCGGCCAGGGAGTACCTCCCGGACGGAACTTACGGAAAGCGGAATATGCTTTATGCTGTCAATGATGGTATCATTGCTGTCGCAGAAGATAAGATTACTGTGTTTTCCCATGAATTCTGCAACCAGCTTTTTCCGGCACAAGTCTCCCATTTCATCCAGATGTTCGATTTCCAGCACCAGGATCCGCTCTAGTCCGGGCTGTGTCACGGAGATGATGCGTCCCCCTCCGATATGCTTGCGGAGAAGCATGCAGAAATTGGGGGCCGTCATGGGATTCTGCTTGCTCTGCCCGGTGAAATAGACGAGGGGAAGGCTGGCTCCCGCCGATAGGAAGAGCTTCCAGGTGTCTTTTTGGTTCTTTATGGTGAGCATCAGGGCGTCTGCTTCTGGCTGGGCGATCTTTGCAATCCGTCCTCCCGTGATGCGTTCCTTCATTTCTTTTGCCATACAGGCGATTACGATTCCGTCCAGTGCCATATGAATCATACCTCCTCATAATGATACCCCTTATTTTAGCACAAGTAGAGACGGGGGACCAGAGGAAATTTCCTGAGGCCATTTCATTGACTTGTATCAGGGAATGAATTATAATAAACTAGATTATGTGTAAATGCAGGACATCAAATAATCGGAGCAGGAGACGGCCCCGGTAATTGGAAGGACAAAGAGACAATGGTAAAGAGCATGACAGGCTTCGGCAGATACGAGGCGTCCAATGAAGATTATAAGATTTCGGTGGAGATGAAATCGGTCAATCACCGTTATCTGGATTTGGGCATTAAGATGCCGAAGAAATTCGGAGCCTTTGAGGCGGATATCAGGAGCCTTTTGAAAAGCGGCATCCAAAGGGGCAAGGTGGATATCTATGTCTCTTGTGAGACATTCTCGGATAAGGCTGTGAGACTCAATTACAATGAGGCGCTGGCCAGAGAATACATGGATATATTTTCCAAGATGAGCGGTCAGTTTTCCATTGAGAATGATGTGAAGGTATCCTCTCTTTCCCGTTTCCCGGAGGTCATCACCGCGGAACAGTCGGAAGAGGATGAAGAGGAACTTTGGCTGCTTTTAAAGGAAGCGCTTTTAGGGGCTCTGGAAAAGTTTGTGGAGCAGCGGACGAAGGAAGGCGGACATCTGAAGGAAGATCTCTGCGAGAAGCTGGATACCATGGCCGGATGGGTCGGAGAGATTGAAAAGCGTTCTCCTCAGATCATCCAGGAATACAGGAAAAAGGTAGAAGACAAAGTAAAAGAGCTTCTTGAGGGCAGCGGCATCGACGAGAACCGGATCGCTGCGGAGGTCACATTGTTTGCGGATAAGATCTGCGTGGATGAAGAGACGGTACGTCTTATGAGCCATATTAAGACCATGAAGGATTCTCTCATGAAGGGCGGGGCCGTAGGAAGGAAGCTGGATTTCATTGCCCAGGAGATGAACCGGGAAGCGAATACTATTCTTTCCAAAGCAAATGATATGGAGATTTCCGGGACGGCCATAGATTTAAAGACAGAGATAGAAAAAGTAAGGGAACAAATACAAAATATTGAGTAGATATGGTGGTTACAGTGGGAAAGCTGATTAATATCGGATACGGCAATGTGGTTCATACAGAGAAGGTGCTGGCCGTGGTCAGCCCGGATTCCGCACCGGGGAAGCGTCTGATCCAGGCCGCCAGAGATGAAGGGCGGAGCATCGACGCCACACAGGGACGAAAGACGAAAGGTCTTATTGTGATGGACAATGGATATGTAGTGCTGTCGGCGCTGCTGCCGGAGACGATTGCCGGCAGGTTCAACGAATCCGGGATTCCGGACAGAATTTCAGATAAGGAGGGAGACTGTGAGTAAAGAAGGGCTTATTCTCGTGGTTTCCGGCTTTTCAGGTGTCGGAAAGGGCACTGTAGTGAAGCATCTTTTAGAGAAATATGATAATTACGCGCTGTCTGTCTCGGCCACGACCAGGGCGCCCCGGGAGGGTGAGACAAATGGAAAAGAATATTTTTTCATGAATGAGGACGAATTTTCTGCAATGGCGGACAGCGGACAGCTGATCGAATACGCAGGATATGTAGGCCATCATTACGGCACTCCCAGGGAGTATGTAAAAAGACGTCTGGAGGCAGGTGTGGATATCATTCTGGAAATAGAGATCCAGGGAGCTCTGAATGTCAAACGTCAGTATCCCGATGCCGTGCTGGTGTTTGTGATACCGCCTGATGCGGCTACGCTTAAAAGACGTTTGGTCGGGCGGGGAACGGAGACGCTTCCGGTGATTGAAGAACGCCTGAAACGCGCGGTGGAAGAATCCGAGGGGATGGAGCAGTACGATTATCTGCTCGTCAATGATGATTTGGAAACTTGTGTGGAGGAGCTTCATCAGATTATGCGCTGTGAGCATCGGAAGGCCGGACTTAACCAGGAACTCATCGATTGTATCAGGGACGACCTGAAAAGATTTGTGAAAGGAGAAAGATAAATGTTACATCCGTCATATTCAGATTTGATAAATGTAGTGAACAGTGAGGTGGAGCCGGGTGAGCATCCGATCATCCAAAGCCGTTATTCCATTGTGATCGCCACGGCAAAAAGGGCGAGACAGCTGATCGCAGGAGAAGAGCCCCTTGTGGAGACCACCTCCCATAAGCCGCTGTCTATTGCGGTCGAGGAGCTGCACCAGACCAAGGTAAAGATCGTCGGTGAAGACGATATCCCGGAGGATGAGATTGAGGAATGACAGACGCAGGCAGGCAGTCCGTGCCTGCTTGATTTGCTTTCCCAATCGGGGATATGTTTAGGGGAGGAAACGAAGAAAAGGAATGAAGTCAATATGAAAATACTGTTTGTATCCCTGGGGTGTGATAAAAACCTGGTGGATTCTGAAGTGATGCTGGGCCTTCTTGGCAGAGCCGGATATCAGTTTACCGACGATGAATCGGAGGCGGATATCATTGTGGTAAATACCTGCTGCTTCATCGGCGACGCGAAAGAGGAGAGCATCAACACGCTCTTAGAGATGGCAAAGCAGAAGGAGACAGGCCGCTGCAAGGTACTGATCGCTGCCGGCTGTTTGGCGCAGCGCTATAAGCGTGAGGTTCTGGAAGAAATTCCGGAGGTAGACGGCATCTTGGGTACGGCATCCTGCGATAAGATCACGGAAGTGGTGGAGCAGACCCTGAAAGGGAAGAAGAGCGAAGAGTTTGAAAGCCTTGACAGACAGAGACTGGAGATGCAGGAGCGTGTCGTCACAACGGGAGGTCATTATGCGTATCTTAAGATTGCGGAGGGCTGTGATAAACACTGTACCTATTGTGTGATTCCCAGCGTCCGGGGCAGATATAGGAGCGTTCCGCTCGATGAGCTTATAAAAGAAGCGGAACAACTGTCGGAGGGAGGCGTCCGGGAGCTGATTTTGGTTGCTCAGGAGACGACCCTCTATGGTGTGGATCTGTATGGAAAAAAGATGCTGCCGGAGCTGCTGAAAAAATTGGCCGGAATATCCGGCATCCATTGGATACGCCTCCTTTACTGCTATCCCGAGGAGATCACCGATGAGCTGATAGAAGTGGTAAAAAAAGAAGAGAAGATATGCCATTATATGGACATTCCCATCCAGCACGCCAGCGACCGGATATTGAAGCGGATGGGCAGAAAGACTGACCGGCAGGAGATCACGAAGCGCATCTGCCGTCTGAGGGAAGAGATACCGGACATTGCCATACGTACCACGATGATCACCGGATTTCCCGGCGAGACTGCGCAAGATATGGATGAACTTTTGGATTTTGTAGATGAGATGGAATTTGACCGCCTTGGCGTATTCCCTTATTCTCAGGAGGAAGATACGCCGGCCGCCGTCATGGATGGACAAGTGTCCGAGGAAGAAAAAAACGAGCGCCGGGACCAGGTCATGAAGCTTCAGCAGGAAATTGCCTTTGCCCACGGAGAAGATATGGTCGGCAGAGTGCTGGAAGCATTCATAGAAGGGAAGGTGGCAGATGAAAGTGCTTATGTGGGAAGGACTTATATGGATGCGCCGGGAGTTGACGGATATATATTTGTGAACACGGATCTGGAGCTGGTGAGCGGGATGTTCGTCCGCGTGAAGGTGACCGGGGCTGTGGACTATGATCTGATAGGAGAGTTGATAGATGAAGATGAATTTACCGAATAAGCTGACGATACTCCGTGTGCTGATGATTCCATTCTTTGTATTTTTCATGCTGGTGGATTTTCTCGGATATCCGGGCAGGATCATTGCTCTCGTTTTGTTCTGCGGAGCCAGCTTTACCGATTTCCTGGACGGCTTTATAGCCAGAAAATATCATCTGGTATCAAATTTTGGAAAGTTCATGGATCCCCTGGCTGACAAGCTTCTTGTCTGTTCTGCCCTTATCTGTTTCGTGGAAAGAGGGGAGCTGGCTGCCTGGATTGTTATCATCATCATGGCGAGGGAATTCATTATCAGCGGATTTCGCTTGGTCGCGTCGGATAACGGCGTGGTGATCGCCGCCAACATGTGGGGCAAGTTTAAGACGGTATCCCAGATGATCATGATCATACTGATCATACTGAACATAGAGAGCCTGTATATTCTGACTCAGATATTCATATATTTAGCGCTTGCACTGACCATTATTTCTCTTGTGGATTATATCCGGAAAAATGTTAACGTACTGAAAGAGGGAGGAGCCTGAACATGGTTGTAGAGATTCTTGCTGTCGGAACAGAGCTTTTGCTGGGGAATATTTCCAATACCAACGCCCAGTACCTGTCACAAAAGTGTGCGACCCTGGGATTGTCTGTATATCACCACACGGTTGTGGGTGATAATGAAAAACGTATGACGGATGCCATCAAACGCGCGATGAAGCGTTCAGATATCATTATTCTGACCGGCGGACTTGGGCCCACGGAAGATGATATCACAAAAGAGGTCTGTTCCAAAGTGATGGGATTTGAGCTTGTGGAAGATGCACACACGAAGAAGAGAATCACAGAATACTTCAAAGCCTCCGGAAGAAAGAACGTTACGGAAAATAACTGGAAGCAGGCGGTTGTGCCCCAGGGAGCCAAGGTCCTGGACAATCATAACGGCACGGCGCCCGGGCTCATTCTGGAAGCGGAGGGGAAGATTGCGGTTCTTCTTCCGGGACCGCCCAATGAACTGAAGCCTCTGTTCGCAGAGCAGGTGGCGCCATATCTGAGGAGTATCCAGCCGGAGACCATATGTTCTCAGATCGTGAAGGTATGCGGCATTGGTGAGAGCAGAGCAGAGACGATGGTACTGGATATGATCGACGCCCAGACGAACCCGACCATCGCCACCTATGCAAAGACCGGAGAAGTACATCTTCGGGTGACGGCGAAGGCGGAGAATGAGGAACAGGCTAAGAAGTTTCTGAAGCCTGTGGTAAAGGAACTGAAGAAACGTTTTGATATAAATGTCTATACAACAAATGAGGATGAGAATCTGGAGGATGTGGTAGTCAAGCTCATGAAAAAACACGGACTGACCGTGACCACGGCGGAATCCATGACCGGAGGAATGCTGGCGGGAAGAATCATCAACGTGGCCGGGGCGTCGGAATGTTTTAAGGAAGGCTTTATCACCTATTCCAATAAGGCGAAGAAAAAGACGCTGGATGTGAGCAAGGCGACTTTGAAAAAATATGGAGCTGTCAGTGAACAGACGGCAAAGGAAATGGCAAAAGGAGGCGTTTTTGCCACAGACTCTGATATCTGCGTGGCAGTGACCGGTTTTGCCGGTCCTGAGAATACCACAGAGGAGCCGAAGGGACTGGTTTATATTTCCTGCTATATTAAGGATAAGGTATTCGTGAAGGAATTTCATTTTACGGGAAACCGGATGAAGATTCGGGAGCAGGCGGTCGTGCAGGCTCTGGACTTGCTCCGCAGGTGCATCATCGAAAATTATAAGAGTGAAAAATAGACTGGCGGGATAAAGGCAGGCGTCTGGGAATTCCGCCTGTTCGGAGAGGAAAATATGAAGTGGTACCGGCAGCTGTATCTGAGTGAGAAGGCCAGGGAACAGAGAAAAACAGTGATAAAGAAATTTAAGGATGGAGGGATTCATCCCAGATTGTATGTGATAGCGCTGCCTTCCAACAAGGAAAATCTGCTGGATATTCTGCCTCAGCCGGTGCTCCTTCAGGAGTATTATAAAAAAGCCGGGGTATCTGTGGTAGGAGTCGCGTGCAGCAGACAGGAAGCCATGGAGCTTTCCGCAGCGATTGTTATGGACGCTTATCGGGCTACCGGATCAACAGATGTAAAAGCGTATCTGGGAGACGATTTTGGTTCTGTTCCTTTGGAGGGATTCGATGGAAGAGAGTGGTACAGAGAATGGTGAGTGAGGATGTGATGCGGTGCTTTCTATCATATGGGGCATTCTGAAAATCATTGGGATAGTGATTCTGGCTGTCCTGGGCATATTGCTCGTCTTGATCCTGATCGTCTTATTTGTACCCCTCCGATATGAGGGAAGGACCGCAGGCCGGTTCACCGCGGGAGAAACGGACGAAGGGAATCTTGAAGGCGGGTCGGCATATTGCGCCAGGTTTCGGGTGTCGTGGCTTTTACGGATCGTGACAGTGAGAGTCCGGGCAGATGAAAATGGGGTCAAGTATAAAATCAAGCTGTTTGGTATTCCGATACGGAGCAGCGAAAAAAAGGAAACAGCCGGTGAAGAATCCAGAGAGGAATCCATACATGTATCCATGCCAGATGAAGCTGTCGGGCAGCGTCAGTACGGAAATTCAGAAGAGCTGGAGGAACCTCTGACGGCACAGTCCCTGGGAAATGAAATGAGGGAAGAGGAGCCGGACCGATTGCTTGAGGAAAAAGAGGAAAGAGGTTTTTTCCGAAAACTTACCGTCAAGGTGATTTGTTTTTTCCGGAAGCTGGCTGAAAAATTTAAGGATTTTTTCCGGAGGATTCAATATACTTATGGAAAATTCCGTGATAAGATAAAAAAGGCGGGAGAGAAGTTCCATCTGGTCCGGGATTTTCTTGAGGATGAAGAGAATAAAGAGATGTTTCATTTTCTCTGGGCAAAAGGAAAAAAGGCGCTGAAGCATATTTTTCCCAGAAAGCTCTCCGGGAGCGTGGCCTTCAGCCTGGAGGATCCTGCGGCGACTGGAAGAGTCCTGATGGGACTTGGATTCCTGTATCCGTTTTTAAAGGACCGGATTCGGGTGACGCCGCTTTTTGAAAACAGGAACCATGTGTCGGGGGAACTTAATTTTAAAGGTAGAATAAGAGCTTTTTCTCTGCTCATAATAGCAATGAGAGTGTGGTTCAACAAAAAATTCAGGGCTTTCATGAAACGGGGACAGAAGCTCAGGGAGAATCTGAGCTGACCGGCAGAGGGAACAGATTGGAATAAGGAGGAATATTTATGTCAGCAGATAAAGAAAAGAATACATTTGGAAATACCGTGGAAAATCTGTTCAAGGGAATGGACGGCTTTATCACCACAAAAACGGTGGTGGGGGACGCCATCCACCTTGACGATACGATCATCCTTCCCCTGGTAGACGTATCCTTTGGCGTCGGTGCGGGGGCTTTTGCCGGAGACAGTAAGAATAACAGTGCAGGCGGCATGACCGGAAAGATTACTCCCAGCGCGGTACTCGTCATTCAAAACGGACATTCCAAGCTGGTCAATGTGAAGAATCAGGACAGCGTGACAAAGATACTTGATATGGTGCCTGATTTCATCAATAAATTTACAAAATCGGATAAAAAGGAAAAGGATATGGACGTGGACATTCCGGATGATGCCTTTGATTCTGCAGAATAAAAACGGGCCTTGCATATCAGGCCTGTCCCCTGCATAGGATGATAGCAGATAGAAAAAGCTGCGGCAGGGGGGAGGATATGAAAAGACTGATTGGCCTCTGCCTATTCTGGATGGGAATCGGCATGTTGCTTTATCTAATTTTGCCTAATAATTTCTTCAGCATCTGCCTGATGGCGGGATCCATTGCCGGAGGGTATTATCTGTTCTGCGGCTGCTGAGGCCGCAAAGAAAAGGAATAAAACTTAAAAGGACAATCCCGCAGGATTGTCCTTTTTTAATACTTTCAGATTAAGCTCTTTCTACCAGGCCGGATTTCAAACAGGATGTACATACGTACATTTTTCTTGTGCCGCCGTTTACCTTGACTCTTACGGATTTTACGTTTGATCTCCACATCTTGTTGGATTTTCTATTGGAATGGCTCACCTTATTTCCGAAGTGAGCGCCTTTCTCACAGATTGCACATTTCGCCATGATAGCACCTCCTTATACAGATTTGGCCGGCTTCCGTCCATGCCAGACCCATAACATTAAACATAATATCAGATATCAGGGAAAAAAGCAAGTAAATTCACTTTAAAATTTTAAAAAATTTATATTTCATTTTTGCCAGGAAAAGGGTATAATACTCTAAGATAGGTGCAGTGCGGTAATTTATGGGTTTCTGTACTGCATGAGGAAAATAATGGAGGTCAGCTTATGAAATGTCGGATCAATAACATGATGGGCGAAATCTTGATTGATACAGATGTCATTGCGAAATACGCGGGCAGCGTGGCGGTGGAATGCTTCGGTATCGTTGGCATGGCGGCGGTTAGTATGAAGGACGGCCTGGTAAAGCTCCTGAGAAAGGACAGCCTGACCCATGGAATTAATGTGGAGGTAATGGAAAACAAGCTTCATCTGAGTTTCCATGTGATTGTATCTTATGGTGTATCTATTTCAGCCGTGGCGGACAATCTCATAGAAAATGTGAAATACAAAGTTGAGAAGTTCACGGGCATAGAAGTCGAGAAGGTCAATATCTTCGTAGAGGGCGTCCGGGTAATAGACTGTTAATCAAGGAGGAACACTGTTGTGGCTGTAAATGCAATTGATGCGGCTCTTTTGAAAACCATGTTTCTGGCAGGAGCACAGGGTCTGGAGAGCAAAAAAGAATGGATAAATGAACTGAACGTATTTCCTGTTCCCGACGGAGATACGGGGACTAATATGACTCTTACAATCATGTCTGCGGCAAGAGAAGTACAGGCGATCGAAACGCCGACCATGGAAAATCTGGCCAAGGCAATTTCTTCCGGCTCTTTAAGAGGGGCGAGGGGGAATTCGGGCGTTATTTTGTCCCAGCTTTTCAGAGGACTGACAAAGGAGATAAAGACGGTCGATATCATCACGGCCCAGGTGCTTGCCAGGGCGTTTCAGAGGGCTACGGAGACGGCTTATAAAGCAGTGATGAAGCCCAAAGAGGGCACGATCCTGACAGTGGCGAAGGGCATTGCGGATAAAGCCATGGAACTTGCCGATGAAACGGAGGATATGGAGGTCTTTCTAAGAGAGATCATCGAGCATGGGGATCTGGTGCTCAGCCAGACTCCGGAGATGCTTCCGGTATTAAAACAGGCAGGGGTCGTAGATTCCGGCGGACAGGGTCTGATGCAGGTCATGAAGGGTGCGTTCGACGGATTCCTGGGAAAAGAGATTTCTTTGGATGCGGGAGAGCCTTCTGTTTCTTCGGGCACTGTAAAGCCTGCTGCGGATGAATTTGAAATTAAATATGGTTATTGTACGGAGTTTATCATCAATCTGGAAAAGGAGTATGATGAGAATACGGAGATGGAATTCAAAGGGTTTTTGGAATCCATCGGAGATTCTATCGTGCTGGTTTCTGACGACGGTCTGGTAAAGGTACACGTACATACCAATGACCCGGGACTGGCTATCCAGAGGGCGTTGACGTACGGATCCCTTTCCAAAATGAAGATTGACAATATGAGAGAAGAGCATCAGGAGAAGCTTATCAAGGATGCCGCGAAGCTGGCGGAGGAGCAGAAAGCTCTGGAAGAGACAAAGCTGACGGCAAAGAAGCTGGAGCCGAGAAAAGCGGTGGGCTTCATCGCAGTTTCTATCGGAGAAGGGCTTAATGAGATATTCAAGGGCCTGAATGTGGATTATCTGATTGAAGGCGGACAGACGATGAATCCCAGCACGGAGGATATGCTGAATGCCATTGAACATGTAAACGCCGATACGGTCTATATCTTCCCCAACAATAAGAACATCATTCTGGCGGCGGAACAGGCTATGCATCTGACAGAGGACAAGAAAATAGTCGTGATTCCGTCTAAAACGGTGCCGCAGGGCATCACGGCGATCATCAATTATATTCCGGAGCTTTCTGTTGAGGAAAATAAGGCGGCGATGATAGAAGAGATGTCCAGGGTTAAGACAGGACAGGTGACTTATGCGGTGAGAGATACTTTCCTTGATGGTTTTGACATTAAAGAAGGCGACATCATGGGTATCGGCGACAAAGCGATTCTTGCAGAGGGTAAAGATATCGCAGAAACCTCTCTGGCGCTTTTGGATGCCATGCTGGATGAAGATACGGAGCTGGTGAGCATATATTACGGAGCGGATGTGGAGCCGGAGGCGGCAGACGCATTCCGGGCAAGAGCTGAAGAACGGCATCCCGATGTGGATATTGAGCTGCATTTCGGCGGCCAGCCGATTTATTATTATGTGATTTCCGTAGAGTGATCTGCAGAGAGTAGAACATCAGAGTTTTTAGAGAAAGAAGAGGATTGCCGTGGGGCGGCAATCCTTTTTAATACAATGGGAAAGTCTTATGGATGTTTTGGAGGATGACGAAATGAAGCTTACGGATTCGGTGACAGCCATAAAGGGAGTTGGGGAAAAAACCGCCAGGCTCATGGAGAAGCTGGGAATACGAAACATTGAGGATCTGATCCATGCCTATCCCAGGGACTATGACCGTTATGAACCCGTGGCAGCTGTCGGGGATATCTCCGTTCCCGGAATCTACTCAGTGGATGCCACAGTGGCCAGACGACCGGAAGTGAAGCCGGCATCCAGGATAAAGGTGACGGCAGCTGTCCTGCAGGACGGCAGTGGATCCTTAAAGGCTGTCTGGTTCAATATGCCTTATCTGGTCAATGCTCTTAAACCGGGCGGACGTTACATCTTCCGCGGCAGGGTGGTGCGGAATCAATATGGTCTGTGTATGGAGCAGGCGGTTGTCCTTGGACATGACGAATATGAAAAACTTCTGCATACCAGGCAGCCGGTTTACAATCTTACGGCGGGGCTTACCAATAAAGCAATGATGAAGGCAGTATACCAGGCTTTAGAAGCGCTGCCAGTACAAAAGGATTATCTGCCTGATTGGATAAGGAAGAAGGAAGAACTGGCAGAATATAATTTTGCCCTGCGGACGATACATTTTCCGAAAGATGAACAAGAACTTCTGTTTGCGAGGAAACGGCTCGTCTTTGATGAATTCTTTCTGTTCATACTTGCTCTCAGACTTTTGCGGGGAAGCAGCGAACGGAAAAAGAACGGATTTCCTGTCAATGCTTTAGAAGAGGCGGAGAGACTGGAAAGGGAACTTCCATACGCGCTCACCGGCGGACAGAAGGAAACGCTGCGGGATATCTTTCGGGATATGAAAGGAAAGAGCCTGATGAGCCGTCTGGTACAAGGAGATGTGGGCTCTGGCAAGACAATAGTGGCGGTCCTTGCGCTGCTTGCCGTGGTGGAAAACGGTTACCAGGGAGCTATGATGGCGCCGACGGAGGTGCTGGCGAAACAGCATTATGAATCGATTACCGCGATTTTTTCCAATCATGGCATCGAAAAGAACATCGTACTGCTGACTGGTTCCATGTCTGCCAGGGAAAAACGGGAGGTATATGAAAAGATTGCTTCCCATGAAGCGGATATCATTGTAGGAACCCATGCCCTTATACAGGAAAAAGTGGTGTATGACAGCCTTGGCCTGGTAATCACAGATGAACAGCACAGGTTTGGCGTCCGCCAGCGGAAACTGTTTTCTGAAAAAGGAGGCGAGCCTCACGTCCTTGTCATGAGCGCTACGCCAATCCCCAGAACTTTGGCGATCATTTTGTATGGTGATCTGGATATTTCCGTCATAGACGAGCTGCCGGCGCGGAGGCTTCCCATCAAAAACTGTGTCGTCGGAGTTCCGTACAGGAAAAAAGCCTATCAGTTCATAGAGGGAGAAGTTAAAAAAGGGCATCAGGCATATGTCATATGTCCGATGGTTGAGGAAAGTGAACAGATGGACGGAGAAAATGTCATAGATTATGCCAGAAAGCTCCAGAGCATTTTTCCTCTCTCCATCAAAGTGGAATACCTCCACGGCAGGATGAGCGGCGCTGAAAAAGAGGAGATCATGGAGGCCTTTGCCGAAAACCGGATCCAGGTACTGGTGTCTACCACTGTGATCGAGGTGGGGATCGATGTGCCGAACGCTACGGTGATGCTGGTGGAGAACGCGGAACGGTTTGGACTGGCCCAGCTCCACCAGCTCAGGGGACGCGTGGGGCGCGGGAGTTCTCAGTCCTACTGCATTTTTGTAAACGGCTCGGAGGATGAAGAAAAAAACAAGCGCTTGGAGATTCTGAATAAATCCAATGACGGATTTTATATTGCCTCAGAGGATCTGAAGATGAGAGGGCCGGGCGATATCTTTGGAATCCGTCAAAGCGGCCTGATGGAATTTTCCATTGGAGATGTCTTTACAGACGCGGACATTCTAAAAGAAACGGCGGAAGCTGCGGAGACTGTCCTGTCGGAAGATCAGGACCTTTCCTCGGATAAATACCGGGTGCTCCGCCAGAAGATCGAACTTCAGCTGATGCGGAGGGCAGACAGCGCGCTGTCTTTATAAATGAAAATTGGCGAAGGATTCTTAAGATTGAAAAAGAAGAATATACAGCTGTATGAAAGAATGCTATAATAAAACAAATGCCTTTTAAAGGCTGTTTGTTTGGTAATGCAGGAATTTTGAATAAAGGAGATAATAAAAGTGGCTTCTATACTTGAATGCAGGAATCTGGAAAAGTCTTATGACGGCGGAAGAACAAATGCCTTAAAAGGAGTGAGCTTATCTCTGGGCAAAGGAAGGATCATTGGGCTTCTGGGTCCGAACGGAAGCGGAAAGACGACGTTTATCAAGCTGATCAACGGACTGCTGACGCCAGAAAAAGGCGAGCTTTATATCGGCGGTTACCCGGTAGGGGAGGAGACAAAACGTATCATTTCGTATCTGCCGGAGGTGACATATCTGAATAAATCCATGAGGATTCATCAGATCATCGATTATTTTCGCGATTTCTATGATGATTTTGATACTACGCGGGCTTATGAAATGTTGAAAAGACTGAATATCAATCCGCAGGACAGGATGAAGACCATGTCGAAAGGGACCAAGGAAAAGGTCCAGCTTATCATGGTTATGAGCAGAAATGCCAGTCTGTATGTGCTTGATGAGCCGATCGGCGGGGTAGACCCTGCTGCCAGGGACTATATTTTGAGTACCATCGTATCCAATTATAATCCGGAAGCGACGATTCTGATCTCCACCCATCTGATCGCAGATGTGGAGCAGATTCTCGATGATGTGATATTTTTAAAGAATGGAAACGTGGTGATGGCCGCCCAGGCCGAGGATTTGAGAAAGACGAAGGGCTGTTCCATTGATGCCGTGTTCCGGGAGGTGTTCAGATGTTAGGCAAGCTGTTAAAATACGACTATAGATCCAATCTTTATTATTTTCTGCTCATGTATGCGGTTTTTATCGGCATCACATTCTTAGCGCGTGTTTCCATTTCCATGGTGGATATTGATTACCCGGCTTTCGATAATGACGTTCTTTCTATGATGACCGTTATGGGATCCGTCGTCATGTATTTCATTGGCTGCGGCGCTCTGATGGTGCTGACGTATCTTATGATCGCCATGCGCTTTTACAAAAATCTGATGGGAAACGAGGGATATCTTTCCTTTACCCTGCCGGTGTCCTATCATTCCCACCTGATTTCAAAAATTATCAGCGGTGTGACCCTGCTGATTGTCAGCTTTGTGATTCTGGCTTTGTCCGGAGTGATACTGACTGCGGGAACCGATATGTGGGGATATCCCATGGTGAGTTTTGCAGAGAGGCTGTTTGAAGCAGTTAAGCTCTATAATCCTTTTATCGCGATTTTGTATGTCCTGAACGGACTGGTCTCTGTCATCCAGATGGTATTGGTGATTTATTTTTCCATCTGTGTCGGCCAGCTGGTATCAAAACACAGAGTCCTGGCGGCTATCGGCATCTATATAGGAACGAATATTGTGCTGGGGATGATTTCAGCGCTTGGCAGTACGATTTTTATCAGCCTTCTTGACGGCTCCTACGGTTCCACCTTGTATTTCACCGTGACGAATCTTGCTTCTATATTGTTTAAGACCGCGGTAGCAGCAGGAGGATACATTGGTTCTTACTGCATTTTAAAGCATAGGCTGAATTTGGAATGAGGCTGTTGCGATAAATAAAGAGAGAGTCCGGTTCTGCTTGGTTGAGGGCTTCTCTCCCAATCTGGAGCGGGATGCGGATTTTGCCCACATAGGTAAAGTAGACTTCAATGGTGACATGCTTCTTCCCGCCGATTCGCTCCGGGCTGTGCACCACAATTTTACTCACTAGTTCGTTCAGGAGGGCGGCGTCCAGCTCTTGTATCTCCATGTATCTGTCCACCGGCTGGTGCTCTCATGCATCCGGCGCACCCTGACCTATGTGCGGATGTTCCGGGAGGATTTCACCCAGGAGATGCTGAAAGACATTCTTCATCATCTCCTGAAAGCCGGGGCGGTTAAAACTCGTCCCGCTGTACCCGTCGTCCACGAAAAAGACGGTATTTTTGAGGCCGTGGTCGGCGGCATACTTCGACAGTAAAGCCTTTTGATTGGTAATAGAATTGCTCTCGCCGTCCAGGGCGTCGTCCTGGCTCAAACGGCAGTATAGTGCTGTGATTTCCCCCCATTCGGGGACACGTCTGGCTGCTGGTTCATAAACAGCTCCTTTCCTCCCGTATACGGGATTGGCAGCCAAGCGAACGGTTGCCTCTATTGTAACGCTCCGGTTGAGGTTTTGCAGCCCTTTTCATTCTTTTTCTTCCAGCTCCCGTTCCATAATGCGGCGCAGCTTGCTCACGACGCTCTCCGCGCCCTTGTCCGCGTAACGGGGGAGCAGGTGATAGACCGTGTTTCCCTCTGTGACGGTTTACTCGTCCGCGTCCAGTTCAAAGACAAACGCGCCGTCCTGATAGTGCCGGGCAATGCGCTCCACAGCCTCCGGCTCCAATTCTTCCAGCAAATGCTTGTTATCTGTCATTCGTGTGTCCTCCTTTCTTTTCGGCCACAGGGATATTCAGCGTGATCTTCGCCGGCCTGCCTAGGCCCTGCTTTTTGCGCACGATCAGCCCGCAGGCTTCCAGCTCCTGAAAGGCGCGGGTGGCCACCTGGCGACTGAGGCGCAGCTTGTTCTTAGCTTCCTCCACGGTGAAGTAAAGGCGTACCGTTCCGTCCGGTTCCAGGTAGCCGTTCTCCCTGGAGAGATTGGCCCGGTCGAACAGCAGGGCGTAGAGCAGCCTGGCATCGTTGGAGATTTCCAGAGCTACCAGGAAGCGGGGGAACGGGAGATAGGCGGGCGTGGGTGTGTCGTACGTCAAGGGATAAAGAGTATTGTCGTTCATGATTCCATCCTTTCCATCCATCTGACTGATTTGATTGATTGTTTTACTATCTTCTCTTTAACTTACTTTTCTTTCATTACCGTCTAAATCAAGGCTGTCAGACGTCGGGTTTGCCATGCGCTGAAAGCCATGAAATGGAGCGCCCAGAGCGTCGGCTTTTCCGCGTTCTGAAAACCCAATATTGGAAAACCCGGTTTAGGTAATGTTATCTGTTGTTTCTTCTGCCCAGTCCATTCCTGTGAGCCTGTTCGGGAAAATCCCGTTTAGGGAAACGCATGTGGACAGTTAGAGGGGTGCTTGGGCGGGGTACAAGGGATTTATGCCTCCTGCCCGTCGAGGGATGCTGAAAACGCCTGTAAAGTCAGGACTTTTTTGCCTCTAACTGTCCACGATTGAGCCGTCTTTTCCGCTCGCTCTGCGCCTTCTGTCTGCGGTGGACCCCCGTCGCGCAAACCTTGCAGTATTTCGCACGGTTGGAGCCGGGAAGGAAGGGCTGGCCGCAGATGATGCAGCGTTTCAACTCATCACGGAACAGCAGGGCGGTTTCCAGCCCCTTGTCCAGCGGCAGGACGGCGGCCTTAAACCACTTGCACAGCAGGGAGTAGGAAATGCTTTGGACGCAGATACATTCCTCGCCGTCGTCGAGAGCGATGCAGTTACCGCCCGCGTAGTTGCAGCACTCGTGTACCAGCTTCCGCGTCCTGCGGTACTGCGGGTAGGTCATGATGGGGATTTTGTCTTTGATATGTCTTGCCTCCTTTCCAAGCGGACAGAAAAATGTCCCTCTATATACCCGTACATTTTAAGGAGAAATGTTGCACCCCTTTCCGAAAAAATCGGCTTATCCATGAAGCAAAATCGCACTTGCCTCCCGCAAAAATTTATCCCTCCATATACCTGTACATTTTGGTTGAAAACGACGGGGCTTCATAAAAATTTCTCTCTGCTATTCCGTACATATTCAGGCCTAATTCGCCCCTTTTGCAAAAGATTATTGTAAAAATTAACAAAGCCGCCGCAGTATGAAACCGCGATGGCTTTCTTAGTTAAGTATTCTGAAAACAGCAAAACGCCGCCATCCACCTTTTGAAAGGGAATGACGGCGTTCTGCTTTTCGGTGGATTACCCTAACGCGCTTGTCAGCCTGCATTTCACCACCAGGCGGTTTTTGCCGCTTGCGGTACAGGTAATCAGCGCCAGGGCATGTTCCCCTTCGTAGTCCTCCAGCACGTTAATTTCGTCTGGAGCAATGATTTGGATGCCATACACTACATATTCGTAAGCCTCTCCATACTTGTCTGTGAGCCGGACGACGGCGCCGGTTTCCAGCTCGTCCAGCCAACCAAAGTGGGAGTCGTTCTTGTAGTTGTGGCCTACAATGACGATGTTTCCCGTGTCCTCCGGCGAACCCGGCCCCGCATAGAGGCAAGGGGGCGGTTTTTAAGGCGTTGTCGGAGAGTTCCGCCAGCACCGCAGCTCCAGGCCGATTTCCTCGATGGCAAGCCTCGCCATGACCGGGTAGCCGCCCACGTCCTCCAGAACGGGGACGCGGGACGGCTCCGGCTAGGTTGTTTCCTCCGGCTGGGGTGTGGCCGGTCGCGGCAGAGGCGGGGCTTGGCTCTGCTGGGGATCCTCCAAGGCCGGCCAGGAGGGCGGCATACCCACCACCACAGCCTCCGGCTCGTTGGCGGTGAGGGCGGAAAAGCCCGCCAGCAGGAGCAGCGCGCCCAGCCACAAAGGGGTTTTCAGCCGGAACGCGCACTTTGTCCGCTTGTGTTTTCCGCGCTTATCCATGCCGCTTTTTGTAGCCGCCTTTTCTGCCCACCAGCGCGGCGCAGCCCAGCAGTGCCGCCGTCGCCAGCAGCGCCCAGGGCCAGGGGCTGCTCGTATCGCCCGTCTGCGGGATGGTGGAGGAATTGATGGTGATGGTTACGGTGTGGGGCACGCCGTCCACCGTGTAGGTCGCGGTGGCCTTGCCCACTTTGAGCGCCTTAAAGGTGTAAGTATCGCCATTCTTCTTCATTTCCAGCAGGTCTGTGTCGTAGCTCCAGGAGCCGCCCGCGGGGGCGGGCGTCCAGCTTATGCTCTGGCCTTGCAGCAGGGTATAGCTCTCCGGCAGGCCGATGATGACGGTTTTGGCAGTCACCTTTGCCACCGCATAGAGGGACAAGCTGGAGAACGTGCCTTTGGCGATACCGCCGCTCACGGTGACGGTGCGGCTTTCCAGCACGTTATCCTTGCAGTGCAGGATGATGGCTGTTTGGTCGTTGTACTTGGCGTCCACCGGGATTTCCACTTCCAAGTCGCCCTTGTACTTGCCGGATTTGAGGCCGATGTCAAAGAGCACGATCAGATCGCCCTTGTCCTGCCGGGCACGGATGTCGTCGCAGACCGAGTAGGCGCCGGTGGGATGCAGCAGCATTTCCTTGACTTCCAGCGCCGCTCCCTCGGTAAACAGGCCGCTCACCCGCACGCCGGTGGCCTTGTCGGTCAGAGTGCGCCAGGTATAGGTGGGGCCAGGGTCAGAGCTGCCGCCCGTGTAGCGGAAGTTAGCGGTGAGGGTCACGGGGCTCTCGGGCATATTAAAGCTGACCGTTTGCGTATTGCCCACGGTTACGCCGCTGGCTGTCCAGCCGGAGAAGCTATAGCCGCTGCTGGCGGTGGCGGTGACGGAGATGGACGTGCCCGGCTTATAGCTGCCGCTGGCGGTGCCGGATACGGTGCCGCCGCCTCCTGCCTGCACCGTCAAGCTGTAGGCGGGGATGAATTTCGCGCTGACAACGCCGCTGCCCGCGTCATTGGTGGCCACGGCACCTTCCACAGTGAAAAAGTTGGCGACGATATCCCTTAGCGAATAGCCTGTTTTGGGGGTCAGGGTGATTACGGCTGTATATTCAGTGTCCCCGGCAAAGGCAGCGCCGGGGTCGGGTGACCACGCCACCGTACCGGTATATTGCTCTGTTTCCAGAATCTCAGTCACCGGAGCCTCTCCGCGAACCGGAACCGTTACGCCGTCTATCTTTGAAATGCTGACCGGGGGATTCCATATTGCTTTAAGCTCGGTCACCGAAGAGGGGACGCTCTCACCGGGGTCGTAAAGCTTTCCATCGCCGTCCATCCACCGCAGGTAGGTCCCGGCTTCATCCGCCGGGCGGACGTAGTCCGATCCATCGGGCGCGGTAAAGCTTTCGCCGGCATAGACGAAATTCAGGACTTCGATGGGCTTCCCCTGATACCCCGCGTCGGTGAGAAGCTTGCCGCCGTTCAGGTTCAGCGCCATTGTCTTGAGATCGGCGGCGCCCTGCGTGTTCAGTATTTCCAAAACCGGACGGTAGTTATAAGTATCGACCTGGTTGTCCGGACTCGATAAACCGGAATAGCGGGCGGTGCTGTACCCCCGGGCCCAGCGAATGCTGTCGTACATAGATCCCGAGTCGCCTGTGTCCTGTCCCCACGCGCTGCGGTAGGCCCAATTTTTGATATATCCGCTTACATTGTCCTTGTAGTACTGCCCGCATTTATTCAGAATAGCGTCCCACTCGTTGTTTTCCGGGATGCCGCGCTCCTCATCTGTATACTCGTGAATGGAATCGCCTCCCGTCGTGGGCGCCCGAATGGTATAATCGACTCCGCGGTCTGCATAGGAGGTTCCGAAAATCAGGCCCGCATCCTTTAACATATTCCAGCTCACCGGCCACTCATCGCCACTTTCTTTGATAACCAGGGTATAATCGGCGATAAACAGGCTATGGTCGTACACGTACCGCGCCGTATTCTCCGCCGTGCTTTGTATGTTGTCCATGGACTCCGGAAGCACGTAAGCGCTCACCGTCCCGGTATAGGTGAAGGGCATGTAGCGCAGGGATATGTCCGGCAGAGCGTCGCCATGTCCGGTGTCACTATCATGCACCTCGCCGGGAAAGGCTACCTCGGACAGGTCAAAATAATAGGTGCGGCCTTTGACAATGTTGTATTGTTCCTTCGCCTCCATCGCGTCGATAAGCGCCCAGCCGGAGAGACCCACGCTGTGTCTCCAGCTGTCGGAATAAACCGCGCCGGCTCCGCCTGGAAAATTAACCTTGCCGGTGGGCGAAATACCCTGAAAGGCGTCGGCTTCAACCGCGGGCGGCGTATCTCCCAAAAAGGTGAGATCATTTAAGCTGCCGCAGTTATAAAACGCACGTTTCCCGATGGTCTGTATGCTCTCCGGGAAGCATACGGCTGTGAGCCTGGAAATTTCCCGGTAGCCGTCCATCTCGTTCTCTACCTTGGTCAGGCTGTCCATGCCCGACAGATCAAGGGTTTGCGCGGCCCACCCGCTGCTCTCGAACAGGTTCAGCAGGTATTTCCAGCTCCATCCTGTAATCGACCCGGCGCGGCCCCTGAGCTTGATGACGGTGATTTTCGACTCGTTCGTGCCGCTGTGGGCAAGAGCGGCCTCGACGGCGGATTTCATGGGATTGTCCTCCAGGCTCGTACCGCCGCCATCATCGTCCAAGATCACAGTAAGGGAGGTGGCGTCGGGGTCCTTCACGAAGATGGTGAATTCCTTTGTGAAGTTGCATGGCATGCCGTCGGTGATTTCCCCGCCGTTTTTGACGGTCGCTAGAACGGTGACCACGCCGCCTGTCGTAGCTCGAAGCACGTTGCCGCCCGTTATTTCCGCCCCGGTTCCGTTTGCATCCTGAACGCTCCACACGATGCTCTGGTAGCTGGCTTCGACGGGATCAATCGTCGCCGTCAGGACAAGATCTGTATTGATTGAAACGGTGGCGGCGCATGATAGAGTGATATCATTTATAGGAACGAATACCGTGTTCAGACTGGAGAGAGTCCAATTATCACGCCCAATATCACTTTTCCATGTCTCGGTGTAATTTCCGTCAGCTCCCTCAGGGTAATAGATTGTACCGTTTTGAGCAGCCTTATAAAAAGCGTCACTGGCGATGGAAGAAGGAGGTGAATTCCCTAAAAAGGTCAATGTTGCAAGGCGTATGCAGGAAGTGAACGCCTCGCTCCCAATGCTTTGCAGGCTCTGTGGGAAAGTCACGCTTCGAAGGTATCCGCAGCTGTTAAATACCTCGTCCCCAATGGACCGAAGACCCTCCGAAAAGACTACCTCCTCCAGATCCGTACAATATGAAAATGCATTGCGTCTAATTTCAGTGAGACTTTCCGGGAACACCACTTTTTTAATCTTTAGGCACTGATTGAAAGCATAACTGGAAATGCTGGTGACTCCCTCTTGAATCTCCAATAACTTTACGGCTTTATTTGCAGGCTCGGGAATTCTCTCATCGTTCTTCCAGTTTTCGCACCCCTTGTCGGTGCTGATGGTCAGCTTGCCGTCCTCGGGATTGAAGGTATAACCTTTACCTTGAATGAGCGAGCTACCACTTGGGGAGGCCCCCAGCGCCATAGGAGCATCGCAATCGCCCTCATGCCCGGCAGGGAGCTTGCAGCCCTCGTTCAACGTACAGGCGGCGGGACCGCTGTCCTGTCCCAAGCCGCCGCAGTTTTCATCGTGGACGTGGGTGCAGGGTTTGCCTTCCACGGCCTCCACATACCCGCAGGCATCGTCATGCTCATGCGTAAAGGTACAGGGCGCTCCCTCCACGGCCTCCACATAGCCGCAGTTTTCATCGTGGGTGTGGTTACAGCCCGTTCCCGCGGCGTGGGTTATGCCGGAGAGCGGGAACACGCTCGACAGCATACACAGGCACAGCGCCAGGGCCAGCCATCGGTTTTGCTTTTTCGTCTTTCTCATGGTGTTTCCTCCTTTGATTTTCGGGCCGCCGCCCGGCGTTTTTCCATACAATAGGGATTGTTGTCTGTCCTACAATGTAGGACAGACAAGGGGTATACCCCTTGCGCGCTTTTCTCGGTTTGCCGCTTCGGAGCCGTTGGCTCCGGTGTTTTTGTCCACCTCGATTGTCGCAAATTCATCCCCTTTATTCAATAGAAAAAGCCTAAGCCGTTCCCACAGAGCCTAAGCCGGAGGTTTTTGCCGCAAACCGGGCGGATTTCATGGTATAATGGTCTTGACAAATGAGAATTTCTGTGATTTGCCTTGTGGAAGGAGGAATAACTATGCTGGCTGTGATCTGTGACGATCTGGCCGCTGACCGGGAAATTCTGCTGGAATACTGCGCCCGGTACGCAAAGGAAAACCGCCTGCCCATCGCCACGCTGGAGTTTGAAAACGCCGGGGCGCTGCTCCAAAGCCGGGAGGCCAGAAGCGCCGGCGTGATGTTTCTGGATATTTATATGGACGGCGCGCTGGGGGTGGACGCGGCCCGCATCCTGCGGGGCAAAGGTTTTCGCGGCGCGCTGGTGTTCACTACCACCAGCCGGGAGCACTATGCGGATGGCTTCGATGTGGAGGCCGCCCATTATTTACTAAAGCCGGTGCGCTGGGACGCTTTTTGCGAGGCCATGCGCCGGGTGCAAGACCGCATAAACACCGGCACGCGAAGGGTGCGGGTCACTGCCGGGCGGGACGAGGTGGACATCGACGTTTCCGGCGTCGAGTACATCGAGGTTTATGGGCACAAGACCATGCTGCACACCCTCAAGGGCCAGATTGTGGTGAGCCAATCCCTTTCTGCGTTGGAGGAAGCCTTGGGCGGCGACCCGTTCCTGCGGTGCTACCGCTACTTTATCGTCAACATGGATTTTGTGAAGCGGCTGAACGAGGACGGCTTTCTGATGAAGGACGGGCGGGAAATCCCCCTCTCGCGGGATGGCCGCGCGGCTCTGAAAAGCAGGTACATGGCCTATGTGTTCAGGCGGATGGAGGGGTGAGGATGGAGGCCATTATTTCGGAATATATCGTATGGGGCATCGACATTGTGATGACGATCGTCTTCTGCCTCTACGTCCTCAAAGATTGCCTGCGGGTGCGGACGCCTGTGCTGGGTGGTATTGCGGCGGCACTGACGCTTTTCGGCGCGGCGGCAAGCCTTGGCGCGGCAATCTTTGCAAACGGTAGGCTTCCTTTCACGATGGACTATACCATCACCCTGCTGCCGCTGTGGCTCGCTGCAGGGCTGCTGCTTTTGCGGTGGGCCAGCAAAGAGAATTGGGGGCGATTGGTGTTCGTCCTGCTTCTCTCGGTGCAGGCCCTTCATTTCTGCCAGGCTGTGACCTACTTTACATACGGGCTTTTCTTTCCAGCGCTGGCGGAGGGGACGTTCTGCTGGGCCGACATTCTGGGCTTCGGCATCCCCCGCCTGCTGATTACGCTGCCATTGGCTGTTTTTTGCCAGAGGCTTTATTCCAAGCTCCTGGCTGCTGATGTAAAACAATATGTTCGGTTGTGGGTCGTCCCCCTGTTTTTTGTGTTTTTATATTTCATGCAGAGTAACCTCTACTCCGTTAATAACAATTTTACCCTGGCAAACGGCTTTCGCATCATCATCTGCGTGTGCGCATTTATGACCTATTCGCAGATGGCCTCCGCCGTTTCCAGCAGCGCAAAGGCGGCGAAGGAAGCAGAAAATCGTGCCCAGCTCGCCCACCAGCTCGATTTGCAGCGGGCGCGGGTGGAGGATTTGGAGAGTCACGCCGAGGAAATGAAGCGCATCCGTCACGACCGCAGGCAGCATGTGCGGGTGCTGCGGGGCCTGCTGGAAAAAGGAGAGGTCAAGGAGGCCCTGGCCTATCTGGAGGATTACGAGGGCAGTATGGCGGAGGCCATCCAGCCGCCGCTGTGCGAAAATTTTGTGGCCGACACCCTCTGCCGCCGCTATGAGGCCCTGGCAAAGCAGGCGGGGGTTGAGGTTTCCATCAGCGCGTTGCTGCCCAAGGAGCCGGGGGTCGCGGGAAGCGATCTGGCGGTCATCCTGGGCAACCTGTGGGAGAACGCCGTGGCCGCCGCGCTGGACGCGGGAGAAGGCAAACGATTTATCCGCTTACGGGTACAGGCCCAGGAGGAACAGGTCTTGATCCGCATGGAGAACGGCTACGGCGGGCTGGTCTACCAGGAGGGCGAACGGCTTTTGTCCAGCAAGCCGGGCCGGAACAAAGCCGAGGGCGTGGGTATCGCCAGCGTCCGGGCAATGGCTGTAAAGTACGGTGGCATGGCGGATTTCACCTACACCCTGGACACCTTCACCGCTTCGGTGCTGCTGTATACGGGCAGGTGACGGGCATACGGGGAAAGGTCGGGCTAATAGGTCAAAGCCTGTGTGTCCACTGGCTTTTGAAACAGGGTCGTACTCTACTGGTGGGCATCCCCCAACCCCCCGGAAACGCCCCCATTGGGGGCGGCTGCGCGTCCTGCGGACGCTGGAAAATGACAGTAGAAGAGGGAACGCTGGCACGCAAAAAGCTCCATGTGATGAGCTTTCATCACATGGAGCTTTTTCGTTTCCCCGTTCGCTTGGCGTAAGTCAATAATCTAGTCATACTTCTTTATGGCTCACTGCCTTCGTCGGACTCTCTTTTTATTTCGTATAAAAAATATGCGTCGGTATTCAAGAGACAAGATTTAAAAAGCAGGAGTACGGAACGCGGAGGTTTCCTTTACCTGTACCCAGGGATACAGAAGGCTTGGCGGTGCCATGGAAGTCGGAACCGCCGGTGAGAAAGAGACCGTGTTTTTTAGCAATCCTGGCAATTGATGCCTCGTCAGATGAAGTATATCCGGAGTAATAGCCCTCTATCCCACGAAGGCCGAGAGCTTTCAGATGACCGGTAAAAGAATCCAACTGCATTTCACACATATGACATAAGATTGGATGAGCAAATACCGGCATCCCTCCGTAGGACAGGAGAAATGAAATGGCTTCTTCCGGAGCTACTGGCTTTCTTGAAACATAATAGGGACAGCCTTTTCCAATCAGCTTGGAAAAAGCAGTATCTTTATCTGCAATTTGGTCCTTTTCAGCCAGATATACGGCTATGTTGGCTCTGGTGAGGACGGCCCCCTTAAAATGTCGGTGAAGAGCTTCCATGGATATATCGAATCCCCCATTTTGAAGCTTTTTCACGATTTTTTGATTCCGGTTTTCCCGGTCTGTCTGCCAATATGCCAGCTGCTCCAGGAATCCAGGAGCCTGCCAATCCATTCCGTATCCCAGGATATGAACGCTTTTTCCCTGCCAGGTACAGGACAGCTCGATTCCCGGGATTGCCTGGATGCCCAGACGGTCACAGGCTTCCAACATCTCTGGTGTCCCTGCGGCAGTATCATGGTCAGTCAGGGAGACGGCGGCCAGCTCTTTTTTCTTTGCAAGGGCAGCCAGCTCTTCCGGAGTGAAAGAACCGTCAGAATAAGTGGAATGCATATGAAGATCTATAGATAAGCCTGTATTTAAGTTCATGGAAGAAGTTCCTTTCCTGATGATATTAGAAAACATCGATTATTGCGTATACCTTTGAATTCCTTTCAAACAAACTTATTTTTATTAACCCGAGGAAACAGAAGGATGTCCGATTCCATTGAGGCGGCTCACCGCGGCGCGCTGCCCTAAGGCGCGCGGGCCGTGTGGATATCCAATCCTTTTCTGGAATCTAAGAAATGAAATTTGTCCGGTACAGTGCGGCGGAAGGGCACCGGCAGAAGAATTCCGGGCCGGCCTAAAGGCGAGCGCCGCAGGGCAGCGGCCGGTGTTCTCCAGGAGGAGGGAGGCAGAAACGGAAATACCGATTCCGTTTCTGAGCGAACAGGAGACGGGAAATCATAAAGATTTCCTGTCGACATGTGAGCGGTACTGCCGGAGCGGAGATAAAGCGACCCCTGCATCGCCAACGAACCGAAATCGTGACGGTCCGGAACTTTTGCCGGTGCTGAACTGAAGCTTGATCAGAGCTTACTAAAAATGATTCCAGAAAGTGTTTTGTACTATAGTATATCACACTTGTTTTTTTGCAGCAACAATGCTGGAAAGGAGAGATAGAATCCTGAATTTGCTATTGCCATAACATGTCCGCTTCGGGTATAATGGACACTAGAGAAGTATTATTTTTAATCAATAGAAGGATGGTACAGGGAATGACACTTTTAGAACAATGGAGAAAAATGGCTTATGAGAGCCAGATGAGCGAACAACAGAACAATTATTTCTGGGGGAATTATTTTAACCTGGAAAAAGGAATTTATGAGAAGCTTCTTTCCGCTCCGGAGGAAGCCGTGACCGGCACGGTAAAAGAACTGGCGGAGAAATATGATGTGGATCTGATGACCATGGTCGGTTTTCTGGACGGTATCAATGACAGCCTGAATAAAAGCAATCCTATAGACAGCATGGAAGAGGATACCCCCGTCAGCCTGGAGTTTGACAAAGAGCTCCTGTATAAGAATATGGTTGGGGCAAAGGCGGACTGGCTTTATGGACTTCCTCAATGGAATGATATTTTCACAGAAGAGCGGCAGAAGGAGCTCTATAAAGAGCAGAAATCTTCCACGACAGTTGTGAAAGGAAAAAAAGTGGGGAGAAATGATCCATGTCCCTGCGGAAGTGGAAAAAAATATAAATACTGTTGTGGAAGATAATGACAGATACCATATATCGAGATGGTCATATTTTGTATTTTTTTGTGAACATTGTCAAAAATACCCCAAAAAAAAGGAAATAGCCTTGATTAATATTACCAGACAAGGTATAATGACTAAGAATAATTAAAAATTTAACACAATGATTTTTTTTGAAAATGATTACAGAAAGGAGATTGTGGAATGCACGTAATTACGGATGAAAACGGGAATATCGTCCACAGCCATCATGCGCATCCCCACACTCATTTGATTGAACACACCCATGAACATGTTCATGAGGAAGGCCATGAAAATGAGCACGATCATGAACACGGCGGAAACCATACTCACGGCCATGACGGCGAAGAGTGCGGCCATGCCCACAGCCACGGATGTGCCGGTGCCTGTGACAGTTGTGCAGAGGCAGAGGATGAGACTCTGGCGCTTGTAAGCTATATGCTTCAGCATAACAAGCATCATGCGATGGAATTGGATGAAATGGCGAAAAAGCTTCGTTCCATGGGCAAAGGAGAAGCGGCAGACCAGATTGAAAAGGGTGTTTCTGAATTCGAGAGCGGCAATGTACGCTTGGAAGTGGCACTTTCCTTACTGAAAGCAGATAAGTAGGAGGTGAAGGGGAATGTGTCTTGCAGCAGTTTATGGTAAACGGCCGGAAGAGGATGAGACGCTCCTTCTTAAGAACGTCAGCAAGATCCTCATTGATGGAGATGTGATCACCATGTATGACATCATCGGCAAGGAAATGAAAATAAAGGGAGCTTTGACAGAGGTTGACCTGGCAGGCAGCATTGTAAAGGTCCGCTGCACCGACTGAAGTCTTTAGAGTGAATGGAATACTGCCTCGGATAAAGCATCAGGAGGCAGTATTTACTGAGTTTAAGAATGTTACATAATAAATCACATAATTAATAATGGGTTCAAAACAAAATGAAATATACTTAGGAGGTATGTATTATGAAACAGTTAACCGCGATCATGAAGGAGAGGACAGCTTTTTCCTTCGAGCTTTTTCCGCCGAAGACCGACAAAGGTATGGAGAATCTTCCGGGGACCATTGAGCATCTCTGTGAATTTAAACCGGATTATATTTCCGTAACCTATGGTGCCGGCGGAACAAACGTAGGAAAGAATATGGATGTCTGCGGGATGATTCAGAAAGCAGGAACAACGCCGGTGACTCATTTCACTTGTATCGGCAATACCCGTGAGGGCATCAAAGAACAGCTGCAGGACTACCTGGACCACGGCGTTAATAACATGCTGGCGCTCCGCGGCGACCTTCCCTTTGGATGGACCGGAACAGGCGGAGATTTCGCCTATGCTACGGATCTGGTAGCTTTTGCACGGAAGGAATTCGGCGATAAGATTGAGATCGCTGTTGCAGGTTCTCCTGAAGGACATATTTCCTGCCGCAGCCTGGAAGCCGATATCGCTGTTCTGAAACAGAAACAGGATAATGGCGCCGATTATATCATGACTCAGCTTTGCTGGGATATGGAACAGTTTAAGCGCTGGCTGGATGCGATTCGCAAGGCCGGCATAACCATGCCTGTGGATGTAGGCATCATGCCGATCCTGGATATGGCCGCTACCATTAATATGGCGCTTTCCCGCAATGCCTGTGTAATGGACCGCAAGCTTTGCGAGATTATCTCAAAGAACTGGATCTTCCCGAATCCGTTTGACAAAGAGCCTTTCGATGCCGCGGTTGATGAAAAGAAAGCAGCCTTCAAGGAAGCCGGCATTGAGTATACGATCAGACAGATGGATGAGTATCGTGCGTGCGGCGTTGACGGTATCCATATGTATGCTCTTAACAAATGGAAAGATGTATCAGAAATCATCAACCGTTCAGGACTGCGTACGATTGTTTGATCACATAAACATGAGACATGAAGGAGGGCACTGAAATGGCCTATACGATTGCGGTAGCAGGCAAAGGCGGCGTTGGCAAGACAACCCTTTGCGGTCTGCTGATTCAATATTTGTGCGAAAAAGAAAAAGGACCGATTCTGGCCGTGGATGCGGATGCCAATTCTAATCTGAACGAGGTTTTGGGCGTGGAGGTGGAAGCGACTCTGGGGGATATCCGGGAGGAGATAGCCCGGGCGGAAATGATGGATCCCAGTCCGATTCCGGCGGGTATGTCAAAGCAGGATTACGCGGCGTTCCGGTTTAATTCCGCACTGGTTGAAGAAGACGACTATGATTTACTGGTGATGGGTAGAACCCAGGGCTCAGGCTGCTACTGCTACGTAAATGGCCTTTTGACGGCCCAAGTTGCCAGACTCTCCAGCCAATATGAATATATTGTCGTAGACAATGAAGCTGGTATGGAACATATCAGCCGGGGAATCCTTCCACATGTGGATGCAGTGATCCTGGTAAGCGACTGCTCCAGGAGAGGAATCCAGGCGGTTGGCAGAATTGCGGAGCTGGTGAAGGAATGCAAATTAAATCCCGGAGCAATGGGGCTTATCGTGAACAGGGCACCGGAAGGCAGCCTGAACGAAGGTATCCGGGAGGAGATTGATAATCAGGGTCTGAATTTGATAGGCGTAGTTCCCCACAGTGAAGCAGTATATGAGTTTGACTGTGAGGGGAAGCCCACGGCAGTGAACCTGCCCCAGGATTCCCCTGTGAGAAAGGCCTTGATTGAAGCAGTGGAAAAACTGTTACATTCTTAATAGAATTGAATGGCCCGCCGGATCGGGCGGACTGAAACTGAAGGAGGTTAATAATGGGAGACTTTAAGTTAACAAGCGTTGATGAATTCGAGGCGGCTACAGCCAGACTCCTGGAAACAGGCGCAAAGGTTGGCGCTGATTCCTGGCAGATGAGGGTGAAGAACCAGTCGCCTCACTGTAAATTTGGTGAGACCGGCGTCTGCTGCCGTATCTGTGCCATGGGACCCTGCCGCATTACACCCAAAGCGCCCAAGGGCATCTGCGGATGTGACGTACACGGCATCGTAGGGCGTAACTACCTGAAATTTACCGCCGGCGGAGCGGCTACTCACTCAGATCATGGACGTGAGATCTGTCATACTTTGTATTTGTCCGCAGAAGACGGGAATTATAAAGTAAAAGACCCCGAGAAGCTGAAAAGGATCGCAAAAGAGTGGGGTGTGGAAACAGAAGGAAAAGATATCTACGATCTGGCTCATGAGATGGCCGAGCTGGCTCTGCTGGAATACGGCAAGCCTTTTGGCAATCAGAGATGGCTGAAGAGAGCTCCTCAGACCACCCAGGATATCTGGGAAAGAGAAGGAATCGCTCCCCGGGCGATCGACCGTGAAGTTTCCACTTCTTTACATATGAGCCATATGGGATGTTCCTCCAAGCCGGAAGCTCTGATTCGTCAGTCTCTGCGGGCAGGTCTTGCAGATGGCTGGGGCGGTTCCATGTGCGGCACGGAATTTTCGGATGTCCTGTTTGGTACACCTAAGCCCGTTGATACAGAAGCGAACTTGGGCGTTATGAACGCAGAAAATGTAAATATTATCGTACATGGCCATGATCCGAGCCTGTCAGAAATGATCTGTGAATATGCTGATGACCCTGAGATGATCGCATATGCAAAATCTTTTGGCGCAAAGGGCATTACCGTATCAGGTGTCTGCTGTACCTCCAATGAAGTAGCGATGCGTCGCGGGATTCCCATGGCCGGAAACTTCCTTCAGCAGGAAAATGTAGTTCTGACCGGTGCATGTGAAGCAATCGTCGTTGACGTTCAGTGTATTTTCCCGGCGCTCGGGCCGCTGAGCAAATGCTTCCATACAAAATTCATCACCACATCTCCGATCGCTCAGATGCCTGACTCTGAATTCATCGAGTTCCATGCAGAGAACGCAGGAGAGAATGCAAAGTCGATTGTTAAGCTTGCCTGCGAAAACTTTGTAAACAGAAATAAGGATCTTGTATACATTCCCGATATGAAGCAGAAAGCTACTGTCGGTTATTCTGTAGAAGCAATCGTAAAGGTTCTGGACGGTGTTACGAACTCTCAGGTGGATGAGACCGGTACTACCAAGCCTCTCCTGGAATGCATCACTTCCGGCGTGATCCGAGGTGCGGTTGCCATGGTAGGCTGCAATAACCCTAAAATCCGTCCTGACCATGCTCATATTGAGTTGATGAAAAAGCTGATCGCAAATGATATCGTAGTCATTGCTTCCGGCTGTGCCGCGCAGGCTGCTGCGAAAGCGGGACTTATGGATAAGCAGGCAAAAGATCTTTGCGGCGCCGGCTTAAAGAGAGTGTGTGAGCTGGCAGACATCCCTCCCGTACTTCACATGGGCTCTTGTGTGGATATCAGCCGTATGATGATTCTGGCTGCAACTTTGGCTAAGGATTCCGGACTTAAGATTTCTCAGCTGCCGGTAGTGGGCTGTGCTCCCGAGTGGATGTCAGAAAAGGCCGTATCGATCGGTAACTATGTTGTGGCTACTGGTATTGATACCTTCTTAGGCGTTGACCCTTATGTATCTGGATCTTCTGAGGTTGCCGATCTTCTGACAAATGGTGTCAGAGAGTGGGTCGAAGCAGCTTATACGGTAGAAAAAGATATTGATAAGCTGGTTGATTCCATGATTGACCGAATTGAAGAAAAGAGAGCTGCAATCGGCATTTGATGCAGGGCTTTCGATGATAAAAACTAGAGGTGAATAGGACATGAAAATTGCTGTGACAGGAAAGGGCGGCGTAGGAAAGACTACGTTTGCAGCTACACTGGCAAGGCTTTACGCTGAGGAAGGGAAGAATGTACTGGCCGCAGATGTGGATCCGGATGCAAATCTGGGATTGGCGCTGGGCTTTTCCGATGAAGAACTGGACAGTATCGTTCCCATAACAAAGATGCGAAAGCTCATCCAGGAAAGAACCGGTGCCGATGAGACGAATAAGTTTTTTCGGATAAATCCGAAGGTGGATGATATCCCTGCACTGTACGCAAAAAGCTGCAACGGCGTCAAGCTGCTGGTATTGGGCACTGTGGAGACAGGCGGCAGCGGCTGTGTGTGTCCGGAGCATGTGATGTTGAAACGAATCATCAACCATCTGGTACTCAGAAGCGATGATGTGGTGATCTTGGATATGGAAGCCGGCCTGGAGCATTTGGGCAGGGGAACAACAGAAGGGATGGACCAGTTCGTCGTAGTGATCGAACCCGGCGCAAGAAGTGTACAGACTTACCGGAATGTAAAGCGCCTGGCTGATGACCTGGGTGTGAAACAGGTAAAGGTCGTGGCCAATAAGGTACGCGGTGCGGAAGATGAGGAGTTTATAAAGAGCAAGATTCCTGCCGAAGACCTCTTGGGCTTCATCCACTATAATTCTGAGGTGATCGACGCAGACAGACAGGGTAAATCTCCATATGATTTCAGCCCTGCCGTCAAGGCGGAGATTCAGAAGATCAAAGAAAAAATTGATGAAGAGGCAAATTGTTAGGAGGTAGAACAGTGACACTATTTGATAGAGTATTTAATGGTTCGGATGCAGTGTATGGCCTCACAGAAGGCGCGATCAACGCTGCGATCGAGAAACACGGAGCGGATAAGGAAGTATCCTTCCCCAATACCGCATACAGCTTACCCTGCTATTACGGCGTGACAGGCACAAAGGTCACCAATCTGGGGGAATTAAAGGATGCTTTGGGCGTGGCTAAGAGCCTTATGACCCGGGAGAAGAGACTGAATGACGCGTTTATGTCCGGCGTTGCTACCGCTTTATGCGCAGAGTTCATTGAAGTGCTGAAATATATTGATGGAGCGGAACCCTACAGTGAGCCCTGCTACGGCCATCTGGCTGATGCCGTTATCCGTGAGCTGGGCGTGCCGCTGGTAACCGGAGATATCCCCGGCGTGGCTGTTATTCTCGGAAAAGCGCCGACAGCCGATGATGCCGCTGCTCTTGTAAAGAGCTATCAGGCGCAGGGTATTCTGGTGACGCTGGTAGGCGATGTGATTGATCAATGTGCAGAAAAGGGCGTGAATATGGGCGCAGGTGTCCGTGTGATTCCTCTTGGCAAGGATGTGACGGCTGTGATCCATGTGGTATCCGTTGCCATCCGTGCGGCCCTTATCTTCGGAAATGTGGCACCTGGAGATGCGGGAGCCCTTATGAAGTATACATTTGAGCGTGTACCGGCATTTGTCAATGCTTTCGCTCCTCTTGATGATGTCGTGGTCGCATGCGGTGCAGGCGCAATTGCTCTCGGCTTCCCGGTCATCACCAATGAGACAGAGAACATTTTCCGCGTACCGAAGAGCCTGATCGTTCAGGAAGACGTGTCTAAGTTCAATGCAACTTCCCTGGAAGCGCGCGATATCAAGATCAAGATTACCGATATTAATATTCCTGTGGCATTTGCATCTGCCTTTGAAGGTGAGATCATCCGCAGAAAGAACATGCAGGTAGAGTTCGATGGCTCCAGAGTGGACTGCTTTGAGCTGGTTCAGACGAAAGATGCTTCTGAGATTGAAGATCATAAAATTGAAGTCATCGGGCCTGATTTTGATGAATTTGAGTTTGGAAGCAAACACAGCATCGCCTATATCGTAGAAGTTGCCGGCAAGAGCATGCAGTCTGACTTTGAATCCGTATTCGAGCGTAAATTCCATAGTTATATCAACTGCATTGAAGGCGTAATGCATACCGGACAGCGTGACATGATCCGCGTTCGTATCAGCGATACGGCTTTCCAGGCAGGCTTCCGGGCAAAACATATCGGAGAAGTGCTGTATGCAAAGATTAAGAATGATTTTGACGCAGTTGTGGACAAATGCCAGGTAAAGATCTATACGGACGCAGAAAAGGTTACAGAGCTGCGCCACAGTCTGGCGATTCCTGCATTCAATAAGCGTGACGACAGACTGAAATCCCTGACTGACGAATCGGTTGATGTATATTACAGCTGTATCCTCTGTCAGGCGTTTTCTCCGAGCCACGTATGCGTGGTTACTCCGGAGCGTCTTGGACTCTGCGGCGCCGTTTCATGGCTGGATGCAAAGGCCACCAACGAGCTGGAGCCCACTGGACCCTGCCAGGTCATCACCAAAGAGCGTGTGATCGATGAGAGGATCGGTGAGTATGAGGATGTAAACGAGGCTGTTAAGAAATTCTCCAACGGTGCTCTCGAGGATGTATCCCTCTATTCTATCATGGAGAAGCCCATGACTTCCTGCGGATGCTTTGAGTGTATCTGCGGCATTGAGCCTTTCTCCAATGGTGTAATCATTGCAAACCGTGAATACGCAGGCATGACTCCTCTTGGAATGACTTTCCCTGAGCTGGCCTCCATGACCGGCGGTGGTGTTCAGACTCCCGGTTTCATGGGACACGGCAAACATTTCATTGCTTCCAAGAAATTCATGAAAGCGGAAGGCGGCATTGAGAGAATCGTATGGATGCCTAAGGATTTGAAGGAGCAGGTAGCAGAGAGACTGAATGCGACTGCAAAAGAACTGTATGGAATCGATAACTTTACCGATATGGTCGGTGACGAGACTATCGCAGAGGATCCCGAAACATTACTGGAGTTCCTGACCGAAAAAGGACATCCCGCACTGGGAATGGAACCGATGATGTAACTTCCGCAAGGGGGAATCAGGCGTTTGTCAAACAGACATCTGATTCCTGCGGAAGCGCATTTTTTGAGCATAGACTGAGTTTAATTTAAAGCTGTCAAGCCGCGCAGGAACACCCTGATAGGGAGGGTTTTCCTGTGGCGTGCTGGAAAAATAAAGCAATTACTTTAAGGAGGCGAGTAGGAAATGCCGTTAAACAAGAAATTACAGAAATTCAGCGCTACTGTGCGCAGCGTTGAACTCGGCACCGGCGACAAAACTACAACTTTAGGCGGGAGCAATACATATCCCTTCTATACATTTGACAATCCGACTACCAATACTGCAAAAATTGGTATTGAGATTTCCGATCTGGGTCTGGCAGAAGAGCCTGACTGTATGAAGGAATTCTATGCCGGATGTGAAACCGTTGTAGACATGGCAAAGAAAGCAGTCACAGTAGAGGGGGCAGATTTCCTGGTACTGAAACTGATCGGCGGAGATCCCAATGGCGAGAACAAGTCTATTGAAGAGCTGGTCGAGACTGCCAAATCAGTTGCCGACGCAGTTGATTTCCCTCTTGTAGTGGAAGGCTGCAAGAACGTGGAGAAGGATTCTCAGCTGCTTCCCAAGGTGGCAGAGGCTCTCCAGGGTAAAAACGTACTTCTCATGTCCGCAAAGGAAGAAAACTACAAGAATATCGGCGCCGCTGCAGGTCTTGCGTATGACCAGCTTCTGGGTGCTGAGTCTGCCGTAGATATCAACCTTGCAAAACAGCTCAACGTTCTGATCAAGCAGCTCGGCGTAGATGTCGGAAAGGTTGTTATGAACGTTGGTTCCGCAGCAGCAGGCTATGGCTTCGATTACTGTATCTCTACTCTCGACCGTGTAAAGGGCGCTGCTCTTGGTCAGAGTGACGATTCCCTGCTGATGCCCATCATTACTCCTGTAGCAGATGAAACATGGTCGGTAAAGGAAGCGTCCGCTTCTGAAGAGGATGTTCCCGAATGGGGTTCCGTAGTAGAGCGTGCCATTGATATGGAGATTACCACAGCAGTTGCATGCCTGTCCTGCGGTTCCGATGCGGTTATCCTTAAACATCCCACGTCGATCGCTGCAGTAGCTTCAATGATCAAAGCTTTGGTATAGGACAGGAGGAGAAAAAAATGGCATTAACTGGTATTCAGATTTTTAAATTAACGCCCAAAAAAAACTGCAAGGAGTGCGGCTCCCCTACCTGTATGGCATTTGCTATGAAGGTAGCTCAGGGTGCAGTCGGCATTGACAAGTGTCCTTATATGAGCGAAGATGCGATCGCACAGCTTTCTGAAGCTTCCGCACCGCCCATGAAGACCATTGAGATCGGCAAGAAGCCTTTTGCTGATAATAAGAATGACACGGATGCTTCTTTCAAGCTGGGCGGCGAGACCGTTCTTTTCAGACATGAGAAGACATTCGTAAACAAGACAAGATATGCTTCCACCGTTTCCACAGCGATGGACGCTGCCAAGGTTGACCAGATCCTTACGGATATGGCAAAGATTGATTACGAGCGTATCGGCGACAGAATGTATGTGGAATTTATCGCAGTTGATCATACAGATGGAGCCTCTGCAGATGCTTATGCTGAACTTGCCAAGAAAGCTGCTGCTGCAAACAGGGCGCTGATCCTCAATGTAAAGGACGAGGCGGCGGCCGCCGCGGCACTGGAAGCAGTAAAGGATACAAAGCCCGTACTCAACGGTGCTGATGCTTCCAACTATGAAGCAATGAATAAGCTGGCGACCGGCGCTGATGTAGTCCTGGGCGTTACCGGCTCAAACGTTGATGAGATTTATGATACGATTGCGGCCATCGAAAAGCTTGGAAACAAGAAGCTGATTGTCGACCTTGGCTCTGTTTCCGTCAAGGACGCATTTGCCAACGCCGTTCTGCTTCGCCGTGCCTGCCTGGATAAAAATCCCGACAGAACAGCTGGTTATCCGACCATTGCCAATGTGGCAAAGCTGGCTCCTGGCGATGCTCATATGCAGACAGCCCTTGCAACTCTTTTCACAATGAAATATGGTTCCATCGTAATTGTAGAGGAAATGACTTATGCACAGGCGCTTCCTCTTTATGGTCTTAGACAGAACCTGTTCACTGATCCTCAGAAGGCGCCCAGAATCGAGCCCGGTATTTATCCGATCAACGGCGCTGAAGAAAATTCTATCTGCCTGACTACGGTAGACTTCGCACTGACTTACTTCCTGGTATCCGGCGAACTGGAGCGTTCCGGCGTTCCCTGCAATCTGCTGATCTCCGATGCAGGCGGATTATCCGTGCTGACATCCTGGGCTGCGGGTAAGTTTTCCGCTGGTTCCATTGCCAAATACATTCAGGAGTTTGATATTGAGAACAAGATCAAGAACCGTACTCTGGTCCTTCCTGGTAAGGTGGCAGTGCTGAAGGGTGATCTGGAAGCAAAGCTTCCCGACTGGAATATCGTGGTAGGTCCTACTGAGGCAGTTCAGCTCGTAAAATTCCTGAAGGATATGCAGGCCAACGGCCAGGCATAAATAATTGTTGAATCATGAAAAGGAGAACGAAATAATGGCAAAATTCATTACCATTGGTGAGAGACTTTCCACTACGGCCCCTGCAGTAAATAAGGCATTTCTTGCAAGAGACCCTGAACCCATTCTGGCAAGGGCAAAACAGCAGCTGGAGGCCGGCGCTACATACCTTGATGTAAATATCGGGCCTGCAGAAGGCTACGGCGAAGATTTGATGAAGTGGGCAGTACAGCTTCTTCAGAGCAATTTTGACAACGTTCCGCTTGCACTGGATACTTCCAATAAGGCGGCTATCGAGGCAGGTATCTCTGTATATAACCGCGCAAAGGGCAAGCCCATCGTAAACTCTGCCGATGCTGCCGGAAGAATCGAGAACATTGACCTTGCCGCGGCAAACGACGCCATCGTGATTGCTCTGTGCAATGGGGAAGGTATCGCAGCGGACAATGATGAACGTATGGGATACTGCCAGATGCTTCTGGAAAGAGGTATGGAACATGGCATGGATGTCAATGAAGATATGTGGTTTGATCCGCTGTTCCTGGTTATCAAGGGCATGCAGGACAAGCAGATGGATGTATTGAATTTCATCGGCGATCTGACCGATATGGGTCTTAAGACCACAGGCGGTCTGTCCAACAATTCCAACGGTATGCCTAAGCACATCCGTCCGATTATGGATTCCGCTATGGTAGCCATGGCTATGATGAAGGGTATGACTTCTGCGATCGTAAATCCCAATGATTTAAGGCTCATGGAAACGATCAAGTCCTGTGATATCATCAGAAATGAAACTCTGTATGCAGATTCCTACCTTGAGATTTAATTTAAAGCTTTGGGTGGAATGTGATGCATAAGGTAATATTTAAGTTTGAGAGCGGCGAAGATATTATTGTCTTCGCTGCTTCCGGTGAAAACCTTCTTGAGGTAGCGAGAAAAACAAATGTAGCTATCGATGCGCCCTGCTCCGGCAATGCCGCATGCGGAAAATGCCGGGTGAAGCTGGTGGGCGGTCAGCTGGATTCTCCCAAGACGCGCCATATTTCCGACGAAGAGTATGCGGATGGATGGAGACTGGCCTGTGTCAGCAAATTAATTGCTGATGTGGAGATTCTGGTTCCGGATATTGCATCGGCATATAAAAGCCGGATGAAGGCGGCAGATTTAAGCTCCGATAAAGAACTGAAAATCTTTGCTGAGGTCAAAAGCCGCGTGGAAAGGTCTGGAATCACTCTGAAAAACAGCCTGGAGATCATTTCTGTGGATATGGATGTCCCCAGCCTGGATGACACTATGCCCGACGTGGAACGTCTGGAGCGCGCAGTTGCAGCGGCCACGGGCATATCAAAGGTCAGGGTTCCGTATTCCGTACTGAAAACATTGCCGGATAAACTCAGAGACGCCGGTTTCCATGTACAGTGTGTCATCAGAAGGACAGCAAAGGACGTGTTTGTCTATGACATCTATGACATAGGCGAAACGGTCCGCGCAGGAGGCCTGGTAGTGGATATCGGCACAACTACGGTATCTGCACTGATCATCGACATGCTGAACGGTGAAATACTGGCAAAGGCAACGGCCGGAAATGGTCAGATTCGTTTTGGCGCTGACGTCATCAACCGCATCATTGAATCAAGAAAAAAAGGCGGTCAGAAAAAGCTTCAGGATGCCGTCATTCAGGAAACCATAAATCCCCTGATTCATACCATGTGTGAATTCTGTGGACTGAAATCCAACCAGATATACCGAATGTGTGTGGCGGCGAATACGACGATGAATCATCTGTTTGCCGGTATTAATGCAGACCCTCTCCGGATGGAACCCTATATCCCTGCTTTTTTTAAGACGAATGCCTTATTTGCAAATGATTTGGATATTGATATCAATCCGGATGCCCATATTATCATAGCGCCGAATGCAGGAAGCTATGTGGGCGGAGATATTACGGCAGGTACACTGGTCAGCCAGATTTGGAACAGGCCGGAGTTTTCCCTGTTTATCGACCTGGGAACAAATGGAGAGATTGTATTTGGCAATTCGGATTTTCTTATGAGCTGCGCCTGTTCTGCGGGACCAGCTTTTGAGGGGGGAGACATCAGCTGCGGGATGCGCGCCACTGACGGGGCGATTGAATCCTGTACCATTGACCCGGCAAGCATGGAACCCAGCTTTTCTATAATCGGAGACAGCGGCCAGAAGGCAGTGGGAATCTGCGGTTCTGGAATCATTGATATTATCAGTGAGCTTTTCCGCTGCAACATGATAAGTCCCAAGGG
Source organism: Lientehia hominis (assembly GCF_021044755.1). Lineage (GTDB taxonomy): Bacteria > Bacillota > Clostridia > Lachnospirales > Lachnospiraceae > Lientehia > Lientehia hominis. The sequence continues at coordinate 421,420 of NZ_JAJNOR010000004.1, forward strand.
GAAATTTATCCGTGAAGGCGTCCGTATCCGCCATGATAAATATGGAATGGGCAGTTATGTTCTGGCTTTCAAGGAAGATGCGGATTCGATTAAGGATGTGGAGATCACGGAAGTGGATATTGATAATTTTATCCGGGCGAAAGGTGCTATTTTTTCTGCCATCCTGACGATGCTGTCTTCTCTGGATTTTGATATTTCCATGGTGGATGACGTATATGTGGCCGGCGGCATCGGAAGTGGGATCAATATGAAAAATGCGGTGGGAATCGGTATGTTTCCGGATATCCCGCTGGATAAGTTTCATTACATTGGAAATTCATCCCTTTCGGGGGCGTACGCAATGCTTTTGTCCGGCGAAGCGGAACGGAAGGTTTATGAACTGGCTCAGAATATGACTTACATGGAATTATCCACGACTCCCGGATACATGGATGAATTTGTGGCGGCGTGCTTTATCCCGCATACGGATACTTCTCTGTTCCCGTCTGTGACACAGGTGGTTGTATGAATATCCCTTATGAAAAAAATCAAAAAGACAGGGTTCCTTTTGAACAATATAAGAAGAAGTTTGCCGGGGCGGATGCGTCTGTTTTGTCTTCTGTGAGCGGCGTTCCCTATGAAGAGGAGACGGGGCTGTTTACGTTGACTTTGATGAATAAAATGTACACAGTCCATCATCCGGATTTTGAAGTGGCCTGTCTCGATAATGAAGCAGATTGTGCGCCGCTTCTGACGGACATTGAAACGAAGATTTTGATTATCCGGTATCTCCTGGAGAGCCGGAAAGCAGCTTTTAAGGGAACGTTTTATGCCTATGCGGATATGCCCTGGGGAAATCATTATAATCAGGTCTTTCAGGGAAGATGTGTGAAGCGTCTGGCGTTTACTTTCGGATTTCAGATGGACAAATTCTGCAGGGTCATGGAGTCTGTGGGAGGAAAGAAGATTCCGGCAGGAGACGCAGGCTATGAGTTTGCATTCCTGGATGATTTAAGATTACAGTTTGTTTTGTGGGAGGGTGACGAGGAATTCCCCCCGTCTGCTCAGATTTTATTCTCCGATAATTTTTCTTTCGCTTTTCAAGCGGAAGATATGGCGGCTGTTGGGGATATCTCCATTGGCACGCTGAAAACTTTAGCCAAAAGCATATAAAGCCGGGAACGTGTCCGGCAGCAATGGTTATAGGGTAGAGTAGGTATTGTGCGTTAAGTGTCACTGGATGGAATGTTGAAAGTGAACGAAGGGTGCCGGGTCACGGTTTTGTTTGGTGAAAAGTCACCTGCGTTACAATACCGCGTTCGCTACTGTATATATAACAGATCCGGTTTTTGGAGAATGAACGGATACTTAAAACGTATGTACAGGCGGACCGTGAAGGTCCGTGCGAGAAAGGAGAGTTTTTATTATGGGATTCAAAAGTGACATCGAGATCGCACAGGAGTGCACAATGGCTCCGGTAACGGAGATCGCGGCAAAGGCTGGGATCGATGAGAAGTACCTGGAGCAGTACGGAAAGTACAA
>NZ_JAJNOR010000005.1 GCF_021044755.1 Lientehia hominis
CTTCTCTAATATCAGCAACTTTCATCATATCAAGCCACCTCGATTCCGAGAATACGTTCAAATTCCGGTATCACTGTGTCAAAATACACCCAGGTATCACACTCATGCGCGGAATGTTGACTCTTGTCCCTGCGGTACTCACCAAAAGGTGCCGTCTTTAACCGATGCTGGTTGGCAATCCTGCCGACCTTGTTCGCGGAAATCCCAAACATAATACCGATATCTTTTGCAGAATAAGCCTTCTTCTGTTCAATGGCGGGTAGCGGTATGATTGGTTCCCCGGCCAGAACTTCGCTTGCTTTTGACACAAGAACATTTTTATATGTACTGGAAAGTGTGTCCACCTGAGCCAGTTTCATATAAGTTTGAGCCATACGGCTGCGGGCGTTCATCATCATAATCTCTGTACGGTCTTGTTTAGACTCTTTCTGCTCTTTGACCTTGAAATATGATTTCACTAACTGCCGCTGCACCTGCCATGCTAAATCGTCAGTAAAAGACTTTGCAAGCATAAGATATCCGGATTCCGTTAGAAATACCATATCCTGTTGTACCTTTGAAGAAATACCCATTATCTTGTTGCGACGAATTTCGTCGGGACAAATTCTAAAATAATCTTCACCGGCAATAAACCTTTCCTTATTTTCTCTAAAGTTTCTCCCCGCCGTTCCCTCCGGTCTATTATGAACCATATCAACATCTTTAAATGTTACTACTCTTTGACCTCTAAATTCTTTAACTGTCATGTCTTGATTGTTTACTGTAACTATTAAACTTTGCATAATATAAATCCCCTTTCAAAATTGTTCTTGAAAGAAGTTCCAATCTGCATTATAATAATATTTACAGAAGGAAACTTCTTTGGAAAACAACCGTTTGTGCTGTGGTAGGTGCGACGGTTGTTTTATTTTTCTTCCAACTTCTTAATCCCCCTACTGATGGCTTCGGTCTTATTGACCTTTTCTTTTTCACAGTATCTGTCCAAAATTTTTTTATCTTCATTACTAATTCGGATACTTATTTTGTTTGGTCTAGGATTATTCGTTGGTCTGCCTGTCCGTGGACTCATTCTCTCACCTCACTTTTGTCTGGCATAACTCTATTATATATTATGTCTGGCAAAAGTCAAGAGGTTTTTCAACTATTTTTCCGCCCTACCTACGGAATTAAAAAAGACGCTGCATTTCGCAACGCCTTACCTGGCTTATGGGGAGGTCAGGAGCATACTCTGACAGGACTTCTCCCCTATGTTCAATTAGTTTCATAAATACCTCCAATAAAAAAGAACGGTCACCCGCTCTTTAAATTTTCCTTGATAAATTTTCCTGAAAATGTTATAGTAAACATAGAAAAGGAACAACCGCCCACAAGGTGGCTGACCAGAATATGAAATTAGAAATCCCACCCGTCCCGGTCAAGTTCAGGGTGGTTTTTCTATGCTTAATGCACTATCTGATAAACGTAAAAACGAATGTCAGCAATGCAATGATAAACATTCCGAAGGCCATCAGGTCTTTAAAATCAAAATGTCTCATCTGCACCACCCCCATCCTATGTAGAATAGAGGTCAGCCACCCTGTAACACGATTGTTCCTATCCAGATTTTATCATATCATTCTATCATGCGCCATACTAATTTTGTCAGTCACATAGACTGTGGATTGAAATCTATTTTTGTATATTACAAACCCGCCTAAATTTGTAAGCGGGTTTGCTATTCATATGAGTAGTTACAATTTTCTTGTTACAAGCGCAATTACGATACCAATTATAAACATTACCAAGCCCAGCAAAGCTTTACCTAAACCAGCTATTATATCTAAATTACCTGTAATTCCTTGATAGGAAAATATGATACCAACAATCATCAAAATTGTCGATATTACATAAGCTACGATTTTACCAATACCTGTTTCGCTCGGAGGGCTATCGTTTATATAATTAGAATGTTTTTCGTTATGATTTATATCATTAATTCCTACAGTTGTTTTATTATAAGCTTTGTTGTACATAGCTCTTTTAGGGTCTTTAATAACTCCCATTCCCTTTTGACCATATCCTGGAGTTATCACCTTCTTCGTGTTCCTATTAACTTTCCCTGTAGTTTTTGCTTTAAAAGATTTTTTATATGACGGTGTCCTCAATCCCATTTTCATACTAATCCTCCTATAAATATACACTCTAATTATGAACACGATATTGTTAACGATAATCACCATGAGTGCAAACTATTTGTGAGTAAGTACATTCTTCAGGTATCGTTCCCATCAAAAGCAAACCATCATTAGCATCCACGCCTTTAGTCTCTCCTGCCTTTAGTCCATCCACGCTTCCCCTTAATACAGTAACCATCTCTCCTTTACTGTTTTTCACAGGAATAACTACAAATACATCTTTATCATAATCCGAAGAGCCAGTATTAGTCAGCTGACCGAGCATTGACGTCCCCCAACTGGAATCATATTCTAATTCACCTGGAGTAAATTCCATATCACATTCACGATATTTTGTCAATTTTTCAACTGAATAATGAATTTCTGGTGTTCCAATTTGCTCATTTGGAACATCCTCAGTTAAAAGACCTTCACAAATATATGCTGATTCTCCTGGGTTTAAAGTGGCAGGACTAATAGATGCAAGTTTATCAGTGCTAATTATATTCCCGTCTATATCGAATAGATCAATAGAAACATCATCAAAATGTATTGTAGCAGCGCTAACATTTTTAAGCTCGCTCAAATAAACAACAACTCCACTATTTCCAACATCTTTTACTAACTTAGTAGACACAACTTGTACACCATCGTTATATAATTGCTGACTTTCAGACGAAGAATCAGTATACCCTTCGTTAACGGGTGTGTTAATCTTATTAGAATATTCATCGCTCGGTTGGTGATTAGAAGATTTTGAAGTTGAAGGTGCGGTAGAAACAGGAGCGAAACTAGCATTATCATCCCCACATCCAAATAAGCTACAACACAATATTAATACAATACCCACACATAATACCTTTTTCATATAAATTCCCTCCCGTAAAATATATTAATTTTATTATACTCCGCGGGAGGGTAAATTCAAAGCTTTTTTGACAAAACTCTCGATACTACTGGAGCCGTTTTCCTTCCAACACGCTCGCTGTCCATGTACACGTCCCCGTCCTTCATTTCAACCGTTACTTCTGGCTTAATTTGAAGCAATGCTGCGATTTCTTTCGCTAAGGCTTTGGTATCAACGCTGGGAGCCTGGATTGTAATAAGTTCGTTTTTAAACATTCCCGAAGTTGTAAAATCATCAAAGGTACTTGCCCTTAATGCCGCCGAAGCATCGTTCATTCCCAGGATGGCGCCGGTCTGCTCATAAAGGCTCAACGCCCGTGACCGCTTTGATGTACTGAGCGGTATTACGACTTCTGGATTATTCCCTTCTGCCAGCCAGGAGAGCTGCTCATTTCTGACAAAGCCACCGTTGGCGTGTCTCACGGCCGTACCTGAAAACTGTTGTGCAACCGTTTGGATAAATGCTTTAAGAGGATTCTTACTGAGCTGGTTTTGCATCTCATCCCGTCCGGTTTTTGCTTTCTTCTTCCAGTCGTCCGAAGGGTCTTCTACCGTAGGCGGATTTAAGTTGGATTCATTCAGCACCAACTCCATTCCTTCGATGCCTGTTATTCCCATTGCTTTTAAGTTTTCCACAAATTGTGGCGTAACTATGCCTATCTGTTCGCCCGTAGACTTATTTACTGCCTCGATTGTTCCTTTGGCAGCGCCCTGTACAAATTTAATATTATCATACATCCCTTGTCCAAGGCTATCGTCCACAGCAATACCGAGTTCCATTAGCTTACCAAGGATTCCCGGCCGCATTGCTTCATCCGCCTGATTCAATTGCCCCAAAAGACTCACCGCCTGGGCCTGTACGCTCGGCTCCTGCCCTACTAGCGATCCAATTAAACTATCGGAAGCATTAATACCTAAGTTGTTAAAAAGGCTCTGTATCTGCGGCTCCTGAATGGCTATTCCGTTAGCCATCTCATTCAGCATCCCCAATACTTCGTCCCGGACTTCCGGACTCATCGCATTAATACCACTCGCCAGATTACTAGGCACACCCATTCCCAGGGCTTCCATTGCACTTTCAATGTCCGGGTAACTGGTCTTTGCCGCGGTAAGTACCTGTTCCATTACACCTGTTCCCGCATCAAACACAATCCCGTAGTTATTTTCCAGTGCTTCGGCCAACCCTTTCGGTATCTGCTGTCCGGCTTCTATAGCGTTTGAGATCGTGTTCTGAAGCTCTGGCGAATCCGCCACCTGATCTGCCAGCAGTTTATAAGATGCGTCGACATCGCCCGTCATGGCAGCCAGTTTATTATAATCGGTCAGTCCTTTTCGGATGTTGTCAGGAGGGATTTCTCCCATATCCCGGTACTTTTGTGCAATGCTCTCCAGTTCTTGTATGTCCGGTTCCATGTTTTTCAAGAGTTTTCCTACAGCGTCTTTCGTAGGCCCATCCATATCGGAAGCACCCTTCATGAAATCCATTTCTAGTGCGTCAAAAAATCCACCTATATCCGTTGGATACTGTTCCAACTTATCTGTAAATGTCGTTGAAATACCTTCTGCGAACTCGTCCGCTGCATCATCTGCTGCTGCTTCATAGTTTCCCTGAATGGTATCAATCTCAGCTTCTATCGCACCTAAATGTATTTCTCCTTGTTTCGCATAAAATTGGCTGTTGATATCAGCCAGAATCCTCTCGTAATCTTCGCCCCCGTTCGGATACTCCATATTTAATGCTGCAACAACCGTATCATATGCTTGATCTGCTTCGTCCAGGCGCTCTTGAATCTGATTATGGATTTCCTCCTGCAGCTTTTGAAAACTTTCTGCGTCAATTGATCCATTTTTTGGCGCGCTGGCAACAATTCGTCCAAGCGAAGCTTCGTATTCGGCCTGAGATACTTTTTCCATGTATTCCTGAATCTTCTGCCTCTTTTCTTCAATCACGGCAAATTCATCATCGTCCATTATCCCGTCAGCCCAGGCATCATCGACCGCTTGTGCCAGCTCATCGCCCAGAGCCTTTAATTCCTGCGATGTTCCATTATAAAATTCCTTTGTAAATTCGGACAAATTGGAGTATGCCGCCGTCCCCGGTTCCAAAAGCGCGTCTATCGCCAGAGTTGCCGTATAATGCTGCTGCTCGACATAATCCTGCACCTGGTTCACGTAGCTTAATACGGATTCTTTGTATCCCTCCCGTTCCTCCTGGGACAGCTCCAGACCGACACTGATTTTCCAGGCCGCTTTGTCCATTTCCTGAACGGTTGACCGTAAATCACTCTCCAGAGATTCTAACTGCTCCTTCGCCTCAACGGCTGCACTGACCTTGACCGTCCAATCCGTAGTGGTCAGGCGTTTGGCAACGTCCTCCACTTCCTCCGCAGATAGTTTGACGTCTCCGAAGTGCTCCTTTAGATTGGCTTCCACAGCTTTTTTTCTGGCAATGATAAAAGCGGTTCCAATCCCTACGATTGCCGCCGCAGAAAGTACCGCTACCCCAGTTGGCGAGGCAAGCTTTGACAAAACGCCTGAAAAACCACCCATAGTTGACGTCGCCTTTCCCGCTTCTCCTGCCACATCTGCCACGCCATCGGACATAGTTTTCAGGGGAGCCTTCTTTCCGGCCTTCTCAAGCAACCCACCTATCCCTTTCGTAAGGCTCCCGATTCCCTTTGTCGTAGAACCGGCAATTTTTAGAACCGGCCCTAATGCGGCCGCAAATCCGGCGGTATACACAATTGTTTTCTGCTGCTCAGGAGATAGGTCAGAAAATTTTTCCGCCAGATCACCAATGAACTCTATTCCCTTCGTGATCAATGGAAGTAGTTGTTCCCCGGCCTTGATTCCAGCATTTTTTAATTTATTGATCTCTTTTTTGATTTTCCCCATGTCGGAATCATTCATTTTCTCGAACGCGGATTCCGTGGCACCTGCGCTGTCCTGCATGGCTGACATTGCGCCCTGCATGTCCTTCGCGCCCGTCTCGGAAGTCAGGACCATCATAGAGTTAAGACCTTCTACAGAGCCAAATAAGGTAGCAAAACCCCCTATGGGACTGTCCGATGCCTGTGCGAGAGCGTCCATACTTCCAGAGAGTTCTTTCGTTTCGGCCTTAAGATTCTTGTACTCTTCAGAACTTTTCTTCCCCTGTTCTTCCAGCTCTGCCATCCTGGCCTGATTCTGTCCTACTTTCTCAGACAGGTTTGCGTATTCCGGAGCTGCTGTCTGCAAGGCGGCTTTTACATCTTCCATGACTCCTGTAAGGCCTTTGCTCTGCAAGGCAGAGGCAGAAAAATCAAGTCCAAGAGCGGCAGCGGCATCTGAAGCTTCAGAGGTTGGCTTGATGATATTGGACAGTGCTGCTTTAAGGCCCGTTACCGCCTCAGAGGTTCCAATACCGTTTTTGGTCAGCGTCGCCATGATGGACATGACTTCTTCGATGCTCATACCAAGCTGGGACGTAATGGGAATCACCTGACCCATGCTACCTGCCAGTTCACCAAAGGTTGTTTTCCCATAGTTCTGCGTCATCAGCATCATATCAGAGACCTTCTGCATGTTATCCACACCAGATAGGCCATAGCTGTTCATGATGGTAGTCAAACCATCTACGGCGGTTGCGGTATCGGTAAAACCTCCCTTCGCAGCTTTTGCAGCAATTGTCGTATAGCCAATGGCATTTGCAGTATCTCCGGTTGCAGAAATAGTCTGGTATAAAGCCTCGTTGAACTCCGTCACAGCAACACCAGTTTTGTCGGATATTTCCATCACGCCGGATTTTATTTCATCCATGCCGAGCACAGTCTCGTCCGCAATTGTGGAGACTTTTGCAAAACTATCTCCAGCATCCAGAGCAAGCTTTGTCGCTGCGGTTCCTGCCGCCACCAATGGTGTTGTTATCCCCAGGGTAAGACCGTTTCCCATCCGATTCATCCCGTCCCCAATGGTCTGCATCTTTGTGCCGGCTTCCTTCATGGCTCCACCGAATACCGTGGCTTTGCTCTGTGCCTGCTCCAGCTCCCGGCTCATCTGGCTCACGGCTACTTCCGTGTTGTTTAAGTCGGTCTGAAATTCCTTTACCTTTTCGCCAGCATCTTCTATTTCCACTCCCAAGGCATCGTGTTTATTTTCCAGTTGGAAAAGTTCATTTCGGTATTTCTCCGATTTATCCCGAGCCTTCTCATAACTGTCTGTGATCTCTCGGTTTTTTTCAATGGCCGCTTGTACCTGAGTACTGTTCTCCCCATATTCTTTTGTGACAGCCTTGATTTCATTTTGAGCTTCTTTATACGCTCCAGAGAGATTCTTCACCTTTTCCTGCGCTTCACTGTATTTTTGTTTTGCTGCGCTGATTTTTTCATTCAGGTCTTTTTGTTCGCTTTTTGACCGGGAGATAATCGTATTCAGGCCCTCGATCTCTCTTTTATAAACATTGCATTTACTCTTTGCCTGCTCAATGTTTGTCGAGAGTGTCTTTGCCTTTGTCGCAGCGTCATGAAAGGCGTTTCCGGTCCCTTTGCTCACCGCTTCCAGCTTATTGATCTCTGACTGAGCCAGTTTTCCCGATCTCTCGATCTTATCCAATTCCTTAGTCGCGCTGGCAACGGATGTTTCCATATTGGTCAGATCCAGCTCAATATACCCTTTTGCAATGCCCAGTTCTTCCATTGCCTTACACTCCTAACTTTGCATAAAATTCACTCATGCTGGTCACTTCCGTCTCGTAGACAGGGGATTCCCCATCATACATACGGCCTTTGATATACTCGCAGGCTTCATCCAAGCAGAATGATACATAATCATCTTCGATTCTTAGCACCTGGCTGGCGCTTGTTTTCCGCGCCCGTGCCAGATTCATTACTCGCATTAGCTCCTTGCTTTTCACGAAACAATTTAAGGGCGTTCACCCCCGTTTGTACATAATCGTAGATGTGAAGTAGCTGAAAATCCGTCAGCTGGATGCCGGCTTCTTTAAGCTCCTGATAGGACGGCTCAACAAGCGCCGCCTCTGCGATGCAATGGAGAACCTGCGCCATGTCTTTAAATTTCTCTCCGCTGTTTATCGGCTTTGTCACGCCATCCCGGAATAGCTCTGCTGCCGTTCCCAAAAGCGGATTGGAAATGGTCCCGGATTCTGCCATTTCCAAAAGAGACGGTCGTTTCAGCTTTACCACAAATGGCTCATCAGAGACAAAACCGGGAAGCTCCACTTCGGAGCCTCCCGCATATTTTTTTAATTCCTCCAGTTTACTTACCATATTCCATTCTCCTTATGCTGTTGCAATCGTCGGCAGTACATCCACGTATGCAATGGTATACGGTGCTTCCCCATTCCCTGGCGCAGAGTTGATCGTATATTCAGTTGCCCGGAACACGTCATCTTCGGAATTAAGTCCCGCCGGCTGTCCAGTGCACCCAGGATAAGACACCTTTTCATAACCGGTGATATCGGACCCAGCCATCTGCGCGGAATAAGCATCCAGCTTAAACTTCACGGGTGTATACTCTTCGCCTGACGCCGGCGGCGTATAGCCTGTGATCTTCTGTGTCTCTGCATCTTTTGTAAGGAACCCACCCTGAAGGATCTCGATCAGTTCCAGGATAGTCAGATTATCTGTCAGAGTTATCGTATGTCCAGTCAGGGTCTGTTTCTCCGGCTTTTGCGCCTTAAGAGTTCCTTTTATCATCAGCTTCACGGCATCGGTCGTCTCCATCTGGGGTTCCACACTCAATTTCGTTCCAGATGTGATCCCGATACACCTCGGTGATTCTTCTTCTGTCGTTACAACAATCATACAGCAGTCAATCGTTGCTTTTTCTGTACCTCTTTTCGGTGTTGCTTCTGCCATAATTTATACTTCCTTTCTTTTAAAATCGGTTTACATTGCTTACCTTTTGTACCTGATAGATCAAGCTTGTCATGTAGGCTTTTACATCGTCGTCAGGATAATGGGGCTGCTGGTCATCCACGAGCGTTACATGCGGATACAGGCTGTTCATACAGGTTCTCACGCCGTCTATGTATCCTTCAAATTCGCTGTACCTATTTACCGGATAATACAGTAGGATTTCATATTCTTGCACTGAGACGCTGTGATCCAATCCGGCGCCATTGTTTCTCAGCACCAGATACGGAGATGTACAGTCTCCTTTGTGCTGCCCCAGGGAATACACCTCATACCCGGCTTCTTTTAGATGTCTATATATGGTTTTCCATTCCATCTCATCGTCCTCTCAATATCTTCCTGCATCCGGCCATGATCTCCGGTCCACACTTACGAAGGGTGGGATAAATGATCGCGTACCGCTTTTCATATCCAAATTCCAGTTTTACGCCGTAATCCACCCCGTGAGCAAGATAGATTCTCAGTCCATCCTCGCTCTCTGTGCAATAACCTTTCAGTCTCTGCCTTGCATGACCGGTTCGGTCTGTCCAGGGACGATTGCTCTGCGCTTTTCCCTGCAGGTCCTTCGCCGCTGTATTTCCAAATCCCATCAACGATTTTTTCATTCTGTCAGGAAGAAAAACGATCCCTTGCTTCAAGTCTCCCATATCGAACATCAGACCACCTCCAGAGATAAGTCCAGGCACAAATGAAGGTTCCCCAAGTCATCTATGCCAATCACCTTGTATCTCACCCCTTCGATCAACACGGTATCTTCCTTCTGAAGCTCGGCGTGATATAGAACTAATAACTTAGATTCTTTCTTTGTATACACCTTCCCGGACTCTATCAGTGAGACATTCAGAAATCCATTGGCCTCGTGAAAAAGTCCCCTGCAGGATAGGACTTCCACTTCTCCCACGGGTTCATGAAATTCGTTTTCGCCCTGTCTTATGAATGAGCAATCCATTCCCCGGCATTTTATGGCTTGTTTTAACTGATGCAGTTGGTGTACCATGTCACTCACCCGCCTTTCGTGATAACCGTGCAGTTCGGACGGTACATAGCCGCCAGCCGCATCCAGTAGGCGGAGGAATCTGCCAGAGAAAGGCCGGAAACGCTCAACGAGCATTCCTCGGCCTTGATCACCAGGCAGTGATACGACGCTAAATCAACATCATTCCCCGCTCTTTCAAGATGATATTTTAGCTCCTCTTCATCGAAAAACGGCACTTCCTTTTCTCGAAGATTCAGCTTGAGTTCTTTCAGCTTCTCTTCCTGCTCCTGCTCATTCAGTGCCATGTTTTATCCTCCTGTTTAATTAGCCGGCGCTTCCGGTGTTGCCGGGTTAGCTTCAATTTTATGTTTTAAAGCTACAATCGGAATGTTTTTTAGATCTTTCTTGCGCGTCCAGTTTGCCGGTTTTTCGAGATCGGTATTAGCCGCATATTTTTTTCCGCCGGTCATTGTCGCGGAAGGGTTCCACGCCAAACCTAACGGGTGCATGACCAGGGCTCGACGATTGATCAGTATATTCTCTGCTTTTCTCTTATTTCGATCAGTCTCTGTTCCCACTAAACCGCGCGGCATTCCATCATCACGGGCAAACACACCTTTTCCGAGAAAATAGGTCATATAGGTCTTCTCTGTAGAATCGTAGGGCATCCCGTCATCCACAATCACCTGATAACCCAAATAATAATCGATCTTTATCTGCAGGGTTGCATCATATTCTGTCTCAATGTTCTGATGCTTTTGCAGCTGAGTATAGGTGGCTGAGTGCATAAATACCATTCCCAATTTGTCATAGGCATCCCCCATCAGCTGTTTTGCGTCCAGAGTGTTATCCACACCAATGATACAATCCGTCCCTGCTGCTGCAGATACGTCCAGTACATGTTCTTTCAGCGCCCCCTTTGACGGATCCAGAATGCCCTTAAGTACGGACAGCATCACAGCCTGCTCTCTTTCATTCCACCAATCCGAGATCAGGTTTGCAATGGCAGCCAGTGGGTCGGTTCCGCCGAACACCTTTGAAAGATCGCTATCTCCCCAGCCTTTCTGACGAACCAGTAAAGTTGCTGTCTCATTATCGGTAGTAATCTTATCCACGCCAATCTCTTCCTCGCCAAACACCTCATCTTCACCAGTCAGCGGCTTATAAAAAGGCATGGTGATCAGGTTGCCGCCTTTTGGCGTTCCGTCTATAATTCTCGATACTTCCGGATCGGAAGTAGTTATCCCACTTTTCACCAAAGTGGATTTTTCAGTTGTCCTATGCAGAGTATATTCCGTAAATTTAGACGGTACGATCTGCAAATCTGCAATTGTTGTTATTGCCATAGTTTAATTCCTCCTATTCAATCTTTGCTTCCATTCTTAGTTTCTTAGCCTGCTCCGGGTCAGATACTTCAAGGCGCATCTGTTCCGTGAGGTTCCATCCTTTCTGGGTATAAGGGTTCTTTTCATCCGGGGTCCGACTGTCATGGTTTCGTGGAAAGTTTCCTGCGCCGCCTGTTCCACCTGTATTTGCTTCCTGGAATTGTGCCGCATAGGTTTCCTTCGTAGATTTGATGAAATTTTCCTGATCCTTTACTTTTCCCTTATCATCAAATTCTACGGCGTTTCCCAACTTATACAGAAGATAGTCCACATCTGTACATCCTTCCGCCGCCAGAAGGGAGCGAAGAGAATACTCTTTTCGGTCTTTTTCCCGGCCTTCCCTTTCCTGCTGCAGCTGTGTCTGCAAATCCTGAACGTCGACTTTTTCAAGCTCTGCAATGCGGTTTCCCTTTTTAATAATATCTTCCCGCAGTGCTTTAATCGTGGCCTCATCCGTGCCTTTCTGCGTCTGGTAGCCGGTGATATCAACTCCGTATTGCGCCATGATTTTTTCAACAGTATCTTTCTCCAGACCGAGGCCTTCTAAAAATTTCCTATCCATTGTTACTCCCTCCGATACTACGCTTGTTATCGGGGTCGCGTCCCCGTGTACCCGCGCCGATTACGCCCGCGCCCAAGCGAATTTTGAGTATAATAAAAGCCCGGATTTCTCCGAGCGATTATTTTATAAAATATCTAACTATCCCAATCTCCATCTATGTGTTTGAATTTCACAATATCTGTTAATGGCTTACCTTTTTTCAGTGCCTTCTTAATATCCCTGATATATAGTTTATAAGTTATATCCCCGTATTCAAGCTCCTCATGACAGTCAGGATAATCTTCAAACATTTCGTAGTACTCCTCGTATAACTTGTTGAGTTCATCTGTCATTTTTCCATAATACACTACTTTATCATCCTTTCCAAAATTCCGAAAATTTCCCGGCTTACATTGGGAAACAGGTCATTTACCAATATCCATACCTGGTCATCATCCTGATACTCTATTCTTCCAAATTGGGCCCATACTTCTTTTTCAACTTTTTTAGGCTTTTTCCAATATTCCGCGCTATGTCCAAAGCCAAGACGAAGCTCTCCACCACTTGCACCGCTTAGCATATCCGAGATCGGCCGGTATTCAGCCTTTAGTTTTGCACCATTTTTTCTGAACGCTTCCGGATGAGTCGAGTATAACATTTCTATTATTGTTTTTCCATTCTTTTCAGCATTCAAGACTATGTTCCTATAATCCAGAAGAATATTTTCTGTAAGTGCTCCATTGCTTGTAATCCCGTAGGCTTCATCAATCTCGTGGAACAATTCATGGGCGATCACATCCCCTTTCGCATCAGCAGATAGATAGACTTTTCCGTCCTTATGACTATAATACGAACGCTGTTCATACGACTTCTTAAATTCTACACGGTTTCTGGATTGTTGCAGCAATGCTGAAACATGTGGATTACTGATATATTTAACATGCCTGTCAAACGAATCCAGCTGTTTTGAAATATTCTGTCTAAAAATCCCTTTGAAAAGTCCCTTAGCATCCTCATCTTCATCAGGAAAAAGCCATCTGTCCAACGCCGGGTTCTCGCCTCCATTAACCCAGTCATTTAGTTCCTCTGCGATCTCATAATAAGACTTTGTTATGACCGCAGTTATAATACACACGCCATTCGGATGATCCAACGGTACATCGTCCTTGTCGAACAATTTTCCGTCCCGCTGCCTACACAGATCGCAGGTTCGGCCGCCGTTAGAGGAATGCCACTGATATCGTTCTATGAATGGATTATCCTGCGTACTCCGCTGGAAGGACAGCTGATAAGCATGGGTGACAGAAGTCCGAGCCAGACGCTGTGCATTGTAATCCACCATCTGGTTACTACGTGGATACACCTTCTGCCATTTCCAAGGTTTCGCTGCCCCCGGTTTCAGATACAGTTCCAGGTCTTTCGCCAGATCATAAGCGGACTTTTGCTCAAGGATTCCTCTGTTGATGATATATCCTATATCCTGATTAAACTTTCCCTGATAATTCCACAATCGCTCTGACAAACCAGTGAAATCCTTATAGATCCCTCCGTTCATCAGCTCATCCACACAAGACTTCGGAATTGTTGAAAACACATCCCGGAACCGTTCCGACATCCGCGGGGCAATGCCGCCCCAGAACGCCTCCTGCGCCCCTGTAGTAGCCTTTGCGGTATCCAGAATGCTGTTCCCTACAATCCCTTGCAGTTCTTTGTATATAGACTCACTCTGCCCCTTTAAGGATTTAGCATAATCTTTCAGCCAGCGGTACTGCAAAGACTTTTCGCTTTTCCCGGCCAAGCTGTGCCCAAACTCTGAGGCAATATCTCCGTACAGATCAGCAATCTGCCGCTTCTGCCTCCGTGTAATCCGCATTCTCTTCGCCTGGGCTTCCTGTACCAGATCTTCATACTGCCTGATATGTCCATATGGCATCTATCACACCGCCTTACATTTCACCGGCAAAGCTATCTTCTAACATGCGCTTTTCCTGGATAAGCTGCTCTATCTCTGCGTCTGCTTCGTCATCTGTCAGACCTTTGTGGTCTGGGCCTCCCCATTCCATCAGATAGGATTTTATAGACCGGGCAACGCCGACTTCCTGTAAATCAAGGGTACGCTCTTCTGCTTCATCTTCCGGAAGAGGATACTGATTGTCAATAGTGACCACGTGATCCGCTGTCCGGAAATCGCCATATATCTTTTTGAGGTTCGGAAACACATCGGCCGCATACAAGACCATCTCGGTCAGCCATTCCAGTGCCGGTTTCCAGGCGGTCCATTTCGCTTCACAACGGCAGATAAGGGGCCAGTACAGCATCTTCAGCCCCTTGCCTGATGTCATAAGCCCTTGCGTTTTTTCAAGGCTTAGTTCCGGAATCCCGAGACTGTCGTGCATATTCTCCGAGATGTTTCCAAGGGTATCCGCATAAGCTTCTTTGTAAGAAAATGAATTTTCCACTGTACCAACGGAAGGTATCCTTCCCTGGTTGATGGGGTCCGCCTGCAGATCCCAGACAGCCCCCGGCGTATTGGTGAGTTTTTCAAAAGCTTTTGGTGATGCACCGGAAACCCAGGTGATATGGTTCATGGTTTTTCGGATGCTGTCCAGATTTGCAGACCGCATCTTATTATACCAGGAGTCCTCATCCATGATCGTATCTACATCAGATTCCCCATCCGTGTCACCCGACAGGCCATCATTGACAATAACATACACTGGAATCCGATCAAGCTTTGTATCTCTGTCCTCTATCTCATGTCCCGGTACGGTCTCGCCGTATCCATCATGCAGACTCTCCGATACATAGCAGTGGCCTTTATCCATCCGGTATCGCTGCCGCCACCAACGCTGCTCCGTCTTATCCTCACTGTCGTTGACGCAATAAAAAAGGACGACCTTTCTCAGGACATCCACATCATCCAACTCCGTCTCATAAAAAAAACCATCT
Source organism: Lientehia hominis (assembly GCF_021044755.1). Lineage (GTDB taxonomy): Bacteria > Bacillota > Clostridia > Lachnospirales > Lachnospiraceae > Lientehia > Lientehia hominis. The sequence continues at coordinate 14,823 of NZ_JAJNOR010000005.1, forward strand.
GCAGGTACAAACATGATCCCCAGTTTATCAGGGGTCACATTTACTTTTAAAGCAACTTTCCCACCGATAAAACAGTCCTTTGCCCCTTTCAAAAGTTTATCAGACCATAGATTTTTCTTAAGCACCTCTTTAATATATTCCTGCATATCCGATTCATTCGGCTTCCCCTGATCTGTTTTCTTCTCATTCGGACAGGATATTTTAATATCTGGAGTTTTCCCGACCATGAACTCTGCCTGTTTGCTGATCAGTCGTTTGATCTTCCTAGACCTCAGTCTTGTCGGTGTAAATTCTTCGGATTCTTCTTGCTCGGTTTCAAATTCCGCTCCTGCAGCATAGATATTATACCACTCTACGATCCGGCGCAGTTTTTCCGTCATCTCCGGCCCGTAGGGGCCAGATAACTCCTGTATGATAAATATCGGTAAATCCATCAGGCTCATTCCCGTCACCTCTCTCCATATTTCTTGTCACTGTAGATTCCATATCGCATGGCGTCCATCACATCATCCTCTACCTTCACCGGTTCTTCTGCCCCCTCTTTCCAGGCGTAAGTATCGATCTCCTTATCGAATTCCTCTGCCTGATCCCGGACAACAAAAAGACGACGCGTTTTAAACAGCGTCGCCACTTCCGCAATGCCCGCGGTCACATCTTTCATTGCTTTTATCGCCCTTAATCCAGCTCTTTGCATTTCAAATATCAGGTCCGGCCTGGCGGAATCACAATAGAAATTGATATATCCATATTTCTCCTCCAGTTCCAGGCCTATCTTGATCCAATCATCAATGGAACAGTGCTTTTTACACCATTCCTTCAAGATGTATAAATTCCCGTCTATCCCTTCCCCTATCAGGAGAAATACCCCGGGATGTTCCCACCCAAAGTCTACACCAACAAAGTGCCGCACGATTTCCGGAATCTTGTCTTTTCGGATGTAGTGTACCTTGCGGTCAAAGTCCGGATAAACAATGCCCGCAGCCGCCACCCATCCTCCATTGATATCTCGGTCTGTATACATCCCTGACGGAGTTGTGTCTATTATATTTTGGATATATCGCTTTGACAGGAACGTATTATCCCGTAATTTCCAGCGGAAATCTACGATTGTCTTTCCGTCTGCCTTATCTATATAATCCCTTTTCAGCCAGTGGGAAGGGCTGTCTGGATTCGTATCTACCAGAAGTCTCGCTCCATCACCAGAACATCGAGATTTGATCTCGTTAAATACTTCCGGGTTAGCCACCGTCGCTTCGTTGATATATGCACCGTAGGCTGTCATGCCTCGTATCCTGCCAAGATCATTGATCTTTGAGTGTCCGAAGCAGCATACTTGTACACCGAATAGTTTAAATCGGTTGATGCGGTCAAATTGAAACTCCAGACCATACTTATTTGTTAGCTCATTTAGAATATTTCTTTGAACTGCTCCCAAGTCAGAGCCGGCGAGGATGTACTGCGGCAGAACAATCCCGTTATGATCTGCTATCTGTCGTACCCGGCGTAGCTCATGGAGGAACAGATCATTATCTATTACTGTTTTACCTGAACGCTTTGCCCCGTGATTGATCAGCATAAAATAATCATGATTCATGGCAAATCGAAGGACTTCCTGCTGTTTGGGACTGTATAAATCATCCAGACCCATCCTTTACCGCCTCCCCCAGCTTGTCAAGGTAGGTGCCGACAGAATCCTCTATGCTGGTAGTTTTTATGTCATGTCTGTCCCGCCATTCATTGGGCTTCCTGTTCTTAAGCCAGAAGATCTGTGCAGTAGTGTCAGGAGCTACCTGTTTCGTCACAATCTTCGTGATCCGCATTGATGTCTCTCCAGTCTTTGCATTATCGCATATTTCACTGGTCACTTCGTTGTATTGATAGCCCAACGCCCTTTTAAGTAAAGCATTCTCTACCTGCCTGTCAACGACCTCCTTGCCCTTTTTTAAGGCCTCGGAAATCTCAGCATATTTATTTTTCCAGTCGTAAAGCGTAGCCGGGTTAATACCGATATTCCCAGCTATCTGCTCATCTATCAGTCCATCCCTGGCCCATCCTTCCAGTTTTAACAGCCCTTCTGACGTAAGCCAGTCCTGATATTTACCTTTTGCCATACACTGGCTCACCTCACCTTCCTATCTGGGTATTTTCGCAATGTAAAAGAGCCTACCCGGAGGCGGCTCTTGATCAAATTACCTTTTTTTAATAATCCAATTATACTTTCTTAATGACCATACTGAATGATCTTGAATTTTCTCAAATTGAATGCTGATAATCTGTTTGTATTTATATCCCGTGCTATTTTCCAACTCGAGGTTTAATTCGACATTAATAAGTGACTCATTCAATAGATGTTCATCCATTCCTAAATCAACCAAATAAGTATCAAATTGCCCTTTTTTATTGCCGAACGTCATTTCCAAGGGTAATGCGTCATTTGTAATCTGGCGCCCGTTGACTATGAGAATCGACCTTGTTAATTTGGCAAAGTCATCGCCGATATTATAAAATACTAACATTTCCCCTAAGTCATAATTCCATTGTTTTTTCGTTCCGTCTCGTTCACCAGCACCAAAATTATTATATGATATTTGAAAAACACCTTTCTTTTGTTGTTTACTTAAATTTAGAGTCCAAGACGCTATAAAAACTTGCAATAACAGAATTATTGCTTGAGCTATACCCCTTATAATTTGTGCACAATTCATCCTTATGTCTCCCCCACACATTTTCTTTCAGTATACATTAAAAAAACATTTTTGAAAAGAGGGGAGGAAAAGCACCCAGCCGTAACCAGGTGCTCTATTATCCCGGATCCCGGGACCTGCAGCTTATAGTCTATACACTGCTGACTTTAGTTAGCTGCCAGGCTTTGACCCCGTGGCAGCCTTAAGGGAGGTGGAGAAAAGTATGATCACCGACGATTAGTTCTAATCGTTCTATTATAATTATATCACACTAAAATGTTAATTGTGTTAATGTTGAAGATATTCGTTGACTTTTTGCGATATTCGAGCTCTACTGTAATTCATGATATCAGCAATCTCATCCTGTTTCATCCCCTCCAGGAAACATAACTCGAAAATCCTTTTGTATTCTCCTTCCGGCATACCTTCGATAAATTCCTCTACTGCCCGGATCTCTCTCCGGACTTCTTCTTTCCGCTCTTCCTTCTCCCGTATCTTGCGGCCCAGTTCGTCGGCTTCCTTCGGCGCCTCCATCTCTACGGTGATATGGGTTTCTATGTATGGGAAATCCTTGCTGGAAGACATCACCTTCCCCATGACTGTCGGAATGTCCCCTCGGCGGTTATACAGCTTCTCCAGCACCTTGTCCAGCATCTTCAATTCCCGTTTTAGTGGCTTATAGTTTTTCAACTGATCTCTGTCCAATGGCCTCCCCTTCCCTCTTGGCTCTATCCGGCAACCTCGTGATTGTACCGTGGTCTATTCATGGGCGGTTTCTTCCTGTGCAACTTTGGCTCCAGCCCGCACCAGATACCCAATCATTCTCTGTGTAGTCACATCCTCAATGTCTGCTTTTCCAGTCGCCCTGATTTCTTTGTATGGTTTCATGTGTCTTTTTTCTTCCTCCCTCTCCAGCCATTCCATCTTACATCTCTTGCAGTTCCGTTCCTCCGCCAGCCTGTCGCACGGCCTGTCCTCTACCGGATACGGACACTTTATGATATCTGCCAGGTGCTCATTGTCTCTATATCGGATCCTGGTACCGTTGGTCATAGATTATCCTCCTTCTTTTCCCTTTATCGGATTGACTCCCAGTGTCACTTCCCTTATACTAAATTTATAGACCATGCTACATGAAAGGAGCATATATGGACTGGGAGCGTATCTTAAATGATTCTTTTTTTAACTTGCTGAATAATCTTAAAACAATCTTTTTATCGCCTAAAATGACCCCTATATACGTGGGGATTGTTCTATCCTTCGTGGCAGGTATCATCATAAAAACAATCCGGCGCTTTTCATTTAAATATTATCTGATCACGGGAGATTCCAAACGCAAGGCGCGCCGCAAATCTGAACTGCTCGCTGATTCCTTGTCCCTCCTGGAAGACGTCAAGGAAAAGAAGTAATCATGGCATCACCCCCGGATAGTCATACTTATCATCGTGATCTACTGATCTATCCATATCTCTCACCTTTTAACAGCTCTCTTCTCACCCTCTGGTAATACAGCTGGTATATCCTCTCGCAATCCTTGCAGTAGCTATTGTGGCGGTCTTTCTTTCTCATGTACCGAAATTCCGTCTCCTCTTTCGCTTTACGGCACATGCTGCACATTCTCTTCATGGCATCACCCCTGGATATTCCTCTAGGCATCTCTGTCCCTCTACACCATCAGTAGATACCTTTACGCCGGACAGCATTTCATTTTTGGCTCGCCGATAAAATTCTTTGGATATCTCGAATCCATAGCTGTTTCTCCCTAACTCCATGCAGGCCCGTAAGGTCGTCCCGCTTCCGGCGCATGGGTCGATCACTACATCCCCCGGATCTGTCAAGATCTCTATGAGCCTTTTTAAGACACCTACGGGTTTTTGTGCCGGATGGATTTTGGGATAATCCTTTGGGCTGTCCCTTTTCCACTCAAACCAATTGAAGACCATGTGTCCGCCGTTTCGAAATTTAGGCAGCTTGTCCCGGTAGAGCAATAAGGCGTATTCCGTCGCCCCGCATATCCGCATATTGGCCTTTAAAACCTGTGGGCTGTAGTTTTTGCAGAATACCAGTGGTATGTTATGCTTAAACCCGTGCTTTTCGGCATATCTTATTACCGTCGGCATCTGTTCGAAACTGCAGAACACAACCATACATGGAGCATCTGATGACTTCCCTCTTCCATTGCTCTTTTCTGGTTCTTTTTTTAGTAACCGGTTGCAGAAGTGGAAGTATTCCGCGATGTTGAAATTAAAATCCGTGTTAAACGCTGCCTTTCCGGCAAGCTTACTCTCGCCGTTTTTATTGTCTCCGCCGTTGTACCACATGGGATTGCTGCCATAAAAGTTGTTGCCTATGTTGTACGGGATATCCGCTATGACAAGCTGTGCCTTTGGTATCCCATACCGCTTATAATTCTGAAAGTTATCGTTATATAATTCCGTTTTCATTGCTCTAGGAGCCGACATGTCATCACCCGGCCGGGGCTCGTCTCCTTTCTGCTTATTTTCGCTTAAATCTTTTTCTCATGTTCTCCCAGCGGACCCTGAACCCATCCACCCACTCCAGATAATCGGCATCAAACCAGTGGTTATCGACCGTCTCGCTGGTGTGTCCGGTCATCTTTGCTACCCGATGCCTGCTGTATCCCTCATCCCGCAGGCGGTGGATCTCGGCTATCTGGGCGTCAGTGATCGGTCTGCTCATGATGTGCCTCCCTCAAAGCCTTTTGCCTGTGATAATATCTCCGGCAGTATTCGGCGTTTTTACCGTTCTCTATCCGCCTCCGGCCCCTTCTCTCCTGGGCCTGTTTCCCCTTCTCAGACTCCAGGTATTTTTTGCTGCGCAACCTGCCCTTATCGGACCTGTTGTATCTTCTCAGTGTCTCCCGGCGTCTTAAGACTTCCGGCTCCACGATCTCCAGCTCCCGGTCCAGCCTGTCCTGCATGGCCCGTTCTTCCGGCAATACATCCAGGTCGCAAGTATCCGTGTACGGGCAGCGCAGGCACTCCTCTATCCTCATTGTGCACATGGTCATCCTCCCATCCCGTTTATCTGATCCACTAAGGCATCCGCATCATAATCCCGTTGGGAGTCGTATCCGGAAAAGACATTTTTCTTCCCTGGCCTGTTTTTCTCTTTTTCAGTCTGCTCCCATGTTCTCACGCACGCCTTCCAATCTTTCATCTTGTTCTTCCCGACCATCCATCCCTTGGAACTGTAAAAATTTACGAACGTGTCCGGGTTTATCTTGTTCCCACGGCTCACGCAATACGCCCTCACTTCGTCGACCGTAGGAGGCGTGAACTTTTCTTTTGACTCGTTAGAGTCTTTCTTTTGTATCTGTTTTAGTTTATGTTTATTAATGGGTACACTTTGTGGTACAACTTGTGGTTCACTTTGTGGTCCAGACTGTGGTACAACTTGTGGTTCAGACTGTGGTACATTTTTAGTATCATTTTGTACCACAAGAGATTGGATGTGGTACATCGCGGACAGGTTCCCGCCACGCGGCTGCCAGGATATGTAACCATTCTGGGCCAGTTGGTTCCTGGCTCTTTTGATCGCCTGGGCGTTTAATCCAGCCCGAAGGCCAAGGACTGATGAGGCTACCGTAAACATATCTGGCCACCCTGCTTTATTCGCTATGGACATCAGCGCATGCCATAAGGCGATCACAGGGGCGGGCTGCGGGTTTAGTTCGAGCCTATCGTAAAACGCTTTCATTTCGGCTATATAGTTCATTCTCTCTCCTGTTCAAGCTCCTTTTCAGCCTGCCATTCCCGGTAAAAACAGATCCAGTCATCCAAAAGGAGCGTGATCTTCCCGCCGTATATCTTCCTGCGGAACGTACTGCACACTCCAGCTCGGTATATCTTCTCAAAGTTTTGGATATACATGCTCACCTTCCACGGCTCACGGCATTTACGGTGCATCACTACTGGGATCTCACTACTTCTGGCATCCCTTCTGGATTGCATCAGCGCCGCTTTTAGATTTAATCTCTCACAACGTTTACATTCGATATGGATCCCCGGGAGCCCGACTACATCCGCATCACCATTTGCTCCGGAGAACTGCTGTCCTCTTCGACATGGATAACCGTAGTCCCGCAGAATCCCGGCAAGCTCGCGTTCTCCGCGTTTACCTTTGTCTCTCTGCATGTTTCCCATCTGCTCCTCCCAACCACTCAAAAAGGCTTATCTGGTTCTTCACCAGATCACTCTTCTCTGCCCTTCTGTCCCGGATCCAGTCATCACATTTCCGGACTGTCCTCCCGGTCGAAAGGCTCCTTTTATTCTCCTGACGGCGGAACATCTTCACCAGATGCTCTTCATCCTCCGCCGGCCTGAAATATCCTTTGTCATCCTGCAGGTTACAGATCAGCACAGGAGATGCCTTGATCAGTTCCCGCATCTGACGGTCTCCCACCCCTGTGCGCCTCATCAGCTCTTCCCTCGGGATGGCGTTTCTATATCCGACCGGCACAAGCTCCGATATGTCCTTCATCCTGCCTCCTTTCCCTCCGGGTCTCCCCGGAGGTCTTGACCGGCTTACAATAGGTTACTGTGTGTGACAAAATGCAACAATAGTTATATAGCAGCATGACCAGACAGGTCATGGAGCTGTTGGATATAAGATGCCGTAGACATGATACATCTTTTCGAATGACGCATTTCCACGGCTGTGTGCTGCGGTGTGGTGCTCCCGGCACAGACATATCTTCCGATGCCCGCTGTCATCCACCCTCGTCCGGTCATTCCCCATCCCGACAGCATCCCAATGATGGACTTCTCCCGGCCTGCCGCACACGGCACATTTTTTGTATTTTAAACAGCACCAGAGATATTTTCCGATATCATCCGTTCTCTGGGCTCCGTACTCACCGAGGGGCACGCCCTGTTCCAGACAAAAATCCAAAAGAGTATTGATAAATTCCCGGGCGGTATCCATCGTACAATCACTCAGGGAAAAATACCCATCACCCGTCCGGCAGATATGCCGGTATTTCATCCATTCCTTTACCGCTTCCGGGGCATCCCCCATCCACATGGCGATATCGTTGATCGTGGCATAGGCCTTCCGCCTTTGCTCTGCTGAGATATGCCGCCCGTCGTCCATACGGATCTCTGCATCCCGTATCCGCTTCTCAGCGATCATATCGCCCAGCTGCCTGTCCGGGATATGGATGACCAGATCGGTCCCCTCTTTGGTCTCCCGGTACTTTTTGATGACCGTATATGCCTGCATATCTCACCTCAGATCCCACACTCCTTTTTCACCTGGTCCAGGTGGTTGATAAGGTTTACGTGCATCTTATTGGTCATTTCCTCCACGCAGCCGATCTTATAGAGCACCAGTACCTTTGCCTCATCGATCCCATTTTTACGGAACAGTTCCCGGAGTGCTCTGATGGTCGCCTGATTGATAGGCTTCATCCCCTCCTGCTGCTGTACCGCGTGTTCCATCTCTTCTGCACTCGCAACACTCGTATCGATTCCGATACCCAGCATTCCCAGGGCCCGGCCAACCGCACTTGTTTCGCAATTCTCAATATAGCTGGTCTTATTGATATAGGAGCCGTCTTCCTTTTCATAAGCGTGCCCGATACCCAGCACACGCTTTTCTCCCTGTTCGTAGTGTCCGACTTCCACTTTCATGACACAGACCCCTTCCTGATTGCTGATCACCTGCGGCTCTATATATCCTTCCGGATACAACATGCGGAAGGCTTTGATCCTCTGGTTCACTTCCACATAAGCTTTTCCTTTTACATCTGTTGTGACCAGCAGCCGGTTCGCATTGTCTATATCCTTATATTCCATCCACCTCACTCCTTTCGAATTCCCCGCCGGAAAAGAAAAACTCCACCAGTTCCTCCCTGGCCTTCCCCTTCGCCTGCGGGATGATCATTTTTGCGTATAAAAAAAGTGCCTCCTGAAGCTCCGGATCATAAAGGGCTGCGTTGACCAGACTGGATCTCTCGCTGTCCGTGGTCAGTTCATCCAGGTGGCCCACTGCATAGTCAAACGCTTCCGCATCCGAGACTACGATCCGGCGCTCCCGGTCCGTGCTTATGTACCCTGTCATCTCATCCACCATCCGTTTCCAGGTAAAAGTCCCCACCCGTGTACTCTTCCTGTTCCATCTGCTCCATCATGTCCATGACTTCGTCCCAAGACACTTCCATCATGGCAGCGATCCGCTTCCTGGTGAGGGCCTCGCCCTTTAACGTCCGCCATAATTTTTCGTAATCCATTGCCAAACCTCCAAACTTGCGTTATAATACGCATAGGTTTTATTTCTTTGGGCCCCTTATGTAGTTGCCGCTACTTGGGGCTCTTTTTCTATTTCCGCCGTCAATACCCCGCCATCCGCCAGGATAATGTCCAGGCCCAGGGCATCATGATAGATAGCCGCTGTATGGGCCGTCATGACTTCGTATAATTCTTCTTTGATCTCCATTTCTTCACCTCCTCAATAATATTTTGTTCCATATGTACCAATTTCAAAATATACGCACGTATCATCCGGTTTCGGGTTCCTTTTTCCTCCCTTTTTAATTGGCACTCCTTTGGTACAATGTCCATTGTAGATTGGTGTGTACTCATCCCTATAAGCCATTCCGCCTTTTATATAATACTGAAGGTAGTGCTTGCAATACTGACAGCTTTTCGGCTTGACTATCCGGTTCTGTTCCATCTTCTTTGACAATTCTGCTAACACTTCTTTTAAAATGGAATTTTCCTTTTCCAATTTGCTCACATCATTTGAAATCATAGACTTTTCCTCCTTTTTTGTGGTATGATAAATTATTAATTAATTGTAATACGATATGAGGAACATATTGTTCCTCTCCTCGTTTTTATTATATAGGAACATTTTGTTCCTGTCAACATTTTTAAGGAGGTTTTATGGAATTTTCCAACAAACTAAAAGAGTTACGCCTTGCCTTAAACTGCACACAGGCTCAAATGGCGGAATTGCTCGGTGTTACTGTTCGGGGATACCGGAACTATGAATTAGGAGCAAGGGAACCGGAATTGTCCGTTCTGATTAAACTCGCGGATTACTTCAATGTCTCCCTTGATGAATTAGTCGGAAGAGATTACCCTAAGTAATCGTTGATGTATTTTAAGTAAATCTTCCAACGAATCCCATAATTCAAAATCTCCTGTTCTTTGTCCAGCTTCTATTTGGCGGTAATATCGCTCCGTAATCCCCAGATAATCGGCAACGTCCCGCTGTGTCATGCCTGCCTTCTGGCGGGCTTCTTTCAGTGCTTTACGCATTTCACTCCCTCTGTTCTTTCAAATATACGGTTCCTACGTTACTCTTTTCCCTGTACTTCTTGCATCGGTTCCCCGGCTGTGTTACGCACTGCCTTTGCCCGCAATATCCCCGGTTAATTGGCTCCATCTCATATGTACACAATGACCGGCTGTAATACTGTGTGTACTTTGCGCAGCTAATACATCTGCTTCCTGAAATTTCAATTTTCATGTGGCTTCCTCCTTGTTATGCCATGTCATGGCGTATTATTTCTTTTGATTATATGCCATAATATGGCATATGTCAAGAATATATTATAAGGAGGATCATTATGTTCAAAGATCGTTTGCGTGCCACACGGATTTCAAAAAAATACACCGCGCAGCAGGTGGCTGATTACCTGGATACCGGCTTGCGTAACTATCAAAAATACGAAAGCGGCGATGCCCGACCTACTTTTGAGGGGCTTGTATCTTTAGCAGACTTGCTAAATGTCCCTACTGATTTTTTGCTTGAACGTGATGAGTATCTGGATGCTCTCGGAGTTTCCGTTGATGTATCTCTAGAATGTCCTCCAAGGCGTCCCAAACCTCGAAAGAGCCATTAGTGTCACCAGATTCGATTTTCTGGTAATGTCTCAATCCAATGTTTAGTTTGTCCGCCATTTGCTGCTGTGTCATGCCTGCCTTCTGGCGGGCTTCTTTCAGTGCTTTACGCATTTTCTTTCCTCCGTTGTCGCCGCCGCAAAATAGGCCAGCAGCATGACCAGGATAAATAGGTGCTCAAGTTTCTTCTTCTCCCCTCGTGGCTACCGGATACGTTTCGATAAATCGTTCTAAGTCGCTTCCCCGCACCTTTTTCCCGCCGTTTATAAGCAGATAAGGTAATTTCCCGGAGCTCAACAACTCGTATACTCCATTGATTCCAATTTTTAATACCTTGGTAAGTTCCTTCGCGTTGTAAAGCGGTTCGTATTCCATGATTGGCATTTTTTCCTCCTCAATTATTGAACTTTGAATGTGACTTCATGTCCTGGATTCTCTTCGATTAGCTTCTGTTTCAGATCGTCCACCATCATGTTGTTGTCCAGTGCGGCCTGGATCACTTCCACCAGCTTCTTACCGTCCAGGTACGCCCATATTTTCTTGCTTCTCTTTCTCATTCTCACACCTCCTTATCCCATCTCCTTAGATTCTTTCTCTTCGTTCTTCTTATCCTGAACCTTACTCTCCGCCACTCCTAAAATGTAGCCTTTTTCAAATTCGGTCATTTTAGGAAGCGATTCCGCAAAAGATTCCAGAAGCTGTTTTTCGCGTTCACACATATATTCATCACCTCACTGTGCTTGTTGTATGACTATGAGAGTATTATAACTCTCTATGAAATATATGTCAATAAGTTTTGCAAATATTTTAAATAAATTATTGACTTTGAGAGTTTTTGGATATATAATGGTCGCATAGGAAGGAAGTGAAACTTTGAAAGACAGAATTAGAATGTTAAGAAAATCTTTAAAACTTACTCAAACGAAGTTTGGAGAAATAGTAGGGGTAAAAGGAAATACCATAACAAATTATGAAAATGGTCTCCGAATGCCCTCCGATGCGGTAATATTCTCTATATGCAGGGAATTTGATGTAAACGAAGACTGGCTCCGTAATGGATTAGGAGATATGTTCATACAGAAAACACGGGGAGAACAGATTGCTGAATTCGCAGCAGACGTTCTAAAGGATGAAGAAGACTCTTTCCGTCATAGGTTTATCGAAGCTTTAGCGGAATTATCAGTAGATGAATGGGAGGTATTGGAGAAAATCGTTGAGAACATAACAAAAGAAAGGGACTAGGAAAGTCCCTAGTCCAATAGCCTTTTGATAAAAGTATAAATCAATTTTAATATGTAATCTTCAATAGGCCTTTGCAATAATTTTGTTATCTCAGTCCGATAATCCATAAGCAGTACCCCCATCTCTTTTTCGAACATGTGTTTGTTTTTCTTGATTATATGATACACTCAAACGCGTAATAAATCAAGCACTTAATCATATATTCGATTGGTATATTGTGGCTTCTACTAATGGAACGAGATGGGATATTAAATAATTTCGGATTTCCGTTATGCCGGAAAATAGATAAATAAATCACAAACTTCTACCTCCAAAGCAACAGCAATCATACATAATGTAGACACTGTAGCCTCGCGAATGCCGCGTTCAATATCATTTATTTCAGTAACGCTTACTCCAGATAGTGCCGACAGCCTATCAAGTGTCAAATGACGGCCTAAACGGATTTGACGGATTTTATATTCTACTTTTATTTTCATTATGGTTTCACCTCTGCGAATATTATTTGCAGAGTAAAGAAATATATACTTTAGAGATGAGGGGAAAGAGGGGCACTAATGGGATTCATAGATATTTTTCGAATTTCAAAAATCAAAGCAGAAAATGAAGAACTTCGTAATACCGTTAAAATATTAGAAGATAAAATGTCTTCTATTGGGGCGGACGAGTATTATCAGGTAAAAGAAAAAATTGAAAGTATGAATTCTGAAGCAACTGTTAAACTCAACAATCTCAACCGTGATATAGCTGATTGTAACATAACCATTTCCAGGCTACGGGAAGAGATCGCAGCTCTTATGGACAAAAATACGAAGTTAGATAAGCAGCTACGAACAAATACTAATAAACTTTCGAGAAGTAAAGAGCTTTACAAAAGTATAGAGTATGCAATTAGTAACTTTTTTGCATCAGATATTTCTTATAGCAATTGTAAGGTTTCCTGGCAAGATTATAAAGACGCGGACAATATTGCTCCTTCTGTTATCCTCAAATTACACTGTATGGATATCAAGAGCCTCCGAAAAGCATACAGAGAAAACGAAAAACAGATTGACAAGCTCATGGATCAATATTCTTCCAGATATACAACAAAGGCAAATAAAAGCATCTACAGTCTAATGGTAATAGCTCTAAGGGCAGAATTACAAAACATATTATATAATCTGAAATATGAGAAGCTTGATAAATCTATAGAAGATATCAAAAATGTTTCTTCTAAGTACCTTAAAATAGCGGGCGAAGGAAATCAGAGTATTGCTGGTACTCTCACGAAATTTATCGGTGAATTAGAATACTTTTTTATAAATGCTGTAAAAATTGAATATAACTACTATGTCAAAAAAGAACAAGCTCGCCAGGAGCAGTTAGCTATCCGCGAACAAATGCGTCAAGAGGCAGAAGAACGAAAGGCATTGGAAGCAGAAAGGAAAAAGATAGAAGCAGAAGAAGCAAAATATAATGCTGAAATTTCCAAATTGCAGGAAAGCCTTACTGCAGATTTATCTGACGACGAAGTGGCCAAACTACAAACCCGTATACTTGAATTGCAAAGCCAGCTATCCGATGTTGTCATAAAGAAAGAAGAAATCAGCAACCTTCAAAACGGAAAAGCCGGAAATGTTTACATAATCAGTAATTTGGGATCTTTCGGAGAAAATGTATTTAAGGTGGGGATGACGCGTCGGTTAGACCCACAAGACCGTGTGAACGAACTCGGAAGTGCCAGCGTTCCTTTTAAATTCGATGTCCACAGTTTTATCTTCTCTAATGATGCAGTGGGCTTAGAAAATAAGCTACACGAACTGCTTAATAATAAGCGCCTTAACAAAGTAAATATGCGGAAAGAATTTTTCAAGGTAAGCTTAGATGAACTGGAAGAAATGGTAACAAATATTGAGCCGTCAGCTGAATTTAATAAAACTATGTTGGCTGAAGAATTCCGTCAGTCCCAATCCACTGATGAAAATTATACATCAGATTTGTTACTAGAAACCGATGATGATGAATAAACAGGGGAAATGAGTATGAAAAAGAAATTTATAACTTTACTGGTTTGTATTATTATAGCCACATCGCTGATTTCTTGTAATGATTCAAACGAAACAGCTGATAGCCCGTCATTCGCGCAGAAACAAGTAACCACAGAAGCATCTACAACTAAAGCTACACTCCAAGCCACTACATCTACAACCACATTAGCGCAAACAGAAGCAACAACTACGGTAAGCACTAAGCCAGAAACTGAAAACACATCGGAGGCCAGTAACGAAATTATTACTACTGAGACCTCCGTCCAGCAACCCGTAGAACAAATGGTATGGATTTCTGCAACTGGTAGTAAATATCACAATAAACCGGATTGCGGAAAAATGAATCCTGATGTTTCAAGGCAAATGAGCAAATCTGATGCTGAAGCACAAGGATACGAAGCGTGTAAAAAATGCTATTAAAAAACCGGCCCCTGCGCCAACAGAGACCGGCAAGCATATCCCGAAGAGATACGCCCTAATCAACTATATTGTATCATCTTCGGGCAGCCATCGCAAGCGGAACAATCGTTCGCTGGCTGTTATTTTTATACCCTTTTTGTCCATGCTCAGGTGGATATTAAAGTTAAAATTCAAAAGGAGGATGATACAATGGGACAACTCAGAACAAGGAAAAGAGGGGCTACTTGGGAATATTCTTTCGAGGGAGCCAAAATAGGCGGAAAGAGGAAACCCATCTCAAAAGGCGGATATCGGACAAAAGCGGACGCCCTGACTGCGGGGACGAAGGCGAAGGCCGAATATGAAACCTCGGGACGTACTTTTACTCCATCTACTATCAGCCTTGCCGACTATCTGGATTATTGGCTGGAAAACCACGTAAAAAAGAACCTGGGCCATAATACCTATCTGGATTATGAAAGCAAGACCCGCAACCACATTAAGCCGGCTTTGGGAAAATATCGCCTGAGTGCCATCGAACCGGACATTGTCCAGAATTGGATCGATAACGTCAAATTAAAGGGCTTCTCTGTCAGTATGGTAAGGAATCTCCTTGCCTGCCTGTCTGGCGCCCTGGAATATGCGGTAATCCCGATGAAATTTATAAAGTATAACCCCTGCAGCTATGTAAAATTGGGGAGATTAAAAGAAAGTCCAGAACTTAAGATCAAGCGGGAATATATCTGTTCCGCAGATGACTGGGAAAAGATCATGTCCCGATTTCCGGAAGGCTCCTCTTTTTATCTGCCTTTGCTGACATCTTATCATCTCGGGACCAGGATTGGGGAGACCTATGGCCTGGACCTGCTTACGGACTTTGACTTTGGCGCGCGTACTTGTTCCATCAATCAGCAGGTCCAAAAGGAGGATAGAGTTTGGTATCAAAGGCCCCCCAAATACGAATCCTATCGGACGGTAGATATGGGAAGCACCATTCAAAAAGCTATCCGGAAAGAGTACATAAAAAGAAAAGAGACCATGTTATTTTATGGTCCCTATTACTTAAAAACATATGTACGCCCTGATGGTTCAATCGTTCAGTTTCCTGCCAGCGAAACCGTTCCTTATCGGGAGATCATGCCATTGTCGGTAAAAGAAAATGGACAGCTCCTTACGCCGGAGTCCTTTAAATATTGTGCCCGTGTGATCCACAACGAACTGGGGCTTGTGCTATTCCACAGCCACTCTCTCCGTCACACGCATGGCACCTTATTGGCCGAAAACGGGGCAAGTCCAAAGACTGTCATGGAGCGGCTCGGCCATAAGGATATTTCCACCACGATGAACCGCTATGTCTTTAACACGGAAAAGATGCGTTCCGATGCGGTGCGTATCTTTGAGGAGGTAACTGGTTGATTGCCTACCACTTAAATCCACGGTAGGCAAAAGGTAGGCAAACCCTGTATTACAACCAGTCAAACCACATGCAAATCCTTATTTTATACGGGTTAGCTGGACCACACATTCCACGTGTCCTGTCCACGGGAACATGTCCACCGGCCAAGCTCCTTCTGCCCGATATCCCCGCTGCACCAGATATTTCAGGTCCCGTGCCAGGGTCTCTGGATTGCACGAAATATAGACAATCCTTTTCGGGGCCAAACGCAAAACAGAGGACAAAAATGCCTCATCGCTTCCCTGTCTGGGAGGATCCATAAACACCACATCGGCATTCTCCCGCTGTTCTGCCATCCCGCTCATAAATTCTCCTGCATCATTCTGGTAAAAGCGGACATTTTTCACATCATTTCGTTTGGCATTCGCTATGGCATCCCGGACCGCATCTTTGCTGAGCTCTACCCCTATGACCTCACCGGCCCGGCTGCTGGCCGTCAGCCCGATCGTCCCGATCCCGCAATACGCGTCAATGACACGTTCTTTTCCTGTCAGGCCGGCCAATTCAATCGCTTTACCATAAAGAACCTCTGTCTGGACAGGGTTTACCTGATAAAAAGATCTGGGAGAAATCCGAAATACTTTCCCGCACAGAGTATCTTCAATATATCCTTTTCCGTAAAGGGTGATCTCCCGTTCTCCCAGCACCATACTGGTCCTCTTATCATTGACATTCAGCACAACGGTCGTGATCTCCGGATGGAGCGCGCGAAGAGCTTTCACAAAATTGTTTTTAGACGGCAGAATCGGAGAGGACAGCACCAGGACCACCAGCACTTCTCCGCTGCTGAAGCCCCGCCTGATCAGAACATGACGAAGAAGGCCATAGCCGGTGTCCTCATCAAATATTCGAATCTTAAAGGATTTTAACAGTCCCCGGATGTCCCGGATGATCGCATCCGCCTGCTCGTCCTCAATAAGACAGTCGTCTATGGGAACGACTCTGTGGCTGTTCCTTTCATATACTCCGGAAATGACTGTCCCATCTTTTTTCCGGTCAAAAACTGCATGTACTTTGTTGCGATAATGGAAGGGATCTTTCATTCCGATTATAGGATGGACCCGGCAGATTCCTTTTAATAAAGATTCCACCATTTTCTGTTTCATCCGCAGCTGCTCCTCATAAGAAATCCTCTGATATTCACAGCCTCCGCATTTCATTGAAACCGGACAGAATGATTCCTGATCCCTCCTGCGTCCATCGCTGGCTGCAGCTGCATAGCTGGTTTTTAAAGAAACAGGTTTCCTCTTACCAGTATTCGCATTCCCTTTTGATTCTGAGAACGTTTCTCTCAATCCCGTCTTTTTACTATGAATTTCGTATTCCGGTGTTTCCTTCCCCTTCGCAGCTGGAGCTTTAAACTGTTTATTCCTCTTTTCGCCTTTTAACTGACTCATTCCCTGTCTATTCCTTCCCTCTCTGACCGTTCTTATGCTTATGCCGTAACTGCAGACCGATTGCTCTGTCAGTACCGGCCCTGCTATTTTTCATCGCACACCTGAAAGATATAAAATTTCAAATAATATGAATCATCTGCCGCCCAAAGTATCGGATGGTCCGGAGCCTGGGTGCGAAATTCCACCTGCCGCAGCCGCTTGTGAACATTTTTGGCGGCTTGTCCAATCGTCTGAGTGAACAATTCATAATCCATGAAATGAGAACAGGAACAAGTAGCCAAATATCCCCCGTCTTTGATCAGCTTCATGGCCCGCAGATTGATTTCCCGGTAACCTTTTACCGCATTCCTTATGGAATTCCTGGATTTTGTAAACGCCGGCGGGTCCAGGATCACCACATCAAACTTCTCCCCCTGTTTCTCCAGTTCAGGAAGCATCTCAAATACATCGGCACAGCGAAACTCCACTTTCTCTTCCAAATGATTCAATGCCGCATTTTCCCTTGCCTGGGCCACTCCCAATTCAGATGCGTCTACGCCAATCACACTCTCCGCCCCTGCTAATCCTGCATTTAAAGCAAAGGATCCTGTATGCGTAAAACAGTCCAATACCCTCGCACCGGGGCACAGCTTCCAGATTGCCCTGCGGTTATATTTCTGATCCAGAAAAAAGCCTGTCTTCTGTCCCTCTTTCACATCCACCAAATAGTGGACACCATTTTCTGTTATCTCCACTTTCGTATCAAAGGGTTCCCCAAGAAATCCCTTGACACATTCCATCCCTTCCTGCTTTCTGACCTTCGCGTCACTTCGTTCATAAACGCCGCGGATGGCGATTCCGTCTTCTTCCATGAACTGCTTCAGTATATCAACGATCAGTACCTTAAACCGGTCGATCCCCAGCGCCAGCGACTGTACCACCAGCACGTCGGAAAACTTGTCTATCACAATACCGGGCAGAAAATCGGCTTCTCCGAAAATCACCCTGCAGCTGTCAGTATCCACCACCTGTTTCCGGTATTCCCAAGCGTTCTTAACACGCATCCGGAGAAATTCCTCATCTATCTCGGCATCTTTATCCCGGGTCATCATACGGACCGTCAGTTTTGAATTCCGGTTTATAAACCCTTTTCCCAGCGGATACCCGTCGAAGTCGTGTATCAGTACAATGTCCCCATCCTCAAATTTTCCCAGGATACTTTCCACCTCATTGTCGTAGATCCAGGGACCGCCTGATTTCAAAGTCCGTCCTGCTCCCTTTTTTAAAGTTACGATTGCATTGCTCATATTTTCCTCCCGCCGTCCGGCTGTATTTTATCCTTGCTGTCCAAATTTATTTTCCTTTATATCCCCTCATGATCAAACGCAGGGATAAAGCTTTCTCCGGCCGTCTCGCCTTCTTGAATGAAACCATTCTCTACTCCGATGGAAATGGCATAGTCCACCAGTCTGTCATATTCTCGTTTAGTGACGCGCCGGTTTAATTCCGGCCATTTATTTACCTGCAGCAGCGGTGTATATTGATTCATCAGGCTCAGATAGACCTGGTCTCCGTAAGTCTCATACACATAGCCCACCACTGCTTTCGCATTTTTCAAATGTCCCGGAAGAAGCAGGTGGCGGACGATCACGCCTCTTTTCATATTTCCATCCGGGGCAAACGCCGCCCGGCCCTGCTGGCGCACCATCTCTTTCAATGCGGCCTTCGCCGTTTCCGGATAATCCTCCGCCCCGGAATACCGCCGTGCCGTCTCTTTCTCCATATATTTAAAATCCGTCAGATAGACATCCACGACTCCCTCCAGAGTTTTCAGCGTGTCCGTCTTTTCATAGCCGCCGCAGTTATATACGACCGGCAGGGATAATCCGTCAGCTCTGGCCTTCTCTACAGCAGCTATGATCTCCGGCGTGTAGTGAGTCGGCGTTACCAGGTTTATATTGGCCGCACCTTTCTCCTGAAGCTCCAGGAATATTTCCGCCAGCCTTTCCACTGTAATCTGTTTTCCCGTTTCAGCGCAGGCGATCTGGTAATTCTGGCAGTAAACGCACCGAAGGTTACAGCCACTGAAAAATACGGTGCCCGATCCATTTTTACCGGAAATACAAGGTTCCTCCCAAATATGAAGCGAAGCCCGCGCCGCATAGATCCCGCCGCCGGCGACGCCGCAATAGCCTGTCTGTCCGGATTTACGGTCCACGCCGCACTCTCTCGGGCACAGCCTGCAGATTCCCATCCCGATTCCCTCTTTTCCCTTTTACAGCCAAAAGATATCATTATTCTACATTATACTGGAATCAGACTCCAAATACAACAACACCCAT
This sequence comes from Lientehia hominis, assembly GCF_021044755.1. Lineage (GTDB taxonomy): Bacteria > Bacillota > Clostridia > Lachnospirales > Lachnospiraceae > Lientehia > Lientehia hominis. Next base: position 34,223 of record NZ_JAJNOR010000005.1, read on the forward strand.
CCGCCATTTTAAATGGAGACACTAAAACAGACAGCGGCAGATCCTTTCCGGCTGCCGCTGTCTGTCAATATTCATTTTTAATTCAGTCCGTATCCGGTCCGTGAACCTGAGTACGGTTAAACACATTAATCCATCCTGGTCAGATCCACCAGAATATCCACACACTTTTCAAGACCGATGGCACCGCTGTCCAGTGAAATATGATAATTCTGCGCCATTCCCCATTTTCGCTCCGTATAATATTCATAGTTCAAGCGGCGTTTTTTATCCTTTTCTGCTAGCCTTTTCTCAGGTTTCTTTTCTGTCTCTCCGTACAGCTTCACGATCCGCTCCGCTTTCTTTTTCACATCCGCGCAAATAAAGGCATGCAGGCAGTCTTCCCTTTCCCTCAAAATGTAATCCGCACAACGTCCCACTATCACGCATGATTCTTTTTCCGCAAGCTCCAGGATGATCTTTCTCTGAGCTGACCAGAGATAATCATTTACTGACATACCGTTGCTCTCTCTGCCTAAAAAGGAATAGGCAAAACGGTTTTTAGTCGGTGAATCCTCGCCCTGCTCCGCCACAAACTGCTCTGAAAGCCCGGATTCCTTCGCCACTTTTTCAATCAGCTCTTTGTCGTAAAAGGAAATTCCAAGCCGTTCCGCTGTCTGCCTTCCGATCGTCCTCCCGCCGCTGCCAAATTCTCTGCTGATGGTAATAATCCTTTTCATCATATTATCTGCCTCCTTTTTCTTGATCCATTATACCATTTTTTGTTCAGAACCGTAATAAAAGCGCCGGCAATCTAAGTAAGCCTCTTTTTTGCGACCTGTCTCATCAGCACTGCCGCAAGAATCAACGCCGCGCCCTCCGCTATGGGAAAAGCAGTCCAGATCAACGTTTCCGCGTTGGGAAGACGGGTAAAAATCCATGCGAGCGGAAGCGCCACTATGATCAGCCGTACCGTGGACACCAATAAGGAACGGACCCCATACCCCAGTGCCTGAAAAATACCCTGATAAGCGATATTGGCACCGGCAAACAAATAGCCCAATGTAATAATGCGCACTGCCCGGATACAAAGCGTCCGTGTTTCATCTGACAGGGAAAAAATACCGATCAGTTGTCCTGCAAATACCTGCAGCAGCATGGCTCCCACCAGCATGATGATCAGCGTATAAAGCATTCCGTATCGGATCCCTTCTTGTATCCTCTTTTTGTCCCGTTTCCCGTAATTGAATCCGATGATTGGAATCATGGCGTTATTCATACCGAAAGCCGCAAAAAAGACAAATTGCTGGATCTTATAATAAATTCCATATGCCGTTACCGCCGCTGTGGAAACCGCTCCAAATATGATATTCACGCCATATGTCATGAATGACATCAGTGCCTGCATGATAATGGCTGGAATTCCAATGGTGTAGACTTCTGTAATGATCTTTATCCTCGGGCGCAGATATTGAAAGCCTGTATTGATATCCCTTCTGTTACATATCATATGAAACAGGATTCCCAGAATAAGGGAAACCGCCTGCCCAATAACAGTCGCATATGCCGCGCCTTCAATCCCCAATTCCGGAAATCCCAGATATCCGAAGATCAATATTGGATCCAGGATAATATTGGTCACAGCCCCGGCCACCTGGGCGACAGTCGACAGCATGGTCCGGCCTGTGGCCTGCAAAAGCTTCTCGTAGATCATGAACAGGATGCTTCCGAAGGAAAGGATTGAACAGATTTCCAGATATGCCTTTCCCATTTGAAGGACAACAGGATCCTTTGTCTGGGAAACCATATAAGCATTCACGCCGAAGATTCCGAACAGTAAAAATACAATATAGGTGCAGAGCCCTAAAAAGACGGCGTTGCCTGAAATCCAGCTTCCTTTCTCCCTGTCGCCCTGGCCAAGACTCTTTGACAGCAGTGCGTTTACTCCAACTCCGGTGCCAATTCCAATCGCGACCATCAGCATCTGGACCGGGAAGGCCAGAGTCAGGGCATTCACTGCATAATCCCCCAAATGTGCCACAGCAGGCGTGTCCTTTATGCTGCTTACAAAAAAGCTGTCCACAATATTGTACAAAGCCTGCAGCGCCATGGATAAAATCATGGGAATCCCCATGGCCAGCATCAGCTTTTTGATGGGCGCTGTCCCCATCCGGTTCATAGTAATCTCTTTTTCCATTGTCTCTGTTTCCTCCTCATATTCAGTCGTCTCTGGAGTCTTTTGGGGGAAGCTGCCACAACCCGAATCCATGAATTGTGCACACTTTTTCTTGTACAATAGGAAGTCCAAGAAACTCTTCATCACACAAAAAAAATGCGCAGATCCGACATCCGGATTTACGCATTGCAGCCACTCGATTCTTTTTTATTTTATCCATTTGTTTTTAAATTGTCAAGCAAAAATTGAACAGGACGCCGCATTACACGGACGCCCTGTTCCTATATAGAAGGTATAATAATGGGTAGCAATGTTAGTTATTCAGACGGCTTCTGATCACTCTTCTGTCTCTTCTTCCGGCATCAGCCATGCATGATGGTCCGTATGCAGAAGCTTATGAGACAAATGAGACAGCGGTGCCTCCAGATAATCCTGGTAACATTTCTGGACAGAAGGATTTTCATGAGAGAACCTCAGGTTGTTCACCTTGTCCAGTCCATAGAGAACCTCGCATCTGGCTTCCGCCTGTTCTTCTCCGTCTTTTATCGGCTGCCCGCCGCCGCCTGCACAGCCGCCCGGACATGCCATGATTTCCACAAAGTGGTACTGGACTTCACCCTTTCGGATGGCCTCCATCAGTTTTCTGGTATTGGAAAGCCCGCTGGCAACGGCCACTTTCAGATTCTGACCCGCCAGGTTGAACTCAGCCTCTTTCCAGCCGTCCATACCACGCACCTTGCTGAAGGAATCTGGATCAGGATTTCTTCCTGTCACCAGATAATACGCGCTTCGAAGAGCCGCTTCCATAACGCCGCCGGTAGCCCCGAAAATGACGCCGGCGCCTGAGCCGGTACCCAAAGGCATATCGAACTCTTCTTCTTCCAGATCAGAGGGAATGATGTGCTCCGCGCGGATCAGGCGGTCTACTTCTCTGGTAGTCAGGACCACGTCCACATCCGGGCCTGCACCCGCGTCATTCATGACCGGTATTGCGCACTCGTGCTTTTTCGCTACACAGGGCATGATCGAGATACTGTAGATTCTGGAAGGATCCACATCCAGCAGCTTCGCATAGTAGGACTTTGCAACGGCTCCAAACATCTGCTGAGGCGATTTCGCGCTGGACAACTGGTCCACCATACCGGGATACTGGGATTTCATAAAACGTACCCACCCCGGACAGCATGATGTGAACATCGGGAACGTTTCATTCTCCTTGTTCTTCACCTTTTCCAGGAACTCGCTTCCCTCTTCCATGATGGTCAGGTCCGCGCTGAAATTGGTGTCAAATATGTAATTAAAGCCAATCTGACGAAGGGCTGATACCAGACGCTTCACGGTCGCAAACTTTCTGGGAAGGCCGAACGCCTCCCCCCATGCCGCACGCACGGCGGGCGCCACCTGCACTACTGTGATCTTCTCCGGGTCTGCCAGCGCATCCAGCACCTTCTGGACATCGTCGCGCTCCCTCAGAGCCCCAACAGGACAGTGTGTGATACACTGGCCGCAGAGCGCACAGTCAGATTCCTGAATCTTTCTGTTTCTGGAAACGTCAACGGTGGTCCTCGAACCGGTCCCAGCCACATCCCAGATATTCAGTCCCTGGATCTTGTCACAAACCTGTACACAGCGCATGCACTTGATGCACTTTTTGGCATCCCGGATCAAGGGGAAATCCATCGGCCAATTGGACTTCGGAAGCTTTTTCTCAAAAGGAAGCTCCAGAATGCCTAGATCGTTGGCTATAGTCTGAAGACTGCAGTTCCCGCTTCTCACGCAGGTAGCACACTGACAGTCATGCTGAGACAGAATCAACTCTACATTATTTCTTCTGCTCTCTCTTACCTTGGGACTGTTGGTACGGATATCCATACCCTCCCATACTTTATTATTGCAGGCCGTCACCAGTTTAGCGCAGCCTTCCACTTCTACAACACAGACACGGCAGGCGCCGATCTCATTGATATCCTTCAGATAACAAAGAGTCGGAATAAAAATCCCTGCGGAAGCGGCAGCGTCCAGAATCGTGGTTCCTTCCTTCACTCTGATCTGTTTACCATTAATTGTGAGATTTACCATTTTTCTACTCTGCCTCCTTTCAGGATACCGAAGCCAAAGTGGTCACACCGCAGGCACCGTCTCGCTTCCTGGCTCGCTTCTTCGCAGGTCATGCCGCATTCGATCAGATCGAAATCCTTCGCCCTGTCGGAAGGCTGGCGCTCCTTCATGTTCGCACGGGCACAGCTCTTCCGGTCGTCCAGGCGGACCTTAGGGATCTGCACATCCACGGAAATCGTATGCTTGAAGCCAAGATACTCATCTATATTCGCAGCAGCAACCTTTCCGGCCGCAATGGCACGGATTACGGTAGCAGGTCCTGTCACACAGTCGCCGCCGGCAAACACACCGGTGATATCCTTTGCATTCACACCACTCCAGTTAAGAGCTTCGATGACTCCGCGTTTTACAGGAATGCCTTGTTTTTCAAAAGCCTTGGACTCAATGCCCTGTCCGATGGCCACGATCACCATATCACAGGAAAGACGGACATCTTCTTCAGAAGAGTTCACAGGCACCGGCCTTCCATTTTTTACCGGTCCGATGATCTGAGGCTTCACCCAAAGGGCCGCCACATTTCCGTCCGCATCCTTTTCCACTCGCAGCGGAGCATGAAGATCAAGAAGCTCGCATCCTTCCTCCACCGCACCTGCAACCTCTTCCGGCATGGCCGTCATATCCACGGCTCTCCGCCTATACGCAATACGCAGTCGCTTTGCACCCAGACGGATTGCAGAACGCGCTACATCCATGGCTACATTGCCGCCGCCGATGACTACGATGTCCTTCCCGCTGAAATCAGGCATATCGCCGTCGCCGATTCCGCGGAGCAGTTCCACGGCGGAAACCACGCCGTTGGCGTCTTCGCCTTCAATGCCGATCTTTCTGTCAATGTGAGCGCCGATCGCAATATAGATTGCATCATATTCCTTTTTCAGATCCGTTATGCTGGGGGTCTCGCCCACAGACACCCCGGTCTCTACTTTAACTCCGATGCTGAGCAGATGCTCGATTTCTCTGTCAAGAACCTCTCTGGGCAGTCGGTAATTGGGGATTCCATAGCGGAGCATGCCGCCCAGCTTTTTCCTCTGTTCCAGGATCGTCACATCATGGCCCATCAAAGTCAGATAATAAGCCGCGCTGATACCGCCGGGGCCTCCGCCGATGACAGCCACTTTTTTCCCTGTAGGTACCGCAGGTACGGGAAGCGGTACGTCGCCTGCATGGTCTACGGCAAATCTCTTCAGTCCGCGGATATTCACAGGATCATCTATCATCGTCCTGCGGCAGCGCACTTCACAGGGATGCTCGCAGATAAGCCCGCATACGGAAGGCATCGGATTGTCTTTCCGAATCAGGCGGATCGCATCGCCGTAACGGCCTTCCGCCACCAGAGCGATATAACCAGGAATGTCCACCCCTGCGGGACATTGGGATACGCAGGGCACAGGCTGGTTCAGCTCAAACTTGCACCGGCCTCTCAAAATATGCTCTTCAAAGTCATCCCGGAATCCCTTGATTCCCTTTAATACCATTTTCGCAGCCTCATAACCAATGGCACAGTCTGCGGAATAGAAAATATTCTTCGCTGTTTTCTCAATTAAGTCGATTGTCTCCAGAGTCGCTTCTCCGTTCAGTACGTCCTCCATCAGCTTCTGCAGCTGTCCCAGGCCCACACGGCAGGGAACGCATTTCCCGCATGACTGAGCATGGCACATCTTCAGAAAAGATGACGCCAGATCAACGGGACATAGTCCTGGCGGGCTCGCGCTGATACGCCGCTCCAGATCCTTGTAGAGCTCCTCTACTGTGGTCTGAGCCTTGTTTTGAGTGATGATACTTAATCTGCTCATCAATACCTCCTCCTTCTCTCGCTTGTTTACTTACCGCTTGTTTCCCCTTGGTTTCCCCCACGAAAGAAAACATTTTATGTAACTCTGCTTCTAGAAAAGCTTCTCCCCCAAGATGCAGAGTATAAAAAAGGCAACATTCGTTTTATCAACAAATGTTGCCCAGACGGTCGGCCAATTCCCAAACTTTCATCACCCTGTGGTTCTTCCACTGATTCCGCCAGCGATGAAAATCTCTTTTCTTTTCCCTACCATATCATATTGTTATTGTATTGTCAAGAATTCCTCTCAATAAAAAATCATAGAAATCAACGGCGTTCTGTAAGAACAATATCACGATATCCCCTGGCAGACTGCCTATTTTCGACATCGAAAGGAATTTCCACATATGCCACGTCTTCCGTCTATTCTTCTCCTTTGATTTCTCCGCTCGAGTTCCAGTTAAGCACCGGCAGAAGCTCCGCACCATACTGAATAAGAAAAAACAAGAGGCAGTCAGCAGCAAGGCGCCGGGCAGCTTTCCCTGTTCAGCCATGCCACAGAGACATCCATGGCGGCGCGGCATGCTCTTGTCTGATCCAGGGCATTCAGCATCACAAAATCATGTATGATCGCCTGAAACCGCACCGCCGTTACCTCTACTCCTGCTTCTCTAAGCTTCCTCGCATAAGCCTCGCCCTCATCTCTCAGAACATCTGCTTCCCCATTGAGTATCATGGCGGCAGGCAGGCCTTCCAGCTGCTCTTTGCTGGCCCGCAGTGGCGATGCGGTAATCTGGTTTCTGTCACATTCAGAGACAGCATACTGGTTCCAGAACCATATCATCCCGGCCCTGTAAAGATAGTAGTCCGCCGCAAATTGCTGGTATGAACAAGTATCAAAGCAGGCGTTCGTCGCCGGATAATACAAAAGCTGCTTATGGATACAGGGACCTCCCCGGTATTTCGCCATCAGGGTCATGGCAATAGCCATATTCCCACCGGCGCTGTCCCCTGCCACTGTCAGCCCTGCCGGGTTCATCTCTATTCCCATCTGTCTGAGCAGTCCCGGCAGAATACAGAGTATATGATAGCACTGTTCAATGGCCACTGGATAGCGTGCCTCCGGTGCCCGGGAATATTCCGGAAATACCAGGACGGATCCTGTTCTCGCAGCCAGCTCTCTGACCAGTTTTTCATGGGTGTGAAAACTGCCAAATACCCACCCCGCTCCATGGATGTAAAATATTACATTTGCCGGACAGGATATCCGTTCGGGCCTGACCACGAAGACACGCACTTTTCCCCATTCTCCGGTATTCACCATGGTTTTCTGTATGCATGCCGGAAACATACATATCGGCGTATCCTGTGCCTTTTCCAGAACCTGCCGTCCTTCGCAGGGGGGAAGCTGAAAAATAAGGGGCGGTACGGCATTTGCATTGCTTACTGCCACCGCCTCTGGTTCCAGTGAAATTCTTTTTCTCATTTTATTCCTGATCCTCCTGGTTTTTCCATCCTGCCGGGCACGGCAAGACGATTATAGGATTAGGATATTCCAAACTCTGAAAATGTTTAATATCATAATACTACTTGTAAAGATTCTATTTTTTACTGTGTTTATTTCTGTACATCATCTTGTCTGCCCGGATAAACGCCTGTTCCACAGCATTATTTTCTTTTGAATCAACAAAAGAGTATCCTGCAGAAAGACTGCATGGCAGAGTTATTTTGTCAGAATCTGTTTTGCATTTCAATAATTGAAGTTTACATAAGAGCTGCTGCTCCGTTACATCGACTGCAAGAACCGCAAACTCATCTCCCCCAATCCGATAAAGAAAGAAATTATCTTCCTGAAAAATCTCTTCTAACAAAGTTACTGTACCTTTTAAAACGTTATCTCCCGCGTTATGCCCCATTTTATCATTTATCTTTTCCATATACGCCATGCGGTTAGAACAGCCTGTAAGCGCGTCAATGTAAGCCATTTGATGCCATTTCTTCTCTTTTTGCAGCTGTATACTCTGTTCATAAATTTTGATGGTCTTAATTGCTGAAGTAATAAACACGGAGTAACAAGACAGTACAACCGCTGAAAACACAAGATACGTTGACGCATATTCTATCCGTTCCACCATTGGCTTAGGGTATGCCGCAAAAAAGACCAGAGCAAAATAGATGAGTATGGAACATATCATCATGGCTCTCCAACCAGTATCCACATATTCCAAAAGGGTACGATATCGTCCGAAATACGGCTTTCCAATCATGAAAATCGTCAATAGCACAGCAAACAATACAAAAAGTAAAATGATACTTCCCGTGTTTCCAGCGAGTATTCCAATATAACGAGCCAAAAAGGCAAAAATCAAAGTGACAGAATCCACAAAACAAAACGTAAGAAAAAAGCGGGCGTCTTTATATTTCGATAAAACGAAAAAAAATATCAGACTGGGAATGCTCATAAAAACGGCGGAAGCAACAGCCGATGGCCATCGATATACATAGGTAGCTATAAAATAACTACAGATTATGACCACGCAGCCTATATACATAACAAACCGCCATTTTTTTCCATCATTTTTCATAACTATCATTTTAGTAAACACCATAAGGTCAAAAATGATTATACATAAATCAATGAATACAACAATCAGCCCTCCCATATCCTTACCTCTTATCTTAACGTAGTACTATTGTAATCTTTATTCCCATGCAGAACGTTTCAGCCATTTGAAGCGTTTTCCTTAAAGGGCTGTTTCCTTTCCCAGCGCCTGGGCAGGTCCTGTTTCCCATATTTGTCAGACATTTTGTATCAGACTCCAACTTTCCTGATTTTATCCTATTTTTCTAACTCTCATCATTGCAAGTAACTTTTAATATCTTTCCTGGCACATAAAAGACCGGAATCAGATGCAACAGCAGCATTCTGTCTCCGGTCTTCTCTTTTGTTATTCGTTTATAAATTTATGAAACTCTGCAAAATCCCAGCCGTTCAACTAATTCTTCGCAGGTTTCCGTATGGATGATCAAATCCATCTTTTTCTGAAGCCCCATGCTGATAACGCCCACAATTGATTTCGCGTCCACCATACAATGTCCGCTTTTCAAATCCACGTCTGTCTGATAATCCTGGACAACATGGACAAATTCTTCAACCATATCCACATTATCAAATGTCACATTGATTTTCCGCATTTCTATTATCCTTTCTAAAAAGCAGCCGCTGTTTTTTCCACTGTCTGATCTAACTTGTCTCATTCAGCCGGAATTCTCCTCATATATAAAGAATATTAAAACTCTGTCATTTTCGGAACAGAATCATTGATCTGAGCCTAACTGGGACATTCATTCCATTCGATGAACACGAGGTTTGGCGGCATAAGCGCGATACGTTACCTGCAGATCTGCCTGTATTCTCTAGTCTTTACCCTCGTCTCAGATTTTAAACATCCTTTATCAGCATATAAATAAAGGCTGCTTAAGATTTCATAAATTTACAATCCATTATAACTTTCACCGCCCAACGCGCTGCAGCAGAACTATGGTCTCGCAGTTTGCGGTTCCGGGAAACATATCCACCGCGCAGGCCCTTTTCACTTCATATCCAGAAGCCGTGAACACCTTCAGATCCCGCGCAAGGGAAGTGGGTTTGCAGCTTATATAGACAATATCTTCTACGCCATACGCAGTGATCTTCGGCAGCGCTTTCGGGTGAATCCCATCCCTCGGAGGGTCCAGCACGATCAAATCCGGTTTCTCTTCAATGACATCCAAAGTTTTAAGAACGTCTCCTGCAAGAAACTCACAGTTGTCCAAGCCGTTTAAAACGGCATTTTTTTTCGCCGCTTCTACGGCTTCCTCTACAATCTCTACTCCGATCACCTTTTTGGATACAGGCGCCAGAACCTGGGCAATGGTTCCTGTCCCACTGTAAAGATCATAAACCAGCTTGTCCTTTGTATCTCCCACATATTCCTGGGCTGTACGATATAATATCTCCGCTCCGGCAGAATTGGTCTGAAAAAAGGAAAATGGAGTGATTTTAAATCGCAGTCCGAGCAGCTCCTCATAAAAATGATCCTGACCAAACAACACTGTGGTCTCGTCACTTTTCACCATATCAGCCTGGCTGTCATTTCTCATATGAAGAATACCTGCCAGCTTCCCATCCAAGTGCAGATTCTGCAGCATACGGGAAAAACGCCAAAAAAAAGCTTCCTCTTTTTCTTTTCCCGCCTCTCTGTTCTCCGCCTGAAACGCATCCTCCAGCTGGCCGCTCGTCACCAGCGCCACAAGGATCTCCCCCGTCTTCCAGGCTTTACGCACCAAAAGATGGCGGAGATATCCTAGGTGCTTCATCTTCTTATAAAAGGGAAGTCCTTCGGAAGAACAAAGCTCCAATGTTCCTGAAAGAATCCTTTCAAAATCCCGGTCTGCAATCCGGCAGCCCCTGACCGTCACAATATCATGGAAGCTTCCTCTCTTGTGCATACCCAGAGCAAGAGGGCCGTCCTTGACTTCATCGCCAAAGGAATATTCCATCTTGTTCCGGTATCCCTCCTGCAGAGGGCTTCCTTTTATCCCTTCAAATACTTCCTCTGGACAGCTGTCCTGTATTAATTCTCTCACCATGGCCTCTTTAATTGCGAGCTGGCTGTCATAAGGGATTGTTTGATAACTGCATCCTCCGCAGACGCCAAAATGCACACAGGGATTCAGTACAGTTTCCAGAGGCGACGCTTCCAGCACGCGGATCAGCCTTCCTTCCATTTTCCCCTTTTTCTTCCTCCCTGCAGCTGCCTCTATTTTTTGTCCCGCCAGCACATGCTTTACCATGACAGGCTCCCCTTCTATATACAGGATCCCCTTATTCGGAAAAACAAGTTTTTCTATCGTTCCTTTAAAAATATCACCTTTTTTCATTACTCATCCAGTCCTTTTCTACTGTTTTCGCCGTATACACCGCAGTGCGATCTTGCCCAGAGGGCTTTTCATTTCATAGGACGAACTTTCCTATGAAATGAAAAAGAGCTGCCAAACTGGCAGCCCTGATGATTTTTTTCACCTATCCGCGTTCTTCGCTCATTCTTCCTCAGATGCTTCCTCAAAAGCCTCTTCCGCCGCTTTGGCGATGGAATCTCCCTCGGCTTCATCCTCTGCCTTTTCTGCTTTTTCTGTAACTTCATCGTCGTCATCATCAAAAAAATCATCATCAAAGTCGTCGTCGAAGTCATCTTCAAAGTCTTCCAGATAATCAGGCGTGAAGAAACGATATACTGCGTAAGCAATTCCTGCCACTGCCGCTACCGCGCCGATGATGGCCAAGACCCAGAGCACCTTGCTCTTCTTTTCTTCATGCTTTTCATTTTTGTGAATCAGCTCATTCAGTTTGCTCACGCTTAAAACCTCTTCCAGCTTTTTATTCATATCCTGCACGTCCTTTCTGCACTAAAACTCATTTTGCAGTTATTATATCACTAATCTGTCCGATTTACTATTAAAACTTTCCAAATTTCAGAGATTTAATACTTTTTAAATATTTTGTCAGCTCACAAAACCATGTTCCATTCCTTCTTCTATTTTTAACAAATACCGGATTTTGTATTCCTTCTGAAACAACTCATCATTATTCTGCACAAATTTTTTTACTCCGAATCGTATAATTTCCACAAAATTAATCCTTGCAGTCTGCTATAATTAAACCATAGAAGTAAACAGAAATGTACTATACAGACTTGAGATATATGGCATAAGAAAGGAAGGATAATATGGGAATTTATTTTTTGATCAGAGTTGGGATGGTTGCAGCGGCAGCTGCAGCAGCCGGCATCGCGGGCTGTGTGGTTAAGCTGGTGTCCGCTCACAGACATTCTGATAATGTCGGTATGGGCGCCAAGAAAAACTTTCCTGTCGGAACGGCAGTATAAGTTTACAGGGCATATGTAACAGCTACAGACAACGATGAATAATTATATAAAGCTGATATCAGCGGAAAGGAAGTATCTATCATGACAGAATTATTATTATTAGCAATCGCGGTTGCAGCAGTTGTAGCGGTTTCTTTCGTAGCAGGTGCTATCGTAGAAATATATCAGGCACGCAAAGAAGCTGTAGAGATTCCTTCAAAATCTCATCACGACAACACGTTCAAACACGGGCATACAACTTTTGCCGCATAAACTGACAAAATATTACTTGCTGAGCAGACTTAAATGTAAAAGACGCGGCGGATACTTTCGGTATCCGCCGTGTTTTTATTTTTTAGGAAGTCCACACATAACGGCTTAGATTTTAACCAGCTTTGCAAAAGTAGCGTACATCCTTTTTCTTCCTGCCGTATCAAAGTCCACCGTCACTTCAAAGTCCTTTTTCTGCTCTGTAATATCCGCCACGGTCCCTTCTCCAAATTTCACATGACGGACCCTGTCACCCACTTGATAAGAAAGCCCGTCGGCTTTCGTCACCGTAAACTGTTTCCCCATATAAGACTGTTTGAGCCCGGAATCCCCGGAAGGAGAATTCCGGCGGCGGGCAGGGGGAGCCGCCCACGGCTTTCCTCCTGGCTTCTGGAGATCAAATACATTGTCGCCGAGCCGGCGATCTTCGCCAAAGCCGGAATGTCCTTCGGAAGCCCTGGCGCCCCCAAAGACGCCATCCCCTCCAAACCGGCCGCCTGACGTAAACATGGAAGGTACCTCGTCCCTTTCCAGACACAGAGGCGGAATCTCCGCCAGGAATCTGGAAGGCTTACAGAATCTTGTCTCCCCGTTCACCATCCTCTGTCTGGCACATGTAAGTACCAGTTCTTCCCTCGCCCTGGTAATCCCCACATAGCAAAGCCGCCGTTCCTCCTCCAATTCATCCGGATCATCCGAATTTATGGACATCATGCCGGGAAACAGGCCGTCTTCCATCCCTGCCAGATAGACCCGCAAAAATTCCAGTCCCTTCGCACTGTGGAGGGTCATCAGGACAACCCGGTTCTCGGAATCGTCCATGTTATCCACATCGGCCACCAGCGCCACTTCTTCCAGAAATCCGCTTAAGGTCGGCGCTTCCTCGCCTTCTTCCAAGCCATCCTCATAATCCACGGCCTTGTTTTTCAATTCTTCAATGTTTTCCAGCCTTGTCTCTGCTTCTACCGTATCATCATTCTCAAGCTCTTCCTTGTATCCGGTAGATTCCACAATATCATCAATCAGATCCTCGATGGAATAATACTCCAATTTACTTTTAAAGGCCTGTATCTGTGTGACAAAGCTCTGTATTTTTCCCGCGGCCTTTCCGATGGTCGGTATCCGGTCCGCTGCCCTGCAGGCCTCAAAAAAGCTCAGACCATTTCCCTCCGCATAAGTCATGATCTTTCCGATGCTGGTGGCTCCAATCCCTCGCTTGGGCACATTGATGACCCTCTGAACTGCCAGATCATCCATACCGTTATCGATGGTTTTTAAATAACACAGAATGTCCTTGATCTCTTTTCTCTGATAGAAGTTCACCCCTCCCACCAGGCGGTAGGGGATGCTCCTGTTCACGCATTTCTCTTCCAAAAGACGCGACTGGGCGTTTGTCCGGTAAAGCACCGCAAAATCTGAATACTGCGCTCCTTCCGCCACTCTTCCCGCAATATCCGCCGCTATGGCGTCAGCCTCTTCATATGCCGTATCATACTGTCTGAAATGGACCGGAATCCCTTCCTCATTTTCCGTCCACAGCCGTTTTTCCTTCCGCCCCATATTATGGCGGATGACCTCATTGGCCGTATTGAGAATATTTCCCGTGGAACGGTAGTTCTGCTCCAGCTTAATGACCTTTGCCCCCGGGAACGCGCTTTCGAATTCTAAAATATTCTCTATATTAGCGCCTCTGAATTTATAGATGGACTGGTCGTCATCCCCCACCACACAGAGATTCTTGTATTTGGAAGATAAAAGCTCCACAAACCGGAACTGAGCCGTATTGGTATCCTGGTATTCATCTACCATTATGTAGCGGAACCTCTCCTGATAATAGTCGAGCACCGCCGGGTCTGTCCGGAAAAGCTCCACCGTCTTTACTATTAAGTCGTCAAAGTCCAGGGCATTGTTTTTTTTCAGCTGCGCCTGGTATTCCAGATATGCGTCCGCCACCTTGGACTGACGGAAATCTCCAGCTGTCTGTGCAGCAAAATCCTCCGCAGAGATGAGTTCATCTTTACAAGAGGAAATGGTGGAGAGCAGCGCCCTCTCTTTGTAGACTTTGGTGTCGTAATCCAGTTTCTTCAGCACCTGCCGCATCAGCGTTTTCTGATCGTCGCTGTCATATATGGTAAAATTAGTCGTGTATCCCAGACATTCGATGTGGCGTCTCAGAATCCGCACACAGGTGGAGTGAAATGTGGATACCCATACACTACTGGCGCCGTATTCCACCAGGTCGTCGACTCTCTCTCTCATCTCTCCCGCGGCTTTGTTTGTAAAGGTCAAAGCCATGATATTCCAGGGATTCACTCCTCTTTCCTCAATTAAATAGGCAATTCTGTGGGTGAGTGCCCTCGTCTTTCCTGATCCGGCTCCGGCCAGCACCAGGAGCGGGCCCTCTGTCGTTTCGACCGCTTCCCGCTGCATGGGGTTCAGTGTATCGTAATTATTCATCTATTTACTCCCGAAGAGAGAAGCCAGACACTGAAAATACCGGTATCTGGCTTCTGAAATTCAAAGCTTCTGGCCGCAGTTCGGACAGAAATTAGCTCCGTTCGTCTTGGTGCCGCAGTTCGGGCAGAAATTCGGTTTCTTTCCGTCATCTGTCTTTCCGGACGGCATTTCTCCTGTTTTTTGTCCTCCGGCAGTTCCAAAACCGTCTTCCATACCCTGACGCATCTGGTTCGCCATCTGCTGCCCCATCATCATTCCCATCTGCATTCCGGCCATATCTGCCGCCATATGTCCGCCTGCTCCGCCTTTTTCCATTGCATTCGTCATGGCTGCCTGCTGGTACCGGCCCATATCACCTATCATACTCTGGGAAGCTGTCTTATTTATCATCTTCTGCACTTCATCCGGGTAAGAAACACTCTGAATGGAAAAACCTGTGATGGCAATCCCTATCTTTCTCATCTCCATATCCAAATCCGTACAGATTCCTTTTCCGATGTCCGCGGCATTCGTCTGAAGATTGAATATATCCTTTCCTTCTCTGGAAATCCATTTCATGAGAAGAGGATCCAGCTGTGCCAAAACACGTTCCCGCACATCGTCCACCTCGTACTGGCCTCTGATCCCCGCCACCTTATCGATAAGAGTCATATGATCAGAAATCTTACAGTTGAAGACTCCAAATGCACGGATGGGAAGCCCGCCGGGAAGTCCTTCCGCCGGCAGGTTCACCGCGTTTCTTGTCCCCCACTTCACCGTGAACTCCTTGGTGTTGATAAACAGCACCTCGGCGCGGATGCCGCTGTTAAAACCAAACTTAAATCCTTTTAATGTGGAAAGGAACGGAATGATATCTGACTCAATATCAAAGCTTCCTTCGTCGCGGAACACACCTTCCACCTTGCCGTTATACATAAATATCGCGTCCTGGCCGGGGCGGATGATAAGGCGGCTGCCTTTTTTTATCTCCTTGTTGCTCCATTTCCAGAAAATAACGTCATCGCGGTATTCTTCCCATTCCACTACATTGGCCATCTGGCCGCCAAAAAGTCCCATAGCACGCTCCTGTTATTTCGTGATTTCTTTTCAGGTTATCTTATTTCCCAAGCTTTGCCTTAAGAGCCGCCAGCTCGTCATCCACTGCCGCTGCAGGCTGGGAATCGTATTTACTCTTCAAAGCATCCATATCAGCGCTCTTAGGCTCTTTGTTGAGCTCTGCCATGGCATTTGCCTCATCGAGCATCTTATTCGCTTTTTCTTCCATGCGGTCAAACGCGCTGAGATTTCCTTTGGCCCCGTCGATGCTGGCGCCCATTTTATTGAGCTTCTCCTGAGTCTTGGCAACCTTGACCTTGGCCTTGATGGCGTCACGTCTGGAATCCAGAAGGGCGATGTCGGAACAGAGCTTGTCGTGCATCTGCCTCATCTTGCCGGCGTTTTCTGCCGCAAGGGAATACGCCTGCTGGAGGGAAGCCTGTTTGTCCACAAGGCTGGATTTCTGGGCCAGGAACTGTTTCGCATCCTCGTCATTTCCCGCCATGACAGCCTTTTCCGCATACTGCTGCAGCTTATCGATCTCGGCCGTGCATTCATCGAGCTCCCGTTTGCTCCTGGTTTCCTCTGCCATCACAGAAGCTGTCTCTGCCTTTACTTTCCCTAAATCACTTTCCAGATTTCTCATATACTGGTCTATCATTTTTCCAGGATCTTCCGCCTTATCCAAAAGCGCGTTGATATTAGAAGTCATAATGTCTTTAAATCTCTGAATTATCCCCATTTTAGTATCCTCCTTGTATGTTACATTTTTCCTATTATTATAAGCTATTTCCTGTACAATGTCAAAAGGAACCGATATTTCCGGCCGCCTGGTTTTATATTTATGTCTTGTCATCTGGTATTAAATACTATATAATGGTACATGAGGTGAGTACATGAAAACCAATGAAAAATTGATAGACGATCTGCTTACAAAACTGAGAGGGCTCAGTTACATCCATACAAAGGATATACCTGACATTGACCTTTATATGGACCAGGTGACGACATTTATGGAACAGCATCTGTCATTCGGCAAACGCCATGACGACGACAAGGTCCTCACCAAAACCATGATAAACAATTATGCGAAGAATGACCTTCTTCCTCCGCCTGTGAAGAAAAAGTATTCGAAGGATCATTTGATACTGCTGGCCTTCATCTATTATTTCAAGGGCTTTCTCTCCATTGGAGATATTCAGGTGCTGCTCTCGTCTCTTTCAGAGAAGTATTTTACCGAAGACCATGACCAGCTGGATAAAGTCTATAATGAAATAGTCAAGATTGAAAAACTGCAGCTGGTCGATCTGATGAAAGAAGTCCAGTCCCGTTTTGAACTTTCCAAGCGTTCCTTCAGCAGCTATCCGGAAGAAGACAAAGATTATCTTCAGCTCTTTTCTTTTATCTGTACGCTCAGCTTCGATGTATACCTGAAGAAGCAGATGATCGAACAGATCATCGATGAAATGCGGGCCGCCAAGAAAAAGGACAGCCCTGCAGATAAAAAAGAAAAATGACCTGTTATATTCCAATAAAACATAAACAGCCGGAAGAAACCGCGTCGGTTTCTCCCGGCTTTCTTATTCTATTTTCCGCATTCCATACATACTTCTCTGTCTTAATGAACGGGATACCTCGGAATCTACATCTTCTCTTCCTCTTCAAGCCTTTCAAACACCATGTCATATCCGTCATTTCCATAATTCAAAGAACGGTTCACACGGCTGATGGTCGCAGTGGAAGCCCCTGTCTTTTCCGCAATTTCCAGATACGTCTTCTTAGCCCGAAGCATTCTGGCTACTTCATAGCGCTGAGACAACGACAAAAGCTCATTGATCGTACATACATCTTCAAAAAATGTATAGCACTCGTTGACATCCTTCAAGGTAAGGATAGCCTGAAATAAGTGGTCCACGGCTTCCGTCTTCAACTTTTTATTCATTGTCGTTCTCCTTTAAAATGCTTTAGAAAAAGCCTTGTTCCGTCCGAAGACTCGGCTTCCTATACATTTTAGCATTTTACCACTTTAAAGTCCAGACCTATTAAGATATTTTTTCAATTTTCCCGTATTTGTGTTTACGATCAGTTCTTCCGGGAAGCCCACCCTCAAAAGAAGCTCTCTCGCCTTATCAAAACGGCCGACAGAAGTCGGAAAATGAGAATCTGTATTAACGATGATCTCATGTCCGTATCTCTCACAAAAGCTCAGAATCTTCTCCAGGTTTTCCACAGAATTCTTCCTGCCGCTTCCCGGCATCAAAGAGCTGTTGTTCAGTTCGATCAGCACGCGCTGCTCTTTCGCTTCTCTGACAAGCGTTTCATAGTCTATGGAATATCTCCCGTCATCGGGATGGCCGATAATATGGACTCCCGGATTCTCCATAGCTTTAACAAGCCCGGCAGTGTTTTCTTTTTCTGTACCCGGAGTCAGACAGACCGTATGCATACTGGCAATGCCGATGGCCATTTGTCTTAAAAGGCCCTTTTCCATATCCACAGTCCCTTTGTAGTCTATGATATTGAGCTCCACGCCCATCAGGATCTCCACACCAAAAAGTATCTTATCTATCACCTTGAAATTCCGAAAATGCATTTCCCCGCAGGTACCCGGAAGCTTCGGCGCATGGTCTGTGATTGCCAGCAGCTCGAGCCCTTCCTCTGAAGCAGCCTTAGCCATTTCCAAAACCGTACCGTAAGCATGTCCGCTGGCTACCGTATGGGTATGAGTATCCAGAATAAATTTTTCCATCTCTGTCCCTTCCTTGAGGTAAAATATATTATAACATGAACTTTTCAATCACTTCTGCCACCCCATCCTGTTCATTGGATAAAGTAACGTAGTCAGCCAGCTCTTTGATCCTCGGACATCCATTCGCCATAGCCACGCCAAATCCCGCCGCTTCATTCATGGGGATATCGTTGTCATAATCGCCGCAGGAAATCACCGCTTCCCTGGGAATCTTCAGATGATCCATCGTTCTCTGGAGTCCGGTGCCTTTATCGATGCCGGCCGGCAGAATCTCCAGATGATACGCCTCAGAACGGAATACCGCGAACTCAGGTCCAAGGGCCTCCCGCACAATAGGCTCCATTTTAAGAATCTGCTCCTCCGAGCCGACCATCATCAGCTTCACGATGGGAAAAGTGATATAGGAGATTAGATCCGGCACTTCCTTCACGTCCATCTTCACATTCCTAGCCTCTCCGGCTACATAGATATCATTTCCGTTTTCCGTGATTATGTCACTTCCTTCATAAGTGAGGATGGCAGTCTGATAACGGCGGGAAAGCTCTATGATATCCGGAATCCTCTCGGAAGGTATACTGACGGAAAATTCCACCTCGCCCGTACTGCACTCCAAAAGCTCACCCCCGTTATAGGACAAAATATAGCCTCCGTCCCTGTCTAGGCCAAGCTCTCTCGCTACATGCCATACGCCATAGCTGGGCCTGCCGGAAGCCAGGACCAGAATCCCGCCTCGTTTTACCATTGTCTGAATCGCTGCTTTCGTCCGTTCCGTGATCTGCTTGTCATCTGTAACAAGTGTCCCGTCCAAATCTGTCGCCAATACCTGATACTTCATGTCTCCTCCATCTAATCCGCGTTTTTACTATACTGATCCTCAGGCTGTGTACGCCCATTTTCTATCTGCCTGACATGGGTTGATTCCCTTGGATTGCCCCTCATCTCGTCCACTCTTTCTCTACATAAAGATACCTTATCCCAGCATTTTCGTCAATCCTGGTTTTCAGAATCCAAAAAGGCAGAGCAGCTTCTGCAGCTGCCCTGCCTTTTTGCGCTTTTCGTCAGCCTTCCTGAAATACAGTCTGGTCCGCCGGATGCCGCCCTGATGTCCTCAATGATGTCCGCATGATGCCGCCTTCGCTGTCTACCTTGATGTCTGCTCAGAAGTTCTCTGTGATGTCCTCATGATGCCGTCTTCGTTGTCCGCAGAAATGTCAATTTTGTGTCTGCCAGGTGTCCGTTTTTCTGTCCGCTTTGGTGTCCGCTATGATGTCCGCATGCTGTCCGCTATGATGTCCGCATGCTGTCCGCTGTGATGTCTTCTAAGACGTCTACATATGCCAAGCCATATTACCTGAGTAATATCGCACAGGACTTTCATAAGGATTATTCCCAATAAAATGTGAAAAGAGTCCAGAATCACACGAAAATGTAATCCATGAACCCCTTTGTTCACCCTCTGCTATTCAAAAATATAGCATGGTATTTTTCAGAAAGCAAGTAATTTTTCCGTGTGAAAATATGATTTGGTAGATTTTAAAAGATTACCCCCTCGATTCATTTTTCATCTGTGCACATTGTATATTCAATGAAACAGATATCCCACATATGCCTTAAAGGCTCCCGGCAGCGCATACCGGCTTTCTGCATCTGCTTTGTCCACCAGCTCTCCCGGCAGGTTGTCCCTGGAATCTCTCAGCTTTCCCCATTCTTCTTTCAGTTTGATATAATATCCGGTCATCCGCCATTCCACATGGGAAAAAATATGCTTCGCCTCCGGAAGTCTTTCCATAACAAGGATATCCTCCTCGGAAATTCCCAGATAAGCATATACCTGTCCTTTTTCCAGATGCCCTTCCGTATTTGGCAGCTCATAAAGACCAGCCAGAAGCCCTTTATCCGGCCTTTTATGAATCAGCACCTCACTTCCGCATGCTACCGCCAGGACCGTCCTCTCCTGGACCCTTCTGGATTTTTTCGGCGTCTTCACCGGAATACTGTCCGTTTTTTGGTACCTATTGGACAGGCAAAGACCGCGCAATGGACATTCGCCGCAATGGGGCTGTCCATTCGGGATACACACCAAAGCCCCTATTTCCATCAACGCCTGATTAAAATCGCCTGCGTTTTCCTTCGGCATAGCCTCCGTAAGCAGCTCTTCCATCTTCTTTTTTAATGAGGGCTTAAGAATATCTTCTGTGCTTGCCAAAAGCCTCGATATTACCCGCAGTACATTTCCGTCTACCGCCGGGACCGGTATTCCGTATGCGATGGATGCGACTGCACCTGCCGTATAGGAGCCAATTCCAGGAAGCTTCAAAAGCTCCTCGTAGGAATCCGGCAATTTTCCTCCATATGTCAGAACTGCCTCTTCGGCCGCTCTTTTTAGATTCCTGGCCCGGTTATAGTATCCAAGGCCTTCCCACAGCTTCATCAGACGCTCATCTTTCACATCCGCAAGAGCCTGAATGTCCGACAGCTCTGCCAGGAATCTTTCATAATATGCTTTGACGGCCTCTACGCGGGTCTGCTGAAGCATGATCTCTGACACCCATACATGATAAGGTGTGGGAGATTCCCTCCAGGGAAGTGTGCGTGCGTGTCTCCGATACCACTGGAGAAGCGGGACCGACGCCTCCTTTATCCGTTTCACCGGCGGAAGCATATCGTTCTCTTTTTCCAGAACTTCCATATCCGCATACAGCTGGTCTAAAATCTGTTCCTCCATATGATCTGTATACTCCTTCTGTAAAATGATTGTTTTTCATCTCCTGCTTCCCTCATTGTGCATGAAAAACGGCATTTCTGCAAGTATATTCCTCCATTCCCTCTGGTCTTTTTCTGGAAAATGAGCTATAGTATCGATAAATGACTGATAGGAGACTGGATGATATGAACGGAATATGGATTGATGAACACCTGTATACAGGCCGTCCCTCTCCCGACGGCCGCCTCCCAAAAGAAATGAGGGTATACGATTTGCTCGACTCTCTTAAAATGCCCTATGTACGAATCGACCATGATGTGACCCCTTCCATTGAGTCATGTCAGCATGTGGACGAGCTTTTGGGAATCGAAATCTGTAAAAATCTCTTCCTCTGCAATTCCCAGAAAACGGATTTCTACTTGCTGATGCTGCCTGGCACAAAAAAATTCCGCACAGCGGCCCTTTCCAAGCAGATCGGCACCTCGAGACTTTCCTTCGCCCCTGCTGAATACATGGAGCAGTACCTGGATATAGCGCCCGGTTCCGTAAGCGTCATGGGCCTGATGAATGATAAGCAGAATAAAGTACATCTTCTGATCGACAAAAAAGTCCTGGAAGCCCCTTATCTCGGATGTCACCCTTGTGTCAATACTTCCAGCCTGAGGCTGTCCACAAAGGATCTGCTCGATAAGTTTCTCCCGTATACAGGCCATAACTACCTGGCTGTAGAGCTGTGACAGTCAGTTTCCAAAGAACATTCCCATGAAATCCAAAAGCGGGATTCTCTCGAATCCCGCTTTCTTACGTCTTTTCTGCAGTCTTGATAACTTTACTTTACTGCAATTGCCTCTACCTCAACCAGCACATCCTTGGGAAGTCTTGCCACCTCAACGCATGCTCTGGCAGGGCACTCTTCCTTAAAATATTCTGCGTAGACCGCATTCACCTTGCCAAAATCATTCATGTCCTTGATGAATACAGAAGTCTTTACCACATTCTCAGCCGTAGTCCCTGCCGCCGCCAGAAGATTCACGACATTTTCCATCGCCTGTCTGGCCTGTGCTTCAATACCTTCCGGAATTTCCCCGGTCGCCGGGTTCACCGGAATCTGACCGGATGCAAACACAAAACCGTTTGCTTCAACCGCCTGAGAATAGGGTCCGATAGCCGCCGGCGCCTTGTCTGTAGAAATTACTTTTTTCATAATACATTACCTCCTGATCAATTCTATAGTTTCAGTTTTTATTTGAATCATACCTTCTTTCAGAAGATGGCCCACAGCCCGCTTAAATGCGTTCTTGCTCAGTCCTGTCTCCAGCTTGATGAGACTCGGGTCCGCTTTATCCGTAAACGGAAGGACACCGCCATAAGCCTCAATCAAGGAAAGAACAGCCTCCGCGTCCACATTAAGCTGTTTATATGCCTTTTCCCTGACGCTCAATATCAGCTTCCCATCTTCCCGGACTCGCGCCACTCTGGCTTCCACCGTAACTCCGGTCTTCATTTCCCGATTAACTTCTCCAGCAGGAATCAGTCCGAAATATCGGTTATCCACCGCCACAAAAGCTCCCAGATCCTGGTTGATCTCATAGAGGACACCTGTCACGGAAGAGTCTTTTTCGTAGGGTGAATCCGCGCTCAGATAGTCATCTACCTTCATAGTCGCACAAAGTCTCTGGCTCTTATCCACATACAAAGCCACCAGTACTTTTTCCCCCGGCCTGACCTTCCATTTCTGCTCCTTGTAAGGAAGGAAAAGATCTCTTTCCAACCCCCAGTTCAAAAATGCTCCGATCCGCCCTGCTTCAACGACCTCCAGGACCTCCAGCTCCCCCAGAGAAAGCAGCGGTTCCCTTACAGTGGCGATTGGCCTGTCCTCTGAATCCTTATAAAGAAAAACTTCTATTTCACTGCCGACGGCTGTTCCCTCCGGAACCTGCCGTTTGGGCAGGAGAACCCCCGGCTCACCGGCAATTCCCTCTCCTAAATATACGCCGATCTCTTTCTGCCGAAGCACCTTCAACGTCTGTTTCTTTCCCAGCTCTATCATATTTTTCGTCCTTCCGTCTTTTATCCTTTTCTGGAGACCGCCTGAACTACGGCATAAATCTGTCCCTCAGATCCCTTCAGCACTACTGTGGCAGAATCAGTTTCCCCTCCGGCCATAGGTATGATCGTATCGCCGTATACCGCCGCTTTCTTATATTCCACCCGCAGCTTCCTGATATCATTATCACCTGGAAGCCATTCCTCTGCCATCTGAATATACTGTCCGTTGTTCACATGCCCATTGGTATCGATTTGATATCTTCTGACGGGAAATGATGGAAATTCTGCCAGATTATCCGGAATCTTTATCTTACGTCCGTCCGCCTCCATATCCAGCGGCTTTTCTGCCTGATAAATATCCGAAAGCGTCTTATCCACTCTTTCAGGACGCCCGGTTTCCAGATTCATGTAGATCCATATGGAATTCGCTTTCACCATATAAGCGCCGGCAGCATCCAAGATCACAAAATTCCGATAGCCGTACATCGCCTTGAATCCGCTGGCCCAGGTCCCGACTTTTACCGTTTCACCGAGCTCCGGCCTCCTAAAGAGCTCCACCTGCCAGGCTGAGAGCAGCCACGCCCTGCCCCTCTCCTGCAGTGCACGGACTCCTACTCCCAGCATCTCTGACTGGAAGATACTGCAGTCCTGCATATAATGGATGACAGAGCACAGGCTCAGCCTGCCGTCTGCTCCCACTTCACTATATCTCACCTTACTGTCAAACGAATACATAACTCCTCCATATCTCAGGACATTATATCATATTTATTTCCAAATTGCTCTTGTTTTTTTTGGTTTTGTGATATACTGGACAAGGCAGCGCGTTCTCCGCTCCACAGATGGAGCAGGCCGCCTGCCGCACTCAATATGACTACATGGAGGATTTTATGATTCGACTCATCGCAAGCGATATGGACGGTACGATTCTTAAAAACGGCGCTCAGACTCTGCCGCCCCGCATACTTCCGATCATTGAGAGGCTCAGAGAAAAAGGAATTGGTTTTGTCGCCGCCAGCGGACGCCAGTACGGCAATTTGAAAAGACTTATGGGACCGGCAGCCGATTCCGTAGACTATATATGTGAAAACGGCGCGTTCGCGGTCCACAGCGGAAAAATTATATATAAAGCCACTATGGAGCGAGATCTCGGACAGGAGCTGATGCGGGACATCTGGTCCAGGGACGGCTGTGAAATTCAGCTTTCAGGGGTCAGGACCGCTTATATCCAGGCTAAGGATCCTTCCTATACCTGGCATCTTAAAAACGTTCTGAAAAATGACGTGACTGAGGTCAGGGATATATTTAAGACAGAAGAAGATTATATCAAGATATCGGCGTATGTCCACGGAGACAAGACAGAAGAGCGCCTCAGGGAATTCAAAGAGCGGTGGAAGGGAGTCTTTACCCTCGCCTCAACCTGCGACCATTGGATCGATTTCATCCCCGACGGCATCAACAAAGGCCACGCCATGCGCGCCCTCATGGAAACAGTAAATATCTCCCGGGAACAAATCATGGCCTTCGGCGATAATTATAATGATCTGGAGCTCCTTGCATGTGCGGAGGAAAGCTATGCCGTCTCTGACGGAAAGCCTGAGGTCATCGCTGCCTGCCGCCATATCTGTGACTCTGTAGAAGATGTATTGGAGACTCTTCTCCACTAATCCTGCTGCTCTTTGAAATATGCCGCGACAGGACTTATGAATCTCCGGTCAGATATATCATAAGAACACCCTATCATATGCGCCATTTCTTCCTCCTCCGGACTTTTATTCTTTTTCTTCGCCACCATGGAAGAAAACATTTTCATCATCATCCTGGAGGAGGTCCCCATTCTCTCATAGCGGAGTCCGCCCTGCAGATAAAACACTTTTACCTGCTCCTCTTCAGAAAAAATCCCTTTTAAAGAAGTTTCAATCTCCGGATTTCCCATGGGACTGGCCCCCACAACGAAAACGGCCTTCTTCTTTCCCTTAAAAGCCGGAAGACTCTTTCGGAACCATTTTATCTTCTTAATCATACCTTTGAATACCTTTTAAACAAACTTATCTTTGCAAATCAGAGGAGGCAGGAGGAAGTCCGCTTCCATCCAGGCGGGTCGCTGGCAGCCGTAACCAGCATCTTTGCGGCCTTCAGTCGGTCTTTTCCAACTGACATGGATAAATCGATATTTTTCCATGTCAGATTCCAACAAAAATCTGCATGATATGCGATTTTTGCCTCCCTTCGGCCGGGAAGATCCTGCCAACGCCTTTGCAGCGCTCCCCTTACGATGGAATCGGATCATTCCTCCTGCTCCTCTTTCCGCACCGAAATAACCTCCAGTTTGCTTTGAAAGCCATTGGGGCGGCCACGGAGGCCCGCCGCCGTAAGGCATGCTGGCCCTGCGGATATCCGATTCTTTTCTGGAATCAGGATTATGGCTCATGTCTGAAACGGTGCGGCAGACAGAAAACCGGCAGAATGATTTCGGGCCGGCCTAAAGGTGAGCGCCGCAGGGCAGCGGCCGGAGTTCTCCAGGCGGAGGAAGGCAGAAACGGAAATACCGATTCCGTTTCTGAGCGAACAGGAGACGGGAAATCATAAAGATTTCCTGTCGACATGTGAGCGGTACTGCCAAAGCGGAGATAAAGCGGCCCCTGCATCGCCAGCGAACCGAAGTCGTGACGGTCCGGAACTTCTGCCGGTGCTGAACCGGAACTTGATCGGAGCTGATTATAAATGATTCCAAAAAGTATCTTGTATCATAACAAAGAGTACTCTCTTTTATCCCCACTGCCCCTGCAATGTCTCTCACGGACACCGCATCATATCCTTTTCTTTCTCAGTATGAGTGATTTTTTCCGTATCGATTTAAGTAATCCTGCAGCGTCTCGGCAAGCTTTCCGATATGCAGCCCATCTACAAAGGAATGGTGGACCTGAATAGAAAACGGAAGAAATATCTTTCCGTCCCTTTCAAAATACTTGCCCCAATCGAACAACGGAGTGGCATTATCCTTTTTACCGGATTCTGTATGTGAAATATGGGTATAAGATACCCAGGGCATAGCAGAAAACTGAAAAACGTTATTTCCCGGAGGCCCTGTAAAATATTCCTTTTGATTCTTAACCGCCTCGCCCGCTGCTTTCACATACTCTTCCATAGTGTCCATAAGCTTTACCTCGACCACCTTGAAAAGCTCTGTCGCCCGGTCCAGATACGTAAAGGACGTATCGATCCTGTCATACAGCGCCACTTGTCCGTTCACAAAGCGATAGCGGAACTCTTCAATCTCGTTCGCACACCTCGCCACCGCATATGTCATGGCAAAGGTAAAAGAATATCCCTGTTTTTTTATTTTCTCAAGAAAATTCGTGATATCCAGTTCCAGACTCACACAGTACTGCGGCACCATATGATTCCGAAACACTTCACAATGTACGGCCCGTTTCCATGTCTTATAATCCACAATCCTATATCCGTCAGTCATCCGCTCCTCCTCTGTCCGGGCTCATTTTCCTTCAGGAAAAACCGCAGGCACATAACCGCTGCCGCCGTCCGGTATTTCTTCTCATCTTCCAACTGATCCATACGTCTGGACAGTATCTTCTCAATGTCCCTTTTCTCTACTCCAGCCATCTCCGCAATAATATCTTTATATATACTCTGACAGGGTATTCACACTGAACTCCTCCATTCCTGTCTTATCCCTTCTTCTCTGATGTCACCACTATCCTGTTCACCAATGTGCGGATATGAATCTTCACCGTGTCCAGAAATTCTATATTCTCGTATGCTCTGTCAAACAGCAGCGGAAGCTCCGTGCATCCCAGGATCACGGCTTCTATTCCCTCTTCTTCTGTCATTCTTCTGATAATATCCATAAAATGCCGCCGTGTTTCATCTCTGACGATTCCTGCTTCCAGCTCCTCCGATATCTTCCGGCTTACATATTCTCTTTCCTGCTCATCGGGCACTGTGATCTCTATCTGTTTTTCCAGGAACGGCTTCTGGAAGAATGTCCCTTCCATGGTGAACTTAGTACCCAGAAGACCAATCTTTGTCAGTTTCCGGCAATCTGCTTCCTCGCAAACCGCCTCCACGATACTGACAAGCGGTATCGGAGAGCGCTTTTTTAATTCATCAAAAACAACATGTGCCGTGTTGGCAGACAACGCGGCGAAATCGGCGCCGCCGGCCGCCAGATTTTCAATTGCCCCGAGCAGATAACCTGTCAGTTCTTCGTACTCTTTTCTTTCACAGTACTTCAAAACTTCAAATACATTCACGCTTTCTATGAGCAGTTCCGGATACGTCTTCCTCCCGGTTCTTTTTTGAGTTTCATAGACGATACCGTGATAATAAAGAATCGTGGACTCCGGTCCCATTCCGCCCACCAGGCCCAGTTTTCTAAGCTTCCTCTCCTCTGCCATTCCGCACTCTCTTTCCGGCTTATGCCCCCCCAAACCGTACATTCTTACTTTTCTGCCCACTGTCTGCACTTCAAAAGCCTCGGTTCCGGATCATAGCCCTGTTCCTTTCCCATGGAAGACACCGCCTCGCAGGGAAAATCTGTACATTCCCCGCAGTGGTTAAGCCCTTTCGCCTCACAGCAGGATTTCACTTCACAGTTTCCTCCCCAAAAAGGTATTTCCATATTCAGGCATCCTTTACAGTTCACATTACCTCTTCCCTCACAGGAATCACAGCAGATTCCGCATCTTGACTCATACATACCGTATCTCCCTTCTGTCATTTGAGCTAAACTTCCCGCCAGTCAGTTCCCGCCTGGCTGTTATTCACATTATACGATTAATCAAATCAATTACCAACTATTTTCCGTGCTCCAAACATGCTATGGCTTTTATCATAAAAAGTATTGCTATAGAAGAACGGAGTGGGCAGCCTGCATGGAACGCTTTTATTACATAGGATGTTTTTTCCTGTAAAATAAAAAACCGCACTGATTTCTCAGTGCGGCTGCTCTTCCTGGGCTGCAAGGATTCGAACCTTGAAATGCTGGAGTCAGAGTCCAGTGCCTTACCATTTGGCGACAACCCAACGCGCTGCAATCTCTGCAACGAAATGTATTATAACCTAAAGTTTTGGATTTGACAAGCCCTATTTGTAAATTTTTTTAATTTTCCGCGATATAGCTTTTATCCACTGTAATGACACAGTGAAAACGCCCGTCCAAAAGCCGCAGCTTCTCCTCCAGATGCGCTGTGACCTCTTCTATTTCCTTCTCCTTCATCTCGTATGGAACTACAATGTCAAAAATCAGATTAACCTGCTTCCTCCCGTCCACCATGCGGAAATCGTGGAGCGTGATTCGTCCGTCCAGCTCATCCAGACATTCCAGCACCATCCGGCGCCGTTCCTCTACCAGAGGATCATTTGTCTCAATGGGATCCATATGGATGACCAGAAAAATACCCAGCTGCTCTTTGGCCTCCCGCTCGATCTGATCGATGATTTCATGGATATCCTCCATGTTCCCGTGGCTGTCCACCTCCGCATGGATGGATGCCATACTGGTAGAAGGTCCATAATTATGGACTATCAGATCATGGGTTCCCCAAATGCCGTCATAGCCTTCCACAAAGGTCTTAATCTTCCGGTAGACATATGGATCAATGGCTTCACCAATCAGCGGCTTCAGGGTGTCTTTGGCGATATTGATTCCCGCAACGATGACTACCACTGACACAGCCATACCAATAAATCCATCTATGTTCCATCCGAAGGCCCCATAAAGCGCCACGGAAAGGATTGTCGCCGCGGTTACCAGCACATCGCCCAGAGAATCCGCCGCGGTCGCTTCCATCACTTTGGAACCAATCCGCTTCCCCAGTTTTCTATTGAAAAAGGACAGCCAGAGCTTCATTCCGATGGACAGAACCAGAATGATCAGCGAGACCATATTGAAGCTGAGCGCCTCCGGACTTCTCACCTTTGTGAAGGAAGTCTTCATAAACGTCCACCCCACTTCAATTACCAGAAAAGAAACGATCAGCGCCGAAATGTATTCAATTCTGCCGTGTCCGAAAGGATGGTCTTTGTCTGCCGGCCGTCCGGCCATTTTCACGCCGATAAAGCTTATAATAGAAGAAGCGGCATCGGAAAGGTTATTAAAAGCATCGGACATTACTGAAATACTGTTCAGAAAAATGCCGATTATCAGTTTTGCTAAAAACAAAAACAGATTGCACCCTATCCCAACGATACTGGACAATATCCCATAGGAAGTTCGGACGCTGGCCCTTTGAGTCTGATTATAATCCTTTACAAATCTGCGTACCAGAAAGTCTGTCATGAAATCCATTCCTCCAAATCAGTATCTCACTTCCATGAGAGTGAGTCCTTTCGCCGGAGCCATTTGTCCTGCCCGGCTCCGTTCAAGCGCTTCCAGTATCCCGGTCATTTCCTCCGGCTCACGCTCCCCGATTCCACATTCAAACAAAGTTCCTGTCAGTATCCGGACCATATTCTGAAGAAATCCTTCTCCTTCAAAGGTCAAGCGAAGCTCTCTGCCCCCGCCTGACTCCTCAATGGAGATTCTCTCCAGGTTCCGCACCGTAGATTTATTCACATGACGATTGCCGCAGAAACTCTTAAAATCATGGCGCCCCATGAGAAAAGACGCCGCCCTCCTCATCCGCTCCGCATCCGGAATCTCGTCCGGCTTCCACATGTATCTCCTGTCAAACACAGGCTTTGCATTTCCCGTATACATCCGGTAACAATATATCTTCCCTGCTGCACTCAGGCGGCTGTGAAACCTCTCTGACGCTG
Organism: Lientehia hominis; assembly: GCF_021044755.1. Taxonomy (GTDB): domain Bacteria; phylum Bacillota; class Clostridia; order Lachnospirales; family Lachnospiraceae; genus Lientehia; species Lientehia hominis. Next base: position 64,214 of record NZ_JAJNOR010000005.1, read on the forward strand.
CCTTTAAGGACAGCACGGCGATGTCGTCCGGCAGATATTCATTAAAGTAAGAAAGAAGCTCTTCTTCAAATAAATCCGTGTCCAGCCGGAAATTAGCCACCTGACCCAAAGCGTGTACACCCGCATCCGTACGCCCGGCGCCCTGCACAGAAATCTCTTTTCCCGTAAGCCGGAAGAGTATCTGTTCCAATTTGCCTTGTATGGTCGTTTCCGTATTCTTCTGCTTCTGCCATCCGTTATAGCGTGTACCGTCATAACTCACCGTCATTTTATAGTTCCGCAGCATCCACTTCCTCCATCTATTTGGTCTGGACGGCCCGCCCGTCTTCCAAATGAAACTTGAATTTTTCAGCAATACGCAAATAGTCCGGTACCGGAACATGGTATTTGTTCCCCAGCCTCACCACTTCAAATACAAGACCATCCATCTCTGTCTGTCCGCCTTTTTCCAAATCTTTTTGCATGGAAGCGGTACAGTCATCAGCGAGACCGTGAAGAATCTTTAAATTCGCTTCCGCCATATCCTCTCCAAAATCAATCCCCATGGCTTCAGCCAGCGCCTCTATTTCTTTCACACAGCTTACGAACATGCTTCGGACAGCGCCCTCCCGTTTGGCGTCGCCCGCATTGGAGCCATAAAATGCCCCGACGGCAGCCATTGCAGATACGAAGGAGTATTTCTTAAAGGTATCTCTCCGGACATCGTCGCTGTATACCGCTTCTATTCCACACGCCCTCAGATCCACTTCCGCCTGCCGGCAGACTGGATTCTCCGTGCCGCCGTCCACAGAACCGTATATAATCCTGAATATTTCTCCGCTCTGCCGCAGCACTCCCGGACGCTCAATGGAACCTGCTATGTAGATACAGCCGTTCAGCACCCGGATTCCCGGAAGCCTTTCGGACATACGCTCGCCTGTGCCGTAAATATTCAGCAGAGGAATCACCACCGTATCCTCATGAGCTGCTTTTTTTATCAACTCATATGTGCTGTCCAATGAATAACCCTTCACACATACAAAAATCACATCCGCTTTTTCTTTATATTCTTTTTCCTCCTCCGCTTGCACGGAGATTGTAAGGACTCTGTCCGGTCTGATGATTTTAAGGCCGTTCCGCCTTATTGCTTCCAGGTGAGCGCCTCTTGCGATAACGGCCACGTCCCGTCCCCCTTTTGCCAGATAACCGGCAATACAGCCTCCCGTACCGCCTGCCCCAATCACCAGATACCGCAGTTCTCGTATTTTCCTCTCCATTCTGTCCGCCCTTCTTCTTTTCTCAGCCGTCCTTAACCGCGTCTATTATAACATGATACAAAATACTTTTTGGAATCGTTTTTTGCAGGCTCCGATCAAGCTCCATTTCAGCACCGGCAGAAGTTCCGGACCGTCACGATTTCGGTTCGCTGGCGATGCAGGGGCCGCTTTATCTCCGTTCCGGCAGTACCGCTCACATGTCGACAGGAAATCCTTATGATTTCCCGTCTCCTGTTCGCTCAGAAACGGAATCGGTATTTCCGTTTCTGCCTCCCTCCTCCTGGAGAACACCGGCCGCTGCCCTGCGGCGCTCACCTTTAGGCCGGCCCGGAATCCTCCTGCCGGTTTTCTGTCTGCCGCACCGTTACAGACATGAGCCATAATCCTGATTCCAGAAAAGGATTGGATATCCACACGGCACCCGCGCCTTACGGCAGCGGGCCTCCGTGGCCGCTCCAATGGCTTTCACAGCAAATAAAAGCTTATTTCGGTGCGGAAAGAGGAGCAGGAGGAATGATCCGATTCCATCGTAAGGGGAGCGCTGCAAAGGCGTTGGCAGGATCTTCCCGGCCGCAGAGAGGTAAAAACCGAATTTCATGCAGGTTTTTATTGGAATCTGACATGGAAAAATATCGATTTATCCATGTCAGTTGGAAAAGGCCAATCGGAGGCCGTAAAGATACTGGTTACGGCTGCCAGCGACCCGCCTGGATGGAAACGGACTTCCTCCTGTTTCCTCTGATTTGCAAAGATAAGTTTGTTTGAGAGGTATTCAAAGGTATACCCAAACAAAAGACCGGCCGCTCAGCCAGTCTTTTGTAAACCGGGATCACAGCGGCGATCTCCGGAAGTTTCCTGTTTTATGCCTCGTCAATGGCTTTTCCGATATCATGGCGCATGTATTTATTTTCAAAATTCACCCATTCCGCCGCCTTATACGCATTGGCTCTGGCGGTCTTTAAATCCGCTCCCTTGGCCGTCACGCCCAGCACCCGGCCTCCGTTTGTGACGATACCTTTGTCCGTCTTCTTTGTACCGGCATGGAAAACGTAATAGCCTTCCCCTTCTTTCGCTTTCACCGTATCCAGGCCGTCTATCAAAAAGCCCTTTTCATACTTCACAGGATAGCCGTCGGAGGCCAGCACCACACACACCGCCGCATTATCCTCAAATTCCAGGCTGATTTCCGAGAGCCGGCCGTCTATACAGGCCTCCATCACATCCACGATGTCATTTTTCATCCTGGGTATGACCACCTGGGCCTCTGGATCGCCGAACCGCGCGTTGTATTCCAATACCTTAGGGCCTTTTTCCGTCAGCATGAGTCCAAAGAAAATGATTCCTTTAAATGTACGGTCTTCTGCCTTCATGGCATCCACCGTTGCCTGATAAATGTATTTCTGGCAGAACTCATCTACCTCCTCGGTATAAAAAGGGCTGGGAGAAAATGTCCCCATCCCGCCGGTGTTCAAGCCCGTATCACCGTCTCCGGCCCGTTTGTGGTCCTGGGCGGAAGTCATGATGCGGACCGTATTTCCGTCTACGAAAGACAACACAGACACTTCACGTCCGGTCAAGAATTCTTCTATTACCATCTGGTTTCCGGCGCTTCCAAACTTTTTGTCTAGCATGATCTCTTTCACGCCCGCCCGCGCCTCTTCCAGGCTGTTGCAGATCAGGACTCCTTTTCCCAGCGCCAGTCCGTCTGCCTTCAGCACGATGGGGAAATCCACGGTTTCCAAATAAGCCAAGGCCTTGTCTGCGTCCTCAAAATTCTCATATCCTGCCGTAGGGATATTGTATTTCTTCATCAGATCTTTGGAAAACGCTTTGGAGCCCTCCAGGACAGCCGCGGCCTTTGAAGGCCCGAATACCCGAAGCCCTTCCGCCTCAAAAGCATCTACGACGCCCGCCACCAGCGGATCGTCCATCCCTATGACCGTAAGGCCAATCTTCTTTTCCTTGGCAAAAGCCGTCAGTGCCGGAAAATCCAGCACGCCGATGGGCACACATTCTGCATACTCCTCGATACCCGCGTTTCCCGGCGCACAGTATATTTTATCCACACGGCTGCTCTTCGATATCTTCCAAGCGAGGGCATGCTCTCTGCCTCCGCTCCCCACTATCAGTACGTTCATGACCGCCTCCTGTAACAATCGTTTATCAGTTTCTCTAAACAGGACCCTGTGCCGCAGAATCCTCCGAACAGCTCTCAGGAACGGCTCACTACCCGTCCGTCGGCCACTCGTATCTTCTGATTGGCTATCAGATCAATGGCTTTGGGAAGTATCTCCCATTCTGCCTGCTCCATCACTCTTCTCTGAAGGATCTCAGGTGTATCGCCATCCTCCACAGCTACCGCTTTCTGAAGAATGATCGGCCCCGTATCCGTACCCTCATCCACAAAATGTACCGTCGCACCGGTCACCTTGACTCCTCGCTTCAAAGCGTTCACATGAACTGTAAGCCCATAGTTTCCAGTTCCGCAGAAGGACGGAATCAGGGAAGGATGGATATTGATGATCTTATTTCTATATCTCTCTATCAGCACCGGCGGAATCACAACAAGATAGCCTGCCAGCACGATCAGATCTATCCGGAAGCTGTCCATGGTATCCACGAGGGCAGTATTAAAAGCTTCTCTGCTCTCAAAAGCCTTCGGGGAAACACAAACTGCCGGAATCCCATGCTTTTCCGCTCTCTGAAGAGCATAAGCTCCGGGATTATTGCTGACCACTACGGCAATCTCTGCATTGGTGACTTCACCGCTTTCTATTTTGTCAATGATCGCCTGCAGGTTCGTCCCTCCGCCGGATACGCATACGCCTATCCTCAGCATAAGGTAACTCCTTTTTCACCAGCCTCTACCCGGCCGATGACATAAGGCGCTTCGCCGGCTGCCTTTACCGCCTCCATGGTCTTTTCCACGTCATCTTTGTCCACAGCCACAATCATACCGATTCCCATGTTGAATGTATTGTACATCATCTGTTCTTCGATGTCTCCGTCCCTGGCCAGCATCTCAAAAATGGAAGGCACCGGATAGCTGTTTTTCTCAATCACCGCGTGGGTGCCGTCCACCAGCATCCTGGGCACATTCTCATAAAATCCACCGCCTGTGATATGGCTGCAGGCCTTGATGACAGCGCCGCACTCGCGGATGGCTTTCAGCGCTTTCACATAAATCTTCGTGGGAACTAAAAGAGCCTCTCCCAGAGTCGATCCCAGAGATTCACAGTAAGTGTTCAGACTCTCCCTGGACATGGAAAACACTTTGCGTACCAGAGAATATCCGTTGCTGTGTATACCGGAGGAAGCCATGCCGATAAGCACGTCACCGGGCTTCAGGTCTTTTCCAGAGATCAGATCCTTCTGGTCTACGATCCCTACAGAAAATCCGGCCAGGTCGTATTCATCCACGGGATAAAAACCGGGCATCTCCGCGGTCTCTCCGCCGATCAGCGCCGCTCCTGCCTGTCTGCATCCTTCCGCCACACCGCCCACGATCGTGGCGATCTTTTCCGGTTCATTTTTACCGCAGGCAATATAGTCCAGGAAAAATAACGGTTCACCGCCCGCGCACGCGATATCATTCACGCACATGGCAACGCAGTCAATCCCTATCGTATCATGCTTATCCATGGCAAAGGCAAGCTTGAGCTTCGTTCCTACTCCGTCGGTACCGGATACCAGGGTCGGATGCTCCATGCTTTTATAAGCGTCCATGGAAAAAGCGCCGGAAAACCCGCCGATCCCGCCTAAGACCTCGGGACGCATCGTCCTCTGAACATGTTTTTTCATCAGCTCCACAGCCTTGTAACCGGCCTCGATATCCACACCTGCTTTTTTGTAATCCATACTTATCCTCCCGTACCTTATTTCTGGTTTAAATATTCTTTATGGCCAATCTCATGCAGCTTATCCGCCTTGGCAACTACTTGATCTTTAAGCTCCTCGGAATACTCCTTCAGGCGTCCGAGCAGCGCCTCATCGGAGGTGGCAAGAATTTTCGCCGCCAGAATACCCGCGTTGGCTCCGCCGTTTATTGCTACAGTCGCCACGGGAATGCCGGAAGGCATCTGTACGATGGAATAAAGGGAATCCCGTCCGCCAAGGGACGTGGTGTGCATCGGAACACCGATGACGGGCATGGGAAAGATCGCCGCGCACATTCCGGGTAAGTGAGCGGCCATCCCGGCGCCCGCAATGATCACTTTAAATCCCTTTGCCTCGGCTGACTTCGCATATTCGAAAAACACATCCGGCTCCCTGTGGGCGGAAATGATCGTCATCTCGTAATCCACGCCAAGTTTGTCCAGAATATCAGCCGCTTTGCTCATAACGGCCAGGTCAGAATCGCTTCCCATGATAATTCCTACTTTTGCCATGTTTTCTCTCCTCTTTTTCTAATGTTTGTTATTGACAATATATGATAATATTTTACAAAATCTCAACCTATTTATTCTAACATAAACCACCTGGAATATACAAGACTGCAAACTCAAATTTAAAAAGGCTCATTGAGCATCTCCGTTCCCTTCAGTACAAATCTACCGTCCAGGATGACCGGTGTCCTGCTGCCGTCCGCATGCAGGACGGCAATCTCTCCCAGCTCATCGTAAGGGATCGTGATATCTGTATGGCAGTTGAAATACGCTTTCTGAGGATCTTCTTTTCTTCTCAGGGAACACTCGTTATCCCTTGCCACAATCTCTTTTCCGTCGGGATTATAAACCTTCACATCCTCCGAATGGCTGTAGCAGGTGTCCCCAATGGCAAAATGAGGCCCCATCTTTTCTATGATCAGAATCTTCAGTCTGTCTATGATCCCATACTTCTTTGCCATGGCATATGCGGCTGTATTAGTCCCAACGGCAAATTCCCCCATGGGAAGGGCAGGATGATTATATAGAAGATTTTCCTCTACCAGGCTTCTGTTCTCTTCTTCCGTTTCGTAATTAGAACAGGAATACTCCGTGGTCATACCGTCCCGGAAATGAATCTCCAAATTTTTATACTCCACCTCGTTTATATAGATCTGAGATACGTGGAGCACCCCGTCAGTCCCAGAAAGCCTGGGGGACGTAAAGACTTCTCCCAAAGGGATATTCACATCGGCCAGGCAGTTTTCAAAGTTGCTCTCCTTTTTCCGGTCTTTCAGGACATGCAGGGCGACTCTGAGATACGTTCGGTTTCCGTTCCTTCCCCTTATCTCCACAAACTCTCCCTCATCGAGCGCATCGATCAAAATCCCCTGGATTTTCTTGTACTGCTCATAATCCAGCGTATTGATCCGGATGGTCTCTTTAAATATCTCTTCAAAATCTTTTCCGATTTCAGGGACCGGCCAGGAAATAATCGTAAAGCTCCGTTCCTCACCTTTGATATATTGATTTACGATCTCACCAGACTGGGAAGCCAGCTCCACAGAAAGACGTTTTTGTCTTTCATTCAGAGAAAACGCCTCCGGCTTATTCTGGTAGGAAAACGGTGTTTCCCCAAAGGTCTCCATCACTGCCGGGCCGGCGTAGACTGCCGCCAGCTCCTTGTATTCCTCATATGCCACCCGCATCACGGACAATTTCCGCTCCTTATATGCCTTGTCAAGAAAAAGAGCGCTGTCAAATCTGTGGTCATATTCATACTGTTTATTGGCATAAGCGCCATAATAACCGATCTTCAGATGCTGCCGTTTATTGGCGGCTCCCACCGCCGCACGGAAAAGAACGGGCGACAGGCCCATCTTTTCAAACTGCCGCACCGCCTGGCGGACTACCCGTTCAAAACCGACACAGTACCGAATCTCCACTGTCTTTTTTTTGGAAAGATCGATTCCGGCAAGCTCAAACCCCCTGCGGTACCCTTTTGTATATACCGACGCCATTTTTTCAATGGTCTCCTCCGGCAGGCTGTTCAGAAAAGCAGCTGTCCGCAGCTCATTCTCTGAAATATATTCTCCAAACTGATAGAGGTATCTCAGATCGGAAAGCTCCTGATCCATGATGATTCTCACGGCGAAGTCCAGGGACGGATCGATCTGCTCCCGGATCCTCCTGACCACCGTCACATCACAATAATCACTTACAAAATAATAGAGAGTTTCTTTCATCTCTGACAAAAACGTTTCTTTTGTCAACTCATTCGTTTCTTTAGACTCGTATAAGTTATATATTTCAATAAACAATTCCAGGCACGGCGCCCATTCCTCCAGACGGTCTTCATAGATATAAGCAATGCCCCCGCGAAGCTCCGATGAAAGAAAGGCCAACATCCGGCCTGCTTCCAAACCGAATTCTTTCACAGCATACGCCGGATTCGTATAGCTCGATTCATAGGCAGCTCCTAAAATATCCTCGTAAAGTCGGCGGTTCCGTTCCCGAAGCACTTCCATTGAAGGAAACGTCTTTTCCCTTTTCTCCCGTTTAAGCGCCATATAAACTTCATCCAGATAAAGCAGAAAGCCCGCATGCCTTTTAAAATATGCTGCAGCTATTCCGCATTCCGCATAAATTTCCCGGATACGCCCCATTGACAATTCGTATCGTTCCAACAATATCGTATTCTCCAATCCCGTCAGCTCCCTGTTTCCTATTAACGGCTGTATTTTCTTTGAATGAGATAGATCCAGAGAAAACATACGACCAGGCCGGCGCCCAGCATGAGCATGGACCAGCCGCTGAAATCCACCATGGTCTGGAGGACGCCGTCTATGGCCTCCACCACGGCAAGCACAAATATCGGCACGCTCATCTCTTTGCAATAAGCCGCCTTGTCCTCAGGCTTTATCTGTTCCTGAGCATTCTTTCCCAGGAAATCCATTTTCCCTCCACGCACCTGTACTCCCATGAACAAAAATACTACGGCTATGATAAAGCTGAATGACGAGTTGATTGACATTTTCTTTTTCCTCTTTTCCTATAGTACGTACCTCAGGCACTATTTCTCCCTGTCGTCCTGTATCTTTCCTAAAGCTACATTCTTCTCAATAAGTCCCTTTGTATACTCCCAAAGCTCCTCTGAGCCCTCCGGCGTCTTCCTGTTCCTCGATAGGATCTGGGACACCCGGACGCCATGCTCTTCCCATGCCCGCCCGTCCGTCGCATCGTTTAACAGAACCGGCTGTATCTTATCCAGTGCCAGCGCAAATTTCGCCTCCGGTGTCTCCGCCGCCTCAAACTCTTCCCACAGACTGCGGAACCACTTCCCCTGATCCTCCGGAAGAAGGCTGAAGATCCTGTCTGCGGCTTTTACCTCCCGATCTCTCTTTGTCGTGTTTCCGGCCTCGTCATAAGCATAGGTGTCTCCTGCGTCTATTTCTATCACATCATGGATAAGCACCATTGTCATGGTCTTTGCCACATCGACCGGCTCATTCGCGTATTCACTCATCAGGGCACACATAAGAGCCAGATGCCAGGAATGCTCCGCATCATTTTCCTTTCTGCTTGCGTCGGAAAGATAGGTCTGCCGAAAAATCTGCTTGCTCTTATCCATCTCCAGAATAAAGGACATCTGTTTTTTCAGCCTGTCCGCATCTATTTCCCGCTTTTCCGTATCGTGATCTTTTTTCATACTCATTCCTTCTAAATTATGATCCCCATTACATAAATGGTTATGATACCTGCAATTCCCGCCAGGTTTAGGCCGATGGCTACCTTAGACAATACCGGCATGCCTTCTTCCTTCGCCCTTTTCCTCGCATCTCGTATAGGAAAAATAAGGCCCAGGATATTCAGGAAAAATGCCAGAAATCCAAGAGCCGCTATGGTCGCGTCCCCATGCCCGTAGGTGCGGAACGCGATGGCCAGCCCTGCTGCCAAAAAAAGCAGGGAGCCTACGAATATCAGGATGGATACCATTCCTGCTGTGGAAAAATGAATTATGAAAAGCTTTGTTTTCTTCCTGTTCAAACTGTTCAAAATAAGTCTCTCCTGACTGGTTTCTTATCTCTTTTTATGGAGCTGCCTTCTGAGCCGGGCCGCGATCAAAAAACACCAATAACCTGCCATGCTGCCAAGAGTATTCAGCATCAGATCATCCACGTCAAAGCTGCCGCGCCTGGTCACCAGCTGAAGGCTCTCTATACAGAGGCTGCAGAGCAGGCCCAATAGAAACACGATATACCACCTTCTGTTGGACAGGCACAGCATCGGGAGTATGAACCCAAAAGGCATAAATGCGACTACATTCCCAATAAGATTCATGCTGGCGTTCAGGGGACCCAATACATCCCAATACCGAATACAGCGATATATCTCCCGGAAGGGCTCCAGATTATACCGGTATCCCACGGATAAGTCTGTCCTCCCCAGCGACTCCGAAAAAAACATGAAATAAGTGAGTCCCGCCAGATAAAATATAAATAGAATCCATCCGATGGAACGGACGGCTCTGGTACTAAAATGTTTTTTCAATGCAGATCACCTTGCGTTCCATCAAAAAGTAATGTCTGATTTCCGTTTCAGTAAAAAGGCACCGCTCACGATACTTCCAATCCCTACCACGAGGCCCGCGACTATGATGACGATTCCCATCACAATGGAAAAGGTGCCTGTGCTCTTCATTGTTCTATATACTTTTTCACCCATTCGGACACCTCCTACTCTTCCGCTCCATATTTTTCATAATATGCGTCAATAGCTGCTTTTAATGTATCGTCGATGATAATCTCGCCTTTATAAGGCCTGTTGTACAGGTGCTCCACCACGTCCGCCATGGTCACGATAGATGCAGTCTCCAGACCATATTTTTCATGGATCTCTTTCAGAGCAGATTTGCTTCCCTGTCCCCGCTCCATCCGGTCCACTGAAACCACCAGACCTAGCACCTCTACGTCACCCTGTGCCTTTATGATGGGCAGTGTCTCACCTATGGAAGTCCCCGCCGTGGTCACATCCTCGATGATGACCACCTTGTCTCCGTCCTCAATGGGACTGCCGAGAAGAATCCCCTTGTCCCCATGGTCTTTGATCTCTTTTCTATTGGAACAGTAACGGATATCGGCGCCATACTGGGCGCTGATCGCGATGGAAGCCGCCACGCTCAGCGGAATCCCTTTATAAGCCGGCCCAAACAACACATCAAAATCCGTCCCGAACCTGTCCGCGATTGCTTTTGCATAATAACCTCCCAGACGTCTCAGCTGCTCTCCCGTCCGGTAAAACCCCGTATTGATGAAAAACGGAGTCTTTCTCCCACTCTTCGTCACAAAATCTCCAAATTTGAGGACCTTACAGTCCACCATAAATTCGATGAATTCCGCCTTGTATTGTTCCATTTCCTGTCACATGCTCCTTTCCGACGCCGCTTCCCGTCCCTGCAGCAGCCGCTTCCGGCTCAGCGTACTGCTCCAATCAGCTCCCTGATATCCTCAATTCCATAGCGTTCCATATATGCACAGATTCCATCCGCCACCTCTACAGAAGCGTAAGGATTATGGAAGTTCGCCGTCCCCACGGATACTGCTGACGCGCCGGCCAGAATAAATTCCAGAGCATCCTCCGCGCACAGGATACCCCCCATCCCGATGACAGGCACCTTCACTGCCTGCGCCGCCTGGTATACCATGCGTACCGCCACCGGCTTCACTGCAGGGCCCGACAGCCCGCCTGTCTTATTTGCCACGGCAAATGTCCTCTTATGGATATCAATCTTCATTCCTGTAATGGTATTGATAAGAGAGATCACATCAGCTCCGCCGGCCTCAACCGCTTTTGCCATTTCTCCGATATCTGTCACATTGGGACTCAGCTTCATGATGACCGGCTGAGCCGCTTTTTCTTTCACAGCTCTCGTGATGGCCTCAGCCGCCTTTGTATCCTGTCCGAAAGCAATCCCGCCTTCCTTTACGTTTGGACAGGAAATATTGATCTCCAGCATATCCACCGGCTCATCCGCCAGGCGTTCCACCACTTCCACATAGTCTTCCGTGGTCTTTCCGCAGACATTGACGATGATCCTGGTATCATATTGTCTGAGAAACGGAATATCCCGCTTGATAAACACATCGATTCCCGGGTTCTGAAGGCCGATGGCATTGATCATCCCTCCATAGGTCTCCGCGATCCTGGGTACAGGATTCCCCGGCCAGGGCACATTGGCCACGCCTTTTGTCACCACGGCTCCTAAACGGCTCAAATCCACAAATTCACTGTATTCCTGTCCGGAGCCAAAGGTTCCGGACGCCGTCATCACTGGGTTTTTAAGGGTCACTCCTGCCAGATCTACCGACAAATTCATCAAAGCTCCACCTCCTCCGCCCGGAATACCGGCCCGTCTTTACAGATTCTCTTATTATGCACCTGACTGTGGCTGTCCACTTCTTTTGACCGACAGATACATGCCAGACACGCGCCGACGCCGCAGGCCATCCTTTCCTCCAGCGATATCCATGCCTCGATTCCCCGCTCCGACGCATAATCCTTCAGAGCCCGGAGCATCGGCGCAGGCCCGCAGGCATAGAGCACATCCGCCGAAAGGCCATGCTCTCTGATGGCATCCAGAACATTTCCCGCAGTTCCAAAGCTTCCATCCTCCGTCGCCACATAAAGCGGTCCTGCTTGTTCAAATTCCTCTTTTAAGAATATATGACTGTCCCGGTATCCCATAATCAGCTTTTTCTCTCCGGGAAGCTTCTTCGCCAGCTCCAGCATAGGAGGCACTCCAATCCCTCCTCCGATCAGAAATGCCCGCCTGTTTTCTGCCGCCTCCAGGGGGAATCCATTCCCCAGGGGCCCAAGGACAGGAATCGAGTCACCGGCCTTATATGCCGAAAATTCCTCGGTCCCTTTCCCGGCAATCCGGTAAACCAGGCGGATACGCCCCTTCGAGATCTCACAAATACTTATGGGACGCGGCAGAAGTCTGGAACCGTCTTTGCTGTAAAGGGACAGGAACTGCCCCGGCCCGGCTTCCTCTGCCATATCCGTTTCAATCCACATACTGTATATGCCCGGCGCCAGAGACTCCTGCGAAAGGACTCTGGCCGACTCTTTTCTCTTCGCCATACCTGAACGATCTCCTGATCTTTATCTTTTATAGTCCGCCTTATTTGTGTGCCTGCAGCGCCCCGTTTATATCTGCGATCATATCGAGCACTGCCTGTCTGGCTGCCTCTCCAAAATTCTCCGCTCCAAACTTCACATAAGGCTCTTTTTTATATGCAGCAATGATGCCTCTGGAAGAGTTGACAATAGCGCCCAGGCCGTCCTCGTTGAAATAAGGGACCAGATCCGCCGCTTTTCCGCCCTGAGCTCCATAGCCGGGAACCAGGATGAAGGACTTGGGCATGACCTTTCTCAGCACCTTTCCCATTTCCGGATAAGTGGCGCCTACTACAGCGCCCACATAGCTGTAGGAGTCTCCCATACACGATTCTCCCCACTGGGCCACCTTTTCTCCTACCCACTCATACAGAGGGCGGCCGTCCATGAGCCTGTCCTGAAATTCCCCGCTGGATGGATTAGAGGTCTTGACTAAGATGAAGATTCCCTTCTTTTCCTCCTTACAGACATCTATGAAAGGTTTGATGCCGTCAGTTCCCAGATATGGATTGACCGTGGCAAAATCCTCGTCAAAAACCTTCAGGACCGTATTCCCCACCTGAACTCTGCCCAAATGGCCCGCAGCATACGCCGCCGAAGTGGAGCCAATGTCCCCGCGCTTCACATCACCGATCACGACCAGATCCTTTTCATGGCAGTAATCCACCGTCTTTTTATATGCTTCCATACCTTCCACACCAAACTGCTCGTACATGGCTGCCTGGGGCTTCACAGCAGGAATCAAATCACAGACAGAATCCACGATCCCTTTGTTGAACTGCCAAATGGCATCTGCCGCTCCCTTTAAGGTTTCTCCATATTCCGAAAATGAACTTTTTAATATATGCTCAGGCACATAAGAGAGCATCGGATCTAAGCCTGCCACGACGGGGGCTCCCAATTTTTTTATTTTCTCACACAGCTTGTTGATCATTTGTTTCCTCCTGCTATCATTCTGCTTCGTATACGACGGCTCCGTCCACAATGGTCATCACCACCTGGCCCTTCACCTTTTTTCCATCAAAAGGCGTATTTTTTCCCTTTGATACAAAGTCTTCTTTATTAATGACATATTCTCTGTCGGGATCGATCAGGACAATATCGGCACATTTCCCTTCTGCCAGGCTTCCTTTGTCAACTCCCAGTATCCTGGCGGGCGCATGACTCATCCGCTCTGCCATCTCCATAGGCGTCAGGATACCCTTATGCACCAGCTCCGTCATGGTAACAGCCACTGATGTCTCCAGCCCCACAATGCCAAAGGGCGCGCCCGCAAAGCCTTTTGCCTTTTCCTCTTCTCCATGGGGCGCATGATCTGTGGCGATCACATCAATGATGCCGCGCTTCAGTCCGTCGATCAAAGCGTCCACATCCTCTTTTTCCCGCAGAGGCGGGTTCATCTTATAATTGGCATCGTCCTCCGGGATATCGCCGCTGGTCAGGGTAAAGTGATGGGGGCATACCTCTGCCGTCACCGGAAGGCCCGCTTCTTTGGCAAGCCGGATCATCTCCACGCTGTCTTTTGTGGAACAGTGGCACAGATGCAGCTTAGCCCCTGTTTCCTTTGCGATCAGGATATCCCTCGCCACTATCACATCCTCCACACCGTTTGTGATGCCGGGCAGTCCCATTTCTCTGGATTTTTCGCACTCATTCATCACTCCGCCGGCCACCATGTTCTTATCCTCACAGTGTGCAAGCACAGTGACTCCCTCGCAGGCCGCCGTTTTCATGGCATCCCGGTACAGCCCCGCGTCCATCACCGATTTGCCGTCCTCGCTGATAAAAGCCATACCTTCCTTCTTCATTCCGGCGATATCCGTGATCTCCGCGCCCTGCTGCCCTTTCGTCACCGCCCCAATGAAGGAAACGTGTACCGGGCATTCTGCCGCCGCCCGCAGTGTCTGACTTCTGATCATTTCGGGACTGTCCGTGACCGGTATGGTATTGGGCATGGCGCACATGGTAGTGACGCCCCCCCTGGCTGCCGCCAGGCCGCCGGTATAAAGTGTTTCCTTATATTCCAGTCCCGGATCCCGAAGGTGTACATGCAGATCGATAATGCCCGGCATCACATAGAGGCCTTCCGCATCTACGACTCTTCCGGCCTCTTCTTCAATATCCTGCGCTACCCGGAGGATCTTCCCATCTTCCGTCAGCACATCATAAATTCCGTCTTTCCCGGTATCCGGGTCAATAACACGTCCATTCTTTATCAATAATTTCATGAATCCACGCCTTTCTGTCCTGTTCTCTTTTATGCGTGCCTATCGTATCTATTCTAGCATAAGCTTTTTCGTTCGTCCAGTTTATTCGCCGGACAGGCTCCATACGGAGAAACCTTTTATTCCGTCTGCCTTTGCTTTCTCAGCATGATAAAAATGACGACGGTCACGCCCATTATCACCGGGTAAAACGTGTACGGAATGATCTGAAGAGGCGACAGCCCCGTCTGCCCCGCCGCCAGCAAAAGCTGCGCTCCATAGGGAATCAGTCCCTGGGTCACAGAGGCAAAAATATCCAGCAGTGAAGCTGTCCGCCTGGGTGAAATCCCATAATCTGTACTGATCTCCTTTGCGATCGGCCCGGCGATCACAATCGCCACAGTATTGTTGGCCATTGCCATATCCACCAGCACCGACAGGACAGCAATCCCCAGTTCGCCTCCTTTTTTCCCATGGATCCTCTTATGGATCAGATTCAGGATGCAGGTGATTCCTCCGTTTTTTTTCACTAAGGAAACAATACAGGCCACAATGATGGAAATGACTGTGATATCATACATGGAAGTCACACCTTCTCCCATTACGGAAAACATCTGGGACAACGCGATTGTCCCGGTGCCTGCTCCGGCGATCAGAGAGAGGACCGTACCGCCAATCAGCACCAGGAATACATTGACTCCTGCCAGCGCTCCGATCAGCACAGCGATGTAGGGAAGCACCTGCCAGAGATTGAAGCTCCCCTCCAGAGCCACCTGAAACGAAGTATTCCGGCTTATGAGCACATATATGACCAGCGAGACCACCGCCGCCGGAAGGACCAGCAGAAAATTTTCCCTGAATTTGTCCCTCATCTCACAGCCCTGAGTACGAACCGCTGCGATGGTGGTGTCAGAAATCATGGACAGATTGTCGCCGAACATAGCTCCGCTGACCACCGCCCCGATACAGATAGCCATGGAAAATCCTGTCTTCTGGCTGATTCCCACAGCTATAGGAGCCAGCGCTCCTATGGTCCCCATGCTGGTGCCCATGGAAATCGACATGAAGCACCCTATCAGCATGAGCCCTGCCACAGCAATCTTCGGCGGAAGGATATAAAGACCCAGGGCTACTGTACTGTCCGCCCCGCCCGCTGCCTTTACTGCGCCTGAAAACGCCCCGGCAGCCAAAAAGATCAAGCACATGGTGATGATGTTCTCGTCCCCCACTCCCTTTGCTATCACCTTGAGCTTCTCGGAAAATGGCAGTTTCCTGTTCTGTACGAAAGCTACCAAAAGGGCGATCAGAAACGCCACAATGGCCGGCATCGCGTAAAAATCCCCGCTTATTAAACCCACTCCCAGAAACAGGACCAAAAATACACCGATGGGGAGCAGACCCCAGATATTTCCCTTTTCTCTCACTTTTTCCATTTCATACCCCTCGCTCGTTCCTTTTATAGTATTTCCTATAATACAAGAAAAAGGGCTGCCGCAAAATTTCACACATTTCACGACAACCCTTTAATATCAGCCGTTTTCCGCTTTCAGTCCTCTTCTCCGTCTTCCTCTGCAATGGCAGCCGACACGGATGAAATGGTACTGACCACAGCGATCACTGCTCCCACGATCACTACAAAGATAATCAGGGCAATCATAAAGTAATAAATAAACTGATCGCTCTCGCCATCGGTATCTCCGGAAGAAGCCGCCGGAACCGCTTCCGCCTCCTGGACTTCCGCTTGTCCATCCAAGGCCGAGGCCTGAGAACGCCTGGGACCCGACATGAGCGTACCGCCCGCCGCACAAGCGATAAGAAGTACGAATACCCCGAGAAGCCTGCGCAGAATCACTTTCTTTGCCTGTTTTTTATCCATTTTCTCATCCCGCAATCTAAAAATTTTCTATTTTCCAGCATAACACATTTTTCCCAAAAAGGAAACCTTCCGATGAGAAAAGCTGTTCAAAATATATTATTTAAAAAAACCCTTCTTTTTATGCTTCTCTTCCGCAGAACCTGCTTCTCCGGCCTCTCCCATTGTCTCCTGGAACTTCTGAAGCGCCTCCTTCTGCTCCTTTGTCAGCTTCTCCGGCACCTTCACTACCAAAGTCACATAGTGATCGCCTCTGACATTCTTGTTCCGCAGATAAGGCACGCCTTTTCCTTTCAGCCGAATCTTCGTATCCGTCTGCGTCCCGGGCGACACATTATAAAGGACCTCTCCATCCACGGTCCTGATTTTTATCTCGCCGCCCAGCGCCGCCTGAGCAAAGGAAATCGGAACTGTCGAATAGATGCTGGTATCCTGCCGTTTGAAGATGGGATGATTGGAGACCACGACCTCCACCAGCAAATCCCCCCGCTCTCCGCCGTTAACGCCAAGTTCTCCTTTTCCCCGGATACGGACACTCTGTCCGTTGTCGATACCGGCAGGAATGGATACCGCGATCCGTTTCTTTGAGCTCGTGTTTCCTGTCCCTCTGCAGGCAGGACACTTCTCTTTGATGATCTTCCCCGTGCCTCCGCACTCGGGACACGTCTGGACGTTCCTTACCATGCCGAACATGGACTGCTGCGTATAGACCACCTGGCCCTTCCCGTTGCATTTCGGGCAGGTCTCCGGCTTCGTTCCCGGTTTGGCCCCGGTGCCATGACAATCCTTGCATTCGTCTTTAGTCGTCAGCTCAATTTCCCGTTCACAGCCAAACAGCGCTTCCTCAAAGGTAATCCGGATGCTGGTCCGCAGGTTGGCTCCGCGCATGGGTTCGTTGCCCGCGCGGCCGCGGCTTCTGCCGCCTCCGAACAGATCGCCGAAGATATCGCCGAAAATATCGCCCATATCTGCGCCGCTGAAATCAAAACCGCCGAAGCCTCCTGCCCCGCCCGCTCCATTTTCAAAAGCCGCATGGCCAAATTGGTCATACTGACGCCGTTTTTCCGGATCGCTCAGAACGGCATATGCCTCAGAAGCCTCCTTGAATTTCGCTTCCGCATCTGCATTCCCCTGATTGGTGTCGGGATGATATTTTTTGGCAAGGACCCTGTATGCCTTCTTAAGCGCCGCATCATCGGCATCTTTGGGAACGCCCAGAACCTCATAATAATCTCTCTTATTTTCAGCCACTTCTCTTCACCTTTCTCTATATTCTCCCCTGTTTTCTATTGTCCTGAAACACGCCAAAAGATTCAAGGCAGACCCCGGAAGGGGCCGCCCTGAATCATAGGAAAAAGGGAGGGGGATTAAACTTCTTTATAATCCGCATCTACCACGTCATCGTCTGCCTGGCCTGCTCCGGCACCCATGTCAGGGCCTGCGCCCTGAGCGCCTGCCGCACCCTGAGCCTGTTCATACATCTTAGCAAAGAGAGCCTGGGCGCTGTTCATCAGCTTCTCTTTTCCGGCTTTCAGCTCATCCAGCTGAGTATCGGAGATCTCTCCGTTTGCCGTAGCGTCTACCACTGCTTTCAGTGCTTTCAAGTCGTCCTCCACCGCAGCTTTTTCGGAAGCGTCCAGCTTGCTGCCGGCTTCTTCCAGCGCTTTCTCTGTCTGGAACACCAGAGAATCCGCTTCATTTCTTGCATCGATGGATTCTTTCCGTTTCTTATCCTGTGCCTCGAACTCAGCCGCCTCTTTCACCGCTTTGTCAATATCGTCTTCCGACATATTGGAACCGGCTGTAATCGTGATGTGCTGCTCTTTTCCAGTACCAAGATCCTTTGCGGATACATTTACGATACCGTTAGCATCAATATCAAAGGTAACTTCAATCTGCGGCACACCTCTTCTTGCAGGCGGAATTCCGTCTAAGCGGAACTGGCCGAGACTCTTGTTGTCCTTTGCAAACTGTCTCTCACCCTGAAGTACGTTGATGTCCACAGCGGTCTGATTATCTGCGGCCGTGGAGAACACCTGGCTGTGCTTTGTCGGAATGGTAGTATTCCGCTCGATCAGCCGTGTAGCTATGCCTCCCATGGTCTCGATAGACAGGGAAAGAGGTGTGACATCCAGAAGGAGGATATCGCCTGCGCCTGCATCCCCTGCCAGCTTGCCGCCCTGGATAGAAGCGCCGATCGCTACACATTCGTCAGGATTCAGATTCTTGGAGGGCTCTTTGCCGGTCAGGAGTTTTACTCTGTCCTGTACGGCAGGCACACGAGTGGAACCGCCGACTAAAAGCACCTTTCCCAGATCGGAAGCAGACAGTCCCGCATCCCTCAGGGCGTTCTGTACGGGCACTGCCGTCCTCTCCACCAAATCGTGGGTCAGCTCGTCAAATTTTGCCCTGGTCAGATTCATATCGAAATGCTTCGGTCCTTCACTAGTTGCAGTGATGAAGGGAAGGTTGATGTTCGTAGTCGTGGCGGAAGACAGTTCCTTTTTCGCCTTTTCAGCCGCTTCCTTCAGTCTCTGAAGGGCCATCTTGTCATTTGACAGGTCAACGCCCTCTGTCCTCTTGAATTCTGCGATCATATAATCTGTGACCTTTGCGTCAAAATCATCGCCGCCCAGGCGGTTGTCGCCGGAGGTTGCCAAAACCTCGATCACACCGTCACCAATCTCGATAATGGATACATCGAAGGTACCGCCGCCCAGATCGTATACCATGATCTTCTGCTCTTTTTCATTGTCAAGTCCATAAGCCAGAGCTGCCGCCGTCGGCTCATTGATAATCCGCTTCACATCCAGGCCGGCTATCTTGCCCGCGTCCTTGGTTGCCTGACGCTGTGCGTCATTGAAATAAGCGGGAACAGTTATGACAGCTTCTGTCACCTTTTCTCCCAGATAGCTCTCTGCGTCGGCTTTCAGCTTCTGAAGGATCATCGCGGAAATCTCCTGAGGAGAATATTTTTTTCCGTCAATATCTACCTTATAGTCGGTTCCCATATGTCTTTTAATGGAAGAGATGGTCCGCTCGGAGTTGGTGACTGCCTGACGTTTTGCCGGCTCGCCTACCAGTCTTTCACCATTTTTTGTAAAAGCAACGACAGAAGGAGTTGTCCTCACGCCCTCTGTATTCGCGATAACTACAGGCTTGCCGCCTTCCATAACTGCTACGCATGAATTTGTTGTACCTAAGTCAATGCCTATGATTTTTCCCATAATAATTTCCTCCTATATTCTCAAAATGTATAAACTTCTGTTTCTGTGACTTAATTTGCAACCTTTACCATGCTGTGGCGAACCACACTGTCCCGGTAAAGATAGCCCTTCTGGAATTCCTCAACGATGATGTTCTCACCGCTTTCCTCATCCTCCACATGCATCACCGCATTGTGGAAATCCGGGTTGAACTCCTGCCCTACCGCATCTATGGCCTTCACATCCATGGATTCAAGGGTCGTAAGAAGCTGCTTATATATTTTATCCATCCCCTCTGCAAAAGGAGTCTGGGCTTCTTTCTCACTAAGCGTCGCCATACCGCGCTCAAAATTATCCACCACCGGAAGAATCTTTTCGATCACACTTTTGGCTCCGATCTCATACATGGCCGCTTTCTCTTTTTCCGTTCTTTTCCGGAAATTTTCAAATTCCGCCATGGAACGCTTCAGCCTGTCATTCAATTCTTCTATCTGGACATCTTTTTTATCTTTCTTTTCTTTCTTTTTGAAAAACCCCTTTTTCTCCGGCTCTTCTTTTTCTTCTCCGGCTTCTTTTTCCTGTCCGCCTGCCTGAGTCTCTCCGCTCCCGGCTTCCTGTCTCTGGCCGTCTTCTCCGTCACTTTCTAGAACCGATTCTTCCAGGGTATCCTCCGCTGAATCTGATTCCAGGTCTTCCATCATCTCTTCTGTATAGTTCTTATCTGTATCCGACACGTTGATTCCGCCTTTCTATTCCTCTTTTTTGAACATGGTATCCAATTGGCTCATAACCGTATGGAGCGTGGAAACGACTTTTTCATAATCCATCCGCTTCGGTCCCACAATACCGATGGTCCCCTGCAGGCCTTCTCCCAAGTCATATGTGGCTGTGACCACACTGCAGTCCTTCATGCTCTGTACCGGCGTCTCATTTCCGATGTAGACCTGTATGCCCTGCTTTCCGTCCTCGTTCAGCTTATCCGTAAGAAGGTTGGTAAGCTGTTCCTTTTCTTCAAATACCTGAATGATCTCCCTTGCCTTGCTGCTGTCTGAAAGCTCCGGATATTTGAAAATATTGGTGGCGCCGCTGGTATATATCTGAAGGTCTTCCTCATCTACCCGGATGGCTTCCGCAACCGCGTCAAGGACTTTCCCTACTACATCAGTATGAGTACCTGCCTGTTCTTTTAATTTTGTAATTATTCCCAGATTGATCTCTTCAATGGTCAGTCCATTCAGATTGGTATTCAGCATCAGATTCAGAGAAAAGAGGTCTTCCTCTGTGACCACCTCATCCACATCAAAAATGGAATTTTTTATGATGTTTCCCTCTACCACGATAACGGCCAAAATCTTATGCTCTTCCACCCGGGACAGCTGAATGAATTTCACCTTGTTCCGGTTATATCTCGGAGCCGAGATCAGAGAAGCGTAATTCGTATTGACGGCCATGATCTTGGCCATCTGCTTCAGGACCTGCTCCATCCTGTCCATACGTTCCACGAGAAAGTCCTGTGTTCCGGTCACTTCATGCTCCGGCTCATTGACGGCATCTCCGAGCATCTGATCCACATAAAGGCGATAGCCCCTGTCTGTAGGAATCCTGCCCGCTGAAGTATGGGGCTGAACGATGAGTCCCAGCTCCTCCAAATCTGCCATTTCGTTCCGGATGGTGGCCGAACTCAGCTGTAAATCCGAATATTTGGAAATGGTGCGTGAGCCAACCGGTTCGCCGGTCTCCTGGTAATTGCGGATGATGGCATTCAGAATCTTTTTCTTCCGTTCATCCAATTCCATCCCTCACGCCTCCCATCTCTTGTTAGCACTCAACTTGATAGAGTGCTAATATTCATAACAATAAGATAGCACTACCATTTCACTTTGTCAACATCTTTTTTTGAAATTCACATTTCCTTCATAAAATCAGAAATCAACACTAAGGACTTTCTTATTATATAATGAAAGCGGCGTATCTGCCCCCACAATGGGGAGACCTGATACGCCTGCCGCAGGATTGTTATAGTTTCAGCCAAAATATTGATGGAACTCTTTCATTTCCACAAGTATGATAATACTTGTAAAAGATATTGCCAACCTCTTTTACTCCACCAACTCTCACGCGGGAAAGCCTCGACCCTTTCCCGCATGCTTTTTATCCATCTCTTTTCACAGCAGAAAATCTGCGAGCACATAATTGCTCACGTCAATTCCGGCTTCCGTCAGCTTCCATGCCGACCGTATTCCATCCCGGACCATCAGTCCGTCCCGGGCCATCTTTTCCAAAACCGGGCCGTATATTTCTTCCATGGACACTCCAAACCGCTCCGCAAATCTTTTTTCAGAAACACCGCACATCATCCGAAGCCCCAAAAACATGAATTCCTCCATCGCCCGGTCCTTGGTGACGATTTCTTCTTCTCTGCGGACCTTCCTCAAAACTGCCCCGCTATTTCTCTTCTCTTCCAGTTCCCCCATGGCCTCCACATATGCCTTACGGTCCTCACCGTTGATAAAACGTTTTCCTTCTATATAAGAAGAAGCGGATATGCCAAAACCCAGGTAGGAGACTCCAGTCCAATAGCCGATATTATGGCGGCATTCATATCCCGCACGCGAAAAATTGGAAATCTCATAGCGGTCATATCCCCGCTCCTTTAAAAAGCTGCGGGCCATGTAATACATGTTCCTCTCCGCCTCTTCCGATGGAAGCAGGCCGGTGTCCGCTTCACCAGCCGCTCTGGCCTCAGCCTGTTCGTGGTAGGCGGCATAAAAGGGAGTTCCCTCCTCTATGATCAGGCTGTATACAGAAACGTGCTCCGGGGGCACTGGCTCCAGCTCTGCCACAGCCTCAAGACTCTTGCGGAAGCTTACCTCTGTCTGTCCCGGCAGAGCCGCCATCAGATCCACATTCACATTGGAAAATCCGGCGTCACGGACCATACGATAGCTTTCCAGAAATACGTCAAACGTATGAATCCTCCCTAAAAGGGCCAGCTCTCTGTCATCAGACGACTGCAGCCCCAGGCTGAGACGGTTGATTCCTGCCCGGCGGTAAGCCGTAAGCTTCTCCGGCGTGAGGGTCCCCGGATTCGCTTCCAGTGTGATCTCCGCCCCTTCTTCCATAAAAAATACCATCCGGATACTCTTCAGGACCCTTTCCACATCAGACGCTTTTAAAATAGAAGGAGTCCCTCCTCCGAAGAAGACGGACACCACCTCATATCCAGAAACTTTTTCCATCCTGCCGGCGGCCTGTATCTCCGACAGAAGAGCTTTTACGTATCCCGCCATTTCCTCTGCGTCCGCAGGGCCGGATACGAAATCACAATAGGCGCATTTCCTTATGCAAAAGGGAACATGTACGTACAGCTCCAGAGGCGTTCTGCGTACCCCGCTCATCACTTATCATCCAGCTTCAGCACACTCATGAAAGCCTTCTGAGGAATTTCCACATTTCCCACCTGGCGCATCCGTTTTTTTCCTTCCTTCTGTTTTTCCAGCAGCTTTCTCTTCCGGCTGATATCGCCGCCATAACACTTGGCCAGCACATCCTTCCTCATGGCCTTTACGGTTTCTCTGGCGATGATGCGGTTTCCAATGGCCGCCTGAATGGGAATCTCAAACAAGTGCCTCGGTATCTCCTCCTTTAACTTCTCACACATCCTCCTGCCCCGTTCATAAGCAGTGTCGGCATGAACGATAAAGGAAAGGGCGTCCACCTGCTCCTTATTGATCAGAATATCCAGCTTAACAAGCTCAGACTTCTCATATCCCTTCAGCTCATAATCAAAAGAAGCATAGCCTCTTGAACGGGATTTCAAAGCGTCAAAAAAGTCATAGATGATCTCATTTAACGGCAGCTCATACCGAAGCAGTGCGCGGGTATCTTCCATGTATTCCGTGCCCATATACACGCCGCGCCGCTCCTGGCAGAGTCCCATGATCGCGCCGATGAACTCTGTCGTTACCATGATTTCCGCTTTCACGACCGGTTCTTCCATATATTCAATTTCCGCGGGGTCCGGCAGGTTGGACGGATTGGTAAGCTCCATCATCTCTCCATTAGTCTTGTAGACTTTATACACCACACCCGGCGCTGTCGTCACCAGATCCAGGTTATATTCCCGCTCCAGCCGTTCCTGGATGATCTCCAGATGGAGGAGGCCCAGGAATCCGCAGCGGTATCCGAATCCCAGAGCGATGGAGGTCTCGGGTTCAAATTGAAGGGAAGCGTCGTTCAGCTGAAGCTTTTCCAGAGCGTCTCTCAGATCGTTGTATTTCGCGCCGTCCGCCGGATAAAGGCCGCAGTATACCATCGGCGTTACCTTCTTATATCCGGGCAGAGGCTCTGCACAGGGCCTTTCCGCATCCGTCACCGTATCGCCCACCCGCGTGTCTCTAACGTTTTTTATGCTGGCCGTCACATAGCCGACCATGCCGGCGGAGAGCTCGTCGCAGGGTATGAACTGTCCGGCTCCGAAATATCCTATCTCCACAGTCTCAAATTCGGCTCCCGTGGCCATGAAGCGAATCCTCGTTCCTTTTTTCACGGTTCCTTCCTTGATTCTGCAGAATACGATGACGCCTTTATAAGAATCATAAACGGAATCAAAGATCAGGGCCTGTAAAGGAGCTTCCGGGTCTCCCGAAGGAGCCGGAATCTTCTTCACGATCTGTTCCAGCACTTCTTCTATATTAATACCTGACTTTGCGGAAATCTGCGGTGCGTCCTGAGCCTCGATTCCGATGATATCCTCGATCTCATCGATCACCCTCTGGGGCTCCGCGCTCGGCAGGTCAATCTTATTGATAACCGGAAACACCTCCAGACCGTGGTCCAGGGCCAGATACACATTCGCCATGGTCTGCGCCTCGATTCCCTGGGCGGCGTCCACGACCAGCACAGCCCCGTCACATGCCGCCAGGCTCCTGGATACCTCGTAATTGAAATCGACGTGTCCGGGAGTATCGATCAGATTGAAGATATATTCTTCTCCGTCCTCCGCCCGGTAGACGGTGCGGACAGCCTGAGATTTAATGGTGATTCCCCGTTCCCGCTCCAGTTCCATATTGTCAAGCACCTGGGACTGCATCTCCCGGCTGGTGAGCAAGCCAGTCTTCTCTATAATCCTGTCGGCCAGTGTAGATTTCCCGTGGTCGATATGGGCGATGATACAAAAATTCCGAATCTTACTCTGGTCTGCTGCCATAGTTTCCTCCTGTATATGATCGGTATATTCTCTCACTCGAAG
The DNA here is from genome assembly GCF_021044755.1 of Lientehia hominis. GTDB lineage: Bacteria > Bacillota > Clostridia > Lachnospirales > Lachnospiraceae > Lientehia > Lientehia hominis. The sequence continues at coordinate 89,046 of NZ_JAJNOR010000005.1, forward strand.
TTTGCTACTCAATTGTACAACGAGTTTATTTTTCCCGCAAGGCTTTTTAGCGGTGATGTATGGAAGGCATCACTATTTTCCCCTCAGCACTTTATACAGAATATCCGCCAGAGGCTCCATTGCATTTTTGGCCTCTTCGAAGGTATTGTTTTCCGTACCCACCTCCACAAGAGTCGCCCTGGGCAGCACATGCTGATTGTACCGGTAAGCTTTCAGGAAAGTCCTTAAGGTAAATCCCGGATAATAGGCCTCTGCTTTCAGCTTCATCTGAAAATTAAAGGCCAGGTTGTCGAGCAGATATGGATTCTCGACACCGTCCAACGGTCCGTCGGGAGTCTGGCACATTCCGTTGAAGAACATAATCGGCGCAGTGGGCTTCCCGTTGATATCCACCACGTCATGTCCACCGGAATCCCGGTGCAGATCGATGGTCACCTGGATGCTTGGATTCTCCGCCAGTGTTTGATTCAGCATGCCAAGAGCCATAGAATACGAATCAGAATAAGGAAAGACCTCCGTATTGTGGATGACCTGAATCCCATACTGCTCCGACAGCAGCTGCGCCAGATAATTTCCGACTCCTACAACGGTCATGTTCGGGTCTCCCTCGGCAGAATCAGAAAAGGCTTCGCTGCCGTGGGTATGGAATAGAAGAATCTGCGGTTCTCCGCTCTCCGGCAGGCTCAGGTCTTTACTCATCAGCATATTGGCATCCAGCTGTTCCGGATATGCGGTCGTTGATTTATGTACGTAAAAAAACTTGCTCTTCAAAAAATCAAAATCCGACAGCTGTTCCGCCGTATATACTGTACCTTTGATCTCCGTGGCCGCCATGGCCGGCTGGCCCGCCGCCTCCCCGATTCCTTCCGCAGCCGTTTCCGCCCCGCCCTCATTTTCCGGCGCGCTCCCGTCCGTCTCTGTCTGCCCGGCCGCGGTCGTCTCCGCCGGTTCAGACGCACTGGCTGCTCCGGCTTCGGCGGTCGATTCTGGTTCATCCTGTGTCTCACCATGCATTTCATTTTCTTTTTGGAAATTTTGATAGGCCGGATCCGGCTGCGCCTGTGCCAGAGCCGCATCCTGTTCTCCGAGGAACAGGGAGATAGAATGTACGCCCGACGCCAATTCCAGGAATTTTTGGCCCGTGTTAAGACCAAAGGCCCCGCTTCCCCCCTCCCCGGCGGACACGGCCCGGGCTTCTTCCTTCGATACAAAGGAGGACATGGGAAGCCGGGCGGCCAGAGCAGTGAGCCGCGCCGGCCCTCCCCGCAGAAGAAACCAGCCGAATGCCACCAGTACGACCAACGCCGCCCCGCTCCCCCGTGAATCGTGGTGCCTGTTGAAAAAACTCAAGATACCTTCCTCCTTTCCCGGACATTCCCGGAAACCCGCGGCCATATCCATGTCCCCAGGGCTTGTATTATCCGCGCGGAAAACCGCCGGTCACTTCATACCATCATATGACCAGGACATGCAGATGATTCCTTTAATCTCAACCCTGAAAAGCAATGTTGATCCCTTCCGAAATGGTGAAGCTGAGCCTTTTTACCCGTTCATCGATATTGCCGGGAGTTACGTACATCGGACCGAATCTTGGCTCTATGAGCTCCCTTACCATCTGATACCGCTCGTCCATCCGCATCCCTTCCACCGCGTCCGCGGCAGATGAAGCCCCCGCCGCCTCCAAAAGCTCCGACAGAGCGTCCACCGTATCGTAAACAATGGCGGCCGCCGCTACAACAGTGGGAACTCCCACCGCGATGACCGGAATCCCCAGGCTCTCCTTCGTCAGGCTGTGCCGGTGATTCCCTACACCCGAACCCGGCTGGATTCCCGTATTACTCAGCTGGATAGTCGTAGCTAAACGGCTGACGCTCCTCGCCGCCAGGGCATCTATCACCACTACTGCCTCCGGATTCGTCTCCTTTACCACGCCTCTGACGATCTCCGCAGTCTCCATTCCGGTCTGTGCCATGACGCCGGGCACGATCCCGCTGACGATCCGGACACCTTTTTCTCGTTTTTCATCTGTATTCCCGCCCCGCAGATGTCTGGTCATCATCAGGTTGTCCAGCACCTTCGGCCCCAGAGAATCGGAGGTCACCTCATGATTTCCCAATCCTACCACCAACACAGACTGCGGGCATCCGAAGCTTTCCAAAAGTTCCCCGATATAATGCGCGAGTTCCTTCGAGATTTCACGGTGGTAGCCCTCATCCGGCACCGCCATCTGTTCTGCTTCTAAGGTGATATAGATTCCCTTTGGTTTCCCTATTGCCTTCTCACCCCGTTCATCCACTATCTCCACACGCGTCACCTTAACACCAGAATTTTCGTTGCAGGATTCCTCTATCCGTACCCCCGGGATTCCTTCTTCCCCCTCCGTGACTGACTCTCTGGCCTCCAGAGCCAGGTCTGTATGAACTTGTATACCCTCTGTTTTTTCAAGTAACTCGTCTTCCGTCCAAAGGTCATTTGCATTATTGTCTGTCTTTTCCATATTTCTCCTGTCCTTTCCTCTGGCTTCCTTCTTTTTCTCTTTCCGCCGGCCAGTTTTTCCTGTTCATTTTTGCTACTAGCTTTTACAATTTTTCCCGAAATATGTATTGACAGCTATTGCTTTTTCCTATAGAATATAAAAGTATGTTTACATTAGACTGTCCGTGTCCGGCTTTAATGCAAACCAGATAAATGAAGACAATTTTATTTGATTTGGAGGTGTACAAATTGGCAAATATTAAGTCCGCAAAGAAGAGGGTTCTGGTGGCCGAAGCAAAAGCTGCCAGGAACAAAGCAATTAAATCAAAGGTCAAGACCATGGTGAAAAAGGTTGAAGCTTCTATTTCTGCCGGTGACAAGGCTGCAGCACAGGCAGGTTTATTGGTTGCTATCAGTGAGATTGACAAAGCTGCTTCCAAAGGTATCTATCACAAGAACACAGCTTCCAGAAAAGTTGCCCGTTTGACAAAAGCGGTAAACGGAATCGCATAAATCATAACTTGAATAAACCGAAGTGGAATCCTGTCAGAATGGTGTGCTGACAGGATTCTTTGTTATTCTAAATTAAAAAAGGAGAATTTCTATGGCAGAACTGAATCCGCAAAAAAGACTGGGTTTCGGCGCAATGCGTCTTCCGCTCCTGAATCCCGATGACCCCACATCCATTGATATCGGCACTTATTCCAAAATGATCGACCGATATCTCGCCCAGGGTTTCTGCTACATCGACACCGCCTATCCGTACCATAAGGAGCATTCCGAAGAGGCGGTCTGTGAAGCGCTGGTAAAGAGATATCCCCGCGATGCCTATCTTCTGGCCGATAAAATGCCTGCCTTCTTGGTCAAAGGGCCGGAAGACTATGAACGTTTTTTTGATACCCAGCTCAAACGCTGCCAGGTGGATTATTTTGATTACTATCTGCTCCATAACATGGGAAGAGACCGTTTTGAAGAAACCACACGGTACGGCGGCTTTGAATTCATGAAAAAACTGAAGGCGGAGGGAAAAGTACGTCACATCGGTTTTTCCTTCCATGACCGCGCCGATGTCCTGGAGGAGATTCTCCTCGCCCATCCGGAGATGGAATTCGTCCAGATTCAGCTCAATTACATAGATTGGGACAGTGAGATCATCCAATCCAGAAAATGCTGGGAAACAGCCCGCAGATTTGGAAAGCCGGTCATCGTCATGGAGCCGGTCAAGGGAGGCGGTCTGGCAAACCTCCCCAAAAAGGCAGCAGAAATCTTCCGTGAATATTCTCCGGACGCTTCTCCGGCATCCTGGGCCATCCGATTCGCCGCATCCCAGGAAGGGGTCATGATGGTACTCAGCGGAATGTCCTCTCCTTCCCAGCTGGAAGACAATCTTTCTTATATGGATGATTTTCACCCCCTCAGCAGAGAGGAACTGGAACAGATTTCCCGCGTGACAGATGTTCTCCGGGAGATTCAAGCCATTCCCTGCACCAGCTGCAAATACTGCGTCGATGAATGTCCGATGAATATCAACATCCCCGGCTATTTTTCCGTCTATAACCTGATGATGCAGTATGGGCAGAACAATTTTCCTCAGATGCACTATCGACGCCAGGCCCTCGGGCGCGGCGCCGCGTCCGACTGTATTGAATGTCACAGCTGTGAGGGCCACTGCCCGCAGCACATCAAAATCATGGACCAGTTAAAGGTAATTGCCGATATTTTTGAAAAGTAAAGGGATTCAGTTGACTTTGACGTTTTGATTCGCTATAATTGTTAGGTATGTATAGGGGCGCGGAAATCATCAGTACCACAGCCTGTGGGAAAGGGAAATCTGCCGAAAGCGTTTTGCGCTTGGGCTTGCATCGAATAGGTGCAAGACTGTTTTTGAAGCCCGCCAAGCTTCAAAAGAGCACTATGATATACCTGGGGGCATGGAGTTAATTGGACGACAGATAAAGTGAGTTTGACACTACAGGACATTAATGCCAGCTTTTCCGGGCGTACCGCAGCCGGAACGTTTTGGATTACAGCTTACAATGATGTAAAGCAGCCATGTGCATATACCGTGCATGTGGCTGCTCTTTTATTATATAGGAAAGATTTCCTATACAGATTCGAGTTCCAAAACAGCAAATGCTCTCCGACGGGAAACGTATCCTGAGGGGAGGCCATATCAGACAGAATGAGGGGAGAAGATTTAACGTGAACAAAATCAGAATCGGCGTCGACGTCGGCGGCACCAACACCGACATATGCGCAATTGATGAAACAACTGGCGAGCTGATGGTCTATAAACTGCCATCCTCTTTAAAGGACCAATCCCAGGCAGTCGTGGGAGGCGTCCGTAAGATCGTGGAAAAATACGGTCTGAATTATGAAAATGTAGACCGCTTTATCCACGGCACTACCGTAGCGACCAATGCCATCCTGGAAAGCCGGGGAGCACGCACGGCCCTGGTGACCACAAAGGGCTTCCGTGACCTTCTGGAGATCGGGCGGCAGAAACGTCCGGACCTTTATGATCTCCAGATGGACAAGGCTCCCGTCCTGGTTCCCAGGAATCTGAGATTTGAACTGACGGAACGTATGAACTATAAGGGCGAGATCCTGGAGGCACTCCAGGACGAAGAGATCCTGGCGCTGATAGAAGAGCTCAAGAAGAGCGGCGCCGAGGCTGTGGCCGTTTTATTTTTAAACGCATACTTAAATCCTGAGAATGAAGCAAGGGTAAAAGCCCTCATTGAAGAGCATCTGCCCGGAATTTATATTTCTACCTCCAGTGAGATTTCCAACCAGTTCCGTGAGTTTGAACGGCTCTGCGGTACGGTCCTCAATTCCTTCGTAGGGCCCGAGGTAAAAAAATATCTGGACAGCCTGAGACACACTCTGGAGCAGATCGGAATCAAAAAGGTATATATCAACCATTCCAACGGCGGACTTATGTCCATCCGGGAGGCTGCTGCTTATCCCATAAAGACCGGCCTCTCCGGCCCGGCCGCGGGTGTCATCGGCGTCCAGTATCTGACGAATCTGATCGATTACAAGAACGTCATCACCCTCGATGTGGGCGGGACCAGTACCGATATCAGCATGATCGTTAACGGCAATATCGAGAGCTCCAAGGATAAAAACATCAGCGGGTATCCTGTAAGGATTCCCTCTATCGATATATCCACCATCGGAGCCGGCGGCGGCAGCATTGCCTGGGTGGACAGCGGCGGCATCCTGAAGGTTGGCCCTCAGAGCGCCGGAGCCGAGCCCGGTCCTGCCTGCTATGCCCGCGGCGGAAAGGAAGCTACTATTACAGACGCCCGTGTAATCCTCGGACATCTGAATAATAAAGAGCTTTTGAACGGCCAGCTTCCCATTGATTCCACCCTCTCCTTCAAAGCAGTGGAGAGCCTCTCTGAGAAGATTAATATGAATGTGGAAGAAACGGCCCGCGGCATCATCACCGTCGGCAATTCCAATATTGTGAAGGAAATCAAAAACGTCACTGTGGAAAAAGGCTACAATCCCACTGACTTTTCACTGGTAGCTTTCGGAGGAGCCGGTCCGCTTCATGCGGCCGAGCTTATAGAAGAGCTCAATATGTCCACCGCGATCATTCCAAAGGCCCCCGGCCTCCTGGCTGCTTACGGCCTTCTGACGGAGGATATGCGGCGTGACTTTGTGCAGACCAGCGTCATGGATCTGAACCATACGCCGTTCTCCTGCATCACGGATATGTACAGCCGCCTGAAAAAAGAGGCTGTGATATGGTTTGACAAGGAAAACATCCTGGAAGAGAACCGCCAGCTGGAATACTATCTGGACATGCGCTACAAGGGGCAGAACTATGAGATCGTCGTATCCGTAGATGACAGCATTGCCTCCATGGAAGACCTGACCAGACAGTTCACTGAAACTTATATGCGGCTGTATTCCTATACTTCCGCCGACGAAATTCAGATCGTCAATTTTGGTCTGTCCGCCATCGGCCATATCAGCAAGCCTCAGATCGAGCGGGAGGACTTCGTGGGAGAAGACGCTTCTGCCGCTGTCATGGGCAGCCGTATGGTGCTCATGGAGGACGGCAGCCGTGAAAAATACATTCTCTATGACCGCGACCTGCTTCACTGCGGCAATGTGATTCCAGGTCCTGCAATCGTGGAGCAGATGGATTCCACCACCATTATCCTCAAAAACCAGAAAGCCGTGGTGGACGAATATTTCAATATGATCATTACTAGAACAGGAGGACGTTTCCATGAGTCACATTAATTCCATTACCCTGGAGGTCATCAGCAACGGCCTTCTCTCCATCGCGGAGCAGATGGGAGTCATCCTGACTAAAACCGCATACAGCACAAATATCAAAGAGAGAAAGGACTTGTCCGTGGCCATCTTCGATGCAGACGGCAAGGTCCTCTCCCTTGCTCAGCATATTCCGATCCATTTCAGCTCCCTCTTCGGCGCGGTGGAGGAGCTCCTGAAAAGATGGGATAAATCGGAAATATACGACGGAGATGTCTACATCGCCAACGATCCTTATACCGGCGGCGGCTCTCATCTTCCGGACATTGCCCTGGTAAAGCCTGTTTTTTATGAAGGAAAGCTGATTGCCTTTGTGGTAAACAACGGCCATCACGCGGACCGCTCCAGAAGGGGTCCGACTATCTTCGATGAAGGCCTCCGCATTCCCGTGGTGAAGCTTTATGAAAAAGGGAAGCTCAATAAAGATATCTATGACCTGATCCTTCTCAACTTCCAGCTCAAGGAAGAGCGCCGCGGAGACATCCAGGCGCAGCTCATCACCAACCAATTCGGCGCGGACAAGATCGTAGAGCTCTGTGAAAAGATCGGACTGGAAACGTATTTTGAATTCTGCCGGGAATGGCTCAAATACGGAGAAAAGAAAGCCAGGACAGCAATCCAAAACCTGCCGGACGGAGAATACGAATTTGAAGATATCCTGGATGATGACGGGAACGGCAACGAAAACCTGCAGATTCGGGTAAAGCTGGTCGTCTCCGGGGACCATCTCCTGTTTGACTTTTCCGGAAGCCATCCTCAGGTGACCGGCCCATATAACTGTGTAAAAAGTGCTCTGCTGGCCACAGTATTCTATTCGGTGAAATGCCTGTTGGATAAGACCATACCCGCAAACTCCGGTTTCTTTGACAGCATCGACGTAAAGGCAGAGCCCGGCACTATCGTCTGCGCCAGCGAGCCGGCACCCACATTTGACCGTGAGACTACGACCCAGCGTCTGGCAGACGTTATCTTCGGCGCCTTCGCAAAGATTGACCCGGAAAATGTCATCGCCGCGGGCTGCGGAGCCGTAACCTTTTTCAGTATCGCCGGACAGGACGCCCGTTCCGGTAAGCCTTATGTCTATGTGGAGACCATCGGCGGCGGAAACGGTGCCCGTTACAATAAAGACGGCCTGGATGCCGTACAGGTACATATGACCAACAGCTCCAACCTCCCCATCGAATCTCTGGAAATGGAGTATCCCCTTTTAGTCAAAGAATATGCGCTGGAAGAGGACAGCGGCGGTCCCGGCATGTACCGGGGCGGCATGGGCATCCGCAGAGGCATCTGCATCCTGGACGACAGCGAAAACACCGTGCTGGCGGCCGCTTCCACAGAAAGAAGCCGGACGAAGCCCTGGGGACTGCAGGGCGGCATGGGAGGTTCCACGTCCTATCTGGATGTCTGCCATGAAGGCAGGAAAATCAACACGCAGAACAAGGTACGCAACGTCCCTCTGGAATCTGGAGACACTGTAACTTTAGTTTCGGCCGGAGGCGGCGGATATGGAGACCCTGCAAAGCGTGATATTAATAAGGTAAAAAAAGATTACGAAGAGGGAAAAATCAGCCTGGAGACCAAAAACACCTGTTACCCGGCTGCAAATAAGGAGGATGAAAGATGAGTAAAGAAAAAGAATCGAAACGAATGGGATTTCCGATGGCCATCTTTACCCTGATCGTGATGGTGGCGATCATGGCAGTCGGGCTGGCAGTTCTCAAACTGACCACAGTTACCGTATTTGCACTGGTTTTGGTGGCCATGGCCATCATCGCCATGTGCATCGGCTTTTCCATGAATGAAGTCCAGGAGATCATCCTGGACGGATGTAAGAAGGCTATACTGGTCATCCTGATTCTGATGAGCGTAGGTATGGTAGTCGGCACCTGGATCGTATCCGGCGTAGTGCCTTCCATCATCTATTACGGACTGAAGATCCTGTCTCCGTCCTATTTCCTGCTGGTCGGCTTCATCATCTGCTGTATCGTTTCCTTCTTCACCGGAAGCTCCTATACAGCTGCAGGTACCCTGGGCGTTGCTTTTATGGGCATCGGCTACGGCATCGGCATCAACCCCGGCCTCACCGCCGGTATGGTCATCTCCGGCGCCATTTTCGGCGACAAGATGTCTCCGTTCTCCGATACCACGAACCTTGCCCCTGCTGTTGCCGGCACGGATATCTTCCTGCATATCAAATCCATGCTGTTTACCACGGTCCCCGCTACGATCATTTCAGCGATCCTGTACTTCGTACTCGGATTCCAGTACAACGCATCCAACGTGGATCTGGGCAACGTAACGGCGATTTCCGAAGGTATTACTTCGACCTTCAACGTATCTCCTTTCCTGCTGCTGATACCGATTCTGACCATTGTACTTGCAATCCGGAAGGTGCCTTCCTTCCTGGCTCTGCTGGCCGGAACCATTGCCGGTATCATCGTGGCCTTCATCGCTCAGCCCCAGTTCAGCATTGCGACTGTATTCGATTCCATGGCCACCGGATTCAAATTTGACTTTGCAAATGAAGTTGTAGCCAAGCTGTTCAACCGCGGCGGTATCTCCAGCATGATGACCACGGTCTCTCTTTCCCTGCTCTGTCTTTCCTTTGGCGAGCTTCTGCAGAGAATGGGTGTGCTGAGCGCCATCCTGGGCAAACTGGAAGCGTTGGTGCGCAAGCCCGGTCCGCTGGTCATCACCACTCTGTTCACCTGCCTTCTGACCGTAGTGCTCACCGCCAGCCAATATGTATCGATTCTGCTGCCCGGTGAAATCTTCAAGGATTCCTACGATAAAGCTGATGTGGCCCCCTATGTACTTTCCAGGACCCTGGAGGACGGCGGCACCATTTTCTCCTTCCTCGTGCCCTGGTCCATGGCGGCAATCTATGTATCCGGCGTATTGGGCGTGCCCACGATATCTTCTCTGCCGTATTCGTTCCTGCCGCTCCTCTGCCCCGTTATGGCAATCATCTATGGGCTGACAGGATTTGCGATCTTCAAGAAAGACGGTTCTCCCGTGAGGGGAAAAGGCATGTGGTTCAGCAAAAAAGCAAAGCTGGCCGCCCAGAAGAAATAATAAAACATATCTAATTTAGCTTTTGACAATCAAAAAGACCGGGCAGACACATTCCCGGTCTTTTTATTTATATGATACTAAATACTTTTTGGAATCATTCTATTAGTTTTAGTCAAGAAATCGGCAGAAATTCCGAGCCGTCACGATTTCGGCTCGCTGGCGATGCAGGGGCCGCTTTATCCCCGCTCCGGCAGTACCGCTCACATGTCGACAGGAAATCTTTATGATTTCCCGTCTCCTGTTCGCTCAGAAACGGAATCGGTATTTCCGTTTCTGCCTCCCTCCGTTTGGGGAACACCGGCCGCAGGGAGGCAAAAATCGCATATCATGCGGATTTTTGTTGGAATCTGACATGGAAAAACATCGATTTATCCATGTCAGTTGGAAAGGACCGACTGAAGGCCGCAAAGATGCTGGTTACGGCTGCCAGCGACCCGCCTGGATGGAAGCGGACTTCCTCCTGTCCCCTCTGATCTGCAAAGATAAGTTTGTTTGAAAGGTATTCAAAGGTATAAAATTTAAGACCTGCTCCTGGAAAACTCCGTTATCAGAAGCTCCACCGCCAGGCTGTCCGCCATACGTCCCGTCTTGACCGCTTCTTCTGCCTCGACGCATTTCCTGACATAGTCCCGCAGCTCTTCCATCCGGAAGCTCCCTGACTGGGCAATGGCCTTCGACGCCACAAAGGGCTGAATACCCGCCTTTTTGGCTATCTCATCCTTTCCCCTGCCCGATGCAGTCAGCTCCTTCACGATCAAGAGCTGGTTGAACTGTCTGGCTATCAGGAACAGAATCCGCATCGGCGGCTCTTTGAGCGCCATCAGATCATAATATTTCTCCAACGCCCTGGTCTGTCTTCTGGCAGCGATATCCGTGATCATATCAAAAATCCGTCCCGTGATCTGCACCGAACAGACGGCCTCCACATCAGCCGGTGTAATCCCTTCTCTTCCCTCCGTATAAGCAAGGAGCTTTTCAAGCTCCGTCCGGATATGCTCCATGTCATCTCCCACGGAGCTCAATAAAAGCTCCATGGCCGTCTGGGAAATCTGTCTTCCTTCCTGCTTTAAAATTCTCAGGATCCAGGTTTTGAGCTGGGATTCCGGCTGTCTGGAAAGCTCTGCCGCATACCCAAGCTCTTTTACCTTTTTATACAGCTTATTCCGCTTGTCTACCTGCTCCTCCACAAAGATCAGTATCGTACTGTCCGGCATACCGGGCAGATAAGAAGCGAGAGGCTCGGCGTCCTTTTTAAACAAACCGCTGTTTTCCACCAGGATCAAACGCTTTTCCGCAAAAAACGGCATAGTATCTGCCAGGCTGATGATCTCGGGCACATCCACTTCTTTTCCATAAAAGCTCTGAAAATTCATGGTGTCTTCTCCGATGATTGCTGTTTTCAGCTGGTTTTTGAAGCTCTTTTTCAAAAAGGCCTCTTCACCGTACAGGCAGTAGACCGGCTTAAACGTATGGTTTTTAATATCCTGGCTCAATACCTTCATATAATTCCTACTTCTCTTTCAAAAATTCCTCGAACTGCTCTTTGGCCGCATACGATGCGATCGCTCCATTCCCCTGTACGCTGTATTCACAGTAGCGATTGGAGAACAGCAGATATTTCTCCATCTGCTCCTTCGTCAAGTCTTTAAGGGTATCGATTGTAACACCGTCCCTGGACAGCTGATATAAAAACGATCCGATAAAAGCATCCCCTGCTCCTGTGGTGTCAATCGCCTTCACCGTTCTGGACGGCGCTTCAGCAGATGCCGTCTTCGTATAAGCCTCCGCTCCGTCCGCTCCCTTCGTATAGATCACCAGCTGAACGTTTCCCTGGAACAGGGCATCCTTTGCATCTTCCACTCTGGTACATCCGGTTATGAACTCCAGCTCTTCATCCGAAATCTTGAGCACATGAGCGTAGGGAATGAATTCCCGGATGGCCCTGCGGAGTTCATCGTAATCCTTCCAGAGGGGAAGGCGGATATTCGGGTCAAAGCTGATCATATCGCCGCATTCCAGCGCGAAGCTAATGGCCTTTCGGTGCGCTTCCTTCATCGGAAAATCTCCCAGGCAAAGGGAACAAAAATGAAGGGCATAAGCATCTTCAAACCATTCCTTTTTCACCACGTCCGCACTCATCAGCATGTCCGCGCTGGGCTTCCGGTAAAAAGAAAATTCCCGGTTTCCGTCTTCTTTAAGGGATACAAATGCCAGACAGGTATTTGCCGCATCCGTTCTCAGCACATGGCTCACGTCAATGCCGTGGCCCATGAATTCGTCCACGATCCGGTCCCCGAAAGCATCCTCTCCCAGCTGGGTGATCATCGCCGCCGGTCCGCCCAGCTTGATATAAGCTCCTCCCACATTGGCAGGGGCGCCCCCCACTACGCCCTTAAAGTCCTTGACATTCTTTAACTCACATCCAATCTGATGCGGCACAAAGTCAATCAGCGCCTCTCCGATAGAAATCAGTCTCTTCATAGTATCCTCCTAAACGGTCTCTTATATTGATTCTTGTTATGATCTATATTGTGTAATATTATATCATGTTCCCGTTTCCATGTCACTTTGTTTTCTGGATTTTCATAGACACACCGTCGCTCCTCACCGTCACCGCTCCGTCCTGATCTGTACGGAAAATGCGGCTTTGCACCGCCTCCAGCCTCTGCATTGCTTCTTTTGACGGATGGCCGTATCGGTTTCCCCGTCCGCAGGAAATGACTGTATACGGCGGATTTATTTCCTGTAGAAGCTCTTCCGAGCATCCGTTTTTGGATCCGTGATGGGCCGCCTTCAGAACATCTATTTTCTTTTCTTCCCTTCCGCCCCATCTCTCCAGATACCGTTTCACTCCGTCTTCTCCTGTGCCCTCCAGATCACCGGTAAACAGCACGTCAAATTTCCTGTAGGAAAACCACAGCACCATGGAAGCTTCATTACTGTCCAGGCCGTTGTCCGTTTGTCCTCTGCCGTTGCCCGGCCAAAGGCAGGTAAAAGAAGCCTCTCCCACATGAAAGGTCTCTCCCTGTTTCAGATATCGCACCGGAATCCCCAGCTGCTCTGCCTGATTCTTCATGCCGGCCAGAGCCTCCTGCTCCCTTTCCTGCCCCTCCGGCAAGACCAGGTGAGCGATTCTTTTCTCCTCCATCAGTTCCCGAATCCCGTTAATATGGTCCTCATCTCCGTGGCTGACCATGACATAGTCCACCTTATCCACCGCATAGCTGTCCAGAAAAGGGACCAGGCAGTATTTTCCAAGCTCTTTCTCGCTGGAGCTGCCTCCGTCTATCAAGAATGTCAGTCCATGCGGAAGCCGGACAAAGCAGCCGTCACCCTGTCCCACATCCAGGAAAACGAGCTCCAGCCCGTGCCAGGGAATCGGCATCAGACAGAACGGCACGATCCATATTCCTATACGCACAGTTCGTCTCCATGCTGTCCGCCCTTTTTCCGCTCTTCTTTTTCCAAAGCAGAGCAGAGCCGCCATAAGCACACCGTATAACAAAAGCTGCTCGTTTTCCGGCCGGCCTGTACGCCAGATGGCTCCCGGAAGTCTCAGGCTCCAACCGCAGGCAGACGCATAGAAGCGGAGCAGAAGTCTGGCTGGAAAAAGTACGGTTTTGGTGATCCGGGGAAACAGTCCTCCCAATAACGCACCGAATATTCCGGAGGACGCGATGATGGGAAACAATGGAAGCAGCAATAAGTTTAACAACAGGCCGAAAACGGGCACCTGATAAAAAGAAGCCGCCTGAACCGGAATCGTGGCCAGTTGAATAGACAGGCCGGAGAGCAGAGCCGCTGTCAGCTTCCCCTTCCATTTTCTGACCCCTCTTTCCTCTCTGGTTTGGGACGGCCTTTCTTCCCTCCGAAATGCCGTCTGAAGACAGGGAAATAAAATCCCCAGAGCCAATACAGAACCGAAGGACAGCTGAAAGCCGCTTTGGAACAGCAGGAGCGGCGAACGCACCAGCAGCAGCAGTGCCGCAAAAGCCGCCCCTGTCGAAAGGTCATATTGCCGTCCAAAAACCTGCCCTGCCCCATATACGCTGAGCATCAAAAATGCGCGGCCGGCGCTGGTCCCCTCTCCCGTCATCAGATAATAACAGTAGGATGCCCCTGCACAGCCCAAGGCTGCCGCCGTGAAGGACCGTTTCATTTCTTTTCTGAGTACCCGGTAGATTCCCATACCTGCCAGTGAAATATGAAGACCGCTGATCGCAAAGAGATGCCCGATCCCCGCATTCTGGTACAGGCTCCTTATTTCCTCCTCCGCCGCCCATTTTTCTCCCAGAACCATAGCCCGGAACAATCCCGCGTCCTGCCCGCCGGCCGCCTGTTCCAGATTCTCTGCCATCCATTCCCGAAGTCTCCTCATGGATACCCGTAGGATATCACAGCTTCCGCTCACCTTCTCCAGATCTTCTCCATAAGCAAAATAAGAAATTCCCAGAGCCCGGTAATAACCCTTGCTGTCAAACTGTCCAGGATTCCCTGGTACTTCCATGGCCGCCAGCCTGCAGCGGGCCTGTACCCGCCTTCCCTCTGCCGATTCCGGCACTGAAGCCGGCGTCTTCTTAAATATCACGGTCACTCTGCCAAGCTCATATATTTTTCCGCCGTTCATCGTCTCTTTCCCGGACAGGATTCCCGTACAATCCTTAAGGCACAGCCGGATCTCCTCCTTATCCCTGCTTTTTCTTTCTATCCTTTCTATGACTCCGGAGATTTCTGCCTCAAGCTCATCTTTATCTTCTGCCGTAAAAACCGGGTCGAGGTAAGTTTCCTTTTCTGCCATCATGGCGAGAGCTGCTCCGGCCACAAAAAAAACAGGCAAAGCAAGCCACAGCAGCTTACTTTGCCCCATTCTGATACTTTTACGGCAGCAGACCGAAATACAGGTAAAAACCGCTGCCGCTCCTAATAAGAATGTTCCTCTGACCATCGCCGCCTCTGAGGCCCTAAAGCCATACAGGGCGAGCACCTCTCCAAGTACGAAAGCTCCTGCATACCACAGCAACGGCCGTTTTATCACTCTTTATGATCCTTTCTTTTCGTCTGCATTAACATCCTATTTAGCAGTCTCACTCTCCATGATCTCTGCGCTTCCAGGATTGTCCACATAATCCATCTTCCGCTCAAAGGGCTGCTCCAGAGAAATGCTGTCCCGGAACTTTATACTGCTGGCTCCTTCCACAGAAATCTGCACTTTATTGATATTGGGAAGCTCCGTAAGAGAGTTCACAATGGAATAAATCGGAATATAATCACTTACGTTCAGCGCTCCAGTGGAAAAGGTAGAGTTAAAATTCACGTAACAGATCCCTTTTTTAACTGTGACGCTCAAAACCGACGCATCTCTTGGCAGCGTGTCATACGTGCTCTCACCGTCTCCTCCCTTTAACAGCTGGCTGACCACCAGATTTTCCATGGATATCCCCATGCTGCACACTATGCTCTTCTCTGTCTCCACCAGCTTAGTCCCTGTCTTATCCGCATAATAAAGGGTCAGCTGAACCTTCTGAAGCTCCGCAGTGTCACTTCCGGTATTCTCCACAAAGGAGGATGCCGACATCAGGTTTATGGCATTTTGAGACGCGTCCAGAAGCGGCTGGTCATTGATATAAAAGCCCACATAATCCACTCCGTCGATCTGAGTGAGTGTTTTCACTACAGCCGCACGGCACATGATTTCTTTTATGGCCTCCATGCCGTTGTAAGCCGCATTGAAATAAACAAACAGCTGGCCTCTGTCCCCCATCTCCGTCCGTATGATCTTAACTTCCTCCGGTACCGCCGTGATGAGCTCCATATTCTGAGGCGTTTCCTGCATTTTTTTCAGAAGAAAATCTGCCAGGGCGCGGACGTCCTCTCCTGCCGAAGCGGTGCAGACCTCTGTCTTCAGCTTTGTAGATGCCTGGTTCGTATAATAAATATAATATTCTCCGTCCTTTAACTCCTCTTGTGCCGCTTCTTTTTTTCCGCAGGCAGACAGCCCGCAGACTACTGCCAGGAGGAGCAGCAGATATCTCAAATTCCGTCTCATCGCTTTTCCCTCCTGCTATGCAATATATATGAGAGGGATCCTCACCGTAAATGTTGTGCCCTCATTTTCTTTGCTGTATAGTTTTATGGCCCCATGATGGGAATAGATGATTCCTTTGGTAATGGCCAGGCCGAGCCCTGTGCCGCCGGCTTCTCTGGACCGCGCCTTATCTACCCGGTAAAACCGCTCAAACACATGTTCCTGATCGCTTTCCGGAATGCCGATGCCAGAATCCGCCACCTTTACATAGAAGAATTTATGGTCTGCGTTAAGGCTCACTTTAACCCAGCCATCCCGATTGTTGTACTTGATGGCATTCTCCACCAGATTGCTGATGGCCAGAGTAAATTTCGTTTTATCCAGCTCCGCAAGGACAGGCCGGAAGCTTTCCAGGACCAATTCCACATTTTTCTGCTGAGCGATCGGCTTCAGCCGTTTCAAAATCGACTCCAAAAGCTCATTGACATTGATCTGAGTCACATTCAGCTCTGTTGACGCCTTGTCCAGCCGCACCAAAGTAAGCAGGTCCTCGATGATCTGGCTTTCCCGGTCAATCTCTTCGGAAATGTCCGCCATGAATTCCTGATAAAGCTCCGCCGGTACATCTTCCTGCGACAAAAGGGAGTCTGCCAATACCCTGATGGAAGTGATCGGCGTCTTCAGCTCATGGGAGACATTGGATACAAACTGCTGTCTGGATTCATCCAGGGTACGCAGACGCTTGAGTGTCTTATTATAAGCATCGGAAATCGCCATGGTCTCCGTGTAATCGTTGACCTTTATCTCCTCTCCAAGCGGGTTCTCCGTGGCATGGGTAAGGGAAGCCGCTATCTTTCGGAACGGCCTTGTCATCCAAGAAGAAAGCAGCGCTGATAGAACGACCAGAATCCCGAATTCTATGATTTCCAGCATCCAGATACGGCTTTCAAGCTTGTCCGCCAGCTCTACAAGGGAACGGGTGGAAGAAGACAAAATCATGACCCCAACCACTTTTGTGCTGTCAGAGCTGTAGATGGGCTGGGTGAACTCGATATACTGGGCCCCCGGACTGTATTTTACATTTGCTTCACCAGAAAAACACTTCAGTACGGATTCCGAAATATTATATTTTCCGGTGTCGATATCATATGTATCTTTTATCGTGCGAAAGCCTTGATTGACTACGATAGCCCTTCCGTCCTGAAGACTCGCCATCTGTACCAGCTCCGATTCGACGACTTCATTCTGCGGATTATCTACGTAGCCGCTCTTAGATACTTGGTCGGCCACGATCATCCACTGATTCTGTATCCGGGAGATTCTGGACTGGACCTCATTATTGCCGGATGTCGCCAGCACGATCCGGTTGATGACCACCACAGGGACAGAACCGATCAAAACCAACAGGACAAACCATATCAAACGCAGGCTCTTTAATCTCTTAAATTTCTTTTCCCGTGTCTTATCCTTTGAAAAAATAACCAACGCCCCATTTCGTATAGACATACTGCGGGTCGCTTGGATTCGCCTCCACCTTCTCACGCAGTCTTCTCACATGTACATCCACTGTCCTCACATCGCCGGGATACTCATACCCCCATACGATGTTGAGCAGCTTTTCTCTGCTGTATACCTTTCCGGGATTGGTGAGCAGAAGCTCCAGCAGATCGAACTCCTTGGCCGTCAGGTTAATCTCTTTCTCCCCGATGAACACACGGCGGCTCTCCTTGTCCATGGTCAATTCCTTGACCTTCAGGACACTTTTCTCCTCTCCGTCCTTCACCCTCTTTGAGTTCCTTCTGATGATGGCTTTGATTCTCGCCTTTACCTCCAAAATATTGAAAGGCTTTGTGATATAATCATCCGCTCCCATATCTAACCCCAGAATCTTATCCATATCGTCACCTTTAGCGGTGAGCATGATGATCGGCATATCGGAAAACTCCCGAATCTGCTGACAGACTTCAAATCCGTCATATACCGGCAGCATCACATCCAGAAGCACCGCATCATAGTCATTCTTTTTGGCAAAGTCCAGGGCTTCCTGTCCGTCATAGGCACAGTCCACCTGCATCCCTTCCTGCTCCAGGCTGAAGCGGATTCCCTTCACTATCAGCTTTTCGTCGTCCACAACCAAAATTCTGTTCGCCATCTCGTTCTCCCTGCTTCTCAATCATTTACCTGACTGTTATTTTATCTTTAAGCCTTTCATATGCTGCCTCCTTTATTCCGGACACCTGCATGATGTCCTCCGGCCGCTCAAAGGCTCCATGTGCTTCCCGATAGGCGATCAACGCCTCCGCTTTCGCTTCCCCGATGCCCGGAAGGGTCATCAGAAGTTCTTTTTCCGCATGATTGATATCTATCAGACCGTCATTCGAGGCCCCCGGCTCACCGCCGTTTTCCGCTGTATCTCCCCCGTATTGTTCTTCCTGGGACAGCTCAGAAAGGAAGGGAACTGCCACTTTATCCCCGTCTGAAAGAGTCCCGGCCATATTCAGATAATCTGCCGCCGCTCCCTCCGCCATGCCTCCGGCTGCCTCTATGGCCTCATAGATCCGGCTTCCAAACGGAAGCTCATAAACTCCCGGTACGGATACCGCGCCGCACACGTGGACCCAAATGTTTGTGTCTGGTTCATCCTCCGCGGGATCAGCCGTATTCTGCCCCACACTATCCATATCCGTAAAAGCCTCTGTTTTTTCGGCTGGTATGCTCTCCGTCTCCAGCCATACATGTTCAGTCCTTCCACATCCGGAAAGACTTGGCAAGAGTACCGCCGCCAGCGCCAAAAGAGCCGGCCGCACCGTCTTTCGTCTTATCTCGTTTTTCTTTCTTCTTCTCTTCACAGCATCCTCCATCCGGCGGACGCTTCTCAAATCTCACACTCTTTTATTTTACCTGAAACCCCCGGCCTTTACAAGAGCTTACCACTTAAAAATCACAATTCCGGCGACCGCGACTACCATGCCGACAAGCTTGTGCCATTCAAATCCGGCCTTTTCCACGCCGAACATTCCAAATAATTCAATCACATAGGCGACGACTACCTGGGCGACCACGATCAGCATAGCGGCGCGGGCAGGCCCCAGACTGCCCATCGCTTCTATTACCGTGTAAGTGATAAAAGCTCCCATGACACCCCCGAGCAGCATGTACTTAGGCTCTACCTGCCAGAAAGCCAGGATTGGCTGCCTCCCGGTGATGAACCATGCCACAACGCAGGTTATGAGCGCAGTCAGCTGTACGAACCCGGCGGCCACCCAGACACTGCTGGCTTTAGTCACTTCTGTGTTAAACACCCCCTGGACACTCATAAGCGCGCCAGACAATAAGGCAATAAGAATTCCAAACATAAAAAGCCCTCCATTCTGAATCAACTCACATTTTTGTTAGTTTATCCAAAACAGAAAGCTTTATGAATGCAAAAGGGAATAATCGTTTCAAATCAAGATATAAGATACTTTTTGGAATCATTCAATTGGCCCTGATAAAGACACCGGCAGAAGTTCCGGGCCGTCACGATTTCGGTGCGGGAAGCGGACTTCCTCCTGCCTCCTCTGATTCGTTAAGATAAGTTTGTTTGAAAGGTATTCAAAGGTATTCTTCTATACATTCCTCCAACACCTCTGCCATCTCATCCACATGTTCTTTCTCGATGATCAGAGGCGGCACAAATCGGATGACGTTGTTTTCGGCAGTTATCAGAATCACGCCCCGCTTTATGGCCGCTGCTGCTATCTCAGCAGGAGATTTCCGGAACTCGAGCCCCTGGATCAGTCCTTTTCCCCGATGCTCCTTGATGACCGGATATTTCTCCTTCAGCATCTCCAGCTTATCCCATAGATAAACACCCACTTCACAAACATGCTCCAGAATATGTTCACTCTCAAAAATGTCCAGCACAGCCCGGGCGCCCGCGCAGACAAGAGGATTTCCTCCATAGGTGCTGCCATGGTCTCCCGGCACCAGGGAGGCGGCTTTTTCCGTAGTCAGAAACGCTCCGATGGGAAGTCCGTTCCCCAAGGCTTTCGCCGCTGTCATCACATCCGGCAGGACACCCGCGTGCTGACAGGCAAACATCTTCCCACTCCTGCCCATCCCACATTGAATCTCATCAAAAATGAGCAGGATGTCCCTTTCGTCACAGAGTTTCCGAAGAGCCCGGAGGAACTCCGCATCTGCCGGATATATCCCTCCTTCTCCCTGGATTGGCTCCAGGATGACGGCGCAAGTCCGGTCCGTCACCTGAGCCAGCACACTGTCCAGATCATTGTATTCCGCAAATCTGATCCCGCCGATCAAAGGACGGAAATCCTGCTGATAATGGGGATTTCCTGTGACAGACAACGCTCCCATGCTCCTGCCATGAAAGGAGTGGTTCATTGCGATAATCTCATGATCCGTCCGGCCGTCCTTCTGCACCGCATATTTTCTGGCGGTCTTTATGGCGCCTTCTATAGCCTCCGTACCGCTGTTGGTAAAGAAGACCCTGTCCATCCCTGTCACCTTTACCAGCTTTTCCGCCGCTTCAATGGCCGGGACATTATAATATAGATTTGAGGTATGGATCAGCTTATCCACTTGTGCCTTCACCGCGGCATCAAATCTCGGATTATGGTAGCCGAGTCCGAACACCGCGATGCCCGCAGCAAAATCCAGATATCGTTTTCCCTCGATGTCATAGAGGCAGACGCCCTCGCCGCGGTCAAACACAATTGGAGTCCTGTTATAAGTATGGAGAAGTACGCTCTCTCCCCGCGCCATGTATTCTTCAGCCTTCATAAAAATACCTCTCCTCCTCACTGTTCAGTATCGCCGTACCGATTCCTTTGTTCGTAAAAATCTCCAGCAGCAGGCAGTGGGGAATCCGGCCATCCAGGATATGTACTCTGGAAACCCCCTGCTTCAGGGCATCCACACAGCTTTGAAGCTTTGGTATCATGCCGCCTCCTGCCATTCCCTGTGCTACGAACCGCTCTGCCTCATTCAGGGTAAGCTCCGAGATCAAGGTACTCTTATCCTCAAAATCCCGGTAGACCCCCTCCACATCAGTGAGGAAAGCCAGTTTCTCTGCATTGACCGCCTTCGCTATGGCACAGGCCGCGTCATCCGCATTGATATTATAGGTGCGGAAGCCGTCGTCATATCCGATAGGACAGACGATCGGAAGGAAATCCTTCTCTAAAAGGTCATACAAAAGCTTCGGACTGACATGTTTTACATTTCCCACATATCCGATGTCCTGTCCGTCCGGCAGCTTCTTTTCCACATTCAGCAGTCCGCCGTCCTTTCCGCTTATCCCCACAGCCTTGACCCCCAATTCCTGGACCATCTGCACCAGATTTTTGTTCACCCGGTTAAGGACCATTTCAGCGATTTCCATGGTGGGCTCGTCGGTGACGCGGAGACCGTTTATGAACTGCGGCTCCATTCCCACCTTTTTCACCCAGCTGCTGATCTCCTTTCCGCCTCCATGGACGATAATCGGCTTAAAACCCACCAGCTTTAAAAGCACGACGTCTTTGATGACATTTTTTTTCAGCTGCCCGTCCACCATGGCGCTTCCGCCGTATTTCACCACGATGATCTTCCGGTTAAAGCGCTGGATATAGGGCAGCGCCTCTATGAGGACCTCCGCCTTATGCATGATCTGTGAATCCATTTCCATATTATGTCTTTCCTTTCCTGGTACGGATTCTCAGACTCCCCTGAACCGGCTGTTTAATGGAAGATGAACTTGGACAGATATCCCCATACAAAGATGAACAGTACGATCAAGGGCAGGATAAAGGTCACATATCCCCGCACCCAGCCGGGAAATTTCATTCCCTTTCCTTCGTTGGCCTCACCGGTAAATTTTTTCCAGCCCCATCCATATCTGGTCACACAGAACAGCAGATATACCAGACTTCCCAGGGGAAGCAGATTATTGCTGACGATGAAGTCTTCCAGATCCAGTACGTTGCTGCCGGCGCCCAGAGGCTGAAAACCGCTCCAGAGATTGAAGCCCAGCACGCAGGGCAGGGAAAGCACAATGACCGCCACAATGTTTACGAGAACCGCCTTTTTCCGGGAACAGCCCGTCAAATCCGTAGCAAACGATATGATATTTTCAAATACGGCAATTACGGTAGAGATCGCCGCAAAAAACATGAACACAAAAAACAGGGTGCCCCAGACATTGCCAAATTTCATGGCGTTGAATACATTGGGCAGAGTGATAAAGATCAGGCTGGGGCCCTCGCCGGGATTGACATTATAGGCAAAGCAGGCCGGGAAGATAATAAGACCGGCGATTAATGCTACCAGTGTGTCAAGGGCTGTAATGCTGATGGCCTCCCCTGTCAGCCTTCTCTCTTTATTGATGTAGCTGCCAAAAATGGCTATGGCTCCGATTCCCAGGCTCAGCGTAAAAAACGCCTGCCCCATGGCTGCATAGATGGCTTCCCAGAGGCCGTGCTCCTGCAGTTTTCCAAAATCCGGGAGCAGGTAAAATTTAAGCCCCTCCTGGCCGCCTTTTAATGTGACAGAATGAACTGCCAGCACGATCATCATAATAAACAGGCTGATCATCATGAACTTTGTGACGCGCTCTACGCCCTTCTGCAGCCCCATGGCACAGATCCCGAAGCAAAGCAGTACAATGACGACCATAAATCCCGTCATAAGGCCTGGCTGCTGTGTCATGCCCGTAAATTCACCGGCTACTTGATCAGCGTTCAGCCCGGTAAACTGACCGGACGCCATTTTATATACATAATAAAGCATCCATCCGGCAATGGTGGTATAAAACATCATGAGCAGATAATTCCCTGCCATGGCGCCCCATTTGTACCAATGCCACTTGCTCCCTTTCGGTTCCAGCACGTCAAAGGATTTGGCCGCACTTTTCTGGCTCGCTCTTCCCACAGCCAGCTCTGCTACCATGATCGGCAGTCCCAGAACCAGCAGGAAGAAAATATAGATCAGGACAAATGCCGCCCCGCCATATTTTCCCGTCACATAAGGGAACCTCCACACATTGCCCAGTCCGATGGCACAGCCCGCGGAAATCAGGATGAAGCCAAGCCTGGATGAAAATTTTTCTCGTTTCATACTCTAAAACCCCTTTCTTCTCCAAGGGGAATTTGAAACGAAAAACTTCTTCGCCCTCGAAGCTATGATATGGTATGTCTGATCTGAGAAACGAAGCCTCCGCCTCGTCCTCCGCGGCTATTATATCATAACTCATGAGCGATAGTCAGCATTTATTTTCACATAGTCCAAAGTCAGGTCGCACCCCCATGCCGTAGCCGAGTAATCCCCCGCTCCCACATCGGCGATGGCAGTCACCTCGTTCTCCGACAAGATTCTGGTGGCCTCCTCTTCCTCATAACCGGCAGCCGTTCCATTTTCCACTATCTTAAGCTTTCCGGCCCGGCTCTCAAGCCAGATATCCACCTTTTCTGGGTCGAAGGAGACCCCGGAATAGCCAAGGGCACACAGGATCCTTCCCCAATTGGCATCCCGGCCGAATACAGCCGCCTTTGTAAGGCTGGAAGTGACCACGGCTTTCGCCAGTGTCCGGGCCGCCTCCTTGTCGGGCGCTCCTGAGACCTTCACTTCAAATAAGCAGGTAGAACCCTCTCCGTCGCCCGCGATCATCTTTGACAGCGCGGTCATCACCTCATGAAGAGCTTCGCAGAATGATCCGTAATCCTCTCCTTCCTCTGTTATCTCCGGATTTCCGGCCATCCCGTTGGCCAGAAGTACCACGCTGTCGTTGGTGGATGTGTCACCGTCTACAGAAATCATATTAAAGGTATCCTTTACATCGGCGCTCAGCGCTTTCTGGAGCATCTTCCGGGTAATACACGCGTCCGTCGTCAGAAAGCAGAGCATGGTAGCCATATTGGGATGGATCATCCCGGATCCTTTTCCCATGCCGGACACTACTGCGGTCTTTCCTCCCAATTCTACCTCCACCGCAATCTCTTTCGGCTTTGTATCTGTAGTCATGATGGCTTCTGCGGCCAGGCGGGCATCCGACCTTTCACAGCCTAATATCGGCGCCATTTTACCGATTCCGGACCGTATGGCATCCATAGGAAGCTGTGCTCCAATGACGCCGGTAGATGCCACCAGTACCGATTCCTTCGGTATGCCAAGAGCCTTTCCCGTCTCCGCCGCCATCTCTGTACAGCATTCATACCCCTCTTTTCCGGTACAGGCATTGGCCACTCCGCTGTTCACGACCACCGCCTGGGCAAAGGGACTTTCGCAGACCACCTTCTGGTCCCACTTGACCGGCGCGGCCTTTACCACATTGGTCGTAAATACCCCCGCCGCCAGACAAGGCACTTCGCTGTATATTAGAGCCATGTCCTTCTTCCCGCTCTTTTTGATCCCGGCGTGCACTCCCGCGGCTTTAAATCCCTTGGGCGCTGTAACGCCTCCATCCACTGTCTTTATCATCCTTTTATCCTTTCTATCTGCCCTGGTATCACGGAAACATCGGAATCTGCATGAGACCGGTATTTTCCGAAAGTCCAAACATCAGGTTCATATTCTGTACCGCCTGCCCGGCCGCCCCTTTGACCAGATTATCCAAAGCTCCTATGGCAATGATCCGTCCGGTCCGTTCGTCAATCTTAAAATTCATATCCACGAAATTGCTTCCTTCGACCCACCTGGTCTCAGGAAATACTTCCTTTGGCAGGACCCGGATAAAAAATTCCTTTGAATAATATTGATCGTAGACCGCTTTTATTTCCTCATAAGATACTTTCTTCAGAAGTCTTGCATAAGCCGTGATCAAAATTCCCCGGTTCATCGGCACCAGATGAGGTGTGAAATTCAAAAGCACCGGCCGGCCGGCCGCATAGCTGAGCTGCTCCTCGATCTCTGGAGTATGCCGATGTACAGCCACGCTGTATGCCTTGATGCTCTCATTTACCTCGCAGAACAGATTCGCTGTCTTGGCGCTCCTTCCCGCTCCCGATGTGCCTGATTTGGCATCTATTATAATGGAAGAAACATCCAGAAGCCCCTCCTTTACCAAAGGATACAGTGTCAGTATGGAACAGGTGGTATAACAGCCGGGATTGGCCACCAGCCTGGCCTGCTTCACATCCTCTCTGTTGATCTCGCAGAGGCCGTACACCGCCTCTGATATGTATTCCGGACTTTTATGCTTTATCCCGTACCACTTCTCATAGGTATCCACATTTTTAATACGGAAATCCGCACTCAGATCCACAATCTTCGTCCCGGTAAGTATGCCGTCGTTCACTAAAGAAGCACACAATCCCTGAGGAGCAGCGGTGAATATCACATCCGCCTGCCCGGCCAGCTCTTCCATATTATCGTCCAGGCATTTTTCATCTACTATCCGGAACATGTTTCTGTAGACAGACGCGTACTCCTGTCCCACATAGCTTCTGGAGCCATACCAGACAATCTCTGCGTCCGGATGCCCCAATAAAAGCCTTGCGAGCTCCGCGCCGGCATATCCGGTGGAGCCGATGATTCCCGCCTTGATCATAGTCCTCTTCCTTTCTGAACCCGTATATTTTTATGCAGTCCCCCGTATATTTTTTCGGTTTTCCCGCATATTTGCCTGCCTTCCCGTCCAAACAATTTATAATTATACATTATCGATGAATAATATGCAATAACTTTTTTAAAAATTAATTTAGGTATTGCATTTTCTTGAAATATGTTGTATATTTATACCTGCGACATACAGAAACATAGAAACAAAAACAAAAGGTGTGTGCGTTTTTTATGAGGAGGAATAAATGATTATGAAGGAAAAAGAAAAAGTAATTCTCGCGTATTCCGGCGGTCTGGACACTTCCGTCCTGATTCCCTGGCTGAAAGAAAACTACGATTACGAAGTGGTCTGCGTCTGCATTGATGTCGGACAGGGCAATGAGCTGGATGGGCTGGAAGAAAGAGCGATCTCCACCGGCGCTTCTAAATTATATATCGAACATGTCGTAGACGAATTCTGCGACGACTATATCCTTCCCTGTATCAAGGCCGGCGCCGTATATGAACACAAATATCTGCTCGGCACCGCCATGGCAAGGCCTCTGATCGCCAAGATCCTTGTGGACATCGCCAAAAAGGAAGGCGCTGTCGCGATCTGCCACGGCGCCACCGGCAAAGGCAACGACCAGGTACGTTTTGAACTGGGGATCAAAGCCTTGGCTCCCACATTGAAGATCATCGCTCCCTGGAGAATCTGGGATATGAAATCCCGAGAAGATGAGCTGGAATACTGCCAGCGCCATGATATCAAGCTTCCCTTCAAAGCGGACAACAGCTACAGCCGCGACCGGAATATCTGGCACATCAGCCATGAAGGCCTCGAACTGGAAGATCCTGCCGCCGCTCCCAACTTTGACCACATGCTGGTGCTTGGGCAGACTCCGGAGAAAGCTCCCGATGAAGCAGAAGCTGTCTCCATCACGTTTGAGGCAGGCAAACCCGTTGCCCTGAACGGCAAAGAGATGAAACTGTCCGATATTATCACTGAGCTCAACAAACTGGGCGGAAAACACGGCATCGGTATCGCCGATATTGTAGAAAATCGTATGGTGGGCATGAAATCCCGAGGCGTTTATGAGACTCCCGGCGGAACCATCCTCATGGAGGCTCACGACCAACTGGAAGAACTGATTTTGGACAAGGAGACTCTGTCCATGAAAAAAGATGTGGGAAATAAATTCGCCGATATCGTTTATTCCGCCAAATGGTTCTCCCCTCTGCGCGAGGCATGCCAGGCGTTTGTAGAATCCACTCAGAAATACGTAACCGGAGAATGCAAGATGAAGCTCTACAAGGGTAATATCATCAAACAGGGAACCACCTCTCCCTACTCCATGTACAACGAGAGTATTGCTTCCTTTACCACCGGCGATCTCTACAATCACCACGACGCGGAAGGCTTCATCAACCTGTACGGTCTTTCTACCATGGTGCGCGCCATGAAGATGCACGAGATTTCGCAAAATAAGGATTGACCGATCATAACAAGCCGGTATCACAATGCTCACAGAATACAATAAGGCCCCCGTCAGTTTCCCTCTGACGGGGGCCTTATCCATTAAAAAAATTTTTTCTTTTTCAATATCCAGAAGCTGATGCTCACGATGATCAGGCAGACCACGCATATAATCGGGTAACTATACCGCCACTGCGTTTCCGGCATATATACAAAATTCATGCCATACCATCCGGCGATCAAGCTGAGGGGCATGAATATAGTCGTGACTACGGTCAGCACCGCCATACTCCTATTCTGACGGACCTCGATCTGCGTTTGGTATATCTCCCTCACTTCCAGCGCGTATTCCCGGAGCATCTGCGCCTCTTCGGCCAGCCTCCCGCACCGGTCGTTGAAAATCTGGAACATCCTTCCGGCGTCTTCATGGAAAAAACCATTCTGGTTTTCCTGCATCTTGCTCCCTATCTCCGCCAGCTGTGCATAATACCGATGGAGGGCAAAGGCTTTCTTCATAATTTCCATCGGCTGGTGGGAGGATCTGGAAAGCCGCGCGTCAAGAGCTTTTTCTTCCATATCGTCAATCTGATTTTCCAGCTCATCCAGAAACGCCACATCCTCTTCGATAAGCCGCTCCAGAAAACTGTAGAAAAAATGTCCCATGGACACATGGCGCCAACTCCTGCCCTCGCTCATCTGTTCCAGGATTCCGCTAATAAAACCGGTATCATCTAAAAAGACGATGCGCTTATCCCGAATGCAGAAAGCCGCCCTGTCATATGTCTGACTGTAATCCTTCCGAGGCACGGCAAGAGCGCCGATGATCATCTCCGGATACACCTCTGCTTTACAGAACCTTGCGTCCTTGAGACGCATGAGGACCTGTGACTCCGCCCCCTCCAGAATACTGCACTTTCCGATATCCCCAAAGGGAACTACCGCAGCCAGATTTCCCTCCCAGCCCGCGGCTTCCTCTTCTGAAACTGCCTGCAGCTTCTCCTTGATCTCATAACATATCATGCAAGTCTACTTCTCCTGTCCTCCGGCTAGCGGATAAAATCAGTCCGCACCTGTGGCTCCGGGTCAGGCGGCTCTATCCCATTTTTCCTTCCAAACTCGATGCACTTCAAGAGCCATGCCATATTCTTCGCCAAAGTCTCCATGATCTGCATCCCCTCTCCATCCTTCGGAGCATCCTCCGGGACACTTCCATGAACCATATTCCAATACTGGGAGGATACGATAGGCATGCAGGAAATAGTCATGTACTTATTCAGCTGGTCCAGGGCAGCCGTGGTCCCGGCCCGTCTGGCACAGGCCACCGCGGCGGCCGGCTTGTAACGGAATAAATCGCTACCCGCATAGAACGCTCTGTCCATAAAAGCAGTCATCAGGCCCGACGCCGAAGCATAGTGGACCGGCGTTCCAAAAATAAATCCGTCCGCTGTCTCCGCTTTTTCCAGCGCCTCATTCACCGAATCATCGTAAATACATCGGTTGTTTCCTTTTTTCTTACAGACACGACAGTCGATGCAGACACTTTGAAGACTTCCCACGTGAAAAATCTCTGTCTCGATCCCCAGCTGCTCCAGTGTATCGGCGGCTTTCTTCAGTGCAATGTAGGTCGTTCCCCTCTCATGGGGGCTTCCGTTGATCAGCAAAACCTTCATATTTTACATATACCTCCTATCTGTCCTGTTATACAAATCATAAAACCTGTGGTTTCATAAGTCAAGCAAATGATAAAGGCTCTGCCGCTGACCGGACAGAGCCTTTATCATTTTATTTGTTTATGGACGCGCGTTTTCTCATCCTGGGGTCCAGAATCTTCTTGCGAAGGCGGAGATTCTTCGGCGTAACCTCTAAAAGCTCGTCGGTATCCACAAAATCCAGCGCCTGCTCCAGGCTCATGACGATGGGCGGAGTCAGCTTCAGCGCTTCGTCGGAACCAGAAGAACGGGTGTTGGTCAGATGCTTGGTCTTGCATACATTGACCTCAATATCCTCCGCTTTTGCATTGGAGCCTACCACCATACCGCTGTAAACCTTTTCACCGGCCCCTATGAAGAGATTTCCTCTTTCCTGGGCGTTGAAAAGCCCATAGGTGACACTTTCCCCACTTTCAAAAGCAATCAGAGAACCCTGTCTGCGGTATTGAATATCCCCTTTATACGGCGCATATCCGTCAAACAGCTGATTCATGACACCGTTACCTTTCGTATCTGTCAGAAAATCTCCGCGGTATCCGATGAGACCCCTGGACGGTATAGAAAATTCCATCTTGGTGTAGCCTGTCCCGGAAGGCGACATTCCCTGCAGCTCCCCTTTGCGGAGGGACAGCTTCTGGATTACCGTGCCGGAAAACTCATCGGGCACATCAATATATACCAATTCCATAGGCTCCAGCTTTCTTCCCTTTTCATCCTGTTTATAGATGACCTCTGCCTTGCTGACGGCGAACTCATACCCTTCCCGACGCATGTTTTCTATCAGTACGGAAAGATGAAGCTCTCCTCTTCCGGATACTTTGAACCGGTCTGCGTCCTCTGTCTCTTCCACCCTCAGGCTGACATCTGTGTTCAGCTCCCGGAACAGACGGTCTCTGATGTGGCGGGATGTTACGAATTTTCCTTCTGTCCCAGCCAAAGGGCTGTCATTTACCATAAAGTGCATGGCGATGGTAGGTTCTGATATCTTCTGGAACAGGATAGGCTCCGGATGCTCTGGAGAGCATAAGGTATCCCCGATATGCAGATCCGCGATGCCGGAAATGGCCACGATAGAACCGATTCCTGCCTCCGCCACTTCCACCTTGTCCAGGCCGTCGAACTCATACAGACGGCTGATCTTCACTTTTTTAAATTTTTCCGGGTCGTGGGCATTTACAAGAGCCACCTCCTGGTTTACCTTCAAAAATCCGTTATCCACCTTGCCGACACCGATCCGGCCCACATATTCATTATAATCAATGGTGCTGATCAGCACCTGAGTATCCGCGTCAGGGTCTCCTTCGGGGGCGGGGATATGGTTCAGGATCGTATCAAACAAAGGCTTCATATCCTTCTTTTCCCCGTTCAGATTCAGCATCGCATATCCGCTTTTGGCCGACGCGTACACGAACGGGCAGTCAAGCTGCTCATCGGTTGCATCCAGCTCTATGAGAAGCTCCAATACTTCATCGATGACTTCGGCAGGCCGCGCCTCCGGCCTGTCGATCTTGTTGATACAGACGATCACAGAAAGATCAAGCTCCAGCGCTTTCTGCAGCACAAACTTCGTCTGCGGCATCGCGCCTTCAAAAGCATCCACCACCAGGATAACACCGTTTACCATTTTCAGCACACGCTCTACTTCTCCGCCAAAATCCGCATGTCCTGGGGTGTCAATGATATTGATCTTCGTACCTTTATAAAACACCGCCGTATTTTTGGACAGGATGGTGATCCCTCTTTCCCGTTCAATGTCGTTGGAGTCCATCACCCTTTCCACGACCTCCTGATTGACACGGAAAACGCCGCTCTGCTTCAGAAGCTCGTCCACCAATGTGGTCTTCCCGTGGTCAACATGGGCGATGATCGCAATATTTCTTACATCTTCTCTTGTAGTCTTCATGACTTTCCTGCTTTCTTCTTCTCATTTCCGGATTCCTGTAATACCCGTCTTTGCACATTTCCCTATATTAGCACACTATATCCTGTGTTTGCAAGAGAAAATTAGCCGTTTTCCTCAGTTTTCCCCGACTTTATATGGACATCCAGCTGTCCGAAGGGAATCGTGATCCCCTTTTCGTCAAATGCCAGCTTGACCGCTTCCGTCAGATTCCACTTGCATTTCCAGTAATCTTCCGTCTTTACCCAGCACCGGCACCCCAGAGTCACCGCGTTCGCATCCAGAGACGACACATAGGAAAAGTGCTCTTCTTCCTCAAGGACGAGCGGCTCCGCCTCTACCAGATCAATCAGTATATCCTTGGCTTTCCCGAGGTCTGAATCGTAAGAGATTCCGACCTTCATATCCAGCTGCCGTTTTTCCTGAGCCGTCACATTCGTCATACTGCTGTTGGCCAAATTCCCGTTGGGCACCATGATGATACGGTTGTCCAATGTGACCAGCTCCGTATACACCAGGCCGATGCTTCGGACTGTCCCTTCATTTTTATTGCTGTCCTCTATGATATAATCCCCGACCTTAAAGGGCTTAAGAATCAAAATCAGAAGGCCGCCCGCAAAATTCCCAAGGCTTCCCTGCAGAGCCAGGCCTAGAGCCACTGTGACAGAGCTGGCGATAGCAGCGAAGGATGTGGGCTGTACGCCTGCAACGCCCAAGATTATCAGAATCAGGAGAATATAACCGATGGCCCTTACCAGATACTTTACAAATTTCCGGACCGTAATCTCCGCGCCGGCCCGTTCCATGGAACGCTCCGTTATTTTTACGGCCGTCCTGATGATCTTTCTCCCGATAAGGAACAAAAGAAGTGCGAGTATTGCTTTGATGCCAAAGATCGCCGCCTTGATCGGCAGGCTGTCAAGCATCTCTTTAAACTGCTTTCCATAGGTGTTTCCTATCTGTTCCACAGCGGCCGCCACATCGGCCGCCGCTGTCTCCTCTGTCCGTAATATCATCATGGACTATGCTTCCTCCATCATCGCCTTCTTGATTTTCTCGATCCCGGCGGTCTTTCCGGCGGACCTTTTCGCTTTCTTTTTGGCCGCAGTATTTCCCTTTACCTGCTCCAGGACCGGAATATACTGAAAAACCTGAATACCGAGGGGAGCCGCCTTGATGGTGATCGAATTCTCCCTTTCATCGTGCTCCACATTTTTAGACTGTTTTACCCTCGGATTTACAGCTCCGGTACCGCCGTATTTTAAAGCGTCGCTGTTCAGAATCTCTTTGTATTTCCCCGGAAATGGAACTCCCACCTGATAGGCCTCGTGAATCACCGGAGCAAAATTGCAGACAACCAGAAGCGTATCTTCCGCTTTTCTGCCCTTCCTCAGGAACACCGCAATATTCTCTTTGGAATTGGTACAGTCGATCCATTCAAAACCGTCCGGATCGTCGTCCAGCGCATATACCGCCGGGTGCTCCAGATAAAGCTTATTCAAATCTTTCACATACGCCTGAAGCTTTTTGTGGATATCATAGTTCAGCAGATACCACTGGAGCCCTTCGCCCTCATTCCACTCATCCATCTGCCCGAATTCCTGTCCCATGAACAAAAGCTTTTTCCCCGGATGCATCATCATAAATCCATAAGCCGCCCGTACATTGGCAAACTTAAACTCGATGGCGTCTCCCGGCATCTTCCCTACCATGGATCCCTTTCCGTGCACCACCTCGTCATGGGACAATACCAGGATGAACCGCTCGCTGTAAGCATAGATCAGGCTGAATGTCATCTCTCCGTAATGATAAGTCCTGTAGATGGGATCGCACTGCATATAGCCAAGGAAGTCATTCATCCACCCCATATTCCATTTATAGTCGAAGCCCACGGCTCCGTCCTCCACATCACCGGTGATCCTGGGCCACGCGGTGGACTCCTCAGCGATCAGCACTGTGGGAACCTGTTTTTTCTTGAAGATGGAATTCAGGTGCTTGAGCATCTCCAGAGCCTCAAGATTTTCATTCCCGCCGTAAATATTGGGAATCCACTCTCCGTCATTTTTTCCGTAGTCCAAATACAGCATGGAAGCCACCGCGTCCATCCGGATACCGTCGGCGTGGTATTCTCTCGCCCAATAAAGAGCGTTGGCAATCAGAAAATTGGACACCTGAGGCCGCCCGTAATTAAAGATCAGAGTCCCCCAATGGGGATGTGCTCCTTTTCTCGGATCCTTGTGCTCGTAAAGGCCAGTCCCGTCAAAATCCGCAAGGCCGAAGGCATCTCTGGGAAAATGCGCCGGCACCCAGTCCAGGATCACGCCAATCCCCGCCTGGTGCATCGTATCGACAAAGGACCGGAAATCATCCGGCGTCCCATAACGGCTGGTTGGAGCATAATAGCCTGTCACCTGATATCCCCAGGATTCATCCAGCGGATGTTCCATCACCGGCATCAGCTCCACATGGGTATATCCCATCTCTCTTGCATAAGCAGCCAGCTCCGGTGCGATCTCCCTGTAGTTGTAGAAAGGATTTGACTGATCCTCCTCTGCATCCTCCCGTTTCTTCCATGACCCCAGATGTACCTCATAGATATTCATCGGACCAGCCGTCAATGTTCCCTGCTGCGCCGCTTTATTCCGAACAGACATCCAGTCTCCGTCGCCCCATTCGTATTTCCCCAGATCATATACAATGGAAGCGGTGGCGGGCCTGAGCTCGGCGTAATTGGCATAAGGGTCCGCTTTCAGGCAGGGATTTCCTCCTTTGAACTTCACTTCATATTTATATATCTCCCCGGAACCGATGCCGGGAATGAACAGCTCATAGACGCCGGAGTCTCCCAGTCTCTGCATCTGATGGCGTCTGCCGTCCCACAGATTGAAATCCCCGACCACGCTGACCCGCATGGCGGACGGCGCCCATACGGAGAACAGCACGCCTTCCACTCCGTCCCGTTCCATGGGATGCGCTCCCATTTTCTCATAAATCTCATAATGGATCCCGGACGCAAACCGTTTCAGATCGGCTTCCGTATAAACGGAAGGGAAGCGGTATGGATCTTCCAGCACCTGTGACGTACCGTTATCATAAGTCACTTCAAGCACATAAGAAGGAATCTTCCTGCCCGGCACCAGAGCCGCAAAAAATCCGGCGTCATCCGCCTTTTCCATCTTATAATGCTTTTCACCCTTTTTCACGATCACTTCCATGGAAACCGCCGTCGGTATAAAAGCCTGAATCAAAATTCCATCGTCAGTCAGATGCGGCCCCAGAATGCCTTCCGGTTCCTGACATTCTGAATACACGACTGCTTCTATCTCCGGCCAGTCCATTAACCTGTATAATAACTCATCCATTGTCATCCCTCCTGGCATACGCTTAAATCGAAAGAAATAATCCGAATCATCCTCTGTCCCTTCTATTCTATCATCTGCCTTTCCATCGCACAAGGGCGGCCGCAGGGATTTTATTCGTAATCTTTTTCCATTCTTTGACAGAGACTTGACCCCTTTTCACGGTTTTTCGGTACACAATATGTTATAATAATTATCACGAGTAATTAATAGAAAGAAAGGATTCTACCGCTATGGGCTCATACTTTGATTTATTTCTCACCTTTGCCAAGATCGGCGTGCTCACCTTCGGAGGCGGTTACGCCATGCTTCCCATGCTGCAGAAGGAAGTAGCTGAACAAAAAAAATGGGCTACCGAGGAAGAGCTGATGGACTATTATGCCATCGGCCAATGTACTCCCGGCGCCATTGCCGTCAATGTTTCCACCTTCGTCGGCCGGAAGCTGAAAGGCTATCCGGGCGGCATCGCCGCGACTCTCGGCATTCTCACACCTTCTATTATCATCATTACCGTCATTGCCGCATTTATTACCAACTTTGCTGAGCTTTCAGTGGTAAAAAACGCGTTCGCCGGCATCCGGGTCTGTGTGTGCGTGCTCATTTTCAATGCTGTCTGCCGCCTGTTCCGAAAATCTGTGGTGGACTTGCCTACTCTGCTTATTTTCCTGACCGTCTGTCTGGCCAGTCTTTTCACCAGCCTTTCTCCTGTAATCTTCGTGCTGTTTGCCCTGATCTGCGGAATCCTCATTAAAAAACTGGGAGGTACGTCAAAATGAGTGTATTATTTGAGCTTTTCTGGCGTTTTTTCCAGACCGGGCTCTTCGCCGTCGGCGGCGGTCTGGCCACGCTTCCTTTTCTGAACGAGATTTCCGAAGCCACCGGCTGGTATACAAAACCCCAGCTGGCCGATATGATCGCCATTTCAGAATCCACTCCCGGTCCCATCGGCGTCAACATGTCCACTTATGTGGGATACCATGCAGCCGGCATACCCGGAGCTCTCTTAGCCACCTTTTCTCTGGCGCTGCCGTCCGTGCTCATCATCTTTCTCGTTTACGGCTTCCTGGAACGTTTCAAAGGAAACCAAACGGTGGACGCCGCTTTTTACGGGCTGCGCGCCGCGTCAGTGGGCCTCATAGCCGCCGCCGGCATCGGCGTCGTGAACCTTACGCTTCTTTCGCCGGCCGCCTGGAAAGCCTCCGGTGCGCTCACAGATCTCTTCAATTGGAAAGGCCTTCTGCTGGCCGCCGTCCTTCTTCTTGCCACAAGAAAACTGAAGTGGCATCCAATCGTATTCCTGGCCGCTTCGGCGGTGATCGGAATCGTATTCCACTTCGGAGGAGTATGATACAAAATACTTTTTGGAATCGTTCAGCACCGACAGAAGTTCCGGACCGTCACGACTTCGGTTCGCTGGCGATGCAGGGGCCGCTTTGTCTCCGCTTTGGCAGTACCGCTCGCATGTCGACAGGAAATCTTTATGATTTCCTGTCTCCTGTTCTCTCAGAAACGGAATCGGTATTTCCGTTTCTGCCTTCCTCCGCCTGGAGAACTCCGGCCGCTGCCCTGCGGCGCTCACCTTTAGGCCGGCCCGAAATCATTCTGCCGGTTTTCTGTCTGCCGCACCGTTTCAGACATGAGCCATAATCCTGATTCCAGAAAAGAATCGGATATCCTCAGGGCCCGCACGCCTTACGGCGGCGGGCCTCCGTGGCCGCCCCAATGGCTTTCAAAGCAAACTGGAGGTTAGGTGCGGAAAGAGGAGCAGGAGGAATGATCCGATTCCATCGTAAGGGGAGCGCTGCAAAGGCGTTGGCAGGATCTTCCCGGCCGAAGGGAGGCAAAAATCGCATATCATGCGGATTTTTGTTGGAATCTGACATGGAAAAATATCGATTTATCCATGTCAGTTGGAAAAGACCGACCGAAGGCCGCAAAGATGCTGGTTACGGCTGCCAGCGACCCGCCTGGATGGAAGCGGACTTTCTCCTGTCTCGTCTGGCTATAAAAATGAATTTGTTTGAAAGACATTCAAAGGTATAATATAAGTTAACGCAGGATTCTGTTTTTAATTTCTTATTTACGACAAAATACGCTATCTTTTATCTGTATTCATGGTATAATAACACTAATATATCAGGAGTTTTTATGATTCTTTGTTATACAATGCACAAAATCACATATTGGGAGGACATTCAATGATGCAGATAACAGATATCATCAAATATGAAGGTGACAATACCGTTTTTATCTGGAAACATCCCTGTGAAGATTTCAACTCTCTCACCCAGCTCATCGTCCATGAATCACAGGAAGCCGTTTTTATGATGAACGGACTGGCTCTGGATTTGTTCGGTCCGGGACGTTATACTCTGGAAACCCAGAATGTCCCCATACTCAGTAAGCTCCTGAACCGCGTCACCGGAGGGAAATCCCCTTTTCATTGCGAAGTCTATTTCATCAATAAGACGGAGCAGATGGCCATTAAATGGGGAACCGACAGCAGAGTGGAATTCATGGAGCCCACCTATCAATTCCCCATACAGATTGGAGCTTCCGGAGAAATGAGCCTTCGGGCCGAGGACTCCAGGAAGCTTTTAATAAAGCTGGTCGGAACAGAAAACGTCTTTGGGCAGGCAAAGCTGACACAGTATTTCCGTGCTTTCTTAATGACAAAGGTAAAATCTTATCTAGTCCAAATTATAAAAGAAAAACGCATCAATATCTTCGAAATCGACGAACACCTTCTGGAGCTTTCCGAAGTTTTGAAAGAAAAACTACACCCTGATTTTCTCGACTATGGTATTTCTCTGGAACGTTTCTTTGTGACTACTGTTGTTAAACCGGACGGAGAAGCTTCCTATGAAAAGTTCAAATCTCTGCACTTTCGTCAATACGCAGATATAGCAGAAGCAAAACTCAGACAGCAGGTAAGTGTCATTGAAGCTCAGACGGAGGCTCAGAAAACGGTAATCGAATCCCAGGCCATGGCGGCAAAACGGTCTCAGGAAGGTTATACATACCAACAGGAAAGAGGCTTCGACGTGGCCGAGCATGTGGCGGATAACGAGGCGGTGGGACAGTTCACCAATCTCGGCGTCGGTCTCGGGACCATGGCCGGAGTGGGCGGCGCCGTCGGCGGCGTCGTCGGAAACGCTATAAATGGCGCGGTGGGAGAAGGAATATTAAATAATTCTCCGGCTTCTTTGACATGTAAAGGCTGCGGTTCTCCTCTGCCCGAAGGGGCAAAATTCTGTCTGCAATGCGGAGAACCTGTCTGTGAATCAGATACAATCGTGTGCCCTCAGTGCGGCAAAACCATACCGAAAGGGAAATTCTGCATAGAATGTGGTTATAAATTCTCCACATCTTGTCCCAAATGCGGCCATGAACTGGCTGTTGAAGTAAAATTCTGCCCGGAATGCGGAGAAAAAATATAATCGGAGGAAGAACATATGAAAAAAGGAATGAAATATTATGGCCTTATCTGGCTGACAGCCGTAGCCGCTTTCCATGCTATCGTCTTTCTGCTTCCGGACAGCGTCACAGGAGCTGCCAGATCAGCAGGAGCTTTCTGGAGCGGATATGCCGGCATCATGGCTGCCTTTACCGGTCAGGCAGTATGCAGCTATCTGTTCTTTCGTGAAACGACGCCGAAAGGCAGGTTTCTGAACATCCCGCTTGTCACCTTAAGCTATTCAGGCCTCCTGGCTGTTCTGATCGCCGGTTCTCTTTGCATGACCGTACCTTTTATTCCTGATTGGCTGGGAGCCGTTGCAGCTATCCTGATCCTGGTCTTCTCCGCCGTCGCTGTCATCAAATCGAAAGCTGCCGCACACATAGTAAATACCGGCGATAAAAAAATCGAGTCCAGGACCTCTTTCATGAAATTATTTGTCTCCCAGTTGTCTTCACTCCTTGACGCCGCAAAATCAACACCAGTATATGAGCCTATTCAAAAACTGTATGAAGCTGCCCGCTACAGCGATCCTGTATCCGCTGTTTCTCTTTCTGACATCGAATCCCGGATGACTTCGGAATTAAATGCTCTCTCTGCATCGATTAACACAGAAGATTTTGAATCAGCCCGAAGAATTTCCGGAGAGCTGCTCCTCCTCATTAAAAAGAGAGCAGCCGATTGTAAACGTTTCAAATAAACGATATAAAATACTCAAATTGGGGGAATTGACCATGATCGTTTTCAAATGTAAAATGTGCGGCGGCACTCTGGAATTCCAGGAAGGGGCTACCGTGGCCACCTGTGAATACTGCGGTTCTCAGCAGTCGCTTCCCAAGCTGGACAGTGAACGCAGGGCCAATCTCTACGACAGGGCCAACCATTTTCGGCGGAATAATGAATTTGACAAAGCCATGTCCCTGTATGAGACGATTCTGAATGAAGATAAAACCGACGCGGAGGCCTATTGGTCCATCGTATTGTGCCGGTACGGCATCGAATATGTGGATGACCCGCAGACTCACCGCCGCCTTCCTACCGTCAACCGAACACAATATACTTCTATTTTCATGGATGAGGATTACAAAGCCGCCGTTGCCTGTGCGGACAGTGAACAGAAATCTGTCTACGAAAAAGAGGCGGCAATCATAGATGACATTCAGAAAAATATACTCGCCATCTCTCAGAATGAAGAGGCATTTGACGTCTTCATCTGTTACAAGGAGTCGGATACCGAAGGAAGACGGACTCCCGATTCTGTTCTGGCTAATGATCTATACTATCAGCTGGCTGAGGAGGGTTTCAAGGTCTTTTTTTCCCGCATCACCCTGGAAGATAAGCTGGGGAGCGCGTATGAACCCTATATCTTCGCCGCCCTGAATTCCGCTCGCGTCATGGTCGTTATAGGTACCAGGCCGGAATATTTTCAGGCCGCGTGGGTCAAAAACGAGTGGAGCCGTTATCTGGCCCTCATTAAAAACGGTGAAAAGAAAACTTTGATTCCTGCCTATAAGGATATGGATCCCTACGACCTGCCCGAAGAATTTTCTTATCTCCAGGCCCAGGATATGGCGAAGCTGGGGTTTCTGCAGGACCTAATCCGCGGCATCAAAAAGATTGTTGGAGATACGGTATCTGCACCATTTTCTTCTGCTTCGAACACGCCTGTCCAGAAAGATGATGATGAGCCTGACACGGCTCCCCTTATAAGGCGTGCATTTTTATTCCTTGAAGACCGCGACTGGAGCAGCGCCGATGAATACTGCGAACGGGTTCTGGATCTAGAGCCGGAAAACGCCATGGCCTATGTGGGAAAGCTGATGGCTGAGACACAGACAGCCGTTCAGGAAGAACTCAGCTCATGTCCGGCTCCTTTTACAGAGAATAACAATTATCAAAAAGCCCTGCGTTTTGGAGACGAACAGCTGAAGGAACGGCTGACAAATTACAATCAGACCATTCTGGACCGTCTGGAGTTCCAAAAGAATGATAAAGTCTATGTAGAAGCTCTTTCCATAATGGAGTCAGCAAAAACAAATTACGATTATAAACAGGCTGCAGAATTGTTTCGTAAAATTTCCGAATTCAAAGATTCCACTGTAAAGGCCGCTGCCTGCGATAAACTGGCGGAAGAGACTCGGCTGGAGAAGCTTTATGCTTCGGCCGTGGAGAACAAATCTTATGGTTCCGTTACTTCTTTGCGAACAGCTATCGATCACTTTAGTAAAATCCCGGACTACAAAGACAGTGCCAGTCTTAAGGAAGAGTGTAAAAGAACTCTCGAACAATTGGAGATGGAAGAAGAAAAAAAACAAGCTGCAAAAGAGCGGAAGCAAAAGAAAAAAAAGGTCATAAAAACTCTGGTTGTCTTAGCTTTTTTAATTACAGGAATAGCGATTGCTATTAATATTCCGAAAATAAAATATGAAAAGGCCGTCGCTTATCACGAACAAGGTGAGTATCTTCGGGCAGTTCCTTTATTCTTAAAACTGGAGAACTATAAGGACAGCCAGGATTATCTGACCGCTGAATATAATATAGCCATTGAATACTTAAACAATCGCAAATATGATTCTGCCTTGGAATTGTTTACGGCATTGGAATCTTTCAAAGACAGTTATGATTACATATGGCGATATGAGTTAAGGAAACATAAAGTAGGCACAATAGTGTCATTCGGAAACTATGGCAACGCTGAAGATAAAAAAGCTATATACTGGGAAATCCTGGAGGTCAAAAAAGGCCGCATGCTGTTGATTTCCAATGATGGTTTAGCCTATATGCCATATAATCATTCCGGTACAGAATCTTCTTCATGGGAGGAATCATCTCTGCGTGCCTGGTTAAACAAAGATTTTCTGAATGAAGCGTTCAGTCCAAAAGAACAGGAAAAAATCCTTTCGACTTTTGATGGCTCAGCAAATATCTCTTCGGAAATCGACGACTTTTTTCTGGACAAAGTCTTTTTATTAAGTGATGAAGAACGAAATTTATACGCTAATGATTATTTTAATAATATATCTGCAGCATACTATGTTCAAAAGCCAGAAAAAGTCTCTTCTAATGATGATTTCCTTGGTTGCTGGATGCGTGAGGGCAAAATAATTAAGCCTGAAGCGGATTATACTGATGCAGTATCCTATGACTCAATCCAGCTGGTCTGCCCTGCTATTTGGGTTTCTCTGGATTAATAAAAACGAATTGCAGCTATTTAAGAAAGCACAGCCGCCGGAATCTTCCATCCCGGCGGCTGCCTTATGATATCATGCTCTATTTTATCATGTCTTCTTTACAAATTCTGTGCTGCATTTGGGACATCTGATACTGATCTTCCCTTTCCCCCTCGGCACCCTCACGGTCTGCTTGCAGGAAGGGCATTTAAAATAGCAGTGGCTCTTGTCCTGGCTCCTGCTCTTCATCCTGGCGAAGCTCCTGCGGATACCGGCCGTCGCCTTCAGATACTTGGTGTTCTCCGCGCTTCTCTTATATATATTCTTGGACAGCATACGGAAATACATGAGGATCAGTCCGCCCAATGCGAGCCAGTAAAACACCGTAAGTCTGGTAAATAAGGATATCACCATAAAAACAATGGTGAACACCATCACACACTTATTCAGCTGGTCACTGCCGTACCTGCCGTACATCCATCTGGATACCTTGTCACGAAATCCGCCCATCTCTTTTCTCTCCAATCTGTAATCTCTGCGCCGTCTTATTCTATTCTCCGGACGCCTCTGTTATTCATCATATTCTCTTTCCCTATTCCAGTCAATGAAACCTCTGAAAACATTTCTGAATTTTTTATGAACTGAGGAACGCCAGAAGCGGGCGGGTTGAATTTTCAGTCTGCCCATAGTATAATCGCCATAGAAAGCTGCGATAAACATTTACATTGGAAAGGAATTACCGGTTATGGAACAATTATACGTCCTGGGCACAGGCAACGCCCAGGCTACCAGATGCTATAATACCTGCTTCGCCGTCCGGGATGATGAGGAATATTTCCTTGTGGATGCCGGAGGAGGAAACGGAATCCTCACGGTCCTCGAAGACATGGAGGTCCCTCTGAATCATATCCACCATATCTTTGTCACCCACGAACACAACGACCATATACTGGGCATGGTATGGATGATCCGCATGATCGCCACCTCCATCCTGAAGGGTAAGTACGAAGGAAACCTGTATATTTACTGCCATGACGGCCTTGTGGATACGATCAGGACCTTATGCTCTCTGACCATTCAGAAAAAATTCTGCAACTGCATCGGCAGCCGAATCCTTCTGGTACCGGTACAGGACGGCGACAAGAAACACATTCTGGATTACGACGTGACCTTTTTCGACATCCTTTCCACAAAGGCCAGACAGTTTGGATTCACCACGACTCTAAAGAACGGGAGGAGACTCACATGTGCAGGGGACGAGCCCTATAACCCGGGCTGCGAAGCCTATGTGGCCGGAAGCGACTGGCTCCTCCATGAAGCCTTCTGTCTGTACGGAGACCGGGAACGGTTCAAACCCTATGAAAAACATCACAGCACCGTCAAGGAAGCCTGTGAACTGGCAGAAAGCCTGCATATTCCCAATCTGGTTTTGTGGCATACCGAGGACAAGGACATTAAAAACCGGAAAAGAAACTACACGGCAGAGGGAAATGAATATTATTCCGGCAGGCTTTTTGTGCCGGATGACCGGGAGATCCTGGATCTATGAGGATCCTTCTTCTACTCCTGATCCTGGTCCTCGTATGTGTCGTCCTGTCCTTGCTGTATCTATACCTGATCATGCCCGCCCTCGGCCATAAGGGCGACATCGCTTCCCTGATGAGCTATTATTATGCCCACAGAGGCCTTCATGATATGAGTACCATGCCGGGCAGAAAGCCCGGCATCCAAAGAGAGAAGACGTTCAAGAACCGAAAAAAACGGAAAGGGGCGGCGGCTTCCTCTGACAGGCAGGTATCTTTATCCGAGGCCAGGCCGGAAAATTCCATGGCCGCGTTTCGTGCGGCAGCGGAAGCCGGATACGGCATTGAACTGGATGTGCAGCTTACAAAAGACAACGTCCCTGTCGTGTTCCACGACTATTCTCTGGAAAGAGTATGCCATGTCCCCGGTGAAATAAAAGATTTTACCTATGAAGAGCTTCAGGAATTTACGCTGAACGGCACTGCGGAAAGGATTCCCCGTTTTGAAGATGTCCTTAATATGGTAAACGGCAGAATCCCGCTGCTGATCGAATACAAGGTGGAGCGGTTCGATACCTCTGTCTGCACCATCTGCGACGAGCTGCTGGGCGCTTATCCCGGACTGTATTTTATCGAGTCCTTCAATCCGCTGGTACTCCGCTGGTACAAAAAGAACCGGCCCCAGATAGTCCGCGGTCAGCTCTCTGCAAAGTTCAAGAACGACAACCCGTTTATGCATTATTTTTTCCTGTCTCCCCTGCACCATCTTCTGTTTAACTTTTTGACCAAGCCGGATTTCATCGCTTACGACTGTACCTGCGCCGATGCGGTTTCCCGGCGTATCTGCAGGAATCTGTATAAAAATCTGGCTGTGGCTTGGACCATACGTTCCAAGGAGGATATGGAACAGTTCAAAGCACAGTTCGATCTGTTCATATTTGAAGGCTTCCGCCCCTAAGCGGCCGGAAGCTGTCGTATACGGCTTTTACGTAATCCGCATCCACCTCCCGCAGGCTTTTTGTGAGTCTCGTGGCACAGGACAGGTCCTGGTCTCCGGAATCCGGATTCACAAACCCGATGCTGGGCATTCCCGCATTCTTAGCCGCGCATACTCCATGACAGGAATCCTCCACCACCAGACATTCCTCCGGCCTTGTCCCCAGCGCCGCGGCCGCCTTTAAGAACACATCCGGCGCGGGCTTCGGATTCGGCACTCCT
Source organism: Lientehia hominis (assembly GCF_021044755.1). Lineage (GTDB taxonomy): Bacteria > Bacillota > Clostridia > Lachnospirales > Lachnospiraceae > Lientehia > Lientehia hominis. The sequence continues at coordinate 132,246 of NZ_JAJNOR010000005.1, forward strand.
TCTCCGCTTATCAGCTGATCAAAATACTCCTGGATTCCCAATGCCTCTGTGGCAAGCAGAATGTTCTCCTGGGGAGAAGAGGACGCGACCGCCATGGAATACCCTGCGTCTTTGAGAGATCTGAGCATTTCTGTGACACCGTCCACAGGAGGATAGCCGTCCCTTTCATATAAAAATGTTTTATATCCCTTCATGATCTCATTAAGAGCCTCCGCCCCTATGGGCAGTTTGAATCTCTCTATCAGACCTTCTATGATCACAATGTTCGTCGTCCCGACGTATTTCTTGTATTCGTCATAAGTCAATGATTTCCCCCACTTTTCAAGGGCCATCAGATACGCCCGGTAATGAACAGGCTCGCTGTTCACCAGGACGCCGTCCATATCGAATATGATACTTTTAAGCATTCTCGTCTCCTCTTCTTTCCATCCGGCATTTACATTCAGCCGTTCCGTTTCATCCATAAGTCTCTGTCATTATAGAAAATATTTCCGTAAATATCAAGAAGCCGTTGCCCTCTTTTTCCACTTAAGCTATAATTATCGAAAAAGAAGTTTAAGGAGGCAGTACTGCCATGTCAGGTTCGACTTACGGAAAGATATTTACATTTACCACCTGGGGGGAATCCCACGGAAAGGCTTTGGGGACTGTTATAGACGGCTGCCCGGCCGGCATTCCGATCTGTGAGGAAGATATCCAGTCTTACCTGGACAGGCGAAAGCCCGGCCAGAGCCGTTATACCACCAAGCGCGCTGAAGACGATGCCGTACAAATCCTGTCCGGCGTCTTTGAAGGATATACTACCGGAACTCCCATATCCATGGCCGTGTTCAACAAAGACCAGCGTTCTCTGGATTATTCTGAGATTGCCTCCTATTACCGTCCCGGACACGCGGACTATACCTTCGATAAAAAATATGGGTTCCGGGATTACCGCGGCGGCGGGCGATCCTCAGGGAGGGAGACCATAGGCCGTGTGGCGGCGGGAGCCGTTGCCATAAAGATCCTGAAATCTCTTGGCATAGAAGTCCATGCCTATTCAAAGGAAATCGGAGGCATTTCCTGCGATGCTTCTCAGATGGATCTGTCCCTTTGCGCTCAGAATCCGTTTTATATGCCGGATGCGGCGGCGGCGGAAAAGGTACGAGCCTTTGCCGAACAGAAAATGGCGGAAAAAGATTCCATGGGCGGCATCATAGAATGTATTGTCACCCATATGCCGGCAGGCATCGGAGAACCGGTTTTTGAAAAGCTTGATGCAAATCTGTCCAAAGCCCTCTTTTCCATCGGCGCGGTAAAGGGAGTGGAGATCGGAGACGGCTTTGCCGCCGCCAGAGCCGCCGGTTCGGAAAACAATGATTCCTTCCTTCCCCCGGACGAAACTTCTGCCAATGGCGGTACAGGAAAGGACCGGTTGGAGAACCTCCGCAAATCCACCAACCACGCCGGCGGCATCCTGGGCGGCATGAGTGACGGTTCCGACATCATCATCCGGGCCGCGGTCAAGCCCACTCCTTCCATCGCCAGAGAACAGCAGACCGTCACGCGGGACGGAAACCCTGTATCCGTTTCCATTAAAGGACGGCATGATCCTATGATCGTACCTCGGGCCGTAGTAGTAGTGGAATCCATGGTCGCCGTCACACTGGTGGACATGCTTTTTGCCGGCATGTCAGCCAGAATGGACAAAATCTGCGAGTTTTTCGGACGTTCCGCGGAGGCGCCCCGTTTTCTGAACGGAGAACTGATATGAAAGACATTGAGATCTGCGGCGCAAGCCACGGTAATCTCAAACAAATCTCAGTGAGCATCCCCCGAAATAAGCTGGTCGTCCTCACCGGTCTGTCCGGATCCGGCAAAACGACGCTGGCGGTGGATGTCCTCTATCAGGAATGCCAGAGACAATATCTAGAGGCTATTTCTTATCAGGGCATTAACAAGCCGGATGTGGAGGCCGTGAAAAACGCCTCCCCGGCCATCGTGATAGGACAGGAGGAGAAGAATATCAATCCCCGCTCCTCCCTTGGTACATCCACCGACATTTATACGGATTTAAGAATGCTCTTTGAAAAGCTTGGAGTCCGCACCTGCCCCGGCTGCGGAAAACTTGTGGACGCTTCTGTCTGCAGAGAGGAAGTCAAAAAATCGGAGGACGATTTCATCGTATATATGTACTGCATTCACTGCGGCCATAAAATGGAAAAGCTCACCCGCTCTCACTTTTCTTTTAACACCAGAAAGGGCGCCTGCGCTGTCTGTTCCGGCCTGGGAAAGGTTTGGAAGCCGGATCTCCATAAGATTCTGAATCCTGAGCTCTCCCTGGAAAACGGCGCGGTCACACTCTGGAAATACCGATACAAGGACTATCGGCTGAAGCTTTTAAATAATGTATTCACTCAGCTGGGAATCCCTCTCGATCTTCAAAAACCACTTCGGCTGTTCCTGGAAAAAGAAATGGCCGTTCTCTTATACGGAACGGAAAGTCCCGAATTCAAGGCCGCCTTCGGGGATATTAAAACTGATAAATTCGAAGGAATTCTTCCCGGCCTGTGGCGGAAGCTGGAGGAAAAATCCGGACAGAGCAATTCCCCCGAAGAATTCTTCTCCTATGAAACATGTCCTGCCTGCCATGGGGAACGGCTGAAGGAAGACAGCAGGAATGTGATGGTGAACGGCACCCGGCTCCCGCAGCTGTCCGAAATGCCTCTGGACGAACTTTCCGTTTGGCTCCACGACCTGGAAAACAAACTGGACATCCATCAGAAAGGCGCCGCCGTCCAATACTTAACGGATTTAAAATCCAAGGCTGACCGTCTGATCCGCGTAGGCTTGGGTTATCTTCACCTGGACCGCCAGACTATGACTCTCTCCGGCGGTGAAAAACGCAGAGTAAAACTGTCCGCCGCCCTGGATTCCGATCTGACCGGTATCCTCTACATTCTGGATGAACCTACTGTAGGACTTCATCCTAAAGATACTGAAGGCGTTGTTCGAACCTTAAAAGAGCTTCGGGATAAGGAAAACACCATTCTTGTCATCGAACATGACGAGGACGTGATACGGGCCGCCGATCATATCATTGATATGGGTCCCGGTTCCGGCCGTCACGGCGGCAGAATCCTGGCTGCCGGCAGCTATCAGTCTCTTCTTCGTTCTCCAGCCTCCGTAACCGGAAATTATTTCCGTACCTCCCATGAGGTCCGAAGAACTCCCCGTTCCGGAAACGGCCGGCTGGAGATTCAGCATGCCGAATCTCACAATGTCTTGGGCATTGACGTCTGTTTTCCGACAGGCTGTCTCACCGTAGTGACCGGCGTATCCGGCGCCGGAAAAAGCAGTCTTGTATTCGGAGCCCTCGCGGAACATTTCACCGGCGGTGACACCGTTTCAAACCAAGTGATCGGAAGCGATTCCTTTGACCGGCTCATCACAGCCAGACAGTCCTCTCCCACCACGATGAAGCGCTCAAACATCGCTACCTATACCGGCGCATACGACGAGATCCGCAGCCTCTTTGGCAGACTACCCGAAGCCGTGGAAAAGGGCTTCGGGCCAAAAGACTTTTCCTTTAACACCGGAAGCGGACGCTGTGAAGCCTGCGGCGGGCTTGGATATGTGGTGAGCAATATGCTGTTCTTTCAGGATGTGGAGGTCATCTGCCCCGCCTGCGGCGGCCGCCGATTCATTCCCGAACTTTTAGCCGTCAAGTACCTCGGATATTCTGTCAATGATATCCTCCGCATGTCTGTAAAGGAAGCTGCAGAAGTGTTTTCCGGAGCCCCAAAGCTGGCCCGGATCCTCTCCACGCTGATGGATATCGGCCTTGGATATCTGGAGCTTGGACAACCTCTCACCACTTTGTCCGGCGGCGAAAAACAACGTTTAAAGCTGGCTGTGGAGCTGTTCCGAAACCGTGGAAAGAAAAACCTGTATTTGATCGACGAGCCTACCGTAGGCCTCCATCCCCTGGATGTGGAAAATCTGACGGCTCTGTTTGACAAAATGGTGGACCAGGGAAATACCGTCATCGTGATCGAGCACAATCTCCAGGTCATCCGGCAGGCTGACTGGATCATCGATATGGGGCCCGGAGGAGGCAATGCCGGAGGTAAAATAGTCGCCTGCGGAACGCCCTCCATGATCAAAAAAAATCCCATGTCCGTTACAGGCAGATACCTGTGACCGGACCGGGGACAGCAATTCTGCAAGAATAAGGAGGATATCCATGAAAAACATTCTATGCTTCGGAGATTCCAATACCTGGGGGTATGTGCCCCTTTTAAGACGGCGGTATACGGAAAAAGAGCGCTGGCCCATGCGTATGGCGGAGGCTCTGGGAAACGGCTATCATGTCATTGAAGAGGGACTGAACGGCCGCACGACCGCTTTTACCGATTATCTGGAGCCCTACCGCAATGCTCTGGACTATGCGGCTCCCTGCATGATCAGCCATGCTCCCCTGGACTTTGTCATCATCATGCTCGGCTCCAACGATACTAAGATCCGATATCATGTATCGGCCCAGGAAATCACCGACGGTATGGAGAATCTGATCAAAAAGATGCGATTTTACTATCCGGCAGACAAATATCCGCTTCTGCCGCAGATATTATTAGCCGCTCCCGGCCCTCTCTTCCCCGCAGAGACCGAAACCTCCTTTGACGCCTCCTCCACAGATAAAATCCTTTTGCTTCCGAAAACCTATGAAGCGCTGTCAAAGAAGCTGGACTGCCTTTTCTTCAGCGCACAAGCGATACTGACCGAAAAAGACCTGGGAGGAGACGGGGTTCATCTCACAAAAGAAGGCCATGGCAAACTTGCCACAGCCTTCACAGACATTATCCTGAAATATTTCCGGGACCGTTAAACCTTCATTCTGTTTTTACGCCATACTTCCTGTACAGTTCCCATACCTCTTCAATGGAACGGAGGCCGCTGATGGAATCGCCGGCCGAAAGGTTGGCTGCGGCAGACGCCGCACCGATGCGCAGGGCCTCCTGCATGGGCAGCTCTTTATAAATGGAATACAGAATCCCGGCGCAGAAAGCGTCTCCCGCTCCCACCGCTCCCACTATATACCCTTTCGGCAGGCGGAGAGAAGGTTCCTCACAATAATTCCCGGCGGCATCCAGAGCACAACCTATCTCCGGCGCATGTACGACGGCACATTTTCTGACTCCGAGCGCCATCAGCTTTCTGCAGATCTCCGGCAGCGCCTCATGTTTCAGGCCCCCTTCCTCGTCTCTTGCCTCGATTCCGGCTATCATCCCGCCTTCTGTCTCATTTACGATCAGATAATCCGTATATGGAAGGGACGGAATCACCAGGCGCTGCATCAGCCCTTCATCTTTGGTACTCGCCACATCCATGGCCGTTTCAATGCCGCGCGCCTTTATGTCATGGAAGAACCGCGCCATGACCGTCCCATACTCCTCGTCGGGGAGGTCCATGCTGTCCAGAAGCGCGCCGTATCCTGTCAGCAAAAGATTACAGTCCAGCTTATCCAGATCCACATGCTTCGGAGAAAACAGACGGCAGGCTCCTCTGTCATGAAAAAAAGTTCTTTCCCCCGTATTTTCTATAGTCATCACATCGGAAAAAGAAGTGACCGCCTCATCCGTAGTCAAAATCCCTTCCGCATCAATTCCGTACTCTGTCAGTCTCTGTTTTATAAAAGCCCCGTTGTCATCCCCGCCCACCAGACTGATGCTCTTAATGGGTATGGATGGATCCAGCGCTTTGATCCCACATGCCGTGTTCGCCGCACATCCTCCGATTCCCCTGGAAACCGAGCTTATGTCCGCCAGCATCCCCTTCTTGGGATAATAATCGATCATCTTGATATTGTCTACCACCAAAGTACCTGCAATTGCGATTCCAGCCATATCGGTTCTTCTCCTCCTATCCTATCGCTTGATTTTTCCTCCGTGGTCCGGCAGAAAAATCCTCTCTTTGAATATTATAATCCAAATTCTCTCCACATGAAATACTTTGGACAAAACTTTCAAATCAATCATTATTAATCATATTTTATGTTATAATATGATCGCATTCAATCATCATTTTTGTAAACTAAGGAGGCGGTCTCATGGAATCCCATACCAGAAGCCAGGAAATCTTAAAATTATTAAAGGAAAAAACGTATTGCTCTGTGGAAGAGCTTTCCCATACCCTCTACGCCAGTGAAGCCACCATACGCCGCGACTTAAAAAAACTCCAGACAGCCGGACTCATCCATCGTACAAGAGGAGGCGCCTATCCGCTTCAGGACAGCCAGCTGGAATGGCCGGTTCATTATAAAATCCGTGACAATTCGGATAAAAAAGAAAGGATCGCTGATTTAGCCTTAAAGCTGGTTTCCCCCGGCCAGACCCTTTTTCTGGACTCCAGCAGCACCAGTATCGCCTTAGCCAGGCGTCTTACAGAAATCCGCGGTCTCACGGTCCTGACTAACGGACTGATAACAGCCTGTCTGCTGGCTCCATCCCCTGGAATCACCGTTTACGCCACCTGCGGGAAAGTACAGCCGCAGTTATTGTCTCTGTCCGGTCCCGACGCGGCGGCTTTCATCTCCAGGCACCATGTGGATCTGGCTTTTGTTTCCTGCCGCGGCCTGTCATCTTCCTCCGGTATTACCGACTATGATGAAGAAAACGCCCTGATCAAGCAAGCCTGCAGAAACCATGCGGACAAGACTGTACTCCTGGCTGACGACAGCAAATTCGGCAGGCATTTTTTCCATCGAACCTTTGAATTTTCCGAGATTTCTTCCATTATTACAAACAGCCCGCCGCCTCCGGATATTTCCGGAATCTGCAGCAGGCTGAATGTGAATGTGGTTTTTTGATGAAATCAGATATTTTCGTCTTTGAGGACATCGACGATATTGGCTTTTTTAATCTTCCGGGAAGAATACCACATGGTAAGTCCCACTACTGCCATTACGCACACCACCGCGACCGCCACCTGGCCCCAAATGATGTAGAATCCCGTGGCTATGGCACTGGCTATGCTCATATAGATGCCATACATCAGGATCAGTCCTATCGGCAGTCCGTAAAGCAGCGCCTTAAGGCCATAAAATACACTTTCATAGGCGACCATCCGGCCAAACCGCGCCGGATCCATGCCGACTGATTTGAGCATCGCGTATTCTCTTCTCCTGAGAGCCATGCTGGTAGATATGGTATTGAATATACTGGTGACACAGATAAGAGCGGTCAGGATGATAAATCCATATACAAATACATTGACCAAAAGAAGCATGTCATTGATTGTCTTCCGTTCCTCCACAAGGCTGTAGACAAATATATTCTTGCCTTCGTCCGCCATATTCTTAAGCTCTGCCCTCAGCGCATCGTGATTATCCGTTCTCAGGTATACCTGAGATGAATTTGTCCAGTCTGCTCCATACAGTTCTTTTCCAACTCTTACGGCATTTTCCACAGTTGTATACATACACATACTATTGAAATCAGTATCATAATATCCCCCTAACGGCAGTTGGTCTGTGATCCCGGCCACAGTGAATCCCAAACGTCCCAGAGATTCCTTATAATTTCCCGCTCCGTCGCCTCCTTCTGTTTTGAAAAAGGAACCGGTGACGGAATCCCCTGTCTTTAAGCTCCAGCTTTCTTTCCAGGACGATCTCCCATTTGTCACATCGTTTCTTTTGTTTATCAGAATCACGCCGTTCTGCGCGGTGTCAAAGAGCCGCTCTTCATCCGCTCCTGTCCGGGCGGCGAATTCCCTCAGGCTGGCATCATCCATTCCTATAAGGCGGATGCCTGCCACGTAAGGCCCCACATCTTCTCCGGCAATTTCCAGGCTTCCGCCCTCCTCCAGCTTCTCTCTTATATCTTCTTTGATAACATTGCCGTCGTCCAGATAATAGCTGAAGGAAATGCTGACTGCCGATGCGAACTCCGTGATATTTCCCATACTGCGTATCTGGTCTATCATCTCGTCATTGCCGTTCTCCTGATCTTTCTCCTCATCTGGGTAAAGAGTCACGGAAATATCCGGCGTTTTCGATGAGTCCACCCCCAGCTGCATCCGGTAGGCTCCCTTCAGATATGCCGTAAAGGATGCCACGCTCAGATACAGGGCAATGCTGAATACCAGAGAAAGGACCGTAGCACGGTAACGCTTTTTATTTCTCTTCAGATTCTTGAGGGCAAGCTCTCCCTCAAACCCAAATAGTGCTCTGGTAAGTTTCGAGGTCTTCACCTGTTTCGCACTCAGCTTTACATCTTTATTCTGGCGGATGGCTTCCACAGGAGTGATCCTGGACGCACGCCGGGCCGGAATCCAGGCAGATAAAAGAATCGTCGCCGCCGCCAGGATCACCGCGCCCAGAATCCCCGGCCAGGAGATGATCACCTGCATGGTCACTCCTTCCATGCCGTACATCCCGTTCACTAGCCCCTGAATGCACTGTGTCGTCACAAAGACGCCGGCAAAGCCCAGAAGAAGTCCAAGGGGAATCCCTATGGCTCCCAAAATAGCCGCCTCGGTAAAAACTGAATTCCGTTTCTGTTTTTTGGTCGCCCCCACACTGGCCAGCATGCCAAGATACCTGCTTCTTTCCGAGATGGATATCGAAAAGGAACTGTAAATGACTGCGACAGAACCGGCGGCCACAATCAGCATCATGACCCATTTCACTCTGGTCAGCATGCTCACGATCGTATTATTGCCGGAAAGTAAGTAATAGGAAAGGAGGGACGTATTGTACCCACATTCCACGTCCAAAGACGCCGCTAGCCCGTCAGCCCAGCTGTAAAGGCTTTTATTCAGACTTTTCACTTTTACGGACACTTCCAGCTTTTCTGTCCCATCAAGTGCTGAAGTATCCAGATAAGTGATGGCTGTATAAGACGCCTGATTATAGCTTTCAAAGTGGGGACGCTCGATGATCCCAACCACCTTATAAGATGCGTGGTGCGTATCCTCCAGTGATTCATCCGGCTCCAGTCCATAGTAGGCCGGCGCTTCCCGGTCTCCGTCCTGGTCATGGATGACCCTGGTCCCCATCTCCAGCTGTATAGTGTCCCCTACCTTCCATTCAACACCGCCATTGCTCTTAAGGTGTTCCGGCAGCACGATCTCATCCGCCGATTCAGGGTACCTTCCTTCCATAAGCGTAGTCGGAAACTCTTCCATCGCCCCAGGATCAAATCCCTGTACCAAAAGATACGGTTTGTATTCGTTCTCACCGTCCGGCAGAACAGCCGTTCCCACTGTAGTGACAATGGAAGCCTTATCTACATGCCCATCCTCTTCTATGGCGGAAAGCTTCTCCTTATCCACGTCATAGAACTGTACATGCCATTCTCCGTCCTGTACGATCTCGCTCTGCCGCATCATATCCAGAAAGGATTCCGCAAACGCTGAAATGGCGGTAATCAGCGCCACCGACAGCATAATGCCCAGAATCGTCACCGCCGTCCTTTTCCGGTTCTGCCGCAGATGCTTTACAGTCACTCTGCTTACGATGTTCATGCCCTTACCCCCTGACGCCAGCTGGCCTCTCTGGCCTGGCTCTGCCTGCCGGTCTGCCACTGATCTCCGGAGATTCGTCCGTCCTCAATGGATATCACCCGGTCCGCCTGAAGCGCTATCCGCTCGTCATGAGTGATGATGATAAGTGTCTGGTGATACTGACGGTTAGACTCCTTCAAAAGCTCCACGATCTCAGCGCTGTTCTTGGAATCCAGGTTCCCGGTGGGTTCATCCGCCAGCACCAGAGCCGGATGGTTGATGAGGGCCCTTCCTATGGATACTCTCTGCTGCTGTCCGCCGGACAGCTGGTTTGGCAGATGGTTCATCCTGTCCTTAAGTCCCAGCACCCGGGTCAGTTCGTTCAGATACTTCTCATCCGGCTTCTGTCCGTCCAAAAGGAGCGGAAGAGTCAGATTCTCTCTGACATTCAGGACCGGCAGCAGATTGTAGAACTGATAGATCAGTCCTATCTGCCTTCTCCTGAAAATAGCCATTTTCGTCTCATTCAGATCATATATGGGAGTGCCGTCAATGATGACCTGGCCGGAGGACGGCCGGTCTACTCCTCCCAGGATATGAAGAAGCGTGGACTTTCCGGAGCCGGACGGCCCGATGATGGCCACAAATTCACCTTTGTCCACCGAAAATGACACGTCTCTCAGAGCGTCCACCCTGGTATCTCCCAAACCGTATGTCTTGCATAAATTCTCAACCCGTAATACTTCCATAATGTCTCCTCCATTTATCCACACTCTGTTTTTCTTTCTTTTGCTTTCTGTTTATTATCATACCCCTTTTACATGACAATCCGGTGACAATTTCCGTGACAGTTTTGTCACATTTAATATAACTTTTAAATCTCGTACTGAAACATAAAAACGGCCTGTCCGGAAGAATATCCGGTCAGGCCGTTTTTTCAATTTCAAATCACTCTTTTGTGGACTGTCTCTTATTTTAAGGTCAGCACATACATAACAATAAAGATTGCAGACAGAATGTAGATCAGTACCGGAACCTCTTTCGCTTTTCCTCGGAACAGCTTGATAACTGTGTAGGAAATGAATCCAAATCCAATACCGTCAGAAATGCTGTATGCAAAAGGCATCATGGCGATTGTCAAGAAACAGGGAAGAGCCGTCTCAAAATCAGACCAGTCAATCTTCACCGCTCCCATCATCATATATACTCCTACGATTATCAGAGCAGGAGCCGTCGCCGCGCCCGGCACAATACCAGCGATGGGCGCCAGAAGAATACAGACCAAGAAAAGTACGCCGGTCACCACAGAAGCAAGACCGGTCCTGCCGCCTTCCTGGATACCTGTGGAAGACTCCACATAAGTCGTAACGGTAGAAGTACCGACACATGCGCCGAAAATCGTCGCAACAGCATCTGCAATCAGGGCTTTGTCGCCTCCGGGCAGGTTGCCGTCTTTATCCAGCATGCCCGCATTTCCCGCAGTACCCAAAAGGGTTCCTACTGTATCAAAGCAGTCTACAATCGCGAAACTGATTACCGCTGTAATGAGCGGAAGGATACCCATTGCCATCAAGCCTCCGAAATCGAACTGGAACATAGTCAGGCTGAGATTTCCGATATGGCTCATGGTGACCGTCTCCGGCATTGTGGTGACACCCATGGGGATACCAATGATAGTCGTGATAATGATGCCAATGAAGATTGCAGCTTTTACTTTATGAGCGATCAGGACCGCTGTGATCAGAAGGCCGATGATAGCCAGCAGGGCAGAACCCTTTGTGATCACGCCCATATCCGTATAGCTGCCGCCCTCCGGGCCAAAGCATTTTACGATACCGGCATTCAGAAGGCCGACGAAAGTGATAAACAGGCCGATGCCGACAGAGATTGCATTTTTCAGGCAAGGCGGGATAGAAGCGATGATCTTTCCTCTCAGGGGAGATATCGCAATGATCAGGAACAGAATACCAGAAATCAGTACGATCGTCAGGCCCTGCTGCCAGGTATAGCCCATACCCATGCAGATGGTATAAGTAAAGAATGCGTTAAGCCCCATGCCGGGAGCCTGGGCGAAAGGCACATTTGCTACGAACGCCGTCAATAAAGTCCCTACCGCGGCCGAAAGACACGTTGCCACCATAACGGCTGTAAAATCCATACCTGTCGCAGACAAGTAATTGGGATTCACAAAAATAATATACGCCATGGCAAAAAAAGTGGTGATACCGGCAATAACCTCTGTTCTCACATTGGTATTATGCTTCTTCAGTTTGAAAAGCTTTTCCATTTTTCATCCTCCGTTTCTTAGACATAACACGCCGGAACAAAGAACGCTTTTTCCCTGTCCCGGCTGCACTGTATTTCAAACTGAAACTATAGTACCATAAATTTTTTATAAACTCAATGAGAAATTTTTATAAAAATGAATTTTTTCTTAAGTTTCTGAATATAATTATGACCCTGTGCCTTTATCTATCACAGTCCCATCCAATGCATTGATGGAAATCATTACATACTGCTCCCTATTTATGGAACGCCCGTCTCTGTCTCCGTCGAAGACCTCCAAATTACCATAAAAGTCCCATACAGGCACCAGATATCCCTCTGCCTCTTCATCCTCACTCCTGACCCGCCCATATCCCAGCATGATTTCATCAACTGTGATAACGGCAGTTTCCCCTTCTCCAGGGGCCATATAGCTTTTGACCTGCGGAATCATTCTGGTATAAATGGAAATAATCTCATCAAATGGGAGAAGCTCCGCCGCCGCATCATGCTCTGCTCCGCGTTCTTCCTCCTCATAAGGGTCGCTGTATTCCAGAAAGTAAATTCCCTCATCATCAATCTTCATTACGAGCAGCTCATAAGGCCATGGATCCATTCCCCTGTCATCTGAAATGCTCTGGCTTCCCCTCTGCCAGCTATAATTGACCGACCATCCTCCTATCTTTCTCGTATAATAAAATACATATCCACTCTTATCTTCAGCTTCATGGCCATAAGTACAGGAAAAAGCCTCCGAAAGACCCAGACCATCCAAATATTCATCCGCCTTTTTTTCCGCCGTCTCCTTTGTTATGGTGCAGGTATCCCTTCCTGCATCAGACTGCTGGGACAAACGCACAAAGCTCTCTGTCATTTCAAAGACCATGACGCCTCGCTTTAGATCAGCCAATCCATAGACGCTTAGATTCCCTTCTGAATCTTCCGTGAAAACCAGAGGGATTTCCTTTTTTATTGATTTCGATGCTGCTTCTTCGCGCTGCCGCTTCAGTTCTTCTATCTCATCTTCCAGCTGTATCCGTTCTTCATCAGGACAGCCCTCCGGCGATTCCAGCATGGTCTCTCTTTTCCACAGCTTGGAGTCAATTTCAGCCAAATCCGTCCCTTCTGGATTTTCCATCCTATAAAGCGGATTCCCTTCCAAAAGTGCTCCGGCGACCTTCTTCAGATCCTCTCCGTCAAAGCATCCTTTTTCCACTGGAACCATGTAGAAGCCATTATCTGATGGGATATGGATTTCCGCATCCGTGATGATTTCCAAATTTGCTTCTGTCCCATAAACCACTTCCGAATACCGTTCCGGAACCCTCAGGGCCGCTGCTTTTTCTATCCCCTCATACTGTCCCGTCTTCTTTCGCTCTTCTTCTGGACTCAGTTCTGGCGTTTCTTCCGTCTCATCCCATTTCTGATCTTTTTTCTGTACCATTCCCTTCGCTGCGCGCACCCCGCATCCTATGCCGGCCGAAATACTCAGAAGCAGGCAGGCCAGTAAAAGCAACAATCCTTTCCTTTTCATCTTACCACTCCTTTCCTGCCTCTACCTTACCGCATTTCCGCTGCAAATTCTTCATCGCTTCGTAAACGATATGTAAAACATACTTTATATGGATTCATATTTCCGGTTCTTTTGGAAAAAGCAGCGTAATCGTAGTTCCTTCTCCTTCCTCGCTCTCAATATCCATTTTTATACCGTGCAGTTTAGCTATCTGTTCGCAGATCGCCAGACCAAGCCCAAGACCCTGTTTATTTCCTCTCGCTTTATCTGTCATATAAAACGGGACTTTTATCTTTTTCATCTCCCCAGACGGAATTCCTTTTCCAAAATCCTGAACAGATACATTGTTCCCGTCTGTGAGCCGAATTCGAATCTCCTGACCCTTTAGAGACGCCTTTGCGGCATTATCAGTCAAATTGACAAATAAACTCAACAGTAAATCCTCGTCCCCTTGAACTGCGGCACTTTCTGCCGGCTCTTCTATTTCTAAAATAAACTTTTTGTCCGGCCATCGTTTTTCTTCCATCAAAACGGCATTCTGAAGAATCTCTTTCAAAACGCAGCTCCGCATGCTTATGGCACTGTTTTGGTAAAGTCCTGATAACTCCATCATTTTAGATGACAGGCGCTGCAGATAACATGCCTGTTCATGGATATTATGCAGTGCCTTCTGTTTCTCTTCTTCTTTCAGTCTCATCTGAAGAAGCGTTTCCGAGTATCCAATTATGGAAGTCATCGGCGTACGGATTTCATGGGTAAGGCTTCCCAGCAGCTGTTTCTGTTGTTCACTGGCATGTTCCAGCTCTGACACGTGCATTTCCACTTGTTTTGCCATATTGTTAAATGCTGCGGCTACATGACCCGTTTCATCCTTACGTTTCACATCCAGTATCCAGTCGTAACTGCCTTCACTTACGGCAACCGCCGCTCTTTCCAATTCCTCCAGCGGCTTCAGCACCATTTTTGCTGCCGCCGCCGTGAACACAGAAGCCAGCCCAACCATCAGAAACCAAATACCGGAAAACTGCCAAAGAAATGTTTCCGTATCATTATAGATGACCGTTAAACTGCGAACTGAAAAAAGATAGCAGTTTTCTCCTGCCCACGCTTCTCTGGAGCCAAGCACCATCAAGTGTTCCCCCTCCAGCTCTTCCATGGAATACTCTGTATCCTCATATTTATTCTCTTTCTTCCAAGCAGGATCATAAGTGATCATGTATTCTGAAGAGTCGCAGATGGTTCCTTCTTCGTCTATAAAAATATAATCTTCAAACAGATTCTGGCGGAATATATATTTCAGAATCACATATGATATCTGTTTCGAGTCTCCCGGACGGCTTTCTGCCATATATAATCTTTGAAAAGTATACCTTGCCGCGTCATAATTGGACATTTCTGTCTCTACGGCTCTCGATATCTGCCGATCCCGAAACTTCACTCCCAGAATTCCGCCACAAATCACGCCACTCAAAGTCAAAATAACAAAGGTCGCCGCCATGATCCTTTGATATAATTTCATGTTCCGTCCTCCAGCCTGTATCCGATTTTAGGAATCGTCTGTATTAGTTCCGGTATTCCAAGTTTTTTCCGAAGTTGGCCAATATGGACGTCCACCGTTCTGGTCTCTCCTATATATACATCTCCCCAGACTTCTTTTAAAAGACGCTCCCTGGTAAACGTAACATTTTTATTTCGGACCAGAAGTACCAAAAGATCATATTCCAGAGGTTTAAGATGAATCTCCTCTTTTCCCCGCATCACTGTCCGGATGTCCAGATATATCTTTATATCCGCAGCAGACAAGTATTTCTGCAGCCGTCCAGTCCGCTCCAGGACCTTTTCTATCCGCACCAAAAGCTCCAGGACTTCAAAAGGTTTTACGATATAATCTTCCGCCCCCTCCTTAAGCCCCTTTATTTTTGATGCCACATCATCCTTTGCCGTCAGGAATATCACGGGGATTCCCCGCTGCCGCAGATACGGCAGAAGTTCAAATCCATTCTTTCCCGGCAGCATGATGTCCACGATTGCCAGATCAAACATCCTGTCCTCTGTCAGCAGTCTGCTCACCTGATTTCCATCAGCGATTTTTTTCACCCTGTATCCGGTCACGACCAGATTCATCTCAATCAAGTCCGCAATCGCTTCATTATCTTCTATAATTAAAATTTTGTTTTCCATATTCTCACCCCTTCCTCTATATTTTACCATAGACCTTCTTCCATACGGCACCGCCTTTGTAAACAAGTTGTAAATATGATATACTGTCAATATAGTAAAATTTTGTATTTTCAGGAGGCACAGACATCATGAAACATACCACTGCGCCGATCTGCGGGATATCCGAAGTTTATCCCGCATGTAAATCCGGCCATTCCCTCAGCCAGAAAATATATCTGGAACTGACACCTCCCTCCGATTCGGACACGATGGGAGATGCCGATCGCCTGCTAAACGCCCTTGACGCTCTTTCGTTTAAAGATCGCTCCCTTTTCTCAGAACAGACCCATTCCTTCTTTTACCTTCCCTATACAGTCCTTGTTCGGGATTATCCTTCCTTTCGGCTGAAGGACTGGAAGATCACTGTGACCATGGTGTATACGGGCAGGAATTGGGAGATCACTTCCATTGAAGCAGGTGATACTACGGATTGCCATTATGGTCTCGCCGCAGATCTCGGCAGCACTACGGTTGCAATGACACTTATGAATCTGAATACGGGAGAGATTCTGGCAGAGGAAAGCTGTTTTAACCGTCAGATTTCATTTGGAGAAGATATCTTAAGCCGCATTTTTTATACCAAATCAAGTCCTGAACATCGAAAAGAGCTTCAGCGGGCAGCTGCGGACAGTCTTTCCTTTCTGATGGAAGAGCTGGAAAAGAAAAGCGGTATTTCCGTATCCGAATGCCCTGTCATGGTCATCGGCGGAAATACCACTATGATTCATTTTCTTCTGGATATCGATGCTTTTCCTGTCTTTTTGTCACCTTTCGCTCCGGTCTTCAATCAAACCGGCTTTCTTCCGGGCCGGGAGATCACTCTTCCTTTTTCCGGGCTGGTATACTGTCTTCCATCCTCTGCCAATTATCTGGGCGGCGATATCGTCAGCGGACTTCTTGCTTCAAGGATGACAGAAGATTTTCATATTTCCCTGTATATCGACATCGGCACCAACGGAGAGATGGTCATCGGCAGCTCCGAATTTCTTGTGGCGGGCGCAGGCGCCGCCGGTCCGGCCCTGGAAGGCGGAATAAGCCGTTTCGGGATGCGCGCCGATACCGGTGCCATAGATTCCGTTACTATTGCGGACGGTGCTCTCACAGTGACTGTGATCGGAAACGGACCCGCCAAAGGTATATGCGGATCCGGTATCGTAGACCTGCTGGCCCAGCTCCTCTTAAACGGATGGATGGACCTCCAGGGAAAGCTTCTCATGGGAAGCTCCGAGAGAATCGTCTTAAAAGGCGGGGAAACGGCCGTGGTATACGCCTGGGGAAAAGAATCCGAAGCGGGTGAGGACCTGTACTTTTCTCAAAAGGACATTGACAGTTTTCTGGACACAAAGGCCGCGGCCAGCACAATGATTTCCTGCCTGCTGGAAGAGACCGGCATATCCGCAGAGGATATAGAGCGTGTCTATACGGCCGGTTCCTTCGGCAGATACCTGAACCTGGAGTCCGCGATCACCATCGGACTTTACCCGGATCTGCCAAGGGAGCGTTTCTCCTGTATCGGAAATGGATCCTTAAAAGGCGCCTGCAGTCTTCTCACAGACAGACGCCTTATGAATCAAATCTCTCAAATACTGCCGAACATTCATTATATCCAGTTCGGCATGGCAGAAGACTTTGTGACGAAAATGCGGGCCGCCAGATTCTTTCCTCACACGGATCTGGACCGCTGTCCCACCGTGAAGCGGGAGCTGCAGAAACGTCATATCCTGCCCCCAGAATAGACCTTTACTTTCCAGGCACATCCTCCTGGAATTTCTCCACTTTTTTCCACGTCGGCCTGTCTGTCCCGTTATGGGTGGAATTCGCGATCGTATCATGGAGCGTATCTGCATCCTTTGACAGAATATTGGCCGACCCTCCTGCGCTTCCGTTCCATTTAGTCGCCCCGTACCACTCCTGAGTGACCGGATCAAACACATACGGAACCGACCAGTTGCTGGCTGTACCGGAGTCCTTCGTCGCATACAGCCATGTCCTCTGTTCCATCGGCAGGGAAGAATCCGCCGACTCGCTGTAAAACGGCTGAATATAATAAGTTTCTCCATCCACGGTCAGCGTCGGCCACTGGCCCCCATATTCCTTCAGAAAAGCTTCTCTCAGAGCTGAATTCTTTTTTTGAGAAGATTGCTCTGCAAACTTCTGAAAATCTCCCCAAAGCCCCAGACTCGCGGCATTGGGATTGGCTGGAGTGCTTCCTCCGTCCCCGGAAATGCTGTCTTTATGCTTGTCACAGACAATCTGCAGAGTATCTGTATTCTCCAGAGGGTCTCCCGTGCACATCACGGTATAAGTCCCTCCCTCCGGACACTTGATCTCTGAATCATCCGCCATCTGCTGCAGATCCCGGACGGTATGCGCCTCATCCATGGCAAGCGCGTCCACCAGGTCATATATCAATGCTCTCCTGTTCGACTGACACGGCACTTTTTTTGCATTGGTGATATGCCTCATTATCCACGGCACAACGGCCGCGGCCAGGACAAGTATGATCACAATTACTACGATCAGCTCCACTAAAGTGAAGCCCTTCTTGGTATTCCTTTTCCTTTGTACGGCAACCAACCCCTTTCTGATCACGTTTCCTCTCTCCTATTATATCTGTTCTTCCGCAAAAGTAAAGCAAAGTCTTCCCTCTGAAAAAACAAACGGGACACTGCTTTTTTAAGCAGTGTCCCGCTGAATACTTTCTCCGCGGCCTGGAATCCGGCCCACGCTTTTTATCTTTCAGTCCGTCAGTATCATACGGTCATTGGCAAATTCTCCGCCGCTGGCGTCTTCAAACTTCTTCATCAGATCTTCTACGGTGAGCTTCTTCTTTTCTTCTCCCCGCACGTCATAAATGATATGTCCCTCATGCATCATGACAAGACGGTTTCCCAGACGGATGGCATCCTTCATGTTATGAGTCACCATCAGAGCCGTCAGTTTTTCTTCCGCAATAATCTCTTCCGTCAGATTGAGCACCTTTTTGGCCGTTCTCGGATCTAGAGCCGCCGTATGCTCATCCAAAAGCAGCAGCCTTGGCTTCTGCAGCGTCGCCATCAAAAGAGTCAGAGCCTGTCTCTGCCCTCCGGACAGAAGACCCACCTTCGATGTCATGCGGTCCTCTAGACCGAGACCGAGACGCTTAAGCTCTCCATAAAACACCTCTTTTTCCTCTTTTGTGACTCCCCACTTAAGTCCTCGTCTCCTGCCCCTTCTGTGGGCCAGAGCCAGGTTCTCCACAATCTGCATATTTGCCGCGGTCCCCATCATCGGATCCTGGAATACGCGGCCCAAAAGAGCCGCCCGCTTATATTCCGGCTGTCTGGAGATATTGAGGCCGTCCAGGAAAATAGTTCCGCAGTCTATGGGATAAACACCCGCGATCATATTAAGCGTCGTGGACTTTCCTGCTCCGTTTCCTCCAATTATCGTCACAAAATCCTCCGGCTCCAGATGCAGGTTGATATCACGGAGCGCCTGCTTTTCATTTACCGTACCAGGATTGAAGGTCTTGCTCACATGGCTGATTCTTAACATGCTCATTCCCCTCCTTTCCCGGTCTGGCCGCCCGTCATCGGGTCATAGCTCGACGCCTGTCTCCGTTTTCCCAGCAAAACAGGAACCGTCAGAGCCGCCGCGACCAGTATGGCCGTAAGGAGTTTCAGATCATCAGTGTTAAGGCCCATCTGCAGGACTACCGCCACAATAATCCGGTATATCACAGAGCCCACCACCACAGATACCAGCTTGACGCCAAAACTGCTCTTCTTTCCAAAGATGACTTCGCCGATGATGATAGATGCCAGTCCAATGACGATGGCACCGGTCCCCTGCTTTACATCCGCATATCCCTGACTTTGTGTCACCAAGGCTCCGGATAAAGCGACCAGACCGTTACTGATGGCCAGTCCCAATACCTTATGGGTGTTGGTATTCATGCCAAGAGAGCGGACCATATTTTCATTATTTCCGGTCGCCCGGATGGCAGAACCGATCTCCGTCCCGAAAAACCAGTACAGAAAGGAAATAAGAACTGCCGTAAAGATCAATCCTACTATCAGCGATACCCAGTTCTGGGAAAGTCCGGTCAGCCCGGTCAGTCCCTTGAATATGGTCGGGACCTTCAAAAGAGGCGTATTGGAACGCCCCATAATCCTGAGGTTGATGGAATACAGTCCTATCTGTGTCAAAATTCCTGCCAGGATAGCGGGAATCTCGCATTTCGTATGTAACACTCCGGTAATAAAGCCGGCCGCCATACCCGTTATAATAGACACCAGCACCGCCAGATACGGATTAACGCCGGCCGTGATAAGCGCGGCGCAGGTACATCCACCCAGAGCAAAGCTGCCATCCACAGTCAGATCGGCCACATCCAGTATCCGGTATGTCAGGTAAACGCCCAGCGCCATGATGCCCCAGAGGATCCCCTGGCTTATGGCGCCCTGAATCGCAAATAAAACCCCCATGATCGCCCTTCTCCTTCATCTATCGCCGTTTATTCCGCAAGGTCCTTCGCTTTATCCTTTACGGCATCCAAACTTACGTCAAGCTCTGCCGCCACATCTGAATTCACAGCCAGCGTGCAGTCTTTTGCACTGATATACTGAATCGGCATAGCGCTTACGTCTTTTCCGTTTTTCAGAATGTCCACGGCCATCTCACCGGCCATTTTTCCAAGTGTGGTATAATCAAGGCCATATGTGGCAAGACCGCCATTGGCCACCATCCCTTCCTCTCCTACGATGCAGGGCAGGCCGTTCGCATTGGTTACCATCGCAACCGTAGCCATGCCTTCCGCCAGCAGGTTATCGGTGGGAATGTAAACTGCGTCTATTTTTCCGATCATGGACTCTGCAACAGACTGAATCATACTGGAATCGGATACGGTGAACTCCTCAAATCCCAGGCCCTTCGCCTCGCATACAGATTTTGCCAGATCTGCCTGTACGATGGAATTGTCTTCAGAGGAACAATACATGATACCAATCTTCTTCGCATCGGGAAGCAGCTCCTGAAGCAGGGAGATCTGCTCTTCTACGGGGTTCATGTCAGAAGACCCGGAGACATTGGTCCCAGGATTCTCATTGCTCTCCACCAGGCCGGCAACCTTGAAATCTGTAATTGCCGTTGCCAGAATCGGAATATCCGTCGTCTTTCCGGCTATCGCCTGCGCCGCGGGCGTCGCAATGGCAAGAACCAGGTCACAATTGTTATTCACCAGCTTATTGGCAATCGTCTCACAGTTGGAGGGATCTCCCTGTGCATTGTTGAAATCCAGCTCCAGATTTTTCCCTTCTTCATATCCTGCTTCCTTCAGCGCCTCCTTAAAACCCTCATAACTCGCGTCAAGGGCAGGATGCTCAGCCAGCTGGATAACGCCGATCTTCACGGTTCCACTCTCTGTCTCCGCGTCCTCTCCGGCCGCAGCCTTCGTCGTCTCACCGGCTTTTGTAGTTTCTTCCGCTGTCGTTTCTTTTGCCTTTGTGGTTTCCTTTGCGTCCTTATTTCCGCAGGAAGCCAACAGACCTACGGCGAGCAGCGCCGCCATCATAAGTGCCAATGCTTTCCTTTTCATCTCAAAATCCTCTCTTTTCTATATGATATAGCTTTATCATCATACTACAAAAGATGAGGAAGGTCAATACGTTAAAGCGTTACGGTTTAAAGCGACGCCACACTACCCCCACGAGTAAAAGCAGGGTTCCCGCGGCCGCCAGATAGAATTTAGGGACATAGCTGCCTCCCATCATGGAGAACAGATAAAAGTCCTTCAGATATTTATCTCCGCTGAAATTTATGACGTAATAAACAATAGGAATCATATATCCGACTGCAATATTATCGGTGAGACTGTAAAAGAACATGCCCAGCCCTCCCAGGAACAAGGCTCCCGCCAGAGTGCCCAGATAATAGTACCATACCGGAAATTCGCAGCCGTTGTATTTTAGAAATAGTACGCATGCTCCTGTGAACAGCGCCAGAAACACCAGCGCCTCCAAAAGGCGGATCACATGGAGACATGTAATGGATACCTTTTTGGAGCGCAGAAGATCCCGGATATTCCTGTCCTGGTCCGGCAGGAAAGCCGGAACCAGGAATATGATCCCCATGAGCGCCGCATACATCTCCAGGGTCTGCGCCGTCTCATTTGGCTCCAGATACTGCACTCCCATCAGAAACGGCATCAGGCAGAGCAGGAGAATCCCCGCCAGAAGATGGTATTTCAGATGATATTTCAAATGAATCTTACCGGCTTCTACGTAATTTTCCACGGCGTATGCTTCCTCCTTTCCGCTTCCATGTATATACTCCGATGCAGAGCAGCACCAGCACAGCCGTCAGAACTCCATAGAAAATCCGATTGACGATCAGGTCCGGCAGCTGACTGAAAAACAGTTCCGTATTTCCAAAATCATTGAACCGCGGTATAAATTTGAGGCCAAAATTTCCGTTTAGTCCTCCGAAGGACTGAAATACACTGAAGAACCAGAAAATCCCTTGGATCAGCACAGCCCATACGCTCTCTGTAAGCTCGCTGATCAAGAAGCCCGCCGCCAGTGTAAACGCTACGGTAGGAAACAGCCAGCCGCCCACATACTTCACAAAAGCGAGGTGGTCCACAGCGATCCCCGCCCCGACGGCAGCCGCACCACACTGGATATGAACGGCCGCGGCCATTGCGATCACCGGCAGCATCGTCATGAATAGGGCAGCGAGGTACCTGGACAGTATCACACATCCGGACGATGCCTGTTTGGAGTAAATCACCTGTGAAGCTTTGGAGCGTTTATCTTTTAGTGTCCTGGCGACTGCAAGGAACACCGGCAGAATCGACAGCATCAACCCCATATAATCGCAGAACAGACGGGCGTATGCGCCGGTATACCGGTCCTTTTCTACAATTGCCCTGTACTCCTCTAAAGCCCCCTCGTAGGTCTGGCTCACTATAGTCCCGTTTTTTAATACTTCCGGAGCATAAGTAGAATGTCCTCCCAGTATTCCGTCAATCTCCTCCATAAGCTCCAGGAAACGTTCATAGGTCAGTCCCTCTGCCGGACTGACGGACGGTCTCACAATTACTCCCTCCATTGTGTTCGATTCTGCCTCGTTGATATAGTCGTCGATGATGACTCCCAGCTCTTCTCTGGAAACTCCTATGAGCTCCCCCATGATTTCCTCCATCCGCGCCATCTTTTTTTCACCCAGTACCACCTTTTTATAAAAACCGAGGGGATACGTGGTATACCGGTTTTGGACGTAGTCCAGGGAAAGGTTTTGCAGCGTCCTGTTCATGATTGTCTGTTCATCTTTGGAATAAGTCCTTCCATACTCTTCCTGTCCCGGCTGCGGCTTGGCAAGATTCCAGCTTTCCTCCCCCAGCTGACTCATGAAAAATAAGATCAGGCAGGCCAGGAACGCATAATATACGATACTTTTGCCTATCTGTCTGCACTCTTTCCAAAACAGTGAAATAAACATCAAAGTTCCCCCCTCTCCACGTGCATCAAATACAGATATGCATCCTCGACGCCTGCCCTGCAGAGCTTCGCCGGAAAAACAGGGGGAACATCGGAAATAAACCGGACTGACACCGAGCCCCCCACTGCCAGCATCGAAGTCACCGGATACATAGATTGTACCTTTGGAAGCTCGAGCTTTGAGATTTCCGCGCTGTAGACCCGTCCTTCTGTCATACTCAGCAGCTGCCCCACTGTGCCGTTGAAGATCAGCTCTCCTTCATCCAGGATTCCTATATGTTCACAGGTAGCTTCCACATCCCCCACAATGTGAGTGGATAAAATGACGATTCTGTCCTGGGCAGTTTCACAAAGAAGATTTCGGAACCGTACCCGTTCCTCCGGGTCAAGCCCCGCCGTAGGTTCATCCACGATGAGCACCTTCGGATCGTGGAGGATCGCCTGGGCGATTCCAAGCCGCCTCCGCATGCCGCCGGACATGGCTTTTACCTTCGTCTTGACCTGGGCATCCAGATTCACTTTCTCCAAAAGGGGCAGAATCCGTTCCTTCCTCTCCTGTTTTGACAGGCCCGACAGAGCTCCCAGATAATCCATCGCCTCGTAGGCACTCATGCTCCCATACATGGAAAAATCCTGCGGCAGATATCCGACCATGGAACGCACTTCTTTCGCATGCTCCACCGGAACGCCGCAGACCTCCACTGATCCTTCGCTTTTCTTTAACAATGTGGACAGTACCTTCATAAGGGTCGTCTTTCCCGCCCCATTCTTCCCCAGCAGTCCGAACATCCCGGAGGATATCGTAAGGTTAATATCCCGGAGCGCCTGCTTCTTTCCGTAATACTGATTTAAATGCTCAATCGAAATTTCCATCTTTTTCTATCTCCTTTACTATAATAGACTCCTGATCAAATTCCCCATCCCCGTAAAATAAAATGATCCCGACGAACAGGTGTATTTTCCTCCGTCAGGATCATTGTAAACATAAATTCTCTACTCTTTCCCTATATCCGGCATCTATTTCCTTTTTATTTTTCCGTCACCTGATTTCCTCTTCTTCCGGACACACTTGGAAGGACGCAGAGATGATCGCTCCGCCATTCACACTGTTATGGATGGCCAAAGAGCCTCCATGTTTCTCGCACAGGACATAGCAGATATACAGCCCGATGCCGAAATGCTCCTGCGACTCCTCCTCTTTATCCTTATAATATGGCTTGACCGCCATTTTAAGTCCCTCCTCGCTGAATCCGGGGCCGTCGTCCTTAACATAGATCTCCAGAAATCCTCCGACCTCTTCCATGACCACCTGCACCCACTCTTTTGCATAGCGCAGGCTGTTGGACAGGATATTTTCTGTCACTTCGCAGACGATTGCTTCGTCAAGATACAGCTCCTTTGTCTGAGGCATTCTGCTGTCCATCCAGATACGCACACCGCCGGAACCGTCCAAAGCGGCTGTCATCTCCTTCATTTCCATGGTAATATCCGCACTCGTCACCGGCTTCTTTTCCACCATCCGCTCTTCCAGGGTGCTTACACTTTTCATGGTATCGCCGAACCGCTTAAGCCTGATCACCTGTTTGTCCATCATGGAAAGCGTTTCTAAAAGCTTTTCTTCGCTTATGTTTCCCTGAGGATAATATTTCGAAAGCAGATCGATATACCCGTGCAGCACCGTAAGAGGCGTCCGCAGATCATGGGCAAAGGCATGATTCAGCCGTTTCTGCTCTTCCATCATGTTCCACATCTTCTGATGATTCTCCAGGAGGTTCTTCCGCATTTTTTCGAAGCTTCCGCACAGCTTTCCCATTTCATCCTCAGAATGGTATTCGCATTGAAAATTCAGGTCGCTGCAGCCAATCCTCGCCGCGCTGTCGGTCAGAATCTGAAGCGGTGTCTTCAGCTTATCCCGGTAATACAGCACTGATACCAGCACCACCCCCGCTATGATACATAAAACCGGACTCCATGACTCCACAAAATCCATAATCTGTATTACGACCCGGTCCCCCTGGGCCATGCTCCCCCACATGACATAATAATAGGGACTCAGATTAGAGACTGCATATTCCGAGGCATATTTTCCCCAGATGACATTGTCCACACTCTGACAAATAAACTGAAGGATCATAATCGTCAGAAAGGTCCCGGTGGCTCCTAGTACGATATAAGCAGCCAGGGCTTTTTTCAAAGAGGCGTCCATCAGCTTCTTTTTCCATTTATTTTTCTTTCGTTTCAGCCAGCCCACTGATAGCCCACCCCCCATACTGTCGCGATATAGGTCTTGTCAGAATATTTCTTGAATTTCATCCGGATGCGGCGGATATGTTCAGTCACGATATTTTCATCGCCCTCGCTGTCATACCCCCACAGCTTCTCATAGATCCGCTCCTTGGAAAACACCTGTCCCCGGTTCATGGAGAGCAGCTCTACGATATCAAATTCCGTCCTGGTCAGGCCCAGGTTCCTTTCTCCAAAATAGACGCACCGGCTGGAATAGTGGATCACCAGGTCATCTGAGAACCTAAGCTGGTCTTTTTTCCCCGCCCGTGCCTCCCGGCGCAGATGGGCCGCCACCCTGGCTCCCAGTTCATCCAGGGAAAACGGCTTTACAATATAATCGTCTCCACCGATCATCAGACCGTTGACCCGGTCCTGCTCCTCCACCCTGGCAGTCAAAAATAAAATGGGACAGCTGACATGTTCCCGGACGCGGCGGCACACCTCCAGGCCGTCCATCCCCGGCATATTGATATCCAGAAGGATCAGATCTGGCTGGCGGGAAACCTTTTCGAGAACTTCTCTTCCGTTCTTTGCCATTTCTGTCTGGTACCCCTGCATTTCAAAAAAATCCTTCAGCAGTGCCCGTATATCATGTTCATCATCCGCGATCAATATTTTATAGGCCATTTTTGCATCCTCTTTTCTCCATTCTGCTCTGTTATAGTCTACCACCAATTTCCCTACAAAAACACTACGGAATCATTTTTTCGGTTGACATGACTGCGATCCTATGATATAAATGGAGGGTAGGTTTTTTCTACGATACAGGGGTGTAGTTCAGTCGGTAGAACGTTGGTCTCCAAAACCAAATGTCGAGGGTTCGAGTCCTTCCGCCCCTGCTTCAGACACAAAATAAGCTGGAAATACATATCCCACGGGGCATTAGCGCAGCTGGGAGCGCGCCACACTGGCAGTGTGGAGGTCAGGGGTTCGAATCCCCTATGCTCCACGAAAAACACCATCTTAATCCGGACAGAGGATAAGATGGTGTTTTTTTGTCCGGACTGGATAACAAAAGGACGCTTCTAAGAAGCGTCCTTTTTTATGGAGACAACAGGACTCGAACCTGCGACCCTCTACACGTCAAGCAGATGCTCTCCCAGCTGAGCTATGTCTCCGTCCGAAGCTTAGTATAACCGAAAACGGGCCGGAGTGCAAGCGGAAAGAATCATTTCTTTTCAAAAAATTCCGGCTTTTTATTATCCGGTAAATTTTTCTATGGTCTGGTAAGGTCTAAGTTTTTCTATTATATGGTATTTTTTTCCAAAATCTTCTATGTTTGACTTTACAAACACTTGTACGAAGGAGGAAATCCCCTATGGTGAGCAATGATATTCATGCAATGCTCTATTCTGTCGGAGTATCTCAGTGTTATCGAGGATATGATTATTTCATCACAGCCATATCGATGATCATGGAAGATTCCCGTAAACTGCACAATATCCAGAGAGAAGTCTACCGCCCAATTGCCCAGCAGAACAACACCAGTGTTCAGAATGTGGAAAAGGACATCCGTACCATACGCAATGTTATCATGCGAAACGGCGGGGCCGATATGCTGGAAGAGATGACAGGATGCCGCTTCCGACATGAAAATATGCCTTATCCAAAAGAGATCATTGAAATCTTCGCTAAATACTGCAAACGGATATCTGAAAAACCCTGATTCGGCATCCTGCCTGCTGTCCAGCATAAGAAATCTAAAGGAATCAAAGGATATTTTCTCCAAAAACAATTCATTGTTTTCTCTCTGCACATTCCTTTTTCATTTCATAGAAACCGCGGCCGCGGCTGATGTACGGTCATACTCTTATTCCCTTTAATCATCTGATATCGTCCATTATACCACAAATTCTGGCTCTCGTAACGCCTGCTGAGCAAGGAATCTGATAAAACTTATCATGTCTTCTGACAAAAAAGAAGTGACGGAAATGCCGGCCAGTGGTAAACTGGTATTGTAATTTTTTTAATTTAATCGAATAAGGAGAACGAAAATGCTGGAATTCCGATATGACACACAGCTGCTCCTCGAAGGAGAAAACCTTGATGAGGACGCCATCAGTGATTATTTTACGGAACATTTTAAAGGAGACTGCCTACTGGCGGTCGGAGACGAAGACCTGATCAAAATCCACTTCCATACAAATGAGCCGTGGGAGGTCCTTAAATATTGTTCCTCCATCGGTGAAATCTACGATATCGTGATCGAAGATATGGACAGGCAGGCCAGGGGTTTAAAGGGATGACGGAAAAAGCGGGGCAAAGCTTTTAAACTTTGCCCCGCTTTTAAAACGAAAACCTCTTTTGTCATTCCTCTGCATACGGCAGCGTGTAGAAATCTGCCTCTGAAAGCGCATTCAGAAACCGGCTGACAATGCTGTCGTCTGAACGGTAATAGCCTCCTTTCAGCCTGATCTTCCCTTTTGTTACGGCAAGAGTGATGCCTTCCCCTCCGCTTTCCTCTTCTGAAAACCGCAGGCTGAAATCCAGCTGCCACACTCCGGACCGCGGCCCCAAGGCGCTGTCTCCTCCTTCGTTATAATAGGCGGAGTGAAAAAGGATTCCAGCGACCCGCCCGTATTCCTCTTCCCACTCCTCCATGCCGTCTATAAACTGCTCCCGGGATTTTTCACGCCAGCCCTCGTAGCCAATGGACAAGTATTGTTCCGCACGTTTCTCAAACGCCTCTTTATCCTGCTGCTCCCGTTCCTCCATTTTTTTCCAAATCCATTCGGGAACACAGGCAAATTCATAGTAATATGAATCAAGATCGCGTTCATCCGTGTATGGATCCTGGCCCACGTCAGACATTGTACCGATGCAATAGCTGTCTCCTTCCAGATTCCGCACGCGTATGGGGCGCTGTATTTTCCGGTCTTCCTCTCTGTCAAAGGATCCATCCCCCAGCCATCCTTCTGATTTCAGTTTGTCATATGCTTCCGCCGGTATGATAAAGTGAGTATTGTTAGACTGCGTATGCTGACATATAGTTTCCCAGAAGTCCAAAGCCGCTTCTCCCTCCAGAGCATCCGGAATCCCGTTAAAATACTTGGCCATCTCTGTCGGAGAAAACATCCATATCTTTCCGTCGACCTCGATTGCCTGGTATTCCTCCGTCTTTACACCTTCCCCCCGATACTTTTCATAATCCGTCAAATCTTCCCATGTGCTTTCCGAGTCAAGCATATCGAATGCTTCTCCATAAGCTCCTTTTTTTAATAGGGATAAAAAATGCCGGCCGCCCATGATCTGACCCAGGTTGCTGAAACAGATGCCGTCGCCGGTAATCTGCGCTATGCTCATAAATACCAGGGGGACCGCCAGCAGCGCCGCGATCAGCGAATAAATCCATCTCCTCCGCACCTTTCTCAGTCCATGCCGAAATTCTTTTCCTTCCTCCACAGCATCCGGCTCCAGCTCCGGGCTGTCTGGGACAGTTCTGAATGCCCTCTGATACGTTTCCCGGCACTCACTGCATTCTTCTAAATGCTGTTCAATGGCTGCTTTGCTTTCCGGTGAACAAACGCCGTCCGCATAAAGCGGAAGCAGATCCTGTATGATGCCACATTCTGTTCTCATCCCCTGTCCTCCCTTTCTATCAAAGATGTCAGCTGTTCCTTTGCCCGGAAATATGTAACTCTTGCCCAGCTCTCAGATTTTCCGAACAGCCGGGCCAGTTCCTTATAGTCCGTGCCGCTGTATACCCGCATCGAGATCACGGTCCGATAAGGTTCAGGCAGATTTAACAAATGTCTGCGAAGAGACTGCACCCGTTCCTTCTCCAAAAACACTTCTTCCGGATCTTTAAGAGCCCCATCCTGCTGTTCCCCCGCTTCCTGCATGGGAACCGTTCGCTTTCGCCGTTTCATTTCCCGGAAATAAGCATTTTTTCCTATCTGGCACAGCCAGGTGGAAACACTGCAGCGGTTCTCAAACTTGTCAGCGTGCAGAAATGCCTGATAAAAAGTCTCCTGAGTCAGTTCCTCCGAAAGGCTGCTGTCACAGGACAGCGCAAGCAGGAACCGGTAGACCTGTCCGGCATACTTCTCATAAAGCTGTGAAAAACCCGCCACATTGATCCCCCCCTTCTCTGTTTCATATATTAGAGCGCTTAAAATCTAATTTGTTACATCTTTTTCTGTCTTCCTGGTCAATCATACGGCTTAGGCCACGGCATTGATTCCCTAAAGAGCCTGTGGTATACTCAGAATCAAAGAGCAGCCTGCCTTAACAGAAAAAATGGAGGAAATTTCTTTGCCGGACACAATAATTGCTTTAAACACAGTCTCAAAAATATATGACAAAAAAACAGTATTAAAGGATGTGACTTTCTCTGTCCAAAGGGGGCAGTCCATCGCGTTCACCGGACACAATGGAAGCGGGAAATCGACCCTGCTCAAATTGATCGCCCGGCTGGTAACGCCCTCAGGCGGAACTTTAATCTCTAAAAGCGGGCTGCTGTTCCACTATATTCCGGAGCATTTCCCCAAATCCAGCCTCACAGCCCGCCAATATCTCAGGCATATGGGAAGCATAGACGGTTTGAACAAAGATATCCTGAAAGAGCAGGAGGACAAGCTATCTGAAGACTTTTTCATACATGGCATGCTCGATGTCCCGATGAAGCATCTTTCAAAAGGCACCCTCCAAAAGGTCGGTGTGATTCAGGCTCTGTTAAAGAAACCAGACGTGCTGCTTTTGGACGAACCTTTATCCGGCCAGGATATAGAGTCTCAGGCCGTATTCATCCGTAAAGTGAAGGAACTGCATTCAGAGGGAGTCACTCTTCTCATGTCCTGCCACGAGCCCCATCTGACCACACGCATATCGGACCTTGTCTTTGAGATCGAGGGAGGAATCGTCCGCACTGCAGACAAAGAACCCTCCATTCTCCAAAAAAACTATATACTGCTCTTTGATGGGGCTCCCCAGGCGCAAGTCCCGCCGGGAATATCCCCTTATACAGTAATGGACAGAACAGATCAGAAAGGCCGGCTGAAAATTTCGGCATCGGAACAAGAAAGTGACCGTTTGCTGCCTCTGATGCTGGAAAAAGGATGGAAGCTGAGGGAAATGTATGAAGACCACATATGAATTGATCCGGTATCACTTCCACTCCTATTTTAAATCCAGCAGGTTTGTCATGCCGGTGGTCATCCTGGCTGTGGTTCTCTATTGTATGTATACGATCATGCCCGTGGGAATCGTTGACAGCTTTTCCATCTCCAGTGTCTGCCTGTTTCTGATCATGGTCTGGGCAGGGCTGTCCTATAATATGCTGGAGGATCCGGTATCCGAGCAGCTGATGATTCTGAGAGTCCGCAGTGACATCACTTATTACCTGAGCTGCAGCCTGTTTTTAATTCTGCTGGGAATGCTGGCCTGTCTTATCAGTACTCTGTTTCCCGTGATCCAGAACCTGCTGAACCACAGGCAGTTGTTCCTGCGGCCCATTAAAGCCTCAGACATCCTATGCGGCTGGCTGCTGCAAAGCGCCAGCGCGTTTGTGGGAAGCTCTGTGGGCGCCTTGCTGCATCCCCGTATTATGAAAGACAGAAAGATTGCCATTTCTCTCACAGCTTTTATCGCCGTCATGGCTGTTTCAAAATTTGGAATTCTGCAGGAGATACCGGCTTCCCGCTCTGTCCTGTGGATATTCCCTCCCATGGAAGAGCTCAATTCCATCTTCGCGGGTGAAGAAACCTATTCTCTTCTGAAGGTACTGGAAGCTCTTGGAATCCTCTGCCTGTATGGCACCGCCGTTTCTGCACTCCGGATATGGCTGCTGAAAAAAAGGAAATTCTAATAGAATAAAATAAATACGGGACCGGTGTTTTTAACACCGGTCCCGGTCTTATTTAACAGGTAGCCCCGCCGCTCAGATGAAGCTGAGCCTTAAGAATCTCTTCTTTCCTCTCTAATAGTCCATCGGACAAAAGCTGTTCTTCCACATTTTCAAAACCGAGCCGTTCAATGGTCCTCGCAAAACGTTCTCCCGTCTCGCCCTGCTCACGGAACAAAAGAATCGCTTTTTCGATTACCTTCAAAGCCTCTTCTTTATCTGTGAAAACCTTATGTAATGCTTTTCCTTGAGCGATCTTTTTTCCCCATCTGCCTCCAATATATATCTTATAGCCATGGATTCCTTCTTCAATCGCGTCAAAGCGGCATTTGCCCACACAGCGGCCGCAATTGATACATGCCTCCTTGTCAATCTCGAGGATACCGTCCACTACAGAGCAGGCGTTTACCGGACATGCGGTGACGACCGAACATTTTTTACAGCCGTTGCAGCTGTCCTCGTCAAATACCGGGATACACTGGCCGATGATGCCCACGTCGTTCAGGTTGGGCTTCACACAGTTATTGGGACATCCGCCGACGGCTATTTTGAATTTATGGGGCAGCTTCACATCGGAGTAACCTTCGTAAAAGCGGTTATGGATCTCCTCAGACAAAGCATACGCGTCGATCAGCCCATACTGGCAGGTAGTCCCTTTGCAGGACACCACGGGGCGGACCTTGGATCCAGTGCCGCCGGTCTGCAGTCCCCCTTCCGCCAAAAAAGCGCGGAACTCGTCAATCTTATCATAAGGAACACCCTGCACCTCCACCGTAAGGCGGGTCGTAAAGGTCACAATACCGTTTCCGAACTTTTCCGCAGCTTCCGCGATGTGTCTCTGCTGCGCCGCCGTGATCTTTCCATTGACGGTAATGATCCTGGCGGAAAAATTATCCGTTCCCTTGTTGCTTAAAAATCCCAATCCCTTTACTCTCTTCTCATCTTCAGGGCTAACTGTTAAACATGCCATTTTTACTTTCTCCTTTTTCTTGTCATCTTTTATTCTTCATTTTCCAGTATGCCGGTGTTGAAAATGGTCCCCCCCTCCAGCACCAGAGTGTTGGTATAACCATGCTGTTTCAGACGATTCTGTGTCAGATATGCTCTCTTTCCTTTGGCGCATACCAGCAGAAGCTTAGCATCCTGAGCATATCCTTCCACAGGCCCGTTTATTTTTGTCAGATCCAGATACGGAATCCCTTTTATAGTGGGCGCGGCAGATGCATCTACCAGCTGATATCCTTCGGGCACGCCGTCTTTTGCGTACTGCGCGGGCGTCAGCGTCTCATAGGCCCCGCTCATCTTGTTGAGCAGTACGTTTACCGTATTGGCAAACGGATGGATAGCCGTGGAGAACGGCGGGGCATATGCCAGATCCATATTCGCCAAATCCTCCAGGGAAGCTCCCAGCGTCAGCGCTGTGACGGCGATATCCACCATTTTATCCACAGCCCCTTTTCCAAGGACCTGGATACCCAGGAATTTCTTCGTGCTCTTATCCGCGATCATCTTTACGATGAAGCTGCCGGCTCCAGGATAATAGTGAGCTTTGTCATCCACAACAGTCACAACGCTCACCGGATCAAATCCTGCGGCTTTCGCCGTCTCTTCCGTAAATCCTGTCCTTCCCACATTAAGCTCAGGAAGCCGGCATACAGCTGTCCCCAATACTCCGCCGTACGGAATTTCTTTTCCTGCCAGATTCTGAGCCAGCAGGCGGCCTTCAATATTGGCGGAAGAGCCCATCGGAGACCACTGAGGCTCTCCTGTGACCTTGTTTGTAACGGTAGCACAGTCTCCCAGAGCATAGATATCCGGATCATTGGTCCGCATATACCGGTCCACCTTCACCGTCCTGTTGGGCATGAGTTCGATGCCGGAATCCGAAAGAAATGCCGTATTGGCACGGATTCCGATGGACAGTACCACTGCGTCCGCTTTCATAGCCTTTCTGCTGGTCTGCACTTTCTCAACCTTTTCTTCACCGAGAAATCCTTCCAGCCTCGTACCGGTGAATACCATGATACCATGATCCGCCAAGTGGTTTTCCACATACTCTGTCAGCTCTGGCGCGAATCCAGGCAGTATCTGGGGAGCCATATCGATGACGGATACCCGAATATCCTTCGCAGCCAGGTTTTCCGCCACTTCAAGTCCGATAAATCCCCCTCCGACGACGACTGCCCTCCTGATACTTCCAGATTCTACAGCCTCTCTCAGAGCTGAGGCGTCATCTGGAGTCCTCATAAAATAAATTCCTTTTAAGTCCATTCCCGGAAGGGGAGGCTTAATCGGTGAGGCGCCCGACGCTATCACAAGCTTGTCATATTCATAGACCGCGGTCTCTCCCGTTTCGGTATTGACCGCCTCCACATTTTTCGCTTCCCGGTTCACTTTAGTGACCTCTATTCCGGTCATCACCCTGGCCCCCGTCAGACGTGAGAATTTTTCCGGGGTATTTACGATCAGCTGCCCTTTTTCCTGGATTACTTCACCTACATAATAAGGAAGACCGCAGCCCGCATATGAAATATCCTTACCCTTTGTAAGAATCGTTACCTCTGCGTTCCCGTCTTCCCGCATAAGCTTTGCGGCCGTTTTTGTGCCCGCCGCCACTCCGCCGATAATCAATACCTTCATTTTCCTTCTCCTTTTATTCTGCTTCGCATGGGCATTATATTTTCAAACTGGCACAAGTATAACACATATTTTTGTATAAGAAAATTCAATTTATTTTATCATATTGATAGGTTTTTCCTATTTCATATCGAACTTCCCTTCATTCTTCTCCTCGCAGACCTTAATCCCGTGATAAAACATCCAGCTAATGGGAGTCGGAACCCCCAGCTCCTTTCCAAGACGCACCACCGTCCCCGCGAACATTTCTACTTCCGTCTTTTTCTTTCCTTCGAGGTCCTGAAGAGTCGAGGGCTTATTCGTATACGGAATGTTCCGGACCGTCGCCTCCTGATCCTCAATATCCTGTTCCGTCAGCGGAATCCCCTTTTTATTGGCGACCTCCATTACTTCCCTCATGGCCCCTCTGCGGATCGCGTTGGCTGAATCACTGCTCCGGAAAGCGCCGAAAGGAATACCCAGCAGAGCACAGGTCAGATTTTCTCCCACGTTGCACATATATTTAAACCAAATCCCCCGTTTCATATCTGTGTCAATCTCATAAGGAATATCACAGTTCTCAAAAAAGTCCCGGATTCTCTCTGTCCTGGGGGTCAGCTCCTCATTCTCCGCCTCCCCAAAATGCACCTTTCCCCAATACGGATCAAAGTCCGCCGCTCCGTCCTTCATGACGATGGACATACGCATATAAGAATACAGTACATGCTCCCATCCATATGCCGCCGCCACCCGCTCCTCACTGTCTATTCCATTCATGACACAGAGGATTTGAGTATTCTCCCCTACCAAGTTCCGAATATCCTCAATCGCCTGGTCAAGTCCCATATCCTTCATGGCCATGATGATCAGATCAGCCTTCGGACCCTGTTCTTCTGGCTGCCGCACAGTAAACCGGTAATTCACTCCATTTATGGTAACACCCTGCTTTTCCAGGCGCTCTTTCCGCTTTCCGGACGCGATCACCTGAAAATTTTGTCTGCCCAAATACTGCTCTATCCTGGGCGCAAAAAAAGAACCCATAGCTCCCAGACCGATCAGCGCCGCATTTTGAATCTTCATGTCGTACCTCCAAACCGAATTTGACATCTATGGCTCTATCATACCTGCTTCATGGGGCCTTTTCAAGCGATATTTCATTGTAGGGCGGGCTCGCCCGCCTGCCTGGAATATCCTGCTTATTTCCGGAACAGATTCAGAAATCTGTCCCAGGGGGTTTTTGTCTCTTCCTCCTCCGTTTTCGGTTCTTCTATTTCCTCTTTCTCTATCGGGTCTGTGGATATCACAAACTGGACCAGCTCCACATTCTGATTTTTCTCAGATACAAAGGATTCCGGACGGAAATCCGATTTATCATAATCCTCCAGAAGTTTATCAATCTCCTCCTGGATCTTCTCCGGGATATCCTTTGTCTCCAGATGCATCTTTCTTGTTCCGTCCTGAAGACCGGCCATTCCTTCAGAAACTCCGTCTGTTCCTGAAGCGATCTCCCCGATGCCGCTGTCTACCTGCCCATAACCATCAAGCAAAGCTCCCGTCCCCTCGGCCAGGCTTCCGATGCCGTCCATCAGGCTGTCAAAACCCTTTGCTGTGCTGCTGAGCCCTTCTGACAGTCCTCCGGCCCCGCTCTGCAGCTCTCCGAATCCATCTTTCAGACTGTTTCCGCCTGAGACGGCATCCAAAATCCCATCATCCAGGCTTCCATAGGACTGGGAAAGGAGCTCTACCCCCTCTGTATAGTCCAAAAGCCCCTGATGAAATTCTCCGTACCGTGCAGACAGCTCCGCTATTCCGCCATTTAATTCCTTAAGCGCATCCATAATGCTGCTCAGATCCATTCCTTTAAGCGCCTCTTCTATCTGATCCGCGGTATCCCTAAGTGCAGTTTCTATGGAGCTGAGCGCATCCGCCATATCATCCATAGAGCTCTGGACAGACACAAGACCCTCTTTCATCTGTATATAGGTCTGCTTTACAGTCTGGGCCGCCCGATAACTGGCCACCAGCTGGTTTACTGTCTCATTATCCGTTCCCAGACCGGCAAGAGCCGTCTCGTCGATTTCGGGAATCGCCGTGATCACTTTATCCAGATTTGTGAACATCGTCCCATAATTTCCGGAAAGTCCGGTGATTCCACTTTTGATGCCGGCGAGCCCGTCTGCAAATCCCCGAAGTGCGTCCGGCAGCGCGGCCAGCTGCTCCAGAGCATTTCCATTCCCGGCAGCTGCGCCTGCACCCAGGCCTTCGCCGGTCTGTCCGCTTTCTTCCGCCAGACTGCCAAGCTTCCCTGCCAGCTGCTCCGCCATGGAGGCGAGCCCGTCTTTGACCGCCTGGGAACCCTCCGTTAGATTGCCTGACTGCCCGGCCACGCTCTCAATCCCACTCCGATATTCGCCGGAGCCTTCTTTCATCTGTGACAGGCCGGAAACAAACTCTGACAGCCCCGTCCAATAATCCTCCATGCCGGAATTCAGCCCAAGTGCTCCTGCGTTCAGCATTGAAAGACCGCCGCCAAGTTGAGAACCGCCGTTCTTAAGCCCGGTTATTCCGCTTCCAAGATTCTCCAACCCATCTTTATAGGAAGCGGAGCCTTCCTTTAAAGCTCCGGCGCCTTCTGCCAGGCTGGCCGCGCCCTCCTTAAGTTCTTCCGTCCCTTCATTCAAAGACGCGATCCCGTCGCTGAGTTCCCCCAGCTGTTCTGTCATGGAACTCATATCCGGCAGATCAAATGCCATGCTGAACGGGACCGCCGCTATGCTCATCCCGTTCATCCGGAATCCTGACACATCCGCTCCGACAGAAAAGCTTCCTTCCTTTCCCGGAAGAGCAGTGAACGTGATCTGCTTATTTTCACCTGCGTCCGCAATGGATGCGTCCTCTGCCTCTATATTCCGGCAGACAGAAGTATCCAGTGTGAGAGATATCTGCAGAAGATAATTTTCATAGAACAGAGAACCACTTCCATTCGGCTTTGTCAAAATGGAAATCTCCAGACGGCCGTTCTGTCCGGCCGCCTCTTCTGCCGTCACCTCCCTGCCGTCCAGACGGTACGTAATGGAAATATCCCAGGGAAGAGATCCCTCTTCTACGTTCCCTTGATAGTAAAATCGTCCGGCCTCTGCTTCCGCCGATACGATGCCGTACTTGTACTTCATTTCAGAAGTGTCCGTAAGATTCAGAATCTGACTGTATGCTCCGTAATCCTGTATGGTGCCGCCTTCCGCCACCTCCAGGCAGTTCACCACATAAATCCCCTTAAGCGCTCCGCCGGCCTCAAGAGACGCATAGATGACTTCGTCCTTTCCCTGGACCTTCGCCGCGCCGCCTCCCTGCTTTTCGGTTTCTTTCCCACTGCCGGCCTCCGCCGCCATGGATCTATCTCTGTCCGTCCCGCCGCCAAGTGTACCGAGTCCAGCCAGTATCACTGCAAGACATACGGCGAGACAGGAAAATAAAACTCTTTTGAACAGCCGTCTTTTCTTTGTCATTGTTGTCTCCTCCTTTTTCTCCATGTAGTCTTCCATATGATCTTGTCAAATACCAGCAGTGCTGCCGGCAGGAACCCGAGCACCATCAGCATGGAAAGGATGGTCCCTCTCCCCAGCAAAAGTCCCAGCGCAGACACGATGGGGTTGGATGAGGTCAGCCAGAGACACATCCCCGCCGCCGTCATAATGGCCGCCGAGACGAGGATGGAAAAGAAAACACTCCCTATGGTCTTTTCCATGGCTTCCTTCGCCTTCCACTCCATCCTGTTCCCACGATAGGTATCTGTGAGAAGGATGGCGTAGTCTACAGTAGCGCCCAGCTGGACCGTATTGATCACCAGATACCCGATATAGCATAATGAGGAACCGTCAAAGTACGGGACAGCCAGATTGATGAATATGGCCGTTTCTATACTCAGTAAAAGAAGCAGAGGCAGTGTCAGGGACTTAAAGGTCACCAGAAGCACAAGTCCGATGGAAAGGACGGCAAGCAGGTTTACCCGGCTGTTATCTGTCTCCACTGTATTCTTCATGTCATACAGGTTCACACTCATTCCGCAGGAATAGACCTCTTCCTCTCCGTATAATCCTTTTGCAGTATCCTGTATCTGTTCCACCAGGAGGAAGGCTTCATCTCCCTCCTGAAGCGTATCTCCGTAAATAATAAAACGGCTGTAATGTTCCGAATAGAATTGGCCCGTGATCTCTTCTCCCAGATATTCAGGAGGAATGGCAGCGCCGACCGTCCCCGCATAGGACATAACGCCGCTGACATGCAAAAGCTCTTTAAGCTCCTCTGTCAGAACCTTTTCCTTGGCAGGCTCTCCCCTTGGCACCAGAAGTACCATGGGATTAGATTCTCCAAAGGCTTCCGTGATCATCCGTTCATCCCGTCCGCACCGGATACTGTCGGGCATGCTTCCCATACCATATGTAAAATCGGTCCGTCCCTGGGCCAGATAGCAGGGCAGGAGGAGCAGCAGCGCAAGAATTCCCACGGGAATCCTCGCTTTTAATATTCCTTTTCCCAGCTTCTTCCCCTTTGGGAGAAACGGCCTGTGCCGGGTCTTGTCTATCCACTTATAGAAGCAGAGCGTAAATGCAGGAAGAAAGAACATGACACTTAAAAAGCTCAGGACAATCCCTTTAACCAGATTGATACCCAGATCCACGCCAATCTGAAAGTTCATAAAGGTGAGCGCCAGGAATCCAAACAAGGTGGTAGCCGCACTGGCGGCGATGGCCGTAAAGGAGTCCTTCATGGCCATTTTCATGGCCCGATTCACGATCGGTCCTCCCTCACTTCTGGAAACATCAGAATCTGCCAGTTCCTTCCTGTGCCGGTCAAAGCTGTGGAGCAGAAAGATGGCATAGTCCAAGGAAACCGCCAGCTGCAGGATTGGGCTGACCGACTGGGTCACAAAGGATATCTCCCCAAAGAATAGGTTGGTACCCATGTTAATAAGGACAGACACCCCGATCGCCACCAGAAAAAACAGGGGCTCCAGCCAGGATTCCGTGGACAATATCAAGATCAGCAGGATGATGGGCACCAGGATGAGGATTGCCCTCATACATTCCGTAAAAGCCATGGTCTGCGACGCGGCAGTGGTGACTGCATCGCCGGCCGCCGCGTTTTCTTCTCCGATGAGTTCATAAATATCCGCTACAGCCTTTGCTTCCATCCTGTCTTCTATGGCAACAGAGAACAGAGCTGTGTTGTCCTTATAATAGGTCTCCACGGTCTTCTGATCCATGACTTCCAGCGGTGTCTTAAGGTCCGCCGCATCGTCCAGCCACAGAACAGACGACACTCCCTCTATCTGACTGAGCTTTTCTTTATAATCCAGCGCCTCCTGTATGGAAATATCCTTTACCATGACCCGGGTGCCCGGCACTCCTCCCTCAAATTCCTCTTCCATCAATTTGAGAGCTTTCGTGGACTGTGCATCCTCCGGCAGATAATCAACCATATTGTAATTTACGTTCACAAAAGGCCAAAAGGCCGTGCAGAGCGCCGTGGCCGTCAAAAAGACCGCCACCACTAATTTTTTGTGTGCCAATATCCATTCTCTGACCTTATCCATGGCGCTCGTTTACCTCCTGTCAAATACCGATTCCAGTTGCTTTTCTTGTTTGGTTTTATTATAATAAACATAGTGTTGCATTATCAACAATCAGTTTTTTATAATTCGTCGTGTGTAAGACAATTTTTCAAATTTTGTCGGTTAATCATCAAAACTCCTTATTAATTTTTTATAAACAGAAAGGACTCCCTATGAAAGAGCAGAAAAATGACCGCCGTTCCCGCTATACCAAACGTTTTCTGAAAGAGAGTCTCATTGAGCTCATGGAAGAAAAGCCCATCAATAAGATATCCGTATCCGAGCTGTGCGAAAAAGCGGATATCAACCGTTCCACCTTCTATAACCACTATTCGGATCAGTATGACCTGCTGCAGCAAATGGAAGAAGAAATCATTGACGATGTGAACACGATGCTGGCCGATTGCGAATATCAAAAATACGACTCCAAGCTCATGCAGATTCTGGCATATATCTTTGAATACATCCGGGACAACAGCCGCGCCTGCCGCATCCTGCTCAGTGAACAGGGGGACGTCCATTTTCAGAGGCAGATTCTGATGATCGCCCACGAATCCTATGTCACGGAGCTGGTCACCCGAAACCGCCTTGAAGAAGATACCGCCACCGATATCTACCTGTTCATTGTCAACGGAAGTATCGGCCTGATCCAGAGCTGGCTGAAAAACGGCATGAAAAAATCCGCCCATGAGATGGCGGAATTGATCGTGCGGCTGTCAGGGGGCTGTGTGGCTCCCTTTGTTCGATAGCATTAATAAAGGCCTGCCAAAAAAAGATCCGGCGGACTAATGGCAGTGAAGCCGCATGATAAGTCAAAAGCATGTTTTTATGTGTGCGAAAAGGCGGAATAAAATGAAATATAGAAAATTTGGCAGTTCCGACTTAAACGTGTCAAAAATCTGTATGGGCTTTGGCGATGCCGCAAAAGGCCAGCACACCTGGACTTTGGATGAGGAACATTCCAGAGAGATTATCCGGCGCGGATTGGAATTGGGTGTGAATTTCTATGATACGGCCATTGCCTATCAGAGCGGCACCAGCGAACAATATGTGGGCCGGGCGCTGCGGGACTATGCTAAACACGATGAAGTGGTAGTGGCTACCAAGTTTTTACCGCGCACCTCTGCGGACATCGAGGCAGGCGTCAGCGGCCAGCAGCACATTGAACGGATGATCGACAAGAGCCTCCAAAATCTCGGCATGGACTATGTGGACCTGTATATTTATCACATGTGGGATTTTGCGACGCCGCTCTATGAAATCATGGACGGACTCAACCGCATCGTAAAGGCGGGAAAGGCCGCAGAGCTCACCTTGTCAAATGAAGAAATCAGCTATCTGGAGGAAGCCTATATTCCCCACAAGCTGGTGGGCGTTATGGCGGAAAACAATGAAAAATTATTAAGGGCTGCGCCCACCTGGTCTATTGGAAAACATGCACTCTGAGGCATTTTTCCTCTGCCCATCTGGCAGCGGCAGACATAGATATTTTACATTTCTTAATACAAGATATGTAGAATGCGTGTGGCCGCTGTGCTATACTAAGGGCAAAGAGGTGAACCTATGGAACTGCGTGTATTAAATTATTTTTTGATGGTAGCCCGGGAGGAAAACATTACAAAGGCGGCTCAGCTTTTGCATATAACCCAGCCTACCTTATCCCGCCAGCTCATGCAGCTGGAGGGGGAATTGGGGGTAAAGCTGTTTCAGCGGAGCAATCACTGTATTGTCCTCACGGAGGAAGGAATGCTCTTAAAGCGGCGGGCACAAGAACTGATCAGTCTGGCGGAAAAAACGAGGCAGGATTTGATGCAGAGGGATGCAGAACTGACGGGTGAAATCTCGATTGGCTGCGGTGAGCTGCAAAGCGTAGATTTTCTTGCGAAGCTCCTGGCCCAATTTCAAGCAGAGCATCCTCTTGTCCAAATGAATATTTTCAGTGGAAATGCGGACAGCATTAAGGAGCGCATCGAAAACGGACTTTTGGATATGGGGCTTGTGCCCGAGCCAGTGGATATGACAAAATATGCTTTTCTGCATGTGCCACAGAAAGAAACCTGGGGCGTACTGATTCACAAGGATTCTGAACTTGCCGGGAAACAGTCCGTCAGCCCGTCTGACCTGTTACATGTCCCCTTGATGACCTCCAACCGTAGTCTGATCCGGGGGCTGATCGCCGACTGGTTTGGTGTCGATTTTGATGATCTGCGTATCGTGGGTCACTATAACCTGCTTTACAACGCGGCAATCCTGGTGCGAAACAAAATCGGAGCGGCCATCTGCATTAAGCTGGATTGCACCTATGACGATACCTGCTTTATTCCGTTTTCACCTCCTATGGAGAGCGGGTCTGTTTTGGTGTGGAAGAAAGATCAGATGACCTCCCCAACTACAGCTGCATTTCTCGAGCATTTGCAGAAATGCGTAAAATGTATTTCTTCGAATACGATATAGGTATTAGACATAGCAACAGATGGGTTTTATAATAAAGGCGTACCCGAAAGGGCACGCTTTTATTTTTTATTGCGCTTGGAGAGGAGCCAAACACGAAATGACAAAGACAGAAGCAAGTGAATTTTACAACATCCCTGCAGAGATATTAGACGAATATGAAAGCTGGGGACTCTGTGATGAAGTCAAAAAAATCATGGGCGCATGGCAATATGACGACAGGGACATTGAGCGCCTCAGCATGATCATGACTCTGCATGACATCGGCTTCAGCAATAAAGATATTGAAATCTATATGCGGCTGATGCTGGAGGGAGATTCCACCGAACAGGAGCGGCTGCGGATGCTGAGCGATAAGCGCAGCAATACGCTGGACGAAATCCATTTCCGGGAAAGACAGCTGGACCGGCTGGACTATCTTCGATTCAAAATGAAAAAGAACAGGAGAAACCATGCTCAAAATCATCCATACATTTGCAGATGAATCCATTTTGACCAGGGACGGTACAAAACCGGACTTTGGCAAATTCAATCCGGTATTATTTGAGATGCCGGGCTGCATCTATTTAAAAACCGGTGAAACGCTTACGAAATGCAATGGCCTTGGCAAAGCGTTTAAATGAACAGATTGACAAGGAGGAAAAACATATGACGCACGTTGCGATCACAATGCTCCCTGGCCGGGACGATGAGGCCAAAAAAGCTTTGGCGATGAAACAGGACATCCCCATAGAAGAATGGAAACAGTCTATGGAGCGAATCCCAAAGGAAATCATGTTTGTGCAGCCACAGGAAGGATTTAATTAAAATGAAAAAGCTATTTGCATTGATATCAAGCTGCACGCTGCTCGTCACTCTGGCGGCTTGCGGCAGCACAAATCCCACGCTCAGCGAAGAGTCCAGAGAACCGCAGACAAGCGGGCAGTCGTCACCACACTCGGAGGAATCTTCCACAGCATCCAGCGCCCCGGAGAGCACGCCGGACAATATATCGGAACCGAAGACCGGAACAACTGAACTGGTGGTTTATTTCTCCTGGTCTGGCAATACCGAGACCATTGCCGGTGAAATCGCCTCCCCGACCGGTGCGGATATTTTCAATCTGGAACCGACGACAGCTTATTCCACCGATTATAATGCCCTCCTCGACGAAGCGCAGGCAGAACAGCGTGTCGATGCCCGCCCGGAGATTTCGGGCAGTATCGAAAATTTCGACAGCTATGATGTGATCTACCTCGGCTTCCCCAACTGGTGGGGCGATATGCCGATGATCCTCTACAGCTTCCTGGATGAATATGATCTCTCCGGTAAAACCATCGCGCCCTTTGTCTCCAGCGGCGGCAGCGGATTTTCGGGTACGCTAAAAGCAATAGCAGACGCGGAGCCGGGCGCAGCCATCACAGATGGCCTTTCCCTTTCCAGTGAAGCGTCTAAAAATCCCGGCAGCGCTGTAACAGATTGGCTTGCCGACATTAGGCTTGCAGAATAGGAGGAACCGTGATGAAAAAAAGCATGGCTTTTCTTATCTCTCTGCTGATGCTTCTCTCATTCACGGCGTGCAGCCAAAAGGGCGAAAGCTCTTTCTTATCGTCTTCCGCCCCGGTTTCTTCGTCTCCGCAAGCCTCCGGGGTGCCGGATTCTGAACCCCTTTCCGTGAATGCCCCGGACATTTTGTTTTGGTGAAAGGCGGAATATGAATCGGTTAGCAGTGGCAGGAACAGTCAGCGTCAACACAGCCGGCACGCAAAACCAAAACAGCACAAGAGGCGGAAAAGTGTTGATCGCCTATTTCTCCTGGGGAGGCAATACCAAGGGCGCTGCCGAGGAGATCGAGCGCCAGACCGGAGCGGAACTGTTTGAAATCACGCTGGTGAATCCCTACTCCGGCGACTATGACCCCGTTCTGTTGGGCTATTCCAACTGGTGGGCGTCCATCCCCATGCCGATTGCCTCTTTTTTGGAGGAATATGACTTTAGCGGCAGGACGATTATCCCATTTTGCAGCCACGGCGGAGGCCGCTTCGGCCAAAGTCTGACAGCCATTGCAAAGCTTGCGTCCGATGCTGTGATGGGCGATGCATTGGACATCCACTATTCCGGCGGTTCCAGCCTTGCCAGCGATGTGAGCGCATGGCTGGAAACGAACAGTATTCAAACGAATCAACGGCGTGACGAATCCCGCACAGGTAACGGATGCGGTAAAGGCGGCAAGCATCACCCTCAGCAGAGAGGAAATAGCCGAAATAGAGCAGCCGCTTCGTCTTTCTCTCTAATTCATAAACTGATTTCATGGATTTGATTTTGTAACCAATAAAAGAAATTACCTGCAAAAAATAGAAAGGTTGGATAAACGTATGGAAAAACAGACTGCGGGGCGCGAGGCCCTTGGAACCTTTGCTCCGAAATTTGCGGAACTGAATGACGATATACTGTTTGGAGAGGTATGGGCAAGAGAGGACCAGCTTTCCGTCCGTGACCGCTCAATTGTGACTGTGACCGCGCTGATGACGAAAGGAATTTTAGACAGCTCTCTGCAATATCACATAAATAATGCGAAAAATCACGGCATCACTGCAGAAGAAATGGCGGAGATTTTGACACACGCAGCCTTCTACGCAGGCTGGCCCAATGCGTGGGCGGCCTTTAAAATGGCAAAAGAAGTATATGGCGCCCAGGAGTGAGTAAGCAGTCTTTCGCTTTGAAGAGCGAAGGGCAAAAAGAAACGGAGGACTTATCATGAACAATGAAATGGAAAAAGCGGGCCTCTTCGGTTTGGGACAGCCCAACGATGCCTTTGCGCAGTATTTTATTGGACAGAGCTATCTGAACCCTGTCACCACAGAAGGAATCGGTATTTTCAATGTCACCTTTAAGCCGGGCTGCCGCAACAACTGGCATATTCACCATGCCGGCAAGGGCGGCGGGCAAATCCTGCTGTGTATGTCTGGCCGGGGCTGGTATCAGGAATGGGGAAAAGAGGCGCGTGAGCTGCATCCCGGTGATGCGGTGGTTATCCCGCCTGAGGTCAAGCATTGGCACGGCGCGGCAAAGGACAGCTGGTTTGCACACCTTGCGCTGGAGGTACCCGGCAAAAACACTTCCAATGAATGGTGTGAGGCTGTTGATGACGCGGTATATGCCAAGCTGAACTAGCGGAGGGAGAACGAATGAACATTTTAGTGATTCAAAGCAGCCCACATAAACAGAGTTTCCCCGCCTGGCCTATGAGC
The DNA here is from genome assembly GCF_021044755.1 of Lientehia hominis. GTDB lineage: Bacteria > Bacillota > Clostridia > Lachnospirales > Lachnospiraceae > Lientehia > Lientehia hominis. The sequence goes on from NZ_JAJNOR010000005.1 coordinate 177,244, forward strand.
TGGGAAAGAAGATTGGCAGGTGAAGAAATGAAACCAAAAGTGACTATAAAAATCGTTCTCGATGTTCTTATGACCTTGGCGCTGCTCTTTCTGATGGGCTATCAGTTCTGGGGAGACACTCCGCACGAATGGGTGGGCACAGGGATGTTCGTGCTCTTTATCATCCACCATCTTCTCAACGGAAGCTGGCACAAAAATCTGCTGCACGGCAAATATGCCCATGCGTGTCCTGACGAGCCTGCATCTTGGGCTGCACTGGAGCATGTTGATGGGAATGGCAAAAAGACAGCTGGGCGTATTTGGCCTTTTCATCGCAGGCTCCCGCTCCAGATTGGACAGGATGCCCTGAGCCAAGCAGAACCGGCATGACTTTCGCCACGCCGATTCCATTTCAATCCTATTTACTTTCTTATGACCCTGCACAGAAAGTCCGGCGGATCTTATATATTATGGCAGCAGTATCAGCACTTCATGGGCCAGCACCGGCATTGCGGAAAGGATGAGCAGGAGTATCCATTCCTGCAGAGCCAGGGAACAAGTTCCAAATACCCCTATGAAATACGGCACCTCTGTAACCAGGAGCTGCAGTCCTATGCCGACGACAAATGCCGCAATCATCAATTTATTATTAAAATGCTTCATACGGAAGACTGAAGTCTCCACATCCCGCATGCCTATGGCATGAAAAAGCTGAGATATGCCCAGTACTGTAAACGCATACGTCTGGCAGCGGCTGAGCAGTGCCGGATCTGCCATGAGCCCCCTCAGATTTTCCAGAGTAACAGGCATCCCCGCGGAAGAAAGAAACGTAAGAGGAAGCTGAAGAAACGCGGTGGTACTGATGATAGCGATGAGCAGACCGTAAAGGATGGTACAGCTCAGCCCGCCTCCGGCAAAAAGACTTTCATTTTTAGATCGGGGCGGCCTTCTCATATAGTTCTTATTTCCATTCACATCCACGCCCAGAGCCAAGGCGGGCAGAGAATCCGTGATCAGGTTTATCCACAATATATGACTGGGCTTCAAAGGAGATGCCAGGCCAAGGGCTATGGCAGCCAGCATCGTAATGATCTCACCGAAGTTGGACGACAACAGGAAAAGGACCGATTTCTTGATGTTCTCATATATACTCCTCCCCTGGGCGATAGCCTTGGTGATCGTCGCAAAATTGTCATCGGTCAGCACGATATCCGCGGCATTCTTCGCCACGTCTGTCCCCGCCATCCCCATGGCGATGCCCACGTCCGCTGATTTTAAAGACGGCGCGTCATTGACCCCGTCCCCGGTCATGGCGACGATCTCGCCGGCAGCTTTGAAACCCGATACGATCCTCACCTTATGCTCCGGGGACACATGGGCGAACACCCGGACCTTCGGTATGCGGCGGGCGAATTCCCCGTCATCCATTTTCTCCATCTCTTCCCCGGATAAGCACTCTTCCATCCGGGACGCAATATGCAGTTCTTTGGCAATGGCAAAGGCCGTGTCTTCCCGGTCCCCGGTGATCATTACAGTCTTCACCCCGGCTTTCCGGAACTCCGAGACGGCTCCGGCAGCCTCCGGCCGGACTGGATCGGCCATGCCGGCCATCCCCACAAAGACCAGCTCTTTTTCCCTGGCCTTTTCCACGTCCATCCGCATACCCAGGGCCAGTACCCGCAGTGCATCTCCGGTGAACTGTTTCAGTACGCTTTTTATTTCCGTGCGGTCCCTTTGACTCATGGGGACTGCCTGGCCTCCCGAAAGAATGTACCGGCAGCGCTGCAGAATCTCATCCGGCGAGCCTTTTGTATAAGACACCGAGCTTTTTCCTTCTCTGTGGAGCGTCGTCATCATTTTTCTCTTGGAATCAAATGATATCTCATCTTTTCTGGGCATGCGCCTTTCCAGTTCATGACGGTAAAGCCCAAAGGAAGCCGCCATATCCAAAAGAGCCAGCTCTGTCGGATCCCCCAGACGGGTTTCCGAAGATAATTCCGCGTCATTACACAGCGTGAAGCCATAAAGAAAATGTCTGTCCCTCTGTATTTTTAAGGTAGAGGGACTGCATATCCTCCCATCCACAAGACATCTGGAGACCGTCATACGGTTCTGAGTCAGGGTCCCCGTCTTATCTGAGCACACCACGCTGACACAGCCGAGCGTTTCCACACTGGGCAGACGTTTTACAATGGTGTTTACCTTCACCATCCGGGAAACGCTGAGCGCCAGGACCATGGTAACAATGGCAGGAAGCCCTTCCGGCACCGCCGCCACGGCCAGAGAAATGGCAGTGATCAGCATTTCCATAACATCCCGCTTCTGCAGGACCGCAATCAGAAACAGCAGGACACAGAGGACTACCGAGACCACGCTCAGTATTTTTCCCAAATCCGCCAGCCGCTTCTGCAGTGGCGTCTTCTCCATGGGTGCATTTTGGATCATCTTGGCTATCTTGCCGATCTCCGTATCCATTCCAATGGATGTAACCACGCCCTCTCCTCTGCCATAAGTCACGGTAGTGGACATAAAGGCCTTATTGTTCCTTCCTGTATCCTTGAGGACCGGCACGGATTCCCCGGTCAGAGCAGCCTCCTCTACCTTGAGGTTCACCGCGGTGATGAGTTCTATGTCTGCCGGTATCTGTCTCCCCGCTTCCAGGCAGACGATATCTCCCGGTATCAGATCGCCGGCCGGCACTTCCCTGATCTTATCCCCTTCTTTTAACAGCGCTTTCGGGCTCGTCATCTTTTTCAGAGCTTCCAGCGCTTTTTGTGCTTTTCCTTCCTGTATGACTCCTATCACGGAATTCACTAGAATCACTGCAACAATAATCGCCATATCGCTGTATTCCTTCAAGAACAGAGATATGGCAGAAGCCACCATAAGTATGTAAATAAGCGGACTGTTCAGCTGTTCCAGAAAACTGGCAAAGACCGACTTATGCCTTTCCTCCTCCAACACGTTACAGCCTCTTTTATAAACTGCCGGTTCTTTATTTTTATCTGCCACTTTATTCCTCCCCAAAATATTATCCGCGAAAAAACCGAAATGAACGGGCGCCCCGTTTTCTTTTTCACAGTCATATTGGCAACATCAGCGCCGTGCTGCTCTTTGTATGCGACGCTATACTCAATGGATATGAGGACAGGCAGAAAAATATGCTATGGCTGTTAATTTCCTTTAACCTGTGGTATACTGAAATTGAATTTACCATCTGATCAGAATATAAAATCCGAAAGAAAAAGTGAGGAAGATTATGAGACGGGAAGATAAAGAAGTCACTGATATGACCAAAATCCTCAAGATTCTTGACAGCTGTACTGTCTGCCGCCTGGGAATCTATGATCCGACAAATGAAGAGGCCTATATCGTACCTATGAACTTCGCTTATCAAATGAAGGAAGGAAAGCTTTTCCTTTATTTTCACAGCGCCCGGAGAGGGCGGAAAATCGATCTGCTCTCAAGATGTCTCCGCGTCACCTTTGAGATGGACTGCGGACATCAGCTGATCCCCCATGACCGTCCCTGTGAATACGGATATCGTTATTCCTGCATCATGGGTACCGGGACCGTATCCTTTCTTTCCGATCCGCATGAAAAAGCGGCGGTCCTGTCTCTTCTCATGAAGAAGATGACTGGAAGGAACTTCGTTATAGAAGAAAAAGCAACTCCCTCCGTATCTGTCTTCTACGTGGAAGTAAGACAGTTTTCTTGTAAGGCACAAAACTGAAACAGACATAAAGAAAGGAGCGCATATGGCCAGCATCAGAAGCACCCTGTCTTATCACTACAGGATGAAGACAAACGCAAAGAGTGACCTGAAAAAACAGCTGTCATACGGCAATCATGGAAAGCTGTCGGAAATGATCCCTCCACGCGCCATGAAAAAAAATCACCATATCCAGGCGGAATCCCTATCGGAACGGCCTGTATACTATATGAACTTTCAATCTGCGTCGGACAGGCCCTGTGTCCTTTATCTCCACGGCGGCGCGTTTTTGACCGGACTCACTAAGCGCCACTGGAAGCTTTTGGATTCCATTCTCTGGGGAACCGGCTGTCCGGCTGTCGTGCCGGATTATCCTTTGATTCCGGAACACACCCATAAAAAGATAACCTCCTATTGTATGGAGGTCTATTCTTCCCTGATTCCCCAATGTCCCCACGGCATTATCCTGATGGGCGATTCCGCCGGAGGCAACCTTGCCCTGGTCCTCGCTCAGCAGGCAGTAAAGCTTGGACTGCCTCTTCCAAAGCAGATTCTGCTCCTGTCGCCGTTCCTGGATGCCACGGGGAGCAACCCCGTCAAAAATGTCCTGGCGCCCAGAGACCCTGTCCTGGAACCGGACGGCGGACGCGAAGCCGCACTTTTATACGCCGGAACCACACCTTTAGATAATCCCGTCATCAGTCCCATTTTTGGTTCCATGAAGGAGCTTCCCAAAATCACCGTATGGACCGGCTCCAATGACATGCTCTACGCGGACGCGCTGCTCCTAAAGGAAGCACTGCATCAAGCCAAGACCCCTTATCATATCTACACATACCCTCATATGGTGCATGACTGGATGCTGGACTGTTTCCCGGAATCCCGCACCGCAGTGCGCCAGATCATCATGACAATAACAGAGAGCCTCCGCTAAGGGAGGCTCTCTGTTTTCTGTATCTCTATTTGAAATATTCCACTCCTGATTCAAATATCCGTATATCCTGTTCTCCATAGATATTGACAGCAACGGATTCCCCGCGCCGTTCAATATGTGCCATCTTGCCCAGGATCCGTCCGTCAGGGCTGGTGATGCCTTCCACCGCACAGTAAGAGCCGTTGGGATTCCATGCTTCGTCCATAGTCGCTTTTCCCATGTCATCCACATACTGGGTCGCCACCTGGCCGTTTTCAAACAGCTTTTTCAGCCACTCATCTCCTGCCACGAATCGGCCTTCTCCGTGAGAAGCAGGCGTACAATATACGCCGCCCAGCTCCGCATTCTGCAGCCAGGGAGATTTATTGGATACCACCTTCGTATAAACCATCTTCGATACATGGCGTCCAATGGTATTATACGTCAGAGTGGGAGAATCCTCCTTCTGCTCACGGATTTCTCCATACGGCACAAGGCCCAGCTTGATCAGTGCCTGGAAACCGTTGCAGATTCCCAGCATCAGGCCGTCCCGTTCATTTAAAAGCTTTTCTATGGATTCTTTCATCCGTGCATTGCGAAAAACCGTAGCAAAGAATTTCGCAGAGCCTTCCGGCTCGTCACCCGCGGAAAAGCCTCCCGGGAACATCACGATCTGAGCCTGCGCGATGGCCTTTTCAAACGCCTCCACAGAATCCCGGATATTCTCTGCCGTAATATTCCGGAACACTTTGGTGATTACCTCTGCGCCTGCGCGCTCAAATGCTTTCGTGCTGTCATATTCGCAGTTCGTACCGGGAAATACCGGAATGAATACCGCAGGCCTGGCCACCTTATGTCTGCATACGTGGATATTGTCCGCATTATACAGCGGCTCTTCCACCTCTTTCTCTTCCACACCGGATACCGTCGGAAATACTTTTTCAAGCGGCGCTTCCCATGTCTTCTGTGCCTCCTCCAGGCTGATCTTCATACTGCCGTATTCGATGGCTCCGGCATCCGTCACTTCTCCGATGACCGTATAGCGGCCGGACAGAGCAGATACCTTATCCGCCGGTACTTCCGCCACAATACTGCCCCAGCCTGCGGCAAACAGATCCTCTGACGATACATTGTGCTCAATCTTCACGCCCATCCTGTTTCCGAAAGCCATCTTGCTGACTGCTTCCGCTGCACCGTGGCGCTCCACCTCATAAGCCGCAATGATCTTTCCTTCTTTGATATCAGAGAATATCCCGCCGTACTGGTCCATGGCCTGAGCGTATACAGGCATATCATATTCGTCTCTGTCAATGGTGAACAGAACCAGCTTGTCTCCCGCCTGTTTCAGTTCCGGGGTGATGATCGTCTTGTCGCTGGCCACATCCACTGCAAACGAGACCAGAGTAGGAGGTACATCCAGTTCATTAAAGGAGCCGGACATACTGTCCTTTCCTCCGATGGAAGGCAGACCAAAACCGAGCTGGGCGTCATAGGCCCCCAGAAGTGCGGAAAAAGGCTCTCCCCATCTGGAGGGGTCTTCCGTCATCCTGCGGAAATACTCCTGGAAAGTAAAGCGGATCTTCTTATAATCTCCACCGGCGGCTACAATCTTCGCAATGGATGACACCACCGCATAAACTGCCCCATGGTAAGGGCTCCAGGAAGACAGGTACGGATCGAAGCCATAGCTCATCATCGTCACTGTATCAGTCTTTCCCTCCAGAACAGGAAGCTTCGCCACCATGGCCTGTGTCTCTGTCATCTGATATTTTCCGCCGTAGGGCATATATACAGAACCCGCTCCGATGGAGCTGTCAAACATCTCCACCAATCCCTTCTGGGAGCAGACATTCAAATCCTTAAGCATGTCAAGCCATTGGGACTTCACATCTCCTGCTTCTTTTTTATCAAAGGGATTCCCGGCCCGCGCCGGTATCTTCACCTCCACATCGGTCTCCTGGTGCGCCCCGTTGGTATCCAAAAATGCGCGGCTGATGTCCACGATAGTCTTCCCTCTCCATGACATCTTAAGGCGGGGAGACTCCGTCACTTCCGCCACAGGGACCGCCTCCAGGTTTTCTTCGGCCGCAAAGTCCAGGAACTTGTCCACGTCTTTTTTATCCACCACCACTGCCATACGCTCCTGAGATTCGGAGATGGCAATCTCTGTACCGTCCAGGCCGGCATACTTCTTTGGCACTTTATCCAGGTCGATGATCAGTCCGTCCGCCAGCTCGCCGATGGCCACCGATACGCCGCCCGCGCCAAAGTCATTGCATTTCTTAATGATCCTGCTGACCTCTTCTCTGCGGAACAGTCTCTGGATCTTACGCTCTGTGGGCGCATTTCCCTTCTGTACCTCCGCACCGCAGGTCTCTATGGATTTCTCCGTATGGACTTTGGATGAACCGGTGGCTCCGCCGCAGCCGTCACGTCCGGTACGGCCGCCCAAAAGGATGATGATGTCCCCCGGATCGGAAGTCTCCCGAATGACTGCGCGCCTGGGCGCAGCTCCCATGACCGCTCCGATCTCCATGCGCTTCGCCGCGTAGTTGGGATGGTATATCTCCTTTACAAGGCCGGTCGCCAGTCCGATCTGGTTTCCGTATGAGCTGTAGCCATGGGCCGCCCCCCGTACCAGCTTCTTCTGAGGCAGCTTCCCGTTCATCGTCTCAGAAACCGGGACGGTCGGATCCGCCGCACCGGTCACACGCATCGCCTGGTATACATAGGTACGCCCAGACAGCGGATCCCGGATCGCTCCGCCCAGGCAGGTAGCTGCCCCGCCGAAAGGCTCTATCTCCGTAGGATGGTTGTGTGTTTCGTTCTTAAAATTCACAAGCCATTCCTCGGTAACGCCGTCGATCTCCACAGGAACCACGATGCTGCATGCATTGATCTCGTCAGATTCCTCCTGGTCGTCAAGCTTCCCTTCTTTTTTCAGCTTGCGCATGGCCATCAGGGCCAGGTCCATCAGGCAGACAAATTTATCATCCCTGCCTTTAAAAATCTCCGCCCGGTCAGACATATATTTTTCATAAGAAGCTACGATGGGCTCTTTGTAGTCTCCTTCTCCAAACGCTACATGTTTGAGCTCTGTCTGGAATGTGGTATGGCGGCAGTGGTCCGACCAATACGTATCCAGAACACGAATCTCCGTCATGGAAGGCTCCCGCTTCTCTTCCGTCCGGAAATAATTCTGGATATGAAGAAAATCCTTAAATGTCATGGCCAGATTCAAAGAATCATAAAGTGACTTAAACTCTGCCTCACCCATTTCACGAAAGCCTTCCAGGATGATCACATCGGCAGGCTCATTGAATTTCGTGATCAGTGTCTCAGGAAGCACGTCTGACGCCTCACGGCTGTCGACAGGATTGATGCAGTGCTCCTTTACTGCTTTCTTTTCTTTCTCCGTCAGGGTACCTTCTATTACATACGTAGTCGCGCTTTTGATAACAGGCTCTTCGTTTTCATTGAGCAGCTTCACACACTGTTCTGCGGAGTCCGCTCTTTGGTCAAACTGTCCCGGCAGATATTCCACAGAAAAAACAGTATCCTCCGGCTTCTTCTCAAAATCTCCTTCATAAAGGATGTCCACCGGCGGCTCGGAAAAGATCGTCCCCTTTGACTTTGCATAGGTGTCTTCAGACAGGTTCTCCACATCATACCGGATAAGAATGCGGACATCCTTTACCGTGCGGATTCCCAGATAACTGCCGATCTCTTCTTTAAGCTCCTTCGCCTGGACCGCAAAAGGCTTCTTTTTTTCCACATAAATACGTCTTACGCTCATAGGTACCTCCATGCCTTCTTGTGTTTTATCAATTCACATACCACGTATTGCATTTTTCTTCTTAATATCATATTTCATTTTTCCGTGAAAGTCAATTTCCACTCACAGAAAATACGCCCCTCCGTTGACACACAGCTTCAAGTCCGATATGATAAACGCAAGAGAATATCTCGCGTCCCGATGCGGATGCGGTTTGAGAGGTAAGGGGCTCAGACCGCGGCCCGGCGGGCAAACGACAAATTTTCATTCCGGGGGAATCATATGGACAAGGCCATAAAAAAACTGACAGCAGTCCTCTGCTGTCTGGCGCTTCCTATTCTATTTTATGAACAGGCTGTGTTTTTTGTTGCCAAAATTCTGAACGGTCTCTGCTCTTCCCTGGATAACACCACTCCAGACTCTCCGTCCATTTCCTTTCTAAAAGAAAATATGGTCATCCTCTATTCCAGCATCGGCGCCATTTTCATAAGCGCTGTCCTCGGGATTGTTTACCATGTTTTGAAGAAGCGTTCTCTCAGACCGGCAGACGGGCAAAGGCTCCGGGTGTCCCAGTACGGATATGCCGTCTTTTTTGGAGTCGCCGGAGCCATATTCTTCAACCTTCTCATGGAATTCTCCAGACTTCCGGAGCTGCTTCCTGCCAGTGAATCCATAGAGGCAGCCACCGCCCAGTCTCACTGGCTCTTGACAGGCCTCTGCACCTGTCTGCTGATCCCGGTGGCAGAAGAGCTCATTTTCCGGGGCATGGGATTTCTGTTACTTCGGAAATACATGGGATATCTGTCCACGGCTCTCCTTACTTCCGTTACATTCGCTTTATTCCATGGAAACGCGCCGCAGATTTTTTACGGCTTCTGCATGGGCCTGCTTTTGGCCCATACGACTGAGCACTACAGGACTCTTCTCGCTGCAGTCCTCTTTCACTGCGCGGCTAATCTGACCTCTTTCTCCTTTTTGGGCACAACAGCCCAAAAGGAGCTGATTTTCTCCGTCCCGGTTCTGGGCTTATCCGGCATCGCCGCCGCATGGCTCTATCACAAAATACGGGATATCCGCCGGGACTGAGATGGCCTGTCCTAAGAATGTTCTCCGGAATCTTCTGCACCCGAAAAAACTTCTCCGCTTCCGTTCGCTTCCACAAGAGACAGAGCGTCCATGGATATTTTCATGATATCCTTTGTCATCTCCTCGCTCAGGTTCATCCTCTTTGCCACCTCTGCCAGGGTTGCTTCGCGCCCTAATTCTTCCACCAGTTCTTCTGTTGCGTTCATCATCGCATTTGCCTGGGAGGCCAGATAGCTGCCGGTATCCTCCTGTCCCGTCTGCTCCGCTATCGCCGCATCCATGGCGCTGCAGATCTCTTTCGTGATATGGACACCAAAATCTCCGCCGGAAAAAGACTCCATGGCCATCAGGAGCGCCATATTCCCTTCCTGTATCAGATCCGCCATCAGGACTCCTCTTCCGGCATATTCCTTCGCCAGCTCCACCACTCGTCTGAGATGGCCTTCCGCCAGACGGTCTCTTACATACCTGTCGCCGTCTCCCAGCCTGTTTAAGAGCATTTCCTGCTCTTCTCTCCCTATGGCTTTCACCGCTTCCAGTTCTTCCAGATACATCTGATAGCAGCGGGAATCCTCTCCGGTCATCCCTGAGTCCTTTTTCCGTCTGCCTTCCGATTCATCGGCGCTATCTTCCGGCATTTTCCTTCCCTTCAGATAGGAAAGGCCCGCTGTATCCATTTCATGGTCCTCCACCTTGATCTGATTCAATTCCAGGTAACTGTATATTAGTTTCCACTGTTCCTCCGTCAGATTCCAGCCGGAAAAGCAATCTTTTATCTGCCGCTCCGTCACCTGATGACCGGACGCTTCCGCGATCAAAAGCAGATCCCCTAAAGCCTCTTTAAATTCTGCCTGGCTGTTCATATTCCTGTTTCCTTCCTTTTACTTCCGATTTCACTGCTGCCGGGAAACGCTTTTGCCGTCTCCTGGTCCGCTTAATAGCCTCTCCTGAACTTTCTTTTCACTATATCCTCCGACCGGGCAAGCACATGGTCCAGTCTCTCTTTATCCCCGTCTGCCGCTTCCAGCAGATATTTATATTCGTCAAAAAGCCCGGTACAGTGCGGCACCGTGACGGCGCCCGCATCGCTCCCCAGCGCCACATGGACGCCGAGGACAATGGCCTTTCTCACATTGTTTATCTGCATCCGGACAATGGCATCCACGGTCTTTTCATCAAACCGTCCTGTACCCCTCAAGTTTCCGGCGGGGGCTACCGTCGGCACCCACACAGTTTCCCTTCCGGCCAAAAGCTCCAGCTCTCTGTCCGTCATATAGGCTCCGTGTTCAATGCTGTCCGCTCCGCTCACAATGGCGTCGTACACTGTCTGCGCGCTGTTCACATGCACCATTGCGGAAAACCCTTCCTCATGACAGATGTGCACCAGCTCCCTCATCTCCGAAAGCTCCAGTCCGGTGCCGGTGATTCGGCCATATGTATTAAAATCCAGTAGTCCAGAGAACATGATCTTGATAAAATCCGCCCCTTCCCGGCCCGCTTTTTTCACCAGCGCCGCAAAATCCGGAAGGGTATCGTATTCCAAACCTACGATGCTCCCATAGTGTCCCTTTTTGTGGATCGCAAAGACCGGCGTCCGGTAATCGATTCCGTAATCCTCCGCGATCTCCGCCGCAAAAGAAGAAACTCCCAGATAATCTCCTCCCTCCCGGAAGAAGCTTATTCCTGATCTCCGGTACTCCTCCAGGCGTTTCTTCACTTCCTCTTTATCCACCCCGTTTTTATGTCGTGCCACGGCGTCCTTATAATTGACGCCGTTCATAAATATATGTCCGTGACATTCTCCGAACATGCTCTGACGCTTCCTTTCCATATCACTTGGTCCCGAATATCCTGTCTCCCGCGTCTCCCAGCCCAGGGCAGATATAGGCATTTTCATCCAGCCCCCTGTCCAGATGGCCGCAGTAGATCTGAATGTCCGGGTGCGCCCGGTGCAGGCGCTCCAGGCCTTCCGGCGCGGCGATAATACAGAGGAACTTGATCTGCTTACCGCCTTTTTCCTTAATGAAGTTGACGGCAGCCTCCGCGGACCCTCCCGTCGCCAGCATAGGATCGACGACTGTCACCACCCGCTGTTCTATGAATTCGGGAAGCTTGCAGTAATATTCCTTCGGCTCATGGGTGACCGGGTCTCTATATAGCCCGATATGCCCCACTTTTGCGGAAGGGACCAGGGTCAGGATACCGCTCACCATGCCGAGTCCGGCCCGCAGAATCGGTACGACCGCCAACTTTTTTCCGGAGATCATCGGCGTCCTGCAGGACTCAATGGGAGTCCGCACCTCAACTTCCCTTAACGGAAGGTCCCGGAAAGCTTCATATCCCATCAATACCGCGATTTCTTCCACCAGCTTCCGGAATTCATTGGTGCCGGTCTGATAGTCTCTCAGCATTGATATCTTATGCTGAATCAGCGGATGATCCATCATAAACACATTTTCCATCGTTCATTCTCCTTTTCTTCCTATATCTGTTTTCTGACTATCTTATATTCATCATTCGTCTGAAAGTAAGGACATCCCACGAAATCGCTTCTCAAAAAACGCTCCATCTCGTCTTCATCCAGATCGGCGTCACATACGTAACAGCCATATTCTTCTTCATATGTATAGTTGGCACAGTATTCACACCCCGACTCCTGTTTCACTGTTCTTTCTCCTCTCCATAGCTTCGTATTCTTCCTCAAGATTCCCTCCGCCCGGAACCCGTTCATTTCCGGCACCCGCCTGAAGCCTTCATATTCCCGGCGAATACGGATGAAATCATTCCATTCTCCAAGAGAAGCATATGTACGACCCCATTAAATCCTTTTAACCTTTTGTGCCCAGTATATCATACTCTTTCAGGCCCGTCCATCCTGACACTCTGGTCAGCACAGGCAGCCGTTTCTGTCACAGCGGGGCACAAAGGCCTCTCATCCACATATAAGCAAAAGCCTATGTTTTCCACAGGCTTTTGTACTGACAATCCGCTGCGGCCGCACCGCAGGCATCTCTTCTATTTAAGCTCATCTGATCCTGCCAGCTTCTCCACCTCCGAGAGCCAGAGCCTTGCGCTGGCATCACTGGGCATTCTCAAATCTCCTCTGGGAGAAACCGCTACGCTTCCTACCTTCGGCCCGTCAGGCAGACAGGAACGCTTGAACTGCTGGGAGAAAAATCTCCGGTAAAACGTGGTCAGCCATTTCAGGATCGTTTCTTTCTGGTACGTTCCGCAAAAGGCTTTCTCTGCCAGCCGGCAGATCTTCGCCGGCCGGTAGCCGAAACGCAGAATATAGTACAAGAAGAAATCATGGAGTTCATAAGGCCCGACAATATCCTCTGTCTTCTGGGATATCTTTCCCTCCTCCGGCGGCAAAAGCTCCGGACTCACGGGCGTGTCCAGCACATCCAGAAGGATTCCTGCCAGTTTTTCATCTTCGCAGGTCTCCGCACAGTACCGCACCAGATGGCGCACCAATGTCTTCGGCACCGACGCATTCACGCCGTACATGGACATGTGGTCCCCATTGTAAGTGGCCCATCCCAGCGCCAGTTCCGACATGTCGCCGGTGCCAATGACCATCCCGCCGCTTCGGTTGGCAATATCCATCAGGACCTGTGTCCGTTCCCTCGCCTGGCTGTTTTCGTAGGCCACCGATCTGTCCTCAGGGTCGTGCCCGATATCACGGAAATGAAGCATGACCGACTCTTTAATGTCGACCTCAATAAGCTCTGCCCCCAGCCTTCTGGTCAGCTCACACGCGTTGTTATAGGTCCTGTCCGTGGTCCCAAAACAGGGCATGGTGACCGCGGTAATATGATCTCTGGAAAGACCCAGCAGGTCAAAGGCTCTGGCTGTTGCCAAAAGAGCGAGTGTGGAATCCAGACCTCCCGAAATCCCCACCACCGCGTTTTTGCAGCCGGTATGAGAAAACCTTTTTTTAAGCCCCATGGCCTGAATCGACAATATCTCTTCACACCGTCTGTCCCTGTCTTCTTTTCTTCCCGGTACGAAGGGAGCCGGATCCACAAAGCGTTCCAGGTCCAGACTGTATTTCCGGAGGCTGAAGGATACCTTCATATAGCCGCCGGCGTCTATGGGGCCAAATGTGGTGAGACGCCTTCTGTCACTCTGCAGCCGCTCCAGATCCATATCTGCACAGACAAGACCTGTAGTAAATCGTCCGGACTCCTTCAAAAGTGTTCCGTTTTCATATATGACATTATGTCCGGCAAATACCAGATCCGTAGAAGATTCTCCTTCCCCGGCATCTGCGTATACATAACCGCAGACCAGCTTGGCCGACTGATTTCCGATCAGACTCCGTCTGTAATCGCCTTTTCCGGTAGTCTCATCACTGGCTGAAGAATTCACGATAAGAGTTGCCCCTGCCAGGGCATGGCGTCCACTGGGAGGATTCGGCACCCATACGTCCTCGCACACTTCAGCACCGATCACCAGACCATCCATATTCGTACACTGAAACAAAATATCGGCGCCCATCGGTACAAAATCCTCGATACCGCTGGCCATACGCAGACGTTCCATTGTCACCGTCCTGCTTCCGCTTCTGAAATGACGCGCCTCATAGAATTCGGAATAATTGGGAATAAAAGTCTTGGGGACCAGCCCCAGTATCTGTCCGTCCTTTACCGCGGCCATCACATTATAAAGCTGTCCTTCTTTTGCCCAGGGAAGCCCTACGAATATCAGGATATCCCAGTCCTTTGTATGGTCTGCCAATACCGCCAGCTCTTCCTTTGCCGCGTCCAGAAGCGTATCCTGGAGGAACAAATCGCCGCAGGTATACCCAGTCAGGCACAGTTCCGGAAATACGATCACCTTCACCTGTCTGGCTGCAGCCTCCCTGACCAGCGCTTCAATCTGTCCCCTGTTATAAACCGGGTCCGCCACACAAATCTGGGGGGTGGCCGCCCCTACCCGAATAAATCCCTGTTCCATGATCTCCTTATTCTCCCTTAATTTAAGAGCCAACGGCTCTCTTCCTCTTCTTCATCTGTTCACTGCGCGGACTGCGCCCCGCCTCCTCATGCAGGCATGGCATCTGCCTTTCGGAATCCACGCTCAATCTGCTTATCAGTATATCATAAATACGGAGCCATTTCCACATTGATGAAATATCCCTTGTCATGCTTGCACACAGGGCAGATTTCCGGCACTTTTGTCCCACTGTAAATATAACCGCAGTTGAGGCACATATAGCTGGCTTCTTCTTTGGATTCAAACAGCTCGTTCTTCTTCAGAAGCTCTTCGAACTTTCCAAACCGGTCGCCATGGATTTTCTCGATTTTTGCAATCTGGCGGAAGCTGGCCGCCACTTCCAGAAAACCCTCTTTTTCCGCCACGTCGGCAAAAGCAGGATACACATTTTCATATTCTTCGTATTCATCATGTCTGGCCGCATTCAAAAGGCTCTCCGCATCGTCATAGACCTCTATCGGATACGTTCCGTCAATTTCAAGATTCTCTCCTGTGAGTTCCTTCAAATGATTATAAAAGATTTCTGCATGCTCTTTTTCCTGGTCAGCCGTAAACCGGAAGACCTGTTCCACAACCTGCAATTTTTGTTTTTTTGCCTTTCCCGCCGCGATAGTATACCGGCTTCTCGCCTGACTCTCGCCTGCAAAAGCCCGGAGCAGATTCCGTTTCGTTTCACTGTCTTTTAAATTCATGTTTGCCATTGCAAAACCTCCTGGAAATAATGTTTTCTCCGCCTGCGGCGGATGGAATATTCGCTTCATTTCCAGTATGCACCAAGATTTCGCCGTATATACTAAAATTACCTTTTGAGATCATTTTTAGTTTATTCCGATTAAGCTCCAGTTTACTGCCCCGCCATTTTGCTGATGTGTGATAAAGAAGTAGTAGAAGTGTAAAAAATTTTGCCGTTCCTATCCGGCGTTTGCGCATTGCGCCGGATAGGTCGGGCGGTCATTCGGGCAGGTCTACCTTGCCAACGAAAGAGTAATAAATATCAATGTCCTGTCTGCGTGTGCCGTTCTCGTCATAGCTGCACTCATGCACAACGATTTTCTCCACAAACTCACGCAAAAGGGTAGGGGTAAGTTCTTCAAAGCTGGTGTACTTGCGGACAACATTCATAAACTTTTCTGCGTTTACCGTGGCTTCCTGCGCTTTGGAAAGCTCTGCCCGGATAGCGGCGGCTCTCTCTTTCAGTTCTTTCTGCTCGGCTTCATAGTCTGCCGACAGCTCCGTGAAACGCTCGTCTGAAATGCGCCCGGTCACGCTGTCCTCATACAGCCGCTTGAAGATAGCGGATAACTCGCTGATACGCTTCTCGGCGGCTTCCAGCTCCTTTTTCCTTGCGGCGTTCCTGCGCTTGCCCCCGTCCTCGTTCTGCTCGATCAGCAGCTTCATAAACCGGGCTTCGTGCTTCGCTGCATAGCTGGTGACTTTCCGCAGATTGTCGGTCACTCCGGCGGTCAACAGGTCGGTGCGGATAAAGTGCGCCGTACAGTCACGGGTACGCTTCTTGTAGCTCCCGCAGATATAACAATCCTGCTTGCGGGTGGCGTTCTGGTAACGCTGCTGGTAAAGGACGCTGCCGCAGTCGGCACAAAAGAGTATGCCGGAGAATAAGCCCACTTCATCATAGCGGTTCGGGCGTTTGCGCTGCTTGCGTAACTCCTGCACACGCTCCCACATCTGGGTGTCAATGATAGGCTCATGGTGGTTCTCGAAAATCGCCTGTTTCTCAATGGGGTTCTCTACGCTGTGCTTGGTCTTGTAGGACGGCTTCTCCGTCTTGAAGTTTACCAGACAGCCCGTGTACTCCCTGTTTTCAAGGATATGTACCACGGTATTGGTCGCCCACTTGCACTCATAGCCGGGGTGGTAGCGGCGGGTGCTTCCCGTCCGACGGTATTCCAGCGTTCCCGGCGTGGGGATCTCCTGCTCTGTGAGCATACGGGCTATCTTGGTCGGCCCGTTCCCGGCAAGGCACAAGCTGTAAATCTGCCGCACAACAGGGGCGGCTTCCCCGTCAATGATAAAATTTTCGTCCTCGTCCATAAAGTAGCCGTATACGGGTTTGCTCGTGACGGGCTTCCCGCTCATACCCTTAGACCGTTTTACTGCTTTGATTTTCTTGCTCGTATCTCTCACCAGCCATTCGTTAAAAATGTTCCGCAGAGGGGCAAAATCATTGTCGCCCTGTGCGCTGTCCACTCCGTCATTGATAGCGATAAAGCGGACGCCTTTCTGTGGGAAAATCATTTCCGTATACATTCCCACTTGCAGATAGTTTCGCCCTAACCGTGACATATCCTTGACGATAACGGTGCCGACTTTTCCGGCTTCAATGTCCGCAAGCATGGCTTGAAAACCGGGTCTTTGGAAGTTCGCCCCAGAATAACCGTCATCTGTGTACCATTGCAGATTGGAAAAGCCGTTCTGCTTCGCATAGGTTTCAAGAATACGCTTCTGGTTTGAAATAGAATTGCTCTCACCTTGCAGCTCGTCCTCGTGGGATAATCTCGGATAAAGGGCGGTAATAAGGTTTCGGGTGGTCTGTCTTAACATAGTGTCCTCCATTTCCGACAGCCAGCCCCACTATTCCGTATGACTATCATACCACACGCCGGGGCTGGCTGTACAGTCCTTTCTGCTTCTTTACGTCCCGTCAAATTGCCGATTTTTGTGTAGCAGCTTCCGCTTCCAGCACTTTCAGCATTTTATCGGCGGCGGTGGCGGTGGTGTCCTGCTTGAAATAGCCGGAAACGACAAGGACAGAATTACCTATGCGGATTTCCGTCACGCAATCCGGGCGGCGGGTGCTGCGGTCATTCTTTGGGGTGTTGGTCATAGGCGGCTCTCCTTTCTGTTCATCAGCTTTTTCAGTTGTCCCATTTTCTCCTGCGCCGTGGCTTTTCGGAAGTTGCTCCCGGTAAAGCGGACAGGAGAACACATTTCAATCAGACGGTCATAAATGCGGGCGTGGGCGGTGTCCTCCGGGTGCTGCAAGTCCTCCAGCGTGAGATTAGTCGTGACGATCAGCGGCCTGCCGCTGCGGTAACGGCTGTCAATCACGTTGTAGACCTGCTCTAAGCCGTATTCCGTTCCCCGTTCCATTCCAAAATCGTCAAGGATAAGCAGCGGGAAGCTGCAAAGTCGGGAGATATATTCATTCCTGCCCTCAAAGCTGGCGGCAAGGTCACCCAATATCAATGCAAAGTTTGTCATGCACACGGGGATTTCACGCTCCATAAGGGCATTTGCGATACAGCCCGCAAAATAGCTCTTGCCTGTGCCAACGCCGCCCCATAGCAGATAGCCAATGTTGCGCTCTTTCATGGTTTCCCAGTTCTCCACATAGAAATGGGCGTGTTCCATTTGCGGGCACTTGCCGTTGTCGTTCTCAAACGTCCAGCCCTGCATAGCCGGGTCTGTAAAGCCCCGCCGCTTCAACCGCTCGACAGTTTCAAGGTGACTGCGCTGTTTCTCTGCGGCTTCCCGTTCCTCACGCTCTGCCCGCTGGCAGTCACATTCTGCCGGGTGGCGGTCACGCCCCAGCCATGCGGCGGTTTCTTTGGGGAAATAGCCCTCTTTGGGCTTGTGGCACTTCCCGCAGTATAAAAGCCCGTCCTCGCCGGTGTAGTCCTCCGGCTCCGGCGTGGTGTCGGTCATATTCAAAATCATTTCATCAAATCCATTCGTCATAAGCTCTCGCCCTCCTTACAGGTATAATCGGGTATGCCCTTTTTCGGGGCTTTCTTGGCTGCGTCCTCCTGCGCCCACTTGAAAATCGTGGCTGCATGGCTCTTGTATTTCCTCCCGCTGGAAGCGATATGGCAGGATAGGCGGTCAATGTAATACTCCCACTTGCCGGGAAGCTCTGTTTTCAGCCCGTCAAGCTCCGTATCGGAAAGAATGACATTGTGGTATCTGCCATAGGCGGCGGGGGCGGGGTGTCCCGTTTCTAACTCTCTCTCTTTTTCTATTTCTATATCTATCTCTTTCTCTATCTCTATCTCTGGTGGACAAATGTCCGCTCGATATGGTGGACATTTGTCCGCCCCTGTCTGCGGCAGGGCTTTTTGTTCCTGCAAAGCCAGCCGCGCCCTGCGCTTGCGCTCCCCCTCGGTAGAGGACTGGCCGATTAAAAGCTCAATGTTGCTCATGTAGAGTGCGCCGCTTGGCAAAGGCTCCACAAGCCCCAGCTTCATAAAGATTTTCAAAGCTCTCTCTACGGTACCTACCTGCTGGCGGGTAATGGTCGCAATCATCTGGGCGGTGTAGGGGATATTCTCGTCAAGCTGCAATTTCCCGCCGTTTTTCAGCGATTTCAAGTACAGCTTCAAGAGAATGTTGGAATAGATAACGCCGTCCTGCATACTTTCCAGCAGAACGATTGCATCATCGTCAAAATAGCTCTCTTTCAGCTTGAGGTAGTAATATTTGCGGTTATCTGCCATAGGCTGCGTCCTCCTTTTTCCAGCGTTTGGAATAATAGCGAGGGCATAGTATGATAACCGCCCGGAAGCTCTGTTTGCAGTCACGGGTGCAGCCCCGGCATAGGTCGTTGTAAGTGATACGGTTGCGGTGGTTGAGGAAGAAAGACCATTCCAGCCGCCGCTTCTTGCTCATTCTCGGCAATGGTAAGCTCCTTTCTGCCGTTCCTATCGGTGTAGCGGGATAGGGGGCATTTTCTGTATGTTCTCGGTATCATTTTCGGGCTTTTTCTGCCCTGTAAGCCCCGTTTGGAAGTCGGGGAGTATTGCGGTAAGGGTTCATATCATACCTGTATTTTTGTAGGGTTTCGGTATCATTTCGGGGCGGTCTTTAACGCTCCTGTTCACGCTTTTTCTGCTGGCTCGGTGCGCCCCTTAAAATCTGGTCGATATTGCGTCTGACTGTCTGAAGCTCCTGCGCCCGCTGGCGTTTCTCCCGGTAGTCGTTATATCCGGCGTTCTTCTGGACGGTAAGCTGCTCAATCTCCCTTTGCAGGGCTTTGCTGGCTGGCAGCTTGGTTATTCCATGCTCCCGGAAATAACGGGCGGCTGTGTCCGCTATGATAAAATCGCTTTCGTGCTGTTCCCGGTAGGCTCTCCGGGCTTTCTCCGATTTCTGCGCTTTCAGACCGTCACGGGCGGGCTTCGTGCCGATATAGCCCAAAAGGTTGCGCTGCAATTCCTTTTTCTCCCGGATAGCGGCTTCCAGCCCTTTCAGTCCGGCAAGGCTCTCCTGCGTGGCGGTGTTGGCTGCGGAAATGGCAGCGTCCAGCTCGTCCGGGGAAGAAAAGCCATACTGCTGGTAGAGCATGAGGGTAGCCGACATCTGTTTGAGGTTGTGCATGGTCGCCCACTTCTCATAGCCCCGTCCTTTCCCCTCGGCTCGCTTGGCGGCTATGTCTACCATGCGCTGTACAGCGTCATTGTTCGGGGCGTTTTTCGCTTCTTTTTTCGTCCGTAAGCGGTCTTTGATACTGCCGGGGTATTCCGCTATGGCTGCGGGTTTTTCGGCGGCTCTGGCGGCGTTCTGCTCCAAAACGGAGAGGACAGCAGCCCGGTCAAAATCGTCCCCCAGCTTCCGGGCGGTAATTGGCTTCGTCCTGTCCGGCGTGAGGTAACTTAGCCGCCCCCGGCTCTCCTTGACGGTCACACCATGCCGGAGAAGCAGGGCGGCAAACTCATCAAAGCCGGAAGCAGCGGCAAGGGCTTCCCGGATAGTCCGGCGCAGCTTCGCCTTATCCGTTTCAAACTTGGTCTGCCGGGGCGCGATACCGTCCGCAGCAATAGGGGCGTTGGCTCTGTCAAGGGCAGCCTGTCCTTTCTTCTGCGCCCAATACTCACGCTCGGTAATGCGTTCTTTGCTGCCGTTCAAAAGGTCTATCTGGTAAAGCCCCTCGCTGTGGCACATCTCCATGACTTCGGCTTTCAGATAGTTCATAGCTGCGTCCGTACAGCGGTGCTTGCAGCCTGCTTTCCTGTCCGCTGGCCTGTCCATGTGGGGCAGCATGGGAACCTCCGCAATCCGCAGACTGTTAATGACGATATGCACATGGATATTTTCGGTGTGGCTGTGTCCGTCCGGGTGGGTGCAGACAAGGGCCTGGTGTCCGGGGAAATGCTCGGCGCAGAACTTCTCGCCCAGCTCCTGCGCCCGATCAACGGTCAAGCCGTTGTCCGGGCCGTCCCGTGGGTCAAAGCTGATGATGTAGTGGTGGCTCTTTACGTCCTCCCGTTTCTGGTTCTTGCCGTAGCGGAGATTGGAGCGCATACAGGCAACGGCAAAATCCTCCCCGCCACAATTCAGAGAGGATATGCGGTAGTCTACCCTCGGTATGAGCCGCCCGTCTGCGTCAAGGGTGGGCTTCATGGTAAACTCGTCATGCTCGAATGTGAGGTATTTTTCAGCGTCCCCGTAGTTGGCATTTTTAGAGCTGATATGTTTGAGTATCGCCAACGGCTTCACCTACTTTCTGCAAGACTTCAAACTTCAAGGCGGCAAGGTCGGCGGCGGCTCCCCGCACTTCCTTTTCCAGCCCCCGGTAGGGGCTTCCGTATTCGTTCAGGCTCCGGGCAATCTGGTTTAAGTTGCCGCCGATTTTCCCGTACTCTGCCGTGAGCTTGGAGAGGGCGGCAAGCAGCCCGTCATTGACCGGGGAAACGGTGACAATGGGGCGTATGGTCGCTTTCCGTATGGCTTGCCGGATAAACTCGGACTGGCTGATTTCATAAGCCGCCAGCCGCCCGGTGAAGTCGGCGTATTCTTCATCGGTCATGCGGGTCTTTACCACATGACGGCGGTGGGGCGTATTGTATTTCTTTCGCATGGTCTGTGACCTCCTTTCTCGCCCGACAGGGCGCATAGCAGGGTTTGGGGAAGGCACTCCCCAACAAGATTCCCGCAGGGGCAAAAATAAGCGGAGAGCGAATTTTGGCACCTCGGTAGAATCTTGCTCTGAAAAACTCCGGCGTTCCCCGGCTCCCGTCCTTTCCGCTAACAAAACGTTTCAAAAGGGCTTTGCTACCCGCTATTCCGGCTTATCTTGAAAATTTTCCTTTCACTACCTACAACACCACGCAAAGCAAAATGGACGGAGATTTTTAGAATTTCCCCTCTATTCCCTACAACACCACGCAAGCCGGAATAGGCGGACAATGGCAGTATTTTTTTCTTTGATACCCTCTACGGATAAGTAAGGGATTTTGCCAACTGCGGCGGCTATTTTCCCTTTTGTTTTTTCATACTGGGGATTTTCAAAAATGCCAAACAGGAACGAAAAAAAGCAGCAAATCTGTTGAATAGATTTACTGCTTTCTGGTTGCCGGCGAAGCGGCGGTTATTCAGTTGTAGGCGGTAGGGCTATCTCCCAAAGCGGAACTTGAAAATAGCTGTGAGAAGCGTCTGGGTGATGTAGTCCTCTGTATCTTGGTCTACCCGTCCATTCACACGGGCGGCACATTGTATGCGGCGGCGGTAATACTGCAATACAGTTCCCACCGCTTCCGGCTCCCCGCTGGCGGCTTGGACGATTGTTTCATAGGGGAGAAGCCTATTATTTCTCATATGCCATTCCCTCCATTTCCGCTTGGAGCTGCCGTAGGGCTTTTCGGATATGGTAGCCCGCTGTGCTGCGGCTGCGCCCGTACTGTCTGCCAATTTCGTGCTGTGGAATACGCTTGAAAAAGGACAGGTAAATCATTTCCCGCTCCCGTTCGTCCAGCCGTGACAGGGCTTCCGCAAGTAAACCGCTGCTGAAAATGACCGTATCGCCGCAAAGGGTAAGTATGTATTCCTCGTCCGGCTCCGGGGCTTGGAAATATTCATCTGTCGTGCCTAAAGGGTAGTGCTTTTCGTCTGTGAGGTATTCAAGGGATATTTCTCTTTTGTGCTTCCTGCTCCGTGTCCTCGCTGCGTTGATCGTTGCATTTCGGATAACGACTTTGCAAAAGGCATGGAAAGTGTACTCGATATGTTCCCGATATTCTTCTGTACAGGTCATGGAAAATCCCCCTTTCCTCCCAAAAGGGCTGTGGCTGGTTAGTAGTTGCTTTTTATGATAGTAAGGGGCGGCAGCACTTTAGGCTGTCGCTCCTTGACTGCCTAACTGCAAAACCGGGCGGGGCTGTCAACGGCGGGCGAAGCCCGTTCATCTTGACCGTTGACTGGCTCGGCCGGGTTTGCTATTTATCCGGCAAACTTGAATTTATTTTAAGCTATCACGTTTTACCTTTTTAAGCCTTACTATCATTACCATAGGAATTTCTTTATTGTTTTTGAAACATTCTTCATAAAATCCATCAATGACAAATCCAGCTCTGAAACAAAGGTTAAAAATATCTTGTATGGAACGATGATAATAAATCTGCTCCTCCGGCTGCCCTTCGATCGCTATATCATAGTAACTGTGCGGTGTCATATATTTTTCAGTCAATGTGATAAAACAAGGGTGCTGCGTTGCAAAGACAAAAATCCCGTTTTCCTCCAATAGTTCATAAACAGCCATAAAAAGCGGTTCAATATCCGTAATATCCATAATTGCCATATTAGAAACTGCTTTCGTAAAGGCTCGATTTCTTTTTAATCCTAATAAGCTTTCTCTATTGGTCGCATCCGCTACGCAAAACTCAATTTGTTTTGCATATTGTGATCGCCGTCTTTTAGCCAATTCTATCATTTTTTTGCTGTAATCAAAAGCGACGACCGAAGCGCCTCTCTGTGCAAGATACGAAGAATAATTTCCATTGCCGCACGCAATATCCAAAATGTAATCCGAAGGATCAGGAGAGAGAAGTTCCGTTACTTTGGGACGTACTACCTCTCTGTGAAATTCATTGGATTCGTCACCCATTGCATCATCCCAAAATTGTGCGTTTTTCTCCCAGATCTTTTTGCTTTCCTCTGTTCCCATGTTCTCTCCCACTCCCAAAATTTGCCTTTTTGCTTCCATTAAATCTTCCTTACTATATTCCATTGTTACCCTCCATAACTTCTGATTGTTGCCGTCTTGACTATTATGTATCTTTTCTTTCCAAAATGGTATAGGCTTTTATTTTTATAATGCTGCAAAACTTTTCTTCTGTAAGGTATTCAAAGGATATTTCCCTTTGCCGCCGCTATTGGAAAGCCAAAAGCAGCGGCTTTTTTACGCGATATGACCGAAAAGACTAGAAAGCAGGATATGTCATCATTTGTCATTTCTTCTCAATGTAATAACTGCATGGCATATCAAGCCAAATACAAGAGAAAAACAGCCACCGCCAAATAGTGATGCTCCCCACCCTGCACCCGACATTGTCATAAAACCGCCAACAAAGAAAATACCAATGCCAAGAAATATCCCGACACCATAAAAAAGTCCAATTGCCATATCATACTTATTAAATTGTCGTTTCTCTTTTTTTCACATGTTTCCATTTTTGTTATTACCTCCTTCGCAAAATCGTCCATGTGGACTCCAAAAAGAAAACAAATTTTTTTCAACGTATTTAAATCGGGTTCATTAACATCTCTCTCCCAATTCGATAGCGCCTGCCGGGTAACATTCAATTTCCCAGCCAGTTCTTCCTGTGTCATTCCCGATTGTGTTCGCAGATGACGTATTTGCTTTCCTGTTGTAATATCCGTCTGTTTCTGGTTCAAAATGGTTCCTCCTCTCTGATGCTGATTTTATCAATGATATTTCGCAATAGCCAGCAATGAACGTTTGCATTGCGCAAGATGTTACATTATCTTCTGAAACATATGCCGGATCTTGTCTAAACGGCTGTTCGGGCGGCGTGGCTGAAACACAGGCTCGCCGGAAGTTTCCTGATACCCTTTTAATTCTGTAATGCAGACACTTCTTCCATTTGTATAAAAATTCAAATCATTTCTATATTCACCAATACAACGGGCAGGGATTTCCCCCTTAAAAATAACTTCATCTTTTTCAAGTCTGGTTGATTCAATGATTGCGCAATACTTTGGTGCGTCATTATAAGCCCGTGAAAGATATTCCTGCGGTGCAAAAAGGGTAAAGGAAAGGTATGGTTCCAACAGTTGTGTTCCTGCTTTTTTCAATGCCTGCTCCAACACGACAGGCGCAAGAAAACGAAAATCAGCGGGGGTGCTGACCGGGCTGTAATAAACTCCATAATCAAAACAAATTTGGCAGTCTGTCACTCCCCAGCCATATAAGCCCTGCTCCATTCCATAACGCACACCCTCCATGACGGCATTTTGAAAACTTTGGTTTAAATAGCCGAGAGATACCTCGCTTTTATATTGTGTTCCGCTTCCAACAGGAAGCGGTGTTACAGTCAAACCAATAGATGCCCAAAACGGATTCGGCGGCACTTCAATATGAATCGTGTAGCTCGCTTTTTTTTGCGGTCTTTCCAGATAAATAACCGAAGGCTCTTTCATAGCCACGCCCACATGATATTTTTCTTCTAATAGCGAACAAATAACTTCTAACTGTACTTTTCCCAAAAAAGATAATATAATCTCATGTGTAACAGTATCAATGTCAAAATGCAAAAGAGGGTCTGTATCAGCAATCTCTGTGAGGGCATTTAACAGGGCTTCCCTTTGCTCCGGCTTTTGCGGCTCTACCGTTGTCCGAAGTAATGGCATGGGATTATCAATCCGTGTTTTGTGAGGCAGGAGTTTTTCATTTCCCAGAATGTCGTTCAGTTTCAAAGTATCATCAGCTAAAATAACAATTTCTCCCGGACAGGCATGGTCAACCGGGACGATTTCACCATTTGACGGAATACACATTTCTGTAATCTTTATTTTTTCCTTTTTTGACAGCAGCAGGGTATCCCGTAAATGGAGCGTCCCATGATACAGGCGTAAATAAGAAAGCCGTTTTTTCCGCTCTGTATACTCAACCTTAAAAACATATCCACATAATTCAGACTGAATATCGTCTGTTTCTGTAATGAAAGTTTCTGTAATCGCTTCAATCAGTTTTTCTGTTCCTAAATTGTCTTTTGCACTCCCATGATAAACAGGAAACAAAGAGCAGCATCTGGTTCTTTTGCACTTTTCATATTGTAATTCCTGTATATCCAAAGAATCCTCTGCAACATATCGTTCTAATAGTTCATCGCTTCCGGAAATAATCATATCCCATTTGTCCAAATCAGAAATATCGGTCATGGTTATCTTT
The DNA here is from genome assembly GCF_021044755.1 of Lientehia hominis. Classification (GTDB taxonomy): domain Bacteria; phylum Bacillota; class Clostridia; order Lachnospirales; family Lachnospiraceae; genus Lientehia; species Lientehia hominis. Next base: position 202,853 of record NZ_JAJNOR010000005.1, read on the forward strand.
GGCGACAGGGAAACCTCCTGCATGACAATCATATCACTGGTAAGTTTATCTTTAATGCTTTGGTAAACACGCCGCAGGTCGATCCCATTTTGGTCTATCTTATTTATAAAGATAATTGTCGGAATGTCCATTTTCTGAAGCGCATGGAATAATATACGGGTTTGTGCCTGTACGCCGTCTTTTGCCGAAATGACTAAAACAGCTCCGTCAAGGACAGATAAAGAGCGGTATGCTTCGGTTAAAAAATCCATATGACCGGGAGTGTCCACGATATTGATTTTATAATCATTCCAGCAAAAAGAAGTAACCGCTGTCTGAATGGTAATTCCGCGCTGCCGTTCCAAAATCATAGTGTCTGTTCTTGTAGTTCCTTTATCCACGTTTCCTTGTTCCGCAATCGCTCCACTGGTGTACAGCAGGCTTTCCGTCAATGTTGTTTTTCCTGCGTCTACATGGGCGAGAATTCCAATATTGATTATTTTCATGTGATTGTCCTCCTTTTACAGCCCCAAAAGGGCATAAAAATCCCCAGCAGTAAAATACTTTTACCACTGGGGATTATAATTTGCGGACATACACATATACAGCATACACCTGTTTGTGATTGCTGTTTTTCGGATATGTCAAAATTGATAAGGCAAAAGTATTTTTAAATTGGGTACAAAAAACCAAGCCCCCACAAAAGGGACTATCATAATCCTTTGTTCCCACTATTTGATTATAGTTTTATTTAAGAATACCTTGCCGCATATTTTTTACTCCTTTTTTGGAATGATGCTATTATATCACATTAGTTTTAGGAAAGAAAGTACCTAAAAGAAATTTTTCTTCCCCTTATATGTAACAATCATACCGACTTTCTGGCGTTCAGAATGGTTTCTGCTGTCTGCTGTGGTGTTTGGTTGGAATTGTCCAGCCAAAAGCCGATCCGTGGTGTTGTCTGCATAAATGTATCGTATAAGGTTTCAACCGTAAAGCCGGAATAGCCTGTTTTCTCCCTGTATCGTTCCCTTCCTTTTATTGTTTCCACATCTGGACAAAGAACGACAACCTCAACAGGGTATTTATGCGGCACAAAAAATATGTACATGTAACTAATTCAACACATTTATAATTTGAATAGGGACATTATAGCATTTACTAAATACAAATTCAATGTATACGGAAATAAAGATATAAGGAGTGGGAAGGATTCCGCCGTAGTCGGCATTGTAGGAAAATCCAAAAGTTTAGATTTTCCCACAATGCTTATCTTTTGGTCTTTGGTTCGGAATAGTGTAGTGCTGGCGGTCTATCTCTTGTTTTCGGTTGCTTGCTTCCTTACCGTACATGAGCATTTTTCCAGGGCGTCTCCCGCCAGCCGGTACGTCGTCCACTCGTCCATGGACACTGCTCCCAGGGAACGGTAAAAACGGATGCTGGAGCTGTTCCAGTCCAGACAGGACCATTCCATCCTACCGCATCCCCTCTCCACTGCAATCTGCGCCAATTTTCTAAAGATTGCCTTTCCATATCCTTTTCCCCGGTATTCCGGCAGGATGAACAGATCCTCCAGATAGAGACCCGCTTTTCCTAAGAAGGTAGAAAAATTATGGAAAAACAGGGCAAATCCCACTTCTTTTCCGTCCGCCACGGCGAAAAACACTTCCGCCTTTTTCTTCTGAAAGATCCATTCCTCAAGCGTCTCTGCGGTAGCTACTACCTCCTCAAGCATCTTCTCATATACTGCCAGTTCCTTGATAAAATATAAGATCAGCGGCGTATCTTTTTCCTCCGCAAAACGAAATTCCAGTTTATTTTCCACTTTTTACGTTCCTCTCTTCCTGTACTTTTGCTGTTATCTTCCTCTTGTGTGATCTGCTTCAGCTGTCCGCATCCAGCTGCCGTTTTAAATAAGTTCCCACCACATTGGAGAAATTGGCGATATCCCGGATATAGGCAAAATCCTTTCCAAATATCTTTTTCTCCGCGCTCAGGTCAATTTCTTTCCCCGCAAACACTCCAAGGACAGATATACCCATGTTCCTGGCATGCCGCACTTCCCTGGCCGTATCTGTGACCGCGTATTCTCCACCGTAGGTGTGAGGGTTTTTACTGTTCGGTCTGTTCACGATTATGTCGTTGGGCCTTCCGTCACTTAATACGATCAGGATCTTATTTTCTTCCTGCCGCTTTAAAAGCCCGTCCGCGGCCGCCCGAATGGCCAGACCATCCCGGTTGTTGGACGAGGTCGTGTATTCCATGATATTCTTATCTGCGGATTTATCGTCTTCATAGTCCCGAAAACGGTGCAGCACCGTATAATCCCAAAAGGTACAGAAGCTCATGACCCTGTGGGGGATTTCTACGCCGCTCAGCGCCCTGCTGATGATATATCCCTGCAAGGCTACCTTCGGCTGCCTTACTCTCTGGGAGCCGCTGGCGTCGATCAGCACATCCACGACGAAGTCAGTCGAATTCCGATTAATCGTCCTGGTGAAGAGTCTCTTGTCTTCTGTCCTTCCCACCTTCCAGAGCAGATTCGGCGTCACATGGCCGTGGTCATCTCTGACGTATTCCATTTCGCTACGCCGCATAAGCGCCTGTTTCAGAACTCCCGTCAGGATCGTTATATTCTTCCTGGCCAGATTATGGTTCTGATAATATACTCTTTTATTCTGCTCCGCCTGCCGCAGAGCGTATTGGTACTGATAGTTATTTTTCACCGGGCTTCTCAGAATCCCTTCCGTAAAATACAGGCTGCAGTCTCCATGGGCTCCCCGGCACAGTTGATAATCCAGCCGCTTTCCTTCCAAACGGCTCAAATAGGACCTTCCGAAGTTAAGCTCCACATACGAATACACCTTCTGCAGATCCTCTTCTTTTACCCGGACTATATGGGTATTCCTTTCCCTTTTCTCCTCCTCATCCTCCTGGGCCGTCCTCGTCATAGCCCGGGAAACCCGCTTCATATAATCGTCAAAGCTCTCCTCGGAAGCGTTTTCCTTCAGAAAGTCCCTCCAGCCAAACTCTGCAAGTTCCTCCAGGGTCACAGCGAGCACCTCGTCCAGACCGCCTTGTTTCTCCTCAAAGCTCCTGTCCAGAAGACGGTTATACAAGCCGTCTACCACCCGGATGATATCCATGGTATCGGAAGCTTCCTCAAGGCTCAGCACGTCAGTCAGCGCCTGCTCAAGCTTTCTGGTCGTCCGGTATTCCGGCGCCAGAGCCTTTTTTATATACGCTATTCTCAGCATACCGGTCATGGACTCCGCCAGTCTTCTGCCGCCATATTCCAAAATGTCGGTAAATGCCTGCCGGCGGATCTCCCGCACACCGCTTCGCTCTTCCTCAACTTTTCTGTGGACTGCCGCGTCTACACAAGTCTGGGCCAGCCTCATCAGATTTTTCTGCTCTGCCCCTAAGAATGTCTTTTTCAGCACGTAAAGGGCCAGGGCGTCCTTGTCAAAATATCTGGCAAAGGCCCCCTGTTTGACCGCATCATACAAAGAGATATATTTGGACTTCTGAAAAGAGTCCACATCTAAAGAAACTTCCAGATCATAGTCGCCGCTGACGGTCCACATCAGGTTCCGGATACGGTTTTCCACTTCCATCTGATGCTCATTTTCCCAATATTCCTTCATTCCCGTACCTCTTCCTGTTTTCTGCCGCTCCTGCCCGCGCCTAGGACTCAAATACGTCTGCTGCCGTCCAGCTGTCTGGAATCCTGGTCATGACCACATCACCGATGATCTCTTTTTCAAAAATATCAAAGGTCTTATTGGTGATTCCCATTTTCACGGCCAGGGCCGGACGAAGACCGCTCCTCATGGTCTTCATGGATGCCAAAAGCCCTCTTAGATCCAATGGCCGGGTCGTGATCTCTCCGTTGAATGCCTTTAGCTGCAAATCCAGGAAAAGGCCGGAGAACTGTTCCAGAGCCTTGTCTTTTCCATCAGGAAACGTCACCTTCAGTATCTTCATCAGAGTAGCTTCATCCACCGGCGGCATATCAATTACCTGGAACCTGGAGACAAGGGCTTCATTGAGCTCTTTCGTCCCCGCATATCCATAATTCATCGTACCGATGAATCTGGCGGCCGGATGAAGCGATATCTTTTCATACCCCGGAACATCTATAATCCTCCGATAATCCAGCGTGGCATGCAGCACCGAAACCGCGTCGTTCTTTGCCATATTGATCTCATCCAGCACCCCAAAACCGCCGTATTCGGCGCACTGATATACGGGCCCCCTCCTCAGAGTCACTTCATTATCCTTAAAAGTATCCGTGCCAATCAGGGAACTGCTGTCCGTATTCACATGGAACGAGATATTATAAGTGGGTCTTCCGAACAGATACGCCAGATTTTCCGCCAGTACATTTTTTCCGGTGGCCTTAGAGCCGGAAAGGAGCAGATTCTCCCCCTGCAAAAGCGCGGCAATCGCCTGCTCCAGGATGTCTTTCCCATAAAAAGGAATCATCGGTATCACCACACGCTGCTTTTCACTCTCTTCCACATCATATAATTTACGGAAAGCCTCAAGATCGGCTATCAACCCTTCATCTACTTTCTGCTCTTTTAAAAATGCAGTCTCTTCTGCCATTGCCGCACACCTCTTTCTTCTGCCGCCGTCGTTGTCCGGCTAAGTGATTCATTTCCTTTCTGCGATCAGCCTGTTGATCTGTGCTCCCATATATCCTGCGCCGAAGCCATTGTCAATATTCACCACAGCCATTCCTTCTGCACAGGAATTCAGCATACTGAGAAGAGGAGCTACCCCCTCGAAGCTGGCGCCGTATCCAATGGAGGTCGGCACGGCGATCACCGGCTTATCCACCAGTCCCGTGATGACGCCTCCCAGCGCGCCCTCCATCCCGGCAACCGCGACAATACAGTTCGCTTTCCTTATCTCTTCTATTTTCGAAAAGAGCCTGTGGATTCCCGCTACCCCCACATCAAATACCCGAAGGACCTCACTTCCGTGAAATTCCGCCGTCTGGGCCGCTTCTTCCGCTACGGGTATATCGGCGGTGCCTCCGGTACATACGGCCACAAGGCCCATCCTTTCCATGGGAAACGGCTCATATTTCAATACTCCGGAAATCTCATCATATACCACCTCAGGCACCGCAAGCCGCACGGCGTCATACTGTTCCCTTGAGGCTCTGGTCCCCATGACATTCACCTGCCTGTCGCGGAAGGTCTCGTAGATATGGACCAGATGCGGGAGCTTTTTCCCCCTGCAGAAAATCACTTCTCCAAAGCCTCTTCGTTTGTTTCTGTGAAAATCGATCTTAGCGCAGCCGATATCTTCGTACTCCTGGCCGCCCAGCATGATCTCCGCTTCCTCCAAAGGAAGCTCTCCGCTTTTCACCTGTTCCAGAACTTCTCTTATTTCCATGTCCTCTCTCCTGTCCAGCTAATACGGGCTGCCATTCACAGTAAATCCATGCTTCCGGAACGGAATCCTTCGGCATCCAGTGTAATATAAACAAAGCCCAAGTCCTTTAATCGGGCTACGATGTCCTCCCTTAATGTGATAAAAGAAGAAATCTGGTCCAGATCTATCTCTATCCTCGTGATATTCCCGTGGACCCGGATTCTGACACTCCGGAAGCCAAGCTCCGCCAGATAATTTTCTCCTGCGGCTATCCGTCCCAAAAGCTCCGGTTCCAGCCTGGTACCATAGGGAAGCCTTGTGGCCAGACAGGAGTTGGACGGTTTTTCCGCCACAGAAACTCCATACTCAGCGGCCAAACGCCGTACTTCTTCTTTACTGAAGCCGGCTTCCTTAAGAGGACTCAGGATTTTCAGTTCAGAAAGTGCCCGCAGCCCTGGCCTGTATGCCGTTCCATCGTCTTTGTTGGTTCCGTCCATCACAACAGTGCACTGATGCTCTGCCGCGAATTCTTTCAGCCTGGTAAACAGAAATTTTTTGCATTGGTAGCACCTGTCCACAGGATTATCGAGGATCGCCGGATTATCCAGCTCATTGACGGGAATCACAGCAAAATCCGCTCCGCATTCAAGTGCTACCTTTTCTGCCGCCTCTTCATCCCGCTTCGAATGGAGAAACGTATCGAACAGCACGCCAAAAACCACTCCGCCATTCTTCTTTTGTTCCCGGCAGGCAGCTGCCAAAATCAGGCTGCTGTCGACCCCTCCGGAAAACGCGATGCATACGCCTTCCTTTACTGCATTCTGTATCATGTTGGTCAGCATCTGCTTCTTTTGTTCGTATTCATCCATTTTCTCTTGTTCCCTTCCTTTCCTCTGGCCAGGCTCCCTCTGCTTTTCCAGAGCCTTCCCGGTCACATGCAGCCGGCAGCTCTCCGGATTTCTTCATACGCCTCCTGAAAGGAAATGCCAGAAGCGTCTGCATATCGGGCCGCGTCCTCGTACTCCGGATAGTAAAACGTCATCTCCCCTCTGGATACTTGTTTCACCATTGCCTGGCCATATGGTGTTTCCACTGTCAAAAGCTTTCGGGACAGCACCGTTCTTTCCAGCCGGTATCTGCGGATCCCTATGGTGGTAGTATGCAGGAAGATCAGCTCCTCCAGCGGCTCTCTGTCCTTTTCATCACAAACAACCTTCATCAAATACGCCGGCCTGTTTTTCTTCATAAAGACGGGAACATAACATACATCCCTGGCTCCTGCACGAAAAAGCTTCTCCATCACATATCCCAAAGCTTCTCCCGTGACATCGTCTATATTGGTCTCCAGCATCCACATAGCTTCCGGCTGTTTCTTCTCTTCAATCAGATACGCCCGGAGGATATTTGCTTTTGCAAAGTCCTTCTTCCCGGCGCCCATGCCTGTCTTCACAATTCGATAAGAGGAGGGAAGCTCTTCTCTGGTACGGATGCCTGCCGCAACGGCCGCGCCTGTCGGCGTCACCATTTCGCCCCGCGTATCCGTCGGTCTCAGGAACAGTCCGTACCGCTCTGCAATGGCTGTCACCGCCGGCACCGGAACCGGAAGAATCCCATGCTGACAATGGACATGCCCGCTTCCTTCACTGATCTCGGAGACCACCGCTTCCGTTATGTCCAGGTCATCCAGACAAATCGCCGCCGCCGCAATATCCACAATGGAATCCACTGCTCCCACTTCATGGAAGTGTACTTCCTCCACCGGCTTTCCGTGCACCTTTCCTTCCGCTTCCGCCACGATCTGGAAGATACGGAGTGCTGTTTTCTTCGCCCTTTCCGTCATGCCAGACCCATTTATGATTCCGGCGATCTCCTCCAGGTTTCGATGAACATGGTCATGTGCACCGTGGCCGTGCCCGTCATGACTGTGTTCTCCCTCATGGCTATGGCCGCAGGCATGTTCTCCATGGATATGTTCTCCTTCATGGCCGTGTTCTCCATGACTGTGTTCCGCATAATCATGGCTTTGGCCGTCTTCTTTTCCGGAAAGTATCACATCAAAGCTGCAGGCATCGATACCGCATTTGATCCGCCGCCCGATTTTAATCTCATATCCGTCTACCTTGAGGCTGGCAAGCCCTTGTTCCAGCTTTTCCCTGCTGGCCCCCAGATCCAGGAGGGCTGCCACCGCCATATCTCCGCTGATTCCGGAATAACATTCTAAATAGAGCATTCTCTCATACCTCGATCAATTCATAGTCTTTGCTTCCGAGTCCTATCTTTACCCCGTGGTCAATCCCCACCTTCCAGTTGGTGTTGGGGCTGACTCTCCCGAAGTGGTCCCTATCCTCATGCCCATGGCTTTCGCCGAGGATGCTGTCCGCAATAACCGGCTGTGCGTTTACCGCATCCGCACATGCCACATCCAAGGCCACTGGATCAAAGGAAGCGAACATCCCTACGTTGGGAACGATGGCCCTGTCGTTTTCACCGTGGCAGTCGCAGTAGGGTGAAACATCCACCACCAGACTGATATGGAATTGTGGTCTGCCCTGTACGACCGCCAGACTGTATTCCGCGATTTTCTGATTCACAATCTCATTGGTGGCATCCTTCGCCGCACAGACCGCATCCTTCGGACACACGCCGATACAGCGGCCGCAGCCCACGCATTTTTCATGGTTAATGGACGCTTTTCCTTCATGGAATTCCGGCGCGCCATGGGCACAGATCTTTTCGCACTGATGACATCCGATACAGCGCTCCTGATCCACATATGGCTTCCCCGTGCTGTGCATGTCCATCTTCCCGGCACGGGAGCCGCAGCCCATGCCCAGATTTTTCAGAGTTCCTCCAAAGCCGGTCATTTCATGCCCTTTAAAATGAGTCAGGGAGATGACAATATCCGCATCCATGATCGCTCTGCCGATCTTAGCCTTCTTCACCCAGTCCCCATTTACCGGCACTTCCACATCATCTGTACCCTTCAGGCCGTCTCCGATAAGAATATGGCATCCTGTGGAAAATGGGGAAAAGCCGTTTATGTAAGCCGTCTCAATATGATCCAGTGCGTTCTTCCTTCCGCCTATATAAAGCGTATTGCAGTCGGTCAGAAACGGGCGGCCCCCCAGCTCCTTTATCATATCCACAACGGTTCTGGCATAGTTGGGGCGCAGATAAGAAAGATTTCCTCTTTCTCCGAAATGTATCTTTACCGCTACATATTTGTCCTCAAAATCAATGGTCTCAATCCCCGCCCTCCTCAGAAGCCTCTGAAGCTTCATCTGCAGGTTTTCCCCCACCTTTGCTCTCATGCTGGTAAAATACACTTTGGATTTCTCCATACAATTTCCTCCTTCTCCCATAATCTCCTTGAAACTGGTCAATATATAACCGGATGGACCTCCGCATTACATCTCTTCTTTTCAAGAAGAGGCATTATCTCCGACAAATCACCGCATTTGGCATATAAAAGCCTCTCTATTTCCGGTTTCGGCTCCAGAAGGTCCGGAATCATGACCACGGGCATGCCGGCCCGGACAGCCGAAAGCACCCCGTTCGGGGCATCCTCCAAAGCCAGGCAGCTGGACGGCGATTCCCTAAGCAAGCTGGCCGCTTTCTGATAGATATCAGGCGCCGGCTTCGTCCTCTCTATCATATTTCCACAGACTATGGCGTCAAAATATCCCCGGATTCCCGCGCGTTCCAGATTTCCTGCCGCATAATCATAGCTGGAAGAAGTGGCCATGCCAATCTTATAGCCGTTTTCTTTCAGATACTTCAAAAGCTCATAAAGGCCCGGCTTGACGCTGATGCCTTCCTCCTCCGCCTTTTCCCAGAAAAACTGCTTGGTATACCGGCGGAATGTATCAAATGGAAACGCTTCCCCGTAATGTTCCAGGAAATAAGCCCTCCTGCCGGCTACTCCCATCCCCAGGGTCTGATAGATATTCTGCCCCAGGTCTTCCTCTTCATAGCCCAGAGCCCGGCCGCTCAGAGTCCAGGATAGCTGCACCAGACGTTCTGAGTCGAACATCAGACCATCCATATCAAAGATAACCGCTTCTGTCATATGAGATCCGCCCCCGTCATCCAATCCTTCGCTTCTTCTATCTGGCTGCTGATTTCCTGCTGTCTTTCCGCGAACAGAAGCCCCTTATTGTATTTGTAATACCGGTCGCAGCCGTTTTCCTGAATATACCAGGCGCTGTAATATCCCGCCGTGAGCTCCGTCACGAAAACCACCAGCTCCTGGCCCTGTCCAAAGGCTGCCTCCAGAAAATCAAACGCATAATCAAGCTTTTCCGCTGTTTTATCAAGCAGCTCCTGCCGGCCCTGGGTCTCCTCCGCAAATGCTTCCCTGACAAGCGAAAACCCCGTATCTGTCTTGGTGTCCTCTGCTGCGTTCATCACATATTTTTTCATATATTCCAGTTTATCCTGGACTTTAAAAGCCGTGATCTCCGACAGCTTGTCAAGCTGCCCCGCCTCCCGGTCCCTCTGAAACGCTTTCTCCGCCAGCTGCCGTTCCTCTTCCAGACACCGCACAGTATCCCGCAGCTCTCTGTCCGTCTCTGCCGGATTTCCGGTATCTGCCACCATTTTATCAAGCCTGACTCTGACCGACCTAAGATGGCCGAACAGCTCCGTCACCACACGGTCCTGCAGGTATGCTTTTCGAAATTCTTCTCCCAGCCTGTCCAGAAGAAGTCCCATGACGCTGATCCTTTCATCAAATTCCGCAAAGTGAAGCTTGGAAATGACCGACGGCTGTACGCGCCCGGCGAGCACCTCATCTATCTGATAATCCCGGTGATACTTGTGATAGAGCTCCAGATAATTGGCAAAATCCTTGGCGATCTTCGGATGCTGGATATACTGTCCGATCACCTGGGCATCCACCGGCTGACCCAGCTCCTCGTACACGGAAAGAAACTGTGACAGGTCCTCCCATCCCCTCGCCGTAGCAAAAAACACGCCGTCCACCGTTGTCTCTATCCGGTAAAAATGATCCTTACGGATATCCAGATAAGAAAGAATAGCCCCTTGAAGCTTTTCCCTGTAGGCATATTCCTTCCATACTCCGTAATCTGCCTCCACATCCAGACGTTTCACCCGGTCCAGCGTCACCACGTCAAAATCCCGGACCGATTTATTGTACTCAGGCGGATTCCCGGCCGCCACGATAATCCATCCTTCCGGCACCTGCTGATTGCCAAAGGTCTTACATTGTAAAAATTGGAGCATCATAGGCGCCATCGTCTCTGAAACACAGTTGATCTCGTCGATGAACAAGATCCCCTCTTTAATGCCTGTCCTTTCCATTTTATCATATATAGCCGCAATGATCTCACTCATGGTATATTCTGTCACGGAGCAGGCTTTTCCGCCGTATTCTTTTTCCTTTATAAAGGGAAGTCCCACCGCGCTCTGCCTTGTATGGTGGGTGATTGTATATGCCACCAGCCCTACATGACATTCTCTGGCCGTCTGTTCCATGATCTGAGTCTTCCCGATGCCGGGTGGCCCCATCAAAAGAACAGGCCGCTGTCTGATGGACGGAATCACATATTCTCCGAACTCATCCTTTAATAGATATGCTTTGATGGTGTTCTTGATTTCTTCCTTTGCCCGCTTGATATTCACGTTTCTGCCTCTTCTTTTCTGCTCTTATATACGGATTTTTATCCTTTACAGTTTCATTTTATACAAATCTGATATGTTTGTCCAGCCGTTTCCTTTCCGGCTTAAGGTCCTCAGGTTCCAGGATCAGCTTGATGGCCCAGGGCGGTACGGCAGCGTCACTGTAGTCCTCTTCCATAAACAGGAACGCCACATCGTAGTCCGGCCTTTTCTTCGGGAATATCCCACGGCCGTCTGTAAAATACAGAAGGCCCTTCAGGCTGCCGAACCTGCCTTTTTCCTTCTGTTCTTCTACATAAGAAAACACCGGGCGGAAATCCGTGCCTCCTCCTCCACGAATCTCAAGATTCTCCATATAATCCGCCAGTTCTTCTCCGCAGGTGATCTCCACATCCGAGCGGACCGCTTCGTCGCACTGAATGATATGGACGTTCACCTTTTTAAAAAAGCTGGACGTCTCGGAAAGGATCCCATAGGTCTCGAAAAGAAAGCTCTTTATCAGCTCGCCGGAACAGGACATGGAAGTATCGACCGCTATGATAAAGTCCTGTATCTTCTTCACTTCTTTAAATTCCTGAGGTTCGATCAGCGGCATATTGCCGTAAAGTCTCAGGCCATAGCTGTAAAACCCATAATCAAAAGAATCCGTGTCCACCTGCATCTCTTCGCGCAGCACGGCAAATTTTTTTAAGAAAGCCCGGTAATCACAGCGTTTCCGGTTCTCCGCCCTAATCTGGTCCAAAAGATTCCCCGATTCCTCCGACTGATCTCTTCCGATCGTCTCCATCCTGGTCTCTGTCCGCTCTGCGATATCCTGCCACTTCTGTTCCAGCTGCTCTTTGAGTTCCGGCGGCTCCCCGCTTTCCTCCCGCGGCCAGAAGCTGTGATCATCCACCCAGAATGCCTGCTCTAAACGCTCCATCTGCTTTTCTGTAAGCCTCTGCTCCATCAGCACTTGGTAGATCCCTTCCGCCGTGAATACCTCAAGCCGGCCTTCAAGCATCTCATAAGTCTCTTTCCGCACCGGATCGACGGCCCGCCGGACGCTGCGTTTTAAAAGTCCGTCAATAATGGATTCCATGGCAATGTCGCAGGACAGATTCCAATAATCCTCCCTCCGCTTTCCCCTTCTGGTCAAATGGCGGAAAAGGCAGTGAAACACCATATGCAGATACAACCGGTTTAAATAACGCCTGTCGCTCTGATAAAGCTCCGCCAGGGCGTATGGTTCAAAATGAACAGCGCAGCCGTCGGTCCCGGCTCTCTTTACTTCTGTATCCAAAAGAAAGGACAGGCTGCAAAGCGCCAGGTCCAGAAATCTCATATTCAGATACAGCTCATTCCTGGCTGTTTCCAAAATCTCTTTCCCAATGCGGTCCCATTTCTCCGTAAGCTCCTTCGACATCGTTTTACCTCCAGGCAGTTTAAACTCGGTTCATAGCTTAAAACAGTGTACTGGTCACACCAGTACACCGTTTTACAGTGCGTTATTTTACTTTCAGCCGGTTCAGCATTTCCTTTTCTTCCGGAGAGACTCTTCTCGACTCTCTGATCTTCTGAATCGCCTTATTGTGGGTCCAGGATTCCAGCTCCCGCCGCTCCAAAACCATCCGGGTCTTTTCCGGAAACCGCACATAACAAACGGAGACCGCCCAGGCCACCGCCATCTTCACATAATAACCCTCATGGCTGACCCGGCAGTATATTTCCAGGACTTTGTCAATATAGGGTTCTGTGGTAAAATACTGCATTAATGTCACGACTGCGAATCTGACCTCATATTCCTTCTGACTTTCCAGATATTTGCAGACATACGCAAAGCTCTCCTCTGGATTTTTCGCCATGAATTTAAGAGCGTCGTTTCCGCAGTCGCATACCGCCCAGCTGTTGATCCGGGGAACATAAACGTCCAGATGTAAAAAACGCTCTTCCAGGGACATTTTGGCGTATCCGATCACCATCCCCTGTACCATCAGCTCTTCCTGATATAGGCTTTCCGGCAGCGCCTCCTCGATCTCTGTCAAAAACTGGCTGAAATCTTCTCTGGCTATGGCCTTGGCCGCACTCCTCACATCCGGCACCCGGACCCCGATGGTCTTCCCCGTGCCCGGAACCAGCCTGTCGTTGAATTCTTTGTATCCGCCGTCCGCTTTATCAAGCAGTGTTTTCCTCAGCTCTTTAAGCATTTTTTTCCCTCTTTCTGTCCAAAGTATCTTAACGCCGTCTGCTTCTATTATGCCTTATTTTCTCTTCGCTTTCAAGTCAGTCCGCCATATGGCCGTCACAATTCAAATACTCTCTTCGCCCTGTCTCCTGTTCCTTTTCTATGCCGGAAATCCATCAAAAATCCCAGGCATTCCGTCCTCCCCATCTGCCCTGCCATTTCCAGCATGACGTCTATGGCAGCTTTATGTTCTGCCGTTTCTCTCAGCCTATAGGACTCAGCCTTATCTACCGGACTTCCTCCAAATCCGCCTTCTCCGAGGGAAGCCATATAGAAATCCCCGGCGCCGTCCGCGGGCGGCTCATCCTCTGTCCCATAAGCGGGCAAGGAAACCTCTTCCATTTCCCGGGCGTCCATTCCAAATCCTCCCTCTTTCGCTATCAGACGGATGGAATCCAGATCGTCCTGTTTTAAAAGATATTCCCCCGCTTCCCGGACATGGGAGCTGAAATACGAAAGATATCCGTTCTTTGCCTCTGCCGAAAGCTCTTTCGGGTATCGGAGGCGGCTCAAGGCCAGCTCTGTCACCACCTGCGCCGGTTCCTGGCTCACCGCCAGGCAAAACAGCCCGTCGTATGTGCGATAATCAACTTCTCCGCCCCGAAAGCACTGACGGTAGCGGTAGCCGGTACCATGAACGTGCGTTTCAAAGATCCTGGCGGGAATATTCTCCACAGAAACCTCATAATATTCCGGAAATATCAGCCGGATTTCTCCGTCCCGTTCCTGTATCGTCACCGCCAGAGCATACCGAAGCTCCGAGAGCATTTGACAGAGGCTCATGGCCCCCTCTCTTTTCCTGATAACTCTCAGCTCTTTCACCGCGCTGCATCCCATTAACGCGCCGCTTCCAATCCGTTTCAACGAGTCCGTGAATGATATGGTCTCCAGATTCCCGCATCCATAGAAAGCGTAATCCCCGATTACCTTCACTGTATCCGGCAGGGAAACAGCTGACAGCCTGTCTCCTTTTACCGCTCTCTGCATCCCTGCTGTTTTCTCCGCATCTGCCTTCTCAAAGATGCCTTCATCCTTTTCCCGGCAGCGGGCTGTTTCCTCCATCAGGAACCTCCGCGGCGTCTCCGAAGCGGAAAAAGCATACGGACCGATCTCCGTCACCGGACATCCTCCGATCTCCTCCGGAACCTCCAGCCTGTCCTTTTCCCCCAAAGCTCCGCATATGCGGATTCCGTCTGCCATCCTGGCATAAATCCATTCCATTACAAGCATTCCTTTCCCAATCCGAGCCGTCACGATTTTGGTTCGCCGGCCTGGAATCATTCTGCTGTTTTTTTGCCCGCCGCACTGTTATGAATGTTCATCATTTTCCTGATTCCAGAAACGGATTCCTTCCTGTCTCCTCTAGTTATGGAAATACGTTTGTTTAAAAGGTATGATACTAAATACTTTTTGGAATCATTTATAGTTAACTCCAATCAAGCTCCAGTTCAGCACCGGCAGAAGTTCCGAGCCGTCACGATTTCGGTTCGCTGGCGATGCAGGGGCCGCTTTATCCCCGCTTTGGCAGTACCGCTCACATGTCGACAGGAAATCTTTATGATTTCCCGTCTCCTGTTCGCTCAAAAACGGAATCGGATTTTCCGTTTTTGCCTCCCTCCGCCTGGGGAACACCGGCCGCTGCCCTGCGGCGCTCTCCTTTAGGCCGGCCCGGAATCGTTCTGCCGGTTTTCTTTCTGCCGCACCGTTATGAATGTTTTCCATTTTCCTGATTCCAGAAAAGGATCGGATATCCCCAGGGCCCGCACGCCTTACGGCAGCGGGCTTCCGTGGCCGCTCCAATGGCTTTCAAAACAAACTGGAGGTTATTTCGGTGCGGGAAGAGGAGCAGGAGGAAGAATCCGACTCCATCGTAAGGGGAGCGCCGCAAAGGCGTTGGCAGAATCTTCCCGGCCGAAGGGAGGCAAAAATCGCATATCATGCGGATTTTTGTTGGATTGTGACATGGAAAAATATCGATTTATCCATGTTAGTTGGAAAGGACCGACCGGAGGCCGCAAAGATTCTGGTTACGGCTTCCAGTGACCCGTCTGGATGGAAGCGGACTTCAAAGGTATTATTATAGAATCCCCAAATGCTCCAGCAGTATCTTTGTCCCCATCAGAATCAGGATTATTCCGCCTGCGAGTTCTGCCTTGGATTTATATTTGCTCCCAAAGACATTTCCCACCAGAACGCCCGCCACCGACAGGCAGAGGGTGGTGATCCCAATCAGGGACACTGACATCAGGATGTTTACTTTCAGAAAGGCAAAGGTCACGCCCACCGCCAGAGCGTCAATGCTGGTGGCGACTGCCAATAAGAGCATGGTCCGGAACCCGAAGGAACAGTCCATCTCTTCTTCTTTGGAAAAAGACTCCTTGATCATATTGGCTCCGATGGCTCCCAGAAGAATAAAAGCGATCCAGTGGTCGATATGGACGATCTTATCCTGAAATCCGGTTCCAAGAAAATACCCTATGAGCGGCATCAGCATCTGAAAGCCCCCGAAATAGACGCCGGCCAGCAGTGCATTTTTCCAGCACATTTTCTGCATTGTAAGCCCCTTACAGACAGACACTGCAAACGCGTCCATGGACAATCCCACCGCGATCAAAAACAATTCCCAAATAGCCATATGTATCGTTCTCCTTCCTGTTCGCCCGCAGCCATACTATCTTAAATATACGTACGACTGGCAGGATAAAGAATCTTGTGGGGCCAAAGAATCCCGCAAAGCCGTCTTCCTCTTTACATCGTGTGCACCCGGCGCCTTGCGTTTTTCCATATAATAGGAGTCCTGCGGACTTCTTATTATACAAAAAAGACCCATCTGTACAAATGTACAGATAAGTCTCATCATTTAAAACAAAGCCAGACAGCCCGCATCCCAGGCTCATCAGTATGTTGACTTCATTACACCGCAGGCGCCAATTACTCCCTTATCTCCGTGTATTATAACCGGAGGCTTCTCATTTGTCAATCAAATGCAGGCGGGCTTTTTCCATGGTCTTTCCATATTTCCATTTACTTTCAAATGTTCCTGTGATACTTTAATTATGGGGGATGGTTTTACTTCTCAGAATCTTAATTTCACTACATAATTATGGAGGTATTTCTTATGAGTCAGACAGAAAAGAATTATCAGGCCGCGAAGGAACTTTACGCTTCCATCGGTGTGGACACCGACAAGGCTCTGGAAACCCTGAAAAAAACACCTATTTCCGTGCACTGCTGGCAGATCGACGACCTGCAGGGTTTTGAAAATCCCGACGCCGTCCTGACCGGCGGTATCGCCGCCACCGGGAACGCTCCCGGCAAACCGGAGAACCGGGAAGAATATATGACAAATCTGAACCAGGCGCTGGATCTGATTCCCGGCGCCACAAAGCTGGCGCTCCACGCCATCTACCTGGATAAACACGGAAAAGACATTGACCGGGATGAAATCGGCCCTGAGGAATTCTCCGAGTGGGTGGATTTCGCCAAAGGCCGGAATATTGGTCTGGATTTTAATCCCACTTATTTTTCCCATCCCATGTCCGACAGCGGCTATACTCTGACCAGCCGTGATGAATCAGTTCGAGAGTTCTGGATCAACCATGGAAAATGCTGCAGGCGCATCGGAGAATATTTCGGGAAAGAGCTGAATCAGCCCTGCATCACTAATCACTGGATTGGTGACGGCAACAAAGATTACACCGTTGACAAGCTGACTCCCCGCCTGATATTAAAGGACTCCCTGGATCAGATATTCGCTGACCCCATCGATTCCCGATATAATATCGACTCCGTGGAAAGCAAGGTATTCGGACTCGGCAGCGAAAGCTATGTGCCGGGCTCCCATGAATTTTATACCAACTATGCCTTGACTAAGAAGAACTGCATCGTCTGCATGGACGCCGGTCATTTCCACCCTACGGAAAGCATCGCCGCGAAATTTTCTTCCTACCTGGCTTTCGGGCAGGAGCTCATGCTCCATGTGAGCCGTCCGGTCCGCTGGGACAGTGACCACGTAGTCATGCTGGATGATGAGACAAAAGCCATCATGGAAGAAATTGTCCGCTACGACGCTCTGGACAGGATCCATATCGGCACGGATTATTTTGACGCCAGCATCAACCGGATCGCCGCCACAGCCATCGGCGCGAGAAACGCGAGAAAGGCCCTGCTTCTGGCCCTGCTTCAGCCGACGAAGGAACTGATCCAGATAGAAAGAGAAGGGAATCTGACCAAACGACTGGCCTACTATGAGGAACTCAAGACCATGCCCTTCGGCTTCGTCTGGGAGATGTTCTGTGAAATGGAGAACGTACCCGGAAGAACCTGGATCTCAGAGCTGCAATAATAAAACAGAAACCGGACGCCGCGGCTTTTTATGCCGCGGCGTATCTTATTTTTCGGCATTTTAATCTTGAAGTCTTTCTGCTTTCGTCCTACAATATAATGAATGACGGGAGTCCTGATCTATCACTCAGAAAAGACACCTAAGAAGGGAACGATTATTATGTTAAAGCGACTTTTTTCCTATATGAAGCCCTATAAAGCATACGCTGTCCTGGCTGTCATCTGTATTACTCTGGAAGGCACGTTTGAACTTATCATCCCTCTGATCATGGCGGATATCATCGATGTCGGCGTGGCCACCGGAAACAAGGCCATCATTTTCCAGAAAGGAATCCTCATGATCTTCTGTGCGCTCCTCTCCCTGTTTCTCGGAATCGGCAGCGCCAAATTTTCCGCCACCTGCGGCCAGGGGCTGGGAGCAGAGCTGCGGAAAGCGGAGTATAAAAAGCTGCAGAGCTTCTCCTTTTCCAATATCGATCATTTCCGGACTTCCTCCTTGGTGACAAGGCTCACCAGCGACGTTACCACCATCCAGAATTCCGTGGCTACCGGCATGAGGCCCGGCTGCAGAGCGCCCATCATGATGCTCATCTCCTTGATCATGGCGTTCCTGATGAACTGGAAACTGGCGCTGGTATTCTGCGTGGCGTCTCCCATTCTTGGAACACTCCTCTTTTTTATCATCAAGAATGTACGTCCCCTCTATTCCAAAATGCAGGGCTCCATTGACCTGGTGAACCGAATCGTCCAGGAGAACCTGACCGCCGTGCGCGTAGTCAAATCCTACGTCCGCGGAGATTATGAGATTGGAAAATTCAACGAAGGGAATATGGCCCTCCGCACCACCTCGGAAAAGGCTTTCGGCCTGGCTGCCCTCAACATGCCGGCCATGCAGCTAGTCATGTACGCGACAATCCTCAGCATCCTCTGGATAGGCGGCAATCTGATCTTCGTCGGCGACATGCAGGTCGGACAGCTGACCGGTTTCTTGAGTTATGTGCTCCAGGTGCTCAATTCTCTGATGATGATATCCAACGTATTCATGATGATGACCCGTTCTCTCGCTTCCTGCCGCCGTATCGTGGAGGTATTGGATGAGGAGATCGACATCACAGAAGAAGGTGCCAGGGATATCCAGATAACGAACGGTTCAGTTTCTTTTGAGCACGTTTACTTTAAATACCGCCCCGAGGCCAAAGAATATGTCCTATCCGACGTAACGTGTTCCATAAAAGCGGGCCAGACTATCGGAATCCTTGGCGGTACCGGCTCCGCCAAAAGTACACTCGTCCAGCTGATTCCCAGACTGTACGATGTCACCTCCGGAACCCTTTCCATCGATGGACACCCCGTCAGTGAATATCCGCTTTCTCACCTGAGGGATGCCGTAGCCATGGTCCTTCAGAAAAACACCTTGTTTTCCGGGAGCATCCTGGATAACCTGCGCTGGGGAAAAGAAGACGCCACGGAAGAAGAAATCCGCGAGGCCTGCCGGATAGCATGTGCCGACGAATTCATAAACCAGCTTCCCAAAGGCTACGATACAGAGCTCGGACAGGGAGGCGTAAACATATCCGGCGGGCAAAAGCAGCGTCTCTGTATTGCAAGGGCTCTTCTAAAGCATCCAAAGATCCTGATCCTGGATGACTCCACCAGCGCCGTGGACACTGCTACGGAAGCAAAGATCCGGGAGGGTCTTTCCGGGTATCTGAACGGCACTACCAAGATCATCATCGCCCAGAGAATCACTTCGGTGATGCACGCCGATCAGATTTTCATCCTGGAACACGGCGAAATCCAGGCCACCGGACGCCATGAAACGCTTCTGGCTTCCAATCAAACCTATCAGGAGCTTTATTATTCCCAGCAGGAAGGAGTTGGTCTCTAATGGCACGATACGTCGGATATAAAAAACCCAAGGACACAAAAAAGACCATACGCCGCCTGTTCCACTATTTGGGCGGGCACAAAGCCCTTCTGGCCCTTGTCATTTTCCTGACCGCCGTTGGAAGCCTGGCCAATATCATGGGGACTTATCTTCTAAAGCCGGTCATCAACAATTATATCCTGCCAGGCGATGTATCCGGCCTTCTCCGGATGCTTCTCCTCATGGCGGTCATGTACCTCACCGGCGTCCTGGCCACCTGGGGCTACAATCAGCTGATGGTTCGGATGTCCCAAAAAGTGGTGAGCGAAATCCGCCATGACTTATTTGTCCACACTCAGTCCCTTCCTCTGTCCTATTTCGACGCTCACACCCATGGAGAGCTGATGAGCCGTTTTACCAATGACGTGGATACCATCACCGAGGCTTTAAACGGCAGCTTCACCATGCTGATTCAAAGCACCATAGTAGTGACCGGCACCGTCACCATGCTGCTGATCCTCAACTGGCGCCTGTCCATGATTGTTTTGGTGTTCATGGCATTGATGTTTCTATTTATTCAATATAACGGCAGACGGAGCAGGAAATATTTTGCGGAACAGCAAAAATGGCTGGGAAGCATCGGCGGTTTCGCGGAAGAGATGGTCACCGGCCAGAAGGTTGAAAAGGTATTCAACCATGAGGAAAAGGATTTTGAAGAATTCTGCCGCCGGAATGAGGCTCTGAGAAAATCCTCGACCAAGGCCCTGACATATTCCGGCATGATGATTCCGGTCATTGTAAGCCTTTCCTATTTCAATTACGCGGTCTCCGCCTGTGTCGGCGGGCTTTTCGCCCTGTCCGGTTTAATTGACCTGGGGAGTCTGGCTTCCTATCTGGTATACGTAAGGCAAAGCGCCATGCCTATGAATCAGTTCACCCAGCAGGTGAATTTCCTGCTGGCTGCCCTCTCCGGAGCGGAACGAATCTTTGAAATGATGGATGTGACGCCGGAAATAGATGAAGGCACGGTGACCCTCTGCCATGCGGAAGAAGCGGAGGACGGTACGCTCCGGGAATGCACTGACGGCAGGGGACGCTATGTCTGGAAGCAGCCGCTTCCGGAAGGCGGTCATACCCTGATTCCTCTCCGGGGCGATGTGCGCTTCCACGATGTCTCCTTCGGGTATGTGCCGGAGAAGACCATCCTGTCCCATATTGACCTTTACGCAAAGCCCGGACAGAAAATCGCCTTTGTCGGCTCCACCGGAGCGGGTAAGACGACTATCATCAACCTGATAAACCGATTTTATGAAATCGACCGGGGAACTATCACCTATGACGGTCTGGATATCCGAGACATAAGAAAAGACGACCTGCGCCGTTCCCTGTCCCTCGTCATCCAGGACACTCATCTTTTCACCGGCACCATTGCGGATAACATCCGCTACGGCCGCCTGTCCGCTACCGATGAGGAAGTCCGGGAGGCTGCCGTCCTGGCGGGCGCGGATTCCTTTATCCGCCGTCTGCCCAATGGCTATGACACCCTGCTTCACAGCGACGGCGGAAATCTTTCCCAGGGCCAGCGTCAGCTCCTCGCCATCGCCAGGGCCGCCGTATCCCAGCCGCCTGTCCTCATTCTGGATGAGGCGACCAGCTCCATTGACACCGGTACAGAGCGGCTCATCGAACGGGGCATGGATTTCCTGATGGAGGGAAGGACCGTCTTCGTCATCGCCCACCGGCTTTCCACAGTACGCAATTCCAAGGCCATCCTGGTGCTGGAACACGGAGAGATCATCGAACGCGGCAGCCACGAAGAGCTGTTGGAGCAGAAAGGCCGGTATTACAAACTCTATACCGGACAGTTTGAATTGGAGTGAGATTGAAAGATTTGCTTTTTTATGATATGGTTTAACTGTTTAAAAATGAAACATGAGGTGACCATTATATGAAAAAAGCATCGATTTTAGCCATCGCTCCTTACGAAAGCCTGAAGGAAACCCTTCAGGCTGTTTCCCTTTCTTTTTCAAATTCTGCCGATATTGATGTCTTTGTAGGGGATCTGGAGCAGGGACTCCATTATCTTCATCAGTTCCCCGCGTCCAAATATGATGTCATCATCTCCAGAGGAGGCACGGCAGAGCTGCTTCAGAAGACAGCCAGCGTACCCATTGTGGAGGTTGAGACCTCCGCCTATGATATGCTGCGTACCATCACGGCTGCCAGACAGTACCAGATGCCCTTTGCGGTAGTCGGCTTTTCCAGCATAACGACCTCTGCCTCCCTCCTAAAAAACATCCTGAAACTGGATTTTGAAATATTGGAGATTACGTCCGTAGAAGATGTTCAGCAAAAGTTATCGGATCTGAAGTCGTCTGGGGTTTCCCTTGTTCTGGGAGATTCCATTACCGTCAAAACGGCTTCCCGGCTCGGACTTCTGAATATCCTCATTACTTCTGGCAGAGAAAGCGTGGAAAAAGCCTACCAAAAGGCCATCGACTACTATCAGAATATTGTCCTGACCCAGGCAGACAGCAGTATCTTCCGTTCTGTGATCGACAATGGAAATATCTGCATCATGCTCTTTGACCAGGCAGGCGGACTGTTCTATGACAATATTTTTTCTCAGGATTCCTCTTTCCTTTCCCTGGAAGAAACACTTCGTTCTTCCATCCCCAGGCTGGATGAGGAACAGGAACTGCGAATGATCAAACGGCAGAAAAAAGTGCTGTTTCAAATATATGGGAAGAAGATCTCTCTCCATTCCCAAATCTATTATGCGTTTTATATGACCCGTATCGTCGCAAAATCCCACTCTGCCCCCACCCTCCTTTTCGATTCCTTTGACACCTACAAAGACGATCTGATGCTTCTCGCCACCGGCTGCTCCTCCATGTCCCTCCTCATGAAGAAGATCGGACAGCTGGGCCCACGGCAGTTTCCTGTCTTTATCCATGGGGAATACGGCTCCGGCACAGAGACCATCGCCCAGCACATCCACAAAACCGGAGAGAGTAAAAGCTCCAGTATGATCTCCATCAACTGCCAGCTGATCACACCGTCCGCCTGGAATTCTCTGGTGGAGAATTCTGCTTCACCTCTGAACGGAAACGGCTACACGATATTTTTTCAGGATGTTCATCTGCTGTCTTCTGCCATGCAGGGAATCCTGAATGAATATCTGAAGGACACAGCGCTCTCCTCCCGCTGTCTGGTCCTTTCTTCCTCCGCCCTGCCGGCGGAGGATCTGATCGCCGGACGGGAATATAACACCAGCCTGTATAAGCAGCTGGCTGGTGTCATCCTTCATGTCCCTTCTCTGGCAGAAAGAAGAGAGGACATTCCTGTCCTCTCCACACTGTGTCTGAGCTATTTCAACAGTCTCCTCGGCAGGGAAATCATCGGATTTGAACAGGATGCGCTGGAATACCTTAAAAACTGCAGCTGGAAACTGAATCTGTTTCAGCTGCACAGTGTCGTCAAACAGCTGGCCGTTTCCTCCACTTCTTTTTACATCACCTTAAAGGAAGTGAAATATGCGCTGAATGAGCGGACCTCCGACACGGTACAGCTGCAGAACCTGAATCTGTCCAAAACTCTGGATGAGATTGAAAAGGATGTCATTAATCTCGTCCTGATGGAAGAAAATATGCACCAGACAAAAGCCGCAGAGCGCCTCGGGATAAGCCGAAGTACCTTGTGGAGGAAACTGAACCACTGAAACTTTAAATTGTGTCTTGTTTGACCATTTCATGCCGGAAAGCAGTGCAAAGGCCAATATTGCCAACTTATCTGATCTTGCGATGCTTTGAACTTAACAGGAGATTCCCATATTCTGGCAGAAGCAATACGCACGATCCGGGAGACGGTCAAAGCTGTTTCTGCCAGACAGCAAAAGAAAAGCATCTGAATCCCTTTGAGACAGCAAAAAAGCGTCTCACAAGCTTCTATTCCGCTTGTGAGACGCCTTTTTTAATACCACCTCCGGATACCATCCCCTCCTTCAGTGATTTCCTCCGCAGCCATGATGATCATGTCCGCCACAGCCGCCGTGGCCTTCGTGTCCGTCTCCGTGACCGCAGGAATGTCCTTCTTCATGTCCATGATGAGTGCACATGGCATCGGGATCATAAGACAGGGAGCCGGCCAAAAATGACCTGACCTGAGCGTCTGCTTCCCCGGCTGCGCCAGGGAACAGGCGAATACCGGCTTCTGCCAGAGCATTCCTGGCGCCGCCGCCGATGTTTCCGCAGATGAGCACCTCTACTCCCCGCTCCTTTAAAAAGCCTGCCAAGGCTCCATGGCCGGTTCCATTGGTATCTACAACTTCCGAAGACAAGATCTTTCCGTCTTCTGTCTCATAAATCTTGAACTGCTCCGAATGGCCGAAATGCTGAAATATCTGGCCGTTTTCATAAGTCACTGCAAGTTTCATTTTCTTTCCACCTTTCTGCACCCCTGCCTCAGCCAAATGTGTTTCCACAATCCGGTAGCTTCCTCCTTCAATATGAAGAGAAGAGCCCTCTACCAGAAATCTGGCCGTCTTTTTCCGCGCTTCCGCATAAAGCGCCTGAACGGTCGCCCGTTTTACATCCATTTGTGCGGCGCAGGCTTCCTGGGTAAGTCCCTCATAATCAATAAGGCGAAGCACTTCATATTCTTCCACACTGAGGATAATCCGGTTTCTTCGGCACGAGTCCCCCCGCTCTACCGGCCCGAAGCTGCTGAACCTGGGCATCCTGCCTACGCACTTGCATTTGCTTGGTCTTGGCATGGCGTGCATCCTTTCTGACATCCTATTATCTGTTTTCATTGCCATTGAAAACAATATATCATCTTTATTGGCATATGTCAATAATAAACTGCCATTGTATTTATTGCAAAACAGCGCCTGGAATTTATCCAGGCGCTGTTAATCATTTCAATTTTTTCATCAGCCACGAATTTCCTGTACGCTTTTTACGACCGTATGGCGGATGGGCACCCATGTTACCTTTTTAAACAGTGCCGCGATCGCAATAGGTACATATGTGAATATGAAAATAGGGAAGCTGAACATATACAGGATCTTCTTCCGTCCACTGCAGTGAATCTGTTTCCACTCCGTAATCGTAGTCACGAGGCCAAAGAAGAACAGGGAAATGTATATTCCGACCAGATTGCCGATAATCGCTTCTATCGTCATCTCGACCCAGCTCAAATGGCCAAGCAGCAGTCCGGCTGTCCCAAACACGCCGTTGATCACCAGCGTCACCATAGTCAGTAAAGTGGCCGGTGCAAGAGTCATCATCATATCGTAGCACTGAAAGCTGTGCTTTGTGGCCATTCCTCTCATGAGTCTCCCCCCGTAATTTCCAAGTACCTGGTAAAATCCCTTCGCCCAGCGAAGCCGCTGATTCCAGGATTCTTTAAAGCGGATGGGCTGTTCATCATAAAGAATGGCATCTTCACAATATCCGATGATCCGGCCCTGTATTATATTGTCAGTGGAAAATTCAATATCCTCAGTTAGAAGGTGATGCTTCCATCCATTGTTTTCTCGGATGATCTCGTTGGATACCAGGAAACCTGTACCAGATATGGCACAACTGGTCCCGCACTGCATTCTCGCACCATTCAGATATTTGGATTCCCTTAAAAACCACAGAGCATAGCCGGCTGAAATCCAATTGGAACCGTAATTCTTCGAATTCCGGTAGCTGGTGACTACCGAATACCCGTTTCCAAACACCTTATTCATCTCTGCCACATAATTTTCGTCCAGAACGTTGTCCGCGTCGAAAACCATATATCCGTCATAAGTCTCCAGGCCTGCCTTCGTATCGATCTTGGAAAACAGATAATTGAGCGCGTACCCTTTTCCCACCTGAATATGGTCAAACCGCTCGTAGACGATTGCCCGGTGTTCTCTAGCCACCTGCGCAGTATCATCTGTACAATTATCCGCTACCACATAAATGTCTATCAAATTTGAGGGGTAATTCTGCCTATGGATACTGTCCAGCAACTCTCCTATGACCGTCCCCTCATTTCTGGCGGAGATCACCACCGCAAATTTATGGAGCTTATCCGTATCATAGTGTTTCTTTTTGGAAAACAGACGAATAAAAACAAACACTATTTGGTATAAATAACAGACGCTGAAAAGCAATAAGATCAGAAAATTAAAATTTCGAATCCATATAGTCATAGCACGTCAATTCCTCTCGATTTTTTCCCGTTATACTCTCATCCCATAAAAAACACAGTATTCCGTCAGCAATACTTTCATTACTACTTGCACCAGTATACAGAAAAACCTGTGTCTATTTTGTGTCTAAAGGTTTAAATTTTCCTTTAAATTTTCCTTTGTTTCTTACTGTTATTTTCCCAAAAAAGAAAGATTCCATGCACTGTTGTTTTTTACAGTGCCGGAACCTTGTTCTTACCGGGCTTTTCCGGTTTCGAATCACATCTTTTTCTTACAATTTTATTAATTTTTTTATAGCACATATTTCAGGAAAGCTTCGCAGCCTTCCAGAATATCTTCATAGGTCAGATCGAAATTGCCTGTATACCAGGGATCGGCAATATCCCTCGGCCTGCTCCCAAAGTCCAAAAGACGCCTCACCTTATGCTCTGTGTCCTCTTCCGGCCTCATACCAAGAATCCGGAACATGTTGGAAATATTCCTCTGCTCCATACCAATCAGATAATCGTACTTATCATAATCCGTTTTTTTCATCCGCACTGCCCGGTGATCTCCTGCAGGGATGCCGCAGGACCGGAGTTTGCTGCGGGTTCCCCGGTGCACCGGATTCCCAATCTCCTCATAGCTGGTCGCCGCAGATTCAATCTCAAAACAGTCCTCAAGGCCGCGCTTTCTTACCATATCCTTAAGAACGTATTCTGCCATGGGAGAACGGCAGATATTGCCGTGGCAGATGAATAATACCTTAATCATAGTTTTCATTTACTCCTTTTTGCCCGGAGATGCCCCATTTTGCAAGGGATTCCGGGATTGTTGTGAATTACTCCGAAATGATGAGATGTGGCAAATCAGAGCAAAAAAGTGCAAGTTACTATCACCTGTTAGTAGTAAAATTAGTAGTAAAACGGAAATTCTTACTACTAAGGATTTTTGAGTTTTCCGTGGCACTTTTTGTATTTCAGTCCACTACCACATGGACATTTTTCATTAGGATATATTTTTTCCGTACTGTCTTTGTTGAATATTCAATTGGTAAAGGTCTCACGCCTTCCCAAATTAATTCTAGTTCTCTTAATTTATATAGGTACTCTGAAGCGACCAAAACTGCTTGAAACATACTTAATGCCTCAATTTCAAATTCCAACAGGTATTCTGTACTCTTCTTTTCTCTCTTTTTAGAATTGGGAATATAGCTAATTCTTTGAGTGGGAGTGTCATATTCAATATCATTATGTCCAATTGCATTTCGAAGCTTTTGATTATACTTTACATCTAAAGTTCTCATATAAATTTCATCTGTATTATACAGATGAAATCTATTCGCCTTTGCCGCGCCTATGAATTTGTCCAATGAATCAATACCACATTACCCACATGCCACAGCAATAGAATGCTCATCTAGCCATCCAACTTGTAATCTTATTCTAGTAATGCTTCCGCAGACCTCACATTTTATATACTCGTTATATACCAATCGACTCACTCCTTCACGTTCTGATTTCATGGTTTTAATCTAAGCACATCAATAACGCATATCCAAAACTGCATTTTGAATTTTTTCGATATATTTTATTACCACTCTACCTTAATTGAATTCATAATATCATTTTTACTTTTAATACAACAAAGTATATTATATCCTCAAATACAATTTTTTTCCACAAAAATAACGCCCCAGCCGAAGCCAGAGCGTCATTCGTCTTCCGTATTAAGTTGCTTTAAGCATCTTCTGCGACATTGGCTTGTCATTTTTCTTCTCGATTTCCACCTGTACCTTTCTGAATTCATCTATCCGTTTGAACTCTGCCTCGGCATCATCAAAGTTGATATGCGTATATACGTTCATCGTAACGGAGATGTCTGAATGCCCCATGAGGTATTGTAGCGTCTTTGGATTCATTCCGTATTTTCCACATGTTGGAGCAATAGGTATGCCTGCAGATGTGGGGCGTGATGTTTGGCATCTGTACCTGGTAGATATCGTTGTACCGGCCGGCCATGTGATTGAATCAGTGCTGCCAGTGCATCGCCACCAAGGGCATCCTGTTTTCATCGTAGAAAAGGAATCCGCTGTATCCGTCAACCGAAGTCTCCACTTTCGGTGCGTTCCTGTCCTCGATAATTGCCCGAAACATGTCTGCGACATCGTCTGTTATAGGAAGCACTCTTGATCCAGCATCTGTCTTGGTCTGCTCAATGATGTACCTCATATCGTCATGCACGAATTTCAAAAACTTCCGCATCTGATCTTTGGTGATTGCCTCTCTCGTGACCGCATCATTCACCAGTACTCCGGCAAGCCGAAATCCGAAGGGGTTCTTTACAATAATATCATCGTCCACCGCAATCTGAAATGCCGGTCTGAGCACTCCCCGAATGGTACGGATGGAACTGTAGCTTTTCCCGTCCTCCTGCTGCAGCTTGATCAGGAACAGCTTTGCATCGGATGTTTTCACACTGCGTATGGTCTTCTTTCCAAAGGACGCTTTTGCCAGCATCCTCTGTACGGTCACATAACCCTGTCTGGTGCTCTGCCTTACTCCCGCCTTGGTTTTGAGGTATCGATCCACCAATTCACATACCGTCATTTTCTCGGCTGCGATATTCAGGCAAATCTCAAGGTCTGCATTTACCTGCTTTTCCAATTCCCGGAGCGACAGACAGGGCTTTTTCCCTTTCGGAAGCTTGTCAGTCGGCTCCAGCTTCCAACTGTAAACAAAATGCGGTTTGCCGTCGATATGGTATTTATATTGGTATTTGCCATCGGCTCGGACGCTTTCCCCCGGACGAAGGACTCTTCGTTTGGAATCACGCCTCGTCTGGTCTCTTCCTGCTTTTTCCATTATGCCCGTCTCCTTAACTCTGGATGGTTTCGTAAATACTTTTCAATGGCTACACGGATAATCAGCTTACGACTCCCGTAATATGCCAGGAAATCTCCGCCATCTGTGGTATCCAAAAATTCGTAAAACTCCCTACGGCTCAAGACGAAATATTCAATCGCCTCACTTGGGTTTAATATGTCCTTTTCTGCTAAATTTGGTTTTGCCATGATATCATTCCTTTCTACCAAAAGTGGCAGTTTTTTAAGATTTATTGGGTTCATCGTATATTCCCTCTAATCCCCTGTAATAGCAACTACTTTTGGCAGATAAAAGGAATTATATTTCTGACGAATTCAGGATATATTCTTCAAACTCTGGTCGGATGATCAGGAACCTGTTACCGCTGTAGACAGCCACAATACCGAGGTTGTCTTCTGCGATTCTTCTCATCTTCTTTATCCCGATGTTAAAATAAGCTGCTGCCTCCTTGATGGTGAGCATATACTTCTCACTGACAGGAAGCATCTCATTGCTTTCTGCTTTCATAGTATGTCTCCTTCCTACAAGTTTTTACGATAATGCATTCAGGCGGCAGCTCCCCATGCCACAAATATCTGGTCGCTTTTTTCTTTGTGCTTGCGGTATACACACCGCTGATTTCAACATTGAATCCATTCCCGAAATCACGATAGATGATGGGTTCAAGATCAATTTCTCTGACGCAGTACTCTGCGCCAAGGCTCCTGCATAAAGCCTTGATATATGAATTTTTACCTGGCATAATACATTCGCCCCTTTCTTTTTTCTTTTAATAGTGATTCTTCTACTAAAAGGACACGTGACAGAAAGGACATAAATCATTTGTTGTGATAGATGTATGGATTTACCGCATACTTCATGGCAGGCGGTCTACCCTTACCTTTATACTTCCCGTCATCAATTACGGACAAATATCCATAACCCACAAGGTTATCCAACACCAGTTGTAATTCTTCTGCCCTTTTAAACCGTCTGCATAATCGCTGCACATCCCTGCGAGTTACTTCCGCAAGTCCTGCATTTTTTATCGCATCCAGTACATATCGGCTCTGTTTTATTATTTCATCAACACCCATAAGCAAAAATGCCGCTCTCGCGTGCTCGACAAAGTATTCCCCGATGCGGATGGCGTTTTGCATCGTCTCAGCATCCACGATCAGCTCATCCGCAACTGCCAGAAAATCATGACATCTGTAAACCGATGCCCGGCAGAGCAGCCCCGCGATCCGAAGTACATTTCCCACCAGCTTTCCCGCCCAATCCGAAATATCTGCAAACTCTGTTTTCAGCTTTGGCTCCATTTCCTCTGCGAAAGCCTCAATCATACGATCCGCTTCCGGGGACAGCATAATCATTTCAGGATCCTTCTCGTATTCGTCCTCCAGTAGATTACAAATACATTTTTCATAATTACTGCAAACATTCATCGGTACAGGCACAGATCTATAACGCCTGCATCCCGCCTTTGAGGCAGGAATGCTATACAGGAATCTGGCTGTTAAACCTCTGCCCCGGAAGGTTCCATCTCCCATCAGTCCGGAAAGAACGCTCAGCTGCGCCATCAGAAACATCGTAAGTGCCGGTGTCATTACGCTTTCGCTTTGCCTGCCGATACGATCCACACGGATGCTGTCCCCGGAATACCCTTTGAGGATAACGTCTATATTTACATTTTTGGTATAGATGCCTGCAAGAGTATCAAAGATGCCGCCCTCTGTAGAAAGGACCGCCGCCCTACCATCATTGTCCGCAAGGACAGATGTTAGTTTTTCGGTTGTGATATCATCCACATATAACTTCAACGGCTTCGCCTCTCTGAAATTAGCAATCTCTTCTGACACTTTATCCACCTCTGACATATCGACTTTCCCCTCCGCAGCCTGACTTATCAAAGCTTTCTGCCTTTGTTCAAGAATCTGTTTTCTCGTCTTGCTCTTTTCAATCTCCACCGCCCTTGCTGGATTCTGCTCCGCTTCAACATATTTGTACTTAAATATCATGGAGCCATCGGAAAGAAAATCAGCGGTAGAGAACGCCATGATAAAGCCGATCAATCTGTTTAATGGCTCTGACCAGTTTGCTTTTGCTTTGAACCGGTATTTTCCCTGCAGGCAAACTGCAAGGACAGCCAGTCGAAACTTTTTCTCCGTTTCCGCATACGTGTATTTCGGATACGGACTACTCAGTTCATGTACCTTCTCCTGTCCATCTGCAGTTAAAGCTACGTTAGAAATCATAGCCTGCCATAATGGTTCTGAAAGTGTGTCCGCATTCTCTTGGCAATATTGCAATAACCGACACTTGCTGATTAATTCATCTGCACTGCTGGTTCCCATACAGGCGAACGCATCCTCGTCTTCCGATGGTACGGCTGTTTTGGTATTACATGTTTTCTCCTTTGGCACATAACCGGCGTTGCCATCTATCATGTAGGGAGCCTCAAAAAGCCACATGGCATGAATACCGTTTCCAGACCATATCAGCAATGAAGGCTTCATCGGAGATTCATTTTTCATGAAATCGATGATCTGATCTTTTGTTTCCGGTAAATTCCTCTCTGCATGCGCTGAACCCTTTATATCGAGATCCGTATATGCTACTGCAGAATCAAGTTCTAAGGCCTGAAACCATTTTGTGATTACATTCTTTTTTTCGATATATGAAATGCCGATAAATCCGTCATCCATTTTTCCGTAGAGGATATCAAGAAATTCTCTTGTATTCATTTCAGAATAACCTCCAAAACATTATTTTACAGAACTCCTAAGAAGCCATTCCTTATAAGCCTCTGTAGGAATCAGAATACGTGTACCGACTCTGATCGTCGGGTATCCCGGTTCCTTCACAAGCTGATATGCCTTTGGAAGGCTGATCCCCATTTCCGATGCAAGCTCCTGCACGCTCATGGTTGTCTTATCCATAGTTTTCTCGCCTCCTTTCTATCTCAGCGCGATCTCTGATCGCCCGTTTGTTTCCGCCTGAAGTATGGCGTTATAAGCAGTTAAGTCTTTCACACCATACTGGTTATGCTTATCAAGCCTTTCCGTTACATACTTCTTTCTGCGGTTTTCTCTTTGTCTTTTGCGATTTTACATATGTTCTGTACCTCCTTTTGGTAAAAATAAAACAGACTTATCCCTTCCTGCTAAGTTAAGGAACGGGAAACAGCCTGCCTGGTTGACGTCCGTCTTTTTCCAACATCACGTTAAATGTTATTATTCTTACATAGGAGGTGTCAATATGAATGGTGAACGACTCAAACAAGTACGAAAAGACCGCGGATTTACACAAATTTCTTTAGCAGAAACTCTTGGAGTATCAAAAGGCTCTGTTGCCATGTGGGAAACCGGTAAAAGAAATCCCGAATTTGAAACTTTAGATAAGTTACTTACACTTTTAGATGTTAGCTATGATTACTTAACCGGAAAATCTGACGAAGAAGGGTATAACAATCCAACAACCGATGATCTAAAACAGATTGCGGCTTGGACTATCGAGGATGAGGTATATGAGGTATTTAGAAAATTTCTCTCTCTTGACGAATATGGATCTATTGCTGTTAAGCAACTTATATTAAACGAATATCAAAGATGTTCTTCGCAGGAAACCTTAACAAACACTTTTCTATTGCGGTCTCTTTAAAGAGAGACAACATACAGGTATAAAAATAAGCTGGGAGACATTTAAACTCCCAGCTTTTTTATACTTTTACACGAAACGCGGTCAAAACCCAATTTGTCTTTATTTCTATTGATCACAGAACCAATTCATTAAATTTCATATAAAAAATCAAAGATACCGGCTAATACCACCTATGCAATTTCGCGAAAATTTGCGTTTAAGGGGGCATCGGTCTTCTTAAAATCCTGTAAAGATTATTATCCCCCTCCTACATTTTCTCCTATTTTTTTTCTTCCTTTTCTGATAAAATATACTATAAATAATGCACAAGAAAAGGAGTGATATAATTGGTTACTCTATGTACTAATCCAAATTGTAATTTACTTTCTAACCACAAAGGAAAACATCAATTTGTTTATAAAAAAGCCTGGAAAGACCATTTTATTGCAGAGGATATAAATAAAATAGACAAGGCAGGGTACTGTACTCCAAGAGGTGGCGCTAAGGGCGGCTATCAAAATCATGTAAACAGAAACAGCAAAGTAATAATACCATATGAGAAATTATCTGAAGTTAATCTTGATAATTATCAAGATGGATATGTTATTAGATTATTTCCTTCTCAATATTTTTCCGCAAAAAACACTGTTAATGAAGCATTTATAGAAAATGCCGATGTTATCGTCGGAGAGAACGCATTTGTTCTGTATAGGACATATGAAGACTTTGAAAACTATCCACCCCTGTCAACATGGGAAATTCGATCTATCCTTAAATATGACAAGCACAAAAAGGCATA
Organism: Lientehia hominis; assembly: GCF_021044755.1. Lineage (GTDB taxonomy): Bacteria > Bacillota > Clostridia > Lachnospirales > Lachnospiraceae > Lientehia > Lientehia hominis. The sequence continues at coordinate 235,769 of NZ_JAJNOR010000005.1, forward strand.
TTGCATCCCCTCTAAAGATAGAGGCGGTGATATGATAGACTGTGGTCATTATCTACTAAGAATTTCAAACAGTGGAACCAATAAAAAACAAAACAAATTTGAAGGACCTGCGCAAGGAATATTTGCGCCAGAATATGCTGACACAAATACGAACTTTTTATGTCAAGCAGTATTAGCATGGCTTATAATCAAAACAGAAAACTCACCATATGATGAATCTGATTTCGAGCATTTAAAAGCAATATTAAAAAAACATAATTTATTGGATTCTCCACACTTTGAGAATGATTATATTCTTCATAATGGAAAAACCACTTGTCCGTTATGCCAAAGAACAATTTTTCATAGTGAATTAAATGAAATGATTTCTTTTGACGATGAAGAAGGTCTAGAAAATTCTACCGATCAAGTAGGTTCTACGCGATCGACAAAAGTGAATTTGTTCCATATGGTTCCGCTATGTTATTCTTCATTAGAAAACATACCTACACAAGTTTCTTGGGGACACGCAATATGTAATACTAGATTAGGTCAACGTCGTTGTTATACCTTTAAAGATTTACAATCTACAGAGATTGAAATAGAAATAAATGAAGGACAGAAAAAACGGCTTCTTGGATATGCAAATGCAAGTCAGAACTTTATTCGTTCACAAAACGGTGATGTTTGGATTAGAATTTCAAAAGGTGACGAATAAACCAAATAATAAATCGGGGAGACTCAATCATAAATTGACTCTCCTCCCCCTCTTTCTTATGCAAAAAGCATCTGCATTATTTTTTCTTTCAATTGTTCAATTAGATGATTTTCTTCCATAAGACTTTCATAGTATTCGATTATTAATTTGGTTTCTTCCATAAATTCTCTCATTTTTTCTTTATTTATTACTACTTTAAGTTTATCCATATCTTTTTTGTATACTTCTTTAAAAGTACTTCCATTTGAAATAGATTCAATCAAAGCTTTATGTCGCTTAATCCAAAAAAACAATTGCAACGCACAAATATTTTCTTTATCAGGAATTAACGCCAGCATACCTTGATTGGTAGTAGCTTCATTTATATTTATTATGCATTCGCCGATAGTTGCCCTACTAGACATAATTACTGATTCCTTTGGAATGAGTTTTGCTCCGCTATTAGCCAATCCAAGAATACTTATTTTTTTTCCTGCCGAAAATGAAAATATTCTATTGCATGAAGTAACATCTGACGGTGTATACCAATCATACGCGCCATTGTTCCAGTAGTTTTCATTTTTAGTCGATGGCGTTCCACCTGTCACGAGTTCGACAATGCTTGATAATGTCTTGTATTCATATACACAGTTTTCATTTTCAAAGTAGTGAATATATAGTGTTTCTAAAAGTGTTTGAAGATTATCCATCATTTCACAATTGTGCTCGTATTTATCATCAAGACTAACTAGCTCATCTACTATTCGTTTTTGTTCATCAACATTAGGCAATTCAATTTCATACTTTCCTATAGTCTTTCTAGAAATCTCCTTAAAAGTACTTCCATTCCCTAATGCTTCTATTTTTTTTCTGTTGAACAATAGATAATAATACAAATAATGATTATAAAGCAACTCTTCCTTACAAACAAAGCTCTTAAATCCTTGATTTGTACACAATTCTTTTCCGGCTAGTGCTACATACCCGATTGGTGCTCTGGAGGAAAATAGAACCGTTCCTTCAGGTAGTTTGTAAGTTGCACAACTTTGAAATCCTTCTTCAGTAATATTTCGTTGCCCTTCGCAAATGTATTTATGATTGTATCCAGACAGATCTTTTGGAGTTATCCATGAAATTGTACCATTTTCATAATATTTTTTTTCTTTTGTTAAAGGAGTTGCTCCACTATAAATTTCAGCAACTTCCTCCAATCTGTATTTCTTCATCAATTCAACCCCTTTAATAGTACATTAGCTAGATTATTGGATATTTTTATTTGTTCTTTTAAGCTTTCTTTCAGCAAATTAATTGCCTTTTCATTTTCTTCCTTATTAACAACTATTTCCTCAACCCCTGTGTAAATACTTGGCATCAATTTACAACCATTGTTAACAATCTCATTTACTTCAGTAAGCCAAGAATAACCTTTTACATTATACTTAATTTTTCTGTTTTCTTTAAACGACTTGTACAATTTTGAAATACACTCAATACTATCTTCAGTAATAATCTTTTGTGTTTTACTCACGCTTACACCATATTTACTTGCATCTATAAACAAGATCTTATCCGTATCTTTTCTATTCATATCAATGAAAATTAATGCACTTGGTATCGCTGTTCCAATAAACATCTTATATGGCAGCTGTACTACACAATCGATTATATTTCTTTCAAGCATTTTCCTTCGTGTAAATAAATCTGCTTCATTCGAGCTTGTTAATGCCCCATTAGAAATAACAAACCCGGCTTTCCCGTTTGGTTTAAGATGATAAATGAAATGCTGAATCCACATATAATTTGCATTGTTCTTATTCACCATTCCAAAAACTCTTGGATCTTCTGAGTTCAATTGTTCTGCTCCCCACTCTTTCATATTGAACGGTGGATTGCTGATTACATAATCTGCTTTTAGTTCCTTGAAACAGTCGTCAAGTAAAGTATCTCCATTTCTTATTTCCATATCTAGGCCATGAAGAACTCCATTCATGTACGCAAGTAAAATTGTTTTACAATTCTGTTCCTGCCCTAAAAACTTCAATCTTGATTTGCTGTATCTGCTTGATTGAATAAACATTCCGCCTGTTCCACATGCCGGATCATATACTACTCCCTCTGTTGGATTTAGCATGCTTACTAACAGATTCACTACTGAAGGGGGGGTAAAAAACTCACCGCCTCTATTTCCTTCTGTTGCAGCAAAATTGCCTATAAAATACTCGTAGATTTGCCCCAAATAATCTATTTTCCCTCCACTGTTTTTTAAATCGATTTCATTTATTAGATTTATCAAATCTTTTATTGTTCTAGCCGGAAGATTACTATTCGAATACATATCCTCATATGGATTAGCTATGTTACTGAATTGTGGTAAGATTTTTATTAGTTCACTGTCCAATAAACTTGCTATCTTTTCATCATCACTCTTTTCAACAATCTCATTCCATACTGTGTTCCCCTTTTTTTCTGACATATATCTCATGAAAACCAATGGCAGCACATAAAACTTATAATCTGATGGCGGAATCTTTCCCCTTAGTTTATTTGCAGTTTTAAACAATTCGTTCTCATAATTTCCCATATAGCACCTCCTATTTTTCTACTGAACACATTATCATATTCCAACAAAAAAGTCTATCCTTTTTTTGGAACATTCTTTTTCATTTCTTCGTCTTTCATCAATATACACTATTATCTGTCCCAATATTTGTACACGCAAAAAAGAGCAGACATAAAGCATCTTACATACGCTCTTAACTATTAATATCCAATTCTTCCAGCATCCACTTTTCATCCCTAAGTAGTCCATTACTACTAAGGAATTATCCCAAAACATTTGTCCCTATTCAAATTATCACCTTGTGCCTTAGTAGTAGGAATCGTAGTATCCATGCGGTTTCCTGCCGCATAATGCCCTGCTCTGCCCCACTCTACAAAGGTCTGCATTGTAGTAAAACTGGAGTGCCGTGGCAGACGAATAGTACTTTTATCATGCTCGCATATCTCCTCATATCTTTGATTTTCCTTGATTTAATGGGCTTTCTACAATCTTGTATATTTTTCTGTTTTCGCAAGAACCAGTATAGTCAGCATTGCGTACAAGTATCCAGTATTGCCCCAATATCAGAATACCCCATAATCTTTTGCAATGTCTTTGGATTCATACCCGGCTTTGTAGCGTTTCCTCCGGGACTATTGATTGATTAAAAAAATATAAAATACCTTTATAATACCTTGGAAGGCACTTATCATTCTTTATAAATTCTAATATACTTTTTTATTAAGTCAAGAAATTTCGTTTCCTCTTTTTCTTCAATACTCAACATAGTAACATCAACAGGTATGCCAATTTCTGCTTCAATTAAATCCACTAAAGCCTGCCTATAATCAAGCAATTTATCCTCAAATACTCTATATATAAACAACAAATCTAAATCATTCGGATAATAAACATTTTTCAATATCGATCCAAATACATAGACTTCATTAAATTTATCTGCTAAATGCTGATTTTCATTGATTATTTTTTTGACTGTATTAATTATCTCTAAGTTTTCTAATGTATCCATAAAAGTCTTCCATCGTCAACAACTCTGTATTAAATTGATCTGCCATCTTATACGCATCACTTGAAATACAACCACGCCCATTCCAACCATGAAGATTTACTACTACAGCTTCTGCAGGAGACAATTCATAAACATCTGCCTTGCTAAGACAATACTCGTAAACAAAGATAACGTGTTTATTTTTTATAATTACTTCCCTTAAGCTTGTATCATTTGCAAATTTAAAAGGCAGACCGCACGCCTGTTTCACATATTTCAACGCGAAATTTAAACTGTTTAATCTAACTTTGGTTTTAATAAAACATTTATGTTCAAAATATAATTGTCTCAATCTCGGTGCATCTGTAAGATATATAATTTCTTTTTTGCCATTTTCTAATACTGATATGTACGGCTTATCTTCTCCTAATACTATTTCGCAGAATTGTCCTTTCTTCTTCAATATATAGATTAACTTTTCTAGTGATTCTGTCATAGGGATAAAATAATCATCAACTGGTTCCACACCGAACATAGAATCTACTTCTTTAGGAAATAAAAGAAATCTTCTTTTTTCTTCATCGCATCTTGAACCTTCAAATTCCTTAATATGTAAGAGTAATTGCTGTATATAATACAAGTTAGAATAATTTTTATCATCGCTAACATGAATTAAATGCTTATTTTTTTCCAAAAGCATTTTAATCTTTCTATTGTTCACTAAAATGAGTGGTTCAAATTTATCCCACAATTCTTTCTGCCCATTTAAGTAATAATTTTCATATATCAATTTATTCTCTAACAGCAATGGTTTCACCTTGGATTTTAAATCTGTAAAACAAGAAAACTTTTTTGCAAAGACCTTTTCCAGCTCATTTTTTCGTATCTTTTTCCACTCTTTAATTTCTTCAACAGTGAATGCTTGATTTTATCGAAATCAGTATGACAGTTCGGACATAAAACCACTAAATTTTCATACGAATTATCTTTTGTATCATAGTATGGAATTATATGCGCCCGTTCAATAATATCTCCTGGCCCTCTAAACAGCTCTTCTTGACAAGTTGGATTCATACACCTCCCCATCGATTCAGCTATAATTTTTCTCTCAACATATTTCTTTGTTGCATCTCTTCCCATTTTTAACCTTCTTCTATAATTATAAACATTTTGCAATACATTCTACAAAATACTGCCACTTGTTTGATAAATCTAAAACTCCTAAAATAAATCTCACTTTATATTTATAATCCCTCTGCACTTTGGATATCTGGAACAACCATAAAACTCATTTCCTGCATTTGCTCCTTTTGTAGCTTTTCTTTTCACCATATGTGCACCACATCTGGGGCATATAACCGCAGTGGCTGAGTTAGTTCCTTTTGCAGCCACAGTATTCTCAGGAATTACTTCTGCCGGTTCTCTTGTCACAGCTTCAACTTTATTTTCCAATTTTTCGGCATTGATCATACTTTCATACTTAGCAAAATAATTCTTTGGATTATCCTGATGTTTTCCCAGAAACCATCTAGCAACCTCTTCCATGTGTTTTTCCCCGTTATCTTCAGCACCACGTTCACTATTAACTTTCTTAATATATGTAACAAGTTGATCGGCACGAATAATCTTGTCCTTCACTTCTTTTTTGGCATACCGTGAATTGAGAACTGTATGTGGATTAGCCAATACAACCACGCTGCGATAGTTTTGCTCAAAGAACTTTTCAAAAAGTGTCTTTGTGACTATATTGCCCCTTGATTCACATCGAACTGCCTTAATCACTTCCATATGACGCTGATTCTGTGTGATTGGCGAATAAATACCTTCTTTCACATATCGATTACCATATTTCATTGTACGAATAAAATCCCCGGCAGAATTCACTTCGATGTCACCATATAAATTCTTACATTCAAGAACAAAACATCTCTTACGTGTAATAATTAAATAATCAATCTGAGCAGTGTATTCTCCATGCACAAGATATAAATCATGCAAAATAAACATCGGCATATGGCTGTTCTTAAGTTCAAATGCAATGCGGTCCTCTCCTATATTTCCGGCCTGTAGGCATCTTATATCCTGCTGTATTTGTTTTTGTACATCTTCTGGAACCTTTTCCAGCAAAGACTGCAACAGATCGATTTCTTCAGCCGCATTGCTGGATTCCTTTAAAAATACCGGTTCTTTGTATTTATCAAATATTCCCATATAATTCTTCCTCAGCTTAATATATAAACTTTTATTGTTTCGTTTCCGTATCTTAATCTCACGTTCTGATACTTTAATAGTCTGTTCATATTTTTTACACAATACACATGTTATTGCCATCTTAAAAGGGATGTATAGTAACTAACTGATAATCAACAGATGGTCATCATGTATATGGTACTGTCTAAAGGTTCTACTTTGGATGATACGATTCTAGGCGTAAGTAATACCCTTTCTTCAAATATACAGTTTTATAATTTTGACCTTCTTCGTTATGGGGAGCACATCATCTCACACTACATCTTCTCTTTTATTTTCTCAATCAATTCAAGATCTGCTGGCAGCCAATCCACACTGTTCAATTCTTCTTTTGAAAGCCATCTTGCAGCTTCGTGTTCTTTCAATATCAAATCACCAGAAATAATTTCAGCCCAAAAACATTCCATTGACAAATGAAACGTCGGATAATCATATTCTACACAATCTATTTTTTTTCCTACTGAAATCTTTGTATCAAGCTCTTCTTGAATTTCCCTGACCAATGCGCATTCTGGCGTTTCGCCTATCTCGACCTTTCCTCCCGGAAACTCCCATCCATCTTTAAAATCACCATAACCTCTTTGAGTTGCAAATATTTTTTTATTATCCTTTATGACTGCCGCTGCCACTTTTACTGTCTTCACAGTCTGCTCCTTTCTCTAAATGTCTTCTATCCAATGATGTATTGATAAATATCATCTCTCACAGGAGTATCCAACGTCCATTCAATTTCAACTGCTGTTTTTATTGTATTATTCATACAAACCTCTTCAGCATTTCCAGATGCATTCATACGTCCAAGATAATAGAATTCCTTTGAAATTTTATCATCTTTGTTTTTCCGTACAAATAAATGTACGTCGATTCCTCTCTCTCTTGCATGCAATAAGTTTTGTACATCATCCGAATCCATTGTTCTGCCCGATTTAGATATACCAATTAATGTATTCGCATTTATAAAATGATCTTCATATTTTGTACTTTCACTGATGTCATCTGATTTGTCATAATTTATAAATACCGGAAATGTCTTAGTCTTTTTATCATATTTATATCCTCCAATATTTAAAGGCACTTCATTAGTCTCCCAATTCAGAATGCGGCATACATCTTCGTATGTATACTTTTGATACAAAACAAAATCCGTATCCTGATACTTCTTGCTAAAATTCGTATTATATCTGGAGATGCCAAAGTCAACTAATTCCTCAACAATATCATAAAAATCCTGATCCCTCAGCATTTCACCGAAGCTATCAGAAATCCCATACTCTGCCCCTTCTTTCTTGATAAATATACAAGATGCATATGTTTTCTTGCTTGAGCCGGATGCAAATTCATTAGTCATGATATTTATAACATTTTTCTGAATACTACTGTCCATGCTGATTCCATAGTCTTTCCAAAGATTCTTTTCTAATAACCCTAGGATTCCATGTTGATATTTTAAAAGACGCTTCAGCAATTCTAACTCATAAATCCGTTTACCTGACACCAACTTTTTTGATATAAATTCTACTATTCTTTCTTTTTTTTCCGATAAACGTATGGTATATTCTTTTTCATATTTTACTAAAAACTTATAATATGAACCAAGGCTGTTATTATCAAAAATACGGCATACGTCCATCTCTCCATACTTATCAAAATCTTTTAGAGCAGGAATTTTTCCCAGCTTATATTTTAAATAAGTATAATTTTCTTTTATCAATTTTATATCACTGAAATTTGCGGAATCTATCGCTGAAAATATTCGTTTACGGCTGATTTCATCAAAGTGTATCGTCGATGCACCGGGAATCACTCGATCTCCTTCCATAACATATCTTCGAATATTATCTTTGTTATAGCTGCGGTCACCAGATAGAGCAATGGGAATCAAGAAATTATTCTTATAATTGCCAATAAAATCAAGAATAACAACAAAGTCTTTGTTTTTTGCCTTTCTAAGCCCTCTTCCCAGCTGCTGTACAAACACAATCGCAGACTGCGTGGGCCGAAGCATAATAACCTGATTAACTTCAGGTATATCAACACCTTCTGAAAAAATATCCACTGTAAATATGTAGTCCAAATAATCAGCCCTTGGCATCATTTCTTTTGTAACACTCTGTACAAGACGTTCTATAATTTTCTCTCTTCTTGTCTCATTATCTTCTCCAGTCAAAACCTCGGTTCGAAGTCCTCTCTCATTAAATTTTTGAGAAAGCATCTTTGCCTCTTCTCTACGGCTGCAAAAAATCAAACCTTTAACTCGTTCTCCACTATAACCATAATACTTTGCTTGTTCAATTATATAATTTACCCTGTCGTCACTTACCAAACGATTAAAGCTGCGAAGTCCAGCTAAGGAATCCTCATCTCCAATAATTTCTCCATCAATGCTTAAATCTGTAATGCCAAAATAGTGGAACGGACAAAGTAAGTCTTCCTCCAACGCCTGCTGTAATCGGATTTCATACGCAATGTTATGGTCAAATATTTCATAAACATCAAACCGTTCAGTTTCTGGACTTGCTGTCATGCCCAGCCAGAAATCTGGTTGAAAATAATTCATGATTTTTTGATAACTGCCTGCTCCAGAATGATGCGCTTCATCCAAGACGATGACGGAAAATGCATCTTTGGGAAACTCATTTAATATATTATCTTTGCTCATCATCTGCATAGTTGCAAAAACCAAATCTGATTCCTTTATATTTTTAATATTCCCAGAAGTATTTCCAGAAAGCAAAGCATATCTATAGGCAGAACCGTTAATACGTTTGTCACCAAATACAATATGATAACTGTCCAAAGCTTGTTTTGCAATTTGTTCTCTATGTACAAGAAACAATACCCTTCTCGGATTTATTTCCCGTAATGCAAAAGCGGAAGCATAAGTTTTGCCAGTTCCTGTGGCAGATATCAAAAGTGCTTTATGCTCTTTTTTATCAATCAGCTCTTTAATATTTTTAACAAATGCAACCTGCATAGCATTTGGCTGCAGCTTATATTGTTCGAGAGAAACAGGGGTTGTATCTATTGCGATCTTTTTCTGCTTCTTGATCAATTCATATCTAGTACGATAACTTTCAATAAAATCCTCATAGTCCAAACAGTGCTGATCATTCCATAGTAAATGAAACTCCCGCAGAATATCTCCTATCACCTCTCCCGACTCATACCCCACAAGCTTTGTATTCCACTCACGATTTATTTTCAGGGCACCTGCAGTCATATTGGCACTGCCGACAATTATTCGATATATTTCTTCCTTTTTGAAAATATACCCTTTTGTATGGAATCCATCCTTATCTTCATTACTGCAAAACATTTTCAATTCTATATTAGGCAAAGAATTTAGTTTATCCAGCGCCGCCGGATCATTAAATGCCAAATAATCCGTTGTAAGAATTTTTCCTTTAATTCCTTTTAAATTCAGTTCTTTGAATATCTGTAATAGAGGAGTTAATCCGCCCAGAGTAATAAACGCGACGCTGACAAAGAATTCTTCGCAATCACGAAGCTCCTGTTCAATAGAGGAGATCACTCTCTTCCCTCGCCTGTAATCATTTGACACAAACTCTGGACGATAAGCAAGGTTAGAATTAATGTTCTGATCTAAAAATGCACTTTCTAATCCATTCCGTAACTCACAAATATGCTTCATACCGCTGCTCCTTCATCTGTGTGTCTAGTCATTATCTCTCATCGCAATAGTTCATGTAACCAGTGCTCACTTCTATATTTCAGTATACCTTTTTATTCCAGCAACAGCAACGAAATTAAAATAATATCTCCCTTTAATCATCTCCTCTGACCACCTCAAAGCGCCCCGGCCTAAGCCGGAGCGCTCTGCAGCAAACAAAATATTAAACCTATAAAACAGCAGCCAATGGTACATCCTTCATTCTGCCAATGGAAATCTTTTGTCTGCCATCTGTACGGCGACCGCGATGGCTTCCACCAGGCTTTCTTCGTTAGCGCGCCCTTCACCTGCTTTTCCAAAGGCTGTTCCATGATCGACAGAAGTCCGTATGATGGGAAGCCCAATGGTGGAATTAACTCCCGACATGGCCGTATAACACTTTTTCTCGTAATCCATCTGAAACCCGGACAGTTTCAAAGGGATATGGCCCTGATCATGGTACATCGCCACTACCACATCATATTGACCGGCCATGGCCTTTACAAACACCGTGTCTGGCGGCACGGGCCCCTCTGCAAGAATCCCCTCCTTTTGGCATTTCTCTATGGCAGGAATAATAGACTTTTCCTCTTCGTCGCCAAAAAGCCCATTCTCCGAACTGTGGGCATTCAAACCGGCGACGGCGATCCGCGGCTGTTCTATTCCCAACTGCTCCATGGCGTCCTTCGCCAAATAGATTGCGTGTTCCACCTTTTCCGGATGCTCCCGAATCATATCACAGGCGTTCCGCATGGAAACATGAGTCGTCACATGGATGACGCGCAGCTTTTTAGAAGCCAGCAGCATGCCATATGTATTTGAGCCGGTATATTCCGCGAAAATCTCCGTATGGCCGGAATAGTGGTGGCCTGCCAAGTTAATGGCTTCTTTATTGATCGGGCCGGTCACCACCCCGTGGCTCCTTCTCTTCATGGCGAGTTCAATGCCTTTTAAGATGTACTGAAAAGACGCCTCACCTGAACTTTTGCATACGGTTTTGTAAGTCCAGTCCCCTTTCTTCAAAAGGTTCAGATTAATAAAGTCGATGGTTCCAAATTCTCCCGCTGCCTCCTCCGGCGCCTTGATCTCCCGAAGCTTCAAATCGCTGTGTGCATATTCCAAGGCCTCCTCCAGGGGAATCCTGTCCCCAATCACTACCGGTATGCAGCTCTCATAAACATCCTTATTAGAAAGGGCCTTCACCGCGATTTCCGGGCCGATTCCCGCTGCGTCGCCCATGGTTATGGTAATAATATGCTTCATACTCCCGCCCTTTCTCATGTCTCACCGTAGGTCAGGACCATCGCCAGGTACGTCAGCGGTTCAATCCCCTCATTGTCAATACGGTGTGTCTGGCCCGATATGGTGATTGCCGCGTCTCCCGGCTTCAATTCCTGTTTCTCTCCGTTATCATAATAAACGGCCGTTCCCGACAAGATATAGACAAATTCTTCCTCATCATCGTGCCTGTGTTCCCCGACAGAACAGCCCGGCTGCAATTCTACTACAGACATTAGCCGCGCATGTCCCAGATATTCTCCTTTTGTAAACAGAGGATAAAGCCGTGCCGTTCCTTTCCCGCCCAGCATTTGAAACCGTTCTTCCGCGGTCCGTTCCAAACTGCGTCTGATCATACACTCCTCCTAAATTCCTAAATATGCCCGCTTCACATCCTCATTTTCCGCCAGCTCATGATTGTTTCCTTCCAGTACGATCCTTCCGTTTTCCATCACATATCCTCTCTGGGCTATACTGAGCGCCGCCGGCAGATTCTGTTCAATAAGAAGGATCGATACCCCGCTGTCACGGACAGCGGCAATATAATCAAACATCTCATCCACCACCACCGGCGCCAGTCCCAGAGAAGGTTCATCCAGCATCAGCAGATCCGGTTCCATGACGAGGGCCCGGGCAATTGCCAGCATCTGCTGCTCTCCTCCCGACATGGATCCGGCAACTTGTTTTTGCCTTTCTTTCAGTTTCGGAAACATATCAAAGGCTTTCTCTATATTTTCCATCCGCTTTTTCTTGACTCTTCTGCAGTAACCTCCCAGGAGCAGGTTGTCCATCACGCTCAGGGTACCCAGTATTCCTCTGCCCTGCGGAATATGAGATATGGCCAGATCCGCCCGTTTCGTAGGCGACGTTTTTAAGATATCTTCCCCGTTCCATATCACCTGCCCGGCAGACGCTTTCAGATGACCTCCAACAACATTCAAAAGTGATGTTTTTCCTGCGCCGTTGGAGCCTACCAATGCCACACATTCTCCGTCCTTGACTTCCATGGATACATCGAAAAGAACCTGCAGATCCCCATATCCGGCATTTATATTTTTAATTTCAAGCACGGTGCCGTCCCCCTCCCAGATATGCTTTGATCACACTCTCATTACGCATGACCTCTTCCGGATCTCCCCCGCACAAGAGTTTCCCTTCGTTTAAGACCACAAGCCGATGGCTCAGTTTGATCACCGCTTTCATCACATGTTCAATGAATATGATGCTGATTCCGGATTCATTGAGTTTCCTGACAAGGCGGATACTTTCTTCCATCTCGGCCGGGTTAAGGCCTGCCATTACCTCGTCCAGCATGATCACCTTCGGGTCATTTGCCAAAATTCTGGCCATATCCAGCCATTTCCGCTTTTCAATCGGCAGTTTTTCGCAGAACATCCGGCTCAGATCCGCCAGCTCCATCATTTCCAGAATCTCTTCCGTTTTATCTGCCGCTTCCTTATACGCGCAGGATTGAAGCGCTACCGTATATACACTGTCATAAACAGTAAGTCCGTTAAACGGCTTTGGGGTCTGGAAGGTCCTTCCGATCCCCATCCTCGCTCTCTGACAGATATTGCTTCCCTGAATATCTTTTCCGCAGAATAATACTTGTCCCGAGTCGGGTATATAAGCGCCGCTTATGAGATTCACGCAGGTGGACTTCCCTGAGCCGTTCGGTCCGATCAGGCCGAGCAGTTCTCCCTTTCCCAGACAGAAGCTGACATCGTTGACCGCCTTGATTCCTCCAAACGCCTTGCTTAAATGTCTGATCTCAAGAATCGGATCCATGCGCCCGCCTCCTCTCCGTTTTTCTTCCGTTCTTTTTCATCCGGCCGTCCTTTTGGAAAAAGCTGATAATACCGCCGGGTTTAAATATGATCACCGCCAACAGCACAGCGCCGTATAGCAGCATTCCAGAACCGCTGGATCCCAGGACCGCATTGGCCACCTCTGTCATAGGGATCAAAACCGCCGCTCCGATCAAAGGCCCGAACAGATGTCCCAGCCCCCCTACGATCGCCATCGTACCGATTTTCGTCGAGACGTTTAAAGAGCTCACTGTGGTCGGATCCAAATAAGTAAGAAAAAAACCATAGAAGGTGCCGATGGCAGAGGCTGCCATCGCGCTGATCACAAAGGATTTAAGTTTTGCTCTGTAGGAATTGATCCCCAGAGATTCTGCCGCGTCCTGATCCGCCCGGATGGAACGGAGATAGTAGCCAAGTCTCGTCTGTTCCACCGCCCAGGATATTGTGATCACGACTGCCAATACTGCCAGCATGATATAAAAGAATATTTTGTCCGATTTAAGGGTCAGCTGCCAGAGGCTGTCTTTTTTATATGTGATGAAGATCCCGTTGGAGCCCCCGGTTATTCCTTTCCCATAGACCAAAACCACCCGGATAATCTCCGAAAACGCTATGGTCATCAGAGAAAAGAACATATTTCTCTGTTTAAAAGAAACAAGACCGATGATCATGGACAAAGCAGCTGAAACTATCATTCCCGCAAAAATCCCAAGCCAAGGGCTTAAATTAAAATGAATCTTCAGAATAAAGCTTGTATATGCCCCTATCGCCATGAAGGAGGCCAGGCACCAGCAGGTCTGCCCCGCATATCCGCCGATAATATTCCATGCGGTCCCCAGCGCCGCATAAGTAAACAGCACGACTCCCACGGATATCAGATAATTGTTTTTCGTAAGCGCCGGGAAGACGCAGGCCGCCAGAAACAGCGCTCCCATGATTCCCAATGTCTTCAAGTTGATCTTTTCTTTCAGTGTCACGCTACCCTGGCCCCCTTCCCAAAAAGCCCCGCCGGCTTAAACGCCAATACAATGATCAGGAGCAGATAAGCTGCGGCAGGCGCAAGATCGTTGGACACAAAGGTTGCGGTAAAGGCCTCCACCAGCCCCGCGATCAGGCCGCTGGCAACGGCTCCTCCGATATTGCCCGGTCCCCCCATGACGATGATCACCATGGCGATCGTCTTAAAGGGCGTGCCTGCCGTAGGGTATACAAAATAAATGGGGGACAGCAAAAGTCCTGTTATCGCCGCAAAGGTCGTACCGACGGCAAAAGAAAACCCGTACATTTTATTGGTATTGATGCCGAGGCTTTGCGCCACCTCGGTATTTTCCGAGGTGGCCCTCATAGCCCTGCCGAAATCTGTACGTTTCAGAAAAAAATCCACCAGGACCACAAAAAATATCATAAAGCCGCAGGCAATGATCCTGGGAAGCCCCAGGGAAAATCCTTTCCAGGTGATGGAAACAGATTTTAAGCTCGTCTCCACCGCCCAGAAGTTTGTAGTAAATACCAGCTGAAGCACACTGATGATAACAAAGGACAGCCCCATGGTGGCCACTACGAAATACTGCCCAGGCTGCCCAAGCAGCGGCTTCACGACGACACCATAAGAAATCCTTCCGAAAAGATACGCGATCAGAATCGTCGGCGGAAGCAGCAAATATGGGCTGAGGCCGGTCAGCTGATTCAGTACCAGAGTAATGTACATTCCGATGACCAGATATTCACCCTGCGCAAAATTCACTACTTTCATGACCCCAAAGATAATGGTCAGCCCGACACCTACAAGCGCATAGATCCCTCCCATTGTCAGTCCGTTGAGAATGGACTGCCCGATCATCCATAACACATTCATGCCGTCTCCTCCCTGCCGTCTTTCCTATTTGGATTCTGACGGGTCAATATAGTCTGCACCGGCCAGCTCTTCCGGCCAAATACAGATACATTCTCCGTTCTGCCACTGCTGCACCCCTACTGTTGCCAGCTTGTTGACTCCCGTCTCATCAAACGCCACCTGTCCAGGCTGCATAATGCTGTCAAAAGTATTCCCGGAAAGCGCGTCCCGAAGCGCCGTAGTATCGGTTGATCCGGTCAGTTCCAGCCCGCCTGCGATCAACTGTACACAGGCAAAAGCACTTCCCGACTGTTCCGCCATGAAATACCCAAACTTCTCTTCGAACTTTTCCGTTATCTTCACATACTCCGGATTTCCAAGAACCGTGCTGTTTTTATGATTCCAATTTCCATTGGCAATAAGCCCATTGGCAGAATCTCCCAGGGACTCTCCAAAGGACGCCCAGCAGGATACTCCCAGCCAGAGCGGATGGTAATCCATACTGTTCATGGTATCCACCAGAAGCTTATTATCATTGGCATAGCAGGAAGGCAGGATTACCTGCGCCCCGGAGCTCTTCACTGCTGTCACGATAGAAGAAGCATCCGCCAGATTCGGCTGGAAGGATTCGTCATAAACAATCTCCAGCCCCATTTCCTCGGCTTTTTTCCGATAACCCTCTGCCGTAGAAATTCCATTGGATGAATTTTCATAAACAATAGCGACTTTCTTATAGTCATAACCTTTTTCCTCATTCAGCCATTTCAGGAATTTCGGCTGCGACTGTCCCACATCCACCGCGGTGGGAGAAATGGAAAACACATACTGATATCCCTGATTATTGAGCTCTGCCGAGTTACTATAAGTTACAATGGGAATCTGCGCTTTTTCCAAAACCGGAAGCGCCGGAAGTGTCAGTGCGCTCGTCCCGCATCCCACGACTGCTACCACATTTTCGCCGGATATAGCCCGTTCGACCACATTTTTAGACTGATCGGCGTCACTGGTCGTATCCAGAATCTCCAAATTGATCTTTGCACCCCCCAGAGACTGGATTCCTCCGTTTTCATTGATCACTTCTGCCGCAAGTTTTGCCCCGTCCTGTGCCATGCGGCCTGCATCTGCAACGGAACCGGACAGAGGGATACAGAGGGCAATGGTCACAGGACCGGCAGACTCTACCGGCTTAGTCTCTGCCTTTGTCCCCTCCGCAGCTTTGCTCCCACAGCCCGCAAAAACCAGCGCCATCGCCAGGACCATACACATAACTGCCATTCGTTTTCGATACCTTCTCATATTCTTCCTCCTTTTATACTTTTATCATCAGCCGTTATCGGCCTGATTTCAGCTTTCTTATAAATTCCTCTGATATTCTCGCCTGCTCGGCGCTCGCTTCTGCCAGCTCCTTTGCCACCTGCGCAAAAGACTTTCCGCCTGCTTCCCGTCCTGTGGGAATGGTCGTTTTACATTCTGCCCCGTCTAACCCCCTGACCGCCTCCAGAAGATACTTTGTCTCTTCATCGGGAATGGCAATAAAGCCATATTTATCCGCGTGGACAAACATGCCGGGCTCGATGACCGTACCGTACATCTCCACTGCCGTGCCAAACCGGACGGGACAGGAGTAGGCATGGCCCACGCCCAAGCGTTTCGCCAGCATTTTAAAACCTCCGTAAGCCCCCTCGTCCACATCTCTGACATATCCGTCGGTAATTCCGCCGGAACAGCCCAGCGCCCGGTAGGCATTTCCCGTCACTTCTCCGAAGATGGAGCCCTTGCTGTCCGGTGCCTCCAAGTCTTTGGCGATCAAGATCTTTGGACCGGGAATTCCCGCCAGATATTCATACAGATCGCCAAAAGGATTCTTTCTGGAAAGTCTTTCCGCCTTGTCTCCGCACACATATTCCACAGTCACGGCAAATCCGGTCATAGGTCCCATCTGTGGTGTGAAATCGGTGATCTCTCCCCAGCTGCAGTTACACTCCAGCCTGTCCCTCTCAGCAACAGCCTCCCATCCGTTATAAATGGTCGGCGTATTGAAGCGCCGAAGTTCTAAAATATCCGCATGTGACAAATAATGTGCACCCATATTCTTCTCCTCCTTTAATCCAGATACTTGCCATATCCGGAAACATCCAGGCCTTTATCCTCCGCTGTTTTCTTCATATCCGTCAGTACCTTATAAGGGACAGGAACTCCGTTTTTTACGCTGTCCGCCTCATATGCTGCTTCAATTTCACCGGGATATTTCGCCGTCTGAAAACCTTCTTTTACAGGAAGTGCATGAAGATAGTCAATGTAATCGTCCACGTCCTTTCTGTAATCATCCGCATCTGTAAAAGCATCCAGCCGCATCGCCATGAAACAGTGGCTTGTCTTCGGCATATCTTTTGTCAGTCCGCCAAATTTTTGATGGAACTCGCCGCCTGCCAGCGCAGACGTCAGCATTTCCATAATGACGCCCAGACCGAAACCTTTATGACCGCCAAAGGGCATCATGATATATTCGTTGATGTCAAATTTGTCAGGATCTGTAGTCACGGCTCCGTCCGGACCCATCCATGCCCCATCCGGCAGCGGCCTGCCAAGGCGCTTGTACTCCCAGATCTTTCCCTGTGCCATATGTCCTACGGAAATATCCAGGCACATGTTGGCATATTTTCCGGCGGGAACCGCAAATGAAAACGGATTGCTTCCAATCCCCCGCCCGGTTCCTCCAACCGCGGCAACAATGGGAATCGCATTTGTCGCCGTAAACCCGATCAAGTCCTTATCCTGGGACAAAAGGCAGGACCACAGACCTGCCGCCCCGTAATGGTTGCTTCCTCTCACCGCCGTAAAGGCGATCCCATTTTCCCGGGCTTTCTTTTTGGTCAGTTCCACTGCTTTATAACTGACTACCGCACCCAGGCCGTTATTGCCTTCCAGGACCGTGGAAAAAGCTGTCTCCTTTACCACATCCAGTTTTGTCACCGGAGAGAAGACTCCCTCCTCCAGCTGCTCCACGTAGCTGGGAATCCTCACAAGGCCGTGGCTCTTTATCCCCCGCATATCCGCATAGACCAGAGATCTGGACAGTGCTGCCGCATCTTCCCCATTCATACCGCAGGCCCCGAATATTCCTGCGCTAAGCCCAGTTAATTCCTCTTCCCCAATCCTCAGTATCCGCTCCGCATCCATGATTGCCCTCCTTTAGCCTATAGTGCCTGAAAATTTTCAATAAGGTATCTTTTTCCCCAAACCCGCCTGCTTTCGTGACCGCCAGAAGACGTCTTCCTTCAAAATCCAATTCCGACTGCACCACACCGGGAAGAATCTCTTTCTGTGGTTTAATGCGGAATCCATCCATGCCGGATACAATTCCGTAAAGGGTGTCCCCCCCAAAGACTGCTATGGCCTCCAATTTCGTTTCCCTCAAAAGCTTCGCCACCATGTGGCCGACGTTTCCTGCAATCCTCAGATGCTCTCTGTTCTCTTCCCTCTCTTCTTTTCTAATATCAGGAAGCTCTGTTTCATTTGACAGTTTGATGATAAGACTTCCTGCCTCCCGGAGGACCCGTTCCCATTCCCGCATATCTCTGGCACCGCAGACCGTCTCAAAATATCCCGGTGTTTTTTTCTGTTCCTTTGTAAGAGTCACACTGGGAATCCCTGCCTGTTCCGCCTGGTACAGCTGCTCAAAAGAAGCTTTATTCAGGCTGCCGCATACGACCAGGAGCTCATCTGTCCCTCTGTCTCCTCCCAGCTCCTCCACATGGAATCTTATAATCTGTGGAAGTTTCGCGGCAAAACCGGCATTTCCCGCCAATAGAAGCTGTTCCTTTCCCTGACGTCTGATCTGCTTCGCGATCCGTCCCAATTCTTCATCGGTCTGAGCATCGATGATGGCTGCCATTCCTCTCCCTTCCCGAAAGATCTGTTCAATATCCTCCGGGCCGGCCAGCATTGTCGGAATCTCCGACTGCCGGCTGATAATGACAGGTATGCTGCTTTCCTCCACAGGAGTAAAAGGATCTTCTGCAAATTCTGTCATACCGACAGGCACTTCGCCGATGTATTGGATCCCGTTTCGGGTGAATCTCCCCTGAGCAGGAAATGCCGGAATAAAAAGGAGCGGCGTATCCTCAAAGCCGCTTCCGTCCCTGACGGCCTCCAGCTCACTGCCCACATTCCCCCTCATGGTGGAATCCACTTTTTTATATATGTAATGAATCCCGTTTTTCACGGCCAATTCCGTCACTCTCCGGACGGCCCGGTATGCTTTTTCTGCTTCGATATGGCGGCTCTCTGTGTCCACCACAAGAACCTCCACATCCTCATCAAATTCTCCGAAACACCCGGGAAGGCCATTTTCAAGCACCACCAAAGTCGAGATTCCAAATTTTGAGAATTGTACGCCGGTATCCATCGCACCCGTAAAATCGTCGGCTATTACCAATAATTCAATCAATCAGACGCACCTCTGCTTTCACGGAATCAACAGCATTTTCCCCGGGGCTCCGCCCTTCAATGCCGCAAACGCCTCCTCGTAATCCTTCAGGTCAAAAACACCGCCTATGATCTTCTTTACATCAAACCGGCCGCTCTTTATCAGCGCCTCACAGTCATACCATGTTTGATACATCAGCCTGCCCGTGACACCGTTCACCTTCGCTTCCTTATAAATGACAGCATCGTTGATATCCAGGCTGACAGGACCGTTTGCAAGCCCTACAAAGGTGAAACGTCCGCCTTTTCTCAGCGCCTCAAAACCACCCTGGATCGCCCGCTCGTTTCCAGTGTAGTCCACCACCACATCCACACCGCGGCCTCCGGTCAGTTTCATGACTGACGCCTTTAAATCCTGCTCCCTTGTATTGATGGTATGATCTGCTCCCAGTTTTTTCGCTTCTTCCATCTTTCTGTCAATGACATCGGCGGCGATGACCAGGCTGGCTCCTGACGCTTTAGCTGCGCCCACAGCACAAAGGCCGATGGGTCCGCATCCCAGGATAAGGGCTGTCTTTCCGCCGATCTCCCCGGACAAAACGCCGTGGACTCCCACTCCCATTGGTTCCAGAAGCGCTCCCGTCTCGTAATCCATAGAATCGTCCAGCCGCCACAGGCAGTCTTTATGTACAGGGATATATTCTGCAAAAGCCCCCGGAGCCTGAACGCCGATGATCTTCATATTCTCACAGATGTGCTGATTCCCCGTTCTGCACTGGACACAGTGTCCGCAGGGAATATGCGTTTCACCGGCCACCCTGTCGCCAATGGCATATCCGCTCACCTGGCTGCCAAGACTGACGATCTCCCCGGCAAATTCATGGCCGAATACCATCGGCAGCTTCAGCCTTTCCTGCGCATAAGCCGTCCAGTCATAAATATGCATGTCCGTACCGCAGATTGCCGCAGCATGTACCTTCACCAGCACTTCATTTTCCGCAATTTCCGGCACTGGTATATTTTCACAACAGTACGCTCCCGGTTTCTCTTCTGTCTTCAATAATGCCCGCATTTTCACCCTCCCATCCGATCGCTTTATGTGATCCGCATAATTTTTCGTGTATTTCTGATTCAAATTATACATTTTATGGAATTCCCTGGCAATGGTATAAAACGCGATTTTTGTTCTATTTTAGAACATTTTTATAACTTCCAATATTTTCCATATTTATTTTTAAACCATTATATGAATTTTTATCTCATTTTGTTTTGTATTGAAACATATTTAAACACAGCGCAATTCACTTGGGACGTTTTTACATCACAGGATGCAGTATCCTTATATATAAAAAAGAAGCCTGCTTTCAGGCTTCTCCGTACCTTCCTTTAGGAAAGCATAGTTTTCATATCCATTATAACCGGCGAACCGAAATCGAGGCAGCCGCCGGGATATCCAATCCTTTTCTGAAATCAGGAAAATGGCGAATATCATAGCGGTGCGGCGGGTAAAAAACCGGCAGAACGATTCCAAAAAGTATTTCGTATTATACAATCTGATATTTTTCTTTTATGGCCTCTTTGACCTCCCCGAAGGTTTTAGGTGCGGCCTGTCCCTGGTGATGCTCTCCGATGTGCTTCTCCATCCAGACCATGTTATACCACCGGTCAAATTTATACCCGCACTGCCGAAACTCCCCTGCCAGACGATATCCCAGATGCTCGTGGAACTCGACACTGTTCCTGGTCAGATACTCATCCTCTTCCTGCGGATAAGCAATACAGGCGTTCATGTTCAGAATCCCCTGCTCCTTCAGAATCTGTTCAAGCGCATGGTGCAGTTTGCCTCCGGTCCCTTTGTGTTTTTTCTCCTGGTCCACATAGATTGAGGTTTCCACCGCCCAGTCATACGCCGTCCGATCTTTGAAACATTCCACATACGCGTATCCCAGAGGTTCCCCATTCTGCTCCGCCACCAGATATGGATACTTTTTTAAAACATGTCGGATCCTCTCCGCAAATTCTTCCACAGTCGGAATATCATATTCAAAAGTTATGGCGGTACGTTCCACATAGGGGGCATATATTTTTAATAGTTTTTCCGCATCCTCTATTTTCGCGATTCGAATCTCCACACCTTGATCTCCCATATTTTCTATCTCACTTTCTCATTCAATGAACACCCTTTTTCCAGTTCAGCGTCAGCCCAAGAAATATGACCATGTGCTCTCCAAAGAGATGATGCAGTTCATCAATCTTCTCTAGGATTCCATGGGAAATTCCCTTTCCACGTATAAATGGCTGAACGCCTGTCTACTCCAATATGCTCTCGCCCATTTCATCCAAAAGCTCATTGGTGTCCAGAACCGACAGACCTTTATTGACGGCAAATATCAGGACCGCGTCCCGCCGCACCCTTGCATACAGCCCATTCAGCCCGGCCAGCTGCAGGGCCTTCTGCACTTCCTTCGCCGTCATCTTCATCGCGATGCAAAGTGCGAGCAGTTTATCGCGGCCCGCTCCCCTCGTTCCGGAAAAAATCTGATACCCATAATTCCGCTGCAGTCCTGACGCCTGAATCACGCTGCTTTTTTCCAGTCCCTTCTCCGCGAGCGTTTTTTCCAAATAACCAGACAAAGAACCTTCCGGTTTTTTGGTATGATCCTCTACATATTTTTCCAAAGCACGCTCACTTGTTACATCTCCCAGTATTTTCAGCAATTCATCCGTTGTTTTCCTGTCCATGCCGCCTCCTGCCAGAAAAGAATTTCTTATTTTACAATAATATAGTATAATTTGTCTAAAAGAGCAAGTGAAAAACACGGAGGACACGGATGGACATCAAGTCTGAATGTATTTTATCCATGTATAAAGAACTGGTCCCGCTTTCCGGGAACCCGAATATATATCTGGTCCAGAACCAGACCGACGGGCATTTTTACGTAAGGAAAGTGCTGTCCGAATACAATCCCGAAGTCTATTACAGACTTAAGGAGCATCCGGTTCCGGGAGTGCCCGTCATCTATGAAATATGCCGGGAAAAAGAGAAGCTGGTGCTGGTCGAAGAATATATCCACGGAGAAAATCTGGCAGATATCCTTAAATATCATGCTTTCACGGAGGGAGAAATCATCCGTACAGCTATGTCTCTCTGCCGGATTCTGGACAGGCTCCATGGCAGTCAGCCGCCCATCATCCATCGGGATGTCAAACCGTCCAACATTATGATCACTCCAGACCACGCGCTCTACCTGATCGACTTTAATATCTCCCGCGAATTCCGTTCGGACAAGGATAAAGATACCCGGATCATGGGAACCGTCTCCTATGCCGCTCCCGAACAATTCGGGTTCTCCCAGAGCGACGGAAGGACAGACCTATATGCCTTGGGGGTGCTGATGAAAGAGATGATGGGTAATCGTCCCTCTTCTCCCCGCCTGTCCCGTATCATTGAAAAGTGTATGAGCATTGACCCAGATAACCGCTATCCATCTGCCTCTTCCCTGCTCCGTGCACTTAACTTCGTCTCTCCTGCCGCTCGCCTGCAGGAAGAGACTGCCGAAAGAATACCCGGCCGCTCCTGGGCCCCTCCAGGTTTCCGCTCTGGCATTGTATGGAAAATGCTCCTGTCTGCATGCGGCTATTTGTTCCTCCTGTATATCTGCTGTACCATCGTTTATACAAAAGATGGGATTCCCTCCAGCGGTCTTCCGCTCATCACCGACCGGATCTGCACGGGTATTTCTCTGTTTTTCCTGGTATTCCTGATTGGAAACTACAGAGGAATCGCTGCGTATTTTCCTCCGTGCGGAAGTCCGCGATGGTATCTTCGGGCCGTCGGTTATATCCTGTATGGATTTCTTGTGCTCCTGGCAGAAGTCCTGGTTTCCTCCATCATCCTTTATCTTTTCTAGTGAGATTCACATTCGGCAGCCTGTATGCTCGGCGCATACCAAAAGTCTCCCTGCTTACGGTAAAATAAGGTCAGAACTTTAATTACAAGGGAGGAAATTTCATGAAAACATCCAGGCTCGTTATCGGCATTCTTTCCATCGTCCTGGCCGTCATCGTACTCTTTCAGTCCTGCGCGGTGGGAATCGGAAACGCGCTGCAGGCAAATGAAGAAGTCAGCGGGACCGCCGGACTTATGGTAGCTGTTATCTTACTGATAGCAGGCATCGTCGGCATTGTCACAAGAAACGGCGGCAAAGGTCCTTTCGCAGCCGGCGCATTCTATGCGCTGGGCGGAATCCTGGGGCTTACAAATGCCGGCTCTTATGGCGATCTGATCCTTTGGTCTGTCGTCTGTTTTTTGTTCGCCGCAGTATTCATCATCGGAAATCTCATAAAGAAAAAAAGCTGATATTCTTTTCCAAAGTCAGCAGAAATGCCGGTTCTCCCCATGAGAACCGGCATTTCTATTTCATTTCTTCTATTCTCTTCTGTTCATTCTTCTTTTCCCTGAAAAAGTCTTGCAAATCTTCACCACGACGCCGCTGAGTGCCAGCAGCGCCAATGCATTAGGAATCACCATGAGGCCATTAAAGAAATCGGCCAGAGACCAGACTAATTTCACCTTCAGAGTTGATCCAACGATAATGAAGATTACAACCAGAAGGGAATACACCTTAGCCGCTTTTTTTCCAAACAGATATTTGGCATTGATCTCTCCAAAAAAATGCCAGCCCAGTATCGTAGAAAATGCAAAAAACAAGAGACAGACAGCCACGAAAATATCACCGAGGCTTCCGAATCCGGCAGAGAACGCCGCCTGTGTCAGCGCAGTCCCTTCCTTTCCACTTCCCAGAACGCCTGAAGTGAGAATAGACAGCACCGTCAGATTCAAGATTACAAACGTATCAATAAATACGCTGATCATCGCAGTCAAACCTTGCTCATGGGGATTCTTGGCTGTCGCGCGGGCATGGGCATGAGGAGTGGACCCCATACCTGCTTCATTGGAAAAGAGACCTCTCGCCACGCCAAAACGGACCGCTTCTCTCACCGTAATTCCGGCGCCCGCCCCCAAAACCGCCTGGGGGCTGAAGGCTCCCGTAAAGATCATTTTAAACGCTGCCGGCACCTGACTGACATTCATGAGAATCAGCGCAAGGCTTCCCAGGATATAAATGCCCGCCATGAACGGAACGATCTTCTCCACCACTGCCGCCAGTCTGGAGGTTCCCCCGATAAAAATAAAAGCGGCCAGTCCTGCCAGTGCCACGCCTATGGCAATGGGAGGAATATTGATGTTCCTCGCGGCAAACACTTCGGAAAAAGCCGCGCCTATGGAGTTGGACTGGACCATATTTCCCATAAAGCCCAGAGCGAGAATGATGAACACAGCAAACAGAGCGGCCAGAAATTTTCCCAGCTTTCCTTTAAACGCTACTTTTATGTAATAGATGGGACCTCCGGTCACCTCTCCGTCCACTGTGGTCTTGTATTCCTGCGCCAGCGATGCCTCCGCGTAAATAGTAGCCATGCCGAAAAACGCCGATAGCCACATCCAGAAGATCGCGCCCGGACCGCCGCCGATCAAAGCCGTGGCCGCGCCGGCCAGGTTCCCGGTGCCCACCTGAGCTGCAATCGCCGTAGCCAGCGACTGGAACGGAGTCATTTCCCCCTTCTTACCTTTTTTTCCTTTGAAACTGAAGTGGCCGAAAACCAACCGGCAGCCCTCCCCGAACTTTCTTATCTGAATAAACTTAAGCCGGATGGTAAAAAAAACGCCGGTACCGCACAGAATCAGAATCAGCAGCACATTCCACAAGAAATCATTGGCCTTATCAACAATCGGTAACATATTTTCCCCTCACTTATTCTGTCTTACTTTTCTATATAATAAAAGAAGAGCCGATATCTTATCAGCCCTCCAAAGAGTAGAACATTGCCTTTTCTCATAACATATGAAATATGCCCTGTCCGTTTGCCTGAGAGATAGACAGCCCCGCCGGAACGGTCCTGGCTGTTGTACACCTTCGGCGCTTTCCTGCACATGCTTTCAGCCGGCGGAAAGACTCTCCAGAGTGTCGCATAAAGTCGACTTTATAAAAATAGCATAAACACATGGAAAATGCAAGCATAAAATACTGTCCTGTCAAAACGCTAAAAAGACGCCCAAGCGATCTGAGCGCCTTTCCTCCGCTGACGGCATACGCCGCGGATTTTTTCATCATAACAAGTAATCGTTTGGAATCATTTTATCAGAACAGCAATGATGTCATGAAAAGAATTTAAAGATTTGATATATTACTCTTTAGACCTCGCCATCGTACATAAACATCACCAGTCTCTGTACATCTTCAGGCTCATGGGCGATAAGCTCCATTTCACCGATTGTCGCATCTGCAAACACACTGGAAAGAGCTACGTACTGCGTAAGCTTTGATTTCAGATTAAGCCGGTCGCCTTCGTCTGTCACCAGTTCCACTTTGCCTTTGCACTCGTCGATCACCTTGAAAAATTTCTCAACGTCTTTGACATTTTTGATCTTCATTCTAATATCTCCTTTCTTTTTTATAAGAGCCGCCGATAGAATTTCTATCTGTTTCTCTATTTTGGCCCCATCATAGCACATCGGCCATTATTTGTAAATAAGTTCTGTCATTTTCTACCATTCTCCCAGAATGAACATAAAATACCCGGTAAACTTTCGTAATTTATTACATGGTAGTCCGACCATTCCCTCGGGAACAATCGTTGATATTCACTATAAAGAAACCTGTCATCCAGCAGTAAAATGATGCCTTCGTCCGTATCCGTACGGATCACCCGCCCGGCTGCCTGCAGAACTTTGTTCATTCCCGGATATCGATAAGCGTAGGCAAAGCCGTCCTTGCCCCGCTTTTCATACCAGCTTTTCAGGATTTCCCTCTCCGTACAAATCTGCGCCAATCCGGTTCCCACGATGATCACTCCGATCAGCTTTTCTCCCTTCAGGTCAATACCCTCCGAAAAGACGCCGCCCATGACACAAAATGCCGCTAAAGAGTGTTCTCTGTCCCGGCTGAATTCCGCCAGAAACGATTCCCTGTCCTGTTCTGTCATATGGCTGGCCTGAAGGATAATATCCGGACCGTCTGTCTGTACCGGTCCTGCTTCCATTCCTGAAAGCTCCCCTGCAAGCCCATTATCCTGTGCCGCCTGATATACGCCGTGCATGTAAGCATAGGAAGGGAAATACACCAGGTAATTCCCTTTCTTCTGCCTCACTGCAGTCAATACATAATCCAGCACTTTTAAGTATTCCCGGCTGTTTCTCCTTTTATACCGGCTGCTCACATCCTTCCCAATAGCGAGAAGGCGCTTGGAAGCGTCAAATGGCGACGGCGCATAGACCGCATATTCCTCCGTGCTCCCACAGAGCAGCTCTTTATAATACTGGACCGGCAGAAGTGTCGCTGAAAAAAAGACCGTGCTGTTTCCCTTCTCCAAACAAAGCGAAAGATTCTCCGCCGGGTTCACACAGAGAAGCTTAAGAAGAAAGGATTCCCGGCTCACATGCTCTGTATAGACACAGTAGGAATCATCCAGCCTGTCATACATATTGAGAAAATGGCGGACCGCCAGATAAAGGTTCCCAAACTCCTCATTTCCGTCCATCACGCGGAACTCTTCCTGAAACTTTTCCATCTCGCTGAACGCGCCGGTGAGTGCCAGCACAAACTGGTCAATGGAATCCCGCACCATGGGCTCATCGCTCTCCCGCTTCATTTCCAGGAGCAGCTTATTGCATCTAGAGAGCTTTCTCTCCAGGCGCCGGCTGTGAGGCTTCACCAGATTTCTGACGGCCAGAAACGATTCCTTATACAAAGAAGCGCTGTACATTTCCCTGGCCCGTTCCACCAGGTTGTGCGCTTCATCCACCAGAAAAAGATAATCTCCTCCCATCCCTTCACCAAAATACCGCTTCAGCTGAACGTTTGGGTCAAATACATAATTATAATCGCATATGATCACATCCAGCCAGACGCTCAAATCCAGAGAAAACTCGTGCGGGCACACCTGATACCGTTCGGACCAAGCGAGGATGTCTTCTCTCCCGGCCGTCTCCTTTTGATGAATATAGTCGAAAACAGCTTCATTCACCCGGTCATAATGTCCCTTTGCATATGGACAGGCCTCAGGATTGCACTCTGCCTTTCCCCCTTCAGACACCAGGGGACAGAGCTTTTCTTTTGCTGTAAGAGTAATGGAGGACGCACGAAGGCCGTTTTCCCGCAGAATCTCCATCGCCTCCTCCGCAACTGTTCTGGTGATCGTCTTTGCCGTCAGGTAAAAAACCTTGTCCCCCAGCCCCTCTCCCGCAGCCTTGACTGCAGGAAACAGAACGGACATGGTCTTTCCAATACCCGTTGGCGCCTGGATGAACAGAGGCTTTCCTCTCTGGATGGCCCGGTATGTGGAAACAGCCAGCTCTCTTTGTCCCTGTCTGTAAGGAAACGGAAAATCCAGCCCGCGGATTGATACGTTCCTCATTTGACGGTGATGATACTGATACCTTCCCCAGTTGGCATATTCCTCCAGAAGATGATGCACATATCTCTCTATCTCCGAAAAATCCAGAACCTCCCGGAATCTTCGTATCTCCTCCGTCTCCAGATGACAGTAAGTCAGCTGTACCCCGGCGCGCGGCTCTTCCTTCCCTGCCTTCCCTTCTCCTTCCGATCCTTCTGCCTCTTTCTCCCGGGAGAGCAAAGCCATATAGGCATAACAGAGCGCCTGGGCCCGATGGACAGGCACAGGCTCCTCCAGTTTTTCAATATCCCAATAGACCCCTTTTATCTCATCTACATTCAGGATCCCATCCTTTTCAAAAATGCCGTCGGCGCGTCCTTCCAGGCTGATGACGATATCTTCCATCTCAAAATCCGCCTTAAGTGCTGCCTCCGCCTTGTATCCGATTCCCATCCTGCTCTGGATCTTTCTGTGAATCTTCGCGCCCGCCGCCATGGCATCCAGGTCCTTCTTTCCCTTCCGCCGGTTGTCGATATCGCCGTCTCTCAGCAGAAACTCCACCAGGTTTCTGACAGAAATCCGTATTTTATTTTCCTCCAGCCTGGCCATGACGCTGCCTCCCTCCGGACCGATCTTTACCCCTGCAAACATTTGTTCTCAATAAGCTATTATAGCATGGTACTGCGTCAATTACTACGGTCCAAAATACTTTTTGAAATTATTTCCGGCAGTCAGCGGCAAGGCGTTTTCACAACCTGCCGTGTCCTTTCAGGATAAAAATGCAGCGGCACTATAAATACTGCTTTCTACCAGATATTTATTCACACAAAAAAGTTTTATATCACCGATACCCAAGCGAGGCCATCGAGTACGGCAGACACAGCAGAAGTCTGCCGCGGTATACCTTTCCCAAAAGCATTCCAGAATTAATACAGGCATTTACAGCATAAATCAAACGTTCAATTCAAGTTGTATATTCACACGTTCATACTCCATATTGTCAATAGGTACTTCTTTAAAGCCAGCCTTAGCATATAAATGCATGGCTGCGGATAAAACGGTATTTGAAACAATCATCAGCTTTTCAGCGCCATGCTCTTTCGCATAGTCTATACATGCCTTTAATACCGCAGAACCAGCTCCTTTTCCCATATGGTGTTCATCCGTGGCAAGTTTACATATTTCCCATATTCGCCCCTCTCTTGGTACTACCATACAAGCTGCGATTGCTCTATCCTGCTCCACGGCAAAATATACTGCCGCACCTTTTGCAAGGAAATCTTCTACATCGTTCAGCATCTCAACATCTTGAGGCTCTACTTTAAAATACTTTTTTATCCACAGCAAATTCAGCCTTACAAAATCTTTCTTATAATTTTCCTGATAAGATATGATTTTCATTTTGTCCCACTCCCTATTGTGCAAATTTATTTGTTTCATTTGATTTACCCCTTTACAGCTAAGGCTTTGAACAATATAATAGAATAAAAAGGACATTATATTGTCAACGATATAATGATACAACTTGTTCAATATATTGTCAATAGGCAGGAGGACAAAAACTTGCATACAATGAATCAGATCGTGGCCCACAATATAAAGTCGTTACGAGAAAAGAACAAATTAAGTATAGATGAACTTTCAAAACTAAGCGGTGTCAGTAAGAGTATGTTGGCACAGATTGAACGGGGGGATGGTAATCCTACAGTTTCCACATTATGGAAGATTTCTAACGGCATGAAAGTTCCCTTTGATGCTTTGACGGTACGCCAAAAATCTCCTTATGAAATTGTAAAACTGTCCGAAATACAGCCATTGCTGGAAGATGAAGGAAAAGTTAAAAATTATTCTCTTTTCCCTGATGACGAAAACCGCAGATTTGCCGTATATTATTTGGAGCTGGCTCCCGGAAGTTATTGGAAATCCGAACCACATCTGCGGGGAACCATTGAGTTTATTACTGTTTTCTGCGGCAAACTCGAAATACAATCCGACGATAAAACCTTCATTGTAACTAAGGATGACAGCATTCGGTTTAAAGGAGATACCATACATTCTTATCGAAATGTTGGAAGTGAAAAGATTTCATTACATATGATTTTATATAATCCATGATGAATTTTTAGAATAACGATACTAAATACTTTTTGGAATCATTCTATTAGTTCTAGTCGAGAAATCAGCAGAAGTTCCGGGCCGTCACGATTTCGGTTCGCTGGCGATGCAGTGGCCGCCCCAATGGCTTTCACAACAAACTGGAGCTTATTTCGGAGCGGGAAGAGGAGCAAGAGGAACGTTCCGATTCCATCGGAAGGGGAGCGGATTTCCTCCTGTCTTCTCTGGCTGTAAAGATGAATTTGTTTAAATGATATTCAAAGGCAGCGAATAAAAAACCGCCGCCGGTTCTGCCCGGCAGCGGTTCTCCTCGTCCTGCTTTTTCGTTCTTCGTCATCTTCGTTCATATCTACGTCATATCTTTCGAAACAAACCGTCAGCACAGGGCAAAACGGTCCAGCAGATGCTCCCATTTCGCATCCTTTCCGCTGTACTCTACAGTCAAGGGCTGACCAAAATCCAGGCTCATCACGCCCAAAATGGATTTTGCATCTACAACCATCCGGTTATAGTATACGTCGATGTCAAAATTGCATTTACCCGCGGTAGACACCAAGGCCTTCGCGTCCTCAACTTTTGATATCTTTATCTGCCTCTTGTTCATCACTAACATCCTTTCCGCAAATATAAAACACTAACAATATGGGCAATAACACTTGTCATTTTGTTATCACACTGATGTTGAATAGTGTTATATCATTACTTTATGCGGTTGTCAAGCGGTTTTTTACTCAGTCCTGCTCCGGGTGGAAGGTACAGGTGGCCTTTACCGCGGCTTCCCAACCCGCATACAGACGCCGTCTCTTCTCTTCTGTAATGCCGGGGCGGAATATCTGATCGACCTGATAATTCTGGATGACCTCGTCCTTGCTGTTCCAAAATCCAACAGCTAAGCCGGCCAGACAGGCCGCTCCGAGCGCCGTCACCTCATTCACGGCCGGACGCTCCACCGGCACATCCAGGAGATCACTTTGGAACTGCATCAGCAGATTGTTCGCCACAGCCCCACCGTCCACTTTCAACTCTGTCAGCCGGATTCCGCTGTCTCTGGACATGGCATCTATAATGTCCTTTGTCTGATAAGCCAGGGATTCCAGTGTCGCGCGGACGAAATGCGCCTTTGTCGTGCCCCTCGTTATCCCGAAAATCGCACCCCTCGCTTTGTCATCCCAGTAGGGAGCTCCCAGTCCTACAAATGCGGGCACTACGTAAAGCCCTCCCGCGTCCTCGGCTCCCTTCGCCACCTCCTCGCTCTCCGGAGCCGTATGTATCATCTCCAGTCCGTCCCTGAGCCATTGAATGGCGCTGCCTGCCACAAAGATACTTCCTTCCAGCGCATACTCCACCCGTCCTCCCACGCCCCAGGCAATGGTAGTCAGCATCCCATGCTCTGACCGAATGGGCTTTTCCCCTGTATTCATCAACATAAAACAGCCCGTGCCATAAGTGTTTTTCGCCATTCCCGGCTGGAAACATGCATGGCCGAAAAGAGCTGCCTGCTGATCCCCGGCAATGCCGGCGATCGGCACCTCACAGTTGAAAAAGTGAGTTGGCGCCGTCTTAGTATATACATGGGAGGACGGCCTCACCTGAGGCAGCATGGCCTCCGGCACGTCCATCATAGCCAGCAGTTCCCTGTCCCATTTTAGTTCGTGGATGTTATAGAGCAGAGTCCTGGAAGCATTGGAATAGTCGGTGATATGGGCCGCCCCGCCCGACAGATTCCATACCAGCCACGTATCGATGGTGCCAAAGAGCAGTTCTCCTCTCTCTGCCCGTTCTCTCGCTCCTTCCACATGGTCCAGGATCCATTTGATCTTGGTACCGGAAAAATATGGATCGATCAAAAGCCCTGTTTTATTTCGTATGATTTCTTCCATCCCCCGCTGCCGGAGTTCATCGCATATGTCCACTGTCTGGCGGGACTGCCATACAACGGCGTGGTAAATGGGAATCCCTGTGTATTTATCCCAAACGACCGCTGTCTCTCTCTGATTCGTAATTCCAATGGCCTCCACCTGTTCCGGTCCGATGCCCGACGACATCAGTGCCTCCGTCATTACAGCCTGCACACTCAGCCATATTTCCGTAGCGTCATGCTCCACCCAGCCGGCTTTTGGAAAGAACTGTGTGAATTCCTTCTGGACATTTGCTACAATCCTGGTATGCCTGTCAAAAAGTATGGCTCTGCTGCTGGTCGTCCCCTGGTCGATCGCCATAATATACCGCTCCATAAATTACTCCTCCCATGTATCTTTATTCTCTGAGAATTCTTCTGCCGCTTTCCTGTTGGAAATGGTAACGGCACAGGCTCCGTTCTGAAAGCAGGCTTCTATCTCCTCCGGTCTCCGTATGAGTCCCCCGCACATGAGCGGCACCTTGGTCCGTTCCCGGATATAATCAAGAATCCCACAGGCAATGCCCGGAAGCACTTCCACGTAATCCGGCTCCAAAGTATTACAGAGCCCGATTCCCCGCTCCAGAGACCTGGTGTCAATTAAAAACAGCCGAAGGATCGCCAGACATTTATTTTTCTTGGCCGTCTCCAGCACTTTTGGGCGCGTGGAAATGATTCCGTCAGCCCCCAGCTTCTGACAGGCGTACTCACATCCGTATTCATCCGTGGAGATTCCCCGCAGAAGGTCCAGATGAAACATGATCTTCTTTCCCTGCCTGTGGGCCGCTTTCACCATGCCGGACAAAAGGGCGACATGAAATTCCATCAAAACTCCCCAGGTGAACCTGCTGTCCAGAAAGCCTTCAAACTCCTTCATGGTGGAAATGGCCAGCACCACCTGCCCGTTCCAGTCCTCATTTTTCTTCATGCATCGTCCCCGTTCTCTCAGGCCTCTTCTTCCTTCCGCTCCCGTATGCTTCTGCTGGCGACAACATCCACTCCCAGGCCGCACACATCTGAAATGATTATATCATCAACCGATACCGGAGCGCAAACCATAATCTTGTGAATTTGCTCCATGACCGCAAATATTTTCTCCTTCGGCACCGGAGAAGAAGTGACCACCGGAAGCCGCTTCGTATTTCCTCCCTCCACAGCCACTGTGCTGGTAACCATACGCACAGGTGCCGTAATCTCGCTTATCGCATAATCCATGCCGCGGCGGCATGTGTTCCCTGTAATTTTCTTTATTTTTCCGTCTTCATAAAGCTCCACCTGAATATGACAGCTGGCCGGGCAGACAATACAGTCAAGCATCACCTTCATCTCTCCCTGCCTCCTCCCTCAAAATGAATCTAAGTACAGGTATTCCGTCTTCCCTGCGGAACAATCCCATATGGGACAATTCTTCCCACTTCACCTGCACAGTTTCCATGACCGATGGTTCCATGTATTTTTTTCGGACGGATTTGATCAGGGCTTCTCCTGCTCTCACTTCGAGGGCTGCCTGTCTGAAGCTTCTTCTGACCCGAAATTTGAACTCTATGCCTCCGTCGCGCTCTGCGTCCCCCGGGCGGATACGCTGAGGCAGCACATAAGACAGTCCTTCTCCTGCTTCTGCCGATATTTCCATGGTTTTCCCCGCCTCTCCCGCCTGCGGCCCGGACAGATAAGCCGCGGCGGCCTTCCCTGCCTGTTCCCCTTCCCGGCTTACTTGATCCACCAGATCGTGGACATGAAGCACATTGCCGCAGGCAAAAATGCCCGCAATCTCGGATTCGTACGCGGAATTTACAGACGGTCCCTTCGTCCTTCCGTCAAGTGGGATGCCCGCCTCCTCTGAAAGTGCATTTTCCGGAATCAGCCCTACAGACAGCAGCAGCGTATCTACGGCAAATTCCTGTTCTGTGCCGGGAATGGGCCTTCTGTTCTCATCTACCCTGGAGATCACCACAGCCTCCACCCGTTCTTTCCCTATTATTCTGGTGACAGTATGGCTTAGATAAAGGGGAATTCCAAAATCCTCCAAACACTGTCTCCGGTTCCTCGGCAGACCGTTGGAATAAGGCATTACCTCTGCCACTCCCAAGACCTCCGCCCCCTCCAGCGTCATCCTCCTCGCCATGATCATGCCAATATCCCCGCTTCCGAGAATCCATACTCTGCGGCCCACCAGACAGCCCTCCAGGTTTAAATATCTCTGTGCGGCCCCGGCCGTCCAAACTCCGGCCGGCCGGTATCCTGGAATAGAAAGTGCCCCTCTGGGCCGCTCCCTGCATCCCATCGCCAGAATGACCGCTCCGGCCTGCACTGTCATATATCCCTCCTGCGAATTCACATAAGTTACGCTTCTGTCCTTTCCTATATGAAGGACTGTAGTCTCTGTCTTGGTTTCTATCTGTTCTTTCTTAACCATCCGAATATACCGCTCTGCGTATGCGGGTCCCGTCAGTTCTTCTCCGAACGTATGCAGGCCGAACCCGTTATGGATGCACTGGAGAAGAACTCCCCCCAGCTCTTTTCCCTGCTCCAGGATGAGGATACTGGATACTCCCTCTCTTCTGGCTGACAGA
The DNA here is from genome assembly GCF_021044755.1 of Lientehia hominis. Classification (GTDB taxonomy): domain Bacteria; phylum Bacillota; class Clostridia; order Lachnospirales; family Lachnospiraceae; genus Lientehia; species Lientehia hominis. The sequence goes on from NZ_JAJNOR010000005.1 coordinate 270,303, forward strand.
GCTGCCGCCATGCCTGCGCTGCCCCCGCCGGCTATTACAAGCTCATAATGCTTCATCAGTCCTCCTCCCTTCCGTCAGACTTTTTTCCATCGCCTCAAAAAGTCTCACTCCTTCCCGGTCATATACCACTTCCTCTTCTCTGATTCCCAGTTCCCGCGCCAGTATCCGCACAATTTCCGGCTCACAAAAGCCGCCCTGACACCGTCCCATTCCAGGCCTCACCCGCTTCTTGACCCCTTTTATACTCCTGGCTCCCACCGGCTTTCGTATTGAATCTATGATCTCTCCTTCTGAAATCCGTTCACAGCGGCAGACTATTTTGCCGTATGTGGGATTGGCTGCGATCATACGGTTTTTTTCTTCCCTGGATAATCGTTCCATAATAACAGGCGGTTTTCTGCGTTGGTATTCCACCTTTTTTCTCCATGTAAAACCTTCTCCGAACATCCTTTCTTTAAGGATATCCTTTCTTACATAGGAAGCAATGGCCGGAGCCGACGACAGTCCCGGCGATTCGATTCCCGCCACATTAATGAAGCCGGGCACCTCCGGAGACTCTTCTATGATAAAGTCCCCGGTATTCCCTTTGGCCCTCAGTCCCGCAAAGCTCCTTATGATTTTCAGCCAAGGCACCGTCTCCAAAACTTTTCCAATCTGCTCTTTCACGTATTCCAGGCCTTCCGCCGTATTATCGATTCCCTCCTTGTCGCTTGTATCCCGGGAATCCGGCCCCAGCAGAACGTTTCCATGGACGGTGGGAACTGCCAGAACGCCTTTTCCAGTCTTACCCGGCACAGGATAGAGAACTCTGGACACTGCCGGCTTCTCCTGCCGGTCCAGAACAAAATACTCTCCTCTTCTGGGACCGATCTTCATCCTTATTTCGCTGTCGCCCTTCAGGGTGCGTTCCGGACAGACCAGACCATAGATATCATCACAGAATACTCCGGCGGCATTGAGAATCACCTTTGCTTCGACGACTGCTTTTTCTATGTTCCCATTCTCCTTCCCGCCTCTATGAATTTCCATATGTACCCGGAACCGGCTTCCGTTCTCTTCCATTCTTTCTATACCGGTCACCTGATGATTTAAAAGCAGCTCTGTCCCGTTTAAGACCGCCTCTTCCATCAGCGCTTCCGCTGTCTCCCAAGGGCAGACGACCGCTGTGTCCGGAAGCGCCAGAACTTTAGTCACATGGCTGCTCAGCAATGGTTCCATTTTTCTCGCTTCTGCTCCGTCCAATATACTGGCAGATATCCCCCGTTCTTTCGCTTTTCGGTAGAGCTCAAAAAGCGTCTTCTCTTCCTCTTCTCCTGCGGCCGCAGTAAAAGAGCCGACCTTTTCATAGGGCACATGCAGGTTATTACAGATATCCTCATACTGTCTGGCACCTTCCAGGTTCAGCCTGGCTTTCAGAGTTCCGTCTTCCGGATCGTTCCCCGCGTGGATGATCGCACTGTTGGCCATGGTGGCGCCGCAGGCAACATCATTTTCCCTGTCCACCGCCGCTGAAGACAGCTCATAATGGGATAATTCATGTGCCAGAAAGCATCCCACGATACCCGTTCCTATGATCAAAACATCATACATTATTTTTCCTCCCATGAACAAACCGGACATCCGCCAAAAAGACTTTTCAATAAAATAAAAAAAGCAATACAAAAAAAGCATTTTTGTATCGCTCTCATCTCCTGATAAATATTAACTTAATCCCAGTATAGAAGAAACCGTCTGAAATGTCAAGCAGCGGGGAGACACTCCTCCTCAAATCTCCGTAAAAGTGCACCGCTCTCTAATCCCGGACGCGTCAATATGAAAAATCACAGTCCCGTCCTCCAGAATCTCCTTTTCATAGGATACTTCTTTTCCTTTAAATTTCTTTTTAACATAATCCTCGGGGTCATCCAGCTCCACCTCATCAAACAGGACATCCCGCATCTGATTGTTGGAACACTGGTTGAATATCTCCCACACCACTTCATAAAATTTCATGATTCACTCCTGTCCCAATCTGCTCTTCGGCACTCTGGAATGTCCAGTTACCGTCCCAGGTTTCTCTTTCCCATAAATACCAAAGCAAACATACCCGCTCCCACATGCGCGCCGATGATCGGCCCGATATCCGTAATGATCGCATCCTTTATGAGGCCGCGTTCCTTCAGCACCGTCTCCAACTGTGCCGCCATCACGGGAGCCCCGGCATGACCGATGATCACGGTCTGTTCCTCTACGTGATCCCCGTCCGTTTCAATTTTCCTGCAGAAGGTGTCCATGATTTTTCTGGTTCCTCTCAGCTTTATGACCGGAACCAACTGGCCATCATCATCCACGCTGAGCATAGGCTTTACATTCAGCGCAGTCCCTAGGATAGCCTGTGCGGCAGATATCCTTCCGCCCTGGCGCAAATGCTCCAAATCATCCACCACAAACCAGTGGCATGAGCGAAGCCGGTTGTCATACACCCATTTTTCCAGCTCCTCAAATCCCATCCCAGACTTTTGAAGAAGCGCAGCCCTGTACACCAAAAGCCCTTCTCCAATCGATGCACAGAGAGAATCGATGCATGAAATTTTTCTTTCCGGAAACTTCTCCAGCAGATCTTCTGCGGCAAGCCTGGAACCTTGATAAGTTCCGCTCAGACCGGATGAAAAACAAATATATATAATATCCTTTCCCGCTTCCAGAATCGGCAGAAATACCTGCTCGTATGTGTAATAATTTATCTGTGTAGTGCTGACCTTTTCACCAGCCTTGACCCGGGTATAAAACTCCTCGAATCCCATCTCCCTGGCATCGGCGTAATGCTGATAGACCGTGTCTCCCATAATGAATTCCATGGGCACGACCTCCACACCCATCCTGCTGTACACTTCACTGGGCAGGTCTGCAGTGCTGTCAGTCACAATCACATAATCCGCCATTCTTTTTTTCCTCCTATAGTAAAAACGCCATCCAGGCAATAATTATAGTAATTGTATCATTAATTCATCTGCTTGTATACTATTCTTTCTTTTTTTCCAGTTGGTAAATTTTATATCTTCGTGGGATTCATTTTCCATGAAGATTCAGATTCCTATGGATATACCCAAGGGCACCCCTTAATACAGGCCCTTCGGGCAGGCGCACTTCGTGCGGCAAGGTATGATACAAAATACTTTTTGGAATCATTTATAGTTAGCTCCGATCAAGTTCCGGTTCAGCACCGGCAGAAGTTCCGGACCGTCACGATTTCGGTTCGCTGGCGATGCAGGGGCCGCTTTATCCCCCGCTCCGGCAGTACCGCTCACATGTCGGCAGGAAATCTTTATGATTTCCCGTCTCCTGTTCGCTCAGAAACGGAATCAGTATTTCCGTTTCTGCCTCCCTCCGCCTGAGGAACACCGGCCTCTGCCCTGCGGCGCTCACCTTTAGGCCGGCCCGAAATCGTTCTGCCGGTTTCCTGTCTGCCGCACCGTTACAGACATGCTCCATTTTCCTGATTCCAGAAAAGAATCGGATATCCACAGGGCCCGCACGCTTTACGGCAGCGGTCCTCCATGGCCGCCCCAATGGCTTTCACAACAAACATAAGCTTATTTCGGTGCGGGAAGAGGAACAGGAGGCCGCAAAGATTCTGGTTACGGCTGCCAGCGACCCGCCTGGATGGAAGCGGACTTACTCCTGTCTCCTCTGGTTTACAAAGATAAATTTGTATATAAGGTATTTATTGGTACAAAAAACAGGACATACTTCCGTATGTCCTGCTGTTTTTTCCTGCTATTCTTCTATCTTATCTACGCTTGAAAGCACCGACTCACATACTGGAGATTCCATATTTTCACGATATAGCACATAGGACCCCGCGCCTCTTTTCTTCGCCTCACAAAGAGCACAGTTCGCCCTGGACATCAGCGCCTGATAGCTGCTTCCGTCCTCCGGATATCGGGCAGCACCCATGCTTCCGGATATGGAAATCTCATATTCGGAAAATTCCTTCCCGCGGTAAAACCAGCAGATTTCCTCTGCTTTCTGCTGCAGGAGCCGGTCCGGCATGCTTCCCTTTATGATTATGGCGAACTCATCGCCTCCTATCCGGGCAACAAAATCAGTGGAGCGCAGATGCGCTGGAATCTCTTTGGCAATCTTTTTCAAGAGCACGTCGCCTGCCAGATGTCCCATGGTACTGTTGACCTTTTTAAAATCGTCCACATCCACAAACAGCATGATAAAGGCTTCCTCGCCCTCCTCGATCATCTCCTGCACTATGCCCTCCAGGGCCTGCCTGTTATACAGCCCCGTCAGGTAATCATGCAGCGCCTGCCTCTTCCAGCGAAGTGCCTCTTCCTTCAGTACATTGATACTGTTCAGCTTTCCGATATAACCACTGGGCTTTTCATCTTCTCCATCATCCCAAATCGCCCTCAGATAGAGCTCATACCATTCCCTAGTCCCGTCTCCATTCAAAAGATTGACCTCCGTGGAATAAACTGGAGATTCCGGCGTTATCTTTTGTATGTCCCTCTTAATCTCTTCCAGGTCCTTTGCTTCAATCCGTTCATCATGAGCAAAGTAGTCGGCCGCATGCAATACGTGCGGTCCCTCCCGGAACACCTCGGTGAATTTTCCGGTGAATTCTATGGTATCCGCGTTTTTATCGAACGTAAACAAGATTTCATCAGCCATCTCCGACAGCCAGTGGTATTTCTGCCTTTCTCTTTCCAGAAGGGCAAGCGTCGCCTCAGAAACATTTCTTTCCTGCGTTTTTTTATTGGCGCCGGCCTGCCAGTCGCTCTGCGCTTCCGTAGGGAACTTTTCTTCCCCTCCATTCAGATAAAGAGTATCGTGCAGATATTCCGCCACTTCAGAAAAACATTGGAGAAGCCTGGGGTTAAATGCTCCGCACTCCCCTCCCATAACCATTTTCACAGCCGTCTTATGGGGATAGGCTTTTTTATAGCAACGTTCACTGACCAAGGCGTCGTAGACGTCAGCCATAGAGACCACCTGTGCCCATATGCTGATATCTTCTCCCCTCAGCCTGTCGGGATAGCCCCTCCCGTCCCATCTCTCATGATGGTGACGGCAGATCTCATAACAATATTCAAATATTTCTTCATCATGGAAAAACGGTATGCTCTGCAGAATCTCGCAGCCATACAAGGTGTGCTTCTTCATGATCTCAAATTCATCGGCTGTCAGCCGGCCGGGCTTGTTCAATATGTAATCTGGAATTGAAATCTTTCCGATGTCATGCATGGCGGAAGCGTTGGATATCACTTCAATCTTTTCAGGAGTCAGCTCATACTCCGGATAGCTCCTGCCAAACCATTCCAGCATGATCTTTGTCGCACGGCGGATCCTCCGTACATGCTGTCCGGATTCACCGCTCCGAAACTCGATGACAGAACTGAGCATATCGATGATCGTCACATTGGTGAAACGGAGGCGCTCCGCCTGTTTCTTAATGGTCTTGACCTGTTCATCCACCAGACTCGCCAGATGGTTCCGGCTCCGGTACAGCTCAATGGCATTATTCACACGTTTCCGCACGATAACCGGATCCACGATCGGCTTGTTGATGACGTCGACCACGCCGCTCTCGTATCCCTGTACAGCCACTTCAGAGGATGTGTCCGAAGTAATGAGAAACACCGGAATGCTCTTTATAAGCCCTTTTTCCGACAATTGCTCCAAAACCCCGAACCCATCCAGTTCAGGCATCACAATATCCAGAAGAAGCGCTTCCGGCAGAGTCTTGGAGTTTTCAATGATCTCGATGGCTGCTCTGCCGTTCTCCGCTTCTTCTATGGAATATTCATTATAAAAAATTTCTTTCAGTATCGCTCTGTTCAGTTCTGAATCGTCTACGATCAGAATCATTCCGCTGGACTTGGATTTCATCAATTTCTCCCTCAGACTCCTGGCCCCGTAGTCTCAAATATCCTCTGTCCTACCAAAGATCTTTGATCACGTCCATGATTTTCCCATACTGCTCCTGAATCATCGTCCAGTTCTCGGCATATTCTTCTGTCTTCTTATTCCTGACCGCGTATACCAGTTTCGCACATGCCCCGCTCAGCGGGTCAAAGCCCATGTTGGCCGCGACTCCCTTCAGCGTATGAGCCATACGTTCGATTCCCTCTTCGTCGTTTTCTTCAACGGCTTTTCCCAATTCTGAATAGCTGGAATCATCTCCGAATTTCTTTACAAAACGTTCCCACAATTTCTGATTGCCGGAAAACCTGCAAAGCGTCCTGTCCACGTCCGGTACGATTTTCTGCATTGCTTCTAAGAAATCCATTCTCTTTCCCTCTCTTACGCTGTTACGGTGCTTTTCCTTTTCAGGTTTATTCTAACATTGTATATACATTAATATTTTTTGTCAACGTCTTCTCTTTACTTCTGTACCCAGACCTCTACATTCCTGTCCACACCCATTTCATTGGCTATGGTGCAGTTTGCGACCAGCACGTCGATCCGCTTCCCTTTGATTCCGCCTCCGCAGTCCTCGGCCACATATTCATAGTCCAGTCCGCCGATTCTTACGTGGCTGTAATATGGAATTACAGAAGGGTCCACAGCAATGGTGTGATGGAGCTGCATGGGCGCCTGGGTGCTGGTCTGCCATGCCCACTGATCATTGCAGCATTCCAGCGGACAATAATAAGTTATGACCCAGTCATCCCCCAGGCTGATCCATTCTCCCCCGGCCTCCTCATCGGGCTCCTGGCCGGCCTCATCTCCTTCTCCCTGCGCTGCTTCCGTACTCTCCGGTGCTTCTGCCGGAATGACAGGCTCCGTCTTGGCAGGGCCCGCGTCTGTCTGGACCTCCGCCGCTTCCACCGTCTCGGAGGCTTCCCAGTCTGGTTCTCCGACCCTGGAAATACCGTCCTCCTTCGCCGGCTCATAATTTCTTACCCACTGGCTGTTAAAGCCAGCCATATGATTTCCTACCTGCGCCGGTCCGTAGCTTTTTACGGGCGACGCCATGAGGCAAAGACCTAATCCTATGACAAAACCTGCTTTCATGAAATTCTTCCTTTCCTTTCAATCTTAATGGGTTTGTCATAGTATTTCCTCTTTTTTCCTATTTATTCCGCACCTATATCACTTTTCGGTACAGACGTATGAAAAACCGGCTGCCCGCGCCCGGCGTGCTCTCCACCTCCACCTGGCCGTTCTGGATATTCAATATATATTTGGCCATGGCCAGGCCGATTCCCACGCTGTCTCTTCCGGCGTTCTTCCCTTTATAAAACCGTTCAAAAATATGAGGCAAGTCTTCAGGTGCGATCCCCTCCCCGCTGTCCTCAACCACCAGCTGCAGATATACTCCCCTCTCTTCACTGTATATGGTGATCTTTCCATCCTCAGGCGTGTGTTCCATACAGTTTTTCAAAATATTGGAAATGGCCTCCGAAGTCCAGGGCACGTCGCAGCTGATATGCTGAGACTCCGGTATCTCCACCACAAGCGTCTGGTTTTTCAGTTCCATCGGAATCAACAGGTGCTCCGCCGCTTTTCTCACCAGTTCCGATACCTGAACAGGCTCCTGCTTGAACTGTATAGCCCCTGCATCCAGCTTTGACATCTTTAAAAGAGAGCTCAGCAGCCATTCCATCCGTTTGAGCTGAGAACGGATAGAATCTATGAATTCTTCCCTTTTTTCTGCCGGCAGACTCTCATCCCTCAGAATATCCGTCATGACCATCATGGATGTCATCGGAGTTTTCAGCTGATGGGAAATGTCCGAAAGAGAACCGGCCAGATAGGCCTTGTCCTCCGATAACAGCTCCGCCTGCGTTTCCAGTCTCGTCACTATTTTGTATATATCATTTCGAAGGAGGCTGAGTTCTCCTTCTACATTATCTGGTATGTCCAGCTTTTTATCGCCGTTCAGCACCTTCTTCAAGTATAGAGAAAGGCTGGATATCTTACGATACCTGATATGGTTTACCAGCAAGTAAATAATAACTGCTGCCAGAAAGAAAAGAAAAAAATACTGAAATCCCCCTCCCGACTCCGCAAATATAGCGCTTCCCGACAGTATTCCCACCGTCAGCAGCACCCAAAATCCATATTTCACTTCCTGATTTCGAAACATATCATTCCCCCAAACGGTATCCCAGCCCGCGCACAGTCTTTATCAAATCTGTCTCTCCGTCTTCTCCGCCCAGTTTTTCTCTGAGCCGTTTGATATAAACCGTCAGCGTATTGTCACTGACATAGTCGCCGCCAATATCCCACAGGCTCTCCAAAAGCTGGTTTCTTGTCAGAACTTGTCCCTCTGCCATGGCCAGCGCCAGCAAAAGCCGGTATTCCATCGTGGTCAGAAACAGCTCTTCACCGCTTTTGTACACCTTCGCCTGGAGAGGATAGATGGAAATATCTCCGATGAGGAAGATTTTTTCAGAATTATCCGCTTTCTGATATCTCCTGAGCACAGACTTCATTCTGGATAGAAGCTCCCGGATGCGGAAAGGTTTGGTAATATAGTCGTCCGCCCCCATATCCAGACCCATGACCACGTTTCCTTCATCATCGCATGCTGTCAGAAAGATCACCGCTGTCTCTTCCCGCTTTTTTGCTTTTCTGCATATATCGTAGCCGTTTCCGTCAGGCAGTGAAACATCCAGCAGACACAGATCGAAGCATTCCTCGTCTAAAGCTTTCAATGCCTCTGAAGCGAGATGGCAGGTACGCACTTCATAATTTTCCTGTTTCAGCGAATATTCGAGCCCCATGGCAATGCTGTGGTCGTCTTCTACAAACAACACTTTCATTTGCTTTCCCTTCCTCTCATATTTCCTCAATTATAATATAATCATAAGAAAAATGATATACACATTTTCACCGCCTGTGCTATACTGGAATGATATAAATACAATGCCGGAAAGGACAGCGTACAAATGGTTGCCGTAATTTTATCTCCAATCTATATCCTTCTTATTCTATATATACTCCGCTGGAATCTATGGTGGCTTTCAGCCTGCAGCTCCATTTTCCGCAAAAAAGCCTTTCGGATTATTTATTCCTTTGTCTTTCTTTTTATCTCTTTGTCTCTTATCATCGCATTTTTCATTCGGGAGCCGTCCCTAAAATGGTTCTTTAAACATCTCAGCAACTACTGGCTCGGTACTCTGCTCTATATCATACTAACCGTGGTGATCGGTGACATCATCCGTTTCATCCTTCTGCATATAAAACGTGTCAACAAGGTCAAGCTTCACTCAAGGAAAACATTCATCATCAGCGGGGCCATTGTCACCTTCTGCATCGTTGCCGTCAGCACATACGGAATCATCCACGCCAGAGACCTGAAAACAAAAAAATATGAAATAACCATAGACAAGACCTGTGAGACCGGCGATATGAAGGTGGTGCTTATTGCTGACCTGCATATGGGCTACAGCATCGGACACAGCTACATCGAAAAAATGGCCCGGAAGATCAATGATATGGAACCGGATCTGATCTGTATCGCCGGGGATATTTTCGACAACGAATATGACGCCCTGGACGATCCAGCCGCCATCACAGCCGCGTTAAAAAGTATGAAGAGCACTTATGGCACCTATGCCTGTTGGGGGAATCACGATATATCAGAAAAGATACTGGCTGGATTCACCTTCGGCTCTAAAAAGTCTTTGACCGATGACGACAGGATGGGCAGCCTTCTGCAGGATGCCGGCATCACCCTGTTAAATGATGAGACCGTGTGCATCGATGATTCCTTCTACCTGATCGGGCGTAAAGACATTGCAAGAGTGCGTAAAATTGAACATATCAGAAAAAGCCCCGAAGAACTGACGTCAGGGCTTGATAAAAGCAAACCTGTCATTGTACTGGAACACCAGCCCAAACAGCTCTCCGAGCTGTCAGAAGCCGGTGTGGACGCCCATCTCTGCGGCCATACTCACAACGGCCAGCTGTTTCCCGGTAACCTGACCATCGGACTCCTGTGGGAAAATCCTTACGGATTGGAGAAAAAGGGCAGCATGTATTCCATCGTCACCTCCGGTGTCGGCGTCTGGGGGCCGGACATGCGTGTCGGAACCGACAGTGAGATCGTAGAAATCCAGGTCTCATTCCGAAAGGACTGAGCTTTTGTCTCCAGCCGGTATACCAGGCCTTGTCCGCTTTTGAAAAAGGTCATTCCGTCTATGGCCAGAAACGGTTTAAAACGCTCCTCGCCATCGTATGCTGCTCCTACTCTCGTATAAAATACCTCTCGAGCGGTTATCCTGCTCTTGAGGTGATAATACATGGTTTACCAGAATCTATCGGAGCTGCTGTCCCGCAGCAGCAGTACCCGCAAATATTTCACATCCCTGCCGGTCATGATGCAGATGCTGCTGCACAAGGAGCATAACGATATCAACACGGCGGCAAAGCTGCGCTGGACAGTTGATATATTAAAAAGCCAAGAAGTTTTACGGTAGGCACACGGCGGAAAAATTCCTTGCGGAACGAAAAAACGGAAATCCCATGTATGATCGTTGTATTTCCGGCTCATGGGCGAGCAGCAGTTTTAATCAATCCACTTGAGCTTTTTCAGCTCCTGGTCTTTCATCCTTTCCTCACCTGACCTATCTATTCGTCGCCGGAATAGAAGCCCTGCTCCCTAAATAGCTTTTAAGGCATTCCGCTGCCTCCTCCGCCTTTGAAAAAAGAATCGCCTTACCGGTAATGTACTCTACCGCATCATTCCATTCCCGTAAGCTGTATTGTTGCACATGGCAATGGTCAATCGCATTCTTGATAGAATGAAACCTTGTGCTTCCTCTTAAATCAGAGATATATGCACAATCTGTCTGAATGCGCAAATATTCTAATAGTTCCATGCTTCCTCCTATATCTTTAGTTTTTTCTTCAATCCACGGCTTTTCCAAAAAATCACCTTATACCTGCCGTCCTTAGGCGTCTGTGGCGAATTTTCCGCCAAATGATCTGTTCCCCGCATCCCGTTGCCATACTGCAATGCTACAATAATTCTTTCAATGACAATTTCTCCTTTCTCCGCAAAAAAGACCGACATTTCGCACTGTCCAAGCACGATATATCAGACTTTTCCGTTCCGGTATGGTATACTATCAAAATACGGATATTTATACTGATATGGGAAGGAAAAAAAGCTGAAATCTATGTAAAAACAATGAATGATATTTCCTACATTTTCCTGTTTTAATAGCTGTATTATTTTCCATGAACCCATCTCAGGAAGGTGTCCTGTGCAATAGAAAGCTGCCTGGCCGCCTCCCGTGAGGTGATTTTTTTATCTTCCCATTCAATTTTAAGCTTCCAAAACTGTTCCGGCACCGTTTTTCTTGGCCGCCCAAATTGTACACCGCGCAGCCTTGCGGCCGCGATCCCTTCCATCTGTCTCTGGTGGATATTTTCACGTTCCGTCTGCGCCACATAAGACAAAATCTGTAAGACCAGATCAGCAACGAAAGTACCGGTCAAATCGCTGCCTGATTTTCTGGTGTCTAAAAGCGGCATATCGAGCACCACCACATCCGCCTTCTTTTCTTTGGTGATAATCCGCCACTGCTGCAGGATTTCTTCATAATTGCGTCCCAGCCGATCAATAGATTTTACTACCAGAATGTCGCCTGGCCGGAGTTTTCTAATCATTTTCCGATATTGTGGGCGGTTAAAATCCTTCCCGCTGAGTTTATCCATATAGATGTTTTTTTCTGAAACTGGAAAATCCAGTAAGGCAAGAAGCTGCCGATCCTCGTTTTGTTCTTTGGTGGATACGCGGACGTATCCGTAAATTTTGCATTCCATATAAAAACCTCCTTTATTGTTTTGTAAGTAGTATTTGCTCTTAGCACAATTTTAAAGGAGATTTTATCTTCCATATTACTACAACGCAACCAGCCCGTGCAAAAGGAACTGGAAGCTTCAGTTGGCAATTTCATCAACGCAAAGCCAAAGTGCATTCGTCCTCCGGAAAAAAAGATTTGTTCAAGCCGGACATTTTCAGCGTTTCGCCCCCTTTTCATACCACACTATTTTCAGGTTGTAGAGACAAATCATGCCATCAAAAAAGGCGCCTGGTCTCTTTAATCAGCGCCTATATTATAAATTCGTTCTGACACCATATTAATATTTCTATTCTGGAAAGAATTCTTTACGAGAAAAAAAGACAGACCGCTGAAAAAACAGCTGCCTGCCTTCGTATCATATGCTTCCCTTTGACCCGGAGCCCCTGCCTATTCTTACACCGCTGACAATTTCCAGCCGATGCTCTCTTTGCGCCCTGTGACGAAATCCGCGTAAATACCGGGCTGTTCGATCAACTCCTCATGCCGTCCTTTCTGTACAATACACCCACCGTCAATTACCAAAATTTGATCGGCATTGCGCACGGTTTTCAACCTGTGCGCAATCATGATTATCGTTTTGTTCCGGGTAAGCTCCTCGATGGCTTTTTGCAGCCGGTCTTCATTTTCCGGGTCGACGTTGGCGGTTGCTTCGTCCAGAATGATGATCGGTGCATCCTTTAGCATGGCCCGGGCGATGGAGATGCGCTGTCGTTCACCGCCGGAGAGAGACGCCCCGCCTTCCCCGATCAGGGTATTATATCCGTCTGGCAGCGCCTCGATAAAGTCGTCGCAGCAGGCTTTTCTTGCCGCCTCTATCACCTGCTCGCGGGTAGCATCCGGGCAGCCGAACTTGATATTATTTTCGATAGTATCCGCAAAAAGATAGACATTCTGGAACACCACACTGATTTGATCCATCAGAGACTCCAGCGTATAGTCCCGCACATCTCGCCCCCCAACCTTCACGCTGCCGCTGTCCACATCCCAGAATCGGGCAATCAAGCTGCAAAGGGTAGTCTTTCCGGAACCTGAGGGACCAATAACAGCGGTGGTGGTCTTATTGGGAATCGTCAGGTTGATTTCGTGGAGTATCTCCCTCTTCTCATAGGAAAAGCTGACGTTCTCAAAATTAATGTCATGGCTGACAGGCTTCAGGCTTTCCCCACGCTCATCCATCTGGGGCATGGAGTCCAGTTCCTCTACCTTCTCAATACAGCTGGTCACCACGCGCAGGATAGAGAGACTGCTGCCCGCCGATTCGATCTGTGCAAACACCAGAAAGGACATAATCACTACCATCAACGCATTGGCGGCATGGATGGTCTCTGCCAGAAAAAATCCGGCTGAGGCAAGCATCATGCAGACACCCGCGATCTGCAGTGCCGCGCCTTGGACCATGACGTAAGGAGTAAAAAGCTTTTCCAGATCGCTGTTGCTTTTGCGGTTGAATTCCAAAGCGTCCTGTACTGTTTTATCCCCTCTTCCCGTAAGGTTAAAAGACTTGACCACACTCATGCCCTGCACATATTCCAGCACTGCTTCCACCAAAACAGTCTCCGATTTCTGACGCAAGGGTGCAAGAGCAATCGATTTTTTCTGCATTTTTGAAGTAATGAGCAGATAGAGCAGAACACCTGTTAGAACAATGAGGCCGATGCGCCAGTCAAAAGAGAACACCATGACTAAGAACACTGCCGTTGTGATAAAGCCGCTCAATACCATGACCAGCACCCGAGGCGCTATGGTCTCAATATTGTCCAAGGTCGTAGTGGACACGCCGGTAATCTCACCCAGGCTGTTGTCATTAAAATAGCCCATAGGAACGCTTTTCAGTCGGTCCGCGATACCGATGCGGCTGTTTGCTGCCATAAAGTACCCTGCATGGGTCTGTTGCAGCTGAGAGACAGATTTGGTCGCCGCCCCGCCAATGATACTGAGGAGCATCAGCACGATTGCCAGCAAAGCAGGCGCCAGACTGTCCGTGCCGTCCACCAGGGCAAGCACTACAAAGTAGATCGCTCCTACCTGAAACATGTGAAAGACCGCATTTAAGAAGCAGAAAGCTATCGATTTATTGATGTTTCCGCGCTCCTTACCGGAAAAGTCCCAGATTCTTTTCAAAGCCTCAATCATGCCACTTCCCCCTCCTTTACACCCGTATGGGCCTGCCACATGTTCTTGTACAACGGGCAAGATTCCAACAGCTTTTCGTGTGTGCCAATATCAGTGATTCCGCCGTCCATTACTACCACGATCTGATCCGCCTGGGTGATTGTGGAGAGACGGTGGGCAATAACAATCAGAGTTTTTCCCTTGACCAGCTGTGCCACTGCCTTCTGAACGACTGCCTCGTTTTCCGGATCTATGTAGGCTGTCGCCTCGTCCAGGATGACAATGGGTGCATCTTTCAGCATAGCGCGGGCAATGGCGATACGCTGCCTTTCTCCGCCTGACAGATGGGCTCCTCCCCCTCCCACATTGGTATCATAGCCCTTTTCCAGACTACGGATGAAGGCATCGCAGCCGGCTGTCTTTGCCGCAGCCTCCACCTCTGCGTCCGAGGCAGAGAGCCTGCCCATACGGATATTTTCCCGCACGGTGTCGTCGAAGAGGTAATTATCCTGGGAGACAAAGGCCACCTGTTCATAGAGCTGGGTCAAAGGTATTTCCTTCTCATCCACGCCTCCAAGAACAATCTTCCCCGCTGTCACATCCCAAAAGCCGGCAATCAGCTTGGCTATAGTGGATTTTCCGCTGCCAGATGGACCCACAAGCGCCGTCATGCTCCCAGCCGGAATCGTCAGACTGACGTCATGCAAAATCTCTCGATCTCTGTGGTAACCAAATGACACGTTTTCCAAATTGATACAGGGTTCGCCGAACACAACTGGCGTTTCACTGTGGTGCTGCTCCTCCGCCTTCAAAATCTCATCCACGGAGCCGACAGTGGTACCCACTTTTGCCAGGTTATCCACAAAGCTCATCGCGGCGATCAGCGGCCCTGCAATTGAGAGAGAAAGAATAACGCAGGTAAGGAAGGTATCGATCTGAATGCTTCCTGCCCGGTAAAATAACCACCCGGCCGGGAGTACAGTAATCAATGTGGCCGGCACAATGGCGTAGGCCATAGACATCTTGAACTGGCACTTTTTCATCCAGTTGTAATAATAGGCGGCGTTGGCCTCCACCCGGTCAGAGAACTTCGCATAAGAATTTTTTCCCTGGTTATATGCCTTGATGACTTCAATTCCTCCGATGTACTCTACGATAGTCTCGTTCATTGCCTGCGTGGTTTTCACTGCGCCCTGATAGTCTTTACCATAGCCGCCCATAACCGCCATCATGAACGCCATGCCCACTGGCAAGGTGATCAGGGCGATCAATGCCATGCGCCAGTCCAGGACAAAGAGGTAAGCCACGACGCAGAGAGGCGCCAGGATATTTGAGGTCATCTCTGGCAGCAGGTGAGCCAGGGTCGTCTCCATACTATCGATCTGATCCACCACAATCTGTTTGATTTTTCCGCTGGAGGTCTCCATCACCGTCCCCAGCGGCAGCCTTGGCAGCTTAGCCAGCACCATTTGCCGGATATCCTTCAAAATTTTAAAGGTTGCCTTATGGGATATGGACAGGGCAAGATTATAGAATATCGTCCTCAAAAGGTATCCTGCCAGACCAATCCCACACCACAGCAGGTAATAGGAAAGCTCCCTCTCCTCCCTGACGATGCCAATGATAATCTGTGCAGCAGCATAAAAAGGCACGATTCCTGACATCGTGCCGGCCAGCGCGGAAACCATTGCGCGGATCAACCCGCCACGTTCTTTTTTCCCCAGCTCCCATATGCGGAGCAGCGGACTCTGTTTTTGCATAAATTTGTCTCCTTTCAAGTTAGTTGTTCCTAACTATATAATTTATTTTTAGGCTGCAGTCAAAAACCGCAGCCTTCCCATCAGCTCTCTATTGGCAGAATCGCGCAAAAACCCGCCCGGTGATACTGGCTCAAAAGTTCAATATACCTCCCGGCATCCTCCCGGCTCATGTCATGCCGGATCACTTCAAACATCCCATTCATAAAGGCAGTAACCACCATATGGACAATCTCTAATGTAAGCGGCTCATCCTTTGCCCGCTCTGCGCCGATGACCTGAAGATAGCGATAGGTATAATCCACCTCAATATCTACCAGTTCATCCACGAAGCTCTGAAACTGTGTGCCATAGGAGGCGTCCAGTAGCAGCCGGAATACATCCTTATTCTCATACATATAGTCGAGAAGCCGGTCCATTCCGTGCAAAGTATATCGAGCCATCTGTTCTCTCTGGGTCTCGGCGTCAAAGTGATGGAAGCTCTCCTGTATTTCAAGGAACATCTCCTTCAGCTTATCGGCAGCTGGCTGTACGATAGCCTGGAATAGTCCGGCTTTATCACCGAAACGGGTGTAGATGGAACCGGTGCTGGTATCCGCTCCGGCGGCAATGGTACGCAAGGATGCGTCCACATACCCCTTTTCCCCGAATTCCTCCTTGGCGCATTCAATAACCTTCTCATATACGCCCTCGATCTGTTTTGCCACGCTCTCATCCTCAATTCATAACGCCGTTCTGTAACATCGTTATGAATTATACGCCTTTTTTTCTCTTTTGTCAAGAATAAATAAGGTGCCCGCCTGCTTACGCAGCACTCTTGCAATTATTCCCAAATCCTTATTGTGTCTTCCCTTAACGTCATACACAATTCTGACAAAACATTCTAATAGTTCTTCCTTTATTCGTTAATCGAAATCTAACTGATATTCCATATAAACATATTCATCATGTGGCCGCAATGGATAGTATTGATGTTTCCAGTTCATGTCTGGGCAGCCGGAACGGCCAAGATAGTTTGAAGCCGGATCAATCAAATTGTTAGGATTTATCAAATAAAAAATAGCAGAAACCCTCGTAAAATAAGGATTCTCCGCTATTAAAAAGTCCTGAGCCACTGGGGATTCGAACCCCAGACAACTTGATTAAAAGTCAAGTGCTCTACCACCTGAGCTAGTGGCCCATATGAAAAAACCAGATGTACAGCATCAGACTGCATCTGCACTGGGCTAGCTGGATTCGAACCAGCGAGTGCAGGAGTCAAAGTCCTGTGCCTTACCGCTTGGCGATAGCCCATCATTTTGCTGTTAATGATGTGCACGGCACTTGGCCATACATAAGAGGGTGGATACAGGGACTCGAACCCTGGGTCTTCAGAGCCACAATCTGACGCGTTAACCAACTACGCTATACCCACCATATAAAGTTTTTCATCTGTCCGGCGCTGCGGCAATGGATGAACGTGCCTGTAGGGATTCGAACCCTAGACCCACGGCTTAGAAGGCCGTTGCTCTATCCAACTGAGCTACAGACACAGGAAAAGCGGGTGATGGGAATCGAACCCACGTATCTAGCTTGGAAGGCTAGTGTTCTACCATTGAACTACACCCGCGCATGGCGTCTGATTCAAACCGATTCAACTCGACGCAAGAAACATTATATCGTAGGGACCGTTTCTTGTCAACCATTATTTTCAGAAACTGAGCAAATCATAAATAATTGATCGTATAATGCGCCACGCCTTCCCGGTCCAGTTCCATGATGATATAAGAAGGCCTCCGTCCCTCCTGCCGTGGATAGGAAAGACTTCCCGGATTTATCAAAGTCACGGCACCCCCCTGATCTATGACTGGCCTGTGAGTATGCCCAAACATCGCAATCTGCATCCCTCTTTCCCCGGCCTCTTCCCGAAGCCGCTCCAGTGTAAAGGATACATTATAAAAATGTCCGTGAGTCAGCAGTACATGATAGCCGCCAATCTCTATTTCTTTTTCCCTGGGAAGGCTGGAAAAAAAGTCATTGTTTCCCGCAATGATCTCCAAAGGACATCCGGCAATCTCCCGGATATAATCCTCGCTGCCCTCTGCATCCCCCAGATGGATCAGCATGTCCATCTTTCCAACCTTCGCCAGGACTTTGCACAGGTTTCCATTCTGCCTGTGGGTGTCGCTTACCACCAATATCCTCATTGAGAATCCCCCAGGTATTCCATCAGCTTCGCTTTCATCGCCCTCAGGGCCTTTCCCCTGTGGCTGATCTCATTTTTCTCTTCCGCAGTCAGCTGCGCCGTCGACTTCTTTCTTTCCTGCAGGTAAAAGATCGGATCATATCCAAAGCCGCCGTTTCCGACTATTTCATATCCAATCTGCCCCTCAATGACCCCTCTCGTCGTCAGTACGATTCCGTCCGGCAGAGCCGCAGCGATGGCACAGACGAATCTGGCACTCCGCTCCTCTCCCTTCGCGTCTTTCAGTTTATCAATGATCGCCTGATTCTTGACGTCATAGGAAGTATCTTCTCCCATATACCGGGCGGAATAAATACCGGGAGCGCCGCCCAGAAAGTCCACTTCAAGGCCGGAATCATCGGCCAGAACGATCCCCCCCGCTATTTTCTGAATGACAGTCGCCTTGATGGAGGCATTTTCCTCAAAAGATTTTCCATCTTCCACAATATCCGCCTGTATCCCGGCTTCCTTCATGGAAAGGATCTCCATTCCCAAATCCGCCAGAATCATCCGGACCTCTTTCATCTTCCCTTCATTCGAAGTGGCAAAAATTATCCTGTGTGCGTCCATAGTTCCTCCATTTCTTCTATCTGGCGCTCGTATAAGCTTTCAGACAGATATTGCTGTCCTGCTCCTTCTCCGTATTCGCCCAGTTGCGCCCATCGGCGCTGATATAGCCTTCTCCATCGCTCAAATCCACCTGTGTCATGATCTCACTGCTCCCATCCTGGTATTCGATGGCCACTGGATGAACCGCCTCCGGAGTTCTGATACGCACTGCCATGGCAAAACGCTCTCCCGCTTTTACATCCACCGGTCTTTTCAGATCGACCGTATAATAACCGGCTTGTTCAAATCTCCCGGAAGCCACAGGCTCATCCAGGACCAGTTTTCCATTTTCCGGCGCACCGCCCAAAACATACACTTCATATTCCGTATCGGCTCCTGTAGCATAGAAACCGGCAGCTTCTATCCTCTCGTCGCTTCTTGCTCTGTAAACATTCGCGAAATACGCTTCCTCATCGCCATAGCCCAGCTGGCCCAGCCAGCCGCACAGATCTGCCTGATAAATGTTTTCATAGTTATCCGGAGAATCTATCCCTGTATAAGCCAGGCTGTGTATCCCAATATTTGTATCTGCATAGGAAACATAAAACAACCCGCCGTCTCCGAACTCCGTCCCCCAGCTGTTCATGCAAAGAAACGCTCCGTCCATCCCGGGATCTTGATTGAAGTTTTCCCTGGAATAAGAGTCATCCCAGCCCACGATCACGATATCATGATTGGAAATCTGATTCCCCGTATAATAATAAGAGTATGTATCCTCGTTATAGTATTCGGACTGGCTGCTTTCATCCTCAAGCGCCGTAAACAGGGAAGTCTGCACGCCGCCATGAAAATAGACCGCTCGTTTTATTCCGGCATAGTCTTTATTATCAAGAAGCTGGATCTCCTGTACATGCTTCACCGGCTCCAGCCCATCGGGAGACTCTCCGTCTCCATACGGATCGTCTTCTTCCAATACAGGGCCCTGCCAGGCCAGCAGGTAAGCCATGGACATGGTGTAATCTCCTCCCATATCCTGGGACATTCCAAAACTGTTTCGCAGGGAAATATGATCCTCGCTGAAATCAAAGGATTCCTGAGGAAGCAGAGAGGACTCCAGCGCTATCATCGTGGCAAAAGCCCAGCATGTCCCCAGCTCCCCCTGACTTCCGGCGGCCGGGCACCGGCCGTGCTCCCGATAATCATATTTGGATGGCACTGCTACCGCATTTACTCTGGTCCGAGTCGTCTCCTCTGTTTCTTCCGTCTCCGGCACAGACGGCAGTTCTTTGCTTTCAGGTTCTGTCTCCTTTCGTGTTTCCGCAGACTCCGTTGTCTGCTGCATATCCAAAGCTGCCCATGGCACCGTACATCCTGTCAGTGTCACGGACAAAACGCAGACAGAAATCAATCTGCATATCCATTTATATTTTAATTTCAATTTTATTCTCCAGACTCAGCCGGCCTGCTCCGCCTGGGCGGTTTCGGCCCAAGGAACTGATAAAAATACGTCTTCATCATCCCATTATAAATCTTCCTGTTCTTATCCGCTTTTTTTCCAATATATTTCTCCGCGTCTTCATAGGCCGTTATGATATAGGCCGACCAAGAATCCAACAGAGCAATTCTCTCTCCGATCGTACGGTAAAGACCTGGCAGACTTTCTTTTTCTTCCATTCTCTCTCCGTATGGAGGGTTTGTGATCAAAAAACCATATTTTTTCGGATGGCTCATCAGGGCCACGTCCCTTTGCTGAAAGTGAATCAGATGATCCACTCCTGCCAGCTGGGCGTTCTCCCTGGCTGCTTTAATTATTTCCCCATCCACATCATATCCCTGGATATCGGTTTCTACAGTCAGATCCACGGCCTCCCTGGCTTCCTCTCTGGCGCCGTTCCATTCCTGCTTCGGAATCAGATTTTCCCATTCTTCCGCACAAAAGGTCCTGTTTATGCCGGGGGCGATATTGGCTGCCATAAGAGCCGCTTCTATGGGAAATGTACCGCAGCCGCAAAAAGGATCCACCAGAATCCTGTCTTTCTTCCACGGGGTCAAAAGAATCAGGGACGCCGCCAGCGTCTCCGTGATCGGGGCTTTGCTGGCAAGCTTCCTGTATCCGCGTCTGTGAAGAGAATCACCGCTGGTATCCAAAGTGACCGTGACCATATCCTTCATTAAAAACACACGAATGGGATAGGCAGCCCCACTTTCTCCAAACCAATTTATATGATAGGTAACCTTAAGCCGTTCCACGATCGCCTTTTTCACAAGGGACTGGATATCGGACGGACTGAACAGCTTACTCTTGATAGAAGTGGCCTTTGTGACCCAGAATTTTCCGTTTACGGGAATATACTCCTCCCAGGGAAGCTTCTTTGTCTCATCAAACAGCTCTTCAAAGGTGAGCGCGCGAAAGCTTCCCACTTTGAGAAGTACCCTCTCGGCCGTCCTTAAGCCGATGTTGGCCCGGCAGATGGCTTCCGCATCTCCTATAAAAGTCACACGGCCATCCTCCACCTGACTGATTTCATATCCCAGATCAATAATCTCTTTTTTTAAGACTGTCTCCAGACCAAAGTGACAAGGGGCGATCAATTCATAAGTCTTCATCCGGTACTCCTCTGTATGGCGCATGCGCCCAAAATTCATAGTACCATTTTAAAGCCTTCCCCGTCTGCTGTCAATGCTCAAATCCGCCCACTGCCGCTTTGACATGATAGCCTTTTTCCATCAATTCCTTACCCGCCAGCATCGCCGTGCCGCCTCTTTCACAATAAAGCAGCAGCAATTTCTGCCGGGGAAGCATAGGGCGTGCTTCCTCCAAATACTCATATGGTATATTCCATGCTCCGTCTACGTGCCCTTCACGGAACTGTTCTCTGCTTCGAAGATCTATAATTATACAATTTTTGTCATTTTTATACTTTTCTATCTCGCGAAAAGCTATTGTTTCCAGCTCTTTCATCTTTTTTCACCATACTTTTACTTTCTCCCTATCCTACAATATAAGATATTCCTATTTCCGCAAAATGCCACCCGCAAATTATGTATGGATGCCCGAAGGCATCCAGGTTTTTAGTAGTCAGAGTTCTTCTGGCTGCAGTTCTGAGAATTGTTCTGAGAGCTATTCTGAGAGTTGTTTTTCTGAGAATTGTTCTGAGAACTGTTCTTCTGGGAATTATTCTGGCTGTTGTTCTTCTGGCTGTTTTTCTGGCTGTTCTGAGAATTGTTCTGGCTGTAATTCTGAGAGCAGTTCTGAGAGCAGTTTTCCTGGTTATTGGAATAATTCTTGGTATTTGCCATGGTGACATCCCTCCTAAAATAAATTTATCTTGCGTACTTAGTATCTCTGTATTTTGAGTTTTTATGCTTTTGGGGCCAGAAATTTCTTGACTTTTTTACAGGCGCTTATTATAATCGAACTAGGAAAAATGATTTTCCTTCAAATCTTTTTCCTGATTCAACCCCTTATTAATTATTTATACTCCCCTCAAAGAGAAAACCATTGCTCCCCTTTGGTTTTCTCTTTCTTTTTTTAATCTTTCTGAATTTTTTATGAGCATACTTGATTTATTTGTCAAAATATGAGATTCTAATGATAACGCATATAAGGCAGACTGAATTATCGCTGCCGTTATTGAATATAGAAAGGATCGACATGACAAAAGCCGAGTTTTTGGATACTTTGAGAAAAGCTCTGAACGGCCAGGTATCTCCTGGCGTGACCACAGAAAATCTCAATTATTATGATTCTTATATTTCCGGTGAGGCCCGCAAAGGCCGCAGCGAACAGGACATATTGGACGAGCTGGGTGATCCGAGACTGATCGCCCGGACTATTATAGATGCCGAAGGCGGACCGGCATCCTACGAATCGGGCCGCGGTCCCAGCTATGACAGTTATGGTTATTCCTATAACGATTCGGACGTTTCAGACAGCGATGTTTCGGAAAGAGACAGCCGGGGAGCTTTCCGTCAGAAAAGCTTCCATGTTAATAAATGGGTCGTATTTGGTATTCTATTCCTGGTATTATTTATCATCCTGAGTGTTCTCTTTTTCATGTTTAAGACCATATTCAAGCTCTTGTTCTCTTTTCACGGAATCTGGTTCTGGATCATCATACTATTCATCATCTTTTCCTTAACCAGGCGAAGGTGACCAATATGGATCTCATAAGAAAGGATAAAATATGAAGGCAGTGATTCAGCGTGTATCAGACGCTTCTGTCACCGTAGAAGGTGAAATCGTCGGACAAATTGGAAAAGGCTACCTTGTTCTGCTGGGCGTAGGGCAGGAAGACAGCCGTGCCGATGCGGACCGGATCGTAAAAAAAATGATCAATCTCCGGATTTTCTCCGATGAAAATGGCAAAATTAATTTATCTCTTCTGGATGTGCAGGGTTCTCTCCTCGTCGTGTCCCAGTTTACTTTATATGCAGACTGCCGCCACGGCAACAGGCCCGGCTTTACTCTCGCAGCAAAGCCGGAACTGGCATGTGAACTCTATGAATATTTTGTAGCCAAATGCCGTGAGACAGTACCCAATGTGGCCCATGGCACGTTCGGAGCCCATATGGACGTATCCCTCACCAATGACGGACCATTTACCATCATTCTGGAATAAACACAGCGACAGCCGACAGGTTGTCGCTTTTTTCATCCATTCTTCTGCCGATGCGCGCCAGCATATATGAAAGCCATGTCTTTGGCGTTCCTGATTTTAAAAGGTCTGTCAGCATTTCATCCTCCCAGACATTTTCCCAAAAACCATCCGTACACAAAAGAAACGCTGAGCCGGCCGGACTTCCCTCCTGTCTCATGATATCCGGACGGACCATCTCTGTTCCGCCCAAGGCCCTCAGCACTTTATTTCGGTCCTCGTGGAATCGGATCTGTTCCTCCCCGATTTCTCCGGCCAGGGCCGCCATCTGGGAAACACTGTGATCCAACGTGCGAAACCGCAGAAATCCATTCTGAAACCAGTACAGCCTGGAATCTCCCACATGTACTGCCGCCCATTCTTTTTCGCCACAAACAAGGGACACAAAGGTAGTCCGCATTTTCTGCCGCTCAGTTTGTCTGTCCCGTATGATCCGGTTTGCTTGTTCCAGAAGACTGCGGAGATTCTCTTCGGTAATCTGAGGGGTTTCCCGGAATCCCTGAACAAATGAACGCACCGCCGCGTCCGAGGCCTCGGCTCCTCCTCCGTGTCCGCCCAGGCCGTCTGCCACCGCGGCCAGAAATCCGGTATCTGTTTCCTCATAAAAAATCGTATCCTCATTGTATTTTCTGCTCCCTTGAAAGGAGCAGCCTGACGCTCTAGCTCTCATGCCCATATTCCCCGCTTAATTCCTCACCTCAAACACCTCATGCCCCATGTAAAACTGCTGCCCGCTCTGTAAAAGCACCTGTTCCCCAGTATTCAAACGCCTGCCGTCTCCCAAGAAAGTCCCGTAGGTCGAACCGCAATCAGACAGAAAGAAGTTCCCGTTTTTCAGCTCCAGAATGCAGTGTTTCCGGCTGATTCCCGGAATTCCGGATGGAAATACCAGATTACAGACGGACGGTTCTCGTCCGAATACCAACTGTCCCGGCTGACAACTGATAGTCTGTCCCGCATAGACACCTCCGATGCCAACTAACATGGCCGGCCCGGATCTGGATACTGCCTGCTCTCCCGCCGCTGCTGATAAAGGAGCGGCAGCCCGCGGCCGGCCGTATCCCGCCGGTATGGAACCATAGCTGTTGGTGATATCCACGATCTGGCGAATCCCCTTGTTCATAATCCAGAACAATGCCACCCATGCGGCTACGGTCAAAAGCACATAGGACAGATCTCCGACTATCGGAAGCGGAACCAAGGAAATCCCGGAATTCCATATAAAATGCAGTACCACGGATATAAAGAAATATTTTAAGAAATTGAGGTCTATAAAATGCGGCCCTTTCAGCGGCTCTCTTCCCTTTACCATGGCCAGGGCCCCACCATAGATGGCCGCCCATACCACATGGCCGCCCGGAGACAGCACTCCCCGAAGCACGACTGTAGCCGTGCCATATACTTCTCCTCCCACAGCCGCATAGTCAAATGCATAGCCCAAAGATTCTATGGCAGAAAAGCCTGCCCCTACGGCACCGCCAATCAATATGCCGTTCAGAATATACTTTTTGTCTGATTTTCTCAGAAAAAAAGCCAGCGCCAGCAGTTTGGCCGGTTCTTCACAGAAAGCGGCAAAGGATGCCGTCTCCGTGGATATCACCTGGAACAAGATCATGGAAATGAAAAAGGACAGGACTCCTCCGGCCAGAAACATCAGTATCACTTCATACAGCGGGATATTTCTCGGTATATTCATCTCCCAATAAAACAAAAGCGCCGTTATAGGCATGATAAAAGAGCCGACTGTCATAAACGCGGCATAGGATCTCATATAAGAAGACATAAAATATAGGACGACCGTCAGGATGATGCCGACTATGCCGACCCAGGCAAATACCCACGGCTTCCGCCATTCCCGCAGCATCTCATCTTCCCTGGGCGTAGTCTGCTGCGTCCCGGCCATAAACAACCGCTCACCGTCAGACTTTGGATGCTTTTTAAAAACATCAGAAAAAATATCTTTAAAATGTAAACCGGACGCTGCCGCCTTTCCAAAAAATTCTGTATTTCCTCCGTAGCGGACGCTGCTGCTGCAATGAGGACATCGGTCCGCCCCTTCCGGAATCGGGTTCCCGCATCTGGAACAATTCATCTGCTTTTCCTCCTATTCACACTGTAAGATCACCGCTGTAAAATTATCCTGGCCGCTCCGTCTGTGTGAAAGAACCATAGCCTGCAGATCCTGAGCCATCACCGCCGCATCCTGGACCGCCGCTTTCAATATCTCTTTCTCTGATATCGTTCCGAACACGCCATCCGACATGAGCAGAATTTTATCTCCCGGCAGAAGCGGAAGGCCGTGTATGTTTCGGTCTATCTTTTCCAACGGCTCTATTCCAATATAGCTGGTCAGAGCGTGCCTTTGAACATTTTCTCTGGCCTCTTTTATGGGAATCTCTCCTCTTGCCGCCATTTCATCCAGTTCTGAACCATAGGTATGCTCCCGATTGAGGATGGTCACTGTTCCGTTCCTCAGTAGACAAATCCGGCTGTCCCCCACGGAAATAAAATACAGCCGGCCTGCATAGATCCAGGCAGCCACCACAGTGGATCCACTTTGCTCATGACTCGTTCCCAGAAAACGCAGCGCCTCCCTTTCCGCATTCTGCACCATCTGCAAAAGCTCCATAGGAATTTCTCGTTCTCCGCGGAATTCCTCTCTATTCCCTTCTTCAAACCGGCTCATCATGGAAGAGGTCACGATCGCGCTGATCCTGGCTCCATTAGAAAGACCTCCCATTCCATCTGCCACAACGGCAAAAGATCCTCTTTTTTCACACAGTGTGCTGTTGGTCACATCGGAGATTGCAAAGCTGTCCTGCTGCTCTTCTCTGCCGCCGATATGATGCAGATTTCCTATGTGAGATACCGTCACCGGGACCGGAGGGCAGGCCGGCATCCGCACATCGGCGGCCCGGCCCAGTTCTTCGCCTTCTGAACTGTCCTCACACTCCCGTACGCTTCTTTTTTTTCTAAAAAACGCCCTGTACAAGAGCAAGGCAGCCAAAAGAAGCAGAATACCTGCTCCCAAAAACCAGATCCAGGCAGAGCTGATTCCGTTCCCCTTCCCCTTTGGATCTCCTTCCCCAGGTTCAGAAGCTGTTTCCAGGGCCTCCGCAGGTCCCGCTTCTTCACCTTCGCTTCCCGCTTCAGCAGAGCTCTCCTCTCCGGCCTCCGTTCCAAAAGGGGTACCAGACAGCCAGTCATCCGCCGTACCGGCGCCCAGGAACATTATGCCTATTTTTTCTCCCACTGAAACTCCTCCCCGCATAATGGCATAAACATCAGCGTTGTATTCCCCACCTCCAGCCGGTCAAAGGCTTTCAGCTCGTGGATCATCAACAGCGGCTCTCCGTTCAGATAGATGATATTCTGTCCGGTTCCGGGCGCGGCATAGAAAGCCTTGTGACGATCGTCATAGCTCACGATTCCCTGATTTTCCCTGGAGACAGCTTCGTCATGGGGCAGACAGACGTCCATTTTAGAACTGCGTCCGATAAAGTTATTTCCGCTGTGAAGATGGTAATCCTTTCCTTTCTCAGTTCCGTCGACGCACACCAGCCAGCCGACCACCGGATTTATCCCTGTCTTCTGCTGTATGACCGCAACTGTTTTCTGTCCTTCCTCCGGCTGCGCCTCCTGCCTTGGAGGAATCTTATAGCCTCCTCCTTCCTCCTGTCTCACCGGCATCGTAGCGCCGACGTTCGGCTGAGCAGACGTCCCATTCACATTCGCATTTGCCGACGCCCCCTGACAATACGGACATTCCGTATAAAGAGCCGGATCATAAAAGTGCCCGTTTGGACAGCGCTTCATTTCCATTTTTCCATTCCTCCTTTTCACTCGTAAAGATACGTCAGATAAAGGGATCCGTTTGTTTTATCGTCTATGATATTGGTATACATCAGAATGTACTCATATCCATATGGAACCTTGTATTCAAATACAGCGCTGTAGACTCCTTCTCCCTCTGCTTTCACCGGAAACTCATTGTCATTCATACTCGATGCGACACAGAGCTTAAGGTCTTCGTCGTCTCCGTCTGCATTTTCCTTCATGGCTATAATCATAAAATCATAATTCAGTATTTCCATGTCCCGGTCACAAATAAAGGAAATATAGACCTTAAGCGTCTGCGAACCGTCGGAGTTAAGACCATCCGCCAGATCACAGCCCTCTACTCTGTAGTCCACATAGGTAAGTCCCGCTTCTGTCCCTACCTCCAGATTCTGCATCTCATCCTGATTGATTCGGTCTATCACTGTATCCTGGTAGTCAAATGGCTCTCCCTGGTACATAAGCTCACCGCCGTCCCCCTCATTCTGCGGAATGCTGGGTTCCTCCTCTGTCTCTCTCTGCGGCGTCTTTTCGGCCAGGGAGGTCTTTCCGTTCTGCGTGAGCACCAGTTCGCTCTTGGAACCATTCACTGGCATGGAGTACAGGCTGTAAGAAGCATCCGAATCCTCCTGCACAATATAATAGACCGTATCGCCGGAAGAAAACAAAAGCTCCGGGACCTTGGAATCCAATACTTTCTCACCGCTTCCGTCCTTCTTCACCCTGCATAACGCTCTGTCATGGTCCACTCCCTGGTAATAGATCCAGTCTCCGCAGATATTGAACATATCTGCTTCCCCTATTCCAAGGGACTGATTCTGGCTTCCGTCCACACGCATGCGGTACAGCTCGTTGTCCTTGCTCATATTGGTATAGTAAACCCAGCCGTCCTGGACAATGAACATTTCCGATTCGTCTGTGCCCACCTTCTGCAGCTTCGTCCCATCCGTCTTCATCTTGTAAAGGATGCCGGAGCTGCCTTCATTTCTCAGAAAATAGACCCAGCCGTTTTCTATATTCAGCCCAATGTTTTCCCCGCTGTTGATAACCTCGTCCTTGCTTCCATCCAGGTTCATCCGATGTATCGCCCCATCATCATCAAAGTAATAAATGGTGCCGCCGGAGATCAAAAATCCTCCGACCTCCCTTCCTCCCACGGTCTGTGGGCTTTTCTCCGGATCTGAAAGAGGTCGTTTAACAACTCGGTAATCCTCATCCAGATAATAGATCCAATTCTTCCAGACGTTTACATACCCGCCGTTTTCCCCTTCAATGACCTCCCAGTTCCCAATGGAATTCTCTACCGCCAGATAGCCGCCCAACCGGCACGCATAAACATCACCCGATTTTCCCGAGGCCACAAATCCGTTATTGTGGATATTTCCGTTGCTGCTGCCCATGGCCGTACCGCCTCTTTTTCCCGTTGACAGGACCCATATGATTCCTCCTGCCAGGATACATATCAGAGCGATCAGGCCGATTATAACCTTCTTACCTCTTTTCTTTCCTTCTTTCTGCATAACGGGCGCAGCCTGGATGTTTCCCTCTGGCATCGCATATGGATTGGCCGCCGGATTTTCCGGCAGCGTCCTGTTTATATTCGTCTGCGGCTCCGGCACGGGAGGCTCTCCCGTAAAACTGCCTCCATACAGCGCGGCCTCCAGCTCCTCCACGTTCTGAAACCGATTCTCAGCATAAAGAGAAAGCCCCCTGACGATGGCCATATCCTGCTGCGGAGTCAGCTGAGCTCCCATCATGGAAGGCGGTTTTAATTCATCATGTCTCGCCCTTTCCAGCGGCTCCTCCGGAGACTCTCCCGTCACGCACCTGTATATTGTGGCGCATAATGCATAGACATCCGTCCAGGGCCCTTGTTCTCCGTGTGTCCTATACTGTTCTTCCGGCGCATAGCCCGGTTTCAGCAGCACAGACAGACTCTTTTCTCCCTCTGGCGAAATATCCCTGGCCGCTCCGAAATCCAGCAGTTTAACCTGCCCCTCTTTTGTGATCATGATATTTTCCGGGCTGATATCCCGGTGTATCAGACCTGATTTATGTACCTCAGCCAGAGAATGCATGACCGGCCTCATGAAATCCAGGACCTGCTGCGACGGAAGGCGTCCTCCCGCCTGCTCAGTATAAGTCTTAAGAGTTACCCCGTCCAGAAATTCCATTACGATATAGGCTGTATTGTTTTCCAGGAAAAAGTCTTTGACACCTACGATCCCGGGCAGAAAGTAAAATCTGGCCAGCGTCTTGGCTTCACTGAGGAACTTTTGCTTTCCCTTCTCATAATACTCTTCTCCGCCTCCCGTGTAGGCGATGACTTCTGTATTTCCTCGTGTTACAAAACCGGAGGGATAATATTCTTTGATCGCCACCTTGAGTTCCAGATTAAGATCCCAGCCCTCATACGTGATGCCAAAGCCCCCCTCTCCCAGAACGCGCTGCACCATATACTTTCCGTTCAGTATCGTGCGGAAAGGAAGATGATGCGGAGCTCTGGCCCCCTCCGCTCCGGAGTTTTTTTCCATGCTCTCCATAGACTGCTCCTCCCCGGCCCGCCATGCCGTTTTCCACGGCTCCGAAAGGCCATTATTCGCCAAAACATCGCTTGTTTTATTAATAATCCGAACTCATTGCTATCATATCATTTTTTCTCTGTCTTCTGTTCCCAAAAAATTTAGGAAGCCCGAACGCGTAATATCCTTGATGTATGATTTTAAATATGATAAGTTCTTATTAGAAGACTGTTTTTATCATTCTTCTATCCAAAGGAGAACTGCCATGCCAGCTGAAATACAAAAAGGACTGCCCGGAGAATTTCTGCTTCTTTTCACAGTTTTAATCTGGATCCTGTTCGTCCTGATCCGTCTCGGCAATTCTCAGAATATGCTGAACCGCTGGTGCTTTCTGAGCGGCATGGTGTTCAGCATAGGTGTTTTCAAAGAATATCTGTATTTCACCTTTTTCCCCTGGCTGATTTCTGCCTATCCTTCCCATTTTGATCAATCAAAGGCTCTGGCCGTCTATTCTGTGCTGACCGGAATCTTTTACTATTTTTCCATGCCGGCCGCTCTCGTTTTTGGATTGTATTACTGCCATTTTAATGAAAAGCATCCCCGGATGTTCCCATGGGCACGCCTGGCGGCTTTCCTCCCGGCTTTCGCCTTTGGCCTTTTCTTTCCATATCCGGATACCCGTTATTATCAGCTGAACAGCCGTCCATATTTCCTTTCCATCACATTTTATAATTGGATATATGGGATTTTACTGACTTTTATGATTGTCAGGACTCTGTACAAGGAGCGGCATGAAGAATGTTACCATCAAAAGAAGATGGTCTCCATCCTGGTACTGGTCCCCATCTGGTACTGGCTGACCAGCGCTCTACTCGTCCATTCCCTCGGTCTTACCAGATATTTCAAGGCCTGGCAGGGGAATTTCCTTATTATGGTATTCCTGCTGGTCTATTTCCTCCGCTACGCTTTCCGGGACGGCATCATGGGCACCAGGTTTAAGCACGAGACCTTTGACTGGGATAAAAAAGGCCAGCTGATAAATCAAAACGCCCGCTGTACTCAGCATCTTTTAAAAAACGAAATTTCCAAGATCGAATGGTGTGCCAAAAACCTCACCTCATCCTCTGGTCTGGAAGAGACTGGGGAATACGCCCGCATCATCGTCCATTCGACTGAGCATCTCAAAAGCTGCCTGGAAAAAATACAGTACTATTCCCAGGATATCCGTCTGAACCTTGAGCTGTGTTCCGTCTCCGACATTTTGAAAGACTGCATTGCTGCGTATAAACGCCAGTTTCCCAATATACAGATGGATATTCAGTGCAGCGAAGAATTGTTCTTGTCCTGTGACAGAGAATATGTCAAAGAGGTCCTCAACAATCTGATCCTCAACGCCGCGGATGCCATGGACGGAAACGGCACTCTCACCGTAAAGGCCTCCGTTTTTCCAAGACGGGAATGGCTCGTCATCTCAGTCAGCGATACCGGCATCGGTATCCGCCCGGAGGCTCTTTCTAAATTGTTCGAGCCTTACAGCAGCACCAAGACCTCGGATGGGCATATGGGACTCGGCCTTTATTTTTGCCAAAAAGTAATGGAAAAGCATGGAGGAAAGATTACGGCAGACAGCCTGCCAGATATGGGCACTACTTTTTCCCTGCACTTTCCCCGGAAAAAAGCTTTGCAAAATAGAAATGGAAATGGGTGATAATATGGGAGCCGACTACTCCGCTTCTAAGAAAATACAGATATTCACAGTGGAAGACGATCTGGACTTTGCTTTCCTGATACAGACCACTTTAAACAGAGAAAACGATATGGAAGTCATAGGCCATGCCGCAAACGAAGCCGACGCGCTCTGCCGGCTGGAATCCTGCAGACCAGACATTATACTGATGGATCTGAATCTGTCCTCCTCTCCTTCGGATGGAGTCCACGCGGCACGGCTGATAAGGCTCCGCACCGACGCGAAGCTGATCATCCTGACCGCCTATGAAGATTCGGCTACCATTGTAAACGCCTGTAAGCGTACCTTTGCTTCCGGTTATGTATTTAAGAGCCAATTCGATCTTCTGGTCGAAAGTGTGAGGAAAACCGCCGCCGGCCCTACGCCTCAGCTTCATCTCATCTGCTCCCTGATCGTATCCGACCTCTCTGCCGCTGAACAAAGCGTGCTCCAGATGCTCCTCGGAAAAAATGTATTCCTCCATTCCTCCTCCAAGACCATCGCCAACCAAAAAAGCAGCATCTTAAAAAAGATGGGACTGCGCCATCAGGAAGATTTGATACATATCTTTAAAAACTATCTGGAATGAGCCCTGCCGTATCCGGCAGGGCTCATTATAGATCAGACGTTCCGTCACAACGGGGGCACGCCACATTTATCCTTATTCCGCGGTCTGCAGCGCCGGCCGGTCCGCATACCGCCGGTGCTCCTGCCTTACCTGGCTTCTGATCCGTTCCAATAGCACATCCATTTCCTTCCAGCCTGAAATCTGTGCGTTCCTGCGCAGTTTCTCCTCCTGCATATGGACATTCATCACCAGATCATAATACATCTGTATGTCACAGATCCCTTGTCTGCACAATTTTTTTATGAGCTCCGCTGTCTCGGTATACTTTTTAAGAAGCTGCACTGTTGCTTTTTCACGGCTGTAAGGACATATCAGACAATTAGCTCCATATGCGATCAGCGCCCCCAGAATAATATAACACAGCCGGACAAGTACCATGCCGCCCACATCCGCAAAGCTGAACGAACTCATGAACACAGCACCTCCCAGCGCGCCCACTGTTGAACACGCAAAAGTGCCCGTATAATCAGCAAAATAAAATGACAGATATCCGGAAGCCATCATGGCTGCGGTACGTCCACCGGCCGAAGGGATGAGCGAATAGATCGTTGCAGAGGATACGCCGCCGATCACCGTAGCCAGCACACGCTTTTTCATTTTAGGCTGTACGTCGTCCGAATACGGAAGAGATAAAGAAGCCAGCGTGAACAGCAGCCATTTGCCATGTGGAAGAGCCAGAGTCTGCACAAACAGCGTAAACGCCGACAGCAGGATAGCCGTCCGCAGCGCGTAAGTCAAACGGACCGGGCTTACGCCAATGGCGGCCTTCAAGCGCGCTTTCGGAGACAACGCAGTTTTGCAAATGTGAGTGCGTCTCTTAGGACTGGTCATTTCCTGCAGTTTATCACGCACATATAATAGAGCGTCCTTTATCTCCCCCACTCTTTCAAACATCCCATCGTCTTCCGTAGGAAGACCGTCTTTTCTCCCGTCAAGAAACGCACGGTATTGATTCAATACAGAGCGCACCGCTTTCAGTTCCTCCTGTTTTTCTGGCTCGGACCATAATTCGTTCTCAGAGAGCAGCAGCAGAACGTGTTCGAGCCCCCGGCCCGCATCAATCATGGCAAAGCCGGCATCTGATACCTGAAAGAGCTTTTTTCTACGATCATGTACGGTCTGGCTGAGCCCGCAGACCTGACGATGAACTTCATTCCGGTCGGGCATGGAATCACACTCTTCCAGCCGGCAGCTGATGCTCTCCTGGGCAAAATCAATAAGACTGCACAATATGCCGCGTGCTGTCACTGCCACACGTTTCCGTCCCATGACCAGCTGATAACCAATCACCGATACCGCCCCTGCCGCCATCGCCAGCATCCGCACAGGCAGCCGGCTGAATCCGACAGGCGAGATAAACACCAGAAATAAATAGGACAATATGTAGGGAAAGTACAGATGATCCGCATATTCATAAGTAAACGCATACAAAATGGCAAAAATCATCATGAAGTTGACCGGCAGCGCCAGCCATGGATCCAAGTTGGATACGAGGCACGCACATACTGCCATCATCACCATTGTAAACGCCTGAATCATCAGATGCTTCAGAGGGACAGCCGTCAGATCGCGAACCATGGAAGCGGACATCATGATTGTAAATATCACTGCAACGATGTTGTTTTCCTGGCCGAAGATACGTGGGAATAAGTTGACATAGATAATGATGAAGATAAAACTCAATGTGGCAAAAATGAATTTCGCCCTGACATTCTGCGCAATTTTACGCATATATAACATCTCCTTTGACTATCTATTATAGCACGCTTCGCATGAAACAACAATTCCCTTTATGCATAGACTTATGGCAGCAAAATTGGGGACCTTTATGTTACAGGCATATATCGACTGTTTTGGAGAATAAAAAAACAGCCCCACAAAAGATTCTCACTTTTGCATGGCCGCTTTGCCCCAACTGTCTAAAACAGTTGTCTGAACAACACGTTTCTTTTTTCACGCGGCAGAGAAGATTCGAACTCCCGACACCTTGGTCCGTAGCCAAGTGCTCTATCCAGCTGAGCTACTGCCGCACATCATTCCAAATACTGATTATAATACATATTTCCAAAAATTACAAGCTTTCCATCAAATTTCTAAAAACAGTGCCGGCGACCGGAATCGAACCGGTACGGCTTTAAAGGCCGCAGGATTTTAAGTCCTGTGCGTCTGCCAGTTCCGCCACGCCGGCATGATGTTTTATTAAAACAACGGAACAAAACTTGTAAAACGACCCGGATGGGGTTCGAACCCACGACCTCCGCCGTGACAGGGCGGCGCTCTAACCAGCTGAGCCACCGGGCCAAAATCTGACGCTGTAAAACTGATGATATGA
Organism: Lientehia hominis; assembly: GCF_021044755.1. Classification (GTDB taxonomy): domain Bacteria; phylum Bacillota; class Clostridia; order Lachnospirales; family Lachnospiraceae; genus Lientehia; species Lientehia hominis. Next base: position 304,461 of record NZ_JAJNOR010000005.1, read on the forward strand.
TTTATCTGCTTTTGTGGGAAAAGAGTGGACCTTCGGGGACTCGAACCCAGGACCGACCGGTTATGAGCCGGTTGCTCTAACCAACTGAGCTAAAGGTCCATATAAGAAGCAAAGCCGATGATCGGACTCGAACCGATAACCTGCTGATTACAAATCAGCTGCTCTGCCAATTGAGCCACATCGGCAAAATCATTCAAGTGACTCCAAGGGGATTTGAACCCCTGTTACCGCCGTGAAAGGGCGGTGTCTTAACCGCTTGACCATGGAGCCTCATGTCTGCTAAAAAAACTCCGTGGAGTCTGCTGACTTCCCGTGTACAGCTCAAACTACCACACGGGGAAACTATCTCATTTTCATATACTCAACGAAACGATAATACCATAAACTCGGGGGGTTTGCAAGAACTTTTTTCTTTTATCTGAAAAATTAACACTTTTTCTTTTAGGGCGTAAGTCCTCATGGTACTATCCCGGATGTCTTACTCATATATTTTAGCAATACTGCCCTTGGTGAATGCCATGAATAAATCGTCTCAAAGAAAAAAAATCATAATACGTGTCTTTATTTTTGCCCTGGCTTATCTAGTGGGATATGCAGCCGCCCGTTTCACCAGGCCGGCCCCCTCCAAAGCCGTATCCTCTTCCGCCGAAAGCAATTGGGGACTGAGCTTCCAACAGGAAGGAAAAGCGCCTGTCGGCAATGCTACTGCCGATTATCTGAAGAAATTCAATGCCTATTTCGTCCAGGAAACCGAAGATAAAGTGATTTACCTGACCTTTGACGCCGGATACGAAAACGGAAATACGGCCGCCATATTGGATGCGCTGAAGAAGCACCAGGCGCCGGCCACCTTCTTTGTGGTGGGCAATTACATAGAAACAAGTCCGGATCTGGTCAAACGAATGGTAGAGGAAGGCCACACCGTCGGAAACCACACGTATCATCATCCGAATATGTCCCAAATCTCCACAAAGGAAGCCTTTGAAAAAGAATTGGGAGACCTGGAAAAGCTCTTCGAAGAAACCACCGGTCAGACCATGACCAAATTCTACCGGCCGCCTCAAGGAAAATACAGCGAAAGCAATCTTCAGATGGCCAATGAAATGGGCTACCGGACCTTTTTCTGGAGCCTGGCCTATGTAGACTGGTATCAGGATGACCAGCCTACAAAAGAAGCCGCCTTTGAAAAGCTGCTGGGGCGTATCCATCCCGGAGCAGTCGTCCTTCTCCACAGCACTTCTTCCACCAACGCACAGATTCTGGATGAGCTTCTGACCAAGTGGGAGGAAATGGGCTATCATTTCGATTCTCTGAACAATCTGCCATCATAAATTCAAAGAGGAAAGGCTCGAGGACCTGATCACTCTTTTCGTCTGTCCGGCGCGGGGCCCACTGATTTTCTCCAGCTTAAGACCGGCATGATCGAATCACAATAGATATTGCTGCTCTTTTGCAGCAGTTTTGATTTCAAGATTGAAACGCAGTTTCTTGTGATACTTTCGCTGGGCAGACGGACAGCGGTAAGAGGGGGCATGGAAAACTCGTTTAAAGGGTTGTCGTCAAACCCGATAACGCTGACATCTTCCGGAATCCTTTTTTTGTGCATATACAGAGATTTATAAGCTCCATGAGCTACGATGTCGCAAAACGAGATCACTGCCGTGAATTTAGGACTATAGTCCTGAGCTTCCTCGTCCCACATGCTGTTGAGCACCCCAAATCCGCTCTCCACAGTCGTTTGGGTATACCGGATCCTGGAAGAGTCAAAAGGAAGTCCGTATTCCTTAAATGCCCTCTCCACCCCAGAAACAAAACGTCTGCTAAGCGGAAAGTCCAGAGGCTCACAGAGGATTATCACATCCTTATGTCCTTGAGCCAATATCGTACTGCCCGACAGATATCCTCCGGCTTCATAATCTACGTCCACATAGTTGCAGTCGATTCCCTGTATCTTCCGGCCCATCAAAATAAGTTCCCCTTCCCTTCCGGAAAAGAGGCGTAAATTATCCATATTACAAGTCGCCGGCGAAAAAATCACGAAATCCGGCTGTTTTGACAAAATAGAGAGTATAATATTCCGCTCCGTATCCTTATCAAACTGCGGATCGCATACCAGCAGCGTATAACCGTATTTGTTCATTTCACAGGTAATGGCGTTCAGCATATAGCTGATCACCGAATTAACCGTGTCGTTTATGATTGCGGCGATTATCTTGGTTTCTTTTCCTCTGAGTCCCCTGGCCAGCATATTGGGAGAATAATGGAGCTCCTTAGCTTTCTCCCACACAATCTGTCTCGTCTCCTCTTTAACCAGATTGCTGTTATTCAAGGCCTTTGACACAGTAGAAAAGGAAACGCCCAGTTCATTCGCTATGGTTTTTATGGTTACATTGCTGGATTTCCCCTCCGTACTGGAAGATTTACTTTTTTTCATGTTTTTCCTCACATCCCTTTGGAAACACTAGCGTCGATCGACACCCTGCATTTGGCTCCTGTCAATCGACGCTATTTATAACGATAGTACCATTATCCGTTTGTTTCCAAATTTTGTCAATTCCTTCTGTCTTTATTCCAAGATTCCTCTAGACCATTTCTGCTTTTCTCTTTTGATCGTAGGAATCTATACCGATAATGACCGCTATGATGATTCCGATCACCAATTCTTTCGCATATGCGTTCAAGGAACCCATTCCCAACGCACTTTCCAGAACGGTAAACAGCAGAAGTCCCAATGCTGTCTTCCAGGCATTTCCAATCCCTCCCGCAAAAGAGGTCCCGCCAAGCACCGTGCCGCAGTTCACCAGCAGCGCCGTCGTGTCCCCATAAGTAGAAGCACCTGTATTTAAACGGGCTGTGAGCAGCACGCCTCCCAGTGCAGCCAGAAAACCGCTGATCACAAACGCCAGCCATTTTGTCCTGAGCGCAGGAATCCCCGAATATTCCGCCACGTCATAGTCGCCTCCCACCGCGTAGCAGTTCCGCCCAAATTGGGTAAAACGCAGCAGACAGCAGGTAGTGATCAAAATGAGGAACATCATCACCGTTATATTGGGAAGTCCTAAAAAGCTGCCTGTCCCAAATTCAAAAAAAGCTTTATTTGTTCCGGCAATGGGATGGGCATCTGTCAGCTGCTGCGCCACTCCTTTCAATAAAGCCCCCATTCCCAGCGTAATGACAAATGCTTCTGACTTCTGCCGCACAACAAAAAATCCATTGACCGCACCAACCAGAACTCCCATCAGCAGCGCGAAGATTATGCAAATGAAAAGAGGATATTTTCCCATCATTTTTACTGTGATGATTCCCGCCAGGCACATGATCCCGCCGACTGACAGATCACAGGCGCCGCTTATGACGACCACTGTAACTCCGCAGCCGATTGTAATATACACCGAAGCCGACTTTAACATATCAACCATATTGTATACCGTAAAAAAAGAGGTATTCACTAAAGGCATGACAGCAAAGACAAGGATAAGTGCAGCAATCGCTTTTTGCCGGTAAACTGCCGTTAATATCTTTTTCGCAACCCATTTTGTTTTCATGCCGCGCCTCCTAACTATTCCTTTTGCTGTCCAGCCAAATGGCCAGGATCAAGACCAGCCCCCGCACCACACTCTGCATATAACTGGAAATCCCCAGCAAATTCATACAATTGGACATTAAAGAGATCAGGACTACACCCAGCACCGTTCTCATCACGCTTCCGTTCCCGCCCTTCAGCGAGGTGCCGCCTATCAATACCGCGGTGATCGCATTTGTCTCATAAGTCTTTCCAATCACCGGAGACGCTGTCGTAACGCGGGAGACAAGTACTACAGAACCTATGGACGCCAGCAGCCCTGAAAGTGTGTATACAAGGACAACGACAGCATTTACCGGAATCCCTGATAATCTGGACGCGACCGGGTTTCCTCCCGCAAGCATGACAGAACGGCCGATATAAGTCATACTCTGTAAAATCTGCAGTATGATCAGGCAGACAATGAAGATAACCAGAGAAACAGATAGAATTCCCCACCCTCCTTTACCGATCACCTCGAAAATCTTCTGATTTTCTCCAAGCTTCTGTGTTACGCCTCCGCTGTACATCAGAGCGAGCGCGCTGTATGCCATCCCCATCCCATAGGAAATAAAAAGTGCTTCTGATTTTCTGTTCGCACCGACCACCAGTACTACCGCCCCGATCAGGGCCCCCGCTGCAGTCCCGATTACGATTCCAGCCAAGATCGCGCCCATTTGGCCAAGCGGTTCGATCAAGGAGACCGTCACTACCGCCACCAGGGAAATCGTCCCGGCCACGGAAAGATCCAGGTATCCGGCAAAAATAACAAAGCTCATTCCAAGGGACACGATGCTTAGAGGGCCAAGCTGCCGAATAATATTGAGCAGATTTGACGCGCTGAGAAAACGCGGCTGATAAATCATGGTGATCACGACAAGAAGAATAATACAAAAACCCACAAAATAATTTTTAATGAATGAAAAAAAGGCGTTTTTGAGATTAAGTTCTTTTTTCATATTCTTTCCTCCGTTACGCCAACGCACTCTTCATAATCTCTTCCGCCGACGTATCCTCAGGATCAAACTCACCGGTTATACGTCCATCGCTGATAGTCAGGATCCGATTGCTCATACTGAGCACTTCCTGAAGCTCAGAAGAGATCATAATGATAGAACCGCCGTTTTCCACAATTTTTTTCATCAGCAGATAAATTTCATATTTAGCGCCCACATCAATCCCTCGGGTCGGCTCATCCAGAATTAAAATTCTGGAGTCCGTCTCCAGCCATCTCCCCAGTACGCACTTCTGTTGATTTCCTCCTGAAAGATTTTCTACCCTGGCATTGATTCCCGGTGTTTTTATCGCCAGTGACTCCATCTGACGCTTTGCCATACAAACTTCGCTCCCTCTGTTCAGGAAGATCCTCTTCGCCAGGCCTTTAAGAGCCGCCATGGAAATATTCGATTTCACTGAAAAAGGCAGGATAAGCCCCTGCTGTTTCCTGTCCTCCGGAACCAGGGCAATGCCGGCTTTTTTTGCGTCTGCGGGCTTTTTTATGGAAACAGTTTTACCGTCTATCTGAAGAATCAAGCCTTTCACCTTATCCGCTCCAAAAATCGCCCGGACGATTTCCGTACGTCCGGATCCCACCAGCCCTACCATTCCCAGAATCTCGCCGCGTTTCAAAGTAAATGATATATTCTTAAGCTTCCTGGAATTTAAATTGCTGATTTCAAGTAAAGACTCTCCAACACAATGAGGCCGTTCGGGATATTCATTTTCAATGGTTCTTCCGACCATTTTTGCGATCATCTCATCCCGCCCCAGTTCTTTGATCGGTTTGGTATCCACTACGCACCCATCGCGCATGATGGTAACTCTGTCACAATATTCAAAAATCTCGTCCAGTTTATGGCTGATGTAGATGATCGTGATCCCCTTTTCGTGCAGATCCTTAATAATGACGCTCAAATGCCGTATTTCTTCAGTGGTCAAGCTGCTGCTGGGTTCATCCATAATAATCAGCTTTGCCTGAAAAGAAAGGGCTTTCGCAATCTCTACCATCTGTTTTTCTGAAACGCTTAAGCTCTCCACCGGCGCATGGGTGTCGACAGAACAATTAATGCTGTCCAAAAGTTTCCTTGCCTCCCCGTGAGTCCCTCTCATTCCCTTCATCTTTCTGAAACGTCCCAAAAATATATTTTCTCCTACACTCATGGTATTAACAAGATTAAATTCCTGATATATAATACTCAAGCCGCTCCGCAGCGACTTAACCGGCGTCGTGTTCTCCACCGTTTCACCATCAAACTCTATCGTGCCGGAATCCTTTTCATATACACCTGACAGAATCTTCATAAGCGTAGATTTTCCAGCGCCATTTTCCCCTACGATTCCATGGATATCTCCGCGCCGGATGCGGATACTGACATTGTTCAGCGCCCTGACTCCCGGAAATGATTTGTTTACATTACAGATATTTAAAATATTATCTGTTATTTCGTCTGCCATGTGTCTTCTCCTTTCATCTGTCATGACGAGAATCCAGTCTCTGCTTTTGTGCAGAGACTGGATACATAGCGGCGTCCCCATATGGCGCGCAGATCACCAGCCTGGATCGATGCTGTCCACGTTTTCTTCTGTCACGAGAATCAAATCGGGATGAATAATTTCTTCTACTTCGCCGCCCTCCTGCAAAGTTTTAATGGACTCAATGCATACTCTGGCCATTGTATTGCAGTCCTGCATAATAGATGCGTATACCCAGCCCTCCCGGATCAGGTCAAAACCATTGTAGCAGCCGTCAATTGTCACCATAAAAACATCGCCCGGTTCATACTTTGCCGCTTCCAGGGCTTCTACCACGCCGACGCCGCCGTTATCCCAATGGCAGAAGATCCCATCCATTTTATCTCCGTGCATCACAATGAAATCTTCTGCAATGGTCATCGCGTCGGAAGTTGACCAAGAAGTACAGGACTTGCTGTCCAGGATTTTTATATTGCCGCCTTCGATACCTGCCGCAAATCCATCGCGCCTGCGGATCTGTGCGCTGTGACCCGCCGCCCCTTCTATGCAGACCACCTCGGCCCCGTCGGGAAAATGTTCCTTGAAACACTCCGCCGCCATTTCTCCCGCCACCAGATCGTCCGGACCAACATATACGTCGCGGTATTCATGGTACATCTCATCAATATCCCCCACTGTCGTTATGACTAATACGCCGGCTTCCTTCGCTTCCATCATCGCGGTTCCCAAAGCGGCAGAATCAATCGGATCAAACACCACAGCCGACGCTCCCTGAGCTACCGCGTTGCTGATCATATTTGCCTGTGTCTGCGCGTTGGCCTGGGGATCAAACAACGCAGATTCATATCCCATTTCATCGCAGTATTTTTCAAGGCATTTGGAAACGTAGACCAAATTCGGGTCCGACATATCGCTGGGGATAATAGCGACCAGTGAACCTTCCTTTAATCCTTCTTCTTTGGATCCGCCTGTACTTTCCTCCGCACTTTTCGACGCTTCCTTTGTCTCCTGTCTGACCTTTCCTCCTCCGCATCCGGCGCAGAACAGAGTCAAAATAAGAACTATGGTGATCATAATATTATATCGTTTACTCATATTCTCCTCCCTTTTTCCTCTACTGATCTTAAAGTTTTCCCATTGCCCGGTCAACCGCGGCGATCGTATAATCAATGTCGGCCTCCGTATGGGAAATATTCATATACCACCTGGCAGCAGGAAGTGTAATAACTCCCTCTTCCTCCTGTAGGATTCTGCGGAATTTTTTAAACAAAGGGATATCGATCTCCTTCATATCTTCCGGAGTATATACCCGCTGTCTGCCGCCCTCCACGCCAAACAACGTGAAGAATGCTCCGGGGCAGTCGTTGATCCGCATCTTTATGCCGTGCCTTCCGGCACTTGTGAGAATTCCTTCAATCAATTTATCCTCTAGTGCGTACATTTTCTTGTAAGCGGCTCCGCCGTCCCTTTCCAGGATTTTTGTCGTGGCCAGGACCGCGCGCATACCGAGATTCCATCCGTTAAATGTACCGGAAGCAGCCACCTTTCTGCCATCCAAAATGCTCATAACTTTTTTCCGACCGGCTACGCAGGCCATGGGAAGTCCTCCCGCAATGGATTTTGCCAGAGTACAAATATCCGGCGTTACACCGAAATATGTCTGAGCGCCGCCGAAGCCAAGCCGAAAACCAGTGATGATCTCATCCATACTCATGACTACGTTGTACTTGGTGCAAAGTTCGCGGATCAGTTCCAGAAAACCCGGCTTGGGGAAAAATCCAAAGTGATTGCAGACGATCGGCTCAAAATGTACAATGGCAATCTCATCATGATATTTCTCCATCGTCTTCTTGAAAACATCAAAGTCATTCCACGGAAGAATGATATTTTCCCTGATCGCTCCGGGAAATTTTCCGAGAGTCTGGTAATCACTGTCCGGATCTTCCTCGGCTACAGGCATCTTTTCTGATTTCAGATCGCCCGGTCTGCCGCCGTAGATATTATCGATCCATCCGTGGTAATTGTCGGTAAAACGTAAAATCATGTTTTTCCCTGTATAGGCCCTTGCAATACGGATCGCCATCTGCACCGCCTCACTGCCTGTCATATTAAATTTAATCTGCTCGGCGCAGGGTACATATTTTGTAATAACCTCGCCCACTTCTACATCGTCCTCGGAAAACAGAAGATTGCTTCCTGACAAGGTCGCCGATGTCTCCAGAGCATCTTCCAAAGCTCTTATGTACTCGTCATTGCAGTGTCCAAGCAAGGTTGGCCCAAAAGCACTGTTGAATTCAATATATTCATTTCCGTCAATATCCCACACATGCGATCCCTTTGCCTTTTTGATAAAAAGACGATAATCCGCCACTTCATAGGGGTCTTTGTTGTTTGAATGGCCCGCAGGATAAATTTCATTGAACCTTTTAGATAGTTCCTTGCTTTTCGCGCAGTCATTAATCATCTCTCCTCACCTTTCTTTCCGTTTTCTATTTACAACGTTATTATTTTTGTGGCCAACAAAAATTTATGATTTTATCTTATCACTCCTTTTTGATTATTGTCAACTGTTTTTTGATAATTCAATCGTTTTATCTCTTTATTTCAATATTAATGTGGTTTTCATCTCCGTTTCACTGTATTTTTCCTTTGTAATGCCCCTCTACGTCTATCTTCTTTTTTAATAATTTGATGTATTTCATGATTTTATTATGATTTTTTTGTATACAACGTTATTATTATTGTATAATGCAAAAATTGTGAAATAAAAAGTCCCGAGTGCTACTCGGGACTTTTTCTGTACCTTAATTTATCATTATTAAATTTGAGGACTTTTTAGCTCCCCGAGTAGGGCTCGAACCTACAACAACTCGGTTAACAGCCGAGTGCTCTACCATTGAGCTATCGAGGATCATCTCTGAAGGCTAGTCTGCCCACCTTCCGGGCTTCCCATACCTTCAAAACTGCACATTGTCATCCATCTCCAGAACATCCTAAACCGCCTGGACAAGCCCTCGGCCGATTAGTACTGGTCAGCTCCATACATTGCTGCACTTCCACCTCCAGCCTATCTACCTCGTCGTCTTCAAGGGGCCTTACTAGCTTTTGCTATGAGATATC
>NZ_JAJNOR010000006.1 GCF_021044755.1 Lientehia hominis
CCCAGGCCGCCGGGCAGCCAGCCCACTATGGCCCTCGCGAACTTAAACAGACGGTCCGTGACTCCGCATTTGTTCATCAGCTTTCCGGCGAGCAGGAAAAGCGGCACCGCCAGGATCGTGAAGCTGTTGAGGCCCGCCATCATCTGCTGGCCGATGGTGACCCATTTCATGCCCGTGCTGAACCGCATGATGAACAGCGCGGAAAAGCCGAGGGCATAGGTGACCGGCAGGCCGGACAGGAAAAGAACCAATAAAAGTAATAATCCCCAGATCGGATCCATATGCTATTCCCCCTTTTCTTCCAGTTCTTTCTGTTGTTTTTCAAATTCTTCTTTCGCTGCTTCCAGCTCCATGGCGTCCTTCTCATCCTGTGAGACATAGACAGCCTGGCCGGTCAGCAGGAATACGCATCGTACGATGTTGAAGATCACGGTAGCCACCAGGCCGACCGCCACGATGATATAGACCCAGCTGATGTGCAGCCAGCGGTTGGATGCAGCGATAATGCCATTCGCGTTCTCAATGTTCTTGATCATACTGTAGACACAGATCCCCGCAAATACAGACATGGCAATATGAAAGACCGCCAGCACTGCATGCCGTATCTTTCCCGGCAGCTTATCGAATAAAAAGGTCACGCATACGTCCGTCCCCCTCAGAGCGGCGATGGGCCAGGCCAAGAATGCGAAGATCACATATGCATATCTTGCCAGCTCCTCCGTTCCTGTCATGGAGATGTTCAGTTTTCTGGCAATAACCTGAAATACAATAACCGCAGTGATAAATACAAGGAGTATACTGTCAATGGTCACGACTGCCTTTTCAATTCCATCCAGAATTTTATTAAATGTTTTCACCCTCGTTCTCCTCTCCCTTGTTTTATAAAAAAGAAATAAAAAAACACCCTTCTGCCGTATATCCCTATGGAATATACCCTGGCGGGTGTCCTGAAACAACTCAAAGTAAGCTAGCATCGATCATAATCTCATCGTTACCGCAACACTTACTTTTCATTTTCACCTGCCAAAATCCCCCTGAACCCATTCAAAAGAGAATATTGTTCAGGTGATCTCAAAGTAATTGTTCCATAACTCATGAAATTAATTTAATTAATTCGGCCGCGCATTTCTGCGTCTGACGTCAGAATAAATTCGTATCAGAAAAAAAACGGTTCCCCCTTCCGTTTCTATCCTCTTATATACAATTTATATGTATTCTCCGACGCCCCCGTCAACCATCTGCACGATGGACACTAGCCCTCCTTTCGTTAATTACTTCTATGAATCTGCCCCTTCTGTCCCTCATCCGCCTTTAATCATTCTGATATTATCAACAATTTCCAGCCGATATAAGACAATTTAACATGAAAGATAGAATAATTATACCTTTTCTGTCTCTCATGCTCCTCGTCTCACGCCATAAAGAAAACATTAAGATTTGTGTCGATGCCACAAAACCTATAGGGTTTCCATTTCTCTGGCCTGCTTCATAAGTAAACACATTTTGCTGTGAGGACATTTCCCATAGGCACAGCCGGCGCTCTCCAGACGGATCTGCCCATCCCTCTTCACAAACTCGCAGATCACTGTCCTCGTCTCATTAAAGGTCTTGCAAAAGCCACTGAACATTTCTTCTATCAAATCGTCATCCATAATGATCCTCCCATAAAGATTTACATTTCTTTCTCGTATTTTATACGGCAGCAAACACCATACACTTGAACAAACAGATAAGCGGAAACCAATAAAAGTACAGGCACCATATCCACTCCCATGAGGGCAAAGGCAAGCAGCAGAGCCCCGAATACATATGTCATCAGATCATACGCTTTTGCTTTCGCAGAATTGGAGATCATAATATTCCGCTCATCTTTTTTATCGATCTCCATCTGTCTACGAAGCTCAGGGCTGTTTTCAACCGCCTTGACTGAAGCAATATTTCCCATTCCGTGCCCAAAAATCCCGCATCCGACTCCAACACAGACATATGGCAGAGCGGTCATAAATCCCGCAGGATCATCAGCCGTTTTAATCAAAAATAGACCTAAGACCACTAAAGCAATCCCCCCTATGATCAGAAGATAATTTCTTTGCTTCTTCATTTTGGATCCTCCTCATATATAAATATCTCTTCAATGCTCATGTTAAAGTACCTTGCGATCTTAAAGGCCAGCAGAATGGAAGGATTGTACCTTCCATTTTCCAAGGAACCTATTGTCTGTCGGGATACTTCAAGTTCAGAAGCCAGATCTTCTTGTTTAATGCCTCTTTGCTTCCTCAATTCTTCTAAACGGTTTTTCACAATGTCCTCTCTCCCTCGTGGAAAGTTTACTTTCCATGCCTTTATTATACCAGGTGTGCAGCATATGTCAAGCTGGCTTTCCATGAAATCATCAAGAAAACCGTGTCAAAAAGTCATAGATAAATTGAGCATAATCTAGTGAAATTGAAACTTGTATATGATATTATGGGAATAAGTCAAAAAGATAAGCAAAAAGAAAGGATACGCATCCATGGAATATGGTTTGATCGGTGAAAAACTCGGACACAGCTACTCAAAGCTCATTCACGAAAAGCTGGCGGACTATGCTTACGACCTGGTCCCCCTCTCTCGGGAGGAATTCCCGGAATTTATGAAAAGCCGCGCTTTTAAGGCTGTCAATGTGACTATTCCCTATAAGAAAGAGGTCATACCCTATCTGGACGAAATAGACGCCCATGCTGCCGCCATAGGAGCAGTCAACACCATAGTGAACAAAGATGGCAGACTTATCGGCCACAACACCGATTTTTCTGGTTTTGAATATATGACGGTATCCAGCCAGACAGAAGTATTGGGAAAAAAAGCTCTGGTACTCGGAACAGGAGGCGCATCCCTTGCCATATTGGCAGTCCTTAAGAAGCTGGGAGCGGCCTCCATTATCTCTGTGAGCCGGAGCGGCAAAGGAAACGCTGTCACCTATGAGGAATGCCTGACTCACCATACAGACGCAGAGCTCATCGTAAATACGACTCCTGTCGGCATGTTTCCGGACCTCTCATCTTCTCCTCTGGACCTGACTCCCTTCACTGCCTGCCGGTGTGTACTGGATATCATATACAATCCCGCCGTGACCCGCCTTGCTGCCCAGGCGCGCAGCCTCGGCATGAAAGGGATCACGGGGCTTTCGATGCTGGTAGCTCAGGCAAAATATGCCTGTGAATTTTTCCTGGAACGTAAGATTGACGACAGCGTGATTCCTGAGATCACAAAGGAATTAACTAAAGGAGGGCTGATATGAAACCGCTGACAATACGCAGCAAAAAATTGGGAGAGGGAATCCCAAAACTCTGCATACCGATCACCGGCAGAAACGAACCGGATATCCTCGAAGCAGCCGGAAGGATCTCCGGCCTTCCCCACGATGCAATAGAATGGAGGGCCGATCATTTCCGAGACGTCACAAAACCAGAGAAAGTCCGCAGAATTCTGGCCCAGCTTCGCCAGATCCTTCCCGACTCCCTTATCCTGTTCACCTTCCGGACTATGCAGGAAGGGGGCAGAGGAGATCTGTCCGCCGAAAACTATCTGGCGCTCAATGAAATGGTTCTCCGAAGCGGTATGGCGGACCTTCTGGACCTGGAGCTGTATACCGGAACAGATCTTATGCCGGAAGACCTCCTGGCTTCCTCACCGCTTCATCCCCTCCTTTCTCTGGCCCGTCAAAAGGGCATTCCTGTTATACTGTCCAGCCATGATTTTGAAAAAACCCCTCCGGAGGCTGAGCTGATTTCCCGCCTGTGCCTCATGGAGAGCATGGGCTGCGGCATCGCCAAGCTGGCTGTAATGCCCCATACAAAAAAGGATGTGCTGGCACTTTTATCAGCCACCCTTCGGGCCTCAGAGTCCCTGAGCTGTCCCATCATCACCATGTCCATGGGACCGCTGGGAGTCATCAGCCGGGTGGGCGGAGAGTTTTTCGGTTCCTGCCTTACCTTCGGTACCTCGGGCCAGGCTTCCGCTCCTGGTCAGCTTGACGCAGAAAAGCTGGCGGACCTCCTCCGTCTGCTGCATACATGATCTCAAAAGGCAGACGGCACCGTGATGCCCCTGGCTTCCTCCACTCCATATTCCAGCGCGAATTCCCGCACAGATTTCAGGATTCCTCTGTATCCGGAAGCCAGTTCTTCTGCAAAACCTTTTTTGTCTTTTATCTGAAGATAATGGACAGCCGCTAGGCTTCTCTGGCGCAGTGTGTTCAGGCTTCTATTTCCGTACCGGAAGAAAAACAGATAATAGCCCCGCTGCAGCAGCCGTTCCAGCTTCACGAAAATTTCTTTCATGGGCTCCAGAGGGATATTCTCGATTACTGTCCCCGTCAATACAGCAATCGGAAGTTCTCCCTCCCTCCTTCTCTTTTTGAGGCGTCTCTCTGTAAGCTCAAGGTCTATCCCATCGAATGCTTGAAAGACCGCCGGTCCAATGGAGACGGCCATGAACTGCAGTGCGCTCACATACAGCATCAAATCCTGCCTGTACGTTTCTTTCTCCAGAAAGTGTACCGGAAAGCCTTTGTCCGGCAGCTTTGCGTATGTTCCCTTCCCATTCACGGTCTGTGCAAATCCCAGCTCGTTTAACATAGCTGCCGCTTTTCTCACTGTTGCCAGAGACACACCGTATTCTCGGGCAAGGGCCGCCTCTGGCGGTATCAGGCTTCCCGCCGGATATTCTCCGGTCCCAATTTTTTTGATCAATTCTCTTCCGATATGCATATATAGATAAGTCCTTCTTTTTTCCGGGTTCCAGACATACGAAACCTTCCGCCCCGCTCCCTGTCCCGTTTCTTTTTCCGGCTGCTGGTTTCCATACTCCCGCACTGCTTCAGCTGCCCTGCGGTAAATGACGGCAAATTTCTCCTCAACCTCCGGCAGGTAATTTCTCTTCAGAGAATTTACCATATCTCTTATTCTGTCAATCCTTTCTCTGCTCTCCCTTTCCCTGAACGGATGCTCATCCTCTGAGCAGGCCGCCGCAGGAATCTGAGTATAGAGCTCCATGCTGGTATAAAGATCGTTGAAAAGAAGGTTATTGGACTTTTCCAAAATATCGTAAAACACCGCAGAGGTCACTCTCCATGTCCTGTTTATATCCTTCTTTGCACCACGTTTTATGGCAGAATCGTATTTTATAAAATCCTCCGTACTGCAGAAAGCAGCGGAGACAGAAAATAGGCGGGGCATCAGGACCGCCATAGTCTCATATACTTCAAAAATGGAAACCCGTTCCGACAGTACGTCCCTAATATTCAGATCCCTTTTATTTTCCGCGTCTCTCCGGCAGATGACCATCGCCGGCTTTCGCTCCTCCGTCCATATATAACCGTCTTTTTTCAAGGCGGCGAGCACATCACGAACCGTCCGCATACTGACGTGATATATGCCGCAAAGCTCTTTCATAGAAGGCAGCCGCCCGCCGTAAGCCAGCCGTCCCGCCATGATCTGCTCAAGCAGGCTTTGATATACAAACGCAAACAATGTATGCTTCTTGTCTGGGATTTCTTCCGTCCTTCCCTCTTTCATCATGTAGATATTTCCCCCTTACCTATATACTTATGTACACAGATTAGGCCTTGTTTTATTCTGCCGCAGGCGCTACACTTTATCCTGTAATTTTCTGTCCTTTGACGGACAGCTGACACTATTCCTCTATTCAGGAGAATCCTATGAAAAAGCAGAAAAAAGGCCCTGTCTCACCGCATCTGAGCAGCAGAATACTTCTCTGCGCCTTCACCGTGCTTGTAATTGCTTTGTCTGTCATTGCCGTTCAAAATTCGGCAAGACTTCAGACCGCCGTGAGCCAGAAGACACGCGCTTATGTAACCGATGTCGCCTTTCAGGTGCAGAACAACATTGACTTCCGCCTCTCCAGACTCACCTATGATCTGGAAATGGTCGGGGACAGCCTGCTGAAAATCAGCGGCGCAGCAAAGCCGGATGTGCTGAAAGCGTTCCTGGATGAAAAAACACAGTCCCTGGGCTTTAACAGTCTTATTGTAACCGGCCTGGATGGAACCACCTGCAGTACAGGCGAAATTCCCGAAAACTTGTCAGAGCTTCCCGGCATAAAAGCTTCTCTGAAAGGAGAAAATGGCGTCTCCATTTTAGGCCGGCAAAGTATCCTCTATTCTATTCCCCTTATAAAAGACGGGCAAGTGGCCGGCGTCCTGGCCGGCATACGGAACAAGGAAAACATGCAGAAGCTGATCCGGACTCAGTGCTTCAGCGGACTCAGCCTCACCTGCATTTTGGACCGGGAGGGAAAAGTCATCATTTCACCAACGGATTTGGAGCCATTCCTTGCCCTGGATGATATTTTTGTCAAACAGGATGACCGTGATGTCTTAAATTCCATCGAACAGATGCAGGAAGATATGAGAAACGGACAGAACGGACTTCTCTCCTTTACTGCGGCGGACGGGACTGATTCCATCATGGCCTATAACGCGCTGGGCAGTTATGACTGGGTCCTCCTCACGCTGATACCGGCAAACCTGATATCCTATGAAACAGACCAATATATCGCAAAGACCTATATCATCACCGCGTGTATCATCCTCCTGTTTGCGGCGCTTCTGGCAGCCATGTTTTTCTTTTACAGAAAGCACCGCCGGCAGCTGGAGCACCTGGCCTTTACCGACCGTGTGACCGGAGGCATAAATAACCTCCGCTTCCAGCTCATGTGCCGAGGGCTCTTTCAAAACGCTCCGGTCAACGCTTATACCATTGTGTCCCTCAATGTAAAAAATTTCAAGCTGATCAACGAGAGCTTCGGTGTCCGGCGGGGGGATGATACCCTCCGGTATATCATGCACACCTTAGAAAGAAATCTCGGTCCGGAGGAGCTGGCGGCCCGTGGAGAGGCCGATAATTTCTTTCTGTGCCTGAAGGAAAACAAACCGGCGTCCATCCAGAAACGTCTGTCCTCGCTCCTTGGACAACTGAATGAGTTCAATCAAAGTCTGGAACTGCCTTACCATCTGGTGATGCTGCAAGGCGCATATATCGTGGAAAATCCGTCCGTGGAAGTCACTGTAATGCAGGACCGGGCAAAAACAGCCTGCAAGAACCGCCTGGACGCCGACGACGATACCTGTATATTCTATGACGCCTCCTTTACCGCGCGTCTTCAAAAAGAGCAGGAACTAAATGCGCTTTTCCTCCCTTCTCTGGAAAATGAGGATTTTAAAGTCTTTCTGCAGCCTAAGGTCCGGCTGGCAGACGAACGGGTCACAGGGGCAGAAGCCCTCGTCCGCTGGGATCATCCCCTCAAAGGTATGATCTATCCTTCCGATTTTATCCCGTTGTTTGAAAAGAACGGAAGTATCTGTCAGCTGGATTCTTATATATTCACAAAGGTCTGCTCTGTCCTGGAGCGCTGGATAAAGGAGGGACGGGAAATTTTCCCTATTTCCGTCAACCTCTCCCGTCAGAATTTTAAAAAACCCGGCATCCTCGAAGATCTCGCCGGGATAGCCGGACAATACCATATACCGACCGGTCTGATAGAACTGGAGCTGACTGAATCTGTTTTCTTCGAAGACCAGGATATCGAAAATATCAAAGACCAGATAAAAGAAATGCACCGGCTCGGTTTTCTCTGCTCCCTGGATGACTTTGGTTCCGGTTTTTCTTCCCTGGGCCTGTTAAAGGAATTTGATGTGGATACCATTAAGTTAGACCGGAGATTTTTCCTGGATATCTCCCAGAAAAAAGCGAAAGATGTGGTCTCTTGTCTCCTGGAACTGTCCAGGAAGCTGAAAGTCCATACTGTGGCAGAGGGAATCGAGACTCCTGAACAGCTGGACTTTCTTCGCAGCATAAACTGTGAGCTCGTACAAGGATACATCTTTTCCCGCCCGCTTCCCGTTCCTGATTTTGAAGCTTGGGCAGACGCCAAGTGATTAAATCCTGTCAGCCACCGACAGCTTATCTCCGATTCTTTCAGCGATCTCTGCTGCAATCTGCTCAACGGGTTTTCCATCCGTCATCACCGCAAAATCCGCGGCCGCCTCATAGGCAGGCCGCCTTTTTTCCATTAATTGAGCAATATATCCGACGTTCATGTTCCCATTGAGAACCGGCCTGGATTTCCCGCAGCGCACCCGTTCAAAGATGGTCTCCGGCTCGGCCGTCAGAAGCACGATCACCCCGTCGCGCTTCAGCGCCTCCACATTGCATGCCCGCAGCACCGCCCCTCCCCCGCAGGAAAGGATTCGGCCGTCTCCCGACGCCAGCTCTTTTATCGCCTCCGTCTCCCTATCCCGGAAGGCCTGTTCTCCTTCTTTTTCAAAGATCTCCGCTATGGGGCATCCCGTTTTTTCCACGATCCACTGATCAATATCCGTCTCTTCTATGCCAAGACGTTCACTTAAGGCGTGGGAAACCGTTGTTTTCCCCACGCCCATAAATCCAATCAATGCAATATTCATGATTTCGCCATCTCCCTGTATTCCTGTTTCCACTGTGACAGCAATTTCTGGATCCCGGCCTTTCGCCTGATGGAATCCTTCTCCCAAAGCTCCTCCAATTCCTTTCCCTTTCCCGAATACATAAGGTGCTTATACAGAGTATCGAATTCTTCCTTCCATTTAAACTGCTGCTCCGCCGGCACCGCCAGCATCATGGCCTCAGGAAGCTCCAGCTCTCCGCTTATCTGGCAAAGGAAAAAAATTTCCTTCAGGATTTCTTCTCTTTCCAGGCTCTCGTATGCCTTTTCCATACACTCCAGGGCTTTTTCGGCTTCAAAGAGTCCCGCATACGCCACACCCTTGTTGTGATACAGCGCACCCATGAATTCTTTTGTCATTCCCTTATCCTGTTCCCCGCCGATTATACTGTCATACAAATGTATGGCTCCCGCATATTTCCGCTTCTGGAGCAGATAATCCGCCTTTTTCTTCGCCCGCTCGGAAGGATTGGCACGGCGCATCCACTCCAGCTGAGTTTTAAATACTCCCAGCTCCGCTTCGCTGTAGTAGTGGATATCCTGCAGGATCATAAACAGAATCTGAGCCATATCTGACTGGTCCATGATCCACTTGCGGATCTTCTCTTCCAGCTTAGGCATGGCCAGCTCAGTGCCGATAAAATATAAAAGAGGCTCATTGATGAAATCGCTTTCCAGCAGAAACACATAGTTGTAGATATAATAACAGAGCTCCTCCGCAGTATGCAGGGATATCCCCAGTTCCGCGATGGGATACGGATTCTTTACATTTGTATCGTTACATAAAATCAACCCACTCATAATGGCCCCTCTTCCATCTTCTGTCTGTTTTCATATTTGAAAATCCTGGCGTATCATCTGGCCGGCCGCAGGAAAAAACTCTCCGAATCCCCTGTCTATGACACGGATGCTGATCTTGGACTCGCTCAGAAACGCTGCGATCACCTCCACCTTTGTTGTCTTGTTCGGTCTAGCCGGAAATTCATCCAGCTGGATCGTCAGCTTACTCTGGCGGCCGTTTCCCATCGGCGTCACAAGAAATTCCAGCACATTAGTATTGTCCAGTATAAAGGACGCGGCGGCTTTTGCCTCATACCAGTCGCTCCCGGCCGAAGCCAATACCAGCTGCCGTTCCCGGCCTTCATGCCAGACCTGCATGCTTATGGTGGACTGCAGACGTCCCTCACACAGACATACGTAAGGATAAGAAGTCTCCTCCTGTATATGATCGTATGCCATATATGCGGCCCCCCTGGCAAAAAGGCCGGGGCCGGAAAATGCCCTCCGCTTATTGCAGACGAAGCGCAGGAAGCCAGCGGCCCACTGGCTGTCTTCAAAACCTTTTCCCGTCAGGAATACGGAGGTCATGACCTTCCTCTGCAGAAGCCGTTCGGCACAGGAGCTGAGGATCGTATCACCCAGCTTTTTCCCGGCGTTCGTTTCCAGAATCTCCAGACTGAAGCCTTCCTCCAGCTCTTCGTGGTTTACCTCGACCACCTGCGGCTTCCTTCCCCGAATCACGTTGAGCTCGTAGTAATGAAGCCCTGTCTCAGAAAGATCGAAAAGGCAGGATTGATTGATCCACAGCTCTTTTTTCTGGCTGATGACATAGAACAGATACGTCTCCGCATGGTTTGCCATGTGTACGCATTCTCTCGGTATACCCATTTCATCTGTCACCTTTATGACCGTATCCATCACATCGGCGCTCTTATTTTGAAATGCGAACACTACCGAAGCAAATTTATCGCTGCCCAGGCGTCCCACCGGTATCGCCAGAATCTGCTTTATAAAAATACGCAGCAGATCATCGGCGGAATATTTGATTCCTTCGATGGTAGCCGTCCCCTTCTTTCCCGCCAGCTTCACCAGCTTATCCACCATAGTGCCTTTTCCATACAATGCACACCTGTACGCTTCCTCGCCAATAAACCAGGAATCTGTTCCTTTTTCCTTACAGATGACCGTGGGGACCATGCAGGAACTCTCATCCTCAGTCAGCCCGAGATTCTCTGCCTCCAGAGTCTGCGGGTTAAAATAGCTGATCTGGCTGTAATCATCGCATATGTCGATTCCCAATAGTAATTCCTGCATTTCTCCACCTCAACCTTTAACACTTACAAATATTCAAACAGCTTCTCCGTCATTGCATCCCGGACAGAATAGCTCTCCATTTTTTCTTTCAAATCCCCGTCTTCCGACGCCTGCAGGCGAAGCAGTTCATCCAGCCGTCCGGCGCGGTTGCCCTCCGTCCGGCTGCTGTCTCCCTCATATTGAGCAGTGCCTGTCAGCACCGGCTCCGCACTGTTGGTGTCATCATAGATTTCATACTCCATCGTCTCTCCATAGAACAGGGACACCAGCTTAACAAAATAACCGTCAAACATGTGGGGAATCGTTTCTATGACCGTCTCTCCGCCGTCCGGCAGAAGTCTCTGGTGGATCCAGATACTCTGGCGGCGCTTTCCGTGATACTCAATGACAGTTTTCCCCATCAGCTCCCGGGGAAGGTCGATAAACCGGCCCAGCCCTTTATAATAAGCGAATACGATGCGCTTCCGATAAAGCTCGTCGATGATACTCTGGCACAGTTCGATCTGACGGTCCGTCAGCCCATCTGCCGTGCTGTAATATTTAGTCAGTGCAAGCATACAAATTTCCGGAAGACCATTCTTGATGTCATACCGTTCAATCTGAACTTCTACGTAGCCCAGGATATCCGCGTCCAGCGTTCCGTTTCCTTCAAAATACATTTGGCTCTTTACCACCAGATAAGCCCGCACCAGGCTCTCGTCCACAGATTTCCCTTCAATGTAGCATCGGAACACCTCGTCCATGTGGCAGTATACTCCGTCAAAAAGCATCTGTCCCAGCAGGCGCTCCGGCATATCATAAACAGTTATGCGTCCGGTAAGGGCCGCGGAAAGGACATGGTACATGGGCCGGCTCAGTCCATTGTAATGGCAGCACAGATATTCCACGATCACATCGTCATACCGGCCGCCCACGAAACAGTAATAAGCCATTTCCAGAAGAAGCCCGTCCTTCTCAAACAAATGCTTCAGGATCATCTTGGAGGTCAGCTTCAGAATCCGGCTGATATTCAGGCTGCGGTATCCGTACCGCGCGGCCATCTTATATGCCTCGTCATGGAAATCCTTGGTGATAAGGGCGTCCATGACCTTCAGCCTGTCTTCTGCTTTCAGCAGCTTTTTATCGATGCTGAGAAGATATTCGTCACAGGCCGCCGTCTCTTCCATTTTATAATAAAAGGAAATGATCTTCGACACCAATTTTTTCCGGTACAGCTCATGGATATTCTCTTCCTGGGAGATATCCTTCAGGATATCGATATCCTCCATACAATACTGTTTCTTGGCGAGCACCTGCTGACAGCTCAAAAGGCGCATCATCTCATGGGACGGATAAAGCTCTGCCGTGCGCTCTGCCAGCTTCGGGCAGTCCATCATGCCCGTCATGGAATAAGGTATGCCGCTGTACCGGTTTCCGTAGTCGTCCTGGAACATCACATGGACGTCTTCCAGATAGACCGGGACATAGGCCCTCCCGTTTCTCAGGGTAGCTGCGGTTTCTCCCCGCATTTCTTCATAACACAGCACGATCTGGCGCATCCGCGGATTCTCACACCGGATATTTTTGGCGTACAGAAGTTTCGGAAGCACCCGGGCTATCTTTTCATCAATGATCTCCGGAAAGACCATTTGGCTGTATATCTGGGCCAGGGCTTCATTCATATGGCTCTGGAACAGCTGCTCCACCGCGAAATTCTCGATCTGGCTCTCATAAGCCCGGTAAATCTCATCGTCCTCTTTCATGTATGTGAGCACATTCAGATAAAGGATTGCCTGTGCATGATAATCCAGCGTATGGTTATAGGAAAAATACAGGAGCAGTATCCGCGGGAGCGGTTTATCATATCCTTCCGGCAGCGCATACAGATAGTATTCATAAAGGCGGGTCAGATGGATATCCTCTTCCACCCCTTTGGCGTACCAGCTGAAATCGGCCCCGCTCCGGCAGTCGCCCCGAATCAGCATCGCACAGATGCCGGTCAGAATCTCTTTGGACGGATATATCTCATACAGCTTTTTCAAGAGTCTGAGGCAGAGCCTCCTGCACCGCTTCACCTGTATGGATTGGATGGCTGCCGCCTTTGCCAGCCCCTCTTCCACCATATGATATCTGGCCCCGAACCAGAGGCTGTGTATTTCAAACTCCTCCATGACCCGCAAAAGCTCCGGATTCTTCTTCAGAATCCGGCAAACACCCAGATATAAATAAGGGCTTCTGCACCCTTTGCGGAAATGTTCTTTGAGCCTGGATAAAGCCAGGCTGTCATTTTCCAGAAGCTCCTGATCCGTCTGCATTAAAATGTAAAGCGCCATGTCCGAGGCAACGCCTTCTTCATAATACTTTCTGAGCAGCTTCACCATGGTCTGTCTCTGGACATTCTCCCCACTTTCCCGGACTTTCAGATACATATAGAAGCAGTAGGAGGCAACATCCTTGTCCCGATTGTCCAAAATCGCGTCTCTGGCCTCTTCCATCATCTGGAGAGCCTGATCCTTTTTATCCTGTAGCAAAAAGATATCCGCCTGATAAAGCCGGATGACACTGGGGTTCTGCGCCGTGGCATGAGTACGGGAAAGCGCCGTCTGCATACTGTTGAGAAGAAGGTTCTTTTCGTATTCTCCCGCCCACTGCTTAAGATCCAAAGAGACAAAATTATTAAAATCCTTTTTACAGGAAGGTCCGTCTGTCCAGATCCGGTTGGAATGAAGGGTGACAGAAACAGGCACCTTCTCTTCTCCATATATCCCGCTCACCCGGATGGCTCCCCAGTTATGTCCCGCATGAAGCCGGTCAAAACGCACCGTATAGCCCACCGTACAGGCATCTCCGTCAAAATCCTGCTCAGTGACAGCAGTCCTTTCCAGTTGGATAAAATCAGTATCCGCGGTAAGCTCCAGGCGGATATATCCCCATCCGCTCCTTTTAATGACCAAGGTATCATAAAAGGACTCCGGAGGAGCCTGGTAATCTCTGTCTTTCTTTTTTATGTGAAACAGGACCGGTTTTTTCGAACCGGCTCCTACCAAAAACTCTTCCAGCGCATTCTGTCGGTTTCCCCGGCCCCAAAGCCCATCATACAAGACTCTGATACCGGCTTCCTGCATGAACGGACATTTGATAAAATCAGAGGACTCAAAAAATTTCAGAGCCTCTTCCTCGTTTTCTTTGGCCAGTATGGTAAATTCCTTCAGGGAAGTCACTTGGCGGCCCTCCGGATTTACCGCGCAGACATGAAAATGATAGGGAATCCGGAACTCCCCTCCGCTGCAGACCACCTGGAATTCTCCCGTGATGTCTCCTTCCGCGTAAGAGGCGTCTATCTCATAAATGATCCGGCAGTCCTTTCCCATAAAATTTTCGCTGAGCAGGCTTACTTTTTGATTGGTGGAATAGACCAATCCCTTGACGGCCTTTCCCTCCTCACAGATAACATGGAATTCTCCCCGTTTTTTATCATCCAGAACCACGGCCTCTTCTATCTGCGCAGCAGAAAAAGAGACCTGCACTTCATCGTATTCAATCAGTCCTTTTGCAAGACGGTTAATCCGTTCCTTCATATTTCCAAATCCACCTGCCTTTGATCGTGTACCCTGCCGTGGCCTCTCCGGCCACACCCTACAGTGGTTGCGCTCTGTGCCCATTCTATCATAAAAAGACATTCTTGGCACTAGAAAACAGGTTTTTTGACAAAAAAACTTAGATTTTCTGTGGGATTTGTATAAACATGCCGTAATCAGGACATGCCGTTCCCAAAAGAACAGATTAAAGGCATTGTATTATCAGCGGATTCCCAGTTCATCGAGCAGCTCCTGCACTTGTTTTCTGCTCCCCGAGAAGCTTTTGATATCTTTCCCGAGCCTCTGAGAAGCTATAGATGCCGTCACACTCCCGTTCCTCTCATGTACGCCGTCCTCTGTCTCCGCCTGATAGGTCCAGGAAATCTCTCCCGCATTGTCTATCAGCGCCAAAAGCACACAGGAATAAGCCTCCATCCTGCTTCGAAACAATTCCTCCCCGCTTCCGGTGACCGGATCCTTAAATTCCAGAGTCCAACCGTAAGGCTCCTCCGTCGTTTGAAGAGAGTTCTGGAAACCGCCCAGATCATCCGAAATGCCCAGAGTCTGTGCAATGCGGCCGTTTGCAGGCATATCCCCGATATAAGGATTTTTCTCTTCAAACAATTCCGCGGCTTTGCTGGAAATGACACTGCCGTCGGGCATGACTTCGTTTCCGTTTATCAGCAGTCCTTTTCCTATCTCCTCCAGGGAATAACCAGTGGAGAAATCGCCATTCTTGTTCCAAAAGGACGGCAGAGCTGTATACACGACCAGTCTTTTTTTCTCTCCCTCTGAGACAAGCCCGCATTTAACAAAAGCCGCAGCCGAGTC
Organism: Lientehia hominis; assembly: GCF_021044755.1. Lineage (GTDB taxonomy): Bacteria > Bacillota > Clostridia > Lachnospirales > Lachnospiraceae > Lientehia > Lientehia hominis. The sequence continues at coordinate 14,967 of NZ_JAJNOR010000006.1, forward strand.
TGTAAGCGTTCCCTTGATCTGTACCTGCCCCTGGTCCACGGAAATCTCAGGCTCATAGCCCGAAGAAGGGCTTCCTGTCACAAACAGTTTGAAGAACACAGCCAGCGCCAGGATCATAATCGTCCCGATGATTCCAGCCGCGATTTTCGCCCGGTTCTTATTCCGGACCTTTTTCAGATAGTCAATCTCTTTCCGGTTACTGCTCTGTGTCTCTTTTTTCCCTTCTTCCGAAGGAATGTGCAGTGCTTCATACCGGCAGCGGCATTCTCTGCATGTAAGGAGGTGCTCCTCTATTTCTCTGCCGCTCACCTCGGAGGTCAGTCCGTCCGCATAAGAGGGCAGCAGGTCCTGTATAAGCTCACACGGTATTTTCTGGCTCATCTTTCTTTACCTCCTTCCATATCTTCTCTTTGCCCCGGTAAAAGTTTACCCTTGCCCAATTCTCTGTCCGCTCCATGATCTCACCGATCTCGCGAAAGGATAGGTTCGCTGTCAGCCGCAGATACATCACTTCCCGCATCGGTTCCTCCAGCCTGTGGAGAGCTTTCAAGGTCCGGAGGCTGTCCCAGTTCCCGATTGCCGTATCCTCCGCGGAACACACGGACAACTGCTGATCCGTCTCCTCTAGTCCGGCCGTCCTTTCCTGTTTCCTCTTTCTGAGATAATTGCACCATACATGGCCCGCAATAGAACACAGCCAGGTGAGGACGCTGCTTTCTTCCTTAAACCGGCCGGCGCTTTTGACCGCCTGATAAAAAACCTCCTGGGTCAGCTCCTCCGCCAGATCCGGATGGTTTGTCCTTGACAGGAGAAACCCGTATACGGCTTTGGCGTATTTCTGGTAAACTACTTCCATCGTATCCATATATGATTTCTCCTTTCTATAAGTTTAGTAACCGCGCTCCTCCATTCGTTACAGCTCTGCAAACTTTTTTGGATGAGATGATATCACACCCCGGCCAGCCTTCGTATCACATAGCCTGCCATAAGAAGCCCCGCCACAGGAGGAACAAAAGACACGCTCCCCGGCGCGGGACGCCCGGAATTTCCCTTTGTTTCCATGTCTGTCCCGGCAGGATATATGAGAACCGGCTCTTCTTTGGAATACAGTACAGTCAGATGTTCCACGCCTCGTTTTTTCAGCTCCCGCCTCATCACCCTGCACAAAGGGCAGACCGAGGTCTCGTAAATGTCTCCAATCTCAAAAGCGGAAGGGTCGAGCTTATTCCCGGTCCCCATACTGCTGATGATCGGAATGCCTCTCTCTTCCGCCAATACGGCCAGAGAGACCTTTGCCGTCACCGTATCGATGGCATCCACGATATAATCCGGTCTTTCTTCCAGCAGTTCCCCGATATCATCCGACAGCACAAATTGTTCTCTGACTGTCACCCTGGCCCCCGGATTGATATCGAGGATCCTGTCTTTCATCACCTGTGTTTTATACTGCCCGATGGTGCTGTGGCAGGCGATGCTCTGACGGTTGATATTGGTGAGGGAAACCACGTCATTATCCACAAGGGTAAAGGTACCGATCCCGCTCCTCGCAAGGGCTTCTATACAATGAGAGCCTACTCCTCCCACCCCAAATACCAGTACGTGGCTGTTTCTGAGCTTTTCCATGGGAGCACGTCCCAAAAGAAGCTCTGTCCTGGAAAATTCATTCTGCATCTGCGATCCTTCCCTTCCTGCACATTGATGCTGCTATTATATCATACCCTTCTTTCGCCGGTCATTTAAAATTCCTTTCATTTACCGTGTATTCCCCTTGTCAACCAGGGGCGGGAAAGGGTATAATGGAGAAAAATGCAGGAACGTATGTTTGAACCGGAGGATATTATGGATCTATTTGATTATATGAGAGAAAACACCCAGGAAAAAGAAGCTCCTCTTGCCGCCAGGATGCGTCCGTCCTGCCTGGAGGAAATTGTCGGCCAAAAGCATATCATCGGCAAAGGCACCCTGCTCTACCGCGCGATCGCCGCGGATAAGCTGAGCTCTATCATCTTATACGGCCCGCCCGGCACCGGGAAGACGACGATCGCCAAAGTCATCGCCAATACCACCAAGTCCACCTTCACGCAGATCAACGCCACCTCCGCGGGCAAGAAGGACATGGAGGAGGTCATCCACAAAGCCAAAGACGCTTTAGGCATGTATGGAAAAAAGACCATTCTGTTCATTGATGAAATCCACAGATTCAATAAAGGACAGCAGGATTATCTGCTGCCCTTCGTAGAAGATGGGACCATCGTTCTGATTGGCGCCACCACGGAAAATCCTTATTTTGAGGTGAACAGCGCCCTTATCTCCCGCTCCATTATTTTTCAGCTGGAGGACCTCACAAAAGAGGATATCAAGGAGCTCCTCTCCCGTGCCGTCCATGACAAGGAAAAAGGCCTTGGAGCGCTGAATGTATCCATAGAGGAGGACGCCCTGGAATTCCTGGCCGATATTTCCGGCGGAGACGCCCGCTCCGCCCTCAATGCCCTGGAGCTGGGGGCTTTATCTACGGCAAAAGATGAGCGCGGCCTGATCCGCATCACCCTGGATGTCGCCCAGGAGTGTATCCAGAAACGCGCCATACAATACGACAAAACAGGGGATAACCACTACGATACCATATCCGCTTTTATAAAAAGTATGAGAGGATCTGACCCCGATGCCGCGGTCTATTATCTGGCCCGTATGCTGTACGCCGGCGAAGACATCAAATTCATCGCCCGCCGTATCATGATATGTGCTTCCGAGGATGTGGGAAACGCGGATCCTCAGGCCCTCCAGGTGGCGGTGGCCGCCGCGCAGGCGGTAGAACGCCTCGGTATGCCCGAGGCCCGCATCGTCCTGTCCCACGCTGCCATTTATGTGGCCTCCGCACCCAAAAGCAACGCCTGCTGTATGGCCATAGATTCTGCCATGGAACGGGTCCGCTCTGAAAAGATGAAAACAGTCCCTCCCCATCTTCAGGATTCTCATTATAAAGGAGCCGCTAAGCTGGGACACGGACTGGATTATAAGTATGCTCACAATTTTCCCAATCACTATGTCAAGCAGCAGTATCTGCCCGACGAAGTGGTGGGAACCGTCTTTTATGAACCGACAGATCTCGGCTATGAAAAAAAGATCAAAGAGCGGCTGGAATGGCTGAAAAAAGAATGATTTTTTAATCTAAGATCAGTTCGTCCACCGTGACAAAAGTATAGCCCTGTTCCTTCAGCGCATCCACGATCTGAAAAGCCGCTTCTACGGATGTATCGTAAACGTCATGGAGAAGGATGATGCTCCCGCTTTCCACATGATTCAGCACATGCTTCACCACCGTGTCCGTATCCTGCACCTTCCAGTCTCTCGGGTCCACATTCCACAGCACCGACGTCATGTTGACCGCACATTCCAGTTTCTTGTCCCAGGACCCGAATGGAGGCCGGATATATTCCGGTATCTTCCCGGTGACATTGTAAATGGCGTCATTGGTCATCGTAATTTCTTCGCACGCTTTTTTCACTGGGAGCTTTGTCAGCTGCACATGGTTATACGTATGGCTTCCAATCAGATGACCGTCCCCGGCCATCTGTTTCACTACGTCTTCCTTCCCCTCAATGCTTTTTCCAATGAGAAAGAAAGTGGCTTTTACTTCCCGCTCCTTCAGGCCGTCCAGCAGTTTCTTCGTATAAACGGCATGGGGGCCGTCGTCAAAGGTAAGAGCTACCAGCCGAGGTTCATCCTCCGCCGTGCTCTCAGCCGTCTCCGCCCCCACATTTATATTTTCTTCCTGTTCCGGCTCCGTGCCGGCCTCCTGGCTCTTTATTTTTTCCATTCCCAGCAGGCAGACTGCCAGCAAAACGGTTAAAAGAACTGTGACTCCCCGCTTTCCCAAGGTTCCTGTCCCCTTTAACTGCGTATTTTATCTATTATATGCAGGAGGACACATGTACTATCCAACTTAGGGGGGCTTTACACAAACTGGTTTCCTTCGGCATCGTACTCACAGCCGATGGAAGCCAGACGTTCCGTAAGTTCTGTTTCTTTTATCTCCATCTCTTCACAGAGCGTCGTCAGCGAGGGATAAAAATCCCTCAATTTCATATTGACAATACTTAAAAGCATTGCCGGGTCCTTTGGCAGTTCCATTGGGAATACACCTTCCTTTTCTTTATCGCTTCGCTTCCACATAGGCCGTCAGGGCCCCGTCCCTTACGTCCATGACAATAGTATCTCCGGCCCTCACCTGATCTGCCAGTATCAGCTTCGCTGCCTGAGTCTCTACATGCTTCTGGAGATACCGTTTCAGGGGCCTTGCGCCATAGACCGGGTCATATCCATTTTCCACGACGAAGTCCTCCGCCGCCTTTGTCAGTCGGATGGAGATTTCACGCTCCTCCAGGCGCTTGTTCACGCCTTCCACCATCAGCCCGATAATATGGCCGATGTCATCCTTTGTAAGCGGCTTGAACATAATGATTTCGTCCAGACGGTTCAGGAATTCCGGACGGAAATGATTTTTGAGGTCATTCATGACCAGCTTCTCATTTTCCGGCCTGATAGTCCCCTTCTCATCTATCCCCTCCAGCAGATAAGAGGATCCCAGGTTGGAGGTCATGATCAGGATCGTATTCTTAAAATCCACTGTCCTGCCCTGAGAATCCGTGATACGCCCGTCGTCCAGCACCTGCAGAAGCACATTGAACACATCCGGATGGGCTTTCTCGATCTCGTCGAACAGGACCACCGAATAAGGCTTCCTCCTCACGGCCTCTGTCAGCTGACCGCCTTCGTCATAGCCGACATATCCGGGAGGCGCTCCAATCAGACGGGATACGGAGTATTTCTCCATATATTCGCTCATATCGATACGGACCATGTTCTGTTCGTCGTCAAACAGGCTTTCAGCCAAAGCTTTCGCAAGCTCAGTCTTGCCGACGCCGGTGGGACCCAGAAACAGGAAGGAACCGATGGGTTTCGTCGGATCCTTGATGCCGGCCTTGGAGCGGATTATCGCCTCCGTCACCTTCGTGACCCCTTCGTTCTGTCCGATTACCCTCTTATGCAGCTCGTCATCCAGGTGCAGCGTCTTATTTCTCTCACTTTCCGTCAATTTCGCCACCGGAATCCCCGTCCACCGGGAAATGATCCGGGCAATTTCCTCTTCTGTCACCGCTTCATGAAGCAGGGACAAATCCTGCCCTTTGACTCTTTCCTCTTCAATCTCCAGCTGTTTTGTAAGCTCCGGCAGTCTGCCGTACTGAAGCTCGGCGGCTTTGTTCAGATCATAGTTCTGTTTGGCTATCTGAATCTGACTGTTGATCTCATCTATCTGCTCACGCAGCTTCTGGAGCTTTTCCACGGAGGTCTTTTCATTATCCCACTGGGCTTTCATCTTTCCGAACTCTTCCCTGAAATTTGCCAGCTCCTTCTGCAGAGCAGCCAGCCTGTCCTTGCTCAGGTTGTCCGTCTCCTTCTTTAAAGCTGCTTCTTCAATCTCCAGCTGCATGATTTTTCTGGACAGTTCATCCAGCTCCGTCGGCATAGAGTCCAGCTCCGTTTTGATCAGCGCACAGGCCTCATCCACCAGGTCGATAGCTTTATCCGGCAGGAACCTGTCGGAAATATAGCGGTTAGACAGGATTGCGGCGCTTACCAGGGCCGCGTCGTTGATCTTCACGCCGTGGAATACCTCATACCTGTCCTTAAGCCCCCTCAGGATGGAGATTGTGTCCTCCACCGTGGGTTCATCCACCATGACCGGCTGGAACCTCCGCTCCAGGGCCGCGTCCTTTTCGATATATTTGCGGTATTCGTCCAGGGTCGTGGCTCCTATACAATGCAGCTCCCCTCTCGCCAGCATGGGTTTCAGCATATTTCCCGCGTCCATGGCTCCGTCCGTCTTTCCGGCCCCAACTATGGTATGGAGCTCATCCACGAACAGAAGAATCTTTCCTTCACTCTTCTTCACTTCTTCCAAGACAGCCTTAAGCCGCTCCTCGAATTCACCACGGTATTTCGCCCCTGCCACCAGGGCTCCCATATCCAGAGAAAACACAATCTTGTCCTTCAGTCCTTCCGGCACGTCGCCCCGGACGATCCTCTGGGCCAGCCCCTCGACTACGGCTGTCTTGCCGACGCCGGGTTCTCCGATGAGCACCGGATTGTTTTTAGTCTTTCGGGACAGGATTCGGATGATATTCCGTATCTCCGTGTCCCGTCCGATGACCGGATCCATCTCCTGATTCCTGGCCCTCTCTACCAAATCCGTTCCGTATTTAGCCAGTGTATCATAAGTGGCTTCCGGATTGTCACTGGTCACCCTCTGGTTTCCTCTCACTGTGGTAAGGGCCTGCAGGAAGCGGTCCCTGGTGATTCCGAATTCCTTAAACAATGCTTTTATCGCGGCGTTGGGATATTTAAGCAGTGCCAGAAACAGATGCTCGACCGACACATATTCGTCTCCCATCTGTTTTGCCTCATCTTCCGCGTTGATGAGGACCTTGTTCAAGTCACTGCTGACATAAAGCTTTGAATCTCCGGATACTTTGACCTTCTTATTCAGCGCCTCATCCACCCGGTTCACGAAATATTCCGGCTGGATTTCCATCTTGACGATCAGTTTTTTAATCAGGCTGTCATCCAGAGACAGCAGGCTGGAGAGCAGATGCTCCTGGTCGATCTCCTGATTTCCATATTCATAAGCCAGTTTCTCGCAGTTTTGAACTGCCTGCAGAGAATTCTGCGTAAATTTATTAATATTCATAAGGACACCTCCTTGTGTACTTTCCCTCTTTTTGTTATATTCGTACTATAACACGTATCCTTAGCACTGTCAAGAGGAGAGTGCTAATTCTTTTTAATTTCTTCTGCCCTAATAGTCCCCCGGATACTGCTGATATATGCGCCGTTCTGCGGACACTGGTCTATTTTTGTTATCCCAAAGAATATCTGAAACCCTTCCTTTATCTTAAGGAACAAGCTGACAAAGGCCAGTGAATCGAAGCCCAGATTCGTATGCAGATGGGATTTTCTGGTGATTGGAACGGACACGCATTTTACATCCTGGATTTTTTTGTAATACTTTTGAATACCTTTCAAACAAACTTATCTTTGCAAATCAGAGGGGACGGGAGGAAGTCCGTTTCCATCCAGGCGGCTCGCTGGCAGCCGTAACCAGCATCTTTGCGGCGCTCCCCTTATGATGGAATCCAATCATTCCTCCTGCTCCTCTTCCCGCACCGAAATAAGCTTTTGTTTGTTGGGAAAGCCACCGAGGCCCGCTGCCGTAAGGCGTGCGGGCCCTGGGGATATCCACTCCTTTTCTGGAATCTAAGAAATTAAATTTGTCCGGTACAGCGCGGCAGGCAGGGCACCGGCAGAGAGATTCCGGGCCGGCCTAAAGGCGAGCGCCGCAGGGCAGCGGCCGGTGTTCTCCAGGAGGAGGGAGGCAGAAACGGAAATACCGATTCCGTTTCTGAGCGAACAGGAGACGGGAAATCATAAGGATTTCCTGTCGACATGTAAGCGGTACTGCCGGAACGGAGATAAAGCGGCCCCTGCATCGCCAGCGAACCGAAATCGTGACGGTCCGGAACTTCTGCCGGTGCTGAACTGGAGCTTGATCGGAGCTGACTAAAAATGATTCCAAAAAGTATTTTGTATCATAATATCCCACACTTCCATTGCCTGCTTCTCCTCCGCTTTCAAGTTTTTATATTGCCGTGATATGAATGCTCTGGTATAGTTTACGCAGTTTTATCCAAACTGTTTTTCTTTCTCCCGGTTCGGGGCTGTTTATCCGACCTTTTTCACGTTTTATTGACATCTTCTGTTTTTTAGGGATATAATTACGGAAAGTGCTGTCTGTTTTATTGTGGAGGTAGTAGTATGGAATTTTATCAGCTTGTTTACTTCAAGAAAATAGCGGAATCTGAAAATATTACAAAAGCTTCCGCCGACTTAAATATATCCCAGCCTTCTCTCAGCCGTTCTCTGAAAAATTTGGAAAGCGAGCTGGGCGTGCAGCTTTTCAACCGGGAGGGTAAGAAGCTCCTGCTCAATGAAAACGGCATCGTATTCCTTGGCTATACTGACCACATCCTGGATACTCTGAACGAGGCCCGGGAAAAAATGAAGCAGCAAGCCTCTGTGTACTTGCCGCCGGTCAATATTGCCATGATACATGACAACCGGCTGCTTCCTCAGCTGCTTGCTGCTTTTCATCAATCTTATCCGCACATTCACATCAATCTATACCATTTTTCATCACCGCATAAGATTCCCGCGGAATGCAGCCTCGTGCTGCACGCTTCGGAGGAGATGATCGGCTCCTCTCCTTTCCGGAAATCCACCAAGCTCCTCAGTGAAGAATGTATGATCGGCCTATCCAGAGAGCACCCGATGGCAAAACAGGAAACCCTGTCTTTACAGGCACTCAGCAAGGAATCCTTTATCGTCCTGAGCCAAGAGAATTCATTTGGAGCATTTTCCCGGGGCTTTTTCCAAATCCTGGGGTTCAAGCCCAAAATCATTGTGGAATGTGACAGCCAGATCATGATCGACTCTCTGGTGGCCCAGAACGTCGGACTGGCACTGTTCCCCTCGGAGACCTGGGAACCGTCCAAGGAACAGATTGTCCTGAAACGGATTGAAAATCACCACCTGTACCAGCCACTGTATGTGTCCTGCACGTCAGCCATGACTGATCCCTCCACCCAACTGTTTTATGACTATGCGGTGGCCTTTTTCAAGGCCTTTGAAAACCGTCCGGATGCCCCCTCCTGCCCAATCTAGCGGGATGGCACTCCGGTATTATCTTTTACGATCTTCCCTTCCTGCAAGACGACCGGTATGTTCCCGGCCTCCTGCAAAAGGGTGATATCCTCCAATGGGTTTCCTTTAACGATTATTAGGTCCGCCAGTTTCCCCTCTTCTACGGTCCCCAATTCTTCCCCTCTCAGAATGATTTCCGCTCCCGTTTTTGTCGCCGCCATCAAGGCCTCCATCGGGGACATCCCAATTTCCGTCAGAAGCTCCAGCTCCATAGCATTTTTTCCGTACGGCATCATGGACCTGTCATAAATGAAGTCCGTTCCTGTGCCAATCTTGATGCCCGCCTCATAGGCCTTTCTCGCAGCGCTGCAGTGCTGCTCATAGATTCCGTCTACCTTCTCCCTCGTCCAAGGCACCAGCTTGTCCTTATTCTTAGTCAGCAAGTACATAGTAGAGAGAGTAGGAACCAGCCAGGCCCCCGATTTTTCCATCAGCTCTATGCACCGGTCATCCAGGAACGTACCATGCTCTATGCTCTTCACTCCCCCGATGAGTGCCTGATAGATTCCCTTCGTCCCTTCCGCATGGGTAGCCACATAGGTCCCCTTTAGCTCTGCCTCCTCCACAAACGTCCGGATCTCCTCCACTGTAAAATTAGCGTGGCCAGGCTGGTCTCCTTCCGACATCACCCCGCCTGTCGTACATATCTTCAGAAAATCCGCTCTGTCACGGAACATGAGGCGTGCCCCCTTCCGGCACTCCTCCACTCCGTCCACAATCAGGACTCCGCTGAGCCCGGTCTTGGAAAACTCCAGGGGAAAGCTCTGCAGTTCGTCGCCGTGTCCCCCAGTATCGGAGATCAAACGGCCCGACGCAAATATTCTCGGACCTTTGACCTTGCCCATCTTCCAGGATTTTTTAAGAAAATTTGCCGTGCCGCCCACGTCCCGGATGGAAGTGTATCCCGCGTTCAGAAGCTCTTCCAGCTCTTCCAGCATATACACGGTCTCTTCATACGGGTTGGTACAGTAAAACGCCAGAGAACTGGGTTTTCCACTGTTCCCAATATGACAGTGCTGCTCGATCAGCCCCGGCATGATAGTCCCGCCTTCTATCTCCAAAATCTCCGCGTCCTCCGGGGCCTGCAGCTCATTCTGTCTGCAGACCCGGGAGATCTTACCGTCTTCCACAGCCACCGCCGCCTTTTCCATCAAAGGGGCGCCGGTACATGGGATAACATTACCCTTTAAAATAATCACGATACGCCTCCTGCTATTCTTGTTCCTCCGATGGCAGCTTTTCCTGTTCCGGCCCGTCCGCGGCTTTGGATTTCTTCTTCTTGGCCGCGACTGCGTAAGAGATCAGTGAGAAGCAGATAACGCTGTACAGCATGAACGCCCGGAAATACTCGCTGTTCTGTGCATCTTCGAACACAGTCCCCACAGCGGAAGGAAGCACGATCAGGATCGTATGGAAAATGATGATCCCGAACAATGCCTGCTTGTTGGTGGCTTTCGTAACTGAAGCGCCGCCTACCAGAAGGGCTGCCACAGAATAAAGCGCTATATTGTTATGGGCCGCGTAGGTCTGCAGAGAGCCGATGCACTGCAGATAGATCAGCTGCCCGATCCCGGCAAACAAAGTGGACAATACAATAGCGTAGATACGCACCTTGTTAACATTGATGCCGGAGGCCGTAGCCACACTCATGCTCTGCCCCACGGTTCTCAGATTCTGGCCGATCTTGGTCTTGAGAATGAAGGTATTGAACAGGCAGAGCCCCAGAATTGCCAGATAGGTGGACATGGGGACTCTCACCTTAAGGATTGCCTTAATCTCATCCAGAGCTGCCTTGGAACCGGGATTTACATATTCCAGAGCCTGGAAGAAGATGATCACAGCCAGACAGACGGCCACGGCGATGACCGCCGATATCTTCAGATCCTCTTTTTTGAACTTCACGATCCGGTATACACTGAGGGCGATTGACAATACAGCTATGGCCATTCCCAGGTAATAGAAAATGATCATGAAATCCGCCGGTTTTTCTCCCGCCAGCATATAGGCGGTCATAGATGCCGCGCCCGCGAGGAAGGGAATCACAGATAAAAGCTTCCCGTGTTTCTTTCCCTCAAAGAATTTAAAATTAATCTTCCGGGTGAAGTGCAGGATAAACAGGCACATGATATAAGGGCCCGCGACTGCCAGCTTCCGGTTGAACAGGTTGTCTAAAGAGCTGGCGATCGTAATGTCAAAGGTATTCTTCACGCCGACTCCGCCAGAAATGATCAGGAACGGATTGTCAATATGGATCACGGTTCCGATAATGATCAGAAAGAAGAACATATAAATACCGGTAGCAAAAAAGCCAAGAATCATACCGGCTATCATTTCCTGCCCTTTCGTCTTGTTCAGCAGCTTTCCTGCCAGAAAACCGAAGAACAGAGAGAGAGGTATCAGCATCACCAGCGCGATCAGGAACCCGGAAAATCCGGAGAAAACAGCGCTCTGGGTCTGATATGCCCAGTTGGTCACGAAGAAAATAGCTATCTGAGCCGCCATAGCTCCGACCGTAATGGAAAAGTTAAGCCCCATGCCGGCTATGATCGGAATGATCAGCGCCAGGACCAGGAAGCTGTTCTGCCCCAGCCTTAAAAGCACCTGCTGGATCACGTAGGAAGGCTTCATCCCCGAAAGGGAATAGCAGATGATCGCAATGAGAATGAAAATGATCGCCGCGATATTTTTCTTGGCAAAGCTGCCCGCCTTTGCAAATTTACTGTTATTCTTCACTGGACGCACCTCCTGCCTTCGTCAACGCATACAAGATGATGCCGTTGGTAATGATGATACGGACAATTTCCGTGGGATCCATGCCGTCACCCAGACCAGACAGATATCTTCCTGCGATAGTGGGCCCCATGGTCAATATCCCCTGGAATAATACGACACCGATCAGCACATGGGATATCTTGGCCTGCTTTATACTCGCACCGCCGATCAGAATCGCAGCGATGGGAGGGAAGCACATATTAAGAGGCGCGTTGTAAAGCTGCAGAAATCCAAAGCTCTGTGCGTACACGAGGATGCCTACCGCCGACAGCATGATGCTCATGGTCGCGCCGATCATGCGCTGCTTGTTGATATTGATACCGCTTGCGCGGGCACAATCAGGATTGGAGCCTGCCGCGGCCATGGAAATCCCGGTCTTGCTCTTGTTGAAAAGCCACATGGCGAAACAGCAGAGAACCAGGAACACCAGCATACCCGTTGGAATTTCCATGGAAGTATTGGACTTAAAGGTGATATGTACGCTCAGCGCACTCCTGATGCCGTGCAGGAAGCCGATATCCGCAAAGGCGAGGACGGCGCAGACCACTGTGATCAGAGCAACGGAGATGATGCCAGTCTTCTTTCTTTCCTTCCGCGTCTTGTTGTAAGCGGCCAGTTCCTCATCCTTCATATTATCCAAGTCGATATCCCTCGTCCTGATGAATACCCAGTAAAGGACAATGGATACCACAAGCCAGATGACAAGCACGCCGACCGGTATCATCATGGTATCTCCCGCATTGTAGGATTTCGTTATGGCTCCGATATTATTGAGGGCGTTTCCAAAATACGGCTCCAAATTGATGGTATTACGAAGACCCTTTCCCATGGACCAGGTGATCGCATTGTTTGTAAAAGGAAGCAGGAGCCATCCGATGCACATGATGGCCACCATTGCATATCCGAAATATGTCGCTACCATCATTTCCGAATTCTTCACCCGGTTCATCAGGTAGCCAAACAAAAGCCCCATGGGGAAAGAAATGATCAAAGCGCATACGACCGCTACGGCAAATCCTCCGAGGCCGGTCATATTGAACTGGACGGCGATCAGCCCTCCCAGAAGTCCCGCCAGGATACCGAATGGAACGGCAAAATTAGGGCCGAGTCCCGACCGTATGGACGGTACCATACAGAGGACCAGCACACCATGCATACCGATTCTCGTCAATACATTGCTGATAGTCCCGGGCACTTCCTGCTTAGCCGTCATACAGAGCAGAAATACAAAGAACAGCGCCACGATCAGCCTGGAAATTCCTATGTTGGATATTACTTTCTTGATCTCCACCAGGGTGGAATTCTTCGGTTTCTTCGGTTCAGAGCTCATGATGTTTTCTCCGCCTCCTTTTCTGCCTTTGTACCTGCCATTGCCAGGCCGAACTTAGCGTCGTCCTCCCTTGGTGAAAGGATATCAGCCACTTTCCCGCCGCACACAATGACGATTCTGTCACAGATAGAACGAAGCTCCATAAGTTCACTGGACACCAGGATGATCGTGATGCCCTGATTCCAGCTGAGCTCCTTTAATTTATCCAGAACCAGCTTTTTGGCTCCGATATCAATTCCTCTCGTCGGCTCTGAAACGAACAGCACCTTCGGGTTCAGCGCGAGCGCTTTCGCCAGGCATACCTTCTGCTGATTCCCGCCGCTCAAGTTCTGGACCTGCTGTTTACGGCCCACACAGCGGATATCAAATTCATGAATCATCTGATCCGCGAACTCCGCGATCTTTTTGTTATTCCGGAACGAGAACAGCTTAAAATCAAAAAGATATTCCCTTTTGATCTGCATGGCGTTGAAGACCATATTGTCTTCTATGGATTCGGACAAAATAAGCCCGATTTTCTTCCGGTCCTCTGAAAGGAAAGAGATTCCTTTTTCCAATATTTTTTTTGTATGGTTCAGCGGGAGCGCCTTTCCCTCATATAAAAGCTCTCCCGATGCAGGATAAAGGCCCATGGCTCCGTTGGGGATTCCCAGCTTCCCCTGTCCGGCCAGGCCGCCGATCCCTATGATTTCTCCGCGTCTTACCTTCAGGTCGATATTCTTCACCTGTTCTCCCGGCATATCCACGGAGAAATTCCGAAACTCCAGCACAATGTCCGAATCATCAAACTTATCCACCCGGCCTGAGATATCGCTGTAGCTCACATTCCGTCCGACCATCATCTCGGCCAGCTGCACTGCATCCGTATCCTTTACCTGACAGTTGGTCACCAGGCTTCCGTCCCGGAGAATCGTGACCGTGTCGCATACGTCAATCACTTCCTGAAGCCTGTGGGTTATGAAGATGATCGCGATTCCCATGCCTGCCAGCCTCTTCATACTCTCCAAAAGTCTCGAAGCCTCGGTCTCGTTGAGCACTGCCGTCGGTTCGTCAAACACCAATATACGAACGCCTTTTTTGTCAATTTCCCTGGCGATCTCCAGAAACTGCATATGTCCGACGGGAAGCTCTCCCACCATCTCATCCGTGTCCAAATCCATTCCGACCTTATCCAGGGCCTCTTTCGTATCCGCTCGCATCTGTCCGTTGTCCAGGGATTCATAGCTTTTTCCTGCCACGCGGCTGACGGCATTCGGCTTCGTGACCTCCCTGTTCAGCTTCAGGTTCTCATATACAGCAAAACCAGGTATCAGCATAAATTCCTGATGTACCATACCGATTCCCAGATCCATCGCATGCTTCGGCGATGAGATATGTACTTTCTCGCCATCCAGACAGATTTCTCCCGTATATCCGCCGGTGTTATGGATCACCGGCATTCCAAAAAGAACATTCATCAAGGTGGATTTTCCTGCTCCGTTTTCACCTAAAAGGGCATGGATCTCACCAGGCTTTACTTTCAAATCTATCCCTTTCAGCACGGGGTTTCCTGAATATTCTTTTCCTATGTTTTTCATTTGCAGGACATAAGCATCACCCATGTTCTTATCCTCCATCCAAGGTGCGTTTTTTGTAAAAAGTCCCCCCTGAAGACTCCAGGAGGGACCTTTAATCTTTTAGTAGGTTACATACGTAGAGGAGAACAGGTAATAGTTGTCATAGGTATTACCCGTCTGGCTGTCCACAACATGATTTAAGGTAATTTCCGCACCGTTGGCAATATCATTCATACATTTCAGATAAGCTTCTTCATCATTCAGGCCGTTTGTGTTGCCCTTGATATACTCCAGAGCATACGCGACGCTGCCTACGATGATACTGTAGTCCGTAGGAGCGGCCCAGGTAGCGACTCTTCCTTCTCCGCCTTTTTCCTTCACTGATTTTGCCTCAGCCTCCAGAATATAAGGGACGTCTGCTTTCTTATCGTCCGGAATCTCAAGTCCCAGAGCTTCGGGAAGCGCATGGAGCGGAGACGGGCAGCACTGAAGCGGATAAAGAGAATTGTGTTCTTTGTCGTTTAAAATTGTAGTAATAATCGGAACCTGCAAAGAGCAGTTAGTCGCAAAGAACGCCACATTGTCTCCATACTCTTCCAGCTTACGGGGAAGGTCTTCCAGAATCCACTGCTGAGCACCGGAAACTCCCTGCTCACCCATGGGGTCAACACATTCTGCGTATACGAATTTCATTCCAAGCTCTTCACAGGATTTTTCAGCGTTGTCACGCTTCTGTACGACCAGCTCCTGGGCCATGTGACGGGCAAAGGAATAGAATACGAAGGTCTCTGCTCCCATTTCCTTTGCCTGCTTCGTCATCGAATAACCGATATTGGGATGGTCCGCGTCGATGGAGATATCCGCAGCCGTCGTGATAACGTTGGGATCTTCAAAAGGAACGCCTGCCACCAGCAGGATATCCTTGGTATTGGGATCGCTCTTGATCGCTTCAAACGCTACCTTTGTGCCGGGCACCGCCTGACATACGATGATAGCTTTCATATCCGGATCCTGGGCCATGTTCTTAATAGTCTGGATCACCTGCTGCTGCTCATCCTCAAATTTATCCGGATAAGTGGCAGTTACGATATGGTCTTCGCCGTAAAGAGTTTTCATGGACTGAGCTGCACGGTATTCTTCTTCCGTCTGAGCTACAGTACCAGTCACGATACCGATTTTATAGTTATCCGTATCCGAGCCGCCTGCTTCCTTGCTCTCGTCCGTCCCCTTGTTGTCCGCAGCCGCCGTTGTCTTGCCGCCGTCTGTCTCATTGTCATCCGAGTTTTTGCTGCCGCAGCCTGCCAGGCTGAGTACCATCACCAGGGACAGCAGCAGTGCCAATAATTTTTTCATGCTTCTTCCTCCTTTAATAATTTATAAGAAAGGCGCCTGCGTTCAGATGCGGGCGCCTTTGCCTCATCTCCATACTGAAGTCTTGTCTTCCCGTCTATTAAAACGTACCAACTGCGTTTCCGTAAAGCGCCAGCTCGCAAAGAAGCGCCGACTCCAGAGCATCTTCATCAATATCAAATCTGGGGGTGTGTACCGAAGCGCAGATCCCCTTGTTCCGGTTTCCGCAGCCTATATAGGCGAAGCATCCCGGCGTATGGTTCAAGAAATAAGCGAAATCCTCGCCGCCCAGATCAGGCCTGCATATCTCCACATGGAAGCCGGCCCTTTCCATGGCCTTAACCGCTTGTTCTGATACCTGCCGGTCATTGATCACTGCCGGATAGCCTTTTTCGTATTCCAGCTCATAGGTCGTCCCATAGATTTCGCAGACCCCTTTCAAAACCGTGTGTATCTTCTCTTCTATCCTGGCTCTCGCTTCCGCGCTGAAGGTCCGGACCGTTCCCAAAAACACCGCTTTGTCCTGAAGGACGTTGTACACCTTTTCTCCGGAATGGAACGTGCATATACTGACTACTGCCGAATCCAGCGGGTTCAGGAAGCGGGAAACAATATTTTGAAGCGCACAGACGGCAGCGGCTCCTGCCAGCAGTGCATCCGCCGCCAGATTGGGATCGGCTGCGTGAGCTCCCCTGCCATGGATGGTGACTGTAATGCTGTCTGCATTGGCCATGATGGCTCCTGTGGTAGTCCGTATGGTGCCGGTCTCCGTCTCCCCCTGAAAATGGAGGGCAAAGACTTCGTCCAGCCCGTCAGCAAAACCCTGATCCACCATGGATTTCGCTCCTCCCGGAGCCAGCTCCTCCGCCGGCTGGAAGAATAATCTCACCGTTCCGTGTACCAACTCTTTATGTTCTGTGAGCGCCTCCGCCAGCCCCAGCAGCACCGCCGTGTGGCCGTCATGTCCACAGGCATGCATCACGCCGGGAACCTGGGAGCGGTAAGGCACATCATTGGCCTCCTGTATCTCCAGAGCGTCCATGTCCGCCCGGAAGCCTATATTCTTTCCCGGCTTTCCGCCCGTGACCGTTGCGACGATCCCATAGTTTCCTTCACAAAGGACATAGGGCACGCCTATCCGTTCCAATTCCTTCTTCACATACGCCGACGTGTTCTTTTCACAAAAGGGAAGCTCCGGATGCATATGAAGATGCACTCGGTGTTCGATCATTTTTTCCCGGTACTGTCCCGCAAGTCTTTTCAGTTCATCCAATACCATTTCGTCTCTGCCCCTTCCTGCCATATTAACTGTCTCTCACCGGAACTCAAAAAGCCTCGGCTTAAGGAAATTGATCAAAGTGCTGGCCGCCAGCCTGTTGGTGGAACCGGTGGGGTCACAGGGCGGTGACACCTCTACCATATCGATTCCGCCGATGCAGGAAGCGTCCCCGAGGATGCTTCCGATCTCCAGAAGCTCCACGGCCGTGATTCCTCCATATACATAGCTGCCCGTCCCGCATCCATAAGCCTGATCCAATATGTCGATATCAATGGTGGCATATACCACATCACAACCTTCTGATGCGATAGCAATGGCTTTTTCCATCACCGCGCGCACACCGTCCCTGCGGATATCATCAATGGTATACAAAGCAGCTCCGCCGTTTACCGCGTGATCATAACACTCCGCTCCAGTCGTTCCGTTCAGGCCTACAAAGACCATATGCTTCAGATCAAAGCTTTCCAGCTCACTGATGCGCCGCGCCGGAGAGCCCTGATAATATTTTCCCCATGTATCGTTCTCATCGTACATGTCCATGTGAGAATCAATATGTAAATAGCCGATCTTCACATCCCTGCCCATGCGTTTTTTATATCCCTGCTCAAAACCCTTCACGACAGGATAAGCGATATAGTGATCTCCGCCCAGAGTGACGGGAAACGCGCCCTTTTCCACGATCTTTTCAATGGTGCCGGCCACTTGTTCCGTCGTCTTCATCACGTCCGTGGGATACACACGGATATCTCCGATATCCTTTACGATCTCTTTAGGCGGTGCCAGCATCCTTTTCTTCGTGCACACATCTACGACCTCCCCGTCAATGGCACAAAGATGGTAAATAAAGTGCTTGGTCTCCTCCCGAATCGCATTGGGAGCGTATCTGGGTCCCGGCCTGGTGCCGATGGTCACATCATAAGGAACTCCGGATACAACGTAATCTCCCTCCTTAATTTCATCCAAGGTCACATACGGCGCCCGCAGAAACGTATTGATTCCGCTGAAAGATGGATACAGGATTCTCTCGTCCATAGTCTTGCTTTCTCCCCTCACTGTTATTTGTAATCTGCCATCTCCCTGTCTTCTGCTTTGGCCTCCTTGACATGATTTCCGCAATTATCAGACTGAAATTTAAAAAAACGCTCAGTATCCGGGATACCAAGCACCATTGCTTCTATCTTTTTTACTTCAGCCCATCAGGGAACAGCATTTTCTTATTATTCATTATATCATTTCATAGTTTTTTAACAAATGCTTGTTGTCTATATGCTTATAGCTTTCATGTCCATGCCTCGGGCCGCAATTGTTTCCCCCTGCCGGACAACATATTTTCTTGAATACCAGCGGGCTTTATAGTAAGATAAATACGATTGGAACATCATCTCTAAGAAAGGGCTGACGAATATCAACTATGGAACTAAATAAGAACAACTCAAAAAAGATACTCGGATTCATTGCATTCGGAATCCTTCTGTTTGTCGGGCTGGAGCATCTGAGCATCGTTGGAAACGCTTTCCGATGGGTCCTCGGCCTCCTCTTCCCGTTCCTCCTGGGTGCATGTATCGCTTTCATCCTGAACGTACCCATGAGGCTGCTGGAGGAAAAGGTGTTCCGAAAGCTTAAAGGGCGGAAGGTCTGGGACCTCATACACAGGCCCGTCTGCATGCTGCTGTCCATTATTGTTGTACTGGCGGCCTTGTGCCTTGTGATCTTTTTAGTCGTCCCCGAACTGATCCGGACCATCACCATACTGAGCAAAAGTGTCCCCGTATTCATGGAGAACGCACAGGCCTGGCTGATACAGCTGGCTGAGGATTGGGACATCTCCACGGAGCGGCTGGAAAGCATTAATATCGACTGGAAACAGATGCTGGAGACCATAGGAAAATTCCTCCAGGACGGTGCGACCACCGTCGTCAATACCACTATCGGAGTCACCGCCTCCATTGTGAGCGGAGTCGTCAACTTCTTTCTGGCGTTCATCTTCTCTTTGTATATCCTGGCTTCCAAAGAAAAGCTCGGCGGTCAGTTCCGCAAGCTGCTCCAGGTATTCCTTCCGGAGAAAAGAGCCGGTCAGTTTCTCCGGGTCTGTACTGTCTCAAACCGTATTTTCTCGAGTTTCGTAACAGGACAGTGCACAGAAGCTGTCATACTGGGTGTCCTGTGCTTCCTGGGCATGACCATCCTGCGCCTTCCTTACGCGATGGTAATCGGCACACTGGTGGGCTTCACCGCCCTAATTCCCGTATTCGGAGCTTTCATCGGGTGTTTTATCGGCGCCTTCCTGATTCTGATCGTCAGTCCGGTCAAAGCTGTCGTCTTCATCGTCTTTTTGATGCTCCTTCAGCAGCTGGAGGGCAATCTGATATATCCAAAGGTAGTGGGCACTTCCATCGGGCTTCCCGGTATCTGGGTGCTGGTGGCCGTGACCTTGGGCGGGAGCATGTTCGGAATCGCAGGTATGCTGCTGTTTGTCCCGCTCTGCTCCGTCATCTACACGCTTCTGAGAGAATCCGTTTACCGCCGTTTAAAGCCTGCTCCTTCGTCAGATCATAAACAACAGCCCTGAGGTCAGGGAAGCCACGCTTCCCTCCACAGGGCTGTAAGTCTCTCCAGAGAATACGCCGCGTTGGCCGGACTCGTGGACGGCAGCTTCACCGCCTGCCGCCCGGTCCTTTTCTCCAGATATTTTTCATATAATTTAAAGGACGTTCCTCCGTTGCAGAAAATCACCTGGATATCCGCAGCGTCCAGGATCACGGACAGATCATTGGAAACCACGTTTTTTATGCTGCTGTCACTGGAACCGTCAATGTCGCAGCTGGCTATCACATCCCATACAGCTATCTGATTCTCCAGCAGAAACTGCTTTTTCTCTTCCACCGTTTCCGGGACATATCCTTCGCAGCTGTTCCCGCTGCAGGTGCAGGCTCCATATACCGCCGCCAGCACTTTCCAGAACCGGTTCTGAGGATGATGATAAAAAAATCTTCCTTCGCGGGACTTGACTGAAGGAAAGCTGCCCAGGATCAGAATCTTTGAATTCCTGTCATATACCGGCGGAATCTCGTGTACTACTTTATCCATAGTATATAGCCCTCTTTTCTCGGCTTCGTCTCCGGATATTCTCCGTCAATATAGCCCAGCAGACAATGTCCGATGCCCTCATACTGGTCATTCAGCCCCCACTCCTCAAGCAGCTCCTGTCCTTCCCGGGTCTTGAAGACTTCCTTCGCCCTGTGTATCCAGCAGGAGCCAAGCCCTATGGCATGAGCCGCGTTCAGCAGGTTCCCCATCACCAGGCTGCCGTCCTCTCTGTATGTGGGCCGGCTTGTATGAGCCAGAACTACGATAACCGTAGGAGCTCCATAAAAAGGGTCTGTATCCGTTCCCATAACATCCGCATTCATCCGGGAAAGCTTTTCTATCAAAGCCTTATCCTGTATCACCACCATCACCGGTGACTGCATATTCATACCCGTGGGCGCGTACGTCCCCGCCTCCAGCACCTGTTTCAGCTCCTCTTCGGAAATCTGTTCCGTTCTATAGCTCCGTATGCTGCGCCTCGTCTTTAAGTCCTGCAGTGTCTCTTTCATACGATACCTCCTTTCAGATGTACAAATATGGGATCCATTTCCAAGATTATAGCACATTCCAAGGTTCACATCAAACCGTCCATTCTCTTTTTATCCGGGAATGTCCCGCCGTTCTCCGCATACATTGTAACAATAACAGTTTTTGAAAGGTCAGCGTAAACATGAGATTTATACGTAGCCCGAAAAAGAAGCCCTCGAAAAAAGAACTTCTCCGCCGCATAGCGGAAAATGGCTTCTTGTGGCTGGCTGTCTTCATTCTGGCCGCCGGTGCCATTCTCTATATCCCCGCGGCCATTTCCGCCGGCAGTACCGTCGGCACCAGAGAGCTTCCCATCTACAGTGTAGATACCGACCGGAAACAGGTCGCCCTCAGTTTTGACGCCGCCTGGGGAAATGAAGGCACCAGGACCATCATGGATATCCTCCGGAAGCATAACATAAAATGCACCTTTTTCATGACCGGAGACTGGGTGGAATCCTATCCGGAGGATGTAAAATTCATTTCTTCGGAAGGCCACGATCTGGGAAACCACAGTGAGACCCATCCCAATATGAGTGAATTGAGCCCGGATGAAATCAAATCTGAGCTTATGTCTGTACATAGCAAGGTAAAACAACTGACCGGGGTGGAAATGACCCTGTTCCGTCCGCCTTACGGGAATTATGACAACAACGTAGTGCTGACCAGCAAAGAATGCGGATACTATTGCATTCAATGGGATGTGGACAGCCTGGACTGGAAGGATTACGGCACAGAAAACATTGTTAAGACCGTCCTCAACCACAAAAATCTCCATAACGGTTCCATTATCCTGATGCACAACAACGCCAAGTACACGCCAGAAGCTTTGGAAGCCATTATTACAGGACTCCAGAACCAGGGATATGAACTGGTCCCCATCTCTCAGCTGATATACAAAGACAGCTATCACATTGACCAAACCGGCCGGCAGATCCATGACTAACATTTCCTATTATCCATTAAAGCTGCTCCGGCAGCGTTTATTTTTGATACGGCCGTTCCGGCGATATGGCACTAGTGGTTGCCATATCGCCTTTTTCCGTATATCCAGGCCCAGAAATGGACAATTTAAAGATATGAGGCCCTTTTGTCCGCCTGTGCCGTTCTCCCGAAACATTTTCATTGAGTTTTGCCTGCCGCTGGCTTATAATGGTAGTATTGCATTTGGACACTTGATCATGGCAAAGGAAAGAAAGGCGGTTTGACTATGTATTGTACTACTTGCGGCAAAGAGCTCTCCGATGGCGCAGCCGTCTGTGATGAATGCGGTACCGTATTCACTCCTGACGGACAAGCAAAGGCTCCCGCGGAAGATATATCCGGACAGGGCGCTGCCTGGGATAACGGCAGCGAAAACACGGCTGGAGGCACATCCGAAGACGGCAGTTCCGAAGAACCTCATCGTCCTTATATGGATTATCAGCCATTTTCAGACCAGAATGAAACGAACTTTCAGGCCGGGCAGAACTCCTTCGAAGAATATGGGAATCAGCAGGGCTCTTATGAGCAGAATCCATATGGACAGAACCCTTATGGACAAAATCCCTATGGACAAAATCCTTATGGACAAAATCCCTACGGACAAAATCCTTACGGGCAGAACACCTATAAGAAGGACGGCAGAGAAGAAGGCCATACAGGCCTTGCCATCGCTTCACTTGTCCTCGGCATCATCGGCACCTGCTGCTGCTGCCTTCCTCTGCTCTGCATACCCATCGGCATCATAGGGCTGATATTTGGCATAATCGGCATGAAATCCAGTTCCCGCGGGCTCGCCATTGCCGGCCTGGTCCTCAGTTCCATCGCTCTGGTCCTCGGCGTGATGATGATACTGGTGATGATCGTCAGCGGTGATTCCTACATTTCCTACTATTGGAACTGGTATTAATTGAAAACGAGGCGAAAGTATGAATGGAGGCAGACGTATGTGGTTTTGGTTTGCGATTCTGTCGGCGGTATTTGCCGCGCTGACATCGATCCTGGCAAAACTGGGAATCGAGGGGATTAATTCCAATCTGGCCACCGCGATCCGCACCGTAGTGGTGCTTGTTATGGCCTGGGGAATCGTATTCATGACAGGAGCTCAGCAGGGGATTTCCGACATCTCCGCAAAAAGCTGGATCTTCCTGGTGCTGTCCGGGCTGGCGACGGGCCTGTCCTGGATCTGCTATTACCGCGCGCTGCAGCTCGGCGACGCATCTAAAGTGGTGCCGATCGATAAATTCAGCGTAGTGATCTCCATCGTCCTGGCATTCGTGATTCTTCACGAAGCAGTGACATGGAAAGCGGTCCTGGGAGGAATCCTGATAACCGCAGGGACCTTTGTGATGATTCTCTGATAAAAAAAGGGGTATTTATGGATAAGGAATTAAAATTCGCGATATTGATCGACGCAGACAACATTTCAGAAAAATACATTAAGATCATTCTGGATGAAACCGCCAAAAGCGGAGTGGCAACCTACAAAAGAATCTACGGGGACTGGACCAATCCCCAGCTGAACTCCTGGAAGAATGTCCTTCTGGACAATTCCATCATCCCTATCCAGCAATATGGATACACCACCGGCAAGAATTCCACCGATTCGGCCATGATCATCGATGCGATGGATATCTTATATTCCGGAACGGTGGACGGTTTCTGCATCGCTTCCTCAGACAGCGATTTCACCCGTCTGGCGGCAAGGCTCCGGGAATCCGGCATGCATGTAATCGGTATGGGGGAAAGCAAGACGCCGAAGCCCTTCATCTCTGCCTGCAACCAGTTTAAATATCTGGATATCCTTTTGTCCAATCTTCAGGAGGAGGAAGCCGCAGACGCTCAGGATCCAGAAAGTGAACCGGCGGCGGAAGCCGATAAGCTGGAAATGCCTGTTTCCAGAAAGGGAAGAACTTCCGCAAAAAAGGCCAGCAGTTCGGTTTCCAAGCTAAAAACCGAGTCTTCCGTATTGTCTGCCGCCTCAGTATCCTCCTCTTCCCGTCTGAAAAAGAAGGGACCTGAACCCCAGACTAACCTGAAGATGATCAAAAAGGCGATTCTCTCCCTGGTGGAAGAATGCTCCGACGACGACGGCTGGATCTTTTCGGCAGAACTGGGGAATCAGCTCGCTAAACGCTTCCCGGACTTTGACGTACGGAACTTTGGCTTTTCTAAATTCACTCCGTTCATCAATTCTCTTGATCTATTTGAAGTGAAGAGAAATCAGGCCAGCTCCAACAGTAACGTCCAGCTGGTATATTTCAAGATAAAAGAATCTGCTAAAAAAAGACCATAGGACATGGCTGGCATGTACTACGGTCTTAAAAAGCATTCATTTCAGGAAAAGCCTAAGAAGCTTTTCCTTTTTTTTCGTATAGGGCTGATAGCGGATCGGCATATCTATCCAGTTGTATTTTTTTACAATGCTCTTTTCATGGCTGAAAGTCTCAAAGCTCTTTTTCCCGTGGTAGCTCCCCATCCCGCTGGCACCTACGCCGCCGAAACCCATTCGGGAAGTAGCCAAGTGTATAATGGTATCATTTACGCAGCCGCCGCCGAAGCTAAGAGAACTGAGAAGCCGTTTCTCCACTTCTCTCTTTTTGGTAAAAATATAGCACGCAAGAGGCTTTTCCCTCACCTGGACGAATTTCTCCGCCTCGCCGATTTCCCGGAAAGTGAGCACCGGCAGCAGCGGGCCGAAAATCTCCTCCTTCATGACCGGAGCATCCGCCGCTGCTTCATCCAGGACTGCCGGAGCAATCTGGAGTGTCTCCCGCCGGTATTCTCCTCCTGTCAGGAGTTTCTCTCCCTCCATGAGACCCAGGAGCCTGTTAAAATGCTTTTCATTGACAATCTTCGGATAATCCGGATTCTCCAAGGGCCGTTCTCCAAACATGGAGCGGATCTCCTTTTCCAGCAGAGTCAGAAAAGGCTCTTTTACGGACTCCTGAATAAGCAGATAATCAGGCGCTACACAGGTCTGCCCCGCGTTCAGATATTTCCCAAAAGCCAACCGTCTGGCAGCCGTCTTAAGGTCTGCGGACTCTTCCACGATACAGGGGCTCTTTCCCCCCAATTCCAGCGTGACCGGCGTCAGATTCCGGGATGCCTTTTCCATCACCAGTTTTCCCACCTTCACGCCTCCCGTGAAAAAGATATAATCAAAACGCTGCTCCAGGAGCGCCGTATTCTCTGCCCGGCCGCCCTCTACAACCGCCACATATTCCGGCGGGAACACGGCCTTTATCAGCTCTCGTATGGCAGCTGATGTAGCCGGCGCATATGCAGACGGCTTCAGGACGCAGCAGTTCCCGGCCGCCAGCGCACCCGCCAGAGGTTCAAGACACAGCATAAACGGATAATTCCAGGGAGACATTACCAGCGCGGACCCATAGGGCTCAGAGACCGTAAAGCTCCTGCTGTGGAACTGTGCAAGCGGCGACAGCTTCATTTTCGGCCTGCAAAAGCTCTTTAAATGCTTCCGGAGATAACTCAGTTCAGCCAATGTCATGCCAGTCTCTGTCATATAGGACTCAAAGCCCGATTTATTCAAGTCCTTTTTAAGTGCCGCGTGGATCTGCGGCTCCCGCCTCTTTATTTCTTCCTGCAGCCGTTCCAGCGCATTCAAACGAAATGCCACAGGTCTTGTTGCGCCTGTGGCAAAATAATCCCGCTGTTTCTCTACAATCTTCTGAATCTCCACGTCTATCCCTCCATCACCTTCACATAAAAGGTACGCTGCCTGGGCCCGTCAAACTCGCATAAGTAAAGATCCTGCCATACCCCGAGAATCATCTCGCCCTCTTCCAGGATCAAGGTCACCGAAGCTCCCATGGTAGAAGCTTTTACATGGGCGTGAGAATTCCCTTCATAGTGGCGGTACCGGATATCCTTCGTAGGATAGGCATGCTCCATGGCATACAGCATGTCCTGGATGACATCCGGATCCGCGTTTTCATTAATCGTCAAGGCGGCGGTAGTATGCGGGCAGTGTACGATGATGACTCCGTTCTTGATACCGCTCTCTTTGATGTCCTTTTTTACCGTATCGGTGATTTTCACCATGTCCCTGCGCTCTGAAACAATGATATTATGCTTAAACAAATTCATAAAATCCCTCCAATACTTATCCCTTCCCCTCAGAAGGTCCTCGCACATCGACTTTAATTCTAGTATAGCACAATTCTAAATAAATCAAAGGGCTTTCGTATGAATTGTTTCTGCTGCACAAGGCCCCAGCCAGACAGCAAAGCTCCTATATTTCCGTTTTTTTTCCGTTCCGTCCCACCATAAGCAGCACTGCCGCCAAAGCCGCAAGCCCGACCAGCGTCCCCACCCAGCCATTTTTCGTAAATCCAGCCGCAAAATACCCGGCCAGACAGCATGCCGCCACCGTAAGAGCATAGGGTATCTGAGTCGATACGTGGCTCAAATGATTGCACTGGGCTCCCGCCGAAGCCAGGATTGTCGTATCTGAAATGGGAGAAATATGGTCTCCGCACACGGCCCCCGCAAGAATGGATGCCGTAGCAATAGTCAGCATATTGATATCTCCGGCATCGAATACCACGAACGCGATAGGGATCAGTATGCCAAAGGTCCCCCATGAAGTACCGGTAGCAAAAGACAGCCCAGTGGCCACGGCAAAGAAGATAGCGGGAAGGAGCATGCTGATCAGTGCGCTGCCCCCGACTGCCCCGCGGACAAAGCTTCCGATGTCCAGATACTCCTCACGGCATATGCCGGATAAAGTCCATGCAAGACAGAGTATCATAATGGCCGGAGTCATCGCCTTAAATCCCTCCGTAAAGCTTTCGCAGAACTCCCGGAAGGAGATCACTCTTCTGGGAAGATACAAAAGGAAGGTCACAACAAGGGTGAAAAAGGAACCCAGCACCAGACTTCTGGCAGAATCACAGTTCGCAAATGCCTCCACGATTCCGGCTCCGTCCAGGATCCCTCCCGTGTACAGCATACCGCTGATACAAAACAGGATGAGAACCGCGATCGGCAGAACCAGATCAATCACCTTTCCTCTGCCGCTGATGCGAAGCTCCTCTCCGGAGACCGCAGTTTCCTCCCCTTCTCTCGCCGTCTTTTCTTCATACCTTCTCATTGCACCGTAATCGATATTCCGTATGATCAGATAAAGCATGAAAATTATGGTCAGAATTGCATAGAGATTAAAAGGAATCGTCCTGATAAACAGGCTGAAGCCGTCGATCCCGCTCCCTTCAGGCAGGGACGAGCCTACCGCCGCCGCCCAGCTGGAGATTGGCGCAATGATGCAGACAGGCGCCGCAGTGGCGTCAATGATATAAGCCAGCTTCGCTCTGCTGATTTTATATTTATCTGTCACAGGCCTCATGACCGTTCCTACAGTCAGGCAGTTGAAATAATCGTCCACAAAGATCAATGATCCTAAAAGTACCGTGGACAAGAGGGCTCCCCTCTTTGATTTTATGACCTTGGATGCCCAGTTCCCATAGGCCTTTGACGCGCCGGATTTGGTGATCAGCGCCACCAGGATGCCTAAAAGTACCAGAAATATTAGGATGTCCACATTTCCGCCGATTTTGTCACCCATGATCGAGAACGTAGTCTCCACCGAAGCCAGCGGCTGAAATCCGGTCACCAGCAGTGCCCCGGACACAATGCCGATCAGCAGTGAAAGGTAGACCTCCTTTGTGATCAATGCCAGCGCGATCGCCACAACAGGAGGCAGAAGCGCCCAAGCTGTACCTGCCATCATACCCCTCCAATCTATTTAATTTTATTATTCCCCGTCTTCTGCCGGTTATGACCGCGGTAAGATTCCGAAAGCCTTTCCCTGTCCTCCGGATCCATTTCCACCCATTTTGTATAAGGAACATCGCATATCTTCATCGCCGTCCCGCAATGATAGCAGTTTGCTTTCAGGAACTTGGATACCACTCTCGCCTTACCGCACTCCGGACATATGAACACCCGAATCACTGTACTCCCTCTTTTCCGCGGCCTGCCATATCATATCTCCTGCAGACTGCTCAGCTTAGCAGCCTGGTCGGCCGCGATCAGACTGTCAATGATCTCATACAAATCCCCGTCCATGACGGAATCAATCTTGTAGAGGGTCAGCTTGATCCTGTGCTCTGTCACCCGTCCCTGCGGGAAATTATATGTCCTGATCTTCTCAGAACGGTCGCCCGTTCCGATCTGGCTTCTTCTTTCTTCCGCTTCCGCATTCTGCTTCTTTGCCAGCTCAAGGTCATATAACCGGGAACGCAGCACCTTCAGCGCCTTATCCTTGTTTTTAAGCTGTGATTTCTCGTCCTGACAGGAGATAACGATCCCGGTGGGAATGTGGGTCAGCCGGACTGCCGAGTCCGTCGTATTTACACACTGTCCGCCGTTTCCGGAAGCACGGAACACGTCAAATTTACAATCGTTCATATCGAGCTGAACATCCACCTCTTCCGCCTCCGGCATGATTGCCACCGTGCTGGTGGAGGTGTGGATACGGCCGCCGGATTCCGTAGCCGGTACACGCTGTACCCGGTGGACTCCGCTCTCATACTTGAGTTTAGAATAGGCGCCGTGGCCGGAAATCATGAAGATCACTTCCTTCATGCCGCCAATCCCGCTCTCATTTACGCTGATCATCTCCACCTTCCAGCGGTTTCGCTCGGCGAAACGGCTGTACATCCGGTAAAGTTCCGCGGAAAACAGAGCCGCTTCATCCCCGCCGGCGCCGGCGCGGATCTCCACGATAACATTCTTATCGTCATTGGGGTCCTTGGGAAGAAGCAGGATCTTAAGCTCCTTCTCCAGTTCTTCTATCTTTTTCTTCGCAGATGCCAGCTCTTCCTTGAGCATCTCACGCATCTCCTCGTCGTTCTCATCCTCCAGCATCGCCAGACTGTCCTCTGCGTCCTGCCTGGCTCCTTTATAATCCTTGTATGCCTCCACAATAGGAGCCAGATCCGTCTGTTCCTTCATCAGTCTGCGGAACTTCGTCTGGTCCTCCACTACATAAGGATTATTCAGCTCTTCCATTATTTCCTCGAACCGAACAAGAATATCATCCAGCCTGTCGAACATGGCAGTTCCTCCTTGTCTCGCTCTGTCAGTCAAGTCTCCTGACGGCAGCTTTCACCACCCGGTCCCTTCCTGTCAGATCTTTTATAATCTCTATATCACGGAAGCCGGCCTCCATGAGAGCCGATTCCACACCTGTTCCCTGATTCCATCCAATTTCCAGATAGATCTCGCCGTCCGAGGTCAGATACCCAGCGGCTTCCGAGGCTATTCTCCTGTAAAAGGCCAGCCCGTCCTTCTCCCCGTCCAGGGCAAGTAAAGGCTCATGCTCCCTCACCTCCGGCTCCAGTCCCTCAATATCCCGGCTGGGGATATACGGCGGATTGGATACGATGACCTGAAACCGCTCACCCGGCTTTTCTTTAAAAGCTCCGAACAGATCAGACTGCAGAACACGGCAGCAGTCTTTGCATCCTAGGCGGCATATATTTTCCCGTGCTACGCGCAGTGCGTCGGCAGAGATATCGCTGAGCGTCACCTGCAGCTCCGGATATCCCCGCAGATAGTGTGCCAGGCTGATTCCAATACAGCCGGAACCCGTACAGAGATCCAGTATGTGCAGCCCTTCAGCCCCGGCACGCGTTCTTCTCACATCTTCCAGCACCCGCTCCACCAGTGTCTCCGTGTCCTGGCGGGGTATCAGCACATGTTCATTCACGCGGAAAGAAAGCCCCATGAATTCCTGTTCGCCCAAAATATACTGAAGCGGAATCCGCGCTCCTCTGCGCTCTACCATGGAACGAAACCGTGCCACGGTATCTGTTTCTTCTTCCTCTGCTGTACAGTCTCTTTTTAAATAATACCCGGCTCTGTCCATGGAAAAGCAGCTGGAAAACAAATACCAGGCATCCAGACTCCATTCCTCCACCTGATGCCCGGAAAGGAATGTCTCCGCTTCTTTTAAAAGCCCGCCATATGTCCTCCGTTCCATGGTCCTGCCTCCTAAGAAAATGTCCTGCCGAAATTCTCTTCTTCGTACTTCTTCCAGTCAAAGACCTCTTCCACGGAACGAATGGCCACCTCGATCATATCATCATCCGGTTCCCTGGTCGTAAGACCCTGCAGCCAAAGCCCCGGCTTGCTGATCAGATTTATCAGCCAATTCTCACTGCTTCCCGCAAGCTTAAGAATCTCATAAGAGATACCTGCGATCACAGGAATCAGCAGAATACGCAGCAGGACTCTGAGCCACACCACATCGGTCTGGATGACCATGGAGAACACGATACTCACAATAACCACGAACAGCAAAAAGCTTGTCCCGCAGCGTTTATGGCGCTTGGAGCTCTTTCTTACATTTTCCACGTTAAGCTCCAGACCATGCTCTACACAATTTATACATTTATGCTCGGCCCCATGATACATGAACACCCTGCGGATATCCTTCATCAGAGAGATCAAGAGCACATACCCGATGAATATAGCCAGGCGGATCAGACCCTCGATCAGGCCCATGAGAGCCCTGGATTCGATAAAGCTCCGAAACAGGCTGGCCAGGAAGAGAGGAAGAATCATAAAGATCCCCACGGCCAAAATGACTGATACGCACATGGTGATTCCCATGATGACGCTTTCCTTCTTTTTTTCCCTTTCGTCCTTTTCTTTTTCCTCTTCCTCCTCATAAAAGCTGGCGGAAAATGTGAGGATTTTCATGCCCAGGCGAAGAGAATCCACAAAATTAAAAATTCCTCTTATGAAAGGAATGTTGAATGCCTTGTGTTTTTCTGTAAAAGACTGATACGTGTCAACCGCTACTTCTATTTCCTGATCTGGTTTTCTGACCGCGACGGCGTATACATCCTTGTTCCGCATCATCACGCCTTCAATAACCGCCTGGCCTCCGATACCCGATGATCTCATCCGGCTTTCCACCTTTCGCATATATTATAACTGGGAGAGTTCAAGGACCTTTCCCATAGAATAAAAAAGGCTGAGATTCCACAGATAATACGAAATCTCAACCTCATCATTGTGCATAGCCTTATTTTTCTGTGTTAACACCATACTTACGGTTAAACTTCTCGATACGTCCGCGGGCGGATGCAGCTTTCTGTTGTCCTGTATAGAACGGATGGCATTTGGAACAGATCTCTACGTGAATGTCTTCTTTGGTAGAGCCAGTCACGAATTCATTTCCGCAGTTACACACAACCTTTGCCTGATGATAATCAGGATGGATTCCTTCTCTCATGCTTTTCACCTCTCTTATGGTTCTTTCTATCGCTTGACGCACAAGCGCCCATCTTCTTTTAAAACAGCGAAGTTTATTATAACATAAGGTTTCTTTCATTGCAAGTATTTTGGGGCTTTTTTTATATTTTCATCTTGCCGACCATATCCATGAATTCCTTATTGTTTCTCGTATGTTTGAACAAATCCAGAATCCTCTCCACCGCTTCATCCGACTTCATTCCGCCAGTGGCTTTCCGCACGGTCTCCACTGCCGCCTGCTCCTCCTTTGTAAGGAGCAGGTCATCTCTGCGGGTACCGGATTTCAAGATATCGATAGCCGGAAAAATACGCTTCTCCGACAGCTTCCGGTTCAGCATAAGCTCCATGTTTCCTGTACCTTTGAATTCCTCAAACACCACGTCATCCATACGGCTTCCGGTCTCGACAAGCGCTGTGGCCAATATGGTCAGGCTTCCGCCCTCCCGCATGTTTCTCGCGGCTCCGAAAAACCGTTTTGGCATGTGGAGCGCCGCCGGGTCAAGGCCGCCCGACAAAGTCCTGCCGCTTGGCGCCACCGTCAGGTTATATGCCCTTGCCAGTCTCGTAATGCTGTCCAGCAGGATCACCACGTCGCGCTTATGCTCCACCAGACGCTTCGCCCTCTCCAGCACCATCTCTGAAACACGTTTATGATGCTCCGGCAGTTCATCAAAGGTGGAATAGATGACCTCCACATTGGGACCTTCAATAGACTCCTTGATGTCCGTCACTTCCTCCGGCCGTTCATCTATCAGCAGAACGATCAAGTGCATATCTCTATGGTTGCCGGTCACCGCCTTGGCGACCTCCTTTAGCAGCGTGGTCTTTCCGGCTTTGGGCTGGGAAGCTATCATCCCCCTCTGCCCTTTGCCGATGGGAGACAGCAGATCCACGATACGCATGGCTATACTCCCTCCAGACATCTCCAAATGTATCCTGGAATTGGGGAAAATAGGAGTCAGATCTTCAAAGTTCGGTCTTTTTTCCGCGATTCCGACCGGCAGTCCGTTGATCTTGGAAACGTATAAAAGCGCAGCGAATTTCTCCGAAGAGGTTTTCACCCGTTTGCTTCCGCTGACGATGTCTCCTGTCTTCAGGTTGAATCGGCGTATCTGAGAGGGGGAGACATAGACGTCATTCTCACCGGGCAGGTAGTTTTCGCACCGGATAAAACCGAATCCGTCCGGCATTACCTCCAGGATTCCATGGGCCGGAATTCCGCTGTCCAGATTCTGAAGCTCCTCAGGATTGATATTCGGCGCCACAGAGGGCTGTCTCCTGACAAAAGGAGCGGCAGCCTGCTCTCTGACCGGCTGGACAGCCGGCTCCACAGCATCCACGGCCGTTTCCTCTTCTTTTTCCTTTGTTTCATTGGCTTCCAGAATACAGCTGATAAGCTCCGCTTTTCTCTGTGCCGTGATATTTTTAACCCCAAAGTCTTTTGCAATTCCGCGCAGCTGCGCCAGAGACAGGGTTTCCAGTTTCTCCCTCATAGGCTCTCCTTTTCTTTCTATATTCCATCTATATTCCATCAATCGGGGGGATCCATAAAGACTGCTGCCGCGAAAGCGGCAAAATAGATTTTCAGATTCTGGTAATAATCTTAAGTGTGTTTCATATTATACAACAAATGCGGGAAATTTACAACTTGATTTCATTTTCTAAACTTGGTATGATAAAAACATTGACAGATTTTGTAGAAATTTGGAAGGAGACGCACTGATGTCCGAGCCATTGACCCTATACAAATTAATGATTTTATATATGCTGAAGCAGGTGAAGTTTCCACTTGCCAACGCCCAGATCTCTGAATTCTTCCTGGACAAGGAGTACACCACTTACTTCACCCTCCAGCAGGCGCTGTCCGAGCTCATCGAATCTCATCTCATCAAGCTGGAATCTACCCGGAACAGCTCTCGTTATGAGATCACAAGAGAAGGGGAGGAGACCTTGTCTTTTTTCGGCAAAAAAATCTCTTCTGCCATCATTGAGGACATCGATACCTATTTGAAGGAAAATAAAGTACGCCTCCGCGACGAGGTGGGCCTCATTTCCGATTATTACAAATCCACCAATCAAGACTATGTGGTCCACTGTGCCATCCGTGAGGGAAAAACCCAGCTCCTGGAAGTAAATATCTCCGTACCGGATAAAGAACAGGCGGAGCATATGTGCAGCCGTTGGAATAAGGAAAGCCAGCAGATATACTCCGCCATCATGCAGAGCCTTATGAAGGAGTGATCACCGCTTTCCAATATCCAGAAGCTTTGCTTTCAGTTCACTTTCCAGGCGGTTCATCTCCACCTCCGCTTCTGCCCTCTTCTGCCGGCCTTCTTCCTGGATGTGGAGCACTTCGTCCAGCGTCGAGATCAGCGTTTCGTTAGTCGTACGCAGGGTCTCCATATCTACGATTCCCCGTTCCGATTCTTTTGCCACTTCCACTGACGCTGTCTTAAGTGCCGCTGCATTTCTGCTCAGCAGTTCATTGGTCATATCTGATACTTTCCTCTGCGCCTCAACTGCCTGTGCCGAATGGGCAGCTCCCAAAGCCAGTACCATCTGATTCTTCCAAAGAGGAATCGTATTTACGATCGTCGACTGGATTTTCTCCACCATAACGGTATCATTGTCCTGAACCAACCGTATCTGAGGCGCCGTCTGCATCGCGATCATCCTGGTGAGCTCCAGATCATGAAGCTTTTTTTCAAACCGGCTGCAGCGCGCGTCCAAATCTCTGGCCGCCTGAGCGTCCTCCGGCAGACCGCTTCTCTCCGCTTTCGCCCGCAGCCCCGGAAGCTCTGTCTCCCGAACGGCATACAGCTTCTTTTTTCCCGCCAGAATATACATGGACAATTCTTTAAAATAAGTCAGGTTCAGATCATACATTTTATCCAGCATGGCCGCGTCCTTCAAAAGCTGTACCTGATGGGTTTCCAGTACCTTGCAGATTTTATCCACGTTTGCCTCTGTCTTGGCATATTTTGCTTTTACGGCTGTGATCTTATTGGAGGATTTTTTAAAAAAGCCAAGGAAACCCTTTTCTTCCTCCGCGTCGAAGCTTCTCAGCTCTGTCACAACGCCGGCCAGCAGATCTCCGATCTCGCCCAAATCCTTTGTTCTCACATTATCCAGAGCTGCTTCTGAAAAATCTGCCATCTTTTTCTGAGCCCCCGCACCATACTGCAGCACGGCGGCAGAATCGCTCAGATCAATCTGACCGGAGAAAGCATCCACCATCTTCTTTTCCTCTTCTGACAAGATGCTGTCGTCCCATTTGGAAATCGGCGGCTCTTCTGTTTTTACAGGCAAATCCTCCTGATCTGTTTCAAAAGGGTTCAGTGTCAGCACCGGCTCCTTCACCGGCATATCCCATTCCTTGCTCATCGTCTCTCTCCTCCTGTATCACGCCGCTTATCAAACCCGCCTTCTGACAGCCCTTCCTGCGCCAGTATCGTCTTCAGCACGGATATATCCGTAGAAACATCCCAGGCCGTATCCTGAAACAAACTGTCCAGCAGCTTTTCAAAGGCTATATTCAAGGTGCCCAGCGTCTCTTCGATCTCTTTCTTGGAGCTTATGATGTTATCTCCCTGAACCGGCTGCCGGTCCAGCTCCTCATACGCCTCCAGCAGCTTCACCGTAGTAGGAAGATAATATTCCATCAATTTATGGATATCCTCCACGTTTTCCGGATGCCGCTCCACTCGGTCAAAGATTCGTTTGATGACCAGCTCCATCCTGGATATCTTCTCCGATATTTCTTCACCGGGAATGGCGTCGTTGCATCTCCGGATTCTTTTCAAATAATCCGCGCCGGCCTGAATCACCGCATCTGTCTCTCCAGACACCACCGGCCCGCACTCTTCCTCTTCTCTCTGAATCTCCGCCTGGTGAATAGTCTCTTTATACTGAAGGTATGTGGCGTTGTCAATGATCAGGCATGTCTCCTGCTCATCCAGGTGCCCTTCCCGAAACCATTCTTTCTCAATCATCTTTTTAATATCCCGCGTCACATACTTTTTGCTCTTTCCTATATATTCGGATAATTCCTTTAACTCACAGTACGTGCGTCCGCGCAGCCTCTCCACATACCGCCGGAACCGCTTCGCCATGGAAAGCTTGGTGGAACCGCTGCATACCATGACTGCTCCCGCTATAAAGACCGGAAGAAGACAATAATTCGCTATACGTACGCCGGCAATGCCGCCTATGGCCAGAGTGATCATGAATAAAACTGCCATGGCCATCGCTGTACCAATCCCCAGTATATAGCCGCATACCGTGAGAGCGATGCCTCCGGCCCTGGTCCTTGCCGCAGAGTATTCCGAAAAAAGTGTACGTTTGTCCGCCGGTGTATAAGGCCTATTTCTGTTTTCTGCCCCCGTCTCCGGCGAAGACGCTTCTCTTGCCTTATTCCACTGGAAGCTGGCTCTCGATACGCCCTTTTCCACACCGTCCACAGCACTGTTAATGGCGCCCTTGATCGTCTGATTTAGTTTTCTGAAATCCTGGGAATTTACGGCATCCTGAATGATATTCCGAATATCGTTCCCTAAATCGCGCCATTCCTGGTTCATTGTACAGTCTCCTCCCCGGGGGTCTTTGTCTTTTGGAAGAAATCCCGGGCGGCAAAATCCGCCCGGTCCTTCTCCACTGATGTAAATTATAGCGAAAACAGAATCAAAATGCAATGGAAACTGTCTGTCAATACGCAAACAGAGTTCCGTACCCCTTTATCTCCGCTTTTACGTCTATGGCTTTCAGCGCCGCCCAGAGACTGGCCTGATTGCTGGAGACCACCGGTATCCCCAGATCCTTTTCCAGGTCTTCCAGAACTTCTATGGTTCTGAAGTTGGTACAGCTGATAAACAAAATTTCCGTATTTTCCCTCACTGCGCCTTTGGCCAAACGATATGCCCGTTCCGGCGTCTGGCTGCGGATATCCGTCCCCTGGTCATAGCCCAGATGCGAGCCGCCGGTCATGCAGAATCCCTGTCTGGCAAAAAAGTCATGTTCAATGGCGCTTACCTCATCGTTATAAGGGCTCACTACCGTCAGATTCTTTTTGCCGAAAACCTTCAGGGCATCCAGCACAGCACCAGTGGTCGTGATGCTTTTACAATGAGCTTCCTCTGCAATCTGTTTTTGCAGTGCCTTTTCCCACTCCGGACCATTTACAAAGCTTCCGCTGGTACATCCATAAATGACCACATCCATATCTGCCGAGCCGAGAAGTCCGGCGCAGCGCTCCACATCTTCATCCTGTCTCTTCAGATCCTCTGTGCTGCATCCCATGGCGAACATGCGGCTGCAGTGGATGCTGACCCCTTCAGGCGCCATTTTCCACAGTTCCGGTTCCATCGTCGTGTTCGCGGATGGAATGATGATCCCTATTTTACCGCGCCAACCATACATAATCCTACCTCCTATCTTAAAGATTTCCCATAGAGTAACGTTCGAAAACCCGAAAACCTTCCCTGTATGTCGCACTTTTTTCAGAGGGGAAGCCCATTGTAAGATAACATTAATCATACCGCAGGAAAGGAGAAAAGTAAAGTTTACTTCTTCCGCATTTCCCACTCCATGGGGAGAAGCCCTCCCCCCTTCAGGCTCTCTGTTTCTTTTATGGACGTGTACGGCTCCGCTTACTTGGAACACTGCATGATCAGTATAATAGAATCTATAGGCAAACAAAACCGGCCTGGTCAGGCCGGTTTTGTTTGAAGTGAAGGTTATTAATGGGCTCTGCGCTTTTTAGAGTACAGGACTGCCCCTGTCAGGCCGCCGGCAAGCACGAACAGCGAAACCCAAAGAGCGGGATTACTGTCATCGCCTGTCTGCGGGCTGTTGGTATTGATGTTCGGTTTGGTCGGAGCGGCTGGCTTAGACGGATCAGCAGGTTTTGTCGGAGCCGGCGCCTTTTTTTCTAATCCATTTAAGGACTCCTCAATCGCCTGTGCCATGGCGTCCACCTGCTCCTGCTCTGTTATGTTCTTTCCGCGGACAACAGCGCTGACGGCGGTATCCACTGCTGAAAAATCTTTATAATCATCCTTATTCAAAGCCTCGGCTTTTGCGATTGCTTCATCAACCCTGCTGTAATCAGCATCCTTATATTCCAAAGCTGCAACAGCGGCCTCGATTGCCTGTGCCATAGCGTCTACTTCCGCTTGTTCGGTTGATTCCTTATCGCGCACAACGGCATTGACTGCTGCTTCTACTGCTGAAAAATCTCTATAATCCCCTTTGTTTAAGCCAGCGGCCTTAGCTATGGCCGCGTCCACTGCCGCATAATCTGCAAAGCTCCTAAGGCCGATGGTTTTCTGCTCCGGCGCAGTCAGGGGACTATAATTTTGCGCCGTATCCAGAACATTTACGGACGCTGTCATACGGTCAACGGCTGTTCCTTCAGCGGCTGCAAAAACGGCGCTGTAGCGATTTCCGTCCTTTTTGACTTCCGTGAGCCTTTGTGCATTGTCAACCGTGAGAGACATGTCTTCTGCTAAAGGAAGCCCCGCGTCGTAATCAAAATGGTTGACGATCGTCGCCGTAAGGGTAAATTCATTCCCCGGCCAGACGGAAGAAGGCGCTTCTATTTCAATCTGCGGCTCAGCTTTGCTGATTACAACAGCATCCTTCAGCTGCACATTCTCATAAACCGCGTCGTACTTTACAGTATAATACTCCTTGTCCTCGCCCTTCAAAACAAGGTGCGTCGCATTTAATGCGTTGTAGGTACCGGCATTGGGAGACGGCAAAATCCCCTCACCGTCGGCCGAAACCTTGTCTATCACAAACACGCCGGAAAACTGAAAATCCGTAATGCTCACCAGATTCGTGCCGTCATACACCCTCCCAGAAGCGACTGCCTCATTATAACCAAACGTGTCCAGCGCAAATGCTGCAGCAGGAACCATCAGTACTGCAAAGCACAGGCACAGCAGCAAAGCCCCTATTTTTCTTACATGCTTCATCCTTTTTCCTCCTTCTTATTATTGTGCTTTCTCGTCCTGGCAAAAGCCGATATGAAATCGTGAACCTTTACAAACAGGTGAAAAGGCTGCTGCACCATAAGAAAAATATAGTAAACCACTTGAAAGATTACTGTTTTGCTGATATATTTAGATTTAGGGATTTATGTGTTCTCAAATTTGTAAAGGTTCACCTTTCCAAATTTTTAAGCGTTATAATATGGTAGACTTTTCGAATTTGACCGCTTTTGTATAAAAGGTTCCTACTGGCATTCCACAGGCTTTGGCCGCCTGTCGGAGCGCTATTTTTTTTTCCCGCCACGCCTTATGTACCTCATAAAAATTGTCCGGCAATGGGAGCGGCGGCCTGCCGAACTTCACCCCTCTGGCCTTTGCCGCCGCTATCCCCTCTGCCTGCCGCTTCTTGATGTTTTCTCTTTCGCTCTGAGCTGCAAAAGACAATATCTGCAAGACCAGATCCGCAATAAAGGTCCCCATAAGATCTTTGCCCTGCCTGGTGTCCAGAAGCGGCATATCCAGCACACAGATATCCACGCCTTTCTCCTGTGTGAGTATCCTCCATTGTTCCTGTATCTCCTTATAGTTTCTTCCCAACCGGTCAATGCTCAGAATATACAGCAGATCGCCCTGTCTCAGCCGTCTTGCCAGCCGTTTATATTTTGGCCGCTCAAAGTCTTTCCCGGACTGCTTGTCGATGTAAAGCCGTTTATCTGGTATCCCTTTTCTGCGCAGGGCTACAAGCTGTCTGTCCTCGTTTTGATCCGTGCTGGAGACACGGATATACCCATAGTCCATAAAATTCACCTCCCTTCCAGCTTAAATATGCCGGAAAGAAGATAAAAAACAAAGGGGAATATCGATCGGATATCATCTGATAATATAAAAAAATTGACCGCGTCTTAACCGGCGGTACATTTCTGCCTTACACCCAATATGACAGATGTTCAGCGAAAGAAAAGACAGACGGATCATTCCGCCTGTCTTACTTTCTCCCTATGGCCAGTTTCCCTTCTGTTCCATTTTTTTCTTCTCACGGCTTATCCGGATCGTCTCCGGAGGTCAGCTGTTCGATCAGATTCCAAATCTCATCACGTCCCTGTTTCGTCTCTGCTGAAAACGGTATCACCATGACCTGGTTCCCAATCCCAAGGCCGCTCCGCAGAAGTTTCAGCTGCTTCTGCAGCTGGCTGCGTTTTATTTTATCCAGCTTTGTGGCGATCACTACCGGTTCATAGCCGTTATGCACGATCCAGTCGTACATCTGCCTGTCATTGACAGAAGGCTCGTGGCGGATATCCACCAGCAGGAACACACATTTGAGCTGACGGGATTTCTTCAGATAATTCTCTATCATCCTGCCCCATTTTTCTTTCTCAGCCAGTGAGACCTTTGCATACCCGTATCCGGGAAGGTCCACATAATAGAGGGCTTCGTTGATATTATAGAAATTAATAGTCTGGGTTTTCCCCGGCTGCGCCGAAATACGGGCATATGACTTCCGGTTCATAAGCGCATTGATCAAAGAGGATTTCCCTACATTTGATTTCCCCGCAAAGGCAATCTCTGGCTTGTCGTTCTCCGGAAGTCTGCTGGTGACGCCACAGACCGTTTCCAGATTTACAGTCTTTATAATCATCCGGTCCCTCCTTTTAAAAGCGGACTGGCCGGCTGACCTGCCCGTTCCGGGCATATCAGACCAGCGCTTCTTTTAATACCTCATCCATGGAACCTACAAATTTAATATCCATGCCGTCCAGAATCTCATTGGAAAGCTCCTGCACATGAGGCTTATTGTTTCCCGGCACCAAAACTGTGTGGATATCCGCCATCTTCGCCGCGAGGAGCTTTTCCTTCAGCCCGCCGATGGGGAGCACGCGGCCCCTCAGCGTAATCTCGCCTGTCATAGCCAGATCCGCTTTCACCTTTTTATTGGTGACTGCCGACAGCATGGCCGTAGCCATTGTGATCCCTGCCGAGGGTCCGTCCTTTGGAACGGCTCCTTCCGGAATATGTACATGGATGTCATTCTTTTCGTAAACGGCGCTGTCCACCTGATAAGCGGGGCTCACAGAGCGGACATAGCTCAAAGCCGCTTCTGCCGATTCCTTCATCACATCGCCCATCTGTCCGGTCAGCTGAAGCTTTCCGCTCCCGGGCATCAGATTCACCTCTACCTCCAGGGTATCGCCTCCCACGCTGGTCCACGCCAGACCGCGGACAATACCCACCGCGTCTTCTTCATTGGCCGTTTCAAACCGTACAAGCTCTTTGCCCAGATATTTTTCCAGGTTCCCTTCGGTAATCTTCACCTGCTTTTTCTTTCCGTCGAGGAGCTCTTTTGCCGCTTTCCGGCAGAGTTCTCCAATCTTCCGTTCCAGCTCACGGACTCCGGCTTCCCTCGTATAATTATGGATGATCTTTCGGACTGCCTTAGCCGAAACAGAAAACTGATCCGCCGTAAGGCCGTTTTTCTTCATCTGCTTTACCACCAGATATTTGTCCGCTATGTGATACTTTTCGTTCTCCGTATAGCTGCTTACCTCTATGATCTCCATTCTGTCGAGAAGAGGCCTGGGAATAGTCTGAGTCGTATTGGCCGTCGCAATAAAAAGCACGTTTGACAGATCAAGGGGAATCTCGATATAGTGATCCCGGAACGTATCGTTCTGCGCGCTGTCCAATATCTCCAGAAGCGCCGATGCCGGATCACCTTTATAATCGCTGCCCACCTTGTCCACCTCATCCAGAAGCATCAGCGGATTGGAAGTGCCGGCCTGCTTCAGAGCCGCCGCCACTCGTCCAGGCATGGCGCCCACATACGTCCTCCTGTGGCCGCGTATCTCGGCTTCATCCCGGATGCCTCCCAGACAAATCCTGACATATTTCTTCCCCAGCGCTCTGGCGACGGATCTGGCAATGGATGTCTTTCCTGTACCGGGCGGACCCACAAGACAGATGATGGGGCTGTCTCCCTTCCCTGTGAGAGAACGGACCGCAAGAAACTCCATGACCCTTTCCTTCACCTTTTCCAGGCCATAGTGATCCTCTTCCAGTATCTTCTCCGCCCTGGCCAGGTCCTTGTTGTCTCTGGACATTCTGCTCCAGGGAAGCTCCAGCAGAGTTTCAATATAATTCCTGCTCACATACGCTTCCTGGCTCCCCATAGGCATAGTCTTATACCGGCTGATCTCTTTGGAGATTCTCTCTTTCACTTCTTTTCCTGCTTTTAATTTCTCCAGCTGCTTTCCAAACTGCTCCGCATCGGCCTGAATCGTGTCCTCTCCAAGCTCCTCCTTAATCAGTTTCATCTGCTCCCGGAGTATATATTCCTTCTGATTTTTGTCTATCCGCTCCTTGACCTTTTCCTGAAATTCCTGCTTGATCCGGCTGATCTCCACTTCCGTACCCAGTATCTGTTCGACCAGGACATACCGCTCCGGCAGAGAAGTAGTCTCAATCAGCTGCTGCTTGTTCTCCATACTGAACGGAATATTGATGGAAATCTCATCCAGAAGCTCTTCCAGGGTCCTAGACTCCAAGAGCATCCCAGCGACATCTTTGCTGAGGGCAGGGTTCACTGCCGCATATCTCTCCACATGCTCCTTAAGGATCCTGCACATAGCTTCCTTTGTGACGTCATCCGCTTCCAAAAACGGTTCCGGAGGACATACTTCCACATCCGCCTCCAAATATCCTTCCTCCGCCTCCAAAGCGTTCAGCTGCGCCCGCTCCAGCCCTTCGACCAGCACGCGCACCATCCCTCCGGGCAGCTTGAGTATCTGTTTGATCGTCCCAATGGTGCCGATGGAATAAAGCTCCTCTTTTCCGGGATCCTCATCCTGTACGGATTTCTGTGCCACAAGAAAGATCTTCTGGTCGCCCACCATCGCCTTTTCCAACGCAAGAATAGACTTTCTCCTGCTGACGTCAAAATGCACTACCATTTTCGGCAGTACGCATAAGCCGCGCAATGCAATTGCAGGTATTGTCATGTTCTTTCCTCCTTTTGCCTTTCAGCCGCCCCCTCCGGGGTCCAGCTTTAAATGGGGCGCTGCAGAATACTGCGGCCCCCCATCCTCAGGCTGTTTCGCCTTTTCGTGTCTTCACTTCCGTGTCCCGGTAAGTAAGCTCCGGCTTACTCTCGCCCTCTACCACTTCTTTCGTGATCAGGCACCGGCCAATATTTTCATCGGACGGAATCTCATACATGATATCTGTCATTACCTTTTCCATGATAGCCCGCAGACCTCTGGCGCCAATCTTGCGTTCCACCGCCTGATCCGCGATCGTCTCCAGCGCATCCCTGGAAAATTCCAGCTCCACGCCGTCCAGATCAAACAGACGTTTATACTGCTTGACTATGGCATTTTTGGGCTCTGTCAGGATACGGATCAGCGCATCCCGGTCCAAAAGCTCCAGAGATTCCACCATCGGTACACGGCCGATAAATTCCGGAATCAGACCGAACTTTATCAGATCCTGAGGCATCACCTGGGCCAAAAGCTCGCTGATGTCTCTTTTATCCTTGTCTTTCAAATCTGCCTCAAACCCAATGGATCCGGCCCCCAGTCTGTTTTCGATGATCTGCTCCAGACCGTCAAAAGCCCCTCCGCAGATAAACAGGATATTGGTAGTGTCGATCTGGTACATCTCCTGGTGGGGATGCTTCCTGCCTCCTTGTGGAGGAACACTGGCCGTGGTTCCCTCCAGAATCTTTAAGAGCGCCTGCTGGACGCCTTCGCCGGATACGTCCCTTGTGATCGAGACATTTTCTGATTTCTTGGTGATCTTATCTATTTCATCAAT
Organism: Lientehia hominis; assembly: GCF_021044755.1. Lineage (GTDB taxonomy): Bacteria > Bacillota > Clostridia > Lachnospirales > Lachnospiraceae > Lientehia > Lientehia hominis. The sequence continues at coordinate 57,753 of NZ_JAJNOR010000006.1, forward strand.
ATAAATGATTCCGTATTCTGCCCTGTTGATATCAAAGTCAGCAGCCTGAATGATCTTCAGCAGAATATTTTCCACATCCTCGCCCACATACCCGGCCTCGGTGAGAGCCGTGGCATCCGCGATCGCAAAAGGTACATTGAGAATCCTGGCCAGTGTCTGTGCCAGAAACGTCTTTCCGGAACCGGTGGGGCCGAGAAGCAGGATGTTGCTTTTCTGGACCTCCACATCCGAATCCGACGGCGCCGTGATCCTTTTATAGTGATTGTATACCGCGACGGAAAGCACTTTTTTCGCCCGCTCCTGTCCGATCACATATTCGTCCAGAAACTCCTTGATCTCCTTCGGCTTCAAAAGGTTAATGCCCTCCAGCTGCTCCACCGCGTCACTTGCCGTCTCTTCTTCAATAAGCTCCGCACAAAGCTCCACGCACTCGTCGCAGATGTAGACATCTTTCCCGCCTGCAATCAGCTTCTTCACTTGTTCCTGGGTCTTTCCGCAGAAAGAGCAGCGAACATCAAATTTTCCTGCCATCCGTTTACCTCTGACGACTTTCGATTACTTGGTCAATGATGCCATATTCCTTGGCTTCTGCCGCACTCATATAATGGTCGCGTTCGGTATCCACTTCGATCACATCCAGAGGCTGACCTGTGTTCTGCGCCAGCAGCTGGTTCAGCTTTTTCCGGGTCTCGATAATCTTGTCAGCCACGATCTTTATGTCGGTGGCCTGCCCCTGCGCGCCGCCGGAAGGCTGGTGGATCATGATCTCCGCGTTGGGAAGCGCCATACGTTTCCCTTTGGTTCCCCCTGCCAGAAGGAATGCGCCCATGCTGGCCGCCATTCCAATGCAGATGGTGGATACGTCGCATTTGATATAATGCATGGTATCATAAATCGCCATACCTGCTGTCACGACTCCGCCGGGGCTGTTGATGTACAGCTGGATATCCTTTCCGGGATCTTCAGATTCCAGGAATAACAGCTGGGCCACCACCAGGCTGGCCGTAGCCTCATTTACCTCTTCTCCCAGAAAAATGATCCTGTCCTTAAGCAGCCTGGAATATATGTCGTAGGAGCGCTCCCCCCTGCTGGTTGATTCAATGACGTAAGGTACTAAACTCATTCTGATGCCTCCTGTCTTAATTTTAGGCTTCTTTCGCTTCCGCTACCAGCAGATCGACCGCCTTCTGCACCGCCAGGTCTGTCTTCATCTGCTCCGCTTCCGCGTCTCCTAAATATTTCTTGAGCTGGTCTGCTTCCATCTTGTAAGCCTTGGCCATCTCTTCAATTTCTTTGTCAAGTTCTTCTTCTGATACCTGGATGTTCTCAGCCTTTGCAACTGCCTCCAGGGTCAGTCTGACCTGGATTCTCTTCTTGGCCTGCTCCATCATCTGCTCTTCCATTTTTTCTCTCGTGGTGCCGGTGAACTGCATATACTGCTCCATGGTAAGGCCCTGGCCCTGCATTCTCTGAGCAAATTCATTCACCATGTTGGAAGCCTGGGTCTTTACCATAGCCTCGGGGATATCCATGGACGCGTTTTCAACGGCCTTATTCACAGCCTCGTCCTCTTTCTTCCTCTTGGCTTCCGCTTCCTTCTGCTCCCTTAATTTATCTGCCACTTCCTTCTTATATTCTTCCAGCGTGTCAAATTCGGATACTTCGCTGGCGAATTCATCGTCGATTTCTGGCAACTCTTTTGCCTTCAGCTCTTTGACTGTCACTTTGAACATGGCATCTTTGCCTTCCAGCTCTTTTGCCTGATAAGGAGTGGGGAACGTAACGTTTACTTCTGCCTCTTCCCCTACGTTTTTACCGATCAGCTGCTCTTCAAAACCGGGGATAAACTGTCCGGAGCCGATGACCAGAGGGAAATCCTCTCCCTTTCCGCCTTCAAACGGCACGCCGTCGCAGAAGCCTTCAAAATCGATGACAGCTGTGTCATCCTTTTCAATGGGCCTTCCCTCTACCGTCACCATAGCGGCGTTTTTATCCTGCTCCTTTTTGATCTCTTCCATTACCTCGTCATCTGTGACGATGATTTCCTGTCTTTCCACTTCCAGACCCTTATATTCGCCAAGAGTCACTTCCGGCTTCACAGCCACAGAAGCAGTGAAGATCATGGGCTTTCCGGCCTCGATCTGGGTAACGTCGATCTCAGGCTGGGATACGACTTCCAGCCCGCTCTCTTCCACGGCCTTCTCATAAGCTCCGGGAAGCAGCATATTTACGGCATCTTCATAGAAAACGCCGGCACCATACATCTTCTCGATCATTTTCTGAGGCACTTTGCCTTTCCGGAAACCGGGGACATTGAACCTGTTTTTATTTTTCTGGTATGCGCCCTGAATCGCCTTTGCGACTTCCTCAGCCGGTACTTCGATTGTCAGCTTTGCCATGTTTTTTTCCAAATTCTCTACCTGTACACTCATTGTTCGTGTATTCCTCCTTAAATATATATAACGTATTACATTTTCTCACAGTCTAGCAATTTACCATTATAGCATAGAAGTTTTTTAATTACCAGCAGAAATTTCGATTTCTGGCAACTCCTGGCTGTGGGGCCGGCATTTACCTCAGCGTACAGGTATTCTTCTTATTTTATGGATGCTGAATCTCTTTTTTCACCCTTTCTGAGGTCTCCTCATCCGCAAGGATCTTAAGGAGCTCAAGGCCTTCGTCGATGGCAAAGCCGAGTCCGCGTCCTGTCACCACATTTCCGTCCCGGACCACACCGTCTTCCACATGCTCTGCCCCTAAAAGCTTGTCCTCCCATCCGGGATAGCAGGTGGCCTTCTTTCCCTCCAGACAGCAGTATTTTCCCAGTACACTGGGTGCCGCGCAGATGGCGGCAAGCAGCCTGCCCTCTTTGTGAAACTTCTGGATAGCCTCCCCCAGCTCCGCATGTTCGGTCAAGTTCGCTGTGCCCGGCATCCCTCCCGGAAGGAAAAGCGCGTCGCACGCATCGCACGCTTCTGACGACCACATGCTGTCGGCTTTCACGGTGATATCATGGGACCCTGTCACTTCAAGTCCTCCGCCCATGGAAGCTGTCTCCACTTCCACTCCGCCCCGCTTTAGAATATCCACAACGGCAAGGCATTCCACCTCCTCCATCCCCGGAGCCATGCAAACATAAACTTTACTCATGATAGACCTCCTTTTCTATTTCACTCTTACTGACTGCATCCATTATATCACACTCCTCCTCTTGGTTATAGAATGAAAGTATGATAAAATGAGAAAAATCATAAAGAAACTGTAAAATAGCAGAACGCGGAGGTCGGCTTATCCGCTGCCCCCAGAAAGGAACGCCGTGTGGAAATAGAACGGAAATTTTTAGTAAAAAAGATGCCAGAAGACTTGGAAACCTATCCCTGTCTGTTGATCGAGCAGGCTTATCTGTGCACAGACCCGGTAGTCCGGATCCGGCGCCAAGATAACAGCTATTATATGACTTACAAAGGCAAAGGGATGATGGTGCGGGAAGAATATAACCTGCCGCTGAATGAAAAGGCTTACCTGCATCTGAAAGCAAAGGCCGATGGCCACATCATTGCCAAAAAACGTTACCGGATCCCTCTTGGGACCCTCACAGCGGAGCTGGACATCTTCTCCGTCCCGAAAGAACTCACGCTGGTCGAAGTGGAATTTTCCACAGAGGATGAAGCTCTCTCTTTTTGTCCCCCAGACTGGTTTGGTGAAGATGTGACTTCTGACAGCCGCTATCATAACAGCAATATGATTTGAGATATGTAAAGGCGCCCTAGCCGGAAATATGGAAAGATTCATTATTTCCGGCGAGGGCGCCCATATGCAGGTCTATTATGCAGATTCGTCTTTTACTCCTGTGCGTATTCCACAAAATCCAGCGGATCAATGGGCGCACCGTCCTTTGTCATCTGAAAATAAAGGTTCGGGCCTTCTACCACATAATACTTAGTAGGTTCGGCCAGATTTCCGATAACGGCTCCGGCTTCCACATAGTCTCCAGGATTCACGGCAAGCTCTGTGAGCTGACCGCAGGTCAGTTCATAAGCGTTCCCCAAATCCAGCGTTACATAATTTCCCAGCTCTTCATTTGTCCCTACGGCTTTCACAATGGCATTTGCGGCAGCTTTTACCTGCGTTCCGGCCGCGCCCTGAATCAGAACGGCGGGATTACACTTGTACTCGTCAAGCGTAGGAAAATAAATAGTCTTGTCCATGGAATAATCCAATATGACATTTCCTTCTACCGGCCAGATCAGTTTGTCCGCTTCACCGAAGCTCACTGAATGTACTTCGCCGGCAGCGGCGGGCGCTTCTGAAGGAAGCTCCATTTGATCTTGTTCCGGGGAATCCTCTTCACCGGTCTCTTCTCTCACGGCCTCTGTGGCCTCTGTCGACTCGGGCGTATTCGCCGCGGTCTTTGTCGTCTCTTTTACGTCTTCTGACGTTTCTTCCTTTGTACCCGTAGTTTCTTCGTCATTCCATAAGAGCTCTTCCGAAGAATCGTTCAGTTCCATGTACTGATTATTCTCATCTTCTTTCTTGTCCGTTCCCCTCCATACCAGTACTCCGGCAATGGCAGTCACGGTCACAAGACACCCCAGCAGCATGACCAGCAATCCTTGCTTCTTCTTCACGATAATCACCTCGGTATTAGTCTTGCCCGATTACCGTGTCCTATTCAAAAATTATCTGGACAATTCTGGCTCACCAACATTTTTTTACTTTTTTTCTATGCTTACATTTTGATAATAGTAAGCCAGTATGGCCGCGGCATCCTTTCCTTCTCCCGCCAGTTTATTAGCTCCCCATTGGCTGAGTCCATATCCATGGCCAGAGCCCTTATCGACAAATTTAATTCCGCTCTCAGACTGTGTGATAGAAAACGCGGAAGACGGAAGGGAAAGCGCAGAGGCTACCTCTTCTCCGGTATAGGTTTCTGTTCCGGCCATCACGCTCTGCACATATCCCGCATCGTCCCTGGCCGCGATCTGCAGTCCCAGGACGTCCGTATCCGTAAGCTGCTGTCCGCGCAAAGAGCTTATGGCCGATACCAGATCAGGAGCGGAATATTCTTTGATCGTCACATATCCTTCCATATCCACATCCCGGCTGCTGTCAACGCTCTTTATGTAAGGCAGAAGCTCTCCTCCGTCCCTGGTCTTTCCCGCGCTGGCCCGGTGGAACATGGCGTCAATCAGCCCCCCCTGATAAGTCAGCACCTGACCCGCGCTCTCCGTCGCAGCCTGCTTGAATTTTTCCTGATACTCCAGGTATTTGTCTCCCCATTCCTTTTTTCTGTCATCCGTATCCCAATATCCGCAGGACAGTTCACTGCCGGCAATGGAAGTCTCGTCTCCCATCATCTTGTACAGATATGTCCTGGCAATGATCACCTGGGCTTTCACAGCCTCTTTTTCATAATTCCCCGGAATCTGAGACGCTGCCACTCCCTGCACATAGTCCTCCAGGTCAATTTCTTCTGTTCCGTATTCGCTTTTTACATGAACTGTTTTCCCGCTGTCCGCCGTCTGTTCCGGCGCCATGGTGATCTTGCCGGTAATAAAAAGTGTGACCATATAAGGAAACAGAAACAGGAGGATTGTCCCTCCTGCCGCCAATAGAAAATTTCGCTTCATAATAAAAAACTCCTTCGGCCTGTCTTTAAAATAGTGTACGCCGAAGAAGCTTTCCGTATGATTGAATTTTATGATTGTTTAAAAATGGAAATAAATCCAGACGGCAGACTTATCTTCCGTATCCTACCGCCATGTTTGCCAGATATACCTGCTCCGCACCGGCCTTTAACAAAACCGCGGCACATGACTGGGCGGTCGCACCGGTGGTATAGATATCATCCACTAGGATCAGGGTACCCCGCACTGCCGTTTTTCCCGATGTGCGGAATGCATGCGCCTCGTTCTTCTGGCGTTCCTCATATCCGAGCTGTTTCTGCGCTTTCGTATTTTCCACTCTGAACAGCAGATCCGTTCTCACGGATATCCCCAGCCTTCGGCCCAGGGCCTTGGCCAGCAGCTCCGACTGGTTATACCCCCGCAGCTTCAGTCTGGCCTTGTGAATAGGCACCGGGACAAGTGCATCTGGTCTCAGCCGGAGAAGCTGCCGTCCATGCCTTTTTGCCATTTCAGCTGCCAGGAACTCTGCACCCTCTCTTTTATTCTGATATTTAAGCCGGGCCATGACTGTCTGTGCCGCCGCATTATAATTAAGCAGCGCAATGCCTCCCGCGAAGTCCTTTGGATGGCGTATACAGTCGGCACAGTATTCTCCGCCATTCCAGCCGTTATCCAGCTTTTCCAGCTCCTTCCCGCATTTCATGCAGACCGGCTGACTGACATAAGACAGCTTCGGCTCACAGCGGCCGCATACATATTTCCGCCCATACGGCAGGATTTCACCGCAGACTGGGCAGCGCCCCGGATAAAGCAGATCCAGTATCGTATTCTCCCCTCCTGTCACAGCTCTTCCAGACGCTTATCCAAGCTGGAATAGCGTCTCTGTTCTGTCTCGTTTTCAATCATTCCCAAAAAGGTTTCCGGCATTCCCACGATACATACGCAGGATCTGGCCCTGGTCACTGCCGTATACAGGAGATTCCTGGTCATGAGCATCCTCGGGCCGCTTAGGAGCGGGATGACCACCGCCGCATATTCGCTTCCCTGCGCTTTATGGATCGTGATGGCATAAGCAAGCTCCAGTTCTTCCAACTGGCTGAAGTCATAAGTGACCACTCTTCCTTCATCAAACTCCACAACAAGCTCCTCCGCAAAGGAGTTAATCTCGCTTATGGTTCCGATGTCCCCATTGAAGACTCCGGCTCCTGTGTCTACTGGAATCCCGTACCGGCTCCTGACTTCCCATTCCATCTGATAATTGTTTTTGATCTGCATCACCTTGTCGCCCTCGCGGAAGATTCCCTGAGCATATTCTTTTTCCGCTTTCTTTCCATCCGGCGGATTCAGGAATTCCTGTAGTATCTTATTCAGACGTTCTACTCCCAGCGCCCCTTTTCTCATGGGAGCGATCACCTGAATGTCGTGCATCGGCACATTCAGATATCCCGGCAGCTTCTGACATATCAGTGCGATCGACGCATTGATTATGGAATTGGCATCCGTCCTCTTTATGAACAGGAAATCCCTGCTTCTGGCGGCCACATCCACCGGCTGGCCTTTATTTATCTTATGGGCGTTCAGGATGATGTCACTGGCGGCCGCCTGTCTGAATATCCTGGTCAGGCGCACCACATGGAAGCTTTCCGACTGGATGATATCCTTTAAGACATTTCCAGGCCCCACGGAAGGAAGCTGGTCACGGTCCCCCACCAGGATCAGCCTGGTCCCGACGGCTACGGCTTCCAGAAGAGACTGCATCAGCTGAATATCGACCATGGACATCTCATCGATGATAATGACATCTGTCTCCAGTGGGTTTGCCTGATTCCTGGCGAAGTGCACTTCCCCGGAAGACTCATTTTGGATGCCGGACAGCTCCAGCATACGGTGAATGGTCCTGGCCTCATATCCCGTGGCTTCCGACATCCGTTTGGCCGCCCGCCCCGTGGGCGCCCCCAGCACGACATCCATTCCCTCCATCTCAAAAAAGCGGATGAGCGCCGTGATCGTGGTCGTCTTACCGGTGCCGGGCCCTCCCGTGATCACCAGCACTCCGTGCCGCGCCGCTTCCAGCACAGCCTCCCTCTGGCGTTCATCCATCTCAAACTTTTCCTGTTCCTCGATCCGCCGGATCGTCTCAGCCGCTTCGCCTTCTTCTACTTCCCACACAGAATCCAGTTCCGCCAGCCGTCTGGCCACATTCATCTCCATATAATAATATTTAGCCGCATAGACGATCGAAACGTCCTCTTCCTTCTTCACCACCAGACGCTTGTCCATGACCAAGTCCATAATATGGTTCTCCAGCGAGTCAAGCTCTACTCCCAGCAGCTGATTCGTCCCGCGCAGGAGTTCATTCATCGGAAGATATGTATGTCCGTTCGTTATCGCCTGAAGAAGCGTATATAATATCCCGCTTTTTATCCGGTAGTCTGAATCTGCGCGGATGCCTGCTTTCACCGCAATATCATCCGCAATCTTAAAGCCGACGCCGGCGATATCATCCGCCAGACGATATGGATTCTGTTCAATGATCGTATAAAGCTCGGAGCCGTATTCCTTGAATATCTTCGCCGCCAGGTTGAGGGAAATCCCATACTTCTGTAGAAACAGCATCGCCTGACGCATATCCCGCTTTTCCGCCACCTGACTGCCTAGCTCCAACGCCATGCGGCTGCTGATCCCTTTCACCTCCGCCAGCCGTTCCGGCTCTTCCTCTATGATGCGGAAGGTGTCCTCTCCAAAGCGTTTCACGATCCTGGCCGCGAGCGCTCCGCCTATCCCTTTGATGGCGCCGGACCCCAGATATCTTTCTATGGACATCGTATCCTCAGGATTCTTGATCTCGTAGCTCTCCACTACCAGCTGTTCTCCGTAGAGAGGATGCTTTTTAATGGTTCCGATGGCTTCCACATATTCCCCTTCTCCCAGCATGGGAAGAATGCCTACCAGCGTTTTATCCTCCCCGCTGTTAAACAGCTCAATCACCGAATAGCCATTCTCCTCATTCCGGTATACGATCTTATTGACATATCCTGAAATCGTCTCCACCAGACGTCTCCTTTCTTAAAAAGCAAAAAGGCAGCCAGAAGCCTGGAAGACTTCTAGCCGCCCCTGATATCTCGTCGGCTGCGCCGCTTTTATTCAACGTCCCTTTGTCCATGCATGAACTCAATGAACTTTCCGGTGCCAATCGCCACTGCCGTCAGAGGCTCTTCGGCGATCACCGTATTGATGCCGGTCTTTTCCTCGATCAGAGCATCCAGTCCGCTGAGCAGGCTCCCTCCTCCGGTCATCACGATTCCTCTGTCGTACACATCAGCCGCCAGTTCAGGCGGAGTCCTCTCCAAGACATTGTGTACGGCATCTACGATCTGCATAGCCGGCTCCCGGAGCGCTTCCAGTGTTTCATCGGAAGTGATCGTGATCGTCTTGGGAAGTCCGGTCACCAGATTACGGCCCCTGACGTCCATGGCCACCAGCTCCGGTCTTTTATAAGCACAGCCTATCTGAATCTTGATCTCCTCAGCTGTCCTTTCACCGATCAGCAGATTGTGTTTTTTTCTCATAAAACGTACGATCGCCTCATCAAAATCATCTCCGGCCACCTTAACCGAAGTGCTCACTACCGTGCCGCCAAGGGAAATAACAGCGATATCCGCGGTACCGCCTCCGATATCCACGATCATGTTGCCGCAGGCCTTTGATATATCGATACCGGAACCGATCGCTGCGGCGACTGGCTCCTCAATAATAGAAACCTCTCTGGCCCCAGCCTGATAAGTTGCATCCTCCACCGCCTTTTTCTCCACCTCTGTGGCGCCGCTGGGAATACATACGCTGATCCTGGGTTTTCTCAGGGTCTTTTTTCCGAGAGCCTTACGGATAAAATACTTCAGCATTTTTTCCGTGACCGTATAATCAGAAATCACGCCCTGGCGAAGCGGTCTCACAGCCACGATATTGCCGGGAGTCCTTCCGATCATCAGACGTGCCTCTTCTCCGATAGCCTTTATCTGATTGGTGTCCCGGTCGAATGCTACTACGGAGGGTTCCTTCAGTACGACGCCTTTTCCTTTTATATATACCAGGATGCTGGCCGTACCCAGGTCAATTCCTATATCTGTCGATAATAACATCTTCATTTCCTCCTATGCTCTTCCAAACTGCTTGCCTATAATGCGATTCTATATCCGATACGTCCGGAGACCGGACATTTCTTCCTCTCATTACCTATAAACTTCGCCAATCCTTTATATTATAAACAATTTTTCCATTTTTTCAATTGCTTTTTGCAGATGAAAGGAAATTTTGTGTTTCTCTAAATTTTCTTTTATGTTCTTCATGATTTTTTCATAGACTGAACATATTTTGGTCACAATTTCTTTTTATACTATAGGCATACCAATCGAAATTGGTATAAACAAGCTTTTTCATACTCACGCTCGGCAGCCTGAGGCTGCCGAGTCCCCCCCCCTAAAACTCCACCCTGAAAAGGGTGTTTTTTTATTTCATAGGAACGTTCATCCTATGAAACAAAAACGACTCCGGGCGGAGAATCCCGCTTACGGGATTCTTTATTCTTTACGGCGTTTTTTCCGGTTTTCTTTCTTCTCTTTTCTCCGGATCTCATAACGCTTTATCTGTTCTGTCCGCAGCACAGAAAATTCCTTGGCAAACTTTCTGGAAGTGGCGGAAGGGTTCCGTTTCAGCATCTTCATCTTTAAGTATGCCATCTTTTCCGTCTGGGATTCGTGTTCCTGTTTTAAAGATTTAAGCTTTTCACCGAGGCTGGAGACCGCGCCCACTTCTTCATCCTTTTCGTCGGACAGCCTGACCAGCGCCCCCAGTTTTTCGTAAGTAGCGTCAATCAGAGAATCCATCTTACTCCCTGCCGCGCCGGCCATCTCCGTCAGCTTATCACCAATGGAATCAAGAAGCGTTCCAAGCCGTTCTCCAACCGAATCTTTCTTTTCTCCCATACCGATTCTCATGGCGTTTACACGTTCGTTCAGCTGCACCTGTACCTCGTTCAATTCTTTACGTAAACGTTTAGAAACATCCAGCATGTCCCGGATTCCCAGGGCTACCTTTATGGACACCGCTGCGTCGGAAACAAAGATGGCCGAAATCACGATCACCACCACCGTCACCATAACCGGAGGCAGTCCCAACACAAAGGCCTCTACCGGTTTATGCAGATATTTATTGAGCAGCACCGTGAATAATCCCCAGCAGAGGGAAGACGATAAACAGATGACGCCTTTATAATTCAGCTTCTGATTGCTGTAATCCCAATATTTCACTTTGAAGATTGCCTCCATGGACAACCCGACCACCAGTTCCAGGGCTGTGGCTCCCACCATCCCCGCCAGATACATCCATACGATATGGTCTCTCAGTCTCAAAGTCGCCACAAGCATTACGACCGCCCCTGATCCATATATGGGAAGCAGCGGTGAATGTAAAAAACCTCTGTTCACAAATCTTCTCTTTAATATAGAAACATAAGTACTCTCGAAGCACCAGCCGATGAAACAGTAAACATAAAAAAACATCAGCCATTGCTGAAAAGTATAGTGCATAGCCGCATCCTCCTGTCACTATTCAGTCTAGTGCAAGAGCTTTCGTATGTCAACTATAAAACGGGAATGTAAACTTTCTTAAGAATTATTAAAAAAGTTTTTCGACACCATATGACAAACAGCTCTTCAAATGGCTGAGAAATGAGGGGCGACCGCCGGCTTTTGGTGGAAGCCCCATGTTCCACAGTCCTGAACCGGCTTCCAATTTCAAGCCCAGGTATGACCGAAAGAATTTCGGCGGTCTGTGGCAATGATATGATAATAGATTTGTTATTTGATTAATATAGTTTTTTGTTTTTATTATAAATTAATTATATATCTGTCAGTCTTTTTTGTTTCAAATGTGTCAATTTTAGACACCATCATTCAAAAATGTCAATATAAAGCTTCCCAGTTTTTGTTATCTTTCTGCCACAGGATAAACTACCCGCCATTCTGGCTGATCTGACAGCAGAATGACGGGATAATTTTATAATTACTTATTATTTTTTAAATATTTGATACAAACTATGATGACCAAGATCATCATCACCAACTGTACGAGACTAAAAAGACATGACAATACATAGGACACATTCCAATAAAACATCTCTTTTTCCTCCTTTGTCTCTTATGCCAAAACTTTGTCAAAATAAACTTGTTTATATGATAATTTTATCGCACGTGCCGCAAAATATCAATTCATTTTCTGTTTAAATCAATATTATATTACTTTTTTATTTTTTACATCTATCCTTCTAAACAATGTCCAAGGGCATGCCTTTGAATACCTTTAAAACAAACTTATTTCTATAACTAGATGAAGCAGGAGGAAATCCGATTCCATCCAGGCGGCTCGCGGGCTGTGTGGTTATCTAATCCTTTTCTGGAATCTAAGAAATGAAATTTGTCCGGTACAGTGCGGCAGACAGGGCACCGGCAGAAAGATTCCGGGCCGGCCTAAAGGTGAGCGCCGCAGGGAAGCGGCCGGTGTTCTCCAGGAGGAGGGAGGCAGAAACGGAAATACCGGTTCCGTTTCTGAGCGAACAGGAGACAGGAAATCATAAGGATTTCCTGTCGACATGTGAGCGGTACTGCCGGAGCGGAGATAAAGCGGCCCCTGCATCGCCAGCGAACCGAAATCGTGACGGTCCGGAACTTCTGCCGATGCTAAATTGGAGCTAATTAAAAAAGATTCCAAAAAGTATTTTATATCATAATATAAGAATCAAACTGCGCCCGGAGCATTGATCTTCCCCCGAGCGCAGTTTTCCCTTTGGTCACTTATAACCGGAGTGCGGCCGCATGCCGTTCCGAAACTCTTGTCATTTGATTTCCATCTGATGGAGATACTTTTCTTTCGTCGCCATCCCGCCTCTGATATGACGTTCCGATTTATTGACGTCCAATACGATCCGGGCCTGGGATGCCAGCGTCGGATTGATCTGCACGAGACGGTCTGTCACGTCCTTGTGCACCGTACTTTTGCTGATACCAAACTTTTTCGCAGTCTGCCGAACCGTGGCGTTCTCCTCAATGATATAATTTGCAATCTCTACGGCACGCTCCTCAATATAATCTTTCAAAAGGGAGTCCCCCTGATACGCTTGTTTTTACAATCTATGCAGGGAGTATTCAATTCATGTGCAGGAAACGCACCATATTTATGGTTAATAATTCGCCGCCGCTTCCTTCTCCTTTTTGCTCTTTATCCGTCCCTCAGAGATTACCAGCCCGGCTAAAGTAAGCGCCGTCCCCAGGGCAGACATCCATGTGATCTTTTCATCCAGGATAATCGCTGACGCGGCTACTGTTACCACCGGGACCATATAGATATAAATCGTGGTCTTCACAGCGCCCAGCTTCTTGACCGCCGTATTCCAGGTGACAAAGCAGAGGGCAGACGCTCCCAGGCTCAAATATAGAAAGTTAAACAGCAGCGTGGAATTTCCAAGCACGGAAAAATCCGGCCGGAAATCCATGAGAAGCAGTGCCGGTATCATGAATACAAGGCCGTAAAAGAACGTTCTTCTGGTTACCTGGATGGTGTTGTATCCATAACGGCTGATCTTTCTGGAGAACACGGCATAAGAACTCCAGGCCAGCGCCGCTCCCAACTCCAGCAGATCTCCCAGAGGATTCACATGGAATCTGCTGGCTCCATTAAAGCTGATAAGGCATATCCCGGCGATCGCTGTCAAAAACCCTATGAAAAATCCGGGCCGGAGCTTTTCATCCTTTGTGAAAATGTGCGACAGGATTGCCGTAAAAAACGGCGTGACCGATATGATCACTCCCGCATTGGACGCCAGCGTATAAGTCAGTGCCACATTTTCCAGCAGATAATAAAAGGTGATGCCAAACAGTCCGGCTCCAACGAATAAAAGCTCATGCTTTTTTTCTTTCAGCTTCATCCGGCGCGGGCAAACGGCACACAATACCAGGAACGCCAACAGGAAACGGAAAAAAAGAATCTCCGCAGGCGCCATCCCTCTAAGTAAAATTTTCGTCGCTATGAATGTGGTCCCCCATACAGCCACGGTGAACACCGCCGCCATATGGCCGCGGGTACTACCTGTCTCTTCCTCTTGACCCGCCGTCTTCTGCTGAAACTGCTCTTTCATCTCCAAATCCTCCCTATTCTGATTCCGGGGCCTCAGACCCGTTCCCTCCTCTTTCATTCCCTGAAAATATCCCGGTATTGTCCCGGTGTCAGTCCTATAAACTCTTTAAAATAATTGGTAAAATGGCTCTGGTCGGAAAACCCTGCGGCCATAGCCGCATCCAGCGGTTCCCCTCCATGCTCCAGTAACTCCTTCGCTTTATTCACCCGGATATTTTCCAAATACCGATACGGCGTGATTCCATATAATCTCGTAAAGGTCCGCAGCAGAGAATATTTATTCATATCTGCCATGGCCGCCAGTTTATCAAGAGATATCTTTTCTTCATAATGTGTCTCCAGATAAAGGCGGACCCTTTCCGCTTCCTCATGAATGAACGGGCTGCTTCCTCCCTCACCAGGCTCCGCATATTTCCGTATCAGCTGTTCTGTCAGAAAATAAAACAGTTCTTCCTTGTCGAATTCTTTCCGCCCTTCCATTATCATATGATGAAGCTGGCGCAAAAGCTCCGTCAAGCCGCTGTCCGGAACTACAGTTTCCGAAAAATACGGCAGGCATCCTTTACCGGTTATCTCTTCCGCCACCCGCCACATAGTTCTTCTTTTTATATTAATACACCGATAATCCAAAGGAGCATCATCGATGGCCTCACATGTATGGCTGTCCGAAGGATTGAACAGCAGCAGAGCCCCAGACCGGACCTGGTAATCCTTATTTTTACATATCAGGTGCCTGCGGCCGCTCTCAATAAACCCAATCACATAATATTCATGGAAATGGTTAGGAAACCTTTGCATGATTCCTTGAAAGCAGTACGCTTCCACCTGAAGTTCATTGTCAAACCGAACGCTCCTTTTACCCTGTTCCATAATATTTCCTCTCTTTCCTTATCCTGTGCACAGCCAGTATAGCACAGTTCTCAAAAATGCTCTTGTAAAATATTGCACCTTGTCCAAGACTATTATAAAAAGATTCGGGACATATGAGGAGCCATTTGACATTTCCACAGGCGGATATTAGAATTGGAGGAAATCAGATGAGATCGCTTGCCTCATATCAAAATCAAATCGTTCTTTTTGCTCCTCTTCCCGCACCAAAGCTAGCTTCTGTCTGTTCTGAAAAATATTGGGACAACATGGAACTTCTGCCGGTACCTGGATGGAGGGACTCAGAAATGACTACTAAATACTTTGTACTCTAATTTGAAAAAAGGAGACATATGCCGGAATTACTGAAAAACAAGTATTTTAATTACAATTCTCTTCACGAACTGGCTGTGCGTACGGAAGCCGTATATCATCCGTTTCCTGCGGATACGTTTGTCAGTGATATTATGGACGAAACATGGGATGCTTTAGAACTGAAAGCCCGCATCCGCCGGATTGCCGCTCATCTGGGAAAGTATCTGCCGTCGGATTATGAGCAGGCACTCGGCATTATTGATAAGGTTCTCGCGGATTATCCAGAGGGATACCACGACAACACCTTAATATACTTCCCCGACTTTGTTGAGGTCTATGGACAGGATGAGCGCCATTGGGACCTATCAATGTCCGCGTTGGAAAGGTACACCGCCTACTCCTCATCTGAGTTTGCCGTAAGGCCATTTATCATAAACCATGAAAAGCGTATGATGCAGCAGATGGCCGCCTGGGCCAGACATGACAATGAGCATGTCCGGCGGCTCGCCAGCGAAGGCTGCCGTCCTCAGCTGCCATGGGGACAATCGCTTCCCAGCTTTAAAAAAGACCCGTCTCCCATTCTCGGTATCTTAGAGCAGCTGAAAACCGATCCGTCGCTATACGTCCGTAAAAGTGTAGCCAACAACCTAAACGATATATCCAAAACCCATCCCGATCTGGTCGTAAAAATTGCATTGGATTGGTACGGTAAGCACCAATATACGGACTGGATCATAAAACATGGATGCAGAACACTGCTGAAAAAAGGCAGAAGGGATGTTCTGGACATTTTCGGATTTGAAGATGACGATTCTGTGAATGCTGACGATTTTACACTGGATACCACATCTGTTGCAATTGGGGACGATATCACCTTTCACTTCAGAATCAAGGCGAAAAGAGCGGCCCAGGTACGGCTGGAATATGGCATCGACTATGTAAAAGCAAATGGCAGCCGAAGCCGCAGGATATTCCAAATATCTGAGGCTTCGTTCGCGGCAGGACAGGAAAAGTCATACAGAAAAACCCACTCCTTCGCAAATTCAAGCTCAAGGAACCATAATCCCGGAATCCATTCCATTACACTTATTGTCAATGGCGCTGAGAAGGGTACCCTGGATTTTGAGGTGCGGGCAGCCGGCTGAGCAGCTCTGCAGCCCGCACCATGGAACCAAAAATGCCTGCCCGGCTCACGGCCGGACAGGCATTCAACTCACGTATTCGCTCTCTCGTACTCAGACTTCTTCCTTATACAAGCTGCGGATCTCCTTCAGATATTTCCGGTATTCTCTCATCGCGGAAGGCGGAGCCGTCATCTTGACTTTGCAGCCATATCCGGCCAACCAGCCATAAAAAGCGTCTCCCACCGCAGCTTTCAATTTCAGGGAAACCATCTGAGCGCTCCCTTTTTTTGTACCAGAGCTGCTTTTCCCGCGCACGGAAACGCCTCCTCCCAATTCGTTCAGGATGCTCTCAGCCGCCGTCTCACTGCACAGCAGCTCAATCTTTGTTTTCCCCCGAAGCCAGTCCGGACGCCGGACAGAAGGCGCAAGCTTTTCAGGCTTGGAAGTGATTTCTTTTTCTTCTTTCTGATCTGCCGGTAAACCGGGCAAAATTCCGGGTACAGACAGCAGCCCGGCCATACTGCCGGCATTCTTAAGATAATAGCCGGCCGGCCGCTCTCTCCTGCTGACTACCTCAAAGCCGAAAGTCCGAAGTGCGTCCAGATCATCATAAATACTCTTTCTCTCCGCGGAAATGCCATGGCTTTGAAGCTCTTCGAGAATCTCATTCATTGTCACCACATGGGACGCATTCGTCCCCGCAAGCAGCTTTATAATGTACAATACTTTCAGTTTTTGATTCATCGATCTGGCCATATGCATTCCTCCTTCTCTTTCCGGCAGATGCCGCGAATCTGTCCTCTACAGGGCCGTTTCAATACCTGTTATATACGTGCACCAGATGGCCCAGCCAGTCCGATTCCCTCTGACCCAGCTGGTCCTTCCGCAGACGCCATTTCCAATTGTTTCCCAATGTGGACGGAAAATTCATACGGGCGGAATTATCCAGCTTCAGAACATCCTGCGCCTGGAATATCACCACATTGGCAACGCTGCCGTATGCAAGCCGGAACAGCTCCTCCACAATCTTTTCCCGGTCCCGGGTCCCAATCAGGTCAAATAAATAGCCAAGCACTTCGTCCGACTTATCGCAAAACAGACCGGCCAGTGTCTCATTGTCATGAGTCCCGCCGTAAGCGATACAGTTCGTTTCTTTGAAATTATGGGGAAGATGCTCATTGGCCGGATTTCCGTCAAAACCAAAAGCAATCACCTTCATACCCGGATAATGGTTATCCGCCAGCAGTTTTCTCACCGCCGGCGTCACGATTCCCAAATCCTCAGCAATGATATACAGCTTTTCCGCTGTCTCATTGATGACGTCGGTCAGTTTTTTTCCGGGGCCTTCCATGTAAGTGCCATGGACGCTGTCCTCCGCTCCTCCGGGCACGGCATAGTATCTGGTAATTCCAATAAAATGATCGATCCGCACCGCATCATACAATTTCTGAGAAGAAAGGATTCTGCGGCGCCACCACTCAAAATCCTCTTTTTCCATGGCATCCCAGTCATAGAGCGGATTCCCCCATAGCTGACCCGTATCGCTGAACGCATCCGGCGGAACTCCGGCAATGAATTTCGGCATCAGATTTTCATCCAGCTGAAAAAGCCCCGGATGAGTCCATACATCTGCGCTGTCCATGGCGGCATATATGGGAATATCTCCAATGATCCGGATTCCTTTCTCCGCCGCGTATTCCCTCAGCTTCTTCCACTGGCAGAAAAATTTATACTGGCAGAAAGCCCAGAAATCCATATCCTCTTCCAAAAGCTTTTCGTACTTCTCCACCGCCTCCGGACTGCGAAAACGAATGTCCTCCTCCCATTTCAGCCATTCTGCGCCGCTAAAATGCTCCTTGCACGCCATAAACAGACAGTAGTCCCTGAGCCAATAGGAGTTTTCCCGTTCAAAGGCCTGAAAATCCGGCTGTTCCCGGTGCCGGCTGTTCTTTGCCGCTGTCCGAAGGACTTGAAACCGGTTCCGATATACAGTCTCATAAGAAACATAGGATTCCTGATCTCCCCAGGAAAAGCTCTCCACATAGTCTCTTTGCAGCAGCCCCTCTTCTGTCAGAAAATCCAGGTCAACAAAATATGGATTCCCAGCAAAGGCAGAAAAGGACTGATAAGGACTGTCTCCATAGCTCGTGGGACCCACTGGAAGGACCTGCCAGTATTTCTGACCCGCCCGTTTCAAAAAATCTATAAAATCATAGGCCGCGCAGCCAAAGGTCCCAATTCCATACGGAGACGGAAGACTGCTGACGGGAAGCAGGATACCCGCGCCCCGTTCCAATACTTGACCTGTCATCATTCGTTACCTCTCTTTTTCTTCTTTTCTATCATTATACTGAAAAACAGGCCGATATACAATACTTACAGCCCCTGGAAATCTTTTCTGAAAATACGCTGTCATGCTCCACAAAGAGAAGGGAAAGATCGGAGTCTTCCAAAAGGTCCTCTATCTGCATTCTGGAAAAAACATCAATATAATTAAGCGGTTCATCCCAGATATAAAGATGCGCCCGTTCCCCAAGGCTTCCGGCGAGCAGCACCTTTTTCTTCTGCCCTTCACTGTATTCTTCCATGGGCTTCTCTAATTGTTCCCGAGTGAAATCCAGCTTCCGCAGCAGCATCTTCATAAGATGGCCGTCACAGCCGCAGCTGTAAATATAATCATCCAGACTTCCCGATAAAAAGGAAGTATCCTGAGGCACCCAGGAAATCTTAAGCCCCGGAGCTGTCTCAATACTTCCCCGGACCACCTGCAGGCCGTCTCCCGCCAAGCGGGCTTCCGCGTGATCCCCCGCGGCCGCCTGGGACAAAACAGCCTTCAGTAGCGTGGATTTCCCGCATCCGTTTCCGCCTGCCAGCACCATCCGTTCTCCCCTTCTCAGGGTAAATTCCAGATTCCGGCACACTTCCTTCTCTCCATATGCCAATGAGACCCCGCGGAATTTCACCAGCTCTTCCTTATGGTGGCGGAGCGGAAACAGCTTCAGCTCCTGGTTGCTCTCCAAATTTTTAAGAAGCCCGGACTTTTCCTTCGCGGCCTCCTCCATCCGGCGTTCCGTCGTCTTGGCGCGCTTCATCATCTTCGCAGCTTTATGTCCGATCGCCCCACGGTCAGGCCTCAGGCCCCCTACCCGCGTCCCGAATTTAGTCTTTTCCACTTTTCCTGACCATGTCTCCGCCCGCTTCGCCGCCTCAGACAGTCTTCCAATCTCCTTTTTCAGCTTTTCATCCTCCTGTCTCTCCCATTGATCCCTTCTCGTCTTGTCTTCCCACCAGGATGAAAAATTTCCCTGTACCACATCAATCCCCTGCCTGTTAATGGACATGATGTGATCGATGCAGCCGTCCAGGAAGGTCCTGTCATGGGACACCAGGATAAACCCCTTTTTTCTGTTCAGATAGCGGCTCACGGTCTCCCTCCCTTCCAGATCAAGATGGTTGGTGGGCTCATCGATAAGCAAGAAATGATGTTCCTGGATAAACAGCAGCGCCAGCAGCACTTTTGTCCTTTCTCCCTGGCTGAGTGTGGAAAAGGGCCGGTACAGAATCTCCAGATCCGTCTCCAGATATTGAAGTTCGCGGCACAGGCGCCAAAGCTCATACCCCGGCAGAACTTCTTCTGCCACTTCAAAGGTCATATTGTCCAGATCCATGTTAAGCGAAAAGGGAAAATAAGTGAATTTCCCTGGAGACACGATCCGGCCCTGATATTCCTCCTTTCCCAAAAGCAGGCGCAGGAGTGTCGTCTTTCCCCTGCCGTTCCTCCCAATAAGCCCCAATTTCCAGTCTGTGTCTATGGCAAACGACAAATCCCGGAAAATTTCCTGGTGGCTTCCTCCATAATAAAATGTTACATGTTCCGCGCGAATTTGTGTCATACAATCTTCCTCCAATCCTTCTAAATCAAGTTCCATTGGAGGGTGCGCTGCCATCCTGTTATTGCAAAGATTCCCGCCTGCGGGATTCTCCGTCTCTGTAAAGCATAAAAAACAGGATGCAGGAATTCCTGCATCCTTTCGTCCACACCATATCATCCGTCTCCCCGTCAACTCCGTCCCCGCAGACAGACGTTTCCAGAGCTCCGCTCTATTTGGTTCACGATAAAAGGAAAAAGCATTACATTCCTGCGGGCATGACAAACAGACATATCCAAAATGTCACGCACCATCCGACTGATCATCTGCAGGAATTAATCTTCATCCTTTCATCTCCTCTCTTCTTATTTCTGCCTCTCTGTATAAAGAGACTTAACTCATGGTATCACAATAACAGTTTGCCTGTCAAGCCTCCGCTGTATTGTGCACACGGTATCCCCAAGAAACGCCTCGCTTTATGAGTCAAATCATTTAGCAGAGACGCTTCAATGGAGTTTATGATACCATACGATCATTTAAAGAACATGAGACATAGAAAATCAAAGCAAACGCTACAGCATAAGATATATTATAACAATCTCTGTATATATACTGAGATAAATCAGGGGATAACAAATTCCTTTTTCATGGTTACAAATTTTTTCCACACCTATAAATATCATAGGCCAGATCAATAATCCACCAATCATGATGATGAAAAATAGAGCATCTTTCAAATTCATGATGGCCCATCCCTCCTAACGATAAAATGTTTTAGAAGATGTGATTGCGGAATCCACTTTAGACGCTGGTGTAAAGGAAAGCGAAAGTCCAGAACTAGAAGCACTTACGCCTATACTTGCCGTCAATCTTGCATGTCCATATCCACCAACAGCCGAAATTGAATTAATCGCTTTACTCCCTTGTGGCTTTAATGTAATATCAAGTCGACCAGATTTAGCCCAACCAAAGTTATTACTCCCCGACAAAACAATACTCATATCAAATTTTGAATACACATAATTGTTTACATCATTATAAGTAGTCGATACTGTCTTGTTTGTCGCTAAATTTCCGGTAACTGTATTCCTATATGCTACAGCACATGTGCTGCTTGTAGTTAAAGTTGAAAGCTGATGACCAGAAGAATCCGAAGCTTTCCATACAATTGCTGCAGAATCTTTATACTCAAAAGCTGGTCTCGAACTCCACTGCCAAGTATATCTTAAAGTTACAGTAGTTGTAGTCCATCCCCCGGAAGCTATTGTACCAGAAAAATTTGATATAGCATAATAAGTAAAAATTATTCTACCGGATTATGCAAAAGTTCCTTCAACTCTTCTATATCCTCCTCTATCAACTTCTCATCATATATCTAAATACTCTTTTAACCAACTATCTAATATATGTCGATACCGTTCGATATTTCCAAACCATCCCATATTATTTTCATTACAATTTATTGACTATTGGGTAATTCATGAATCTCCATTGTATCTACCTTTTAAGTTTTTAAATTAAAATTTAACTTATAACATTTTTAACATATAGTCTCACATAAGTCAATATTTCCTAATTATTTTTTCACTAACCAATTCATCATTATATATCTTCTAAAAATAACTTATAAAACGTATCGGAATCGATAAGTGCATTTACCTGTCAAGCCTCCGCTCTTTACGAAACCGCTCCTCTTCTGATATAATGGATTCATTCGTACTAAAGGAGGCCCCTATGATTCCCATGAAAGATGCCTTGAAGCGCATTCCTGTCTTTCAGGATATATCGCCGTCCACTTACGCAGATTTGGCCGGATGCGGCGTCATGCGGCAATACCGCCGGGGCACACAGCTCTTTCTGGATAAGGAGCCGGTATCCTCTGTCTTTTTCCTGGCTGAAGGAAAAGCTTCGCTCTATAAGCTGAATCATTTATATGAAAAAAAAGTGATCTTTCTATGTGGCCCAGGACAGTCTCTGAATGAGGTCGTCCTTCAGGATCCTTCCGCCTCCATAAACTGTGAGATCCTGGAGGATTCTCTGGTGCTCTGTTATCCCCGCAGGACATTTCTCGGCTTAATGGAACGGGACGCTAAACTGTCCATAGCCGTCATGTCTTCCATGGCCATTAAGATCCGCCGTCTTTACCACCAGCTTAAAAACACAGTGGGCAGCGTACGGGGGGACAAGCGGCTGGCCGCCAAGCTCTGGAAGTTGTCCCAGGACTATGGGATTCCTTTGGATGACGGTATCCTTATTGATTTTGACTTAAGTATCACGTATCTGGCAGAGCTTCTCGGTTCCAAGCGAGAAACTGTATCCCGTCTGGTGAAACAGCTCAGTGAGGCCGGGCTGGTGGAATACCGGAAAAATCAATTCTTCATACCTGACCGCGAAAAACTAATGGAGTATTTTAAAGAACCGTGAGAAAACTCACGGTTTTAATTTTTTGCAGGTGCTACATTACTTGTCAGAACTAAAAATTTTCCAATAGAAAGAGGTGGATATATGGGTTATTCTCTATCAACAGAGGCGTTATCCGAGGTTTTTAAACATCTGTCCCTCGAATACGACCTCTACGCCCCCCGTCTTTATCCCAAAGGTGGTGCATTTTCCGACACAGATCTGGTACGTTATGGGAAAATTTCATCTCCTGAGGAAATCGTGCTTCATGAAAAATCCCGGTTTTCCTGGAAGGAGACCCTCCTTCCCATCAGCCAGACTTTGTTTTATTTTACGGAGGGCTCCGTCCTGGAACCGGAGCAGGAACAAAAGGGAGCTGTCATCTTCCTGCGAAGCTGTGACCTCCATGCGTTAAAACGTCTGAATCATATTTATCTGCAGAACGGTCCGGAGGACCCTTATTACCGGGACCGCCGGGATAAACTCCGTTTTGTCCTGATTGGCTGCAAGGAACCGTTTTCCAGCTGTTTCTGCGTGGATATGGGAACTAACAAAACCGACGGCTATGACTTTTCTCTGGATTGGGAGGGCGATTTCTGGCAGATCGACTGTCCAAACACCGAATGGCAGGAGCTGTTCCGCCGCCATGCCGTCTGCGAGCAAGCGGTCTCCCCGTCCTATGTCACGGAAACCAAGACCAGGGTCCACATTCCCGACCACCTGACCGCGGATGTCATCAAGAGCACAATCTGGAAAGAATATGACAGCCGGTGCATCGGCTGCGGCAGATGCAATTTTGTCTGTCCTACCTGTACCTGCTTCACCATGCAGGACTTATTCTATACCGATAATGGAAAAGCAGGGGAAAGGCGCCGTGTATGGGCTTCCTGTATGGCAGATGGTTTTTCTGACGTGGCCGGAGGCGGAAGCTGTCGAAAGACCTGCGGCGAACGGATGCGGTATAAAGTGCTCCACAAGGCGCTGGATTTCAAGATGAAGAGCGGCTTTCAGATGTGTGTGGGCTGCGGCAGGTGCGACGACGCATGTCCGGAATACATATCCTTCTCTCACTGTCTGAACCGGCTGCCCGAAGCAATAAAGGAGGTGAATTCTGATGAAGCAGAATGAATATGTCCCTTTCCTCTCTGAAATAATTGAAGTCATCCGCCACACGGAAATCGAGTATACCTTTCGGATGAAATATCTGGGCGACGTGAAGCCGGGCCAGTTCTTTGAAGTCTCGATTCCAAAGTACGGCGAGGCTCCCATTTCTGTCAGCGGCATCGGCGACGGCACCATAGATCTGACGATCCGCCGTGTGGGAAAAGTGACCAATGAAATCTTTGAGCGCTATGAAGGCGGCCGTATGCTTCTCCGGGGTCCTTACGGAAACGGTTTCTGCCTGGATGACTATAAAGGCAAAGAACTGGTCATCGTCGCCGGCGGAACAGGAGTATCCCCGGTGCGCGGCGTCATGGATCATTTTGCCTGTCATATGCCGGAAATACAAAGCCTGACTATGATCGCCGGATTTAAATCCCCTTCCGATATCTTATTCCGGGATGATTTTTCACGGTGGAGCCAACGTGCCCGGGTAATCCTCACTGTGGACAGCGGCGGCGGCACAGAATACCGGGAGGGGCTGGTCACCGCATATATTCCCGGCCTGTTTTTCACCGACCTGGCAAATGCGGCCGCCATCGTGGTCGGCCCTCCGGCCATGATGCGCTTCTCCATACAGGCGCTAAAGAACCGAGGTCTGGAAGACAGCCAGATCTGGATTTCCCTGGAGCGGAAGATGTGCTGCGGCATAGGCAAATGCGGCCATTGCCGAATCAATGATACTTATGTCTGTCTGGACGGTCCGGTCTTTCCTTATGCCAAAGGGCGCGCACTGATCGATTAGGAGGGTGAATTTATGGATATCAATACGAAAGCACTGAAAAAAAACGCTTTCCGCGTCACTAAAGTGCGCGGGAAGACCGCTTCCCGCATCCGGGTGCCGGGCGGACATCTGGATGCAAAATATCTTTCGATGATCCAGGAGATCGCGGAAGCTTACGGTGACGGCACCGTTCACCTTACCAACCGACAGGGTTTTGAAATACCCGGCATTTCCTACGAGGATATGCCCAAGGTAAACGAAATGCTGCAGCCCATTATCGACGGCCTGGACATCAATCAGCCTGTTCTCGGAAACGGATATTCTTCCTCCGGGACCCGGAATATCACAGCCTGTATAGGAAACAAGGTCTGTCCCTTCGCCTGCTATGACACCACGGCTTTTGCAAAACGGATAGAGAAAGCAGTATTTCCCAATGACCTCCACTTTAAGATTGCTCTGACCGGCTGTCCCAATGACTGTGCCAAAGTACGAATGCATGATTTTGGCATTATGGGCATGACCATGCCCAGACTGGAACAGGAACGCTGTGTTTCCTGCGGAGCCTGTATAAAGGCATGCCGGCGCAAATCTGTCGAAGCATTGACTACCGTCAATTACCGCCCCCAGAGAAATGCTGAAAAGTGTATCGGATGCGGGGAATGTGTTCTGAACTGCCCGGTCTCCGCCTGGAGCCGGAATCCGTCAAAATATTACCGGCTGACCTTGTTTGGACGCAGCGGCAAAAAAAATCCCCGCCTGGGCGAGGATTTCATCTTATGGGCCGATGAGGACAGCATAATGAAGATCATCCTGAATACATATCACTACGTGGAGCATTACATAGACCGTACCGCTCCCGGAGGCAAGGAACACATCGGATATATCGTCGACAGAACCGGCTTTGAGGAATACAAACGCTGGGCTCTGAAAGACGTATCCCTGCCTCCCGAGGCCAAAATCTGCACTCCCGTTTACTGGAAGGGCATCTCTTACATACGCTGACCTATTCAGCATGTCTTAGAAAGGCCTGCCTGACGTTCTCCGAATCTCTCTGATATTTGTCAAGCCTGGTTTTCCTGCTTCCGCGGTTCTTTATAGCATGTGATGTCACGGCATGAGACCAGGCAGGCTTCCTTTTTCCCCCACCGTATCATGGAAGTATTCATGATGACCCACAGCTTCAGCATGGGATTATACATCTCCCTGCTGCAGTCCTTTTGGAGATTTGTATGCCGGATCGGACAATCGCTGCAGGGCTCGCTTCTTCCCATGAGGGACCGGTAGCATATCTTTCCCGCTTCGGCGTCCGACACGGTCCCGCATGTCTTTTCATTGACATACAAAAACTCATATGTATCCGTGTCCACTACGTAGATCCACGCATTCTGATTATCCAATATCCTGTGAAGATTATCCACGGCCCCTTTTTCCCGTTCGTTTGCCCGCTCCTTTAAGAGAAAAATGGATAAGATCTGAGCCACAAAGGTCAGCGCTTCCACCTGTTCCCGAATCCACAGCCGTTTCTTGACACAGTCATCGAAACCCACAAATCCCCGGAATCTGCCGCCATCCATGATAGCGCACTGGAGTGTGGATCTGATCCCCTGCCGTTCCAAAATCTCCCGCTGTGTGTCCGGCAGGACTGTCACATCCGGGCAGTAGAAGATATTCTGTTCCTTGAAATTTTCCTTATAAGAATTCCCCATCTGAGCGTAAACGATATCCTGCAGACTGTCTTTTTCCGCTTCTATTCCCGTATTACACCATTCATACGTATTGCTGCAGGCGCTCCCATCTTCGCTGTCCTCAAAAATATAGGCCCTGCTCACCTGAAAATATTTTCCGGCAAACGCTAAAATCGACTCAACTGCCTCCTCAAAATCGTGGATGGCATAAAGCTTCCCGAATATTTCCCGAATCACGCCGGACAGATCATATGGGAGGCTCGCCTCCGAATCGATTCTTGTTTTCGCCGCCAACAGCTTCTCCGGGCCATGCCCCATAGCATCCGGATCATAGAACAGGCATCGGTTCTTTCCCTGTCCCTTTGCCATATATAGAGCCTTGTCTGCGCTTAAGAACAGCGTATCATAATCATTGCCGTTGTCCGGGCACACAGAAACCCCGATACTGCAGGAAAAGCAGTCCTCTCCCAGATTCTCCAGGAATATCTCCTTAAACATCTGGAGAATCCTTTCTGCTTTTTCCATGACGGCTACAAGACTCGCACATCTTGGCATAAACACGAGGAATTCGTCACCGCCTATGCGCGATACGATATCTTCTCTGCGGAATAGGCTGTCTAAGATTCCGGCAAACTCCTTCAGCACCGCATCTCCGAACATATGGCCGAAACGGTCATTCATCCCTTTAAAATTGTCCAGGTCAATAATGAGCATAGCGGCCTTTCCCCGGTACCCTCCCTTCGCCAGACAATCCTTGATCTTCTTCTTGGACACAGCCTTGTTCAAAAGATTCGTAAGAGAATCCCGCCCCGCTTTGTCAATCAGCTCTTCTGTCTTCTTCTTCTCATCATTAATATCAATAATAACGCCCACAGATTTCACTGTCCTCCCGCGTCCATTAAACTGGGCGGTCGCACGGATCCGAAACCAAGAATAACTTCCATCGG
This sequence comes from Lientehia hominis, assembly GCF_021044755.1. GTDB lineage: Bacteria > Bacillota > Clostridia > Lachnospirales > Lachnospiraceae > Lientehia > Lientehia hominis. The sequence goes on from NZ_JAJNOR010000006.1 coordinate 84,659, forward strand.
CCTTCGCGATTCTCACTTCTGCCTCTTTGTAAGGCAGCCCGTCCGCTATCTCACGCATCAGATTTAGAAATTCCGGCTGATCTGCAGGATGCAGATGAGATACTGTCGGAATCCGTATGCTAACGCTCTCCCGTATCGGAGCATAACCGAATTTTTTCTCCCAATTGGAAGAATAGACAATGCTGTCACCTTCAATATCCCATTCAAAGATGATATCGTTGCTCTGGTCCATGATAATCTCATGGCGTTCCAGGCTCATCCGAAGCTCCTCCTGTGCCATCCGCGTCTTCGTGATGTCTATCAGAAGACAATACAGATGCTCCCTGCCGTCCTGCTCCGTGACGACGCGGCATTTATCCAGGACCCATATGATCTGTCCGTTTTTCGATTCCAAACGGTATTCCACTTCTATGGTATTTCCCTCGTTCCGTTGTTCTCTCATCTGCCGCTTCACACGGTCCCGGTCCGCGGGGCAGATCATTTCAATAAAATGGTCATGAAACCTTTCCCTGATCTCATCCCTGGTATAATCCAGCAGCTTCAAAAAGCTTTCGTTTACATATTCGATGGTGCACCATTTATCGTAGACACATTTCTGCATTCCGGCAAACAGATCCCGCATGGCTTCCGCCCCTTCTCCGAAATGCCGGGGGAGACGCCGTTCCTCCTGAAGCAATTCTTCCGGATGCCAGATGATTATGACCTTTCTATGGTGCGGATTCTCCACATCGGTCCGCAGCAGCGTAGCCGTATTCCACCGGTATTCTTCTATCATCTGGTCATATACACGGAACTTCCAGCTTTGCTTGGTCATCCCTCCGTTAAAGAACTCATACAGGTATTCTCCAAAGGAATAAAGCACCTTTTTCCGGTCGGAAGGGTGGACCATTTCTTTGGTGAAATTATAGAGCGCCTTCTCAAACAGCCCACCAGACCGAAGAAGCTGGAAATTATTATCCGACAGGTATATGACATGATAAACGCCCGTGCTGATATCCAGCTCAATCACCGTGGATTCAAGATAGCGGAGCAGAGAAAAATACTTCATCTGCCCCTGCTCCAGCGTACCAGCGCCTGTCTCCCTGGCATTCCGCTTCATCCCGCCCCGGACCAGCAGGTCAGACTTGGGAGAACGCCCGTCCGCATAGTCCCGGGCAAGCTCCGCAAAGGAATCCCTCACATTTTTAAAGCACTCCAAAAGCTTAGGAGAAAAAGCGCCGCACTCTCCGTTCAGAATCATATTGTAAGCCTTTTCCTGCGAATAAACTTCTTTATAGACCCGCTCTGTCGTCAGCGCGTCATAGGCATCCGCCAGCCCCACCACCTGTGCACAGATGGGAATCCGGTCTCCTCTCAACCCGTCCGGATACCCGTTTCCATCCCATCTCTCATGGTGATAACGGCAGATATTGTACGCATACTGCAGGTATTCTTTATCATTCATCCGGTCCAGTCCGGCCAGGATATCACATCCTTTCAGGGAATGGGTCTTCATGACCTCGAACTCTTCCGGTGTCAGGCGGCCAGGTTTGTTCAGAACAGAATCAGGTATGGCAATCTTCCCCACATCGTGCATGGAAGCGGCCCGGCTGATGATCTCTATCCTGCGTTCATCCAGTCCATATTCCTGATAGCTCCGCGCCACGTCTTCCAGGAGGATTTTCGTAAACATCCGGATGCGGAGGATATGCTGGCCCGATTCCAGGCTCCGGTATTCGATGACTGAAGACAGCGCGTCGATCATAACCTCGTTGGATTCCCGCAGGCTTACTGCTTGTTCTTCTACCAGCTCCTCCAGATGCTGCCTGTGCCTGTGCAGATCTACTACATTTTCCACACGCCGTTTCACCACATACGGTTCAAATGGCTTTCTTATAATATCGGAAGCTCCCATATCAAAGACTCTGACCTCACAGTCGTAGCTGTCCTCTGATGTGATGACGACCACAGGTATCTCCGGCAGGAACTTTTTCTTCTCCATCTGTTCCATCACCTGGTAGCCATCCTTCATCGGCATGATCAAATCAAGAAGCACCGCCACTATCCTGCTTCGATAATGTTCTATAAACATTAATGCCTGCTCCCCATTTTCAGCCTCTAATATACGGTATTCCGACTGAAAAACTTCACGGAGAATCGCCCTGTTCACTTCCATATCATCTACTATCACGAGAATGTCCCTTTTATCCATCCCACAGCTCTCCTATCATTCCCGCCCCGGGTGCCGCCTCTCCCTGTCAGGCTTTTTTCAACATTATTTTGACATTATACTCTATTCTTTTGAAGACTGCTACCTTTTCCGGCACCTGTCTCTCTATAAAATTGAAGTCTGCCGTAATACTTTGTCGATTTTTATCGTTTAATATGGTAAAATACAGCTTGAACCAACAGAAACTATTCTGATCAATTTTAATAATAAGGAGGCTGTATGATACGTAAAGACAGAGAAATGCCACGCGAATTCGCTGAATCCATCGTTGATAAATGTGAATGGGCTGTTATGGCAATGACCGGTGCAGACGGATTTCCTTACTGCATTCCCCTGAATATCGCGCGGGACGGAAATTATATCTATTTTCATGCGAGCAAAGCCAACGGGAAAAAGGCCGCCGCTCTGGCAGCCGATTCTCGGATATGTATGACTTGCGTAGGGGATACGAAGCGCGCTTCCGACAAATTCACCACGGAATTCGAATCGGCCGTCCTCACCGGCACCGCGTCTGAAGTCACGGATGATCAGGAAAAAACACATGCCATGCGGCTCATATGTGAACGCCATACTCCCGCCAACATGGCGGAATTTCAGCAGTCCATGGAACGAAGCCTGAACAATACCGCGGTATGGAAGATATCCATCGGAGAAATGACCGGGAAGCGCAAAAAATATGATAAAGACGGGATAGAGCTGAAATATGGGAGAATGGAATAAGAATGATCGTCAAAACGTTCGCTGATTTTGATCTGAAACAGATTGCGGCCTCCGGCCAGTGCTTCCGCCTGGAAGAAGCTGCGCCGGGCCGCTTTAATCTGCTCGCTTCTGACCGGTATCTGGAAATACTTGATATGAGCGCCAGGCAGGATATCCCCGGTGCAGAGCCGTCCCGTACCTATGGATTTTCCTGCACGGAGCAGGAGTTCGAGGAGTTCTGGAGCCCCTACTTCGACCTTTCTGCCGACTATGGCGCCGTTAAACGTCTGGTGCCGGAACGGGACAGATATCTCAGGAATGCCGTGTCCTTCGGCGGCGGCATCCGGATTCTGCGTCAGGACCTTTGGGAAACCATGGTCACCTTCCTGATCTCTCAGCAGAACAATATTCCCCGAATCCGCCGGTGTGTCCGACTCCTGTGTGAGAATTACGGAAACACAGTCATAGATCTCAGCGGCCAGACTCACTATGGATTTCCGGGACCAGACAAGCTTGCCTCCGTCTCAGAAGACGAGCTCCGGAATTGCAGCTTGGGATACCGTGCCAAATACATACGGAAAACAGCCCGGGATGTGTCGGACGGCAGTCTTTGCCTGGAAGCCTTCCGGCACATGGACTATGCAACGGCCAGGGAAGCCCTGATGTCTTGTTACGGCATCGGAATAAAGGTGGCTGACTGTATCTGCCTGTTCGCCCTGCACCATATTGAAGCTTTTCCCATAGATACCCATATACGGCAGGTCCTTGAGCGGGAATACCCCAAAGGCTTTCCTGTCTCCGACTATAACGGCTGCGCCGGTATCCTGCAGCAGTATATTTTCTATTACGAATTATTCCATTCTGCAATATAAATCAATTTTGTTCATTTTCCCGCATTCACGCGTGCGGGATATTGGTATAGTCAGAAATCTCCCTGTCAATTGTACACAAATCTTTTACAGACAGGCCGCTGAGCTTTTCATGGCCTGTTATTCTCGCAAAGGTCTTAAGCTCTTCCAGGGACGCGTTCAGGAAATTAGCCACTCTTTTCGCCGCGGCGTCTACTTTGAAACGGGCCCTCAACTCCGGGTCTTGAGTGGCTACTCCGACCGGACACATGCCCGTACCGCATATGCGGTACTGCTGGCAAGCCGCCGCAATCAATCCGGCTGAGGCTATTGCGACCGCGTCAGCTCCCATGGCGAGCGCTTTGGCAAAATCAGAGGATACCCGCAGGCCTCCCGTTATCACCAGAGAAATATCCGAATTTATGGAATCCAGGTATTTTCTTGCCCGGTACAGCGCATAGACAGTCGGTACGCTCGTCGCGTCCCGTATGATCTGAGGGCTGGCCCCCGTCGCTCCTCCCCGGCCGTCAATGGTGATAAAATCCGGTTCCGCATAGACGCAGTATTCCAAATCCCGTTCAACATGTCCGGCAGCAATCTTTATACCGATAGGCCGTCCCTCCGAAGCCATTCTGAGCTGGGCCACCAGCTCCTTCAATTCCTCTTTATTGGTGACATCCCGAAAATAAGACGGGCTTATAATATCTTTACCCACAGGCTTATTCCGGATCTTCGCGATCTCCGGAGTGACCTTGCTGCCGGGCAGATGGCCTCCCATACCTGGTTTCGTCCCCTGACCGATCTTAATCTCAACAGCATCGGAATTCTTCAGGTTCTCTGGCGTCACACTATAGCGGTTCGGCACATATTCAAAAATATATTTGGCAGCGGCTTCCATCTCTTCCGGCAGGATCCCGCCTTCTCCGCTGCACATGGCAGTTCCGGCCAGGGCGCTTCCTTTCGCCAGGGCGATCTTCGTCTCTTTGGAAAGGGCCCCGAAGGACATATGGGAAATATATACCGGATTATCAATGACCAGAGGCTTTTTGGCATGTGGACCAATCACTGTCGTTGTATCGATCTCGGCATGTTCTTCCAGCGGCATCGGGTTAAGCTGACTGCCCAATATCAAAATATTGTCCCAGCCCGGCATCTTCATCTGGGTCCCCATCGCCCCTATGATCGAGGCTCCGCTCACTGCCATCTGATGAATCTCCTTCATATATCGGATACTGTCATCCTTCCGGACAAAATCAGCCGGATATTCCAGGCTCTGTTCCTTCGCCTCTGAAGTCACCTCCTCCTTGTTTTCTTCCTGCTCCACTCTGTCAAAATAGTTTTTCATCTGATGGCAGACCGGACATTCTTTGAGTTCCAAAAAAGCTTTTCCCTCTTTTTCCTCGTCAAATATGTAACCGCAAATACTGCATTTGTACACCGCCATAGCACACCTCCGTTAAAGAAAAATAAAATAGTAACTATTATTATTTTATTCCCAAATTTTGACTTTGTCAACAAGAGAAACTAAAACCGGCGGAACCGTTCCGCCGGTTTTAGCAATCATAGAATCTTAACTGTCTTTTAGCTTTCCTCCTGATGAGAAATTTTTTTCTTATAAGAAATCAACAGGGCTGCCACCAGTATTGCCGCCAGAATTCCAGATATGGCAGGTAAGACAGGTGCCTGATCTCCGGTTTTCACATTTTGGCCTGCCGTGCCGGCAGCTCCCTTTCCATTTTTTCCTACCGAGCTTCCCGGCTTGGACGGACCGGCCGATTTCGTCGGATTTCCGGCCTCCTTACTTTCGGAGCTGCCGCTTCCTTCTTCTTTACTTTCCTCCGGCTCCGTAGTTTCCTCTGCTTCCGTAGATTCTTCTTCTTTTTTCGAATCAGCATAAACTACAGAGTATGTGGAGAAATAGCCGGAATCAACTGTTATGGTAGAAGCCTCCAGGTCTAGGTCCTCCAGAACTTGTGAAACAATCTTCCCGCCAAAATCATGGGTTCGGATCAAGGCGAATTTCCGGACTGTGCCTTCAGATGGCATCAGCTCTTCTGGTACTGTGAGCACCAGGCGGAGGGGTATACTCAGCTCTGAGATGGTCTCTGTCCGGTCCGGCACTCCCGCCGAAGCGTTTTCAAAGATCTGCTTTTCTATGCTTATTTCATAATGCGTCCCAATCTGATAATCTCCAAGGACCTGTGCCACAGATGCTGCTACATCCATCTCTGTTTCATCCTTCGGAAGCACATGCATGGCAACCACAAAACGGCCTATGGTGCCGTCCAGGAGCTGTCCCGCCTCTTCCGCAGTCATACAGCTCAGCAGATACGCCTCCTGATCTTTTGAAAGAATCTCTCCCTGTGCTTCCGGCAGATTGGTCCGTACTTCCACAGAGGGAATCTGCTGAAGGGCGCCCGCCAGCTTTTTGACGGTATCCTCTGAGACAGAATTTTTCTCCTGTTCCTCCAGAGCTTCATAATGCATCTTCATATTCAGGACATCCCGGATATCCTGTTCATCCTCCACCGCCTTCGGCAGAGCCTCAGCCATGTCCTCCAGATCCTCAGTCTTGACCGGCCCAAAGACCACCTTCATCTCAGTCTGCCCCGCAGGAATAAGATCTAGCGTGTAACTGACTCTCCCGGTATCCAGCTGCTGTACCCTTTGCACCATCTCCATGCCGTCCACCATCACGGACTGAAGCTTATATCCATATTCCGGCGTGAAAGTAAAGATCTGGCCGGCCACGGGGCAGGAGTCTGTGTCAGGATCGACGGTTCCCTTCCCCTCCCTCTCTATGTGTATGGGATATTCCACATCACCGGTGATCTTGGCTTCCCCAGTCAGTCCTGCCGAAATATAGTTTTCCGTATCCTCCGGAATATAGGTCCAGGCAAGAGTCTGTTCTCCTCCGTTTATAACTGCGTCCGGAACATCCCAGCTGACCGTCCCCGGCGTATCCCCGATAGTCAACTCCAGGGGAATCTGCGAGACAGTTGTTCCCGCCGGCACATGGTCCGGAAATTGGGGATGATATACGGGGCTGGCCTGGCGGATATCTACCCATGTCGCAAAATAATCATACCAGGTGCTCATACTCCATTTGCCGCGGTACTCCGGATGAGCCTTTTCGTACATCTGCACATAGCAGACATATCTCATAGAATCCCCAACATCAGTGACCGGGTAAACAAAGGGCTCATCACTGGCATAAAAAAACGAACTGTCATTTCCTTTCAAAGTGCAATACAAAAAGGTGTATTCTCCGTCCTCTCCCGCCAGGGGATGGGATGCTAAGCAGCGGATGTATTCCGTCTTCCCATCATATTCTTTCGTTTTTACTTCCTCAAATGTAATCTGCGGAGCGGATACCGATTTGGAGAAATAGAGAGTTCCGCCCGCCACAAGTGCATTGGCAGCAGCTACCTTTCCTCCTTTTGTAAAACTCCAGCCGATATCGTAGCCCACCATGCTCTCTGCTGTTTCAGGGAAATGGAAATCCGAATCCTCTTCCCATCCATTGGCTGTTTCATGGTAATTGAGAGGGCGCTGATACAAGGTCTCTCTAGTCGTCAATACTTGTTCCGCCTCATCCAGAAACGTCACCGTGAGCGGATAGGCGCAGTACTGCCTGGACCCGCTGTTCATCTTGGGCTGGTACTGATCATATAAAGCCTTAGTCGGAAATACGGCAGCATTCAAGGTGGTATCGAAAAGAAAATTAGTGGTATAAGCGACTGTATCGCTGTCCGGCATATAAATAGTACGGATTCCCGTTCCTGTGAAAACGCTGGATCCCACATTAAGAATTCCATCTGGTATCTTTACCCATCCCGACAGCTTTTTGCAGTTTCTAAACACGTTGCTGTCCAGCACAGATAAAACGTCCGGCAGCTCCACCGCCGCGGCGGAATCTGTTTTTCCCGCGACCCGTACCTTCGTAAGCTGACCGCAGTCCATGAAAGAAGAACCGCCGATCTTCGTGATTCCACTGTTCAGGACAATCTCTGTAAAATCATTCTCACTAAAAGCATAATTTCCTATAATAGATGTTACATTATCCGGTATCTCCAGACTCCCGGTGAAGCAGCACCTTTGAAATACCTGTCCCTGTATTTCCGTAAAGGACGCATTTTCCGGCAGGTGCAGGGTACCGTCAAACCCGCAGCCTGAAAACGCGCTGGAACCAATGCTGGTCACGCTGTCCGGAATATACAGGCTTCCGTTCAACGTTTTTTGACCATTGAACGCATTGCCTCCGATGGTGGCCAGCCCTTTATTCAGAACCAGAGAACAGCTGCCCATTTCACTGTACATGGAACCAAGGGCATAAAACGCCATACTGTCTATTGTTACGAGATTAACGGCGCCAGACAAATCGATTCTCTTCACCCGTATTCCTTCACACCTCTTCGTGCTTCCCAAAAAAGCAGAACCGCCGATCTTCGTCACCTTCTGTCCATTTATTTCAGCCGGTATGACGATATCCGTATACCGATTTCCATTTTCTTCCGGAAGGCTGTTCAGATAGCTGTCGGAAAAACCGGTGATCGTGCCCTGGGAAAACGTATACATCTGGCTGTAATCCAGCTGAGAAGAAAAGACTCTGATATTATTCTCCGTCTGCTGCAGACCTTTCTGGCTCTCCGCTACGTCCGAGCTTGATTCACCCTCTGCCGCAGCTTCTGATGAAGCTGTGGTATCTTCGGATTCTATATCTGTCCGGCCTGTGACCGCCCGGGCAGCGGAAGTACCAGCTTCAGCAGTATCTGCAGGATTCGTCTCATGGGATTCCTGACTGCTCTCCCCTTGAGAAACCGTTGTCTCCTCAGTCCTGTCCGCATCCTTCTGCGATTCCAGAACACCATTCTCTCTGTCTGCATTCCCCTCTGTCTGTACGCTCTCCTCAGGCACCTCAGCCTGGACCGGCCCCAGACCGCCCAGTAAAGAAAGTACCATGACCATACACATCAAAGCGGCACAGCCGGCCGCGATTCCCCGTTTCATATTTATCCCCCTATCCGCCAGATACGAACCTTACAGTCCTTTCTTTGCAGCATCTGGCTCTTCTATCATTCTATGATACTTCTTCCTCTTGTTCTAATCAACCACCTTTATGCTTTCTCCCTTCCACTGCCCAAGGTATTTTCTGGAAACAGAAACAAAAAGCTTTTTTTATCCTCCCAGCTTTCAGATTCTCTGCCTGTCAAAAAAGTACTGAAGTTCCAGCGCATCTTCGAAAGAATTTTTCCATCCGTATCTTTTCAAATCTACAGTCCTTTCTGCGTCCACCCGGACTCCTTCCTTCTCCAGCAAAAGCTTCTGCAGATCCGGTGTATCAAAGGAAGCGGCCCCACTTAAATATCCCTTGGAATTCACTACCCGATGGGCTGGGATATCCGGTCCGCTAAGACGCCGTCCCAGCGCAAATCCCACTTGTCTGGCATTCTTTGGAAACCCGCAGAGCAAAGCTATCTGTCCGTACGTAGCCACTGTCCCCCAGGGAATCCGCCTGCAGACTTCCGCGGCTCTTTTATAAAAGTCCATATATCCCCCTCTACCGAACTCCATGTCTTTCCAGAAAAGAAAAGACCGTCTCATAATATTCATCGGGCGATTTGTCAGGCGCCTGAGCATGTCCCGCTCCCTCTGCCAATAGCAGCTCTTTCTCACCTGCCGCAGCATTGTACAGTATTTGGGCCATCTCCACCGGAACAAACGCATCCTCCATTCCATGGATGATCAGAACGGGGAGAGTACACCGTTTCACGGCATCAAGGGCAGAAGCCTTCTTCAGATCGTATCCGCCCCTGAGCTTCAGCATGAGGCTCGCTCCGTCCAGCAGCGGAAATGCCGGAAGATGAAACCATTCTTTCATCTGTTTTTTGAAGATACTGTATACGTCTGTATAAGCGCTGTCCGACACGATCGCTTTTACATTGACAGGCAGTTTTTCGCCGCCCATCATCAAAGCACAGGACGCACCCATGGACTGTCCATGGAGTACAATCTCCGCGTCCGGGTCCTTTTCCAGGATGACATCCAGCCATAGCTGATTATCCAGCCTGTCTGTCCAGCCCATACCTATAAAATCTCCTTCACTGTCGCCGCTGCACCGCATATCCGGCACCAAAACCTGATATCCCTGATGTACATACCGGTAAGCGATTGGAAACAGTTCTTCCTTCCATCCGGTATATCCGTGAAGGAGCAGTACCCACCGGTGATCTGCTTTTTCTTGATAAAAAGCCTGGGCCACCAGACGGTACCCGTCCTCTGTCGTGACTGACAGAAGCTCCGTATCCGCCGACTGAAGCCATTCATTGGTCTTTGATATGGCCTCCGCCCGGTTCTCCTGGATATCGTCTGTATGTACCAGCGCTTCCATTCCCTCTTCCGTCAGGTCCTCAAAAGCCTGGGCCTGCTCCATTTTTTCTGGTATCAGAGCGAGATCGATCATGACATTACAGGCGATGACATATACAGCGGTCAGCAAAGCCGCCAGAATGATCAGAGTCCTTTTCAGCCATTTCTTCTTATGCATTCTCTCAACTACTTTCCGTTTTGTCATCCACATCACAAACGAATGATCAGCAGACCAAAAATTCTCATTCGGTTTAACTCCCGTATATCGTTCTATTTTATTTCTATCAGCTATTATAGCGCAGAAATCATCATCTGCCACCCGCTAATTATTAATTTACTGTCATTTACAGCCGGAAGATATAAACCAAAACTGCCGTTTCGTTTATCCCTTCGCCAGGCACCTCAAAACCGTTTCTTTAAGATGCACTAAATCTGCTCCATCCGGATGCGGCAGGGCCAAATCAAAGTTTTCAATCAGCTTCCTCATTTTCTCCGGTCCCTCAGTAAGCCTGGATTCATACCGTTTTCGAATCGCCGGGGCCATTTTCCCCTGGCACATATAAGAACCGATCACGAAATTGGACCCATCCAGCTGCTCTTCCACCCGGGATAAGATCTGCCGGAAATACTCTTCGCTGCCTCCAAACCCGGCCGTTCCAAACAAAAATACCTGCTTCCCGCGCAGGCTTCTCAAAAATCTGGAAATTGTCTCATCACATGATCCTTTGTCTGTCCAAAAACCTGCAAAGATCAAATCTGCTTCTCCTGCTTTCACATCCGGTGCACCGCTGTAGATACATTCCTCTTCAGGCAGCGTATCTTTGATCTTTTCCGCCAGCAGTCGGGTATTTCCGGTTTTGCTGCTAAAAACAATGGAATACTTCATATGGCACAGCCTCCTTATTCTTTTTTCTCTCGTCTGTAGCAAACGCCTTCCGCTCATCATATTCTACATTATATTGCTTTCTTCCGGTTAATTCCATAGCTCCCCGCTTTCTTTTGCTGCTAAGGGAATTATCATTCCGGATTTTTCAGCCAGCCGTCGTTTTGTCCACTTTCATCCACAGGGAGGGCTTTCAAATGTGCACCGCAATGACTATACAAACCATCCATGGAGACACCTTTTTTGGACGTACCATGGATTTTTCTTATCTTCTCGACCCTGAATTGTACATCGTGCCCAAAGGCTACCGATGGAATACGATGCTGAACACCCACCAATTCCGGAATCCTTATAGTTTCATCGGAATCGGGCAGGATATTTCCCCCATTACATTCGCGGACGGGGTCAATGATATGGGCTTTGCCGCCGCCGCGCTCTATTTTCCAGGCTATGCCCAATATGACGCCCCGGATTCTGACGATTCTTCTAAGATTCCTGTTGCTGCCGTCGAACTGCTCAGTCTTCTTTTGGGCAGCTGCGCGTCGGTGGAACACGCAGTCTCACTTCTTGATACCATCCGCATCATCGGCGTGGCAGATTCCATCACTCACTCTGTCGCTCCCCTGCACTGGCTTATAGCAGATCAAAACGGCAGATGCGTGGTAATAGAAAAGGTGGCAGCCGGACTTCGCCTGTATGACGATTCCATCGGAGTACTTTCCAACAGCCCTGATTTCCCCTGGCACATGGCTAATCTTCGAAATTATATGAATATAACAGCCTCTCAACAGGATGAAGCCCATTGGAATTCCGTGTCTCTCACCCCTTTCGGCCAGGGAGCCGGCACCTTCGGCCTTCCGGGCGACTATACTCCCCCGTCCAGGTTTGTTCGTACCGCATATCATAAAAGCCACGCTTTTACTCCCACCGGGGACAAAGAGGCGGTTCTATCCTGTTTTCACATTATGGAAAGTGTCAGCATCCCAAAGGGGAGTGTTATGACGGACCGAGGCGCTCCTGACTATACCCAGTACACCGCCTTTATGAACCTCACATCCAAAAAATATTTCTTCAGGACCTACGCCAACAGCCAGATCACCACGGCCAGCCTGGATAAAAACAGCCGGGGGGGTCCCGAAATCCTGTCCCTGGGTAAATTAAACCGTCCGGCGGAATTTAATTGCCTGCACCCCTGATGAATCTAAGCATAAAGTAAAGAACTGCCGGGACATCCGCCCCGGCAGCTTTTCAGGAAATCTCTGTTTTCCAGAGTCCATGGATATTACAGTATTCATACACTGCTTTTGGTGTCTCGCCCTTCGGCACCTGAAATACTGCCTTTGGCGCGTCATTTGGCTTAAGCTTCTTCAGGATTCCTCCACAGCATGTTTCCAGATAGATAAACATGATATAATGCTCCTCAAGCATAGGATGCTCCACACTTCCCACCGTCACTGTCAGGGTGTCGCCGTCCCTTTCCACAACCGGCAGGTGCTTCTCATTGGAAGCCTCCACAACGTTAGGCTCTAATTTGCCAAAGCTCTTCTCGCAGGCGTCTTCTCCTGCAATCACTTCCAATGCGATGCTATGACAGTTGCCGCATTTATAAAATTCCATTTCCATTACCTCCTTATGGCCTTTTGTATTAAATCTCCCCCGATATAGTTAAATTATACATAATTCAGACTTTAATCATTTTCACATATCAGAGAACAAGGGCGGCAGACAGTTATCCATGACAGTACTTCTTTTTCAATCAGTTGTTTTTTGGAAATTGGCATATCCACCGATACCATGATACTATTTTTATTACATTTGTAAGATTAATGGGAGGGACAAATCATGGCTGCGTTGCCACAGATTTCGGAAGCCGAATATAAAGTTATGAAGGTCGTGTGAAAACTCGCCCTCATGGAGTCCCAAAACAATACAGACCTTGATCAAACGTCTCGTGACCAAGGGCTCTCTCTTATGAAAAGCAGAACCGGGTATTTGTCTATACTCCTCTGGTAGAAGAGAGCGTATACATCGGCCAGGAAAGTAATTCTTATCTGAAACGCTTCTATGATGGAAACATCACCTCCATGTTGTCTGCCTACATTGAAAACGACAGATTGTCTGAAAAAGAAATTGATATCTTACGTTCCCTTCTTTCTAAACGGCCTGAAAAAGAAGAAAATGATATGGCCGGCCGAATACAGTACCATTTATGATTCCTGATGCTCATATTATTGGTATCCCTTTTCTTCCGATTCGTTTGACCGGAATCCTGTCGATGCTCTCATGGCTTGGAAAATTGTAAGTATATCTGTTTCCAATACCGGCACTGCCCTCGACGACGCAGTACTGAGTCCAACCGCGCGGCCGACTGGATAAATAATTTTACCTTTTCTGTCTGCAGGAAGACTCCGTCCATATCAGGCTCCATACTGTCCGCCATATGGATAGCCGGTATCCTGACCATGAACGTTTTAGTGATCCGGTCATTCCTTCGCTTTCATACCGTAAAATAATCGGCGTCTCCTTTGCAGAACCTTGAATTACAAAAGCTTTATAATCGATGCTTACAGGAGATGAACATTAATAGGACATTCCCATATACAGTACCGTATGTTTGAAATCTTCCGTTATGGCAGGACTTTTGAAACCATGTATTTATCTGCTGCTTCATCTGATCTCAGATCATAAGAGTTCCGATGTTAGATATATTCTGCTCCATATCTTGCAAGCCACGGCGGGGAACGACGAATATAGAGCCATTAATACTGTAATTTCTTTTATTTCAGTCCACGTTCCCGCCCTGGTCTGCGTGGTCAAGTACATGCACCATTTCAATCCACGTTCCCGCAAGGGGAACGACAGTTAATTTTTTTGTTTTGGCATCAATTGTGTAATATTTCAATCCACGTTCCCGCAAGGGGAACGACGGCTGGAAAAGGAGGAGAATTATGGCCTATGCAATTTCAATCCACGTTCCCGCAAGGGGAACGACAGTTAATTTTTTTGTTTTGGCATCAATTGTGTAATATTTCAATCCACGTTCCCGCAAGGGGAACGACTCAACATCGATATCAGCGTCCATCTGAGATGTTAAATTTCAATCCACGTTCCCGCAAGGGGAACGACATCGTTCACCGACTGTCAAGGTCACATTTTGCACCATTTCAATCCACGTTCCCGCAAGGGGAACGACAGATGTTGTATTTGAATCACTCACATATAAAGAGATTTCAATCCACGTTCCCGCAAGGGGAACGACTGCAAATATATCCAATAATACAACACAAAACAGAGAGAGTTTTGTATCATTTGGATATTTATTTCATACCATACAACAATCAAGACCACAATCTACTATCAGGAAACCTTTTTTTGTGCAATTTTTTTGGTGCGAATCTCCCGGACTTTTCATGTATGCTTTACACTCGCACTACAGAATCAAGGTCTCATCTGCTGCAATTCCCTTATCAACCCCGACATGCTCGACTTTTGTTCTATACTTATTTCCCAGATAGTAGAACCGAAGGCTGTCTACCTTTTCATCTATAATTTCTGTCAATATTGACTTCAGTAACACACACTGTGCACTATCCATAATGCACTCAAATACCGAGTTCTGGACTCGCCGCCCGTAATTAACACATTGCTTGGCAACCTTTCTTAGTCTCGTTTTTCCTCCGGCTGTCTCCGTATTCACATCATATGTAATCAATACCAGCAAACTTTCACCTCACTTCCACAAGAATGGCGGATATGCATCCAAATCGCCTCGCAGATATCTTGCCAGCAGCATAGCCTGAACATAGGGAACCATCCCCCACTCTATTTTCTCCTGCAAATACGGATGTGTCAGCATTTCTTTTTTTCGGTTCTGCCACTCTGTAAGGAATCGTTTTCGTGCATCATCCCTCATCATAACGGCTCCATTTTCCTTTTTCATGAAATCCTTCGGCCGAACTATTTTCTTGTTGATCATAGAAAGGACAAATCGATCCGCCAGGACAGGGCGTAACTCTTCTATTAAATCCAAGGCCAGAGAAACGCGCCCGGGACGTTCCGTGTGAAACACTCCAACGTAAGGATCCAATCCTACCGTTTCCAGTGCAGATGCGATATTATTTGTCAGCAGTGTATAAACAAAAGACAACATTGCATTCACATTATCGGTCGGCGGCCTTTTATTTCTGCCCGAAAAAGCAAAATCTTTTTTCTGCTGCAGAATCAATTCATCAAATACGCTGAAATAAACGCTGGCGGCCTCGCCTTCACAGCCCCGCAAGCTGTCTTTGGAGTCACAATTGCGGATTCGAAATACAGCATCTTTCAGTAAAAGAGCGGCGTGTTTAATTCTTACTGTATCAATCTGCATACTATGATCCCGGATTGAACGCTCCAGCACCCACCTTGCATTATACACTTTTCCAATAATGCAATTTCTTGCGATTTCCAGACTGCTGTCTTCATCCATACTCGTCCGGTACTGTCTATCTCTCAATACTACGTTTCCTTTTATATTTCCCGTCACCCGTGCCAGAAATCTGCCGCCAGGACTCACAAAGCAGAGAGAAATATTCCGGTCTGCACATGCTCCCATCAAAGCCGGACTAGTTCCACGATAACCAAATGAGACGATTCCCTCCAGATTATGGAGAGGAAGGCGCCCTATTTCTCTTTCCTTATCCAGCACAACTATATTTTCGCCGTCCAAAGCAAGATAACTGTCCTCCGATGTTACATATAAAGTATTCAGCAGTTTCTTCATACTTCTTCCTCCAGTGCCAGTTTTATATATTCTCCCACTGGCATGGTTTTCCCCAGCTTCGGCAGACAAATATCCTTCAGAGAACAGCCATTACAGCTCTTACTCCACTTGACCTTAGGAGTGTAACGCCGTTCATAGTACTGATGCATTTCCTTAAACATATCCCGGACTTTCATTCTCAAGTCATCTGTCATTTCTATCGTTTCACGGCGGCGTGTTTCGCCGTAGAAAATAGCTGCCTCCGGAATAACCGTAGAAAACATTTCTTCCAGGCAGATAGTTTGGGCGGCAATCTGCAGAATATCCTCCTCTGAAATTTTGGGTTTCCCCTTTTTATATTCAATAGGAAAAATGCTGTATAACCCCCGATGTCCATGAAGATGTACTCCCTCTTCACTTCGATGGAACTCCACTACATCGCATTCCCCGCTTGCGCCCAGCGTCCTGGAGGAGACCGGCAGCGCCCTTGTAATCAGTACATCCTTCCGGTTTTCCGTCAGATATGGATCATGTGCTTTTTTATGCATCAATTCCCCTGTGACCGTATGCACATTCTCTGCCCATTGCTGCTCAATATGAATCAAAGCCCACTGCCTGCGGCAAAATCGGAAATGCTGGATGCCGGAAATCATCAAATAATCATCTTCCCTGTACTCCACTATATCTTTCTGATTACCTCCACCGTTTCAGGAACCTGCTCTTCATGAATGATAACCTCGTAATCCTGATACTTTCTCGGATAAATAATTTCTTTGTTTCTCTTTACCTCCACAGACTCAAACAGTTTATAGGCCGGACAATCGCCCAGTTCTTTACTGTGTTTAAATACAATCAATTCCCGAACTGACATTTTCCCCCTTGCCGCCGAGTGATCATGCTCAAACATATTGATGATCGCTTCCCACAAAAGCTCCAGATCCTCCTCCGAAAAACCTGTCACTTTCCTTGCAAGATTTGCAGAAATATATCCCTCCACTCGGTAAAGACCATAAGGTACGATATTTTTCCTCCCCATCTCCGTGCTCTTATTCCCCGCATCTTTTTCGGTGGTAATTGCTACTCTCGTAATTGTCACTTCTTGGCTTACGATTGGATCAATACTTCTGGCAAATCCGAGCTGCACAGGCCCTCTTACCTGGCCACAATTTAAAGAAGCCTTTACAAATGTGGTCATAACTGCACCAAATGTCCGAATATCAAAAAAGTTTTTACACATAAAATCTCTGATTTTCCGATCTGCTTCCGGATCATTTTTCTTTAAATCTTTTGCTTTTGCTTCCTCGATATGCAAATACTCAAACGCCTTACTGTCACTTCGGTTTAATGGAACATTCTCTTTAATATAGATCTGATACCCCTCTTCCTCTTCTTTAATCATTTCAACATAATTACGGATTTTCCGCTTTAAGCATACATCCGTTACCAGCCCATATCCGCTTTCCGGGTCGATTCTCGGCATGTTTCCCGCGTCCGGGTCTCCGTTGGGGTTTCCATTCTCCACATCAAATAATACGACAAATTCATACCTGTTTTTAATCACTTCACCCATTTACTTATCCTCCTTTTTCTCGAAACGTTTCTGAACCTGGTGGTAATAACCCAATATAAACATTCCCTGTTCTTCTAAAGACAGGCGGCGCGGAAACGCCGCGGGCCGGTCATCTTCTACTTCAATCATTCCCTGAAGGCCGGTCAGTATTTTTTCATAAAAAATCCGTTTCCCAGTCTCTAATTTTCGGATATGACTGTTTTTCAGCTTCAACAAAATAGGAAATATCGACGCAGGCGCCGCGCAGGCCGAATTAAAATACCGATCTTTGATCGTCGCATTAATTCCGGGATTTGCATCCTCCTGAATGGCTTCCAGCACGGCAAATTCCCTTCCCAATACATAAGCCGCCTCCTTACACTGTTCATTTAATCCCACAAATTTTCCCTCCTCTGTCCATTGTTTTCCGTGATTTCGTATCAAACAGGCTTTTATAATTGCCGCCCGTCCCCGGGTAATTCTCCCCTGATCTGCACGAATCCGTATCATCACATTACTGTATAAGCTTTCTGGATACTTTTTCCCGGATAAAACCGCTTCGAACACAGATGCCGCCATATTGGGCTGAGGTTTCTTTTCCTTTGATTTCTGGTTTACAGTCTCAAAAAGAATCCTCCAGATACCCAGAAATTCTATTTTATCCCAGGATGGTCTTACAATTTTCATCTGCTCATAATGCTTTTGGATACTTGATAAAATATTTCCAAAATGATTTTGATAAAAGAACCTTACCGACAGCCGCGCCGCGTTGGGCGCCAGACCCAGTATGTAAAATTTTTGTTCTGGATTAATCCGAATCCCCTCTACGTCAATCCCCCGACCAGCCTGCAGGTTGGAAAAAACGCCCTTCAATATTTCCTGATTATCTTCTGTCGGCTCCATTGCTCCCATAAAGAAATCCTGATAGACCTCCTCGCCATCTTCCGCCCAGAAAAGAATAGTCGTATCTCCCAGCATAAATATATATTTTTTCTGGGAAAGCAGGTAATTCAGCGCCGTTGTATAAGCAAACATCGCGTACTTTCCAACCGGTGCATTAAAGCTCTGTTCCTTTCCGTAAGACTCAAAAGAAGGGGCGTTGAAAGACACCAATATCGCCCCGCTGGACTGCGCGCCCTGGACGCCTCGTATCGCGTTATGAATCCTGGATATTTCTGATTTTTTTCCAGTCACTAAGCAAATCTCCCGCTCCCCGTTTCCATCCGCCTGAAGAAATTCCTCCCAGGCGTTTCGTACACACGCATCTTCGTGTGCATACTGTGTTCCCACATAAAAAACAAGATTTCCTCCGGCTGTAATATCTTCCCATTTTTCAATCAGTTCTGGATTTTCCTTTGCTTTTATGGGCTCCCAGTGCTGAAAGAAATTTTTCACCGCCATGGCAGCTTCGCTTTGCACCTGTGCCAAAACAGTCTCATGCTTTTCTTTAGCTGCCTGAAAACAATCTAAAACGCGTTTTCCGCTTCCGTCCTTGTCAATCCCCAGCAGATATTTGGAATTATCACACAGGAAGTTTGCCGATACTCCCGAAGAACGAGCCGCCATTTCCGGCACTTCCATCAGTTGAGGTAAATAGGCCGTCTTTTTCCCGCGCTCCACTTCCTGCTTGAGCGAGATAATTCCCAGCAGATTCCCCTCTGCATCAATGTCCAGTGCATAGGACACTTTTGTCTGACACCAGCCCTGCCTTGACACCTTTCCCTGTTTCGCCAAAGTCTCATAGTGCTTTACCAACGCCTGCAGTATCATCGAATCACCTCGCAGTCTTCCAAATCCACGACGCCCCGGCGCATAACAGCCCGGAAAAACATTGGCTGTATATTCTCCGGATCCGAATAATCCAGGTCATAAAGCATAAATCCCAGATCCTTTTCTTCCACAACCTCGTAAGCGCCATGGACTTCTTCCTCATAAAGACAAAAATTCACAGGAAATTCCCGGCATCCAAAATAGGGAGTGTGATAGCATTCCCCGCGCCTTAAACGCCTCATGATAATATCCTTAAACTTCCCCGGATTATCGCTGTCGTTTGCTTTGTCCGTCAACTCAAAATGAGCATCTATAACATACTCCACATCCTTTAATAATAGAGACGCCCTCTGTACAATTTCCTCTTTGCTGCTGATGAAAAGTTCTTTTTTCGCACCGTTATAGACTGAAAGCGCATTATTAGCCGAAAGCTTACTTTTGACCTCATTCCTCCGAATGGAAGTAAACCGGATGGGTTTTATGACGTGAATACGGTCGATCTTCCAGGACATGCCCGGATGCCAATAGATTGCTTCCAAAATACCCCTGGCGGCAGACGGCGTCATGATATCGTAGCTGCAACGTTCTACTTTCATTTCTGGACGGGAAAAGAGTGCATAATCCCCCCAGACTTTTACTCTTACCCCTAGGCTCATCTCTTTCCTCTCTTTCATTTTTATTTTTTATCATCATTATTAGTTATATAGTATCATAAATCCATTATTTACAATATAATTTTTTGTTATTTTTCATACATTTTTATACTATTTGCAATTCTATTCTATCTTATTTATTTTATCGTATATCTTGTGTCAAAGATAAGTTTGAATTGAATTATTGTCGAAAATCCACAGAGAGAGCCAGTTTATTCTGGCTCTCTCTGACATTTTATAACCATACATCCATACCGAGTCCCACATTAACCCGCAGGCCGGTCTCTTTCGAGTAATCGCCGCAGTCTTTTAAAACAAAAAACTCTTCTTTCAGCTCTTCTGACACTCCAACAAGCATCCCCGCCCCGATCATTTTTTGAAACAGATTATCATAGACATTAATGCAGTATTGTCCCGCTTCTCGAATCAATCTTTTTGAAACCCCTTTATATCTCAATTCCTCCGCTATTTCTTTCGCACGTTCTTCAACGGGAATCAGAATTGTTTTTGTATTCTGTTCAATTAATTTGAATTCTTTTCCGACCGCAGCAAAGGCAAACCGGCCTTTTTGAAATTCTTCCATAATGTTCTTTTTATCCAGGGCAGAACCTTTGAAATGATACAGTCTCGTGAAATACTCCTGCACCGCCTCAAGGGAGGCGATATCCTCATATCTTCGTATTACTTGTTTTGCCGTATCAATCTGCTGTTCCTGCCCCGGAATCTTCCGGGTCTCCTCCAGCTGAAAATAGCAGGCAAAACTAGTCTGGGCATCCCTCTTTCCCTCCCTGTTGCACCGGCCTGCCGCCTGTATCATGGAATCTATTCCAAACAATTCCCTGTATACGGCCTGAAAGTCCAGGTCAACACCGGCTTCTACTAAACTGGTTGCGATTACGATACATTTTTGGCCTGCCGCCAATCTCTGCCCTATGGCAGCCAGCTGCTCCTGGCGGTGACGGGGATACATGAAAGTTGATAGGTGATAGACACCTTCCCCCTTTATTTTTTCATACAGCTTTTGTACACTATTTTTGGTATTCAAAATACATAACGCTTGTTCTTCCATCCTCAGCCAGTTTATGAGCTCTTCCTCTGTTATTTTCCCCAAATTCTTAAAAATAGCTCTCTTAAAAAACCGGAACTGCTCTTCCATCCGCGGGCACAATTCCAATTGATGCATATCTTCCGGGAAAAATGGTTTCAGAGACGGCTGGGTTGCGGTACACAGTACTATACTGCATTCATAATGACGAATCAGTTCTTCCATCGAGGCGATACATGGACGCAAATAATCATTCGGCAGCATCTGAGCCTCGTCAAATATGATAGTGCTGTTTGCAATATTATGTAATTTCCTGCATTTTGAAGACTTATTGGAAAACAAAGACTCAAAAAACTGGACATTGGTCGTAACCACAACAGGTAAATCCCAGTTTTCTGCTGCCAGTTGTTTTGGCATAAGCTCATCCGAGCTTTCATAATCAATTCCACTGTGATGCTCCAGCACATTTTTTTCACCCAAAATATTGCTGAACACTTTTGCATTCTGTTCGATGATGCTGGTATACGGAATCACATAGATAATGCGCTTCATCCTGTGCTCCGCCGCATGGTTTAGTGCAAATGCCAAAGACGCTACCGTCTTTCCGCCCCCTGTCGGAACAGTCAAGCGAAACAACCCTCTTTTTTCCTTTCCCTTTGCGATGCAGGAATTGAGAATCTCCGTTCTACGGCCATTAATCGTATCCCTCTCTTCATTCTCAAGCCATTTCTCTATATGGCGGTTCAATTTTTCCAATAATAACGGAATACTTTCTCCAGCCATCCTGCATGTCCGGCCATCCTTCATAAAGTCCTCAGTGTCAAGATAATCAGCGTCCACAAGACAAGAATACAGCATGCGAATCAAAAAGCTCATGGTAAAGGTCGGGTCTTTTTTCCCTGATACTGTAAAAGCCGGAGGCAAAAGAGAAGGAACAGAAATTTCTTCCCGATATACCTCATAATCTTCTATTTTCTTCTTCATCCTGCCTGCGAAAGTCCCTCTATCTCCCGTATCCGCACTTGATCCCGTATCCGGAAGTCCCGCATGATGACCGGCAATGCAGTATGCAGGCGCAAGATAAAAGCCGCCTTTTTCCTTTCCTAACCGCAGACACAACTGCGCACCCGCCGTGGCATGGTCCACCTTCTCACCGCTTCCCTGGATACGCTCCTGAAATTTAGCCGAATATTTTCCAATGTCATGAAGCATTCCACAGAAATATCCCCAGTCCCCATAACCAAACTCTATTGCAAATTCTTTTGCCAAAAGCGCCGTCCCCTCTAAATGACTTTTTATGGTCTGGTCCCGCTTTTTATCCTCGCTGATATGTGCAAGATATTTCATAGACGTCCCTTTCTGCTGCTATCAATTGGATATTTCTGTTGATCTTTTACTGCATCATTGTAACCTGATAATAATAATACCACCATTTACAAGCACTAAAAACACCTTAAAATAAACTAATTTGCCAAAGCTCCCCTTCTTTTACTCAGGTCCTTCCCGGCTCTCCTTCATATAATATAAAATACTTTTTGGAATCTTTTTTAATCAGCTCCAATTTAGCACCGGCAGTAGTGCCGGGCCGTCACGATTTCGGTTCGCTGGCGATGCAGAGGCCGCTTTATCTCCGTTCCGGCGGTACCGCTCACAGGAGACTGGAATTCATTCTGCCTTATCTAGTTATAGAAATAAGTTTGTTTTAAAGATATTCAAAGGCATATACTTTCAAAGCCTCTTCCTCCTTAAACTGCCTGGAATACAATTCATAATAGTATCCCTTTTGAGCCAGCAATTCCAGGTGAGCGCCCCGTTCGATGATCTTTCCATCTTTAACAACCAGAATCAAATCCGCCTTGCGGATAGTGGAGAGGCGGTGAGCAATAACAAAGGAAGTGTGTCCCTTCAGCAGATGGTCCGTTGCATCCTGAATCAGCCTTTCCGTCTGTGTATCGATGGAGGAGGTCGCCTCGTCCAGGACAAAAATAGCCGGATCTGCCAAAACCGCCCGAGCAAATGAAATCAGCTGTTTCTCTCCTGTGGACAGCAGGCCTCCGCTCTCGCCCACATCACTGTCATATCCCTTTTCCATCTTTTCTACAACTTTATCCGCAGACACGCTTTTCGCCGCCTCCTCGATTTCCGCATCCGTTGCATCCAGCCGTCCATATCGGATATTCTCCCGCACGGTTCCCGAAAAAAGATGGGGATTTTGCAGCACATAGCCAATCTGACTGTGCAGCCATAGCTGTGACCGCTCCCGGTAATCCACACCGTCAATCAGAATCCTCCCCCCGGTAGGTTCAAAAAATCTGCACGCCAGATTCACAAGGGTAGATTTCCCCGCCCCTGTTTCACCAACGATCGCAACACTCGTACCGGCAGAAACATGGAGGTTAAAATGATCCAATACATATTCCTTTCCGTCCGGATACCTAAAAGTGACATCTTCAAATACAATATCTCCCCGAATCTTTTCCCAATGATCCCGATTCGGAAAAAAAGCATCTCCATACTTTTCAAGCACATCAGGACGATCTGCCACATCCGGCTTTTGTTCCAGCAAATCCATCACCCGCTCAATGTTTGCCTGACAGGAAATCAAATCCGCCAGCAGCCTGGCAAGCTGCTGAACCGGCTCAAAAATAACGACCGCATAAGAGATAAATACCGACAAAGTGCCAAGCTTTATAAGATTCTCCCGCACCATATAGCCGCCCCTCGCCAATACTAAAGCAGAAGCAACCGAGCTGAAAAACAAAATAGCCGGAATATAAACGGCGTTCAGCTTCGCCGAATGGATGGCTGCCTGACGCATGTCTCCGGTCCGCTCAAAAAAACGGCCTTCATTGTCCTTCTCAATGACCATGCTCTTGGACGTCTTCACTCCGGTAATCCCCTCATTGTAAGCACTCGTAATCTGGGAATTGATCCGCCTTACCTTCCGGTTCCATTTGAGAATTCGGTTCTGGAAATATACCGTCAGCAGGGCGATGCACGGTACGACCGTTGTAATAATGAGCGCCAACCGTACATTTAGGATAAACATAATCGCAAACACGCTGACAACATAAATCAGGGCCCAGAACATATCCACCAGTCCCCACGCGACCATTCCTGCGATCTTCAGAGTATCGCTCATCACCCGGGCATGGATATAGCCCACCGGCGTCGTATTGTAGTAGGAAAGTGAAAGCGTCTGCAGATGCCGGAACTGGGCTCTCTTCAAATCCTTTCCCACATTCATCTCAATGATCGTCGCTGAGCGGACTGATACATAGACACAGACCGTCTGTCCCGCGATTACCCCAATATATACAAGCGCAAAAATGCCAAGTCCCTCGAAACGACCCGGTATGATAAACGTATCAATGGCATAGCTTTGGAACAGCGGAACCAAAATATCCGCCCCTGCCAGCAGAATATTAAGCCCCAGGGTAATCGCAAAAAATTTCTTATATGGTCTAAAAAACGGCGCCAGCTTCCTCCAAATTCGGAAGCTAAAAGGATTGTTATATTCTTGTTCTTCGTATGCTGCCACCTCTCACCCCTCCATCGTCTCCCTGTCGTCACGGCTCATCTGGATTTCATAGATTCTGCGGTAAATCCCATTTTTCTGTATCAGTTCCCTATGGGTTCCGCACTCTTCAATCCTCCCTCGATTCAGCACCATTATCTTGTCCGCCCCCATAAGCGAGGTCACTCTGTGGGAAATCAGGATCACCGTCGCCTGCTTCATCTGCTCTTTAAGCGCTTGGCGTATATTAA
Organism: Lientehia hominis; assembly: GCF_021044755.1. Classification (GTDB taxonomy): domain Bacteria; phylum Bacillota; class Clostridia; order Lachnospirales; family Lachnospiraceae; genus Lientehia; species Lientehia hominis. The sequence goes on from NZ_JAJNOR010000006.1 coordinate 109,193, forward strand.
AGTCCGTCTCAGAATCCACCGCCGACAGAGAATCATCAAATACCATGATTGGTGCTTTTTGAAGCAGCATCCTCGCGATGGAGACCCGCTGTCTTTGGCCTCCCGATAAGGTGACGCCGCGCTCTCCGACCAAAGTCTCATACCCGTCAGGGAAATTCATAATGGCGTCGTCGATGCATGCGATCCGAGCAGCGCAGCGAATCTCCTCTATGGATGCGTCAGGCACAGAGGCCGCTATATTTTCCCGGATTGTCCTGGAATATAAAAACGGCTCCTGCAGCACCATCCCGACACTTCTCCTCAGCTCCTCAAGGGGAATCTCTCTGATTTCCCTGCCGCCGATATAGATTCCGCCCTTACGGTCTTCCAGCTCATACAGTCTGGAAAGGAGCTGAACCACGGTAGATTTTCCGCTTCCCGTTCCGCCTAAGATACCGAACGTCCTGCCCTCTGGAACCGTGAACGAAACATCCCTCAGCACTTCCTTTCCTTTCTCATATGCAAATGAAACATTCGTGAATGAAATATCATACTTCTTTCTGGATGCATCTTCCTCATTTTCCGATTTCGCGTCTTTTTTCCCATACGCTTCTTCCTGGGCGCGGATAATATAATCTACTCGTTCAAAAGAAACCCCCGCTTTGCTCATATCCGAAAGAATACGCCCAAGCCCTCGGATCGGCCAAACAAGCGAAGAATTGTAAGCGGCAAACGCAATAAATTCACCGACAGAAATAGCGCCGTTTACTGCCTCCATTACCCCGAAAATAATGACCGCGATCACCTGAAGCCCCGTAATCAGGTCACCAATTCCCCAATACAAGCCCGACAGCGTCCCCAGACGGATCCACAGCCTGGCAAAAATATCATTCTTCTCGTCAAACCGCTCCATCTCGAACTGTTCTCTGCCGAATGCCCGAACCACGCGTACCCCTGTGGCATTTTCCTGCACAACCGTAGACAGCTCTCCCTCCGCTTCATCCGCAGTGGTGAACCGTTTTGCAATTAACTTGTAAAACACCGTCGAATACACGACTACCACCGGCACGAACAGCATGACAATGCAGGACAGCTTTACATTCATGGAAAGCATCATAACAAACGACGTAATTACAAGAAACGCCGTACGGAACACCTCCAGAAGCTGTGTCACTACAAATCCGCGGAGCACCTCCACGTCGGAAGTGCACCTCTGGATCATATCCCCGGTCTGATGCTTGTCATGCCACTTCATCGGAAGTTTCTGCACATGAACAAAGAGAGTATCCCGCAGATTCTTGGCAAAATTCTCCCCTGCTTTCGCCGTATTGATACGGCTGATATAAGTAAAAATCCCCGACATGACCGCAACCGCCGCAATCAGTAATGCCAATATCCAGAGGCGTTCTGAAAAAAAGCTCCCCTCGTCCCCGCTCAGCACCCCGTCGATGCTGAACCGAAAAATCTGCGGAGTCAGCGCGTTTAATATGGTCGATATCAGTGAAGCCGCCACAGCCAAGGTAAAAAAGACTTTCGACCCCTGGAGGTAGCGGAATATTAATCGTGCTTTTCTATACTTTGATTTTTTCGCTTTCTTCATGATTTTTCCTGTATGACCTGTTAAATTCTATCAATCCATTTCTTAGACCAATCAAACAGCCGCTCAGACATTTCTTCAAAGTCAATAACCCCGCCGTTTTTCAGGGACAGAAAAGTCCGAACAATCGCTTTTTCTTCTGCAGAAACAACACCAAGCAAGTCCTTCTGGCTGCTCATATAAACTCCGTTCTGTTTAAAATAGATTGCCTGTGCAGCAAATGATGCCGATTTGTATAATCCTTTCAGAATCTCATCACATCTCTCGTAAAGCATATTATGGACACATGCGTGGTAAATGTTGCATACTCCAATTTTAATTGCTCTAGTAACAGCCGCATCGTCAACCAGCTGCAGCAGATCGTCAAGACTTCCTTTTATAGATCTCGTATCATGACAGAACTGAAACAGATCAGATGTCTCCCATTTCCTGATTTCATTTTTTCCCGAAAGAAAACCGCAAACTAATTCTCGGTGCGGCAATGTATCCAGCATCGTACGGTAAGCTTGAATATCCGGTGCAGACAATTTATCCAGAATTACAACCATATCAATATCGCTTGCTTCTGTTGCTTCGTTCCGCCCGTAACTGCCCTGCAGTCCGACAAACCATATTCGGTCTTTAAAGCTTTCATTTAATACCGTTAAAAATTCGTTTATCCATGCAGTAAGATCTATCATTCCATATTATCCTCCAGGTTTCAATCATTCGCCAGGTTAATTTTACTTAATTTATGGTACATGCCACATTGAGTTGCATATTTCGGACACCAGACGTTTTGCAGCCTTTGCGTCCTGCCGATCACACGTCGGCATCTTCATTTTACGAGCAGCGCCACAGTCTCCAGGTGCACCCCATATCGCAACTATACAATATTAATAATTATACCATCATTTACAAACACTGAAAACACCATAAAATAAAGCATATTTTAAACATCTATTAACGCAAGACACCATTGTAAATGCTATAACCTATCTTAACTTATATTTGGCAGGCGAAAGTAGGCATTGCCAACCAAAAGAGAGAGCTCGGAATCTCCTCTTTCTCCACGTGTATTGGAGCATCTTATTTTTGATATGTATATGGGAATATATATAGCTGCAAAATGATTAGGTTTCATATATATTGAAAAAATCAGCGCATTTAAGATTTATAAACAATTAATGTCTCACTATTTATTAATAGATAAAAATTCACTAACCTTGTCGAATATCAGAATAAAAAAAAAATTGATAAGAAATATTAAAAAATATTTGTTGTAACAATTTGACATTTATGATAGACTATATATATAGTCTATCAATGCAAAACTATGTAAATAGTAAACGGGGAGGGATTCCAATGGGGCTTTTAAGGTGGCAAATAATTTTGCTCTTTTGACTATCGTATACTATTAAAAGGAGGTTTATATTATGAAGAGAGGAATTATAGCAACATTAATGTCTTTAGTAATCCTTTTAGGAAGCAGTTTAATGGTATTTGGTGCTGAAGAAGGAAGTAAAACATTAAATGAATATATAGAAACCATCTGCTTAGATGAAATAATTGATACTGGAGAAAGAATCCAGATAATAGGAAGAGATTATGAAAATGGCGATGCGGAATTTATTCAAATAGTTAATAATGAAATTGTTTCAAACTACTATGTTGATCGTTCAGAATCCGTAATTAATGAAACAAGTCAGGTTAATGGTAAACAAAAAATCTCTACTATTGAGTATAAAGAAGCAGCCGGAGTCAGTTATTCACCGATGGCTTATACCAATGCCGGAACTCTAACTTGGAACTGGTCCGATGGAAGTAATTCTGGAACATGTGGTGCAAAATTATCTTTTGAAACAGTGTTTAATACAAAGGATAAGTACGATATAAATGGGAGATATAGAAATTTAGCTGCTTTAGCATCTTTTATTAGTTCAGTAATTGCATTACCTGCTTCTCCTGCAACAACAGTAGCAAAAAACGTTTTCTCTTATTTAGGCGTAGGCTTTACAGTAACACAGGTACTTATTCCTACATACTACGTGAGTGCTAATAGTGTAAAGGTAACTCATAAAGCGATTAATACAGCTAACAGTGGACACGTTAATACTTTAAATGGAACTCAATATACCGTAACTCAGACTGGATATAGTAATAAAACATATACTGAAGGCAATTATTATTCTACATCATCTTTTGCCAATAGAAGTACCGTTTATGCAAATGCAATGTATCATTTATTATTCTCATATCCAAGCTACAGTATTAAATCTTGGAATTAAAATTTTTATGGGGCTGGCAAAACAGCCCCATTTAGTTTTTTTGAATTAGGTTATGAACTTCAAAGGAGTAACGCAAAATGAAAAAGAAATCTATTCTAATATATATTTTAAGTGAAGTGATTTTTATTATTATATTTATAATGAGTTCTATTATGTCGTATCCAATAATTTATCAGGATATTAATAATTATATCGAAAAGCATTATGGTTCTATTAAAGATAAGGTTGAAACAAATGGATCATATATCTGTCGCTATACGAACCAAAATCATGAATTATATATTATTGTTCTAAATCGGAATTTTTTTGTTAAAAACCGATTTAATATAAATAAAAATACAAACTGTTCTAATTTTGAGGTTAAAAATCAGTATGAAATACTTGAAATACAAAATGAAGATGTATTGAAAGTTGATATTTTAAAAGAAACAAGAGAAGAAAAAATTAATCAATATGTATTAGGATTTTTATTACTTAATCTTTCTCTTATAACATTATTCACAAATAGAATGAGATTTAAAACATCAAAAAAACAAAAAAAGGGGCAGTAAAATCAGTCCCTAATAAGCCCATGAGGGTAACTCTTAGCTTTTAAGCCGCTATTTCTTTTCGCTGCTTTTTATTATGATATTTAGAGATGTCAAGACCACAAGAGATTAGTGTAAGCTCCACAATTATATTTTTCTCGCCTCTTCGAAATAACCTTTTGTAAGACCTGTCCCGCTGTAATATACCAAATGTTCCTTCTTCCTGAATCCTTCGATCCATTCGCAAAAGGGCTCCATGTATTGACTCAAGGTTCGATATCACTTCTTGATGTATGGCGGTCAATTCCTCATTCATGCGAATGGTTCGGTTGCCCGATGCCTTTGGACACCATTCTCTTTTATGTTGTCAGCCCTCATTCGCATTCATAGAGTTCTTCCGTTCTCCCATAGTTATTCTTATAAACTGGACGCTAGCTTTTGAAGCGAAATCTTTTTCTTCATGGACAGCGCAGGGTTCCGGATTCATCTCTTTGAAAATTTACAGCACGATATGGATTTTCATGTATATTTCCACCCCGTGCTCTTCACGATAAAACAAGTTTTATGAAGCTTCCTTTTCCGGCGGACACTGCGGCGCTTTAGCATCTTCCTTTTTTATGAGATTATAGTTCCTCCCAACATCCAACCCACATTTCCGCTTAACCTGGGAGATATACAGGCCAGACACCTTCAAACCGTGTTTTTCCAGAACATATGTCTTAATCTCGTCATAGATGGCCTTACTCTCAGCCGCAGTCAAATCTGGCTTATCCAGATTCAACTCCACTTCGATATGCTACTTAGTATTAAGTTTGGACAATAATACTACCGTTTCCACGTGTGTGGAGTGTATGATAATAATGTCTTAAAAACCTAATTATCCCTTGGCGGTAACCCTTTTCCATCAGACAAACCATTATCACGTTCTTATAGGCTGCAACTCGGATTATTGAAAATCATGATTGTACCACAGTGAAACTTTTAATGCCCCATTGCTTTAACAACTTACTTAATCATAGTAATTGAAATCTATATTTTTAAGTCCACTTATATCAATTCTGGGCTTGGGATTTTTATATAGTTTAACATTTTTTATAAGTTCTGAGAAAAAATCCACTAAATCTTTCTTTTGATTCAGCACGTCATATATATCTTTTAAATCGACTAATGCAAGAACAGAGATTGATAATGCCTCTTTCGCGGTGAGGATAGCCGTTTCCGTAAAGGATGCATATGATACAATAATTCCATCTACATTTTTTCTTACCAATAAGCGTGACATAAATCTTCCAACTTTATCTACGCCTAAAGGTTCTTTTTCCCATTTCATTTCTACTAATGTTAGATAATGATTTATTTCCACCACACCATCTATCTGTTCACAATTCTTACCCGTTTCATCATCGTAAATAACGAAATCTTCCTTTATACCAATTTTAAAATACATAAAAATATCATTAAGGACCTGTTCAAGTTTTTTTCCTCTTTCTTGAGGGTTCTGAATAGAAAAAAGTTGGGCAAATCTCTGTTCTAAATCAACAAAGTGTTTTCTTGATTGGCACAATTTATCAACTACTTTCTGTTTTTCTTGTATTTTTTCGCTTTGTTCCCTGCTAAGATAATTCTCGTACTTTGTGACCGTATCCTTTAATTTAACTATTTTCTGAATATCAGACACATTTGCCTTTGCCCTGTCTTTATCATTTGGGTAACATGTTTCAAATGAATCAAACTCCACAATCCTCTGCAAAAGTTTTCTCCGAACACCAAGCATTTTTTCTGTCTGTTCATTCAAAGTAGCCAAAACTTCTCTTGTTACATCAAACTTCTTAAATTGTGATCTATTTGTATTTAATAGTAAGTAATATGGCTGCAAATATGTACTAGGCACTCCTACATTTTGAAAAAATAACAATAAATCTTTCTTTGTTTTATTCAATCTTGGAATTGTATCCACTAGGATATTAAATAAATCCGGGGGGAAATGAAAATACGTATCCATCTTGTTCCTCCATATTAACTCGGTGGTATGCCTTTAATTTCTGATGACACTATCCTTAAATTATCGTTTTTGCCATAACCCATTATTACTTTAAAGTAATAGAGAAAAACCTGACGTAATGCTTATGCACTATTACATCAGGTATTATCTTTCCCACTAAGTAAAGCTATTTTTTCAATCCCCAGAACTCTATTGTCCTGACACCCATATTATATCACATTCAATTTATTATTCAATAGATTTACATAGTATTATTTCATAAAGATTTAATAAATATTAGCATACGGCTATACCTTTTCTATCTTATCGTTTTCGCCTCAGTTCCACACAAACCTCGCAATGCACCCCCTGCGGGAACATATCCACAGGCTGCACCTTCTCCAGCCTGTACGCCTCCCCGCATAGATATTTCAGATCTCTCGCCAAAGTGGCGGAGTCGCAGGACACATAGACAATCTTCTGCGGCCTCATCCGGACCATAGTCTTCAGAAGTGTCTCGTCACAGCCTTTCCTGGGCGGATCTACAACGATGACGTCCACAGAGGCTTCCTCATGCTCCCCATACCACCGGGGCACTACATCCTCGGCCTTTCCCACAAAGAATTCTGTATTTGAAATACCATTAAGCTCCGCATTTTCCCAGGCATTTTTTATGGCCGCCGGTACAATCTCCACTCCGAATACCTGCTTTGCCCTCTGTGCCAGAAACAGGGAAATGGTGCCAATACCGCAGTACAGATCCCATACGGTCTCCGAACCTGTCAGTCCTGCGTATTCCAGGACTTTCCCATAAAGCTTCTCCGTTTGGACAGGGTTCACCTGATAAAAAGACTGGGGAGAGATTTTATAGGTGAGGGCGCCGATCCGATCGGTAATATAAGGCAGGCCTGACAGGCATACCACCTTCTCCCCCAATATCACATTAGTTCTTTCCCGGTTGATATTGAAGGATACCGAGGCCATCCCTTCTATTTTCATCAGCCGGTCCGCCAAGATCTGCGCGTGGGGAAAACGGCCTCCGTTAATGACCAGGCAGACCATAATCTCCCCTGTGCGATAGCCTGTCCGAATCAAAGCGTGGCGCACCAGACCTGTATGCGTTTCCTCATTATAGGGCTCGATATGATACTCTTCCATGAACTTCTTTATGGTCTGCAGGATCTTCTCGCTGACCGGCGCTCCCAGACAGCACTCCTCTGTTTCTACAATGGAGTGAGTCCGGCCTGCGTAAAAGCCATAGACAATCCTCCCGTCTTTTGCCCTTCCAAAAGGAAATTGTCCCTTGTTCCGGTAATGAAAGGGGCCGCTTCCTCCGGTTTCTCTATAACTCTCTTTATCTGAAAAGGGTTCTTCTCCTTTTTCCATTCCCAATATAGGCTCCATAGGAAGGCTGTCCTCTGAAAAGCCTCCGATGCGTGCCAAATGATTCCGCACCTTGTCCTCTTTAAACTGAAGCTGTCTTTCGTAGGACATCGCCTGAAGCTGGCACCCCCCGCAGGGCGCAGCGACGGGACATCTGGGTGACACCCGAAAGGGAGACGGCTCCAAAATGGACAGCACGCGTCCATAGCCATAGTGCTTTTTGGCTTTCACCACTTTCCCCTCGATACGGTCTCCGATGACTGCATCTTTAATAAAAAGGGTATAGCCATTGACTCTGCCTATACCCTCTCCCTGTTCGTTCATATCTTCAATAACCGTCTGAAAAACCTGGTTTTTTTCCAATATAAAAACTCCTTATTCCGGCCGCCTTCCGTCTGTAAGGCCGACGGCCTGCAATTTTAAATCTGATTCCGGGTTCAAAGCTCCGTGGACATCCGCACATTGGAATCCAACAGCCGGTTGAATCCCAGCCAGTCACGATTGCCCGCATTGCCTGCCAGAAGCTCCGTCATCGTCTGCATTTTGGCATCTGTATTGTCCGCGAAATTCAGCGCTACGGCCTCCGCCAGTGCCGGCTTCTTCGGAGATCCGTACTCATACTCCCCATGGTGGGCCAGAATGCAATGCTTTAATTCCGACGCCGTCTTATGGGGAAAACCCGGTACCGTCTTAAGCTTCTCATCAACCATCAGCGTACCCATCACAATATGCCCGAGCAGCTGTCCGTCATCAGTATAATCATTTTCCGGAAAATCCGAAAGCTCTTTCGTCTTTCCAATGTCATGAAACAGTGCGGCAGCGATCAGCAGATCCCGTTTCAGGACCGGATAATGGCCGCAGTAAAAATCACATAGCTGTGCCACGCTCAGAGTGTGCTCCAGTAAGCCTCCCACAAAGCCGTGGTGTACGGTCTTTGCCGCCGAATGTCCTTTGAATGACCGGATAAACGCCTCATCCTCCACAAAAAAACGCTCTGCCAGAGTTCTCAGCTTCTCATTTTCAATACTTTTCACAAAGCGGAGGAGCTCCGCATACATCTGGTCAATATTCTTGGAGGAAACGGGAAGATAATCCGCAGGATTGTATTCCCCTGCCGCAGCCATCCGCACGCGCCGGACATTGACCTGCATCGCCCCCTGAAAACTGGTGACGTCACCGTCGATCTTAATATAATCCAATGCTTCAAAATGGTCGATGCCTCCGGAGAGCTCCCATATCTTTCCATCCACAACACCGGTTTTATCCTGCAGCACAAGGGAATAATACGTCTTTCCCATTTTGGTCTTCGCAATCTGCTTCGTCTTGCAAAGATAAATTTCCGAAAGCCGTTCGCCCTCACGCAAAGTCTCAATATATTTCATTTCATTCTCCCGTCTTTTACTTATCTGTTATATTTTCCGGCTTTTGATATGCCGTTTTTTTCCATTGTATCAAAGCCGCTCCGCTGGGCTTACCGTCGGAAATCCCCCTCACCGTACGCCCAATCCTACAGGAAATTCAATTTCCGTATAACCTTCCCGGCCGATTCTCTGAGCTTTCACCAGAACCGTATCTCCGGGATTTTTCCCCTCCAGATAGCTCTGGAGTTCTTTGACTGTCAGAACCTCAGTACCGTCCAGCCCGACAATCACATCTCCGCTCTGAATCCCCACATTGTATGCCGGTCCCTCCAGGACTGCGTCCGACACATAGATTCCCTTCGGGACCTGATGCTTTTCACTGATCTCCTCAGTCACATCCTGTCCGATCACTCCCATATATGCAAGCGGCACGCCGTTTGATAACCGTTCGATCACTGTCTTAAGGTCCGAGATTCCTATGGCACTCGTATTGGTCCCCACTGTTTTGGATGTAATCATGCCGATGATCTGCCCGTCCAGATTCAGCACAAAACCGGTGGCCTGGGCGCTGGTGGACACATCCGTATACAGCATGCGTACCTCCGCGTCTTCCTTTTGAACACTGGGCCTGACATAGGTGATCATTCCATATGCTACGGAACCCACATAATCTTTCGGGCTGCCAGCCAGAATCACCGGCTGACCAATCTTCGCGCCAAAAGAATTGCCCAGAGGCACCTGGCTGACCGCGCTTTTTGTGACCTCATCCACACTTCCCAAAGGAACACAGACAATGGCGATCCCAGTCTTTCCATCCGCGGCCTTTACAAACGCGGAGACCTTTGTCCCGTTGCAGAATGTCACCTCAACAGTCGTCTCATTTTCCGAGACCTGATAGCTGGTCAGAATCAGCATCTCCGAAGCCGTGACGTTCCATATCACGCCCGAAGCCTTGCCTTCCGTTTCAATGGTATTGTTAAACCAGTCTGTCTCCTGGGTCCTGGTCGTAACCGTCACAATCCCAGTGTTCACACCGGCAGCCGTCTGGCTCATAGCTTCATATAGGTTCTCATAGTCCTCTACGCTCCAGCGGTAGGACTCCACCGCGGATTCCACCACATCTTTGATGTCTTCCTCTGTCTCCGTCTCTTCCGTGGTCGTCTCCGGCGTTTCCGTTTCAGCCGAGGCCGTGGTCTCTTCGTCTTTTGGTATATGAATGGCCGTCTCCGGCGGCTCCTTGCTGAACCATTTTTCCGCATAGGGCCTGAGCCCTGCAAAGACCAGACAGGAGACCACACCAAAAATAACCGCACTCACCACCAGCACGGCAATCCTGTTGATCCACTTTCTGCGGCTCTCCGCCTTATTCAGAATCCTCTCCCGCACAAACATCGGCTCCGGTTCCTGCCCAGTCACCTGCCTGTCCTCTTTTTCCCCCTCCGGGTACTTTGGAGTCTCATCTGAAGCCTCCCGGCCCCCTTGATTCCTATCGTTTAAATCTGCCATACAAACTCTCCTTGACAACAGATACAAAGCCCAAATAGAAACACTGTTTCTATTATAGATGATATCCCCTGATTTTTGAAGTGTTTTAACAAATATTTTCCCAAATCACAAAAAGTTTGGTATACTAATACCCGAGGAGAGTGCCTATGAATCGAAAAGTTCTGCATACTTTGGAATTTGAAAAAATAATTGAAAACTTAACGGATCATGCCTATACACCTGCCGGCAGAGAACTGTGCCGGACGCTGGAGCCCATGTCTCATATCGACGACATCCGTCTGGCCCAGAGGGAGACTTCCGACGCAGTGTCGCGTGTCATCCACAATGGCCCCTTGTCTTTCTCCGGTGTCCATGATATCCGCGGCTCCCTGAAACGTCTTCAGATCGGAGGCGTCCTTGGCATGTCTGAGCTTCTTCATATCAGCAGTCTTTTATCGGCTGCAGCCAGGGTAAAGTCCTATGGAAGAAGCAATATGGAGGACGGCATTGCCGATTCCTTAACAGAAGCATTCAGCCTGTTGGAGCCTCTGACTCCACTGAATCAGGAAATACAAAGGTGTATCCTGTCCGAGGAAGAAATGAGCGATGACGCCAGCTCCGGGCTGCGCCATGTGCGCCGCTCCATCCGGATCACCGGAGAACGTATCCACAGCCAGTTAAACACCCTTTTAAACGGAAACCGCGCCTATCTGCAGGATGCCGTCATCACGACCCGCGACGGACGCTACTGTCTGCCGGTCAAAGCAGAATATAAAGCCCAGGTGCCGGGAATGATACATGATCAATCCTCTACCGGATCTACCTATTTTATTGAACCCATGGCGGTCATCCGATTAAACAACGAGCTTCGGGAGCTGGAAGCCCAGGAGCAGAAGGAAATTGAAGCGGTCCTGGCTGTTCTCAGCAGCTCCGCCGCGGAACAGGCCGTCTTTCTGGAGTCTGATTACGAGCTTCTCGGGCGTCTGGATTTCATCTTTGCCAGAGCAGCCCTTTCCGCCCATTATAAATGCACGGAGCCGTCCTTCAACACAGAAGGGTATCTCTATATCAAGGATGCCAGACATCCGCTTTTGGATTCCCGGACCGTAGTTCCGATCACCGCAGAGCTGGGAAAGGAATTTGACCTGCTGATAATCACCGGTCCCAATACCGGCGGCAAGACAGTTTCCCTGAAGACCGTGGGGCTCTTTACCCTGATGGGTCAGAGTGGTCTCCATATCCCTGCTTTTGAAGGATCCCAGCTGGCAGTCTTTGACGAGGTATTTGCTGATATCGGTGATGAACAGAGCATTGAGCAGAGCCTCAGCACCTTTTCATCACACATGACCAACATCGTCTCCATCTTGGAAAAAGCAGACAGCCGCTCTTTGGTCCTGTTTGATGAACTGGGGGCAGGAACGGACCCCGCGGAGGGAGCTGCCCTGGCAATCTCCATCCTCACATTCCTGCACAATATGAAGGTCCGGACCATGGCCACGACCCATTACAGTGAACTCAAGGTATATGCACTGTCCACAGACGGCGTGGAAAATGCCTGCTGTGAATTTGACGTGGACACCCTTCGGCCCACTTACCGCCTGTTGATCGGAATACCGGGAAAGAGCAACGCATTCGCCATATCGAAAAAACTCGGCCTGCCCGATTACATTATAGAGGACGCCAGAAAGCGCATCGGCAGTGAAGACGCCGCCTTTGAAGATCTGCTTTCTGACCTGGAAAAGAACCGGGTGGAGCTGGAGCGGGAACGACTGGAGGTCAACAGCTATAAGGCGGAAATCGCCATGCTGAAAGAACAGCTGTCGAAAAAGCAGGACCGTCTGGACGAGAATCGGGAAAAGATTCTGGCCCGGGCCAATGAAGAGGCCCGGAAAATCCTGGCCGACGCCAAGGCCTCCGCCGACGAAACCATCCGGAATATCAACCGGCTTTCCGCCAAATCCGGCGTGGGCAAAGAACTGGAAAAGGAACGAAAGAAACTTCGCGACCACCTGGATAAAGTCAGCAGCAGCATGGCAGTAAAAGCACAAAAACCCAAAAGGGCCTACCGGCCTGAAGATTTTCGAGTAGGCGACGCCGTCCGCGTACTGTCCATGAACCTGAACGGCACAGTCAGTACCCTGCCCAATGCAAAAGGCGAAGTGACGGTCCAAATGGGCATCCTGCGGTCTCAGGTGAACATCAAGGACCTGGAGCTTCTGCAGGAAGATACCATATCCACCCCCATAGGGAATATGGGAAAAAAAGAGACTCAAAGAAACAGCCACTCCGGTTCTATCCGGATGTCCAAATCTTCCTCCGTTTCTCCTGAAATCAATCTGATCGGAAAGACAACCGACGAAGCTGTCCCGGAATTGGATAAATATATCGACGACGCATATCTGGCCCATCTGCCCCAGGTAAGAGTAATTCACGGCCGGGGAACCGGCGCCCTGAAAAAAGCTGTGCATCAGTTTTTGAGACGTTGCCGCCATGTATCCTCCTATCGCCTGGGGGATTTTGGAGAAGGAGGGACCGGTGTCACCATCGTGCAGTTTTCTTATGATAAATAGGAGGAAAACATGACATCCAAACAGAAAATCCTGATAGTCGACGACGACGAAAACATTGCCGAGCTGATTTCTCTTTATCTGCTAAAGGAATGTTACGAGACCCAGATAGTGCATGACGGAGAATCTGCCCTTCAGGCCTTTCCCGCTTTTCAGCCGGATCTGATCCTCCTGGATCTGATGCTTCCCGGCATCGACGGGTATCAAGTCTGCAGGGAGCTGAGAAAAGACACATCCGTTCCCATTATCATGCTGTCAGCCAAAGGAGAGGTCTTTGACAAAGTCCTGGGCCTGGAACTGGGCGCCGATGATTATATCATCAAGCCCTTTGACTCTAAAGAGCTGGTGGCCAGAGTAAAAGCGGTCCTGCGCCGAGCCGTTCCTCCTGTCCCAGCTTCCCTTCCGGTACCGGAACAGCAGGGACAATACGTGGAATTCCCTGATCTGATCGTGAATCTGACAAATTACTCTGTGATCTACATGGGACATTCTGTGGAAATGCCTCCGAAGGAACTGGAGCTCCTTTACTTTCTTGCATCCTCCCCCAACCAAGTATTCACCAGGGAACAGCTTCTCGACCACATCTGGGGATATGAATACGTAGGCGATACCCGGACCGTGGACGTACATATCAAGCGTCTCCGGGAGAAGATCAACGACCACCCAGCATGGCAGCTGTCCACTGTCTGGGGCATTGGATATAAATTTGAGGTAAAGAGATGAGAGTCTCCCTGTATGTAAAGGTTTTATTCGGCTATCTGATCTTCGGTATCCTTGGCTTCATTACGATCGCTTTTTTCTCCTCCAATATGACACTCCAGTATCTGGAACGTGACCGGGCGGATCAGCTTTATAATGAAGCCAGCCTGATAGCCGGAAACTGCCGGCAGAAATATTCCGGCTCCAATATAAATTTTGAATCTCTTGGGCCCCAGCTTTCTTCCATAGGCTCTTATTTTGATGCCGACATCTGGATCGTGGAAAAGCAGGGGAAAATCGTTTACCGAAGTGACGGGCTTCCTGTCGGGACTTCCATTGAAGGGTTCGATCCCTCAGAACAGGGACGGGGCCGCTATGTCATCGGCCACTATTATGAATTATTTGAAGATTCAGTTCTCAGTGTCACAGCTCCCATTTCGGCTAATTTCAGCACCTATGGATACGTCGTTCTCCATCAGTCTGTATCCGGCATCTGCGACGTGAGAGACAGGATCCTCAATATCATCTACATTACTTTCCTGGTGGTTTTTGCAATCTCCCTGGTGATTCTGTGGATATTCCGGATCTATATCTTCCAGCCCATCAAACAGATCACCGCAGCAGCCAACGAATTCGCCTCTGGAAACCTGAAGTATAATCTGAAGCTCCATTCGGAAGATGAGATCGGATATCTGGCCGATACGTTGAATTATATGGCCCATGAGCTCAATAATAAAGAAGAGGACCAGCGGAAATTCATATCCAATGTCTCCCACGACTTTCGTTCTCCTCTCACATCCATAAAGGGATATCTGGAGGCCATGATCGACGGCACGATACCGCCTGAGCTCTACGAAAAATATATGAAGCTTGTCATATCCGAGGCGGACAGACTGACTAAGCTGACCTCCAGCACATTGGCGCTGCAGTCTTTGGATTCCATGGGAAATCTTCTGGATATCACGACCTTTGACATCAATCAGGTCATTCGGGATACGGTAGCTGCCTTTGAAGGAATCTGCAAGCCCAAGAATCTGAACTTCGACCTGATCTTTGCCGAGCGCTGCTTTTTTGTCCAGGCAGATATGGGAAAAATCCAGCAGGTCCTGTATAATCTGGCGGACAACGCCATAAAGTTTTCCCGCCCCAATACAACCATATGGATTGAAACGTATGAACGCCATGAGAAGATATTTATTTCCGTAAAAGACAGCGGCGTCGGAATATCCAAGGACAGTCTGAAAAAGATCTGGAGCCGCTTCTATAAATCAGACGCATCCCGCGGCAAAGATAAAAGCGGAACAGGACTCGGCCTTTCCATCACGAAGGAGATCATCACAGCCCACAATGAAAACATCGATGTGATCAGTACAGAAGGCATCGGGACCGAATTCATCTTCACTCTGCCAAAGGGCAGTCCTGTAAAATCATAGAGAGAAAACCTGGAGGAAACTGCATGGGCAAGTTTGAATTATCACTTACCGATTTTGTAAAAACCGCGGGCCTTCTGCTGGCCGCTTATGCGGCCTGCCGGCTTCTTCAGCCTCTGACCGGTGCGGAGAACAATACCGCGCTGATCTTTGTTCTGGCAGTGGTCATTATCTCCCGCATAACAAAGGGGTATCTATACGGAATTTTTGCTTCTCTTGTAAGTATGTTCTGCATCAACTATTTTTTCACTTACCCCTACTCTCAGTTTAATTTCAGCCTCAGCGGCTATCCGGTTTCTTTTCTGACCCTTTTTGCCGTATCCACTACGGTATGCGCCCTGACCGCACAAGCCAAGCGGCAGACAGAATTAGCCGTCGACCGGGAAAAACAGGCCAAGGAACTTTTTGAATTGAATCAGAAGCTGTCAGAAGAACAGCAGGAGATCCGGATGGTGGCAGAGCAGGAAAAGATCCGGAACAATCTCCTGCGCGCCATTTCCCATGACCTCCGTACTCCTCTGACCTCCATATTCGGCTCCAGCTCTACACTTCTGACCGATTCAACCGAAGCTCTAAGCAACAATTCAAAAAAACTTCTGGCCGATATCCGAGACGATTCGGAATGGCTGATCCGGATGATTGAAAACCTGCTGATTGTGACAAAAATAAGCTCTTCTCCCACCGCTCTGAAAAAAACAGAAGAAGCGGCCGAGGAGATCGTAGCAGAGGCGGTCTCACAGACCAAAAAACGTTATCCCAAGCTGGAGGTGACTGCCCATGTACCAGATCAGCTCCTATTTGTTCCCATGGACCCGATACTCATCGAGCAAGTCCTGATCAATCTTCTGGAAAATGCGATCCGTCATTCAGGCGATACCAGCCATATCCTGCTGGATGTGGAAAAAGACGGAGACTACGCTGTTTTCGCCGTTTCAGACAGAGGGCGCGGTCTAACAGAGGAAATCCTCAAAATGCTGGAAAAAGGGAAGCTCCAGTCACTGAATACAGGAGGCGATTCTACCCGCGGCATGGGCATAGGACTGTCCGTATGCCAAAGCATCGTTCAGGCCCACAACGGCTATTTTAAAGCAGAAAACTCCCGCTCCGGAGGGGCGGTGTTCCGGTTCGGCCTGCCACTTACGACACAAAAGGAGGAAACACCATGAGCAGCAAACGAACGATTCTTGTCGTCGAAGACGAAGCGAGCATATGTAACTTCATAACCACGATTCTCCATTCAAACGGCTACACCGCCGTAGTTGCCGGCAGCGCCAGCCAGGCAAAGAGCATGATTTCTTCTTACTGCCCAGATCTAATCCTGCTGGATCTTGGACTTCCGGATATGGACGGCCTGGATTTTCTGTCTTCCGTACGCCAGTGGTGCCATACTCCCATCATCGTCGTCTCCGCCAGAACTCATGAATCTGAGAAAGTGCAGGCGCTGGATCTGGGCGCGGATGATTATATCACAAAGCCCTTTGGCATATCCGAACTGACAGCCAGAATCCGGACCGCCCTGCGTCACGCGGACCAGGTAGTATCCTCCGCGGGAGTACCTGCTTCCCGGTTCAGTGCAGGCGATCTCATGGTGGACCTGGACAAACGTCTCGTGACCGTGGCGGGAAAAGAGATTCACTTCACTCAGATAGAATTCAAGATCATAGCCCTTCTCTGCCAGCATGCCGGAAAGGTCCTGACTTATGACTATATACTGAAACAGATCTGGGGCCCCTACGCCGTAAACGACAACCAGATACTCCGAGTAAACATGGCCAACATCCGCCGGAAGCTGGAGGAAAATCCGGCCAGCCCCAAATATATACTGACCGAGCTGGGAGTCGGCTACCGGATGCTTGAAAACCAGTGATGAAATTATTTTCCCAGCAGGCTCTGCAGCAGCAGCCAGTTGGCGCGGAAGGGCCGCATCAGATTCCAATATCCTACCCCCATCAGCCCATATGCATCCGCAAATTCCAATTTCGCCTCGACGCTGCGCACGTCTTCAAACCACACTTCATGCTGTATCCCATTTTCCCAATAGGTAAAATGGGGGCTTTGGGCCGCATCCTCAAACTGTATAGCAGCGCCCTGGGCTGCTGCTATCTGTACGGCCTCCACATTTCCAATTATGTTTGCCTCGCTGGTCCCCCGGGTAAACGGAAGAGTCCAGTCATAGGCATAGTTGGGAATCCCCATAATGATTTTATTGGCGGGAATCTCCTGCACGGCGTAGTCTAACACTTCCCTCACCTTATTTAACGGCGCCACGGCCATGGGAGGACCATAAGTATATCCCCATTCGTATGTCATCAGAAACACATGGTCCGCGTTCTGTCCCAGCAGCCGGTAGTCCATCCCCTCATAGATCAGTCCCGGCTGGTCAGCCGAGGTCTTTGGAGCCAAAGCCACGGATACGATGTATCCATTGGCATTCATCACACTTCTCAGCTCCCCCACAAATCCTGCATATGCCTCTCTGTCCTGGGGCAGGATGTATTCAAAATCCACATCCACCCCTGCATATCCCCTTTCACGGACTGCCGTCAGAAGATTCTGGACCAGAGTATTCCGGATTGCCGCGTCCTGAACAAGGGTCTGTATCAAATAATTATTAAATTTGCCGTCCGGCCCGAAGGGCGTCAGGACGAGCATCGGCGAAATGCCGTAGTTCCACGCCAGCTCCACAAGCCATAAATCGTCTGCCTGCGGATAGACCAAATCGCCTTGCAGCGTATACCCGAAGGAAAACACCAAAAGCTCATTGAGGAGCGGCAGAGACTCCTGCAGAACCGTTCTCTCCACGTAAGGATACGCATAACCGGTTATATACATCGGGCGGATTTTAGCCGTATTTCCCGCCGCGATATATAACGCCTGGCCTTCTGCAAGATGAATCTGTCCATACAGCTGATTATCGTATTCGATCCGTTCTTCCGATACTCCAAACTTCTGTGAGATCTCATATAGAGTATCTCCCCTGGAAACCACATATATCATATATCCGACCTTTGATTCTGGTTTATTTTATCATATGAAGAAAATAACATAAGAAGAATATCATTCGGATTTGCTTTCTTAACGGTATTTTAACGGATACCCCATTTTTCATAGCGGCTTTTTAACGGATATTTATTATATAATGATTACGAAGTTAAGACCACATAAGTTGTGGTTACTGTCTAATTGCCCCTTTCGACCGTTTAACGGTCCAATTAGATTCCATAACTCAAAAGACCTGCATCCCCCCGGTGCAGGTCTTTTTCTGTCAAAACCATTCAAGCCTGTGCAGCTTCCCCTGCGTCCTCATATGGGAAAACCCATTCTGGCGCAAAGCTTCATATAAGACAACTGCCACGGAGTTCGCTAAATTCAGAGAACGGATATCGCCTATCATTGGAATCCGTATGGCCGTATCCCGGTGCTCCACCAAAATCTCCTCCGGGATACCGGCACTTTCTTTGCCAAACATGATATAGGCATCCGGCTCATAGGGCACCTCCGTGTATACATTCAGGCCTTTCGTGGTGGCCATATAAATCCGTTTCCTGGCCTCCGGATTCCGTTCCAGAAAATCCGAATAATTGTCATATACCGTCACATCCAGACTGTCCCAATAGTCCAGTCCCGCCCGTTTCAGAGACTTTTCGTTGATCTTGAAGCCCAGAGGCTCGATCAAGTGCAGATGGCTTCCCGTGGCCACACAAGTCCTGCCGATATTTCCGGTATTGGCCGGCACCTCCGGTTCCAGGAGCACAATGTTCATCATTTCCGCTTTTCCTCCAGACGTTTCACAAAACGCTCCACACGGCCCAGGGCTTCCTTCAGCGCTTTCAGCGAATAAGCATAAGAAATACGGATAAATCCCTCTCCGCAGGAACCAAAGGCGCTGCCCGGCACCACCGCCACTTTTTCTTCTTTAAGAAGGGTCTCCGCGAACTCCTCTGAGCTCATGCCAAACCGTTTGATATTAGGAAATACATAGAACGCTCCCTTGGGTTCAAAGCAGGACAGTCCCATCTCCTTTAACGTTTGCAGCACGAACCTGCGTCTCTGGTCATAGGACTCCCGCATCATCGCCACGTCGTCATCTCCATTCCGCATCGCTTCCACTGCTGCGTACTGGCTCGTAGTGGGGGCGCACATGATGGCATACTGGTGAATTTTGAGCATCTGTTCCAGGATCATCCTGGGGGCCGCCGTATACCCCAGCCGCCATCCGGTCATGGCATAGGCCTTGGAAAAACCGTTGATCAGGACAGTCCGCTCCCACATCCCAGGCAGGGAAGCAATCGTCACATGACTGCCGCTGTAGGTCAGTTCCGAATAAATCTCATCCGTAATGACCATAATATCCTTTTCCTGCACCACCTTGGCTATGGACTCCAGATCCTTTCTTTCCATAATGGCTCCCGTGGGATTATTTGGAAAGGGAAGTATCAGTACCTTTGTCTTCGGTGTGATATGAGCAAGCAGCTCTTCCGCCGTCAGACGGAATTCATTCTCTTCCTTCAGCTCTATAACGACCGGAACAGCATCTGCCAGAACCGCACACGGATAATACGACACATAACAAGGTGTAGGGATCAGAACCTCATCACCGGGATTTATCATAGCACGAAGGGCCAGGTCTATCGCTTCGCTGCCGCCCACAGTGACCATGATTTCATGATCCGGATCGTACTCCACCTGACAGCGGCGCTTCAAGTAGCTGCTGATCTCCTGCTTCAGCTCCTTGAGTCCCGCGTTGGAGGTATAAAAGGTCCGGCCTTTTTCCAGGGAATATATTCCTTCTTCGCGGACATGCCACGGAGTGTCAAAGTCCGGCTCTCCTACTCCAAGAGAGATAGCGTCAGGCATTTCACTGACAATATCAAAAAATTTACGGATGCCCGAGGGCTCCAAAGCTACGGCTTTTTCTGATAATGGATTTCTCATGGCGTCACCAGCATCCTTTCATCTGTAGTTTTTTCCTCCAGGACCGTACCGTGATCCTTATACTTTTTCAGTACAAAATGTGTGGCTGTACTCAGTACGGACTCCAGCGGAGACAGCTTGCTGGAGACAAACAAGGCCACGTCCTTCATGGTCTTTCCTTCCAGAATGACCATAAAATCAAAGGCTCCTGATACCAGATACGCCGCATGTACTTCGTCGTAATGGTAAATACGCTCTGCGATGCTGTCAAATCCCATCCCTCTCTGGGGAGCGACCTTCACCTCAATCAATGCCGTGACCTTTTCCTCCGTCACCTTATCCCAGTTTATCAACGTGTGATAACCGCAGATGATTCCTTCTGATTCCATGGCCGCAATTTCATTCATCACGTCAGTCTCTTCTTTGCCGAGCATTGCCGCCAAATCCTTCACATCAATCCTGCTGTTCTTTTCTATGATGGATAAAATTTTTTCTCTCATTTACTTTTCCTTTCCCGATTTGACATCCAGGCATACTGCTGCCTCTATTTATAAAGTTTCTCTATCTCATCCGGTTCAGGCCGGTTCAAATACCGGCAGTTTCCTCCGTTCAGGATAATGCGGTCATTGCTGTCTGTGACCTTTCCGATGATCGCCGGCACTCTTCCTGCCGCTTCCAGCTCACAGACCAGATCATTTCCATGGTCTGCAGCCATCAGCATACATCCTCCGGACAAAAGCCCATAGGGATTCAAATCCAGCACTTCGCAGATCTCAATGGTCTCCTGACGCAAGGGAATCTTCCTCAGATGCACCGTCATCCCCACCTTGCAGCGCTCTGCCATTTGCCACAATGCCGTCAATATACCGCCTTCCCTCACTTCTTGCATGGCTGTTTCACCATGCCGTCCCGCGACTGCGGCCTCCGGAGAATCCTTCAGGTATTCAAAAAAGGACTTGGCCGTTTCCAGCAAATCCCACGGAAGTGTCCGGGAAAGAAGCGGCTGCTCCATTTCCGCGGCTCTCACAGTCCCTTCCAGCGCTATGTAATTGGTAATGACAATATCCTGTCCCGGCTTCATGCGCGGTCCAGCATTCATTCCGATACGTTTCTTCTCCACAGCTTCTCCTGTCCGCCGATAAGGCTTGCCTTTGCGTAAAAGAGGCCTCCGTTCATTCAAGGAACGGGGCCTCTTTAGTATAGCACAATTAAAATCAGATTGCATCAGGATTCTCGCACGGTTTCATGACTCCGCAGTCGGATTCTCCGAAGGCGCAGGCGCCTCGGTGGTCGGTGCCGGAGTGGTCGGAGGTTCTGTAGGCGCTGTAGGCGGAGCTTCTGTAGGCGCTTCCGTAGGAGTGGTCGGTGCCTCGGTAGGTGCTGCAGTCGGCGCCTCGGTAGGTGCTGCATCCGGTCCTCTTCTCACTTTTCTCGGTGAAGCCCTGTACTTATCCGTATGAAGCAGAATCTTCTCCTGAAGGACGCCGTCCACATAAATCTCCTTGAACGCCTGAGCGGTCGCCTTCGGATAAGCAGTCGCCTGATCCACGACCTCCTGGCCAGGCGCCAGAGAAGGGTCTATGGTCACTTGCTCACCTGAATCCTCTTTTTCCACATAGATACCATAAAATTTAAGCGTCCTGTTGGCCGGACGGGTCTCCTTGCCCCAGATTCGGTATCCTACCTCACCGCCGCCAAGATAAGCCTCGATATAAATTGGAAAATCAAAATCATTGGTCAGCTCCAAGTCCTTGGAACCACTGTCATTAATCGTAGCGTCCAGGCCGACATCTGTGTATCCGACGATCATGGAGTGATTATACCGTTTAGAGACATAAATCTCCGCTTTCAAAGCAGCGTTATAAAGCGTAGTCGCCAGCTGGCAGATACCTCCTCCATAACTCTGTTCATATTCGCCGTTATTGTAAGCGATTGCGGGATCGTATCCATTTTCCGCCGAAAACGGTACCAGCGCGTCATGCATGGACCAGCTCTCACCGGGCATCAGAAGCACCGCGTCCGTCAGACGGATTCCTGTCTTTAAGTTCTTTCCTCTGCCCGATCCGGTGCCGCCACTGTAAGAGGTGGCGAATTCACCGATGACATCCTGGACCTGTGAAAGCATTTCTGTGGTCCTGGCAGGCTGCTTCACCTGAGCGGCAGCGGCCACTGTGACATCTTCCTTATTCCAATTCTTTAAAGCACTCATGATAGAAGCCGCCGTCGTATCCGCATTTACCTCGATCCCGGACTGGCTCTGGGTCACGTTGAACCCGCTTCCGCTGCGTTCAAGCTCTGCGTTGACAGGCTCCACAGCCAAGCCGGCCGTCTGTTCCGTCACAAAGCTCTTCACCATATTTTCATCGATTGAAAACGCCAGGTCATATTTCTGATTACTCTGTTCCAGATCCTTTTTGGATTTATACCGGACGATCAGATTTCCGCTCTTTCCCAGAGTCACCGCTTCCATCACCATTTCAGATATTCCGTCCGCTTTAAGTCCCAGCTGGGCGATCGGCACCTGAATAGGAGCCACGTCGTCTGCCCCTTCCAGAGTGAGGGTCAGAATCTTCTGCCCCAACTCCTCCATGTGCGTCAATACGGCTTCCATGGCCTGGTCGGCGGTCATACCGCTGACATCTACATCATCAATATATACGCCGTCAGCGATCACAGCATCCGCACCCAGCGGACTTTTTTCCATCGCTTCCTTCAACGCTTCTTTGGGGTCTGCCGTGGTCTCTTCAGGCGTTGTCTCTGCGGCCGTCTCTTCGGGGGCGCTCGTCTCCTCCTGAGAATCGGATTCTTCTGTCTCCCCATTCTCTCCGGTGGCATAAGCCATCCCAGATACCAGCAGACTGGCAAGAAGGACCAGGACCAGCAACAATGCACATTTCTTTTTCATAAACTGCTTCCCTTTCTTTTCAACACAGAACTATAGCTGTCCTATAATGACTTATCCATTGTAACATAAGTTTTGGGATTTTCAAGCATAGTCATAGAATCTTAAAAGTATTGCAATAATTTTCATAAAATGGCGGCGAGTACCATTGGGATTACCATTCCCAGAACCAGCAGGACCGCCACCACCCCTACTATGATACGTTTTGCCTTCTGTTTCTTCACATTCATCATATTATTTTCCCTCCTGAACAGTCTTGTTTTTTTTCTTTTCTGATATGCTCACTTCCGCAGCCGGACATAGATGGTTTAAAAAGCAGCTGCCGCACTGAGGGTTCCTCGCCGGACATATACCGCGTCCGTGTGTGATGATCTGGATATTATAAAGGATCCAGTGGTCTTTCGGCAGGACCTCCATCAGCTCATACTCTATCTTTTCCGGCTCTTCCGACTTCACAAATCCAAGCTTCTTCGATATCCGCTTTACGTGAGTATCCACCACAATACTTGGTTCATTATATATGTTCCCGCGAATCACATTAGCCGTCTTTCTTCCCACCCCGGCCAAAGAAGTCAGATCTTCTATGCTGCCTGGCACTTCTCCGCCGTATTTTTCAATCAGCCTTTTCGCACAGGCGATGATATTCTTCGCCTTGTTATGATAAAATCCGGTGGAATGGATATCCTGTTCCAGCTCCTTAAGATCCGCCCCAGCGAACTTTTCCAGGCTGTCATATTTCCGAAACAGCTTTTCCGTGACAATATTCACACGGGCATCGGTGCACTGGGCGCTGAGAATAACGGCAATCAAAAGCTGCCACGCATTCTCATGATTGAGATAGCATTTATATTCTCTGGTATAATGTTCATCAAGCAAAGCCAGAATCTGGCTCACCCGTTCTTTTTCTGTCATAATTCTTCCCTTCCTTTCTCCGGCCCATGCAGTATAAAAACCTCTGCATTTCCCGTCAGGGGGTCCCTTTTCTTATAGTCAAACAGCCAATACTCCTCTTTTTCCGTGAAAGGCGGAATAAACCGTTCCACGTGCTTTTCCCGGAGCAGCTGCTTCACCGGAACGTCAGGAAAACATGCCTCGCATCGTCTCCGAATGAGTTCCCGGTATTTCTCCTCCGGAACAGCAAAATCGGGACGGCGCTTTGCATATTCTCTGAGATAATAATCCAAAGTCAGAATCTGACGGAACCGTTCTGTCTCCGCTTCAAAGCGTTCCGATATAAATTCCAGGAGAAACTGATACAAAACAGCCCTTACATGCTTTTTCTTGTCCATCCCCCGAAGCCTGTATTCCCTTCCAAGCATCTCATACATCCGGAACGGGCTCTCAAAGAGCGCCGACAGCGCCTCCATGGCATTCCGGAACTGACAGCTGTTATAATAGATTTCCACCATCTGCTCCACTTCCTTCAGGCGAATGATATCCTCATGAGAAAGCCAGGCTGTGGACAGTACCTCAAAGGGCGCTTCGGCCTGATACAGAATATGGTATTTTTCCGCATCGTAATACATGGGGGATCCTTTCAGCACTTTCAGGAACCCCAGCTGGAGCTGGCTGGGCCCCATGGAATAGACCTCGTCAAACGAATGTCCGAAGCTCTCATAATCCTCCCAGGGAAGCCCTGCGATCAGATCCAGATGCTGATGGACATTCCTTCCGTCTTTTATACCATTTACAATGCTTCTGACTCTTTCCAGATCCGTCTTCCGGCGGATAGCGCATATGGTGCTGGGGTTCACCGACTGCACGCCGATTTCCAGCTGGATCAGCCCGGGCCTCATGGTCCTGATCAAGAACAATTCCTCTTCATCCAAAAGATCAGCAGCTATTTCAAAATGAAAATTTGTGACTCCGTTGTCATGGTCCCGGATATATCTCCAGACGGCCATGGCATGAGGTTTCCTGCAGTTAAACGTCCTGTCCACAAATTTCACCTGGGGCACTTTATTAGCCAGAAAAAAAGCCAGTTCCCGCTCCACCAGGAACAGAGAGCGGAACCGCAGCCTCTTATCCACAGAAGAGAGGCAGTAGCTGCAGGAAAACGGACAGCCTCTGCTCGTTTCGTAGTAAACGATACGGTTTTCAAATTCCTTTATATCCTCATAGACAAAAGGGAGATCGTCCATATCCACAGGTTCCGCCGGTTCTGTGAAGCCAATCTTTTTTCCCGGCCCGCGGAACACACATCCGGAGGGCAGGGGACCTCCCCTGAAGCAGTGCTCCAAGAGTCCCGGAAAGCTTCTTTCCCCTTCTCCGTACAAAATCCCATCGGCCTCAGGAATCTCTCTGAGCCGTTCTTCACATTCAAAGGATACCTCCGGTCCTCCCAGCCATATGGGAATCTCCGGACTGAGCTTTTTCAGGTCCTTTACCAGGGACTTTACATATTCTATGTTCCAGATATAGCAAGAGAAGCAGAGCATATCCGCTTTTCTCATATAAATATCATCCAGAATCTCAGAAGCCCTGTGGTTGATGGTATACTCCGCAAGCTCTGCCACCAGGCCTTCCTTTTCCGCACAGGCTTTCAGACTATAGACCGCCAGATTGGAATGTATGTATTTTGCATTGATCGCGATCAGCAGACATTTCATTCAAGGATTCCACTTTCTTTGATGGCGGCCACAGCCTCGTTTATCTTATCCTCATCCTGCACGAGTGCAAATCGGACATGCCCTTCTCCTGATGGACCAAACGCGCTGCCGGGCGTGGCGATGACTCCCGCCTTTTCCGCCAAATCTCTTACAAAGGCCTCTGAGCTGTCATATTTTTCCGGGATATCCGCCCAGACAAACATCGTGGCCGGACACCGCTCCACCTTCCAGCCAATGGAGCTCAGACCGTCGCAGAGAAGGTCCCGGCGTCTCTCATAAGCCGCTCTGGCCGCCTCCACGCAAGACTGATCACCGGTCAGGGCAGCCACTGCCGCCTTTTGTATAGGAAGGAACATTCCATAATCCATATTGGATTTCAAAGTCGCGAGGTTTCTTACTACCTCTTTGTTCCCCACGCAGAAGCCGATCCTGGCGCCTGCCAGCCCATATGTTTTAGACAGAGAATTGAATTCCACACCTATTTCCTTCGCCCCGGGATATTGAAGAAAGCTTCCGCAGGAAGCGCCGTCAAATACAAGTTCACTGTAAGCATTGTCATGAAGCACTATGATATCATACTTTTTCGCGAAAGCAACAGCCTCTTCATAAAAAGAATCCGGCGCCAACACTGTCGTGGGATTGTTTGGGTAAGAGATCAGCATAAATCTTGCCCGTCTGGCTGTCTCCTCCGGAATCTCAGACAAGTCTATGACATACCCCTTTTCCTTCCTCTGGGGCATGAGATACAGTTCCGCTCCTGCTATCCTGGGGCCGTCGGCAAATACTGGATAACAGGGATCCGGCACCAGCATAAGATCGCCCTCGTCCAGGATGGAAAGCGCGATGTGGGCGAGACCATCCTGGGAGCCTAATAAAGACACAATCTCCGTATCCGGGTCCAGCTCAACCTGATAACGCCTCCGATACCATAGAGCCACAGCTTCTTTAAGCTCCTCCAGATCCTTGATCGCATAGATATAATTCCGTTTATCCTTTGACGCCTCCACTAGTGCGTCGATTATATGGTCAGCAGGCGGAATGTTCGGAGCCCCTACGCTCATATCGATTACGTTCTTCCCTTCCGAAAGACGCCTGTCCTTAAGTTCCATCAGCGTGGAAAAAACGCCTTCACCAAATTGCTCCATCCTCTTTGCAAATTTCACGTAACTCACCTTTTCATTTATAATAACGCATTTCTCGGAACACAGAGTTTCTGTTACCCATTATAGTTATTTGGATTTTATCCGTCAACTCTTCTCTTCACAGCCTTCTGCATTTTTCGCAAAAATCGACATTTATGAATTTTCTATAAAAATTCTAATAAATTCTTATGGTTCCAGACACAATTCCCTCACATTTAAGAAGTAAAACAGAACATGAAAATAAAAACAAGGAGACCAAAACCGTGAAAAATGTCCTGGAATTATTGGAACAAGCAGCCAAGCAGGCTCCCCGCCATACTGCTTTTTTTGATGAAGAGCGCACTGTTTCTTATCGGTCGCTTTTACAGGAATCCCAGGCCATAGGCAGTGCGCTCTTGTCTCTTTCTGCCGAGCGGAAGCCTGTTGTCATTCTCATGGATAAAAGCACCCGCTGTATATCAGCCATGTTCGGCATCCTGTACAGCGGCGCTTTCTATGTGGTAATGGATCCGGATATGCCGGCTGACAGAATTGAAAAAATCTTTCGTATTTTATCGCCCGCGGCCATCCTGACAGAGCAATCCTGTAAAGAACATCTGGAGCCTCTGGCTTTTACCGGTCCAGTATATTTTTATGAGGATATTGTGGACACGCCTGCAGACCATCAGGGACTGTCCACTGTTCGGTCCCGTTCCATTGATACAGACGCCGCGTATGCCCTGTTCACTTCCGGTTCCACAGGCCTTCCCAAGGGCACTGTGGTCTGCCACAGGAGCATCCTCGCCTACAGCCAGTGGGTGGCCGGCACTTTCCATATCGATTCCGAAACAATATTTGGGAACCAGGCTCCTCTTTATTTCAGCATGTCGGTATTGGATATCTACGGCGCTCTGCGGGCAGGTTCTTCCGTCTGCCTGATCCCGCGGAAGCTTTTTGCTTTTCCCGTCCGTCTGCTGGAATACATCCGCAGCTGCCATATCAACACTATATACTGGGTTCCTTCCGCACTCTGTCTTGTAACTGGATGGAAAGCCCTGGATTGCGTCCAGGTCCCTGAGCTCAGAAAGATACTGTTTGCGGGAGAAGTCATGCCCGTCAAGCATCTGAACCTGTGGCGTTCTTATCTGCCGGATGCGTATTTTGCCAACCTCTACGGCCCTACTGAGGTCACTGATATCTGTTCCTTTTACGAAGTGAACCGTTATTTTAATGACGGAGAAAGCATTCCCATTGGAAGGGCCTGCGATAACTGCGGCCTTCTGGTCCTGACTGATAAAGGCAGAGAAGCCGCACCCGGTGAAGAAGGAGAGCTGTGCGTCCGTGGTTCTTTCCTCGCCATGGGATATTACAATGATCCGGAAAAAACGGCAAAAGCCTTTGTTCAGAACCCTTTAAATCCCTATTACCCGGAATTGATCTATAAAACCGGGGACCTGGTCCGTTATAATGAACGGGGCGAGCTTTTATATATCGGCCGGAAGGACTCCCAGATCAAGCGGATGGGATACCGAATCGAGCTTGGAGAAATAGAAGCCGCTGCAGATACCTTGAGGGATATCAAATGCTGCGCCTGTATCTACGATGAGAAAAACGGAGACCTGTGCCTTTTCTATGAAGGCAGGGTGGAGGAAGAGGCGCTGCGGCACGCATTGTCCAAGAGGCTCCCCCGCTACATGCTTCCTTCCAGACTATTTCACTTAAAATGTCTTCCCCACAACGCCAACGGAAAAATAGACCGTCTGGCTCTGCGCAGAGCTTATCAGAAAGGATGAGATTATTATGTTATTTCATAAAAAAGAGGCTTCTTCCAAAAACGCTGAAGCAGAAACTGAACTCCCCGGCATTTCCCGTCTGATCTCGATTTTAGAGAGCATGAAGCCGGGAGTAGACTTTACAAATGAGATAAGTCTCATTGACAGCCATATCCTGGATTCTGTGGACATCATGTCCCTGGCCATGGATATTGAAGAACATTTTCATGTGGAGGTCACCCCCCTGGAAATCGTGCCGGAGAACTTTCAGTCCGCCAATGCGATCTATGAGATGATACTTCGGCTGAACGCCGCCAGATAATGACCCGCGGAAATCATCAAAAAGGAGGACAGGCATCATGTCGTATTCCACCGGGCTGTATCTGCTGTGCTTTCTGCCCTGCACCACTCTCCTCTATTATCTGATTCCCCTGCGTTTCCGCTTCCTGGTCCTTCTGGCCTCCAGCTTTTTATTTTACCTGCTTGGAAACGGTTCCCTCCCTTTTTTCCTTTTGCTGTCCACGTTGATCGTCTACTCCGCCGCCCTCTTAATGAATCGCCTGGGTGGCAGAGAGAAAAAAAAGAAAAAGAGGCTTCTTTGGGGGAGCCTTCTTCTTTTATTCGGCCTTTTATTTTTCTTTAAATATTTTAATTTTTTCAGCCGGAATGTGAATCTGCTGCTGGGGCGGCTGTCGTCCGGAGGAAAACTGCCCATTTTGTCTCTGCTCCTCCCCATGGGTATTTCCTTTTATACCCTTCAGGCCGCTTCCTATCTCATTGACGTCTCCAGGGGAAAATATCCCGCCGACCGTAATTTCGGGCGCTTCCTTCTGTATATGTGCTTCTTTCCCCACATAATGGAAGGACCGATCGCTCGTTATGATCAGCTGGGGACTCAGGTTTATGAAGGCCACCCTTTTTCTTACGAAAATATAACAGGCGGCCTCCAGCTCATTTTATGGGGACTTTTTAAAAAGCTTGTCATCGCGGACCGTGCCAATATGTTCGTAAATACTGTGTTTGAAAGCTGGCAGAATTATCATGGCTTTTATGTGCTTGCGGCGGCGCTCCTGTATACGCTTCAGCTCTATGCTGAGTTTTCCGGATGCATGGATATTGCCGCCGGCAGCGCGCAGATTTTTGGAATCCAGCTGGCTGAAAATTTCCGCCATCCGTTTTCATCCCGTTCCATCAATGAATTTTGGCAGAGATGGCATATCTCTCTCGGCTCCTGGCTGCGTGACTATGTTTTTTACGGCGTATCTCTGTCCCGTCCTTTCAAACGCCTGTCCCAATGGGCAAGGAAACGCCTCCCGGCCCATCTGGCAAAATGGTTCCCCGTCACCTGCGCTCTGTTCCTGGTTTGGTTTGGAAACGGCATGTGGCATGGTGCCAGCTGGAAATATATTTTTTACGGCCTATACTACTTCTTCCTCCTGAGCCTTGGAACTCTGTTAGATCCTCTGTTCCGGAATATTCCCGGCCGCCTTGGTATCGGCAAAAACGGTCGGGCATACCGCGGTTTTCAGAGGATACGCACTTTCAGCATCGTCGTGATCGGGATGCTTCTCTTCCGGGCCGCCAGCCTGAAAACAGGTATTAAAATGGTCTTCTCCATATTCCGCGGCTTTTCTCTGTCCGTCCTCACCGACGGATCGATATTGCGAATGGGATGTGACGGAGCCGACCTGATTGTTCTTTCCGCGGGTCTGATCATCATGGCTGCCGCAGGACACCTGAAGGAACGCGGAAAAAACCTGCGTGGGGAAATAGCCGCTCTCCCGCTTCCTGTGCGCTGGGCCATATATTATTCCGGAATCTTTTCTGTACTGATTTTGGGAGCTTACGGCACCGGTTATGCAGCGGTGGACTTCATATATGCCCATTTTTGATAAAACCAAGTGAGATAAAATAAAGAAAGAGGAGGAACCCTATAATGAAACGACATCCGGCGGTACGGTATATTATCCGCTCCATTTCCTTTCTCTGTATCCTTTTTCTTCTTTTGACCGCCGCGGGTGATATCCTGGCCCCCAAGGACAATACTCATCTGGGCACTTATGACTACGGAGGCTTCTACGGGCTTCCCAAAAACACACTGGATACAGCGGTCATCGGGGACAGCAACGCTTCTGAAGGTATCGCAGTGCCGGAGCTGTGGGGAAATTACGGCTATACCTGTTATACCTCCGGCGGTGCCTGGCATGACGCCAGCCAATCCTACCGGGCGCTGAAAGAGATCCTCTCCTGTCAAAAACCAAAGCTTGTCATTCTGGAAACGGATACGCTTTATCAGGGGAGCGGTATTGCGGCCGCTGAAAATTCCTTAAAGACCATGATGGAATCGTGGTTTCCCTCCATCCGGTTTCATAACCGCTTTAAAGATTTAAAAGCCCATGATTTTATTTCCCCAAAAGACTATTCCTGGGTCCCTGAAATGCACGGCTACTCCTACCGGACAGAAATCACTCCATATTCCGGCGATTACATGGCCGATACGGGAGCGTCCGCCCCGCTGGACCCCACTCAGCTGTTCTATTTGAACCGTATCGTATCACTCTGCCGAAAACACCACGTAAAGCTTTTGCTTCTCAGCATCCCTTCTCCCAACGGCTGGAGCATGGCAAAGCACAAGGCCGTCTCTGCGTTTGCCGGCAGCCACGGAATTCTCTTTCTGGATTATAACGCCGCTCTGGAGAAAACAGGTATTGACTGGCAGACAGACACCAGGGATACGACTCATCTGAATTACAGCGGAGCCCGAAAAGTGACCGTTTCGCTCGGAGAGTATCTCTCTCAGAATTACCGCCTCCCTGACCACCGTGGTCAGTCCGGATATGAAAAATGGCAGGAGGATTATGAAGCCTACCGGAGGACCGTCCCGGAGAACTGAAAAAGCTCGGCGGCGCTGATATATGATGTGTAAAAATAAGAAGCCCTCTCCGATTCTTCCGGAGGGGGCTTCCTGTTTTCACATCTATGTTAAGAGGAATGAAGCATCATCCCTCGATGGCAATATAACCTTTTTTCTCTTCAATGGCCTCATTCTTTTTCGGTACGGAAAGCTTCAGGATTCCGTCTTCAAATCTGGCCTGAATATCTTCTTCTTTTACCTTGTCTCCCACATAAAAGCTTCTGGAACAGCTGCCCGCATAACGTTCGCGGCGGATGTATTTTCCCTCTTTATCTTTTTCCTCTTTATCCAGGCCTTTCACCGCCTGAATCGTCAGATAACCATTTTCCAAAGCAGCCGACACATCTTCTTTCTTAAATCCTGGAAGATCGATCGCTACCTCATAACTGCCGTCTGTTTCCTTCACGTCCGTCTTCATCAGATTTTTTTCGTTCTTCCCATACAGAGGATTGCGCCTTCCAAAGAAATCGTTTCCCCAAGGGAACTCCATCATTTCATCAAATAAATTTTCTCCAAAAACACTCGGCATCAACATAATTCATTCCTCCATTCTTTTCTATATCATGGTATTCTTACACCAACGATGTCTGAACATTTGGAAATCTTTCTTGTTCCTTATGTTCTATGTGTAATATAACACTTATTATAAGTGCTGTCAACCCTTGCGTGCTGATTTCACAAAAAGTTCACAAAAGAAAAAACTATAAAAAAAAGAAAACCTCTGCGACCAAAACACATTAATCACTGAGGTTTTCATAATTAAAGAAGATTTTACGGCCTGCAGTTCCCACATGGGCTGTACCCCTCGTCCAGGACCTCCTGCCGGCTTCCCACAAAGGACCTCTTGTTTTTCTCCTTCATGTCTTCCACACTGCCGCAGTCCGGCAAATGAAATTTCTTCGTGTTAGTATTCAGGACATATTCCTCTGTCTCTCTCGTCTCCGTCTCTGCTTTTTCAGGCTTCTGATCAAAAATAATCTCTCTTCCGTCGCTGCGGACAATAAGTGTCCCCTGGATATCTGTCCGATAAATCTCTGCTCCTTGCTCGGACAGCCTGTTCAGTACCGCTTCCCTGGGATGTCCATAAGAATTCCCCAAACCGCAGCTGATGACTGCCGCCGAGGGGTCCACCGCTTCTAAAAAGGCTTCTGTAGTTGCGGTATCCGATCCGTGATGGTTGACCAGATATACATCCGCCTCCACATCGACCCCTGCTTCCAGCAGGTCTGTTTCCGAAGCTTCCCCCATATCTCCCCCGAAGAAAAATTTATTGCTCCCGGCTGACACCACGGCGCTGACGGAATTATCATTCTCATCTTCGTAGTCATATTTAACCGGACCGGTTATTCGAATAAGGGCGGAGCCAAACGTGTAGGTCTCCCCGATCTGGGGATGCTGCTCCGGAACGGATCTTTCCTCCATGATCTCCGTATAAGAGCGATAGAGCTTTGTATCGGCCTCGTAATCCGCGGACAATACTTGATTTACAGAAAACTGATGAAGCACACCGATGACGCCGGCCAGATGATCCGCGTCATAATGCGTGATCACGACATAGTCCAATGTCTCTACTCCCTGCTTTTTCAGGTAGCTGACTACAAATGACGAATATTCATTGACGCCCCCGTCTATCAGTACATAACGTCCGTCCGATTCCAAAAGAGCGGCGCTTCCCTGTCCCACGTCCAGGTAGTGGACAGTCAGATCTGCTTCTGTCCGGCTGTCTTGTACCTGAGCATCCGCCAAGGGGCTTCCTGCGTATGTGGTTTCTTGTTTCCCGCAGGCGTTCAACGTGCCGATCAGCAGAATCATGGAAAGGGCCAGCAATAAGCCTCTCCAAATTGTTATCCTTCGTCTAGTCTTCATAAAATTCTCTCAATTCTTCTGTTTACTTTTCGTCTTTCCCCACAGCTTCCAGCGCCGTATGGGCCTGTTTGAGCATCTCCCGGATCGGAAGATGGTAAGGACAGCGTTCTTCGCAGACTCCGCAGTCCACACAGGCGTCAGCCTTTACGGCCTGGCTGTCGTATCTGGATTTTGACCACGCCGCCAGATCATACCGCCTCAGATATCCTGCAAATAAAAACACATTAGGAATGGCGATTCCTGCCGTACAAGGCGCGCAGTAATTGCAGCGCCGGCAGAACTGGGTCCCCAATTCCTTTTCAAGGGCCGCCATCTCCTCTTTCTCCCGTTCGCTGAGAGGCGTATGGTCATCGGCCGCCGCCGCGTTTTCCTCGACCTCGCTGACCGCAGCCATACCCGGTATCGCCACCGTCACCGCCGGATTTCGTAAGATGAATCTCACAGCCAGGGAACCGTCTTCAATATTCCCGCCTGCCATGGGCTTCATGGCAATAAAGCCAATGTTTTTCTCCTGACATGCTCGGATATATTCCTCTCCCTGGCGTTCGACCACATTGTAGGGAAACATGATAGTCTCCGCCCAGGGAAGATCAAGAGCTTTTTCAAACACCTTGGGTGAGTGGGCCGTCACCCCGATATGACCGATCTTTCCCGCCCTTCTGGCCTCCTCCAGAGCTTCCAAAGCACCGCCTTCTGCCATGACGGCCTCCAGCTGTTCCATATTGGGATTATGTATCTGGTAAAGGTCGATATATCCGGTCCGGAGATTCTTTAAACTGATATCGATATCTCTCTCCATCTCTTCTTTTGTCCGGGCCATGCTCTTCGTCGCAAGGACAAATTTTTCCCGCACTCCCTCCAGGGCCTCTCCCAGAAATCCTTCACTGACCGAATAGGCCCTTGCCGTATCAATGAAGTTCACCCCCGTGTCCAAAAGGCTTTTCACGATCTTTTTCGTCTCCGCAGCATCCACCCTCTGCAGCGGAAGCCCTCCAAACCCTACTCTTGAAACCTTCAGACCTGTCTTTCCAAGTTCACGGTATTCCATGATCTCCCTTCCTTTCTTTTCATATAACAAAGTGTGTATCCTGCGTGGAACATTTCCCATTATATTAAAAAGCTCCGGCCAGCCGGCTCACTGCCGGCGGCCAAAGCCTTGTTACTTATTTTGCCGCATTTATTCTGGCCAGAGCGCGGCGAAGGGCCATCTCCGCTCTGATCACATCCATTTCGCCTCCCTTAGACTGGATGCGCTCCTCTGCCCGTTCTTTCGCTTTCTTGGCCCGCTCCAGATCGATTTCCTCCGGCCATTCCGCCGCCTCAGCGAGGACCGTCACCTTATCCTTGAGGATTTCCGCAAAGCCTCCGTGGAGCGCCGCCTTTTTCTTTTCTCCTCCTGGCCGGTGGATAATAAGAATGCCCGGGGACAGGATACAGGTGGTAGGCACATGCTTCTTATAGACGCCAATGGCCCCCTCTTTGGTATTCATCTCTACCATTTCTACCTTATCCTCATAGAACACCCTGTCGGGCGTGATCACCCGAAGGTCAAATAATTTCTCGTCTGCCACCGGAACACCCCCTTAATTAACACGAGCCAGTACGTCGTCAATGTTGCCCGCGTTGAGGAAATGGCTCTCGGGGATATCGTCATATTTGCCTTCGATGATCTCCCTGAAGCCCTGAATGGTTTCGGAAAGCGGCACATAGCGTCCTTCCAGACCGGTAAACTGGCCGGCCACAAAGAACGGCTGCGATAGGAATCTCTGCACCTTCCTTGCTCTGGACACAGTCAGCTTCTCTTCCTCGGACAATTCATCCATACCCAGGATTGCGATGATATCCTGCAGCTCATTGTATTTCTGCAGAATCTCCTGTACCCCTCGGGCTACTGCATAATGCTCTTCTCCCACAATACGGGGATCTAAAATTCTGGACGTGGATTCCAGAGGATCCACGGCCGGATATATGCCAAGCTCCACGATGGAACGGGAGAGTACGGTAGTAGCGTCCAAATGAGCGAAGGTAGTAGCCGGCGCCGGATCGGTCAGGTCATCGGCCGGCACATAAACGGCCTGTACGGAAGTAATAGAACCGCTCTTCGTGGAAGTGATACGCTCCTGAAGAGCACCCATCTCCGTCTGCAGCGTAGGCTGATAGCCCACGGCCGACGGCATACGGCCAAGAAGCGCCGATACCTCGGAGCCTGCCTGTGTGAAACGGAAAATATTGTCAATGAACAGCAGGACATCCTTGCCGCCCTTATCTCTGAAATATTCCGCCATGGTTAGGCCGGTCAGCCCCACTCTCATCCTGGCTCCCGGTGGCTCGTTCATCTGGCCGAAGACCATGGTGGTCTTATTGATTACCCCTGATTCCTGCATCTCGTAATACAGATCGTTGCCCTCACGGGTACGCTCGCCCACGCCGGTGAAAACAGAATATCCTCCGTGTTCCGTCGCGATATTCCGAATCAGCTCCTGGATCAGTACCGTCTTTCCCACCCCGGCGCCTCCGAAAAGGCCAATCTTCCCGCCTTTTTGGTAAGGGCAGAGAAGGTCTACTACTTTGATGCCCGTCTCCAGAATCTCCGTATCTGTCGCCTGCTCCTCGAAGGAAGGCGCTTTCCTGTGAATGGGAAGGCGTTCCTCCGTTTTAGGAGCTTCTTTATTATCAATGGGTTCTCCCAGAACATTAAAAATCCTTCCAAGAGTATTTTCTCCCACGGGCACCGTGATAGGGCCGCCTGTGGCCGCCGCCTCCATGCCGCGGACAAGTCCGTCCGTTGAGCCCATGGCAATGCACCTGACCGTATCATCGCCCAGATGCTGGGATACTTCCACAGTCAGATCCGTCCCGTCACTCCTCCGTACCTTGATCGCCTCATTGATGTCGGGGAGTTTTCCTTCACTGAACTTGATATCCAGGACGGCACTGATGATCTGGGTGATTCTGCCGATATTCGTCTCTGGCATTCCTTGTTCACTCCTTTTCCTAAATTTTTGCATCCCGCAGCGCATTTTTCTGACCGCCGCTTTCTCAGTTCAGAGCCTCTGCGCCGGCGATGATCTCGGTCAGCTCCTGCGTGATAGAGGACTGTCTCGCCCGGTTATACTGCAGGGACAGCTTATCTATCATTTCCTCCGCGTTGCTCGTCGCAGAATCCATGGCCTGCATTCTCGCACCGTTCTCGCTGGCTATGGATTCCAGCATTCCGCCGTAGATCAGATTATATACATAGCCGGGAATCAGGGCATTTAAGACCTCTTCCTCATCCCCGTCATAATTCATCGGACACTCCCTGTCCTCTGAAACCGCCTGCCCCGCAGCCAACTCTTCCTCTGAAAGCTCTATAGGAAGCAGCTTAATGAGCTTGGGTTCATGGCTGACCGTGTTCTTGAATGCCGTATAAGCCAGGTAGATTTCACCGACCTCACCGCTTTGATAAGCTTCCAGGACCGCCCGGCCTATGGCCGCGGCATCCGCATAAGAAGGCTCCTCGATCACATCTGAATAATCCCTGGTAAGCTCATATCCTCTTCTCACAAGGGCATCCCTGCCTTTGCGGCCGATGGCATACAGCTTCACCCGTCCCATTTCCAAATCCGTGTTTCCGTCAACTTCCTTCACAATGTTGGAATTATAGCCCCCGGCCAGCCCCCGGTTGGAGGTGATGGCGATGACCGCCTGTTTATCTGAGATTCCCTTCTGCAGATAGGGATGACGCACATTCTGAGTATGGGCCAGGATCGAACAGACCGTGCTGTAGGTCAGATCAAAATAAGGACGCGTGTTCTCCGCCTTAACCCTGGATTT
Organism: Lientehia hominis; assembly: GCF_021044755.1. Lineage (GTDB taxonomy): Bacteria > Bacillota > Clostridia > Lachnospirales > Lachnospiraceae > Lientehia > Lientehia hominis. The sequence continues at coordinate 146,383 of NZ_JAJNOR010000006.1, forward strand.
CTGCAGCTTAACCGTAGATACCAGTTTCATTGCATTGGTAATCTGCTGAGTGCTCTGGATACTGGATTTCCTTCTCTTGATCTCGCGCATTGTAGCCATAAAATCACCTCAGTTCAAACTGTTCTTTGAATTCAGAAACAGCCGTGGCCAGTTTTTCCTCCAGTTCCGGGGAAAGTGCCTTCTCCCTTCGGATCGCTTCAGGAAGCTCCGGATATTTTGTATCTACAAATTCAAACAATCCTTTTTCAAAACGCAGAATCTCGTCCACCGGGATATCCAGCAGATATTTCTTAGTTGCGGCATAAATAATGATCACCTGATATTCTACGCCCATGGGCTGATACTGAGGCTGCTTAAGAACTTCTCGGATACGCTCGCCCTGGGCCAGTTTTTCCTTGGTGTCCGCATCCAGCTCAGAACCGAACTGGGAGAACGCCGCCAGCTCACGGAACTGGGCCAGCTCCACACGGATGGGCGCTGCGATCTTCTTGATTGCCTTGATCTGCGCCGCACCGCCTACCCGGGACACAGAAAGTCCCGCATTGATAGCGGGACGGAATCCCGCGTTGAACATTTCCGTTTCCAGATAAATCTGGCCGTCGGTAATGGAGATTACATTCGTAGGAATATACGCCGATACGTCACCGGCCTGAGTTTCAATAATGGGAAGCGCCGTGAGGGAGCCTCCTCCCAGTTCGTCGGACAGCCTGGCCGCCCGCTCCAGAAGCCTGGAGTGCAGATAAAACACATCGCCGGGATAGGCTTCTCGTCCCGGCGGCCTGCGCAGAAGCAGGGAAAGCGTACGGTATGCCGTCGCATGCTTCGACAAGTCGTCATATACCACCAGCACATCTTTGCCGGCTTCCATCCATTCCTCGCCGATGGCGCAGCCGGAGTATGGCGCAATATACTGTAACGGAGCCATTTCGCTGGCCGTCGCCGCCACTACTGTGGTATAATCCATGGCCTGATATTCTTCCAGGGTCTTCACGATTCCCGCAACTGTAGAAGCCTTCTGCCCGATCGCCACGTAGATGCAGTTTACGCCTTTTCCCCTTTGGTTGATGATGGTATCAATGGCAAGAGCGGTCTTGCCCGTCTGCCTGTCCCCAATGATCAACTCACGCTGTCCTCTTCCGATGGGCACCATGGCGTCAATGGCCTTGATCCCTGTCTGAAGAGGGGTATCCACCGATTTCCTGGTGATAACGCCCGGCGCCACACGCTCTATCTGTCGGTATCTGTCCGCATGGATAGGGCCCTTCCCATCGATAGGCTGGCCAAGGGCATTCACGACACGCCCCAGCATTCCGTCTCCCACAGGCACTTCAACTACCCTGCCAGTGGTCTTTACTGTATCCCCTTCCGCAATGTTTCTCTGGTCCCCCAGAAGCACGGCGCCCACATTGTCCTCTTCCAGATTGAGGACCATGCCATAAACTTCCCCCGGAAATTCCAGAAGCTCGCCCTGCATTGCTTTTTCAAGGCCATGGATACGTGCGATTCCGTCTGCGACCTGGATGACCGTGCCCACATCGGACACCTCCAGGCGTGAGGAATATCTCTCAATCTGCTCTTTGATGACGGAGCTGATTTCTTCCGGTCTTAAATTCATGGAGCTTTCGCACCTTCTTTCTATAGTTATGATCACAGGCCTCTCAGCCCAGCTGAATCTTCATGAGCTCTTTTTTCAGCTCATACAGCCTGCTCTTGACACTGCTGTCCACCACGCGGTCGCCAATCCGAATGACAAGTCCGCCAATAAGGCTCTCATCAATGTAAAAATTCATCTCAAACTCTTCATACTTAGTGGTTTCCAGCAATTTCTGTTCAATCTGTTTTTTCTGTGCATCGGAAAGCGGCGCCGCCGAGGTCACAAAAGCGATTCCTATATTCTTATATTCCTTCACTTTGCCGATAAAATAGGAAAGAACCGCATCCAGCTCATTCTGACGCCCTTTTTCAATAACTACTCTTAGAAATCCCGTCATCTCTGCCGATACACGGCCCTTAAATACGGACTCCATCACCTCAAGCTTCTCTTCCTTGATGATATTCGGATGATTGAACAGCTTCAGAAGCTTCGGATTATCCGAAAGAATCTCCCGGACAGCTTCCGCTTCCGCATACAGTCCATCCACATTTTTCACATCCAGGGCTGTTTCAAAAAGCGCTTCGCCATATATCTTTGAAATCAGCTTTGCCATGTGTCATCACCTATTTCCTTTAACGTCCTGTCTATCAGCTCATCCTGGATCTTCACATCCATGGACGCCTTCACGGCCTTGACGGCCATCATGGACGCAATGGTTATCATTTCCTGCTTCATATCATCCAGAGCCTTCTTCTTCTCCAGCTCCGCCTCGCGGCCGGCCCTTTCAATAATGCGGGCTGATTCTGCTTTGGCGTTTTCCAGAATTTCTTCTTCCCGTTTCAATGCCTTCTTTCTGGCCTCCGCCAGAATCGCCTCTGCTTCCTTGTCGATATCCTTTATCTTTGCTTCATACTCGGTCTTCAGCTCCGCCGCTGTCTTTTTGTCCGCCGCGGCAGTATCCAGGTCCGTCCGGATCTTCTCCGAACGCTTCTCCAGCATATTGCGTACCGGGTTAAAAAGCAGATATGACAAGGCGAAAAACAGGATGAAAATATTGACGCCCAAAAGCAGAGCGTCATGGATCAGCTGAAGGTCAAGCCCCAGAATCCTGGTATACTCTTCCCCGCTGGCCGCCAGAAAGTTTCCCGCTGCCAATATCGCTCCCAATGTTCCGCCTCCTTTCTTCCACTCCCTGAATGGAGTCTCTTATCCTCTTTATTTAGAAAGGTTTCACGAACATCAGGATAAATGCGACTACGAGGCCGTAAAGACCCGTAGTCTCCGCTACTGCCTGTCCGAGAAGCATGGTGGTCGTGATATCGCCCTTCGCTCCCGGATTACGGCCAACTGCCGCCGCCGCATGTCCGGCCGCGATTCCCTGTCCAACACCAGGTCCTATACCGGCGATCATCGCCAGACCAGCGCCAATTGCTGAACACGCATAGATTAAATCCTGTCCTGTAATCATAATAAATCCTCCTTCAATGTTTTGATTCTCATAACTTTTGATTTTTCGTTCTTTCTGCTCTCACATTTTATCGTCCACATACACCATAGTCAGCATGCAGAACACATAGGTCTGGATACATCCGGAAAACAGATCCAGATATGCGTGCAGAAACGCTGGTATTCCCAGCTTTGCAATTACTATCGGTATGATACCATACCACAGCGCCATTATGATGGTTCCGGCCAGCATATTGGCAAACAGACGCAATGACAATGATATCGGTGTTGCGATCTCGCCTATCAGATTGATCGGAAAAAACAAAGGTATTGGCTCAAACAGCGCTTTGAAATGTCCTGCTCTCTGACATTTGATCCCGTTGTACTGAATCAGTACAAATGTTATCAGACCCAGACAAAGTGTCACGCCGTAATCAGCCGTCGGCCCCCGGAGCCCCAGCAGCCCGGAAAGGTTGCAGATCAATATGAACAAAAACAAAGTACCGATATAGTTCAGGAACTTTTTCGGTTTTTTCATATTGGTGCTGACCATTTTCCCCAGCATTTCCACTATCGTTTCCACCGCGTTCTGGAAACCGGTCGGGACTTCCTTCGCTTTCTTCATACAGCGGTTGGCTGCAAAAGCAAATATCAATATGACGACTGTCACGATTATCATCGACACATGGGTAGTCGTAAGCCAGAACGTATGTCCAAACAGCTCATAGCTCACCAGCCCATGGATGGCAAAATCCGCTTCACAAAGAATCATTCTCATGCTCTCACCCCTTTCTTATTAAAGTAGGTTTTTCTTTCTATCCTTCAGCCTTCGGAATCCAAGCCTTTTCCGAAACGGCAGAAAGCCTTGTGGATAAGCGGCCTCAAATATACGCCCAGTTTAAGTGTGAACAGACCTGCCAGGATTGCCAGCATATCAAACCAGCCTGAGCTCCAGGCGGCCAGAAGAACGAAGGCCCCGACAGCAACCCGTATTATATAAGACCGGAATGCATGATTCTTCGCAGTCTTTTCCTCCATCATATCAATGGAAGTCTCCAAGGTGACGCTCATATGAAGGAAATAACCGGCCGCCATCAGGACTCCCAATAGAAAGCCTAAAAGTATCCTGGCCTGCGCTCCCCAAAATATCAAGATCACGGCAAACCCCAGTATGCCCCAGAGAAATATACCTAGGATCACCTCTTTGACCACCTGGCCGGCATATTTAATCATCGTCTTCCTCCTCGCCGTCCTCTTCATCCGGCCTGACCGCTTTCTTGGCCAGGATGTATGCGCTTCTTGCCCCGGCCAGTATTCCAAGGAGCAGAAGCGGCAGAGTAAAATACGTGGAAAACTTTTTATCCAGCCATACGCCTAAAAGCACACACAGGATGACCGGCGTAAGCATGGTAATGCCAAGCTGGCTCACCAGAGCCAGGCAGCGCACCAGTTCCCGATGCCTTTTTTTCATGCGATCACCCCTCCATTGCCGCAGGAAGCCTGCGGCTCCCGTGTACACCATAACATTATATCATCTAAAAATCCTGGATTCAATGAACAAAAAGCCCCATTTGTCGTACAAAAAGTCCTCTGGACCGTCTCCTAAACCATAACTTCCAGTTTTCTTCCCGTGCGTTTATAGGGCACCAGTTCCACGCCCGCCGACTTAAGCATCCGCTTGGACGCGCGCACCGCCGGAGTGTCTCCATATTTATCATCCGCATAAATAATCATTTTAATACCACATTGTATAATTGCTTTCGCACATTCATTGCACGGAAACAATGTCACATAAAGCTTGCTGCCCTCCAAGCTGCCGCCGCGGTAGTTCAGAATGGCGTTAAGCTCACTGTGCGTACTGTAGAAATATTTCGTGTCATAGGGATCTTCACATCCTTTTCCCCAGGGAAATTCATCGTCGGAACAGCCCTTCGGAAACCCGTTATACCCCATGGACAGAATCTTATTGTCCTGGCTCACGATACAAGCGCCCACCTGGGTGCTGGGATCCTTGGAACGCATGGCAGAAAGCTCTGCCACCCCCATGAAATACTCGTCCCACGAAATGTAGTCCTTCCGCTTCTCGGTCATGCCCGACACCTCGCTTTCTTTAGTACCATCCGTCTGCCAGCTCAGTCTTCTATCTTGCTGATCCGTCTGGCGTGGCGTTCATCGCCGGAAAACGGTGTGTTCAGGAAAATGTCCACGATCTTAAGCGCCAGCCCCGCACCTACTACGCGGCCTCCCATCGCCAATATATTCGCATCGTTATGAAGTCTCGTCGCTTCTGCACTGAAGCAGTCCGAACAAAGGGCCGCGCGGACTCCTTTGATCTTATTTGCAGTGATCGAGATGCCGATGCCTGTCCCGCAGATCAGAATCCCTTTTTCGCATTCTCCGTCGGCCACCGCATGGCCCACCAGCTTCGCGTATTCTGGATAATCCACCGCTTCTCTGCCAAAACATCCGAAATCCTTATATTCCAGATGATTCTTCTCCAAATACGCGATGATCTCCTGCTTCAGTTCATATCCTCCATGGTCACATCCCAACGCTATCATTGTCGGTCTCCTCCTTGAATATTATTTCTGCTGCAACTTTTGTCAATAGGTCTATATGTTCATAGCATGCCCCATAATCGGCCAAAGTACCGCCCAAAGGTTCCGCGATATCTCCTTCCTGGCCGGTAAACTCCCTCAGCGTGAAAATATTGGGCATCTCCGGAAATCTCTCCTTGACCTGATGCTTTTCAGCCGCAGTCATGGTCAGCACCAGGGTCCCCGGAATAAAATCCTTCCGTTCCAGGGGTTTTGCTTCCTCATCCAGAAGCTCCAGATGGTGGCTTTTTAAGATTGCGACGGTTTTCTGGTTGATGGGCTCCGGAAATAGGACCACCAGGCCCCTGGCAGCCACGCTGATCTCTCTTTCTCCCCGGATGCCCTCAAATACAGCCGCGGCCATATTGCTCAGGCAGGTATTGTCCGTACAGACAAAAATAATTTTCTTCACCCTTGCCATTCCATCACTCCTGACATTCCACTATCCTGTGGCCGGACGCCTTGATCAGACGGTTCATGATCGCTCCGCTCAAAGAATTGTCCTCAAAGCTTTCAGAAAATATACAATCCACCCGTTCCTCGTCAAAGGCCCGGAGCACATCATAAAGATTATGCGCGATCGTCTCCGGGTCCCGTCTGGACCCCACACATTTTTTCACAGGCGCTTCATAAAACCCTATGGATTCTTCCGTGCAGATGACCCCAGCCTTTTTTCCCTCTGAAGCCGCCTTTTTCAGCGCCGCAGAGATAGCGGCCGCGGAAGTCTCCGGTCTGCCCCGAAAAATAGTCAGTTCCGCTTTCGGCGCATAATGCCGGTATTTCATGCCCGGCGCCTTCGGGTGGACTCCCGGCGCCATCTGTCCCATGCTGGCCTTATCCAGTTCTGCCCTTCCGGTAATCCGGCGTATCATATCCATGGTGATATACCCGGGGCGCAGCACCGTAGGAATTCCTTCTGATACATCTATAATAGTAGATTCCAGTCCGATTCCCACCTCTCCGCCGTCCACGATCATATCAATCTTTCCGTCCATATCTTCTATGACATGGGATGCTTTCGTGGGACTCGGCCGGCCGGATTTATTGGCGCTGGGCGCCGCGATGGGCACGCCGGCTGCCGAGATAATGCCGTTTGCTACAGGATGGCTGGGCATACGAACAGCCACCGTCTCCAGCCCGCCGGTGGTTTCATACGGCACAGCCGCCGTCTTTTTTAATATCATCGTCATGGGACCGGGCCAAAAAGCCGAAGCCAGGGCTCTGGCTTCCTCCGGTATCTCAGCCGCCAAAGGTTCCAGCTCCTCCATACGGGCGATATGGAGAATCAGCGGATTGTCCGAAGGGCGTCCTTTTGCCTCATATATCTTCGCCGCGGCTCTGGCATCCATCCCATTCGCCCCCAGGCCGTACACCGTCTCCGTAGGAAAGGCCACAAGTCCTCCGCCCGCCAGGATGCGGCCCGCTTCCTGGACAGCTTCCCGGCTTATATTGGATTCGTCTATTTTTACCACTTTTGTAATCATCATAATCTCTAGTATAGCATCGTTACCTCAAAATGGAAAGACTACTCTTTCAAATAGTTCAGAATTCCCTGACATACTGCTTCCGCTACTTGTTCCTGATATTCCTCCGAGGTCAGCTTCTCCGCCTCGTCCCAGTTGCTTAAAAATCCACATTCTGCGATAACGATAGGGCAGGGCACATGAAGCAGCATATAATAATCCCCGTTAGCCTTGGCCGAACGTTTTTTATTGCTGCTGATCGTCTGGTTAAAGCTGTTCTGGATAGCTTCCGCCAGCTGTTTCCCTTTCTCGGAGCTTTTATAATAGAAGACCTGCGCTCCCTGAATAGCTCCGTCACTGTAGCTGTTCTGATGGATGCTGACCACAAAATCCGCCTTACTCTTTTCAATGATCTCGCAGCGCTTGTTCAGATCCGCCACCTTCTTATTGCTGTCTCCGGAATCGTAAAGACCATTGTCGTCCTCCCTGGTGAGAATGATCTTCTCTGCCACTCCTTCGTTCTCCAAAAGCTCTTTTACCTTAAGGGTGACCGCCAGATTGATTTCTTTTTCCAGGGCGTTGTTGATGCCCACCTTGCCTGGATCATCGCCCCCATGTCCGGCGTCCAGCACAATGACCGGCAGCTTCCCGCCCTCACCGGAGACCTCCGTACCTCCCGCACCTTTCCAGATTCCCGCCAAAGGGCCTGTCAGCATGAAGACCGCCAGCAGCAGACAGATACCCATCACAAACTCCACACACTTTTTCAAGGTCAAATCCCCCGAGCTAATAGTTCCTTATACTATATGCCCGGGGGATTCCATTATATTAATCAGTCTGATCATTCTTTCCTTTTAAGAATCGAGGTGTCACTGAAGGTACTGCCCGATTACCGGCCACACATCGAAAGACTCCAGTCCCAGTTTCCAGAAAGCCGCTCCGGCGATTCCATATTGTTTCACTTTTTCCATTTTAAGTCCTATGGATCTGGCATCTTCCAGCCAGATGCGCCATGTAGATCCATCCTCCTCATACTGACCATAATACTGGCCCAGCTCTTCCTTCCATTCCGGCGTCACACCATGGGCGGATAACAGCCGCTGTGCCTCATCCATTCCCACAGCTCTTGAATCCCTGGCATACCGTCCCTTATAGACGGACAGCCCGTCATCATAAAGCTTGGCATCTGCCGGCGCATTCTCCTCCGGCGTTTCCTGCCACACCCGCATAAAGAACGGAAGCCCGTTTATTACCTTCTCCGCTGGTACCGACCTCAGGGTATTGACAATCCCCTGCTCAGAAAAGCCGATGGAAGCATTTGTACCGGAACAGCAGCCTTTATAGTGTTCATCATAGCCCATGATGACTACATAATCCGCCACTTGTCCCTGCTCCTCCAGGTCATACCAGCTGCGTCCTCCAGAAGGCACATAGTTATCTATGGAGAGCACCTTTCCTGCCTGTCTGCAGGCAATGGAAAGCTCTCGTATAAACTGCAGAAAATGAGGAGCGCTGTCCTGTTTGATGCCCTCAAAGTCCACATTGATCCCGTCCAGTCCGTATTGGGAAACTGCATTCATCAGCTGATCTGTCATTGTTCTCCTGGCTGCTGAAGAAGACAAGAGGGTCAGCACATCCACATTACTGTCAAAATCGTCGACAAGGCCCCAGACCTGCATGCCCCGTTCATGGGCCTGGCTCACATAGGAAGCATCAGCCAGAGAATTAAGCGCCCCGCTGTTATCTGCCACAGAAAACCAGGTAGGGGACAACACTGTGATCCCTTCCGTACCCTCCAGATATTCCGAAAGCTCAGCGTTATCTCCGGCGCTGAACACCTGATGCCAGGCCATACTGATCTTTTTATCATTCTTGACCGCTGTATATTCCGGCAGCGTCACGCTGGAGGTCAGCTGGTATTCCTCCTGGTTCTTCAGGTATTTTGTCTTCAGATATCCCACGAATCCGTCTTCTGTCCGAACCCTGGTCCAGTCATCCACAGTATCAATGATATACAGGGTACTTCCCTTCTCCGTCTCCGTGAGGATTGGACTTTTGATTCCGGCCAATACACGGACAGCTGTTTTTCCCGCCGCTTCCGCTTTCAAATGAGTTCCCCAGTCATTCTCCAGATAAAGCCTTGCAGGCAGCCCGTTTTTTTCATCAGATGGATAGCTGGATAACTGGATTCCGGTAAAAGCCGCCATAAAATCAACGGAAACATATGCTTTTCCATTTTCCGTAAAACAGATCTCATAACCCATGTCGATGGTCTGTCCTCCCACAGCATAAGTGTGGGCCCCCGGCTGGATGCTCACCGTCTCAGTCGCCAGTGAATAAAGAAGCAGTCCCTCATCACTGAAATACCATTTGCTGTCTGTCTCAGCAGCGGCCTCTGCCGGAAGGTAAAGCTTCCCATCCCGGGACAAAGCCGCGCTTTCTGTCTGTATCCCGCCGTGAAAGACAGCGGTACTGTCTGCACCCATACCATAAACAGTCTTATAGTCCGCCCAGGTGGTACCCGGTCCGAATTTCCGAAACAGCACAAATGCACCGGCAGCCAAGACTGCTAGGGCCAGCAAGAGGCATACATAAAATACCGGAGAGCCTTTCGGCCTCCTCCTCTTTCCTGAGGAATCCCCGCCCCTTTCCTGGTACACCGGCCTGTCATTTCTATACTCCCGGCCTCCGGAAGTCCTGTCCGTCTTCCTATTATATGTCCTTCGCAATTCTGTCATATCTATAACCTCTGTCACTCAAATTTTCATCTGCGATCTGCTTATATTGAGTATGCGCTGCCGCATCTGCTTTTACAGTATAACATATTTTAAAGGACGAACTGTGAATGTGGGAAAAAAATTAGAGAATCTTAAGATTTGTGTGAGAAGTGACGCAGCGTCCCCGCCGCTGTTATATATGCCTAATGGCGGTTTATTTCCTGCTTTCGGCATCTCCGCCGACCTTATCATAACGTATTTCCGACAGGACGCCTTTATCGTCCCATATGTAGTCTCCCATATAGCAGCCATGTTCTTTCACCGCACAGGCCGCGGCAATATCTTCCAGGGGAAGCTCCTCGCCGGACAAAGTGATTTCCACGCCGCGTTTTTCATAACGTTTCATCTGTTTTAAAAGGGAATCGTATCGTTTTCGTTCCTCTTTTGTCAGCTTTTTCTTTTTCATAGAAAATCTCCCTTTATTTAATTGTTATAATAATGGAAATATATTGCCCGACTGGGCATAATGAATAGAATGAAAGACCGCTTCTTCCATTAATCATAATATATATCAGGGGGAAATACAAGTATAAGATTTTGCATTTGCCCTAAAATGTACTTGAAAGAAGCACTTTACATCCGGGCCCGTATTGTTTATACTATAGCCAAACAATATTGACCCCTAATAATCTGATACAGACAGGAAGTGATTCTTTTGAAAATAGAAAAAATCAGTGACAACCAGATACGCTGCACGCTTGACAGCAGCGACCTTACAGACCGGCAGCTGAATCTGGGCGAGCTGGCCTATGGCAGCGACAAAGCCAGACGCCTGTTCCGGGAAATGATGCAGCAGGCGTTCAACGATTTTGGCTTTGAGGCGGAAGACAACCCGCTCATGGTGGAAGCAATTCCTCTTTCCGGAGACAGCATCATGCTGATCATCACCAAAGTAGACGATCCGGAAGAACTGGATACCAGGTTTGCCAAGTTTGCCCCGTCCTCCGCAGAGGATGAGACGGATTATGATGACAATTTATCGGAGCCCGGACTGGAAGGCGCACTTAAGCTGGACAGCGCCGAGGAAGATACCAGTTCTCCCGCACCCGAACCGGCAGACAAGACGCGCGTGTTCCGATTCTCCACTCTGGAGTCCGTCTCCCTGGCCTCTCATGTCCTCGGGGACAGTTTTGACGGTTATAATTCTCTGTACCGGAATCCTTCTTCCAGAGATTACCTCCTGGTCATCAGCCAGCAGGGTTATGCGGAAGAGACATTCGTCCGTGTTCTCAATACACTGTCGGAATTCGGGACCAGAAAGAAAAATACCTACGCGACCGAAGCCTACTTCCAGGAACACTATGATATCATCATCAAAGGAACGGCACTTCAGATTCTGCAGACGCTCTAAAAGCCAGCGGAAAGTTTCCTTCCATGACGTAAACGCAAAAAAAGCCCGGACTTTTGTCCGGGCTTTTTCAGCGTGATCACTGGGCTTTCGCCGCTAAATATTCATTTACTGCATTTACCAGCTGGTCCGCGTCAATACCGTGCACCATTGCAGCCTCCGCCAGAGACTCTCCCTGTGCAGAAGGGCAGCCGATGCAGTGCATGCCTGCACCCATTAAAACCGGAGCAATCCCCTGGTCCATGCGAAGAGCTTCGCCAATTAACGTATCCTTTGTCACCTGAGCCATTCCGTGTTCCCTCCTAATCTTGTATACTTCCGCCACAAGCGGCGGATTCAAGGGCATTATACTCTATTTTCCTGTACTTTTCAAGCCCCGGACTTTCCATGTCCTATGAGGTTCCGTCAACTTTCGGATTGCACTAAATTTAACACTTGAAATTCCATGTCCCATGTATTACAATACTGTCAGCAGTATTACTAAATAATACATACTATAGAAGGAGGATTTCATTATGGCACACGTAATTTCAGATGAATGTGTAGCATGCGGCACCTGCGTCGACGAATGTCCCGTATCCGCGATTTCAGAAGGCGACGGCAAATACGAAATCAACGCAGACGAATGTGTAGATTGCGGTTCTTGCGCTGCTGTATGTCCTACAGGCGCTATTTCTGCTGAATAATCAATTCACATAAATGCGTATACGTACATGAAAAGAATCCAGCCGGCTATTGCCGGCTGTTTCTTTTCCCTCTTGTATACAGGCGTTCTTTTTGTATAATACTAGTAGTAGCGTAGAATTACAGACACGGCAACCATAGGAGGACAAACCATGAAAATTCTATTTTACGACACGAAAATTTATGACAAAGAGACCTTTGAGCATCAGCTCGTCCATTATCCCGATATTCAAATCGATTACCTGGAAACGGATCTGTCACCACGAACAGCCGCTCTCGCCAAAGATTACGACGCGGTCTGCGCCTTTGTGAATTCTGACCTGAGCAAGCCTACGCTGGATGTACTGAACGCCTGCCACGTTAGACTGCTTCTCATGCGCTGCGCCGGTTTTAACAACGTGGACCTAGAAGCCGCCAAGGAGTATGACATGACGATTCTGAGAGTCCCCGGCTATTCTCCGGAAGCAGTCGCCGAGCACGCAATGGCTTTGGCCCTGGCTGTAAATCGGCATCTTCATAAGGCTTATATTAAAGTACGTGAAAACAATTTCAGCCTGGCCGGCCTCATGGGATCTAACTTCCACCAGAAAACCGCCGGCATCATCGGCACTGGAAAGATTGGCGCGGCCATGGCCAAGATCTGCCGCGGCTTCGGAATGAAGGTGATCGCCTATGACGTTTATCAGAACCCGGACCTGGACTTTGTAACTTATGTGGACCTGGATGAGCTGCTGGCTTCCAGTGACCTGGTTTCCCTCCACTGCCCTTTGATGGATAATACTTATCATCTGATCAACAAGGACACCATCGCCAAGATGAAAGACGGGGTGATTCTGATCAATACCTCCAGAGGCGGCCTCATCAAAACAGACGATCTGATCATCGGCATCCGTGCACGCAAATTTTTCGGCGTCGGACTGGATGTCTATGAAGAAGAAACGCGGAACGTTTTCGAAGACCGTTCGGACGAGATACTGGAGCACTCCACCACCGCCCGGCTCCTCTCTTTCCCCAACGTGATCATCACCTCCCATCAGGGATTTTTCACAGAGGAGGCGCTGGAGGCCATCGCTGCGACTACCCTGTCCAATGCGGATTCTTATGAAAAAGGAAATATCAACAAAGGAAATGAAGTAAAATAAGCTGCATTCCGCAGCATAAAAAGAGGCCCTTCCGCACCGGCAGTCTTTCGACACCTTTGCGTTAAGGGCCTTCTTTTATTTCTCTTTTCTTCTGCCAAACCTTCTTTTTTTCAGCTTCCGGACGGGCACTTTAGTGGCCGCCGCCTCATTCTTCTGCTTCTGGACTCTCTGGCAGGCCCGGATGGTCTCATCCAGCTTCCGATATCTTTCTTCCTCCCGCTCTTCCCGATCCCGCATCAGAAAATTCATTTCTTTGACCACTTTTTCTGAAACCTGGCCGCTCACAGCATCTGAGAAGCTGGAATTGTTCCGGCGGAGCGCTTCCGTCAGCACATCTGTCATGATTGCCTGAAACTGCTCCATCTTTTCCGGGGACGCGGTCAGGCCGCTCTGTACACTGCTTTCAGATACGGACAGCTCTGTGCCGCTTTGCTCATCCTGCTTGTCCATCTTGATCCCGGCATCTGTCCCGCCGTTCTCAGAAGCTTTCCCATGGCCTTCCCCGTCCAGCACCTTAAAGCGTGCCTCCGCGGGCTTGTCCTTCTGGCGGCTATGTATCTCCTCCGTGCCGGCGCCCTCTTGATCCATGTCATCCAAGCTGGCATGTTCCGTCTTTTCTTCCGGGGCTCCTGCAGAGACTTTTACCGGATGCTCTCTGTCTTCTTCCAATAAAAATCCAGCCTCATCCGCATTCAGTTCAAGTCCTTCCTCTTGGTTCAGACTAGTTCTGATAGCCTTTAGCTGGTATCCAAGTTCTTTTAATTCCTTTATCCTCTGAAACAGCGCGAGCTGCTTCTCCGTATAATAACGATGACCTAACTCGTTCCTCGGTATCTCAAGCTTTAACTCTTCCTCCCAATATCGTAACACATGAGCCTCCACATTTAATCTGCGTGAGGCTTCAGAAATCAAGTAATGGGCCAATTCTCATGAAACTCCTTTCGGTTCGAATAAGCCCATTATATCAAAACTATGCTGATTTGCAACGGCTTTAAACCGTTTTTCCCTTGAATTTTTTCTTATTTTCAGCCCGCTTTGTCGTATTTTTTCGAATACTGTAGCCAAACGTGCCCAACGCCTCCGACAGACCATAATATGTGCCGTGAGAATAGGCCAGAGGCTTCGCTTTCTGAAGCCAGAACTTCCCCTTCTCATCCAGATATCCTTCGTCAACCTGAATGGCTTTCACCTCAGCCAGAAACATATGATGAGACCCCAGCTCCTTAACCTCTGTCACCTTACACTCCACGTTTACGGGACATTCCAGAATCATGGGCGCTTTGACCACAGAAGCGGCGGCGGGCGTGAGCCCGGTCTCTTTCCACTTGTCCACATCCCGTCCGCTCTTTACTCCGCAGTAATCCACTGCTCCCGCCATGGGTTCTGTCGTCAGATTTATCACAAACGCTCCCGTTTCCCGCAGCATGTGATAGGAATAGCGCTCCGGCCTCACAGAAACGTAAGCCATGGGAGGATTGGTGCAGACGGTCCCGGTCCACGCCGCCGTGAACAGGTTCTGCTTTCCTTCCTCATCCTGACAGCTGACCAGAACTGCCGGCACCGGATATATAAAATTCCCGGGCTTCCATACCGCCTTTGCCATATCTTTCTCCGTATTCCATGCTATTTTTCCATATTAACAAATTTCGTATAATCCGGCAGCCATACCAGATTCACTGTCCCCGTGGGGCCGTTTCTCTGCTTAGCTATGATGATTTCCGCGATATTTGGATTTTCCGTATCCTTGTTATAGTAGTCATCCCGGTAAATGAACATTACCACGTCGGCATCCTGCTCGATCGCTCCCGATTCACGGAGATCCGAAAGCATCGGGCGCTTGTCTGTCCTGCTCTCCACCGCGCGGGACAGCTGAGACAAGGCGATGACAGGGGCTCCCACCTCTCTGGCCAGGGCTTTCAGCGAACGGGAAATCTCAGAGATTTCCTGCTGCCGGTTGTCCGAAGCCCGTTTTCCGCCTGACATCAGCTGCAGGTAGTCAATGATGATCAAATCCAGGCCAAACTCCAGCTTGAATTTTCTGCATTTGGAACGCATTTCCGATACGGTAATACCCGGCGTATCGTCAATGATCAGCTTGGAATTCCCGATCACGCCGACGCTTTCCACCAGCTTGTCCCAATCAGTATCCGAAAGATTTCCTGTCCGGAGAGCCTGGGAATCCACTCTGGATTCCATGGAAAACAGACGGTTCATCAGCTGTTCCTTTGACATTTCCAGGCTGAAGATCGCAGTCGTATAATTCTTTCTCAGTGCCACATGCTGAGCAATGTTCAGCACAAAGGCGGTCTTTCCCATGGACGGCCGGGCCGCCACCAGGACCAGATCCGACGGCTGAAGACCGGATAATTTATAATCCAGGTCCGTGAATCCAGTAGGGATACCGGTGATGGCGCTTTTATTCTGAGACGCCTTTTCAATCTTCTCCAATGTGTTCAGAGCAATCTGCTTGATGGGAGTGAAGTCTCCGCCTCCCCGGTCCTTCAGCAGGTCAAAAACCTTTTTCTCCGTTTCCTCCAGAATGACGTCCAGCTGTTCTTTTCCGCCGTAGCATTCATTGGCAATCTCTTCATTCACCCGTATCAGCCGCCTGAGAACCGCTTTTTCATAAACAATACGGGCGTACTGACGGACGTTGGCCGAAGTGGGTACAGCCGTGATCAGATCGCGCACGAACTCCAGGCTGCTGATTTCCGGCGGCACGTCTTTTTCCCGCAGGCGGTCCTGGAGAGTGACCAGATCTACCGGTTTCCCCTCTGTATATAATTCCACCATGGCTTCAAACATGACGCCATACCGTCTGTCATAGAAATCATCGCTCCGGATGGTCTCCGTCGCCGTGATGATGGCGTCTCTGTCCATGAGCATAGACCCTATTACCGACTGCTCCGCCTCAATGCTGTGAGGCAGTATCCGCTTTATCAGCGCCTCGTCCATAGAATCCTCCTTGCCGTAAATCCATCCGACTTTATTTTTCCGTCACATGTACTTTAAGCTTCGCCGTCACATCCTTGTGAAGTCTGATCAATATCTCATGAGTCCCTAATGTCTTGATGGGCTCTTGAATCTGGATCTTTTTCTTATCCAGCTCCATATCAAGCTGCTCCTTAGCCGCGGCCACGATCTCTTTTGAAGAAACGGAACCGAACACCTTCCCTCCCTCGCCGGACTTCACCGCCAGCTCCACGGTACAGCTTTCCAGCCTGGCCGCAAACGCTCTGGCCGCCTCCAGCTGCTCCTGGGCCATTTTCTCATCGTGGGCCTGCTTCAGCTTCAGATCATTCAGATTCTTTGCAGTCGCTTCCACGCCAAGTTTTTTCGGCAGGATATAGTTTCTCGCATATCCGTCGTTCACCTTTACGATCTGGCCCTTTTTTCCAAGAGCCTTTACATCTTCCATTAATACTACTTCCATTTATAACTCTCCTTCATCCAGCATTTGTTTGATGGTCGCTTTTACTTTTTCCACCGCCTGCTCCATAGTGCAGTCTGTAAGCTGCGCTCCCGCCACACTCATATGACCGCCTCCCCCCAGCTTTTCCATGATAATCTGGACATTCACCTCGTCAATGGAACGGGCACTGAGATAGATTTTGTCCTGAAATTCTGTGAGCACCACCGACGCCTTGATGCCGACAATGTCCAGGAGTTCGTTAGCCGCCTGAGCACCGATGATCGTAGGGCTCTCAATATTGTCTCCTGGACAGATGCTTATGGCAAACGCCTCTTCAAACACCTCAGCATGACGGACTGCCTCTGCCTTTGCCTTGTAATCCTGCATACTGTCGCGGAACATTTTCCGAACCCTTGTCACATCAGCACCGTTCCTACGCAGGAAAGCGGCGGCCTCAAAGGTCCTGACTCCGGTCTTGTTCATGAAATTATTGGTATCGATCACGATTCCCGCATACATGGCGTCTGCTTCTGCCTGCCGGATCCTCACATTATCTCCGATATACTGAAGGACCTCCGCGACCATCTCACAAGTGGAGGAAGCATAGGGCTCCACATAGGAAAGGACCGCATTGGTGATGCTCTCCCTCGTCTGTCTGTGATGATCCAATACCACAATGGTAGGGATAATATCCAAAAGAGGAGAACACTCTGTAAAATTAGTCCTGTTCACATCCACGACGACCAGAAGAGAATTGTCATCGGCCTGTTCAATGGCTTTGTCACCCTTGATAAACAGATCCTCCGGATAATCGGGATTATTGATAAACCTCTCCAGGATGGGGCGGACCGACGAAGTGATGTCATCCAGCACGATATGAGCCTTTTTGTTAAGCTCATTGCACGCCCGGTAAATGCCGATGCCTGCGCCCAGGGAATCCACATCGCCTATCTTGTGTCCCATGATGAACACCTGCTCCCTGGTCTCGATCAGTTCTCTGAGAGCGTGGGCTTTCACGCGTGCCTTCACACGGGTATTCTTTTCCTGAGGCTGAGATTTCCCGCCATAATAATTTATGGTCTCACCGTCCTTGACAACCGCCTGGTCGCCTCCCCGGCCAAGGGCCATGTCGATGGCGGTCCTGGCATACTCATAATTCTGGATATAGCTTCCTCCGCCCATCCCGAGGCCGATACTCAGCGTCACTGCCATATCATTGCCGATATTGACGGTCTTCACATCCTCCAGCAGGGAGAATCTGGCAGATTTCAGGTTTTCCATATACTGGTTCTTTATGATGACAAAATATTTGTCCTTTTCAATCTTCTTCACGATGCCGCCCATACTGTTGATGTATTTGTTGATTTTCCGGTCTATGAGGGCGATGAGCAGCGAACGGCGGACCTCCTCGATGCTCTCAAGCGCCTCGTCGTAATTGTCGAGATAGATAAGGCCGGCCACCAGCTTTTGATTTTCAATCTCCTGCTTGAACTGAATCTTTTCCGTCTCATCAAACAGGTATGCCGCGATCAGTCCTACCTTAAACCCATCCTCTTCTTCCGGTGAAGTATCCTCCGTCATATAAATATTCTTCAGATGAAGTCTATAATACCGGTTCTCATAGGAGACGTCATAGATCATCTCCTCCTCAAGGGGAGAAATAGGCTGTATTCCCGCGTCCGGGAACAGATCCGCAATCTTTTTATGCCAGCTCTTATCCTTTCGGATGATCTCGCCAAAGGCATTGTTGATCCACAGGATCTTCCCCTGCTCATCCAGCAGAGCATAAGGTACGTCCAGATCCGCCAGCAGCTGCTTTTGAATCTGCGCGTGGTCCACGGCGAAAAGCAAAAGCTCCCGCATGATCATGGGGCGCTTCACAAAATAGAACCACAGGGAGATACCGCAGTAGACCACAGCCGGAACCGTGCAGATAAGTCCCGCCTTTATGCTGAAAGCATAGGCCGTAACAGTCATGATCATGACCAGAACTCCCATATATAATGGCCAGTTCAAGAATCCCTGAAGCCGCCCTTTCAGTTTCATATCGTTTTTCATAGAACTCTCCTTCAACTACTCCGGTCATGTCCAGTGTCCGAAATATGCTGGTGTATATTATAACATCATTACCCACGCTTTACAAGAACGTTATATTCCAGAAAACCGATTCAATGAAAGGATTCTAATACGCTGTCAATCAGGCCGAACTCATCTCTGGAAAATTCAAGCCAGGAGGATTCCCCGAAAAACACGACGATCCGGCTGCATACGGTCATCATATAATTCAGATTGGAGGATGCGGTCAGTATCCCGCTCCCGTTCTTCCTCATCCGGTTCATATATTCAAAAATAATATGATTGCTCACCACATCGCTGGTAATACAGGGATTGATACAGAGAAGAACAGCCGGCCGGTCCAAAGCCCACTTTTCCATCAGGATTCTGTATTGGTCATAAATATCCATCTCTTCCGTCTTAGTCCTGATGATGTCGGCCTCCAGCAGGCCGGAATGTTCTGATTTGATGAATTTGTATATGCCTCTATTTAATATTCCGCCTGCAATCTTTCTGACCGCGGGAAAAAGGAGGTTGTCAGCCGCCGTCATGGAAGGGACCAGCCCCATCTTAAGCGGGTCGTTCCGGATGACTCCGATCCCTTTTTTGACTGCGCCGGGAATATCTCCAGGGACGAACGGTTCTCCTTTCAAATAGATCTTTCCTCCGTATTCCCTTTGTTCTCCCAGCAAAAGCGTGCATAACGCCATGTTCCTCACATTTTGAAGTTCCCACAGTCCGACGGCCTCTCCTTCCTTAATGGTAAGGGAAAATCCCTCCAGCCCATAAAGTGCTGTGTTCTCAAACCTCAGTACCTCCTTTTGTCCTGATCTCGCTTTCATATTGCCTGTATCAATATGGCGAAACCCAAGCATGACACGCAGAAGACGCTCCTGGGAAAACTCCTCCCGATAAAAGGTCCTCACATTATGCCCGCCCCGAAGTACGGCTATCCGGTCCGATACCGGAACCAGATATTCTCCGAAACGGCTTGTGATCAGAAATCCGATGCCGATATCCCGCAGCATAAAAATGGACTGCTCCAGCTTTATCTGTTCTTCACGGGACATGGCTTCAAAAATAGTATCCATGACGATCAGCTCCGCTTTTGCGACCAAAGCCCTTGCCACCTGTATCATACACTGCTCATATCGGGAAAGGTTCTTAGCCGGAATCCGTGGATTTAAGTGCCCCAGGCGCAGAAATTCCAGTATCTTCTGAGATTCCCTGCAGATCTTTTTTGTCCGGACGCGTTCATACGGCCTCCCGTCCGGCTGCATCACAAAAATATTCTCCGCTATGGAGAGCTCCGGCACCAGTCCGTCCACGGATAAGATACAGAAAATCCCTTTCCTCCATGCAAACGATGTGAAATCCTCTACCGGTTCTTCCTGAAGGTAAACGTCGCCGGAAAACGAAATATCTTTGCCGGCCAAAATCCGGGAAACCAGCGTCTTTCCCGAACCCGACAGTCCTAATACCCCTAATATCTCCCCGCCGTAAACATTCAATGTCAGATCATCCAGCATTTTGATATCAGATTGCGTTTTCGTGATATGCTCCATCCGCAAAAGCTCCCGCCTCATAGCCGTCCCTCCCGAGCGTCTCTTCCCTCTGCCGTCTGTCTCCCGCGCTGCCGGCCGTTTTTTTTACCGCCGGCAGCGTGATCGTGATCTCTGTTCCCAATCCTTCTTCGCTGTTGATGGATATACCATACCGGAATCCAAAATGGAGATGGATTCTTTCGTTTATATTGGATAAAGCAATTCCGCTGTGCATTCCTTCCTCTCCTCGGTCTTTCTTAAGACCATTCAAAGATTCCCGAATCTCTTTAAGCGCCGGTCCGGGAATTCCGACCCCATTGTCCTGGACTGCCAGTATCAGCCTTTTTTCCGTCGCCGTCACGCGTATCGTTACGGCTCCTTCTGAAACACTTTTCTCCAGTCCATGAAAGATCGCGTTTTCCACTATGGGCTGCAGGGTCATCTTCGGCATCAGATATTCTCCCCCTTCCGATTCCTCCTCCCAAAATATCTGTAGACGAAATCGGTTCCCAAACCGGTACTCTTGAATCAAGAAGTAATTCTTCGTATTTTGAAGCTCCTGCTCCAGGGTCACAAGATTCTCCTGGATGCTGATGCTGTAGCGGAAAAATGCGGAAAGTGCTTCTGTCATATTAGCGATCTGTTCCACCCCCTGCACCATAGCTTTTCCTCGTATACACTCCAAGGTATTATACAAAAAGTGAGGATTGATCTGATTCTGGAGGGCATTCAGCTCCGCCTGCTTCACCAGCATTTTTTGTGTATTCTTCTTATTTGTATATCCGTTCAGTCTTACCACGGTCCTGCATATCCTGTCCACATCGCTCTCTCCTTCTATACCCTCCGAAACTTCAGAGACCTTCCGAAGGGCAGCATTGATCTGACAGTGCATCTTGTAAATGTTCCGGTATCCAAAAAGCAAATATGCTGTAAAAACAAATACCTCCAGCAAGATACCACTGAAAAGAATCGCCCGGTATCCATAACCTGTCTCTTCCATTACATGCAGTCCCAGAAGGATTCCTGGCGCCGCAAATACAATTCCATATAAAATATACCTGAACAGCAGCCGCATGGCCGTTGTCCGCGGCCTGGAATTCTGTTTCATAATAAAATTCCTCCTAAGAATGAAGATTCCTGTACTGTGACGGTTTGATTCCAACAACCTTCGTAAAAAGCCTGCTGAAATATGACGTCTCCGTATACCCCACCTTTTCCGCTATCACGCTGATCGGCAGATCACTACCGCGCAGAAGCCGTTTCGCTGCTTCCATCCGCCGGTTTGTGACATAGTCGCTGAATGATTCTCCCGTCTCTTTTTTGAATACCGTGCTGAAGTACGCGGCATTCATATGGACCAGCTCCGCCACCTCCGACAGCCGGACTGGTTTCATATAATGCTCACTTATGTATTGCTTTGCCGTCCGCACCGGCCGATTATCATTGGACTCGCTTTCCCGTATCAGATGCCCGAACAATTCTCCAATCTGCTCTTTAACGCGGCGGTTCATTTCCGTAAGGTCTGAAACTCCGCGGGTACATAAGATACCGGGTGGTATTTCCACACGGATCTTGCTGTTCTCCAAAGATTTTCTTATGGTATCCTCCAGATATCCGCAGAACTCAAACAGTAACCTGGGGTTTCCGTTGTCTCTTCTCCGAAATTCACGGAAGACAAGATCCACCCCCCGGCACATTTTGTCCAGATTCAGAGCCGCCGCCGCGTTTTCGATATCCCGTTTGACCGGAAGAGGACAGATTTCTTCCATATCCACAGCATTGCCGGAAATCTGCTCCATATCGACCGCTTGTCCAGGTTCCCATACCAA
Organism: Lientehia hominis; assembly: GCF_021044755.1. Taxonomy (GTDB): domain Bacteria; phylum Bacillota; class Clostridia; order Lachnospirales; family Lachnospiraceae; genus Lientehia; species Lientehia hominis. The sequence goes on from NZ_JAJNOR010000006.1 coordinate 168,274, forward strand.
TTGATAATCCACCCCTTCCCCGGCCTCCTCCAGCATGAGCATAAATTCTTCCGGCTCTTTTCTCCCACGGCTTAGGGCACAGGACAAGACAATATCTTTCCGGTTTTTTATATAAGCCAGAGCTGTACGGTATGCGGTGCCAACCGCCATTCGGGCCGCCATCCCCTCCCCCACCTTGTAATTGACGATCCCAAACAGACGGAACCCGTCGACCGCCAGCACATTTTCCAGCTTTTGCTCTGCCAGCATTCGGATCGTGGTATTTTCCGCATATTTAAGAACCGACGCCAGTTCCTCCTCCGTCACTCCCTCCGCTCCACCGGCCTGCATGCATACAGCCAAAAACTCCCCTTCCTGAAACGCTGTATGAAAGGTCTCGTTCAGACTCCGGATATCCATAGAACTGCAGGCGCCCGGCCGGTGGAGAAGCACCGTCACCAAGTGTCCCTGCAGCCGCTGCCTGCTTTCCTTGAACAGCAGCTCTTTTTCCTCGGCGGCAGAGGCTTTTTCCTGGTTTACCCGTATCTTCCGGACAATGTTCTCCAGGCAGTAGGTGAGCTCTGCCTTTCCTATCGGCTTCAGAAGATAATCCTCTACCTCATAGCGGATGGCCTGCTGCGCGTACTGAAAATGCTGATATCCGCTGATGATGATGAAATACGGCCGGATCCCGGCTTCATGAACCTTTCGGATCAGATCCAGGCCGTCCAGGCCTGGCATGCGGATGTCTGTAATGACTATGTCCGGACGGAAGTGTTTGATCTTATCCAGGCAGTCCAAACCATTTGCGGCGATTCCCGCCAGCTCCAGATCCATCGCCTGCCAATCTATTAAATGAGCGATCAGCTGGCACACGTCCGGCTCATCGTCAGAAATCAAAACTGTCAGCATAAGCGGCTCCTTTCAAATAGTTAATATTAATATAACGACATCAAGAGCGAGTGCTCCAAAACATTTGGAGCATTCGCCCTTTATTTCTTTCTGCCGATCAGCCATTAGCACATGTCTGATTTATAATAGTCTATTTTCTGGGTCCGTAGTAGTCCTCCAGCAGTTCCTGCGCGTACTCCTTTTCCGTGGGAATCATATCGATCAGCACCTGCTGTTCCTCTATTTTTTCTCCGCGCGCCAGCTTCGCCGCCATTTCCACGGATAATTCTCCTTCCCGGAATACGTCCTGGAAAAAGGTAACAGACATTTCTCCTGCTTTCACCGATTCACACGCCTCCTCTATCCCGTCGGCGCACGCGATCACCTTCATGTCTTTCAATTTGCCGGCTGACTGCAGCGCACGCACGACTCCAAGCCCCATATCGTCATCATGGGAAATGATCGCATCCAATTCATCCCCATAAGTAGTCAGCCAGTTCTCCGTCAGGGAAACGGCGGTATTCCGATTCCAGTCTCCCGGTTTAATGGCCAGGACTTCGACCCCCGGATGTTCATCCAATACATTAAAGATGCCCTCATCCCGGAAAATCTGTGCCGAACAGCCGATAGGCCCCTGGATAATACAAACCTTAGCGTCCTCTCCCACGTTGTCGATCAGCCACTGGGCCGCCAGCTCGCCGGCCTGGATCTCGTTCGGTCCCACATAGTAATAGTCCCGGTCTGTGGTGATCGTCATATTTACTGCCGATATGGGAATTCCCGCTGCTTCACATAAATCCAGGGCCGGTTCTGCCGCGTCCGAATTCACCGGCGATATGATGATGCTGTCCACCTGCTGAGAGATCAGGTTCTCAATCTGGTTCAGCTGCAGAGAGGCGTCATTCTTGGCATCCAGTACCACCAGTTCCGCGTTCTGCCGTTCCGCTTCCTCCTGCATTCCTTCTACCATGAGCACGCAGAATTCTGTCATGAAATAAATAGACGTACCAATCACGATGTGATCTTTATCTCCCGCCTTTTCCACGGCTTTCTGCACTGCGGAAGCTCCCTGTGATTCTGCCGTCGTCGTTTCATCCTGCCCTGCCTTGGTGGTCTCCTTCGCGGCGGTCGGTTTTCCCGAACAGCCTGCCAGCGCTCCCATACATAAAACGAAACACATGATGAGCGCCATTGCCTTTTTCATCTTTTTCATTCAATACCCTCCTTATCTGCTAATTCGTCCGATTTGTAAACCTGTCAAACAATATGGCTCCGATGATGATGGCTCCCTTCACCACCTGCTGGATATAGGAAGAAACAGAGAGCAGGTCCAGCCCGTTGGTGATCACCCCGATCAGCAGAGCTCCAACTATGGTGCCCCAGAGCCTCCCTTTCCCTCCAGAAAGACTGGTACCGCCTATGACCACCGCGGCGATCGCGTCAGACTCGTAAGCCAGCCCCGCCTGCGGCAGGGCCGCCGATACTCTGGATGTCAGGACTACGGCCGCCAGGCCGCTCATCAGGCCGCAATAACAATACGCAAACCGCAGGATGCTCTTAGTCCTCACGCCGGAATACAGCGCCGCATTTAAATTGCCTCCTACCGCGAACACATACCGTCCCATTTTAGTCTTATACAATATAAAGCAGGAGATTAAAAAAGTAATCAGTAAAATCCAGACCGGTATGGGAATGCCAAGAAAGCTGCCCTGTCCGATTTCCACAAAATTACCCGTGAACTGTGAGATCGGCTTTCCGTCTGAATAAATATATGTAAAACCTCTCACCATAGTTTGTACGCCCAGGGTCACGATAAAAGGCGCCAGAGAATGGTCCGCCACAAAATAGCCGTTTATCAGCCCTATGAGACCTCCGCACAGGACAGTCAGAGCAAACACTGCAGGCAGCCCCCAGCCTGCCTTGTAAACGCTGGCACAGATAAAGCCGGACAGGGCCACCGTGGCGCCGACGGACAAGTCGATTCCTCCTGTTAGGATGACAAAGGTCATGCCTATTGCCAGTATGCCATTGATGGACACCTGCCTGAGAACGTTCAGGATATTTCCGATGTTTAAAAAACGTCCCCTGGTGGAAATACTCAATATCAGACAGAATATGACAAATGCGATCACAATTCCATATTTCGCCATGAATATCCGGCTTTGTTTATACTTGCTCCTTGTGGGTTCTCCTGAATTATGATTTATAGGATCCATACTGTTCCTCCCATCCCTTTACTCTTATGCTCCTATCAGCTCGTCGCCATTACCAGAAGCTGCTCCTGCGTGGTGTCCGCCCTCATCGCCTCTCCGCTTTTATGTCCTTCATGAAACACCACCATGCGGTCACATAATCCAAGAATTTCTTCCATTTCCGAGGAAATCATAATGACCGTGATCCCCGCGTCTGCCAGATCCGCGATCAGCTGATAAATTTCAGATTTCGCTCCGACATCGATTCCCCTAGTAGGCTCATCCAGTATCAGTATCTCCGGCACGTTCATCAGCCATTTACCCAGTACCACCTTTTGCTGGTTCCCGCCGCTCAGGTTCTGGACCAGCTGATCCAGCCCTGTAACCTTCGTCCGGAGCTTTTTCACATATTTTTCCGCCAGCTCCTTCTCTTCCTTTTTCCGTATGAAATATCTGCCGGCACAGAGCTTTTCCAGGTGTGCCAGAGTGACGTTGTCCTTTACACTCATGGGGAGCACAAGTCCGGTCAGCTTCCTGTCTTCTGTCACGAATCCCATGCGGTGTCTCACCGCGTCCTTCGGTGTCCGGATATGCACTTCCCTTCCGTCTATCCGTATGTGGCCGCTGTCCGGCCTCGTACATCCAAAGACGGCCTGGGCGATCTCTGTCCTGCCCGCTCCCATGAGGCCCACCATACCCAGGATTTCTCCCTCGTATACTTCAAAACTTATATTGTCAAATTCATTTTTCCGGGATAATCCTTCCACGGACAGCTTGATTTTGTCCGACGGTTTTTTCCTGCGAACCGGAAATATCTCCGTCAGCTCCCTGTCCACCATTTTCTTTATCAGCTGGTTTTTATCCAGCTCCCGCGTAAAGAACGTCCCCACATAATGTCCGTCCCTCAAAACCGTGACTTCATCTGACACCTGAAAGACTTCATCCAGTTTATGACTGATATAAATGATAGTGCACCCCTGGTTCTTTAGCTCCCGCATGATCTGGAACAGGCCCTCGATTTCCCTCTCAGACAAGGCCGAAGTAGGTTCATCCATAATGATCAGCTCCGCGTTCCGGTCGATTGCTTTCGCAATCTCCACCAGCTGATGCTGAGCCACGGACAAAAGTCTCATATTCATTCTGGGATCCACGTCCAGAGATACCTTCTTCAATAATTCCTTTGCATCCCGGTACATTTTTTTATCGTTTATGACGGCATATCTTTTTTTCATGGGTTCTCTTCCAAGATAGAGATTTTCCGCCACGGTCATATCAAGTATGGGATTCAGCTCCTGGTAGATCATCGCAATGCCATGGTCGATGGACTGGCCGGGGTTTGAAAAGGATACCTCCTGCCCTTTCAGAAAAACTTTTCCTTCATCAGGCCGGTGTACTCCGGCGATCACCTTCACTAAAGTGGATTTCCCGGCCCCATTTTCACCCATCAGCGCATGTATTGTCCCTTTTTTTACTGCAAAGTCCACATCGTCCAGGGCATACACTCCATAATAGCTTTTCTTGATCCCTTCCAGCTTCAAAACATATTCCTGTTCCTCCACTTATGAAATCACCTCTCTCACTTTTTTGACTTGAAGTGTTCCGCTGCCTCCACTACGCTGCTGATGACATAGGCAACTTCAGCTTCCGTCATCTTGGGATTGATCGGGATGTTGACCTGCTGCTCAAACCATACCTTTTCGCACACGGGAGATTCTCCCAGTTTGTGTCCTTTGTAGACCATATAGTCAGAAACTGTAGCCGGGAAGAATCGAAGAATGATCTGAATGCGTTTTTCAAACTGCAGATAATCGATGAAGCCCTGCAGGTCCACTCCCAAGACCTCCGGATCGATGAAGACCGGATATAAATGATATACGCAGCGGTCTTGAGGATCTATCTTTAAGGTCCTAAGTCCCTCCACCTGATTGAACGCTTCATTATATTTTTGTGCGATGGCAATTCTCATTTCATTGAACTTATCCAGCTTCGCAAGCTGTACCAGGCCTATAGCCGCCTGCATTTCGGTAATCCTCATATTAGTTCCGATCTCGTCGATATGAGTCCAGTCATGGGTATAAGAAAAACTGGCGTGATCATAGATATGCTTTAAGGGCTTATAAGGCCCGATACACGGCGTTTCTCTTTCCTTTTTTTCACCGAGTATCCCATATGCCCGTATTTCCAGAGCCGCGGCCGCCAGCTCGTCATCATTCGTAGTGACTGCGCCTCCCTCACCGCCCAGGGACATATTTTTTAAAGACTGGAAGGAAAAGCAGGTCAGATCTGCGATGGAGCCTATCTTACGCCCGCGGTAGCCAGCTCCCGGAGCATGGGCGGCGTCTTCTATTACCTTCAGATCGTGTTTTCTGGCAATCGCCATGATCGCGTCCATATCATTGGGATTACCGGCGTAATCCATGATCATGATAGCCTTTGTCCTGTCTGTGATCTTATCTTCGATAGTCGACGGGTCCATATTCAAGGTATCCGGAAAAACATCCGCGAACTTGATGGTGATATTTTTACTGGCCAGCTTTAAATAGGTAGCCCGGAAGCTTTGAGGAGTGGAGATCACCTCGTCTCCTTCCTTTAAGCAGAGGATCATGACCGCCAGATCCAGAGCTGTCGTACCAGAGGATGTAGTGATACAATGTTCTGCGCCAACATATTCTGCGAACTCCGCCTCAAACTGGTCTCGGTTCTCTCCATAAGCCAGAGTTTTCCCGGAACGCATCACCCGTGCGACCGCGTTGATCTCATCGTCCCCGAAAATAGCTCCCACTGGATTTTCTTTTATCAGAAAATCAATACCGACATTAAAATTCATACCTGTTCCTCCTTCTCTCCGAGAGCTTTTCTCAGAGACTGATTTTTCTTAGGACTTCTCCCATTTTGTCCGCCGCTCTGTCTATTTCCGCGTCCGTGGAGTTTATATTGACGCCAAATCCCGCGGCCAGCGCCGCGTCGACCACGCCCACGCTGATATTTACGCTTCGCATGAGAATATCATCCGTTTTCGGCAGCATATCAGAAGTATAGTTGACTTCCCTTCCATATACAGGGCATTCATAGGGACATTTAAACGCGGTGGAAGTGCATTTGCCAAGTATCTGTTCCATATGGGCATAGACGTGCCATCCGGACTCATATACCACCTTTGTGTTCACTTCCCTGCAGAAACGCTCCGCCAGTTCTTTCGTATCAAAGATCAGTGTCAGGATCGTGCCGCACTCCCCTTCATCATTAATGGTGCGGAACTTAAATCCCGGAAGGCCCTGCAGCCTGCTTTTCAGCCTTTCCTTATTTCTTCGGAGTGTACTGACGATCAGCGGCAGCTTGCGTACCTGAGCCAATGCCACCGCTCCGCTCACCTCGTTCACCCTCTGGTTCATCCCGATGATAGTCCGCCCGCCTATCTCCGCTCCGGCCCGGTAAGGAAGATGGCCCTGATCATGAAAGGCAAAAGCTCTGGTAAATAATTCATCGTCGTTCGTGGTCAGCATGCCCCCGTCTCCTGCCGTGATAGTCTTGAAAATATTGAGGGAAAACGCCGACATCTTACCGAATGAGCCGACCGGCCGGCCCCTGTAAGTAGCGCCGCAGGCCTGACAGCTGTCCTCCAGAACCGCAATACCGTGTCTGTCAGCGATCTCCATGATTCTGTCCATCCTGCACGGATTTCCAAGCATATGTACCGGGATGACCGCTTTGGTCCTCGGTGTGATCTTCCTCTCAAAATCATCTGGATCCATGGTCAGGGAATCGTCGATCTCCGCCAGAATCGGTATCGCCTTTGCAAACAGAACAGCCGACATAGTCGCCACAAACGTATACCCCGGTACAATCACTTCGTCTCCCGGCCCCACTCCCATGGATATCAGACAGTTAATGAGGGCGCTGGTTCCTCCGGATACGGCCAGGCAGTGCCTGGCTCCCGAAAATTTTGCGAATTCCTCCTCAAAAGAAATTACCTTATGTCTGAAATTCGGGTCCTCCAGCTTACCATAACGTGATAAATGCCCGCTTTTCAAAACATCTACTACCTCGTTGATCTCTTCCTCACCGATCCAAAATGCTCCCGGTCCTGGCATATCCTTTTCCCCCTTTCAAATATTTGCTATAATTAAGTTGATTCCAGTATAAAGCTCTCACAATCCGACTACAATATGACAATTTTTGGAAAAAATATAGTATTTTTATATCTTTATCTAATATCTGTTCAAGAGCAAAAAAAGAAGCGGCAAAATGGCAGGTACAGATAAACGCAAAAAATCCCTCCAAACTCAAAACGGGTTTAGAGGGAACGTTAGGGCATAACATATTAGCTTAGATTATTTAAGAAAATTGAATTATTGCTTACAAGTTCATTGAATGTTCCTTTTTCGATAATTTTGCCATAATCCATACAGATAATCGTATCGTATTTTTCTAATAGTTCTGTCCTTAAATGATGAGTGATCGTAATAATCGTTAAATCTTTTATCTGTAATAACCGGTTTTCAATATCATATGCCGTTTGCATATCGACAGCAGATGTACCCTCATCTAATATCAAAATCGGTTTATTTCTAATCAAAGCCCGTGCAACTGCGATTCTTTGCTTTTGCCCGCCAGATAAATCAGCTCCATTTTCTCCTACTTGATGCAACAATCCCTCTGGAATCTCTGATATAAATTCAGCTAGTCCACTTTCCATTACGACATTATCAATCATTTCCTGTGGATAATCTTCATGTAGGCATATATTGTCATGTATAGTCTCATCAAACATATAAATATTCTGATGAATTATTGAAGATAGTTGGGCCACATCATTTCTATCAAGTAAACCTAATTCCCTATTATCGTATTTGATTGTACCTGCATAATCAGAATAATAGCCCGCTAATAATTTAATAAGAGTGCTTTTCCCGCAACCACTTTTTCCCACAACAACATATTTTTTTCCTTTTTCAATAGTACAATTTATTTCATTTAAAACCTCTTTTTGCTTATCATAGGAAAAACCTAAGTCTTTAGTGCAAACACAAAAATCAAATGAACTGATATGTTCTTTTTGTAAATGTGACAATGAATATTGAGAGATACTTTGCAATTTTTCAACAATAGGCTGTATACTTTTTATCTTTGGAATATTAGTAAATATCATCACAAGAGGATTGGCTAAATTACTACTTACTTGTACCATTCCTAACAATGTACCTACTGTTATACGTCCTGTAATGATGAAATAGGCAGATAAAAATAAAACAACTATCTGAACCATAAGAGCAAGAAAAGAAGATACCCCCTCATTTAATGCAAGCAATCTATCGACACTGTATTTAGAGTTAATTGTTTCATCATTCTCTTTGTTAAATCGCTGAATTACATATCGTTTCATGGAATAGGACTTAATAATTTCAAATCCAGACAGCATATCTTTCAGGCTGACTGTAAAATCTGCCAGTTTTGAGGAATATCTCTTTTGTCTTTTTTCCAATGAATTTCCCAGAAAACCAGGAATAAGAAACATTATGGCAATCGCTGCTATAACATAAACAGTAACGATAATATCAAAATAAATCATTAACAAGAATGACGCAGTAAAAATAACCGCATATTGAACTACTTCAAAAAGAGGTAGCAAATAGTTATCTTCTATCATTTTTACATCATTTGTAATAATGGAAATATAATCAGCAGTATTCTTCTTGTTGAAATCTTCTATACTGTGATTAACGGTTCCTTGGAATACATCAGAGCGAATTTGACGCATGATTTTACATATAACCTTTTTGCTGAGCAGAGATTGAAGATATAGAAATATCCCCAGTACAGCAAAATAAAAGATAGAAAACAAAACCATTCTTACAAAATGTTGCATATCTTTTCCCAAGGCTATGTCTAATAGCTGCTGTAAGAGTATAGCCATAAACACATAACCTAAAGAAGCAATTACATTTACTAAAATAGTTACTATAAATAAAACTTTATTTTGCTTAATATAGAATTTCATATTAATCTCCTTTAGAATTATACATGTTACATGTATGTATATTTTAAAAAAATAAAATTGCCTTACGACAATCTTATTTTCCCTATGCATTTTCTTTGCATAGTTCAACGATTTCATCGTCGATTACTGGAAGTCCTGATTTGTCCATGATGTCTTTGATCATTAAGAACTTTTCCCATGTTTCCTCTGTTGTCATTGGATATATAGTAGGTATCGACCAGAAGTTAGTTAAAAGAACAAATAACTCTGCCAGTAATTTTGCATGTTCTGTTCTTATAGAGCCATCCTGCATTCCTTCTTCTATCAATTCTTGATACATAAGAGCTAATTCCTGATTGCTTTCAATCAATTTCTTTAAAAAAGCTGGACTTCCCATAAGTTGCATTGAAGCGATACTTAATTGATGATGTTCCGTTTCATCAAACGAAGTTTTTAAGACGAATTTTAATTTTTCCAATCCATTTAATTCTTTATGACTTTTGGCTTTTTCAAAAGGATTAGTTTCAGAGAAAAGTTTTTCACACAAAGCGTCAAAGACCTCTTCCTTTGATTTAAAATGGTGGTAAAAAGCTCCTCTAGTCAGTCCTCCCATTTCACTTATGATATCTAATACTGTTGTTTCCTCATATCCCTTTCCTAAAAAAAGTTTCAAAGACGCGTCTAGTATTTTTTGAACAGTTTCTTCTGGATATTTATTTCGTGGCAAAATTCCACCTCCTATACATACATTCTGCATGTATAGTATATCATGCAGATTGCATGTATGTCAACACACCTATCACTCTCTATTTAACTACCCATTTTAACTATTTAAAGTGTTCAATTTACTATCATTGACTTTGAGTAAAAAACGGATATTTGATGTCCGTATTTATGACCGTGACCGTACCGTTTGTGATGTGCTGCGAAATATGAATAAGATGGATAAAGAAATTTTTAATAAGGCAATACAGGGGTATGTAAAAGACTCAAAGAAAAATGTCCGTGTACCTTTTAATGCGGATATTGGCGTTGGAGATGTTATAGTTCCACGAGCCGGGAAACGCAAAATCAATACACAACTTCCAGACTTTGAAGCTCCTGTAATTATGACCTACTCTCTTGAAAGTACCATAGCCGAAAAGTTTGATGCTATCTTGCAACGATTTGAACTGACAGGTAGAATGAAAGATTTTTATGATATTTATTATCTGGCACGAGCTTTTGATTTTGATGGAGCAAGATTGCAGACGGCAATTTTTGAAACCTTGCAGCGGCGTGGAACGCCCTATGATAAGAATAGCTTCAAACGGATTGTTTTACTTGCCGAAGATGAGGATATGCAGAAACGATGGAAATATTTCTTGAAGAATATCAAGGATAATTCACTTGAGTTTGCTATTGTGATTGATGATATTCGGACTTTCCTTGAGCCAGTATTTGATGCGATTGTGAATGAGCACGAGTGGCAATAAAAATGGACAGTAAATAGTGGATGGAGGTCATTATGGAATTTGAAAGTATTCAAATAAAAAATTTTGAATCAGATAATCGCCTTGCTTGCAGTAAGTACCGCCGTTGTGTTCAAACAATGATTTCATTGTAGTTTTCCTCCATTATAATTTAATTCTTACTACAAATTCATCATATCCAACCGTCATTACAAATACTTATAGATACCCGAAGGGACACTTCCTTATGTGAAGTGCCCCTTCAGATGCTTCTTTACGTTTCTATCGATTTCGTTTGAATCTATCTTCCGCCGAAAGGATCACAGCCTTGCTACTCCGCTGTCTCTCGCGGCCTGGGCAACTGCCTTCGCCACAGCGGGACCGACTCTCTTGTCAAAAGCCTTGGGAATGATATATTCCGGTGACAGCTCTTCATCGGAGATCAAACTGGACAGGGCATTGGCTGCCGCAATCTTCATGGCATCGTTGATGTCCCTCGCGCGGACGTCAAAGGTTCCGCGGAATACGCCGGGGAATGCCAGTACATTGTTTACCTGATTGGGGAAATCGCTCCTGCCCGTGGCAATGACTTTCGCTCCGCCGGCCTTCGCATCCTCCGGGAAGATCTCCGGAGTAGGGTTCGCACATGCAAATATGACAGCATCCTTTGCCATGGTCTTAACCATCTCTGTGGTCAGTACACCGGGAGCCGATACACCGATAAACACATCCGCACCGGCAAGTACGTCTGCCAGGGAGCCCGCTTTCTTGTCTTTGTTGGTGAGCTGGGCCATCTCTTCCTTAATGGGGTTCATTCCTTCCTTACGGCCTTCATAGATCGCACCCTTCCTGTCGCACAGGATGACGTCCTTATAGCCGTCGGATAACAGAAGCTTCGTAATGGAAATGGCAGCAGCTCCAGCGCCGTTGACTACAATCTTCACATCCTCTTTTTTCTTTCCGACCACCTTCATGGCATTGTTGAGACCTGCCAGAGTGATGATGGCGGTTCCATGCTGATCGTCATGGAAAACCGGGATATCACATTTTTCTTTCAGCTTCTTCTCAATCTCAAAGCATCTGGGAGCGGCAATGTCCTCCAGGTTTACTCCACCGAAGGAACCTGAGATCAGATAGATTGTATTTACGATCTCATCCACATCCTTGCTTTTAATGCAGAGGGGAAACGCATCTACATCTCCAAACGCCTTAAACAATACGCACTTTCCTTCCATGACCGGCATGCCTGCCTCAGGGCCGATATCTCCCAGACCAAGAACAGCGGTTCCATCCGTCACCACCAGACACATATTGTGACGGCGTGTCAGGTCATAGCTCTTTTCAACATCCTTCTGGATCTCCAGGCAGGGCTGCGCAACACCGGGAGTATAGGCCAGGGACAGATCGTCCTTTGTCTCAACCGGTACTGTAGCTACTACTTCAATTTTGCCCTTCCATTCAGCGTGGAGGCGCAGGGATTCTTTTGCGTAATCCATAGTTGTTAGTTCTCCTTTTCTCTCTCATGCTTTCTATAAATAGCAGTGGTTAAACAGCTTTGGTATTGTGAATTAATTGACAAGACCAACCTGTTAGATTATAGCATATTCTTTCCGAGGAATCAACAACTTAACAGAGTTTTTATACAGCCCGTCATTTAATCCAGGGTAAATGTCATTTTTACCGGATTATGGTCTGAAAAACCAAATTGTGCATCCAGATTTTCCGCCTCTGCCAAAATCCCGTCGGAAACAATGAACCCATCCACTATAGCCGTATAAGTGACTCCCTTTTCATACGGAATATCTGCCCCGCGGCAGCTGGGCACCTCCTCAGCGTTCTCGGCCACGACAAAATGGTATCCTTCCGCCAGCTGTGAATCATCCAGCTGATATACCCATTCCGGTATCTTCTGTTCTGTGGGGAAGGTGTCTATGGAACCGGCAATATCATGGTTGAAATCTCCGCCCACGATCACATAATTTCCCTTTTCCCTCTCCTCCTTAAGCGCCTGATTCAAGGTCTCCAGCTGCTTCGTCCGAATCTTTCCTCCCTTATCATAGGCGCTTAAGTGAACCTGTATCAGCAGTAGTTCCCTGCCGTCTTCCAAAGGGATCCGGCTGATCATAAAGCACCTGTCCAGATCTGTGAACTTTGTAAAAAAGGAATTATCCACCGGAAACTGCTTTCTGGTATTTTCTGCTATCTGGTATTTACTGAAGGTCAGCATGCCTGCTTTGACGGCTCCGTGCGGCTCCAGCAGGGGATAAAACAAATATGCGCTGTGAAAATTGCACGCAAAAGCTGAACCATATTCGGGAAACGCGTCCCGGAGCATCTGCACCTGATCGATCTGATAGCTTCTGGTAGCCTTTTCATCCACTTCCTGCACAAACATAAAATCTGTGTTCTCCTGTTTCAAAAGCCCGATGCTGCCCTCCGTATTGGCCATGGCCTCCTCCCTGGATTCTGCCCGGGAGGACTTTCCTGTGGTCTTTGTACCGTCCAGCATCTCACCGGTATCCATGAAAAAGGAATAATCCTGGGAATATGCCCCAAATCCCATGTTATAGGTCATAATGGTATAGGGCACGCCTGTCCGGAGCTTATCGTCCCGGTTGTTTTCCGTGTCGATTTCCTGGTCATCCTCTATCCGATAATACTGAAACTGCATATAGGCCACGTAGCCTCCCGCTGCTGCCGCCAGAAGCAGCAGCAATATTCCAAACACTTTTGCAATGACTTTCCATGTCTTCATATTTAGTTCCTTTCTTATGATCCAGAACAAAGAATCCCGTCAGCGGGATTTTCCGCCTGCGGAGCATTTTGTTACATAGGGAACGATGTTTCCTATGTAATAAGAATACAATAGAGCCGGCCTGACGGCCAGCCCTATTATGAGGTAATATGTTGAATATGTAGATGTCTTATGAAAATTACGGTATCACCGCATTACGGCCAGATGCCTCTCAGCTTCTTGGCTTCAACTGTTCTCTTGATCGCGATGAGATATGCGCCGATTCTGGGTTCTACGCCTTTTTCCTTTGAGATATCCCAAACGGCTTCAAAAGCGCGGTCCATGATCTCTTTCAGTCTCTTATTCACATCTTCTTCTGTCCAATACATGGACTGGATGTTTTGTACCCACTCAAAGTAGGATACAACTACGCCGCCTGCATTGGCAAGAATATCGGGAATCAGAAGAATGCCTCTCTTCTTAAGAATCTCGTCAGCTTCTACGGTAGTAGGACCGTTGGCAGCTTCAATGATGATCTTGCAGTTTAATTTGTCTGCATTGCCGCCGTGAATCTGGTTTTCCAATGCTGCGGGCACCAATACGGTCGTCTCAAGCTCCAGAAGAGCTTCATTGGCGATGTGCTCAACTCCGGGAGCATTGTAGCCTTCCAGGAGAGCCTTGGGCGTCTTCAGATATTCCAGAATTCCAGGGATATCCAGGCCATCCTTGCAGTAAAGGCCGCCGGATACGTCGCTGACGCCGATCACTTTCATACCTTCTGCATGGAGCAGCTTAGCGGAAATGCTTCCAACATTACCCATGCCCTGTACTACAACCGGCGTTCCAGCCATTTCCATGCCCAGCTTAGCCAGAGTATTCTTAGCAGTGATCATAACGCCGCGTCCAGTAGCTTCGCTGCGTCCAAGAGCGCCGCCGATTTCAATGGGTTTGCCTGTCACTACGCCGGGAACACAATGTCCCTTTAACATACTATATGTATCCATCATCCAGCCCATGACCTTAGCGTTGGTTCCTACGTCGGGAGCGGGAACATCCTGATCCGGCCCGATGATGGGAGCGATCATAGCAGTAAATCTTCTGGTGATCCTTCTCATTTCTCCTTCTGACAAAACAGTAGGGTCGCAGATAACGCCGCCCTTTGCACCGCCATAGGGAATATTCACTACGGCACATTTGAATGTCATCCATGCCGCAAGTGCCTTTACTTCATCCTGGTTTACATTCGGATGGAAACGAACACCGCCCTTAGCCGGTCCGCGGCTGGTGGAGTGCTGAACACGGAAGCCTTCAAATACCTTAACACTGCCGTCATCCATTTGTACCGGAATAGAAACCTTTAATTCTCTCTCGGGATACTTAAGTGCTTCATAGTCGCTCTCTTCGTATCCTAAAACCTTTGCTGCGTTTTCTACTACTGCCAGCACGTTGTCGTAAGGATTATACTTACCCATAACGAAATCCTCCTTTTTTCTTGAAAAATCTTTGAGTTCGGTATCGCCTACACCCCCATGTAGCGTCGCCATCTATCCTCATTATTTCTCAAGAAGCCAAGACTGTCAACACCCTTTTTGTATTCGGAAAAAAACATCAAATTGGGGAACTTTGACAAAAGAATTTTAAAAAAGTAAGCCCGGAACTATAGTTTCTAAAGTACATTTCCATCCTAAAATTTTAGTAGTCAGAAAATCTTCCTTATGCCATATCGTTGAATATCTCTTTATCAAACCCTCCCGACTGATGAGCAACAATCGTGGTACATACGGCATCTCCGGTGACATTGACCGCCGTCCTGCTCATATCCAGGATCCTGTCGATCCCCATGATGATTCCTATGGCTTCCACCGGAAGGCCCACAGAGGTAAATACCATGGTGAGCGTCACCAGACCCACGCCGGGAACGCCCGCGGTTCCAACAGACGCAAGTGTGGCAGTCGCGATCACCATCGCATATTCCCGAATCCCCATGGGAATTCCGAAAGCCTGCGCCGCAAATACGACAGCCACGCCCTGCATGATAGCCGTTCCATCCATATTGATCGTGGCTCCGAGGGGAATTGTGAAAGAAGAGATTCGCTTCGTCACCCCCATCTTTTTTGCCAACGTATCAATGGAGAGCGGGATCGTCGCGTTGGATGTCGCTGTGGAAAAGGCGAAACCCATGACCGGTACAAATTTCTTCAGAAATTTAACAGGACTTGCCCCGGTAAATGCCTTCAGCATCACCATATAGACCACACAGCACTGGATCAGAAGGGCGAGCATGACTCCCGCCATATATTTAAGAAGATGGGCAAATGCTCCGAAGCCAATATTGGTAAAGGTCTTAGCGACCAGGAAGAATACCCCCACGGGCGCCGCCTTCATCACCATCATGGTCATTTCCATCATCACATCATTAAACTGAGAAATAAAATTGGATACCACATCCGCCCGCTCTCCCAGCTTCGCCAGGATGATGCCCACGATCAGCGCGAACAGGATGATCTGGAGCATATTCCCTTCCGCAAGGGCTTGTACCGGGTTCTTGGGTATGATGCCCAGCAGAGTATCCGCCGCCGAGACCGGTTCAACCGGAGCGACTTTTACAGACTGCAGCTCCGATATATCCAAGCCGAGCCCCGGATTTATCAAGTTTCCGATCATCAGCGCCACCGTGATGGCCAGCGCCGTCGTCACCAGATAAAACAGGAGGGTCTTGACTCCCACCTTTCCGAGGCTCTTAGTATCGCCTATGGCAGAGCTGCCACAGACCAGGGAACAGAAAACAAGAGGAACCACAAGCATCTGCATCAGGCGCAGGAAACCGTCTCCCGCCACTCTGAAAATGCCTCCCACAAGCACAGTATCCCTGATGTATCCTTCAGGAACGAGATAATGAAGAAGAACGCCTGCCAGAGCCCCCAGCAAAAGCCCGATAAATATCTTTGTGGTAAGCCCCGTTTTCTTCTTCTTTTCCGTCATTTACTCCTTCTCCCTCCCAGACATGAACTTCTCCAGGGAATCCTTCCAATGGGGCATCTCATAGATGCCGGATACCCTGAGCATGAAATTATCGAGCAGTGTATATCTGGGCCTGTTCACAACTGACGGATTTTCTCCGGCGGCAAGAGGTTCAATATTGACCGCTTTCCCGGACAGCCTCACAATCTCCTTGGCAAATTCATAACGGCTGCACATACCTTCACAGGAAGCATGGTAAATCCCATATTCCGCGGAATCCACCAGCTTTACGATGAAGTCGGCCAGATCCACAGCGCTTGTCGGGGTGCTTATCTGGTCTGTCGGCACAAAAATCGTATCCTCCGTGAGCAGTCCCTCCAGAATATAACTGACAAAGTTATTCTTAGTATTCCCATAAATCCAGGAACTTCTCACTACCATGTGTTTTGGCACCAATTCCCGTATAAACATTTCTCCGGCCAGTTTGGATTTTCCATATACGGTCTTGGGATTCACCCGGTCGAACTCCGTCAGAGGATGCTGTGCCGTACCGTCAAACACATCATCCGTAGAGATATGAATCAGCTTCGCGTTGATCTTTCTGGCCGCAATCCCCAGATTCCTCGCCCCAAGAGCGTTTACCCGGTATGCCGCCTCCACATTCCGTTCGCAGGCAGCCAGATCCGTCATTCCGGCGCAGTTTATCACCACGTCCGGATGGTTCATGTTGGCAAAGGAGATCACCATTTCCAGACTGGTAATATCCACATCCATGTCAGAGGTCAGGACTTCCATCTCGGCGTCCTCATGAAGCATCTTGTATATCGCAGAGCCCACCTGTCCTTTGGCTCCCGCGATCCATACCCGCAAATTGCTCATATTGTCTCCTCTCTCCGCGAGTCCCGCTACGGCTGCGCCTGGCTGTCGTCCTCCGGTTCCCCGGCCTCCTGCAGAGACTCATTGAGAGCCATCATCCGTTCATCCAAAAGCGCCACCATATCGGCACATTCCTTCAGGTTCTCACGCATGTGGGACGGAGCCGCCCCTTCAAACTTATAATGGATCTTATGTTCTAAGCTGGCCCAGAAGTCCATGGCTATGGTCCGTATCTGTATCTCTACCTTCATCTCCACCTGCCCGCTGGACAAATAGATCGGCACAGAAATGACCATGTGGTAACTGCGGTAGCCGTTGGGCTTTGGATTGGCGATATAGTCCTTGACCATCAGCACGTTCACATCATTCTGCCTGGAAATGGCATCCGCCAGATAATAGATATCAGATGTGAAGGAACAGATGATCCGCACGCCGGCGATATCATGAAGCTCCCTATACATATTGTCGATGGTAGCCTCGAACCCCAGGCGCTTCAGTTTCTTCACGATGCTCTCCGGCGTCTTGATCCTGGCTTTTACGTGTTCAATGGGATTATAGTGGTTGATATGATGAAATTCATCACTCAAGATATTGACCCTTGTCTGGACCTCCTGAAGCGCTGAACTGTACAGAAACATCAGCGTCTTCCATTGATCCAGCTGATCATATTCCTTTGGTAATTCCGGTATTGCCATAGCTTCCTCCCCCGGCGTCAGGATTTAATCCAGTTTAAAGCCTTTCAGCAAAGCTCCCAGGCTGGTAGAAGCCTGACCGTCTTCCGTATACTCCGCACCGGCCGCCGTATCCTCCGGCTCCGTCACGTCTTGCAGCGCTTTCATGCTCAGACTCAGTTTCCCGTCCTTGAGTGCGGTAATCTTTACCGTCACACGCTGTCCCACGCTCAGCACCGCTGAAGGAGATTTGATCCTTTTATCGCTGATCTGCGACACATGAAGAAGTCCTGTTGCCCCATTGTCAAGCTTAACAAATGCCCCATAATTCTGGATGGATTCAACCACACCTTCTGAAACCGCCCCAACTTCACAGGACGCTATCTTTTTCTGCTTCTCTGCCATTTTTCTGGCGTACGCTAATTCCCTGGCAGAAAGCACCAGCTTCTTCGCCTCTCTGTCCACCGTGATGACCTGTACTTCCAGCTCCCGTCCAAGCCAGTCTTCCAAATTTTCCACATATGAGCTGTCCAGCTTGGATGCCGGAATGAAGCCGCGGATGCCTTCTACATACGCTACCGCGCCGCCCTTCACAATCCCGTCCACTTTGACCTGCAGCGTGCTTTTATCTTCAAAGCACCTCTCCATTTTCTCCCAGGCCAGCATATCATTCGCTTCCTTTTTAGACAGAAGAATATGTCCGTGTCCATCATCAGTCTTAATGACAGTCGCCGTCACTTCTTCCCCCATCTGTACCGTCTCCTTTAACACACAGTCAGGGGCATTGCTGTAATGCTCTTTTGTGATTATCCCCTCTGTATAGGACTGAAGGTCCAGCGTGATCTCATCTTCGCTGACACCGATCACTGTCCCTGTCAGGATGTCCCCTTCTTCTACCCTTTTAAAGGAGGCATCCAGCTCCTTTTTGTAATCATCCATTGTTTCCATGCGTTCTTCCATTGGTCTCCCTCCCGGTTCATGTTATTGTTACATTCATCATATCATTATTTTTCCATGATGGCAATCTTCCGGTCTGAATTCCATAGAGTTTCTATGGCGGAGATCCCTTCTGCTTTCCTTCTGCGCCCCGGCCTTTCTGCCGTCAGATCCTTGCGAATGTGGCGTCCTTCGGTTCCAGGCGAAGAGGAGGGAAGGGAGACTGGTCCGGATACCCTATGTCTACGTATGTCACCACCTGTATCTCCTCCGGAATCTGAAACCGTTCTGTCAGGCGCCTGCGCATCTTGGGGTTAAAGGTCAGCCATGTGCCGCCCAGCCCGTAAGCATGAGCTGCCAAAACAATGTTCTGGCCGGCGGCCCCGCAGTCAAGCAGCTGATTATATTCCGGCATGGCCTGATTCCCGCGGTAATTTCTCATATCCTGAAGAAGTACGATATGCACAGGTCCTCCCGGTATGTCGCTCCCTCTGAAAAGCCCCGGTTCTGACTCCTCCCGGACAACCAGATAACGAATGGACTGAAGATTGCAGGCATGGGCCGCCCATAGTCCCGCTCTCAGTATTTTGTCAATAATCTCGTCGGGAACCCTCCGGGAAATATCCCAGTGGCGGACCGAACGGCGTTCGTATAATGTGCGTTCAAATACTGGAATCTCCTCTTCCGTCAGCCATTTCGGCTCATACTCAGATAAATCCAGATTTCCGCCCTCTGTCAGGATACCGGCGAACTCCAATAATTTATTCACATAACAATATTCGGGAAAGTCATGGGAAAGTCCCCTTTTCTCCCATACCCGCAGATATTTTTTCGCAGTTTCAAGCTGCTTGTCCGGAAACGTTTTTTTTCTGTAGGCGCACTCATACAGCTGAATTTCCATCGTATGGTGGCACCGTTCCCGAAAACGGGCCCGGAATTCCACTTCATCCATGGACAAAAGCTCCTCTTCTGTCCGTTCAAACAAACCTTTAATTTCTTCCTGTGTCATTTTTTCCACATCCATGTTTGACCTTCCCTTCTCTCGTAAAATTGTCCCCGGCAGCGGGCCGGCGTATTTTCAGATATTTTTGTCATAAATCCACCTCCGTATTTCCATTGTATCATAATCAGCGTAAAAATCTATAGAAATCGATTTCATTTATTATTTCATATAAAGTTTTTATTATAATTAGTCTACATTGATTTTAATATATTTTGTATATTTGCTATTACAATCGATTTCATTTTGATTTATTTAAAAAACAGTTCAACGACACCTTTCTCAGCAAAAAAATACAGATTCTTCGGACAATCATAATTAATTAAGGAATCTTAATAATTTATCAGTTTATATATCCTTTCTGTTCTGGTAAACTATAAAAAAGTATGGTAAATGGAGGATATATATGAAAAAGAAAGTCATCATAGGCATCGGCATCGTTGTGCTGGCTGTCATAGCAGGACTGGTCATCTGGAGAGTTACAGTCTCCAATAAGCCGGGCGGAGACGACGAGGCCGCTTTATACGCTGATTCTGTCAGTATGCTGACAGGCACCGGCCTTGGTACACAAAACAGGTTTGCCGGAGTGATCGAAGCTCAGAACACGCTGAAGATCCGCCTGGAATCGGAACAGACGGTCAAAGAGATATTTGTGGAAAAAGGCCAGTCCGTGGACGTTGGAACGCCTCTCTTTCAGTATGATACGGAAGATATGGGCATGAAGCTGGAGCAGGCGCAGCTGGAACTGGAAAAAATCTCCAACGGAATCGATACGCTGAACGCCCAGATTGAAACCCTCACAAAAGAAAAGAAGAACGCTCCTTCCAGCGAACAGCTGTCTTTTACCACTCAAATCCAGGAGCTTCAGACAAATGTGAAGCAGGAAGAGTATAATTACAAAGTTAAGGAGCTGGAAATCGGGAGGCTGCAGAAATCCATCGAATCCGCTGTAGTGAATTCCACCATCGCAGGTATCGTACAGGAAATCAATGAAAATCCGTCATATGACAGCTACACCGGAGAACAGCAGGCTTTCATGAGCATCCTGGCTGTTGGAAAGTACCGGGTAAAGGGAAGCATCAGCGAGCAGAACATGCGTAATTTTTACGTGGGTATGCCTGTCATCGTCCACTCCAGAGTAGATGATTCCCTTATCTGGTCCGGCACTGTGGATACCATTGACACAGAAAAGCCCATCACCGGCAGCAGCGACGGCATGGTGGTCTCTTCCGGTTCAGATTCCAGTGTACAGGCTACCAAATATCCCTTCTATGTGACACTGGATTCCAGCGACGGCTTGATGCTGGGCCAGCATGTATACCTGGAACCGAATCTGGGACAAGGAGAGGAAAAGGACGGCATGTGGCTCATGAGCTCCTACATTGTTCAGGATGACGGAGACCCCTATGTATGGGCCGCGGGATCAGACGGAAAATTGGAAAAACGTCCCGTATCCCTCGGGGACCACGATGAAGAGATGGATACTTATAAGATCCTGGACGGCCTTAAGGCTTCCGATTATATCGTTTGGCCCAGCGAAGACTGCAAAAAGGGCGCGACTGTGTATAAAAACGACGGTTCAATGCCCCAGGGCAATTTCGGCGGTGATATGGAGGTTCTGCCCGGCGGTGAGGAAAATGGTGTGATCGGCGGTATGGACGGAGAAGCAGACGGCGCCATGAACAACGTTCCGGAGGGTGATGATTCTGCCGTCAACGCCCCTTCAAAGGAAATGGAGGAAACACCATGATTTTAGAACTTGACCATATTTTCAAGGATTATATCCAGGGCAAGCTGGTGGTTCCCGTGTTAAAGGATGTGACTCTTCATGTGGAAGAGGGCGAGTATGTGGCCATCATGGGGCCTTCCGGCTCCGGCAAGACTACCCTCATGAATATCATCGGTTGTCTAGATACGCCCACCTCCGGCAGCTGCCGTCTGAACGGCAGCGATCTGCTGCATCATAAAGATAAAGAAATGTCCAGAGTCCGCAACCGGTCCATCGGTTTCGTGTTCCAGAGCTTCAATCTTCTCCCCAGACAAAGCGCACTGGACAATGTATCGCTGCCCCTTCTCTACGCGGGAGTATCACGAAAAGAGAGAAAAGAGCGGGCGGCTCAGGCTCTGGCCAAGGTGGGTCTTGAAGACCGTATGGATTTTAAACCCACCCAGCTTTCCGGCGGCCAAAAACAGCGTGTGGCAATCGCCCGCGCCATGGTCACTAAGCCTTCGATCCTGCTGGCCGACGAACCCACCGGTGCGCTGGATACCGCTTCCGGCCTCCAGGTCATGGAACTGTTCGAACAGCTGAACACCGAAGGCATGACCGTCATCATGATTACTCATGATCCCGAAATCGCGGCTCACGCCAAACGGACCGTACACATCCGGGACGGTATCCTGAGCAGTGAATGCAGAGAGGAGGGATTAGCATGAGATCCTCCAGGAAAAAACTCATTATCATCCTGGTATCAGTCCTTCTCGTAGTCGTCCTTGCGTGCGGAGGCATCTTCTATGCGGTAAAGCACAGCGGAAAACCGGTGCAGGTGGCCCCTGCCAGCGCTATGAACCAGGGCTATTGGGATAACAATTCCGATATTTCCCCCTACGGGAATGTCACCACCAACATGAATCAGGAGATCCGATATGATGAATCCCTGATCATCACTAAAATATACGTAAAAGAAGGGGATACCGTAAAGACCGGCGATCCTCTTATCGCCTATGATACTTCCCTTGTTTCCCTGGAACTGGAGATGAAACAGATGCAGATAGACGGCATCGGCCTGAATATCCAGAATGTCCAGGCAGAGCTGGACCAGCTGCGGAAGACAAAGCCGGTGGCATTCGCTTCTCCGAGTCCGCTTGCCGGTATGGCTCTGGCCTCCTCCGCCACAGACCCCACCAGCCCTACCGATCCCACGGAACCATCTTCCTCCCCGGAACCCCTGCAGGGCAGTGTATACGGCTCCGTCACCCCGGAATCCATCCCTTACAAGGGAACCGGGACAGCGGAGGATCCATACCGGTACTATGTATTTCCCGAAAACGGAAAGGCTTCTGTGTCCATTAGCAGAGAATACTTGAAAAAGGCGCTGGGAGAAAAAACGGTTTCTGTTTTTGATACGGTGGACGACGGCAAGCTTCCCACTAAGATTGTAAGCTCCTGGGAAATGAACTTTGAAACTATCACGGAACTTGTCCAGCCCTCCATAGGCACAGAATTCCCCGAAGAGCTCCATGGACAGACGATCTATGATGAGATCACGGCAGAATCCATTCCCTATAATGCGGAGACGGCTGACGGCTCCGAGGCCTCACCTTACCGGTTCCTCTGCGCTCCCGGAGCTTCGGCTGACGCTTCTTTCCTTTCTGCCGCCCTGGAGAACCAGACTGTTTCCATCTTTGATGTAGTTGATAATGTGGATAATCCGACCCGCATCCTTTACTTCTGGACTTTAAACGGAAAGAATTTAAATCCGGATGAGCCGGAAGACCCGGACATTCCTGACGATCCTGGATTTGACGGTCCTGACATCGATATTCCTGACATCAATGTTCCCACCGGTCCTACTAAAGAAGAGCTGCAGAAACAGATCAAGGAAAAGGAAGAGGCTCTCAAATCTCTCAGCCTTGATAAGCGGACGGCGGAGCTGGAGCTGAAGCAGCTTCAAAAAAAGATGGATGACGGTGTGATCACCAGCACAGTGGACGGCACGGTAAAATCTGTACTGGACGAAGAAACCGCCAAGCTGGAAAGTTCTCCTCTCATCACCGTCACCGGAGAGGAGGGGTTTTATATCACTGGCTCTGTGGCCGAGACATCTCTGGAGAAGATCGCCAAGGGTATGTCAGTTTCAGTGACTTCCTGGAATTCCGGAATGACATATGACGCTGCCATTACAAGTGTGAGCAATTCTCCCGCTTCCGGAAACGGCTATGGCAATGGAAATCCCAACATGTCCTATTATCCTTTTACCGCTGTCATCAAGGGTGACGCGGAGCTGCAGAACGGCGAAGGCGTAGATTTATCCGTGGAAGGCATGGGGACTCCTTCTTTTGAGGATGTCCTGTATCTCTCTCAGGCGTTCGTCCGGGAGGAAGGGAACCAATATTATGTCTATAAAAAGGGCGAAGACGGCCTGCTCACCAAGCAGTATATTGAAGCCGGAAAGATCGTCTACGGAAGTATCGAGATCAAGTCCGGTCTGAATATGGAGGATGAGATTGCGTTCCCATACGGCAAAGACGTGAAAGAAGGCGCCAAGACGGAATCCGTCGACTCGCTTTATAACTATGGAATGTAGGAGGAGGACCCATGTTAGAAAATATACGATTATCCTTTCAGGGAATCTGGGCCCATAAGCTCCGTTCCTTTTTGACGATGCTGGGCATCATCATCGGCATCGGTTCTATCATCGCCATCGTGTCTACGATCAAAGGCACCAATGAACAGATCAAGCAAAATCTGGTCGGCGCCGGAAACAACGCGGTGAAAATACAGCTGTATCAGGGCGACTGGCCAATGGATCTCACTTATACCAGTCCGCCGGACGGCGTACCCGTTATCATCCCGGAAGTCCGTGAAGAAATCCTCGGCTTGCCTGAGGTCATTGAGGCCTCTCTCTACTACACGCGGAACGAGTACAGTGCGGTCTTCAACGGTTCACAGACGCTTACCGGAGGCAATATCGTGGGTATAGACAATCATTACCTGGATGTCTATGGGTATCAGATCACCAAAGGCCGCGGCTTCACTGACAAGGATTTTACCGACAGCCGGAAGGTAGTGCTGCTGGACAAAACGGCATCGTCCAATTTGTTTCAGGGAGAAGATCCCATCGGCAGGACTGTCGAGATCAAAGGCGAACCGTTCACGGTGATCGGCCTGATCGGACAGAAAGCCGGTTTTGAACCGGTCATAAATTCTTTAGAGGACTATGAGCGCTATGCGTCCAATTACTCCAGCGGCCTGGTCTGCGTCCCCGACGCCATCTGGCCAGTCCTGTACCAGTACGACGAACCACAGAACCTGGTGGTCCGTGCCGCCAGTACCGACGACATGACCGCTGCCGGTGAAAAAGCTTCTGACATCCTGAACGGCTATTTGTATGTATCGGACGAAACCATAAAATATAAAGGCGAAGATCTGCTCGAGCAGGCAAATAAGCTTCAGGAGCTCAGCGCGGCGACCAACAGACAGCTGATCTGGATTGCCAGCATCTCCCTGCTGGTTGGCGGAATCGGCGTCATGAACATCATGCTGGTGTCTGTCACAGAACGTACCCGGGAAATCGGCCTAAAAAAGGCTCTGGGCGCCAGAAAGACCCGCATCCTTGGACAGTTCCTGACCGAAGCCGCAGTGCTCACCGGCCTGGGCGGCGTTCTGGGAATCGGCGCCGGTATCGGCCTGGCCTACATCATCTCGAGTCTGTCCCAGGCTCCGGTGGCCATCAGCATTCCGGCTATCGTAGTGTCCGTGGTATTTTCCACCTTGATCGGCCTTATATTCGGAATCATTCCTTCCTTTAAAGCGGCCAATCTGAACCCCATCGATGCGTTGAGACACGAATAATACTCCATGGCATCAAAAACAGGGCTGCCGCACTAAGCAATTAGTGCGGCAGCCCTCTGTTATTCTATTCTGTTCTTAATTTTTTATTGCTTCGTCAACTTCTTCCTGAGTCAGCGCTCCTTGTTCAATATAAAAGTCAATGTATTCGTCCACGTTGTCTTTTGTGATCAGAATCGTATCAATGGACTCTTCGATCACTTCGTCCTCTCCTTTTAAAAGTCTGGCTGCTGCCGCCAGGTTCTTTTCCGCCAGCTCTTTTGTGTTCTGCATCACAGTTGCCGTATAAGTACCTTTCTTAATAGCCAGAAGTGCTTCGGGCACCGCATCTACTCCGTATGTCTGGATGTCTTTGTAGTCGGGATTGTCCTTTACTACTTCGTAACAGGACATGGCCAGCGCGTCGCCGATGGTGAGCACTACGTCAATCTTTCCATAAGACTGTACCCAGTCTTCCATTGTCGCCATAAAGGTGCCTTCATCCGCACGGTCTGTGATTTTCTCCGCCAGGATCTCGCAGTCCGGGCGCTGTTTCACAAAAATATCCTTATACGCTTTCAGCCTGGACTCTGTATGAAGGTTTCCGGGATTGCAGGAAAGGATGACCACTCTTGCGTTTTCCGGCGCTTTTTCTACGGCCAGTTCAGCCAGAACTCTCCCCTGATCGTAAGGATCCGCGTCAATCCAGGAACCGCCCTCCACTTCACGGATTCCGGCGTTCGTGGTAATACATTTGATTCCCGCATCCACAACCTTCTGAGCATAAGGAAGCTGCAGATCTCCGTCGTTTGGCTGGATAATAATACAGTCGTATTCCTTTGTAATGCAGGTTTCGATCAAAGTATTTTCTTTCGCACTGTCCGATTCCGCATCCAGGATATCCAACGTGAACAGGTCTTTATAATTTGCCTCCCATTCTTCTTCCATGGACTTTGCAATCCTGGCGGCAAAGCTGTCCGCCATGTTTCTTGAAATAAACGCTACCTTATACGTTTCCCCGCCAGATGCTTCCTTCGTACTTCCTGTTTCCGTTTTCGTCTCCCCAGATACCGCTTTTGTTTCCTTCTTATCACCGCCCCCACAGGCTGACATAGAAAGGACCATACATACTGCCATCAATACTGCCAACAACTTTTTCATTTTTCTTCCTCCTTTTTGAGTGGTTGTATCTGCTTATCCCTTAGAGCCCTTTTTGTAGGTCTTTTTCTCCTTGGAATAAAGATCCCATATAACCGCGCCTGCAATGATCACGCCTTTTACAATCTGCTGGATATAGGAATTGACGGATATCAGATTCATGATATTGCTTAAAAAACCCACGATGAACGCGCCGATCATTGTGCCGAAAGCCGATCCGACACCGCCGGAAAAGCTGGTCCCGCCTATGATCGTGGCAGTCATCGCGTCAAATTCATATCCCTGGGCTCCATTCGGCATGGCGCCATTGACTCTTGATACAAAAACAGCAGCCGCAATGCCGACTAAAACGCCATGGATGGCATACGTCTTCATTTTCACAGACTTCACTTTAATTCCGGAAGCATTGGCCGCCTGTTCGTTTCCCCCGATCGCATAAATGGAACGGCCCATCCTTGTATGATTTGTCAGATAAAAAATTACAGCAAACGTGACAAGCATAATGATGACAGGTATCGGGATTCCCAGAAAACTCCCCTGTCCGACTACCGTAAATTTCCCCAGGTCATAGAT
Source organism: Lientehia hominis (assembly GCF_021044755.1). Classification (GTDB taxonomy): domain Bacteria; phylum Bacillota; class Clostridia; order Lachnospirales; family Lachnospiraceae; genus Lientehia; species Lientehia hominis. The sequence goes on from NZ_JAJNOR010000006.1 coordinate 195,224, forward strand.
ATTCTGTCCGTCTGTATAAAAAAGTGCGGCTCCTCTGGCCATCGTCTGGATGGCAAGGGTCGCAATGAATGGGGGCGTCCTGAACTTCGTCACCATAAATCCGCTGAGCAGATTACAGACCACTGATACCCCGATCGCTACGGCGAAGGTCGCCGCAATGCTATGGGTCACATGATAGGCGGACACCGCCAGAACGCCGGCCAGTGCTACTACGGCGCCGGCCGCCAGATCCAGCAGACCCGCGGTGATGAGCAGCATCTCGCCAAACGCGATGATCAGGATGACTGACTGCTGCCTCGCCACATTCAATAAGTTGTCGGGTTTTAAAAAGTGTTTATTGGCTATGGCACAGACGGCCATAAATACAACCAGTATCAGCACCAGACTGTACTTACTCAAAATTTTATGAAAATCCCTTTTCGGTTTCTGTGTCTCCATCGTCCATCCTCCCAATCATTTTTCACTCTGCTGTCCTTACTGCGAAATTCATAATGGCTTCCTGAGAAAATTCCTTTCTGTCCAGGCCCCCCGTGATCACTCCTTCATGCATTACATATATCCGGTCGCACATGCCGATCAGTTCCGGCAGCTCCGAAGATACCATGACAATTCCCTTTCCATCCCGGGCAAATTCTTCCATCAGCTGATAGATCTCGCTCTTGGCCCCCACGTCGATTCCTCTCGTCGGTTCATCCATGATCAGTACGTCCGGGCTGCAGAGCATCCACTTTGCCAAAATCACCTTTTGCTGGTTCCCGCCGGAAAGGTTCTCAATTTTTGTTTCCAGCGACGGTGTTTTAACGTTCATCCGTTCACAGGCTTCCTGTACCTTCTCCTTTTCTTTTCGTTTGTGGCAGCGCCCTTTATAAAAGAACTTTTTCAGCGAAGCCAGGGAGGTATTTTCTATAATGTTCCTTACCGGTACAATGCCGTATTGCCGTCGGTCCTCTGACACCATCGCAAGTCCGTGGGCGATCGCCTGCCATACGTGCCGGATCTGCACCGGCTTTCCTTTTATGTACACCTCTCCTTCTGTATGAGGATCCATGCCAAAAACCGCGTTCATCACTTCTGTCCGGCCTGCACCGACCAGTCCCGCGAATCCTACGATCTCTCCCGCTCTGACATCAAACGAAATATTCTCGAATATTCCAGGCGAGCAGAGCCCCTTTACCTCCAGGACTTTTTCTCCCACCTGGACTTTTGTTTTCGGATACTGATTCTCCAGCTTTCTCCCGACCATCATCTCAATCACCTGGTCGATCGTGACCTCCGATGCTTTTTTTGTCCCTACTACCGCCCCGTCCCGAAGAACCGTGATCTCATCGGCTATTTTAAATATTTCATCCATTTTATGGGAAATATAAATGATGCTGACTCCCCGTTTTTTCAGCTGCTCAATCTTATCAAACAAGAATGTCACTTCTTTATCAGATATGGAAGAAGTCGGCTCATCCATGATGAGTATCTGGGCGTCAAAGGATACCGCTTTCAATATTTCGATCAGCTGAATATCCGCTACACTCAGGCTCCTCAAAAGCGTGTCATGAGAATACGGAAATCCCTCCTGCGTCAGGAGCGCCTCCGTATTCATCCGTATCGTTTTCCAGTCAATCTTTCCCTTCCGTTTCATCGTCCAGCTGCCCAGATAAACGTTCTCCGCTACGGTCAGATCCGGCACATAAGAAAGTTCCTGAAAGATCATGGCAATTCCGTTGGCCCTTGCGTCCACCGGGCTCTTTATCTGGACCGGCCTGCCGTCGATATAAATCTCCCCTTCGTCCTGCCGGTATATTCCGTCTAGAATTTTCATCAGAGTGGATTTTCCGGCCCCGTTTTCCCCACAGAGTACATGAGTCGTCCCTTTTTTCAGCCGAAAGCTCACTTGGTCCAGCGCTTTTACTCCCGGAAAAGATTTCGAAATATTTCTAAGTTCCAGCTTGATCTCTTCGCTCATATCCACACCTGCTTTCTGTCTGGCCGTCAAAACCGGATGACCGCTTTAATAACATCTTTTGCTTCCTCCACCACAGTCCGGAAAGCCGCGTCACTGTCGTCAAAGGAAAAATAATGGGTGACGATCGGTTTCACATCGATGGAGCCGCTGGCGATTGCGGCGATTGCCACAGGATACAGATTTCGATAGCGAAAAACAGATTTGATCGTAACTTCTTTCACCATGATCTGGGAAAAGTTAAAGTTGATCGTGCTCTCTGCCGCCATTCCCACGAGTACCACCGTACCGCCCCTCTTCACAAAAAACGGCGCCTCTCCAATGGTCGCTGCCGATCCTGCCGTTTCAAATACCACATCAGCTCCCCGGTCTCCGAAGATTTCTTTTACCCTGGCCGCCACGTCTTCCTTTCCGGCGCTGATGACGCCGCTGGCTCCCAGACGTTTCGCAGCTTCCAGACGTTTCTCGAACAGATCGGCCACCACGATTTCCGATGCTCCCCGTGCTTTTGCCGCCAATAACGTCACCAAACCGATGCAGCCGCCCCCCAAGATCAGTACACGGTCTCCCAATGTGACATTTCCCTGGCTCGCAGCGTGAAGCCCCACTGCCAAAGGTTCCACTAAAGCACCTTCCTCTGTGGACACAGTTTCCGGAAGCAAATAGCACATACCCGCAGGATGGACCACATATTCCTGAAGGGCCCCAGGTGTAGGCGGATCCGCAAAAAAGCGGACGGACCGGCAGAGATTGTATTTGCCGCTTCTGCAAAGCTCACACGTACCGCATGGATAACCAGGCTCCAGGGCAACCCTGTCTCCCGGACGGAGTCCGTTTACCAGATCTCCCACCTCCATAACCGTCCCGGCCACTTCGTGTCCCAGGATAAACGATGGAGGCGCCGCCACATCTCCGATATGTCCATCCTTATAAAAATGAACGTCCGAACCGCACACCCCGCAGTACTCCACTTTCACCAGCGCTTCCTCCGGGCCCGGCACCGGAACAACCGCGTTGTCTCTCACCACGATTTTCATCGGCTTTTCCAAATACGCTGCTTTCATTTTCTTATCCCTTTCTTTCTGTTGACATTTCGGAAATACTTTTACTATAATAGTTTTATAAAACTATTTTATATAATATATTAGCATATTAGTATAATATTTCCAAATTGTCAACTAAAAAATATATCTTTATGGGCAGAATGACAGCTTTCTTTATCAAAAGGCGGAAATTCGATTGCATTTCTTTTAAAATATGTTAAACTAATAACAAGTTATTTTATAAAATAATTTTATAAAAATATAATAAAAGGAGATATTATGGCACCAATTAATACCGCCAACATTAAGCAGTACAATCGAAATAAAATATTCCGGCTGATTGCGGGCCGGAAAAAGATTTCGAAACAGGAGATTGCGTACGAACTTCACATGAGCCTTCCTACCATCAGTCAAAACCTTCAGGATTTAAAAAACGCTGGGCTGATTATGGAAAACGGGGCCCTGGCCTCAAGTGTCGGGCGCAAGGCCACAGGCTTTTCCATCGTGCCGGACGCCAAGGTCGCTCTCGGCCTGGATATCACTCTGAACCATATTTCCATGGTCCTTGTGAACCTGAACGGCAGCGTGATCCACAGTATGCCAAGAAAGCACTACCAGATTAAGGGAACAGAGGGAAGCTACCGGGAAGTCAGTCTTGAAATATCCGAATTTTTAAAGGCCTCCGGAGTGAGTCCGGACCGGGTGCTCGGTATTGGGATCTCCATACCGGGAATCATTACGGAATACGGGACTTATATTTTCCAGTCCTCCCTTCCGGTGCCCGGGAACTTCTACGAATGTATCCGTCCGTATATTCCGTTTCCCTATACCTTGTACAACGACGCCAATTGCGGCGGCCTTGCAGAATTCTGGAGCCGTTCTGACATTGATGCCATAGCTTATCTTTCACTCAGTAATACGGTAGGCGGGTCTATCTTAATGGGAGGTGAGACCTACCTTGGCGTATCCAACCGAAGCGCTGAATTCGGCCATGTCACCCTGGACCCCAACGGGCTGCCCTGCTACTGCGGGAAGATTGGCTGTTCCGACGCTTATTTAAACGCAAAGCTTCTCTCTTCCATAGCGGGGGATAATCTGGCCGCTTTTTTCGAAGGTCTTAAAAACGGGAATGAATCATTCCGTCAGTGCTTTGATATTTACCTTCAGAACCTGTCCATATTGGTCAATAACATCAACATGTCGCTGGACTGCGATCTGATCCTGGGAGGATACGTAGGAATTTATCTGGAACCATACATTGAAAGGCTGAAAGAATTGGTGAGCGCCCGTTCTACTTTCCCCACCGACGGCTCGTATATCAAGGCCTCTTCCAAAGGGTTTGAGGCCGCTGCCGTCGGCAGCGCTCTTTATTATATAGACGAATTTATTCAGCAGATCTAAAGAATTGGAAAAGAGAGGAGAGAATTGACAATGGAAATGAGAGAAGAAGAAAAAACCTATGATGTCGTCTGCGTCGGGCAGATCGTACAGGATATCATGATCACAGATATCCCTAAAAACGCGCTGACCTCCGAAAACAACACATTTAAGTCAGACACCCTTCTTTTCGCCTCCGGCGGAGACGCGGTAAATGAAGCGGTGGCCTTATCCAGACTCGGCAGCAAAACCGCCCTGATGACCCGCCTGGACACAGGAAATGTGGGAAACACACTCTATCATGAGCTGGAAAAGGAGCCTCTCGACCTCTCCTATATTGTCCGGAAAGATGATTGTCTGACCCTTTCCACGATTGTGATCATCATGCCGGATGGAGAGCACGTCTTTTTGGCCGGTCCCGGAATCAATTATAGTCCTGAGCTTTCCGACATTGACTTTTCATTATTTGCCAGGACAAAAGCAGTTACAGCTGGCAGCCTCTTTTCCCTGGGACCGCTGGACCGCGGCGGAATCGCCAATCTGTTTCAGGCGGCAAAGTCTTCGGGCGCACTCACTGTTGCCGATATGAATAATGACGTGGAGCACATCGGCCCCAGAGCTTTAGACTGCGTTTATCCATATACGGATTACCTGATGCCCAGCCTCGACGAAGCTGTCTACGTATCCGAAAAAACATCTCCGGATGAAATCGCGGACTTCTTTTTGTCCAGGGGCGTCGGAAATCTGGTCTTGAAACTGGGGGCAGAAGGCTGTTTTTTTAAAAACAAAGCAGAGCGTTTCTTTATGGACCCCTTCCAGATTACGCCCAATGATACGACCGGATGCGGTGACAATTTCGTTGCCGGTTTTCTTCATATGCTCTTGAAGGGAAAAAGCCACAAGGAATGTGCTCGTTTCGCCTGCGGGTGCGGAGCGCTGAATTCTCAGGAGCTGGGCGGACATTCGGCGGTCCGGAGCGAAGCACACGTAATAGAATTCATGGAAAAAAACAGCCAGATTTCCATACGACGATAAGCCGCCAGACTCTCTTATTCCCAGATCTGATATCGGTCACGGCCTTTTTCCTTTGCCTGATACAAGGCTTTATCCGCCCGTGTATACAGCTCATCGTAAGTATCGCCGCGGCTGGCCAGAGCCGCGCCCAGACTGATTGTCAGCCCTTTACCATCCTCGAGCCTCAGTTCACGTACCTTTTCACACAGGAATTGGCACTTATCCATGAGTATCCGGCGGTCTTTGATGGAATTCATGTAGACGGTGAATTCATCTCCTCCCGGCCTTCCGACGATATCATTGGAGCGGAAGCTCTTTTTTAAAAGCTCCGCTACCTGAATCAGTACCCGGTCGCCCTGCATGTGCCCGTATGTATCGTTAACATTTTTAAAATTATCCACATCGAACAGCAGAAGTGCTCCTATTTCTCTCTCCTGCAGATTATCAACAGCTTCTTTGATCTGTTTTCGGAGCGTCTCCGAGTTATAAATATGCGTCAGGCTGTCCAACTGCGCTTTCTGCAGCAGAATGTCCTTCTCATGCTTCTCTTCATCAATTATATTGAGCTTTCCGAGGGTATACGCCGGCGCCTCTCCGTCGAACACCGTCTCAATGGCTATCCGTACCCAGTGGCGGTCTCCTTCAAAAAACAGCTGAAGCTCGTGCACTCCGTCGTCACAGGAGCTGAGTATCTTATAGAAAAGCTCTTTCTGCTTTTCTTCATTCTCATTGTCTTCCGCCTTGTTGTGATCATATACGATCAGGCGGGGACGGCCGCTTTCCTTCGATGGGGCGGAGACGATCGTCTTATTATCCCGGAAGCTGTATTCCAGAAAATATTCGTTTACCAGGCCGTATACTCGAAAATGCTTTTTCAGCTCAAGCGCCATCTGTTTGCTCATACGCGCTCTCTGGCGAAGAAAATATAACAAGGACAAGATGATGAGCATTAAAATCCCAGCGACCAATCCTATGGTCTCAAGAGGGTTCGCCTTGATAAAGCTTCGGACCGAAAAAGACTGCTTCTGTACTGTGTTTCGAATAAGGATTTTCTGCATTTCCTCCTCAGGTATCAGCAAGATAATCTTGTTCAATACGGAGATCAGTTCCTGGGGTCCTGGCTTTACAATGCCAAAGCATATCTCCCTGGACTTATATGCCTGGGGAATGAGCTTCAGATTCGCATATTGAGGCAGGTTGACAAAATACTGTGCCGTATAGGCGTCAACACATGTATAGTCTGCTTTTCCTTTGGCTACAGCTCGGATACATTCATCGGTGCTGTCATAATGCACCACTCCTCCTTCATGCTCTCCCCCATAATATCCCGAAAATGTCAGCGCAAGCGTTCCGCTCCCGATATCATCTTCACTGCATTTTTCATTCATGAGAATCACGTATTGAGAGGATACGTAAGCCTGTGACATGGACAGCCGCCGTTCTTTGGCCAGATCATAGTCGTAGGGCATACCCGCCACGAGATCGATCTCATCATTTTCCGACCTCTTGTATAGTTCTTCCGGCGTATCTACACATACGAACTCAAATTGAAGTCCGGTATTCTCTGTCACATAGTCCAGCAGGTCGATGGAAATCCCTCCCAGGGATCCGTCCTCTTTCTGGTACTGATAAGGAGCCTGCCCTTTCAAGACTCCAATCCTCAGAGTTCCGGCGCTTTCCAAATACCGCTTTTCCTCATCGCTCAGCATCAGCGTCTCTTCCGAATAAGAGAAATATTTTTCGTACAGAACATTGGAAAAATACGGATTCACCTGTTCGATGTTCATCATCGCAGCATTTAGTTCATCCAGCAGCTCAGCGTTTTTTCCTTTGGTCGTCACAAAATAAAAGGGCTTCGGAGAAAATCTCGCTACGGTTTTGACGCCTTCGATATAGTTCATGCTGGAATTCACCATCATATCCGCCTGCCCGTTTTTCAGTGCCTGCAGCTGCTCCTCAACAGTAACACAATCCACGTATTCCGGCATGACCAGATTCATCTCGCAGAAATCTTCCAGTTCCTCCCTGGTCTGCTTCGCTGCAGCCGGAGCTGCGATCCGGAAGCTCTGCTCGATCTGGGAATTGATCAGCTTATTATCGACCGTATCATAAAGCACCTGGAGCACTGTCTCTTTCACACCATAGCTTTGGCTGGAATAGTCAAACATCTGACCGGTTGTCTCATTGTATACCATGCCTCCCATCAGATCAATTTCACCGTTTTCCAGCATCTCCATCAGCGTAGTAAGGCTGTCATTGATATCTCCCGGCACCTCTACAAATTCATAATCCCAGCCCGTATACTGCGCCACTTCCTGCAGATATTCATAGGTATAGCCGGTATATCTGCCTTGATCGTCGACGTCCGTCAGACCAGCCTGTATCGGATATGCCACCCGTACCGTCCGGGTCCCCTGAATCTGCTCTGACTCAGCTTTTGCTTCCCGGTCACCGCCCTGTTCTCCCGCCGCCCGGACAGGATGAAAACCACTCATAAATATCACAATAGCCGTCATAAACAAACAGGCTAATCTCTTTTTCATATTATCATCCTCATTCCAGAACCATTATTTCTGTCCAAAAAATAATTCCTGCTTCTGTCATTCGTCTGTCAATATAACAAGAGTATTATACCTCTCCCGCCACTTTCCCGCAAGTCTAAGAAAGAACATCGCGGACAGATGACCTGCCATTCTCAAAAATATCCGGTCATCTGCCCGCGAAGTCATCTGCTTCTGCAGGTTTTCTGTTATACAATCTTACTTCCATTCGCCGTCATCTTGAAGCGCATGCCCAGCATTTCCGCAGCCCGGCGGCACATCAGCATTCTCTGCAGGAATATCTCAAAATAATCCATCATGGAGCACATGCTTTCATCCAGTTCAATGTTCAGGGTTATGACCTTCTTTTCCGCCTGAATCATCAGTTTGGAAGATTTGGCGGCATAATTCACCCGGTCATGCTTGTCAAAAGTCTCTTTGATCTTATTCCGCACCCGGTTCCTCCTTACATCCGTCTTGTCTGCCAGGATCAAAGCGGCCGACACTGCATCAACGGCTGTCCCTGTATGTTCGTCGTGCTCTCCGATAGCGCTGACCACCACGGCTGTTTCTCCGGCGTTCATTCCCTGCTCTCTTAAAAGCTGGAAAGCCATCAGGGCTCCACTGTGGGCATGGTCATTCCTGTTCACACAGTTTCCAATATCATGCAGGTATCCGGCAATCCGGGCCAGTTCCGCCGTCCGCTTTTCGCAGCCCAGCTCCTTCAGAATCTTTCCCGCTGTTTCGGCTGTCTTTACCGCATGCTTTTCAGAATGCTCTGTAAAACCCAGGGCTCCCAGTACCGCGTCTCCCTGTTCAATATATGCCTTAATCTTCTTTGATTCCTTTAGGCTCTTATACGTGATCTCTTCCATATTTCTCCTTTATTTCCCGTCTGAATCACATTTCATCCTTCACATATCCGGCTATATTGTACGCATGATCAGATACCCGTTCCAGATTTCCCATGATATCCAGGAAAATGACACCGTGGGAAGCGCGGCACTCATTGTTCGCCAGCCTGGCTATATGTTTGTCCCTCAAATCTTCCTCGGTGCTGTCCACCAAATCTTCAAACTTGATAACCTGGCGGATGCTTTCCGCATCCTCATTCCTTCTGGCTGATACGGCGTTTTCCACGGAGCCCACCGCATAGGAGAAAATGGTCTCCAGATCCTTCTGGCCCATGGGGGAGAACTGGATATCTCCCTGAATCTTGCTCTCGGCCAGCTCCGCGATATTTTCTGCGTGGTCCCCGATGCGCTCCAGGTCGTTGACCGTATAAAGAAGATTTTTAACCTGTTCTGACTGTTCCTCCATCAACGAAAGATTGGAAATCTTCACCAGATATTCCGTCAGCGCCTTTTCCATGAAATTTATGGTTTTTTCCTGGGCAAAGATCCGGTCCACCGATTCCTGATTGTTTGTGAGGACCGCGTCCTCTCCCAATTTCACGTTGTCGAGGGACAGCTCTCCCATGCGGACGACTTCGCGCTTCGCGGTCTCAATGGCAAAGGAGGGGTTTTCCAAAATTCTGGTGTCCAAATGGGACATGATCTGCTGCTCAAGTGTCTCCTCCGGCTCCTGTACCTTTTCCCGGACAATCTTCCCGGACAGGGATACCAGCCTGCCCGCAAAAGGAAACATAATCAGTGTGTTCGTCACGTTGAATATGGTATGGAACACGGAAATCTGTGTACTGTTGATAGTGGACGCCGCCCAGTTCCCATTCAGGCTGAACACGATGAACATCACTATGCCGAACAGCACCGCGCCCATCACGTTGAACATCAGATGAATGACTGCCGCCCGTTTCGCCGTCTTATGGGCTCCGGCACTGGCGAGCAGCGCCGTCACGCAGGTACCGATATTTTGCCCCAAGGTGATATAGACGGCCGAATTCCAGGTGACCACTCCGTTCATGGCCAAGGTCTGCAGAATACCAACGGAAGCTGAGGAGCTCTGAATGATTCCGGTGACCACCACACCGGCCAAAATACCGAAGATCGGATTGCTTCCAAGCACCGTGAATATCTGAGCAAACACAGGCGCGTCTTTATAAGGTTCTATGGAGCCGGACATAAAGCTCAGCCCAATGAACAGGACACCGAAACCCACCAGGATGGTTCCAATTTCCTTTTGGCGTTCCTTTTTCGCAAACAGGAGCATGAATGCCCCGATACCAATGAGGACAGGAGCAAAGAATTCCGGTTTCATGACTTCTCCCCATTCACTCATGGATACCAGCCATGCGGTGACGGTCGTACCGATATTGGCGCCCATAATGACGCCTACCGCCTGGGACAGACTCAGTATCCCGGCGTTGACAAAACCGACGACCATGACCGTGGTCGCGGAGCTGCTCTGGATGATGGCGGTGATCAGCGCGCCCAGCAGCACGCCTAAGAGCCGGTTGTTCGTGATATATCCCAACATCCGCTTCATCCGGCCTCCGGCCGCTTTCTGAAGGCCGTCCGCCATGATATTCATACCATAGAGGAACATACCCAGGCCGCCGACAAATTGGAATAAAAGTTTCACATCGCTTAATGACATAAAAATCTCCCTCATACACGTAATCAGAATCGTTCATCTTCTACTATACAAAATTTATGTCAATTCAAAACCATCTTTATGTAAAATTTGTGTAAAGTCAATATTTGAATCAAGCTTGAATCAGTCCCGCACATCGAGAAATAATTATTATTATTTCCGCCTTCATCTGATATTATTACATCAGCATCGCTTTCAATGTAAAATTTTTGTCTCTACACGGTAATTTAAAAGCCCCGGTACCGGCACCGGGGCTTTTTTTCATATCATTCGCACTTTCATCATTGCCTGATATATTCTTCAGTTATAATGTTTCGATTATATAATCCATCATAATACTAATTTGATAAGACATAGTCACCGCTCCCGGATCCAGGTGTCCGACACCCTTGTTCTCCTGATAAGAGGCTCTGCCTCTGACGGCCTCCATGTTTTTTGTATTTTCTGCTCCGTCAATGGCCGCCTGCTTAACCGCGAGGCACAATTCTTTCTCTGATTTGTGCTCCGCCAATGCCTGACGATATGTCTTTACTGCCGGTGCGAGACTGTCAATCATCGTCTTAAAGCCTTCTTTGGATTGTCCTCTGCTTATGATGGCTTCCAACATCGCCGCAAGGGCATCACAAAGACTATTTACATCAAGCGTGTCCTTCCCTTTCACCGCCCTGGCAGCGGCCAGATAAGCGCTTCCGTATAAAACGCCGGAAGATCCGCCGATCACTGCCATCATTGTCTTTCCCATTTCCTGAAAGACTCTGTCAATGGGCATACTTAAGAATTGATCTGTTTGCTTTGTCAGCCGCTCAAATCCCATATCCATGTTGACCCAATGATCGCCGTCACCGGTTGCGCTGTCCAGCGCAGTGATATAGTCCTTTTGGGCATGTATATAGGCGTAGGTTCTTTTCACAAATTCCGCATAGTCTGTCGAAGAAATCATAAATCCCATAATCTGATCTCCCTTTCCTCAAATTTTACTTATCCAATATTTTCAGAGCCGGTGTATCACAAGGAGCATCCAGCAATTCTTTTAATTCATCATCCAGCTTCATTAAGGTAAGGGAACAGCCCGCCATATCCAATGACGTACAGAAATTGCCTACAAATGTTTTATATACCTTGATTTCCCGATCTTTTAATAAGTTTTGGACCTCACGATTCATGATATATAATTCCATAAGCGGCGTTGCTCCAAGTCCATTGACCATGACCGCAACTTCACTTTCTGAATAATCATAATCCTTCAGGATTCTTTCCAGCAGATCTTTTGCTAATTCTTTTGCCGGCTTAATTTCAGAACGCCCCACCCCAGGCTCTCCATGGATTCCCATGCCGATTTCAATTTCATTATCCGCCATCTCGAATCCCGGTTTCCCCACTGACGGAAGCGTACAGGAACTCATTGCCATTCCCACACTGCGAATATTGGCAATCGCATGCTCTGCCGCTTGTTTTACTTCCTTCAAAGCAGCACCCTGTTCTGCCTTTGCCCCCGCGATTTTATGTACGAAAACAGTTCCCGCGATTCCTCTCCGTCCGGTTGAATAGGTGCTATCCGGTACGGCAACATCATCTTTAACCACAACCGTTTCAACTTCAACATCATCCATCTCAGCAAGCTCAGCAGAAAAACCAAAATTCATAATATCTCCGGAATAATTCTTAACAACCATGAGAACGCCTTTTCCCTTATTGACCTGGCGGATCGCTTCTGTAATGCGATCCGGACTCGGTGAAGAGAATACATTGCCTGCAATGGCAGCATCCAGCATACCGATTCCCACATAGCCAGCGTGAAGTGGTTCATGTCCTGCACCTCCTCCTGAGATGACAGCGACCTTATCTCCTTTTTCTTTTCTTGTAATGATTTCCAGATCCGGTGTATAGGTCAGTTTATCCGGATATGCGAGCTGCAGTCCTTCCATCGCTTCTCCCACCGCTTTTGATGGATCATTCATCAGTTTTTTCATAGCCTTCCCCTTTCCGGTAAAATACACACTTTATATTTTCTTTAAACAGTACAAATCCTCTGCATTTTTTCTCAGAATCATATCTCCTATTCCTTCACAATACGCTCTTGAGAAATAATTTTTATTGATATAGTCTTCCAGTGTTTCAGCCAGCACTCTTTTAAAATAATTTGCAGCAAACCAGGACTGGTCAACATTTCCGCCGCCGTCTGATCCATACATGATCTTATTATGAGGACATACATCCAGTACTTTTCTAAACTCTGTTTCAACAGCTCGTCCCAGATAGGAAACCGTTGAGGATATATCCAAATATACGTTTGTATAATTCGCCGCCAAAAAAGCGGACTCATATCCATATGGAAACCCGGAATGAACAATAACGATTTTCGTTTGCTTCCCTATATCAGTATTAATGAGTTCATATAAGTCATTGGGATTCATAAGTCTCAGGTCGCATGCCGGCGGGTCACCCACCCCGGAATGAATCTGAAAAGCGATTCCATACTGATGTGCAAGCTCCATTCCATGATAAACCATATAGTCTCGAAATGGCTTGTCCTTCCTGTCAGAAATATATTTCCCTTGATAAACTGTCTCATAGTTTACCCGGGCTTCTTCATACGTAACCGGTGCCCATTTCAATCCAGTATAATATCCGACAACTGTTTTAATCCCTGCAACTGAATGATCCTTTATATAATCCTTCACATATTGGTCGAATGCTTTCAGCATCTCTTCAAAAGATAAATTTTTACGATAAAGGTATCTGTCACATGTAGTTTCAACTCGTATCAGATCATAAACCTGACAAACATCCTCCATTGTCTCATGAAAAACCTTAAATTCATTCGGAGTTAATCCTTCCCCGGTAATTGGAAAGCCAGAATCGGATATCATGGAGACGATTCCTGCATCTTGATACAATGCCTTTACAAAGCCCTTGTAGTCCGCTTTTGCTTTTTCATTACGAATTTCAACAACTTCTTCCTCATTTGCATGAGAAAGCTGAAACAAACGCTTGTATTCCTGTAAAGCCATCTGATAAGATGTCAGATAATGAAAATCTTTAAGACCTTTGTGGGTACACATGGAAAACGCGTATGTAAAATCCTCTTTTTCTCTTGTAGGTATAAAAGGGTGTGCATGTGAATCAACAATTGTTATTTCCCGAAAATCAAGCATAAGCGCCTCCCTTTATCCTAAATAGGCCTTTACAACGGTATCGGAACGCAATAAGTTTTCCGCGGTATCTTCTGTTACAATACGTCCTGACTCAATCACATAGCACCGGTCCGCAGTTTTAAGGGCCATACGTGCATTTTGTTCTACCAGAATAATGGTAACTCCCATCTCGCGGATACGGCCGAATAGTTTAAAAATATCTGTAATGATCAAAGGCGCAAGCCCCAGAGAAGGTTCATCCAGCATCAGCACTTTCGGTTTTGCCATCATGGCTCGTCCGATTGCAAGCATCTGCTGTTCTCCGCCTGATAAAGTACCTCCCATTTGATGGATTCTCTCTTTGAGAATTGGAAAGAGTGTAAAGACCGTCTCCAGTTCTTTTTCGTTTTCGGATGTACTTCCGAAATATCCGCCTAACATCAAATTATCCTTGACCGTAAATCCGGGAAAAATGTGACGTGCTTCTGGCGCCAGAATGACACCGCTTTTCACAATTTTTCTCGTTTCTTTTTTTGTGATATCTTCTCCTTTAAACGTTATTTTACCTGCCGCTTTCGGAACAAGGCCCATAATTGAATTCATAAGAGTCGATTTTCCAGCTCCATTTGCTCCGATCAGAGTAATGATTTCTCCCTCATTAACGTCAAGGGAAATTCCTCTAAGCGCTTGAATTCCACCGTAGCGTACTTTCAAATCTTTGACAGAAAGGATGCTCATTCTTCCTCCTCCTTTCCAAGATAAGCATTGATCACATCCGGATTCGTCTTAACTTCACCAGGAGTTCCGGCACATATCAGTTCACCATGATTTAACACATATAAACGATCACATACATTCATAACAAATTTCATGTCATGCTCGATCAAAATAATAGTATACCCGGAGTCTCTCAGTTTGCTGACTGTTATTAACAGATCAGCTGTTTCCTGTTCATTCATTCCGGCTGCCGGCTCATCCAGCAGCAAAATGGTTGCATCCGTTGCCATAGCCCTTGCAATTTCCAGCCTTCTCTGTTCCCCATAAGGCAGACTTGCGGGAGAATCATATTTGTAATCCAAAAGCCCCATTGTTTCCAGGATTTCCAATGCCTTTTGCTCTTGCAGCTTTTCTTCTCTTCTCTTTTTAGGAGTATTAAAAAGATTATCAAAGATTGACGCCTTTGACCTGCAGCACATTCCCATCATGACATTATCAAGAACTGACATTTGTTTAAAAAGCCGGATGTTCTGGAATGTTCTTGCAAAACCCAAACGTGTGATCTCATATTTTTTTAATCCGTTTATTTTCTTTTCATTCAGCATAATGGTTCCAGCGGTGGGCTGATAAACGCCTGTTATAATATTAAATAAGGTCGTCTTTCCTGCTCCATTTGGACCGATCACTCCGACAATTTCACCGAAACGCACTTCCATATTTACATCATTCAGCGCTGTCAAACCGCCAAACTTTTGCGTAAGACCAGTCACAACAAGGTTTGCGTTCATTCTCCGCCACCCCCTTTTCGCTCAGTCTTCTTTCGCCTGTCCAGTATTTTCTTCCTTATCAATTTAAGATCCAGGTTGCCAAGCAGTCCACCTGGCATAAAGTTCATCATAATCACCATCAAAGCTCCATAAATCAAGAGGCGGTACTGAAGTAATCCTCTCATGAGCTCAGGCAGTACGGTTAATATGATACATCCTAAAAACGTGCCCGGAATGCTGCCAAGGCCGCCAAAAATGATCATTACAATATATTCCTGTGATACGGCGCTGGTAAAGCTGGAAGGATGAATAAACGTCACATACTGTGCATAAAATGCTCCGACAAATCCACAGATGGCTGCGGAAATAATAAAATTCACACGCTTTATATGTACAATATTAATTCCCATTGTCTCTGCAGCCGAGTCGTCATCCCGGATTGATTTTAAGGAAAGACCAAAATTAGAATTGACCAGATTTTTAATCAAAATGGTTACAATAACAAGAATGATAAGTGCTATAATATAATTTGCTCTTCCGGATTTAAGCTTATTTCCAAAGATGGTAACGGATGGAATGTTCATAATACCCAGAGAACCTCTTGTGAGTTCCTGCCAGTTCATTTCAACTATTCTTATGATCTCACAAAATCCCATCGTAACAATTGAAAGATAATATCCCTTTAGCTTAAGCGTAGGAAGGGCAATCAAGAATCCAAATCCCGCTGCGGTCACCATTCCAAAAACCATTGCAGCCAAAGACGGTAAGCCCAGACGCATTACGCTCAAAGCTCCGGCATAAGCTCCTATTCCAAAAAAAGCTACAGTCGCAAAAGACATTTGACCCATATATCCCTGTACTAAATTCAACGCAAGCCCAAGAACAATATTGATCAAACAAAGTGTTGAAATTCTCAAAAAGTATTTATTTGTTGTCAAAAACGGAAACGCGGTCACGATAATGATCAATATGATCATAATAGGGATTTGATGCATAGCGATGAACTCAATTACGCCTGTCCATGCTTTTTTCAGAAAATTTATACTCTTCATATGCGTCTTCTCCTTACATTTTATCGACATTATTCTTTCCGAAAATTCCCGAAGGTTTTACAAGAAGAACAATGATGAGAATAGCAAACGCGATCGCATCGCGATATCCGGCGCTGATATAGCTGGCTCCAATAGATTCCGCCAGCCCTACGATCAAACCGCCTAAAACCGCTCCCGGCAAAGATCCTACGCCGCCCAATACAGCGGCGGCAAACGTTTTCATTCCAACAATAAAACTCATATTTGTATCAATGTTCTGATAATAAGATCCGACCAGAACACCTGAAATACATGCCAGCATGGCTGCAGCCACAAAGGTCAGTGTGATAACAAGAGAAACATCGATTCCCATTAATTTTGCACACATCTGATCCTGCGAGACAGCCAGCATGGATTTTCCTATTTTTGTTTTGTAAACAACAAACGACACAGCCAACATAAGTAAAATGCAAGTAATGAAAATAAAAATTTGTGTTCCACTTATGATCGTTTTTCCTATTGTTATCTTCCCAAAATTAAGAAAATTTGGAAAAGCTTTTGTTTCCGTGCCAACCCAGATCTGAATCGCATTTTCTATGAAAGTGCCAACACCCAGAGTAGAGATAAGCGCAGACATCCTCGGAGCATTCTTTTTTCTTAATCTTCGAAGTCCAACAAAATCAACCACATAGCCAACCGCTCCCAGTGTAATTACCGCAAGCGGAACAGCCAGTGGAGCGCTTGCCCCAAACCTCATCATTAATACATAAATAAAATATGCGCCCAGCATATATTCCGCACCATTTGCAAAATTGATCAGGCGCAGGACGCCGAACACCAGTGAATATCCAATGGCAACTAAGGCATATGTTGATCCTATTGTAAGTCCATTTACTATCTGTTGGAGAAACACCTATCTCATCCCCCCTATTCTTATAGTACATGCAACGCTGTTTCACAGCGTTGCATGTCATTGCCTATATGTTGTAAACTCGTTTTACATTGTTATAAAGTATGTCTTCTGCACTCTGCATAGCAAATTCATAGGTAATATATCCATCCTCGATCAGCTCTTCCAGAATGCGGGCATATACCTTTTTAAAATTCATCGCTCCAAACCATAAGCCTTCCAAAATCAAACCAGCGTCTGTTCCAAAAAACAGTTTCTTTGTAGGACAAAGTTCCAAAAGTGCTTTCAGCTTGTCATACGCTGAAATCCCGGCAAAGGGAATAAAAGAAGAACAGTCACAATATACATTGTCAAAATGGTTGGCCAGCATACCCAATTCCTCACAGTAAGGATAACCTCCATGGATCAAAACAATTTTTGTCCCCATGACGCGGGGATCGTTCAATGCATCCGTCAGGTTTGCCGGATTCACCCGAATGATATGACAGTGGGGCGTATCTCCTAATCCTGTGTGCACCTGAAGGGGAATATCCAGTTCTTTACAAATCTCACAAGCTTTGATAAAGATGAAATCCCGGAACATCTTGTTATATTCCCAGCACTCCTTTTTGTAGAGGTATAAGTAGTATCCCTTACGGAACTCATCCCTGGTAACCGGGTGTACATCTAATCCCGTGTAATATGCGACAACGGATTTCAATGCGATTAAATTTTTTTCTCTGACCAATGCTTTTGTTTCTTCTACAAGGCGCCGCTCAAATTCATCGAAAGATGGTTCTTCTGCAACAATACGGTTAGCTACCCATTCAATTCTGTCAATGTTATAGATATCTGAATATCCAGCACAGGCATCCCTGTATTCTCTAATTTCTGCATCTGTCAATTTGCTTTCTGGATTTGTGATCTGTGAAATGGGAAATCCAAAATCACATAGAAAACCTTTAATGTTTTGGCTTTTGAATAGTTTATGTGCATAGTTTTTTCTATCTTCTCTTGCGTATTTATTTCTTACTGCAAGAATTTCTTCTTCTGTAGCATCTTTTGGTAGATCAAAAAATTTTCTCAGAGCATTTAATACCTGCTGATAATAGAATGTACTTTTCATATTCTCAGTAGATACTGGATATAAACCAATGCAAAAATTATCTGCAAACGTCTCTGGCTCCCGATCCAGCACAAATGGATGACAGTGATTATCAATCACAGGGATTTTTGATAAATCAATTTTCATAACTTCTCTCCTGTTATTTCGTGGAACGCGATTAGGAATCTTATTATTGTCCAATATAAGTAAATGCACCATCTTCTACCTGAAACCAGAACAACTGTTTTTCAGGATGTCTAGTCTCATCAAAAGTGATAGGTCCGCAAGCGCCGGGCCAATCTTTTACATTGCTCAGCCACTTAACGATCGCATCTCCATCTGTTCCAACTTCTTTCATAGCATCAACAAGCAGCATAAACGCATCATGAGAATTTGTTGCATACACATCGATATTTTCCATATCTGTTTTTTCATTTAGTAATTTCTTTAATGCAATAAACGTCTCATCTGTTGTTTCAGGATAAATAAAATTGCATACCTTTGTTCCTTCACTTGCTTCACCAGCGGCCTCGAGGAATGCGTCTGTATAGCACATAGAACATGCATATTTCTGGATGTCCATGTCAAGCTGACCCATCTGTGTACAGATCATGGCAGTATCTGCATAAGAAGGAACAATATAAACAGCCTCGGCTCCTGCTTCTTTGATTTTAGAAAGTAAGGGAGTAAAATCAGATGTCTGTCCAGAAATATATTCTTCGACATCTACAATCTCAAGACCGGCTTCTGTAACATCGGTCTTCCATCTCTCAATTATATTAAGGCCATAGTCGTCATTCGCATAAATAGCTGCAACTTTTTTATATCCATCGGCAATCATCCGCTGTGCGATCACGCCGCCTTCAAAAGTAGCAAGACAAGAAATGGAGAAAATATGATCACCGGTAGGTGTAATATCAACATGAGACGCCTGAGGTGTGATCATGGGAATTCCCGCTTCCTCAAATACAGGAGCAGCAGCAAGTGTTGGCGAAGAGGTTTGGCTGCCAATTACTGCAACAACTTCAGGATCCGATACGATAAGATTTGCAACATTTAACGCTTCTTTTGGATCATTCTTATCATCATAAACTACAACTTCTACATTTCTTCCATTGATCCCGCCCTCTGAATTCACTTTTTCGCAAAGTGCATTGAGTGTTGCCTGATAGGTAAGTCCATATTGGGCATTATTTCCGGTCAGCGGGCCATAGAGTGCGATTTTAACTGTACCTTCTGCATTTCCTGCAGCCTCAGTCCCCTCCGATGTTCCGGCATCACCACTGGATGTTTCTTCTTTTTTTTCGCCGCAGCCAGCCAAAGCGGAAATCATCATAATGACACTTAATGTAATACCTGCAATTCTCCTCATCTTCTTCATTTCTCATCCTCCTTTGAAATATTGTGAAAATAATGTAATCGTTTACATAAATTTATCATATATTTCCTATGTTGTAAATTGATATATTTTACATATATTTAAAAGTTGTTTTGTAGATTTTTCACATATTTTCGAGTTTTATTTATTCTGACTTGTTTTATTTTTTTGCTGTTTTATAATCGTTATTGTAACGTTGCATTTGGATTGTATCGGAGGTGTAATATTAAAAGAAATCTAACTATAAAAGATGTTGCAAAAAAAGCCGGAGTTTCTGTCGCAACTGTTTCCCGTGTTCTCAATTCCAGTACTTCAGTCAGACGGGAAACGGCTAAAATTGTTCAGGATGCAATCAATGAACTTGAATATATTCCCAATAATATAGCGACAAATTTGAAGACAGATCAATCTCATGTGATAGCATTTGTGGTAACAGATGTTAAAAACTCTGTATTGACATATCTTATATCTTCAATTCAAAATGTCCTTTGGGATCACAATTATTTTATGATGTTTTTTGCAACAAATGGGGATCCTGATAGAGAGACTTCTATCTTACGATTTATAGCACAGCAAAGAGTAGACGGAATCATTTTAAATTCGTGTACGAACGAGAAAATCGTCACGAAGCTCAGCAAACAGATTCCAATAGTTTTGACGGGAAATGATATCACCGATCCTAACTTCATTGGTGATTTTATAGATACAGATAATCATGCAGCAACTTATATGTTAACTTCCCATTTGATTTCACAAGGACATAGAAATATAGGAATTATCAATGGGCCTCATAATCTTGACGTCTCATATGAGCGATTCTGCGGTTATCAGTCAGCTCTTGCCGTTATTGGTTTAAATGTTATTGAATCCAGTCCATTGGTATATCAAGGTAATTTTGATAGAATCAGCGGATTCAATGCTGCGAAGAGCCTTCTCTCATTGACTGAGAATCGCCCAACTGCTTTACTTATTACAAACAATGAAATGATGAAGGGCGTACTACAATACTGTCTTGAAAACAAAATTAATATTCCAGACGATTTATCAATTGTAACTATCGGAAATCGGTGCCAGCTGGATCTGTTATACATTTCGCCCACCTATATGGAAACAAATCTAGAAGAAATTGGAGAGCGTCTTGCCCGTCTGCTCTTGGAACGAATAGAAAAAGATCATAAAATTCCGAAAAGGATATTACGAGTTCCAGCTTTTTTCCATAATGGAACAACCGTAAAACCAATTGTCTGATCTTCAAATTTTCACATTTTTGAAACCGATAGTAATTAAGACGGATTGGTTCAAGTTTATTCCACACTTTTGAGGGATTCTACCATATCAATCTTTCTGAGCTTATAGAACATGGCGGCGTTGACCAGAAATGCGAACAGCAGCGTAAGGACAATCCCCCAAAGATAACTCAGCGGATGCACCACACGGCCGAACATGATCAGATCCACTTCCACGGTCTCAATGACAAAGCGGTGAAGTATATTTCCCATGAAAATGCCTGCCGCGATACCGATGAATGTCAGAAGTACATTTTCCCGGTACACATAAGAGGCCAGCTCCAGATCATAAAAGCCGAGCAGCTTAATGGTGGCCAGCTCCCGCCTTCGTTCTGTAATATTGATATTATTCAGGTTATACAGGACGACAAAGGCCAGCAGCCCGGCTGAGATGATCAAAACCCAGACGACCGTGTCCAGGCTTCCGAGCATATCCATGATCGTCTTGTTCATATCGGATACCAGTACGACACCGGACACCACATCATGCTCCAGGAGACGTTTCGACAGCTCACGGCCCTTCTCTTCCTGCGCGTCCTTTAGCTTCAGGTATTCCGTATTGCATTCCGCTTCCCTGCCATACAGCTGCTGATATAAGGACGGAGACATATAAATATAATTATACACATAATTCTCCGTGATATGCGAGATCTTCACCGGAACCCTGCTGGTGTCACTCTCTTTCAGATAAAAAGAATCTCCTTCCCGGATGTCCAAAAGCTTTGCCAGCTTTTCATTGATGACCGCGCCTTCTTCATCCAGCGTATATTCTTCTCCGCTCAGCCGGCCCCTCAGCACGAAAAAGTCCGGGAACCGTTCCAGATCTTCCGGTACGACCAGATTGACGGCTTTCGTCACACCGTTTGCTTCTCCGTCCATGGACGCCGTATAGGCTCCCAGATACTCCGATATGTTTTCGTCCCCGTCCATCTCTTCATAAAAGGCTTCTTTTTCCTCCCGTCCTCCGTCCGTCGCGATACTGGCCGACGCATCATAAAGCCAAAGCTCTCCGTATTGACCGTCAGATACTGTGTAGATTGAATCCCTCAGTCCGAATCCGACGATCAGCAGAGCCATACAAGCACCGATACCGAACACGGTCATCAAAAGACGTTTTTTATACCGGAACAGATTCCGAAGCGTAGATTTCTGACTGAAATTCATGAGGCGCCACATAGGGCGTATCCGTTCCAGAAGGATCTTTTTCCCCTTCATGGGCGCGACCGGCCGCATCAGCTGAGAAGGCTGGGCCAGAGTTTCTTTACAGCAGGCTGCCAGAGTCGCTCCTGTGGTGCAGACCACCGCAATGGCAGTCGCTCCGAAAGCGTATCCCCAATTATACGGAATCCGGATGATGCTCAGGTTCCCATAGAGAATCTTATAAGTGGTGATGATCACCCATGGAAGCAGCTTTTCTCCTATGAGAAATCCTGCAATACTCCCCAGAAGACTGGCAGAGAGCGCATATAAAATATATTTGGAAGCGATAGACAAGGTGCTGTAGCCGAGCGCCTTCATGGTGCCGATCTCCGTTCTCTTTTCTTCCACCATTCTAGTCATGGTGGTCAGACTCACCAAAGCAGCCACCAAAAAGAAGATCACCGGAAATACTTTTCCGATCGCTCCAATTCTCTTCGTATCGTTGTCAAACTCCACATAAGACTGAACTGACTTCCTGTCCAGCACATACCATTCCGGTTCTTCCAAATCCTCCAGGGCTTCTTTCGCTTCTTCAATCTCCGACCTGGCCTCGGCTATTTTCTCATCGGCCTCGTCTCTCGCGTCTTCATACTCGGCCTTTGCCTCCTGAAGCTCTGTTTCTCCCTCGGACAGCTTCTCCTTCGCTTCCTCCAGCTGCTGCTTCCCGTCGGCTATCTCCTGGCGCCCTTCTTCCAGAGCAGTCTCTCCGTCGGCTATCTCCTGGCGTCCGTCCGAAAGCCCCTGCTCTCCGTCCCTGATTCCGTTTTGAAGCTCCAGAAGAGCTGCCTCTCCATCCTGTATCTGCACTTCTCCATTCTGAATCTCTGCTTCTGCGGCAGTCAAAGCGGACTCTTGTTCAGACATCTCTGTCTCTTTTTTCTCCAGAGCAGCCATGCCCTGGTCATACTGAGCCTGAAGTCCGGTGAGCTCACCTTTTACCCCATCCAGATATTGAAAAACTCCGTCTAATTTTGCCTGGTTTGCATCCAGCGCCTGTTTTCCCAGAAAATATTCCTCATTCTTTTCCGGATTAAGACCTGCCGCCTCCAAGCCTGCACGCAGCTCCTCCAGTTTTCCTCTTTGGATATCCAAAGCTGCCTGAGAAGACTCTGCGTCCGCCAAGCCGCTTTTATATTCTTCCCAGCCGGCGGTCAAATCCTCACCTTTGGCCGTCAGCTCTTCCCTTGCGGCCTCCAGCTGTGCCCGTCCCTCTCCTGCCAGACTTTTTCCTTCCTCCAGCTCTTCTCTCGCCGTTTCCAGCTTTTCTCTGGAGTTCTGCAGTTCCTCCTGTTTTTCAGCCAAAAGCTCTTTTGCATCCGCTGCCTTCTGCTCGTTTAATTCCAGCTGCGCTTTTCCGTCCGCAAGCTTCTGTTCCTTTTCAAAAAGAGTATCCTCCGCATCCCGAAGCTTCTGTTCGTTCTCCGCTATTTCATCCCGGCCCACCTCGAGTTCATTTTCTCCGTCCTCGATCTTTAGCCACGCGTCCCGCAGCTTCTGCTCCGCTTCCTCTTCTTTTTCCTGCAGCTTCTGCTCCGCTTCGCCGATCTCCTCCTGTGCGTCTCCCCGAATCTCCGCCAGGCGGACCCAGCACCGCTCTCCCGCTATATCCTCGATCGCATCTGCTATCTTTTCCGCCTCCGCCTGATACCTTCCGCCGGCGGTAACAAAGCCGTCCAGGCCGTCAGCGGCCGCGTATATCTGCGTGTAGACATCCAGGGAAAAATCTTCCTCCGGCACCATCAGAAATCCCTTAATGTCACCGTTCCCTATGGAAGAATTTCCTCTGTCAAAATTCAGATAATAAGGGCTTGTGCCGATCCCAACGATGGTATAGGTCTCCGTCCCAAGTGTATCGGAAAGCGGTTCATCTGTCCCGGAATACAGTGTAATCTGATCTCCCAGCCCATAATCTGTACTGACTAAAAGCTGTTCATCCAAAAAGCACTCACCCTGTTTTTCCGGGAGACGCCCCTCTTTTATGTTCACCATATTGATATTCTGCGGCATGGAAGAAACATGGAGGACCAGCTCCTTTTCACCATAATGGCAGAGTGCATCCATGGAGTATTCACCTTCTGCAGCCGTGACTCCCGGTATCCGGCGGATCTGCTCCAGATCTCCTTCCGTCAGGCCCATAGTGGACAGAATCCGAAAGTCCATGAAATTAGACTCGTCGGCTACCGCGTCTACGGACAGCCGCATATCCGGCTCTGTCGCCCGTACCCCGGAAAAAAAAGCCACGCCCAGGGCGACAATAAATAAAATCGAGAAGTATCGGTTCAGACTTCTCCTGATCTCCATAAAAAAATCTTTCCGCTGTGCCTGTTTCATCTATCTGACATCTCCAGTTATCTATCGTTTTTTACCACTCTATGTCTTCGACGGGAGTTGGATTCTCGTTTACCGTAATTCGGGATACACGGCCGTTCTTTATCTTTATCACCCGGTCAGCCATGGGGGTCAGCGCGGAATTGTGCGTTATGACGATTACGGTCATTTCCCTTTCCCGGCAGGTATCCTGCAAAAGCTTCAGTATGGATTTTCCGGTCTGGTAGTCCAAAGCGCCCGTCGGCTCATCACACAGCAGGAGCTTCGGATTCTTGGCCAATGCCCTGGCTATGGAAACCCGCTGCTGCTCACCGCCTGAAAGCTGGGACGGAAAATTATCCATGCGCTCTCCCAATCCTACTTCCTTCAGGATTTCCTCTGCATCCAGATGGTCTTTGCAGATCTGGAGCGCCAGCTCCACATTCTCCAGCGCAGTCAGGTTCTGTACCAGGTTATAAAACTGAAATACAAAACCGATGTCCTCCCGGCGGAATCTGGTCATCTTTTTATTATCAAATGCCGCCACGTCCGTTCCGTCCACCAGCACCTGGCCCTCGGACGCCTTATCCATGCCTCCCAGTATATTCAGTACGGTGGTCTTCCCGGCACCGCTGGGGCCCACTACCACCACGAATTCTCCTCTCTCGATGGAAAAGCTCATATCATCCACTGCTTTAATGACTACTTCCCCCATCCGGTAGGTTTTCTTCACATGTACAAGCTCTACAAAAGATGCCATGAAATCCCTCCTAATCCAATCATACCTTATTCAAAAATATCGAAAAGGGGACTGTTCCTCACAGTCCCCTCTTATCATAACTCATTTTTTCGCTGCCGTCATCCTTTTTCTGAACTCCTGCCGGCGAACAGTCCTTTATGAAAAACGGACCTTCAAATATGCTTTGATCTCCTCCACACACTTTTGGAAGCCCAGCTTTCCACTGTTCAGGCACAGATCATAATTTCGCAGATCCTGCCATTCATGACCGGTATAATGCTTGTAAAAATCTCCTCTGTACTTATCGGTGCGCTCAATAAACTTTTTCATTTCCTTAACGGTCATACTGTTCCGTTCCATCGCCTGCTCCAGACAAAACTCCTCCGGCGCATGGACAAACACACTGGCCACATTGGGGAAATCCTTCAGTACAAAATCCGCGCAGCGTCCTATGATAACGCAGGACTGCTCCTCCGCCAGCTTTTTGATGGTCTTTGCCGTATAGTTGAACAGATTGTCATCGGATATGAAATCTCTGTCCTCCGGCTCGATCAGGTCTCCGCGGTAGACCTTAGCTCCCTTGAGCTTGGCAGTCGGTCTCAGTCTCTCGTCCGCGGCCCCAAAGAGCCGTACATGGATCCCGCTGTCCTCTGAGGCCATTTCCAATACCTCTCTGTCATAAAAAGAAATCCCCAGATCCTTTGCCAGCATCTTGCCGATGGTCTTCCCGCCGCTTCCATACTGCCGTGCAATGGTAATAACCACTTTTTCCATGGCCAACCCCCCTTTACTCACCTAAATATGCTTTCTTTATGGACTCATCGTTTAAAAGCTCTCCGGCATTTCCGCTCAGCACGATATTCCCGGTCTCCAGAACATATGCCCGGTCTGCTATGGACAGCGCCTTTTTCGCATTCTGCTCCACCAAAAGCACAGTGGTTCCGGCAGCGCTCACTTCTTCAATGATCTTAAATATCTCATTCACAAAGATGGGAGAAAGTCCCATGGAGGGCTCATCCATCAAAAGAATCTTCGGCTGAGACATCAGCGCCCGCCCCATAGCCAGCATCTGCTGCTCTCCGCCTGACAGAGTCCCTGCCGGCTGATTGCGCCGTTCCTTCAGACGCGGAAATTTCTGATAGACCATCTCCAGGCTGTGGCTGAATTCTTCTTTCTCTCTCCTGATATAGGCGCCCATCTTCAGGTTCTGGTACACGGAAAGGTGTGCAAATACCCGCCGGCCCTCCGGTACATGAGCCATACCCATCTCCACTATTTTATGAGGAGGGATCTTCGTGATATCCTTGCCGCCCAGCGTAACCATTCCTGCCTTTTTCGGGAGCAGGCCGGTAACAGCGTGAAGAGTGGTGGTCTTTCCCGCTCCGTTGGCGCCAATAAGCGCTATGACCTCGCCCTGGCCCACCTCAAAGGAAATCCCTTTCAGAGCCTGAATCATGCCATAATATACCTGTAAATCTTTAACCTCCAGCAATGCCATGTCCTGCTCCTCCTATTCACCCAGATATGCTGTGATCACCTGCGGATCGTTCAGAACAGCCTTTGTCTCGCCCTGGCAGAGAATCTCACCGAAATTTAAGACTGTCACTTCTTCACAGATACCGCTTACCAGCTTCATATCATGCTCTATCAACAGAATCGTCATCTCAAACTCTTTCTGGACGAACTTGATCGTCTGCATCAGCTCTTCCGTCTCATTGGGATTCATGCCCGCCGCCGGCTCATCCAAAAGAAGCAGCTTAGGCTCCGTGGCAAGCGCCCTGGCGATCTCCAGCTTTCTCTGTTTCCCGTACGGAAGGTTGGAGGCTTTATATTCCGCCTCCTTGTCCAGATCGAACACCTTCAAAAGCTCCATGGCCTTTTCGTTCATCTCTTTTTCCACCTTGAAATACCGCGGAAGCCTCAGAAGCCCTTCGATGGTAGAATAGGAATAATTATTGTGCAGACCTGCCTTCACGTTATCCAGCACGGACAGGTTCTTAAACAGCCTGATATTCTGAAAGGTCCGGGCAATGCCCGCCTTATTGATCTCAATGGCTTTCTTTCTGGTTATATCTGCTCCGTCCAGCTTTATAATTCCTTCCGTAGGCTTATATACGCCGGTGAGAAGGTTAAAGATCGTCGTCTTTCCGGCGCCGTTGGGACCGATCAGCCCATACAGCTGCCCTTTTTCTATCTTCACCTCGAACGCATTTACCGCACGGAGTCCCCCGAAGGAAATGCCCAGGTTTTTTACCTCTAACAGCGCCATATCACTTAACCTCCTTTGTACGGGGTTTTCTGAGTCCGCGCAGACGTTCCGCCACCATTTCTTTCAGGCGGCCGCCTCCCTTGCTCCAGTTAAAGATCATCATCAGAATCAAGACAATGGCGTAGATCAGCATCCGGTAATTGGACAGCCCTCTGAGCATCTCCGGAAGCAGGGTCAGGATAAACGCCGCGATTAAAGAGCCCCGTATGTTTCCGATACCGCCCAGCACCACAAATACCAGTATCATGATGGACATATTATAGCCAAAGCTCTTGGGCGACGCCACCAGGGATGACAGGTTATGAGCATACAGAACGCCTGCCACTCCCGCCAGAGCTGCGGATATGGAAAATGCCATGAGCTTGAATTTCGTGATATTGATGCCTATGGATTCCGCTGCTATACGGTCGTCTCTTATGGACATAATCGCCCTGCCTGCACGGGAATTGATCAGATTCAATATGATGATAAGCGCGATCAGAAGCAGGAACATGCCTATCAGAAACGTGGAATCCTTTGGAGTCCCGTTGATTCCCTGCGGGCCGTTCACGATGACCTCACCAGTGGAGTCCAGATTAAGCGCCACGGAATCCTTCATGGAAAAATGCAGCCCGCTGCTGTCCCTGCCGATAAAAAACACATTGATTACGTTTTTAATGATCTCCCCAAAGGCCAGCGTCACAATGGCCAGATAATCCCCCCGCAGACGAAGGACTGGAATACCGATGAGAATCCCGAATAAACCTGCTGCTGCCGCGCCGATCAAAAGCGCAAAGAAAAACCTGAGACCGTCGGGCATCGTCCCTGCCGTCATCTTGGAAAAGAACGCGCTGGCAAAAGCCCCCACGCACATAAACCCCGCATGCCCCAGGCTCAGATCGCCCAGGATTCCGACTACCAGGTTTAAGGAAATGGCCAGGATCATATAAGCGCAGAGCGGTACCAGAAGTCCCCCGATCAGGCTGGAGACAGCGCCCGCAGAGGAAAGGATCTGAATGATGACCGCAGTCAGGATCACGATGCCATAAGTGATGAAATTACTTTTTGTCGTTTTCTGCAAATGTCTCATCTCGCCCCTCCTCACACCTTTTCCTGAATTTTCTTGCCGAAGATCCCGGTGGGCTTCACCAACAGGATTATGATCAGCATAGCAAATACGATCGCATCCGCCAGTTGGGACGAGATATAAGCTTTGGCTAAAATCTCTATAATACCCAGCAGTATACCGCCTACCATAGCCCCCGGTACGGAACCAATCCCTCCGAATACCGCCGCCACGAAAGCCTTGATCCCGGGCATCGCTCCGGTATAGGGGTTCAGAGACGGATAGGCGGAACAGAGGAGCACGCCCGCTATGGCCGCCAGGGCGGAACCGATGGCAAAGGTGAGCGCTATGGTCTTGTTCACATTGATTCCCATAAGCTGCGCCGCTCCCCGGTCTTCAGACACTGCGAGCATAGCCTGGCCGGCTCTCGTCTTGTTGATGAACAGACTGAGTCCCACCACGATCACGATACAAGCCGCGATCGTTACTATGGTCACGCCGGAAATCTGCAGAGCGCCGCCCGCCAGGGAGATTCCCTTAAAGGAAATCACGCTCTTAAATGTCTTTGTATCTGCACCAAACAGAAGAAGCGCCAGGTTCTGCAGGAAATAGCTGACGCCGATGGCCGTGATCAGTACCGCGAGGGGCGGGGCCATCCGCAGAGGCTTATATGCGATTCTCTCGATCACAACGCCCAGCAGCGTACATACCACAATGGACACCAGCACGCCGATCAGAGGAGACAGGCCGGCATTTACCATAGCTAAAAAAGCCGCATAGCCGCCTACCATGATAATGTCTCCATGCGCGAAATTCAGCATCTTGGCAATACCATATACCATGGTATATCCCAGTGCGATTATCGCATATACACTTCCCAAACTGACTCCGTTGATTAAATAGGATAAGAAACTCATTCGCCCTCCTCCAGACTTTTCCTAAATGAAAGAAGGGGTGTCCCAAAGTCATACTTTCGAGACACCCTCGCCTTTACTGTATTTTACATGAAAACGTATGCGCCGTTTTCAATCTTCACTGCAATCGGCTCCTTGGTAGGCTCGCCATCTTCACCCCAGGTAATGTTGGTTCCGGTCAGACCGGTAAATTCAATCTCCGTCATTGCCTTCTTCATGGCATCTCCGATCTCGGTCAC
Source organism: Lientehia hominis (assembly GCF_021044755.1). GTDB lineage: Bacteria > Bacillota > Clostridia > Lachnospirales > Lachnospiraceae > Lientehia > Lientehia hominis. Next base: position 224,725 of record NZ_JAJNOR010000006.1, read on the forward strand.
GCTCATATCCGGTTTGATCCCGGCCTTTTCTGCCGCTGCCTTAATAACATATGCAGAATCATAAGCGTCTGCCGCGAACTGGTTCGGGGTCTCGCCATAGGCATCCTTGTATGCTTTTACAAAGTTCTGAGTCTTCTCGTCTTCCGCGTCCACTGAAAACGGTGTCAGCAGCATCAGACCCTCTGCCAGAGAAGTATCAAAGTTCTCCAGTGTGAGAATGCCGTCCATGCCGTCACATCCAAAGAAGGAAGGCGCATAACCCATTTCCTTGGCTTTTGCCAGAATCAGGGAAGCTTCCGTATAATACATCGGAAGGAACACCATTTCTGCTCCGGCGTCTTTCGCTTTCTGCAGCTGTACGGAGAAATCCTTGTTGCTCTCAGATGTGAACGCTTCTGCCGCTACGATCTCCAGTCCCTGATTTTTCGCTTCCTTTGCGAAATTTTCATAAATACCGTTGGAGTAAGTATCTCCGCTGTTGTAAATGACTGCAATAGACTTCGCCAGATTGTTTTTCGCAATGTACTGTGCGGAAACCGTCCCCTGTGCAGGGTCAGAGAAGCACATACGGAACGCATTGTCATACTTCACGGAATTAATGGAAGTTCCGGAAGGGGTGATCTGGAACAGGTTGTCGTTATGGCTCTCCGCCACGACTGCCTCGCAGGCGCCGGAGGTAGTCGTCCCGATCAGCATCTGCATTTTCCAGTCCTTCAATGTATTATAAGCGTTTACGCCCTTTTCGGCGTCTGCCTCGTCATCTTCAAATTTGTATTCAACCTGCACGCCGCCTATACCGCCGGCCTCATTGATCTCCTTGATTGCCAGCTCCATGCCGTTCTTAACTGCCGTCCCGTAGATAGCCGCGTCGCCGGTCAGGGGACCTGTGCCGCCGATCTTGAATACCGCGCTTCCTTCGGAGCTGCCGCCTTCATTTTTCGCGGATTCTTTCTTTCCGCATCCTGCAAAGGCCGTCACTGCCATTGCAGCCACAAGAATCAAGCTTAAGATTTTTTTCTTTTTCATTTTACATATTCCTCCCTAATTGTCTCTCCCAGAAAGACGAATGTCGTTTCTAATAATACTGCCCTTTCATTCTACTGTCAAGATATAATTCTTTTTTCATTGGATTTTTTTGAAATTCTGTAGAAACCGTACCTGAGTTATGATAAGATACAGAATGGAAACGGAACAACTTCAAAAAATAAGATATCCGTTGGAAAGGACGTGAATACGTGGCAACCAGACTGATAGCTTTGGATCTGGACGGAACTGCCCTGTCTGATCACCGCTCCATTACCGGCAGGACCCGCTCCGCCATATCGGATGCCCGGAAAAACGGCATTCTCGTGGTTCCCGCCACAGGGCGTTCCTACAGGGATATACCGGCGGAAGTCCTGAATATAACAGAATTTTCCTATTTTCTGACTTCCAACGGAGCCAATATCCTGGACGGCAGAAGCAGGACCAGCGTGTATACCGACCTGATACCCTGGCGGCAGAGTATGGAAATACTCCGCATGCTGGAAGAATACGACGTACAGCCTTCCGTTCATTTAAACGGGAGCAGCACCAACCTGAGGACCGCAGATCCGCGCATCGTGGCGCGGTACGGCAACACCGACTACTTCCTGCGCTACAGCGTTGATAATCTGGCAGACTATATAGCCGCGGAAAAGACAGACGTGGAAAAGATATTCGCCATCCTGTTCGCCCCGTCTGAAAAAGCCGCTCTGACTGCCAGGCTCACATCCCGCTGTCCCTTGACGGTGTCGGCCTCCGGCCCGGACAACATCGAACTGAACAGCCCCACGGCCTCCAAGGGCCACGGTCTCTCTATGCTCTGCCGGACATTAAATATTTCTCCGGAAGATACGGCTGTCATCGGCGACAGCATCAATGATATTTCCATGTTCCGCTTTGCCGGACGCCGAATTGCCATGGGCAATGCGGAGCCCTGCATCATGGAGCTTTCTCAGCACGTGACAGACACCTGCGATAAAGACGGTGCCGCCCTTGCCATTGAAAGACTTATCCAACAAGAATGGTAAAGAAAAGAGGTTCGTCTCATGGATTACTTTTTCAGCATCCTGCCCAAAATGGGCAGTTTTTTCCTGCTCATGTGTATTGGCATACTGGTCGCAAAAATCGGCGTCATAACAAAGGAAAATATCTCCTTATTCCCGCCTTTCATCATAAAGGTGATCATGCCGTGCCTGTCATTTTCCCTTATGTATGAAAACGGTACCACCTTCGCTTCCCTGGGGCATTACGTCCCCGTCATCATCGGTCAGGTATCTTCTTATCTCCTTCTGATGCTGCTCGGCTGGCTCTCCTCCCGCGTCTGCCATATGAAATATCCCCTGGCCAATATTCACCGCGGCTGTCATCTGGGCGGCAACTATGGATTCATCGGCATTCCCCTGCTGATGGTGCTGTTCGCTGCCGGTGAGGGACGACAGTACATACCCATCTGTGCGGCGGTCGATACCATCTTTATGTGGAGCGCGGGCATCGTCTTCTTTACCTATACAAAAGAAAGAGGATTGTCTTCTGGTTTCCGGAACCTCGTCAATCCGGTCATCATCTCCATCCTGCTCGGACTGATCGTGACTTCCATTAAGCTTCCGGTGCCTTCCTTCATAAGCGATACCCTCGCTTCCATTGGAAACTGCAGCACCCCCCTGGCTCTTATCTACCTGGGAGCAAGTCTCTGCTTCATCAGTCTTAAATCAACCGCAATGCTTAAAAATATTTTCAGCCTGATCCTCGTCCGCATGATATTCGCGCCTGTACTGGTATTTGCCGTTGCCAGCCGGTTCCTGCCAGAGACCGAAACCATTCTGCTGACTGTCATCTGCTCCACTCCGGTTATGGCTTCTGCCACCAGTGTAGCGCATCAATATCATCTGGATGAGGATTACGCCTCCGCTTCCATCTTTGTGACTACCATTGCAAGCCTTCTTACCATACCGCTGGTATTTTTCCTAACGTCCTTTCTATAGAAACTTCAGGCGGAGTCCGATGGGCCCCGCTTTTTCTGATCATTCCTCTGCCGGACCGTTTATGACCATCACATCTCCTTCCTTCAATACCGTACCGCCGCTGGGAATGATCACCTTTTCCTGTCTCCTGATCATTACGATCAGCTTCCCCGGTTCCAGCACTACATCCGCCAATTTTTTTCCGGCCCAGCCGCTGTCTTTGCTCACAGGCAGCTCCGTGAGACGGATCCCGTCAGCCGCAGACATGGCCTTTGCGCTCAGAACAAGTATATCCTCCGCACAGATTATTGTGTCTCCCTTCGGCACGATCTGCTCTTCTTTCCGCGTCAAAAGCGCCAGCAGGGTATCTGGAGGAAGCAAAATATCACAGACTGCTTTTCCCTCCCATGGATGCCCTTCCTTTATGGTAAACTGAATAAACTGTACCGGCATCTCCTCCGTATAATCATTGAAGGTCTTTAACACATCGACATGCTCATCGATCATTTTGAGCTTCCTGGCGGCCAGAGGGATCAGGGAACCCTGAAATAATATAGAAAACAGAACGATAAAAAATACCATGTGGAAAATATCCATGCTGATGTCTCCCGGGCTCACCACAGCCATGATCGCAAACACAATGGAGGCCGCTCCGCGAAGCCCGGACCATGCCACGAGAAGCTGCTGGTTCAGACGGCAGCGAAACGGCGTCATTATGGCAAACACAGCCAGCGGACGGGCAGCAAAGGTCAGAAACAGCGCAATCAGAAACGCCGGGAGTACGACTCCCGGAAGCTGGGACGGAAATGCCAGAAGACCAAGCAGGAAAAATATCAGCATCTGCATCAGGCCGGTGATTCCATCAAAAAAGTGTACCAGGGCTTTTTTATTTTTCAAAGGTCCGTTTCCAAGCAGAATTCCCACCACATAAGCGCTTAAATATCCATTTCCTCCAATGGACGCCGGAGCCGCATAGGCCAGCAGAACCACCGCCAGAACAAAAATCGTATCAAACCCTTCTGTGGAAAAATGAAAATTTTTAAGAAACCATAGGGCCAGAAACGCAATTACTGCGCCTCCCAGCAGTCCATACACGATCTGTGCAAACAGCATATACGCGATTCCGCCCGCTTCTGCCGTCCCGCCCATAATGGAAAGCACCGTCATCGTCAGCATATAAGAAAATGGATCATTGCTTCCGCTTTCTACCTCCAGCAGAGAAGCCGTGTTATCTTTCAGGTTCAGCCGTTTGGAACGTAAAATGGAGAACACCGACGCCGCGTCTGTGGAACTGATGACCGCTCCGATCAGCAGGCTCTCCAGCAGGCTCATCCGCAGCGCAAAATAGCAAAACGCCCCTGTTATTCCAGCGGTCATCACAACTCCGGCTGTTGACAAAAGAATCGCTTTGACCGCCGCCGGTCTTGCTTCGCTCCACTTGGTCCCAAATCCCCCGTAGAACATGATAAATATCAATGCGACCGAGCATATTTGCTCTGCGAACCCGTAGTTGTCAAAGGGAATCTTCAGTACGCCGTCTGACCCGAAAAACATCCCCAGAAGAATAAAGAAAAGCAGCATCGGTATTCCCAGCCGGCTGGACAAATGATTCAATAGTATGCAGGCAATGATTATAACTGTGACTAGAAGTAAAAAAATAGGCAATAATCCCTCTCCCTTCCTGTGCTTCCATGTTTTCTGTTACTATTGTAACATAAATCCTCCTTTATGCCCAAATTTTGTGAAATGAAAAAGACAGCAGGTGTGGGGCCTGCTGTCTTTTTCCGGAATGTCCGCTTATTACGCAGGCTTCCGTTTCTTTTTCAAGATTTATCAAGGTAAGGAGGGAGTAGTCTGATTAACCAAAGTATCTCTTTAAGAGACCTTCAAATGCTTTGCCGTGACGAGCTTCGTCTCTGGCCATTTCATGTACGGTATCATGGATCGCATCCAGGTTAGCGGCCTTTGCTCTCTTGGCAAGGTCAAACTTTCCAGCTGTCGCGCCGTTTTCTGCCGCAACACGCATCTCCAGATTCTTCTTGGTGCTGTCGGTGACCACTTCACCCAGAAGCTCAGCGAATTTAGCGGCATGCTCTGCCTCTTCATAAGCTGCTTTCTCCCAGTAAAGGCCGATCTCCGGATATCCTTCTCTGTGTGCAACTCTGGCCATTGCCAGATACATACCAACCTCAGAGCATTCTCCGTTGAAGTTCGCCCTCAGATCATCCAGAATATCCTGGCTGACGCCCTGGGCAACGCCTACTACATGCTCTGCTGCCCAAGTCATATCACCCTTCTGCTCTGAGAACTTGCTCGCGGGTGCTCCGCACTGAGGACATTTTTCAGGTGCAGTCTCGCCTTCCCAAACATAACCACATACATCACATACAAATTTTTTCATTTCCTTTTCTCCTTTTCTGATTTATTTTTATCTTTTTGTTTTTCAATATCAGTAATTATTACTGTTATTGATAAGATATCACATCGCTTCTCTTTTGTCAAGAGTTTTTTGTACTTTTTCAGTACAGTTTCTGCAGGTTCCAAAAAACAGCGTCGTATGTCCTTCTATCGTACCTTCGAACCGATCGGAAGCCATTCTATCCAAGTCATTAAGCGGATCCAACGGCATATCCTGAACGCAGCCGCATTCCCGGCAGATAAAATGATAATGGGGCTCCGTATTTGAATCGAAATGCTCTACTCCGTCTCCGCACGATACCTTGCAGATTTCGCCAAGGGAAGCCAGCAGGGATAAATTTCGATATACTGTTCCGAGACTGATATTGGGGTACAGCTGGCGGATATTTACATAGACCGTATCCGCCGTTGGATGATCTTTGCGCGTAGCAAGAAATTCCTTGATACTCTCACGCTGTCGACTGTATTTCAAAGTTTTCATGGCAGCTCCTCCAAATCAAAAACAATAATTGCTACTGTTTTTATTATATCCGCGGCTATCCATGCTGTCAAGACTTTTCTGACTATGATTTTATCTGGCGCGGATAAATCAGCGGCTCCGACACATACTAAGTATAGTGTCAGGGAGCAGATGCTTTGCGGCAGAAGAACATTGTGCCCCAGAAAACTATTTTATGGAAGAGAGGTATCATCTATGAACGAAGATACAAAAAAACTGTTAAATGAATGTGACGCAGGTACCAAAATGGCGGTAGAGACCATAAACCAGGTCCTTCCTTCCGTCCATAATCAGGAATTCCGGGAAAGCCTGGAAAAATACAGAGATGCCCATGTAAGCTTCGGCGATAAGCTTCATTCTATGCTGAACGAAGGCGGAGAACCTTCCGGAGACCTGGGTCCCATGGAAAAAGCTTCTGCGTGGGTCATGACAAGCGTAAAGCTCATGCTGGACGATTCGGACAAAAAGATCGCTTCAATGGTTACGGATGGCTGCAACATGGGAATCAAATCCATAAGCAAATATCTGAACCAATATGCGACTGCCGACAAGAGCGCTAAAAAGATTTCCGAAAATATCATCCGTTTGGAACAAAGTCTGATGGACGAATTAAGGAAGTACCTGTAGAATTCTACAGGTACTTTTGTTTGTCACGCTTCTTCTGATTCTTCCTTTTCCGGCACGCAGCTCCCGGTTACGATCGGATGGATTGTCCTGTCCGCCAGGATTGCCGCCAGGTCCACTCCCAGTTTATCCCGGATTGCTTCCATCAGGCCGTTTTTAAGCGAATCGCTCAGAAGAGAGCCAAGCCCCTCTTTTATCATACGTCCTCCCGGCGTCTCATCCCAATGTATTTCTATTCTTTCACCGTGATCTCTGAAAATGCACTTCATCTTCCGGCGGACTGCTTCTTCCAGAAACGCGATATCCAGTTTCAGGACAGGATAACCGTCTTCATCTTTTGTAAATTCTCCTTCTGTTCCCAACAGATAAGGTTCGCCATGGAAAAAGACCTCTGTTTCGGCCGCTCTGCCGAATCCGATTTCCAGCCGGTGCAGCATGCCGCCCTCCTCCATGGAAACATAAAACTTCTTATTTTCGTAATGAAACCCTACAGAATGGATGCCTTCCGTATAATTGTTATGAAATACCTGAAGGACCAAAGGGCTGAGGCCCACATGAGTCTGTTCCAGCCGGTAAACACGGCCGTTCAGCAAGCGCTTCAGCTTTTCTTCTTCCAGAAAATGATTCTCTCTGCTGTTTTTCCTCGGCCGGTTCCAGGCGTTCAGGCTTCCCTTCCTGATTGTCCTTCCGCTTCTTCGAACCCCGCTTCCTGAGACACAGGAAACGGCTTTCCATCCGCCGCGGCCGCCGGTCCCCGCCAATTCCGGGACGCCTCTCCTGCCGTCTCTTCTGAGGCTGGCTTCCACATCCCGAAGCTTTCTGAGCCCCGCGGGGTCTTCCGGCAGCTCCTCTCCCGGCTGAAAGTCATCTTCAAAATATTTTTTTACAATATTTAACAGCACACAGCTTTGAAACAGCTCGTCGCTTCCCGCGTTGGACGCTACGACCATGTCGATATCTGGATAGACCACGATGTTCTGTCCCAGCATGCCGTTAAAGGTATAGCTCCCAGGGCGGCCGCCCATCCAGACCTGATATCCATATCCATAAGGCCCCATGCTCTCTGGCGTATCTATATGTTTGCTGGTCGCCGTTTCCACCCAGGACTCCGGAATCAGCTGCCGGCCCTTCCAGTTTCCTTTCTGCAGATAAAGCTGCCCCAGCTTCGCCGCATCCTCTGTACCGATGAAAAGTCCCCATCCGCCTTTCGTGATGCCCTTTGGGCAGGCCTCCCAGAAAACCTGGGTGATTCCCATCGGCTCCCACAGCCGCGGACGGAGATAGTCCATCATGCTCTCCCCGGTCAGTTTAGTCACGATGGCTGACAAGATATATGTGTTCATGCTGTTATATTCAAATTTCGTACCCGGCGTCCCCTTTACTCCCGCCTGCAGATAGCTGGCCGTCCAGTCGTCACCTGACACGATCCCGGTTTCATTAAACGTGACTCCCGACGTCATAGTCAGCAGATGCTCCACCTTCAGATTCTTCTGCCGTATCCCCGCAAGAAGTGACTTGCTGTCAAGCAGATGCAGCACTTTGTCATCCAATGAAAGCTTTCCTTCTTCTATCAGCATCCCGATGGCCATTCCCGTGATCGTTTTGCACATGGAATAGGACGCATGCCACATATCACGGCCATACGGAGCAACGTCAGCTTCCCCGATGACATTGCCGTGGCGGAGTACCATCACATGATGAAGATCCGTCCTGTTGTCTCCCGCCAGTTCCTCAAAAAACGCGGCCAGGCGCCGGGAGGGCACTCCCTGGGATTCCGGTGTCATCCGTGGAAACGGCTGAGAGAAAGCTTCTTCTTTAAAGGCCGGTTTCTGCGGCGTATATGTCACCTTGCTGATATTCTCCATATTTCCCCGAATCAAATTCTTCAATAAGTCCATCACTGCCAATTGTTCTTTCAGCATATAATCCCACCCTTCTGCCACTATTATAAGGTTATTGTTCCCGACTTTCCATTAACTTTTCGTAAACAATCCTAAAAATTAACCTTTTTTTGCTAATTTTATATTTCATCCCTTGTAAACCGGATAAATTTGTGCTATTATGAGCACACTAAAATAAGAAATATCGTTATCCCTCTTGATAAGGGAGTAGTCAGCGCGGCGCGTGATGAAGCCAACATCCCTGGAACCCATTCCTGGCTTCGTACTAAATGACGAGACTTATCTGTTATGGAACAGATAGGTCTTATTTTTATTTCGCAGGATAGTTCTCAGAACGATTTCCTGGAAGAAACTGCGTCCGTCATTTATTATTTCAAAGGAGGTTCTCATGAAACCATACTTAGCAGAATTTTCTCAAGTCATCAAAGATCTGAACACTTCAGAGCAGGGGCTGACCGGCGCCGAGGCCGGACGGCGGTTGTCCGAAAACGGCCCAAATAAGCTGAAAGAGGGCAAAAAAGTTTCACTTATTTCCCGCTTTTTTAAAGAGCTGGCCGATCCGATGATCATCATCCTCATAGCCGCCGCTGTCGTTTCAGGTATTACAGCAGTCTACTCGGGGGAGTCCTTTACCGATGTCATCATTATCATGGCCGTAGTCATCATCAACGCTGTCCTGGGGGTTGTTCAGGAAAATAAAGCGGAGAAAGCCATCGCCGCTCTCCAGGAGATCGCGGCGGCTACTTCAAAGGTCGTCCGGGACGGCCGCCAGAAGACCGTAAAAAGTGAAGAGCTGGTTCCCGGCGACATAATCATCCTGGAAGCCGGAGACGCCGTCCCCGCCGATGCCAGAATCATAGAAAACGCCAGCCTGAAGGTGGAAGAAGCGGCCCTTACCGGAGAATCCGTACCAGTCAATAAAACCGCGGATACACTGAACCTGGGAACAGAAAAAGACATCCCTCTTGGCGACCGGAAAAACATGGTATATATGGGAAGTACCATCGTATATGGCCGGGGACGAGCCGTACTGACCGGCACCGGTATGGACACAGAGATGGGAAAGATCGCAGATGCGCTGACCAATTCCAAGGATGACCTCACTCCCCTTCAGAAAAGGCTGAATCAATTGAGCAAGGTGCTGAGCTTCCTTGTTATCGGAATCTGTCTCTTTATTTTCGCCCTGAATATATTCCGTGCCTATCCGGATATCACCGGAGCAAGGATGCTCGATACTTTCATGATTGCCGTCAGCCTGGCTGTAGCAGCCATCCCAGAGGGTCTGGCCGCGGTGGTCACGATCGTGCTCTCCATGGGAGTCACCAGAATGTCAAAGCGGAACGCTGTCATCCGTAAGCTGACTGCCGTAGAGACCCTTGGCTGTACTCAGATCATCTGTTCCGACAAAACCGGCACACTGACTCAGAACAAGATGACTGTAGTGGAGCACTCCTCAGCAGATATCCCGGAGCTTGCCAAAGCCATGTCGCTCTGCAGTGACGCTGTTTTAGATGAGCAGAAGGAAGCCGTCGGAGAGCCTACAGAATGTGCTCTGGTAAATGACGCTTTCTCCCTTGGTCTGTCCAAAACAGATCTGATGGAACAATATCCCCGTATAGGCGAGGCTCCCTTTGATTCCATGCGGAAGATGATGTCAACGGTCCACAATACTTCGGAACACGGCATTCTGCAGTACACCAAAGGCGCACCCGACGAGGTTCTGAAACGCTGTACGTCCATGTGGGACGGCAGCCGGGAAGTCCCTCTCACGGAAAGTCTCCGTCAGGAGATCCTTTCAAAAAATAAGCATATGGCGGATCAGGCTCTCCGCGTTCTCTGCGGCGCCATGCGAGTATGGGATTCTAGTCCCGCCTCCTTCGACGCGGAATATCTGGAGCAGGAGCTTTGCTATCTGGGGCTATCCGGCATGATCGATCCTATCCGTCCTGAGGTGCGGGATGCGATAGCTGAATGTAAGAATGCGGGGATTCGTCCCATCATGATCACGGGGGATCATCGCGATACCGCCGTGGCTATCGCCCGTCAGCTGGGAATCCTTCAGGATGACAGCGAGGCCATAACCGGTTCCCGGCTAAATGACATGAGCGATGAAGAACTGTTCCGGGATGTGAAGCATTTCTCCGTATATGCGAGGGTCCAGCCGGAACACAAAGTACGGATCGTAAAGGCCTGGAAATCCAAAGGATGCATCACCGCCATGACAGGAGATGGCGTAAACGACGCTCCTTCCATTAAAAGCGCAGATATAGGCGTGGGCATGGGAATAACCGGAACAGATGTGACAAAAAACGTAGCGGACATGGTGCTCGCCGACGATAATTTTGCCACAATTGTTTCCGCCGTGGGCGAGGGCAGGCGAATTTATGACAACATCCGCAAATCCATTCAGTTCCTCCTGTCCTCCAATCTGGCCGAGGTGCTCGCCATCTTCTTTTCCACCATCCTCGGCTTTACCATACTGAAACCAGTCCACCTGCTTTGGATCAACCTGATCACTGACTGTTTCCCCGCCCTGGCTCTCGGCATGGAACACGAAGAAGAGGATATCATGAAACGGGCTCCCCGAAGCGCGGATGACGGTATCTTTGCCGGCGGCCTTGGCTTTGACGTGGTCTTTCAGGGTGTTCTGATAACCTTTCTCACCATGTCCGCTTATTTCATCGGTCATTATGTCGAATCCGGCCGGTTTGAAATCGCCGCCAGTGCCGACGGCATGACAATGGCATTCCTGACCTTATCCATGGTGGAGATATTCCATTCTTTCAATATGAGGTCCCGAAGAGCTTCCGTATTCCGGATACACGAGCATAATAAGTTCCTTTGGGGCGCCATGGCTCTGTCTTTCCTCTGTACGGCCGCCGTGATCTATGTCCCCTTTCTGCGGAACGCTTTCGGCTTTGCCCATATTACCTTGGCTGAATACGGACTTTCCATGGCTCTGGCTGTCGTGATCATCCCGATCATGGAACTGGTAAAATTTATACAGCGGCGCCTGCACAAATAGTGCAGGCACCGCCGTTCTCAATACTCATCTGATTTTGTTACAGCCGAACTTAGAAGCATCCGCTCCATCCGCATCCTTTGCAGATGTTGCAGCCGCCCTCAAAAACAAGCGGTTCTCCACATTCAGGGCAGCGGATTTTCTGATTGGTGCTTTTCACCGCCTGAGGCTTCGGAGCCTTGGGCGGCACATGGCTTGCATTCTCTCCCTGCTTTGCCAATTCTTCCTGCACCTCATTGTACATATCCAGCAGCGCGTTTCCCACGGCCATCGGGCAGCAGGAGCCCTTGCTGGTATCCTTCTGGGTCGCGCGCCTTACGGTATAGGAAGGGCAGGAGCCTGTAGAATTCAGCTGATCAATGATCGTATAAATATCAATGCCGCCGCGGGCGCTGATGGAGATCATCCTGGACAAGCCGATCATAAAATTGTTGCAGCCTCCCGTACTTCCCTTGCTGAGATAAGTCTCCAGCAGAGCTCCCGTATAAGGATCGAAAAGAGCGATACAGTGGAGACTTCCGCAGCCGGTGATCAGCTTCCGCTTCTTTCCGATGACGTCATCGTTCACCAGAATGATCTCACCGCGTTCCAGCCCCTCTCCGGCTACTGCTCCCTTCGGCTCCTCCGGCACATCTGTGGACAGGATTCCGGCTCTCTGGCAGCCATCACGGAAAATCGTGATTCCCTTAAGCCCCTTGTCATAGGCGTACTGATAAAGAGACTCTGTCTCCTCTACGGTGAATTGCTTCGGTACATTTACCGTAGAACTGATGGAAGCGTCAATATGGGTCTGCCAAATGGACTGCATGTTGATCCTGGACCGATAATCCAATGTCATAGCTGTCACAAAATAGGGAGGGAGCATACTGTCGTCGTTGATCTTGTGATCCTTCATGTAATTTTCCACGATCTTCGTATACACCTTGTAGTATACGTCTTTGCCATGAAGGGATTCTGTCTTCCTTTCATAATAAATGGCATAAATAGGCTCTATCCCTCCGGAGATTCCCAGCATGGTGGATAAGGTTCCTGTGGGAGCTATCGTCAGAAGCTGTGAATTTCTCAGCCCGTATTTTTTCACCATTTCTCTGGTAGGCTCGGACGTATTCTGCTCAAAAAACTCGGTTCCCATAATCTCCTCTGTGGCGCATTTCGGAAATGCCCCCGACTCCTTTGCCAGAGCCGCGGAAGAGGCAATGGCCGTATCAGCCATCGCAAAGCCTATCTTATCACAAAGCTCTATGGCCTCTTCCTCACCGTAGGTCACACCCAGCTTCACAAGCATGTCCGCCAGTCCCATGATGCCCAGACCTATCTGACGCCAGTCGCGGACACTTTTCTGCTGCTCCTCCAGCGGATGCAGGCTCAGCCCCTCATCCAGCACCTCGTTCATCGCTCTGACGCAAATTGCCACGCACTGCTTGAACCCGTCAAAGTCAAAAGATGCTTCCGGCGTAAAAGGATCCTTTACAAACTCAGCCAGGTTCATGCTGCCCAAGAGACAGCTGCCTCCGGCGGGCAGCGGTTCCTCTGCACAGGGATTTACGCCTGCATAAGAAAAGTCCTTGGTATTGCTGAGCAGATTCCATCCGCAGATTCTGTCCCAGAACAGAGCTCCCGGCTCCGCATAATCCCAGTTGGCCTCCGCAATCTGGTGAAACAGTTCTCTGGCATTGACCACCCGTTCAATCTTTTCTCCGGTCGCCTCTCTCGTGTAGTGGAGATGATACGATTTATTTTCTTTCACGGCCTCCATGAATTCATCATATACCCTGACAGAAATATTAGCCTTCGTCACCTTCGTGAGATCTGTCTTCAGCTTGATGAAATCCTCGATATCCGGATGAAAACAATCCATGGAAATCATCAGAGCTCCCCGGCGCCCATTCTGCCCGATCAGATCCGTGACCAGAGAATACAGATCCATAAAAGATACCGCGCCGGTAGTCTCCCTGGCCGCATTGTTGATACGGGCCCCCCGGGGACTCAGTCCGGAAATATCAATACCGCAGCCTCCGCCGTAGCTGTACGTACGGGCCAGCTTTTTTGCACAGTCAAAAATACTTTCTATTTCATCCTTGGGGGGCGCGATCACATAGCAGTTTGACAGCGTGATCTTTCTTCCCACGTATTCCAGACCGCGGTTGGACAATATCCTGCCGCCGAACAGAAATTTTTTCTCTTTCATCAGGCGGGCTATATCCTTATTTCCACTGCTTATCCGCTCTATCCAGTGATCAAAATCTTCTCCTTCATAGCAATATTTATTCTGCCAGATATCAATACCCAGCTGATTTTCTTTTCCTAACCACTCTTCGATCGTCATTGGGACACTCCTCTCAATCATACTACATTTTGTCGCACTTCAAAATGATAGCACAATATGTAGTATTACGCAAGAGGTGTTTTAATACATTACTGCAAAATCTGCTTAAGATCCTCTTCCGGCGTGCTGATCAGACGAATATCATAGTTCTCAGTCAAAAAGTTTAAAACATTTTCAGACAAAAAAGCGGGAAGGGTAGGCCCCAGATAAATCTTCTTCATTCCCAGGTACAAAAGAGAAAGCAAAATACAGACGGCTTTCTGCTCGTACCAGGAAAGAACCAAGGTTAACGGCAGATCATTTAAACCGCATCCAAAAGCATCTGCCAAAGCGGCGGCTACCCGGACGGCGCCATACGCGTCGTTGCATTGTCCCATATCCATAAGACGGGGAAGGCCGTCTGTCTCTCCTCCTATTGTACCCAAATTCAAGTCATTAAACCGGAATTTCCCACAGGCCAGAGTCAGTATCACCGAGTCCTCCGGTGTCTTCTTCACAAATTCCGTATAATAATTTCTCCCTGTCCTGGCTCCGTCGCATCCTCCTACCAGGAAAAAATGCCGTATGGCTCCTGACTTTACGGCTTCCACCACCTTATCTGCCACGGACAGGATCGTTCCGTGGCCAAATCCGGTAGTTATCTCATTTCCTCCATTTATACCTGTGAATTCCTTTGATTCCTTATAGCCACCCAGCTCAAGAGCTTTTTTGATCAGAGGTGTGAAATCCTTTTCCCCGTTTTCTGCTTCTCCTTCTCCAATATGAATCATTCCGGGATAGGATACCACGCCTGTGGTAAAGACTCTGTCAGAATAAGACGCGCGTACCGGCATCAGACAATTGGTCGTAAACAATACCGGCGCGGGGATATCTGCGAATTCTTTCTGCTGATTCTGCCATGCGGTACCAAAATGTCCTTTTAAATGTCCATATTTTCTGAGTTCCGGATAGGCATGGGCCGGAAGCAGCTCTCCGTGGGTATAAATATTGATGCCTTTCCCCTCCGTCGCCTCCAGAAGTTGTTTTAAGTCATAAAGGTCATGTCCGGATACCACGATAAACGGCCCGGCTTCCACGAAAAGCGGGACAGACACCGGCGCCGGCACTCCAAAGGTATCTGTGTTTGCCTTATCCAGAAGCTCCATACATTTCAGATTTACTTCCCCGGTCTCCATCACCAGAGGCAGGAGCTCTTCCATCGTTTTTTCCTGTCCCACCGCAAATAATCCCTTATAGAAAAACCGGCTGACCGTCTCCTCCTCATACCCCAGGACCATGGCATGATAAGCATAAGCCGCCATTCCCTTAAGGCCAAATAAAAGAAGCGATTTCAAAGAGCGGATATCCTCCTCTTCCTGCCATAAATCTTTCATGTTATAATCATCGTTTCGTCCGCAGACAGAAGCACACCCACCACATCCTGGGACCATCCGTTCTTTTTCTTCATGGGCTCGGCTGATCAGTTCTTTTAATGCCTTCTCATCGAAATTGACATTGGTAAGCGTAGCAAACAATCCCTCCATCATCACTCTGTCTGTACGCTTCGTGGGCTCATTTCCATTCGCTGCTCTGGACAGTCCAATGAGCGCACCGATCAGTTCATCCTGCAGCCCCGCTGTATCCGCTGTCTTCCCGCATACTCCTGTACTTCCAGAGCATCCCGTACACCCTGCCGTCTGTTCACACTGATAACAAAACATCTGATTTTCTTTCGTTTTCATCTCACCCATTTTCTTTTCCTTCCTTTATGCTTTTTATTTTTCCATCTAAGCCGATCGTGACCACTTGCCAGGGAAGATTTGCTCCGCTTTGCGTGAACGACTTTTCTACGGCCCGTTCCAATCCTCCGCAGCAGGGAACTTCCATCCGGATAATCTGGATACTCTTTATTTTGTTTTCCCGGAGAATCCCGGTCAGCTTATCCGAATAGTCCTCCCTGTCCAATTTGGGACATCCGATCAAGACCCGCCGGCCCTTCACAAAATCCCAATAGAATCTTTCATATCGAAATGCTGTACAGTCAGCAGCTATCAAAAGCTCCGCTCCGTCATAACAGGACGCCTGGACCGGCGCCAGCTTAATCTGCACCGGCCAAGGGTTCTCTGTATTATCAGTTTCCTTACAAAAAGCCGCCGTTTCCTTTTCCACGAAACGAATTGCCTGAGTCGGACAAGCCGGAAGGCAGTCACCAAGTCCGTCGCAATAATCTTCCCGCAGGAGCTTAGCCTTTCCGTCTGCCATCCCAATCGCCCCTTCGTGACATGCTTCCGCACAGATCCCGCAGCCATTACATTTATTTTCGTCTATCTGAATTATTTTTCTTATCATTGTTTCCTCCTTCATCACACTTATTTGTTGGAAGCCTTGACTTTGTACTATGAGTATAATAAAATAAATCCAACATGTCTGTTGGATTTACAACGAAAGAAGGTATATATGAATTTTCATCTGCCGTCTGATTCTGATCTGTTTCAGGGGATTTCCTTGGAGGAGGCTGAATCCATGCTCGGATGTCTCTCCCCTGTACTGAAAAAATTTGAAAAAGAAGAATACGTCTTTTACGCTGGTTCCACGATACGCACAGCCGGTCTTATCCTTGAAGGGGCGGTCCATATTATAAAAGAGGACTTATGGGGCAACAAAAGAATAATGGAAACAGCCGGTCCCGGCCAGCTGTTCGGCGAAGCATACGCCTGTATGCAGTCGGAAGCTCTGTTGATCAGCGTAGTCACTGCCAAAAAGTCTAAGATTTTGTTCTTGGATATCAACCGAATCCTAACCACCTGCCCCACCGCCTGTGCCTTCCACACTCGGCTGATCCGGAATCTCCTCTCCGTCATGGCAGAAAAAAATCTGTTTCTGACCAGAAAGCTGGATCACATCACCCAGAAATCCACCCGGGAAAAAGTCCTGGCTTATTTGTCATTCCAGGCTTCCTCACACCATACCCGTACTTTCACCATCCCTTTCAACCGTCAGCAGCTGGCGGACTATCTCTCCGTGGAACGAAGCGCTCTGTCCGCAGAGCTTTCTAAAATGCAGGCCGACGGACTGATCCAATATCATAAAAATGAATTCACGGTACTGTCGTGAGGTCTCCCCGCTATTCCCCTTTTCCATCTGCAAACCTCTCGATCTCTTCATTATTCAGCCGTTCAAAACCTTTCTCCATCTCTCCTAAAAGCTCTGCGTACTGCTTCAGCATAGCCTGTATTTCCTGCTTGCCTCTCCTCTCCTGTTTGTAACAGACCCGATGCTCCATACTCGCCCAAAAGTCCATACTGATCGTCCTGATCTGAACCTCTACCGGATAATACTCTGTGCGTTCCATATAATACACGGGAATTCCCAATATAATATGGTAGCTGCGGTAGCCGTTGGATTTCGGAGTCTTAATATAATTCCGCTCCTGGATCACGATCAGATCCCTCTGTCCCTTCAGATTATCCACCAGCTGCTCCACGTCTCTCACAAAATAGCAAATAACCCGAATACCAGCTATATCCCGCAGATTTTCTTTGGCAGCAGTGAAACTGCCGTTCATCCCTTTTCTTTCCAGCTTATTTTCTATGCTCTGCTTCTTTTTTATCCTGAACTGTATATTATGAATCGGCTTGGGGACATCCGTGCTGTATATGGAATGATTCAGCACGTCAAGTCTGGCCATTAATAAATTCAGCGCATCCTGGTAAGGAACGATGAGTTCGTAATACTGCTCGTTTGTCATCTGACGCTCTCCCTTCCGCGTTCTGTATCTTTTTAAGAATACTACAAAATTATAAAGGGACCGTGAACTTTCTCCAAAAGATTTCTTAATTTCTATTTTTATCCGTCGCCAGGGCAGCCCTCTACAGACAGAAAAGCGGCCCCGGTACAGGGCCGCTTTTACATATGCATTAATATTGTTTCTGGAACCAGTCAGGACTGTTTCCCGTGAACAATAATATTATACGGTATCGTCTGATTTCCCAGAACAAAATTAATACGGTATGTTCCTGCTTCCACATTCATCGGCACTGTAATCAAAATGCTCTGTGTTCCGAATATCCCTGACGTCTCCCCAGCGCCGGTAATAACCCAGCCGGCGGCTTCCCCGGCCTCCTCGTAAGTTCCGCCGTTCTTTTTCTGTATGCCTACGGTCAGCGCGGCGTTATCTGTGCCCGAAACCATATATTCTGCAGAAAAACTTAGTGTCTTACCCGCTTCTGTCATGCGGCTTCCTTCCGACAGCGATATTCCAAGGCTATATGACGCATTGCCGGAAACCGTATATACTGTCTGGGATATGACATCCGTAACTCTTATTCCTCCTGCCTGGATCCCCACAGGAAAAACCCGGGCCTCCAGTTTATGTTCTCCCGGCTCCAGTCCCGCAGTACCGGCAGTGTTCATCACAATCGTATGAGAAGCTGTATTTTGTAATATCAGATATACTTTGCCATCCACCGGATAATAGTTCTCGCCGCCGTATTCAAATACCGTCCCTTCCGGAAATCCCTTTCCATCACCGTCAGACAGCACCACTGCCATCCTTTCAGAAAATCTGGTATCATTCCCCGCAGACACATCCAGATTAAATATATGCCCGCCGCGGGACAGTCCGTTTCCTCCTGTAAGAGCCGCCGATGCTTTTGAACCTCCCATGGTAAAATCTGCCCCTATGGAGTCTGCTCCCTTTTCACTTTTCAGACGCAGACTGTAATCGCCGGCTGGCATCATGGCAGAGTCCGAAAAATCGACAATAATCCGAATCTCGCCGCTGCTGACATTATTAAATGGCGTCTCTTTCCACATTTCTCTGAATTCGGATAAACGAATCCTATTCTTCTCTTCCTTTCCAGTGAGCTGATAGCTGTAAAAGCTGTTTCCCCTGAGCAAGGTCAGCTTAGTTCCAACAGGAAGCTCACTTGCACCGCCATTTCCTGTTTCCAGCTCCAGCCATAAATCGGAGGACTGCTCCGTGGCCTCAGTCAACAAGGTATACTTAGCAGTAACAGAACCTCCGTCATCAACTGATGAGCCGGCGGCTGATGATCCATTATACCCTTTCCCCTGCATAAGCTCTACCGCCGATACGATAGAATCCATCCAGCGGATGCAGAGTGTAATGGTAAAATCTGTATTATTGCTTCCATCATGTAATGTAAGGGCTATTCTCTCTTCTTCTTTCGCTTCAGCAAACCCTTTCGCGTTATACATGGTAAAAATAATTCCCGCCTCAAAGCGGCTGTCTGTCGATCCTATGGCAATGCTGCCTCCAGTGAAATCCTTTAAATCATATGCAGATTCCATCAGTCCGCTGCTCCAGCCCTTTCCCTGTTCCGGCAGCATCGTTACCGCAAACTGCTCTCCGGCGAGAGTATCACTGTATCTTGAAAGGGAACTGTCGGCGGCTGTCTCAACGCCTGTCAGGCTCAGCTCACGTCCGGCACCAGCAGGTATGATCAGTTTGGCGATGTAATTTCCGTTCTGCGTGGCATAAAGATCCAATGTCTGGTCAAAAAGTCTGCTTGCTCTCGTAATAATTTCCACCTCTATTGTGGTGGTCTCCTGCTCTATGCCATCTTGAACACGCACCATTTCCACCTTCACAGGGCCTAAGTCCTGGCTGGATGTTATCCCGTTATTCTTATACGTGAGGTAAAAGTTGATTTTAGGGGCCGTGTTTCCAGTATAGGTCACTTTCTGCCCGATAATACTGTTCACTCCTCCCGTCTGTGCCGACTGTGCGGAGATTACTTTGCCTCCAGCCTTCTTTCCATCTTCCTGAAAGCCGCTTCCAAACTCCATATACATTCCAAATGTAGACAAAGGGCGTCTGTCAATGGCCGTCTTTTGTTCCGCCTCGTCAATTTCTGTACCCTCAGACTGGTTTGCTTCTGACAGTGCCCATGACCCGGATAAACCGGATTTCGCCGCATCCACCAGGGTAATCCCACCCGGAAGAGTAACGCTCTTGATCGTATACTCGTCTCCGGCTTCCGCTTCTGGCAGTTCAATTTCCCCTCCGACTACAGAATAGCCATCTATACCATAACCCTCGTCTCCAGAATCCAGCTCTTTTGCAGTTAGCACCGCTTCTCTTGCCGCGCCTGCCTGCTCCCCCGCAATTCTCCAATACCGATACTCTGTCCCGACTTCTATATAATCCATTGCCGCAGTATCATGAGGTGCCACGAATCCTCCGTCGCTGTCCAGAATACGGGCATAGGCATAGGCTACTGCCGTGTTGTCTGCCGCCATATAAGTATATCCCTGGACACCCCCAAAGATTTCTGAACCGTCCCCGCCGGTATAAGCAATCCGGAATACCGTTCCAGAGGAAAAGAGAATGGTATTTTCCATTTCCGCATCAAGACCAGAGGCCGTCAGACTGTTCAGACCAACTTCGTTTCCGCTGTTATCCACACTTTTATAATTTGCAATCTCCAGTACAGAGGAATTGAGCACCAGCGTGCTGCCTCCCTGAAGGATCAGTCCATTACCCAGAGGCTCCAGCGCCGCTGAATCACCATGGTCGCCAATCCGGTTAAGAGAATATTTAGCCGTCTGATCCGCATTGGCCACATCCGACTGTCCCGTAAGCTTCACATGAGAATCTTTAAGAATTACCCTGTCCGCCCGCTGAATCGCCGCCAGTACACGGGTTGCACCATTAGTAGTCCCATCTTCTGCAGCCGTCCGTTTTCCATAACCGTCCAATGTGACGATACGGCTGCTTCCAGCATCACAGGTGGCTCCGCTGCCAAATACTCCTCCCGCAATATCCATCTCCGGTCCGCCGCCTCCTCCCGTATCATATCCCTCCCCTGCAATATACACATGTGAGGTTCCCGAAACGGTTATGGTATTATAATCCGCATTTCCATAATCGCCGCCGGCATATGCGGAGCCATTTATGGATAATACGGATGCAGGCAGGAGCGGCTGTTCCTCTCGGTGACTGCCGTAATATTTACACTCGTCTAGTGCCTCTACGCCGATATGCAGATGAGTGGAACCGTTCACCTTTCCCTGATAACCTCCTCCAAACACGTTCCCTTTCACAGTGCCTCCGGTAAGGTTGACAAATATCAAGTCCGCCACAGCGCCTTCCGGCCCGTTATCGCTCTGTTCACTTCCCCCATAAAGGCTGCCTTCAACTGCCCCGCCCGACATATTTATAGTGGACTGTCCCATGACCAACGTTTTTCCTTCTATTCCCAAAGCTCCGCCATACACATTATGGTTCACCGTTCCCCCAGAGATGTTTACTTCCGTTTTTCCGGCCACGCTCCCTCTTTCCCCGCCTCCATATACATTTCCATATATGCTGCCTCCTGAAAGGGTCACGGATGTATCCGAATTCACAGTCGCAAACTGCCCTCCGCCAAATACATTTCCCTGAACGGTCCCTCCGCCCACAGAAATCGTAACGTTAGAGCCTGCTCTAACTCCTGCACAGTTCTCATACCCGGTTTTATCTATTCCAGCGCCTCCGCCATAAATATTCCCTGTCACAATCCCTCCGGAAACCTCTATAACTACGTTTCCTTCAAGATATGCATTTCCCTTTGCCCCTTCATCCGTATAAGGGTTATCAGATGCATCTTTATATCCCTGCCCGCTTGCATAAATATTTCCTATTTCCGTAGATGTTCCGCTGACGCGAATCTGCGCATTGCCTGTCAGACTTCCCATTTTTGCCTGAACATCCGTTCCAATGCCGCTCGCATTTGAATTCAATGCACCGTCGCCTCCTCGGCCAGCTGCATAAATATTCTTTACTTTTCCGCCTGTTATGGATATATCCACATCCAGGGAACCCTCTGCCCCATTTGGAGTGATATAGGCCGCAGAGCCTGCGCCGTACAGGTTTGTCACAGCCCCCCCGCTGACATTTACAATAAGGTTTCCGCAGTACTCAGGAACACTGGCACTCCTCCCGGAGCCTGCACTATAACAGTTTTCCACAGTTCCTCCGCTGATATTGATTTCCGTTCTTCCCTGGAAGGACGCCTTATTGGAATTATATCCCTGGTTCCCACCAACAATCTGCTGCACTACGCCCCCCTCTATATTAAACTGTACATTCCCATTGAGCACAGAACCGTCGGCAATGCCTCCGAGAATCATACTCACCTTTGCACTGCCTCCTACAACAATCTGAGCTTGATTGATACCGTCCGCGTCGATACTTCCTCCTGCACTCCTGACATAGGAGGCAATCCTCGAAAAAGAACCACTGTAAACGCTGATCTTCCCAACCCGTCTAACACCATCCACTTCAGTAATCTCTGTTCTGCCGGCGCCATACAAATAAAGGCCGTTTGCCGAAACATTATAGCCTATCGTCAGGTCATACCCATTTGCGTAAACATGTGAGATATATTTAAGTGTAATATCGTCAAGCTTTAGAGTATTCCTCAGATTAATCATCACCTGCTCGGCATTGGTTGACGAACCGACAAGGCCGTCAGATGCCGCATTGCCTTTTATTGTAACCGGATTCTGAGGCAGTCCGCTCTGCTCTTCCTCACTTGTCATCTGGTATTGGCCGCAGATAACAATAATATTGTTGTCGGCTGTCCCGCCATCCTCTTTTGCTTTCAGCAGCTTATCTGCGGCTTTCAGAGTCTTAACTGCATTTTCAGGCGCTGTTCCGCCGTTTTTGTCATCCCCGGAAGTTTTGTCCACATAAACCATATTAATTCCGTCTCCTTCAGACGCTCTTAATAAATACGGCTCCGGAAATACTTCCCCGTCTTCTGGCATTCCTGTCTCCAATAAATCGCTTTCGTTCTCTTTCTCAAAATCCTCTGCTGCTTTATAGCCCGCATGGGTTACAGCTGTTAAAAATGACTCATTTTCCACAGTACAAAAATAAGTGCCGGTCTGCCCTTCATGGAAAAGAGTCTCCGGGCTGTCAGCCTGCTGTATATTGATACATTCGTTCCGTACTGTATCGAACCCAGGCGCAGATTCCAGATCTGCACCAGAAAACGCGTATTCGCCATAGCCGCCGATACTCCCCGGCAGATTTAGTTCTCCTCTCAGATTTCCAAGCCCATAGAATAAGAAGGCACCGATATATGTAATTCCGTCTTCAATGACCAGGCTTCTGGCACTTTCCGCCCAAGACAAAAATGGAGCCGTCTCTTCAGTAAAGTCTCTTGTCCTGCCCTTTCCCGATAATGTCAGGATACCCCCTGAAAGCGTTGCCGAAACGGTTTCACCCACCTGGATTTCCGTTTGAGCCGATTCAACACTTTCTTTCTCCTGAGTCTTAGTTGAAGTTCCCGTTTCCTTCTCTTCTGTGTGAATTATTCCGGCATCATCCTCAGAAGCTAAAATAAACAGGGAACCCAGGTTCGGCCCGCACACTATCAGACAGATCCCAAGCAGTAAAGCTAAGACCCGCCTTGCTTTGAATCCCCTTTTCCGATTCCTGCTCCTTTTCCGACCCTCTATATCCATAGCAGCTCCTCCCGTATCTGCACCTGTACACCCATCTCTGTTTATTATGGCGTTTTAATGATTGTGATCTCATCCCCGAGGGCGCCGTCGCCTCCGTCTCCCAGTGTTATGCCCATATCCGTTTTTAACAGTACGAGTGAATAAACCCCCGAGTCTGCAAATGTATACCGATATTTGCCGCCGACGTATGTTACATGGCTGTCGGTAGCGTCTGGTACCACTCCCTCCGGCAGATTGATCCTCACGGTATTCCCGCTGACATCCTCTTTACAGGTCATAGTCAGCACCGCCGCCCTATTTCCTGCTTTATCTTCCAGAAAATAACTGCTCCCTGCACTGGGATCAAACTGTGCGCGCAGTGTTTTTTCATAAGGAGATGTGGTCTTTACCTGGACGATGACGGCATTGCTGTCATCTGAAGGCGTTATGAAAATCTTCTCGCTGCTTCCAGTGCCTCCTCCTGCCAAGGTACCTCCCCTTCTATCTGCTGATCCTCCCGTGACCGTTACCTCATAATCAATATCTACAGGTGTTATCCGCTTAGAATCTGCAAAATTATAAATCTCAATACTAACTTTTCCCGACTGAGAATCATATGTATACCTGGCGTCATCCGACGTCTCTCTCAGCAAATCACTGAAAAAATAGAACTCCCCGGCTGAAATAATCCCGCTTTGACTGCTTTTCCGTACAAAGCGGGCCGCCACAAGCCCCGCACAAAGAAGCACAACCAAGGCGGATAAAATTATCCCCCCCGGAAGCTTGCTGCCCTTTTTGAAAAATCCCTTTTGAGGTTTTCTCATATTCCCTGCCCCTTCCTCATTCAACGGATGGTTCAGACTGATATGCTTCCACCTGCAGTGTAATCATATCAATTTCATCTGCATATTCCGTACTGGTTTCGCTCTTTGGCCACTGGACTTCCAAAGTATACATATGACTGGTTTCTGTCGTATGCGGAAGGATTCCTCCCTCCGCAGTACCGCTCCCTCCCGTCATGACGATCTTTCCTTCATTAACCAGCTTACCGCTGCCAGCCGGATTGCTGCTGCCTCCAGACAAAGTAAAAGTAAGCGGCAGATTATCCGTAGTCTTAACCGAAATCGAATATCCCTGCGTCACCTGGCTGACTTGTGAGTCCTTAGCATTGACTACTTTAAACTGATATGTTTTCGTCGCGCCAGGATTTATCCCGCTCACATCTATGGCGATCGGAATACTCCCCAGCTCTGACGCAGCGATTTCTGCCACTGCGTCTCCTTCTGCTGTCGAATAGAACCTGGAATAGGTCACCGCCGTCACCAGAAAAACGGATGCCGTCATCATCATCAGATAGGCAATTATTCTTGTCTTCGTCAGGTTTTTCTTCATTCCGCGGTCCCCCTTTCCTGATTTATGCCTATTTCTGTATTACCTGCTCTGCATAGATGGACAGCTCCACTATATATGGCTGTTCTGCATTCAGGCCTGCGTTTGTATCCTCTTCGTCCCTGCCGCCTTCGTACATCCATTCCCACTCCAGATAATAGATAACACTTTCTTTAGCTTTCAGCCTTACTGTTTTACTTTCAGCCGTATCCTTTTCCTGCGTGCTCCACCAATCTGTGAGCGGCGTTCCACCCTTTTTATTTTCTACTATGCGGAAACGCATGGGGATATGAAGTTCTCCTTCACGGACAGATAGTGAAAAATCAATATCAAAACCATTCCCATTTTTAAGTTCAAACGGATAATATCCCTTAGTTCCCGGAACAATTTTTCCATTAATGTCACCAGTCCGGTCAGCAAAGAGACTGAGACTCGCTCCTTGTGTCCAGCTGACGCCAAAATCGGGGATTTCTCCAGTCGGCCCGGTATCTTCTGTAGTGTCCGATGTCTCCGTCATATCCGTCGTCTCTGTGGCATCCGATGTCTCCGTCACATCCGGTGCCTCTGTGACGCCCGGCTTTTCTGTGGCAGCCGTAGATCCTGAAGTTCCCAGCGTCTCCTCAGCATCCGGTTCTGCCGGGCTGCCGGACTCCTCAGGGCTATCCGCTTTAGAAGTATTTTTTTCCAGAGACTCTGTTCCAGTTCCCGGCGTCCCACCGGAATTTTCCTGTGGCAGGGAAAAGGCCGGCTCAGATGCATTGATTTCTCCTGTGGACTCGCTTTCTTCCCCAATGGGAATCACTCGATTATCCTCCAATATGATAATGCCGCCGGTCCCCGGCCCTATCCTCTCACCGCCAGGGGTCGTTACAATTGTTTCTCCCCCTGTTGAGATCGTCAGACCATTAAACAGTTTAATGCTCCCATCGTTTAAAATGACCGTTCCATCTGCCAGTGACGTCCCGCCATCAGGATATATAACCTCTTCTTTCGGAGTAATGACTGCAATTCCCAGCTTACCGTCGCTGCTGGGAGTTATAATCGTACCGTCCGGAATAATTACAGACCCTCCCGGCGTAATCACTGTCCCTTCAGTACTGTAAGCAGCGCCGGCAGGAGTTACTATCTTTCCGCTTCCCGTAACATATGTGAAATCACTCTCATTTATATATAAAGCCTTAGACTCCTCATCAATTTCAATTACCACTTCCAGGAGCCGGATATCGTCTGATGCACTGATTATATATGCTCCGTCTTCCTGCAGGCCAATTTTAACCCCCTCCATCTCAGGCGAAGATTTAAGATTTACCTGACGCTCAGCCACTGTTTCTCCAGCATCGTTCATCAGACTGACTGTATGTTCTCCTTTTTCTACCTGGAAAAACGCAAAACGTCCTTCTTTATCTATCCTCGTTTCTTTTGGTTCACTATGCAGGAGAATTGCTCCGTCCTCATAAGGCCGGCCGTCTGAAAACGCAACTTGGCCCGTAAGGTAAAAGAGCCGTTCTTCCTTTTCCGGCGCCAGCAGAATCGTATCAATAAGCTGTCCGGAGAAATCAGGCATTGTACTTTTACCCAATATATATCCGGCAATACACGACGAAACAAGCGCCGCCAGTATCAACAGCGCTAATAAAAACAGCCGTCTTTTTTTATTTTTCTGCGCCCCCTGTAAAGGAAGATTTGTAAACATATTATCTGCCACAGGCCAGCCTCCTTTAATTCGTCTCAGCTCAGCTATCGATAAAAGGCAATTTTGCAACCGCCCTTTATCCAGAGCTGAGCGCTCTGGCTGTTCTGCCCGGACACAGCAGGCAGAATCAATAATGTCAGCTTGCGGCAGGAGCCTTCTGTGTACCAGTAACCGTAATTTTAAATGTCATACTGCCTGTTTCCGTGTTGTCCGTGGTTCCAGCATTGTCGGCGGAATAATCCCATTTCCAGAATACTGTTTTTGTAACCGGCGTGCCGACCGCATCAACTGCAATCGTACCATTCAGCCCATCATACGCGGCCAAATCCGGAATCTTCGTTCCATAAGCAGCATCGGAATAAAATTCTAAATTGGCCGGTTTATTCTGCAGCTCACTAAACGCAATCGTATAATCGATTGCCACATCGCTGCCCTTCCCATCTACCTTAATATCAAACTTTCCTTCGCTCCCCGGAGCTATCTTTCCCTCTGCTACATTTACTTTTTTAGTAGAAGTGTCGGATAAATCCACATCAAATTGAGCTGTTGAGCCATTTACCTGAAAGCTCCAGGCGGCTACCTCTGCAGTACCGGTTCCATTTACGCTAGTTGTATATTTGGCAAGCGTACCTCCCAGCAGACAGGTGGTGACCAATGTCAATACGGCGGCTGCCGCTGCCAGCCGCCCTGTAAATTTTCTCATAATTATCCCTCTCTTTCCTCATAATTATTCAGGAAACATTCTGCACTGCCAGGCACAGCCCTCGTCCATGCCCGCAGCACTTCTTCCGGATATCTGATCCGATTTTATGTAATGCTCTTTTTTACACTGTGTCTGTAATAGAAGAGCCACCGCATACTATAAAAATATCAATTCAGCCCTTGGCAGCAGGCGAATCCCTCTCCTGCTGCTCCCTCAGGGCTTCTAACTCAGCCTCAAGCTCCGCAGTCCTGTTCTTTTCTTTTTTATCTGACCGTATTCGTCCAAGTAAATCAAGGATAATAAACAATGCAAGCGGACAAACGATAAGCAGAAGCATCCCTGTGGTGCTCTGCATAAATAGAGCGATGTTGCCAATTCCAGCCCAGCGAATCCCTGTATAAACTCCCTGAACCTGTTCCGGCAATACTTCTTTCAGATCTTCTGTATTATTGGCATCGCCCCTGGTAATATAGCTGACACCGCCGTTTTCATTCAGCGTCACTTTTTCGATTCTATGGGTAATCGCTTTCCCGGAAAGCAGATAACATATCACTTCTCCCTCCTTCAGGCCATCTGTATCTTTGGCTTTTTTCACAAAAATCAAATCCCCTGGTGAAAATTCCGGCTCCATAGAGCCAGACAGTACAATTACCGGCTTCATCCCAAATATCCCTGGAATCTCATCCGGATTCATATATGTCCCTGTAATCAGAATTAAATTTATCACAATTACGGGTACGAGCATTATACACAGGACAATGCTGACGACTGTCCCTATTTTGGCGGACCGCTTCGATTTTCCCGCCTTCTTTCCCATCATATCCACTCCCTTGTTATCCTCAGCATCTCTTCTGTCGTCCATCCGAAAATCTTCCCCATCACAGCCTTTGGCTGCAACTAGTAAGCCGGCTGTCTTACGACCAGCCGGCTTATTAGTTTCATAAACGGAGCTGGCTGGCATATTGACTTAGAACATCTGACAAATTAGCCCCTTTAGCTTTGCGTCACTGCTTTTCAGCAGTTTTGCCTTACATATTATGTATTATAACAGAGTCATCCTTACAACTCCCTTACAAATCAATGCAAAAATGAGTTTTAGCATTACTTTACATTTATTCTAAATTTTATCCGCCTTAGTCAGCATCATGGCCACTGCAGGTTCCGCCCAGGAATACTGCTGCATATAGTTCCCTTGGAACAGCTCATGCTTGCCTTCCAAATACCGGTAATAATCGCAGGACAGTCTTTTCGAATGAACACGGCATTTACCGTATTCGACCTCCAGCAGGTCGCTTATTCCTTCCTCCGCCAGAGTTCGGCGCAGACGATACGATACCACATTATAATACTTTTTGCCTTTTTCTTCATCCCGTTCTCCAAAAATATCATAGACGATCTGCCCGGTTGCCACCCATTTCCCCTCGCAGTGTACCAGATAGGCAAGTAATTCCTTTGCCTTTTTATTGGGGAAATTTACGGGATTTCCATCCACAAATAAATCAAAGTCGGGAAAACATCTCGCTTCCACCTTATGAGGCGAGCCTGCCCGCCTGAAACTCTTGCACCGTTCCAATGCATGGATTATATTTGCTTTCCGATAGGGTTTGAGTATATAATCAACCGCCTCCACCTCCCATGCTTCATAGGCGTACTTGGCATATCCGGTAACAAAAACAATCCTAGGGGGATCGGGCATTTTCATAAGCTCCCCTGCCATCGAAATCCCATCGAGTCCCGGCATTTCCACATCAAGAAACAAAATATCTATTTCTCCTCTAAAATTTTGTATATATTCCAGCGCTTCATAAGAATTATTGAATTCTGCTGCGATTTCCACTTCCTCAATAGAAGACAGTAATGTTGCCAGCAGTCTTACAGCTCTTATCTCATCGTCAACTATTATCGCCTTCATGCAGACCCTCCTTTTGATACGGAAGCTTTATCGTCACCTTTGTCCCGCATCCATTTCCACTTTCTATGCTCATCTTTCCCCCCAAAAGCTCTTCGATTCTCATTTTGACGTTATTCAATGCACTAAACCCTTCCGCAGATTTTTCTTCATATGGATCGAATCCCGCCCCATCGTCTTCTGTAATAATAACGACCCATCCATCTTCCCTGTATGCCATCAACTTTACCTTGCTTCCCCCGGGATAACCCCGTACACCATGCTGAACTGCATTTTCAACAATGGGCTGAACAGAAAGTGGCGGAATCATAAAATCCATACACTGGATTTCAGTTTTAAACTCCAGTTCCTCACCAAACCGTACTTTTTGTATTTCCATATAATTTTTTACATTCCGCAGCTCCCGGCTGAATGGAATCAGAGATTCTTCCTCCATAAAATTCATATTGCTTCTAAGAAAATCGGCAAAGGTAACGATTGTATCCGCAGCCTTCTCCGGCGCCGTATAGCATAGCTCCTGAATGGCAAGCAGTGTATTATACAGAAAATGAGGCTTAATCTGGCTGACCATCATTTTGAGCCGGTTTTCTTCCAGCTGGCGAGCAAGAAGCTCCGATTTTCTCATATTTTCTATAGATTCCGAAATGTACCCTGCCACATAAATCAAAATATAAAGCAGCAGCGCTCCCTGCACATATACTCCAGAGCTGTTATATTGGTCCACATAAAATAGCACACCCTCCGTTATTACAGCCAAAATCAGTCCCACCGTACTGAACAGCTTCATAATTTGAATCCTGGATATTTTATTATTCCGCTCTCTTCTTTTCCACTCCTGAATCCATATATAAGAAACAAACCCGATTTCCACAACCAAAACGGCGTGTGTGACCGGCAATGTTTCGATCAAATCCAAAACACCCGATACATCCAGAGAAATATTTATCAGAGCATTGGCAATCGTTATCGCCAGCACAAAATAGTAGCCTTTGTTATATTGGACCTTCAGCCATTGTTTCATATAAAAAAGATAAGCGGCAGCCGCAGACATAAGTATGATACAGGATAGTTTAATCGAATTAAACCATTCGTATTCTATCGGCATCCTCGACTCACCGCATATCCAAATCGAAATCGCTAAAATAAAAATACCAAGGTATATCCCCTTTGAGCTTCCATATCCTCTCCGCATTATCACGAAAGCAGCTATCATGGTTCCGATACCAAATTCCATTAGAAACAGTCCCATGAGAAATTCAGGAAAGTATCGTCTGACAAGATAACTTTGTATTTGAGAATAATTTCCCCATGCAAACGGCCGAGTCTGACCCACATATACTCTGTATGGACATACTTTTTCTATAGTAATCTCCTGGCCGGCCCTGGAAACAGGAATATAAACATTATTCCAGAAACGGTCTGCTTCCTCCTCTATTCCATACTCATATATCAAATCACCATCTGCCCATACCCGCACAGTTTCCATGGCACTCCAAAAGCAAAGAGTCATATCCTGGTCCATATACTCAGGAATCCAATTCTTTAATATAAAAGGGCTTCCAGCTTCTACCGGCATCCTCTTTCCCACCGTAACGGGGATTTCCGTTCCATCCGTTCTTTCCCATGTCCAGCCATCATCGAAAGACAAGACCCCGCCGCTGTTGATTCTCTGATATGCAGTCTCCCTCAGTAATCCGATTCCTAGCAGAAGCATAAAATAAAAAAGCACTGACAGCAAATCCCGTTTCCATTCTGTCCTCTTTTTCTTTCTCATCTGTCACCCCCACATATGATTTAAAAACAACTTTATTATTTCATTATATCATTATTTCCCTTTGCAATCAAAATTAATAGTTCCTGTATTTTTCCGGCCTCAATAGTGTTTTCCGGTAAGAACACTTTGTTTCCCAATAAACTCTAAAAAAACTTTTTAGCAAATAAAAAAACCCGAAAGCAGTTACTTCCGGGTTCTACTAGAGGCGACAGCCGGATTTGAACCGGCGATAGAGGTGTTGCAGACCTTTGCCTTACCACTTGGCTATGTCGCCATATTAAATTAAATGACTCCAAGGGGATTTGAACCCCTGTTACCGCCGTGAAAGGGCGGTGTCTTAACCGCTTGACCATGGAGCCTTATGCTGTTTTAAAACTCCGTGGAGCTTAAAGCTCCCCGAGTAGGGCTCGAACCTACAACAACTCGGTTAACAGCCGAGTGCTCTACCATTGAGCTATCGAGGATCATCTCTGAAGGCTAGTCTGCCCACCTTCCGGGCTTCCCATACC
>NZ_JAJNOR010000007.1 GCF_021044755.1 Lientehia hominis
ACTTGCATGTGTTAAGCACGCCGCCAGCGTTCATCCTGAGCCAGGATCGAACTCTCATGTTCTGATCTCTTGGTCTTTAGATAAGCTCTAGCTTTTTCTTTATCCCATTTACTTTCTGTTTGCCCGATGCTCTCGCATCGGTTCTCTGAAACTTCTTTTTTAAAGAATTTTCAGGGGTTGGAATATACTGTTCAGTTATCAAGGTCCTGTGTCTCGCTGCGTTAGCGACAACTTCTATAGGATATCATAGCCGCCGCTTCCTGTCAACCATTTTTTTCTTTTTCTTCCATCGCTTTTTCGCGGTGGAATTTAAATATACCATATACGCCTATTTTTGTCAATATTTTTCATAAAAAATGACAAAAAAATAATGGCACTGGTTAATGGAAACGGAGCGGAGAAAGAGGGATTTGAACCCTCGCGCCGGTTGCCCGACCTACACCCTTAGCAGGGGCGCCTCTTCGGCCTCTTGAGTATTTCTCCGAACTTATTATTTCCATATGACACGCCATATGACGCATAGCTTAGTATACTAGAGAACCACTTTCTTGTCAATCATTTTTTATAATCTTTTACCGCAGTTTCATACAAATTCTGACCTGTTGAATCAATTACAACTATTGCAGGAAGATTCTTTACAGTAAGCTTCCGGATGGCCTCTGTTCCCAGATCCTCATATGCCAGTATTTCAGAATCGGTTATACATTTGGACAGAAGTGCTCCTGCCCCGCCAACTGCTGCAAAATATACGGCGCCGTTCCTTACTATAGCCTCTTGTACTTCTTTAGATCTCTTTCCTTTTCCGATCATCCCTTTTAATCCCATATCCAGAAGAGTAGGAGTATATTTATCCATACGGCTGGCTGTGGTGGGTCCTGCTGAACCTATGGGAGATCCTGCTTTGGCCGGAGACGGCCCCATATAATAGATTACATTATCTTTCATGGAAAGAGGCAGTTCTTTTCCCTCCAATATGGTCTCATACATTCTTTTGTGAGCAGCATCTCTCGCCGTATAAATTGTACCGGAAATGTAAACATAATCTCCTGATCTCAGTCCTTTTATTTCCTCATTTTTTAAAGGAACACTTATATATCTGTCCATATTTTATTCCTCTCCATTTACATCTTTATTTTATCCCTGCCGATTTATCCGATGATTCTCGTCACATGGCGGTTTACATGACAGCAGATATTAACTGCCACCGGAAGACCGGCAATATGAGTCGCGTAAGTTTCAATATTTACAGCAAGTGCCGTGACTCTTCCTCCAAGCCCGCCCGGCCCTATTCCCAGATTATTTATCTTGTCCAGCAGTTCTTCTTCCATCTCTCTGACATACGGGACAGAAGAATGTTCCAATACGTTTCTTGTAAGAGCTTTTTTTGCCATATACGCACATTTTTCAAAGGTTCCCCCAATGCCGACCCCTACTACCATAGGAGGACAAGCATTCGGGCCAGCCTCTTCTACTGCAGATAATACAGCTGCCTTTACTCCCTCTATGCCGTCTGCCGGCTTCAGCATAAAAATCCGGCTCATATTTTCACTTCCAAATCCTTTTGGTGCTACAGTCATTTCTATTTTATCTCCCGGTATTATTTCATAATGAATAACAGCAGGTGTATTATCCCTTGTGTTCTCTCTTATCAATGGATCCCCCACCACTGATTTTCGAAGAAATCCCTCCACATATCCACGACGTACGCCTTCGTTCACCGCTTCATCCACAGAGATTCCTTCTATATGCACATTTTGTCCTATCTTCATAAATACTACTGCCATTCCCGTATCCTGGCAAATAGGTATTTCTTCTTTTTCCGCAATCTCCAAATTTTCTTTTAACTGTCCCAATACTCTTTTTCCTACAGGAGATTCCTCTTTTTCAGTCAACCTGTCAAAAGTCTCTTTCATATCAGGAGATAACCGCAGGTTTGCTTCAATACACATTTCTTTCAGATTACTTATGATTTCATCTGTATGAATGATCTTCATTTCTATTTCCTCCGCATAACTTAACTTTCCTGTCAAATAAAACAGGCCGCCGCAATTCATCCATGCGGATATCACCACGTCAGCCCTGTTTTATAATTTTATTTATTCTGTTTCTTTTTTCTCTTCCTGCTGCTCAAGAGACATCTGTATTTCCTCTTCTTTGTTTTCATCATCCATATTGTTCGGGTCTTCTCTGACTTTAGCAATGCTGGCCACAGAAATTTCCTCATCATCAATGTTGATAAGTTTTACTCCGGAAGTGATTCTTCCCAATGTGGAGATATCTTCCACATTAATACGTATGATTATTCCTTCTGTGGTAATGATCATAATTTCCTGATCTGCTTTTACCACCTTTGCTCCCACAATGGATCCTGTCTTATTATTGATCTTGTAGCATTTAACGCCTTTCCCGCCACGCAGCTGAGGAGTAAATTCTTCCAAAAGCGTTCGTTTGCCCATTCCGTTTTCAGACACGATCAGAAGAGCCTCTCCCTGGGTATCCATCTGCATACCGATCACTTGATCGTTTTTGCTTAATTTCATGCCTATAACACCCATGGAAGTTCGTCCTGTAGGCCTTACATCCGTTTCATGGAATCTAATACACTGACCTTCTTTAGTCACCAGTATAATGTCTTTTTTATTATTGGTGGACTTTACTTCTATAAGTTCGTCATCTTCCCGCAGATTAATTGCCTGAAGGCCTGACTTTCTGATGTTCTGGTATTCCGTAATAGAAGTCTTTTTGACCATTCCGTTTTTCGTCGCCATGAACAGATAACGGCCCTCTTCATATTCCCTGATGGGAATGATCGCCGTCACTCTTTCTCCAGGAAGCAGCTGAAGCAGGTTTACAATGGCTGTCCCTCTCGCCGTCCTGCTCGCTTCCGGAATTTCATAGGTCTTCAGTCTATATACTTTACCTTTATTCGTAAAGAACATGATATAATGATGGGTCGTGGTCATCATGAGGTCTTCAATATAATCTTCCTCAATGGTCTGCATCCCCTTGATGCCTTTTCCGCCCCTGTGCTGTGCCTTGAAATTGTTCTCTGACATTCTCTTGATATAGCCCAGGTTCGTCATCGCTATTACTGTATTTTCATCAGCGATCAGATCCTCCATGGACATATCAAATTCATCAAAACCAATGGATGTTTTTCTGTCATCTCCATATTTAGCAGAAATAATGAGTATTTCTTCCCTGATAACAGCCAAAAGCTTATTTTCATCCGCCAGGATAGCTTTTAATTCTGCTATACGAATCTCCAGCTCTTTATATTCATTTTCAATCTTCTCCCGTTCCAGTCCTGTCAGCGCGCGCAGACGCATGTCCACGATTGCCTGAGACTGAGCGTCGCTTAAACCAAAGCGTTCAATCAAATTACTTTTTGCTTCCTGTGTATTTTTAGAAGCACGGATTATTTTTATGACCTCATCAATATTATCCAGCGCAATAAGCAGGCCTTCCAGTATATGGGCCCTTTCTTCTGCCTTGTTTAAATCATACTTTGTCCTTCTTGTTACAACCTCTTCCTGATGCATCAAATAAAATCTCAGCATCTCTAAAAGATTCATGACCTTTGGCTCATTGTTCACAAGAGCCAGCATGATCACACCAAAGCTGTCCTGCAGCTGCGTGTGCTTAAATAACTGATTCAGGATGATATTGGGATTTACATCTCTCCGAAGCTCAATGCAGATCCGCATTCCTGTCCTGTCCGACTCATCCCTCAAATCGGTTATCCCATCAATTTTTTTGTCCCGTACAAGCTCCGCAATTTTTTCAATCAGCCGAGCTTTATTCACCATATAGGGAAGCTCTGTCACAATGATGCGGTGCTTTCCATTCTGCATCGGCTCAATATCTGTGACAGCACGTACGCGTATCTTTCCTCGTCCTGTCCTGTACGCGTCTTCAATTCCGGTCCTTCCAAGAATTTGGGCTCCCGTAGGGAAATCAGGTCCTTTTACGATTTCCAGAATCTCTTCCATTCCGGTCTCTCTGTTTTCCAGGATCCGATTATCAATGATCTTTACAACCGCTCCAATAATTTCCCTTAGGTTATGGGGAGGAATATTGGTGGCCATGCCTACTGCTATTCCAGATGTACCGTTTACAAGAAGATTCGGAAATCTGGACGGAAGTACAGCCGGTTCTTTTTCTGTATCATCAAAGTTGGGAATAAAATTAACGGTATCTTTTCCAATATCCGCAAGCATTTCCATGGATATTTTACTGAGCCTTGCTTCCGTATAACGCATAGCGGCTGCTCCGTCGCCGTCAACGGAACCAAAGTTTCCGTGCCCGTCCACAAGCGGATATCTGGTAGACCATTCCTGAGCCATATTCACCAGAGCTCCATAGATGGAGCTGTCTCCATGGGGATGATATTTACCCATGGTATCACCGACAATACGTGCACATTTTCTGTGAGGCTTGTCAGGACCGTTGTTAAGCTCGATCATAGCATAAAGGACTCGCCGCTGTACCGGCTTGAGTCCGTCTCTTACATCAGGAAGGGCACGGGCGGCTATAACGCTCATGGCATAATCGATGTAAGATTTTTCCATGGTCTTCTGCAGGTCGACGTCATGGATTTTATCGAAAATCGTGCTGTCCATTTATTGTTCCTCCATCTCTTTTACACATCAAGTTCTCCATATCTGGCATTCAATTCTATGAATTCACGCCGGGGTTCAACTTTATCTCCCATCAAAGTAGTAAAGGTCAGATCAATTTCGGATGACGCTTCCTCATCCATTGTGACACGAAGTAGAATTCTTCTCTCCGGATCCATGGTGGTCTCCCACAGCTGCTCAGGATCCATCTCTCCTAACCCCTTATAACGCTGAATCTTATTGTTGTTGTCACGTCCAACTTCTTTCAGAATATTATTTAGCTCGTTGTCATCGTAGGCATACCATACCTTTTTGTTTTTTTCCACCTTATAGAGGGGCGGCTGAGCCAAATACACATATCCCTGCTTAATGAGCTCCGGCATAAAACGATATAAAAATGTTAGCAGCAATGTACTGATATGAGCGCCGTCCACATCAGCATCTGTCATAATGATTATCTTGTGATAGCGAAGCTTTGAAATATCAAAATCATCATGGATTCCTGTTCCAAAGGCCGTTATCATAGCCTTTAT
Organism: Lientehia hominis; assembly: GCF_021044755.1. Lineage (GTDB taxonomy): Bacteria > Bacillota > Clostridia > Lachnospirales > Lachnospiraceae > Lientehia > Lientehia hominis. Next base: position 5,153 of record NZ_JAJNOR010000007.1, read on the forward strand.
TTCCGCATTGGCATAAATTTTATCAAGACGTGCTTTTTCCACATTGAGTATTTTTCCTCTAAGAGGAAGGATTGCCTGTGTATTTCTGGAGCGTGCAGTCTTTGCAGATCCTCCTGCAGAGTCTCCTTCTACAATGTATATCTCACAATTTTCCGGATTTTTATCGGAACAGTCCGCCAGCTTTCCAGGCAGAGTAGTACTTTCAAGAGCCGTTTTTCTTCTTGTCAGATCTCTTGCTTTTCTTGCGGCAGCTCTGGCCCTTTGAGCTAAAATAGACTTTTCACAGATTATCTTCGCAATCTGTGGATTCTGCTCCAAATAATAAGTAAGCTGCTCGCTCACTACGCTGTCGACAGCACTCCTGGCTTCACTGTTCCCCAGCTTCTGCTTTGTCTGTCCTTCAAATTGAGGATCTTCCAGTTTCACACTGATGATAGCTGTCATACCCTCTCTTATATCATCACCCGTCAGATTTGCTTCTTTTTCTTTTAATAGGTTATTCTTTCTGGCATAATCATTAAAGGTTTTCGTAAGAGCGTTTCGAAAACCCGCCATATGAGTTCCGCCCTCCGGCGTATTTATGTTATTTACAAAACTATAGGCACTCTCTGTATAAGAATCATTATGCTGAATCGCCACTTCCACGGCTACTCCGTCGATTTTTCCCTCACAGTAGATAATCGTAGGATACAATGCCTCCTTGCTTCTGTTCAAATACTGAACGAATTCTCGGATTCCTCCTTCATAATGAAATTCTCTGTCCTGCTTGCTCTCCTCTCTCTCATCCTTTAAAATGATCTTAAGTCCTTTTGTAAGGAAAGCCATTTCTCTGAGACGCTGTTTCAATATGTCAAAGTCATAGACTGTTTCTTCAAAAATAGAACTGTCCGGCTTAAATGTGACCATGGAACCATGCTTTGATTTTTTGCAGGTGCCAATAATCTCCAGTTTTTTTACCGTTTTGCCTTTCTCATATCTTTGTCTGTAAATATTTCCGTCCCGGTATATAGTAACCTCGAGCCAGTCAGAAAGCGCGTTTACAACGGAAGCGCCTACGCCATGAAGGCCGCCGGACACTTTATACGCTCCTCCGCCAAATTTTCCTCCCGCATGAAGCTGAGTAAAAATGACTTCTACAGCCGGAACTTTCATTTTAGGATGTTCGTCAACAGGCATACCACGTCCGTTATCAATTACTGTAATGGAATCATCCTGATTGATCGTCACTTCAATGGTATCACAAAATCCCGCCAAAGCTTCATCTACAGAATTATCCACAATCTCATATACCAGGTGATGAAGACCCCTGGAAGACGTACTGCCTATATACATTCCCGGCCTTTTTCTTACGGCTTCCAATCCCTCTAAAACCTGGATTTGATCTGCACTATAATCGGAACTCATAAGTATCCTCCTGTCATTGTTTTTCACTGATTACATTGCCATTTACAACTTGATAGATTTGATTCATCGAAAAATGATTATTTACAAAATCATCGAGACCTGTACAAGTGATGATTGTCTGTATATCCTGAATACTCTCCAGAAGATGATTCTGTCTTCTGCTGTCCAGCTCAGAAAGTACATCATCCAAAAGTAAAATAGGTGATTCTCCAGTAGTCTTTTTTATCATCTCTATTTCAGACAGCTTTAAAGACAATGCGGCGCTTCTTTGCTGTCCCTGAGATCCATATTTACGGATATCAATTCCGTTAATAATAAATAATATATCGTCTCTGTGAGGACCACGCATTGTCAATCTATTTTTTAAATCTTTTTCTCTGGATAAAGACAAACTCTCTTCAAAATGCTCCGGTTCTATATCAGGTTCATAGGAAATCCATATTTCTTCTCTGCCGCCCGTCAAGCTTTTATGGATACCGGAAATAAGTCTGTTCAGTTCTTCTACAAATAGATTTCTTCGTTTCATGACCTCGCAGCCAAATTTTACAAGCTGCATGTCCCATATCTGAAGAGTATCCACATAATCCGGATGAAAAGGAACATCTTTCAGCAGCTTATTTCTTTGATTTAAGGCTTTATTATAGCTGACCAGTCCCGATGTATATATTTTATCCAGCTGGCAGAGCTCCATATCAAGGAAACGCCGTCTTTCCGAAGGACCATTTTTTATGATGTTCAGATCCTCCGGTGAAAAAAAGACCACATTAATATTTCCAAAAAGCTCACTCGCTTTCCTTATGGGAATCCCGCCTATTGCAATCCCTTTTGTTTTATTTTTTTTCAGGTGCATATCGATGCGGGTCTCTACTCCCTTTTTATCTACAAAAAGTTTTATATGGGATTCCTCATCGTTGAAATGAATGATTTCCTTGTCCTTGCTTCCACGATGAGATTTAGATGTGGCACATACATATATGGATTCCAGGATATTTGTCTTCCCTTGTGCGTTGTCCCCATAAAGAACATTCGTACCGGAATCAAAATCTATATGCAGTTTTTCATAATTCCGATAGTTCCTGAGCTCCAAGGATTTAACAAACATTCCTGCACCACTTATTTTTCTATTTTGATGGATTTCCCCTCAAATTCCACGACATCACCGTCATAAAGCTTTTTTCCCCGCTGAAGGCATGCTTCTCCGTTTACTTTAACGGCTCCGTCTAAAATGACCATTTTTGCTTCCACGCCGGAGGCCGCAAAATGAACGGCTTTCAAAGCCTGCCCCAACTTGATATATTCTTCCTTCAGTTTTACTTTTTCCATAAATCCCCCTTATATATTTACAGGTAGTATCAAATAAATATATCTTCCTTCTCCATCCCGGATGAAGCAGGGAGCTTTTGAATTTACCATATAGATATCTACTGTTTCATCATCTATGACCCGGAGAGCATCAATCAAAAATTTAGGATTAAATCCTATGGTGATATCCTTGCCTTCCTTATGGATCATGATTTCTTCCTGCAGAGAACCTATGGCAGAACGAATCGCCACTTCCATTCCATTATCGGAAATAGTGATGATGATCGGCTTCTTATCACTTTCTCGTATGAGGAGTACTGCTCTTTCAATGGAATCCAAAAATTCCTGCTTATTTAAAGAGAGCTTTGTTTCATAATCATTGGACAGCATCTGATTTACATTAAAATACTGCCCTTCTATAAGCCGGGAAACCACCATAGTATCATCAAATTCAAAAAGAATATGATTGCTGGTAAAATAAATGAGAACTTCTTTTTCAGTTTCACCTGATAATATTTTGCTTATTTCTGTCAGAGTCTTGCCAGGTACAATCACCTTTTCATCTTCATAATGGTCTTTTAACTGGACATTGCGGATGGAAATTCTATGTCCGTCTAGAGACACTACCTTAAGAAAGTCATCCTTTACTTCAAAAAGCTCACCTGTCATTAGTTTGTTGTTTTCATTGGCCGCAATAGAAAAGATTGTCTGTCGGATAATTTCTTTTAAGGTGAATTGAGAAATACTTATATAGTGATCTCTCTCAATATAAGGCAGATAGGAGAATTCATCTCCCGGCTTTCCGGCAATCTTGAAATTGGATTTTTCACATTTAATAATAACGTTCAGTGATTCATCTGTTTCGATCCATACCTGGCTGTCGGGAAGCTTTCTCACGATTTCAGAAAAAAGCTTGGCATCAATAGCTATTTTACCTTGTTCCAGAATATTGCCTGCCACTTTTGTTTCAATGCCAAGTTCCATATCATTGGCGGTAAGCTTGATTTCATCTTCAGAAGCATCCATAAGAATACACTCCAGGATGGGCATGGTGGTACGTGAAGGGACTGCCTTCATAACAATACTGATAGCACTCAGGAGAGCGGATTTTTCAAAGGAAAGTTTCATAATTGTGTATAACTCCTTTCACATAAAAATACAGATATATAATAAATGATTTAGTAGTAGTAATAGTAGAGGCTGTGGATTTGTTTATAAGTATCCTCAAGGCCCATGAGAAAAGGGTTTAAGACCTTGATAACTATGTGGATAAAGCTGATATTATGTGTGGATAAAAGGTGAGTTTTCCACATGAAGGATATAGTAAAAAATTATCCACAACTTATACACATGATATAAACAATATTATCCACAGAATAAAATCACAAAATGTAGTGTTTCTTCTATATTAATAGTGTACATATAGTCATGCAGACGTATCTTAGGTTGGATTGATCTTTTTTTTCAGCACGTCTATGGTAGTTTTCATGTTTTCATCAGTATCAAGCTGCTTTGTAATCTTTTTAATGCCGTTGATAATCGTGGTATGATCCTTTCCTCCCAGATATTTTCCTATCATTTGAAGGGGGCAGTCTGTCATAGAACGGCATAAGTACATGACTATCTGTCGTGGTATCACGATTTCCTTATTACGTTTAGAGGAAATAAGGTCGGCGGGAGTACATTTATAATGATCTGCAACCACGTTGATGATCGTATCTGGCGTGATTTCCGTATCTTGATTGGGAGAAATAAAATCTTTTAAAGCTTCTTCGGCCAGATCCAGATTTATTTCTTTATTATCCAGCTTTGAGAGGGCGATTACTTTTGTCAGAGCGCCTTCCAGTTCTCGGATATTGGATTTGATATTGTTGGCTATATATTTGATGACTTCATTGTCTATGTTATAGCCATCCATTTCTTCTTTTTTGCGAAGAATAGCCATCCTGGTCTCATAGTCAGGCGATTGGATGTCAACTGTCAGGCCCCACTCAAAACGGGAAACAAGTCTGTCTTCCAATGTTTCAAATTCTTTTGGAGGCCGGTCACTGGATATGATAATCTGTTTCTTTGCCTCGTGCAGTGTATTGAAAGTATGGAATATTTCTTCCTGTGTACTTTCTTTACCTATGATAAACTGTATATCATCTACCAGAAGGACATCATTGTTTCTGTATTTTTCACGAAACTGAGCTGCTGTGGTGAAATTCTTATTCCGGATGGAATCAATAAGCTCATTTGTGAACTTTTCGGAAGTCACGTACATGATCTTCTTAGAAGGATCGTTTTTTAAAATGAAGTTTGCGATAGAATGCATCAAATGAGTCTTCCCCAGTCCAACGCCCCCATATATAAAAAGAGGATTATAAATTTCAGCGGGGGATTCTGCTACGGCCAATGCCGCTGCATGGGCCATTTTATTGTTGGAGCCTACCACAAAAGTATCAAATGTATATTTAGGATTCAGATTCGCGTTCTGCATGATCGTCATCAGAGAAGAATCTTTTACTTCAGGAAGTTCCGGTTCTTTTATGGTATCCGCCTGTCCTTTGGAATAGAAATGGACGGTACATTTAAAACCTGTCACTTCTTCTATCGATATTTGGAGGACGAAGGAATATTTCTTTTTGATAAAATTAAGGCCTATGGTCTCAATTTTTGAGTCCATGATAACGATGTTGACAATATGGTTGTCCTCATCAACAGACTCCACCTGCAGTGGTCTCAGCCATGTTTCATAGCCAACAGGAGAAATATCATATTCATCTCTCATAAGTTGTAAAATTTTATCCCAGTTTTCCCGTATTTTCTGAAGCATGGCAATATCTCCTGAAGTGCAGAATGGTTTGTGGATATTGTGGATTCCGTTGAGAGAGCACAATAACCCATATACTTTTTCTATTCTATAACAATTCTGTAAATATTTCAATCAGAATATTGTGGATAACTTCTATACACAGGAGAAAATCTTATAAAATGGAGATATTTAAGAGTTTTACACATAGAAATAACAAGAAAACCACAGAGTTATCCACATGTTATCCACATATTGTGGATATGTGTGGATAACCTTGTGGATATTATGTGAATTATATGTAGATAAGTATACCTAGGAATATCTTTCAAACAAACTTATCTTTGCAGATCAGAGGGGACAGGAGGCAGTCCACCGCGGCCCGCAGGGCGCCGGCAGAAGGATTCCGGGCCGCTTAAAGGAGAGTGCTGCATCGCCAGCGAACTGAAATTGTGAAGGTCCGGAACTACTGTAGGTGCTTAACTGGAGCTTAATCGGAATTAGCTAAAAATGATTCTTAAAGGTATCGAATTTACAAATACTTCAAATTTAACTTGACGTAATATCCATCATTGCCTATAATGGAAATGATGTTTTATTATCTCTAAATATAAGTAAAGGAGGTGTTTGAATCATGAAAATGACATTTCAGCCTAAAAAGAGATCCCGTGCAAAAGTTCATGGTTTCCGTGCAAGAATGAGTACTAAAGGTGGAAGAAGAGTATTAGCAGCCAGAAGAGCAAAGGGAAGAAAGCAATTATCAGCGTAGGCCGCAGATTTGTGGCCTTTTGTTTTCTCTTCAGATAATTAGGTAAAAATATGGGTAAATTTCATTCGTTGAAAAGGAATCAGGATTTTCAGGCTGTTTATCGGAATGGAAGATCCTTTGCGAATTCATGTCTTGTAATGTATGCAAAGAAAAGAAATGACGAAGAGGAAAACAGAGTCGGTATATCGGTCAGTAAAAAAGTCGGAAACAGTGTAGTGAGACATCGTTTAAAGCGTCTCATCCGCGAAGCTTACCGAATAAACTGCGGACAGGCAGTGCGCGGATATGATTTAGTGGTCATTGCCAGGGAAAAAAGTAAAGAAAAAACATATAAAGAAATAACAGGAGCCCTTTTAAGTCTTTTAAGAAGCCATCGTTTGCTATAGGTGAAAAACCATGGTAAAAAAACTGTTAATCAGATTAATTCGTTTTTACCGGAAATATTTGTCTGGCCTTAAAACAAGGTCCCATTGCATTTATATTCCGACCTGTTCCCAGTATGCCATAGAGGCACTGGAGAAATATGGCGCCTTAAAGGGCTCATTTCTGGCAATTAAAAGGATTTTAAGATGCAATCCTTTTGCGAAGGGCGGGTATGACCCTGTTCCTTAATTTGGAGGTTAGAACATTGGATTTTCTATTGTTGACGAAAAGTACTACGTTTATTATAGGGCCTATTGCCACCGTATTAGGCTATATTATGGAAGGAATCTATAATCTGGGCGTTCATAATATTGCTGCCTGTATTATACTGTTTACGATAATTGTAAACTTGATTTTGCTTCCTCTTACCATAAAACAGCAGAAATTTATGAAATTGAATGCTGTTATGCAGCCTGAGATAGCAGCTATACAGAAAAAGTATAAGGGAAAACAGCAGGATCAGGCTGCTATGCAGAAGCAGAATATGGAAGTGCAGGCAGTTTATCAGAAATATGGGACAACTCCTACTGGCGGATGCCTTCAGACAGTTCTGCAGCTTCCGATCATGTTTGCTTTATATCAGGTAATCTATAGGATACCTGCTTATGTTTCAGGAATCAAGGAAGTATTGATGAATGTTGTAACACCTGTTATGCAGCAGCCTGGTTATATAGATAAGATTGCGGAGCTTGCTACCAGCAATAAGCTGCCGATTGAGAAAATCGATTACAGTGTAGCAGATAAAATGGTGGATTTGTTCGGCAAATTCAATGCGGCTGCATGGAACCAGCTGAAAGAAATTTTTCCCAGCCTGCAGAATGTAATTTCTGAGAATTCGGATAAATTCCTTCATATGAATTCATTGTTCGGCGGGATGAACTTAACAGAAGCGCCAGGCTTTAAGATATCAGTTGCGCTTATCATTCCTATTTTGGCAGGACTTACCCAATGGCTCAGTGTTAAGACTATGAATACTACGCCTACGGATCCGGATGCACCTGGTGCTGGAGCCATGAAGTCCATGAATACTGTAATGCCGATCATGTCCGTGATTTTTTGTATTTCTTTCCCCATTGGTATTGGTATCTACTGGGTGGCCAGCAGTACAGTCCGTATGGTGATGCAGCTTGGTATCAATCAGTATATGAAGAAGATCAATGTTGATGATATGATAAAAACCAACATTGAGAAGAAAAATAAAAAGCGTCAGAAGAAGGGTCTTCCTCCTATAAACGCCAATGCGACCATAAAGAGCGCCAATAAGGCTTCTGAAGTTGCGGCGAAGAAAAAGGAGATGGAAGAAGAGCGTGCAAAGAAAGCCGCTGTAAATTCTACTGACTATTATAAGAATAAAAATGAAAATCTCGGAATAATCGCTTCCAGGGCCCGTATGGTCCAAAATTACAATGAGAAGAAGGGGAAAAAATAAAGGAGGTTGCTGTCATGAGCGAGTATATCGAAATATCAGCCAAAACAGTGGATGATGCGGTCACGAAAGCTTTGATTCAGTTGGAAACGACCAGTGATAAGCTGGAATATGTCGTAGTTGAAAAAGGCAGTACGGGAATCCTCGGAATCTTTAACAGCAAACCTGCTATCATAAAAGCGAGGAAGGTTTTGACCATATCTGATGTTGCTGAAGAATTTCTGCACAAGGTATTTGCATCCATGAATATGGAAGTGAATATCACATCCTCCATGGATGAGGAAGAAAAGTGTCTGAACATTGATCTGAGCGGAGAAGATATGGGGGTCCTCATAGGGAAAAGGGGACAGACGCTCGATTCTCTTCAATATTTGGTAAGTCTGATCATCAATAAGAACAGTGATGAATACCTTCGGGTAAAGCTGGATACAGAGAATTACCGGGAAAGAAGAAAGGCCACATTGGAAAGCCTGGCTAAAAATATAGCAGCCAAGGTAAAAAGGACAAAGCGTTCTGTATCTTTGGAGCCGATGAATCCTTATGAAAGAAGGATTATTCATTCCGCCCTTCAGAATGATAAATATGTGATTACAAGAAGTGATGGCGAAGAACCTTATCGTCATGTCATTGTTTCATTAAAGAGGGATAACCGGAAAGATCGTTATGAAAAATACGACCGTCAGGACAGAGGCCGCCAGGATAGAGAATATCAGGAGAGGCATGTATAAAAACCGGAAATAGATAAAAAGGGGTTGCCGCAATCATTTGTGTCAGCTCCTTTTTTGAAAGAAAGTTTAAAGCAGAGGAATCTAAGTAGATGAACACAGCAAATACCATAGCAGCCATAGCCACGGCCATGAGCAGTTCCGGTATAGGAATTGTGCGGATCAGCGGAGAAGAAGCGCTGGAGATTCTGTCCAGAATATTTTATCCTGCGAAAAAAGATTACAATGTAATGGAACTGAAAAGTCACACTGTGGTATATGGACATATTTATGACGGCGATACTTTGATAGATGAAGTGCTTGTGCTGTATATGAAGAGACCTCACAGTTATACAGCGGAAGACACTGTTGAAATAGACTGCCACGGCGGTGTTTTTGTGGTTAAAAAAGTATTGGAGGCTGTCCTGAAAAATGGTGCAAGGCCGGCGGAAGCCGGAGAATTTACCAAAAGAGCATTTTTAAATGGAAGGATCGATTTGTCTCAGGCAGAAGCAGTCATGGAGTTGATTGATTCTAAAAATGAATATGCTATGAAAAGTTCTCTTAAACAACTTAAGGGCTCTGTATCAGAAAAGATAAGTTCTTTAAGAGAAAGGATTTTATATGAGATAGCGTTTATTGAATCGGCGCTGGATGATCCGGAGAATATCCCATTGGAGGGATATGGAGAACGTCTGAAAGAAGCTGTAGAGGCGATGGAAAAAGAAGTGGACAATCTGATTCAGTCGGCGGACAATGGAAGAATGGTGTCAGAGGGAATCAAAACTGTCATACTGGGAAAACCAAATGCCGGCAAATCTTCTGTACTGAATCTTCTGATTGGAGAAGACAGAGCAATTGTAACAGAAATAGCGGGAACAACCAGAGATACTCTTGAGGAACATATGATGTTGAATGGTATCAGCCTGAATATCATGGATACGGCCGGTATACGCAATACGGAAGATATAGTGGAAAAGATTGGAGTAAAACGTGCCATGGATAATGCAGAGGATGCGGATCTTATTCTATTCGTGGTAGATTCTTCTGAGAACCTGACAGAGGATGATGAACGGATCATGCAGATCATCCAGGATAAACATGCTATTGTACTGCTGAACAAGTCAGATCTGGATCCAATTATATCCAAGGAAGAAATGGAAAGAAAAACAGGAAAACAGGTGATTTCTTTTTCTGCAAAACAGGAGGAGGGACTTGATGAACTTTCTGAAGCGATAACAGATTTATTTTTTTCAGGAAATCTGGATTTTAATGATGAGATTTATATTACCAGCGCCAGACAGAAGAATGCTCTTGTGAAAGCGTCTGAAAGCCTTAAGCAGGTGAATGACAGCATAAAGAATCATATGTCGGAGGATTTTTATTCGATAGATTTAATGGACGCATATGAAGCTCTGGGTACGATTATCGGTGAAGCAGTAGAAGACGATCTGGTCAATGAGATATTCAGTAAATTCTGTATGGGAAAATAGAGATACAGGTAAGAAAAGAATGACAGGATAAAGTTGGCAGAGAGGTTTGGAGGCAGTCATGTCAGGAAAGAATAACGTGCTGAAAGAAGAATATGATGTGATAGTAATAGGAGCAGGACATGCAGGATGTGAAGCAGCGCTGGCTGCCGCCAGGCTTGGTCTTGAAACGATCATGTTCACCGTAAGTGTGGACAGTATTGCTCTGATGCCCTGTAATCCCAATATAGGCGGAAGTTCAAAAGGCCATCTGGTCAGGGAACTGGATGCCTTAGGCGGGGAGATGGGAGTCAATATCGATAAGACTTTCATTCAGTCAAAGATGCTGAATAGATCAAAAGGGCCTGCTGTCCATTCTCTGCGCGCACAGGCGGATAAGCAGGAATATACCAGGCAGATGAGGATAACACTGGAGAATACGGATCATTTGACAATTCGTCAGGCAGAAGTCTCAGAGCTGATCGTGGAAAATAGAGTCCTTAAAGGAGTAAAGACGGTTTCCGGGGCGGAATATTATGGAAAAGCGGCGGTACTGGCGACCGGCGTTTATCTTCGGGCGCGCTGTATCTATGGAAATGTGAGCAATCCAACGGGGCCGAATGGTCTTCAGGCGGCGACTCACCTGACAGATTCTCTTATAAAAAATGGAATTAAGATGTATCGTTTTAAGACGGGGACTCCTGCCAGGGTGGATAAGAGAAGCATCGATTTTTCAAAAATGGAAGAGCAGTTTGGAGATGAAAAGATAATACCTTTTTCTTTTATGACGGATCCAAAATCCATACAAAGGGAGCAGGTTTCCTGCTGGCTCACCTATACAAATGAAGAGACCCATAAAATCATACGTGATAATCTGGACCGTTCTCCTCTTTTCTCGGGATTTATAGAGGGGACAGGTCCGCGCTATTGTCCGTCCATAGAGGATAAGGTAGTAAAATTCCCGGATAAAAACAGGCATCAGGTCTTCATAGAACCGGAGGGTGAATATACAAATGAAATGTATTTAGGCGGGATGTCCAGTTCTCTTCCGGAAGATGTCCAGTATGACATGTACCGGACCGTGCCTGGACTGGAAAAGGTAAATATTGTCAGGAATGCTTATGCCATTGAATATGACTGTATTGATGCTAGACAATTATATCCTACTTTGGAGTTTCGGGAAATAGAGGGTCTTTACAGCGGCGGCCAGTTCAACGGCAGTTCCGGTTATGAAGAAGCGGCGGCTCAGGGGCTGATGGCTGGAATCAATGCGGCGAGAAAGGTTAAAGGGCTTGAAGGTATCGTTTTGGACCGGTCGCAGGCGTATATAGGCGTTTTGATCGATGATCTGGTGACAAAAGAGAGCCATGAGCCGTATCGTATGATGACGTCGAGAGCAGAATACCGTTTGCTGCTTCGTCAGGATAATGCGGATTTGAGGCTGACAGAGATAGGTAACAAAATCGGATTAGTTGGGGAAGAACAATACAAATCTGTACTTAAGAAAAAAGAGGAAATAGAAAAAGAAATATACCGTTTGGAGCATACAACTGTAGGGGGGACGGAAAAAGTCCAGGCATTTTTAGAAAAGCAAAACAGTAGTTTACTAAAAAATGGAATTACAATGGCGGAGCTGATCAAACGGCCGGAGCTCTCTTATGAGATACTTAAAGAGATCGATCCCGGACGTCCGGTATTATCCGACGCGGTAAAAGAACAGGTGGACATCAACCTTAAATATGAAGGATATATCAAACGTCAAAGAAGTCAGGTCAGACAATTCAAAAAACTGGAAGGTAAAAAGCTGCCTTCTGATATGGATTATTATGATATAAAAGGGCTGAGGAAAGAGGCGATGCAGAAGCTTGACCAATTAAAACCTGTCAACATTGGACAGGCATCCCGTATATCAGGTGTATCGCCGGCGGATATTTCTGTATTGCTCGTATATTTGGAACAAATGAGAGAAATCAGGCGTTCTTAAGCCAGAAGGGATGTCATGATGAATAAAGAGAAATTCATAAAAGAACGGTTTGATCAAGAAGGAATAAATCTTACAGATGATCAGGCTTATCAATTTGCAGTTTATTATGAGCTTTTAACAGAGACAAATAAAGTAATGAACCTGACGGCCATAACTCAGTTTGAGGAGGCAGTAGAGAAACATTTTTTAGACAGTGTGATGATTATTAAACATCATGATTTTTCGTCCATTAAAAGTCTTATTGATGTGGGTACAGGCGCAGGGTTCCCAGGCATACCGATTAAGATAATTTATCCACAGATTTACATGACGCTGTTGGATTCTTTGAACAAAAGAATGATTTTTTTACAGAAAATTGTGGATAACTTAAAATTTAACCGTATGAATCTGATACATGGAAGAGCAGAGGATTATGGAAGAGATACATTGTTCCGGGAAAAGTACGACCTATGTGTGTCCAGAGCTGTTGCTAATTTATCCACATTATCGGAATACTGTACCCCATTTGTAAAAGTAGGTGGGTTTTTTGTTTCTTATAAGTCTGGTAATATAGAAGAAGAATTGGAAAGAGCAAAACCTGGTATTAAGCTCTTGGGATGTAGGACAAAAAGGGTTGAAATATTTACGTTAAATTCTCTTGAAACAATGAAAAAAGTGGATGACGGATATAAGAGGAGTCTTATTTTTATAGAACGAGTGAATAATTTAGATAGTAGATATCCGAGGAAGGCAGGTATACCGGCTAAAATGCCATTGGCTTAAACAGGCGGTAAAGTACAAAGGAGGCTGTACATATGAATAAGATGAAAACAGAGACATGGTTTAAAGTGATGATTGGAGTGATGATTCTTGCAGTTTGCTTGGTTCTGATCAATGTGATTTTTTCTATTATATCTGGTCTGATTATTAGAATAGCCGGAGTTGTCATGATGGTGGGAATCGTTGTGATTGTTTATCAGACGGTAAAAAGGGCATTGAAGAGATAGAAGCAATAAAAAGAGCGCCATATTATGTCTTATAAATAGGACATAATATGGCGCTCTTTTTATTTACGTTTATTATTGCAAGTAATAGTAAATTTAAAAATTATTTTTAAATAGTACAAATTATTGTACATCAAGATAATCACAAATAATGGAAGCAGTTGCTTCAGGACGTTCCATTTGGGGAAGATGTGCAGTTTCGTTTATAATCTCATATTCAATAGCCGGATTAACCAAACAGTAGTCTTCGATTGTTTCCTGAATCTGCATTTCCCGTTCTCCGCCTATTATAAAGATACTGTTATTTATATTCTTTAATGAGTGGTTAATACTGAGACATGTATAATTGCTTTTGATACTGGCATATAAAGCTTTTGCAGAAGAATCTCCCAAATGAGCCGATTCATGATAGATGGAAATCGTCTCGGGTTCAATATTGTTTGAATCTGAATAATTGACTGTACTAAATTTGTCCGTTATACTTCTCCTGCTGTTGGCAATATTATAAATTAAAGTACCGATGACAGGCAGATCAATCAAAAATTTATATCCTTTACCATACTTGTTAGGGGTCTGGCCACATCTTAAAACAGTATCAGGATTTATTAAAACGATCTTATCAAATAACTCTGAGTTATTATTGCAGGCAGTAATAACAAAAGCACAAGAGGAACCGGTGGCAATCACATCTGCCCGATGTCCTATTACGGACTTTATAAAATCAGTAAGCAATTGAACATATAAAAAATTTGTATAAGTTAGATTTGGTTTATGGGAACGGCCACAGCCCAGAAGATCAACAGCATATACAGTGTGAGATTTGGAAAGATACTTTAACACTTTATTCCATTCGTAACCAGAAGAAGCAGTTTTAAGATCATGAATCAAAAGAAGTGGTTTCCCATGACCGATTTTTGTATAGAAAATGTCTCCAAAACGCCAGGAATAAATATTACTTTTTTCTTTCTCCAGTAAATTTTTTGCGGTAGATTTTATGAAAATAAATTTATTAATAGCAGCAATAATCCCAGCCGTCGCTGCTGCCAGGAGAACACCTTTTGCAAATTTACTTTTTTTACTCATATTAAGAATTCCTTTTCTAAAAATTAAGGGAAAGTACCAATAGTAAAATTTAATAATACATATTATATGAACAAATAAAGGCTATTATCATTATAATACAATTTAAAAGTATATACAAGAAAAGATTATCTTAAGTTATAAGAATTGAATTATAATAAGAAATAGAGGTTATAAAAACATAATTTAATTCTTTCTATGTTTCACGTGAAACATTTTATAATTGGTTTCTTGATTTATATATAATGGATGCATATAGGCCAACATAATTGATAGAGCTATGTTTCACGTGAAACAAAATTATGAAATTATTAAGAATTAACAGTGGTAATGAATTGTAGATAATGCTATAATAATTCTTGTATAGAAAGGACAGCACAAATGGGAAGAATTATAGCAATTGCAAATCAAAAAGGCGGTGTAGGAAAAACAACTACAGCCATTAATCTTTCTGCATGCCTGGCTGAAGCTGGAAAGAAAATATTGACTATAGACTTGGATCCTCAGGGAAATACGACGAGCGGTCTAGGGGTAAATAAAAATGAGAAGGAGCATACGACTTATGAGCTTCTCATTGGACAATCCACTGTGGAAGAGTGTCTGTTACAAGAAGTTCTTCCTTTATTGGATGTACTGCCCTCTAATGTTAATTTATCTGGTGCGGAGATTGAACTAATCGGCATAAGCAAAAAAGAATTTGTCCTGAAGAGAGAAATCGACAAAATTCGTGATAATTATGACTTTATCATTATAGACTGTCCTCCTTCTTTAAATATGTTGACAGTGAATGCTATGACAACCGCTGATACTGTGCTTGTACCCATTCAATGTGAATACTATGCATTGGAAGGACTGTCACAGCTGATACATACGATAAATCTTGTCAAACAGCGGTTAAATCCTTCTCTTGAACTGGAGGGAGTTGTTTTTACAATGTATGATGCAAGGACAAATCTATCCCTGCAGGTTGTGGAAAATGTAAAAAACAGTCTTAAGAATACCGTTTATAAAACAATTATTCCGCGTAATGTTCGTCTGGCAGAAGCCCCCAGTCATGGAATGCCGATCACATTGTATGATACAAGATCTGCCGGAGCAGAAAGCTATCGATTATTGGCAGAAGAAGTGATACAAAAAAATGAGACAGAAGAATAATAGATTGCGATATGTTTTATATGAAAGACGATATATTATCAGATAATTACTTAATATTATAGAAAAAATGCAAGATAAGTAAATGTTTATATTATTTAAAATTTATCCTAGAAAGGAATAATGACATGGCACGAGCAAAAAGAAGCGGCCTTGGAAAGGGTCTGGATTCTTTAATTCCAATGGGAATGGAGCTGGAGGATATCCAACGTCCAGCCCAGAAGAAGAATGTGCAGATGAGCGCAGGAAGCGAATCAGAGATTTCTACTGATTCCAAAAATGAGAGACCGCAGACTTTTTTAAAGGTCAGTCAGATAGAACCAAACCGTGAACAGCCGAGAAAGCAGTTTGATGAAGAATCTCTGGCAGAGCTGGCAGAGTCCATAAAGCAATATGGTGTTCTTCAGCCCCTTCTTGTACAGAAGAGAGAGGACTATTATGAAATAATAGCAGGGGAACGGCGCTGGCGGGCTGCCAAACTTGCTAAGGTAAAAGAAGTCCCGGTGATCATAAAAGAGTATACCCCCCAGGAAATCATGGAGATTTCACTGATCGAGAATATACAGAGAGAAGATTTAAACCCTATAGAGGAAGCGTCAGCGTACCAAAGGCTGATAGATGAATTTCATCTAAAACATGAAGAGATTGCCGTTCGGGTTTCCAAGAGCAGGACGGCGATAACCAATTCCATGCGTCTTTTGAAGCTGGATAAGAGAGTGCAGCTCATGTTAGTTGAGGGGGAAATATCCGGCGGTCATGCGAGGGCATTACTTTCGTTGGAAGACAAGGAGATACAATATAAAGTAGCGGAGAGAATCATTGAACACAAGCTGAGTGTGAGGGAGACTGAGAAATTAGTAAAATCCCTTCTGAATCCGAAAAACCCTAAAAAAACGGAGGAGACAGATTCCGGACAGGATTTCATTTACAAAGATATAGAGAGTAAGATAAGGGAAATTCTGGGAACGAAGGTAAACATTAATAGAAAAGACGCAAATAGAGGAAGAATAGAGATAGAGTATTATTCCATGGAAGAGCTGGAACGGCTCATGGATTTATTTGGAAATATGAAATAATCAGAATCCATTAGGATTAAAAATTATGGACGCGGCAGAAGCAGGAGGAAAGACGGATGGAAAACAGCATACTGAATGATTTAGGCTTTGACCCGATTATTTTAATTGTCGGGTTGGTGGTCCTGGTTGCAGTTCTGGCGGTTTTGGTGGTGGCGCAGATTGTAAAGACATCAAAGCTGGCTAAAAAATATGACAGATTTATGCGGGGACGGGATGCAGAATCTCTGGAGGAAATATTTGCCCAGGCTTTTGACGATCTTCGCATGCTGCAGGCTGAAGACAGAGCGAACAAGGATGCTTTAAAGGTAATCAATAAAGTGTTGGTCAAATCATTTCATAAAACGGGACTGGTGAAATATGACGCGTTTCCCGGAATGGGAGGAAAATCCAGCTTTGCTCTGGCTCTTATGTCTCAAAATAAAAGCGGCTATATTCTGAATGCGGTACACAGCAGGGATTCATGCTATGTGTATGTGAAGGAAATCATAAAAGGTGAGACGGATGCTCCTCTTGGAAGAGAAGAAGAAAAAGCGGTCAGAATTGCATTGGGATTGGAAAGGCCGGAGAATTGACCGAAGGAAAGAGAATAAGCGAAATATTAATAAAACAGCAAATAGAGATAATAAAGTAGAGGAACGCGTCTCCGCGTTCCTCTTTGCCTGTTCTCCCGGGCCGCAATCAAGCAAGGCAGGATACCGGCAGAAAGATTCCAAGAAATATATCATATCTTATTGTACAATATACATAAAAATTCCATATTAAAAGTTCAAATTTTGTACAGATAAAGAGAATATAAATCTTCGTATATGGATTGACAAAACATTAACGAAGAGATATAATAATAACAGATTGTTAAGAACTTATCAAAAATAAAAGATAAGACAGGAACAGAAAATGGAACTCTCAAAAGGATTATCAGGAGGTAGGAAGGGAATGGCAAAGACAGAGAAAGTAAAGCAGGATGCAGTGATCGACAATGTGGAAAAGCTTCTTGCAAAAATGGAAGAAATGAGAGAAGCTCAGAGGAAATTTGCTGCATTTACCCAGGAGCAGGTGGACAAAATCTTTTATGAAGCCGCGATGGCCGCAAACCATCAGAGACTCCCTCTTGCGAAAATGGCGGTGGAAGAGACCGGCATGGGTGTGGTAGAGGATAAGGTAATAAAGAACCATTATGCGGCGGAGTATATCTACAACAAATATAAAAATGAAAAGACCTGCGGCGTTATTGAAGAAGATACGGCATTTGGATATAAGAGGATTGCAGAACCGATCGGATTGATCGCGGCGGTAATTCCGACTACGAATCCTACCTCCACGGCAATCTTTAAGACATTGATCGCATTGAAGACCAGAAATGCCATTATCATTTCTCCTCATCCCCGTGCAAAGGCATGTACAATTGCCGCCGCAAAAGTGGTTCTGGAAGCAGCAGTGAAGGCCGGAGCGCCGGAAGGAATCATATCCTGGGTAGACGTTCCCTCACTGGAGCTGACCAACGAGGTTATGAAGGGGGCAGATATCATATTGGCGACGGGAGGCCCCGGCATGGTGAAAGCGGCATATTCCTCCGGAAAGCCAGCGCTCGGTGTCGGCCCCGGCAACACACCGGCTATCATCGATGATACAGCGGATATACGAATGGCGGTGAATTCTGTTATCCATTCCAAGACCTTTGACAACGGCATGATCTGTGCTTCGGAGCAGTCTGTGATCGTTCTGGAGAAAATATACAGAGAAGTAAAGGCAGAATTTAAAAAGAGAAAATGCTATTTCCTGAATAAAGAGGAATTGGATAAGCTGCGCGGAATCATACTCACGGAGGCCGGGACAGTGAACGCCAAGATTGTAGGCCAGCCGGCGCCGGTAATCGCACAGCTCGCCGGGATCGAAGTGCCTGCAGATTCTAAGATCCTCATTGGCGAGGTGGAGTCTGTGGATATTGCGGAACCCTTTGCCCATGAAAAGCTGTCGCCTGTTCTGGCAATGTATAAAGCGTCTGGCTTTGACGATGCCGTAGCCAAGGCAGAAAGGCTGGTAGCGGACGGGGGCTATGGCCATACGTCGGTCCTCTATGTAAATACGGCTACAGAAGACGGAAAGGAAAAGATAGCGAAACATCAGGCGGCCATGAAGACCTGCCGTATCCTGATAAATACTCCTTCATCCCAGGGAGGCATCGGTGATCTTTACAATTTCAGGCTGGCTCCTTCCTTGACCTTGGGATGCGGTTCCTGGGGCGGCAATTCCGTATCGGAAAACGTAGGAGTAAAGCACTTGATCAATATTAAGACCGTTGCCGAGAGGAGAGAGAATATGCTTTGGCTGAGGACACCAGAAAAGATTTATTTCAAGAAGGGCTGCATGCCGGTCGCATTGGATGAACTCGGTACTGTCATGAATAAGAAGCGTGCGTTTATCGTGACCGATACTTTCCTCTATAAAAACGGTTATACGAAGCCGATCACCGATAAGCTGGACGAAATGGGTATTGTGTACACATGCTTCTATGATGTGGAACCTGATCCTAAGTTAAAGTGCGCGAAAGCCGGAGCTGAGATGATGAGGAGCTTCGAACCGGATACCATTATTGCTCTGGGCGGCGGCTCTGCCATGGACGCGGCTAAGATTATGTGGGTAATGTATGAACATCCGGAAGTGGATTTCATGGATATGGCCATGGATTTCATGGATATCCGGAAGAGAGTATATACCTTTCCTAAAATGGGAGAGAAAGCATATTTTGTGGCGATACCCACATCAGCGGGAACAGGTTCCGAGGTGACGCCGTTTGCGATCATTACCGATGAAAAAACGGGAAAGAAATGGCCGCTGGCAGATTATGAGCTGCTTCCCAACATGTCCATTGTGGATGTGGATAATATGATGAATATGCCAAAGGGGCTGACCAGTTCTTCTGGTATTGATGTCATGACCCATGCTCTGGAGGCTTACGTATCGGTAATGGCCTCTGACTATACCGACGGTCTGGCTTTAAAGGCCATAAAGAATGTATTCAATTATCTGCCCCGTGCGTATGAACTTGGCGCAGCGGATGTGGAAGCCAGAGAGAAGATGGCGGATGCGTCCTGTATGGCGGGATTGGCCTTTGCCAATGCCTTCCTGGGTGTGAACCATTCGCTGGCCCACAAGCTGGGGGCATTTCATCATATTCCTCACGGCATAGCCAATGCCCTGGTGCTGACATATGTGATCCGATTCAATGCGGAGGAGGCGCCTGTTAAGATGGGTACATTCCCTCAGTATAAGTATCCGCACGCATTTGACAGATACGTGGAAGCGGCCAGATTCGCGGGGATCACAGGGAAAGATGATCATGAAGTGTTTGAGAATTTCATAAAGGCCCTGGAGGACCTTAAGGAAAAGATCGGGATTAAAAAGAGTATTGCTGAATACGGCATTTCAGAAAAAGACTTCATGGAGACCTTGGATGTGATGGTAGAACAGGCCTTTGATGACCAGTGTACCGGAGCGAATCCCAGATATCCTCTCATGAGCGAATTAAAAGAAATCTATCTGGACGCTTACTATGGAAGATAAAAAAGCCCCCTGCTGCAATGCAGCTTTCGTGGCCAGATAAATTGAACAATAAAGGAACCGGCAGTCTGTGCAAAAGCAAGACAGCCGGTTCCTTTTTCCATGGTTTTATATCAATGCCTGCAGATTTTTTTAAGCAATATCAGGAAATCTTTTTTTCGTGGAGCCTTGTCTGTTTTTTTTTGACATCCTCATAATCCGGTTCACCTAAATCCAGCTCATCTTTAAACGGAGAACAATTTTTTCTGATGAATTTATCAGCTCCACCGGTGGCGAGATATCCGACGACAAATACGAACAAAAACATTAAAATAACCGCGATAACTTGCATAGAGCCACCCCCTTGTTTATTTGAAAATAACATATTTAACATAAAGGTGGTATTATGGCTTGAAAAATCATGTAAAGATTATATTAAGATTTATCGGCCTTAATACAATCTTAATACTGCCGGAATTTATTTAATTCTTTCTTAAGCGCTCTGCTTGTAGAATAGGCGGTAGACGATGGAAAGGGGCTTAACGATGGAAAAGGTGTGGAAGCGGGTTCACCGAGCATCGCCGATGAAAATAATCATTGCGGGTTACTTTTTTATTATACTTTTAGGAGCCGGCCTTCTTTGCCTTCCGATATCCATAAAGGCAGGAGAAAGTCTTACCTCCTTCTCCGACGCGTTGTTTACTGCCACTTCGGCCACCTGTGTGACCGGACTGGTGAGATTTGATACATATACCCACTGGTCCTTTTTTGGGCAGCTTGTCATCCTTCTATTGATACAAGTAGGGGGAATCGGTTTTATGACCTTTGCCATATACGCCGTTTCCATGACAAAGAAAAAGATAGGACTTACTACCAGAGTTATCATGCAGAATGCCATATCCGCGCCGCAGGTCGGCGGAATCGTTCGGATGACCCGTTTTATCCTGTTTGGAACCTTTTTGATAGAAGGAACGGGGGCTGTGCTTCTGAGCCTGTATTTCTGCCCGAGGCTGGGGTTTTTCGAAGGCATATGGTATGGTATTTTTCACAGTATATCCGCCTTCTGCAATGCCGGATTTGACCTGATGGGCAAAAGAGAGCCGTTTTCTTCTTTGACGACGATTGGAGGAAATTGGTATGTGAACGGAATCATAATGCTTCTTATCATCATTGGCGGACTTGGTTTCTTTGTATGGAGGGATCTGGCGAACAACCGTTTTTCTCTGAAGAAGCTCCGGCTTCACAGTAAGCTTGTGCTCGTGGTCACTGCCGGACTGATTGTTTTTGGAGCTTTGCTGCTGTTCGTCTTTGAACAGGGCAATGCGGATTTTGTGCAGATGCCATTTTCCCAAAAGGGTCTTTCTGCCATATTCCAATCCGTGACAGCGAGAACGGCGGGATTCAACAGCATGGATCTGGCTAAAATGACGCAGTCCAGTCAGTTTCTGCTCATCTGCCTGATGCTGATCGGGGGATCCACCGGATCCACGGCAGGCGGCGTTAAAACCACTACACTGGCCGTATTTATGGTAAGCATTGTTTCTACCATGCGTCAAAAGAAAAATATGGAAGTATTCGGAAGGCGTCTGGATGATGGAGTCATCCGTTTGGCGACCTGCATTTTCAGTATGTATCTGATTCTTTCTTTGACGGTGGCAATGGCCCTGTCTTCTATAGAAGGAATACCGCTTTTGACGGCTTTGTTTGAGAGTGCTTCTGCCGTGGGTACGGTAGGGCTGACATTGGGAGTGACAACTGGGCTTGGTATGGTGTCCAAATGCCTGATCATGTTTTTGATGTTTGTAGGCAGAGTAGGGTCCGTCACGATCCTCGTGGCGCTGGCATCAGAGAAAAACCGTACGGTATCAAAGCTGCCTCTGGAAAAAATACAGGTTGGATAGATAAATAGGGGGATTTTTCATGAAAACAGTATTGGTAATTGGTTTGGGAAGGTTTGGCCGCCATATGGCACAGAAGCTTCTGGAGGAAGGAAATGATGTGCTGGCTGTGGAAAAAGATGAGGACAGGGCTGACAAAGCGGCGAGCATCCTGCGGGATATCCAGATAGGGGACGCGACGGATGAGCAGTTTATCTCATCCATAGGCATCAATCATTTTGATATGTGTGTGGTAGCAGTCGGGGATAATTTTCAGAGCGCCCTGGAGATCACAGTCCTTCTAAAGGATATGGGGGCGAAATTTATCTTAGCCCGCGCCAGCCGGGACGTGCACAGAAAACTGCTTTTGCGGAACGGTGCGGACCATGTGGTATACGCTGAGCGGGAAATGGCAGAACGCCTGGCCATTAAATACGGGGCAAAAAATATCTTTGATTACATAGAACTTACGGAAGAAATCGGTATATTTGAGATAGCCGTCCCGGTTTCCTGGTATGGTAAGAGCATTATAGAAAAATCGGTGCGCACCCGTTATCATATAAGCATCCTGGCGACAAAGAAAAATGGGAAGATATATCCTCTGCCGCCTTCGGACCATCGTTTTTCTGGGGATGAGACCTTAATGGTGATGGGTTCTGAAAATGATTTGAGAGCTCTTATGAGATAAGGGCGGAATAAAAACATAGGAGAATTGGAACTGGAAAGCATAAAGATTCCTTAATGGGATTTTTATGCTTTCTTTATTTATTAAAAAAAATTCCTAATCCTATTTTTATTTTGTTTGCGGTATGCTGTTTGCTGTAAAGCCGGATTTGCAAAAGCAGACAGACATTAGGAGAGGTGAAAGAGATGATGCAGTTAATGTTGCAGTATGGATTTTATCTGATTGTTCTGGTAGCGCTGGCCATTCCCCTTGGCAGCTATATCGGAAAAGTCATGAATGGAGAACACGTTTGGCTGTCCCGTATCCTGTCTCCCTGCGAGAGAGCGGTATATCGGGTAATGCGTGTTAGAGCAGATGAGGAAATGAACTGGAAGAAATATGCCGTATGTGCGTTTCTTTTCAGCGGAATCGGATTCCTGTTTGTGTTTCTGATTCAGATGCTTCAAGGTGTATTGCCGGGAAATCCCCAGGGAATCCCCGGAATGTCATGGCATCTGTCTTTTAATACAGCCGTCAGTTTTGTGACAAATACCAACTGGCAGGCCTACAGCGGTGAAGCACAGGCCAGCTATCTGATTCAGGCACTGGGATTGGCCGTACAGAACTTTGTGTCGGCGGCGACCGGAATCGCCGTATTATTTGCCCTGATCCGCGGGTTCATAAGGGTAAAGACGAATGGGCTGGGAAGCTTTTGGGTGGATATGACGAGAACGGTCTTATATATTCTGATCCCTCTTAATCTTGTGATCTCCGTATTTCTGGTGAGTCAGGGTGTGGTTCAAAGTTTGAAGCCAGCTGAAACAGTAGAGCTTCTGGAGCCGGTAGCCGTGGACGCAGAAGGGAATTTTTTGGAAAACGCGGAAATCGATCTGGAGAATGGCGTGGTCACCGTGGATGGGACGATAGTCCCGGACGCGGATATCATTACAGAGCAGATTGTTCCGCTGGGGCCTGCAGCCAGTCAGATTGCCATTAAGCAGACGGGGACGAACGGCGGCGGTTACTATGGCGTGAATTCGGCCCATCCGCTGGAAAACCCCACATGGCTGTCCAATCTCGTCGAAATGATATCCATTTTGCTGATACCGGCGGCCCTCTGCTTTACTTTTGGGCGAAATGTGAAGAGTAAAAAACAGGGAAAAGCGATATTTGCTGCGATGTTCATCATGCTTGTCATCGCGCTTGCCTGTGTGGCAGTCAGTGAACAGTCGGCCACACCAGGGCTGGCTCAGGAAGAGGCCGTGGATATCTCCATGAACGATCAGGCCGGAGGAAATATGGAAGGTAAAGAATCCAGGTTCGGTATCGCAGCATCCTCCACTTGGGCGGCATACACGACTGCGGCATCCAATGGTTCCGTAAACTCCATGCACGACAGTTATACTCCGCTGGGCGGCATGGTGCCGATGATCTTGATGCAGCTTGGCGAGGTCATATTTGGAGGCGTCGGATGCGGTCTGTATACCATGCTCGCCTTTGCGATATTGACCGTATTCATAGCCGGCTTGATGGTGGGAAGGACCCCGGAGTATCTGTGCAAGAAAATAGAGCCATATGAAATGAAATGGGCGGCAGTGGCCTGTCTGGCTACGCCGGTCGCGATTTTGATCGGAAGCGGTATCGCGGTCCTTGTGCCTAGCGTATCCGATTCTCTCAATAACAGCGGAGCTCATGGATTTTCCGAAGTGTTATATGCGTTTACCTCTGCTGGAGGCAACAATGGATCGGCCTTTGCGGGGCTTAATGCCAATACGGTATTTTTAAATGTGAGCCTTGCCGTCTGCATGCTGGCGGCCAGATTTGCACCTATGGCGGCGATGCTTGCCATCGCGGGAAGCCTGGCGAAAAAAAAGAAGATTGCCGTGACGGCAGGGACTTTGTCTACCAGCAATGGAATGTTTGTATTTCTTCTGATCTTTATCGTACTGCTGGTAGGAGCGCTGAGCTTCTTCCCGGCACTGGCACTGGGACCGCTTGCGGAATTCTTCGCTTCATAAGGCACTATGTCCTATGATTTGTATGGCATAAGGAGGTATATAAGAAATGTCTGGTAAAAAGAAAAGCGCTCTGGCCGATAAGAAAATGGTGGCCCGGGCCATAAAGGATTCATTTATAAAATTAAAGCCCGGGACACAGGTGAAAAATCCGGTCATGTTTTTGGTGTATCTGTCAGCCATATTGACAACGATACTCTGGATCGTCTCACTGTTTGGAATAAAAGACGCTCCGTCGGGGTTCACCTTGGCCATCGCGGTCATCCTGTGGTTTACGGTATTGTTTGCAAATTTTGCCGAAGCGATTGCGGAAGGGCGGGGAAAGGCCCAGGCAGATGCCCTGCGGTCAGCAAAAAAGGATGTAGAGGCACACAAGATTTTGTCTGCCGATAAAAAAGAAGCGATTAGCAAGGTTTCTTCTGCAGCTTTGAAGAAAGGAGATCTTGTCATTGTAAAGGCAGGAGAACAGATCCCTGCCGACGGAGAAGTCATAGAAGGAGCGGCTTCCGTGGATGAGAGCGCGATCA
Organism: Lientehia hominis; assembly: GCF_021044755.1. Classification (GTDB taxonomy): domain Bacteria; phylum Bacillota; class Clostridia; order Lachnospirales; family Lachnospiraceae; genus Lientehia; species Lientehia hominis. Next base: position 30,339 of record NZ_JAJNOR010000007.1, read on the forward strand.
CAGGAGAATCCGCTCCTGTCATCCGGGAAAGCGGCGGCGACAGGAGCGCAGTGACCGGCGGCACAACAGTCCTTTCCGACTGGCTGGTAATCCAGGTCACCAGTGAAGCCGGAGAAAGCTTTCTGGATAAAATGATTGCCATGGTGGAAGGCGCATCCAGAAAGAAAACACCGAATGAGATTGCACTTCAGATTTTCCTGATCGCGCTTACGGTCATATTTATTCTGGTGACGATTTCACTCTATACTTATTCCGTTTTTTCCGCTGACCAGGCGGGAATTCCGAATCCAACCTCTGTTACTACGTTAGCCGCACTTTTAGTCTGCCTTGCGCCGACCACGATCGGAGCACTGCTTTCTGCCATCGGGATTGCCGGCATGAGCCGTCTTAATCAGGCAAATGTGCTGGCCATGAGCGGTCGTGCCATTGAGGCCGCCGGCGATGTGGATATTCTTATGCTGGATAAGACGGGGACAATAACATTGGGAAACAGGCAGGCATCTGAATTGATCCCCGTTGACGGAACACTTCCGGAGGAGCTGGCCGACGCGGCCCAGCTGTCCTCCCTGGCTGATGAGACGCCGGAGGGAAGGAGCGTTGTGGTCCTGGCGAAGGAACAGTTCGGAATCCGGGGCAGAAGCCTGGAAGATAAAAATATGGAATTTATTCCGTTCAGTGCGAAGACCAGGATGAGCGGTGTGAATTATGATGGAAATGAGATCAGGAAAGGTGCTGCCGATACAGTGAAGCAGTATGTGCTGGATAATGGAGGGAGCTATAGCAGGGAATGTGATGAAGCAGTAAAGAAAATATCCAAGCAGGGTGGCACACCTCTTGTTGTGGCAAAGAATCACAAGATCCTGGGAGTCATTCACCTGAAAGATATCATCAAGCAGGGGGTTAAGGAAAAATTTGCGGATCTCAGAAAAATGGGTATCAAAACCATTATGATCACCGGGGATAATCCGCTGACGGCGGCAGCCATAGCCGCTGAAGCCGGCGTCGATGATTTCCTGGCAGAAGCGACGCCGGAGGGGAAGCTCCAGATGATAAGAGATTTCCAGGCAAAAGGGCATCTGGTGGCTATGACGGGAGACGGGACGAACGATGCTCCGGCCCTGGCCCAGGCAGACGTGGCGGTGGCCATGAACTCCGGAACCCAGGCAGCAAAGGAAGCAGGCAACATGGTGGACCTGGATTCCTCACCCACAAAGCTGATCGAGATCGTCCGGATAGGAAAACAGCTGCTGATGACCAGAGGAAGCTTGACTACCTTCAGTATAGCAAATGATGTGGCAAAATACTTTGCTATTATACCGGCCCTCTTCATGGGACTTTACCCGGGTCTTTCTGCTCTGAATATAATGGGTCTTCACAGCCCATACAGTGCTGTCTTGTCCGCGATAATCTATAATGCACTGATAATCATTGCGTTGATACCCTTGGCCTTAAAGGGTGTGAGATATCGGGAGGTTTCCGCGGGAAAGCTTCTCTCCCGGAACCTGGTGGTGTACGGTATTGGAGGCGTCATAGCGCCGTTTATCTTCATTAAGCTGATTGATATGCTGCTAGTAGCGGCGGCACTGGTTTAAGAAAGGCAGGTAATTAAGATGAAAGCAATAAAGACGATTTTACCTAAGGCGGCCCTTTTGTTCCTGCTTTTTACGGTTATATGCGGAATTTTATATCCCGGCGCCGTGACCGCGGCGGCCCAGATGGTATTTCCGGATAAGGCAAACGGGAGTATCATTGAGGTAAACGGCAAAAAGTATGGAAGTGCGCTTCTTGGGCAGCAGTATACAGACGAGACCCATATGTGGGGAAGGATCATGAATCTGAATACGGGTACTTACAAGGATGAAGACGGGAATGCTGTGATGTACGCCTCTCCTTCCAATCTGAGTCCGGCCGGTAGAGAATATAAGGAGCTGGTGTCGCAGAGAGTGGAAAAAATCAGGTCTGCCCATCCGGAAAAAGGAGATACGCCGATACCGGTAGATTTGGTAACCTGCTCAGGGAGCGGGCTGGACCCGGATATCTCCGCGGCGGCCGCGGATTATCAGGCAGAACGCCTGGCGAGGGAGAATGGCAGATCTGTGGAGGAAATCGAAGATATCATTGAGAAATGTACAACACATAAGATCCTTGGGATCTTTGGAGAAGAGACGGTTAATGTACTGAAGGTGAATCTGATGCTGGACGGTATTTTGGAATAGGGAGGTTTGGAGATGTATAAAATGAAGACTGTGCGAAGGGAAGAGTTCAGGATAAAGGAAAAGATTTCTGGCGTCTGCGAAGAGGCGGGATTAAGTTCTCTGGTCTATGGGATCAGTACCGAGCTGTCTCTGAATCCGGATATTTACGAAAGAGAAGACGGAAGTATTTGGATTTATTATGAACATTCGGAATTTCCGTGCAGCCTTCTCCTTGAAGAATATGGTACGCTCATGGCGGCGCTCCATGAGAAATACTCCATTGTTATATACGGAAGTGCTGGTGGCAGAGAAGCTGCCCAGCTGCAGGTGGAGAAGGGAGAACCAGAAGGTAGCTGGTGTTATGAAAAGAGCAATATATCAGGAACGGATTTTGAAGAACTGGAGAGTCTCTGTATCGTAGTCGGTACGGAAGGAGGAGAAAAAGAAAAGGAGTTGGCGGAATTGCTCCGCGGTGTCCGCTGGGAGCATGAAGCGCTGGCTGTGAGACGGAGCTGGTATATGGAAAAGGCGCTGTCAGGCCTGGAGGAAATGTGTCCGGGCACCTATTTCCGGTATCTGCCTCTTACGGAAGACGCGGAAAAGGCCGTTTGGATGGAATCGCTCACCGTAACACAGATTGCGGAGCTCTGGAGTCTTCTTTTAGAGAACGGAGTCGGGGCGGCAGAATTTGAATATGCGCTGGAAGCGCTGGAATATAAAAATCTGGATTCGGTCTACTCCTGGGAGCTGTCCCTGAGAATGGCTCTTAATGACAGTGGGGTCACGGTACAGTACGAGGATCATGGATTCCGGATGGAACGGGCGGACGGAAGAAGGATGGTGTATGATTACAGGACCGGCACGGCGGCTGAAAAGATGCTCCTTAAGATTTTGTTTCCCGTTTCTCTTACATGAAGCTCTTAATATAATCTTTATGGAAAATGGGAATTATCTCATAGGATTCTTATAAAATTTGTGTTAAGATGATAAAAAATACGGAGGTGAGAACAGGAATGGAGCGGGCAAAGCCGGATGAGATCCTGAGGCAGATGGAGAAAGAAGAGCAGAAGGAAAGCAGAGGCCATTTGAAAATATTTTTTGGATACGCTGCCGGAGTGGGAAAGACCTATGCGATGCTGAAAGCCGCACATGCCGCAAAAAGAAGAGGGATAGACGTGGTGGCCGGCTATATCGAGCCTCATACCAGACCCCGCACGATGCAGCTTTTAAATGGCTTGGAGACAATTCCTCCGCTGGTCTTGTCTTATAAAGGGATCACCGTAAAGGAATTTGATCTGGATGCCGCGATCGCCCGGCATCCAAAGCTGATTCTGGTAGATGAACTGGCCCATACTAACGCCCAGGGGAGCAGGCATGCGAAGCGGTACCAGGATATCGAGGAGATTCTGAATGCCGGGATAGATGTTTACACCACCGTGAATGTTCAGCATATAGAGAGCCTCAACGATATTGTGGCTTCCATAACCGGGATTATGGTGCAGGAGAGGATTCCGGATAAAATATTTGATGATGCCAGTCAGGTCGAGCTGGTAGATATCGAACCGGAAGATTTGATTAACCGTCTGGAGGAAGGGGAGGTCTATAAGCCCACACAGGCAAAAAAGGCGCTACACCATTTTTTCACAATTGAAAATCTGACAGCGCTCAGGGAGATTGCCCTTCGCCGGAGCGCTGACCGGGTGAATAAGCTCTCAGAACTGGCGAAACAGTCGGGCGGAGGAGATTATTATACCGATGAACATATCCTGGTCTGTCTCTCCGCGTCTCCGTCCAATACGAAGATCATCCGGACTGCTGCCAGGATGGCCAGGGCATTCAAGGGAAGCTTGACAGCCATCTTCGTGGAAACTCCCAGATTTCGGGGCGCTTCCCCGGAGGATAAGAAAAGGCTCCGAGAGCATATCCATCTGGCGGAACAGCTGGGGGGAAAGGTAGAGACTGTATACGGGGAAGACGTGGCTCTTCAGATAGCGGAATACGCGAAGCTGTCCGGCGCATCCAAGATCGTGCTGGGACGGAGTAATACACAGAAAAGATTCCTGATATCCAGGCAATCCTTTACGGAGAGACTGACAGAACTTGCGCCAAATCTGGATATCTATATCATTCCCGACAAGGCGATGCCCAGATACCGGAAACTGGCGGTGAAAAAAACAAGGAACCGTTTTTCCCTGGCAGACGTTACAAAGACGATCGTCATACTTGTGCTGTCTTCCCTGGTGGGCATGGTCTTCCATCAAATAGGTTTTAATGATTCCAATATCATTATGGTATATATTTTGGGAGTGCTGTTTGCGGCGATCGTGACCACGGGACGCATATACAGTATTGCCCTGTCTCTGGTCAGCGTGCTGGTGTTTAACTTCCTGTTCACCACGCCTAAATTTACCTTTCAGGCATATGGCCCGGAATATCCCGTGACCTTTCTGGTGATGTTTCTCACGGCTTTTGTGACCAGTTCCCTGACGACGAAGATAAAGAGGCAGGCGGTCCAGTCGGCGGGCATGGCCTACCGGACACAGATTCTTCTGGATACGAATCAGCTGCTTCAGCAGCAGAAGAATACAGACGGCATCATAGAGGTAACGGCCAGTCAGCTAACAAAGCTGCTTCATCGGGACATCGTCTTTTATCCGTCTGAGGAGGGCGATCTAAAGCAGCCGGTCTGGTATCCAAAGGATCCCGGCGTCACCGCACAGGAAGCGGAAGTCGCGCCCAAAAAGGAATATCTTCTGGAGAATGAGCAGGCGGTCGCCGCGTGGGTGTTTAAAAACAATAAACGGGCAGGAGCCGGCACCGATACGCTGGGAAATGCCCGGTATATGTATCTGGCGGTCCGAAGTGCCAATGATGTGTACGGCGTGGTGGGCATCGATATGTATGGGGATCCGCTCAGCTCCTTTGAAAACAGTCTGCTGCTTTCTATACTGGGGGAGTGTGCCCTGGCCCTTGAGAAGGACTTATACGGGAGAAAACGGGAAGAGGCGGCGGCTCAGGCCAAAAATGAGCAGCTGCGCGCCAATCTTCTCCGTTCCATTTCCCACGATCTGCGGACGCCGCTGACCAGCATATCCGGAAATGCCGGCGTCCTGCTGGGAAACGGCGGCAGACTGGATGAAAGTAAGAAAAACCAGCTGTATACTGATATTTATGATGATTCCATGTGGCTGATCAATCTAGTGGAGAACCTGCTGTCCGTGACCAGGATTGAAGACGGCACCATGCACCTTAACCTGGAGACAGAGCTTTTGGAGGAGGTCATTACAGAGGCCAGGCGCCATGTCAACAGAAAGAGTGTGGAGCATGAGATCAAAGTGGTACAGAAGGACGAATTCATCCTGGCCAAAATGGATGCCCGCCTGATCGTGCAGGTAGTGATCAACCTGATCGACAATGCCATTAAGTATACACCGCCCGGTTCGAGGATTGTCATCACGGTGGCGAAGGCCGGAAGGATGGCAGTCGTGGAGGTGGCGGACAACGGACCGGGAATCGACGATGATATGAAGGATAAGATATTTGAAATGTTTTATACGGCCAATAATGGGATTGCGGACAGCAGAAGGAGTCTGGGGCTTGGCCTGGCTCTGTGCAAATCCATTATTACGGCCCACGGAGGGACCATAACCGTAAGGGACAATGAACCCCGCGGCACCATATTCCAATTCACCCTGCCATCAGAGGAGGCTATGTTGCATGAATAAGCCATTGATATTAATTGTAGAAGACGATACGGCGGTAAAGAATCTGATATCTACCACGCTGGAGATGCAGAATTATAAATTTCATACGGCGGAGACGGGACAGCAGGCCGTGATGGCGGCGGCTTCCCAGAATCCGGATGTGATGCTCCTGGATCTTGGGCTCCCGGATATGGACGGAGTGGAGATTATCAAGAAGGTAAGAAGCTGGTCCAATATGCCGATCATAGTCATCAGCGCCCGGAGCGAAGACAGGGATAAGATTGACGCGCTGGATGCCGGGGCAGATGACTATCTGACAAAGCCGTTTTCTGTGGAGGAGCTTCTGGCCAGACTTCGGGTGACGCTCCGCCGCCTGAGTTATATGCAGTCCTCAAAGGCCGCCGACGAGGTGATATTTGTCAATGGGGATCTGAGAATCGACTATTCCGCCGGCTGCGCCTACATGGAGGAGAAGGAGCTGCATCTGACGCCCATTGAATATAAACTCCTGTGCCTGCTTGCGAAAAATGTGGGCAAGGTCCTGACTCATACGTATATAACCAGAGAGGTATGGGGAAGCGCCTGGGAGAATGACGTGGCGTCTCTGAGAGTGTTCATGGCCACACTGCGTAAAAAGATCGAGACAGACCCGGCCCAGCCGAAATATATCCAAACCCATGTTGGCGTAGGTTATCGGATGCTGAGAATAGAATAGAGAAATAAAACGGGCAGCCATATGGCTGCCTGTTTTATATAATAGGGGGTGTAATACAATACCCGGTTATGGGTATTATAAGCAAAATAGAAGAGGTACTGTTATACAATACCCTGCGAATGCATGGCGTCAGCAATCTTCTTAAAAGCAGCGATGTTGGCGCCGATCACATAATTGTCCTCGTAGCCGTAATCTTTTGCCGCGCCGCTGATCTGAGCATATATATTTACCATGATCTCTTTCAGTCTGGAATCTGTCTTTTCAAAAGACCAGTAAAGACGTTCGCTGTTCTGGGTCATCTCCAGGGCGGAGGTGGTGACGCCTCCCGCGTTGGACGCTTTGCCCGGCAGGAAAAACATATCGCTTTCCAATACGTAATCAGTGGCTTCCTGGGTGACAGGCATATTAGCGCCTTCACAGATGGCAAAACAGCCGTTTTCTTTCAGAGTTTTAGCGTCTGAAAGGGTCAGCTCATTCTGTGTCGCGCAGGGAAGAGCAATATCACATGGAACGTTCCAGATTCCCCTGCCCTCGGTATACTTTGCGGAAGGGACCTCATCCACGTATTCTTTAATCCGTCCTCTGCGCTTTTCCTTGATATCTTTAACGATATCGATGCGGATGCCCCTGGGATCATAAACAAAGCCGCTGGAATCGCTCAGTGCGACCACCTTCGCTCCAAAATGCTGAGCGCGCTCGGTCGCGTAAATGGCCACGTTGCCAGAGCCGGATACAATGACGGTTTTTCCGCTCATGGTCATTTCATGATTCCGCAGCATCTCCTCGGTAATATACACGAGGCCGTAGCCTGTGGATTCTTTCCGGACCAGAGAACCGCCGAAGGTCAGCCCCTTTCCTGTGAGAACGCCTTCATAACGCCCTGTAAGGCGCTTATACTGACCATACAAGTAGCCGACTTCTCTGCCTCCCACGCCGATATCTCCGGCAGGGACGTCCGTATTGGCTCCGATATGACGGTAAAGCTCATTCATGAAGCTCTGGCAGAAAGCCATCACCTCACGGTCAGATTTGCCCTTGGGGTCAAAGTCGGCCCCGCCTTTGCCGCCGCCGATCGGAAGGTCGGTGAGTGCGTTTTTAAAGATTTGTTCAAAACCCAGGAATTTTACAATACCCTGGTTCACGGAAGGATGAAAACGGAGTCCTCCTTTGTAAGGACCGATGGCACTGGAGAACTGGACGCGATAGCCGCGGTTCACCTGTACCTGTCCCTTGTCGTCTACCCAGGGGACACGGAATGACACAACACGTTCCGGTTCAATAAGCCGCTCCAGAATAGCGTCTTTCCGGTACATTGCCTCGTCCTCATCGATTACCGGGCGAAGAGAATCGAGTACCTCGCGTACCGCCTGGTGGAATTCCGGTTCACCAGGGTTTTTGTCGATTGCACGGGCAATCATTTCATCTACATATGACATATTTCTCCTCCAGGACATAAAATAGTACGAAAAAGGAGCCAAAACAAACAAGCAACCGCCTGCTGTTATGACTCCATTGTCCTTTTTTTAATATAACACTCCCAACTGTATAAGTCAATTGGAATGGCACCGGCAAATCAATTTTCGGCAAATTCGCCAAAAAAATCCTGGTTGAAGAGTTCTTTTATTTTATTTAAATCAGTAGTTTGCCCTAATATCCACATCAACTTGGCAAACGCAGCTTCGGTAGTCATGGTGCCGGCGGAGAGCACACCCGCTTTGGATGCTTCTACACCCACGTCATATACGGTCAGATCACAGCCGTCGTGGATGCACTGGGTGGTAACAGCCACTGGGATTTCCCTTTTGATCAGGGCTTTAATGGGCGGAAGCAGATTTCTGCGTGTGTTCGGTATCCCTCCCAGTCCAAAGGCTTCCAGCACCACGGCCCGGTATCCCAGCTGCGGTATGGCCTCCAGCAGTTCCGGCTTCATGCCGGGGACCAGCTTCAGAAGCAGGACATTGGGGTTGAAGTTATCGTTAAGTGTCAGGGATTTCCTGGAGGGGAGGGCCGGCTCTCTGTTTAAGATCACCTTTCCGTCTTTGATGGCTCCTTCCGGCTCCCGGTTTATACTTTCAAAAGCGTGAAGCCCAAGGGAACTGGTCTTCCGGGCATGGCAGCCGTGGATGATGATTCCGTCAAAGACAAGGTACACTCCGGCAAGCCGTCCATCTGCGGCTGCGCGGAAAGCATCGAGGATATTGCGCTTGCCGTCTGTGTTCGGCTCTCCGATGGGTATCTGGGAGCCAGTAAGGATTACCGGCTTGTTGAGATTCTGCAGCATAAAGGAGAGCGCAGCGGCAGTGTATGCCATGGTATCGGTGCCGTGGGTAATGACTACGCCGTCAAAGATGGAAAGGCCTGCAAAGACGGCCTGTGCGATGGAAGCCCACTCTTCCGGCTGGATGTTGGTGCTGTCCAGACTAAGAAGTTCTTTATAGTGGATCTCACAAAGACCGTTCAGTTCCGGAATCAGACGTACCATGGATGCGCCGTCTATCTGAGGAGAGAGACCGTTTTCCGTTGGGGAAGAGGCGATGGTGCCGCCTGTGGAGAGGAGTAAGACCTTCTTCATGAAAACCCTTCTTTCTATTCATATTGAGAAAAGTATAACATAAATCAGCCGGCTTTGACAGGGGCGCATATTTATTTCATGGTTTGTTCATAAGAATTTTATAATAGAAGTAAAATTCTTACTGACAGACGGTGAATACGGAAAGAAACCCTTGAAAAAATAAAACTCCTGGTATATAATAAGGGGCAACGATGAAATAAGAATAGAAAAACGCGGTGAGGAAAGCTAAGGCATGTGACGTCCTTTCAGAGAGCTGGTGGTTGGTGTGAACCGGCAGGGCAGCAGGCCCGTCCACTTTCGGAGCGGTTGGCGATGAGTCAAAAGGCCGGTGGCCTTTATACCACCAATGAGAGGCTGGCCGCGGAAGGCCGGCAAAATGGGTGGCAGCGCGGAAACCTTTCGTCCCTGATATGGGATGGGAGGTTATTTTTATTCTATAGGAAATAAAAAAGGAGGGATTATTATGATAGACATTAAATTTTTAAGGGAAAATCCGGAAGCAGTAAAGGAAAACATCAAAAAGAAATTCCAGGACAGGAAGCTGGCGCTGGTGGATGAAGTGATTGCTTTAGATAAGGAAAACAGAGAAATCAAGCAGGAGGTTGAAAGCCTCCGTGCCAGCCGGAACCGCTTTTCCAAAGAGATCGGTGCGCTGATGAAGCAGGGTAAGAAGGAAGAGGCAGAAAAGATCAAGGCTCAGGTAAATGCCAATGCCGCCCGGGTTGAGGAGCTGTCGGCGCGGGAGCGTGATGTCGAGGAGGCCATTCAGAAGAATATGATGACCATCCCCAATATCATTGACCCGTCCGTACCCATCGGAAAAGATGATACGGAGAATGTGGAAGTGACCAAGTACGGTGAGCCGGTCGTGCCTGATTTTGAGATTCCCTACCATACAAAGATCATGGAGAGCTTTGGAGGGATTGACCTGGAAAGCGCAGGACGGGTGGCCGGAAATGGTTTCTATTATTTGATGGGCGATATCGCAAGGCTCCATTCTTCCATTTTGGCCTACGCGAGGGACTTCATGATCGCCAGAGGATTTACGTACTGCATACCGCCGTTCATGATCAGGAGCAATGTGGTGGCCGGCGTAATGAGCTTTGATGAGATGGATGCGATGATGTATAAGATTGAAGGAGAAGATCTGTATCTGATAGGCACCAGCGAACATTCCATGATCGGAAAGTTCATCGACACGGTATCTCCGGAAGAGAAGCTCCCTTATACGCTGACCAGCTATTCTCCCTGCTTCCGCAAGGAGAAGGGCGCCCACGGAATCGAAGAAAGAGGCGTGTACCGTATCCATCAGTTTGAAAAACAGGAGATGATCGTTGTATGCAGGCCGGAGGAAAGTCCCATGTGGTTCGAAAAGCTGTGGCAGAATACAGTGGACCTGTTCCGTTCCATGGATATTCCTGTCCGCACCCTGGAATGCTGTTCCGGCGATCTGGCAGATCTGAAAGTGAAATCCTATGATGTGGAGGCATGGTCTCCCAGGCAGCAGAAATATTTTGAAGTGGGGAGCTGCTCTAACCTGGGCGATGCGCAGGCGCGCCGCCTGAAAATCCGCGTAAACGGAAAAGACGGGAAATATTTTGCCCATACTTTGAATAATACAGTAGTAGCACCGCCTCGTATGCTGATTGCGTTTTTGGAGAATAATCTGAATGAGGACGGTACCGTGGATATTCCCGCGGTTATTCAGCCGTACATGGGCGGACAGACGAAGCTGGTGCCGAAGGAAGAGGGATGAAAATGTCTTGCCCGGAAGCGCCAGTGCCAATAAAAAGGAGATATCATGCATAAATATCTGCGGGCGATAGGGTTCAGTGAGTATACAAAAAAGCAGGATATTGAAAAGCTTTTGGAGCAGACTGTCCAGTGCCCCGGGGAGGCTCAGCTGGTTCAGCTGGATGATGGCGGGACAAGGGAACAGATTTATGCGGAAGTGGGAAACGGCATAGGCATCTCCGTCTGCGGAGAAATGAACGACCGGGATGTATTGGAAAGGGAATACTATTTTCCTTATCTGCGAAGCACCTGTATCACCACACAGGCGCCCTGTCAGGTTCAGCGCCATGCGGAAAAGGAATCCTATGCCGGTATCTGTGAGGAATACCGGCTGGGTGTATCTTTGATTTTTTATCTTCAGAATGGAATGGAATATGTGAAGAGGCGTCAGGATAAGTTCCACAGCTCACAGATATCGTCAGTTATGCTGTCGGCGCTTTCCATCCATGGAAGGATTTTGCTGCCGGTCCAGAAGACCGAAAAGCAGAAGGAGAAGATCAAGGTAGCATCTGAAAACAGGAGCAGCCTGCTGGAAGCGGCGAGGAAAGGTGATTCGGAGGCCATGGATTCCCTGGCTCTGGAGGATATCGATCTGTATGCCGCCATCTCAGGCCGGGTCCGCAATGAGGATGTCTATTCCATAGTGGACTCCTGTTTCATGCCCTTTGGCGTGGAATGTGACCAATATTCGATTCTGGGAGAAATTTTAGAGGTGGAAATCGTCACAAATAGGTGGACAAATGAGGAAATTTATGTTTTAATGGTAGAGTGCAACGACATTATGTTCCAGGTGGGCATCAATAAGCAGGACCTGCTTGGCGAGCCGGTGGTGGGACGTAGGTTTAAGGGGCCTGTATGGCTTCAGGGCCAGGTGAATTTTCTGGATTAAACTGTGTGTCACTGGTTGCACCGTTTTATTGCTAAGTCTCCGTAGCTCAGCAGGATAGAGCGACCGCCTCCTAAGCGGTAGGCCGGAGGTTCAAATCCTCTCGGGGACGCCAGAAATTCCGCCGAAAACTTTGTGGATCAAAGTTTTCGGCGTTTTTTGATGAAGGATGGCGGACTGAATCGTCGAATAATCGGAGTGATAAAATATGCTGAAGGTTGTGATCTGCGATGACAACATAAAAGATCTAGTGAGTAAGGAAAAAAGCTGATTAGGTTTCAAGCGCTTTATCAGCAGGAGCGGATCTTCTCTCTGCCCCATTCTAAAATAATGTACGTAGAAAATAAAGTCAGGGCGCTTCATATACACCTGACGGACGGCAGAGTCATGAAAAGCCTGTACATCAGGACGTGGTTTGCCGATGAGATCGGTGACCTTGCGGCGTATTTTTTTTGTTCATAGCGCTGAAATATACGAAAAAGAAGTCTTTGGCCATATGCGCAGCTGCGGCAGGCGGCAGGTATCATAATGGTATTCAGAATAAAATGGAATAAGGGCTGAAAATGTGTCCCTTATGGCCGGCTGGTGTAAAATCCAGCCGGCTGTTTTGTATTGTCATATTTATTAAGATATATGTAGCATATAATTGACATAATGGAAAATATATTGTAATATATTTTCAGTAGCATATCATTTTACGATTAAGGGATTTTATATGTATTTCTAAATGACTGGGGGTATGAACATGGCAAGAAATATTGCGATAAAGGTTGCCAGGGCTGAGAAGGATATGACCCAGACCGCACTGGCCGCGGCGGTCGGAATATCGCGCCAGACGATGAATGCCATCGAGCAGGGAGAATATAATCCGACCATAAGGCTTTGCCGCGCGATCTGTAAAGTGCTGGGAAAAACTTTGGATGAACTGTTTGGGGAGGATGACAGGTATGAACAATAAGTATGATGAAAAACAGCAGATGGACCGTGGAAAAGGTTTTCAATATGGTTTTATAGCAGCCATAGCCGTAGACGCGCTGATTTATTTGGCAGAGGATGCCATGGGAATAAAGATAAGCGGTTTTGCGTCCTTTCTGATTCAGGTCTGGACTCCGCTGACAGTATGCATGCTGACTTTTATCATCAAAGATGCCATGAATGGCATCCGGGAACAGACAGGCAGGATATTAGCTGTTAGTTACGGAGCTTGCGGATTTTTTATGCTGTGCCTGGCTGCAGCGCATATCATCAGCGGAAAAGAGGCCCTTCTCAGCAACGGAGTCATAACAGAAGAAGTGGGACATTTATATATTGCAGTCTGCATGATTGCCGCCAGTATCACATATTGGGTCAGGCAGAGGCTGAACCAAAAGAAATATGACGAAGAATGATAAACCACAAAGACCGCTGAGAAGTCTAGTCTGCGAGGAGTGATTCTATTTCTGCTTTAATTTTTTGTATAGGAGTGGTAGGTTCGAACCGCGACTGGATTTCGCCGTCCCTGCCAATCAGAAACTTTGTAAAGTTCCATTTTATATCGCCATTTTCCTTGTAATCAGGCGCTTCTTTTTCCAGAATCTCATCCAGACGTCCGGCGAGGGGATGGCTTGGGTCAAATCCTTTGAATTCCGTATGAGTGGTCAGATAATGATAGAGTGGTGAGGCATTCGGGCCGTTCACATCGATTTTTGCCATGACCGGAAATGTAACTCCATAGGTAAGGCTGCAGAAGGACTGTATGCTGTCATCAGAGCCAGGCTCCTGACCATGAAATTGATTGCAGGGGAATGCCAGTATCTGAACCCCATGGTCTTTATAGGACTGGTATAACTTTTCCAGTTCTTCGTATTGCGGGGTGAAGCCGCATTTGCTGGCTGTATTCACGATGAGCAGGATTTGCCCTTCATAGCAGGAAAGAGGGACAGTTTTTCTGTCAGCAGCTTTTACAGTGAAATCATAAATGTTCATGGTATCATCCTTTCAAAACAAAGAGAATAAACAAGATTCATTTTAGTATTAGAAAAAACGGAGAAATTATGCGAATAGCATGAGAACAAAAAAAGAAAAGAATCCTTCCGGAGCCCTTTTAAACGAGTGATGGAAATGGAAAATAAACGGCATGACACTTTATAGGCTGCATGCCTCCAGCCTTTGGACCAGCAACTGCCTGATTTCTTCCGGGGAGGACAGAGGACAATCTTTTCCCGTCAGATAAATAAACGCATCCCGCCATTCCTCGGCACTGTACGTGTTTACCTCATAAGATTCTAATAAATGAATCAGCTTCTGCGTCTGAGTATAGATTATTTTATTCAGATCCGATATGTACATGCAGTTCATGTTTGCTGCCAGTGATTCCAACAGGCCTAATTTATTTTCTTTTTCCATCTGCAGTCAACCCCTATAATTTATAAAGTATTTCTAAGTACACCTTCGTATACGTGAAAGTACACCACAAAACACTTGTGATTCTATAAGAAAAAAGGTATAATTTATATTAATTTCCACCATATAATGACAAATAATGATAGTCTTTATAAGTGTAATTTTACAAACTTTTATAAAATATTGCAAGTCAGAGTTTCAAAACCTTGATATATTTAAAAAAGCTGCTTCTGCTGATATGTAAATGTGCCAGAGCTTCCGCTTCTGTCAGCTCTTTCCGTTTCCATTTTCGGACAGTCTGTGTGAAGTCGTCCGGCAGCGCCAGGGGGAGTTTTCCGAACCGGACGCCGCGGGCTTTAGCCGCACGGATTCCTTCCATCTGTCTTTGATGGATGTTCTCACGTTCCGAATGGGCGCAGAAACTGAGCACCTGAAGTACCAGGTCTGCGATAAAGGTGCCCAGGATATCTTTACTCCGGGTAGTATCCAGCAGCGGCATATCGATAATCTTGATGTCGGTTCCCTTTTCTTTTGTTATCAGATGCCATTGTTCGATGATTTCATCATAATTGCGCCCCAGACGGTCTATGGATTTAATGATCAGCAGATCGTCTTTTTTTATGCGCCTTAGTAGTTTTTTGTACGCCGGACGGTTGAAATCCTTGCCGCTTTGTTTGTCAATGTAAAGATTTCGCTTTGGAATTTGATACTCGGATAAGGCGATCAGCTGCCGGTCCGTATGCTGATCCTTGGTAGACACACGTACATAGCCATATGTATTCATGCAGAATTCTCCTGTATCTGAAATTGCCGAACAGAAGGCCGCAGAAAAACGGCGCTGGAAGCCTGCACGCCGCTTTCGGACATTTTTTCCATTCTATCATAAAACCTCACATATATTAGTTGGAAAATATTGGTAATTTTTGTAAGCTGGTTAATATGGATTAGAAAGCCTATGTCGTTTTATCGGAGGCATGGTATAATGAGAAGAGAATGAAGAGACTAAGACCGGATAAGCTGCAGAAGGAGTGATCATATGGGAGAATTATCGAAGCTTCCCAATATTGGAAGGATAGTAGAGGAACAATTGGAGGAGGTGGGAATCACCACCTGTGAACAGCTTAAAGAAACAGGGAGCAAGGAAGCATGGCTGAAGATCAGGGCCATTGATAGCTCTGCCTGCATAAACCGGCTGCTCGGCCTGGAGGGTGCCATTCGTGGAATCAAAAAAAACCAGCTTCCGGAAGACGTGAAGCTGGAATTGAAAGAATTTTACCGGAAGATCAATGATTAGATACAGAGATGTCTTCATAGACACAGACGGCGTTCTTTTGATTCTTGGCCTTATATAAGGCTGCATCCGCGTTTTTGATCAACTGGGTGGAGGCTGTCCCCGGTATGCAGTGGGTGAGACCGAAGCTGACAGTCAGCGGCGGAATATCCGCAACGTTTTTTGCAGAAGTCAGACGGTCCTGAATCTTGGAGCAGACATTGATGGCGGCTTCCATGGTATGATCTTTGAACAAAAGGCTGAATTCATCCCCGCCGTACCGAAAGGCGGTCACATCGGGAGGGCATTGGTCCAGGATGGCTCCGATAAACTTAAGGCATTTGTCCCCCATAACGTGCCCCATGGTATCATTGACGGCCTTAAAGTCATCCAGGTCTGCCATTGCAAAAATATAGATACTGCCTGAAGTATCACTGAGTGCGGTACAGAGTGCGGTCTGAAGCGCAGAACGGTTGTACAGGCCGGTCATATGGTCACGGAGAAGCTTTTGCTGCAGATGGAACCGCTCCAGCTCTTTATTGATGCTGACGGTGTTCTTTTCCCTCAGAAACCGGATGATGATCAGGGAGACAAGGTAAAAGCACAGCAGCACGTACAGAGAAAGAATAAAATTGGCCAGCAAAAGCTCGTCATGAAAAATGGATATTTTGTCGGGATCCCATGAAATAAAGCATTCCGAAATTATTTCTGCACCCAGAGAAAAAGCCGCAGTGACAGAGGTCAGCCGGTAGCTGGCATAGATCAAGGTCAATAAAATGGGAATGGCGAAGATTAGATAAAGGGATGTAAAAATATTATGTATGGAAAAAACAATAAAGCAGTTTACCACAAAGGTAAGTGACAGTACATATTGTCTGGAAGAGACAGACAGCCGGCGCAGGCGGAGGGCTGTAAATCCGGAGATGATACAAAGAACGTTCAGCGTCACAGGAATCAGAATATATTTCAGCACATAAACGGATACGCTGACACTGATTTGTTCCATAGAACTTAAAATATAGAACATGATGATTTCCATGACGACGGAAAAGGACGCCAGTCCTACAATGATCTTGAAATGCAGATGAAGCCATTTTTCATTTATCTTCCGGTATTCTTCTCGTATAGCTTGAATGTTGCTGTCAACGGACATGCCGGAACTCTCCTTTAATGTGAAAAACTTTTATGTTTTACAGTATACTACAAGGAAGCGGAATAAGCAAAGAAAAAAGACAGGAAGCAGGATTGCTTCGGCCATGGCAAAAAGTATACAGGAACCCGGCGGGGGGCTTGTGACAGTTTCTGATCTATGATAGAATGAATCGTAATGCTGGAAGATGAACAGAGATAGGAGGGAAGTGCGGTGGAGGAAATGCATACGCATACCCATATTCATATAGGGGAAGACGGACAAGTCATTGAGCATGCTCATGGAGAGGGAGAGCGCGGTCATCATAATCATGGGCATACCCATACAAACACGAAGGCGGTACTTAATCGCCTGAGCCGTGCCATCGGCCATTTGGAATCCATAAAACGGATGGTGGAGGAAGGAAGAGACTGCAGTGAGGTGCTGATACAGCTGTCAGCGGTTAAATCAGCGATCAATAATACCGGAAAAGTAATCCTGCAGGATCATATCGAGCATTGTATTGTAGATGCAGTGGAATCAGGGGACCATGAAGCCCTGGAAGAACTCAGCAAAGCCATTGACCGTTTTGTGAAATAAATCGGAAGACCGTTGGAAAAGCCCGGTTGGGTGCCTCGTGACAGGCGTCCATCCGGGCTTTTTGCAGTTGGCAAGAATAAAAATAGAAATTTACTTCTTATATAATAGAACGGACTTCCAGTTTTTTTCGGAAAAAACGCACTGTAAAAAATCCTGTGCGGACAACCCAATCGACTATCATGGCCAGCCATACTCCGGCTACGCCCATTTTCAAAAAGCCTGCCATGAAATAGGAAAGAAAGATCCGGCACACCCACATGGAGGTAATGGAGACGATCATGGTATATTTCACGTCGTTGGAAGCACGCAGGGCGTTGGGCAGAGCAAAGGAAGACGGCCAGAACAGGATGGCGAAGCCATTGTGAATATAAGTCAGTGTGACGGCAAGCTTGGCCGTTTCTTCAGAAAGGTGGTAGATACCCACCAAAGGGCCGACAAACAGCAGGATTCCGCCGCAGACCAGGGCGATGGCGCCATATGTAATGCCTATCAGGATCCTGGTATTTTTTCGGGCCTCTTCATAACGGCCGGCGCCGATGCATTGGCCCACAACAGTTACGAGAGCCAGCCCCATGGCGGAGCCTGGGAGTGTGCCAAGAGTAGCCAGAGTATTTGCCGCCGCGTTTGCGGCTATGGATGCTGTTCCGAAACTGACGATCAGACTCTGCAAAAGAATTTTTCCAACCTGGAAGATACTGTTCTCCAGGCCGCTGGGAATACCGATGTACATGATCCTGCCTACCATGTCCCGCTGAAAGTGCCTGGTAAAATGGGGAAGGTGGAGCTCATATTTCGGATTCTGAATCAGTTTGAGGAGCAGGATGGCAGAGGCAATTCGCGATAAAAGGGAAGCAGTTCCCACACCTGCCGCACCCATATGAAATACAAAGACGAAAAGAGCGTTTCCCGGAATATTGATGAGGTTCATAAGAAGAGCGGACAGCATGGAAATACTGGACTTTCCCTGAACACGGAATAAAGCCGCACAGGCATTGGAAACCCCGAGAAACGGATAGGAGACGGCGCAGAGGTAAAAATAAGTACGGGCATTGGCCATTACACTCTCTTCCGCACGTCCGCACAGCAAATTCAGAATAGCGTGATTTCCCACCAGAATGACGACCATGATGATCAGAGATATGACAAATGTGGACAGTATCAGCTGTCCGGCTGTTTCCCTAGCCAGGTCTGGCTTCTTTTTGCCTAAATATTGAGCACAGACAACGGCTCCGCCCGTTGCAATGGCCATCAGGAAATTGATCAGCAGAAGACTGATATTGTCGACCAGAGAAACTCCGGATACAGCCGCTTCACCGGCAGAAGCTACCATGATGATATCTGCCATGCCGACGGTGGTGGCAAGGAACTGCTCTGCGAACAGCGGCAGGATTAATCGGGTCAGATCCTTTCTGGAAAACATGAAAACTCCTCCTGTAAAAAAGTCAGAATATTAAGAACGGAGCCTATCATAAACCTTATGGACAGTGAAGTCAAGAGTCATGGAGAAAATATAAAAATTGCGTAAGCTCAGGGGATATGATAGAATGAGATGAGTGATCAGCCGGCTGCGGCATGAGGCCCGGAGGTTTAAGAGATAAGGTATGGAAAGGCGGTGAAACGGTTTGCATTATATTGTTCTCGACCTGGAATGGAATCAGAGTCCAAGGGGGAAAGCGGGAAAACGGACAGGGATGCCCTTTGAGATCATTGAAATAGGAGCGGTGAAACTGGACGGAGAAATGCGTACCGTAGAGGTGTTTAACGAAGTGATCAAGCCGGCCGTATACCGTCAGCTTCACTATAAAACAAAGGAAATCCTCCATATGGACATACAGGAATTGGAAAAAGCCAGAAAATTCCAGGATGTCATCGGAGATTTTTTTAAATGGTGCGGAGATGACTATATCATGTGCACCTGGGGTTCCATGGATCTGACAGAGCTTCAGAGGAATCTTGCGTTTTTTAAGGTGGAAAATCCAATGGGGAAACCGCTTCTTTATTACGATGTGCAGAAGCTGTTCAGTCTTCTGTACGAAGACGGAAAGAGCCGCCGTTCCTTGAAGGACGCGGTGGAGTATCTGGAAATCGAGGAAGATATCCCCTTTCATCGTGCCTTTGATGATACGCTGTATACGGTCAAGATCATGCAGAGGATGGATCTGGATGCCGTGCGAAAATATGTGTCTGTGGATTATTTCAGACTTCCGGATAAAAAGGAAGAGGAGATTTATATCGTATTTGACCGATATGCAAAATATGTTTCCAGGGTATTTGCGGCCAGGGAGAAGGCGATGGCCGATAAGGGGGCTGTTTCCACAAAGTGTTATCGCTGCGGCAGAGCTCTGAGGAAACGGATCCGATGGTTCCCTGTCAACGGAAAGACGTATCTTTGCCTGGCGTTTTGCCCTGAGCACGGCTATATGAAAGGAAAGCTCAGGCTTAAGAAAGCAGAATCCGGAGGAGTCTTTGTGGTAAAGACGTTGAAGCTGATTTCAGAATCAGACGCCGAAGCCATTCAGATGAAAAGGCTGGAAATGTTAAAAAAGAGGAAAGAGAGCAAAGCGGGCAAGCCTGTTTCAGACTCCATGTCCCCTCAAGCTTTGAGAGCTTCTTCAGCTTTGCGCTCCGATGCGCAGCCGCGGAGCAGCCTTCCTTTAAAATAAAAAACAAGCCGTGTGGTCTACACGGCTTGCCGTATTTTCAGAATCTTTAACGGCGGTCCAGGTCCTTGTTTCTGCTGCGAAGGACATTCTGCCGTCTCCGGTGTCTACGCATGGAAGTTCTCCTGGAGTTCCGGACCTTGATCACGCTCCGATTCATTGCCCTCTTCCTCCGTATGAATAGGACCAGGAAATAAATTATGGCTCCGCATAGGATGACGGCCAGCAGAATCCAGACATTGATGAACAGCGTGCTGTTCTGGGAGGGCTTTTCCTTGGCGGAAGAAGGGCTCTGGGCTGTTTCGTGCTCTTTAAAATCGAAATGCTTGTCGGCGCTGTCGATGAGCAGAAGTGAACCGGATCCGAGACGGACGCCCTGATAAGAATAGGTAACATTTGCCAGTACATTGGAGGCAGAGGCGGTGCTGAGAGTCAGACTGCTCTCCACGTCGTTCAGGCTCATATTATTGGGCAGGATGATCCAGCTGTCGCCGCTCAGCTCCAGGGATGCGGAGGAAGTGTCGAAAACTCCTTGGGATGAGGAGAGAAAATCGCTGCCTGTGTTTTCTTTCGCTTCAGCCATATTATATGCCGTAAAGTTATTAAAGCCAAACTCAAACATGGCTATGGTATCATCGTAATGTGTCCAGTTGGTCTTCATGGAGACGGCGATCAGTTCCATATCTCCGCGGACGGCATAGGTGACGAGGGTATTGCCGGCTTCTGGGGTATAGCCGGTTTTTCCGGCTACAGTTCCTTCATAGGTATACTCGGAATCATAGAGCATTTTATGCTTCTGCACCAGATACCGGGAGTCGGGCTGTTTATTTGTCGGCTCGATCGTGTATTTGCCGGCCGCGCAGATTCGGATAAAAGTATCGTTGTGCACGAGAGCTTTCATAATGAGCGCCATGTCATGACAGGTGGTATAATGGTTTTCGTTGTGAAGACCATGGGCGTTCACAAAATGCGTGTTGGTGCAGCCCAGCTGAGCAGCCCGGTTGTTCATCATTTCCGCAAAGGCGTCCATACCTCCGGCCACATGCTCAGCCAGGCCGTTGGCCACTTCGTTGGCGGATTGGAGCAGGAGTGCGTACATACACTGTTCTACGGTCAGCTGTTCCCCTTCCGTGACGGCGATGTTGCTGGAGTCGGCTTCAATGCTGAATACGGCTTCTCTGGAAAAGGTGACGACTTCGGACAGAGAGGCGTTTTCCAGTGTCAAAAGTGCAGTCATGAGTTTTGTGATGCTGGCGGGATAAAGCGCCTCGTCAGCATTTTTGGCGAAGAGCACCGTTCCGGTGCGGGCATCTATGAGAACGCCGGCTTCTCCGAGAAGCTCCGGACCCTGAGGCCAGGTAGAAATGGTGCTGGGATCAGCTCCCTGTGTATCGGCGGCTTCCACGGAGACTTCTCCGGAAGCTTCATAGGTTTCCTCCTGGGAAGCGTCTGCTGCCAGGCTTGTCCTTTCCGTATAAAAGAAGCATAGGAAGAAAGCAGCGAGAATCAGGCATAATGCCCGGTACGATTTTTTCATTTATAGACGACTCCTTATAAAAATGTTAATATATAGTTAATAATTATAGAATAAATCAAAGCCGGTGGCAAGAGAATCCCGTGATATTCCGGGAATTATCCCCAAAAGTGGGAAAGGATATTAAAAAATCGTTGCGAAATGTGAGGAAAATGGCATATGAGACTGAGAAATGTAAAAGGCGCAAGAGACGTGCTGGCAGAAAATCCGTATGTGGTAAATGATCCGGAGCGATATAAGGGAAGCTGGGGAGCAGTCTTCGGGAATCAGAATCCAATCTATATAGAAATCGGTATGGGGAAGGGCAGGTTTCTTTTAAAGCAGGCGGAGCTTAATCCCGAAATAAATTTTATCGGCATAGAGATGTATGCCAGTGTATTGGTGCGGGCTGTCCAAAAAGCAGAAGGGAGCAGTCTGGAGGACGGAGTGTCAGCAGTGACACGCAGAAGCCTGCCTGAGAAGGCGCAGAACGCCGGCATAGGCCCTGGGGGAAGAATTGCGAATCTTCGATTTTTAAATGTACAGGCAGAGTATCTGGAAAACTTATTTTCTCCCGGAGAAGTATCCCGTATCTATCTCAACTTCTCGGATCCCTGGCCGAAGGCGCGTCACGCGAAACGAAGGCTGACTTCTTCCGCGTTTTTGTCCAGATATGAAAAGATATTGAAAGAAAACGGCTGCGTGGAATTTAAAACCGATAACCGGAAATTATTTGAATTCTCGTTGGAATCGGTGGAGGAATCCGGCTGGAGACTTTTGTCAAGTACCTTTGATCTACATAAAGACGCGAAAATGTCCTCTGGAAATGTGATGACAGAATATGAGCAGAAGTTCTCAGAAAAGGGACATCCTATTTGTAAGCTGGTTGCACAGCGGAAATGTTCGTGATAAAATAAAAGCGAACCGGCTGCATAGGCCAGGCAGTTCAATCATATAATAGTAGGAAAAGAACAGTAGGAGGAAAACGCCTTGAAACGGAGGCTGAGTTTCCAGGAAAAGCTGTCCAGGGCATTCTGTGATAAACAGGATCTGAACAGAAAGGCGCTTAAGATTAAAAGATCCCTAGGGGAAATCAATGAACTTCTGGGGAAGATGTCAAAATAAAGCGCCTGTACAGTATACAGGAGGGAAAAATATGGCAAGAATTTTTCAGCAGGACAATTTTGAAGAAGAGGTATTGAAATCTGATATTCCAGTATTGGTGGATTTCTATGCGGAGTGGTGCGGTCCCTGCAAGATGCTTGGCCCGGTGATCGAGGATCTGGCAGTGGAGTATGAAGGCAAGGTGAAGATTGGCAAGGTCAATATAGATCTGGCAGAAGAACTAGCCATGCGTTATCAGGTACAGTCTGTTCCTACTTTGATACTTTTTAAGAATGGACAGGTTGTCAAGAGGCTGTCCGGCGCCCTTCCGAAAGCCCGGCTGATCTCGGAGTTTTCCTTAGCATAACAGTATTGGAAAACAATGAAAAAAATCGAAATAATTTGAAAAAAGTACTTGCATTTATAAAAACATTGAGATATAATAATGTCCGTGCCCCTGAGACAAGCTCATGGGGCACGGATTAGTAAGCGCTTCTAGCTCAGTTGGTAGAGCACCTGACTCTTAATCAGGGTGTCCAGGGTTCGAGCCCCTGGAGGCGCACTCAAAGCACTGTTTTCGATGACGAAAGAGCACCGGGGACGGTGTTTTTTTTGTTTGAAACTTTCAGGGTTGTTTTTCATGGAGACATTCTGTATAATGAGGATGCTGTGCCGTGGACTTTTGTACGTCAAAGAAAGACGCACTACAAATCGGTGTATAAACAAATAGAGAAATGGGGAAAACAACATGAAAAAACGCAAGCTGGGACTTTTGGTAAAGCTCCTGCTGGGTATTCTTGCGGGTACTCTGCTGGGCTCGCTGGGGCATCTCTTAAACATCCAGGATTCCATGGTATTTGAAGGTTTCGTCAGTTTGTATGTGACCTTTACGTCATTATTCAGTACCTTTTTAAGCTTTATCATTCCTCTTCTGATCGTATCGTTTGTGGC
The DNA here is from genome assembly GCF_021044755.1 of Lientehia hominis. GTDB lineage: Bacteria > Bacillota > Clostridia > Lachnospirales > Lachnospiraceae > Lientehia > Lientehia hominis. Next base: position 53,814 of record NZ_JAJNOR010000007.1, read on the forward strand.
GGCAGGCCTGGCAGACCTTGGGAAAAAAGCCAATAAGCTGTTTGGCGTCACCCTGCTCTTAGCCTATGCATCCACTGTCACCGCGGGATTCGCTTCTTTTTTGGCGGGCAAAGCCCTCCTCCCTTCTCTCATAAGAGAAATCACCGGGGCAGAAGCAGCTTCAAAGACCTTTGAAGCCTTATTTACCATTGAAGCCGAACCAGTATTTGGCGTTATGACCGCGCTGATCCTCGCTTTTCTCCTGGGGCTGGGTATGGCGAACAGTAAAGGAACGACACTATTGAAGGTCATAAAAGACCTGCAGGAAATCATAAGCAAGACCTTAAATAAAGTGATCATACCACTGATTCCCGTATATGTGGCCGGCCTGTTCTGCAAGATTGCTGCAGAAGGAAAACTGATTCAGACGATACAGATGTTTGTAAAACTGTTTATCATGATCCTGATATTCCAGTGGCTGTATATCGGGCTTCAGTTTCTGATATCCTCTCTGGTCTGTAAAGAAAATAAATTTAAGAATTTGAAAAATGCGGCGCCAGCTTATTTTACGGCGCTGGGGACTCAGTCCTCTGCTTCAACGATTCCGGTGAACCTGGAGAGTGCCAAGAAAAATGGCGTAGCCGGCGATATTGCGGATTTTGTCATTCCCCTTTGCGCGACGATTCATCTTGCAGGGGATACGATCTGTCTGGTTCTCGGTGCCATGGGCATTATGATCGCCAATGGGATGAATCCTACCCTCAGCATGTTTGCGCCCTTTATATTGATGCTGGGGATCACTATGGTGGCGGCTCCCGGAGTCCCCGGAGGCGGGGTGATGGCGGCTCTCGGCCTTATTACCTCCATGCTCGGTTTTACGGAGCCTATGTCTCAGTTGATCATATCCCTGCATTTTTCTCAGGACAGCTTCGGGACTGCCTGTAATATCACGGGAGATCAGGCCATCGCCTTCATAGTGGATAAGGTGGACAGGAAAAGCAATTCGCAGATGCCGGAAAACAAAGCGTAGATAAAATGGCTGCATCCGTTTATATTTGCATACTATCCGTATTTTCTATATAATGATTGAAAAGGAACAGCATTTTACCCGCAGTAGGGATCAAAGGAGAGAACTATGAAAATGAAAGAGCTGATGAAACGGGCGGCCGCCTTTGGGCTGGCGGCTGCCCTCGTTGTATCGGGACCAGTTATGAGCGTATCAGCGGCGCCGGGAGAGGGTACTGGGGGAAAAGCCCTTGTGGGTCCGGCAGAGCTGCTGGAAGTGGATCAAAGCAATGCTTCCGGAGGGATTACCCCTACCGTTTTTCATGGTTCTTATAGAAGTGCGGAGAGCGGACAGATACGCGGCAGAAGTGCCCTTCCTGTTTCATATAATCTGAGCGCGTTAGGCAAATCCACGACTGTTAAGAACCAGAATCCTTGGGGATCCTGCTGGGCCTTTGGGGCGCTGTCTTCATTGGAGAGCAGTCGGCTTAATGGGAATTCAGGCAGCTCGGAAGCGCCATCCCCTGACTATTCCGAGCGCCAGCTTGCATGGTTTGCCTACGAGACTCAGACCGCGGACAGCGTTAAGGTCAGTGCGGCGGATTCTGATCAGGCGGGAGAAGGAATTACCTATTCCGAGTCGGGACGTCTGGACAAAGGCGGCAACATGCCTCAGGCAGTTTCCCTTTTAGCTACCTGGCAGGGAGCGGCAAAAGAAGATGATGCACCGTATCAGAATGAAGCGGGAGACACTAGTAAGACAGGCATATGGAGTGTGGCGGCAGACAAAAGAAACCTCTCTGCCGTACATCTTCAAAACGCGGATTTTCTTGGAAGCCCTGCGGTCTTTGATAAATATGATGATACCGGACTTCCGGCGGCCGATGCAGCTTACATCTATAATTCAGCCGCTACAGCAGATATTAAGACGGCCCTGATGAATTCTGGAGCGGTGGCTATTGCCTATTACGCAGATCAGTCAGCCCCCGGAGGTGATAAGAACGGAGATTATTTTAATTATTCGAATTATTGTCAGTATGTTGATGTACTGAACGCTTCTACGGTCCAGAACCATGGCGTCAGCATTGTGGGATGGGACGACGACTATGCAAGTACGAACTTCAAAGCGGGCAAACAGCCGGAGGGAAACGGCGCTTGGCTGGTGAAAAACAGCTGGGGAAGCGGCTGGGGACTTGACGGATATTTCTGGCTTTCTTACTACGACAGAACCATCGATCAGGTGACGAGCTGCCATGGAGAGGGAACGGATAATTATGACAATAATTATCAGTATGATTATCTGGGCCTTGCAAGTGCTATGCAGTTCCAGCCCCATGACCAGGAGATGGGAATTGCCAATGTTTTTACTGCAAAAGGAGACGAGGAGATTCAAGCGGTGTCCGCGGTCACGCTGGTACCAGGTTCTGTGGTTTCCATAAAGATCTATAAAGTTCCGGCAGGCATGGAAGGACCGGTGCCCTCCGGAACTCAACCGATAGCGGAAAAGACGGAAATGATTACATACAGCGGCTACCATACCATAAAACTGGACGCTCCGGCTGCAATAGGAGCAGGTGAAAAGTTTTCTGTAGTAGAGGTGATAAAGGGCAGCGACGGAAAATGGTATACTCCCGTGGAAATCGGCGCGGATTCATTGAATCAGACGGCGGTGTGCAATGAGGGAGAGAGCTTTCTGGTCTCTGGTAGTGAATTTATAGATATGACAGAACAAGCACAGACTGGAATAACCTTCGGAAACGTCATGATCAAGGCCTTTACCAATGACGCAGCGCTTGAATCAGCGGCGCCGGATCTTTTGACCTTTGACTGTCAGGCCTTTGACAAGACGGATTTGAGTATTAAAGCGGATACAATAACGGTAAACGGAACAGGAATGATTATAGATCTTCCGGCGGGGACTTCTTATATTAAGATTACCAATCCGGCGCTTTCTGACGGTGCGGACGTGACAGCACAGATGTCAGTGAAGGTAAATGGCAGTGATTATACGCTGGGTGACCGGATCGCGAGAGCAGACCTTATTAAAGAAAATGGTGGAACGTCCGTGGTCATGACCACTAAGTCCGCTCCGGCCGGAAGCAATACAAAGGAGTATGAGTTCAGCTATACTGTTGCTCCACTGGAGCTGAAGGCCGACAATGACCGGGTCACAGTAACAGATAACAATGGTTATCTCCCGGCCAATGCGGCTTTGTCAGCAGCCAGGATTGGTTCCGGAGCCGTATATGATGCGGTCCGGACAGCCCTGGAGCCCATGGGCGGAGCAGAGAATTTTTACCTATATGCATTGGAGATATCACCGGAACTCAAAGACGGAGAATCTGTAGACCTTGGAATTTTCATGGATGATGGATATCCACGTTCTGACAAGACGGTGCTTTATTATTTTGATGAAAGCACCGGCAGCCTTTCCGAAACAGCGAATGACAGTGCTGGTACAGGAGTCCTCCGCGCAGACGTCGGCAGGATGGGGTATTATGTGGTGTCACAGGTGAAAGAGAAACCGCCAGTGCCGGAATTGGAGGCCATTATCTACAGTCCCGTAAAGACATTGGCTGATGTGACGCTCCCCAATGTGGACGGAGGGACCTGGAACTGGGACGATAGCGGAATCGTCCCAGATGTGAAGACAAGGGCTTATAAAGCGACTTTTACAGCGGATGCCGGAAGTCTATATTACACATATAAAGCGGACATCTCCCTGACCGTGAACAAAGCGGACCCGGTACAAAGCGGCAGAGGCAGTGGCTCCCAGATCATTTATGGTCAGTCGTTGGGGGACTCTCTTATAAAGGAAACTTTCGAATTAGACGGTATGGCGGTAAATGGAACCATCCAATGGAAGCAAAGCAGCCTCCGCCCTGAAGTAAAAGACAGCAATGCGACCGAATATGATATAATATTTACTCCTGGGATGGCGGAGAGTGAAAATTATAATACCGCGGAAGGCAGCCTGAAGGTAACGGAAGTTTTGAAAAAGCAAGTAACCGTGAACATCAAGGATACGGCGAAGGTATATGGCGATAAAAACCCGGCGTTTTCGCTGGAGATTCCAGACGGAGCTTTGGTGGGTGACGACACCGCGGCCGATCTGGCAGTAGAGTTTGACTGCCCGGCAGACAGGTTTACCCCGGCAGGAAGCAGCGTGGCTGTTACTGGAACGTCCAGCTCTGCAAATTACAATGTCAGTGTAGTGAACGGATGGCTGACCGTTAAGAAACGGGCAGTTGATATCAAAGCGAAGGATGTAACATTAAAATATGGAGAAGGGTTTCCGGCGCCATACGAAATTGAAGTATATAATCTTCCGGAAGGCGTGGAGCAGAGCGCCCTGGGTGTGACCGCAGATGTTGAACCACTGGATATGTCAAACGGCAATCTGGCTGGGACCTATACCTTAAAGGTAAAGACGGCGGCCATTGCAGATGGGAATTATGAGAAAGGCAGGCTTCTCAACGGAATACTTACCATTGAGGAAGGAACCGTAAAGAAAGTGGAGAACAGCTCCGGCATTCCGGACTCCGACGCCATAAATTTTGAAGCATCCGGTAATCTTAAAGGTACAGAAATTTTAAAGATTCTGGATCTTACGGATGAGGCTGTGCGAAAAGCTTTCCAGGATAAGCTGGAGAACGGCCAGCTTCTGGGATCGGTCTTTGACATTACTTTGGTAAATGAGGATCGTACGGAGACAGAAATAAAAGGAGCTTTGACAGTGACCATCCCAGTGAGCATGGAGTATAATGGAAAGCAGATTGCTGTCTTTCATTATGTGAAGGAAGGAAAGCGGAATAACGAAGATATCGTATCAGATAAAGATACGATTGATACGTATAAAAACCTGACAGTGGTGGACGGCAAAGTCCAGGTAAAGGTATATTCTTTATCTCCCTTTGCATTGGCTTTCCCAAGGGATGCAGATGCGTCGGAAGAAAATACCAGACCGTCCGGAACGACAGAGATACCTTCTGCGGATAACCACAAAAAACCTGAGCCGGCAAACCGCACTGTAAATAATGTTAAGACAGGAGATTCAGCTCCGGTGACCGCGCTGATAATTTCCGCTATAGCGGCGGCAGTCATCCTGCTTATACTGGCGGTCGTCATGGTCAGGAAACGAAAGAAACGGTAAAATCTTAATACGAGTATGGAAAAGAGAAGCTGTGCAGGAGAAATGTTGAACTGCACAGCTTCTTTATGGTAAACTAAAAAAATAATTGGTTGACAATCTGGGCGCCGAACTTTAGTATTAAGAAAGGAGATTATTTAGATGTGATGAAAGGAATATGGAAATGGATATACAGACGATTAAAAACCGGGTTCTAAAGAAGGAATGGATAGGCAAACCGGAGGCAGTCTGGCTTGCGGAACAGGAGCTGGAAGAACTTTGTGAAGCTGCGGATGAAATCAGGAGCTTTTTCTGCGGAGACAGTTTTGATATTTGTACCATAATAAACGGGAAAAGCGGGAGGTGCTCAGAGGACTGTAAATACTGTGCCCAGTCCGCTTTTTATCATACGAGGGCGGAGAAATATTCTCTTCTCAGCACGGAAGAAATCACGTCTCAGGCGGAATACAATGAACAAAAAGGAGTTTTGCGATATTCCATTGTGACTTCAGGAAGATGTTTGTCTGATACAGAAGTGGACAGGATGTGTGAAAGCATAAAAGAGATAAAGAAAAAGACAAGATTATCGGTCTGCATTTCCTTCGGACTTTTAAATGAAAGTCAGTACCGGAAGCTCAAAGAAGCGGGGACAGAAAGAGTGCACAATAATCTGGAGAGCTCCAGAGCCTATTTTCCGGAGGTCTGTACGACCCATACATACGATGACAAGATCGCCGCTGTCCGAGCGGCTCAGGAGGCGGGGCTGAGCGTGTGCAGCGGGGGCATAATGGGCCTGGGGGAGTCCATGGAAGACAGGATAGATATGGTACTGACGATCAGAGAGCTGGGAATCCGCTCCATACCTGTGAATATGCTGAATCCCATACCCGGCACGCCTTATGAAGGAAATCAGAGACTGACGGAAGAGAAGATGAGAAGAATCACGGCGGTCTTCCGCTTTTTGGTGCCGGACGCGTCAATCCGGCTGGCGGGAGGCAGGGGACTTTTGGAGGACAAAGGAAGAAGCTGCTTCCGGTCCGGAGCCAATGCGGCAATATCGGGGGATATGCTGACCACAGCAGGAATTACAATCAGCCAGGATCTTCAGATGATAAGAGAGCTGGGATATGTGCCCCGTCTGTGGAACAGATGATGCCTTAAATGGTTACGCTGCTGTGGAGAGGCTTGTCATCGAAACCAATGAGCCAGGTGAGTAAAAAGGTAGTAGCAAAGGTCACTGCGACCGTCAGAAGCGCGTATACAAAGGTGCCGCTCAAGAATATGGGCAGGGTGATCAAGCAGGGAGAAGCATAGGCTACAGATTTCACGTCGGTGATGCCTGCAAAAGCGCCTCCGACGGCGGCACCTATGATACTAGCTATGTACGGCCGTTTTAAGGGGAGAAGGACTCCGTAGATGGACGGTTCTGTTATTCCCATATAAGCGACTATCGAGGTCTGAAGGGAAAGACTCTTATTTTCACAGACTTTCGATTTTACAAATACCGCGAGAGCTGCGGAAGCCATGGCGACATTGGCTGCGAGAAAGGCCGGACGGCTGAACGGGTCAAAGCCGGTCGCTGTGATAGAAGAGAGGGCCAGCGGCAGGAAACAGAGTCCAAATCCGGCTGTGACCAGGAACGGTGTCATGGCTGCCAGCAGAGCTACTGCCGGCCAGCCTATTTTTTCATGAATTAAGTTCAGGCCATTGCTCAGGCCGTCCCCGATGAACATCCCGGCGGGGCCCAGAACGATCAGGATGAGCGGCGCCATGAGGAGCGTGGTCAGCAGCGGTACGGCGAAAAAAGCGATGATGCCGGGAACCCATCTGCGCAGAAGCTTTTCCACAGAAGCCACAGACCATCCGATCACAATAGCGGGGACTACGGTTGAACTGTAAGACATCATTGTAATGGGGAGTGAAAGAAAGGTAAGTGAACCGCCTTCCTTAAAAACGGATATAAAATCCGGATGCAGGAGGACCGCGGTCAGGAACAGCGCCAGATACGGATCGCCGCCGAACCGCTTAGCTGTGGAGTGAGCTAAGAGCAGAGGAAGAAAATAGAATCCGGCGCTGGATACAAAAGACAAGACATAATAAGTATTGCTCTCCGCGTTCAGAAGATTTAGAGCAGAAAGCAGCAGCATCAGCGCTTTCAGAATACCGGCGGCTGTGATGACCGGAAGCGTGGGGACAAAAATACCGGAGATTGTGTCCACCACCCGGTCCATCCTGGTTTTCTTTACGGTGCTTCCTGTCTCAGCTTTTCCATTGTCTGCGTTTTTCTTCATTACTGCCTGGTCTTGCTTTTCCATGACGGTGCCCCCTATTGTATCAGAATAGTCATAAATGAATAAAATCTAAAAGCGGCGCGGCAGGCTTGGCCTGCGGGCCGCTTTTATTATAAGTCCATAAGAGGGAAAAAGAAAGAGGATAAGAAGAGGTTCTTTCAAAAATCATTTCCCATGGTCATTGGGTTTTCCAAAATTTCATCATATCCGGGCAAGCAATCGGGATGGTGCGCGTTTAGCCATTTTCTCCGCCTTTCTACATCTTTCCAGCGGGTTTTATTTTTTTTTCGATTCCGGAACAATTTATTGATCTTATTTCCGTGCAGGGATTTAACAGAAGGTACGGCCAACACAGAAGAGGCCGCCCTGGGGATTTCATGTGCCGCCGCTTCTATAGTCTGAACATCTTCTTTTTGAAAGTCATTATCGGAGATGTGCTTCATAGCATGCTCATATGCTCTCAGACGGCCGGCGTCGGACAGGCGCGCATTGATCAGTATAGTATAACTGCCGTCTTCATTTTCTGAAACCATTTCGTTGCCTTTTGCGGGAAAATTAATTAAGACAACGTTAACATCCTTCGTCATTGTTATCACGTTCTTTCCTTTTCAGTGCCAATGCCATGTTATGTAACGCTTTTAAGTCTTCTGCATCTGCGTTGCGGCTCACATCAAACAGCATTTTCAGCTCTTTGTTTTCAAATATTTCTTGTGCGATCGAGGCAGTTTCCTCATTTAAATAATAGGTCTCGCCGCCTTCTTTTTCTTTGCCTGTAACGAGATATTCGAGTGATACTCCAAAATAATCTGCAATTTTCTGCATCTTATCATTTTTTGGTTTGCTGATCCCGCTTTTCCAAGAGCTGAAAACGGATTGGGCGATACCAGTTTCTTTTGATACCCGATAGGTACTTACTCCATATTTTTGTAGTAACTGCTCAAAAATCTCATACATTTTAGTTCACCTTTCACAAAATGGTAAATACTTCAAAAAACATAAGTACAAACTATTGACTTTTAAAAAACAAAAGGGTATAGTATAGCTATGCTTCAAAAAACATAAGTAATTAAAAATATAATTCATAAAAAAGATACTTCAAAAAACTTCACTATTGCTTCTGAAAAAAGTGTATCATGTTTTGAAAGTATATGCAATTAAAATCTAAAAAAATTTGTGCTGAAGGAGAACGGAAGTGGCAAAGACAATAAAAATAAAAGAAAGTATTCCGAAGATGCCGGCCGGAACGAAATGGAATATCCGGCAGACTGGATGGGAGAGGATACGGGCAGCGCCTGTACTGATATGGTGTGACAGTACTTTTCTGCGCGTATTCTCAAAAAAAACGCCAGAACGATAAGATCAGCGGTGAATTTGGGCCAGGGAGGTCAGGTTCTGAATGTAACGGCATTACCGGAGAGTATAAAAATTGCAGAACGAGAATTTCCAGGTGCAGAAAATTATTAGAAAGGGGGTGAGTGAATTGTGACGACATTTGAGAAGATCACTGCTGCCATAGAACCGTTTGGATATCCATATGTGCCGGACTTTTATACGGGATCAGCGGATTGTTGGTTTACATATAATTATGTTTCTGATCTCGGGATGAATTACGGCGACGATGGACCAGAAACAATAATTGTCAAAGTTCAGGTTCACTTGTATTTGCCGATTTCAGAAGATTTTGCAGCATTGAAAAATCAGGTGCGCAGTGCGCTTTTTCAGCAGGAATTCACATTTCCAAAAGTCACGGTCTCCATTGATGAAGGTGGAGAACACCGCCATATTGTGTTTGAGTGTGACACAGAGGAGGAGGTGACATAATGGCATTTATTGGTCTTACAAAACCAACAGTGGCCGTACTGGAAGAAGGGAAAGAAGGAGTAGCATACTCCAAGGGCTTTCGGTTTGGAAAAGCAATAGAAGTAGAGATTTCTCCCAAATATGCAGATACGTCGGTATATAAGGATGTCAATGATCTGGATTATGGACAGCAGCTGGAGTATGCGGATATCAGCCTGAATACTGCCACAATACCGGACCGGGCAGAAGAAATCATATTTGGACATGCTGTATCGGCAGCAGAAGGAAGTACGGTCATCCGGTATCGGACTGGTGACGAAGCAGGATATGTAGGATTCGGAATCAGCGCTGAGGAAAAGGTGGACGGCATGAAAAAATATGTTGCGATCTGGCTGTATAAAGTAAGATTTTATGAGGACAGTCAGTCCTATAAAACAAAGGAAGATTCCATTGACTATATCACACCATCAATTTCTGGAAGAATACTGCCGATCACAAGTGGTGAATGGAAAGAAAAAAGGATTTTTACAACTAAAGAACAGGCACTCGCCTGGCTGGATAAAATGGCCGGGCTGAATTAAAGAAAGAGAGGAAAAAATCATGGCTTATATTGGACTTAGAAAACCTATAATTGGAAAACTGGATGCAGAGACAGGAAAGTATTCTGCGCCGATCACATTTGGAAAGGCAATTGGACTGCAGGTGACACCGAGCTATGCAGAAGGCTCATTAAATGCAGACGATATGCAGGCGGAATATGACAAGGAATTCAACTATGCAGATGTAACTTTAAACACGAGCACAATTCCGCTTCAGGCTCATCAGGATATGTTCGGCCATACGGTAGTGACGGAATCCGAGAAATCAGTGGAATTCAATGCAAATGACCAGAATAATTATGTGGGCATGGGCTGGATCACAGTGGAGAAAGTGGACGGCGTGCGTGCTTTTACTGGAAATTTCTTATATAAAGTGAAATTCTCTGAGCCTGCAGAAGATTATGCAACAAAGGGGGATGCGATTGAGTACAAGACACCTTCTATTGCCGGAAGAGCAGTTGCTCTTGCAGACGGCAAATGGAAATCCGTAGGGGTATTCGATACAGAAGCGGCGGCTCTGGAGTGGATCAATGGAAAATTTGGAGTAGAAAAGGCATAAAAAAACAGGGGCGGTGACACGCCGCCCCTATATTGATCATGTATGGAGGTAAAATATGTTTGACAAATTAAATTACATAGAATTATCCGGAAACAAGTATCCTTTAAAATGCGATATGGTGGTTTTGGAACAAATACAGGAGGAGTTTGGAGATCTGGGGACATTTGAAAATAAATTGATTGGTTTTGTACCGGCAAAAGAGGAAGATGGAAGCTTAAAAAGAAACGATGCGGGAATGCTGGTGGGCCGGTATGAACAGCCTAATCTCAAAATGGTAAATCAGACCTTATTCTGGATGATAAGTGAAGGGCTGGCCATTGAAGCAGAGGAATGCGGAGAGGAAAAACGAAGAGTGGAGAGGGAACATCTTTTAAGAGAGATAGACATACCTCCTTCAGAGATCGGACAAAAGCTTCATGAGGAATTTCTCAGGTGTTTTGTGAGAAAAAACTCGGAGACCACGCAGGGGGAGAAGAATCAGAAAACAGAGAAGAGCCCGAACAAATAAACTTTGCGTGGATCATTTTTACCGGAATGCAATTCGGTTATAGAGAAAAAGAAGTTGCACATATGTACTTTGGAAAATGGTGTGACCTTTCTGAAGAGTATAAATAAATGCATAATTTCCGCACGAAGAAATATCTTTTTGAAGAAAAAAAAGTCACATCTCTCATGGATTTGTAAACTCAAATACGAAGAGGGAGAACTGCATGGCCGCCTGTTTTGCAGGCGGTATTTGTATAGGATCATTAGGAGAATAAATTATGGCAGATAATAATATAAAAACCACCATTACATTGGATGGAGACAAGGAATTTCAATCTGCAGTTCTGGCATGTAATAAGAGTCTGGCATCCCTGAGGGCAGAAATGAAATTAGTAGAGATCCAGGCAATGGGGCAGGCGAACAGTCTGGATACTTTAAAGAAAAAAAACGACGTACTGGCTAATACATTGGATGCCTTGAATAAAAAAGAAGAGGCGATTAATAATGGTCGGAAAGAATCGATAAAACAGTATGATGAGATCAGTAAGGCGCTGGATGAGAACAGAGCAAAATTGGAAAAGATGAGCGGAGGGCTTTCTGAAATGGCTCAGGCTTCCGCCGGCTCTGATGAAGCGGCGGCAAAAAATGCTGAAACGCTGAAAAATCTGACGGCCGAGATCAAACGGCAGGAAGAAGCGTGCCAGACGGCGGAAAATCAGATTCAGGAATGGAATGAACAGCTGTATTTGTCCCAGGAACAGACCATACAGGTCACAAAAGCGCTGGGTGAAAATGCGAAATATATGAAAGAAGCGGAAGCGTCAAATGAAGGCTGTGCAGATTCCATTGATAAGTTGGGACAGAAAACAAAATCCCTTTCAGAACGAATTGAGGAAACGTCAGGAAAGATCAAGTCAGGTTTGCTGGGCACAGCGGCAAAGGCAGTTGCAGGAATGGCCGGCGAGACCGTGACAGCTGCAATGAACATCCAGGACGCACAAAATCAATTACAGGCAAGTACAGGCGCCACTGCACAGGAGATGGAAAAATATGGATCAGTGATGAAGGACATCTATAACGATGATTACGGAAAGTCCATGAATGATGTGGCCAGTGCAATGGCTATGGTGAGACAGTATACCAATGAGACAGATCCGGATAAAATTAAAAGCCTGACAGAAAACGCTATGATATTGAGCGATACGTTTGGTATCAGCATGAGCGACGCACTCAACAGCGTTGACGCGCTGATGATCAACATGGGAGTGGACTCGCAAACTGCCTTTGATTATATCGCAAACGGCGCTCAGAACGGATTGAACAAGTCGGGAGAGTTGACGAATAATATTGAAAAATACAGTGAACTTTGGGGACGAGCAGGGTTCAGCGCAAATGAAATGTTCGGCATTATGCAGAACGGGCTGAATACCGGTACTTACAGCTTGAGCCAGGCTAATGCTTTTGTCCAGGATTTCAGTGATTCATTATCAGACGGAAGAATTGCTGCAAGCCTTGATTCCTTTTCAGGAGGAACACAGAATCTGTTTTTGGAGTGGAAAAACGGCAATGCGACTACAAGGGATGTTTTTGAATCTGTTATTGGTGATCTCTCCAGCATGGCAGACCGGCAGGGCGCTCTGACTCTTGCCAGTAAGACGTGGAGTTCTCTGGGCAAAGAGGATGCGATGAAGATCATTTCATCCATGAACGACGTGAACAGTTCCTATAACGATGCCAAAGGTACGATGGAGAGCCTGAAGGATGTCAAATATGACAGCCTTTCCAGCCAATATGAGGCCCTTGGAAGAACGTTCAAGACAGAAGTGGCGGCACCTATAATTGAACAGTTCCTTCCGATCGCGCAGAGCGGAATAAAGCTTCTGGCGGATAATATAGAAGTGATCGGTCCCATTGCGGCGGGTGTCGGCACTGCGCTTGGAACGATGTATGTGGCTAATAAGGCTGACGAATTCCTAACAAAGGTACATGAAACATCAGACCATATCAAGACACTGATTACAGATGTCGTAGCCCATACGGCGGCCACCACAGCGGAGGCAGGAGCGTTAGGCGCAGCGGCGGGCGCTCAGGAAGTTCTGAATACAGCCATGTCGGCCAATACGATTGGTCTTGTAGTCGCGGGAATATCTGCTCTCGTAGGTATTGTCGGAATATTCGCCGGTAATGTGGACAGCACAGCATTAAAGACAGATGAATTGTCAATTAAAGCAGATGAACTGAATACGAAGATGAAGGACGCGTCACAAAGTCTTTCTGAAGTGAGCGGAGAGTGGGATGGAAAGCTGTCTATTCAGGTTCAGGAGGGAGTAGTCAATGGATTAGTAGAGGAACTTTATTCATTGGAGGCTCAGTCTGGAAAATCCGAAGAAACATTGAAGAGAATGAACTCGATCACCGGAGAACTGAATCAGCTGTTTCCTGAACTGTCGCTGTCTGTCGATCAGAATACAGGGATGCTGTCTCAAAACAGAGAGCAGCTGGAACAGTCCATCGATGCATCCCTCAACTATGCCAAAGCGCAGGCCGCTCAGGAAAGAATGGTGGAGATCGCCAGGGAAATGACGGACGCCGATATGGCGAAGTTCGAAGCAGAACAGAATCTAAACGATATAGGAACGGAATTACTGGCGATAGAGGCAGAAAGAGAGAAAGTCAACGAAGCGTCGATGGAAGCTCTTAAAAATGGAAACGGCTCAATGATTGAATATAATGGTTCTCTTCAAGACACCACAGATGTATTGATGCAGTTGTCCGACAGAGAAGCGGAGCTGGCGGATGCAAAAGAAAAAGAGCAGGAAAATCTGGATAATCTGAACGAGGCGTATTCCGAAGCAAATGATAAATATCAGGAAGCATATAACTATGCATCAGAGCTAAATAAGACGACCGAAGAATCAACAGAAGCGATCGGCGCGAATACCGAGGCTGTCAATGAAAACCTTTCCGCTGTGGAAGCGCATCAGGCGGCCAGGGCGACCAGCATAGAGACGGCCGGACATGAACTGGAAGTATATAACAGCTTGTCAGAGGCACAGCAGCAAATGGCCGTAGATGTGACCAACGGCGTTTTGACCATGAAAGAAAATGTACAGGGCGCTTTGGAATCCCAGATGAATATGTTTGAACATTTCAACAGCGGAACTGAGATTTCAAAGGACACGCTGCTGGAAAATATGCAGAGTCAGGTAGAAGGGGTAGAGCAATGGGAACAAAGCCTTTCAGAAATGGCGACTGCGGTAAAAACGACAAAAGACGGAGTGGAAGTATCCATTGATAAGGGCATACTGCAAAAACTGGCAGCCATGGGCCCGGAGGGTGCCGGTTACGTAAAAGCATTTAGTGAAATGTCCGGAGACGAGCTTGCTGCTGCAAATGAGCTGTGGGGAAAAAGTGTTGACATTAAAAGCATGACCAATACATGGGGTGAAGAACTTCTAACATCCGGAGCTGTCAACATTGCCGGCGGAATGGGTGAATTAAGAGAATTAATGAGCAGCAGTGGGGCTGATACGGTGACAGGGTTTATCACGGGCATGCAGAACGCACAAGGTCAGGCACTGGCCGCGAGCCAGGATCTGGGTGTGAAAATCATAGATTCTATTGATTCCGGACTAGGGTGCGCTTCTCCCTCGAAAAAGACTATGCGTTCTGGACACAACATTGGAGACGGTTTAGTGCTGGGGATAAATGATAAAATGTTTTCGGTCACTTCCGCAGGTTCTCTGCTTGCAAGATTGGCAATAGAGTCGATAGAGAACAGTGCCAGTATTGTAAGGGTACAGTCTTTAGGCTTGAATATAGCGGCAGCCTTTGCCGATGGAATCCGCGCCGGACGTTCTGCAGTTGTAAATGCGATGACGGCAGTGTGCGAATCTGCCATTCAATCTGCCAGGCATAAGCTGCAGATAAATTCTCCGTCCCGTATATTCAGAGGATTTGGCGTCAATTCAATGGATGGCTATGCTCTGGGCATTAAAGACGAGACGTCATATGTCAATAAAACGGTATCTCAGGCTATGGATTTTTCCAGACAGCCATATACGGAACAACAGATATCGTCACAGCAGATACAGAGCGGACCGGACTACAGGACGCTGGTGCGGGCATTTACAGCCGCATTGGGAAATATGGATATGAGCATGAAGCTGAATGGCCGGGAGTTCGGCCGGGTATTGACTAATATGGGGGTGACGATGAATGGTTAAATATGTGAGCGGCAGTACCGGAGAGGAATTCAACCTATCTGGCAATGCCTCCAGGGTCCGTCTGAAAGAAGCAGGATTTTATGATTACAGTTGGGAACCGGATGTAGTTACAAGGCGTTCGGGAAACCAAGTTACAACATTCCGGAAAAAAGAAAAGGAATATAAGCTGGGTATCGACTTTTTTGGAGGGCGGTCAGACAGGGCAGAGACTCTCCGCCGCTTTTTTGAACTTACCGAGAAGGATATCTTGGCCAATGAGCCTGGCAGGCTGTATTTGAATGACCAATACATCGAATGTTTTATTACGGAAGGTGATGTGTCAGATCAGGCGGAGCAATATACATATGTACAAAAGGAAGTGACGGTATTTGCGCCAAATCCTTTTTGGACAGTAGAAAAAGACTTTTCTTATCTTAGAAAATGGTCCGAGACAAGCAGTGTTTATCTGGAATACAAATATGATTTTGATTATGACTATTCGCAGACACAAAAAGGAATCGATTATTTAAATAATGACCATTTTTCTGCCTGTGACTTCCGTATGCGGATATATGGTCCTGTTGTAAATCCTTCCATCATAATTAACGGACATTTGTATGCGGTTTATACAACAATAGAACAAAAAGAATATTTGACGATCAGCAGCCGGGACAACACGGTAATCCGTACAAAGGTTGACGGTACGTTGGTAGATGAATATAACAACAGAGAAAAGGAACAACGGATATTTGAAAAGATACCGTCTGGGAATCTGACTGTCAGCTGGTCCGGAAACTTTGGTTTTGACGTAACAGTATTGCAGGAAAGGAGCGAACCGGAATGGAATTGATTCTTGCTGACATAGATGGGACTGAATTAAAAACAGTGGATGAAAATATTGATATTGATCTGGGGAAGAATAATGATTTTGAAATGCCTGTGCAGTACGCACGATGGCAGGGAGAATACACCTATGGCAGACGGATCTACATCCCGGGGACGGAATATGGAGGTACGATCGGTGAGATAAGCAGCGTGACAGATGATGAGATGATATATGTCAGAGGTTATACTTGGCGGGGCCTGCTGGAGGGAAAAATAATTGAACCAGAGGCAGGAAAGGATTACCAAATTGTTTCCGGTGAACTGAATACCATATTGGGTACGCTGGCCGCAGGACGCTTTGACGGACTCTTCGCTGCAGACGATAAAGATACGGGAATCAAGATAAACGGTTACCGGTTTGAACCTTATTGTAGTCTGCTGGATGGCATCAGAACAATGCTTGGATCAGTTGGATACAGACTGAAAATTTCCTATATACAGACTAAAGAGGCTGGTTATGTAAAATTGGAAGCCGTGCCCATCAAAGATTACAGTAATAAAATAGAGATCAGCCAGGACAGCCGTCTGAATTTTGTATGTACAGACAGCCGCATGGGCATAAATCATTTAATCTGCCTGGGGAAAGGCGAATTAAAGGACCGGACAGTCGTACATCTGTACGCACAAGCAGACAGTACTGTTGGACTCAAGCCATATTATACGGGAATGGATGAGAGAGCGGCAGTCTTTGAAAGCGATAATTCTGAGCGGGAAGACCTGACGGAAAAGGGCACAGAAAAACTTCTTGATCTGATGAATTATGTCGAATTCAGCACAGATACCTCTGATACCGACGATATAAACATGGAAATCGGAGATACCATATCTGGCCGCGACTATATAACCGGTATTTACGTGAAAAAACCAATAATCGGAAAAGTCCTAAAGATTAAAGAACAGGATATTAAAGTAGAATATAAGATAGAAGGAGATAATTAATATGGAGATCGTAACAGGATATCAGGGAAAAACTCATATAACAGCAAATGACACCGGAAGTTTTAATCAGGGTATATTCACCACGGAAAATGGGGTCCTGTCGGTGGGTGAGAAATTTGCCGCCAAACTTGTCAGCAATAACAGACTGGATATTTATGATGGTGAAGGTGTGATGCAGGGGGTACATTTTCGGATTTTACCTGGTACATATGAGAGCCTCACTTTGGAAAACGGTACCCAGGGGAACAAGAGAAAAGACTTGATAATCGTAAAATATGAAAAAGATCCTGAGACAAGTATAGAGAGTGTGAATCTGGAGGTGAGGAAAGGAACAGAAACGACAGGAACGCCGGAGATTCCCCAGATTGTCACCAGCAACATCAGAAATGGCGGCACGGTAAATGAAATGGTTCTTTATATCGTGGAATATAATGGAATCACCGTGACGTCTGTGACAAAACAATTTACAGAGATGCAAAATATAGTAGGATTAGAATCGGAAATTAGAGAACTAAATGATAATTTAGCTATGCACCGGATGCAGTCCTTTTCCGATCCGACTCAGCTTAAATTAGTTAAAAATACCTGCACTTTAATTGACTTATACAATGCGCTGCCGGCATATGGGACGATTGCATATTGGATCACATCCACTTCGTCTAAAATCCAGTCAGAGATTGCAGCGCAGATTGGAACAACGGCAGACCATGTATACGGCATCTTATCGCTTTCAAAATATCTAGGTCCTGTAGGCGTATACACTTTCTATCGGTATGACACGTTTCCCGAATTTACATATATTGCGTCTTATGACGGAATCAATGGAGCAAACCATTGGAAAAACTTTGTAAAACTGTCTACAGCCACGGACATTGCATCCGTAAATACTAGCATAAGCAATACAAATTCTCGCTTAAACAGTGTGAAAAAAATGCACGCTGGAACTCTCGTTGCAACTTGGTCTGGATCATCCACGTCTGTGCGGATGTTTGGTATTGACACGGTAAATAGCTGGTTTAACCAAAAATATAGCTGGGAAGAGGGTAAGGCGCATTACATAATATTTGCTATGAATGGTGATGCAAACACACATTCAGTACATATAACAGGAGTAAATTATATGAGTGGCACTTATTATGCCATTACAGAGAATGCGGCTGCCGCAGGCATGAGCAGAATAAACTATCTGGCAATACATTATTGAAGGTTATATGCCCATTTAGCTAATTACTGTTAAGTGGTAAAATCTTCTTTGAAAGGAGGTTTTACCATGCAGGAAAAAGTAATAAAAGAAGTGCTGCAGCGTATGGGAGCGGAACTGAGCCAGGAACAGATGCAGTCCTTGGAATCCGTTCTGGCCCTTACGCTGCATCAATATCACTTGGAAGAGATGGATCATGAGCTGATTGTGTCCGAAAACGGATGGGAAAGAATTCTCAGAACATCTCTTGCAGCAAAGAGGTTGGAAAACTGTGCACAGGGTACTTTAGAACAGTATAATCGTGCAATCAGAATTATGATGGGGACGATTCAAAAACGGCTGCAGGATTATGTTGGGCATTCAGACCCAAAGACAGCGACTATGTATCGAAATAAAAGAGAGGCGTCTATAAGAGCAAAATTTGACAGACGGATTGCATAATGGTTAGTTGTTATTTATAAAAATTTTGGCCCGCAGAAATGGGGGCCTAAAAGTGTTCAGGAGAGGTAGAAAGAGACAGAGAATTAAAATGAATAAATAATACTCTGGTTTATCAGTAATGAAAGTATATAGAAAGGAGAAATGTTAATTTGAATGGTGAAAATTTATCGATTACTATAAAAACAATTTTGACTGTTATGGGAATCATTACAGCTGCAGGCGGTGCCATAGGCGTGATTATTAAAGTTTTATCTCCTTACAACAGGTTAAAAAAGAGAGTGTCAAAACATGATGATCTGTTGGAGAATGACAATAATCGATTAAAAGAAATTGAAGAGAGCAATAAACATATTTGTAAATCTATGCTTGTACTGTTAGACCACGAAATAACGGGGAACAGTATAGAAAAACTTAAGAATGCTAAATCTGAAATGCAGGAATACCTTATAAATAAATGACGCTTTTGTATATGGACATCAGATATAATAGACTGCCCTCTGCATCATATACAGCAGCCAGAAAATAATAGGCGAAGATGAAATGATATAAAGATAAAATTACATCATCTCAGGATTAAGAAATTTTTAAGTTTACAAACCATATGGAATGTGTTATAAATCAGGCTATACAGCATATGTTATCAGTGAGATTACCAGGAGACGGATATGGAATTAACCTTTGGTGAACAGATTAAGATCATACTGAAAAGAAAAAATATGACTATTCGGCAGCTGGCGGAGACGATCGAAGAGCAGACCGGCCGGCCCATGTCCAGACAGAACCTGACACAGAAGCTGAACAGAGACAATTTCCAAGAGCAGGATATGAGAGAAATCGCTCAGGCCCTGGGATGCGTGATTCAGATTTCCGTGATAGATCCGATGGAGGCAACAGTTGCGTCGCTGCAGTCCATGATGCAGCCGGTCAACGCGCGGGACATGCTTCAAGGTGGAAGCGGTGCAGCAGAAGCATTGCCTCAAAATCCCATATTGTTGGAGGCAGAAGGTGACGGTGAGGCTGCCGAAGCGGAAAGTGGATCTGCCGCGGGAGAGAATGCAGAAAAAGAGGCAGTTGATTCCGATGTGCTAAGAGAGATTGAAAGGGCATTGATGGAGTCCATTCAAAAAGAGCTTTATCCGGTAAAAGATGAAGTGACCACCAGGGTAAATCAGGAATGGCAGGAGCAGGCCAATTCTCATTGGAGCAGAAAACAAAAGGAGCTGGAGGAACAGATTTCCCTGGATATGGAGGAAACCGAAGAGACGGAACAGATAAGGAATGTTCCAGAAGAGACGGCTGTCCCGGAAAATGAAGCGGATGAGGAAGATGCTCTGGCATGGGCGCAGAAAAAGCCTGCGAAATGGCCCAGGCTGATCGTGCCGGGAGAGTCAGAGGAGGAGCAGCAGCCGGAAATCTCTGTTTATGCGGAGGACGAACCGGAATTTGTGGAAACAGAGGATGATCTGGACGGGCTGGAATTCATTGAGATGGAAGAGTTGGAGGGCGGGGATATCTCGGCAGTCTCCGGTCCTTATACCTTGAAAAGAGAGCAGGGAGAGCAGGAGCCTGGGGATGAAGCCCGGCGAGACGGAGCGGCCCAGGAGGAATTGCTGACGGAGGGAACGGCATATACGCCGCTGGCAGATACACCAGGAAAGGATGGGTCTTATGTTTCTGCACCTTACGTTATACCGAGAGCGCCGGAATCAGAAATATCTGCCGCGGACAATGGAGACGGTGAAGCCGGCATGTATTTTGAGATTCCCTTGGAGGAGATACCGGAACCGTCTATTGATGACAGAGAGGAGACAGTACAAGAATACGGAGGCCAGCCGGAGGAACCAGATCTGGAGGAAAAGATCGCGTCCTGGGATGCTGCCGTGAAGCGGAGACTGGAGAGGCCAATACTCATGTCGGCGGAAGAACGGCGGGCAAGGAAAGCGGCAAAAGAGGCGAAATCAGCCAGGCCCGAGGTCACAGCTGCGGAAGGGGCTTCGAAGCTGAGAGTTCCCGATATCAATCCGGCTACCGGAAAAGAATATGAAACGAACACGGTAAGACATCATCCAACCAAACCGGATATGCTTCTGGTGTATGATCAGGATGAACATATGTGGATAGAGCAGGCAGAGCATGCGTTTACTAACTTCCAGATCAGAAAGCGCGCGATGCTGGGACGAGATTATGAACCGCCGCTTTATCTGGACTAACGGAATGAATAGCTGGCTTATAGAGTGAATTTTGGAGCTGCTGCACCAATTTATTGGTGCAGCAGCTTTTTCGCCCACTCAATGGAATGTCAAGAGATATTTATGATTGACAAACTGAATATTTACCCATACAATATAAATGAACATGTTCATTTAAAGAAAAGGAGAAGAACGCAGCCAATGAGAAGAAAAGACGATACCTTACGTGATACGCTTCTTTATTGTGCCCGTGAAACAGCGGATCGGGAAGGCATTGACGCGGTCAGCATCCGTTCCATCGCACAGAAAGCAGGAGTAGCGGCCGGCACAGTTTATAACTATTTTTCCAATAAGGATGAAATTCTGCTCGAACTGACGGAAGAATATTGGAGACAGGCGCTGCACGATATGAGGACTGCGGCCGGCTCTTTCTGTGGGCAATTGGAAGAAATCTTTGCTTTTCTCAAAGAAAGGATAGATTCCTCAGCCGGTAAACTCATGGGAAGTCTTGGAAATGTGGAAACAGCCGGCCAAGAACGTATGGCGTCAATGCAGGCGTCTTTTGAGAAGAATCTCTTGGAACGTATGGCCAAGGATACACAGATTCGCGATGATGTGTGGGATGAAGTGTTTACCAGAGAGCAATTTGCCCGTTTTATTGTGATGAACATGACAATGCTGCTGAAAACGAGAGCATCGGATATCCGATTTTTGACTGTGGTCATAGAACGGACCATTTATTAAAGGAGAGGAAAGACAATTATGGCACAAGCTATAGCTGAAACGGTTTTTGATGTTTTGTATCTTTGTTTTGTGATATTCGCGGGACTTACCATGATGCTGAGGGGACGTGATCCCCTCATAAAAAAAGCAGGGCTGATGGCCGCGCTGCTGGGCGCAGGCGATTCCTTCCATTTGGTCCCGCGTGCTTATGCGTTGTGGACGACCGGATTGGAAGCCAACGCGCCGGCATTGGGGGCCGGAAAGTTTGTCACTTCCATCACGATGACCGTCTTTTATTTGATATTGTATTATATCTGGCGTGATCGTTATCAGATCAGGGACAGGAAAGTCCTTACGGGAACCATGTGGCTGCTTTCCGGCGTGCGCGCTGTGCTTTGTTTGTTCCCCCAAAACCAGTGGCTTGTATACCGTCAGCCGCTTCTGTTCGGAATTTTACGGAATATACCTTTTGCGGTCATGGGTATCATCATTATCGTCATTTTCGCAAAGGAGGCAAAAAAGGCAAATGACAATGTTTTCCGGTTCATGCCTTTAGCTGTTGCTCTCTCCTTTGGCTTTTATCTGCCGGTCGTTTTATTCAGCGGCACGGCTCCGGTCGTCGGTGTATTGATGATCCCGAAGACCTTGGCTTATGTGTGGATCGTCCTGATGGGATGGCGGCTGTATAAACAATCACAAAAATAATCATTTTAATAAGTTAAGCGCCGCTTGATGCGGAGCTTTTCTTTTTATCCGCCTGCCGCTTGATCACCTTCAGACGGGTGAACTCCTCACGCTCCTTTTCCTCCAGAGCATTCTGGATGCTGTGGACCAGAGCCTCATATTTGGGTATGGTGATATTTTTCAGGGCATTTGCCCGTTTCTGAGTCTTTTTAATGTTAAAGGAAAGCCGGTACGCGGAGTTCTCCACAGTGGTCAGGCGAAGGGTCAGCTCCTTTACTTTTTCAAACTGCATCCTGGCGTCGTCCAGGAACTGGTTTGTGCTGTGAAAGGAATAAGCGAGGGAAGGGGACCGTTTATCAAATTCCACAAGAGGGATCTCCGTACCCATGATGCTCCTGGTCTTCACCCGGACAGAGTCCTCCAGGGGAATCGCGGCACTGGCTTCCCGGACCCGGTTCATGCCCATTTCCAGGATAGCGCGCTGAAGAGAAGCATAAGCCTCCGTAAAGGTCTTATCAATCTCACTTTGAATGGAACTCGCCTTTTCAATGAGCTGCATCAGTTCACGGATCAAAATATTCCGTTTTTTGTCCATCAGCTCATAGCCCTGCTTGGACAGGGCCAGAGAATTTTTTATGATGATCAGGTTGCCTTTTGTTGCACATGTATTCAAATCCATAAAATCACCTGCCGTCTTGATGGAGATCGTAATACTTATCCAGGAGCTTTGTATCTACACGGTCCAGCTCCGTTTTCGGTAAGATGCGGAGAAGCTTCCAGCCCAGATCCAAGGTTTCCTCAATGGTCCGGTTCTCTTCTTCCCCCTGTCCTACAAACTGCCCTTCGAACTGGCGCCCGAATTCCAGATACTTTTTATCAATGGGTGATAATTCATCCTCGCCGATCACAGATGCCAGAGCTCTGGCGTCAGACACCTTGGCGTAAGCAGAGAAAAGCTGGTTGGCAAGATCCTGGTGGTCCTCACGGGTGTAGCCCGCGCCGATTCCGTCCTTCATCAGACGGGACAGGGACGGGAGCACACTGATGGGAGGGTAGACCGACTGTCCGTGGAGATAACGGTCCAATACAATCTGTCCTTCGGTGATGTATCCGGTCAAGTCGGGAATCGGATGAGTGATATCGTCGTTTGGCATGGTAAGAATGGGAATCTGGGTGACGGAGCCGTCCACGCCGGCCACGATTCCGGCTCTTTCATAAATGGATGCCAGATCGCTGTACAGATATCCGGGAAATCCTTTTCTGGAAGGGATCTCTCCCTTGGATGAGGAGACCTCCCGGAGCGCTTCCGCATAGGAAGTCATATCCGTCAGAATGACCAGGATGTGCATATTCAGTTCAAACGCCAGGTATTCAGCCGTGGTCAGAGCCACTTTAGGAGTGATGAGACGCTCCACTACAGGATCGTTCGCCAGGTTCAGGAACGTTACCACATGGTCTGAAACGCCGCTCTCTTCAAAGGTCCTGGTGAAGAATTGGGATACGTCATGGGTGACGCCCATGGCGGCGAAGACAATGGCAAAGTTTTCGCCGGAGCCTTCACCCAGGGAAGCCTGCCTTACGATCTGGGCAGCCAGCCTGTCATGGGGGAGGCCGTTTCCGGAGAATATGGGCAGCTTCTGGCCGCGAATCAGAGTGGTCAGACAGTCTATGGCCGAAATACCAGTGCGGATATAGTTTCTGGGGTATTCACGGGTGACGGGATTCAAAGGAAGGCCGTTCACATTTCTTCTCAGGTCGCTGTGAATCTCCTCCAGTCCGTCCACGGGTTTTCCTATTCCATTAAAGGTACGCCCGAGCATCTTAGGAGAAAGTCCGATCTCCATAGGATGACCGGTCAGAACCGTGTGTGTATTGTCCAGGGATACGTTTTCCATGCCTTCAAAAACCTGGATGATGGCCTTGTCTCCGTAAAGCTCGATGATACGTCCGATCTTCTTATCTCTTCCGTTTACAGTAATCTCTACGATCTCTTCAAAAGAAGCGTCTTCGACGCCCTCCAGAACGACCAGGGGGCCATTGATCTCACTTAAACCTAAATATTCAATTGACATATCCTCTGCCTCCTTATGCGTTCTTTTCCATGATGCGGTCATAGAACTGGTCGATGGCTTTCTTGTAATCGTCGAACAGCTCAAGCTTGTCGTTGGGCACATCATATTTAATTGCAATTATTTTTTCAAAAATGTCTTCTGTCTTCAGAATGGATACCGGCATGTTCATGGAAATCAGGGATTTACACCGGGAATACAGGTACAAAATGGTTTCCATCATTTTAAACTGCTTTTGCAGAGGGACACAGGTATCCTCCTGGTGGAATGCGTTCTGCTGGAGAAATCCAAGACGGATGACCCGCGAGATTTCCATGACCAGCTTCTGATCGTCGGGGAGAACGTCGCTGCCGATGAGCTTTACGATTTCCATAAGGCTGCTTTCCTGGTTTAAAAGGGAAACGATCTGGTTCCGGTAATTGATAAAATTTTTATCCACGTTCTTAGTGTACCAGGCGCTCAGATCGGACATATACTCACTGTAGCTGGTCAGCCAGTGAATGGCAGGAAAATGTCTCGCATAAGCAAGTGATTTATCCAGACCCCAGAAGCAGCGTACAAACCGTTTGGTATTCTGCGTGACAGGTTCGGAGAAATCGCCCCCCTGGGGAGAAACGGCGCCGATGATGGAGACAGAACCCTCATTTCCATTCAGAGTCTGCATGATGCCGGCCCGCTCATAAAAGGCGGACAGCCGGGAAGCCAGGTAAGCCGGAAAGCCTTCCTCGGCGGGCATTTCTTCCAGACGGCCGGACAGCTCTCGGAGAGCCTCTGCCCATCGGGAAGTGGAATCGGCCATGATGGCCACATGATATCCCATATCCCGGTAGTATTCTGCCAGTGTCACACCAGTATAGATGCTTGCTTCACGGGCGGCGACAGGCATGTTGGAAGTGTTGGCGATCAAAGCGGTCCTGGCCATCAGGGGCTGGCCCGTCTTAGGATCTGTCAGCTTTGAAAAGTCTTCCAGGACCTGGGTCATTTCGTTTCCACGCTCTCCGCATCCGATATAAATAATGATATTGGCGTCAGACCATTTCGCGATCTGGTGCTGGGTCATGGTCTTTCCGGTGCCGAAGCCCCCGGGTATTGCCGCCGTGCCGCCCTTGGCAATGGGAAACAGAGTATCCAGGATCCTCTGGCCTGTTACAAGCGGCATGGTGCAGGGATAGCGCTTTGCCGTAGGGCGGGGAACCCGGATGGGCCATTTCTGGGTCATGGTCAGATCCCTCTGAGTACCGTCAGGGCAGTTGAGAGTGACCAGGACATCATTGATCGTGTAACTTCCGTCCGGCACCACGGAGATGACCTGGCCGGAAACATCCGGAGGCACCATGACCTTGTGGACGATGGAGGGGGTCTCCGGCACTTCAGCGATTATGGTGCCGCCGTATACCTGTTCTCCTTCCTTTACGGTAATGTGAGCGTCCCAGCGCTTTTCTGTGTCCAGGGCGTCCACATTGACGCCGCGGCCGATATAAGCGCCGGAGCGTTCGGCAATCTGGCCGAGAGGCCGTTCGATGCCGTCAAAGATGTTGTTCAGGATGCCGGGCGCCAGAGTGACGGACAGAGAAGCACCGGAGCCTTCCACCAGCTCGCCTGGGCGGAGGCCGGTGGTCTCTTCAAATACCTGGATGGTCGTGGTGTCGGAGGTGAGGCGGATGACTTCGCCCACCAGACGTTCCTTCCCCACGTATACCATCTCAGACATGGCAAATCCGGGGTTTCCCTTCAGATAAATAACTGGGCCGTTGATTCCATGGATGGTGCCGGTCTTATTCATAGGATATCCCTCCTTCAAATGAGAAATTCTCCTTTTCTTTTTCCAATAAGGTCTTGAAGGAGTAATCAAGCAGTATGCGGCGGTCCGGCAGGACTGCGCGGATCCCGCCTCCAAAGAGTTCCTGGCTCATGGTCAGATGCACGCCGGTGGCGGCTTCCA
The DNA here is from genome assembly GCF_021044755.1 of Lientehia hominis. Taxonomy (GTDB): domain Bacteria; phylum Bacillota; class Clostridia; order Lachnospirales; family Lachnospiraceae; genus Lientehia; species Lientehia hominis. Next base: position 79,940 of record NZ_JAJNOR010000007.1, read on the forward strand.
GGGCACGGCTCCTATGGGAATCGGCAGGATCGATATAGACGATCAGGTTTTGGTCACCCGCGTATTTTTTAGCACGGATGATCTTCCGAATCAGAAAATCTTCATATTCCGGAGTATCCATAAATCGTTCCAGCGCGCCGGAAACCTCCGAAAAGAGCTGAGCTCTCAGGTCAGCCTCCACCTGGCTCAGTTCCCGTTTGATATCCATCTGTGCCTGGAACAATTCTTTGTTGGCTTCCCGCTTCAGCTGTTCCGTCTCCGTCCGGATCTGGGCTTCCGTCTGGGCGTTGACGTCAGCAACGTGCTCTTCATATATTTTATCTAAAGCGTCCGCATAATCATGGAAAATGGCGTTCCCTCGGGCCCGGGCATCCTCCATGGAGCGGTTTCTGAACTGTTGTAGCTTTTCTTCCGTCGTCAAGTCGTTCACCCCTCTTTATAGCTTTAATCCGATGGCTTCGTTTACATAGGAAGTGATAAAATCAGGGCTTCGCCCGGTGCCGTGGCGGTCGGGGATTTCCTCGAAGAGAGGAATCTTAGCCGACAGCTTCAGATCATCCACGATCTCCGGGAACCTTCTGCCGAAGTATTCGGTCAGCAGGACAATCCCTATGTCCTTGTCGGACCTGACTTTATCAAGGGCATTCTTAAACTCCTGCTTTTCATGGACAACGACGCCCTCGATTCCGGCCAGCCTCATGCCGGTCAGAGTGTCAATGTTGTCACTGATCAAAAACAGTTTCATCAGCCTAATTTGCCAAGGATCATGATGGATACGATCAGGCCGTACAGAGCAACACCTTCTGCCAGGGCGACGAAGATGAGGGATTTGCCGAGGACGGAGGAATCTTCGCTGATAGCTCCAAGAGCCGCGCTGGCAGCGGATGCCACGGCGATACCGGCGCCGATACAGGAAAGACCGGTGGAGAGTGCGGCGGCTACGTAGCCGAGGCCCGCGGCGGAGCTGGAAGCGGCAGCAGCTGTTTCGGAAGCGGCGCCGGCTGCCTCAGCACTGCCGCTGAACAGCATGATATCAGCGATCACCAGGGTACCGAAAAAGAAAAAAACGTTGACAGCCAAAGATTTTTTGAAGCGTCCCTTCCTTCTTTCTCCCATGAGATATACGCCGAAGGGAAGAATGATGCTGAGCACAAGTGCTGCGATCAAAAGAAATTTTGTAACCATAGTCATGACAAAAGTCCTCCTTATTTGTTGGTAATCGTCTTAAAAGGTTTAAATTCCCGGCCGGAGCCTGAGAAATATCTGCTGAACATTTCATAATACTCCAGACGGAGTACGTGGATGCCGACAATCAGGCCTTCCATGCCGGCCACGAAGATATTGCCGATGATGACCACAGGCCAGTTGGGGCTTCCCCCGTTTTCCGCACCCGCCAGCATCAGCACGACCTGCATCATCCCCGCGTGGCTCAGGGCAAACGCTCCGATACGTACAAAGGAAATGGTGTTGGTGAGATAGCTTAGTACTACTTCAAACAGTTCAAATATGGACTGCACCAGGTACATGACCGGGCCTCCGGGAAGAGTTTCCTTTTTCCGCTCCAGAAGATTAATGATGGGTTCCTTGAACAAAAGAAGGATAAGCGGAACAATGAAGGCGATCATCAGGATGATGGTCGCGGGCAGCGCATGGCCGCTCATGTACAGGACAATGGTCGCCACGGCGGAACCGTAGAAAATGATGCCCAGAACCCCGTTGGTATCAAATACAATTTTTCCAATGTCTCGGGATTTGATGCCGTTATAGATGTTGAACAGCATGGAGACCAGGATGAGGCCCATGCCCAGAGCGACACTGACTACCAGGACTACATTCAGGTTTCCCACCACAGGGAGAGTCATGGTAGCTTTCATGGGTGTCAGCCAAAGAGGCTCTATGACGTTTTCAAATCCAAAGAAGCTGCCGTACAAGACGCCGAATATGGCGGAGAAAATGCCGGCCATTGAGATGACGGCGGCCAGGTTGGATTTTTTAAAGCGGTAGATCAGGAATCCGCCGACGATCAGGCAGAGGCCCTGTCCAGCGTCTCCGAACATGGCTCCGAATATGAACGCGTAAGTCAGCGCCACAAAAATAGTGGGATCAAATTCATTGTAAGCAGGCATGCCGTACATCCGGATGAACATCTCAAACGGACGGAACAGCTTTGGATTCTTAAGCTTCGTAGGCGGCGTTCGGAAATGCTCGCTTTCCTTAGGCTGTTCGTCTTCCAGGACACAGTAGAGATCCGGGTCATGCTCACGGACTTCCTTCAGAAAGGCAAGAGCGTCCCTGTTCGTCATCCATCCGCAGAGGATGAAGAACATATTGTGGCCGGCCCGGGTACACGCCGCCATTTTCCGGATATCAAAGGTGGAGATCAGGGAATCCATTTTTTCCTTTGCGGAGATCAGCTCCTGGTAATGAGAATCCAGAAGAGAGGCCAATTCCTTTTTGCAGGCGGCGGCCGCCTCTTCATTTTCTTTTATCAGACGTTCATAGTCCGAACAGATCTCCTGAGGAGTCCCGGTGTATTTCTCGGACAAGAAGGTGCTTTCAAAATGAAGAGAAGAATAAATGGTGTCAATCTTGTCAAATTCTGACTGGGGCACAAAGAAAATACCCCATACATACGCGCTGTCGCTGTAGCAGGGATAGAAAATCGTATCCAGGTCATCGTAGACGAACTGCTTGAACGTACGGTAATCGGCCATCGCAAACCGGCCGAAGCGGAACTTGGTAAAGCTGAACTTTAAGATATCCTCGATATTGAAATCCAATCCGCGGAAAGGCAGGACCGTCTCGTATTGGGTCTTTAGATCCTTTCCCTCCTTTTCCAGCTGGATCTTCCGGTCCCGGATGGAAGAAGCTTCCGCATCCAGATTCTCAATGATGCAGACGGCCTTTTCCCTGGACAGGGAGACTGGAGCGGCGGATCCTTTTTCCGGAATCTCCAGGAGCAGGGCGTGCGCCTTGTCGCGCAGGCTCTTGTAGGGATTGGGTTCAATGAAAGGAGTCAGCTCTTTTACCGTTTTCAGCTCCGAGAGGGCGTTTTCCAGGTGCATTTCATATTTTGACAGATATTGTTCTGTCACCCGGTCAATCTGCTCTTTCGGGCCGGTGATACTCAGAAATTTCATTTTTTCTATCATTTCTGTGTGCCCCTCCTTAAAGTTGATTGATTTGCTGTAGTATGATATCAGGATCCAGATGATACCTGATGCCTTCAATGGCGGTGGTTATGTTTTCCACTTCCTGTTCCTTATTGTAGAGATAAGCGTTTAATGTGGCGATGGAATAAGGATCCTTCTGGCTCTGGCGTTTGTAGATTTTGTCCAGGATCAAACGGAAGCTGTCTTCCAATGATATGTTGTCACGGGTCCAGTATTCCTCCATGGTCTTATATCTCGTTTCCCGGAGCGCCGAAAAGAACAAATCCAGACTCTCTGCGTCCACCAGCGCTTTCAGCTGTTCTGTCTTCAGCTTGTAGGTAATAGGAATCAAAAGCCCATAGACCTCTGCGCTGCTCAAGCTGTAATATTTCTTGGAACGGTATATCCACTGGATATTCAGCATATCCAGGCGGCTGCCGAAAGAGAGCAGCACTTCCTTCTGCTCATCGGATTTCAGATATTTCTTCAGGTTGCTCCAGGACTTGCGGAAATAGTATAAATCCAGATGGTTCTCATAGTCGAACAGAGCTGCGCTCCCCGTGCGTTCCACTTCCGAAAACACCTTGTAATATTCGGAATCCTTCAGGCAGGAAAGAAAATCAGCCATGGAATTGGCGTGGGCGGCCGCTTCAATGTCGAACTTGGAATGTTTGTCAAAGAAGGGCTTGAACAGAGATACGTCGTAGAATAAATGTGTATCGGAGAATACGGACCGGAGGCAGGTCTTCAGCACGGAGATTTCATAGTTCAGGAAGTACAGGTCCAGGAACTTCCTCTGCCTCAGGTTGGAGAAGCCATAGAGCTTTCCATAATCTTCATACAGAGAATAATGTAGGAGCCCTTCCAGCTCTGTCCGGTGCAGGTCCTCGGTACCCACGCTGATGAACAGCTTCTCGTAGGTGGGGCACCGGCGCAGATAGGCATCGGCCTCATAGACGCTCCGGAGGCTGCATAGATTCTGATAGTCTTCCTTTTTCAGAAGTCTGCTTTGCATGGCCCGTATCTTGGTGGTAATGCCACTGTAGGCAAATAGGTTTCCCATGCAGAATCACTCCTTGGTCATATTGATGATGATTTGTTTTACATAAGCTGCATGATGCTCCCGGTAGGATTCACGGAGGTCCGCAATATGTTTTTTTGTCTGCGCTTCCAGGGCCTTTACGTCAGCCTCTGTCTGGGCATTGAATTCCGCCCGCTTTTTCTCCAGGATATCTTTGGTACGGATGTCTGTATTCCGGTCAAATTTATCGGCCTTTTGCTTCATCGCCCCCGCGTAAGCCGCTTTTTTCTGAGCGGCCTCTTCCAGTATGGCGGAGGCTGTCGCTTCGATATCCGCGATCTTAGTTAATATTGGATTCATAGTTTCCCTCCTTTGCTGCATGGAGAATTAGTTTGCATCTATTATGGCACCGGGCACTGAAAAATACCATAGTAATATCGGCGAAAAATGTATTGCTGGCGGGACGCAATTTTGTATAATCACACAAGAGCCCTGAAGAAATCCCGGTAGTGAAAGAAAACAGAATATGCTATAATATTCTGGAAGACGGAGACATGCTGAACAGGAAAGGCATAAGGTGGAAGAAATGGGACAAAATGGGAGATACTATAAAGGGGTCATTTTTGATCTGGACGGGACCCTTATCAATACGCTGGATGATCTGGCAGACAGTGTCAATGAGGCGCTGGCCGGGATGGGATATCCTGTCTGGCCTGCAGAAGCTTACCGCCTGAAAGTGGGAAGGGGTTTTAGGAATCTTATGGAGAACAGTGTACCGGAAGAGGTGAAGGCAGAGGATGCCGTCATCGATGAGATGCTGAGGAGATTCCTGGAAGCGTATGACAGAAGGTATCTGGAAAAAAGCAGGCCTTACGAAGGAATTGACGGGCTTCTTGATCGTCTGGTATCGGAGGGTGTTCAGGTAGCGGTCAATTCCAATAAACGTACCGATTATACGGAAAAGCTCATACAAAAGTTTTTTCCGCGGATTCCTTTTGCCGGAGTTTTTGGAGAACGGAAGGGGGTACCGAAGAAGCCGGACCCGGCTTCGGCCCTGGAACTCTGCGGGATCATGGGACTGGCTCCCGGAGACGTACTCTATATAGGAGACTCGAAAACGGATATCCAGACGGGAAAGAATGCGTCCATGGATACCGTCGGAGTGACCTGGGGATTCCGTGGATACGAAGAACTTCATGAGAACGGAGCCGTTTATATTGCCTGGACAGCAGAGGATATCCATAAAGCCGTACAGGGATTATTTAGGAAAAATTAAGAAAATCTCCTGCGGATATTTGGATTATCCTGCTATGATGATTAAGATATGGAGTTTTATGGCGCGGAGGGTTTTGCGGATATCCGGCGGATACAGACAGATAAGGAAAAAGACAGATAAAAAAACAGGAGGAGTATGAAATGGATGAAACGACAGTGTTGGTGTGTGATGACGACAGGGAAATAGTGGAAGCAATAGATATTTATCTGAGGCAGGAAGGGTACCGGGTGCTGAAAGCCTATGACGGTGAGGAAGCCATACGCCTGTTGTCGGAAAACAAAGTCGAGCTGCTTTTGATCGACGTGATGATGCCGAAGCTGGACGGCATCCGGGCGACGCTTAAGGTCCGGGAGACAAGCAGCGTGCCGATCATCATCCTGTCGGCGAAATCGGAGGATGTGGATAAGATTCTGGGCCTTAATATCGGCGCAGACGATTATATCACCAAGCCGTTCAATCCCCTGGAGCTGGTGGCCAGGGTGAAGTCCCATATCCGGCGTTATACGAAGCTGGGGACTATGGCCATGGAGGCTGGGGATACCATTCATAAGACCGGCGGGCTCTGCATCAACGATGATACAAAGGAAGTGACATTGGACGGAGAACTGGTGAAGCTCACCCCGATGGAATATAATATCCTTCGTTTTTTGGTGATGAATGCCGGAAAGGTGTTCTCCATAGAGCAGATTTATGAGAATATCTGGAATGAAGAGGCCATCGGAGTGGACAATACTGTGGCTGTGCATATCAGGCATATCAGGGAGAAAATAGAGATCAATCCGAAAAACCCTACCTATTTAAAGGTAGTATGGGGAGTAGGATATAAAGTAGAAAAGCTATAACAACCGGGAAATTCAGGAGGAGGTCCGCCGTGAAGATCAGGAAATATACGCGGAAAAAGAAAGTATGGGCATTGTTTTTGTTTATTTTATTCATAAGCATTACGCTGGCGGGCGGCCTGGGCCTTTACTATGTGAATAATTTCGGGAATTTCCTGTACAGCAAAACGGAGCTTTTGAAAAACGGAAGATTCGAAGACACGGAAACTCTGGAGCGGAAGATTCTGGACGATACGGAAGCCATTTTTCAATATGTGGTGCTGGCGCGCCTGTTTGGAGATGAGGATGAACTCAACCGGACGACGCCTCTTTACGTGGTCAGCATCAATGGTACCCAATATAACCTGTGCCTGGAAGATTTGGACACGATCAACCAGGTTCTGGAGGGGGGCGGTACCGGCGCTGCTGAATCGGTGAAGATACGGTCCTATTCCGTGGGAGAGGAAAATTCGGAGACAGCAGACGCATATCAGAATCTGGAAGAGGGCTCCTGGTCTGATACGGAGCGGGCCGGTTATCTGAACCAGTTTGCGGAGCTTTATGGGATAACCTATGAAACCGATCCGGGAGACTGGTATGATATTTCCGATGAAGGAAAAGAAGCCATTATCAAAGAAAACAACTGGGAAGATGAATATAAGCAAAGTACGTGGCCGGTGCGGGTAGAGCTGGTGAGTTCGGCGGAGATCCTGATCTATGAGGGGCAGAGATGTGAGCTGGTTCATGACTACATGCAGCAGAAAGAGGTAAATGAAACCGTGGATCTGCAGTCCTTGTATGACGGGGGCGAGCAGCTTCTGGGCAATTATTATGATCTGAAAAACCGGCTGGATGGAGAAGAGACTAACCTCCGCTATATCGTATATGAGACGAGCTCCGGCCTTATGGAGACCAACGATTCCTCCATGAGGGAAGAGACCATCCGGGGACTTGAAAAGTATATTTCCTATGATAACAGCACTCACAGGATCCGGAGTAATTTTACCAAAACGGATATTAAATACTGGAATCTGGACGACATGGCGTCGGCTCTGGTTGGAGTGGATTCCGGCGCGTCCTTTACCGTAGGGCTGGACACCCGTTATCTGGTACAGGATGAATACAAGCAGATATCGGATGGATTCCGCCAGTGCCGTCCTATCCTGATGGCGTCTTTGCCGGCGATTATCGCAGGCATGCTGGGGAGCATACTGGCCTTTATTTACCTGTTGGCGTCGGTGGGGCACAGAGAGGACTATGATGAGATCTGGCTGGATAAGTTTGACAGGTGGGCCACGGAACCGGCGGCGGTCACGATCTTAGGCGGAATTCTCGTCTTTATTGTCCTGTGTGCGTTCCTGGCGGACTTTTTTGCTAAGAATTTTTTTACCTCCAGTTTGATATATACGGTCATGCAGGTGATTTCTGTCATCGTCTCAGCTATCATAGCTCTGATAGGCTTTTTCAGTCTGGTGAAACGACTGAAAGCGGGGGTGCTGTGGAAAAACAGTCTGCTCCGGAAACTGTTCGTGAAACTGGGAATCTGGATCATGGCCATGGTGAGGGGCTGGCCGGCCAGCGGGAAAGCGGCGGCAGTCATATTTATATACTGGGTCGTAACGATTCCGCTGTGCATGTTTATTACGATCAATCGGTTCTGGGGGTCTCTGTTTTTGTATATGCTGGGAATCATTGTGTTTGTGGGGGTGCAGCTGACGGCAGCCGGCATTATTCTCTGGGCGGTGATAAAGAGGAAGAAGATTCTGGAAGGCGTGGAGATGATCTCCGCTGGAGATCTGGAATACGCCATTGACGATGAGGGAATGTTCGCAGACGACAAGAAGCTGGTGAACTGCATCAACCATATCGGAGCGGGACTTCAGGACGCGGTGAGCACTGCGGTACAAAGCGAGCGCATGAAGGCGGATCTGATCACGAATGTGTCCCATGATATCAAGACACCTCTGACCTCCATCATTAATTATGTGGATTTGATGAAACGGGAGAACATCGAGAATGAGACGGTGAAACGGTACCTGGAGGTGCTGGAGCAGAAATCTCAGAGACTTAAGAACCTCACGGAGGATCTGGTGGAAGCGTCCAGGGCCAGTTCCGGGAACATTAATCTGCAGATGGAGAGGATTAACTTTGTGGAGCTGGTAAAACAGGCCTGCGGAGAGTTTTCCGAGAAGTTTGAAGAGAGGGAGCTGATTCCTGTTGTCATGCTTCCGGAGCATTCTGTTCACGTGATCGCCGACGGGCGGAGACTATGGCGGATTTTAGAGAATCTGTTTCAGAATACGAAGAAGTATGCGATGCCCCATACCAGAGTATATGTGAGCGTAGAGGAGCAGGATGGCTTTGCCTGCTTTACGATAAAGAATATTTCGGAGTCGCCTCTGAACATCACCGCGGAGGAGCTGACGGAACGCTTTACAAGAGGGGATACGTCCCGTACTACGGAAGGCAGCGGCCTGGGTCTTTCCATTGCCAAAAGCCTCACGGAGGTCCAGGGGGGCATTTTTGACATCTACCTGAACGGGGATCTGTTCCAGGCGACGGTACAGTTTGAGATCTCGGAAGAAGAACCGGAGGAAGATGTCTTGGCTGAAGAAAACGAGGGAAATGATCAGCTTCCGGAAGCGGGAGAGGAACGCGGGGAGGACGGAGCTGCCGCCAAAGGGGCCCGCCAGGAAGAAAAAACGAGAAAGCTCCGGCTTAAAAGAAAGATTCGGGGGAAGGGCCGGAAACGGGCAGAGAACCTTCCAGAAGAAAATACAGAGGAAAATGTCCGGATGCAGGATACGCCGGCCCAGGAGACGGGGACGGCTGAAATGCCGGAGGAAATAACAGGAAAAAGTTCGGAAGCTGAAAAGGAGACAGAAGAGGCGCTGGTAAAGGAAGCTCTGGAGGAACTGCGAAAGAGCGGCCTTTTAAAAGAAGAAGAATTCACCAGGCACTGAAGACGATTACACTTGACTTGAAGTGAAAATTCCACGATAATGGGGGAGAAAGACAGCGAGTAAGGAGGATGAACCATGGTTACTTTATGGAAACACGGCGCCTACCTCATTGATGGTACGGAGCTGATCGAAGATGATATAGACTGTGCGGCACGGCTGAGCGCCCGCCTGGGGGCATGCCCAGACAAAAAAGAGGCGGTCCGGAATACAATGGCATATGGGATTCTGGAAGCGCATAATACCTCTGGCAGCATGGAGAAATTGAAGATAAAATTTGATAAGCTGACATCCCATGACATTACATTTGTAGGGATTATCCAGACGGCACGGGCCAGCGGGCTGGAAAAATTTCCGGTGCCGTATGTACTTACCAACTGCCATAACAGCCTGTGTGCTGTAGGCGGAACTATCAATGAAGACGATCACATGTTTGGTCTCACCTGTGCGAAAAAATATGGTGGAGTATATGTGCCGCCCCATCAGGCGGTCATCCATCAGTTTGCAAGAGAGATGCTTGCGGGCTGCGGCAGGATGATTTTGGGCTCCGACAGCCATACCCGCTATGGGGCGCTGGGAACCATGGCCATGGGCGAGGGCGGACCGGAGCTGGTGAAGCAGCTTCTGGATAAAACGTATGATATCAATATGCCCGGTGTGGTCGGCATCTATCTGGAAGGAAAACCGGAAAAGGGAGTGGGCCCTCAGGATGTGGCATTGGCCATCATCGGGGCGGTATTCGCCAACGGATATGTGAACAATAAAGTGATGGAATTCGTAGGCCCCGGAGTAGCAGGGCTGAGTGCTGATTTCCGGATTGGCGTGGATGTCATGACCACTGAGACTACATGCCTTTCTTCCATCTGGACAACGGATGATAAGATCAGGGAATTTTATGAGATTCACGGACGTTCTGAGGAATATAAGGAACTTGCGCCGGGGAAGGTGGCTTATTACGATGGGATCGTCAAGGTGGACCTCAGTTCAGTGAAGCCGATGATAGCCATGCCGTTCCATCCCAGCAATACTTATACCATTGAAGAAGTAAACGCTGATCTGACTGATGTTCTGGCGGATGTGGAAGAGCGGGCCAGGGTGAGTCTGGGAGGCGCCGTGGACTTTACGCTTAAGGACAAGGTAAAGGACGGGAAGTTCTATGTGGACCAGGGAATCATCGCCGGATGTGCCGGCGGCGGATTTGAGAATATCTGTGATGCAGCGGACATTTTGGACGGTGCGAGCATTGGAAATGACGCGTTTACGCTGAGCGTATATCCGGCCAGTATGCCAATCTATATGGAACTGATCAAGAACGGTGCGGCAGCCAGACTCCTTCAGACAGGTGCTGTGATGAAGACAGCATTCTGCGGGCCCTGCTTCGGAGCAGGTGATACTCCGGCCAATCAAGCTTTCAGTATCCGTCACTCCACCAGAAATTTCCCTAACCGCGAGGGCTCTAAGCTTCAGAGCGGACAGATTGCGTCGGTGGCACTAATGGACGCACGTTCCATAGCGGCAACGGCCGTCAACAAGGGCCGTTTGACGCCTGCGACTGATATCGATGTAAACTATACAAAGCCCAAATACTTTTTTGATAAAGAAATCTATGAAAACCGGGTATTTGACAGCAAAGGAATCGCGGACCCTTCTGCAGAGATCCAATTTGGGCCGAATATCAAAGACTGGCCCGCCATGGCGGCGCTGACGGATAATCTTTTGCTGAAGCTAGTGTCAGAGATCCATGATCCTGTCACAACGACCGATGAATTGATTCCTTCCGGAGAAACATCTTCCTATCGTTCCAATCCTTTGGGACTGGCGGAGTTCACATTATCCAGGAAAGATCCAGAGTATGTGGGCAGGGCCAAAGCGGTTCAGGCGGCGGAAAAGGCCAGGATGAACGGTGAGGATCCCTGCGAAGCTTCGGCAGAGGTTAAAGAGGCCATGAAAGCAGTCCGGTCCGAATTTAAGGACGCGGACCGGAACAATACGGGAATCGGCAGCACGATCTTTGCGGTAAAACCGGGCGACGGATCCGCCAGAGAGCAGGCAGCGTCCTGTCAGAAGGTGCTGGGGGGCTGGGCGAATATCGCCAACGGTTATGCGACTAAGCGGTATCGCTCCAATCTGATCAACTGGGGAATGCTCCCGTTCTTGATAGAAGGAGAAGGACTGCCGTTCCAAAACGGAGACTGGATCTTTGTGCCGGGCATTCGGGAAGCGGTGCTCCAGAAGAAAGACCACGTCAAGGCTTATGTAACAGGCAGAGGCATGAAGGAGTTTGAGCTGAAGCTGGGTGAGATGACCGATGACGAACGCCAGATTATTCTGGACGGGTGTCTGATCAACTATTACAGAGCGTCAAAATAGAGGATAATATTAGGGAGGATACGGGCAAAACCCGTATCCTTTTTTTGTATGATTTGTTCTTTTCCGGTCAAACTATTTAAGAGTAATAAACAGAATCTGGAAAGGAGCATGTAAATGAAAGGTTATGCAATGCTGGGAATAGGAATGACGGGATGGATAACAAAGAATGTGCCGGAATGCGGGCCGCTGGATGCCATCGTAAAGCCTATCGCCCTTTCTCCATGTACTTCCGATATACACACAGTCTGGGAAGGCGCGATCGGGGAGCGGACAGATATGATACTCGGCCATGAAGCCGTGGGAGAGGTCGTGGAAACCGGCGGAATGGTAAAAGACTTTAAAGCGGGCGATAAGGTGATAGTACCGGCCATTACTCCGGATTGGGGCTCTTTGGAAGCTCAGGCCGGATTTTCCATGCACTCCGGAGGAATGCTGGCAGGCTGGAAGTTTTCAAATTTTAAGGACGGTGTCTTTGCGGAGTACTTTCATGTGAACGAAGCAGATGCTAATTTGGCGCGCCTTCCGGAGGGCGTAAAGGCGGAGGATGCAGTAATGCTCTGTGATATGGTGCCCACCGGATTCCACGGCGTGGAGCTGGCGGATGTTCAGTATGGGGACACTGTCTGCGTGATCGGCATTGGGCCTGTGGGCCTTATGGCGGTAGCTGGCGCTTCCTTGAGAGGAGCATCTCATCTCTACGCGGTGGGGTCCAGACAGAACTGCGTTCAGGCGGCAAAGGAATACGGAGCGACGGATATCATCAATTACAGAGAAGGCGATATCGTAAAACAGATCATGGAAAAGACACACGGAAAAGGGGTGGATAAGGTCGTGATCGCCGGAGGGGATGTGGACACCTTTGCCCAGGCGGTCGCCATCCTGAAACCGGGCGGACGGATTGGGAATGTCAACTATCTGGGAGACGGGGCATATGTGAAAATTCCGAGGGTAGAATGGGGAGTGGGAATGGGCCATAAGACCATTGCCGGCGGATTGATGCCGGGAGGCCGCCTCAGAATGGAGAAACTGGCGTCTCTTCTGGAAACAGGGCGCCTGGATACCAGCCGGCTCCTCACCCATCATTTCCAGGGTTTTGAACATTTGGAGGAAGCCCTGCTTCTGATGAAGGATAAACCGGCAGATTTGATCAAACCGGTGGTATTAATATAAAATGAGAGGAACCGCTTTTTTATATGGCGGTTCCTTTTTTTGGATAAACAGACGGGACATATCTGCTCTTTCCGGGAACTTCAGAAAGGATTAAGAATTTTTGGAGTCATATCCCTTGACTGGAGCCGGCTCCAGTACGATATAATGGAAACCATAAACAGATATTACGGGCATATACGGTGTGAGGAGAATAGATTATGTATCAGAAAGCGGCGGCGATCATAAATGAGGTAAAGAAAGCGGTCATCGGCAAGGATGTGGTAATAGGAAAGGTATTGATGGCAGTCCTGTCGGGAGGCCATATTCTGCTGGAGGACAGGCCAGGAGTCGGCAAAACGACCATGGCCCTGGCTTTTTCCAGAGCTATGGATCTGGAGTATAAAAGGATTCAGTTTACGCCGGAGGTGATGCCTGCGGACGTAGTGGGTTTTACAATCTATAACCAGGCGGCGGGCCGGCTGGAATATCAGCCGGGACCGGCACTTTGCAATTTGTTTCTGGCGGATGAGATAAACCGCACCAGCTCCAAGACACAGAGCGCTCTTCTTGAGGCAATGGAGGAAGGAAAGGTCACGGTAGACGGCGTGACCCATGAAATACCGAAGCCATTCACAGTGATTGCCACACAGAACCCGGCTGGCTCGGCGGGGACTCAGCTTCTTCCGGAATCCCAGCTGGACCGGTTTATAGTAAGGCTGTCCATGGGATATCCGACGCTGGAAGAGGAGATTGCTATTTTAAAGACTAAACAGGGGAGAAATCCGCTGGAGGAGGTCTGTCAGGCTGTGACTGGTACAGAGATCCTTCGGATGCAGGCGCAGGCGGAGAGTGTTTATATTGCAGATGAGATTTACCTATATATTGCCAGGCTGACTGGGGCGACCAGGAGCCACGCCATGATCCGGACAGGCATCAGCCCCAGAGGGACCATCGCTCTGGCTAAAATGAGCCGCGCAGCGGCGTGGATATCCGGACGTGATTACGTGGTGCCGGCGGATGTCCGGTCTGTATTCTTCGACGTGCTGGAGCACCGCCTTGTCACGGGACCACAGGCCAGACTGAACAACGCTACAGCCCATGGAATCCTGGGACAGGTCCTGAAGACAGTGCCTGTTCCGAGACTGATTTAGGATTAGGAGGACCTATGGCCGTTAAGCGTTTGGAATATGGTTTGATTTTGGCTGGCTTGCTGGTCTTTCATATTTTCTTTGTGGATTATCTCTCCTTCTATCTTCTTTTGTTTTTTTGCTTTCTTCCCATCTTATCCCTTGTGCTGACCCTCCTTTCCGGAACCAGGTTGCAAGTGAGACTACAGGCAGGGGCGGACGGAGGAAGTGAAAACTATACGGTGAAAAAGAGGGAGCCCTTTGCTGTCCGGATGTATTTCACCGGAAATTCACGGCTGGGAGGAAAACGGATCCGTGTCTGGATGTCGGTGAAAAATGAGCTGCTGCGGACGGAGGAAACAAAAACATTGGCTCTTGTGATGGGAAAAAAGGAACAGCTCGTTTCTTTTCCGGTCTCTTCGGAATACTGCGGAAATCTGACCTGCAGGATCCGGCAGGTAAAGCTATACGATTATCTCTGGTTGTTTGCGTTTCCAATAAAGGAAGCCGCGGGAAGATGCGCGGCGGTCTCGGTGAAGCCCGATATCCGGCCCTATCAGATGGATCTGCGGGAGCAGTCGGTCCGGGACTGGGAGAGCGGCGAATATTCAGCGGAAAAGCCGGGGGACGATCCGGCTGAGCTTTTCGATATCCGGGAATATCGGGAAGGAGACCGAATCTCCAGAATTCACTGGAAGCTTTCCAGCAAACGAAATGAGCTGATGATGAAGGAAGGGAGCCTGCCGGTGAGCAGCCGGATACTGCTGGTGCTCGATATGGTGGGGACGGCAGATAGGGGAGGCCTGGCGGACAGCCTGATGGAAACGGCCGCTTCGGTATCCTGGTTCCTGACGGAAAAGGGAATCTGCCACAGAGTGGGATGGTGGCAGGAAGCAGATATGGGAGGACAATTCCTGGTGCGTAAAATAGAGGATGAGGAAGCGTTTCACCAGATGCTGCATGAAATCCTCTCATCAGGGAGATGTACTGACAGCACAAATGTGATAGCCGGTTGTCTGGAAGAGGAACATATATCCAGGATTCTTTATTTCTGCACAGGACTCACGGAAAAAGAGGCCGCTGTTTTATGCGGGGAGAAGGAAGCTGCTTCCGTCAGTATCTTTCAGATGAAGAAAGCGGAGGCTTCAGACAGAAGATCTGGCGGAGAGAAAAATGGCCCTGAGCCGAGAGGAGCAGGCAGAGCCGCGGCGGAGAGCCTGGGGGCGGAATGGAGAGTCCTGAAAGAAGGACGGCAGGCAGAAGGAATGAAGGGTTTTGAGATCTGATCTACAGGAGGACCGCTTGTGAGGAACAGGAAAAAGAAACAGAAGGCCGCGGGTCTTACCATAGGAGAGGCCAGAATCGCTTCGGGAAAACGGACGCAGATCGTCCGTTATTTTTCCTGTTTATTTTTAGTGATGCTGGGAAGCCTGGGAGCTTTCGGGAGCTTTTATTCTGGATTTTCCTTTTCCTTTCCGCTGGCGTATGCAGCAGGCACCGTGACGGCAGTGTCTGTGATTTTCACCTTTTTCTTTTTTGCCAGAAAGAACCGGCTGGCCTGCCTGGCCGCTGTGCTGGCTGTATTTGTGTGGACAGGGTATCTGCTGAAGGACAGCTTGCGGCAGGGGATTCTCTTTATTGTCAACGATATCATACAGGTATATGTGGATAATTCCAACTTTGACATGCTGCCGGTCATGACTGGCTTGGCTTCAGAAGCAGATACTGCCCGGATGTGCGCTATAGCGGCGTCCTATGTCATGGCGGTGCTCGTCTTCCTTCTGGTGCTCTTCCTCACTGCCAGAAGGAAACGTTACCTTCTCTGCATCACTGCGACGATTCCTTTTTTTGGAGCATCTCTGGTGGTCGGCAAAATACCGGATTATAGGTGGATGGCTCTGCTTTTCATCTTCTGGGCGCTTCTGGTCTGTGACGGAGTATCTCTCAGAGGGGCCGCGCCTGCTGTGCTGACGGCGGTGTTTGCCGCGGCGCTTTTATGTATCGGCCTTTTATTCCCCGAGAAAAACTATGAGCGATTTGGGATGGTCGAAAATCTGAGACTGGGGATATTGGACGGAGCTGATATCTCAGCCATATTCAGAGGCGGGGGAATCGCCGGGATGACAAGCAGGGTGAATCTGCAGTCGTCGGGAGATCTGAGCTTTACGGGAAAGACCATGCTTAAGGTGAAAACGGCGAAGAAAGACATTGATTATCTGAAAGGATTTGTCGGCAGTGTCTATACCGGTCAGACATGGGAGGAGCTTCCCGCTGAAAAATACGAGGAGCTGGCGGAAATACTGGGGGATAAAAAGGTTCAGAATTTCCCATATTGGTTCAGCCGGTTATTGGACTGCGGGGAAGACTACGAGGTATATGCGTACGACCTTACAGTCCATAACGTAGGAACGAATCCCCGGTGTATCTATGTTCCATATGGACTCATCAATCTGCCGGACGAGCTTCCCTCGATGGAGTTTATCGGAGACACGGGACTGCGCTCGGGAAATTCTCTTTTCGGCACACAGTATTACAGGATGCAGGCCCATACCTTCAGCGGACAGCATTTATATATGAGCCTGTATAACAGAATTTTGAGCCGGTATCTTCAGAGTGAAATGAGAAACGGGGTGGAATTTAACGAGCTGGGTCTTGGAATCATGCAGGAGAGCCTGGAAGGGAGCCCGGAGGAGGAGGGCGAGAACTGGCCTTTGGAAAAATGGGATGTCACAGAGCCAATCCTTTCCATAATGACGCCGGAACAGCAGGGATTCGTATGGTCCGCCCAGAAATACAGGGATTTTGTCTATGACACTTATACAGAGGTGCCGGAGGAACTGGAAGCTTTCCTGGATGAATATCGGGAAGTCAATGGCCTGACGGCTGAAAATTATCCTTATCCAAGAGCTTTTGCAGATGCGGTAGTATATCAGGTGCAGAGCGTGAACACGTATACGCTGACCCCAGGACTCACCCCGGAAGGAAAAGACTTTGTGCAGTATTTCCTGACAGAGAACCATCAGGGCTACTGCAGACATTTCGCCTCTGCTGCGGCTCTTCTTCTGCGTTCGGCGGGAGTGCCGGCCAGATATGTGGAGGGTTATGCGGTATCGCCGGAGGCGGAAACAGATGAAGACGGATGGGTTCGGCTTCCCGATTCCAGCGCCCACGCCTGGGTGGAAATCTATGTGAGCGGTATGGGCTGGATACCGGTGGAGACTACCGGGGCGGTGAGAGAAGACATCCGGTTTCTCACAGGAATCGGGGAAGCAGCGGAGGAGACAGAACCAGAGACGGAGGCGCCGGAAGAGACTGAGACATCGGAAGAGACCACATCTGCTCAGGCCGTCCGGGACCAGCAGACAGAGAATGAAAAAGACAAGGATGATCCGATTGGAGGCGGAGGAGCCAGGCTGGCAGTTATGGGTGCAGCAGGGACAGTCTTGGCGGTAATAGTGGCGGCTGCAGGTCTGGTGCTGAACCGGAGACTGCGGTTCAGCATGCGGGCGAAGCGTTTCCGTCAGAAAAACCGTAATAAGGCAGCGCTGTCCGTGTATGCTTATATCATTGGACTGGCTTCGCTGGGCAGCGGGTCTGGGAAGGAAGAATCGCCTTCCATACCGGATGAGATCCACGGTCTGGCGGCGAAAGCACGGTTCAGCCAGCACAGGATAACGGAAGAAGAGCTGCAGGAGCTGCTCAAGTACGCGGAGACTATGAGGACAGAACCGGAAGAGAGACTGTCCGGTATAAGGCGTATCCACGCGAAATATATCAGGGGCCTGTTTTGATTTCAGTTAGATTTAAGGTTATTGTATTATAATCCTCCCAAGAAAGAAGAAACAGCATCAGCCGTTTTAGAACGGAAAAGGAGGATTAGATGACTGACGGATATAAACGTAAAGGGAAAAAGAAGGGGAGACTGGCTGTATTTATGATCCTTCTGCTTTTGACAGGGATTCTCTTTGGATGTAGCCAGACCGCAGGCACTTCCGGCGCCGATATAACTTCTGACAGTGCACAGGAAGGAGATGGGAGCAGTTCAGAGGCAGCGGCGGCAGATGAAGACGCTATACGCGCCGCCATGGCGGAAGCTTATGATGACGAGGACCTGGATTCTTCCTGGAGCGATGAGGACCTGACAGCGGCGGTGTCCTTAAATGGGAATAGTGCGGATGCAGTCGGCGAGGGAGTTCAGGTGGACGGTAGTACGGTGACGATTGTAAAGGGCGGAGTCTATCTGATAAGCGGAACTTTAGACGACGGCCAGCTGGTGGTGGATACGGACAAAAAAACGGATGTGCGGCTTATACTTAACGGCGTGGAAATCACCTGCGGCGACAGTGCGCCGCTCAATGGCAGACTGGTAGGCAGAATAACTGTCACCCTTGCCGAAGGTACGGAAAATGTTCTTACTGACGGAAGCTCTTATACATATGACGATCAGGAGAAGGAGGAGCCGAATGCAGCGCTTTTTTGCAAGAACGACCTGGTCATCAACGGAGCTGGGAGCCTTACGGTAAATGCAAATTTTAATCATGGCATTAACAGCAAGGACAGTCTTGTCCTGGTCAGTGGGATCTATGTGATCAACAGCGCCAATGATGCCATACGGGGAAAGGATTCTCTGACTGTCATCGGAGGCAGCTATACGGTCAACTCTTCATCTGACGGTTTTAAGTCCAGCAACGATACAGACAGCGGCTGCGGATGGATTCACATAATAGACGGAGAATTTCATATCACTGCGGAGGAAGATGGATTCCAGGCAGAAACAATGCTGGTGGCAGACGGAGGTACGTATCAGATCAAATGTGGGGGCGGAAGTGAAAACGGGGCTGTCCATACAAGTATCGGAGACATCGGCGGCCAGATGGGACCCGGAGGGCAGATGCCCGGCGGCTCAGGCGGCAAGAGGCCGGAGGACGGTGATATGACTTTTCCGGAAGGGGAAAGTATGGAATTACCGGATGGAGAAAGTATGCCCAGACCTGGCGGAGAGGATATGACATTTCCGGAAGGAGAAAACAGGAGCCTTCCGGATGAACAGGATACAGCTTCGTACGAGAACGGGGAAACGGAACCGGCGGCAGACCAGTCTGCAGATGCGGCTGCTGCAGACAGTGCCAAGGGCCTGAAAGCCGGAAGCCGCCTGGAGATCAGCGGAGGAACTTATACTATCGACAGCGCCGATGATGCCTTTCATTCCAATGGCGATCTTATGGTCAGCGGAGGAACTTTTGTAATAGCTACTGGTGACGATGGAATGCACGCCGACGGGACGCTTATGGTCAGCGGAGGCGGTATTATGATCACAGAGTGCTACGAGGGCCTGGAAGGAGCTAACGTCATAGTAAGCGGAGGCGATATTGAACTGACTGCCAGCGATGACGGCGTCAACGCCGCCGGAGGCAATGATTCCTCCGGTACATCCGCCGGGAACTTTGGCCGGGACAGTTTTGAGAATGAAAGCAGTTATCTGATATCTGTCACAGGAGGAGTGTTGAAAGTAAATGCCGGCGGAGACGGTCTGGATTCCAACGGGTCCATAGAGATGAGCGGCGGAGAAGTATATGTCAGCGGTCCGGTCAGCAACGGAGACGGCGCCCTGGATTATGATTCCAGCTTCCTGATAAGCGGAGGCAGGCTGGTCTTAGCCGGCAGCACCGGCATGCTCCAGACTCCGGGGGCGGAATCCTCTCAGAATACGATTGTGGTAATATACTCGGAGACCCAGGCCGCGGGAACACGGGCGGCTCTGACAAACAGTGCCGGTGATATTCTGGCGGAGTTTGAACCGGATAAGGATTATGCAAGCATCCAGTTCAGCACAGAATCCATCACCGAGGGGGAGACGTTTACTTTGTACAGCGGAGATACAAAGCTATGTGATATTACATTAAACGGCTCTGTTACCACAGTGGATGACAGTGGGGCTTATGCAAGCGCCGGAGTTATGGGAGGCATGGGAGGCCGCGGAAACGAAAAACGGCAGAGCAGCAAGAGCACAGAGGAACAGTCATAGACGGAGGAACTTTCATGAAGGCGCCCTTTCCCTGTAAAGTGGTATATAGTAAAAGAAAAACAGTTTCACTTCAAGTTACTGCGGATGGAAGCGTGATACTTCGGGCGCCGGAAGGCTGCCCGGAAGATATCCTGGAAAATTTCCTGAAGAAAAAATCTGCATGGGTTCTCAGTAAACTAGAAGAGACGGAACAATACAGAAAGCTGTCCGATCAGAAAATCAATAAATTCACGGACGGTGAAAAACAAACCATCAGGGAGAAAGCGGAACTTTATTTCCGCAGAAAGACAGAGGAATATGCGGAGATCATGCAGGTCACTTATGGGAGGATCACCATCCGGGAGCAGAAGACACGGTGGGGAAGCTGTAGTTTGGCAGGAAATCTGAATTTTAACTGGAGGCTTATGCTGGCGCCGGAGTTCATACGGGAGTATGTCATTGTCCATGAATTGGCCCACAGAAAGGAAATGAATCATTCAAGCCGGTTCTATCATGAGGTCTCCAGGATTTTTCCGGATTATAAAACAGCCGTAAAATGGCTGAAGAAGCATGGACCGGAGCTTTGGATCAGATGAAAGGAAATAAATGATCCCCGCGGGTTCTGCAGGAGGCAGAATCCGCGGGGATTTTGTGCCAGGTTCAGGATGCCAGCTGACTCTCCATCCACTTTTCCATATAGTCGTCTATGGTAGTGAAGGAGCAGGGGCCGATATCCAGCAGGAATTTGTGGAATTCCCTGAGGCTGAACTGACTTTCCAGACGAGCCTCTGCTTTTTCTCTCAGGAGAAGAATCTCCAGATATCCCACATAATATTTCAGATAATAAGCGGGCTCGCTCACAATGGTGTTATAGATAGTTTCCAAGGTACTGGAATCTTGTTTCCCAAAATAGGTCTGGATATATTCTCCGGCCTGCTCCTGATTCCAGCCTTCATAGTTGATCTTCAGATCCAACATCGCGTGAACGCCCAGAGAAACGGAAGAGTTAAGAGAATACAAGGCTGCCAGGTCTTCGGATTCGGAAGTCAACGCATCGTTCAGCGCATAGGATTCATGCTCCACATACAGGCCCCATCCTTCGGAATATCCCTGATAATTCAGAATGTGCCTGAGCGGATCGGTCAATACAGTGGAAGCGTATACTGTCTGATACAGGTGGCCGGGATATCCTTCATGGGCAAGGGTTGAAAAAAGGGAGCCGCCGTTTGTGCTGCTCTTATTGATATAGATGGTGTTTTCCTTCAGGTCATCGATGGGCGGTATCATATAAAATGCCGGACTCGAACTCGCTTCCATGGATTCGTGGACATATTTGATCTGATATTGTACATCGGCCGGCAGGGCGGGATAATCTTCGGAAATCTTCCCTTTCAGAGTATCCAGGATTTCTTCCGGCGTCCTGTTTTCCTCTGTATAATTACCGAAGCTCTCCGACAGCTCAGGAGACTTTGACAGGAGGAGAAACATGGTGGTCATCTGAGTATCCAGACGTTCTTCTATAAGGGACACAAGCTCTTCCGGCGTATGGCCTGAGCCTACAAGACTTTTTAGAAGATAGCTGTAATACTTTTTACCTTCCGGATAGTAGCAGATTCCCTGCAAATTGTTTCCGGTGCCTTTAATTTCTTTCAGACAGAGGATGATCTTTTCATAGGCGGGAAAGATCTGGGAGCTGACTGTGGCCGCGTTTTGTTCTTTATACTTCGCTTTCTGTGAATCTGTCAGACCTTCAAATGAATCAATGCGGTCATTGAAAGTGGATATCATCACATTGTCCTCTGTGCTGCCGATAAAATCCTGGCATGCACTTATGACCTCGTCTATGGAGGAAGGAGGCATGACCATTCCTTTTTTAGCCCTTGTCTTTTCGTAGGAGATGACCTCGTCCAGATAAGAAGGGATGAGTTCCAGAAGCTTCAGGTAATCCTCAATATCCCGCTCTGTGCGGAAGGTATATTCTGCCATGACGGTGGGAAGATTGCCGTGCAGACCCATTATGGGAGTCAGATAATCTTCATAATAAGGATAATTCTTACCCTCTAAAGAGGTCTCCAGGTAATCCTTCAGCACATCGTAGGTGAGCTGGTCTTCCGCCGGAAGCGCCGCGTAGTTGAAGGATGTAAGCTCTGACAGGACAGCTTTCATGTCCTGATAACTTTCTTCAATGGATTCTTTATTCAGAGAGCCGAGAGAGACTTCATATTCCGTGATCCCATAAGCTTTCGGATCAGCCAGAGTATAGTGAAGATTTACCGTGTCGGAAACGACAGAATCCAGGAACTGCCGTTTAGTGAAATCCAGGAATTTTTTATGCTCCGGCTCGTCATATGTTTGGGAACCGGAAGGGTCGCTGTTTTCAGATGTGTTTTCATAACTGCTTTGAGTGGTGTTTTTTTCTGCTCCTGACGCACAGCCGCTCAGCATCAGGACGACGGCCAGCAAAAGGGCGAGCAGGCGGGTAAGCCGTTTCTTCATATATTACCTCCCCACGGATGTGGTATCTTCTTTAAGATATTCATCTGGTGTCCAAATTAGTATTGTACTTTCCAGTATATAGGCTGTACAGCCAAATGTCCAATTATTCCCTTTACTTTGGGATTTAAATATACTATAATCGAATTTCAGAACAGTTTTATTTTGATGGAGGGACAAAGATGGCAAAAACACCTTATTATATGACTACGGCCATTGCCTATACCTCGGGCAAGCCGCACATCGGCAATACCTATGAGATCGTCCTGGCGGACAGCATCGCCCGGTATAAAAGGGAACAGGGATATGATGTGTTCTTCCAGACCGGGACGGACGAGCACGGGCAGAAGATTGAGCTGAAAGCTCAGGAAGCCGGCATCACTCCGAAGGAATTTGTGGACAATGTGGCGGGCGAGATAAAGAGGATCTGGGATCTGATGGATACCTCCTATGATAAATTTATCCGTACCACAGACGCGGACCATGAGGCGCAGGTACAGAAAATATTCAGGAAATTATATGAGCAGGGCGATATTTATAAAGGATATTATGAGGGATTATACTGCACTCCCTGTGAATCCTTCTTTACGGAATCTCAGCTGGTGGACGGGAAGTGCCCTGACTGCGGAAGAGAGGTGCAGCCAGCTAAGGAAGAGGCATACTTTTTCAAAATGAGTAAGTATGCTCCCAGGCTGATCGAATATATCAACGAACATCCAGAGTTCATCCAGCCGGTTTCCAGAAAAAATGAGATGATGAACAACTTCCTGCTTCCGGGTCTCCAGGATCTGTGCGTTTCCAGGACCTCCTTTAAATGGGGCATCCCGGTCGACTTTGACCCAAAGCATGTGATCTACGTATGGCTTGATGCGCTGACCAACTATATCACAGGAATCGGCTATGAGTGTGACGGAAAAAGCAGCGGACAGTTTGACAAATGCTGGCCCGCGGATCTGCACCTTATCGGCAAGGATATCATCCGGTTCCATACCATCTACTGGCCCATATTCCTGATGGCTTTGGACCTGCCCCTTCCCAAGCAGATATTTGGTCATCCCTGGCTGCTTCAGGGCGACGGAAAAATGAGCAAGTCCAAAGGCAACGTTCTCTATGCCGATGATCTGGCGGATTATTTCGGGGTGGATGCGGTACGGTATTTCGTACTTCATGAGATGCCCTTTGACAATGACGGCGTGATTTCCTGGGAGCTGATGGTCGAGCGGCTGAATTCTGACCTGGCCAATACGCTGGGCAATTTGGTGAACAGGACGATTTCCATGTCCAACAAATATTTCGGCGGAGTGGTAAAGGATTCCGGGACCTCTGAGCCGGTGGATGGGGAATTAAAAGCGGCAGTTCTTGAAACGGCAGAAAAAGTAGAAGCGAAGATGAACGAGCTGCGGGTGGCGGATGCGATCAGTGAGATTTTTTCCATGTTCAAACGCTGCAATAAATATATAGATGAGACCATGCCTTGGGCTTTGGCTAAGGATGAGTCCAAAAAGCTCAGGCTGGAGACCGTGCTCTACAATCTGGTGGAGAGCATCTGCATCGGGGCAAGCCTTTTAGAATCCTTCATGCCTTCCACCTCAAAGAAGATACTGGCGCAGGTGAACGGAAGCAAACGCAGCTTGGAGGATATGAAGAAATTCGGTCAGTATCCTTCCGGAAATAAGGTGGCGGAGAAGCCGGAGATACTCTTTGCCCGTCTGGATGTGAATGAGGTGCTGGCAGATGTGGCTGAGAGGTTTGGGAAAACAGCCGGCAAGGAAGAAGAAACCGGTATAGATATGGAAGCAAAGCCGGAGGTGACCATTGACGATTTTGGAAAGCTTCAGTTCCAGGTGGGAGAGATCATTGCCTGCGAAGCAGTGAAAAAGTCTAAGAAGCTCCTTTGTTCCCAGGTAAAGGTTGGCAGCCAGGTGCGTCAGATCGTATCCGGCATAAAGGGTTTTTATACCCCGGAAGAGATGGTGGGCAAAAAGGTCATGGTGGTGACTAACCTGAAGCCAGCGAAACTGGCGGGCATCCTTTCGGAAGGGATGCTGCTCTGTGCGGAGGATGCGGAAGGCAATCTGGCGCTGATGACGCCGGAGAAGGATATGCCCTCCGGAGCAGAGATCTGTTAAGAGCACAGGTTCACCCTTAAATAAACCCCTTCGGGTGGGCGCGCTTCGTGCGTCAAGGTATAAGAATGCCGGGCATCGCTGGGAAGAAGGGTGCCCGGTGTTTTTCGTCCCGGCAGCGGGAAAAAATTGGGGGAAAACGCGCAGGCGTTTCAGGAAGGCGGCAAAACTCCTTCCGGGATAAAAAATGAGAAAAAGGAGAGGGTATTTATGGAAGTTAAAAAAGTAACAGACAAGGAATTTAAAAAGTATGGCGCGATAGTGGAAGGAATGGATTTCTCCGGATTGGTGGACTGGGCGAAAACAACGCCGGCTCCTGATGAGGTGATTTATGAGCCTTCTGTGAAAGAGGCCGAGGAAATGGAGATCTGTGAGGCCATCAGCCGTCAGATTTATGGAGAAATGCCGATTCAGATTGGTTACTGCAACGGAAAGAATCATAAAGCGGATACGATGGAATATCACAGAGGTGAAGAACTGGATATTGCGGTGACGGATATGATCGTGGTCGTGGGAAGCCGCGGAGATATGGACACCATGACAACGTTTGACCTGTCCAATGCAGAGGCATTTTTGGTGCCTGCTGGAACCGCCGTCCTTCTTTACAGCAGCACGCTTCATTATGCGCCCTGCAGCGCCGGCGCCGGCGTATTCCAGTGCATCATTGTGCTGCCGGAAGGAACTAACGTGTCCAGTGAAAAGAAGAACCAGATGCAGACAGAAGAGGATAAGCTGCTCTGCATGAAAAATAAATGGGTCCTGACCCATCCGGACAGCGGAGAAGATTTTTATCCGGGCTTAAAAGGAGATATTATCCGGGTGTGACAAGGGAAGCCGGGGAAATGGAGTAAACCATGATTTTTGACAGCCATGCTCATTACGATGATGAGGCTTTTGACGAAGACCGGGATGAGATACTTTCTTCTCTGAGAGCAGGGGGAATCGGCCGGGTGGTCAATATAGGGGCGAGCCTGGAGACGACGAAGAACGCCATAGCGCTTGCGGAGCGGTATCCATTTCTTTTCGCCGCGGCCGGAGTCCATCCCAGCGATACCGGCGAGCTGACAGAGGACAATTTTTCTTATATTGAAAAAGCGCTTCAGATGCCGAAGGTGGTGGCGCTGGGAGAAATCGGACTGGATTACCATTGGGATGAGCCAGGACGGCCAGTACAGAAAAAATGGTTTGAACGCCAGCTTCTTCTTGCCGGAGAAATGAAGATGCCGGTAGTTATCCACAGTAGGGAAGCGGCTCAGGATACCTATGATATCATGAAGGCGTCGGGAGCGGCACAGATGCAGGGGGTGATTCACTGCTTTTCCTACGGACCGGAAATGGCCGAAAAATTTCTGGAATGGGGTTATTATCTGGGAATCGGCGGCGTTATCACCTTTTCCAACGGAAAAAAGCTGAAAGAGGTGGTGAAGCATATGCCTCTGGACAAGATGCTTTTGGAGACAGACTGCCCGTATCTTTCGCCGGTGCCGAACCGGGGGAAGCGGAACAATTCGCTAAATCTTCACTACGTGGTAAAAGCAGTCGCGGAGCTTAAGGGGATTTCAGAAGAGACCGTGGAAAGAGTCACCTATGAGAACGCCTGCCGGTTCTACCGCCTGGACACTGAATGAGAAAGGAAAAAATCCCATGGCGAATCTGGGGAATCCCAAGAATACCATAGAAATCATCCAGAAATACGAGTTTGCATTTCAGAAAAGGTTTGGACAAAATTTTCTTATAGATACCCATGTGCTGGATAAGATCATCCGGGCCTCGGGAGTCACGAAAGAGGATTTTGTGCTGGAGATCGGGCCGGGAATCGGCACCATGACTCAGTACCTGGCGGAGGCAGCCAGAGCTGTCTGCGCGGTGGAGATAGACCGGAACCTGATACCGATTCTGGAGGAGACACTGGCCGGCTATGAAAATGTAGCGGTCATCAATGAGGATATCCTGAAGGTAGATGTGGCAAAGCTGGCGGAGGAAAAAAACGGGGGACGGCCCATCAAGGTAGTGGCCAACCTGCCCTATTATATCACGACGCCGATCATCATGGGGCTGTTCGAAAGCCATGTGCCGGTCGATAATATCACGATCATGGTGCAGAAAGAGGTTGCCGACCGGATGCAGACAGGGCCGGGGAGCAAGGATTACGGCGCGCTGTCCTTGGCGGTCCAGTATTATGCGGAGCCGTACATTGTGGCCAACGTACCGCCGAACTGCTTTATGCCCAGACCAAAGGTGGGGTCCGCGGTCATCCGCCTGACACGCCACCGGGAGCCGGCTGTGCAGGTAAAGGATGAGAAGCTACTGTTCCGTCTGATCCGCGCTTCTTTTAACCAGAGGAGAAAAACTCTTCAGAATGGATGGAGCAATTCATCGGAACTTTCCTTTTCGAAGGAAGAGATCGCGGAGGTCATAAGGGCGATGGGGCTTTCCTCCACAGTGCGGGGAGAGACGCTCACGCTGGAGCAGTTTGCCGGACTCAGCAATCTTTTATCGGAGCTTGGCGGGGGAGAAACTGAATAAACAGGAATATGAAGAGCCGTACCGGGGAGAAACCGGTACGGTTTTTCATTGGGCAGGATTCTTTCAAGTTTTTTTCTTAAAATGGTCATATCTCCCGGATTCCCCGCATAAAATAGAGAGGAAGGAGTGGTAGTGTGGCAGAATATAGACGTTTTATCTCATATATATATGCCTATGAAGGCGATATGAAGACAAAGAATGTGGGCTTTGCCAAAATTGAGGCAAGGGGCGGACAATGCAGGATCAGCGTCAGTATTAAAGGAGCTTATGAATGCAGCGGCCGGGAATTGAATCTGTATGGTTATGGGAATCTGTCCGATAGCTTGCTGTTGGTGCCATTGGGACGGATCCCGGTGAGAAATGGAGTCGGAGAAGCTGTATTCGGGAAGCAGGAAGACGACCTGAGCGGAAGCGGCTTCGGACTTGATTTTGTCAGAGGCTTGTATCTGAGGAGCCAGGCCAGCGCAAGGAAATCCTATCTGACCACCTGGGACGACGCCATTATACATATATCCAGCCTGCGGGAAGCACCTGTGGCGGGAGAAAACTGGAGAGGCGGACAAGGACTGCTGCTGAAAGCTGCGGAAGCCGCGGGAAGGCTGCAGGACGATCAGACGGATGGCCATAGGCTGGAGGAGGAAGAGACAGACCTTCTTTTTGGCATGGACACGGAATCTCCGGAAGAAAAAGAACAGGCTGAAGCGGAGCTGGAAAATCTGAAGCCAGAAGAGCCGAAATTGGAAGAGCCGGAACCGAAAGAACCAGAGCTGGAAGAAACGGAGCTGGAAGAAACGGAGCTGGATGAAGCGAGACCGAAGACGGCAGATTCTGCGGAATCAGAGCCGGAAAATGAGGTGGAAATGACCGCGGTGGCGGAAGCCGAGACGGAAGCGGCTGTTTCCGCGGAGGTATCCGAGATTTTGGAGACGTATACCGGCGGCTCGCCTGTATTGGAACGAGAGGACGGAAAAGAAGCGTTCAATCAGACGGAAAACGAGTCCAAGGCGCCGGATCAGGATGAGGAACAGAGCGATACGTTCAGCGGACGGATGCCGGATGATTTTTATTACAGGGAAGGTTTTATGGAGCTGCCTCTGTGGGACTGCCTGAAAAAGGTGCTTCCGAGAAAACGGATCCTGGCAGAAGAGGGCTGGGAAGTGCTTCAGATCCATCTTCAGGATATCGGGAGGCTGCCTAAGGAAAACTGGCCTTACGGCAACAATAGTTTTGTACTTCACGGATATTACCAGTACCGGTATCTGATTCTGGCCAGAAGAAAAAGGGTGAGACGGGAAAAATTCCAGACAGAATATCAATACATTTTGGGCGTACCTGGAATCTTTAAGCCTCAGGAAAAGTTCATGGCATCCATGTTCGGGCTTCCGGACTTTAAAAAGGCCACAGGCCGCCGGGAAGAAAACTTCGGATTCTGGTGCGGCTCCATACAGTTATAATATCGGCCGATTTATATTTAGTTAAATATCTGGTTTATATTCCAGAAATTGGGCAATAATCCAGACAAAACTAAAAGTCCCTTTTGAAGGGATAAAAGAAACGGTGATATTATGAACAGACAAATTTATTACCATAAAGCCGGAAAGTGGTTTTCTCCGGACTTATTTGGAGGACAGTTACAAAAATTAGTGTCAGAAGTAAAGAAAAATACGAAAAAAGAAAATATTTTGTTTCTTTGTATAGGGAGCGACCGCTCTACAGGAGACAGCCTTGGACCTTTAGTGGGTTACAAGCTGAAAAAGACGAAGGGAGAAGAATACCGGGTATTTGGAACGTTGACACAGCCCATCCACGCAATCAATTTGAGTGAGACCATGGAGATGATACGGCAGTATTATCAGGATTCCATCATTGTGGCGGTGGATGCCTCGGTAGGAAAATATGAACATGTGGGATATATTACGCTGGGGCGCGGCGCCATTCGGCCGGGGCTGGGGGTGAGTAAGAACCTGATGTCCGTTGGTGACATTTTCATCACGGGAATCGTGGGATATGGCGGAAATTTTGAACCGCTTTTGCAAAACACCCGCCTTTCTATAGTAATGGAGCTGGCAGACTGCATTTGTGCAGGAATCGGATGCGCCGGGCCCACGGATACAGAAAGGGACATGGAATATGGAAATACCCAGAAATATCAGGCAAATTGGTGATATAGAGCATGACCTCCACCTATATATGGAGGATTATGTGGCGACCTTTATTGAAAAGATGAAAAAGCGGAACGACACCTGCATCGGCGTCTTTTTGGGACAGCAGGCAAAGGAGCAGGACATCCCCTGCCTGTTTGTCCGGGGAGCCGTGCTGGTGAAGGACTATGAAATAGAGGATGACCGGATCGTCATGACGGCTTCGGCATGGAACGGAGTGTATGAGCAGGCTGAGACCTGCTTTAAAGATGTGGAGATCTGCGGCTGGTTTCTGTGCAGCGGGGACAGTGGTCTGACGGATCTTTATAATCTGCAGAAGAGTCATAATGAGAACTTCAAAAGTCAGAATCAGGTGCTTTTCCTGTACGACGGGAGCAGGGAGGAAGAAGCAGCCTACCGGTTTGATTTTCACGGAGCGCACCGACTGAAGGGCTACTACATATATTATGAGCGTAACGAACAGATGCAGGAATATATGATTTCCCTGGAACCGTCCAGAAAGACGGAATTCTCGCTGACACCGGCGTCCAGGGGAGTCTCTGACCAGGCGGCCAGACAGTTCCGCACGATCATGGAGACTAAGCAGGGAAAAGAGGGACAAGCAGTTAAAATGGCTGCCGGCTCCCAGGAAAAAGAAACTGCCGGTCAGAATAAAAAACAGGTGCCGGGGACGGGTGTTTCCCGGTTTTTAAGGACGGTCAGCGTGGCGGCCCTTTTGTGCGGCGCAGGATTTGGCATGGCAGCCTGGTATAAGTATGATAAAATGCAGGGTGTGAAAGATGTTTTGGCCGTATTTGCCGGAAAAGACAGTATTGTGGAGGAGACGACTTCGGCTGCCGGGGCCTCGGTGGGAAAGGAAGAGAGCGGACAGGCAGTGGTGAGCGAGGTGCCGGGCAACGTATACCCTTCTGAAGCGGCGTCCGGCAGTGAGACCGTGCCGGGATCTTCCACGGCCGGGACAGATGCACAGACCTCCCAGACTCCTGCTGAGTCCGGAAGCGCGGAGACGACCGCCGAAGAAACGACGGCCGCAGAGACAACGTCTGCCGAGTCGGAAGGACAAGCAGCGGAGGCGCCTGTTTACCGGGAATATGTGGTACAGAGCGGGGATACCCTGAACAAGATCTGTGTGGAAATCTATGGTAATACCAATGCGTCTCTCGTTTCGGAAATCTGTTCACTCAACGGCATGGATAACGCAGACTTTATATTCGAAGGACAAACGCTCAAGCTTCCCGAAAAAGAATAGAGGGATATAAAATGAAAAATACCAGGAATCTGATTTTAAGTAGTGCTATTATGGATTGTTTATTGTATAATTAAAATCTAGAAAACAGGTAAGGAAGCTTGGAATGGAAAACAAAAGAGACAGAGAAAAAAGAAAACGGCAGCTTCGCGAGGGTATCATTGACAGTGAGAACCTGGAACAGGACGAGGATCTCCGGGAAGATATAAAAAAACATAGGCAATTCCGGGTAGTGATCACGGTTTTATTGATTGTCGTGATCGCAGCCGGACTTTTTGGGTATCACTATTACCAGACGCATCACCAATACCAGAAATTCAGCGCCAAGTGGGAAAAGGAGCTGAGTGAGGGAAGCTTTTCCGGTTATGAGGCGTATGGAGAAAATGTGGTGAAGTATACTCGGGACGGAGCCTCTTATATCGACCGGCGCGGAGAAGAACTGTGGAACCAGGCATTTGAAATGAAATCTCCGTTCGCCCGAACCAGCGGGGACTATGTGGCGATTGCGGACAAGAACGGATATTCCATATACATCTGTGATAAAAGCGGGTGCCAGGGAGTGGTGACGACTACGCTGCCCATTTCCAAGGTGGCGGTTTCTTCCACTGGCGTGACCGTGGCAATCCTGGAAGACAGCAAAAGTAATTTTATCGCATTTTATGATAAATCGGGCACGAAGCTGAAAATAGAAGTGCAGACGACGCTGGCAGGAAACGGATATCCCATCGATCTGAGTATTTCGCCTAACGGGATGCTTTTGATGGTTTCTTACGTTTACCTGGATCAGGGAATCATGCAGAATCAGGTGGTATTTTACAATTTTGACGAGGAAGGCCAGAATGTAAAGGACCGGCTGGTAGGGGGCTTTAAGGAATACGGCTCGAATATGGTGGCAAAGGTGCAGTTTCTGGACGACCGGTATGCCTGCGCGTTTGCTCAGGACCGTCTGTGCTTTTATTCTCTTGAAAACACGGTAAAGCCGGAGCTTTTGCAGCAGGTTGATGTGGAAGGAGAGATCTCCAGTATCTTTTATTCGGACAAGTATGCCGGCATGATCGTTAAAAATGAGAATGGAGATAAAGAACTGATGGTCTATGGGAGCTCGGGCAGGCTGGTATTCCGGAAGGATGTTGACATGGAATATGAAACCGCGGAAATCTCAGGAAACCATGTGCTCTTATACCGGGAAGCGGAGTGCTCAATCTATAATATGTCAGGAATCCTGAAATATCACGGGACTTTGGACGGCAGTATTGAGAAGCTCATTTGTCTCGGAGATAATAAATATATCCAGATCGGCCCCCGGTTCATGAAAGAGCTGGAGCTGCAGTAAAAACGGCGTACTGCCGATGCGAAAGAGGGAAAATATGACAATGAAGAAACCAGTACTTGTAATTATGGCCGCGGGCATGGGCAGCCGTTACGGCGGACTGAAGCAGATCGATCCGGTGGATGAGTATGGAAATATCATCATGGATTTTTCTATATATGATGCGAAACAGGCCGGATTTGAAAAAGTGGTATTTATTATAAAAAAGGAAAACGAGGCGGATTTCCGGGCGGCAGTGGGGAACAGGATCGGAAGCCAGATGGAGACCGCTTATGTCTATCAGGACCTGCATGACATTCCCGCGGGATTTGAAGTGCCGGCCGGCCGGGTGAAGCCCTGGGGGACCGGCCATGCGATCTTGAGCTGCAGAAATGAAGTGGACGGTCCTTTTGCTGTGATCAATGCGGATGACTACTATGGGAGAGAAGCGTTCCAGGTGATCTTTGATTATCTGGTGACTTATGAGGATGATTCCAGATACCGCTTTGCCATGGTGGGATACCAGGTGGAAAATACGCTTACAGATCATGGCAGTGTGGCAAGAGGCGTCTGTGAGACGGACGGAGACGGCATGCTCACGGCTATAACGGAGAGGACGCGCATTGAACGGAGAGGTGCTGATATTGTTTTTGCGGAGGATAATGGAGAAACGGTGAAGATTCCAGAGGGGACTCTGGTATCCATGAATCTGTGGGGGTTCAGCAAAAGTATTTTGAAAGAGATGGAGCTCCGTTTTCCTGCATTCCTGAATCGGACATTACGGGAGAACCCCATGAAGGGCGAATTCTTTATCCCTACGGTAGTAGGAGCCCTAATCGAGGAAGAGAGAGCCTGCGTCCAGGTACTCCATTCTCATGACAGGTGGTTTGGAGTCACCTATAAGGAAGACAAGGAAGCGGTGGTCAGAGCGGTCCGGGATTTAAAGGAAAAGGGACTTTATCCGGAACGGCTTTGGAGCTGAACACCGCATAAACAGGCAGTTTTATGAAAAATTAAGAATGTTTATATTAGTTTATGAGCGCCGGGCGGCAGAATGTGTTATGATGTACCATAGGCGGAGAGGGTATTCCTGACTGCCATTTGGATAAAAGGGAGATGCAGGATACGTGAAGCTGAGAACAAAATTGATGATCACCTTTTTTACTATCGTTCTCGTACCCATTGCGATGGTATATATTTGTATTTTTGCGTTGGGAAGCTTTCAGGCGCGCACCTTGAAATCGGATTACGATATCACCGGAGTCGGAGACATGTATTCCGGAGCTTCTGTTCAGGTGTTTAATTCTCTGACCATGAATGTACAGCATGATATCTATGAGATCGCCAACAAAGATCCGGACCAGTTTGAAGATGCCGGGTACCAGCAGGAGCTGAACCAGAGGCTTGCCGGCAAATATTCCTTTCTGGTCATCCGAAAGGGTGAGGAAATCATTTTCAGCGGGAACACAGACGGAGACGAGGCAGAACTAAAAACAGAACTGCCCGATTACAGGAGCAGCGATGAGAGGAACGACAACAAGTCTGGAAGTGTGTTCAGCAGTGACAGCAAAAGACTGATCAAGCAGCAGGACCTGACCTTTTCGGACGGGACCCGCGGAAGCGTGTTCATCGTGACCTCCGTTGGTGAACTGATTCCTCAGATTAAGAGTATGTTCCGGGATATGACGCTGGCGGTGCTGATTCTGCTGATCATGATATCGGCGCTTCTTACCATGTGGGTCTACCGGGCGATTCTCCGGCCTCTCGGGGAGCTTAAAAAAGCCACGAAGGAGATCAAAGAAGGCAATCTGGATTACGAGCTGAAGATCAAGGAGAAGGATGAGATCGGGCAGCTCTGCCTGGACTTTGAGGAAATGCGCCAAAGGCTTAAAGACAACGCAGAGGAGAAGCTGGAGTACGATAAGGAAAATAAAGAGCTAATAAGCAATATCTCCCATGATCTTAAGACCCCTATTACAGCGATCAAGGGATATGTGGAGGGTATTATGGACGGGGTGGCATCCTCCCCGGAGAAGCTGGATAAATATATCCGCACCATATATAACAAGGCAAACGATATGGATAAGCTGATTGATGAGCTCACGTTTTATTCCAAGATCGACACCAATAAGATTCCGTACACCTTTTCCAAGATTGATGTAAACGCCTATTTTGAGGACTGTGTGGAAGAGATAGGACTGGAGCTGGAGTCCAGGAATATCGATCTGGGGTTCTTTGACTATACGGAAGGGCCGGTGATGATCATTGCCGACGCGGAGCAGTTAAAACGTGTCATCAACAATATTGTCAGCAATTCCGTTAAATATTTGGATAAAAAGAAAGGTATCATCAATATCCGTCTTAAAGATGACGGAGATTTTATACAAATAGAGATTGAGGATAACGGCAAGGGCATCGCAGCCAGGGACCTGCCCAATATTTTTGACCGGTTTTACCGGACGGATTCTTCCAGGAACTCTTCCAAGGGCGGAAGCGGCATCGGCCTGTCCATCGTGAGGAAGATCATAGAGGATCATGGCGGGCGTATCTGGGCCACCAGCAAGGAGTCCATAGGAACTGTGATGCACATTGTGCTGAGAAAATACCAGGAGGTAGTACATGAGTAGGATTTTGATCGTAGAAGATGAAGAAAGCATCGCGGAGCTGGAAAAAGATTATCTGGAGCTCAGTGGTTTTGACGTGGACATAGAGACAGACGGCAGCCAGGGGCTTGACCGCGCCCTGAAGGAGGATTTTGATCTGCTGATCCTGGATCTAATGCTTCCCGGTACGGATGGATTCGAGATCTGCAAACAGGTGAGGGCGGTGAAGAATACTCCTATACTTATGGTTTCGGCCAAAAAGGATGATATCGATAAGATCCGGGGGCTTGGCCTTGGCGCAGACGACTATATTACGAAGCCATTCAGCCCCAGTGAGATGGTGGCCAGGGTGAAGGCGCATCTGGCCAGATATGAAAGGCTTATCGGGAGCGGGATGCCTGAAAATGAGATTGTGGAAATCCGCGGCCTGAAGATAGACAAGACCGCGAGACGAGTATATATAAACGGAGAAGAAAAGAATTTTACCACGAAGGAATTTGACCTGCTCACTTTCCTCGCGCAGAACCCGAACCATGTATTCACCAAGGAGGAGCTGTTCCGGGAAATCTGGGATATGGAATCCGTGGGAGATATCGCGACCGTGACGGTGCATATCAAGAAGATTCGTGAAAAGATTGAGTTTAATACGGCCAAGCCTCAGTATATCGAGACCATATGGGGTGTGGGCTACCGGTTTAAAATGTAATACAGCGTATAAATCCCGTGCTTCTGCCTATACTAAGCCCAGTATAATAAATGCCCTCGGGCATCTAAAAGGGCGGAAATTTGGATGGGACAGGACGGCAAAGGGCGAAAATTAAGTGAAAAACAGAAAAAGGCCCTGTTGGTAACAGGAATCACCGCGGCAGTATATATTTCTTTCAAATATCTACTGCCTCTTGTGATTCCTTTTTTAACGGCCTACTGGGTCGCGCTTCTGGTGCGGCCGGGCTCCAGATGGCTCCATAAAAAACTGCGTTTGAAGGAGGGGATATGGGCATCTCTTCTGGTGACCGCATTTTCAGCGCTGCTTCTGACGGCTGTGTATTTTCTGGGACGTCTTTTTCTGGAGCAGCTTTTTATGGCGATCAGGAGGCTTCCTGTCTATACCAGATATCTCTGCGGGTGGCTGGACGATCTGTGCTGCCGCTGCGACGATTCTCTGGGGTTTGCGAAAGGGACCTCTCTGGAGTTTATATATACTCAGTGTGAGAACATCATGAGCCGTATGGGCGATATGGCCGGCGTGTTTGTAATGGATAATTCCATGGCAGTTTTGAAATGGGTGATAAAAGGCGGGGCGTTCCTGGCGATCGTGTCCATTGGAAGTGTGCTCATGGTATCCTCCATGGGAAGAATCCGCAGGTATCGGAACATATCTGTTTTCCGGCAGGAGATCACGACCGTCACCGGATGCTTAAGCCGGGTGGGCAAGGCGTTTTTCCGCACTCAGATTCTGATCATGGGCCTCACTTGTCTGGTATGCGGCACGGGGCTTTATCTGCTGGGAAATAATTACGCAGTGCTGCTTGGAGTCCTGATCGGGCTTTTGGATGCGCTGCCGGTATTTGGTACCGGTACGGTCCTGATTCCGTGGGCGGTCTTTTCTGTCCTCCTCGGCAATTGGGCTTATGCCATCGGACTGACGGCAATCTACGCCATCTGTTATTTTCTGAGAGAAGTGATGGAGGCCAAGATGATGGGAGGCCATATGGGGATTCCTCCGCTGGAGATGCTGATGAGCATGTATATTGGACTTATGCTGTTTGGAGTGGCCGGGTTCATATTGGGACCCTTTGGCTTCATGGTCATAAAAGAGCTAACGGAGATGTACGGAGGAAAGGGTATACGGGCATGACAGCGTACGAAAACAAACGGGCCTGTAATTCGTTTGACAGTCTGAAGGCGGCTAAGGTATAATAATTGTGAATCGTTTCCAATTTTGCGGCGCGAAGGTGCGGAAAGGAGACTATATGTTTTGCAGTAACTGCGGACAGAAGTTAAATGAAAATGATAAATTTTGTGAGAATTGCGGGAATCCGGTGTATCAGGAGCCGGAAGACTCGATTCCCAATTTGGAAAAAGAGATCATGAAAAATATGGAGGATGAGCTGATTTTCGAAATACCGGCTGGAGCTCAGTCTCATCCGGAGAATCCCCATCGTGAAGGGCCGCGTACCGGAGGGGCATATGGCCAGGCAGGGGCCGGTCCACAGCCGGGTAATACATATGATCATCTCGGCGGGCGCAGCGAGGAACCTCCGGCCTATGGATCAATGCCGGGCGTTCATAAAAAGCAGCCGGAGAAAAAGAAATCCAGACTATGGATCATCATTCTGGCGGCTGTGGCGGCAGCTCTGCTGATCGGAGCAGCGGTTTTGTTTTTTATGGTTTCCGGTCCTGTGAGTAAACTGAAGGCCAGCGTGAGAGACAGAGACTGGACCCGGGCGGAAGCCCTGTATGAAAAGAATTTTGCAGGAAAAGACAGACGGGAGCAGCAGGCCGCCGGCATTTTAGGGGACGCAGTCCAGGAGATTCAGTCTGAATTTATATCAGAAACCACGGATTATCAAACGGCGAGGCGGTATCTCAAAGCCATATCAGGATTCTGGGATGATGAAAGTGTGGAAACGGCGCTGGAGAGCATCAGGGAGCTGAATGATTCAAGGACGGCCTTTAAAGAAGCGGAAGCGTGTATGGAGGATGAAGATTACGCCGGGGCCATTCAGAAGTTTTCGGAAGTGATAAAGGCGGATGGGAAGTATGAGGAAGCCAGCGCTCGTCTGGAAACGGCCAAGTCCAAGTATAAAGATAAAGTTCTCAATGAGTCGCAGGCTCAGGCGGAGCTGAATGACTATGATACTGCTATTGCCCAGGTGAAGGAAGCTTTAAAAATACTTTCGGGTGACCGGGACCTGCAGGAGAAGCTGGAAGAGCTGGAGGACGGACAGGAAAAGTATGCCATTCAGTCAGTTCTCGATCAGGCGGACAGCTATGCGTCAAAGGGAAATTATTACAGTGCGCTGGATCTGCTCCGGAATACGTTAAAGGAAAATCCTGGAAATGAAAAGCTGTCCCGGGCGCTGGAAAACTACCGGCAGAAATACCAGGAGGATATTCTGGGCAAAGCGCAGGCCGCTTTGGGAAGTGATGAGAATTATGACGCGGCTGTCGTCGTCCTGGACGGCGCCCTTCATACTTTGGACGGGGATTATCCGGAGATCGAACAGGTTCTCCGGGAAAAGCGAGAAGAGTATATTCAGGCGCAGCTGGCAAAGAGCCAGCAGGACAATTCAGTCTCTTCCGCGGTGGGCAACTGGAACGTGACCACAGTGACCACAGGAACATATGAGATGCCGGCCGGCGATTTCCTGATGTACGGAGGGATGATGAACACACAGATGCGTCTGGAAATTTATGACACAGGCGAATTTTATCTGGACATTCTGGGGAAAACAGGAGAAGGGACATGGTCCGCGGACGGTCAGGAGAACGGCCGCTATATCCTGACCATGGGAACGGA
This sequence comes from Lientehia hominis, assembly GCF_021044755.1. Taxonomy (GTDB): domain Bacteria; phylum Bacillota; class Clostridia; order Lachnospirales; family Lachnospiraceae; genus Lientehia; species Lientehia hominis. The sequence continues at coordinate 117,805 of NZ_JAJNOR010000007.1, forward strand.
TACGCAGCCTGTGACCATAGACGGCGCCGGAAAACTGAGTATGGAGCTGGATGGAGTACTTCTTAAATTTGAAAAAGAAACATCGGCTTGACAAATACTTTCAAGTATCCTAGAATAACTTTATATTTGCGGAATATGAGAAACATGGCGTTGAAGAGGGTTAGTAAATGGCGGACTGTCAGTCCAGAGAGAGGGCCGGAGCTGGAAGGTCCTTCTGGCAGAGCTGTTGAACCTGCCTTGGAGCCCCATATGAAAATATGGCGCGGTCCCGGCGATATGGGGAAGAGAGATAGCCGGTCTCCGGCTAATGAGGGTGGTACCGCCGAACTTCGGCCCCTTGTTCCATGTGGAATAAGGGGCTTTTTATATTCATTAAAAATCACGCCCCATAATTAATTATTTTAAGGAGAATGAGATATGGCAAAGGAAAAGAAATTAGTGGAATCCATTACTTCCATGAGTGAAGATTTTGCTCAGTGGTATACGGATGTGGTGAAAAAAGCAGAATTGGTAGAATACTCCAATGTCAGGGGATGTATGATCATCCGGCCCAACGGTTATGCCATCTGGGAAAATATACAGAAAGAGCTGGACAGGCGCTTTAAAGAGACCGGCGTGGAGAATGTCTATATGCCCATGTTTATCCCGGAGAGTCTGCTGCAGAAGGAAAAGGACCATGTGGAAGGCTTTGCGCCGGAAGTTGCCTGGGTGACCCAGGGAGGCCTTGAGACTCTGCCGGAGAGGCTTTGCGTGCGTCCGACCTCTGAGACTCTGTTCTGCGATTTTTATTCCAGGATCATCCAGTCCCACAGAGATCTTCCGAAGCTTTATAACCAGTGGTGCTCTGTAGTCCGCTGGGAAAAGACGACGCGTCCGTTTCTGCGTTCCGCTGAATTTTTATGGCAGGAAGGCCATACGGCCCACGCTACAGAGGAAGAAGCGGAAGCCCGGACCATTCAGATGTTGAATGTTTATGCGGATTTTTGTGAAGAAGAATTGGCGATACCGGTAATAAAAGGACGCAAGACAGATAAAGAGAAATTTGCCGGCGCTCATTCCACCTATACCATTGAAGCGCTTATGCACGACGGCAAGGCGCTTCAGTCCGGGACCAGCCATAATTTTGGCGACGGATTTGCAAAGGCTTTTGATATTCAGTATTCTGACAGCCAGAACCAGCTCCAGTACGTGCATCAGACATCGTGGGGCATGTCTACCCGCATCATCGGCGCGCTCATCATGGTGCATGGAGATGACAGCGGACTGAAGCTTCCTCCGAGGATTGCGCCGGTGCAGGCAATGGTGATTCCGATCTCTCAGAGAAAAGAGGGCGTGATGGAAAAAGCTGCTTCTCTTCGCGATGTACTGAAAGCGGCCGGTATCCGTGTAAAGCTGGATGATTCCGACAAGAGTCCGGGCTGGAAATTCAGCGAACAGGAAATGAGAGGGATTCCTATCCGTGTGGAGATTGGTCCGAAGGATATGGAACAGAACCAGGCGGTGATCGTCCGCCGCGATACCCGTGAAAAGATTGTGGTATCATTGGATGAGCTGGCAGACAAGGCGAAAGAGATTCTGGACTGCATCCAGAAGGATATGCTGGCGCGGGCGAAGGAACATTTGAAGGAGCACACCTATGCGGCCAGGGACTATGAAGAGTTCAAGAAGATTGTGGCAGAGAAGCCGGGATTCGTAAAGATGATGTGGTGCGGCGACGAGACATGTGAGCTCAAGATTAAAGAGGATACCACAGCGACCTCACGCTGTATGCCGTTTGAGCAGGAACAGATCACGGATGTGTGTCCGGTATGCGGAAAGCCTGCAAAGACAATGGTATATTGGGGCAAAGCATATTAATGACAAAAAAGTAAAAGGAATAGAGACAAACAGCTCCGCTGCCAGTTATGGCGGCGGAGCTGTTTTCTTATTCATTCCACATTTCGGTGTCTGGTTTCCATTTCTTCTGCCGTTATGCCAAGCTCCTCCTGGAGCATCATGACGATGATATCGAAAAGCAACATAAGACCCTGCTCAAACTGATTTCCCATAAGCTGTTTCGTGGGAACCAGATGATCTCCGGAAGAATGGAAGGAGGTGGCGGGCATCATAGTCACAATATCGGCCATGTCAGCAAAGGGATTGGAAGGCATGGCGCTCATATGGGCCAGAATCGCACCATGTTTCCTGGCCTCTTCCATCACATGTCCCATGATCGCATTGTTTCCGCATCCGCAGGAGATAATTACCAGATCGCCCTTTTGAATGGCGGGTGTAGTGTCATCGAACATCCAGTGAGATTCTTTGCCCAGATGCATGAGCCTCATGGCAAAGGATTTGGTGGAAAGGCCTTCCCGGCCGAGTCCGAATAAGAAAATCCGCGGAGCTTTTTTGATGGCCTCCAGCAGCGGGCGGACAGATGTGTCATCCATACGGGAAAAGACTTCGCCCAGTTCTGAGACAACGGTTTCTGAAAGTTTATTAAAGTCTGCCATAATCAGTACCTCTTTCTCTGTTTAGATGAGGTCAACGGGTATCCTGCAATGAATATCATACCGTCATGAATTCAGACTTTACGTATTCAGGATAGCAGAAAAGAAAAAGAAAGGCCATGGACAAAATCCCCAATATAGGCAGATAAAAATGTAGGGAGTTCACAAAGAAAAAAAAGGTGAAGGATAAATCAAAAAATATTGAAAGGGAAATGTACAAATATCCCAAAAAGGCAATCTCAATTATGAAGGAGACAAAAAACGGAAAATGACTTCCAAAATATCAGGATTTACTTGTGAACGATGACGATATACGATGAAAATGCAATGGATATCGCCGGAATCAGACGAGGAAAAAGTGTAAAATTTTGCCGGAAGGTGAGCATGGAGGTGTCAGTATGAAAAAAATAACAGCAGTTTTGTTGGCCGCAGCTATGGTCCTTTGTATGGTCTCATGCGGAAAGCCAAAAGAGACAGGAGCCGGTGAGGGCGAGACGAAGACAGAAGCCGGAACGGCGGAAAAAACCACAAAAACAGCGGATAAAGAGTCCAGTGAGAAACCGGAGGGGAAAGATAAAGATTCCGGCCTCAGTATGGAAAATCTGAAAGTGGGGTTTGCACAGCTGGGCCTGGATGGATGGAGGACCGCGCAGACGGCCAGCATGGTAGAGGAAGCGGAAAAACGCGGTATTGAGATGGTTATGACCAACTGTGAACAGAGCGCGGAAAAGCAGCTGTCCGATGTGGAGGATCTGCTGGCGCAGGGATGCAATGTGATCGTGATTCCACCTGTGGACGCGGATGCGATTCTCCCGGCGCTTGATGCCTGCCGGGAAAAGAATGTACCGGTATTCTTGGTCGACCGCGGCGCCAATGCAGTGGCAGGAGAGGACTATGTGACCTGCATCGTATCCGATTTCGTATGGGAAGGTGAACAGTGTGTAAAATATCTGACGTCTGCTCTTTCGGATAAAGAGACGATACGTGTCGTGGAAGTGCAGGGGACGGCAGGCGGCACCGATGTAAGAGACCGTCACCAGGGCTTTATAAACGGAGTGGAAGCGGCCGGAAATATCGAGATCATCTCTGATCAGTGCGCGAACTGGGACCGGGCGCAGGCGCAGAATGTGATCGAGAATGTCATCCAATCCACGGGCGGGGAGTTTGATGCCATATACTGTCACAACGATGAAATGGCGCTGGGTGCCACACTGGCGCTGGAGGCCGCGGGTCTGACGGATATCATTGTCTGCGGCATTGACGGACAGAGAGAAGCGATTCAGGCCATCATAGACGGGAGGCCGCTGAAAGCGATTGCGACCTGCAGTCCCTTATTTGGGCCAAAAACCTTTGACACTATTGAAGCATATGTGAACGGAGAAGAGCTGGAGCCGCTTCTGATCAATGAAGACTATCTGATCACACCGGAAAATGCGGCGGAAGCCATTGACAAGTACGCCTATAATTGAGACTGTCTGCTGAATGAAAGTGGAGCAGACAAAAAATGCGCCGGTGCTCTTAAAGCGCCGGCGCGCTGTTTTCTGGATGGCTTACTAGAAATGCAAGGAGGGTAACAATGGCAAATATCCTGGAAATGAAAAACATCTCCAAATCCTTCCCGGGAGTCAGAGCGCTGAATCATGTGGATTTTTCCGTAAAGGAAGGGGAGGTCCACGCTTTGATGGGAGAGAACGGAGCCGGTAAGTCTACCTTGATCAAGGTCCTCACCGGTATTTACCAGCCGGACGGAGGCGAGATTGTTTTTCAAGGAAAGAAGCAGAGCTTTCGGAATTCCCATGAGGCTCAGACGGCGGGGATCAGCACGGTGTACCAGGAACTGAACATGATACCGTATCTGACGGTGAGTGAGAATATCTATGTTGGATTCTATCCGAAAAATAAGTTTGGAATTGACTGGAAGAGGATGAACCGGGAATCACAGGAGCTGGTAGACGGACTGGGACTGGAGCTGGACGTAAGGCGCCAGCTGAACAGCTATGGGACCGCCCAGCAGCAGATGACCTCGATTGCCAGAGCAGTCAGTCTGAACGCCAGGCTGGTGGTAATGGATGAGCCGACTTCTTCTCTGGACACCAATGAGGTGAAGATGCTTTTTGGAATCATACGGAAGCTAAAGGAGCAGGGAATCTCTGTAGTCTTCATTTCTCACCGGCTGGATGAGATATTTGAGATATGCGACCGGACATCGGTGCTGAAGGACGGGGAATATGTGGGCACTTATGAAATGAGCCAGATTACCCAGCTGGAGCTCATATCGAAGATGGTTGGGAAAGATCTGGCTGTCGGGGAGAGACGAGTTCGGAGTACTCCGGTGGATGAAGAGCATACGGTCCTTAAGGCAGAAGGGCTTTACAGCTTTCCAAAGGTAAACGGCGTCAGCCTGGAGATCAAAAAAGGAGAGGTTCTGGGGCTGGCAGGTCTTTTGGGGTCGGGCAGGACGGAAACAGCAAAAGCCATATTTGGCTGCGAGGAGTACCAGAGCGGAAAAATTTTTGTGGATGGAAAAGAAGTACATTTTAAAGAACCGCATCAGGCTGTGAAAGCCGGCCTGGCATTCTGCACAGAAAACCGGAGAGAAGAGGGGGTTCTTCCGGATGTCTCCGTCAAGGATAATATCACGGTCTCTTCTTTAAAGCATATCTGCCGGAAGGGTTTCATCAGTGAGAAAAAGAGAAAAGTACTTTCAGATAAGTATATTGGAAAGCTGCGGATAAAAACGCCCACGGACGCCCAGCTTCTTAAAAACCTGTCGGGAGGCAACCAGCAGAAGGTCATTTTGGCCCGTTGGCTGGCTACGGATCCCAAGCTTATCATTCTGGATGAGCCGACCAGGGGAATTGATGTGGGAGCAAAACGAGAAGTTGAAAAGCTGATAGTGGAATTTGCGGAACAGGGGATCAGTGTCCTGTTCATCTCCTCTGAGCTGTCAGAGCTGGTGAGAAATTGTGACCGTATTGTGGTGCTAAGAGAGGGACAGGTCGCGGGAGAACTGGAGGACAGGGATATAAACGAACCTAATATCATGCAGATAATAGCGGGGGCGTCTTTGCTGGAACGCAGCAGAAAGGAGGATGAGGGAGGCAGTGAAGAAAAGAAAGACGGAACAGAATCATGATTTATTATATCGATACGGAGCGGCGATCGCGCTGGCGCTTTTTACTGTTTTCAATTGCATATTTACGAGGAATTTTGTGAGTGTCACGACTTTCTGGAATCTTTTAGTACAATCCACCACCATCCTGATGCTGGCCATGGGGATGACGCTGGTGATCGCTACCGGAGGGATTGATATATCTGTCGGGTCGACTATGGCGCTGTCGGCCATTGTCCTGGCGCTGTGCGTTTCCAAGGGCCATATCGCGGCCGGTGTCATATTGGCGGTGCTTTTGGCAGCGGCCGGAGGCCTGTTCGCGGGGACCTTGGTCGCCAGGTTCCGGATTCTGCCTATGGTGGCGACTCTTTCTCTGCAGTATATGCTGAGAGGAATCGCTAAGGTGGTGGTGGACGGATACCGGATCAGCTGTATGAATGATGCGTTTACCGGCTTTGCCAGAATCCGGATAGGAGGAGTTGTGCCGATACAGGTCCTGATCATTGTACTTACAGTTGCGGTAATGTATATAGTCGTTAACCGTATGAGCTTCGGCGCAAAGCTGGAAGCTTATGGAAACAATCCCGCTGCGGCGAGGATTTCAGGTATCAATACGATGGCTCTCTGCACATTTTGCTTTGTGCTTTGCTCCATATTTGCCAGCTTTGCGGGGATTCTGGAAACGGCCCGCGTGACCAGCTGTGACCCGGCTACCATGGGTTATCAGCTGGAGACAGACGCAATCGCAGCTGTGGTGGTGGGCGGAACCCCGGTGACCGGAGGGAAGCCAAACATTCTGGGTACGTTCTGCGGTGCGGTCCTGCTCCAAATGGTGACGATAATGGTGAACATGCATAACATCACATATTCCTATTCTCTGATGATCAAGACTGTGATCATTGTGGCGGCAGTCTATCTTCACAGACGTGGACACAGATAGGAGGGCCAGATTATGAAGATTTGGAATTTTATAAAAAAAGCGGTCAGGAGCAACGTCTCGCTGGTCGGCCTTTTCATCATGCTGGTGCTGGCCTCGTGTATCAACCAAAATTTTCTGTCCATGGAAAACCTCAGCAACGTGTTCCGCCAGATCAGCCTTACCGGGCCAATCGCCGTCGGGATGCTGTTTGTCATCTTGTGCGGCTCCATTGATCTGAGTGTGGGCTCCGTGTTCGCGCTTGGAGCGGTCGTAACACTGTACTTCAGCAAGTATTCGGTTGCTATGGCCATCGCCATGCCTCTTTTATGCGGAGCCTTTTTCGGGTTCATCAACGGCCTTTTGGTGGGATGTATGAAAATGCCGCCCTTCGTAGGGACCATTTCCACGCAGATGTTCATAAGAGGACTGGTGCTGGTCTTGATCGGAGAAAACACTTATTCTGTGGGGAAGCTTCCAGGAAGCCTGCAGGTTTTGGGGAAAGGAGAATTTTTTTCTTTTATCACAGTGCCGGCCATTATCTTTGTCGTATTGCTGGCCGCCGGTTCCTTCCTTTTAAACAGGACCAGGATAGGCAGAAATATGTACGTGGTGGGAGGAAATCCGGAATCAGCCACCATGATGGGGATCAGTGTGCCCGCGACGCTTATTACCGCTTATACCCTGAGCGGTATGCTGGCCGCTTTTTCCGGCATGATCGTGGTGACGAGGATAGGGTCGGCATACCCGCTGACTGGACAGGGGAATGAACTGGCTGCCATTGCCGGCGCCGTGATCGGCGGCGCATATCTTTCGGGAGGCGTGGGAAAGGTCTCCGGGACTTTTATAGGAGTGACCATTATGGGGCTTTTTACCAATGTGTTTAACATGCAGTCATTTCTCAGTTCCTTTTGGGAACGGGTATTTACCGGAGCGATTCTGATAGCGGTGGTATTTGTTCAGGCCGTGATCACACATCAGAAGACCACGGGAAAAAAGAAACGGAAGATACTCACGGCTTCGTGAACATGGCGCGGTATTCGGAAGGAGAGTGGCCGGAATATTTTTTAAACACAGTGCTGAAATAAGATGTGTTCAGATATCCCGCCTCTTCTCCGATCGCGGCGATCTTCCTGTCGCTTACCGTAAGGCGGAGCTTGGCGTAGTCAACTCGTTTCCGGTTTACATAATTGATAAAGGTGTCACCGCAGCGGGTGGAAAACAGACTGGAAAAGTAGGAGGGATTCAAATGTACGTGACGGGCCGTCTCTGAGAGACAGAGATTCGGATCGTTCAGGTGACCGTCGATATACCGTTTTGCTTTCAGAATCAGGGCGTCCACATTCAGAGCAGGCTGCCGGAGGAGCTGTTCCGTGATATAGGTGAGCAGCTCTCCCAGGCGGAGCCTCATCTGGGGGAGAGAAGCGCTGGCTGAAAAGCCGGTCTTTTCAGGGGCCTCGTTTAGGAGCTTCTGAAAATCCACACCCTCTGCCGACAGGCGTTCTCCCAGGGTATGGAGCAGAGAGCGAACGAAATAATAGACATTGGATACGGGAGAAGGCTGGAGACTAAGCTGCCTGAAGGCCATGTCCAGGGTAGAATTCAGCTTATAATGGTTTCCGTTCAGGACAGCCTCCACCAGAAGGCTCTCGATATGGGACCAGGCCGCATAGTCTTCATAGGGGACAGGATAGGACTGAGCGGAGCGGAATACGTGTTTATCAGGGAAAATACTCCTCAGGTTCAGCATGTTCACAGAAGAAGAGGTGGAAAGAAAAATACTGTTCGGCCCGTGGCAGATATCGCTGACAGTTATGATGTATTCAGGACCATATAATTCTTGGATGCTTTTTTCCATAAAATCAACTGTCTCCCGGCATAAACGGTCTGCGGAACGTTCATCTTTTTCAAGAATCAGGAACTGCATGAAGTAAGGCAGCATACAGAGCCGGATGACGGAATCCTCATGCCGGGAAAGATAAGAAAAGAAATCCTTGTACAGAAATTGAGTTTTTTTTGAATTAAAGAAGTTGATGGAAACGGCGCCATAAAAAGCGTGATTCAGTTCGTGCAGGAGCTCTTGGCTCTGTTCTGCCATTTCCATGGTCAGAGTGCCGTTTAAAAGGGTGTGGATCAAAAACTCTCTTTTCTGGGAAGCCGGGACCAGGGACATGGAAGCCTTGCGGACGGCGGCCGTCAGCTCCTCCGGCTCGACTGGTTTTAAAAGGTAGGAGGACGCTCCCAGATTTACCGCTTTTTGGGCGTATTCAAAATTATCATGTCCGCTTATGAAGATAAGACGGATGTCAGGATAGAGGCAATGCAGATGCTCCAGAAGTTCAAGGCCGGAAAGGTCAGGCATACAGATATCAGAAATAATGATATCGGGAATCAGGCCTTCTTCCAGACGGGCCAGCGCTTCCTTGCCGTCGGCGGCCTCAAAGATGACACAGCATCCTTGGTCCTGCCATGGAATGGTATGTACCAGACATTTTCGGACAAAGCTTTCATCTTCCACTACAGCCAGTTTGATCATTGGGCATACACTCTCCTTTGTTATTGCATCTGGGAATCAGGATAGAAACAGTCGTATGGTCGGTACACTCGATACTGAGCCCGTAAATGTCGCCGTACCGGGACTTCAGGCGGTGGTTGATATTATAGATGCCAAAGCCTCCTGTCTGGCCGGCAGGAGTTTCTGGAAGGACGTTGGTGGCCAGCATCTGATTGATGGCGTCCAGATGGCAGGTGTCCATTCCGATACCGTCATCCATTACCCGCAGCAGGATATCTTTCCCGGAAAAAGAAATATGGATCTGGATGCTTCCACGGAACGGATGTCTGGGTGAGATTCCATGAGTAATGGAATTTTCTATGAGAGGCTGCAGAAGCAGCTTGGGAGTGTAGAATTCCAGTAAAGAGGGGTCATCTACGCGGATCTCATAAAAAAGCTGTTTTTCATATCGGATAGACATGAGCTCAAGGTACATTTTGGCGTGCTCCAGTTCGTCCTGAATCCGAATATAAGGGTGGCCCTTGCTAAGGGAAATGCGGAAGAGCTTGGAGACAGCCATCAGACTTTCCAGGGCAGTCTGGGAGTCATTGCTTCTGATATGCCAGGCAATATTGTCTAGGGTATTGTACAGAAAATGTGGATTGATCTGTGCCTGAAGCGCGGCAAACTGTGTCTTGCGTATTTCCGTCTGTTCTTCCTCCAGCTTCTGAAACAACTGGCCCACCTGTTCCACCATGGTGTTAAAGGAAGAGAGAAGCTGGTTGATCTCTACCAGGTTGGTGTCAATGGAAATCTGGGCCTCCAGATTTCCATGTTCCACATCGTCCATAATCTTTAAGAGCTGGTTCAAAGGCCTGGATATGGACCTGGAAAAGCGGCTGGAACAGAAAACGGCCAGGATTGTGATGGCAAAGGAGACGGTCAGAAAGACGATTACGGCAATCTGTAAGGGGTTCTTCATCAGAGAAAGGACGGAGCAGCGCAGCGTGAGAGTCCAGCCGTTTTCCAGCGGGCTGCTGACTGACAAAGGATGAAAAAAATCCGTACCTTCCGTGTTCAGGTATTCTATGACCGTTTCTCCGTCTGCTTTGTGGAGACGGATATGACAGGCCTGCTCCGGCAGGTTTTCCTGCAGGATGTCCTGTATAGTGTTTTCTGCAATGTCGGCCAGAATGATACCACAGCTCTGGCCGGTACGGAGATTGATCAGAGCATAGCCCATGGTAATGTACGGTCCGGACAGGTTGTGTACCATCAGTGACTGGGGGACAAGTCCGTACCAGACGCAGGAATAGTTCTCACGGCGTATTTCCTGATACCAGCCCTCATCCTGATAGTGGATGTCGTAGAGATTGAATTCTTGTCCTTTAAACGTCCGGCCGTCTTCCAGAAGCAGACATACAGAGCTGACTGTATCTTCATATACGTGCCGGAGAGAATAGAGCTGGTTGTTGATGGTGAGCCGCTGGCGGTAGAAAAGGGGAGTCCCGCCGGCGGGATGCTCCCTCAGCATTTTCTGAATGTCCGCATTATTGGCTATGGTATCGCAGAGGACCTCGGCTCCGGAAAATATTTCATTGATCTTATCCGTACAGTAATGCAGGGTGTTGGTCATGGAACGGATAGTGGACTGTTCCAGAGAATGGTATAAGAGGCCGAGCATGATAGTGCCGGATATCAGCATGGGAATTATGGCGATTCCCAGATAAGTAAGTATGAGTTTACGCTGTATTTTCATAAAAATACCTCAAAAATCCAAGCTAATTTTTTACTATTATTAAATTATACAATAAAATAAGAGACAAAAGTTGAAATTACAGTAAAAAACTAAAATATAGAGGGATTCACAAAAACCACAAGTTATTTTGTGATAAACTAAAAATATCTAAAATAAATCCCAAATATTTTAAAAGTTCTATATGGATGACCAGTGACCAAAGATATGATATCTGGCGGGTTTGGAGGAAAATATGAGGAAAAAATGGATTTGCGGAATACTGCTTTTGTGCCTGGCCTGTGGATGCGGAGCCGGAACGGAAGATGAGACTGAGGAAAAAACGACGTTTGCGGAGAATCGTATTAAAATTGGATTTTCGCAGCCGGATATAAAAGGGGCATGGCGTGTCGCCCAGCTGGAAGATATCCAGAGGGAAGCAGAAGACAGGGGGTACGAGCTTATGGCCGCGTCAGCTGAAGAGGATGCCGGAAAACAGGCAGAGGATATAGAACGCATGCTGAATGAAGGATGTGAGGGGATACTGGTCTCTCCGGTAGATACAGATAAAATTTCGGAAACCCTGGAGCTGTGTGCGGAAAGGCATGTACCCGTTTTTTTGATTGACAGGATGGCCAACGCGGAAGCGGGCAGGGATTATGTGACGGCGATCCTTTCAGACCTGGCGGGAGAGGGAGAACAGATCGCTTACTGGGCGTCGGAGAAGCTGCGGGATATGGGGGTCTCCCAGGTGAAAGCGGTGGAGATAACGGGCAAGGTGGGAGGCTCTGATACAAGAGACAGGGCGATGGGATTCCGGAGAGGAGCGGAAGCTTTGGGAAATATCGAAATCGCCGCCTCCCAGTCGGGAGAGTTCTCCAGGGCAGAAGCGGCAGAGGTCATGAAAGACATCATCATCGCCACCGACGGAGATTTTGACCTGGTGTTCTGTCACAACGATGAAATGGCGTTGGGAGCGTATATCTCTCTGGAAAATGCAGGAATGGAGGTCGGGAGGGAGGTTCTTCTTTGTTCTATTGACGGACAGGAGGAAGCCTTTGAGGCGATTCTCGCCGGGAAGCTGTCATGTACGGTGACATGCAGTCCCCTGTTTGGAAAATCTGTCTTTGATACGTTTGAAAAATACCGGAATGGAGAAGAGGTACCGGCGAGGATCATCAACGAGGATATCCTGATCGACAGTGAAAATGTCTGGGAAAATATGGAGCTTGCATTTTGAGTAATGGGAAGCAAAATAGAGGCTTGACAAATGCTTAACAACGTGTTAGTATACAACTATCAAAACGAAGTTCCGATTACTGACGGATAATTGTGGAGTACCACAGTGGAATCGGAGCCATATAAGAGCCGACCGTCTGGGCAGCATTTGTTTCTGAATGTTGTCCTTTTTTGTTTTTAAAAGCTGGAGGGTTAGCCGGCCGGGAGCAAAAAGGGCAGAAATATTTATATACATATAGGAGGGTAAAATTATGGGATTCAAAAGTGACATCGAGATCGCACAGGAGTGCACAATGGCTCCGGTAACGGAGATCGCGGCAAAGGCTGGGATCGATGAGAAGTACCTGGAGCAGTACGGAAAGTACAA
>NZ_JAJNOR010000008.1 GCF_021044755.1 Lientehia hominis
TTCTCCTGTGCCGTCACAGCCGCTTCTTCGACCCTTGGCCCGATCATCCCGCCGAGCATGCCCCTCGTGGTATACGGCACCATTTCCGGGACCTCCATTGGAGCCCTGTTCGTGGCTGGCGTAGTTCCGGGGATCATCATGGGCGTAGTCATGATGGCTCTGGTGTTCGTCTATGCCATCATTAAGAAGTATCCGAAGGACCGGCTTTATACGAAGCGTCAGCTCCTTCACGCGTGCAAGCAGGGATTCCTGCCCTGTATGACGCCTGTCATCATCCTGTTAGGCATCTATACCGGTATCTTCACACCCACAGAGTCGGCCGCCATCGTGGTGATCTATGCGGCAATCCTGGGTATCTTTGTATACCGGGAGATCAATTTCAGAGAATTTGTAGAAGTGCTGAAGGAGACCGTGGCGGATGCCATCGGCATCTGTATCCTGATCTCGGCGGCGACCCTGTTCGGGAACGTGCTGGTCAAGGCCATGATCCCGCAGACAGTCATGGAGTTCATCGTGAACAGCATCAGCAATAAGTACGTGTTCCTGCTGATCCTGAACCTGGCGCTCCTGCTGGTGGGTATGTTCATGGAGACGGTGTCCGCTATCACGATCCTGACGCCCATCATCCTGCCGGTAGCCGTGGCATTTGGGATCAACCCGATCCATCTTGGCATCATCATGGTGCTGAACCTGATGATCGGCGTTCTTTCTCCGCCCTTCGGCGTGGTGCTGTTCGCCATCAACAAGGTAGGAGAGATCTCCTTCGGCCGTCTGGTGAAAGCGCTGATACCATGGTTTATCGTGCTCCTTGCCGCACTGTTTATTGTGACGATGGTTCCCTGGACCTGTACGTGGCTTCCTTCCACCATGGGACTTGGAGGACTATAAAAATCTTTTGCTGCAGATACATATTGAGCCGCCTGTCCGGAAGAGGACAGGCGGCTTTTATGTGGAATCATCGAAGGTATTTGTGACAGCAGGAGGGATATTCTCACTTAAATCACAATACCAGGATGAGGAGTCGTGATATCAGTGAATTTTTAGGCCTTTGGGAGACACTATATAATCCTGATTTCAGCTTCTCGATTAATTAATATACGTCTGCTGTTTTCGGCAGCTGGAAGACTCTTGAATTATGGTGGTATTTTTCATATGTTTTACTTGACAATCCACGGAAAAAGTGCTTATATTAATATATGAACAGTTATTCATATGTTTTTATGAGAATATATTCCGGAGGAGGATTGTTATGAGACGTCCTATAACGATATTGGAGCATCAGCCTGACGAATGTGGCTGCGGCTGCGGCCATCACGACCACGACCACGTTTATGACCATGAAGATCACGATGAGGAATGTGGATGCGGTCACGGCCATCATGAACATGTCCACAGCCATACTTCTGATTTAGATGAGGCGGGAAAAGGGACAGAAAAAAGTATTTTTCTTCTGGAAAATCTGGGATGTGCCCACTGTGCTTCCAAGATGGAAGAAAAGATTCAGAAGCTGCCGGGAGTGGAGTCAGCGTCAATCACTTATGCGACGAAACAGCTTCGGCTGGCGGCGGGCGACCCGGAGGGCCTTCTGCCTCAGATTGAAGAGATATGTACATCCATTGAACCGGATGTCCGGATTGTGCGGAAGGAAACTCGGAAAACGAGTGTTGGACACGCGGCGTCCAGAACGAAAACTTATATACTGGAGAATCTGGGATGCGCTCATTGTGCTTCCAATATGGAACAAAAAATCGCGCAGCTGCCCGGTTTGGAGGCCGCAACACTGACTTATGCGACGAAACAGCTGCGGATCACAGCGCCGAATCCTGAAAAATATCTCCCTCAGATTCAGAAAATCTGTACTTCCATAGAAGCGGGAGTGCGAGTGGTGGACCGGGATGCTGCCGCGGCCACCGGAACAGTGGAAAAACAGGAACGGAGCGAAAAGGCAGAAAAGAGCCGCAGAAGAGAAGAAAGCATTTCGGTGGAGCGGAAATCCCTAATCTGTATTATCCTCGGCGCGGTTCTGTTCATAGCAGGCGAGCTGCTGGAGAAGAACGGATTCGGTCCGGAGATCGTGATTCCGATAAATGTTGTAGCCTATATCATTTTGGGAGCCAAGATTGTATGGACAGCACTCCGCAATCTGACAAAGGGCCACCTGTTTGACGAAAATTTCCTGATGAGTATTGCTACGCTGGGAGCCTTTGCCATCAGAGAATATCCGGAAGCCGTGGGCGTTATGCTGTTTTACCGGATAGGAGAATACTTTGAGCAGAGAGCGGTAGCGAGAAGCCGCAGCCAGATCATGGATGCCATTGATATGAGGCCGGAGGTGGTGAGCCTGGTATCAGGTGATGAGGTCCGGGTGATCGGAGCGGAAGAGGCGCGGGCCGGCGACGTGCTCCTGGTGAGGCCGGGAGACAGAATTCCCCTGGATGGTGTGATTTTGGAGGGTGAGAGCCGGATCGATACCTCGCCGATCACGGGAGAGCCGGTGCCGGTACATGCCGGTGCGGGCGATGCCGTTACGTCGGGCTGCGTGAATACCTCAGGACAGCTTAAGGTCCGTGTGGAAAAGGTACTGGAGGAATCCATGGTGACAAGGATTCTGGATTCTGTGGAGAACGCGGCGGCCAGCAAGCCGAAAATCGACCGGTTTATCACAAAGTTCGCCAGAATATATACTCCGTTTGTAGTGGTGCTTGCAGCAGCGACGGCGGTAATTCCGTCTCTGGTGACGGGAAACTGGGATTATTGGGTCTATACGGCTCTGTCATTTTTGGTGATGAGTTGTCCCTGCGCTCTGGTGCTCAGCGTGCCGCTTGCGTTCTTTTCCGGCATCGGAGCGGGATCAAAAAAAGGAATTCTGTTTAAAGGCGGAGCATCCATTGAAGCGATGAGCGCGGTCAACGCCGTGGTAATGGATAAGACCGGGACCATCACGGAGGGAAATTTTGTAGTTCAGGAGGCGGTGCCCGCAGCCAGCGGCAGAGAAAATGCCGGGACAAACGGAACGCAGGGAATATTGACTGCGGATGGTCTGCTCCGAATCTGCGCCAGCTGTGAACAAAGCTCCACCCATCCCATAGCGGCCAGCATCGTGGCAGAGGCCCGGAAGCGGGGTCTTGAGCTGGAAAAACCCGACAGCCTGGAGGAAATAGCAGGACACGGGATACGGGCGTCCTTGGATGGAGCGGAGATTCTCTGCGGAAACAGGAAGCTGATGGATAAGTTCCTGGTGTCCATAGAGGGAAGCCGTGCCGGAACCTTTGGTTCTGAGGTGTATGTTGCGGTCAATCAGCTGTATGCCGGGCATATTGTTGTTGCGGATACCATTAAAAAGGACGCGAAGCCTGCGCTTCGCTGCCTGAAGAAAATGAATGTGGCAACGGCCATGCTGACCGGCGACGGTGAAGAGAGTGCCAAAGCCGTGGCAGAAGAGATTGGGCTGGATGAGGTCAGAGCAAAGCTGCTCCCTGAGGATAAACTGGCTGAATTGACCAGAATAAGAGAAAAATATGGGTCCGTAATGTTTGTGGGAGACGGAATCAACGACGCGCCGGTGCTGGCCGGAGCCGATGTGGGAGCGGCCATGGGAAGCGGTGCTGACGCGGCCATTGAAGCGGCGGATGTAGTATTTATGACTTCAGGAGTGGAAGCGATTCCTCAGGCCCTTGGAATCGCCAGAAGCACAAAGCGGATCTCCTGGCAGAATGTGACCTTCGCCCTGATCATTAAAGCGGCAGTCATGGTACTTGGTCTTTGCGGGTACGCGTCCATGTGGGCAGCGGTATTTGCGGATACTGGAGTCGCCATGTTATGCGTGCTGAATTCCATAAGGATCTTGTATCATAAGTGAAACGTGCCACTACAGAAGAGTATGAAGAGTCCGGCTTGCCGGGCTCTTTGCTGTGTAACAGATGACAGTCATACAGGAAAAAATCCATTTTTGTTTTCTGGCTGCTAATTTGAAAGAAATGCTCCTCTTCCCGCACTGAAATAATCTCTAGTTTGTTCTGAAAGCCATTGAGGCGGTCCACAGACAGAAGTTTCGGACCGTCACGATTTCCTGACTAGGACTAATAGAATGATTCCAAAAAGTATTTAGTATCATACCCAAGGGCACCCCTAAATACATGCCCTCTGGGCAGACGCACTTCGTATAAGAGAACTCTGCACTATTACTATACGCAGGACCGGAAAATATATCAATAGGTTCGCTGGTATTTCCCCTACCCTTTCGTGGAGAGGCCGTCCACTAAAAGCCGCAGGGTGAACATGCCGTCCTGGGCCTTAAAATCCAGGGTGGAGTGGTATTTTTTCGCAAAGGCCGCAATCGACCGGCTTCCCGTGCCATGGCCCTCTCTGGTGGAAAGCGGGAGGCCGTCTTTATCAAAGACGACGTTTCCGGTATAGGGGTTTCTGACCTCAAAAATCAGCTTATCCCCAAAGAACCGGAACTTGAGCCATATCCCGCGCCGTCCCGGTTCCACGTCCCGGCAGGCGTTTATGGCGTTTTCCAGGGCGTTGCTTAACACCACGCCCAAATCCAACGGAGACAAGGGGACTTCCTTTGGGAAATCCACATCAAAATGGAGCGTGGTCCGCTCTTTCCCGGCCTGTTCTGCGAATACGGAAAGCACGGAATTGACCGCCGGATTGAGACAAAATTTACGCACCTTTGTTTCTTCAAACACCGCCCCCAGCTCTGACAGGTACTGTGCCGCTTCCCCGGCCTGTCCGTTCCCCAAAAGAGTGGAAAGCACCGCCACATGGTGGCGCATGTCATGGCGCAGGCCGCTCATTTTTTCCTGGGCCGTGTCATAGACCATGCACTGGTTTTGAAGCGCCGAAACCTGAAATTCCATGAGGGACCGGTTATAGAGTTCCCGGTAGAGCTGTTCCTTGGAATGGAAATGCCGGATCAGGGTGACATAGACGGCGGCAAGGAAACAGACCAGCAGGGCGAGGGCCGGGATAAATTCTTTTTTTAAGACGCTCCCATAGTGCAGGACGATCGTATCCGGACCGTGCGGGGTGCGCATACAGGCGGCAAGAAAGGCAACATAAGCGGAAAGAAACAGCACGGGGATCAGACTGAGCGCCCCGAACCCACGGGAGCCGTTTTCCATAACCGACAGCATGGGGCCGCGCAGGTAACGCAGCACCAGGAACCCGCACGCCAGAAGGAGCAGGCCCTCCGCCAGAAAGCCGGGAACCGGAACCGATAAGGGAAGCAGCGCGCTGAGCAGCCCGGAGGACAGGAAGCATAAAAGCGCGGCGGAAAGCTCCGTAAAAAAGGAGAACACAAACCGCATATCCCGGTAGGCGGACAGGTAAAAAAACACCAGGAAGGCAGCTCCCATGATGGGGAGCAGATAGGCCGGGCCGTTCGTGATGGCAAGCCGCTCCATAAGGAGGCCGTAGGCGGCAAGGGCCAGCGTGAAAATCCCCATGACGGCCACGGACTTCCAAACAGAAAACCGCAGCCGGATCAGGGAGCAGACAACCAGACACAAGACGGGGACAAGAACTAAAGTGCGGAGTACCAGCATATCAGCTTCCCCCTTTCTTCAGCAGGAAATCCATGTACCGGTCCTTTGTTTCCCGGTAGGTACGCCGGGCCACCGGAATGTTGGCGCCGTCTTCCATCGTGATGATATCGGCGGAAAAAAGCCGGACACAGTCCATGTTGATGAGGTAGGCCCTGCCCTGGGGAATAAAGTCCGGGCAGGACAGCACCTGCGGGGCAATCTCATGGAGGGTGAGGGAGGCAGTGGAGGTGCGCACCACGTTTCCGTCCCGCATATGAAAATACAGCGTCTTTTCGTAATGCTCAATATAAGCGGTCTGCAGCAGGTTCACCTGGATGGTTCCCCTAGGCGTGGGGACGGCCATCCGCGGCGGTTCCTCTCTAATAAGCAGGCGCAGGGCCTTTTCCATCGTCTCCTGAAAGTCCGTTTCCCGGACTGGCTTTAACAGATACTGGAGCGCGCCTACCTGGTAGGCGTAGAGCGCGTATTCATCGGAGGTAGTCAGATAAATGAGGACACAGTCCCGGTCACTTAGGCGGATTTCTTTGGCCAGTTCAATGCCGCTTCTGCCGGGCATGAGAATGTCCAGCAGGTAGAGATCGTAACGCTTCCCGGAAGCCAGCAGGCTCTCGGCGTCAGGGTAAACATCTATACAGGCCGTACTGTCCTGTGTATCAAAAAAAGAACGGGCCAGCGTTGCAATCTGTTCTAAGCAGCTAGAATCATCATCGCATACAGCAAGGGTTGGCATGGCGGTTTCTCCTTTCGTCAGGCTGTCTGGCAGAGGTTGTCGGAACATTCGGGAAGTCAGATCGACACTTCGGGAAGTCCGGCTTTATTCTGTTGACGGATATGGTAGAGTAATGGGAATTGGAGCTGAAAAGTTCTGATTTTATATTTATGATTTCAAGTTTAATGATTTTCCATGGAAAGTCAAATGGATTTGCATCGGGAGGAAGAACGACATGAGAAATAAAAGGATGAAACAGATATTCGCATATCTGCTGACGGTATCGCTGCTGTTTTCTCAGGCAGGGATAGGCGCTTACGCAAAGGGGACGCAGGGAGAGAACGATCCAGGGGGCCTGTGTGAACACCATCCGGCGCATATCCAGGACTGCGGCTATACAGAGGGCCATCCCTGCGGGCATGAGCACGACGAGAGCTGCTATTCCCTGGTGCCGGAGTGTGTCTATGAGGAGGACGGCGGTAAGGCTACCCCATCAGACGCGGAGGAACAGGAACACGAATGCAGCGGAGATAACGGCTGTATTAAAAGGGTATTGGACTGCCCTCACACCCATGATGAAACCTGCGGGTACGAAAAAGCGCACCCCTGTGAGTATGTGTGCGGCATCTGCGGCGGGAAAGACAACAGCATTCCCAGCGGGGACTGCCACGCGGCAAAGGAACCGGTGGTTGAGGGAGAAACCGTGATGGAGTTTTCCAGTCTGGACAAGGCCGTGAAGACACGGGAAGTGGAGGCTGGAACAGCCCTTGACGTATTAAAGCTGCCAGAGAGCCTGGAGGCGACGGTCTATTCCGGGGATGAAACGGGTGATTCAGATACCATTACGGTGGTTTCCATAGAAGTCCTGTCCTGGAACAGCGAACCGGCCTACGAGGGGGAGCCGGGAACCTATGTGTTGACGCCAGAGTTTACGGAGGATTATCCGGTTCAGGACGGCAGGGCTGTTCCCACAATCACTGTGACGGTTAAGGAGACGAATGAAGCAAAGGCGGTCTGTGCCCTGATTGACGCGCTCCCCACGGTGGAAAGTATTTATGAGGATATGGAGGAGACTTTCAAGAAGATAGAATTTGCGGACAAGCTGGGGCAGAGGGAGACGCTGGCGGTTGGCGATAAGTTTACAGTGGATTTGTTAAATTATAAGGTGACAGGCATTGATCCTGCCGAAGTGGAAGTGACCGGGCATTTTGCTGGAACAGGAGCTACGGGTGAATTGAACATCCCGGCGCAGGTTTCAGTATCAGAAGGAGGCATTGCCTATGCTGTGACCAGTATTGGGAACGGTGCGTTTGTTGGCTGTTACAATCTGACAGGAGATTTGACGATTCCCTCCAGTGTGACAAGCATCGGGAATTCTGCGTTTTGGGGCTGTGACAAACTGGACGGGAATTTGACGATTCCCTCCAGTGTGACAAGCATCGGAAGTTATGCGTTTGCTGGCTGTAGCAAACTGGAGGGGAATTTGACGATTCCCTCCAGTGTGACAACTATCGGAGATTTTGCGTTTAATAACTGTAGCAAACTGGAGGGGGATTTGACAATCCCCGACAGTGTGACAACCATAGGGAATTCTGTGTTTAGCTACTGTAGTAATCTGAGCGGGAATCTGACAATATCTGACAAAGTAACAAGCATCGGGAGTTATGCGTTTTCTAGCTGTAGCAATCTGAAAGGGGATTTGAAGATTCCCACCGGTGTGACAAGCATCGGAAGTTATGCGTTTTGGGGCTGTAGCAAACTGGACGGGAATTTGACGATTCCCTCCAGTGTGACAAGCATCGGGAGTTATGCGTTTTCTGACTGCAGAAAATTGAGAGGGAATTTGACGATTCCTACCGGTATGACAAGCATCGAGAGTTTTGCGTTTCAGAACTGCAGCAATCTGACTGGGAATTTGACAATCCCCGACAGTGTGACAAGCATCGGGAAAAATGCGTTTCAGGGCTGTAGCAATCTGACTGGGAATTTGACAATCCCCGACAGTGTGACAAACATCGGGAGTTTTGCGTTTCAGAACTGCAGCAATCTGAAAGGGGATTTGAAGATTCCCGCCGGTGTGACAAGCATCGGGGATTCTGTGTTTGAGAACTGTGGCAATCTGAGCGGAAATTTGAAGATTCCCACCGGTGTGACAACTATCGGAGCGTTTGCGTTTAGTAACTGCCGCAGCCTGACCGGGAATCTGACGATCCCCTCCAGTGTGACAAGCATCGGAATTCATGCGTTTTCTGGCTGTAGTAAACTGGACGGGAATTTGACGATCCTCGCCAGTGTGACAACTATCGAGGCGTATGCGTTTTATAACTGCCGCAACCTGACCGGGAATTTGACGATCCCTACCGGTGTGACAAGCATCGGGAATTCTGCGTTTTATGGTTGTAGTAAACTGGACGGGAATTTGACGATCCCCGCCAGTGTAACAAGCATTGGGAATTTTGCGTTTAACGAGTGTGAATTTACAACGCTGAAAATAAAATTGAAGGATGATACAAGCATTACACCGATTTTGGTGCAGAAGGATACATTTACAGATGGCATATTCTCTAGGAATATTGTATTTCTTGACAACAGCGGAGATTCTATTGATGGTACTACTATCCCTACTCTGGGAGCGGCGGCAAAAGCATACAAAGAGGTAAATGACGGAAATGTCACGGATAATGTCTGGTACGGCTGGGAATTACCTGTTCCCACCTATTCCGTAACCATTACCGTCCAAAAGGATGGCTCGGAATGGGGTGACCATGGCAGGACATTTTATTTGGTGAGCAATGATGCTGCAACCACAGACCTGACCGCTGTGGCGGATGGAATCTACGATATTTATGACGCCACGGACACCGGAGTGGATTCGAATGGCGTGGACACCGGTGTGGATGTAACCGTGGACGGCGGTGATGTTGACAGTACAGATCCAGTTCATTATTATACGGTGACGTTTTATGACGGCGCTGACCCTTACAGTGATGGCACAGAGCAAAAGCCGCAGATCATTCTGGACGGGCAGAAAGCTCATAAACCGGATGCCCCAATAAAGGATGATTTGATATTTAACGATTGGAAGTTATCAAGTGAAACAAATAGCTTTGATTTTGAGGTGTCCACCATTTCTCAAAAAACTGACCTCCATGCGAGATGGAAGAAAACAATTCCTAACGCAACTTTTACTGCTACCGGACCGGACAGCGGAACACTGACTAATGTGACAACGGAAATGAAATATCAGATTGACAGTAAAGGCTGGGTGAAAATGACAGAAAAGAAAGTCCATTTCACCGGTCTGTCCCCATGTACGATCCGGATAATAAAAGCAGGGAATGGAACCACCATGCTTGACAGTGCGGCACAGGAAATCGAAGTGACAAAAGCGGTCATACCAAACCTGGAGCCAACACATGCATCCACTGCAGGAGCCCAGGGAAGTATACCCATGAACTCAACGCATGAATACCGGCGTGACGGCAATGCAGACTGGATACCAGCGATTGGAACAAGCACCAGCCTTTCTGCGGGAACGTATTATGTCCGTGTAAAAGCAGCCGGCATGGTGCTGGCGTCAGCCAGCCAGAAAATAACGATCAAGGATTTGGAAACTACCCCAGCCGCCAGCTTTACGGCTGATGGGCCGGACAGCGGAAAGCTGACCGGTGTGACAACGGATATGAAATACAGCATAAACGGCGGCACAACATGGGTGGATATAACTGCCATGGAAGTCCCTCTCACCAGGCTTTCTCCATGTACGATCAAGGTAGTGAACAAGGGGAATGGCACTACTACGCTTGACAGTGCGGCACAGGAGATCAAAGTGACAAAAGCGGACACACCGGACCTGATTCCGACCCACGCCTCTGCCGCAGGAGGCAGGGGAAGAATTCCTATGACTTCCATACATGAGTACCGCTCTGACTTTGAAACAAACTGGACACCAGCGGAGGGGACAAACACCAGTCTTTCTGCGGGAACGTATTATGTCCGTGTAAAAGCAGCCGACATGGTGCTGGCGTCAGCTAGCCAGAAAATAACGATCAAGGATTTGGAAACCGCCCCAGCCGCCACATTTAACGCCACCGGGCCGGACAGCGGAACACTGACTGATGTGACAACAAACATGAAATACAGCATAGACGGCGGCGAGAACTGGACGGATATAACAGAAGCACCGGCAATAATTTCAAGCGGCATAGGAACTGTGAACGGTATCCAGGTGATAAAAATGGGGAATGGCACCACTACGCTTGACAGTGAGGCGCAGACTATTCAGGTAACAAAAGCCCAGACACCATCAGACGTAGGAAAAACAGATGAAACAGAGAGCGGAAATGACGGCATAATCACGAATGTCAGCGCCGCCATGGAGTACAGGCTGTCTGCGGAAGCGGAGACAATCTGGAAAGACTGTAAGTGCCAGACGGTAACAGGCCTTGCGCCCGGTTTGTATCAGATTCGTATCAAAGCGGCCGGACAAGCATTGGCAAGTGACTACACAGAGGTTAGAATCAGGGCAGTGCCAAAGCCCACTGACCTTGACTATTCCTTTACTGCCGTAGACTATAACGGAGAAGCACAGCCTGTGACTGTAAGCGCTGCGGCGGACAAGAATTTAGGCACAGTCACCGTGCAGTACAATGGAGATACAAAAGCCCCTGTCAATGCCGGTACTTATACCGTAACGGTGAGGATTGGGGAAAGCGATGGGTATACCTCTGCTGATCTGGACCTTGGCAGCTATACCATTAGAAGAATTGACGCAGGCGAAAAGATGAACAGTGTGAAAACAAAGGTATGGGACAGCGGCAAAACAGACGCAACCGTTATACTGCCCGGCATGCCTGACGGCGGGGTATATGGTACACCGGAGGCAGGCGGCACAATCACCATGACTAATATAAGTATTCAAGGGAATCTACTGACCTACACCGCTCCGGTAAGCGAGGCGGGACAGGCCGGAACTGTCACCATACCGGTGACAGGAGCGACAAACTACAAGGACTATGCGATTATCGTTACCATTACCTCCACCGCAAAAACCCCGCAGGATATTTCCTACGCCAAAGACACGGTAGAGAAAACCTATGGCGATGCAGCGTTCACCAACCCGCTGAACAAAACCACGGTACAGGGATCAATCAGCTATGAAAGCAATAATATTGAGGTTGCGGAAGTAAACCGGGATACCGGAGAAGTGACCATCAAAAAGGCAGGACAAGCCACTATTACCGCAACAGCGGCGGAAACCGATACCTATGCGGAAGCAACGGCAGATTATACACTGCGTGTGGCGAAAAAGAAAATCACCGCAAAGCCTGACGATGTAAGCATAAAATCCAATGAGGCCATGCCGGTCCTTACCTGGAGTGTGGACACAGGCGCTGCCGGTGACACCATTACTGCCAACAATGCGGCCCGGGTGGCTATGGAGGCGCGGGAAAATGGTATCCGTCTTGATACGGTCCGGGCGGGCAGCTTCGATATTGTGTTCATTGTGCCCCCTGAATTTGCGCCGCAGGATAACTATGAGATTCAGATTGGAACAGGCACTTTGACGGTAACACAACCCACAAACGGCGGTGGTTCTTCCTCTGGCAGCGGCAGCTTTTCCGGCTCAAAACCGGCCAAACCGGTGAAAGGAACCACCCAGATTCAAGCGGAGCTGGGACAGAACAACACAGCCGCTGTAACGGTCACAACTAAAACCATAGCCGACGCGGTAAAGGACGCACAGAAACGGGCGGCGGAGAAAGGCGTGTCCATCAGCGAGCTGTCTGTGGCGGTTCAAATCAATACCCCGTCCGCCGATACAAGGACAGTCACCGTCAATCTGCCAAAGTCCACCCAGGAAGCCGTCATCAGCAATCAGATTGTCCGGATTACCTTAGTGGTCAACCACCCGGAAATCAAGATCAGCTTAAACCTTTCCGGCATTCAGTCCATCTATGATCAGGCGCGGGCTGATGTGCAGGTGAGCGTTACCCGGCTGGAGAATGCTTTTCTTTCCGGCGGGGCAGAGACAGCCATCGGAAACCGTCCGGTATTCCGGGTAACAGCCGCTGTCCGGGACAATGGGAAACAGATTTCTGGTTTGAACCAGGGAAGCATGAGTCTGGAAATCCCCTATACGCAGGCAGAGGGGGAACGGGCCGGGAACCTCTATGCGGCTGCCGTAAACGAAAGTGGTGCGTTGGACTGGATTAAATATTCCAGCTACAATGCAAAACGGCAGACCCTGGTGTTTGCGTACAGCCAATTTCAGGTTTACGGGATAGGCTATCAGGAGAAAGACAGCTTTCATGATATTTCCGGGCATTGGGCAGAGGACGATATGGAATTTGCTGCCTCCCGTGGAATCTTGAACGGGACAGGTGGTGGAAACTTCAGCCCGGATTCCACCCTGACACGGTGCATGTTCGTAACAGCCCTTGGCAGGCTGGCGGGAGTAAACCCGGCGGATTATCCCCAAACGGGACGGTTCACGGACGTTCCGGCAGGCGCTTATTATACGCCCTTTGTGGAATGGGCGGTAAAAAACGGCATTGTAAACGGAACAGACGTCAATTCCTTTGCACCGGACCGGCCTGTCACCCGTGAGGAAATGGCGGCAATCTTAGTCCGGTATGCCAAACAGTCCGGCCAGGGACTGCCCGACGCCCGTGAAGCAGCAGCTTTTACTGATGCGGGACAGGTCGCGGACAGCATGAAAACGGCAGTACAGACTGCATGGCAGGCTGGAATCATGGCAGAACGTTCCGATGGGAAGTTTGAGCCGAAAGCCGCCGCCACCCGTGCCGAAGCCGCTGCCGCCCTGCACCGGTACATGGAGGTGGTCATCACACCGGAAACCGCCCAGGGCTTTGCCCAAAATGACAGCGGCGCATGGAAGTATTACGAGGACGGGAAGCCTGTAACCGGCTGGAAACAGGCGGCGGGCCGCTGGTACTACTTTGATGCGGCGGGCCTGATGCAGTCCGGGGGCTGGAAGCAGATTGACGGCAGGTGGTACTACTTCCATGCGGATGGTTCCATGGCCGTGAATACAAAAATAGACGGTTATAAGGTCGGACCGGACGGGGTGCGGAAGGAACCATAAACCGGCGGCAAAAAGCATGGATAACAGGGCGGGAGCAGCAGCATATCGAATCAGTGCCGGATTTTAGAGCGGCACGCAAAGGAGAACGGATATTATAACTGCTATTTTTACCTGGACGATGGAATCAGTGGGACAACGTTCGACCGTCCTGATTTTCAGAAGATGATTGCCGACATGGAGGCGGGGCTTTTGAAAACCGTGATTGTCAAGGATATGTTCCGCTTCCGGCGCGATTATCTGAAGGTGGGAATGTATACAGAAATCCTGTTCCCGGACAAGGGCGTCCGGTGAACTTTAAGACCACCACGAAGTCCTATAAGTGCAAGAAAATCGTCTACAACGACGAGGACAGGCAGGTGGTGTTTGAGAACACCCACGAGAGGCCGCCGCCATGAATGGGGGAGTTTGGACCCCGGCGGACTCAAAGACAGGGGAGAACGGCGGTAAACAAAGGATTTTGGGCTTGACAATTAATTCCCGGAATTTTATAATGAGAGCAATATAATAAAGACTGTGATGGAGACAGTAAGACAGTAAGAAAGGTTCAGAGACCCGGCGGTGGTGTGAGTTCGGGACGAGTAAGGCTGTGTGAAAATCACTCCGGAGTTGCAGGCTGAATGATGAGAATCTTGTAGGCTATGCCGGTATCCACCGTTAGAGGGAGCGTATATAACCGTTTATAGGGCGGCGTATACAGAACGGGTGGTATTTGCGGAGACATCGGGCTTCGTCCTTTTCTGGACGGAGCCCTTTTTTGAATAATAGAAAAGCCTTCCGGATTTTTCTGTTATTCATAAAAGCACTCCGTGGCGGATCGCACCGAGGCGGAGTGGAAATAAGTGATCCGCCGCAGGCGGAAAATCCCGGGAACGGAATTCTTTATTCTATATTCAGGAGGTAGAAAACATGTATGACAAAGTATCTGCAAACCTCAATTTTGTAGAGCGTGAAAAAGAAACAGAAAAATTCTGGCAGGAAAATGATATTTTTGAAAAGAGCATTGACAACAGGAAGAAAGGCGAGACCTATACTTTTTATGACGGGCCTCCGACGGCCAACGGAAAACCTCATATCGGCCATGTGCTGACCAGGGTGATCAAGGATATGATCCCCCGCTACCGTACCATGAAAGGGTATATGGTCCCCAGGAAAGCCGGATGGGATACCCATGGCCTCCCTGTTGAGCTGGAAGTTGAAAAGATGCTGGGCCTGGACGGAAAAGAGCAGATCGAGCAGTATGGCCTGAAGCCGTTTATTGAGCACTGCAAGGAGAGCGTGTGGAAGTATAAAGGGATGTGGGAAGATTTCTCTTCCACAGTCGGTTTCTGGGCAGACATGGAGCATCCTTACGTCACCTATGACAATGATTTCATTGAGTCCGAGTGGTGGGCGTTAAAGAAGATCTGGGACAAAGGGCTGCTCTATAAAGGTTTTAAGATCGTGCCTTACTGTCCGCGATGCGGGACTCCCCTTTCCAGTCACGAAGTGGCTCAGGGATACAAGGACGTGAAGGAACGTTCCGCCATCGCCCGTTTTAAAGTGAAGGGTGAGGACGCCTATATCCTGGCATGGACAACGACGCCCTGGACGCTGCCGTCCAACGTTGCCCTCTGCGTGAATCCCAATGAGCAGTATGTAAAGGTAAAGGCGGCTGACGGATACGTTTACTATATGGCCGTCGCTCTTCTGGATACGGTCCTGGGCCGGCTGGCGGAGGAAGGACAAGCTGCTTATGAAATCCTGGAGACCTATTCAGGCAGGGATCTGGAATATAAAGAATATGAACCTTTGTTTGAATGTGCCGCGAAGGTGGCGGAAAAGCAGCGCAAAAAGGCTTTCTATGTCCTCTGCGATACTTATGTGACGCTGACGGACGGCACCGGCGTCGTCCATATCGCTCCGGCGTTTGGTGAAGACGACGCCCGGGTGGGCCGCAGATATGATCTGCCTTTTGTACAGCTGGTCGACGAAAAAGGGGATATGACGGAAGAGACTCCTTTTGCCGGCCTGTTCGTAAAAGATGCGGATCCTAAGGTGCTGCAGTGGCTGGATGAGAGGAAGCTTTTGTACGACGCTCCCAAATTTGAACACAGCTATCCCCACTGCTGGAGATGTGATACTCCTCTGATCTATTATGCCCGCGAATCCTGGTTCATCAAGATGACGGATGTAAAAGAGGATTTGATCCGGAACAACAATACCATCAATTGGATTCCGGAAAGCATCGGGAAAGGCCGTTTCGGTGACTGGCTGGAGAACATTCAGGACTGGGGGATCAGCCGGAACCGGTACTGGGGGACGCCGCTCAACATCTGGGAATGTGAATGTGGACACCAGCATTCCATCGGAAGCATAGAAGAGCTTCGGAACATGTCGCCCGACTGCCCGGATGATATAGAGCTTCACCGTCCTTTTATCGACGAAGTGACCATCACCTGTCCGGTCTGCGGAAAACAGATGCACCGGGTGCCGGAGGTGATTGACTGCTGGTTTGACTCCGGCTCCATGCCTTTTGCCCAGCACCATTATCCTTTTGAAAACGAAGAGCTGTTCCATCAGCAGTTCCCGGCCCAGTTCATTTCAGAGGCGGTTGACCAGACCAGAGGATGGTTTTATTCTCTGCTGGCGGTCTCGACTCTGATCTTCAACAAGGCGCCTTATGAAAACGTGATCGTATTGGGCCATGTCCAGGATGAGAATGGGCAGAAGATGAGCAAGTCCAAAGGGAACGCGGTGGATCCCTTTGACGCCCTGGAAACTTACGGGGCCGACGCCATCCGCTGGTATTTCTATGTCAACAGCGCGCCGTGGCTGCCCAACAGGTTCCACGGAAAGGCCGTCCAGGAAGGACAGAGAAAATTCATGGGTACTCTGTGGAACACCTATGCTTTCTTTGTGCTTTATGCAAATATCGACAATTTTGACGCCACGAAGTATTCTCTGGACTATGGAAAACTTTCCGTAATGGATAAATGGCTTCTGTCCAAGATGAATAGTATGGTAAAGGATGTAGACAATAATCTGGAGAACTACAAGATTCCCGAAGCCGCCAGGACGCTTCAGGAGTTTGTGGATGACATGAGCAACTGGTATGTAAGAAGGAGCCGCGAGCGTTTCTGGGCTAAGGGCATGCCGCAGGATAAGATCAACGCGTATATGACGCTCTATACGGCTCTGGTGACCGTGAGCAAGGCGGCGGCGCCTATGATTCCGTTCATGACAGAAGAGATTTACCGGAACCTGGTATGCAGCATTGACAAAAATGCGCCGGAGAGTGTCCATTTGTGCGATTTCCCTGCAGTATGTGAGGAACAGATCGACAAGGCTCTGGAAGAGAACATGGAGCATGTGCTGAAAGTGGTGGTCATGGGCCGCGCGTGCCGCAATACCGCCAATATCAAGAACAGGCAGCCCATCGGCAGGATGTTCGTGAAAGCGCCGTTTACACTGAGCAGCTACTATCGGGAGATTGTGGAGGATGAGCTGAATGTAAAAGAAGTGTCGTTTACGGAGGACGTCCGGGAGTTCACAACCTACACCTTCAAACCGCAGATGCGGACAGTCGGTCCGAAGTACGGAAAGCTGCTGGGACAGATCAAGCAGAGGCTTTCTGAGCTGGACGGCAGCGCCGCCATGGATGAACTGAACGCCAAAGGAGAGCTGGCCATGACAGTGGATGGGACCGCCGTTTCTCTGACGGCAGAGGATCTGCTCATTGATACGGCACAGAAAGAAGGATATGTAACAGAAGGGGATAAGGAGACGGCGGTGGTGCTGGATACAAATCTGACACCGGAGCTTGTGGAAGAAGGATTTGTCCGCGAGATCATAAGCAAGGTTCAGACCATGCGGAAGGAAGCCGGCTTTGAAGTTACCGACCATATCAATTTATATCAGGATGACAGCGACAAGATCGCTGAAATTCTCAAGAAGTATACGGACACGATCAAAAACGAGGTTCTGGCCGAGAAGATTTTTATCGGAAAGATAACAGGCTATGAAAAAGACTGGAATATCAACGGAGAAAATGTTATGCTAGGAGTGGAAAAAGCAACGGTATAATAAAAACCGTGCGCACCTCTGCCGGCGGAAGCCGTCAGGTGGGAGGGGCAAAAATCCGATAGGAGGAAAATATGTCCAGTTATCAGTTTAATAAAGAAG
The DNA here is from genome assembly GCF_021044755.1 of Lientehia hominis. Taxonomy (GTDB): domain Bacteria; phylum Bacillota; class Clostridia; order Lachnospirales; family Lachnospiraceae; genus Lientehia; species Lientehia hominis. The sequence goes on from NZ_JAJNOR010000008.1 coordinate 17,534, forward strand.
AATTCAAGCAGGAAGTGACCAGCAATGTGAAGAATCTGTTCCGGCGCACCATTGCGGAGGCAACGCCGAAGCAGGTGTTCCAGGCTGTAGCATATGCAGTGAAGGATGTTCTCATCGACGAGTGGATTGCCACTCATAAGGAATATGAGAAAGAAGACGCTAAGACTCTGTATTATATGTCCATGGAGTTCCTCATGGGCCGTGCCCTTGGAAATGATATCATCAATATCAAAGCGAGGGACGGTATCCGCGAGGCTCTTGACGAACTCGGCTTCGACTTGAATGTGATCGAAGACCAGGAGCGGGATTACGCGCTGGGGAACGGGGGCCTGGGACGTCTGGCCGCCTGCTTCCTGGATTCCCTTGCCACGCTGGGATATCCGGCCTATGGCTGCGGGATCCGCTATAAGTATGGGATGTTCAAGCAGGAGATCAAGGATGGTTACCAGATAGAAGCGCCCGATGACTGGCTGCGCGACGGCAACCCGTTTGAGGTGCGCCGTGATGAATATGCAGTCGAAGTGAAATTCGGCGGATATGTGCGGACGGAATGTGACCAGTACGGGCGCAATCATTTCATTCAGGAGAATTACCAGTCCGTGCGCGCCGTTCCTTATGACCTGCCTATCGTGGGCTATGGTAACAACGTGGTGAACACGCTGATGATCTGGGACGCGGAGCCCATCAATACATTTAATCTGGAATCCTTTGACAAGGGAGACTATCAGACCGCCGTGGAGCAGGAGAATCTGGCTAAGAACATCGTAGAGGTCCTGTACCCCAATGACAACCACTATGCGGGTAAGGAGCTTCGGTTAAAGCAGCAGTATTTCTTTATTTCCGCCAGCGTTCAGCGCGCAGTGAATAAATTCAAGGCAAAGCATGACGACATCCATAAGCTTCCGGAAAAGGTCGTATTCCAGATGAACGACACCCATCCGACGGTGGCTGTACCAGAGCTCATGAGGATCCTCCTGGATGAAGAAGGGCTTACCTGGGAGGAAGCGTGGGACATTACGACAAAGACCTGCGCTTATACCAATCATACGATCATGGCAGAAGCGCTGGAAAAATGGCCGCTGGAGCTGTTCTCCAGGCTGCTTCCCCGTATATATCAGATTGTGGAAGAGATTAACCGCCGGTTTGTGGAGCGGATCCGGCAGACCTATCCCGGAAATGAGGAAAAGGTGAGGAGCATGGCCATCATTTACGACGGACAGGTGAAGATGGCACATCTTGCCATCGCAGGAAGCTTTTCTGTCAACGGCGTGGCGCAGCTCCATACGGAGATTCTGAAGAGTAAGGTCCTGAAAGACTTTTATGAAATGGACCCCTGGAAGTTCAATAATAAGACCAATGGAATCACACAGCGGCGTTTCCTGCTTCACGGGAACGAACTGCTGGCGAATTGGGTGACAGATAAGATCGGAGATGAATGGATAACCGATCTGCCCCATATCAAAAAGCTGGCGCTCTATGCCGACGATGAGAAATGCCAGCAGGAGTTCATGAACATCAAATATCAGAATAAGCTTCGGCTTGCGCGGTATATCAAGGAAAATAACGGCATTGATGTGGACCCCCGCTCTATCTTCGACGTACAGGTAAAGAGGCTGCATGAGTATAAGAGACAGCTGCTGAACATCCTCCATGTGATGTACCTGTATAACCAGCTGAAAGATAATCCGGAGATGGATATGGTGCCCAGGACCTTTATATTCGGGGCAAAAGCCGCCGCAGGCTATAAGATCGCCAAACTGACCATCAAGCTGATTAATTCCGTGGCAGATGTGATAAACAACGATAAGTCGATCAAAGGCAAGATTAAAGTAGTGTTTATCGAGGATTACCGTGTGTCCAATGCGGAGTGGATTTTTGCGGCTGCCGATGTGAGCGAGCAGATCTCCACGGCCAGCAAGGAAGCCTCCGGCACCGGAAATATGAAATTTATGCTGAACGGCGCCCTGACTCTCGGCACCATGGACGGCGCCAATGTGGAAATCGTGGAAGAAGTTGGGAAGGAATATTCCTTTATTTTCGGCATGACCTCCGACGAAGTCATCGCTTATGAGACTAGAGGCGGCTACAATCCCATGGACATCTTCAACAATGACCAGGATATCCGCCGGGTGCTGATGCAGCTGATCAACGGCTATTATGCGCCGAACAATACGGAGCTGTTCCGCGATCTTTACAATTCACTCCTCAATACTCTGAGCACCAGCAAAGCGGATACGTATTTCAATCTGAAAGATTTCCGTTCCTATGCGGAAGCACAGAAAAGGGTGGATCAGGCTTACCGGGATGAGAAGTGGTGGGCGAAGGCTGCCATCATGAATGTGGCATGCTCCGGAAAATTCACATCTGACCGTACCATCCAGCAGTATGTGGATGAGATCTGGCATCTGGATAAGGTGACGGTGGACATGGACGAATGAGTAAAGAATCGGAAGAACCATGTAAAATACATGTAAAGCCGGTTGACAAAGCGAAGAGAAATATAGTATAAATGAATAAGGCGAAAGAGGCACGTCACCCAGTCACTGACGTGCCTTTTCCTTTGACAAGAATTGACCAGGAGCATTTTGACAAGAATTGACCAGGAGCATTTTGAAAGGTGGTGGATTTATGGATTCAGACGGCAGTTGCAGGCAAAGCATGATGAGGGAAGCCCATAGGTCCACCATGACGGATGCCTGATAAAAAACGGGCTTTTGTCTCATGTTTTGCGTATATCGGATGGAAAGAGCCGGAATGTCGTCCGGCGGAGAATACGCAGAAGGAGGCAGAGTATGACGGAAAAAGAAGTATGTGAACTGCTGGAAAGAAAGCAGTATAAAGTGATCAAAGAGTCCTTTGCGGACATAAATGAAGTGGATTTGGCGGAGCTTTTGGAAAGGCTGCCGGAGAAACAGATGATAATGGCTTTCCGCCTGATCGGAAAAGAAGAGGGGGCGGAGACATTCAGCCTGATGGAGCCGAAACAGCAGCAGATCCTGGTAGAGGCGCTGACTGAGCGGGAATTAAAAGCGGTGCTGGATGAAATGTTCCTGGACGATACGGCAGACCTCCTGGAGGAGATGCCGGCAAACGTGGTGGAACGGATCCTCGCCAATACGGATCTGGATACCAGGAGGCAGTTAAACCAGCTGCTCAGTTATCCGGAGGACAGCGTGGGCAGCATCATGACGGTGGAATACGTGGATCTGAAGCCGGAGATGACCGTCCGGGATTCCCTGGAAAAGATTCGCCGGGTAGGAATCGACAGTGAGACGATCTATACCTGCTATGTGATTCGGAACAAGAAGCTTTTGGGAATCGTGACGGCGAAAGCCCTCCTGATCTCAGATGAGAGAAAGACCGTAGAAGAGATCATGGAGTCCAATATCATCTCCATCAATACCCATGACGACCAGGAGGCCGCTGCGAAGCTGGTGCGGAAATATGGTCTTTTGGCTCTGCCTGTAGTGGATAAGGAAGGCTGCATGGTCGGCATCGTGACTGTTGATGATGCCATGGAGGTCATGCAGGATGAGACCACCGAGGATATCGCCCTGATGGCGGCCATCGCACCCAGTGAGGATTCCTATTTCGGGACTTCCGTGTTTCGGCACGCGAGGAACCGGATCGTATGGCTGCTGATTCTGATGCTGTCGGCCACGTTCACCGGCATAATCATCACAAAATATGAAAATGCGTTTGCGGCTATTCCGCTTCTGGTGTCGTTTATCCCGATGTTAATGGATACCAGCGGAAACTGTGGTTCCCAAAGCGCCACTTTGATCATCCGCGGCATGGCCATTGACGAAATACACCTGAAGGATGTGGCACGGGTGGTATGGAAGGAAATGAGGGTGGCAGTGCTGGTGAGTACGACGCTGGCGGTGGTGAACGGCATCCGGATTTTTGTAATGTACGGCGATGTGAGGATGGCGGTCCTGATCGGGCTGACCCTTGTGTGTACCATTACCCTGGCGGAACTCATAGGCTGTACGCTGCCTATGCTTGCCAAAAAGTGCAGGCTGGATCCGGCGATCATGGCCGCGCCGCTCATTACCACTTGCGTGGACGCGGCGGCAATACTGATCTATTTTTCCATTGCGACGAGTCTTTTTAAGCTTTAAAAGGATATGCGGAACAGACGGCGGCATCCTGTATTGGAAACAGGACGCCGCCGCCTGGGTCCCTGAGACGCGGAAAATGCCTGAAAAGGCCGAAAAACAAAGGAAAATCCTTGACGGAGCTATGGATTTATGATATAGTAAACAGGCGTATGGAAGCAAAAGGGCTTTTTTTTTTGGCCCTAATTACAAAAAACGATAACGGAGGTGGAAGTTATGCGTGTAAGGATTACATTGGCATGTACGGAATGCAAGCAGCGGAATTACAACATGACGAAGGATAAGAAAACGCATCCTGAGAGAATGGAAACCAAGAAGTATTGCAGATTCTGCAAAACGCACACAATGCATAAGGAAACCAAGTAATTGGTGCTTGCGGCAGGAAAGTGAGAATGGCATGGAAGAAAGCGCAAAGAAGAAAAAGAGCTTATTCAAGAATTTGAAGGCAGAGTTCAAAAAGATTATCTGGCCGGATAAGAAGTCTTTCACAAGACAGACCGTCGCGGTCGTGCTCACATCTGTGTTCCTGGGTGCAGTGATTGCATTGTTGGATTTGGTGATTAAATTCGGCATCAATTTCGTTATATAAGGATAAGGGTGATGATATGTCAGAAGCGAATTGGTATGTAGTCCATACTTATTCAGGTTATGAAAACAAGGTAAAAGTCGATATTGAAAAAACAATAGAAAACCGGAACCTGCATGACCAAATCCTGGAAGTAACCGTACCGATGCAGGATGTTGTAGAGGTTAAGAACGGCATGAGGAAACAGGTTCAGAAAAAGATGTTCCCCGGCTATGTCCTCATCAACATGGTTATGAATGACGATACATGGTATGTCGTAAGAAACACCAGAGGCGTGACAGGCTTTGTGGGACCGGGTTCCAAGCCGGTGCCGCTGACGGAAGAGGAGATGCGTCCTTTGGGCATCCAGAGCAGCGAAGTGATCGTAGACTTCGAGCTGGGAGATGCGGTGACAGTCATTTCCGGCGCCTGGGAAGGCACCGTCGGCAACATCAAGGGAATCAATCAGGGCAAGCAGAGTGTCACGATCAATGTGGATATGTTCGGCCGGGAGACCCCGGTGGAGCTGAATTTCACAGAAGTGAAAAAGATGTAACTAAAACGTCTGCCGGGAGAGCCTTGCAGCTGGCTGTTCGGAGGCAGCGCGTGGGAGGCGTTGAGCCGTTAATCAGGATGGAGGTTCCATCCACTACCACAATTGATTTAGGAGGTGCCTAAAATGGCAAAAAAAGTAGTTGGTTATATTAAATTACAGATTCCTGCTGGTAAGGCGACACCCGCACCGCCGGTTGGTCCCGCGCTGGGTCAGCACGGTGTGAACATCGTTCAGTTTACGAAGGAATTTAATGCTAGGACGGCAGACAAGGGAGATCTCATCATTCCCGTTGTCATCACCGTATATGCGGACAGAAGCTTCAGCTTCGTGACAAAGACGCCGCCGGCAGCCGTTCTTCTGAAGAAGGCATGCAACATTAAATCCGGATCCGGTGTTCCCAATAAGACCAAGGTCGCCAGCATTTCCAAGGCTAAGCTTCAGGAGATCGCTGAGATGAAGATGCCTGACCTGAACGCTGCATCCGTTGAGGCGGCCATGAGCATGATCGCCGGCACCGCACGCAGCATGGGAATCACTGTAGAAGACTGAGCAAAGGATTGTTCAGCAGTCAATCGTTTTAGATGTGGGAGGGATATTCCCGCAATTACCACTAGGAGGTTTATTTTATGAATAGAGGAAAGAAATACGCAGAAGCTGCTAAATTAATCGACCGTACGATCCAGTATGAGCCGGCAGACGCGGTTGCTCTTGTAAAGAAGACCGCAGTTGCCAAATTTGACGAGACCATTGAAGCCCACATCCGTACAGGCTGTGATGGACGTCATGCTGACCAGCAGATTCGAGGCGCCGTTGTGCTGCCCCACGGAACCGGCAAGACCGTTCGTGTCCTGGTATTCGCCAAGAATGCGAAAGCCGACGAGGCTCAGGCCGCAGGCGCAGATTTTGTAGGCGCTGAGGAACTGATTCCGAAGATCCAGAATGAAGGATGGCTGGATTTTGACGTGGTTGTCGCTACCCCGGACATGATGGGCGTGGTGGGCCGTTTGGGCCGTGTGCTCGGACCGAAAGGTCTGATGCCCAACCCTAAGGCGGGAACCGTGACCATGGATCTGGCAAAAGCCATCGCTGAAATCAAGGCTGGTAAGATTGAATACAGACTGGATAAGACCAATATTGTCCATGTACCGCTGGGCAAGGCTTCTTTTACAGAGGAGCAGTTGTCCGAAAACTTCCAGACGTTAATGAATGCAATTATAAAAGCAAAACCCAGCGCACTGAAGGGCCAGTATTTGAAGAGTGTGACTCTGACATCCACCATGGGCCCCGGTGTGAAGGTAAATCCCCTCAAATTCATGGGTTGATTCGATTTAGGATTCCTTCCGAAAATGATGGGAAAAAGGGATTGACACCTGAAATAATGTGTGTTAATTTATATGAGTACGGCTTTTGCCGTATATTCGCCGAAGACAGCAGGTACCCACGGGTGTAAGCACCGCGCCTGCCGAGGAAGATAAGATTGACAGTATGTGAATTCTTATGCCCCCTGTACGTCTTTGCGTACAGGGGTTTTTATTTCATAGGAAACAGGACTTCTTATCTCGCGTCTAGCAAACACGCAGACGGCGTGTTTAAACGGCGGCAAAATAAAATAAGGAGGAAGAAAGAATGGCAAAAGTGGAATTGAAACAGCCGGTTGTGGAAGAAATCTCCAATCTGCTGAAGGAAGCCAAATCTGCGGTCATCGTGGATTATCGCGGACTGACAGTTGAGCAGGATACAGAACTGCGTAAACAGTTGAGAGAAGCCGGCGTTAATTACAAGGTATATAAAAATACCATGATCAATTTTGCGATCCAGGGCACAGAATTTGAGCCTCTGAAAGCGAATCTGGAAGGCCCTACGGCTCTGGCTACATCCGCCACGGATGAAACTGCGCCTGCCCGCATCATGAACGAATTCAGTAAAAAGGCAGACAAGCTGCAGCTGAAAGCCGGTGTCGTGGAAGGAAGCTATTATGATGAAGCAGGCATAAAGCTGATCGCGACTATCCCCAGCAGAGAAGAGCTCCTGGGCAAGCTGCTTGGAAGCATGCAGTCTCCGATCGCGAACTTTGCTCGCGTAATCAGCCAGATTGCGGAGTCCAAGGCAGAATGATCATCACCAAGAAAAAACTATTTGTGAAAATAAAACTTTATGGAGGTAAATGAAATGGCAAAGTTAACTACTGCAGAATTTATTGATGCGATCAAAGAGTTAAGCGTATTAGAGTTAAATGATCTGGTAAAAGCTTGTGAAGAAGAGTTCGGTGTATCCGCGGCAGCAGGTGTTGTTGTGGCAGCGGGCGGTGCAGCAGGCGGCGCAGCTGAGGAAGAGAAGACTGAGTTCGACGTAGAGCTGACAGAGATCGGACCCAACAAGGTTAAGGTCATCAAGGTTGTACGTGAGGCTACTGGATTAGGTCTTAAAGAGGCTAAGGAAGTAGTAGACAGCGCTCCCAAGGTTGTAAAGGCTCAGGCCAGCAAAGAAGAGGCTGAAGAGATCAAGACCAAACTGGAAGCAGAGGGCGCAAAGGTTACTCTTAAATAATTCCATGCGAAGTGAAGGATCAAATATGATCAGGGCGGCATATCGAGAGGTATGCCGCCTTTTTGGCTTGCCAGGATCATGATTCACCGGCGGGAATCACGCTGCCCCGTATGATCAGCTCTCCGCTCACAAGAATCTTGGCGGGAGCCGTTCCCGGATTTTTCAGTTTATAGTGGAGCAGCTGGACTGCCTGGGCGCCCAGCTCTTTACATGGTACCCGAACGGATGTGAGAGGAGGGGCGCAGATGGCACTGAAAGAAATGTCGTCTATGCCCACGATGGAATAATCCTGAGGAAGCCGGCGGCCTTTGTCTTTAAGAGCGCGGCTGCATCCGAGTGCGATCATGTCGTTGTCCGCAAGAAGCGCCGCGGGAAGATCGGCGCCCTGGTCCAGCAGGCGGCTCATTTCCTGATATGCGCCCGCCATGGAGGGGGTGAGGGAATAGATGCGCTCTTCCGTTTGGGGAAGCCCCAGCCGGCTGACCGCATTCTGGTAGCCTTGAAAACGGGCGCTGAAGTTGCCGGTGTTCATGGAACTGTGGAGATAGCCGATGTCCCTGTGGCCGAGAGAAAAAAAGTAGTCCATTGCTTTTTCCACGATCTCCTCATTGTTCATTGTCACACAATTCAGAGAATACCCCGGAGCGGGAGTATCCACCAGGATAATAGGCACGGAAAGCTTTTCAAAAAACGGCAGGTCATGCGCTTCCAGTTCGGTGCCCAGGACGACAATGCCGTCCAATGGCTCAGAAGAGACCATGCGGTAGATTTCTTCTTTATTTTCCGGGCCGAAGGAAGTGATGACGAGGCGATAGCCCAGCTTCCTGCATTCTTCTTCCAGGGAATCGATTATGGAGGAAACGAAATTCCCATTTTCCTCTACGAGTATCGCGGAATTTTTATATTTCAAAAAACGAATGCTCTTCCGGACAGCAGAAGCTCCGTCTCGGAATCCACCGAAAACCTCTTCCTTCTTTTCAATTGAATATCCGTATTGTTCCAGCGCCGCAGATATCCTGGCTCTGGTCTCGGTGCTGACCCCTTTTCTGTGATTGATCACAATAGATACGGCTGCCGGGGAAACTCCCAGCTCCGCCGCGATATCCTTCAGCTTATGTTCTTTTCTCATATCTGTGCACTCTCCGATCCCATAAAATAAAATACTTTTTGAAATCATTTTAACTGCTTCTGATTAAGTCCCGGTTAGACACCGGCAAAAGCTTCTGACCGTCACGATTTCGGTTCGCTGGCGGTGCAGAGGCCGTTTTATCTCCGCTCCGGCAGTACCGCTCACATGTCGACAAGAAATCTTTATGATTTCCTGTCTCCTCTGATTTGAAAACGTACTGTTTCACTAAATATTATAACATAAATATTAGAAAAAGGAAACTAAAATTTAGAAAATACTAAATATTTAGAAACAAATACAAGAATGAATATGGAAAATGTGTATAAAGAAAAAAGAAATAAAGGATTATAATAATAAAATATGACGGAAAAACTTGACAAGTGCTTAAGAACTTGCTAGTATAAAATTAAATTAAGTGGACAGAAACTAAATTTTAGTTATCATGACAAATCGGAGGGATTAGAATGAAAAAAATAATCAACGCACCGGAAAACTATGTGGATGAGATGCTGGAGGGCATTTATGTAGCCCATCCTGATTTGGTGACTTATGTGAACAATGACCTGCGCTGCCTGGTCACGGCTGATAAAAAGGAAGGAAAAGTAGGGATTGCGACGGGCGGTGGTTCCGGACATCTTCCCCTGTTCCTGGGCTACGTAGGAAGAGGAATGCTGGATGGCTGCTGTGTGGGTGATGTGTTCCAGTCCCCCAGTTCTGAACAGATGCTGGCAGTTACGAAGTCTATTGATTCCGGCGCAGGTGTTCTTTATATTTATGGAAATTATAACGGAGACATTTTTAACTTTGATATGGCGGCCGAGATGGCAGAGTTTGAGGATGGAATTCGGGTGGAGAGCGTACTGGGAGCCGATGACGTGGCCTCTGGTCCTCTCCCTGGAGACGGCGAGAAGAGCATCCGCCGCGGCGTAGCCGGTATCTTCTTTGTATATAAGTGTGCGGGGGCGGCAGCGGACGAGATGATGAGCCTGGATGAAGTAAAGCGTATAGCGGAAAAGGCTGCGGCGAGCGTCCGGACGATGGGAGTAGCTCTGACACCCTGTATTGTTCCGCGTGTGGGACATCCCGGATTTTCCATCGGTGATGATGAAATGGAGATCGGCATGGGAATCCATGGTGAGACCGGGATCCGCAGGGGCAAGCTGGAACCCGCGGATGAGATAGTAGAAGAGATGCTGGAAAAGATTCTGGGTGACTTTGATGAAATAGACGGCAGCACTGTAGCTGTTCTGGTAAACGGACTGGGAGCGACGACCCTGGATGAGCAGTATATTGTAACCAGGAAGATTGACCAGATTCTGAAAGGAAGAAATATTGACGTAAAGAAATATTATGTTGGAGAATACGCGACAGCTTTGGAGATGGCCGGTGTCTCCATCTCGATTCTTAAGCTGGACGAGGAGCTGGAGCAGCTTCTGCTCAAGCCCGCGCAGACTCCCTTCTTCCGTCAGGGAAGCATGAATGAGGAAGGTACTATAAAACGCGCGAAAAAATGTGCTGAGAGCACAACACAAAAGGCTGGAGAAAGTGGTAATATAGAAAAAGCGGATACGAATATTCTGGCTGATTTTTTAAAGAACGTCAAGGAAATAATGGCGGATAAGAAGGATTATCTGATCGATCTGGACAGCGTAGTAGGAGACGGAGATCTGGGCCTGACCATGTCCGATGGTTTCGCCGCTGCTTACAAAGCAGTTCATGGAAGCGGAGAAACTGATTCCGGGAAGCTTCTGTATGCGGCGGGAAAAGCTATGTCGATTGCGGTTCCTTCCACCATGGGCACGTTGATGGCTTCAGGGCTCATGCAGGCGGGGAAACGTCTGAGAGGTAAGACAGATCTGGGTCTGGCAGAATATGTAGAGCTTTTTGAGGGCTATACAGAAGGAGTCATGAACCTGGGCAAAGCAAAGGTAGGCGATAAAACGTTCCTGGATGGCATAGTTCCCGCGGTGGAAGCGATGAAAGCGGCCAAGGATGCAGGAAAAAATGTAAAGGAAGCTGCTCATGACGCGAGAGAGGCGGCGGAGAAAGGCTTTAAGGCTACGACATCCATGGTAGCAGTCCACGGCAGGGCGGCGACCAGAGGAGAGGCTTCCCGGTCACTGCAGGATCCCGGGGCAGCGGTGGCGATGCTGATCATGGAAGCATTTGATCAGACAGTCTGACACAGGAGATTGGTTAATACGAAAAGCCAGATGCCGTATGTATCCCACAACCCGGCTGTGAGCCGGTTTCCAGGAGAAGGAAAAACATAAAATTCAAGTGGGCGGAGGAGACCGGAAAGGCCTCTGCCGCCCTATTGGAAATGACAGAAAAGGAAAGGGAGGAATTTGCAATGAACAACGTTCCAAACATCAAAATCGGCATTGTGGCCGTAAGCCGTGACTGTTTCCCCATGACCCTGTCGGTCAACAGGAGAAAAGCTGTAGCAGCGGCATATGAGAAAAAATATGGAGAGATTTTTGAATGTCCTACCTGCGTAGAAGAAGAGCTTGGCATGAGGAAGGCTCTCTCGGAACTGAAAGAGGCAGGATGCAACGCGCTCGTAGTGTATCTGGGAAACTTCGGTCCTGAAACTCCGGAGACCCTGCTTGCCAAAGAATTTGGCGGACCGGTAATGTTCGTGGCGGCTGCGGAAGAAACGGGAGATGATCTGGTGGAAGGCCGCGGAGACGCGTACTGCGGGATGCTGAACGCCAGCTACAACCTGAAGCTTCGCGAGGTCAATGCTTATATTCCTGAATATCCGGTGGGGACAGCGGAAGAATGTGCGGATATGATCTTTGAATTCCTTCCTATAGCGAGAACGGTTGTAGGACTCAGAAATCTGAAGATTATCTCCTTTGGCCCCAGGCCCAAGGATTTCCTGGCCTGCAATGCGCCCATAAAACGTCTTTATGATCTGGGCGTGGAAATTGAAGAAAATTCCGAACTTGATTTATTTGAGTCCTTTAAGCATCATGCAGAGGATGAGAGAATACCCGGCGTGGTAAAAGAGATGGAGGCTGAATTGGGTGCCGGCAATAAAAAGCCGGGAGTTCTCAGCCGTCTTGCCCAGTATGAACTGACTCTTCTTGATTGGGTAGAGGCGCATAAGGGTTCAAGAGAATTTGTGGCGATCGCCGGAAAATGCTGGCCCGCATTCCAGACTCAGTTTGGATTTGTTCCCTGCTATGTGAACAGCCGTCTGACAGCCAGAGGAATACCGGTTTCGTGTGAAGTAGATATATATGGCGCGCTGAGTGAGTACATAGGAACTGTTGTGAGCCAGGATACAGTGACCCTTCTGGATATCAACAATACCGTGCCTGATGATATGTATGAAGCAGAGATCAAGAAAAAATATGTATATTCTCATAAAGATACTTTCATGGGCTTCCACTGCGGTAACACTTCTTCCGGAAAGCTGGTATCCTGTGAGATGAAGAATCAGCTTATCATGACCAGAACACTTCCCGAAGAGTCGACTCAGGGAACCCTGGAAGGAGATATCGTGCCCGGCGACATCACATTCTTCCGCCTGCAGAGCACAGCGGACAGCAGGCTTCGCGCATATGTGGCACAGGGAGAAGTGCTTCCTGTGGCGACCAGATCTTTTGGAGGAATCGGCATATTTGCGATACCGGAGATGGGACGCTTCTACCGTCATGTGCTGGTAGAAAAGAACTTCCCTCATCATGGAGCGGTGGCTTTCGGTCATTTTGGCAAGGCGCTGTATAACACATTCCGTTATTTGGGAGTGGATGATATTGGATTCAATCAGCCTAAGGGCATGCTGTATCCCAGTGAAAATCCCTTTGCCTGACTGGTAAAACATTCATAAAGGTGGTATGATTTCAGTACCCTCGGTCTGCATGGAAGTGCAGGCCGGGGGTACGATAGTATACCTTTGAAGATCTTTCAAACAAGTTTTCTATGCCTGATTTACCAGGCAAGAGGAAATCCGCTTCCATCCAGGCAGCTCGCTGGCAGCCGTAACCAGAATCTTTGCGGCCTCCGGTCGGTCCTTTCCAACTGACATGGATAAATTGATATTTTTCCATGTCAGATTCCAATAAAAACCTGCATGAAATTCGGTTTTTACCTTCCTGCGGCCGGGAAGATTCTGCAAACGGCCCTGCGGCGCTCGCCTTACGATGGAACCGGATCGTTCCTCCTGCTTTTTCTTCCGCACCGAAATAAGCGCTCACTTGTTATAAAAGCTATTGAGGCGGCTCATTGCGGCCCCTGCATCGCCAGCGAACCGAAATCGTGACGGTCCGGAACTACTGTCGGTGTTTGACTGGAGCTTAATCGGAATTAGCAAAATATATCTTAAAGGTATACTTTTTTGGGAATAATAGTAAAGATTTCACTATTTCAGTTAAAGATTGAGGACTGTTTATGAAACGAATTTGTCTGATGGTCCTCCGCCTGTTTTATATTGCGCCCGTCTGGTTTTTCAAAATATGGAGCTGGGGACGGAATGACAGACATACGGAGGACGAGAAGTTTGCCCTGCTGAAGCGTGTTACGATCCGGGCCAACCGTGCGGGCCGGGTCGTGATCGAACCTCATGGCCTGGAAAATCTCCCAAAGGATCCAGGTTATATCATGTTCCCCAATCATCAGGGGCTTTTTGACGTGCTGGGATTTCTGGAAGCCGCTCCAATGCCTTTTACAGTGGTGATGAAAAAAGAAGTGGAAAATACTTTTTTGCTGAAGCAGGTCCGTCTTCTTTTAAAAGCCCAGAGCATTGACCGGGAAAATCTGCGGGATTCTCTTCGGGTGATTAACCGGATGACGGAAGAAGTGAAACAGGGCCGCAATTATCTGATATTTGCAGAGGGGACCAGAAGCAAAGACGGAAACCATCTGCTCGATTTTAAGGGAGGCAGCTTTAAAAGTGCCATAAATGCCAGATGCCCGATTGTCCCGGTGGCCGTTATTGACAGCTACAAAGCGTTTGACACACATTCCATAGAAAAAGTGACCGTGCAGCTCCATTATCTGGAACCTCTTCAGTATGAAGATTATAAAGGAATGCGTTCCACAGAGATTGCGAAAACAGTGAGAGGGCGTATTGAGACGGTCATGAAAAAATATGCCGATGACTGGCAGCAGGATGAGAGCTTAGAGGCGGAAAGGAGAGAGGATCATGGATAAAATGTATCATATTGGGTTGGATGACAGCCACGGAGCAAAATATGCGATCCTTCCGGGGGACCCGGGAAGGGTGGAAAAGATTGCAGGTTATCTGCAGAATCCTGAGTTTCTGGGGCAAAACCGGGAATATACTTCCTGGGTTGGAGAACTGGCCGGAGAACGGATCCTGGTCATGTCCACCGGCATGGGGGGACCGTCCACAGCGATTGGTGCAGAGGAACTGTACCAGACGGGAGTCCGGACCATGATTCGTGTTGGAACCTGTGGAGGGATGGCGGAACAGGTGATGGGAGGCGACCTGGTGATCGCCAACGGAGCAGTCCGCATGGAAGGCACTTCAAAAGAATATGTGGACATCGCTTTTCCGGCTGTAGCAGATTTCCAGGTGACGAAGGCACTGGAGCAGGCAGCTATGGATCTGGGCGCCAGATTCCATTTGGGTATTGTCCAGTGCAAGGACAGCTTTTACGGCCAGCACAGTCCGGACCGGATGCCTTGTGGAAAAGAACTGGAAGAAAAATGGGATATGTGGATAAAGGCAGGATGCCTGGCGTCGGAGATGGAAAGTGCCGCCTTGTATATCGCAGCCCAGATCTTAGGGGTCAGAGCAGGCTGCATCCTCAATGTGATCTGGAATCAGGAGAGAAAGAAAAACGGGCTCTCTGACCCCCATTGCCATGATACATCATTGGCGATACGGGCAGCAGTACACGCGGTAGAACTTTTAATAGAAAAAGAACGCTGATAAAAAAGAGAAATGAAGACAGTAGACAGTTAACAAATAGGAGGAGAAACAAAATATTAGACAAATAGAAAAAGATAATTCCGTCATTTTTACTAATATCATTTGTACAAAATGCTGATATAATAAAAGTAGAAGAGAAAAAGTGTTTGGTGGAAATGAGGTGATAGTATGAATGAAAAGATTTTGATCGCATCTGGAAATCACAATGTGTATCGGGAAGGGAATTATACGGTGAAAGTATTCCAAAAGGGCTTTCCCAAATCTGAGGTCCTTCGGGAGGCGATGCATATGTCTCTGGTGGAAGGCCTGGGGATGCATGTGCCGGAGCTTCATTCCGTGGGACTTACAGAAGACGGGAGCTGGGCGATCACATATGATTATATCGAGGGAAGAACCTTGATGCAGCTGATGGAAGAACATCCGGAAAAGCTGGAAGAATATGTGGACGGAATGTTGGACTGCCAGCTGGAGATGTTTGGGAAAAAGGCGCCTCTCCTGAATAATCTGAAGAGTAAAATGAAACGGCAGATTCAGAGTCTGGACTGCATCAATGATATCACCAGATATGAGCTTTTAACGAAGTTAAACAGCATGCCGGATCACGCGAAGCTTTGCCATGGGGACTTTTGCCCGTCCAATATCATCGTGGGAGAAGACGGCTGGTATATTTTGGACTGGATTCATGCGTCACAGGGAAACGCCAGCGCTGATGTGGCCAGGACATATCTGCTTCTGGCTTTGCAGAATCTGGATGCGGCGTACTATTATCTGAATCAGTTCTGCGAAAGGACCGGTACGGCGAAGATCTATGTACAGAACTGGCTTCCTTTGGTAGCGGCTGCTCAGTTGACAAAGAAACGGCCGGAAGAGTCAGAACTACTGCAGTCCTGGCTGAATGTGGTGGATACTGACTAGATAAATGATAAAAATGGGATAATGGAACAGAGAGACTGCTTTGCGGCTGCTACGCCGCAGGGCAGTTTTTTATTATACCTTTAAGAATCATTTTAGCTAATTCCGATTAAGCTCCAGTCAAACACCGACAGTAGTTCCGGACCGTCACGATTTCGGTTCGCTGGCGATGCAGGGGCTGCTTTATCTCCGTTCCGGCAGTACCGCTCACATGTCGACAGAAAATCTTTATGATTTCCTGTCTCCCTTCTCCTGGAAAACACCGGCCGCTGCCCTGCGGCGCTCGCCTTTAGGCCAGCCCGGAATCTTTCTGTCGGTGCCCTGCCTGCCGCACTATACTGGATAAAATTCATTTCTTAGATTCCAGAAAAGGAGCGGATATCCACACAGCCCGCACGCCTTATGGCGGCGGGCTGCCGTGAGCCGCCCCAATGACTTTCACAACAAATGAGCGCTTATTTCGGTGCGGAAGAAAGAGCAGGTATAGAAAACTTGTTTGAAAGATCTTTAAAGGTATATGATACAAAATGTTTTCTGGAATCATTTTCTGGGTTCTTACAGAAACGCCACATGCG
Source organism: Lientehia hominis (assembly GCF_021044755.1). GTDB lineage: Bacteria > Bacillota > Clostridia > Lachnospirales > Lachnospiraceae > Lientehia > Lientehia hominis. The sequence goes on from NZ_JAJNOR010000008.1 coordinate 33,847, forward strand.
ATTGAATCTTTATATTTTGTATGTTATACTGGAACTGATTCGAGGATGAACAGAGTTGAATTTTTTTTGTCGGGGCTTTAAGTTGTGAATATAGGGCGCCGTCTATTTTTTTCTCAGAGAAGTCCTTTTGTCCATAAAGAATAAAAATTAAGTAAGAAGTCAAAAGGAGACTATGGCATGCTTGCAAAAAAGGAAATTTTAGTTGTAGAAGATAATGAGATCAACCGAATGATGCTGTGCGAGCTTCTGTCCTCGGAATATGATGTACTGGATGCGGAGAATGGACAGGAAGCGCTTGCGGTCCTCGAGAAGCATAAGGATGACGTGGCTCTGATTCTGCTGGACATCATCATGCCCGTTATGGATGGTTATACATTCCTGTCCATCGCAAAGGCAGATCCTTCTCTTTCCTCTATTCCGGTAATTGTCACCACTCAGAGCGACAGCGAAGCGGACGAGGTGTCCGCACTGTCTCATGGGGCTGCTGATTTTGTGGCAAAGCCATATAAACCTCAGATCATATTACATAGGGTGGCCAGCATCATTCATCTGCGGGAAACGGCCGCCATGATCAATCAGTTCCAGTACGACCGTCTGACCGGACTTTACAGCAAAGAGTACTTTTATCAGAAGGCAAAGGAGACGCTTCAGCAGAATCCTGAGCGGCGGTATGACATCATCTGTTCTGATATTGAGAATTTTAAGCTCATAAATGATGTTTTTGGTATACCGGCGGGAGACAGGCTTCTGTGTGGGATTGCGGAACTGTACCGGCAGGTCGTAAATGCCAGAGGAGCTTATGGACGGCTGAACGCGGATCAGTTCGTCTGCCTGATTGAGCCGGAGGGTTCCTATACAGATGAGATGTTTATCCAGATCAATGAAAAAGTCTCACAGCTTCCCAATGCTAAAAATGTTGTGATGAAGTGGGGAATCTATTCTGTCGAGGACCGAAACGTAAGCGTAGAGCAGATGTGCGACCGCGCCCTTTTAGCGGCCCGCAGCATCAAGGGACAGTATGGTAAGTATTTTGCCGCTTATGATGACAAGCTTCGGGATGAGCTGCTGAGACAGCAGGCCATCATAGATGAAATGGAATCTGCATTAAAAGAAGAGCAGTTTTTAATATATCTGCAGCCCAAATATAGGATCCGGGATGATAAGCTGGCCGGGGCGGAAGCGCTTGTCCGCTGGAATCATCCGAAGTGGGGGGTCCAGTCTCCTGCAGAATTTATTCCGCTGTTTGAAAAAAATGGCTTTATCACAAAACTGGATCAGTTCGTGTGGGACAAGACCTGTTCCTATCTTCGGGAGTGGGATAAAAAAGGATATCCACCCATTCCGGTTTCTGTGAATGTATCCAGAGCGGATATTTATAATGCGGACATTGCAGATATCCTGATGAATACGGTCAAAAAATATGGACTGCCGCCGTCGAGACTTCATCTGGAGATCACGGAAAGCGCTTATACGGAAAATCCTGGACAGATCATTGAGACCGTGAGCCATCTGCGGGAGCTGGGATTTATTATTGAAATGGACGATTTTGGAAGCGGCTATTCGTCTTTGAATATGCTGAACCAGATGCCGATCGATATTTTGAAGCTGGATATGAAATTTATCCAGAGCGAAACGGTGAAGCCGGCGAATCAGGGAGTATTCCGGTTTATCATGGAGCTTGCCCGCTGGATGCACTTGAGTGTCGTGGCGGAGGGAGTGGAAACCAGAGAGCAGCTGGAACGCCTTTTAGAGACCGGCTGCGATTATGTGCAGGGATATTTTTTTGCGCGGCCGATGCCGGAGAAAGATTTTGAAGATCTGATCAGAGAACAGCTGACGGATGACGAGCAGGAACAGCAGAGGAAAGAATCCGATGGAGATATAGGTAGCGGTTACCAGAAGAAGCTCCTTCTGATCGCAGACGAGGACAAAGATTACCGGAATCAGTTCCGGGAGGCTTTTCTGGAATATTTCCAAGTGGCAGAGGCGGCGGACATGGATGCTGCTTTAGAGGCGGCTGAAGCGTACAAGGGTCGGATAACCGCAGTTCTCCTCAGCCTTACATTGCCGGAAGCCGGCGGTCTTGCGGTGTTGACGGCACTCAAAAGAAACAAGGCAGTGTGGGATATTCCTGTTATAGTTACTGGCGGGCCGGATCTTCAGATGGAGAAAAAAGCTTTGGAGCTGGGAGCTGCTGATTATGCCGTTAAACCCCATGCAAAGGAGAGCCTTTGGAAAAGGGTGGTCCACGCTACCAGACTGGCTTCTTTACAAAATGGGGAGAAAAATCTGCAGGAGGAAGCTTACCGGGATCATATGACCGGTGTCCTGAACAGGCGGGGATGGGAAGCGGCTCTCGGCTCTTTAAGGAAAGAGGAGGCCCCCTTTGCTTTTTATCTTTTTGATCTGGATGACTTAAAACAAATCAATGACACCTTCGGGCATATGGAAGGGGACAGGCTGATCCAGGAATTCAGCCAGATCCTCCGATCCAAAGTCAGAGAGACGGATATCCTGGCAAGATACGGAGGGGATGAATTTGTGGCTGTTATAAAATCTATGCCGTCTGGTGAAATAGCTTTAAAGAAGGGAAAAGAGATCTGCCGGTCCCTTTCAGATTTCCACTTTGCGGATGGTCTGCCAGTGACAGTTTCTGTGGGCGTCGCGATATGGGAAGCACAGTCCGCTTTAGAAGATGTGATGAGAAAAGTTGATTTGGCTCTGTACCGGGCAAAGGCTAATGGAAAGGGCGGATGCTGCCTATGGGAGGAACGGGACTGATGAAGTATGATACAAAGGACACTGTTCAGGCATTTTGCCGTGCATGGTTTGAGCAGAGGGATATAACGAAAACAGTCTCGTTTCTTACAGAGGATGTGAGCTTTTTTGGTACAGGGATGGATGAACATGCCTTCGGCAGAGCAGAGATGTCCGCATATGTGCAGGAGGACATCCAGGAGATTACTGAGCCGTTTTCCTGTGTGTTAAATGTAGTTCATGAATACCGGACGGCGGGCCATATATGCAACATATCTGCAAAGCTTACGCTTATCAGTTCTCTTTATACCTGGCATCTTCACGCGTTTTTTGATTTGGTGAGGCAGGACAGCGGGGACTGGCTGATACAGGGGCTTCATTTTGCGGAGCCGGGGAGCAGTCAGCGTGGAAAGGAGCATTATCCCAAAACGCTGGTGATGGAACATATCGCCAAACAAAGACAGGAGCTTTTAAATGATTCTATGGCAGGCGGTATGATGGGCGGATACATAGAAGACGGATTTCCGTATTACTTTATTAACCGTCAGCTGCTGGACTATCTGGATTATGAAGACGAGGCAGATTTTATAAATGATATAGGCGGGATGGTCTCCAACTGCATACATCCGGACGACCGGAAAGCTGTGGATGAGATGGTCAGCGTACAGCTTGCCGGTGCAGACGAATATATTGCGGAATATCGGATGAGGAAGAAAGACGGTTCCTATATATGGGTCCATGATCTGGGCCGGAAGATCACTGCGGAGGATGGCCGCCCGGCTATCGTGTCAGTATGTATCGATATCTCGGATCAGAGAAAAATCAGGGATGAGCTTCTGCATCTTTATAATAATATTCCCGGGGCGATTTTTCGCTGCCGGTATGACGCGGACTTTTCTGTGATCGATGCCAATGACGGCCTGTTTGATTTCTTGGGTTATTCCCGGGAAGAATTTGCCTCCATGGGAAGCCGGCTGTCCGCAGTCATCCATCCGGAAGATCTGGCAGGCATGGCAGAAAGGACCGGCGGCCAGCTGAATCACGGAAATACAGTTCACAGTGAGAATCGTGTGATCTGTAAGGATGGAATTGTAAAGTGGGTGTCCATGAAAGCGCAGTTTTTTCAGGAAAAGGAAGAAGCGCAGCTTTTTTGTGTGTTTATAGACATTTCGGACGAAAAGCGGCGGCAGGAACGGAATAGGGAACTATATGAGCGCGAACTGGCTTACTTTGTGGAACTGTCTTCAGAGGAAGGAAGCAGCCAGGGAAGAGCGAATGTAACGCAGAACAGGACAGAAAGCTATATTTCTATTCCACAGATGGCCATTGCCCGGGCAGGAACCACCTACGATGAGCTGGTAAAGCATTTTGCCGCTTCCGCCGTTGATCCGTCATATGGAGAAACAATCCGAGACACTCTCATCAGAGAAAAAGTATTAGAGGATTATCAAACGGGCAGAACAGATTTTCATTTTGAATTTCTGCGCCGCCGAAACTGCGGGGACGCGTTCTGGAGCAACACGAGCTTCCGCCTTTACCGGGAGCCAGAGACCCGCGATATAGTCGCGTTTTTCTATACTACAGATAATACATTGCATAAGATTCAGGAGCAGCTGCTGCAAAAGATCGCGAGACTGGATCATGAACGGCTGACTGACGTAGATATTCGTCAGGACACTTACCGGATTCTTTCTTTTGAACGCGATGAAGACAAGATATCTCCCCATGGAGAATTTATGGCAGAGGCCCGTTTGATTGCAGACCGGTTTATGGATGAAGATGCAAAACGGGAATATCTGGAAAAATTGGATTTTCAATATATGGAAGAACGACTGGCGCGGGAACCGGTCTATTCTTTTGTCATTGAGATGTTGGACGAACAGGGAAATAAGAGAGTAAAGCGGTTTCAGGTCTTTTATATTGAAAAGAGCCTGGGCCGGGTCTGTGTAGCCCGCAGTGATGTGACAGATGTCGTTCAGAAAGAGCAGCGGCAGAAGGAAGAACTGGCCTCGGCGCTGGTAGCGGCAGAGCAGGCCAACGCGGCCAAATCTGATTTTTTGTCCCGCATGTCTCATGAGATACGGACGCCGATGAATGCCATTATCGGTATGAGCACCATTGCCGCTCAGTCAGTAGGGGATGATGAGCAGGTGGCGGACTGCATTTCCAAGATTGGCATATCTTCCCGTTTCCTGCTCTCTCTGATCAATGATATTCTGGATATGAGCCGCATAGAAAGCGGAAAGATGCTTTTGAAAAATGAGAAGATTCCCACGGAAGAATTTTTGACTGGAATCAATTCTATCTGCTATTCCCAAGCGGAAGCTAAGGGTGTAGATTATGAGTGCATTGTGGATCCGGTGCTGGACAGCTGCTATATAGGTGATGCGATGAAGCTGCAGCAGGTGCTTCTGAATATCCTGAGCAACGCTATCAAGTTCACCGGGGAAGGGGGAAAGGTCACATTTTCTGCCTCGCAGCGGCACAGGACCAAAAATGATGCGGCTCTGCGGTTTATTGTGAATGATACGGGTGTCGGAATGAGTGAAGAATTCCTGCCCCATATTTTCGAGCCGTTTTCTCAGGAGTCCATCGGTACTACGGCGCTTTATGGCGGAACAGGGCTGGGACTTGCTATTTCCAAAAGTATAGCGGATATGATGGACGGTGCGATCACAGTACGTTCCATAAAGGATATCGGCACGGAATTTACTGTGGATGTAAAGCTCGGCATTTCGGAAGAAGAAAAGCTCCGGCGTTTTCCGAAAAAGCAGGATTATAATTTTTCTCATCTGAAAACATTGGTTGTAGATGATGATGTGGTAGTCTGCCAGAGCGCGGTCGTCACTCTGCGGGAAATGGGCGTCGTTGCAGAATGGGTGGACAGCGGCCGGAAGGCAGTTGACAGGGTGCAGGAGCTTTGGGACACAGGCAGGTATTATGATATGATTCTGATAGACTGGAAGATGCCTGGGATGGACGGTATTGAGACGGCCAAACGCATCCGTGCGATCGTAGGGCCGGAGGTCACGATCATCATCATGACTGCATACGACTGGATATCCATTGAGCATGAAGCAAAGCTGGCCGGCGTCAATCTGCTGATGAGCAAGCCCATGTACAAATCTATTCTGGTATCGGCTTTTTCCAGAGCGCTGGGTGAAAAGGAAGAACAGGAGCGGGAAGAAAAAGCCGAGGAGTATGATTTCAGCGGAAAACGTATACTGCTGGCAGAAGATAACGAGATCAATACGGAGGTAGCGGTGATGCTACTGAAAAATAAAGGATTCACAGTGGATACAGCGGAAAACGGCCTGCGGGCGATGGAGCTGTTCAGCAAATCTCCGGAAAAGTATTATGACGCCGTCCTGATGGATATCCGGATGCCGTTTATGGACGGGCTGACTGCTGCCGCCAGCATCCGCCATCTCAGCAATGCGGACGCCGGGACGATTCCGATAATCGCGATGACTGCCAATGCCTTTGACGACGATATACAGAAGAGCAAGGCGGCCGGGATGGACGCCCATCTGGCCAAGCCGATAGATTCGGAGCGGCTTTATCAGACGCTCTATCATTTCATCTCCAGGAAGGAGAGCTGAATTATGCCCGGATTTAGAGAAACCTTTGAAGCCTATGGCGGCGATTATCCGAATACGATGGCACGTTTTCTGCAAAACGAGACTTTTTACCTGGGACTGAGACCGCTGCATGCCGCTGTCTGTGCAGTGGTGGAGCCGCTCAGAAACAGGGAGGAGCGGAGTGATTATGCGGACCTGTATGAAGCGATTCGGTCGGAATACCAAAATGCGGAGAAACTGCGGCAGGACCTGATGGGAGGAAACTGAGCATGGCAATAGGGAATTATCTTACAGTGGAACAGACGGATGCTATTTTGGACAATATGCCGGTGGCTGTCTTTGTCAGCGATATTGAGGACAGGAGCATTCTCTATGCCAACCGTCTTGCGAAAGAGACCTTATTGTCCCAGGCCGGCGGAGAAATACGCTGCTGTTATCATCTGGCAGGTTTTAAAGAACCCTGCTCGTTCTGCCATGCCGAACAGCTGAGCGGGACCGAACCATTTGTACGGGAATTCATACATCCCGGCAGTCACCGCATGTATCAGCTGAACGGCAGGCTTATCGACTGGAACGGAAAGCCCGCTCACATTGAATATGCGGTGGATATTACCGAGAGGAAAGAAGAAGAGGTCCGGTCCAACACTCTAAAGGAAGAACTGCAGACTACTCTGAGCAGTATTCCTTGCGGCCTTGGCGTATATCAGGTTAAAGGAGAACAGCTCTCACCAGTGTTTCATAACCCGGCTTTTTACAGTATCATGGGGTATTCAAAAGAGCATGTTCAGTCGGTCGAGCGGGAAACAAGCTATTTGGGTGTTCATCCGGAAGATCTTGCCGATCTGCAGGAAAAAGTGCGGGAAGTGATCAGGGGAAACGTAACCGGACAGCATACCTACCGCCTGTGGAACAGTGAGAAAGAAGAATACCGGTGGATCCACCTGGAAGCCACGGTAAAACCTGGAATAGACGGGACAAAGCTTCTTTACGGCGTATACAGCGACGTTAGCGAACAGCAGGATTTAAAAAAGAAATTGATTGATGCCAATGCCAGGACGCGGGACATCATCAATGCAATTCCCGGAGGCGTGGCCATCTACCGTGTGTCCGATATATTTGAGACCCGGTATTTTTCCGATGGCGTGCCGGAATTGTCCGGATATACAGTGGAGGAATACCGGGAAAAGGCCAGAGGCGATGCGTCGGAGATGACCTACTGGGAGGACAAAGATATGGTGGTCTCCAAATTGCGGGAAGCCATCGCAGAGCACACGGTGGCGGATTTTGAATTCCGGAAGCAGCATCGCGACGGACACATCGTCTGGGTCCATATTCAGGCCAGGCAGATTGGAGAAGAAGAGGGATATCCGCTTATTCAGTGCGTATTTCACAATATCACGGATCTGAAAGAAGCCCAGCTGGAACTTGGGCATCTGGTCAATTCCATTCCAGGCGGTATCGCCAGCTATCGGGTGGAAGGGGAACGGTTTATACCCACCTATTATTCCGACGGCGTGATGGAGCTTTCGGGCCATACGAGAAAAGAGTTTACGGAACTGGTTGGAGACGACGCCATGAATGTGATATATGAACCGGATCGGAAACGGGTGCTTGAAGCGGCTAAAGCAGCGTTGGTGAGCGGGGAGGTACTGGATGTTTCTTATCGGGTCAAACATAAAGACGGGAATATACCGTGGATTCACCTCAACGGACGGCGTATGGGTCCGTTCTCTGAGAACATGGGATTTTATGCCGTCTTTACCGGTATGTCGGCGGAAACCCAGCTATATCAGAATATTGCCAATGAATCTGCCGATGGGATCTATGTGATCGACAAAGAGAATTATGACTTGCTTTATGTCAGCGAGTCAAAAGATCTGTTTACCTGTGGAAAACCCAGCCTTGGAAGAAAATGCTATGCCGCGCTTCATGGCAAAAGTACTCCATGCGGATTTTGTACGCTTCAAAGCGAACCCGAGGGAAAAGAACATGAGATGGCCGTTGGTGAAGCCGATCGGTTTTATGCGACCCGGTTTCGTGAGACAGACTGGAACGGGGTTCCTGCGTACATAAAATTTGTCCGTGATATTACGGAAGCAAAGAAAACCAAAAAGGAAAAAGAACGCCTGGAGGAATATTTCCAGACAATGGCAAAAAACCTGCCGGGAGGAGTGGCAGTCGTGCGATATGGTGAAGACGGCCGCATGACGCCGGAATATCTTTCCGACGGATTTGCGGCTCTGACCGGCATGTCTGTGGAGGAAGCCTGGGAGGTGTACCGTCAGGACGCTACAAACGGTACTCATCCCGACGATCTGGATTATATTAAAAAGCAGCTGGCCATATATATGGCCAGCGGAACAGACCATTATGAAATGTCATACCGGATGAGGAAAGGAACAGATGAATACATTTGGGTCAAAGCTTCTTTTTCCATCATCCAGAACCGGGAAGGAGAGAAACGGCTGTATGCTATTTATCATGATATTACCAGAGAGAAGGAAGAACAGGAACAGATACGGAAGCAGTATAATGATCTGATCGTGCAGCATTACCGTACTCCGGGACCGGATGCGCTTATTGTAGGGCATTGCAACATTACAAAAAACAGAATCTTAGAGATCATAGATTATACGGATACCGGTGTGCTGGAGCGGTTCGGTACGGTCCGTGAGGAATTTTTTACCGGAATTTCTGCGCTCGTTGTCGATTCGGGAGCCCGTCGGAAGTTTTTGAATACTTATTTGAACGCCCCGTCTTTGGATGCTTTCCGGAGAAATGAAACAGAACAGATCCAGGAATGTTTCATTCAGCTTCCGAATGAGTCCAGCGGCCGGTACGCCCAGTTTAAGATGAATATGGTGTCCACGCCGGATAACGATGATGTGACGGGGATTCTGACGGTGACAGATATTACAGAACGGACGATATCCGACCGGATTCTGCACCAGCTTTCAGTCAGCGGGTATGATTTTGTCGTCGACGTGGATATGATAAAGGATTCCTACCGGATTCTTTCTTACAGCGAGAATGCCAACTGCATTCCGCCAAGAGAGGGCTGCCATACGGAATGGATGAATCATATGCTGGATTACAGGATTGTTCCAAGGGACAGAGAGAGGTTCAAAAAAGGTCTGGATCCGGTTATGATGACTGAACGGCTGCAGAATGGCGGTCCCTATACCTTTGCGTTTTCTATTGTGGACAATAATGGAGATATCCGAATAAAAAATATGACAGTTTCCGTTATTGATCTCAAGCTGGGCCGGGTCTGCCTTTCAAGGACAGATATCACTGATTCTCTCCGGGAGCAGCAGGGACTGCTTAATATGATAGCCTATACATTTGATCTGGCGGGCTTTATTGATGTCAATAGCGGGCGGCTGACCATGCACACCCGTCAGACAGTATTGGAAAATCTGTCTCCGTATTATATTGAAGATTATGATAAAGCAATCGAACGTTTTGTAGACCAGTATGGGTCTGCGAAACAAGGAGGAGATACCGCTTCACAGTTCAGTCTGGAGGTTATAAAAAAACGCCTGGAGGAAGAACCGGGGGGATATGAATTCCTGCTGCCGTATCATACGGGACAGGAAGAACGGTACAAGCAGATAAATGTCCTTTGGGGAGACCAGGACCACAGGACGATCTGCCTGGTACGGGCAGATGTTACGGATATGCTGGCTGCGGAGCGAAAGTCTCAGTATGAGCTGGAAAATGCGCTGGACCAGGCGAGGAAGGCGAATCAGGCGAAGAGTGAGTTCCTTTCTGCCATGAGCCACGATATCCGTACTCCCATGAACGCGATCATGGGTATGACCGCTTTAGCTTTAGCCCATTTGGATGATGGGAAGCGTGTAGAGGAATATCTGCGGAAAATTTCAGTTTCCTCCAAACATTTGCTGAGCTTGATCAATGATGTGCTGGATATGAGCAAAATAGACGGATCGAAGATCAAGCTGAATCGTATGAACGTTTCTCTTACCGAGCAGCTGGAGCAGCTTTCCGCGATAATGATACCCCAGGCTAAAACGGCCGGTCTTGATTTTAAGATTCTGACGGAGAACGTACGTCATACTCACTTTTATGGAGATTCCCTGCGAATCAATCAGATTCTCATCAACCTTTTGAGCAATGCGGTCAAATTTACGTCAGGAGGCGGCAGAGTGAGCCTTCTTACAGAGGAACTCCCGTCTGGGCGGGAAGGTGCTGTGCGTTACCGTTTTACTGTCAGAGATACGGGAATAGGTATTTCGGAAGATTTTCTCCCCCATATTTTTGAACCATTTTTCAGAAGTGACGATACGGCTCAGATAGAGGGGACGGGCCTGGGGCTCAGTATCACGAAGGGCCTGGTGGATCTGATGGGCGGCAGGATTTCCGTGTCCAGTCAGGTCGGACGGGGGACGGTTTTTCAGGTAGAACTGGAATGTGAGACAGAAGAAGAGGCGGAGACACCTGCGGACATCGGGATCGGAGATAAGACGAGCGCGGCGGATGATGCGGCATTGGCCGGGTGCTGTATTCTGGTGGCAGAGGATAATGAGATCAATGCAGAGATTGCCTGCGGCATTTTGGAGATGTATGGAGCGGAAGCTGTGGTGAAGAACGACGGCCGGCAGGTAGTGGAAGCGTTTAAGGAGGCGGCTCCGGAGACTTATGACGCGATTCTGATGGATATTCAAATGCCGCATATGAACGGATATGAAGCTGCGCGGACCATCCGGGGGATGGAACAGCGGCCGGATGCAGCGGAGATACCAATCATCGCGATGACGGCCAATGCCTTTGCCGAGGATGTACAGCTGTCCCTGGAAGCAGGAATGAACGCCCATGTGGCAAAGCCGATAGATGTGGAAATCCTGCGGGCTGCTCTGTGCAGAGTGGTGAAACGCAGAAGTTAAGAGAAGGAAATTACTGGATCAATGTTCAAAAAGCAGTGACAGAAACGGGGAAGGTGTGACAGAGAACGATGTGGAAGAGTGAAGCGATGAATAATAGTAATGGTCTGTGCAGGCTTGTATATGACTATTATGAAACACAGATCCGCTTTGGATTTTACAAATTTGGAGACAATCTGCCGCCCATTTCCCAGATTTGTACGGTCTTTCATCTGGGACGGGGGACTGTCAGGTCTGCTTTGGCTGCTCTGGAAAAGAATGGATATATCCGAAATGAGGAGAGAAAAGCCGCGGCAGTGGTATTCCAGGCAGATCTCAGCCTTTTCAGGGAGAACGCCGCAAAATATTACGTGCCGAGGAAAGAAGGCATCCTGGACTTTACCGAGTCAGGACGCCTTCTGATTGTACCGTTATGGGAAACGGCTCTGCGAAATTGGGAGGAAGAAAGATGGAAACAGATCCGGCGGGATCTGAACGCTGTCACACCTGTTGATGTACCCCTCACGATGAAATTTTATATGATCGTACTCAGCACATGGGATAATCAGCTGATCCTCAGCCTATTTTGGGAGGGGATCCGTTATCTGCGTTTTCCATATTTATCCGGCGGAGATGAACCAAAAAACGCCATACCGGGACTGGAAAAAGATCTTCAAAAAGATTTTGTTTCTATATTAAAACGGGAATATGAAAAATCATTTGAGGATATGGTGGATAATCTGTTTTTCTTCATAGAAGAGGCGCCGGAAAAATACCATCTGACGCATATGGAGCCGGTTCCGTTCCGGTGGAATATCTGCCGGCGTCCACAGATACGGTATGTGCTTGCTTCACAGATCATCCGGGAGATCATGGACGGGAAGTATCCAGTCGGCAGCTATCTGCCGTCTCTGCCGCAGATGAAGGAGCGCTATGGAGTGTCCTTGATCACAGTTCGGCGGGTGCTGGGTCTTTTGGAGGCCCTTGGCGTCACGAGATCCTTTCAGGGGAAGGGGACGCAGGTCTGCATGGAATTTACCGGGCTTGATCTTTCCGGGACAGAGATCAGGGGGAGTCTGGAGCTGTACCGGGAAAGCCTGCAGCTTCTGGCATTGACGGTTCAGGACGTATCGCTTTATACTCTGAGACGTGTAACAGAAGAGAAACTGAAAGTACTGCAGGAAAGCTTGTTCCGGATCCGCCGGCAAAAGCAGAGCTATCTATGCTTTGATGTCTATCTTACATTTCTCGTAAAGGAATGCCCTCTGGCGATGGTCCGGGAATGTTATGAAAAGCTGACAGGGTTGGCGTCCTGGGGGCGTCCTTTTACATTTTTGCAGAAGAGGGCTGAAACTCCTGATATGATATATTCAGAATCAGCAGCGCGGATGGCCGGGTATTTAGAGAGACGTGATATAGAAGCTTTCTCCAGGGAATGGAAAGAACTTCTGGAGCAGGAGGAGAAACGCTGTCCGCTGCCCGTGTAGAAGGCCGGATGCAGAACGGTCAGTCTTTACGGCGAAAAGCCGGCAGGTTATTTGGACAGCGAGGAAGGTAATCTTATGAAATATATATGGAATCGTATGGAAAAAGGTATGACGGCTCTGTTGCTCACGGTACTGTTTCTGGCAGCGTCAGCTCTGCCCAGTACGGCGTCGGAAGAACCAAAGGTGCTCCGCGTTGCATTTCCGCAGACGAAAGGGTATTCCATGACTGCGGAGGATGGGGAACACTATGGGCTGATCGTTGATGCTCTTGATGAGATAGCCAAGTATACGGGATGGAAATATGAGTATATTGATGTGAACAGTGAGAATCTGCTGGAGCGCTTTGAAACCGGCGAATTTGATTTGATGGGCGGCCAGTACTACATGGAAGGTCTGGAAGAATTTTTTGGGTATCCGGAGTATAACTGCGGATACAGCAAACTGATTCTGCTGGCGCGAAAGGACGATGACGGGATCAAAAGTTATGATCTCAGCTCCTTTAACGGCAAGACCATCGGAGTGTTTGAACGGGCATCAGAAAACATTCGGAGGCTTCAGATATACCTGGACCTCAATGATCTGGACTGTACGCTTAAATATTATAATTATGACCAGCTGATGGAAACCGGTAATCTGAACCAATTTCTGGAGAGCGGTGAAGTGGACCTTTTGCTGGGCAACAGCGCCGATTCTGGAGAATCGTTCTATATAGCTGCCTCTTTTGATTCTCAGCCTCATTATATTGTCACTGTGCCTGGCAGTCAGGAGATATTGGACGGCTTGAATATGGCGCTGGAAAAAATCTATGAGGCAGATCCGAATTTTGCAAAAAAATTATATGAAGCGAATTTTCCAGAGGCTGCCAATCTGAACGCAGCTGTAAGTAAAGAGGAAAAGGAATATATCCGGCAGAGGGAGACTGTGATCGTGGCGGTCCCGCGGGAGTGGCATCCTCTGTTCTGTCTTAATTCTGACGCCAGTCATAACGGCTTTATACCGGATATTCTCGAAAAGATCTCTGATTACTCCGGGCTGCAGTTTTCCTATTTGTACTGCGACAGTTATCATGAGGCCCTTGAAAAGCTCCAGAGCGGAGAAGCGGACGTTCAGGGATTTTATCTGGGTTCTGATGAAGATGCCATAGAGGAGGATCTGGCTCTGACGGCGTCCTATGTGGAACTGGATTCTATTTTAGTGAGGAATAAGGAATCCAGTTATCCTGCGGAAGGGCTTACGGGAGCCATTTTGAAAGGTCAGAAGATGCCGCAGAATATCATGGCGGACAAAGTGATAGAGTATGCGAATATGACAGATGCGCTGGCGGATGTCAACCGCGGCAAGGTAGACTTTTTTTATGGAGTCTCCGCTCGTCTTGAAAGTATCATTCAGGCGAACAATTTTACAAATCTGATGCAGGTGAACCTGGTCAATGACATTCAAAATATAAGTTTTGCGTTGAAAAGTCCGGCGCAGCCGGAGCTTCTTTCCATTCTGAATAAATCCATCAACACTCTTTCCAGTGAGGAGAAGGCGGCGATCGGCAGCCGGAATATGATCTCCATCGGAGAATCTCATATGACCCTGCTCAATATCGTATACGCCAATCCGGCACTGGCGGTGGGCGTGGTAGCTACGGTTCTCATCCTTCTGCTGATCGTGGTGATCATCATCAGCCGGTCTCGTCTTCATGCGGCCGCTATGCACGCTGAGCTGGCAAAAGCAGAAGCGGATAATTGGGCAAAAAGTGAGTTCCTGTCCCGCATGAGCCACGAGATCCGGACGCCTATGAATGCCATTGTGGGGCTGACGGATCTGATGGGGATGACAGAAGGGCTGCCGGAAAAGGCGAAGGAGAATCTGGTAAAAATAAAGTCCTCTTCCCGATATCTCCTTCGTCTGATCAATGATATCCTGGATATGAGCCGGATTGAAAGCGGAAAGATGACAGTGGCCAGAGAACCATTCTCCTTTCACGCCATATTGGATGAAATAGAGGATATGATGAAACAGGAGGCTGTCGGAAAAGGACTCAGATTTTATCTGGAGAAGAAAATACAGGACGATGTACTGGAGGGCGACGCTATCCGCCTGCGACAGGTGATGCTCAACCTGCTTTCCAACGCGTTTAAATTCACTCCTTCCGGCGGGATAATTCTGCTCCGGATCACAGAGGATGCTTCGTCCGACAAGGATGCTTCTTTTACCATACGGGTCATCGATACGGGGATTGGAATCGCGGCGGAAGATCAGCAGCGTATCTTTAAAAGCTTTGAACAGCTTGGTTCCAATTATTCCATGAGCCAGGGAACTGGACTCGGCCTGGCCATCAGTAAAAGTATTGTCCAGCTGATGGGGAGTGAACTGTTTCTCAGGAGCGAGCCTGGGAAGGGAAGCGAATTTTATTTCACGTTTACGCTCCGGAAAGGGCGTTTGGATGAAAAACAGACAGCGGGTCTGGAGACCGGAATGGAGAAGCTGGAGGGGATCAAGATCCTGATGGCGGAAGACAATGACTTGAATGCGGAGATTGCAGAAGAGCTGCTCCGCGCAGGAGGAGCGGAAGTGAAACGGGCTGAAAATGGAAAAGCAGCCCTGGAGATGTTTGAGAAGAGCTGTTCAGGAGAGTATCTTGCAATTCTAATGGATATCCAGATGCCAGAGATGAACGGACTGGAGGCAGCGGCGGCTATCCGCAGACTGCCGCGGCCGGACGCAGAAACTGTCCCGATCATTGCAATGACGGCGAATGCGTTTAAAGAGGATGAGGATTCTGCAATAGCAGCAGGAATGACCGGATTCGTTTCAAAACCTATTGACGTGAATGTCCTTTATCATGAACTGCATCAAGCGCTGAAAAAGGGAACAGACGAAAGAGGAACAGATTAAAATGATTTGTAGGAAAGCTGCCCGCGGCGGGGATACTGCCGCGGGCAGCTTTTTTCAATAAAAGATTCTTTAAAAAATTACTTCGTTTTTACTGCCTGCAGCAAACAGAATTTACATAGAGCGTTTATAGTGATCATGTAACTTTCCCTGGAGGGAATGTGGATAATATAAAAGAGGAGAAAAAACCATGAAAAAGAGATTGACGAAGATCGCAGCCGTGACAATGGCCGTGGGGATGGCTATGGCATCCCTGGCAGGCTGCGGGTCGTCTGATGCGGCTGCATCAGATACGACTAAGACGGTACAGGCGGCTGCAGGGAATAGTGCGGAAACGGCAGATATCCAGGAACAGCAGGCAGAAACAAGAATCCCCAAATATATCTTTTTGTTTATCGGAGACGGTATGAGCTATCCTCAGATACAGTCTGCCGCATATTATATGGGAACCACAGGGAGTTCAGGAGGAGTGGAGACAGACGAACTGTCCTTTATGGACTTCCCGGTTGCAGGTTCCGCACAGACCTTTGACAGTACCTCGTTCTGTCCCGATTCCGCTTCAACGGCAACTTCGATTGCCACGGGAAATAAGACGTACAGCGGCGTCATCAATATGGATACTTCGCTGACTGTTCCCTATGAGACAATGGCAGAAAAGCTGAAGGAGCAGATGGGATATAAAATCGGCATTCTTTCTACCGTGAACTTGAATCATGCGACTCCTGCCGCATTTTACGCTCATCAGGATTCCAGGAACAACTATTATGAGATTGGCCGGGAACTCATCGACAGCGGATTTGATTATTTTGCCGGCGGCGCTTTATTAAAGGATACAGGCGCCGACAAGGATGAGATCAGCATTTATGATCTGGCAGAGGAAGCCGGATATAAAGTGATCAAGACAGAAGCGGAGGCTCAGGCGCTGACCGGTGAAGACGGAAAAGCGATCATCATTGCAGAACAGCTGGCAGATGCGGATTCCATGAATTACCAGGTAGACGTAAAGGACGATCAGATGGTCCTGGCCGACTATGTGGAAAAGGGAATTGAAGTCCTTAGCAACGACAATGGGTTTTTTATGATGGTTGAAGGCGGAAAGATCGACTGGGCCTGTCATGCCAATGATGCCGGATCCAGCATCGGGGATGTGACCGCTTTGGACGCGGCGGTGGAGAAGGCCCTTGACTTCTACACGGAACATCCTGATGAGACGCTGATTCTGGTAACAGGCGACCATGAGACAGGCGGACTGACCATCGGATTCGCAGGTACAAACTATGATACCTACATGACAAATCTGAGCAATCAGAAGATTTCTTATGCAAGATTTGATGAAGAGTATGTCGCAAAATATAAAGAAGAGAAGACAGATTTTGATACAGTCCTCGGCGATGTGAAGGAACTGTTTGGTCTGATGAAAGCCGATGATCCCGATGCTTCAGAGGACTCTGCCCTATTGCTTACAGATTATGAGCTTCAGAGACTGGAGACGGCATACAACAGGACTCTGGAAGTGGGCGCCGCGAAACAGGACGAGATGAGCCAGGAAGAATATGTTCTTTACGGTACCTATGAGCCATTCTCGGTGACGATCACTCATATCCTCAATAATAAGTCCGGCATCGCGTTTACCTCTTATTCACATACGGGACTTCCCGTGCCGGTATTTGCTCAGGGCGCAGGCAGCGAACTGTTTGAAGGATATTACGACAATACGGATATTTATAATAAGATCGCATCCCTCACGGGAATCGAGTGAAGCAGTACACGGAGGAATGAATGAGGCGTAAGATTTGGGACCAAATGCCGCTTTTTATTGGAATCGTACTCCTGATCATCCTCGCAGCCCTTCCCACGGGCTATGAGGATGCCGTAATCTATAAGGGTACAGACAGATGTGCAGCGACTGTGGTGTCGGTGGACAACAGTACGATCATCGACACGGGGCTGATACGTTCCGGGGAACAGAGGTGTATCATAGAGCTGGACGGCGGACGCTTTAAAGGGCAGGAGACTGTTGGCATCAATATGCTGACAGGTTCCCTGGAACAAGACAAGATCTTCCAGAAAGGCGACAGGGCCATGGTAGTCATCAGCTACAAGAATGACACAATCCTGTCCGTCAATATGATCGACATTTACCGGATGGACAAAGAGCTGTGGCTGGGAATTGCCTTTGCGCTTCTCCTGGTCTGTTTCGCAGGGAGGAAAGGTTTCCAGGCCCTCCTGTCTTTTGGAATTACCATTCTTTCCATATGGAAGATTATTGTGCCGGCCTGCCTGAACGGGATGAATGCTATCCTCATCAGCCTTTTAATCGTCAGCATCCTGACGGCAGTGATCTTTGCTCTGGTGTATGGGTTTGACAGACGGTTTCTGACGGCTGTCTGCGGTTCTCTTTTGGGAATTGCGGCCACCTGTATCCTGGGGATACTCCTGACGAATGTGTTTCAGATACACGGGGCGGTCATGCCTTACTCAGAAAGCCTGATATACAGCGGATTTGAAAATCTGAATCTGACCCAGATATTTATGAGCAGTATCTTTATCGGGGCCTCCGGAGCTGTGATGGATCTGGCGGTGGATATCACCTCGGCCATTCACGAAGTCGTAGAAAAACGGCCGGACATCTCCAGGCGGGAGGCCGTGAGATCGGGTATCCATGTGGGCCGTGCCGCCATGGGGACCATGACCACTACGCTTCTTCTTGCGTATTCCGGAGGATATCTGACGCTCCTTATGGTGTTCATGGCCCAGGGGACCCCCGTCTATAATATCCTGAACTATAAGCATATAGCCTCGGAGGTCCTGCATACTGTTGTAGGAAGCATTGGGCTGGTTACAGTCGCTCCGTTTACGGCTATGGTAGGAGGGATGATGCTGACCCGGAAAAAACATAAATAAAATCGGCATCAGAAGAAAGAGACAGCCCGCGGCGTACTGCCGCGGGCTGTCTCTTCGTGCAGGGAGACTATTTGGAAGACTCTTTTTTATTTTCAGCCTGTCCGTCTTCTTTTGCTGTTTTCTCCGGCATATTTTCCGGTCCCAAAGAATCTCGGTTTCGCATCTGCTTGGTGATCAGCAGAAATGCGTACAGGAGTATCGGGACGGCGACCGTGGCATACAGGGAAGCGCTCAGCCAGGATTTGGCCTGAGAGCTGTCCGCTATGGAAAAGATCAAAGTGATGATATAAATGCCGGCCAGCAGGGCCGCGCATATAATACAGACTATCTGTTTGAGTTTCTTCATGGAGATTTACCTCTTTCGTCTGTGACTGAGTCAGGTGTGTTTTAACTATTATATCCTGGTTCCGGTCAGAAAGCAAATATTACACATTGGAAAAAGTGTAGTATTTTGTGCGACACCGGATGAGGTCTGTATCTGGGAATGGGAAAAGAAAAATTTTATAATGTAATTATAATTGGCGAAAAAGACAGAAAAGATAACTAAAGGTGCGGAAGAAAATGGAATGGATAGGGGATGGTAGGAAAGTGAATATTTGGGAGATGATTCTCACCTCCGCAGGTCTTTCTCTGGATGTATACGCGGTCGCAATCTGCAAAGGGGCAGTAGTAGGACAGATTGATAAAAAAAAGCTGGTTCAGATGTGCATGATCTTTTCCGCGTGGCAGGTAGGTGCGCTTCTGACCGGAAATCTGTTCATGCTGGTTCCGGCATTTGCAGAGCAGTCCCGGCACATCACCATGGTCTGGTATGGGATTGCCGCGGCCATACTTCTGGGGGTCGGAATCTATATGCTTCAGAAGGGGATTCGGAAAGAGCCTATTTTTGAACAGCTGGAGGCCTGGGGGAGCACGAAGGAGATGTGTCTGCTGGGACTTGCCACCAGTGTAGATGCGTTTCTGACGGGTGTCGGGTTCGCATTCATGGAGACGGGTCTTGCGGAGGAAACTCTTACAGTGGGGATTCTGACTGCGGCGGCTGTAGTATTGGGCATTTACACCGGATACCGTCTGGGATATGAGCAGAAATACAAGGCACATTTCATTGGCGGCCTTTTGCTCGCACTGGTCAGTATGGAAATTTTTATCAGTTATCTTTTGCAGGGCTGAAAAATATTTTCAGTACAGATAAACAGAAAGGAAAAAGAAGATATGAGCACATTATCGCATAAAGCTGCGAGGGCCGGTTTTGGATCAGCCATTGACGCGGCACTAAAGCACGTAAATAAGGATAGGGAAAAAGGATTGCTGCAGCTGGTGGATCTGGCGGAGAAATTCATGGGAGGGCAATTCCTTCCTGAGTCCTACGAAGGGGCCAGGAGGATGATTCAGAATCCGGAATCCAAGTGGATGCAGTATGTCAACCGGTTGTTGGACGAGATCGACCCCAACGTCATTAAGATGTCGGCTCTTAACCTGGGGTTTGAAGCCGCTTTTCATGGGACAAAAACTATTCGGCAGATGAGGGAGATTCATGGATGCAGCATCCCGTGGCTGATTCTGATGGATCCCACCAGCGCATGCAATCTCCGCTGTACCGGCTGCTGGGCCGCAGAATATGGACATAAGCTGAACCTGACCTATGAAGAGATGGACAGTATCATCACACAAGGCAAAGAATTGGGTATTTATTTCTATATGCTGACCGGCGGAGAACCTCTGATGAGAAAGAATGACATTATCAGGCTTTGCAGAAAGCATCATGACTGTGCTTTCCATGCGTTTACCAATGGGACGCTGGTAAATGAGACTTTTTGCAAAGAAATGAAGGAGGTCGGAAATCTCTCTCTTTCCATCAGTCTGGAAGGGTTTGAAGAGATCAATGACCTTCGGAGAGGAGACGGCGTATTCGGCCGGGTCATGGAGGCCATGGATATCCTGAAGCGGAACGGACAGCTGTTCGGCACGTCCATCTGCTATACCAGCAGAAATGTGGAGACGGTAACTTCTGATGAATTTTTGGATATGATCATAGAAAAGGGATGCCGCTTTTCCTGGTATTTTCATTATATGCCGGTTGGAAATGAGGCGGCGCCGGAGCTTTTGCCCACAAAAGAACAGCGGACTTATATGTACCACAGAATCCGTGAGATTCGGGGGAATATCGGGGGCAAGCAGATATATGCCATGGACTTTCAGAATGACGGTGAGTTTGTGGGAGGCTGTATCGCCGGAGGCAGGAATTACTGTCATATCAACCCCAACGGTGACGTGGAGCCGTGCGTGTTCATCCATTATTCCGGTGCGAATATTCGGGAGACCACGCTCTTAGAGGCTTTGAAGCAGCCGCTTTTTATGGCCTACCGGAATAACCAGCCTTTCAACGGAAATCATCTGCGCCCCTGCCCCATGCTTGAGAATCCGGAGATCCTGGAGCGGATGGTGCGGGAGACGGGGGCACATTCCACAGATCTTCAGTCAGAAGAGCCGGTGGAACATCTCTGCGGAAAATGCAGGGAATATGCCGAGGAATGGAAGCCGGAAGCTGAGGCGCTCTGGGAGAGACATCACTTTGAACAAAAGGGGTACTGTAATTATAAAAATTAATAGGGGGAAGAAAATAGGACAGATACTTTATGCCGGAGAGAATTTATGCTATAATATATGGGATGAAGCAGACAATACCGGTCCGGCACTGCACAGAACGGAGACTGACCGGGCCGCTTTGCGGCTGGTGAAAGGGCGGTTGACATGGAACGGAAAAGAGAAGCGACGAGAATCCTCTTGGAGGAAGGGCTGAAAGAGCTTATGAAGACTCGTTCCTTTGACAAGATCACGGTAAAAATGATCACAGATGAGGCAGGGGTCCTCCGTCCCACATTTTATAATTATTACCGTGACAAGTATGAGCTTTTAGAGGGCGTGTTTCAGGGCGATATCGCCGGGCGGATGGAAGAGCTGGTTCAGGACGGCATGGAAGAAGACGCTATCCGGGTGCTCTTTCTCCGAATGGAGCGGGACAGAGCTTTTTACAAAAAGGCGTTTGAGATCACCGGTCAGAATTCCTTTGAGGAGATTCTGGAGCAGTACTTGTATCATATATTCATGGAATGTCTGTCAAAATATCCCCTTAAGATTCAGCCGGGCATAAAGATTTGGAAAGAGGAGGTCATCGCCAAATATTATTCCATAAGCCTTGCCAGCGTGATAAAGGGATGGATCACGGAGGACAGGATGGAGATGTCCGCGGATGAGATCACCAAAGGGTATTATCTGCTGCTCACCCATTCAATATTTGACTTGATAGACAAAAAGGAGCGCTTATGAAAGCTTTGATTCTTTCATGCAATACAGGGCAGGGACACAATACCGCCGGGAGGGCGGTAAAGGAAGAGCTGTGCCGGAGAGGCATTGAATGTCAGATGCTGGACGCTCTTAGGTTCGCAAAGCCGAAGACTTCCAGGCGGACTACAAAAGTTTACGTGACTACCACTACTTCATTTCCGAGTGCTTTTGGGCTGGCGTATAAAGCGGGCGGCGTCATCAGCTCTGCCAGACGCAAGTCGCCGGTTTATTTTGCAAACACTTTTTACGGAAAGGTTTTGTATTACTATATCAAAAAAGAAGGCTTTGACTGCGTTGTTCTTCCTCACCTGTTTCCGGCTGAGGCGATAACTTATATTAAGAAGCATTATCCGCTTAAGGCATCCTGCTTTGCGGTGGCCACGGATTATACCTGTATTCCATTCATGGAGGAGACAGACGCGGAGGCATATTTCATTCCCAGCGACGAGCTGATTTCTGAGTTTGCTGACAGAGGGATACCCAGAGAAAAACTGGTGCCCACCGGAATTCCGGTTTTTCGGAAATTTACGGACAGGCGGGATAAAATGGAGACGAGACTCGGCCTGGGCTTGGGAACGGAAGGGCCGGTAGTGCTGATCATGACGGGAAGCATGGGCTTCGGAAATGTTTCCGGAATGGTCGAACGAATCGGCAGGGGCCTTCCGGAAGACGGCAGGATCATCGTACTCGGCGGAAACAATGAAAAGCTGAAGGGAAGACTGAGAAGGGACTTCAGGGGAAATAAAAAGGTCATAGTGCTGGACTATACGAAGCAGGCAGATCTGTATATGGATATGTGCGACGTGTTGGTGACAAAGCCGGGCGGTCTCACCAGCACCGAGGCGGCTGCGAAAGGGATACCGATGGTACATTCGGAGCCGATACCCGGCTGCGAAACGAAAAACGCGGATTTCTTTTCCAGACATGGGATGTCAGTGCTGGGAAAGAATGAGAAAGAAGTGGGGAAGTGGGTTCTGGAACTTTTGAAGAATGAAGCGGCCAGAAGAAATATGACAGAGGCGCAGAAGCACTATATCAATGCGAAGGCCGCTTCTGATATCTGCGACTATATGGAAGCATATTGCCGCGGCAGATAAGGCGGTGACAGAATGAGTCGGGGTTTATTGGAAAGCTTGTTGTTTATGGCTGCGGGATACATGGCGGGAAGCGTACTGTTCGGGTATCTTCTGCCAAAGTACCGGAAGAATATGGACATCGATCAGCTGAGCGAGGATCACAATCCGGGGACGGCCAATGTGATGAAATACGCGGGGCTTCCCTTGGGAATCCTCTGTCTTGTCCTGGACATCGGAAAGGGGTATCTTCCCTTGATGTGGGCAGGAAGGTTCATGGCTCCGGTCAGTCTCTGGTTTGCGGGAGTCATGGTTGCGCCGGTCCTCGGGCATGCATTTCCGTTCTGGCGCAACATGCGGGGCGGAAAGGCAATAGCGGTCAGCTTCGGCGTGCTCCTGGGTGTACAGCGGTACAGCCATAGTGTCTGGCTGCTGGCGCTGATCTATCTGTTCTTGTCTCTGATTGTGGTCATACGGCCCAACGAACGGCGGAGCGTCTATACCTTCTTGCTGTTTGGTATGGTTTCAGCCATTGCGCTGCTTTGCGGCAGTCTGCCGGGAATCTGCGTGGGCAATATCCTGATAGCAGCCGTGGTGGTATATAAAAACTGGGAAGGAGCCGCTTTCGGCAGTGAAGAGACCAGAAGGATAAAACGCCGCCTGAAACAGGCGGGGGAATAAGGGGGGATTTTCCTCCCTTTTATTCTTTTATTATACTTTTGATAACTGTACAGGAGGATTGGATGTATAAAATCGCGATCATTGAGGACAACGATAATATCCGTTTGGAACTGGCCGCTTATTTTGAACAGCATGATTATGAAACGGCCTGTTTCGGAGAAAAACGGCCTTATTCGGAGGAGCGGTGTATTTCGGAGGCGGAAGCGTGGGAAAATGCTGCGTCCCGGATGGCGGCAGAAATCTTGGCGGAAGGACCGGATATGATTCTCCTGGACATTAATCTGAATGTAACAGATGGTTTTGCCCTCTGCCGGAATATCAGAAAGGAATCGGAGGTTCCCATCATTTTTGTCACCGGAAGAGAAGGGGAACGGGATGAGTTGAAAGGAATCCGCCTGGGCGGTGATGATTTTATCCGAAAGCCTTACAGCCTTCCGGTTCTTCTGGCCAGGGTCGGCCGTATGCTGGAAAGGAACCGGGCGGGAGCAGGGGAGATACGGGTGGGAGAAGCGACGCTCAGCCTGGTCATGGGGCAGCTGACCTGCGGTGAGATCTGTCTGGAGCTTTCACCTAAGGAACTCCGAATGCTTTATTTTTTATGCCTGAATCAGGGGAAGGTGGTATCAAGGGATTCTTTGATGGAATATCTCTGGGATAACAAGATGTATGTGGATGAGAACATTTTGAATGTAAATCTGTCCCGGCTGAGGAAGCGGCTGGCCGACGCAGGGCTTTCTGACCTTGTGCAGACGGTCCCGAGGAAGGGATACAAAGTGGAGGCGGCGGAAAAATGACGGATTTCATGACTTACTGTATTGAAAAGGCCATGATGCTGGTGGGAAATCTGCTTTTGGCGGTGATTCTGTCCGTTTATCTGATACTGCTCGGAAACCAGCCGGGAAACATCCTGCTGATCGACCTTATCTGGATCTTGGTTCTTTTGACAGTCGTTCTGTTCGGATACTGGAAATGGAAAAAGAGACAGAAGGAGGCTTTTGAGAAACTTGAGAGTCTGGACCGGAAATACCTGATCGCAGAGATTTTGGAAGAGCCGGATGAGATGGGGGGAAGGATGTATCATCAGATCCTTAAGAGCGCCTGTAAATCCATGGCCGATGAGATTCATGCAGCAAGAGAGACCACGGCGGCCTATAAGGAGTATATTGAAGAGTGGATCCATGAGATAAAGACGCCGATCACAGCTATAGATCTGATCTGTAAAAATCATGAGACCGGGGAAACAGGACGGATCCGGGAAGAGCTGAGGAATGTAGACGGCCTGGTGGAACAGGTGCTTTATTATGCCCGGAGTGAGAACGTGGAAAAGGATTATTTTATCAGAGAACTGCCGCTGTCTGACGTGGTGAATCCGGCTGTCCGTTCCCAGCGGACTGCAATCCAGGAAAAGGGGATCCGCCTTATTGCAGAGGAGCTGCCGGAGACGGTCTGGACCGATGAGAAATGGATGACTTTTATTTTGAATCAACTCCTTTCAAATGCAGTGAAATATGCGGATAAAAAGGATTCCTGGATTTCTCTGCGTGGGGAGAAAACCGACGGCAGTGTGCGGCTTTATGTGGAGGACAATGGGTGCGGGATAAGTCAAAAGGATCTTCCGAGAGTATTTGAAAAGGGATTTACCGGAGGAGCCAGGGGTAATCAGAAAGCCACCGGGATGGGACTTTATCTCAGCAAAAAGCTGTGCGGGCGCCTGGGGCTGTCGCTGGAAATCGATTCAGTCCAGGGAAACTATACAAGAGCAGTCATTGGCTTCCCTGTGGGTGATTATGTGGATCCGGCCAGAAGGCCGTAGAAAATATTACAAAACTGTAAGTAAACAAAAGAAGCAATGCCTGTTATAGTGTACGTAGAGAAGAAGACCGGAAAGGAGAACGGCACATGGAAGCATTGCTGAAGATTTCAAACGTAGAAAAATATTACGGCTCAAAAGCCTATATGACAAAAGCCCTGGACAATGTATCTTTTCAGGTGGAAAAGGGGGAGTTCCTGGGTATCATGGGGGCATCGGGAAGCGGAAAGACAACCCTTTTAAACTGTATATCCACTATTGACAGTGTGACTGCGGGACATATCCATCTGAGAGACAGGGACATCACAGAACTCCGTGACAGAGAGCTGGCAAGATTTCGTATGGAGAACTTGGGCTTTGTGTTTCAGGATTTTAATCTGCTGGACACTTTGACTATTGAGGAGAATATCGCGCTGGCTCCGCTCGTCAGCGGAAAAGAAGAGGACGTCGGCAGTCATGTAAAGGAAATCGCAAAACGGCTTGGAATCGAGGATATCCTGAAAAAGTTTCCTTATGAAGTGTCGGGAGGGCAGAAGCAGCGATGCGCCTGTGCACGGGCGCTGATCGGAAGGCCGTCTCTTGTCCTGGCTGATGAGCCGACGGGAGCTTTGGATTCGAAAGCTGCAGGGATGCTCCTTGAAAGCTTCACCGATATGAACCGGAATATGGATGCGACCATTCTGATGGTGACTCATGATCTGTTTTCCGCCAGTTACTGCAGCCGGATCTTATTTCTGCAGGACGGAAAGATATTCAATGAGATCTGGAGGGGAGGACGGACCAGAAAAGAATTTTTTGGCGAGATCATGGATGTGGTGACCTTCCTGGGAGGTGAAGCCGATGCTGGGTAAAGTGGCTTTCCGCAATGCCAGGCGGTCTGCAAAGGACTACGGAATCTATATGGTCACGGTGACTATCGCCTTTGCCCTGATATACGCATATAATATGCTGATCTACTCCGATGACATTAAAGAGTTAAGCTCGTCCATGGACAGTATGACCATAGCGATCATCATGGTGTCGGCCATAGTGGTCCTGGCAGTGGGCTGGCTGGTCTCCTATATGACGAAGTTCATGCTGCAAAAAAGGAGCAGGGAGCTGGGGACGTATATGATGCTTGGAATCTCTAACCGTACCATCGCCCGGATGTTTCTGCTGGAACAGGTTTTTATGGGAGTCGTAGCCGCGCTCTGCGGCATCCTTCTGGGCAGCTTTTTATATCAGATACTGGTCTCTGTGATTATGAATATCTTCCATTCCCATTATGAGATCCGGCTGGCATTTTCTGTACAGGCTCTTGTCCTGACCGGGATATATATTGCGCTCATTTATCTGTTTGCCTTGTTTTTTACCAGAAGGCGTCTGAAAAAGATGAAGATCTGCGACCTCTTGTATGCAGAAAAAAAGAATGAAAATACTGCGATCGGGAAGACAAGAGGGCATTGGATCCTGCTGATAGCTTCTGCTGCCGTGGGATTCTTCGGATGCTTCAAACTTTACGAGGGATTTCAGAATGCGGAAGAAGAGATAGGGAACGCTCTTCTGATAGGGACTGCCTGTCTTATAGTGTGCCTGTATGGCTGCTATATCTTTCTTTCTGCTTTTCTCTCCAGACTGTTTTTAAAGAAGGAGAAAAGGAAATATAAAAAGGATAATATGTTCCTGTTCCGGAATCTGACAGCCAAGATGAATACCATGAGTATAACACTGGGAACACTGGCCATGCTGATTACTCTCACCCTGGTGGCTTCTCAGGTGGCTCTTTTGTTCAATGGATTTTTTGAGTCGCAGGCGGCCATTTCTACCGGGTTTGACGTGCTGATTTCCGCCAATGTGGAGGATGAGGAGAAAAAAGATTTTGATTTTTCCGATTATGAAGCATATCTGGAAGAGAACCTGGGGATTCAAAGGAAGCTCAAATATTCTCTGTATGTGAGCGGAAACAGGACGGTATGGAACTGGATAGAAGAACACTCGTCCAAACTGGCTGTAGACTGGTTTGATTCGGACCCGGTGATTGCCTATAGTGATTATCAGGCTCTTCGGGAAATCCAGGGTTATGAACCGGTCTTTCTGGAAAAGGATTCTTATTTGATTTCTTCACTGGGAAATATCAGTGAATGTATCGGATCTCAGAAGATACCGTTGGAAATCAATGGAAGGAGACTGAGCATGCAGGAATGCCGACTGGAGAATTTTGCCCAGAACGGCATCAATGGTTATTATTATTTTCTGGTAGTTCCCGACGACGTAGCTCTTGGACTTGCGGTGGAAAAGAAGAGCCTTGCGGTGGATACGGCACGGGAAACGACGGAGCAGGACTATGAGAACCTGGACAGTATTAGAAGCAAGACGGTCAAAAAGATTGAGTCAATAGACGAAAATGGTGAAATATATGAATCGGAAGTCTTGATGAGAGACGCCTGGATAGAAGTGAAGGGAAAGACATTGAATGAAAAATATTCGTTTTTTACAGTATTTTCTTTTGCTCTGTTTTATCTGTCCCTGATCTTCAGCTGTGTGGTGGCTACTATTTTGGTGGTCCAACAGCTAAGCGAAGCGTCCAGATATAAGTTCCGGTATCGGGTGCTCTCCAACCTGGGTATGACGAAAAGCCGGATGGAACGCCTGATATTTAAACAGATGGTCTTCTATTTTGGTGCGCCCCTGATTCTTCCGGTGTTCTTAAGCGCGTTTATTACATTCTGTGTCAATGAACTATGCCGGATGTTTGTGGGAATGGCGCTGTTCCTGCCCTCTGTGCTGGGCGCTCTTTGCCTGTTCCTCCTGGTGTATCTGCTGTATTTTGCCGCGGCCTATATCAGTTATCGGAAAAGTGTGTTAGAATAAGAGACAGAATAGGAAAAGAAAGGCTCCCGGTGTGCCGGCGCCGGAAATAAGGAGGACAGCATGGTACAGAAGAGAATCCCGCTCACGGGCATCAGAAATGCGAGGGACTTAGGCGGTCACAGGACAAAGGACGGACGTCTGTTAAGAGAGCACAGGCTGATTCGCAGCGGTGCCCTGACCCGCGCCACAAAAGAAGATATCCGGATTCTGACAGAGGAATACGGCGTGCATACCATCGTGGACTTTCGGACGTTGACTGAATATGAAAGTGAACCGGATCCAGAGATTCCCGGCGTGCGTATGATACATGACCC
Source organism: Lientehia hominis (assembly GCF_021044755.1). GTDB lineage: Bacteria > Bacillota > Clostridia > Lachnospirales > Lachnospiraceae > Lientehia > Lientehia hominis. The sequence continues at coordinate 62,415 of NZ_JAJNOR010000008.1, forward strand.
GATCCTAAAGAAGCTGGAGGGCGGCCTCACCAGGCAGACGGACAGCATGCCGGAGTATGGGAGACCGGTAGAAATGATGATGTGGCTGGCAGAAAGACTGGGAGGAAAGGCTCTGGATTATATGACTTCCCTGTATCCGGTCCTGGTGACGGATGAACATTGTGTGACTCATTATAAAAGCTTTTTTGAACTGCTTCTTTCCAACGAGGAGGGGGCGGTCCTGTGGCACTGTACGGCCGGAAAGGACCGGGCAGGCACAGGTGCGGCCCTGGTCTTGTGCGCCTTGGGCGTGGAAGAGGAGGTCATTATAGAAAATTATCTTTACACCAACGACTGCCTTGAGGAAGAGACCGAAGGCCTTTTGGAAGAAGCGCGGACTTTGGGCGCCGAAGCCGGCATGTTGGAGGAAATCCGTATCCTGAATTCAGTGGACCGGAGATATCTGGAAAAGGAATTTGAGACCATGAAAACGGTTTATGGTTCTATGGAAGCATTTCTGGAGGGACCATTGGGGCTGACAAAGGAGAAGCTGGCAAGGCTTCAGGAGCTATATCTGGAGCCTTGAATGGATACGGGGGAGGTCTTTTCATCAAGAGGAGACTTTTGGAGCTGGAGGGAAATTTATGATATTTGCAGGCAGCCACATTTCTTCTGCCAAGGGCTATGCGGCAATGGGAAAACAGATAGAAAAGCTGGGAGGCGATACTTTCGCCTTTTTTACGAGAAATCCCAGAGGAGGAAAAGCAAAGGATATAAAACAGGAGGATGTGAAGGAATTCCTGGAGATATCGGCCGTATTGAAATTTGGTCCTCTGGTGGCGCACGCACCTTATACTCTAAATGCATGTGCGGCCAAAGAAAACCTGAGGGATTTTGCAAGGGACGTCATGAAGGACGATCTAAAACGTCTGGAGTATACGCCGGGGAATTACTATAATTTTCATCCGGGATGCCATGTGGGACAGGGGACAGAAAAGGGGATCGAACAGATTGCTGAAATCTTAAATGAGATCATCACCCCGGATCAGCATACGATAGTGCTCCTGGAGACTATGGCGGGAAAGGGAAGCGAGGTTGGCGGCCGATTCGAGGAGCTGCGCGGAATCCTGGACAGGGTGGCCCTTTCGGAAAAGGTCGGAGTATGCCTGGATACCTGCCATGTATGGGATGCCGGCTATGATATTGTGAATGATCTGGACGGCGTTCTCGGGGAATTTGACCGTGTGATCGGCCTGGAGAGGTTGAAAGCTCTTCATACCAACGACAGCCAGAATCCGAGAGGGAGCCATAAGGACCGTCACGCCACGCTGGGAAACGGCACCATAGGCAGGGATGCTTTTGTCCGTCTGGTGAACCATCCGGCCGTACAGGGACTGCCCTGTATCATGGAAACTCCCAATGACGAGGCGGGATGGACAGAAGAGATTGCTTTTATGAAGCATGCCTGCAGACAGTAAGGGTGAAGCAGAGCATCAGAACAGGAGGTGCGGCGGTGAAAGAGGAGACGAGTTCCAACTATGAGAAGCTGAGTGAACAGTGGCGGAGAGATTTTTTGGGGTGGGACCAGGAGGCGTTATGCCGGAAGCTGGGGATCAAAGATTATGATGAGGACAGCATCAGGCTGTCCTATTTTGGCATACGCTGCAGGATTGACAGGAAGACGGGGCTTATAAGCCGTCCCGGCGAGCCTGAGTACGTACCATCCTTCAATACGCAGATGGCAATCTATCATTTGCTGTACTATTCGTCAGAACATCCGTATAATTCGGGGGAGTGGGTGAATTTCCGGGAGGTGAAAAATGCCGGTGTATTTGAAAAGGCGTTTGAAAAAATGGTGCTTCGTCCTTTTGCGGAAGCGTTCGCCGGAAGAACGGAAGCATTTGAGGAAGCGGGGAGGAGACTGGGATTTGCCCCGATTCCGTATGGAGACGCAGGATTTGAAGTGCCCGCGTTTTCTTGTATTCCTATCCGGGTGATGTTCTGGGACGGCGATGAGGAATTTCCGGCGAAGGTCACACTGCTTTTTGACAGGAACATCACACAGTTCACCCATCCGGAGACAGTGGTGCTCCTGGCGGAGGAGTGTATGGGGTTTTTTCTAAAGATGTTGTGAATTTCATCAGCCGATGGTAAGATAGAAAAAGATTGGCAAGTACCATCTCGAAGGAAAAAGACAATATGGAGAAAAAAGGAGTAGTGAGATGAAGCAGTCTTTTGCAGAACAGATTAAAGGGAACGATCCTCTGATCGAAAAACCCAAAAATGTGATTCAGGGTACCATATCGGGATATCCGGTCAACGTCGTGTTCGGAGTGAACGGCGGCGCATTCTGGCGTATCGTGGTGGATGCGAAGCAGGGACAGAATCCTCCCGGTTATCTGATGGACGGTTTTCTGGCGGAGATGCGTTCCGGCGTGAAAAAGGTAACGAAGGCATCCTATGACGGAAAGCGGATTGAGATACTTATGAGGTCTTCCGGAAAAGCCGGCCTTCAGATACGGGATATACTGGACCACATTGCGGCGTATCTTACACAGAACGGCTATGTGCCCTGCTGCGGCTGCTGCGGAGAAGAAGTGCCTGTGACGCTTTCCAGCATAAACGGCTGTATGGATTTTATGTGTGATGGCTGCTATGGCGGGCTCTGCAATAATCTGGAAATCAACAAACAGCAGATGAAAGAACGGAAAGGCAATATCGTGACTGGGATCGTAGGAGCCTTACTGGGAGCTCTGCTGGGAGGCGTGCTCTGGGTCATCATCTATCAGCTGGGATACATAGCCGGGATCGCGGGCCTGGTGGCGGCGGTTTGTGCCTTGAAAGGATATGAGAAGTTTGGCGGAAAGATCAATGTGGCCGGCGTCGTGGTCTCACTGGCAATCGTGGCAGTTGTGATCTATTTTGCCCAGAACGTGGGTCTGGCGCTGGAAATCTACAGGGAATTCAAGGAATATGACATCACCTTTTTTGACGCGTACCGTTCCATTCCGGAGTTTATGACATATCCGGAGATCAGCGGCATGTTTTATAAAGACCTGATCGTCGGCTATGGCCTGACCGCCATTGCCAGCTTTGCCACGGTCCGCAGCATGTTCCAGAACAGCACGGGAAACTATAAGACAGGGCGGTATTGAAACTGCCGTATCAAAAAAGAGCGTATCGGAACAGATTCCGGACGCTCTTTTTACAATAAGGAAAAATCAGCAGTCTCCGGGCGGGAGCGCCGGGCCGTCATAGCAGGCGATGCCTTTGTCAGCCAGGAAACTTCGCCATTCCGGAGACAGGGCTTTGTCGGTGACAATGCCGCTGATCGGTTCAAACCCGCTGATCTTTACAAATGAGGCGTAATTGAACTTGGAATGGTCAGCGATGAGATAAGACTTGTTCGCACGGTTCAGGATGACCCGGCGCAGTTGGGCAAGCTCCTCATAGGAATCAGTGACGCCGTGTTCCATGGAAAGAGAGCGGCAGGAGAGAAAAGCCTTGTCCACATGATAAGAGGAAAGGGCGTTCAGAGTACCGGCTCCCATGAAGGAATTGGTGTCGGAATCGAAGGAGCCGCCGACCGCGATCAGATGGATACTGCTTTGACTGCTCAGCCGGTTGATGATGGCCAGGGAATTGGTCACCACAGTGATGCGGAACTGCATCAGGCTTTCTGCGACGAAGAGAGCGGTCGTGGAATTGTCCAGATAGATGGAATCGCCGTGGCGGACCAGCTTGCGGCAGGATTCCGCGATGATGGTCTTACTGTCCACATAGGCATCCATCCGGACTGTAAAATCCACTTCATTCTGAACGCCGTCCTGAATGAAGGCGCCGCCATATGTTCGGGAGAGCACTCCCTCGCTTTCCAGAATCTTAAGATCACGGCGGATGGTTTCTTCTGTGACCTCAAATTTTTTTGCCAGGGCAGGCACCGTGACACTTTTCTTTTCCTGTATCTGGGCTTTGATCAAGTTCCTTCTGGTAACTGCGAGCATAAGACCCTCCTTCATTTATATTACGGAAAGTGGTTTTTCTTAACTATATCGTAAAAACACACAAAAAACAATATTTTTTGTGCAAATCAAATTAAAAACAATAAAATACAAATAAAAAATAGTATAAAATATTGACAAAAACAACATAAAAACATAAAATTATATTATAAACAGTAGCGTTGATCTTTGTATATCAACGCTGAAGAGAGGGGACGGTGAAATGAGCGAAAATGAGAGTACCCTGATGTCGGACCGAGAGGCGAAGGAAGCAATCGTGGAAATCGGCAGAAGGATATATAATAAGGGGTTTGTAGCGTCCAATGACGGGAATATCAGCGTCAAGGTGGGAGAAAATGAACTTTGGGCCACACCCACAGGTGTCTCCAAAGGATTTATGACGCCGGAGATGCTGGTCAAGCTGGATATGGACGGGACGGTTCTGGAGGGGGACTGCAGGCCTTCCTGCGAAATCAAGATGCATCTGAGAGTCTTCCGTGAGAACCCGTCTGTGGCCGCGGTCGTCCATGCTCATCCGATGATGGCCACAGCGTATGCCATCGCGGGCAGGCCGCTTGACAGGCCGATCATCACGGAGGGTGTCCTGCAGCTGGGCGTAGTCCCGCTGGCGCCTTACGCGACGCCGAGCACAGAAGAGGTGCCGGATTCCATTGCGCCGTACTGCAAAGACTACAATGCCGTTCTTTTGGCGAATCACGGTGCTTTGACCTGGGGAAAGGATATTCTGGAAGCCTGGAGGCGGATGGAATCGGTGGAATATTACGCGTCCATTATGATGATCACGGAAAAGGTATTGGGAGAGAGCCGGGAGCTGACGAAGGAACAGATCGAGCGGCTTGTGGCGATCAGAGAATCCATGGGTATCATGACGGGAGGAGTACCGTCGGGAACATGATAAAGGAGGAGAAGTTCTTATGGCAAATTATTTAGTTGGCTGCGATGTGGGGACAAGCGGAACGAAAGCGGTAGTGATCGACGAGGAGGGTAACATCCTGGGTACTCACTCTATCGGGTATAAGCTGGTGACGGCAAGGCCGGGGTGGGCTGAGCAGGATCCGGAGGACTACTGGAACGCGGTGGCGGATACCATTCAGGCATCCATAAAACAGGCCGGGGTCGATCCGAAGGAAATACGCGGCGTGGGCATCAGCGCCCTGGCTCCGGCATGTATCCTGGTGGATAAGGATCTGAAGCCGCTGCAGATGGGGCATATCTGGATGGATAGAAGAGGGACCAGGGAGACTGCCTGGGTCAAGGAGCATATCGGGGAAGAACGGGTAAGAAAGCTGAGCGGGAATCCCATCGATCCCTATTATGCGGCCATAAAGATGATGTGGGAAAAAAATAACCGGCCGGAGCTTTACAAGAAAACCTATAAGCTCCAGACGGCGGCAGATTACCCGGTCATGAAGCTGACGGGAAAGGCGGTCACCGACTATTCCAATGCAAGCCTGATCGGCATTGGATACGATATCATCAATAAGCGCTGGGATGAAAAGACCATGGATGAGATCGGGCTGGATATTGAAAAACTGCCGGATTCTTATGCCTGTGATGAGATCATAGGAGAGGTGACAAAGGAAGCTGCAGAGCGGACGGGTCTGGCGGCCGGGACACCGGTCATTGCCGGTACGACCGACGCTACGGCGGCCTGGGTAGCCGGCGGCGCAATTGAGGACGGAGATATGTCTCTGGCCATGGGGACTGCGGGCTGCATGGGATTTGTACATAATGAGCCGCGGTTTACTCCTAACATGATCACGATTCCCCATACGGTGAAGTCTAAGACCACCTATACGACTTGCGTGGCCATCTGTGCCTGCAGTTCGGTGATGCGCTACTTTAAGGACACCTTTGGCGCCGAAGAAGTGAAAGAGGCGGAGGAAAAAGGGCTGGATGTATACCAGATGCTCAGCGATAAAGCGGAGAAGACTCCGGTAGGAGCCGACGGTCTGATCACGCTCCCCTATTTCATGGGGGAAAGGACTCCCATCTGGGATCCGCTCGCGAGGGCAGACGTATTCGGAATGTCCCTCTCCCATACGAAGGAACACCTTCTGAGGTCTTTTATGGAGGGTGCGGTGATGGCGCTCCGCCATAACTATGAGCTTGTAAAGGCCAGCGGATGCAAGATGACGCCTCCCCTTGTACTCTGTGAGGGAGGAGCAAAGAGCCCATTCTGGAGGCAGATGGTCAGCGATGTGATTGGTGTGCCCACCAGCTACATGAAGGAGGCGAAGGGAGCGCCCTTTGGAGATGCGATTTCCGCCGGCGTGGGTACGGGCGTATTTAAGGATTATCAGGTAGCGAAGGATTGGGCGAAGGTCGGTGCGTCCCATACGCCCAATATGGAGAACAAAGCCGTTTATGATAAGATGTTTCCGCTGTATCTGAAGCTGTATGAGCAGCTCAAGGGGTGCTATACGGATCTTGCGGATATCACCGGATATAAATAAAAAGGAGGAAGATCACATGAAAAAAATCGTTGTCGGTGCGGACCCTTTTGGCTTCACGGTAAAGGAAGAGGTGAAGAAATACCTGGAAGGAAGAGGCTACGAGGTTCTGGATGTGGGAACTCTTGATGAAGAGCATCCTGTGGATTATTATAAAGTGGGCTCCGAAGTGGGAAAGAGGATATCGTCCGGAGAATATCCCCAGGGGATCATTTTCTGCGGTACAGGAATGGGCGTAAATATTGTAGCCAACAAGTATAAAGGAGTTTACTGCGGATTATGCGAGAGTGTGATGTCTGCCCGCCTTTGCAAGATCATCAATAACTGCAACGTATTATCGATTGGCGGTCTGTTCAACGGAGGCTACAAGGCGGTGCAGATGGTCGAGGCGTTTTTGGACGCGGAATTTTCCATCGGTTTTTCCGAAGCCGCGCCGGAAGCACTCCAAGACGGTCTGAAAGGCGTGAAAGAGATAGAGGAGAGCATTTATGGCAAATAAGATCATGACCAGCATAGACGACTCTTTTAAACTGCTGAATACGAGGACTATACCGTGCCTGGGATTTGGGACTTATCTCGCCACCAGAGGAAAGAATCCGGATGTGATCGGACAGGCGATCCGGGCGGGCTACCGCCATATCGATACGGCATCCCTGTATGGGACGGAGCCGGAGGTAGGCGAAGCCATTCAGAAGAGCCGGATACCGAGAGAAGAGTTCTTCCTGACTTCCAAGGTCTACAAGACGGATATGGGATATGAGAAGACCAAGGAGGCTTTCCAGAGAAGTCTGGATAAGCTGCAGACGACATATCTCGATATGTATATGATTCATTGGCCGCTTCCCTATGTGAACTACACGGATTGGAGGAAGCTGAACCTGGATACCTGGAGAGCCATGGAAGAGCTGTACTTTGACGGGAAGATACGGGTACTGGGAGTGTGCAACTGCATGCCCCACCATCTGCTGAACATCATGGAGAACAGCATCGTGATGCCCGCGGTGGATCAGCTGGAGCTGCATCCCGGTTATATGCAGGAAGAAGCAGTGGAATTCTGCCGGAAACACGGGATTGTGGTGGAGGGATGGAGCCCCACGGGCCGGGGAGTGCTCCTGGAAAACGAATTCCTGAAGGGACTGGCTCTGAAATATGAGGTATCTGTGGCACAAATCTGCCTCAGATTCCTGCTCCAGAGCAACATCCTGCCTCTGATCAAGACCTCCAGCATGGAACGGATGAAGGAAAATCAGGATGTATTCGGTTTTAACATTTCCGAAGAGGATATGGAGGCAATCCGGAATATGCCTTTGGCCGGATGGTCCGGAGAGCATCCGGACAGACTCAGAGTTGCGGCTGTTGATTGATTCAATATTCAGGGAATGCGCAGGATGAAAGTTCTGAAAATTTGTTGACAGAACTGGAAGAGCGTGCTATATTGTGAAAAAGACACATGATTATCCGGCAAATGGAATATCATGTTATATCGGTAGAGGAATCTAGGAGAGACCGTCTGTGAGGACGGCGCCGAAGGGGAAGTTGCAAAAACTCTCAGGCAGAAGGACTGGATTCGGACGAAACTCTGGAAAGCGAAAGCACCGACGAAGCAACCCCATATGGGAGAATCTTTCAGGTTAATGACAGAGCGCATAGAAGAGAAATCTTTTGTGCGCTCTTTTTTATGTACTTACAGAGAACAAATGTTTGAAAAAAATTGATTGGGGAGGTCAGCGATATGGAAAAACAAACGCCACTCTTCGGCAGACATGTCGAATACCACGGAAAGATGGTGCCGTTCGCCGGCTGGCTGCTGCCGGTGCAGTATGGAAGTGGAATAGTTTCTGAGCACATGGCGGTGCGGACAAAATGCGGGCTTTTTGATGTGTCCCATATGGGGGAAATACTATGTACAGGTACAGACGCGGAGGAAAATCTGAATCATCTTCTGACCAACTGTTATACGCAGATGGATGACGGCCAGGCCAGGTACAGCCCTATGTGCAATGAACGGGGAGGAGTTCTGGATGATCTGATTGTCTATAAGCAGGAAGAAAACCGGTATCTGATCGTAGTGAACGCTGGGAATAAGAATAAGGATCTTGACTGGATGCAGGCTCACCGGCTGGGGGATACAGAATTTCAGGATATCTCGGAACAGGTTGCACAGATAGCCATCCAGGGGCCTTTGTCCCGGCAGGTGCTGAAAAAAGTGATTTCCGCACAGGATATCCCTGAGAGATATTATAGCGCCCGGTTCCGGCGCAAAATCGGGGATATGGAATGCATGATAGCGAAAACAGGATATACGGGTGAAGATGGTTATGAGATTTATGTGGCTTCCGGGTGCGCGGTTCCCCTGTGGGAGCTTTTGATGGAAGCCGGTAAAGACGATGGGCTTATCCCATGCGGACTTGGAGCCAGGGATACCCTGCGGCTGGAGGCAGGCATGCCTCTCTACGGGCATGAGATGAACGAAGAGACGACTCCCATGGAGGCCGGGCTTGGAAGCTTTGTGAAAATGGATAAACCGGAATTCGTCGGGAAAGAGGCCATAAAGGCGGCCGGGCCGGCGAAGCGGAAAAGAGTCGGCCTGAAGGTGCTCGGCAGGGGGATAATACGGGAGCATTGCCTTTTATATGCGGACGGAAATCCCGCCGGGGTATCGACGTCCGGAACTCACTGTCCTTATTTGGGATATCCGGCGGCCATGGCTTTTGTGGATGTGGATATATCGTCTCCGGGACAGCTGTTGGAGGCAGAAGTCCGGGGGAGAAGGATTCAGGCAGAGGTGGTAAAGCTGCCCTTTTATAAAAGAAAGCAATCAGATAAATAAAAATATAATTGAAAATAAGTGAAGAAGGAGGATATTAATATGAATTATCCAGAGGAGCTGCTATATTCTAAATCTCATGAATGGGTGAAGCTGGAGGGGGAAGACGCCCTGATCGGGCTGACCGATTTTGCACAGGATGCGCTTGGAGATCTCGTTTATGTGAATCTGCCGGAGCCTGGCGGTGAGCTTACCGTAGGGGAGTCATTTGCGGACGTGGAGTCGGTGAAAGCGGTATCGGATGTCTATTCTCCGGTAAGCGGGACAGTCGCCGAGATCAACGAGGCGCTTTTGGACGCCCCGGAAGAGATAAATCAGTCCCCTTACGAAGCATGGCTTGTCAGGGTGACCGGAGTGACGGACAAAGAAGAGCTTATGGATGCGGAGGCGTACCGGGCTTTTGCTGAAACAGAAGAAAACTGAGAGCAGGAAAAGGAGGTGTGATATGGGTACTTATATCCCGAATACTGGAAACGAACAGCGGGAGATGCTGGAAGAGGCCGGGTTCCAAAGCTTTGATGACCTGTATACAGAAATACCGGAATGTGTCCGCCTGAACCGGAAATTGGACCTGCCGGAGGGAAGTCCTGAGCTTTCTGTACGCAGGCAGGTAGAGGCTCTGGCCGGAAGAAACCGGATTTTTAACTATATATTCCGGGGAGCCGGGGCATATAACCACTATATTCCGGCGGTTGTGGAGGAGGTGGCGTCTAAGGAACGGTTTGTGACAGCTTATACGCCCTATCAGGCGGAAATCAGCCAGGGGATTCTGCAGTCCATATTTGAGTATCAGACGATGATCTGTGAGCTGACCGGTATGGAGGCGTCCAACGCGTCTGTGTACGACGGAGCGTCCGCGGCTGCGGAGGCGGCCGCCATGTGTACAGACAGAAAAAGAAAAACAGTATTGGCGAGCGCCGCCATAAATCCTGGAGTGTATCAGGTTTTAAAAACCTATTGTTTTGGGAGCGGGAACCGCCTGGTTCCGGTACCGGAAAAAAACGGCGTTACCGATTTGAAGAAGCTGAGAGAGATGCTTTCAGCAGAATGCGCCTGCTTTTATGTGGAACAGCCCAATTATTTTGGCCAGGTGGAGGACGTGGAAACGATGGCCGATATCGTCCATGAGGCGGGGGCAAAGCTTGTGGCGGGCGGGAATCCCATTGCCATGGCACTTCTCAGGACGCCGGGAGAATGCGGTGCCGACGTGGCGGTTGGAGAGGGGCAGCCACTGGGAATCCCTCTGAGCTTCGGAGGACCGTATCTAGGTTTTATGGCTGCCACGAAGGAAATGTTCCGGAGGCTGCCTGGCCGCATGGTTGGGGAGACTTCCGACGCCGGGGGAAATCGGGGATATGTGTTGACGCTTCAGGCGAGAGAGCAGCATATCCGGAGAGAAAAAGCCGGAAGCAATATCTGCTCCAATGAAGCCCTTTGCGCTGTGCGCGCGGCGGCATATATGGCGGTGATGGGAGAGGAAGGGCTGAGAGAGACGGCCCGTCAGTGCTACAGCAAAGCCCACTATTTCCAAAAGAAGCTGAAAACGGCAGGATTATCCAGGGTCTATCCCGGAGACTTTTTCCATGAATTTGTGACCAGGTCGGACATTCCTTCCCGGATGATACTTAAAAAGCTGGAGGATCATGGGATACTGGGAGGGCTGCCATTAGACGAAACAAGGATTTTATGGTGTGTTACAGAGCTGAATACGAAGGAAGAGATGGATGAAGCTGTCAGAATCGTAGAGGAGGTGGCGGGATCATGAAACTTTTATTTGAACTGGGGACGTCTGGCAGACATTGTGATATCCTGCCTCCCTGCGATGTGCCGGAAATGAGTCCGGAATGTCTGCGGAAAAAAGAACTCCGCCTGCCGCATCTTTCTGAGACAGAAATCAGCCGTCACTATACGGAGCTGGAAAAACAGGTTTATGGAGTGAACGACGGATTTTATCCTTTGGGCTCCTGTACGATGAAGTATAATCCTAAAATAAACGAAGCGATGGCGGCCCTGCCAGGTTTTGCGAAACTGCATCCGCTGCAGCCGGATTACACGGTGCAGGGGGCCCTGGAGCTTTTGAGACGTACAGAAAAATACCTCTGTGAAATTACAGGAATGGATGCCATGAACTTTCAGCCGGCTGCCGGGGCTCACGGAGAGTTTACCGGACTTCTGATGATAAGGGCTTTTCACCAGAAAAACGGAGAAAAAAACAGGACGAAAATCATTGTTCCCGATTCTGCTCATGGGACCAATCCGGCCAGCGCGGCGATGGCCGGATATACGGTGGTGAGCGTCCCGTCAGGAGAAGACGGCTGTGTGGATCTTGAGAAGCTGAAAGAGGCGGTTGGAGAAGATACGGCAGGCCTGATGCTCACCAATCCTAACACCGTCGGACTTTTTGATAAGAATATCCTGGAAATCACCCGGATTATCCACGACGCCGGAGGCCTCTGCTATTACGACGGCGCCAACCTGAATGCGGTCATGGGTATAACGCGGCCAGGTGATATGGGATTCGACATCATTCATTTAAACCTGCATAAAACGTTTTCCGCGCCCCATGGCGGAGGAGGGCCGGGAAGCGGCCCCGTAGGGTGTAAAAAAGACTTGGCAGAGTTTCTTCCTGGCCCTGTGACGGAAGAAAAAGAGGACGGTTCCAGTGGATTTGCTGTGCCGGAGTCTTCCATTGGAGCCGTGCGGAGCTTTTACGGGAATTTCCTGGTGATCGTGAAAGCGTTTGCGTATCTGCTCACACTGGGAGCGGACGGAATACCGGAGGCGGCCAGGAACGCGGTGCTGAATGCGAATTATCTGAAAAAGAAGCTGGAAGAGTTCTGTCCCATGGCATATCCCGGCACCTGCATGCATGAGTTTGTCATGACCATGAAGGATTTGAAAGACAGAACAGGAGTGGCCGCTTTGGACATTGCGAAGGGCCTGCTGGATAATGGCATTCATCCCCCGACCATGTATTTTCCGCTGATTGTCCGCGAAGCGCTCATGGTGGAGCCTACGGAAACGGAGAGCAGGGAGACGTTGGACGAGGCGGCGGAAGGGTTCCGGGCCCTGTACCAAAGGGCACTGGAGAATCCGGATGAAATCCATGAGGCTCCGGTAAAGACTCCGGTCCGACGGCTGGATGAAGTGCGGGCAGCCAGAAAGCCAGTGCTGAGGTATTTTTATGATTGAAAGCTTGGGATTATTGATTACTCAGAGTACTAACCCATTTTATAATCTGGCTTTGGAACAATATCTGACCTTCCATGTGAAGCAGGGACAATGTATTCTTTATCTGTGGCAGAACCAGAACACGGTAGTCATCGGAAAAAACCAGAACGCATGGAAGGAATGCCGCGTCAGGGCCCTGGAGCGGGACGGCGGGCGGATGGTGCGGAGAATGTCCGGCGGCGGCGCCGTTTACCATGATATGGGGAATTTGAATTTTACATTTACCGTCCGGAAAGAGGATTATCATGTGGACCGGCAGCTGAAGGTGATTCTGGAGGCGGTGAAGATACTGGGAGTAAGGGCAGAAAAGACAGGCAGAAATGACATCACAGTGGACGGCAGAAAAATATCGGGAAACGCTTTTTATGAATCAGATGGCTTCTGCTGCCATCATGGGACTCTGCTTTTGTCTGCGGACAAAGAGAAGATGGGAAGGTATCTGAACGCTTCCCCGGAAAAGCTGCGGTCAAAGGGGATAGAATCAGTCAGATCCAGAGTGGCAAATCTTTCGGAATATTGTCCGGACGTAAACATCAGGATGATGGAAGAATTGATGGAAAAAGCATTTAGCCTGGTTTACGGTCTTCCTATAAAACGGATTGCGGAAGAAGGGCTGCCGGAAGGATTTCTCAGGCAGGAAGAGAAGAAATTTTCCTCCTGGGAGTGGAACTTTGGAAAAAAATCAGATCTGCAATATGAGATACGGAAACGGTTCTCTTGGGGAGAGATAGAATTGCAGTACCAGGTTGACCGGGGAATACTCGCGGAGTGCAGGATATATTCTGATGCCATGGAACCGGGATGGATAGAGAGCCTCAGGGATTCCCTGACCGGGATTCCTTACAGAGCGGGGGATATATACGGGGCGCTTATGCGGCTGGCGGAAAGGAATCCGGATAGGGCCGGACAGACAGAGGACGTAAAAGCTCTGATACTGGATGGTCTGTAACGGAAAAGGAAAACAGGAAAGGCGGCGGGGAAAATGTATGGACTGATTGTTATTGGAGCCGGTCCGGGAGGATATACGGCAGCGTTAGAAGCAGCTAAAAGAGGAATAAAGACGGCGGTCATTGAAAAAAGACAGCCTGGAGGTACCTGTCTGAACAGGGGGTGCATTCCCACGAAGGTGCTCCTCCACAGCGCGGAGCTCATGGAAGAATTGTCATCAGCAAATGGATACGGAGTAGAGGCCGGAGATATGGCCCTTCGTCCGGGGCGGCTGAAAGAACGGCAGGAAGAGGTACAAGAAACACTCCGCCAGGGAATCATCGGTCTGTTTAAAAGAAACAAGGTGGATTTCATCCAGGGAGAAGGGATGGTGCTGGATGCCGGACATGTCCAGGTCAGAAACGGCGGAAAAGCCGGAGAAAACAGAATTCTGGAAACGGAGAGAATCCTGATAGCGGCCGGAGCGAGACCGGCGCGGCCTCCCATACCGGGAGCGGAGTTGCCTGGAGTGGTCACCAGCGATGAGCTTTTAGAAAGACCTTTTTTGAAGGAGAACAGTCTTCTGATAATCGGCGGCGGTGTCATCGGAGTGGAATTTGCATCCGCTTTTCAGAGGCTGGGGATTCAGGTGACGATCGTGGAGGCCCTTGACCGCGTTTTAGCGGGAATGGATAAAGAGATTTCGCAAAGTGTGCGGATGCTTTTGAAGAAGAAAGGGGTGGAAATCCATACATCGGCGGCAGTGGAGAGCCTGTCCGCGGGTTCGGAAAGAAGGATTGCCTGCCGGTTTCGGGAAAAGGAAGCCTGTTTGGAAAGGGAGGCGGACTGCGTGCTGATTGCCGCCGGCCGGAGACCGTCTTTAGAGGGGCTAATTCAGGAGGGCGCAGGAGTAAAAACAGAGAACGGAAGGATACTCGTGGATTCCCGTTGTGAGACCAGTGTGCCGGGGATTTATGCCATCGGAGACATCACAGGGGGAATCCAGCTGGCGCATGCGGCTTCTGCCCAAGCCGTCCGTGCCGTTGCGGCTATGATGGGGGAAACAGTTTCAGGTTCAGCCAACGTCATTCCTTCCTGTGTCTATACCAGCCCGGAAATCGCGGCGGTGGGAATTACGGTGGATCAGGCGAAGGAACAAGGGATAGAAGCGGTTTCCGCGAAATATCCCATGTCTGCCAACGGAAAAACGGTGATTGGGGGCGGCGAGAGAGGATTTATCCGGGTGGTGGCGGAAAAGCGAACAGGAAAGGTGTTAGGGGCCCAGATGATGTGCGGGCGCGCAACGGATATGATTTCTATTTTTACAATGGCGGTTTCCTTAAGGCTCACGCTGTCCCAGATGGCGTCCGTCGTCTATCCCCATCCCACATATGCGGAAGGGATCAGGGAGGCGGTAAGGCTCTGTATGGAAAAGTATAAGAAAGAAAAGACAGATACAAATTAGTCGAACCATAGGTATAAATCTCTAATAGTTTGATTTTAAAAAATGAGAAAAAAGTGATTGCAAATAGACCGAAAATATAGTAAGTTAATAGTATATTGAAAAGTTAAATTTGATTTGTGTAGAGAATTAATCTTTCGATAATTGATTACAATCATATAAAAATATATAATTATACAATATTGCCAAACAAAGAACTATAAAATTATTTTTTATTACTTAGTCTATGTTTATTTACCGTATCAATTTCCGCATTTGCGTGGGGTGGAGAATTTGAATTTGTATTTTTTAATACTTCATCCAAACAGCCAGATTTTGGCGAGGGACGAATGGCTAAACTGAAAGACGGGGATTAATATACATATGTATATTTTCGAGTTCGCGATGTGTAAGTAAAAATTGTGCTACAGAGTACAGCACGATTTCTAAATATTTAATAGATAAAATGCAGACCATGAAGCATTTAAGCTCGTCAGCAGGGACTTGGTGTCCGTAACGTAAATTATATATGGCCGCCGTGTCGTACTGACATGGCGGCCATACTATCAGGGGGGAATAAAAATGGAAAAAAGATCTATAGGTTTAGTGACAATTATAACATTTCTATTATTTGTGACGGGCTGTGCGGCATCTGAAGATATTGAGAAAAGGTCGGAAACCAGTTTACAGAATGTTGAAATAAGCAGTACGGATTCTACGACATTGGTTTCGAATGCGGAAACGGATTTCATAGAGACACAACTGGCGGACGGTGTTACAGTTCAGGCCCTTGTTGACAACCCGGTTGGCACAGGAAAAGTACCCGTGTATACTGTAGACTATTTGAGATATTCGCCGGAAAAAGCGAAAGAGGTCTTTTTTGCCAACCAGGATATAGTAATGCAAGAAAGAAACGGCTTTTTTGTATTTGAAACGCCGGAGGAATCGCTCACAGTAGGAGAAAATTTAAGTTACTCCAGAATATGGGATAGTGTGCTTTACGGGCAGTTTTCAAGTTTGGAAAAGGATGGAGAACAGGAAGATTTACCTTTTTGCTCTCTTGAAGAGGCTAAAATCGAGATTGAAAGAACGTTAAAGAGGTTAGGCGTAAACGACTTTGAGCTTGATAGAGCTTATTCTATTAATTCGAAGGAATTGCAGCGAGAAGAGGATAGCTGGAAAGATGATCCTCAATTTTTAGATGCGGTAGAACAAAAGAATTATCCGTATAAAGGAGTATGGAACCCAGAGGATGGAGTATATATCTTTTATTATAATGCTGTTATAAATAATATTTCTATATATGGAAATTATTATGAGGATGAGAACAAAAAAGAAATATGGGGAAATTCAATAAGGGTTACATATACAAATAAAGGGATTATTTCCCTCAACATTGATGGCGGGATAGAAATAAAGGAACAGATAGATTCAAAGAACATTCTTAATGTAGAAGAAGTACTGAATAAAGTTAAAGAAAAATTTGATCTTATAATTGAGCTCGGAAATATGAAAATCACACAATTGAAATTGATGTATTTAACAGTCTATGGTGAGGACGGTGGACTGCAGTTGATTCCGATGTGGAAGGTTTTTGTGGAACAGGAAAAATCCATTGATACTATTATGAAAGAAAATGGCTATGTTCAACTGCCACAGCAAGAACAAGAAAAAATGAGAGAAATAATTATTGAGAAATTAGGCGATAACCCGACGATAAAATCTAATATATATTTTAACGCACTGACAGGAAGAGAAATATTATTACAATGATAAGGAAAAGCAGATGAAAAAAGCCAAATTAAAAAATTACATTCGCATGGATTTAAAGAGACTGTTTTCGAGTGTTCAATTTTATATTGCCGTAATTGGCATTTTGGGAATTAATGTTCTAAATATTCTGGATGAGACAGGCGTTGTTACTGAAAGTTCTGTTTTATATTTATTTAATGGCCGGGCAGTAGTAGGTGCCTTTGAAATGTTATTGATTTTTTTTGCTATACTTCCATATTGCCTGAGTTTTTGTGTGGATTGGGATTATGGTTATTATAAGATTGAATTAATCAGGGGGAATAGAAACCGTTATTTAATTTCAAAAATAATTACTACAGTAATTGGAACGCTGGTGGCGACAATCGCCGGATATATTTTATTTGTATTAATACTTCGATTGTTTTATCCATTGTTCCCCAGAGGAGTAGAAGAAATTAAATATTATATGCAACTTACTCCAACTGCTTTTCAGGAAGCTGCTTTTTCCCGGATTCCGCAGTTATACTTTTTAGTCACTATAATACCAGAAGCATTGATGTATTGTTTTTTAGCTTGCGTAGCACTTCTTATATCAAGCAAAGATACTAACCGTTTTATAGTACTTAGTTCTCCTATTATATTTTACTACATATTTAATTTTTTATGTGGCACTCTTAGACTTCCTTCAATATTAATGTGGCAGTCACAAAAAATAGGCGTTATGCCTGATTTACCCTGGATTCAGAACCTTTTTGTCACAGTAGGTTATTACTTATTATGGATTGGGCTTGTAGGAATATTGTTTTTAAGAAATGTAAGGAGGAGGATACAGTTTGGCCATTAAAAAAATAGTTAAAATTATCCGGGGTAATTTATCTCTATGTTTTGTTTCTCCGAGATTTTATATAGCATTAATTTTGGCAGGGATTTTATTTCAGCAAATTGAGGGGCCTATCCGAACTTTATGTGCCCAGACTGGTTATTCTATCACGCCATGGCTATTTCCCCACTTGACGTCTTTATATTACATTCAGAATATAGTTACTTTAGGGGTGGTTTTGATTTTTTGTGATGCCCCGTTTATTAAAAATAATACACCTTATACTATGATTAGGACTGGAAGAAGCAGATGGTTTGCTGCTCAGGTAGGATATATTGCTGCTGTTTCTCTTATTTATTGTTTATTTTTATATTTTATCAGCATTATACTTATACTTCCATATTTGAAAATAGATATGGGATGGGGGAAAATAATTGGAACACTTGCCCAAACGGATGCCGCATCGCAGATAGGAACAGTAAAATTAGAGTACCAGATGATAATAGATTTTAAACCATGGCAGGCTTTACTGGGCACATGCGGTATGAGTTGTTTGGTATTTATTTTTACTGGCTTACTAATGATGTGCATTAATATTTTTGGACATCAATATTTAGGGCCCATAGCAGGTGCTGCAGTTGCATTTACACCATATTTAGCGAGGATTTTTTCAAATATGTATACGGGATATTATTTCTCTCCACCTACTTGGATGAGTATGATGGTGTTTGGAAAAAATAGATTATCTCCTTATCCGACCATTCGTTATGCAATTGTTTTTCTGATTGCTGGAATTATAGTATTAATAGTGTCTTCGTATTGTAAATTTAGAAAACAGGCAGTTGAGATTATGACTATCATTAATTAATATCGGGGGAGTATTGTATGGATTGTATTCAGGTAAGAAATGTTACAAAGAGATTTAATCAATTTATTGCTTTAAATAATATTTCTTTAACTTTTGAAGAGGGAAAGATACATGGAATCGTAGGCCGTAATGGCAGCGGAAAAACAGTGCTTTTTAAGTGTATATGTGGCTTTATGTATCCAGAACTGGGAGAAATAATTGTTAATGGGAAGAGAATAGGTAAAGACACTGATATTGCAGAAGACGTTGGAATAATTATTGAAAATCCTGGATTTTTGCCTAACTACAGCGGATATAAAAATCTACGCTTTTTAGCTGAATTATCTGGAAATGTGAAAAAAACGCGTATTGAGGATGTTTTAGAATTGGTGGGGTTAGATCCGTCTAATCGCAAAAATGTTGGTAAATATTCTATGGGGATGCGTCAGCGTCTTGGAATTGCACAGGCTATCCTGGAAAACCCATCTTTATTAATTTTGGATGAACCGATGAATGGGTTAGATAATCAAGGAGTGAAAGATATGAGAAGACTTTTTTTGAGTTTAAAAGAGGAAGGAAAGACAATTCTTTTGGCAAGTCATAATAAAGAAGATATATCTGTACTTTGTGATACCGTTATTGAAATGGATCACGGAGAAATTATATCGTGTTCGTAAATAATTAAATTATAAAAAATCCCCCCCGCCGCATCCAATGCAGTGAGGGGGAAATCAAAAGGGGAGGATAAGTATTTCTCTTTTCTTTGGTACTATCTTAAGTATGCCCGGGAAGAGAAGTCTTATACACCTCTTTTTCATTTTTTTATTTCATACCTTTAGGAATCATTTTTAGCTAATTTCTCTTAGGCTCCGGTTAAACACCGGCAGAAGTTCCGGACCGTCGCGATTTCGGTTCGCTGGCGATGCAGGGGCCGCTTTATCCCCGCTCCGGAAGTACCGCTCACATGTCGACAGTAAATCTTTATGATTTCCCGTCTCCTGTTCGCTCAGAAACGGAATTGGTATTTCCGTTTCTGCCTCCCTCCTCCTGGAGAACACCGGCCGCTGCCCTGCGGCGCTCCCCTTTAGGCCGGCCCGGAATCGTTCTGCCGGTGCCCTGCCTGCCGCGCTGTACCGGACAAATTTCATTTCTTAGATTCCAGAAAAAGAAAACTCGTTTGAAAGATCTTCAAAGGTATAGGAAAGTTCGTTCTATGAAATAAAAAGCCTTCCGGGCAAGACCGCACTGCGGCAGAGCGGGATTCTTTGTTCTTTGATATCAAATACTTTCTGAAATCGTTTTTGATTTCCAGTTGAGCATTGGCAAAAGCTCCGCGGGCTTGCTCACTTTGCTCTTCTGTGGTATGATACATTCGCTGAACAGACCGGACAAAAGGAATCATAGATGATAACGGAGGCAGATGGAAATGGAGAGTGGATCGGCTTATACCAGTTTTGCGGCGGTCTATGATAAATTCATGGACAATGTTCCATATGAAGAGTGGTGTGCTTATCTGACCGGACTTTTAAGGGATTATGGATGCCGGGACTGTCTGCTTGCAGATCTGGGCTGCGGCACAGGCAGCCTTACAGAACTGCTGTCCGAGGCCGGATACGATATGATTGGAATCGATCAATCGGAAGAGATGCTGGAAATAGCCATGGAAAAACGAGCGGAGTCAGGAAGAGACATCCTGTATCTCCTGCAGGACATGAGAGAATTTGAATTATTCGGCACAGTGGGAGGCATCGTCAGCATCTGCGATTCCATGAATTATATTACTTCATATGAAGAATTGGTGGAGGTATTCCGGCTGGTGAACAATTATCTGGATCCTGGCGGCATCTTTATTTTTGATTTCAATACCTGGTATAAATACCAGGAGCTTTTGGGGGACAAGACCATAGCGGAGAATCGGGAGAACGAAAGCTTTATCTGGGACAATTACTTTGACGAAGAGAGCGGAATCAATGAATACCAGCTGGCGATATTCGTAAAGGCAGATTCGGCGTTCGGAGAAGGCAGAGGTGAAGGGGTTTCTCTTTATCATAAATATGAGGAGATCCATTATCAGAAAGCATATACACTTGCTGAGTTTCAGGGGGCTCTTATGGAGGCGGGCATGGAGTTTGTGGACGCGTATGACGCATTTACGAGGGAACCGCCTGGGGAGGAGAGCGAGCGGGTTTATGTAGTTGCCAGAGAACGGGGAAAGAAAATCTGCGTCTGAGAATAATAGAAGAGGGAATGACAGTGGGGAACGGAATATCTGAAAAGGAAGATGAGAATATGGAAAAAAGAGCAGACGGAGGCTTGGGAGACTATATCGTCCGCGCGGCGGCGGCGAATGCTAAGATCAGGGCGTTTGCAGCGACTTCCAGAAACCTGGTGGAGGAGGCCAGAAAAAGGCATAATACCAGTCCGGTGGCGACAGCGGCGCTGGGGCGCCTGATGACGGCAGGCGCGATGATGGGAAGCATGATGAAAGGGGATAAGGATATCCTCACGCTGAGGATCCAGGGGGATGGCCCCATCGGCGGCATCACAGTCACCGCGGATTCCAGGGCAGATGTGAAGGGCTGCGTGGTCAATCCGGAGGTTTTGATCCATGCCAATTCCAAAGGGAAGCTGGATGTGGCGGGGGCGGTTGGCAGAGGTACGCTTACCGTAATCCGTGATATCGGACTGAAGGAGCCGTATTCCGGTCAGATTGATCTGATCAGCGGAGAGATCGCGGAGGATATCACTTATTACTATGCAGTGTCGGAACAGGTTCCGTCCAGCGTAGCTCTGGGAGTGCTGATGAACCGGGAAAATACAGTGCGGCAGGCGGGAGGCTTTATCATCCAGCTCATGCCGGATGCGGAGGAAGAGCTGATAACGGCACTGGAGAGGCATCTGTCAGGAATCACGTCCATCACCTCGTTTCTGGATGCAGGCAAGTCACCAGAACAGATTCTGCAGGCCATCCTGGGAGATTTCGGCCTGGAGATACTGGATAAGATGTCCACCAGGTTTTACTGTGACTGTTCAAAGCAAAAGGTGGAAAAGGCGCTTCTCAGCGTAGGGAAGACAGAGCTGGATGATATGATCGCTGCCGGCGAACCGGTGGAGGTTTCCTGCCATTTCTGCAGCGAACGGTATCAATTCGGAGTAAAAGAGCTCGAAAATATCAGAAATCAGATGGATTAATAAATAATCACCAAATATTGTTTGGAAAAATATACAAAAATTAGAGAAAATGGCAAAAAAATGGTTTGCGGACAAGCCGTTATATGCTATAATATGAGGAGCAGGCGGCCAACCTGCTCTTTAACGTCTAAATTCAACACAGGAGGGATTTAAAATATGGCAAAATGGGTATATTTGTTTAAAGAAGGAAATGCGGACATGCGTAACCTTCTTGGCGGAAAGGGTGCCAACCTGGCAGAAATGACCAACCTTGGCCTTCCGATTCCCCAGGGCTTTACTGTAACTACAGAGGCTTGCACCGATTATTACAACAGTGGAAAGAAGATTACAGAAGAAATTCAGGGACAGATTTTCGACGCGTTAGCATGGCTTGAAGCCGAGAACGGCAGAAAATTTGGCGATACAGAGAATCCTCTCCTAGTATCCGTACGTTCTGGTGCCAGAGCTTCCATGCCTGGTATGATGGACACAATTTTAAACTTAGGCTTAAACGATGTTTCTGTTGAGGGATTTGCAAAGAAGACAGGGAACCCCAGGTTTGCATATGATTCCTACAGAAGATTTATTCAGATGTTCTCCGATGTTGTTATGGAGGTTCCCAAATCTTTCTTTGAAAAGATCATTGATGAGGTAAAGACGGCGAAGGGCGTTCATTATGATACGGAGCTGACGGCCGATGATCTGAAGGAGCTGATCGCGAGATTCAAGCAGGTTTATAAAGATGCGATGAACGGTGAGGAATTCCCTCAGGATCCCAAGGTTCAGCTGATGGATGCGGTAAAAGCTGTATTCCGCTCCTGGGACAACCCCCGTGCCATCGTATACAGAAGAATGAATGATATTCCCGGTGACTGGGGCACTGCCGTAAACGTACAGACCATGGTATTCGGAAATATGGGCGATACTTCCGGAACAGGTGTTGCCTTCACCCGTAATCCGTCCACCGGCGCAAGAGGTATTTATGGCGAATACCTGATCAACGCGCAGGGCGAGGACGTTGTGGCGGGCGTGCGTACTCCCCAGCCTATCACCAAACTGGCGGAGGATCTGCCGGAATGCTATAAGGAATTCATGGCGATCGCGAATAAGCTGGAAGACCACTACCGCGATATGCAGGATATGGAATTCACGATTCAGGAAGGGAAGCTTTACTTCCTCCAGACCCGTAACGGCAAAAGGACTGCTCCCGCGGCTATCCAGATAGCCTGCGACCTGGTGGACGAAGGCAAGATCACTCCTGAAGAAGCGGTATGCCGTATTGAGGCGAAATCCCTTGATCAGCTGCTTCATCCCACCTTTGATACAGCTGCGCTGAAAGCCGGAGAAGTGATCGGAAGCGCGCTTCCCGCGTCTCCCGGAGCTGCGGCAGGAAAGGTTTATTTTACTGCTGAGGATGCAAAAGAAGCCCACGAAAGAGGCGAAAGAGTCATCCTGGTCCGTCTGGAGACATCACCCGAGGATATCGAGGGTATGCACGCGGCAGAAGGAATCCTGACGGTGCGCGGCGGCATGACTTCACATGCGGCAGTAGTGGCGCGCGGCATGGGCACCTGCTGTGTATCCGGCTGCGGAGAAATCAAGATAGACGAAGCCGCCAAGAAATTTGAACTGGGCGGACATGCCTTCACAGAGGGGGATTATATTTCTCTGGACGGCACGACAGGCAAGATTTATAAAGGCGATATCAAAACAGTGGAGGCTTCCGTAGGCGGAAACTTCGGGCGTATCATGCGATGGGCGGATCAGTTCCGTAAGCTGCAGGTACGTACCAATGCAGATACCCCCGTTGATACAGAAAATGCTGTTAAGCTGGGTGCGGAGGGCATCGGCCTCTGCCGTACTGAGCATATGTTCTTTGATCCTGACAGGATTCCGAAGATTCGGAAGATGATTCTTTCCGATTCTGTGGAAGTGCGTGAGGCTGCTCTGAACGAGCTGATTCCTTTCCAGAAAGCGGATTTCAAGGCAATGTATAAGGCTCTTAGAGGCCGTCCGATGACCGTACGTTATCTGGATCCGCCGCTTCATGAGTTCGTTCCCACCGATCCTGCGGATATTAAGGCACTGGCGGATGATATGGGCCTGACTCCTGAACAGGTGCAGGCGAAGTGCGACGATCTTCATGAGTTCAACCCGATGATGGGCCATCGTGGATGCCGTCTTGCGGTTACCTATCCGGAAATTGCGAAGATGCAGACGAGAGCGATCATTGAAGCTGCCATTGAAGTGAAGGAAGAGATGGGATATGACATCGTTCCCGAAATCATGATTCCCTTGGTCGGCGAAAAGAAAGAGCTTAAATTTGTAAAAGATGTGGTGATTGCCACGGCAGAAGAAGTCATGAAAGAAAAGGGCGAATACATCAATTATCATGTAGGGACCATGATCGAGATTCCCCGCGCGGCTCTGACTGCTGATAAGATCGCAGAAGAGGCGGAGTTCTTCTCATTCGGGACCAATGACCTGACTCAGATGACCTTTGGCTTCTCCCGCGACGATGCAGGAAAGTTCCTGCAGTCCTACTACAGCAACAAGATTTATGAATCCGATCCTTTTGCAAAGCTGGATCAGGAGGGCGTAGGTCAGCTGGTCGCCATGGCGGCTAAGAAGGGACGCAAGACTAATCCGAATCTGAAGCTTGGTATCTGCGGTGAACACGGCGGCGACCCCAGCTCCGTAGAATTCTGCCATAAGATCGGACTGAACTATGTATCCTGCTCACCTTACCGCGTACCGATCGCAAGACTGGCGGCGGCACAGGCGGCGCTTAATAATAAGTAGGCAGTTGATTTCTGCTGTGTCACAGGGAAATCACTATTATCGTCCAGTGTGAGAAAGTCATTATCCTCTGAACAAAAGACTAAATAAGAAACAAACAAAGAATAGACCTTGAAATTCAGGAGAAATCCTGAGTTTCCGGGTCTTTTTTTGTATACATGATAGAGACCATTTATCTTGACAGTAAAATATATTTATTATATGGTGGGTACAGGAGGAGGGGTATTATGAAAAAAACAGTTTGCATTCTGCTGACAGTCATTCTTACAGCAGCTCTGGCCGCATGCGGGGAGCCGAAGGCGCAGCAGCCAGAAGGCGAAAAAGATTTGGTACAGATTTCAAAACAAATCACGGAAAAACTCAGCGGATCAGAATATGATGAGATTGCCGGCTTTATGGGAGATCAAATGAAAACCCTATCTGCGAAGGACTGGGAAAAAATATGGGATGAGACGGAAAGTGGATTCGGGACCTTTCAGAAAACGGGCGAATTCATTCAATTTGAAACTGAGGGATATGAAGTGGTGGAACTTGAGCTCATCTGTGAAAACGGGACGGCCGTTCAGCGCACTGTGTTTGATTCTCAGGGACTTGTTGCCGGTTTTTTTATGAAAGCCGGACCGATCAAGTCTGACCTGCCGGAGGGGATCACCGAGCAGGAAATCACCTTTGATTCGCAGCCGGGATTTCCGATATATGGTACGTTGACGATGCCAAAAGAGGTGCCGAGGGCGGCTTTGGTCCTCGTCCATGGTTCGGGCCCCCTGGACCGGGATTCTACGATTGGTTTTAATAAACCGTTTCGTGATCTGGCATATGGTCTCGCCGCTCAGGGAATCGCCGTTCTCCGCTATGATAAGGTGACATACACTTATGGTGAAAAAGTGACGGAAAAATATGGTTCTGCTTTCACGGTGGAGGAGGAATCTGTTTTGGATGCTGTAAACGCTGTGAATTGGCTGAAGCAGCAGGAATCGGTCCCCGGAGACTCCATCTATGTGCTGGGAATGAGTTTGGGCGGTTCTTTGCTGTCATCCATAGGAAAAGAATGTCCTGATGTGGCGGGATATATCAGCATGGGTGGCACGCCGCTGCCGCTGTGGAAGATTTCTCTGCAGCAAAATGAGATGTCGCTGGAAGAGCAGAATGAAGTGCAGAAGGCAGTCGGACAGGCGATGCTTGATGAAGAGGTGCAGAAGGCCGAGCATATTTCAGAATACACGGAAGATGAACTGGCGGATATGACTGTATTCGGACTTCCGGGTATTTATTCCAGGCATCTATTTAGTTTAGAACCTGCGGAACTGCATCTTGCGGATAAAAAACCGATTCTGATCCTCCAGGGAGGAAGGGACCGTCAGGTTACGCCGGAAAACGGAATCATGGCATGGCAGACCGCATTAGCCGGCCATCCGGACGCGGCATATAAGCGTTATGATGATCTGAACCATATTATGGGGGATTACCAGGGCGATCCGGTTCCTTTTCAGGAACTGCTGAGTGTAGAATACCGTCAAAATACGCCTGTGCCCCAATATGTCATCGACGATATCGCCGACTGGCTGAACATCCGGGGAAGGCATTAGAACTGATAGAGTAAAATGGATGAGCTGATGACCATGAGACAAAAAACACCGGACAGGAAATACAAGTTTTCTGGTATGAACATATGGAGCATGATCAGCAAGGCCGCCGTTATGATATTGATCATGACAGCTCCTTTCAGCAGAACGTCGAGGTTTATCAAATATCTTTGGCACAAAGAAAAAAACCGTGTCAAAATTCTTTTACAGACCTTGCCGCGCGGGTTGTTGGCTGATTATAAGCTTTTTTGGAAATCGCTGGTGATTTCCTTCTGTCCCACCTGGTAATAAAAACGAATATAATTTAAGATATTCAAAAGTATGATGTGTTAAACAGATTATGATGTGAAAAAGGAAAGGATGTGGATAAAATGAAAACTATCTATCGCCGCTGTACGGTACTTGACGGATCGGAAAAAATGGAGCCGCAGCCGGACATGACATTAGTTGTAGAAGACGGCAGGATCGTATCGGTCACAAAGGAGGAGGCGGTTTCCGGAGAAGGAGAAGTCATCGATCTGGAAGGCCGGTATTTGATGCCGGGCCTTATTAATCTGCACGTTCATCTGCCGGGAAGCGGTGCGCCAAAGAAAAAGCAGCAGGACAGTACAGCGGCGGCCAAGCTGGTGATGAAAAACAGACTTACCCGTTTTATCGGAATAAAGATGTGCGAAAACTTTGCGAAGACGGAGCTTTTATCTGGAGTGACTACGATCCGCACGGTCGGCGGTCTCGGAAATTTTGATACCTTGATCCGTGACCGCATCAGCGCCGGAAAGCTGGACGGCCCGAGGATCCTGGCATCCAATATGGCGGTTTCCGTACCGGGAGGCCATATGACCGGCTCCGTGGCATATTCCGCGGGAAGTGAAGAAGAATGCCGTGCATTGGTGAGAAAAATCGCCGGAGAGAAACCCGATTGGATAAAACTTATGATTACCGGAGGCGTACTGGACGCGAAGGTGAAGGGAGAGCCGGGAGTATTGAAGATGCCTCCTTCTTACGTAAAAGCCTGCTGCGAAGAAGCTCATAAAGCGGGATACCGTGTGGCCGCCCACACAGAAAGTCCGGAGGGAGTACGGGTAGCGCTGGAAAACGGGGTGGATACGATTGAACACGGGGCGTCTCCCGATGAAGAGATCATCGCCCTGTTCAAAAAAAAGAAAGCCTGTGACATCTGCACGATTTCACCTGCCGTTCCCTTGGCGAAGTTCGGGAAAGAAATTATGGACAGCACGGAGATGATGAGGTATAACGGAAACATTGTGCTGGAAGGCATCATAAACTGCGCCAAGACGGCGCTTGAACATGATATACCGGTGGGATTGGGCACTGATACGGCATGTCCGTTTGTCACCCATTACGACATGTGGAGAGAGCTGCAGTATTTCCATAAATATGTTGGTGTGAGCCGGGCCTTCGCACTTTACACGGCGACGAAAAGAAACGCGGAGATCGCAGGCATTGGACAGGAGACAGGCAGTATAGAGCCGGGGAAAAGTGCGGATTTTCTGATCACAGAGAAAAATCCATTGGAGGATCTGGCCGCACTCCGCACTCCGTATATGGTAGTCGCGCGCGGAAAAGCGTTTAAAAAGCCGGTTGTCAGGAAATACCGCGTTTGCGAGCAGGAGCTTGACAGATGTCTGCAGAACTGAAGAATAAAAAGCCAGATCAGGAATTATCTTATCTTTTCCATTAAGAAATATCGAAAAAAGGTTTTGCTGTAATAGAAGCACGTGTAACGATATTCCCCAGAACTGCGCGTTCTAATATTATCTTTGATATGCTCCCTTTTAGGCAGACAAGTGAAATCATATAATAGCTTGTCTCTTAGGAGGGAGTATACTTTTCATTTTCCTGCAGTGCCAGCGGGGAAGGCAGTCTACAGGGATTTGGCTCTGTCGCTGACATTTTTGTGAAAATTAATTACCTGGTGGTCGTATTTCTTGTTCATGAATTTTGACTGAATCATAAAATCCGCCGTCGCTTTGTTGATCGCCATAGGTATATCATAGACCTGGGAAATTCTCATCAGCGCCTTTACATCCGGATCATGCGGCTGGGCTGTCAGAGGGTCGGAGAAAAAGACGACAAAATCTATGACACCCTCCACGATCTTCGCCCCGATCTGCTGGTCTCCCCCCAGAGGCCCGCTGTTATATGCTTTTATATACAGGCCCGTTTTATCTGCGATCATCCTTGCTGTAGTGCCTGTTCCGCACAGATTATGCTCTTTCAAAATATCATAATTTTCCGCGCACCATTCAATCAGCTTAGGCTTCTCATTATCATGAGCGATCAAAGCAATGTTTTTCTTTTCTGCAATGGTAAAGGTAATATAATCTTCCTTCATTCTGGTGAACCTCCTTCAGGATTCCATTTTAACCGGATATAACTAAACTCTAACACATTTCCCGGATGTTTTCAACGCCCGGAACTTCTGCCGGCGTTCTTTCTTGGGCGCGAATTTCCGGCCATGGAAAATATTTGATATTTCATGGCTGACGTGGATAATTTTAAAAAGATAGACAACCAGTATGGACATGAGGCAGGCGACGTGGTCCTGATATGTATGTCCAATATTACGGAAGAAATATGCAAACGGCACAAAGTACAATTGCATGGACATTGTGAGGAGGCTGATAGAGGACGACGGCGGACATCTTGGAATTGAAAGCCGCGATGGATTGGGGACTTCCATCAGCCTCAGACTTCCGCTGGAACATACTGTTGTGGAAAGTGTCCGGTTCTTGGCGGACGGGCATGAACGGGTGCAGCGTTATGGGAAACGGAAAGGTCTGTATGTTCATTGATGTGGATGCTTTTATAGATAGTGTACAGAAAAGCCGGGCGGAAGAAAGGATGAGCAAAAATGGAAAATGAAGAGAAGCGGGAGGTGCTTTGCTTTTCATGGGGAAGCACTGTCTATGCGGTGGAATTTCAGGACGTAGAAGAAATCTGCATCAATATGTCCGTTTATCCGGTTTCCCTTCTTCCCGACTATTTTTGCGGGACTATATACTATAAAGGACGGGTCCTTTTTGCGGTCCAGGTAGAAATGGATAAGAACCCTTCGCATATCAGAGTCTCAGACAAGGAAGAAACTTTTATAATAATTCTGGTGAGGTATGGAAAAAGCGGGGAGTATACCGGAAGGGTGAAGAGATCATCTGCGTGCTGGATGTACAAAGAAGCGCAGAAGGGCTGATAGCATATGACAATTAAGGAAATATATGGCCGTGGCAGCTGCTTATTGACAGGCCAAAAAGTAAATTAGTAACAGCTCCGTGTATATGGTCAGATAAATTAAAGGGCAGCGGAGCCTTTTCTCTTTGTCGTATATTTTTTCTCAACCTGTAAAAATCATAGGTCATATCAGGATTCCCCCAAATAGAAGTATACCTTTGAATACCTCTCAAACAAACTTATCTTAACGAATCAAAGGAGGCAGGAGAAAGTCCGCTTCCATCCAGGCGAGTCGCTGGCAGCCGTAACCAGCATCTTTGCGGCCTTTAGTCGGTCTTTTCCAACTGACATGGATAAATCGATATTTTTCCATGTCAGATTCCAATAAAAACCTGCATGAAATTCGGTTTTTACCTCCCTGCGGCCGGAAAGATCCTGCTAACGCCCCTGCGGCGCTCCCCTTACGATGGAATCGGATCGTTCCTCCTGCTCCTCTTTCCGCACCGAAATAACCTCCAGTTTGTTTTGAAAGCCATTGAGGCGGCCACGGAGGCCCGCCGCCGTAAGGCGTGCGGGCCCTGTGGATATCCGATCCTTTTCTGGAATCAGGAATATAGTGCATGTCTGAAACGGTGCGGCAGACAGGAAACCGGCGGAACGATTCCGGGCCGGCCTAAAGGAGAGCGCCGCAGGGCAGCGGCCGGTGTTCCCCAGGCGGAGGGAGGCAGAAACGGAAAATCCGATTCCGTTTCTGAGCGAACAGGAGACGGGAAATCATAAAGATTTCCTGTCGACATGTGAGCGGTACTGCCAAAGCGGGGGATAAAGCGGCCCCTGCATCGCCAGCGAACCGAAATCGTGACGGTCCGGAACTTCTGCCGGTGCTGAACCAGAATTTGATCGGAGCTAACTATAAATGATTCCAAAAAGTATTTTGTATCATGATTAACAGAATATCTTTGAACTTCATGGCTTTTGCATCCTTTTAAAAAGCTCTTGACAAAACAAACTGTTATGATTATAATTACAGTAATAACTGAGACAGAAAATAGAACAGTTTATAACCGGAGGTGTATATGAAACTGAAACGACTTATCAGCGGTGCTGCAGTAATCCTCATGATCACCAGCTCAGGAATGTTTGCCGGCTGCGGTGCGAAGCGTGCGGAACCGGAGACGGCTAAAGAGGAAACACGATCTACCGAAGAAAAAGGGACAGAAGCTTCTGAATCTTCGGAAGAAGAGACGGCAGAAGCGTCTCCTTTATTCGGAAGCTTTACCTCAGAGACTCTGGATGGAGAAGCGGTGGATCAGGAGATATTTTCTGGGGCAGATCTGACTATGGTGAATATCTGGGGAACCTTTTGCGGGCCGTGCATCAGTGAGATGCCCGACTTGGGAGAAATAAGTGAAGAGTACAAGGACAAAGGGGTCCAGGTGATCGGAATCGTCAGTGATGTGGTAGAAGCAAAGGACGAGACGGCTTTGGAGATCGTGAACACAACGGGAGCGGATTACACGCATATCGTTGTATCGAAGGATCTGTATCTGGGCTATTTACAAGAGGTGCAGGTTGTGCCCACTACCGTATTTGTGGATAAGGAGGGCAAACAGGTAGGCTCCGCTCAATATGGGGCGAAGAGCAAGGAGAAATGGGAAGAGGCTATAAACGAATTGCTGGAGCAGGTGAAAGATGAAAGATAAAAAGGTTATCTGGATCAGAAGGGTTCTGATAGCGGCAGCGGTGGGATTCCTGATATTCGGCATCAGCAGAGGCGAAGCGGGAACCGTACTGAAAAAAGCAGTGAATATATGTTTGGAGTGTATAGGAATTGGCTGAACTTTTAAAACGAATGAAAAAAAGGGCGAGACTCTGGGTGCAGGTTGGATTTTCTGCCCTTACTAATGGATACCTGCTGGGCTTTGTAAAGGGAAAGATCTTTACGGGGCCGACGAAAGCCGTATGTGTTCCGGGACTTAACTGTTACTCCTGTCCCGGGGCGTTGGGCTCCTGCCCCATCGGTTCTCTGCAGGCGGTGCTGGGCAGCAGAAATTACAGATTTTCCTTTTACGTGATTGGGTTTCTCATGCTGATCGGCTCCCTGGCAGGGCGGTTCGTGTGCGGGTGGCTTTGCCCGTTCGGACTTATTCAGGATCTGCTTTATAAAATTCCTTTTATAAAGAAACGGAAAAATCTGCCCGGACACAAGGTGCTGGTCTGGATGAAGTATGTGATACTGGCGGTCTTTGTCATAATCCTTCCTCTGTTCGCGGTGGACATCGTCGGACAGGGAAGTCCCTGGTTTTGTCAGTATATCTGTCCCAGCGGGACACTTACGGGAGGAATCCCCCTGGTGCTGCTCAATGAGCCGCTCCGGGGCGCCATCGGCTGGCTGTTCCATTGGAAAATGGCTGTACTGCTGCTCATGATTTTCCTGTCTGTTATCGTATACAGGCCCTTCTGTAAATATATATGTCCTCTGGGCGCCATATACAGCCTGTTTAATCCGATTGCGCTGTACCGGTACCAGGTGGACCCGGAAAAGTGCACAAGATGCGGCAAATGCCAAAAAGCCTGTAAAATGGATATTCGAGTATGGGAAACACCGAACAGCCGGGAATGTATCCGGTGCGGGGACTGCCTGAAAAGCTGCCCCCATGGAGCAATCTGCAGCGGCATGGGAAAGAAGAAGGAAACTACCATAGTAAAGGACGGACGACAGAATGACGAGTGAATTTTCAATTGCAGTACATGCCCTGGTATATTTAAATCATAAGGGAGCTACTCTGGCCAGCGAGGCCCTGGCAGTGAATGTGTGCACTAATCCGGCGCGCATCAGGAAAGTCATGGCAAAAATGAAGAAAAAAGGCCTGGTGGGGACAAAAGAGGGGCTGAACGGAGGCTATTACATGGTGCGGAAAGCGGAGGAGGTAAACCTCCGCCAGATATGCGAGGCTCTGGAGGCAGATATGGTGAAAGCCTCCTGGCGGTCCGGGAGTCTGGACATGGACTGTCTGGTCGCATCCGGCATGGCCGGGATCATGGATGGAATATACGGGGAACTGAATGAGCTCTGTAAAAAAAGGCTGGAAAACATGACCATTCAGGATATTGACGATCAGATTTTTAAAGGGAATGGAAAATGATCAGAGCTGGAAAGGAGTAAACAGGATGGAACGATATAATGCGATAATCATCGGATTTGGTAAAGGGGGAAAAACACTGGCGGCCAAGCTGGGAGCTCAGGGGAAAAGGGTTGCCATGATCGAGAAGGATCCGGATATGTATGGAGGAACCTGTATCAACGTCGGATGTATTCCGTCGAAATCTTTGGTGAGGAGTTCTGGAATTGCTGCGCTCCATCCTGAGAAAAGCTTTGAGGAAAAAGCACGGGAATATAAGGATGCAGTCGAAGAGAAGAGACGTCTTACGGCTGCGCTCCGCGGAAAGAATTTTTCGAAGCTTGATGATATGGAAAATGTTACGGTATATAATGGAACCGCCTCCTTTATCTCCAATACAGTTGTATCGGTAAAGACAGAGAATAAAACCTTCTCACTGGAAGGAGAAAAAATATTTATAAATACCGGCGGGACACCGGTGATCCCTCCCATTGAGGGACTTGAGGGAAATCCGTATGTGTATACCAGCGCCGGCCTGATGGATCTGGATACCCTTCCAGAGCGTCTGGTCATCATCGGGGGCGGATACATAGGCTTGGAATTCGCGTCCATGTATTCCGGCTTCGGTACAAAGGTCACGATCCTGCAGGATGGGAAAACCTTTCTGAAGAGGGAAGACAGGGATGTGGCGGAAGCGATCCGTTCTATACTGGAAGAACGGGGAGTGGCATTCAGGCTGGGAGCCAAGATACAAAAGGTGGAAGCAAAGGAAGGCTATGCGGAGACGAGCATTTTGTGGGAAGGGGAAGAAGTGCTCCTCCAGTCTCAGGCGGTGCTGGCGGCGACTGGAAGGAAGCCCAATACAGAAGACCTTGACGCAGAGAACGCGGGGGTCAGGTTAGACGCCCGCGGCGCTGTCATCGTAGATGACAAGCTGAAGACCAGCGCTCCAAATATCTGGGCGATGGGAGATGCAACAGGCGGTCTCCAGTTTACCTATGTATCACTGGATGACTTCAGAATCGTATGGTCCCAGATGAATGGGGGAGATTACACACGGGCAGACAGAAAAAATGTGCCATACAGTGTATTCATTACCCCGTCCTTTTCACGGGTGGGACTGAATGAGGAAGAAGCAAGGGCGGCAGGATATCAGGTAAAGATTCTGAAGATGCCGGCGGCGGCGATTCCGAAAGCTCAGGTATTAAAGAACCCTAAGGGACTTCTGAAAGCCGTTATCGATGAAAAGACGAACCGAATCCTGGGAGCGATGCTGCTCTGTGAAGAGTCTTATGAGATAATCAATACCGTAAAGCTGGCAATGGATCTGGAAGCTGATTGCCGGATGCTGGGCAGACAGATCTATACACATCCTACCATGAGTGAAGCATTTAATGATCTGTTCGGTCAGTAAAGGGTACTATAACTTGACAAAAAGGCAGTCTGCCGTTTAAGGAGACGTCCCGCTCACGGAATGGGCGGGGCGTCTTTATCCTGCAGGTAATCAAGCTCCTTCCCTTTCCAATAAATGGCGTCTTCTTCCGTGACGGGACGCAGGACCCGGCATGGATTCCCGGCAGCGATCACATTTGGCGGGATGTCTTTTGTGACGATGCTTCCGGAACCGATTATCGAGTTTTCTCCAATGGTGACGCCCGGATTAAGGGTCGCGCCTCCTCCAATCCATACGTTGTCCCCGATGGTTATGGGGCGGCCATACTCCAATCCGGTATTTCTTACGGACGCGTCGACGGGATGAGCGGCGGTATAGATACCAACCCTGGGCCCGATGAGAACATGATTTCCGATGGTCACAGGGCACACATCGATGATGATGCAGTCGCAATTGATATACAGATGGTCTCCTGCGAGAATCTGCTTTCCATAGTCACAGCGAAAGGGGGGTTCCACGTGGAAGCCCTTGCCGATTTTCCCAAAAAGCTCGCGGATGATGGCATCCTGTTTTTCCGTATCGTATTCTGTCATATGATTAAAGGCGGTCAGAAGCCGTTTGCACCGGATGTAATCTTTTGTAAGTTCTTCATCGGCAGTCATATGATATAGCCTGCCGGACAACATGCGTTCTTTAGGGATCATGAATATACCTTTCCTGCCAGACAGTCTGATATTCTGGTCTCAGAGATATAAATATAATGAAATGTATTTGCCACGAAGAGTATTGTAACAAAAGGACGGGCAGGTGTAAAGGCTCCGGCAGTGGGAAATTCCTTTTACATTTGAAGAACTTGAAAATATTTCCAGTATGCAGTATGATAAAAACGCGGCCAGTTTTCTTTGTCAAAATAAAGTGATAAAGGGACAAAGCTTGCGTTGATATTATATTGACACTTGTATTAGAGGAAAAGAGGAGTGAAGCTATGGCAAGAAAAAAAGTTCAGGCAGCGGAGAAGACAGAAACAAGAGCGGCGGAGGCAAAAAATCCTGCTGTGAGAAAGCCCGTGAAGAGAACGGAAATGAAGACGAGTGTCTCGGTACAGTACATGGGAAAGGATATTTCTGATAAGGAAATGGTCGCTTTGATCAAAAAGGACTGGACAGCTAAGAAGCATAAGGTCAGCGAGATCAAGACGATGGAGCTGTACGTTAAGGTCGAAGAAAATATGGTATATTATGTCATCAACGGTGAAGAGACCGGAAGCGTGGCAATCTGATTTCAGGACGGAAGTCCGTTTCCCGGTGTTGAAAAAAGGCGTTTTTTGTTGTATAATGATGGAACTGCAGCTAAAAGAGAAAACGAGAAGCACAGGACCGAGAGGATAATATATGAAAAAAAACGCAGGAAACAGGATTCGCCGTATGTGTCTGTTCCTTTCCGTTATGATTGCGGCAGCCGGCGCGCTGTCTTCTTCGGCCGCTGGTGACGATCTGCAGCGTGCTGGGGATAAGGTGGAAAGTGCCGAGGAGCAGGCAAAGGATCTGAAAGAAGCCGGAGAACGCCTGGAAAGCTATCTGGAAGAACTGAACACGCAGCTGGACCAGCTGACCTCCGATATGGAGGAGCTGGCGAAACAGAAGGAAGAGCTGAACGGCCGCCTGACCATTACGGAGGAGGAGCTGGAGGAAGCGAAGGCAACGGAGTCCAGGCAGTATGAGGATATGAAAAAGCGGATCCAATATATGTATGAAAACCGGGACGCCGGCTTTGTGGGATTGATATTTTCCGAAGAAAGCCTGTCCGGAATCATGAATAAGGCAGAATATGCCATGGACATGGCCGGATATGACAGAAGAATGCTGACAGAATATAAAGAGACAAAGGAGCTGGTGGCTCAAAAGGAACATGACCTTTTGGAGGAGCAGGACGCTTTGGAGCAGGTTGTGCGGGATACAGAACAGAAGAGGAACGAAGTTCTCGCAGCCATCGGAGAGACGGCTGAGAAGATGGAAGCCTGTGCAGGAAATCTGGAGGATGCCGAGGGACAGCTGGCGCAGTACCGGTCGGAGCTGCAGCAGAAGGAACTGGAGGCGGAGAATCAGATGGCGGAGCTCACAGACAACGGGACTCAGGTCGCGGACGGCGGCTCCGGCAGCGGAAATAACGGGATGGGAGGAAATGAGAACGGCGGCGGGAGTACGGCGGCGGCCGACAAACCCAGCGGCGGAAACGGGAGTACGGATACTCCGGTAAAGCCGTCCGACTCCCCCACAGAGGCGCCTGCCCAGAAGCCTACGGAAGCGCCCACCCAGGCACCAACGGAGGCGCCGACAGAGGCTCCCACAGAAGCACCAACGGAAGCGCCCACTCAGGCGCCTGACGGCGGAGAGGATGAGATCGATTATTCCCAATATACGGATTTGGAACTGATGGCTGCCATGATCTACCGTGAGGCCAATATGGAGCCATGGAAAGGCAAGGTAGCAGTGGGGAATGTCATCATGAACCGAATCCGAAGCAGCCGGTATCCCAATACCATGCTGGGTGTACTCTCTCAGCCCTACCAGTTCAGCCCCTGGGGATATCCGAAGTATATCAATGCCCTAAAAAACGGGGTGAACGCAACCTGCAGGCAGGCGGCGGAGGCAGCCATGAACGGGACGGAAAACTATATCGGGGACCTTCTCCACTTCCGTACCATAGCTCCCGGATATGAGGGAATCACAATTGGCGGCCATGTTTTTTATTAAAAGAATAACGGCATAGAGTTATTTCCAAAAACGGCGTAGTTTAGGCTATGCCGTTTTTGCATTTCACGAGGAGGAAATCTATGAACTGGGAACCTTGGACGGGCTGTTACAAAGTGAGCGACGGCTGTGCAAACTGCTATTTTTATGGGCCGAACGCAAAACGCTATGGTCAGAGCACGATAAAAAAGACAGATAAATTTGATTGGCCCATGAGGAAAAACGCAAAAGGGGAATACAACATTAAAGGAAATAAGATTCTTGCCACTTGCTTTGCCACCGACTTTTTTCTTCCTGAAGCGGACGAATGGAGGAAAGAAGTCTGGGCTTTCATCAAGGAAAGAACAGACATTGATTTTTTGATCCTGACAAAGCGCATCGATCGTTTTCCTGTGTCACTTCCGTCAGATTGGGGGGCAGGATACGACAATGTGAATATTGGATGTACGGTCGAAAACCAAAGTACGGCGGATCATCGGCTTCCCCTGTTTTTATCCTATCCGATAAAACGGCGTTTCATCGCCTGTGCGCCGCTTTTAGAGGCGATAGACCTGACGCCATATCTTCATGGGGCGGACCATGTTACCGTTGGCGGAGAAACAGGGAGGGAAGCCCGTGAATGTGATTATGAATGGGTGCTTAACATCCGTGAACAATGTATAAATGCAAATGTTACATTCTGGTTTAAAAGTACAGGAACCTTTTTTAAACGTGACGGAGCAGTGGAAAAGATCAATCCATTTAAGCAGTCCAGTACGGCGAAAGAGCTTGGCATCGATATTTTAAATGGAAAACGGTTGTTTTGACAGAATGGGGACATATGGACAGGAAAAAACTCGTCAATCAGAGTATTGACTATATTATGCAGCATTTGAATGAGGAGCTGTCGCTTGATACCGTTGCCGCGCGGTCCTATATGTCAAAATTTCATTTCAGCCGCATGTTCAAAGAAGAAACGGGTGAAAGTGTTTATTCGTTTATCAAACGCTGCAGAATCGACCAAAGCGCTGTAGATATAAAGCTGAACCCAACAAAAGCGATTACAGAGATCGGTTTGGATTATGGATACAGTTCTTCCAACTACAGCACTGTATTTAGAAAGCGCCATAAGGTTTCTCCGGCTGTATTTAAGCAGTCCATAACAACTCACAGCATGTCTGTCCCTTTTACTCCGGAACGGGCCGTTCCTTTTAAAACAGAGAAGGAATATGCCGCCCACATTGAGATTCAGGAGATAAATGATCTTTTTGTAATCTATGAAAGATTTATTGGAAGCTACGCGGATATTGAAAGGAACTGGTATTGTTTTTTGGATAAATATAAGGAATTCTTGTTGGAAAAGACAATTTTGGCAGAACGATTTTTTAACGATCCTGCCATTACAGACTCATCTCAATGTATCTGTGATATTTGCATGACGGCGGAACCGGATTGTGGTCTGAATAATGTAATGCGGATTGAAGGCGGCAGATGGATCGTATATCACTTCAATGGAGAAATCAAAGATATTTATGAGACATTACAAGGGATCTTTAGTGTATGGCTGCCTCAGAGCGGCTGCAGAATGGCGCGGCAGTATGGATTGAATTTTTATCACAGTATCGACTGGGATAACCACAGCGTTGTTATGGATTTATGCATCCCTATCGAATAAAAGCAAGAATTCAGAAGCCGGCAGTATGGTTTTTTTCTATAATCAAAGGTGTTTCATCGATAAATCTCAGAAACGGAGGAAACAATGTTTGATATAAGGAAAATCCAGGAGAAAGTAATTTATGAATCTGTCAAAGCTGAAAGCGACGTGGATACAGCCAAAAGAGTTGTGTATGGCGGGGAACGGATGAATCTTGTGGAAAACGACGCTGAATGGGTAAAGTCTGCGATGCGCCGTCTGGAAAGCAGATTTGAACCCGGAGCAGTGAAGAAAATACGGATGAATTGTCAATGCGGCTACGGAATGGAAGAGAAACTTGCGCTTGTGAAGGAGTTAAAGTCAAATGCAGAATCCATAGAAGAATTTGTGGATTCGGAGAAAGCGAGGGCTGCCGGGCTTTTCTGCGAAGATGGCGGACTTTTCCTGCAGTTTTATTTTTGTCCGTGCCCTATGCTTGCAGAAGTGGATCGGTTAGAGACAAAAACGTGGTGTCAGTGTTCGGCCGGCTACAGTAAAGTGCTTTTTGAAAAGGCGTTTGCATGCAAGGCAGATGTGGAGCTGCTGAAAAGTATAAAGATGGGCGATCCGGTATGTCTGATGAAAATCACCCTCTATGATCCTGCCTGGAAATAAAACAGAGAAAAACGGGCGTACCGCTGCAAAACGATACACCCGTTCCTTATGGACAGCGGCCTGAATGAGAGCGCGCCGTTAATCCTTCATTTTGGGTTCGAAGATCAGAGAGCCAATGTAGCCGAAGATCAGTGCACCGCTGATACCTGCCGCACTGGCTTTCAGACCGCCTAAAAACAAACCGAGAGGTCCCTCTTCACTGACACTTTCTTTCACACCTTTGAACAGGGTATTGCCAAAGCCGAGTAGAGGAACGGAAGCGCCCGACCCGGCCCATTCGATGAAGGGTTCGTAAACACCAAGAAAGCCCAGGACTACGCCGGAGCACACCAAAAGCACCATGATGCGGCCAGGCATCAGCTTCGTTTTGTCCATCAGAATCTGTACCAGGGCGCAGATTGCGCCTCCGATTAAGAATGCTTTTAAATAATCCATACTGCACGACCTTTCCGGTAAACTTTTTCTTAGGAAAAGTCTGTGCAGTATGGATTATTTTATACATAATATTAAATTTTTGTGACGGCCGTCTTTGGTCAATTACCCAGGGTACTGTTTAACACGCCGGGGGGACCGATATTGGATTCGCTGCTTTCCGGAGTTGTACCGTCCAGTCCATTTCCCGGATCCAAAAGACTGTTGTCCGTCTCGTTTTCTCCGTTCATAAAGGGGAAGGCGTGCCCGGTATGGATATAGCAGGAGCTGTTTTTCAGCGCGTCCGGCAGCAAATAAGCGCTGTCGTCAGTGATTCCGGATGCATCTCCGGTGAGGACCCGGTAGATTTTGGTCTGCTTCAGAGAATCCGGGCAGAATTCCGTCGCCAGGGAACCGCTGAGGGAGCAGACCGTCACCTTTACATGATGGTCGCAGACCTCTGTTGGAGCCGTTCCCTTTGCAAAGTATTCTGTATAAGTCATGTCTCCCGCAGGATCCTGATCGCAGATACCGGGTACGGCCAGTTTGCCGGATTTCCGGCATATGGACACCTGCTCGATATTTCCCGGCATGTCAGGGAAGGATTTTTCGGGAAGCTCTTCGCAGGCCCTGCTCATGATTTTGTGCCACATATATTTCACATCTTCTCCGGTGGACATGGGGCTGTTCTCATCGTAGCCCTGCCAGAGCCCCAGCGTGTAATACGGTGTATATCCCACAAACCAGACGTCGTTGCTCGCCGTAGTAGTACCGCTCTTCCCGGCGGTGGGAAGACCCTCCACCTTGGCCTGGGGAGCGCTGGAACGGATGTCGGTCCTTCCGTACAGATAGGAGGTCTCACATACGTCTTCCATGGCGTTGGTCAGAAGCCACGCCGTGGATTCTTTGATCACAGTGTGAGTTTCCGGTTCATTGTCCACGAGGATCTTTCCATTGCTGTCCAGAATCTTCGTGTAATAAACCGGTTTGGTATACACTCCCTTGTTGGCAACGGCGGCGTATGCGGAGGTCAGCTCCAGATTGCTGACTCCATGGGTGATGCCGCCCAGGCAGAGGGAGGGACCGATATCGGTGGAAATCTCTCCTGTGTCTATGTTTTTTTCGCTTTCCACCAATGACGTAATGCCAAAATCCAGGGCGTATTGATATCCGAGCTGAGGGGTCACCGTGTTCATCATGGTCTTGAGGGCCACGATATTCATGGAATAAGTGATGCCGTCACGGATGTTGGCGTAGCCGACATAGCCCGACTGCCACCAGTTGGAAAAGGTCTTGTCTCCCAGTGTATAGGGAGAATCGTAATAGACTGTGCCCAGAGTGGCGCCGGAGCTGTCAAGAGCCGGTGCGAATGCGGTCAGGACTTTAAAGGTGGAACCTGGCTGCCGGAGACTGTCCGTAGCGCGGTTCAGGCTCAGGCTGGTGGTCTTTTCGCCCCGCCCGCCGCTTATGGCCTTCACATAGCCTGTATCCTGCTCCATCAGGACACAGGAGCCCTGGGGCTGGAGAGTGATGTCCAGGCGTTCTCCCTGGACCATATCTTCCGGGCTGACAACAGTGCTCCGGAATTCCTGGACATACTGCCGGATTTCGTCTTCCGTATCAAAGATCAGCTTTACGGCCGCTCCGTTCTTTTCCCGCAGGTAGGACTTTATATTCGCTTCGGAGTAATTATCTGTAGAACCGTCCTTATGCGTGATGGAGAGACGGTACGAGAAGCTGTACTGGATGGCACTGCTGTAGTTGGAGGGGTCAGAAATCTCCTCATCCACGATTTTCTGGAGATCAGAATCCTGGGTGGTGTAGATCTTGAGCCCGCCGCTGTAGAGCAGGTTTCTGGCTTCGGTTTCCGAATAGCCGGCTTTCTCCTGCAGGTCTGATAAAGCCTGTACGATTGTCTCATCCACAAAGTAGCTGTAGACGGAGGATTCGTTGGACTTTGCCGCGTCAACCTCCTGGATAAGGACATAGACATCGTCAGTTTCCGCGGCACGCAGCTCTTCCTGAGTGATATAGCCTTGTTCAAACATATCCTCCAGAACGATGTTGCGGCGTTTGACATTTTCATCCGGATTGGTGATGGGATTATATCTGGTGGGATTCTGGGTAATAGCCGCGATGACGGCACATTCCGATAAATTCAGCTCACTGACACTTTTACCGAAGTACCTCTCAGAGGCGGCTTCCACTCCCAGGGTATTGGCTCCCAGATTGATCGTGTTCAGATAATTCTGCAGGATGATCTTTTTATCCATGGTCTTTTCCAGCTGGATGGCGAGATACTGTTCTTGTATCTTTCGTTTGATCTTGGATCCGAAGGATTTTTCCGCGCCGCCGTTAAAAGCCACGTTTTTGATCAGCTGCTGGGTAATGGTACTGGCCCCCTGGTCAAAATCGCCGGTGGTCAGCCCTGAAAACACTGCTCTTGTCATGCCCTTTACATCCACGCCGTTGTGGGTCCAGAAGCGGGAATCCTCGATGGCAACAAAAGCGTTGATCAGGTTCTGGGGAATCTCCGAATATTCCACAGGCTGGCGGTTTGAGCCGGCCATCACAAGGGTTTGCATTTCCTTGCCGTCTGCGTCATAGATGATGGTCGCGGACGCATCCGGGGACATGTCCAAAGTGTTCAGATCCGGGGCATTTTTGAGTATGCCGCGGAACATGCCGGCGCCGGTGGAGACGGCTATCACAAACAGGCTGAGGACGCCGGCCAGCAGGATCTTGAATATAATGACGGCCGCCCTCGTCCTTTTCCTGCCGGATTTCGCCGAAGCGGAACGTATCTGTTCCTTTAGGCCATTTTTACCGTAATTCATAAAGAAACCCTCCTGAGTTTCGGATACACATTTCACTGAAACAAATAAAGTTTTGTTTCTACATTATAGCAAAAAAGCAGGTACAAATAAAGGGGTAAATCCGCGGCTCAATTGGCGGTTGCCTGAAATACTCTTCTATATTACAATTATGTTACAGAAAACAAAAGCCGGAAAACCGTAAGGGAGGACTGTATGAGACAGAGCTATCTGGAAATATATGAGGGCGGCGAAGGAGAAATCGTGGAAAAGAAGTCCAGATTTCTTGCGACGATCCGGCCGGTGAAGTCAGAGGCGGAGGCAGCCGCCGTTGTGGAAGAGACAAGAAAGAAATATTGGGACGCGAATCATAACTGTACGGCGTACAGCATCGGAGTCCGGAATGAACTGGTGAGGTGCAGTGATGACGGAGAACCGGGAGGGACGGCCGGGAGGCCTATGCTGGATGTGCTGCTGGGAGAACAGGTGCATAATGTGTGCGCCGTTGTGACCCGGTACTTCGGAGGCACGCTGCTGGGAACCGGAGGGCTGGTCAGGGCCTATTCCAGAGCCGTCCAGGAAGGGCTTGCGGACTGCGTCATTCTGGAAA
Organism: Lientehia hominis; assembly: GCF_021044755.1. Taxonomy (GTDB): domain Bacteria; phylum Bacillota; class Clostridia; order Lachnospirales; family Lachnospiraceae; genus Lientehia; species Lientehia hominis. The sequence continues at coordinate 104,842 of NZ_JAJNOR010000008.1, forward strand.
AAAAGCCAGGACAGGAAATATTGGTCAAATGCGATTACAATGGAATCGGAAAGATCCAGTACACAGCAGGTCAGATGGGAGTCCATACTCTGGATACTAGCTATACAGATATGGTGACGTCTAGGATTCTTGTACCTGAAGAACAGACGGGTCTGTTTATGAAAAAAGTGACGGAAGCTACAAGCGGCCGGGCGGTGATGGAGCTTCTTGGTACTCCCTATTTTGCAGAAAAGGACAGGGAAATCCTCCTTTTTGAAGAGTGAGCCGCGGAGAGTGGGTGGAGAAGATCACTGCCAGCCGCCGTCCAGGGTGATGACCTGCCCTGTCAGATAAGCAGGTGAAGATATGATCTGGAAAGCCATTTCCGCGGCTTCATCCGGCGTGCCCAGCCGGTCCGCGGGGATCTCTTCTATGAGGGAGGCCCGGTCCTCTGGACTGAGAAAATGGTTCATTTCCGTGTCGATAACCCCGCAGGCCAGAGCGTTTACCTGGATGCCGGAAGGGGCCAGTTCCTTTGCCAGGGCTTTGGTGAGAGAATTCACGGCGCCTTTGGAAGCGGAGTAAGCCACTTCGCAGGAGGCGCCTGCGCTTCCCCAGACGGAGGAAATGTTCAGGATTTTTCCGTGCTTTGCGGCGATCATGGAGGGAATGGCCAGACGGCAGCAGTAAAAGACGGAGGAGAGGTTGATGCTCATGATCTCATCCCATTGGGCTTCCGTCATGTCCTGCAAAAGGCCGATATGGGAGATGCCGGCGTTGTTTATGAGGATGTCCGCATGGCCGAAGGCTTTTTCAACGGCAGTAAATACCTTGCGGCAGCCGCCGGCTTTTCCCACATCCGCGGCGACAGCGAGGCAGGGGATACCTGCAGCTTCAATCTCCTGCTTTGTATGAAGGAGTGCCTGCTCTCCTCTGGCGCATATGGCGGTCTGGAATCCTTCTCTGGCAAAGCGCAGGGCGATGGACCTCCCGATGCCGCGGGAAGCGCCGGTGATCAAAACAGTCTTACTTTTATTTTGTTTCATGGATTTCATAAGAACCCCCGATCTTAAGATGGTATTTGTGATCATTATAGCATGCCGCTTTGGTTTCTGCGAGGGGTTCTGCCTTGACATCCGCATTTCCATCGCCTATTATGGTTTCAGGAGGGATTGCTTATGGAAAACCAATATGATCTGGTGATCATCGGTTCAGGTCCGGCCGGACTGGCGGCGGCTATTTACGCCCAGAGAGCCAGGCTTCATACACTTGTAATAGAGAAAGCTATGATGAGCGGAGGACAGGTGCTGAATACCTACGAGGTGGACAATTATCCGGGACTGCCCGGAATCAACGGCTTTGATCTGGGAATGAAGATGCGGGAGCACGCAGACAAGCAGGAAGCGGAATTTGTAGAAGATAATGTAGTACGGGTAGAGGACGGCTCACCCTATAAGACTGTGGTGTGCGAAAATGGGAGCTACGAAGCGAGAGCGGTAATCCTTTCCGGAGGAGCAAAGCACAGGCTTCTGGGTGTGCCGGGAGAAGAAGAGCTGTCTGGAATGGGAGTCAGCTACTGCGCCACTTGCGACGGGGCTTTTTACAAAGGCAAGACGACGGCTGTCATCGGCGGCGGCGACGTAGCCATTGAGGACGCTATTTTTCTGGGCAGAATCTGCGAGAAGGTCTATCTGATCCACAGAAGGGATGAGCTCAGAGGCGCCAAAAGCCTTCAGGAGAAATTATTTTCCCTTGATAATGTGGAAGTGATCTGGGACACTGTTGTAAAAGAGATCCGCGGAGGAGATACGGTTTCCGGCATTGTGCTGGAAAATGTGAAGACTGGCAATACCGAGGAAAAGGACGTCCAGGGAGTTTTCATCGCTGTGGGGATTCTGCCGGAGACGGAAGCATACAAGGGATTAGTGGAGATGGATAAGGCCGGCTATATTGTGGCCGGTGAAGACGGGATTACGTCAGTGCCTGGGATTTTTGCGGCTGGAGATATCCGCACAAAAAAACTGCGCCAGATCGTGACGGCTGCTTCCGACGGAGCCAATGCGGTGACGGCGGCAGAGCAGTATCTGAATCTTCAGAAGTTTTAAAAGAATATAGAAAATGAGCAGGTTGAGAGCTCCCGCGAAAGCGGGAGCTCATTATTCAGGAATCCGGCGGCTTGTTGTTTGTATCGGGTGAGGAGGACGGCCATGAAGAAAACCTATATTAATATGACAAAGGGAAAAAACAGAGATGTTTACGGAGGACCGGAAAAACAAATGCTCCTGGAGCCGGGACCTTTGCTGAACGGCAGGGGGGAGCTCTGTCAGGCGGGATATGCAACGTCCCTCGTAAAAACATATGACAGGAGCAGGATCAAGGCGGGTGCCATGCGGATCAAGGAGTGGGATTATTATCTGATCTACAATGAAAGGTACGGAGTCGCCCTTACGCTGGATGACAATTCATATATGGGGCTGGCGAGCATTTCCCTCCTGGATTTTGAAAAACAGACAGAGTATACCAGCAGTCCGATGACCGCTTTTCCGATGGGAAAAACAGGATTTCCGGCTTCCTCGGCAAAGGGGGACGTGTCATTGGAGAAAAAGAATATTAGGATGTCCTTCCGCCATGAGGGAGAGAAGAGAATCCTGGAAGGGGAGATGGATAAATTTCATAAGGGACTGCCGATACGGGTCCGCTTCGAGCTGACGGAGGAACCGGAGGACAGCATGGTCATTGCCACGCCGTTTCCGGAGAAAAAAACCGCATTTTATTATAATCAGAAGATTATAGGGATGAAAGCTAGAGGACAGGCAGAATTCGGAGGGAAGATTTACGAGTTTCGCCCGGAGGACAGCCTCGGGCTTCTGGATTGGGGAAGAGGTGTCTGGACATATCACAATACCTGGTACTGGAGCGCCGCCATGGGCCAGGCCGGAAACGGAAAGTTTGGCTTTAACCTGGGCTATGGATTCGGGGATACTTCGGCAGCTACGGAAAATATGCTCTTTTATAACGGCAGGGCGCATAAGCTTGGAACGGTCACATTCCGGATTCCGGGAGAAGAAGATGGGAAGCCGGAGTTCATGAAGCCATGGAATGTATTTTCATCCGACGGGCGGCTGAAGCTTACGTTTACTCCGGTCTTAAACCGGAGTGCGTGTACGTCGGCGGTACTTATCCTGAGTGATCAGCATCAGATATTCGGTCATTTTGACGGCAGTGCGGTCTTAGACGACGGAACGGAGATCCAGATCAGTCATATGATGGGGTTTGCAGAGAAAGTACGGAACAAATGGTAAAGGGTTCCTTTAGGAGATGGGGAAATGATCTGCCGTCAGAGAGATTCCCATCGTCCAGAAGCGCCGCAGGGGAGCACCAGGCTGCTTTCTGTCACGGGGAGCCCTACTTCATCGGCGGTTATGGCGCCCTGAAAACGGGAGAGCTGGATTTCCATCATATAGGAAAGGACAGAGGGGGCGAGCCCGGTGGTATAAGAATTTATCAGGAAAAACAGAGGATCATCCGATAAAAGCTTTGTACACAGCTTTACCAGAGGGTAAATGGCGTCTTCTATCTTCCATATCTCACCTTTAGGCCCTCTTCCATAAGAGGGCGGATCCATGATGATCCCGTCGTAGGTATTGCCGCGACGGATCTCCCTTTCCACGAACTTCACGCAGTCATCTACGATCCATCGTATGGGGGCCTCGGAGAGGCCGGAGGATCTTGCGTTTTCTCTGGCCCACGTCACCATACCCTTGGAAGCGTCCACATGGGTCACCTGAGCGCCGGCAGAAGCCGCCGCCAGAGTGGCGCCGCCGGTATAGGCGAACAGATTCAGAACCTTCACAGGCCTTCGGGCCTTTTTTATTTTTCCGGAAAACCAGTCCCAGTTTACGGCCTGCTCCGGAAAAAGTCCCGTATGTTTAAAGCTGAAGGGCTTAAGGTTGAAGGTAAGGCCGAGAGGCTCATAACGGATACTCCACTGCTCCGGCAGGTCAAAAAACTCCCATTCCCCGCCTCCGCGGCTGCTGCGGTGATAGTGGCCGTTTTTTTGTTTCCAGCCGCCGTGGATGCGGGGGGTGTCCCAGATGACCTGAGGGTCTGGACGGACGAGCAGATAGCTGTTCCAGCGTTCCAGTTTCTCTCCTTTTGAGGTGTCGATCACCTCGTAATCGTTCCAATTATCGGCAGTCCACATGGCAGACAGATCCTTTCTTATTCGTGATAAAACACGTTCTTTTATATGACATTGACCTCCATTATATCGGGTTTTGCCGGGGCAGTCAACGGTCGGCGGTAAATTCACGAAATATAGGAAAATGGGAATTTGTGACAGCAACACAAAACTTGCACTTTTCTTTAGTATGTCAAATGAAGAGGAAATGAAATCTGAAAGATATAATTATTTAAGAATGAAGTAAGAAATTTTATAAAGTTTTAGAGAGAATAAACTTTATTTTAACACAAAGCTAACGGAACTTTTATATAATCTTAACACAATAGGAATCTTTATGAAAATCCAAACAACGGGATTTTGTGAGATTCGTTATTCGTTTTTATAAGCAGAACTTCTGCAGCAGCAACAAGCTGAGACTTAATAGAGTAAGCAACTGATACTGACCCGGGGGAGCTTAATAAGCTGACAGAAAAAATTGCAGGAAAGGAGGTTTCAGGTCTTAAAATATTTAAAACAGAAAGCACTTAAAAAAGATATTTAAAGAGTGGAGGGTAATTACATGAAAAAGAAATTATTAGCACTTGTTCTGATGGCGGCCATGGTGCTGTCACTGGCGGCCTGCGGCGGCGACAAGAAAGAGACTACAAAGGCTGCGGAAGAAAAGACGACGGCGGCCAAGGAAGAAACCACAAAGGCAGCAGAAGAGAAGACTACGGCAGCCGGCGACGAAACGACGAAAGCCGCAGCCGGCGAGATCGAAGGTCCCTTCGATGAGAAATATACCTGGTCTTTAGCGACTACATATGCAACCGGAACACCCATGGTCGACGCATATTATAAATTTGCGGATCTGATGAACGAATATTCTGACGGTGCTATCACCCTGAACGTATTCCCGGATTCTTCCCTGATGGGCGAGAACGATTCCTTCCTGGCTCTTAAGTCCGGCGAACTGGAATTCTGTGGATTCGGACCTACACCGTTCTATCTTTACAGTGAGGATTATGGCTTCATGCTTGCTCCTTTCCTGATCGAGACACGCGAAGCTTACAACAATCTCTATAACAGTGATCTGGTAGAGCAGGCTAAAGAGCTTTGGAGGAATGAGTACAACACGAGAGACGTTGCCGGCATGGCATATCGTGGATACAGGAACATGTCCTGCAACAAAGCGATCAATTCTGTTGATGACCTTAAGGGCGTTAAGCTTCGTCTGAATGACAACCAGCTGTGGAGCGAGAGCTGGAGCACTCTTGGCGCTACACCCGTTCCGATCGCTTTAGGCGAGCTGTACACTTCCATTCAGAACGGCGCTGCCGATGCTTCAGAAGGCCCTTGGGAGCAGATGAAGAGCATCAATCTGGAAGAGGTTCAGGATTATATCATTGAAACAAAGCATATCTGTGAGAGCGTTGGTATGTGGATGGCAGAAGATCTGTATCAGTCTCTTCCCGACAACTACAAGGCTGTCGTAGACAAGGCTGGACAGGAAGCGATTGATTACCTTGAGAAAGAAGCCATCGCAAGAGAAGACGACTACAAGCAGCAGCTGATCGACGGCGGTTGTGAGTTCATCCAGCCCGACATGAGTGGATTTAAAGAAAAAGCAGAAGCTATCTGGGCTGATTACTTCAAATCTACCTGGACTTCATCCACACTGGAAGAGGTTCAGGCGATCATGGCCGGCGAACAATAAGAAATCATATTTTGAAGCCATTGTAAAAAGTAATATTGCTTGACTTCATTTGAAGACACCCGCCCGGTTATATTCGAATGGGAATATAAGGTGTGCGGGTGTCTTTTCCATCATTTATCAAGGAAGGGGGATATATGGTGAAAACCTTTAACAAGATTCTGGACGCCATCGAGAAGGCTGTTATAACCATTGACAGCATCTTGCTCGTTATCATCACCATTATTGTAGTGTTCCAGGTTATTGCGAGAAAACTGAACATCTCCATGACGGGCACCGAGGAACTGGCAAGATATGCATATGTGATCTTCGCATTCTTGGCCTGGCCCATCGCCGCTCTGAGGGGGACGGACGTATGCGTGACCTTTTTATTCGATAAGCTGCCGGGAAAGATACGGCATGCAGTGCTGGCGGTCTTTCATATTGCCATGTCTGTATTTGCGGGGATCTGTGTCTACAGCCTGATCAAGAACATTGAGAACGCGAAGGGCATCATCGCCGCGTCCAACCGCTGGCTGCACATCAGCTGGGTCTATATCATCGTGGCGGTCGGCCTGGTGGCTACCGTGATCTTCAATATCGTACGATGCGTATTCCTGCTGACCGGCCAGGCCGTCTACATCTCACAGGATGAGAAAGACGCCATGGAGCTGGAAGCCGCGAAAGAAGCGTTTGAAAAACAGCATGAACTTGAGAAGAAGGGGGAATAGCATATGGATCCGATCTGGGGATTATTACTTTTATTGGTTCTTTTCCTGTCCGGCCTGCCGGTCACCTATGCCCTGGGCTTTTCCGCGCTGTTCATCATGCGGTTCAGCACGGGCATGAAATGGATCACCATCGGCCAGCAGATGATGGCGGGCCTCAACAGCTTTACGATCCTGGCGGTGCCGCTTTTCCTGCTCGCCGGAAAGCTGATGAACAAATGCGGAGTCACGGACCGTCTGTTTAAGTTCGCGAGGGCCATAGTGGGCTGGCTGCCCGGCGGCCTGGG
>NZ_JAJNOR010000009.1 GCF_021044755.1 Lientehia hominis
TCAGGGGTTGGAATATACTGTTCAGTTATCAAGGTCCTGTGTCTCGCTGCGTTAGCGACAACTTCTATAGGATATCATAGCCGCCGCTTCCTGTCAACCATTTTTTTCTTTTTCTTCCACAGCGTTTTCTCGCATTTGCGGTTCTATCCGCCGTGGAGTTTTAATATATCATACCAAAATATGGTTTGTCAAGGGCAATCCCTGGTAAATTTTACACAGATTTTTCACTTGAAAAATAGACATTTTTACCCCCCTGAAAGACAGTCCACATATACCTGTGGCGCAGCTTCTATTCTATACAATCTATTGTGGTCAGAACGTCTTTCCAACGACCATCATCAGAAGCCTGATCAAGATATTTTTATGATACAACATACTCAAAAAAGCGTTATTCTCAATTTGCCCCAGCACATTTTGTCCAAAAGCGGTCGCCGTGAACGGAATCAGCAACAAAAATAAAATCTCCAGCAGCAAAAGTCCTTTTACGATTCCCAGAAGCGCCCCGGCAAAATGATTGATTCCATGTATAATAGGAAGTCTGTCTACTACATTAAATACCAGCATCAGAATCTGAAGCGCGAAGAACACAATCATGAACGTAACAATATATCCGATGATATTCAGACATATGTTGCTTATAAAGCTTCCTATATAATCTGTGAACTGATTCACGCCCAATTCCTTGTATATCGCGGAATTATTATTTTCTTCCAAAGAATTTCTAAGGCTCTCCGGTATCGGCAGGCTCTCTATGACCTTGCTTTGCTGCGCCGTAGAAAGGTTTTCGTTCACCTGCTCCAAAAGCTCATCAAGTCCAACTCCTTTAGGCAGCGTGGTCCCCGCCGGAAGGACCGTACCTGCCGGAAGGACTGTACCGTTGGGCAGCTGAATGTCCATAGGAAGCGTAATATCCTTTTCCAGCGTCACACTGTCTCCGTCCGCATTTATTCCCAAGTCTTGTTCCTCGGTGATCATTCCTGCTACTTTTCCTTCAATCCACTCGTCCAGCTTCGTATTGCTGCGTAAAAAACCAGTGACAAGCGGATTCAACGCCATTACGATGATACCTGATAAAATCAGGGCCACCAAAGACAGACTGCTTTTAAAGAATCCCCGAAGACCTCCCACTATTATGCTCATGATCAAAATTATTATCGTTACTATAAAAACCAGATTAATATCCATCGCGCCTTCCTATTTCAGATTATGCCCCAAGCTCTTACGTGGAACAAAGAACTCCGTCATATAGTATTCTCCGCCTGCAATATAAGCCTTTATCCTCATAAGACAAACTTTTCAATGGCCAAGGCCACTCCATCTTCATCATTGGACAAAGTGACCGTATCCGCCGATTCCTTTACTATGGAAGAGGCATTTTCCATAGCCACCCCCATTCCGGCCGCTTTCAGCATAGAAATATCATTTTCACCGTCGCCAAAAGCCATGACCTGCTCTCTTTCCAAACGCAGGTGATACGCCAGCGCAGATAATCCGCTGCCCTTTGTAGCCTCCAGGTGGTTGATTTCAAGATTATTACCAATGGAAGAGGTCACCGTCAGATAAGAAAAACGTTTCAGAGCTTCCCTCGCCTCTATGCGGCTGCATTCTCTTTCCTGTTTAAAGAACACGTTAAATTTTTCAACGCTGTTTCGCGCGTCCGCCACATAAGAGCGCATTCCCTCTGTAGGGACTCTGGTGGAACGAATCAAAAAGCTTCTGGATTCATCCGGCATGAAATCCTCTATATGCCAGTAATATTCAGGCTCCATCCTTGCAATGCCGTCAATGCAGGCATCCTGCATGGTTTGATAGCCGGAGATAAAATCCCATACCTCTTCCGCCTGGTCTCTGGAAAAAACCTTCTTGAATATCGCTCTCTGTTCCTTTAAATCCCATACCACGGCTCCATTCACAGTTATGGCATAACGAACAAACGGCAGGTCCCGCACCTCCGGTGCGAGACCTGTCACGCTTCGTCCCGTAGCTGGTACAATATGAATCCCCCTGGCCGAAGCCCTGGTGAGCACATCCAAGGTACGCTTTGTCAGCCGCTTGTCCGTGGTCAGCAGTGTTCCGTCCAGATCCAACGCTATCAGCCGAATACTCATAGTCCACCTTACAAATTCTTAAAATATTGTTCTTTTAAAATCAAATAGCCTTTTTTATCATATTTCGAGCCAAAAAGCCCCTTCAGCCCTCTATGCTCTGCCTTATCAATTGCTTCATCCACCAGAGCTTTTGCTTCCTGCTCCGACAGCGGAATGCCATCATTTCTCATCCGTTCCGCCAGCGCATAGATGGCCAAGCCCGCCATCTCATCAATAATACATTCTTCTTCCTCCGCATATGCATTGACGCTGGTCACAAAATCGTCCACGCTCATCTGTTCTTCGTCTTCCAGATAAACACACAGCTTGTCTAATTCCAGATTTTGAACCAGCAGCTTATCAATCCGTTCCGGAGAATCAACCAGCACAAGTACCATGGAAACAAACGGCTTCTTTAATTCTCTGACAAGCTCTTTGACCGCGGATCCCGTCAGGTCCGCTGCATTATCTACGATCAGATCCCTTCCAGCCAGCCGGGTGAATGTATTATGAATCCCTTTAGCACTCAGTTTCGCCCCTGAAATCTTAGCCACTTGAGTGGCAGGCACTCCCAATATCTCGTGGGTCTTTTTCAACTTTTCCACTGCCAGAGGAATCCTGCCTTCGCCAGGCTCCTCCTCCACAACTACACATGTTATCTGCTTCTCATCTATTTCTTCTTCTTCCAGCTCTTCTTCCGGCGTTTCAAATACTTCTTCCGCCTTCTCATCCGCTTCTGCCGGAGCCTTGTCTTCTTCCTGTCCCTCGTCTTCCGCGGCCGAATCAGCATCGACAGCCTTCGTTTCCGGAATCATCTCATCTGCCTTGTCCTCAGCCGGGATTTCTTCATTCTGTCCGTTTTCCTCAGATTCGCTCGACTCCGCATCTGGAATTTTCCCAGCTTCGTCTTTCTCTTCGGCAGCATCCTCTGCAGGGGTTTCCTCTGCTGCCTTAGGCTCTTCTTCCACTACTTCCGCGTCTATTTTTTTATCCGCTTCCTCTTCCGGAATCTCCAAATCCATCTCTTCTGCTTCATCTTCTTGTTCTGAATCAGCAAAAACGGAAGCAGCAAGTGCTGCGGAAACTTCATTCAAAAACTCTGTTGTCTGTGTGATTTCCGGCTTTGAGCTTTTAAGCTCTTTTGTCTGAGCCAGAATTTCTTTTGTATCTTGCCCAGCTGTTTCCTCAGCCTGAGGCATTTCTTCCGCCGCAGCTCTTACGGACTGCGCCAGATCCGCCTCCATGTCCTGAAACTGTGCGTTCTGCAAAAGCACATCGGATGTGATCCCCACTTCTTCGTCAACGGAAGCTTCTTCTGTCGCCTCAGGTTCATCCGTCATTGCGGCTTCCTTAAGCCCTTCGTCCTTCAAGGTAGGCTCCTCCCCCAGGAGGCCGGAATCCAGCGTTTCCTGAGAGTACTTTTCTTCGAATTCCCGTTCCACGGCTTTAATACGTTCTTCAAATTTCTTTTTATTTACAAGCTTCTCCTGCTGAGACGGAGTAAGCGGCTCATACTGCATTTTCAATTCCAGAGCTTTGTCCACATAAGGCCCTACGCTGAACCACAAAATGATTTCATTGCACAGCTGCACGCAGTCCTTGGACCTGCCTGCTTTATGATATAGGTAAGCCAGCTCGTAAGCCCACTTTTCTTCAAACTCATTTTTGCGGTAAAGTTCCAGAATGGTGATCAGCTTTTCCAAAGGTTCCCCTCTGGAGGACTCAATCTGATAAGCTAGAATCAGCTTGCTGATATCATTGGGAGCTATTTCCTGGAATTCTTCAAAAAAGTCTTCTGCTTCATCCAGATTGCCTGACTTAACGCAAAGCTCCGTCAATTTATACAGCATACGGCGCCCCACCGGAACGCGTTCATATGCAATCAGAAGAACGTTTTTTGCCTCGGCATAATTTTTGACCTTCTCATAGATCTGGGAAACAAGCGTCAGCATTTTTATGTTTTTAACGCGCCGCCAATCAATCGTATCCGCAATCTTCGCCGCAGTCACATAATCCTTTTTTTCAGCATGCTTTTTAATCTTATCTTCTTTGATACTTAATTCATATTTATCCACGGTATCACCTCAAAAATAATTGATAACCTATACGTGTGCACTCTAAGTTTAACATACTCGATTTTTCTTGTCAAAAACAACAGTAAAAAAAGGGTACTTTTCGTACCCTTTTTTATATTTTATATATTAAATTGTATTGAACTTCTTTTTCTTTCACTATCCAAGTCCGGCAACATCTCCTGTCATCTCTAATGGATTTTTATTTACAGGCTCTTGTCTGCCAGCTTTTTAAGCTTCAATCGAAGGAAACATGTGATATCCTGTTCGCCTTTTTCAAATTGTATATAGCCTATGTCCTTAACGTCAACTTCCTATCCTTTGACGCTTCATCTCCATTACCTACATGCATTCTGATTTTTATTTTAATTTCATTTACGATGAAAACTCTATGATTCTCATATACGCTATCACATCTGATCCGAAGCTCTTCTTCGATCTGTACATTTTCATATACTTAATTCGGATACTTACGATATTATTTATATATTCTCTATATAATGAAGGCGGTTCCAACAGGATTTATCTTTCATCATATGAGAACCATATTGAGTTTTCAATCGTGAGACTTCAGTGTCCAGCGGAATCTCCTCCTTCCCATTTTCCTGTCCACAATCCCTCTCAACTTCGATTGACGACCTTACACGAATTCTGAACCTCTCCATCTTGCAGCTTATGGATTTCTTTTATTCCTGTAATACGTCCCTGTTGTTTCGAAGAAGCTTTTTTTATCATCCATCGGCCGGTTCTGTCTAATTTTGATTGATATTCCTATGCAATCGCCACTGACTCCTTACTTCCTCTGTACTGATTTTACCAAATCAGATTCCTTTACATCTGATCTGTTTTCCCGAATCCTTTCTCGTCAGATTCTTCTATGGGCTTCTCTTGTTGTGAGGATTTGTTATTTGTTTATTTGTTGTAACTGTATAATAGCACACTCGATTTTGATTGTCAAGCGGTTTTTTTAGTTTTTTTATTTTATTTTTACCAATTAATTGATATAAATGTTATATTATTCAAAATTAACTGTAATTTCAAAAATGTTGCATACAGAAGATGAAATAGCTATAATAACAATGAGGAAAATATAGGCAAAGGGGTTTTTCATATGATAAAAAAAGCGTTCCGGGCGGCGTTTCCTTTAACGCTGCCTGTTTTCATGGGTTATTTATTTCTGGGTATCGCTTTCGGTGTTCTTCTGAGCAGCGAGGGCTTTCATGTAGGATGGGCTATTTTCATGAGCGTGATCATTTATGCCGGCTCTATGCAGTTCGTTGCCATAGAGCTTCTGACGCTTCCTTTTAATTTTTTGTCCACGCTTCTCATTACACTTATGGTCAATGCCCGGCATTTATTCTACGGGCTTTCCATGCTGGATAAGTTCAAAGATTCCGGTAAGCTGAAGCCCTACATGATCTTCTCTCTTACGGATGAGACATTTTCTCTCCTTTGTTCGGCCAATCCACCGGACGGAGTCAGCAAAAAATGGTTTTTCTTTTTCATTGCAGTCCTGAATCACTTTTATTGGATTCTGGGCGGCGTAATCGGAAACGCAGCGGGAAACCTGATTCCCTTTAACTCCAAAGGAATCGATTTCGCTATGACCGCCCTTTTTATTGTAATATTTGTAGATCAATGGGAAAACAGTAACAATCATCTGCCGGCCGTCCTGGGAATCGTCATTACCGCCGCCTGCAGACTGCTTTTCGGCACCAGCTGGTTCATACCCGCAGCTATGCTCTGTCTGCTCTTTTCTTTAACTATGCTCAGAAGGAGGGAATCCGCATGATATCCGTGATCCTTACGATCCTTACTGTCGCCGCAGTCACTTTTTTGACCAGGCTGCTCCCGTTCCTTCTGTTCCCCGCCAATAAAGAAACGCCGGCCTTTGTTTCTTATGCAGGCCGCGTTCTGCCCTATGCCATTATCGGCATGCTGATCGTCTATTGTTTCAAGGATATCCGATTTTATGCATGGCCCTTCGGCATACCGGAACTTCTGGCCAGCGCCTTCGTCGTCCTGATACATAAATGGAAGCATAACCTTCTCTTCAGCATCGGCGGGGGAACTCTTTTATACATGATTCTGGTACAGGCTGTATTCGTTTAGCAGACATTTCCCATCATATAAAAAAGAATCCCGCGGCGCAGGATTCTTTTTATTATTCTCATATATGCCGGACGGTCACAGCTCCGTCCTCCCCTCCAGAGCCCGGAGCAAGGTCACTTCATCAATATACTCCAGATCACCGCCCACCGGTACGCCGCTCGCTATCCTGGTCACTTTAATGCCCGTCGGCTTGATCAGCTTACTTAAATACATAGCTGTCGTCTCCCCCTCCAGGCTTGAATTCGTAGCGATGATCACCTCTGATATATCTCCCTGGAGCCTGGTCATCAGTTCCTTCAGCCGGATATCCGCCGGACCAATCCCCAATGCCGGGGATATCGCTCCATGCAGCACATGATATACACCTTCGTAACGTCCGGTCTTTTCATACGCCGCCAGATCCCTGGTACTTTCCACTACCATTATAGTGCCATGATCCCGTTTATCGCTGGCGCAAATAGGGCACAGCTCATTATCCGTCAGAGTAAAACACTCACGGCAGTACCGTACTCCTCGCTTTGCTTCCACCAAAACCTCTGCCAGACGCTTCACCCGTTCTTCCGGCATGTTTACAATATGAAAAGCGAGACGCTGGGCAGACTTGGCCCCTATGCCGGGCAGCCTGGACAGCTCTTCAATTAACGCTGTGATCTTACTGCTGTAATAATCCATCAGAAGGGGAAGCCTCCGCCAAGGCCGCCAGTCAGGCCGGACATGTTTGCCGAAGAAGCCTCTTCCATCTGCCGGAGCGCCTCATTGGTGGCCGCCATGATCAGATCCTGAAGCATCTCGATATCTTCCGGATCCACAACTTCTTCCGCCAGCTTCACGGATGTGATCTCCTTTTTGCCGGACACGGTCACCTCTACCGCCCCGCCTCCAGCAGATGCGGTAAATTCTTTCGTCTCAAATTCCTTCTGTGCATCTTCCATCTGCCTCTGCATTCTCTGTGCCTGCTTCATCAGATTGTTCATGTTTCCAGGCATGCCGCCCGGAAATCCTCCACGTTTTGCCATGTGAGAACTCCTCCTTATTATCCTGAATCTTTTATCATTCTAACTATTTTCCGTTATGATGTCCATATGAATTTTTGATTTTAACTCTTCTTCGCTGACATACTGCGTATCCGCAGATTCTCCTTCGGCCAGCAGTCTGGCGCGAAACTCCATTTCTTTCTGATAGTTCGCCCGTACATAATCTGCCAGCTGCTCCAGAACCTGTTCCCTTCCGCCGATCAGATAAAATGTTTCATCACGAAATCCCAGCATGATAGCACTATCACCAAAGGGTTCCACAACCGCTTCAGAGAGCGCCGGTCTGATAGACGCTCCCAGCTCCTTGAGAATACGGCCCCATTGCTCCCTGATAAGCTGCAGATCTTCGTACTGTGCTTTGGGAAGAGCCACCACCTTTTTTTGTCCCTTGTCCCCGGCGCCGCCCGGCCCCGACGGCGAACTCCCCGCATTTACAGTCTCAATGCGTTCGCCCCGCTGTCCGCTTCCGGTCTGGAGCGCGCCCTCGGGAATCAGAAAATCCCCCTTATCCAGGCGTTTCTCCAGTTCCTTCACTCTTTGTAACAGGGAATCCATATTTTCTTCCATCTGAGGCCTGGTAAGCTTTATTACCGCCAGTTCCAAAAGCACTCGTTTGCCGGATGAATACCGCATCTGGCTGGAAAGCTCTGAAAATATCCGAATATAGCGCATCAGGGTCTCACTGTCTACAAGCTTTGTCTCTTCCTTCAGCCTTTTGATATCCTCAGCCGTCATATCCAGCACGTCTTCTTCACCATCTGTGGCTTCCAGAAGCAGAAGATTTCTCATATACCAGGTAAACTCCAGTACAAACTGAGTCAATTCCCTCCCCTGGATCACCAGCTCTTCCACCAGGCGGATGCTTTCTGCCGTGTTTCCCGATGCGACTGCCCTCAATAATCCGCTGAACACCTCATTATCCACGGCGCCCAGCACTTCAAGCACTTTTTCATAGGTTAGCTTCTGTCCGTAATAAAATGCCACACACTGGTCAAACAGGCTGATGGCATCTCGCATGGAGCCGTCTCCTTTTTTCGCAATATAGCGGACAGCCTTTTCTTCTGCCTCTATTTGTTCCGCCGCGGCCATTTCAATCAGGCGCGCAGCAATCGTTTCTCCGGAGATTCTCCGGAAATCATACCGTTGGCATCGCGATAAAACGGTGACAGGAATTTTATGGACTTCCGTGGTCGCCAATATGAAGATCACATAAGACGGCGGTTCTTCCAATGTCTTAAGCAGCGCGTTAAACGCGCCCGTGGACAGCATATGCACCTCGTCAATGATATAGACTCTGTATTTTCCTTCCGCCGGGGAATACTGAACCTCATCCCGTATTTCCCGTATATTGTCCACACCATTGTTGGAAGCCGCATCGATCTCCACCACATTAACGGAATTTCCGGCTGCTATGGTTCTGCAGGTATCGCATTCACAGCACGGATTCCCATCCATCGGGTGCTCACAGTTGACCGCCTTTGCCAATATCTTCGCTATGGAAGTCTTTCCTGTGCCTCTGGTGCCGCAGAACAAATACGCATGCCCGATCCTTCCTGTCTTGATCTGATTTTTCAATGTGGTGACAATATGATCCTGTCCTTTGACATCATCAAAGGTCCCGGGCCGCCATTTCCGATATAACGCCGTATATGCCATGACTCTTACTGCCTTTCTCTGTCTGTCCTGTTTCCCAATCCTTCCGTGCGGAATATTCCGCAAAGGCGGAAGAGAAAAGGGGACGGGTCACGGACCCGCCCTGCCTGTATCTCATAACATCAATTACTTTCCGGCCGGTTCGTCCGCCGGTTCATCGCCAAAGCTTATGCCCAAAAGCCGTGCCTCTTCAATGATCGATGCCTCAGGATCCACCATTTTCAGGCGGCCTGCCACTTCGTCAAGAGGCGTTTTTGAAATCTCACGGCTTTTTACCGCCACCATATATCCATACTCTTTGTCACGGATCATCTTAGCCGCGGCAGCTCCCAACCGGGAAGACAAGACCCTGTCATAGGCACAGGGCGCACCGCCCCGCTGCATATGCCCCGGCACCGTCACACGGACTTCCAAACCTGTACGTTCTTCAATCTGGGCCCCTATTTCATATGACACGGACGGATAGACCAGATTCGTTTCCTTCTTTTTTTTCAGCTCTTTTTTACTGAGCCCCGCATCTTGTTTGGAAATAGCTCCTTCCGCCACCGCTATGATGGAAAAATCTTTTCCTGCCTTTTCTCTTTTCTTTAACGCCGCCACGATGGAATCAATATCGTATGGAATCTCCGGTATCAGAATAATGTCCGCCCCGCCTGCCATGCCGGCATTCAGAGTCAGCCATCCGACCCGATGGCCCATGACCTCTACAATGAACACACGGCTGTGGGAGGCGGCCGTAGTGTGGATACAATCGATCGCGTTGGTCGCAATATCGACCGCGCTCTGGAATCCAAAAGTCATGTCGGTTCCCCAAAGGTCATTATCTATGGTTTTCGGAAGGCCTATAACATTAAGACCTTCCTCACGAAGCAGATTTGCCGTCTTCTGACTTCCGTTCCCGCCCAGGACCACAAGACATTCCAAACGGAGCTTCTTATAGGTGTGTTTCATCGCTTCCACTTTGTCCAGATCGTTTTCATCATGGACACGCATCAGTTTAAACGGCTGTCTGGAGGTGCCAAGAATCGTACCTCCCTCCGTCAGGATGCCGGAAAAATCCTCCGGCTGCATAATGCGGTAATTCATATAGATCAAACCCTTATAGCCATCCTCAAAACCGATGATCTCCACATCGTCATACATCTCATACAGAGCTTTTGCCACACCGCGCATGGTCGCATTCAGACTCTGGCAGTCACCTCCACTGGTCAACATGCCGATTCTCATCATAAAACCGCCTCCCTCTGCTCATATTTTCATAACCGCCGCATTCTATTACATATCCGAAAACGAAAATAAAACTCAACACTATTATATAATAAACAAAGGCCCGGGGCAAGCCCCAAGCCTAAAACTATAAATTCTTTCCGCAGCAGGCCGGCGGTCTTTGAAAGTTTTCCATGGATGTTTTTTAGGCCGTTCCATGATATAATAGCTTCAATATCCAAATCACTTTGAACAGGAGGCAATTTTATGATCAATACTTTTTGCAAAAGACCGCTCTGGGATGTCAGCGGTACCCTGGCCGCTGTGGCTGGGGGCAGCTTACCGGCTGATATGGTCCTCATCCATGCGAGATTAATCAACGTCTGCACCCATGAAATAATGGAAGACGTTTCTGTGGCAGTCTCCTGCGGACGTATCGCCCTCGTAGGGGACGCCTCACATTGCATCGGCCCGGAGACCACAGTCATAAACGCCGACGGGCAATATCTCTCGCCGGGCTTCCTGGACGGCCATATACATGTTGAATCCTCCATGATGGGCGTCGGTGAATATGCCCGTTCCGTCATCCCTCATGGTACTGTCGGTATCTACATGGATCCCCATGAAATCTGCAACGTGCTGGGACTCGACGGTGTGAAATGTATGCTGGAGGACGCCTCCAGAACGCCTCTCAAAGCAATGCTGACCACTCCCTCCTGCGTCCCCGCAGTCCCGGGCTTTGAGGACACCGGCTCTTTCATAGGACCAGAGGAAGTCGCGGAAACCATGAACTGGGAGGAATGCGTCGGACTGGGAGAAATGATGAATTTTCCGGGAATTCTTTCTTCCTCTGAACATACCCATGGAATCACGGGCTCCACTTTGAAAGCGGGCAAAATCGTCACTGGCCATTATTCCATGCCAGAGACTGGAAAAGGGCTGAACGCTTATATCGCATCCGGCGTCCGCTGCTGCCATGAATCCACCAGGGCAGAGGACGCGCTGGCAAAAATGCGTCTGGGCATGTACGCCATGTTCCGTGAAGGGTCCGCGTGGCATGATCTAAAAGAAGTGGCGAAAAGCATCACAGAACACAAGATTGATACCCGCTTCGCCACTCTGATCTCCGATGACACCCACCCACACACGCTTCTTTCCAAAGGTCATCTTGATCACATTGTGCGCCGCGCCGTAGAAGAAGGAATCGACGTCATGACCGCCATCCAGATGGTGACCATCAACTGTGCCCAATGCTTCCAGATGGATCATGATCTCGGAAGCATAACACCTGGCAAGTGCGCAGATATGGTCCTGATGGAAGATCTGGAAGGATTAAAGGTCTCCAAGGTATGGATTGACGGTGAGCTGGCGGCGGAAAATGGAGCCATGCTGAAAAATTTTGCTCCCTATTCCTACCCCGAATGGGCCACTCATTCCATGCATATCAAGGATTCTATTACAGCGGAAACCTTCCGGATACCGGCCAAGTCCGGGCGGACCGAGGTGCGGGCGATTGAGATCATTCCTGCAAAGGTCGGCTCCTGCGAACGCCACATCACTCTGGAATCTAAGAACGGATTTCTGGAATCCGACCCGGCCCAGGATGTTCTTAAGACTGTCGTGTTCGAACGTCATCACAATACTGGCACAAAGGGATTTGGCTTTGTTAAAGGCTTTGGCATCACCTGCGGTGCCATGGCCTCTACCGTAGCCCATGACGCACATAACCTGCTGGTCATCGGTACAAATGATGAAGACATGGCCCTGGCTGCCAATACCCTGATCCAGTGCGGCGGCGGCATGACTGCCGTTCAAAACGGACAGGTTCTGGGTACTGTTCCCCTCCCCATCGCCGGACTGATGAATGACAAACCGGTGGAAGAGATGAGCCATATGGTAGAAAGCCTGGAGCGCGCCTGGGAAAAGATCGGCTGCTCCATGCCTTCTCCGTTCATGACTATGGCTCTGATCCCCCTGGCCTGCCTGCCTGAGCTCAGGCTCACCAACCGGGGCCTGGTAGACTGCGTCAGCTTCCGGTCTGTGCCTTTGGAAATATAAAATAACAAAACAATAATAAAAAAGGAATTTCTTTTCTGGCTGACGCCGGTCTGGAAATTCCTTTTTGCATTCTTTTGTTTTATTTTAATCCGCACATCCTGCTTCGAAAAACGCACCACAAACGGTACCTCTACAGCCAGCTCGGTCCAGGCAGCCTCACGGCACACAAGATATCCTGTTTAGTGCTGCTCCATTCCTGGCCTGACACGGTTCACAGGGTCTTGTTGCGTAAGACCCAGACTTCAACGCCGCTTATAAAGGGCAGCTTCACAGTTTGTAATCCTCGGCAGGATATCACCCCTGCTATAGCGGATTGCAGGTACAGGACACCGCTAACTCCCCGGCTGTGCGGAAATTTTATGACAAAGTCATACTTAAACAGTATACCGTGAGAACGAATATTTGTCAAATGCTTTCATCGTCTGTACATGCGGCCAAGGACTTCTCGATCACTGCAAGAACCGCCTCATGAACGGCATGATCAAAGCCCAGCTTGTGAAGCATAAAAACCCCCTCTATCGCTGCGCCTCCCGGCAAACATACCTGGTCCGCCAGCGCAAGGGGATGGACGGCACTTTTCAGCAGCATTTCAGCGCTCCCCAAAACAGACTGAGCAGCTATCTCCAAGGCTGTCTGCTTTGGCATTCCATTCTTCAAGGCGGCTTCAGCCACTGCGTTAATATAGATATAAGTAAACGCGGGAACCGCACTGCCGATACAGCCAAAAATCCCGGCAAATCTTTCTTCTGTTTCCATGTATGTTCCGATTCCTTCGAGAATCTTTGCCACAAATAGTTTTTGTTCTTCTGTCACTTTATCATTGAAACACATCCCAGTAACAGAAGCGCTCACTTTCGCGTTTATGTTCGGTATGATCCTCGCAACGGCTGAATTTGGAAACCATTTCTCCATAGACGCAAGTCTCTTTCCCTCCACCAACGATATGATGAGCTTTCCGTCCGCTTTTTTAAGCCTTTCTGCGGCGAAAGCCAATTCTCCGGGCATTACGGCCAAGACAAGGACATCACTGTTTTCCGCCGTCTCCTCAAAGGATCCGCACACCTTAAGACCACACAATTCCGCCAATGTCTCTGCCCTTTCCCTGTGAAGATCATAGCCGAAAAGCTTCAAATCTGCTGTCCCCCGGCAGTTAATCCCTTTAATAATGGCCAAGGCCACGCTTCCTATTCCGACAAAACCGATCTTCATACCTCCAGCCTCCTGTCTACACCGACAATGCAACAATACCCGAAATACAGACAATGGCTCCGATAACCTCTGCCGCCCTGATCTTTTCCCTGAGCACAAATACCGTAAAAATAAGGATCATGACCGGGGACACCGATGTTATGGCCGACGAAATCCCCGCGGGGATATAATTAAGCGAATGCAGGGTCAGGGTAGTCCCGACGGCACATCCGCAGATACCTCCGATCATTACCAGTCCCAGTTCCTTTGGATATTTCAGTGCCTGGCCTGCCGCCGCACGTCTTTTCCCCACCAGCATCACGACAAAAAATCCCCCGATACCGGCAATAATCCGCACCTGACTGGCCGCCAAAGAGCCACCGGCCGTCTCGATCAGCCGCAGTCCCTGGCTGCTGAGAAGTACGCCTCCCGCCTGCCCCAGCATTCCCAGCACCGCAAAAGCCACGCCGAGGGCCGTCTGTTTTCGCTGGCCCGCGCCTTCCGCCTGCCGTCTTCTTGCCAGCAATACGATACACAGCCCCATCGTTATCAATAAAATGCCGGCCCAGTCCACAGGCTGCAGAATCTGTCCATATAATTCCCAGGCCGCCAGAGAGGTCACAATGGGACTGGAATAAAAAATCATCATTGATATGCGGTAGGGCAGATACAGAAAGGAGGAAAAATAGAAAAAGTCTCCAAATACAAATCCTATCAGACCGGAAAGGCTCAGATAAAGCCATGCCCTCGGACTCACTCCCGCAAGGCTGACCGTCCCATACATCATCAGACGTATCACCGCCACGCATATCAGCGCTGTCATTGTTTTCAGGAAATTGACCGTAAAGATATTTATCTTTTTTCCCGCCGCGTTAAAACAGGTACAGGTCACCGCATCGCTGAGAGCGACTCCGAGCGCGCACAATTCTCCAATTATATGTCCGTGCATCTTAAATATTCAGCTTACTCATAAACATATCCAGGCGGTTAAGTCCTTCTATAATGGTCTCATCAGATACGGCAAAGGACATACGGACGTATCCCTCTCCATATTCGCCGAAAGCATCTCCTGGAATCACTACCAGACCGGCCTCGTCAATCAGGCGATTACAAAACTCATCGGAACTCATATTGGCCCCTTTTACATTTGCAAAAGCATAGAAGGTTCCCTTAGGAGCCACACAGCTGATTCCTTTTATGGCATTAAGACCGTCAACAATCATTCTGCGCCGTCTTGTATATTCTCCCAGCATAAAATCAACGACCGTCTGATCCCCTGTCAGCGCCTCAACAGCGCCCCACTGGGCGGGAACATTTGTACAGGAAGCCTCCAGTTCATGCAGCTTATTGCAGTATTTGATAATCCTTGCACTTGACATAACATAACCGACACGCCAGCCAGTCATGGCATAAGACTTGGAAAAGCTGTTGACCGTAATGGTCCTTTCCTTCATTCCCGGCAGAGAAGCCAGACTTACATGCTCGTTCCCGTCATATACCAGTTTCTCATATACTTCGTCCGACATAACATAAAAATCGCGCTCTTTTGCCAAAGCTGCAATTTCCTTCAGAAGCTGCAGATCAGCCATGCCGCCTGTCGGATTACAGGGAGTATTGAGAATCAGCAGCTTTGTCCTTGGCGTCACTGCCTTCCTCAGGTTTTCAATATTATACATGAACCCATCCTCTTCGAGCATCGGAACGACCACTGGCGCCGCGTGCAGCAGCTTGACCAAGGACGGATACGGCGACCAGTAGGGGCCTGGGACAAGCACCTCATCTCCCGGCTCTATGATTGCCTGCATCGACAGCCAAATCGCCTCTGTGCCTCCGTTCGCAACCATGATTTCTGTCTGAGGATCATAATATATATGATTGTCTCTCTGCATTTTATCCGAAATTGCTTTCCGAAGTTCATAAATCCCTGCATTTGTAACATAATGCGTATGTCCCGCCTCCAGCGCCTTTTCCGCGGCGGTGACAATGTTGGGGGCCGTATCAAAATTAGGTTCACCCAGTACAAATTTTACAAGCCCCTCTTTTCCGTCCACTTTATTAAATACTGTTCTGATCTTAGAATTAGGAGCCGCCAAAACATACGGATTTAAGCTAGTAGCCATTGTGCTTACCTCTTTCTTTTTAATAATTAAATCAGCATCCCAGGTATGCTGCACGGATTGCGGGATCATGCAGCAGATTCTTTGCGCTGCCCTCCTTGACGATAGTGCCTGTTTCCAGAACGTATGCCCTGTCCGCATTTTTAAGGGCAATATTTGCGTTCTGCTCCACCAATAAAATTGTTGTCCCCCGTTTGTTAATGCGTTTGATGACCTCAAAGATCTCCTCTACCACAAGCGGCGCCAGTCCCATGGAAGGCTCATCCAGCAGCATGGTCTTTCCATGGGTCATGATTCCCCGGGCAATTGCCAGCATCTGCTGCTCCCCGCCGGAAAGTGTTCCGCCAAGCTGTCCTGATCTTTCCTTAAGGCGGGGAAAAATGTCAAAGCAGTCCTCCAGATCCGCCTTGATCTCTCCGGTATCCTTGCGGAGATGAGCCCCCATTACCAGGTTATCGTATACGGTCAGATTCGAAAAAATCCTCCGTCCCTCGGGAATATGTACAATCCCCTTCTCTACGATCTTATGAGCCGGCAGCTTTGTAAGATCGGCGCCGCCGTACAGGATCGAGCCTTCTTTTGCCTTTTCCAGCCCGGAAATCGCACGGAGCATGGTTGTCTTTCCCGCACCGTTCGCTCCGATCAATGTCACAATTTCGCCCTCGTGCACTTCAAAGCTGACGCCTCTGACGGCATTAACGCTGCCATATGATACATGGAGATTCTGGATCGATAAATCACTCATCCTCGTCTGCTCCTCCTTTCCCGAGATACGCTTCAATTACCTTGGGATTGCCCTGGATCTCTTCCGGCGTCCCTTCCGCAATGGTCTCTCCGAAATCCAGTACAAAGATTCTGTCCGCGATCTTCATTACCATGCTCATGTGGTGCTCGATCAGCAGGATTGAGACGTCATACATTTTCCGTACCTTTGCGATGATACCCATGACCTCCTCAATCTCTGTCGGATTCATGCCGGCCGCCGGTTCGTCTAAGAGCAGGATTTTAGGCTTCCCCGCCAGCGCACGGATAATTTCCAATTTCCTCTGCTCGCCATAGGGCAGATTCTTCGCCTGAAGTCCTGCTACATCCTCCATCTCAAACAGCTTAAGAAGTTCCATAGCTTCCTCATTGATCTGCTTTTCGGCCAGCTTATACTTTTTCGTTCGGAACAGCGCCTCAAAAAAGGAATATTTTGCTTCCCGCTTCATTGCGATCCGTATGTTTTCCATTACGCTCAGGCTGCTGAACAGCCGGATATTCTGGAAGGTTCTGGACAGCCCCATTTCATTGATCTCATAGGGCATTTTTCCGACCATGGAGATATCATCCAGCGCCAATTCCCCCTCCGTAGGCAGATACATCCCCGTGAGCATATTAAAGGTCGTTGTCTTACCTGCTCCATTGGGGCCGATGATGGCCACCAATTCCCCGGATTCCATTGTGAGGTTGAAATCCTTTACAGCCTGTAAGCCTCCAAAGCGTATCCCCAGATGCTTTGCTTCCAGCTTGCTCATGACTTCGCCTCCTCTTTTTTTCTTCTAAGCCTCCGGCGTATCCATTTCCTCAGTTTGGAATCTGTCGCCTCGATGGTCTCCAAATTCAAGAATTTGAATTCCCTTCCGCCAAACAGCCCGTAGGGCTTCCAGATAATAATGTAGAGCAGGAGCAGCGCGTAAATAACGAGGCGCCAATCATTCAAAAATCTCAGAAGCTCCGGCAGGATCGTCAGTACTACCGCACCAAAAATGGAACCGCTGATGGTTCCTACACCGCCCGCATACAGGTAAACGATATAATCGGTGGACTTTGCGGCGGAGAAATTATCCGGCTGGATGAACTGAATCAAATGCGCGTAGAGGCCGCCGGCCACTCCTGCCATGAACGCCGCAAACACAAAGGCCAGCACCTTATAATTCCGGCAGTTGACACCCATCGCCTCCGCGGCTATATCATTTTCCCTGACCGCAAGGCAGCTGCGCCCAAAAGAGGACTTGATAAAGTTCCGGCTGGCATATATGGCGATCAGAAGGATGATAAACACCCAGGTAAAATTTGTTAATTTAGGAATACCGCTGAATCCCAGAGCACCGCCCGTATAATCTACCACCCGCCATACCGCACGGATGATCTCTCCAAAACCCAGTGTGACGATGGCGAGATAGTCGCCTTTTACTTTCAGCGTGGGCATGGCGATGATAAAACCAAAGACCGCCGCGATGATTCCTCCTGCTACGACAGCCGCCAGCAGAATCAGGTTGTCCGTAAGCGCTGTTCTCTCCAGCACCTGAAAGGCCAGCCTTGAAACAATCGCGCTTATGTAAGCTCCTATGGACATAAAACCCGCATGCCCCATGGAAAACTGTCCCGTGATTCCGATGACCAGATTCAGACTGATCGTCATGATAACATTAATGCCGGCAATGGTGATCACCTGAAACAGATAAGCGTTGATGAGGCCCATTTTATTCAGGCCTACAATGACCAAGTAAATAAGCAGAAATATAAAATATTCCGGCTTAAATATTTTTCGTACTGTTTTCATCCTGTTCCTCCTATACCTTTTCTCTGGCAGCCTTGCCGCCCAGCAAGCCTGTCGGTTTGTAGAGAAGAACCAGGATCAGGATAACAAAGCACAGGCCATAAGAAATGCTTGCCGCAAAGGATTGTAAAAACACCTCCATAATACCGATGATCAAGCCTCCCAGCATGGCTCCCTTAATGCTGCCGATTCCTCCGATAACGGCTGAAATAAACGCTTTATTTCCGATTGTACCTGCCATATACACATAGATGGTCGGATACAGGCTTCCGTACAAAATACCGCAGATGGCGGCCAAAGCCGCTCCCAGAGAAAACGTAATGGAAATAACCCGGTTTACGTTGATTCCCATAAGCGAAGAAGCATCTTTGTCCACAGATACTGCCTGCATCTGTTTCCCAAATCCCGTATGGTAGCACAGCCGCTGCATAAACAGAAGCAGCAGAGCCGCGATCGCGATCACAATGATCTGAACCGATGAGATCTGATATCCTCCTATATTTATATTTACCTTAGGCAGCAGGGTTGGAAAATTTTTTGGCAGCGCTCCAACTCCGGGCAGGCAGCGCATTAAATTCTCAATAAAAAGCTGAACGCCGATCGCCGCCACCAGAGAAGCCACGGTCGTTCTGCCCCGCAGTGGTTTATATGCAAAGCGCTCTATTACAAAACCTACTCCCGCGCCGAAAAGCAGCGTTGCGATCATGATTAACGGAACAAGTATAGCCATGCTGCCGGTGCCGCCAAACCATTGAAACAGAAAATACGCCGCGAAAGCGCCAAGCATCATTAAATCTGCATGTGCCAGATTGATCATTCTAATGATACCAAAAACTAGTGTATAACCCATCGCCAGCAGCGCGTACAAGCTGCCCAGCTGCAAGCCGTAAATTAAAAGCTGAAACACATGGCCCATAAACATCACCCCTAATAGACATAGACATTTTTTAAGTTAGGTGCCGGCACGAATGCCGGCTCCTAACCTAATCAACAGGAATCCTTCCGTTATGTATGATAAAGCCTTTCCCTACGGCTGAACGCTAGTCACATAGTGTCCGACGCCGTCTTCATATTTCATGATGACCGCCGCTTTGTTGGGGTTGCCTCCCTCGTCAAAGGTAACTCTTCCGGAGGGGAGATCAAGGTCTGTGGCAGCGATATTGTCGCGGAGCTCTTCCTCACTGAAGGAAGTGAGATTTTCCAGACCGTTAATGACAATCTTCAGAGCCTCATACGCCAGGGTTGCATGCGCCGCGGGCTTATAACCGTTTACCTCTTCAAATTCCTTCACCCAGGCCTGTGCCACTTCATTATCGCTTTCTGCGCTAAAACAGGAAATATAGTAGGAGCCTTCCAGCGCCTCTGCGCCGGCCGTTTCGGGAACTGTTGTAACATCCCAGGAGTCGGGCCCCATCATGGTAGCGGTGATTCCCATGGCATCCGCCTGCTGGATCTGAAGCGGAATCTCGCTGGCCTGATTGGGCAGCCATAAGAGATCGGGCGTCTTTGCGTTAATATTGGATAGCTGTGCATTGAAATCCTTTACATCTGAGCCGGCATAGGTCTCCACTGCCACGACCTCGCCGCCAAGGGCTTCAAAATTTTCCTTAAAGGATTCCATCAGACCCGTTGCATAGGCATCCGCGTTGGAATAGAGAACGGCTGCCGTTTTTGCGCCCAGCTCATTGTAAGCATAGTTCGCTGCCACTTGGCCCTGGAAAGGATCTATGTAACAAGCGCGGAAAATATAGTCGCCAATCTGAGTAACCTTTTCATTCGTCGCAAAGGTGGAGATGACCGGAATTCCCGCTTCCTGTGCCAGGGGCGCTCCCGCCAGAGTCAGGGAGCTCTCATCAGGACCGACGATCGCCACGGCGTTCAGG
Source organism: Lientehia hominis (assembly GCF_021044755.1). Lineage (GTDB taxonomy): Bacteria > Bacillota > Clostridia > Lachnospirales > Lachnospiraceae > Lientehia > Lientehia hominis. The sequence continues at coordinate 19,953 of NZ_JAJNOR010000009.1, forward strand.
TCATTGATACACTTGGAGTAAGCATTGGCAGTCACATCGGCCTTGGAATCCGTATCCACAAACTCTACATTTACTTTGACCTGCTTGCCCATGATGGTGATGCAGCCGTCCGTTGCCTCAAGCTCCTTCTGGATCACCGCCCAGGCATCCTTTTTGTACTGGCCGGCCTGCGCATTCTCACCGGACATGCTCGCCACAAAACCAATGGTGATTTCATCGGGCACCTGGGAATTATCTTCCGAAGCGGCTTTCGTCTCTCCGCTCTGGGTTTCCGTTCCCTTTGCATCCGCAGGCTTTTCCTCTTTTTTACCGCAGCCGGCAAACATACCAATCGTCATTGCAGCAGCCAGCAGAAGCGCACACATTTTCTTCATTGTTTCTTCCTCCTTTTTAATTGTTGTTATTTTGTATGACATATGACATAGTACAATATTATCAGCTTTATTTGCCTTTGTCAATCTTGATTCCAACATTTTGTACATTTAAGCCTCCTGAATATACAGATTACAGGACATTTTACCCAAAATAGAGAATGCCGCCGCAAGCCATTCTTTTTTGAATTCTGGCTGCGGCGGCATTCGATCATTCTATATGTACCAAATGTAAATTACAGCTTTCCCTGTTTTTTCAAAATAGCAAGGGTTACCTCCATCTCCGCATCGGTCGCCGGAGCCAAGGGGCCTCTCGCCGGCCCCAGCTTCACGCCTGTCACCGCTTCGATAGCCGGACGGAGAATGGAATTGGGCAAAATCCTTCCGTTCTGCCCAGTACTCTTGCAAAACTCATACATGGGCATGAAGATTTCCTTCGCCTTCTCGTTCTCTCCCTTTTCAAAAGCCTCGAAAATCGCGCGAATCTCATGGCCGTAAATATGAGCCCCGCCGCTCACAATGCCCATAGCGCCCTGAACGATCGTGGGAAGCAGCATAACATCGTCTCCGTTGTAAATGGCAAAGTCGGAATCGATATCCTTTGTCGCAAGGAAGAAATCTGTGACCTGGGTGGGATTTACGCCCGCCTCATCCTTTACGCCCACGATATTTTCAATGGCCGCCAGACGGCCAACGGTAGCAGGCTCCAGATTGATGCCAACAAAAATCGGGATATTATATAACAGTATATCGGCCTTTGTACTCTCAGCAATCCTCCTATAGTGTTCGTAAACTCCCTCCTGGGTGGGCTTATTGTAGAACGGGCATACAATAAGACAAAGCCCAATTCCAAGCTCCTCCGCTTTTTTCGTAAGGGCAATGGTCTCCTTTGTGGAGGCGCAGCCCGTTCCGGCGATAACGGGCTTTCTGCCCGCAGCCGCTTTCACCGCGGTCTCGAACAGCTTCACGCGCTCGTCAAAGGTCAGCAGGGAAGCTTCGCCTGTCGTCCCGGTCACAATCAAAGAATCACAAACATCTTTTTCAATCACATAATCAATCAGCTCTGCATATTTTCCATAATCGATTTCTTCATTCTCATTGTAGGGAGTAATGAGCGGAAGTAAAATCTTTCCATACTTTTTAACTACACTATTCATTTCTTTTCATTCCTTTCTTTCATAAACTATACATTGAATTGGTTTGGTATATTGTATGATGTCATATATCGTATGTTATATGGTTTCTATTTTTTTGTCAAGCGTTTTTTAGAACAAAGATTTTTAAACTCCTTTACAATTATTAAATTTTCTTTTATAATACCCTGTAATATCGTATGACATCATATAATAATTTATAGGAGTGTGTGCATGAAAGAAATCCAGAAAATATCCATTACCGATATGGCCGCTGAAAGTATCAAGGAACTGATTACCAGCGGAAAATATATTCCCGGCCAGAAGCTTCCTACAGAAGCCAGCTTCTGCCAAATGCTGGGTGTCAGCCGCACCAGTATCCGGGAAGCGCTCCGTGTCCTGCAGGCACTGGGCTTTGTGACCATTAAGCCTGGAAAAGGTACCTTTGTCTCTAAGCAGGAACTCCCTCTGGCATCTGGCAGTAACTGGTACGATACCGAGGACGCCAAATTTTCCGACTTTATGGAAGTACGTTTCGCCATCGAGCCTCTGGCCGTGCGCCTCTCTGTAAAACGCGTTACTCCAAAAGAAGTGGCAGACCTGGCGGAAATCCATCAGTCTTTTTTAAACGCAAACAAAACCCATGACATGGCAAAGCTGATTATGCTGGATGAGCTCTTTCATACAAAAATCATGTCCTATACGAAGAATCCGCTTTTGATAAATATCAATAAACAACTTTTAAACTGTTTCCGCGTCTACCGCGGCGAATCCTTTACCAGCGATCAAGTATATAACAACGCTGTACAGCCTCATGGACGGATCCTTCAGTGTTTTTACAGAAAAGATCCGGAAAATGCTGTGCTGGAAATGCAGAGACATCTGGAAATAACGGACTCCGATATGAAACGAATCCACAAAAAACATACGAAGCTAAAATCCTCTATTGACATTGCTGGTGAACCATGATATTGTGTTTGTATGATTGTATGATGTCGTATAATATTGACAAGGAGGGAGCAGCATGTACGCAAAAAAATTAGAGGGTATTATCCCTCCGATTATTACCCCCTTTGATGAAAAGGGAAATATCGATGAAGTATTGATTGCGAAAGAGATGAAGCTGGCGGTCGACTCCGGCGTTCATGGTCTGAGCGTCAGCGGAAGTACAGGCGAAGGGCCTACTTTAAGAGACGAGGAGTTGAAAACTCTTATCACCATTGCAAAAGATTATGTAAAGGAAGAACAGCCAATCGTCTGCGGAATCATGCGTACCTGCACAAGAGATGCCGTAAGAGCGGGCCTTGCCGCCAAGGATGCCGGAGCAGACGCCTTAATGGTGACCCCCACTGCTTACAACGTTCTTGTACCGGACGAAGAAGGTATGTTTGATTTTTACAGCACCATTTCCAAAGAGTGCCAAATGCCCATTATCATTTATAATGTGGTCCCGCAGAATACGGTCACTCCTCAGCTTTTCAAGCGGCTGATTGAAAACACAGAATATGTCCGCGGCATAAAGCAGAGTGTAGGAGGCGTTTCTGCCCTGTATGCCATGAAAATGATGTGCGGCAGCAAAGCCAAGGTATATGCCGCAACCGACGATATGCTTTACACCTGCTATGATCTGGGGGCTGACGGCGCCATCTCCGCAATCCTCGCAGTATTTCCTAAGCTGTGTGTAGAAATGTGGGAGTGTTCCCAAAGCGGCAATAAGGCCCGCGCGCTGGATATCCAGAATCAGCTTTATTACCGCTGGCAGGCCATAACCGGAAATCAGTTCCCTATTCGGTTAAAATATGCCTTAAAGCTCATGGGCCGCGAACCGGGTTTCTGCCGGAGTCCGATCACCCATCTGTCAGAGGAAGAAAAACGTCAGATTGAAAGGGCTTTTTCTTAAATATCCGCCGCGTGAAGAATTTATTTAAAAAGAGCTTTTTCATGAAAATGAAAAAGCTCTTTTGCCGTTCCTGTTATTTTTTCCGCAGATACTGTATATCTGCATAGGTAATGTCCAAATGTCTCTTCATCTCTGCCACAGCCTGTTCTGCATCCCGTTTCTTAAAACAGGAAAGAATTGCTTCGTGAAGGGCTGCCGCATTGCCATATACTTCATTGTCCGCAAAAGATTCTCCCCGGTAAGAGCGCAGACGTTCTGTCAACTGTTTATTAATCGCGATCAGAAGTGGATTTTTTGTATAAGATATGATCTTCGTATGAAAAAGCTCGTCCAGCATGATCAGTTTTGCCATATCATGGGTCTCATTAGCCGCGGTAAAGGATTTCTGAATTTCTGCCAGTTCTTTTATCTGTTCTGCAGACACGCGTTCTACAGCCAAGCGGACGCCTAATGTCTCAACTGCATAACGTACCTCCTTAAAATCTGAAAGTTCCGCGTTATCCGCCTCATACCATTGTTTATCTCTGCCGCCGTCTTCCTTTTTCTCCGCTGCAAATGCACCGAGACCAGGCTTGATCACCACATATCCCAGTGCCTGCAGTACGCGAAAAGCCTCCCTTACGCTTGTCCGGCTCACTCCCATCATCTGGCACAGGCTGGCCTCCGCAGGGAGCTTTTGTCCGGGTTCGTATTCACCGGATTCAATTAATTCTTTCACGTTCTCTACAACAGCATCTGTAATGGAGATCCTTTGTATCTCTTTCATCCCTGTACATCCTCTCGAAAATTTGGCAATATCTTCCAATATTATAGCTTATATATTGACTATAGTCAATCAATCACTCATATTCTATCATCAAATGAAGGAGTGTGCAGACCATGATTGTATATACACCATTTTGGCAAACCCTGGAGGCCTCCACCGAATCCACCTATTCTCTGATCAACAAACATGGAATATCTTCCAATACCCTCAGCCGCATGAGAAAAGGTCTGCCGCTTTCTACCGTGACCATCAATGACTTCTGCAGAATATTCAACTGCTCTGTCGGCGATATCGTCGAATACATACCCAACGATGACGATCAGCTTCTCTGACCGCGGCAATGGACGCTTTCTCCTTTAAAGCTTAACAGCCGTTTTTTCCTTCTTCTCCTCTTTCAGGCGGCTGCGGAGTCCTTTGAAAAAATCCTTAAGAAGCTTCGAGCACTCCTCCTCCATAACCCCTCTGACCACCTTGACCTGATGATTGAACTCCGGCATCTCCAGCAGGTTCAAGATGGAACCGGCACAGCCAGCCTTGGGGTTCATGCACCCTATGACCACTTCGCTCATCCGCGCCTGTACCAGCGCCCCCGAGCACATTTGACAAGGCTCCAGTGTCACATACATCGTACATCCCTCCAGTCTCCAGTCCCCCAGCTTTTTGCTGGCTCTTTTGATGGCCTGAAGTTCTGCGTGCGCCAATGTATTTTTATCGGCAGTTCTCCTGTTATACCCTCGCGCGATGATCTTGTCCTCCTTGACTATCACACATCCGATGGGGACCTCGCCTATGGAAAACGCTTTTTTTGCCTGCTTAATGGCCTCCTTCATATAGTGTTCCTGGTCAGCCATGATTCATACTCCTTTCTGTCTAAATTTCGCCGCCGGTCCGGGGTTGTGATCTTCGCGGAAATCAGCTACAATGGCAGTTGGAACACTTTTACAAAACGATCAGGAGGCACGACTATGATCATTTCCGGTTTCCAAAAGACCACCCTGCTGGATTATCCCGGCCATCTGGCCGCTACGATATTTTTTAACGGCTGCAGTTTCCGCTGCCCCTTCTGCCACAACAGTGAGCTTCTTACATCCGATACAGCACCCCAGGCGATGACAGACTCTGAAGTCCTGTCCGTCTTAAAAAAGCGCGCCGGCATTCTGGAAGGAGTCTGCGTAACCGGCGGCGAGCCCACCCTGCAGCCGGAATTGCCTGAATTTCTGTTATCTGTCAAAGACATGGGACTCTTGGTGAAGTTGGACACCAACGGATACCAGCCGGATGTTATGATTTCCCTCTGTGAACAAGGACTGGTCGACTACATCGCCATGGACATCAAATCCTGTCCGTCTCGTTATCCCATTGTATCCGGCTTTCCCCATCTTGATTTTTCCCGCATTCAGAAAAGCGTCTCTTATCTGATGCAGGGCCGTCTTCCTTACGAATTCCGCACCACCGTAGTCCAAGAGCTTCACTCCCAAAAAGACTTTGAGGAGATCGGCCGGTGGCTGCAAGGCTGCTCTGCATATTATCTGCAGAATTATCAAGATTCGGAACACGTGCTGTGTCCTGGATTCCACAGCTTCTCCAAAGAGGAGCTTCTTGATTTTATCTCTGTGATAAAACCTCTGATTCCAAATGTGAACCTCCGGGGCGTTGACTGAACCGCCGCGGAAAACCGTATCAGGATTTCCAGAAGATTCCATATCCTCTGCCTGATTGATTATCCAGGATCGTCTGCATATCGTCATATGTAATGTCAGTGCTGATTCCGGGATTATTGACTATCACCCGTCCGTCCTCTGTCATTCCTGCTAAAGTCACATAATGATAGACTGTGGCATAACGGCCTCCTTCCCCTTCCGGTTTCATAGACATCACGATTTTGGCTCCGGATTCCAGCGACTGGCGTATTTTATCCGCGGACAGTGACGCTGTCCCCGCTTCAACCCGAAGTCCATAGTCAACGCCTGCCGCCATACACATCTTTCCGCCGTATGAGCCCTGCTCGATATTCCGGTATCCATCTTTATCATATCTGGCCGCAACCTCCGCCGGAGTGATGCGCTCATCTTTAAAATACGACAATACCATGGCAATCGCCGTTGGACAGCAGGCGTCGCTGGCTATGGTCCCTCCTCCAAAAGCCTGGCTTCCCCACTCGGCGGACCCCTGCTTGTAAAAAGGTACCGGTGAATCCAAAAGGCTCTCTACCTGCCGCTTTAAAATAGTATCATTAAATTCCTTCTCACTCATTTTCATAAGTTCTTCACATTCTGCCCGCTTTTCTTCCGTCCATCCATCCCATTCTGACGGTATCGGAAATGTAAAAGAATCCGTATCATAAATCTCATCCCTCGGCTTGTTTTCCAAAATCACCACTACCTTATACTGAGAATCCAAAGCTGCCTCCGTCCCCTCAAATACGCTTGAAAGGCTTATGCCTCCGGCCCCCAGCCAATCCGCGGCTGCCCCCGCCGATGGAAGGAGAGATTCTACGGCGGATTTCTGAAATTGGATTCCGGCGATTCGGTACGAGTGGGTCTCATTCCATAGGTTATCCGCATACCACTGGCAGAGAATCCGATTATAAAATGTATAATTCCGGCAGACAGCCGTCATGGCCAGCACTTGTCTGGATGTATCCTGAAATCCCTTTCCATACACAAAATACTGCTTCTCCCTAGGCACCCCGGAGTTTTCCAGTATCTGGGCCTGTTCCTCTTTCCAAGTCTCCTCCTTGTTCTGGATAAACGCATAAAGCGTTTCCAGATCCGCCGTCCCGCGGATTCCTGAAGCCTCGTCTTCCCCTGCCGCATCGTCTATTTCCTGTGGACCTACGAGCATTTCCTGATAAGGCGCAATCTGCAGACCGTGTATTTCCGTTTCTGGGCTTTCTCCATCCCCGCCGTCTGCATCCTCAATCCTATCCACATTGGAAGTCTGCTCCTGCGACGAAGCAAAAACACGCCTGCCGGAAAATAAAAGCACACAGATAAGTACTGTCGATATCAATATAACTGGCATATCCGCCGTTTTCCTGGTTTTCTGCATCTATACTCCTTCCAGAGAATTCCTTCTATCCTAAAACAAAGAGTCCGGCCTGCCGGACTCTTTTCTATTTCACATTTTTATAAATCTGCTGAGCCTCTGTAATGCTGGAAGCCAATCCCTGATTCAAAATGTCTATCAGCTTATCCAGCTTATCCTGGTGCATAAACTCCTGACCGATATACGGACCATACTCGTCCGTGAATTCAATGGTCTTCTGCTGGACGCTGCTGCTCATTTCCTTATTAGCCGCGTTCACCTGCTGAAGCTGTCTGGCCATTGTCTCCAATTTTTCCCTGTTGTTTTCAAGAATCTCCTGTTCCAGCTCCTGTTTTGTATCATTCTCAAAGATGCCCAGGGCTTCCTGCTTCCGTTTCGCTATATCCGCCAGCTCGTTTTCAATTCCTGAAATTTCCCTGTCATACTTGCCCAGGTTGTAGACCGAATCGTTTTTATCTTTTTCAATCGCTTTGACAATGACTCGTATCTTCCGTTTATTAGCATCAATCATATCGCGGTTTTTCCGCGCGTCCTTCATGATCTCCAGATGATTGACCTTTGTCCTGTTGTTCAATGCAATATATGTGCCGCAGAGCACAACGATGACAACGATATAGATTACGATCAAAAGCCACGGCTGATGGCCGGGAACCGCCCAGTAAATACCGCAGGGCAGCACCAGAAAACCGATTACAAAAGTCAAAAGCAAAATCAAAACTTCCGAAAATCCCTTGGTAAAATACAAGGAGTAATAAAATTTGGTATTACAAAAAGACGGGATTCTGTTCTGGTGGAAGGTAGTCGCGTTCTGGAGCTTCAGCTGCCTGTTTTCTTCCCGAAGCTGCGCCGTCTCATTATCGATACGTGCCTTTACCCCCTGATCCTTCGCCCTCTCTCTGTTTCCTCTTGCTTTTTTTAACTTGTCCTGTGTCTTGCTGATCTCTCTGTCATAACTTAAGGTGATTTCCTCTTTCCGCTTACTGACGGTAGATTCAATCTCTTCTTCAACCGCTTTTTTTTCTGTGGCCAGGGAGCGTGTTAACCGTTTTTCTTCCGACTGCAGACGGCTGCTCTTCGCTTTCTCCGCCTCCAGTTCAGCAAGCGCTGCTTTCGCTTCCTGAAGAAAGCCCACATTATCCTGTATTTCCCGTGCCATGGTTATCCTCCTATGTATGACTTGCTTCCATGTTTTAGTTTACACTACTTTATCCCCTCCCGCAAGTATTTTTATATGGCAAAAGGCCCGGTAGTGGTTGCCCGTGCCTAAAATCGATGGTATACTGGACTGGAAGTGGTGAACCATCTGCACATTATTAAGGAGGGCTTCCTATGTTCCGCCTCTGGGGAAAAGAATTCCAAAATAATCATCTGATAAAGGATATCGTCATTTGCAGCGGTGACACGGAATTAAACCGGACCCGCAAAGTATTCAAAAGTCTGGAGGAGATCTGCATGGCCTTTGATCTAAGCGTCCCAATCTGGCTGGACGCCACGGTGGAAGAATTCCGAATTCATTCAAAATGCCGTTTCACACAGGACTGTTTCATTGAACACATTAACTTCGATTTTTTGGAGATTCAAGTAATTGAAGAAGATTAAGCAAGACAACCCTTTCCGGCTGCGGCCGGCCTATCAAAACTGCCCCGGAGCCTTTTTCATCTCAAAGGCCGGGGCAGTTTCTAATTCATCTATCTATACTCCATTACGCATCAAACGCTTATGATTTTCCACATATCAGAGCCGCTGTCCGCAGACGGCCACCTGTTTGCCGCCTTACCGGTCCCGCGAATCATAGTCTGGCAAGAAGGGTCTCCCTCTGTTCCTCATAGCCCGGCTTTCCAAGAAGAGCAAACATATTTTTCTTGTAGCTCTCGACCCCTGGCTGATTAAAAGGATTTACGCCCAGTATGTATCCGCTGACGCCGCAGGCGAACTCATAAAAATAGAACAACTCGCCAAGGCAGAATTCATCCTGCTTCGGCACACAAATTTTCATATTCGGCACCTGGCCGTCCGTATGTGCAAGCATCGTGCCATTCATGGCATTTTTGTTTACAAAATCCATAGACTTCCCTGCCAAGTAGTTAAGTCCATCCAAATCTTCCGCCTCTGCTTCGATCAGGATCTCTCCGCACGGTTCTTCTACCGAAATCACGGTCTCCATAAGATTTCTGGAACCGTCTTGAATAAACTGGCCCATAGAGTGAAGATCCGCTGTCAGGTCCACAGCCGCCGGGAAAATTCCCCGCTGGTCCTTGCCCTCGCTCTCTCCATAAAGCTGCTTCCACCACTCCGCTAAATAATGGAGACTGGGTTCATAATTCGCTGTAATCTCAATCCCCTTTCCTTTTCTCAGAAGGATGTTCCGAACTGCCGCATATTGAAGAGCGTCATTCGTCTCAAAGCCGTTCTCCAAAGCACGTTTCCTTCCTGACGCTGCGCCTGCCATCAATTTTTCAATATCTGCTCCGCTAACCGCGATGGGAAGCAGGCCTACTGCTGTCAGGACGGAAAAACGTCCGCCCACATCATCCGGAACCACAAAGGTCTCATAGCCTTCTTTATCCGCCAGAGTCTTAAGTGCACCCCGGGCTTTATCCGTGGTTGCATAAATCCTCTTTCCGGCTTCTTCCACGCCGTACTTATCAGTCAGCAGCTTCTTTAAAATACGGAAGGCGATTGCCGGTTCCGTAGTCGTTCCCGATTTTGAAATCACATTTATGGAGAAATCTTTTCCATTCAGCAGGTGAATCAGATCCTTCATATACGAGGTGCTGATGTTATTCCCCACAAAATAAATCTCCGGAGTTTTCCTGTCCTCCTTTGACATGCAGTTATAAAAATTATTTCTCAGGAACTCTATGGCCGCCCTCGCCCCAAGGTAAGAACCGCCAATACCGATGACAAGGAGTACGTCGGAATCCGATTGAATCTTCGCCGCTGCTTTTTGAATTCTTGTGAATTCTTCTTTATCATAATCTACCGGCAGGTCAATCCATCCCAAAAAGTCGTTCCCAGCCCCTGTCCTGGACACCAGCACTTCCTTCGCATCCAGTGCCAGCTTTTTCATATTGACGATTTCTTCTTCAGAAATAAAGGAAGCTGTCTTACTGTAATCAAACGTTACCTGCATATTTTTTCTCCTTTTTGTATTGTCCTCACGTCCTGAGGTATTTGTGATAATTATACAAAATTCACGGTCTTTCCGCAAGGTCCGAACGGATTTTTATGCTATTCATACAAATATTCCTGGATAATATCCTCAATCAGGTGCTCTTCCTCATCCGTAAGCTTCCTCGCGTGGCCGCCGCCATGGCGGCCTGATGCAATCCGCTCCAAACGCTTTTTCAGAAATGCCGCATCCTGTTCTCTTCCTGCAGCTTCTTCGCTTTTTCTCAGCAGATCAGCTGCCTGTCCATCTAAAACACTTGGATTTTCACTATATGACGCATCGCCTGAAACGGCCGCTTCCATCACTCCTCCCGGCCCTCCGGATGCCCCTGCTCCTTCCATGGCCGGCGTTAGCTCCGCCGGCTTGCCCGATTCCAGACGTTTGACCAGCGTGTTCTCAAAATAATCACGAATACAGAGCAAAAGCTGAGAATATTTTCCGGGAGTATTGCACAGCGTTTCCCATAATATCATGGCACCGCCCAATGCGAACCCGGAAAATACATATAATACCACAGTCCTGGTCACTCCCGCGTACCAATAGGTCATAAAGGACGCCACCATGCCTCCCAGGCAGAGAAAAGCGGCCGCCAGACGGTTTAAACGCTCCAGCCGGTTCAGACGTATTCCTAAAAATTTATACTGTCCAATATTTCTTTCCACATAGACAGGGATATTATTGACTCCGCTGCTTGACCGATATGTATTTTCAAATTTTACTTTCCATTGTTTCAAATACTTATCCTTGGCTGTTCCCATGTTCTCCGACTGCTTTATCAGCTTTCGGTATCTTCCGTTTACCAGGAATTTACTGAGTACGCCTAAAATGCTGAATGCCAGCATAATATAAAGCACCTTTCCTGTTTCTAAAAACTGTAGCAACATAGTGATTCCCCTTTCTTTTCCGGACTCTGTCCGAATTGTTCAAACTTGCTCCGGTGTATCCGCGCGCAACCTCCGGAGATTACACACATTGTATACCACAAAAAGTTTGGATGAGAAGGAAAATCGTTCGTTTTTTTCCGACAGGAATTTCCATGAGGATTCTTAACTATTTACTCAAACCAGTTCAAGACGGCCCACCATATCCTTAACAAGAGCTACCGTATGAGAAATTGCTTTTGCTTCAAACGCGGGGTAATCCATGGATGCGCTGTCATCCGCTTTATCGGAAATTGCCCTCACGATCAAAAAGGGAATCCCATTCAGATAAGAGGCTTGTCCGATGGCCGCGCCTTCCATTTCTGTACAAAGGCCGCCAAAAGTCTTTATAAGCCACTCCTTTTTTTCCTTGTCCGCCACAAACTGATCTCCGCTCAGTACACGCCCTTTAAAGGTCTTGATGTCCGGGTTCACCCTCCGGCAGCTTTCCTCCGCACAGTCTGCCAGACGCCTGTCCGCCTGAAAAGAAAGTGAATCCATTCTGGGTATCTGGCCCGCCGGATATCCAAAAGCCGCTGCATCCACATCATGCTGCAGTACATCCGTGGACAAAACTATATCCCCGATATTGATCTGTGCGTTCAGAGAACCTGCTATTCCGGTATTGATAACAGCATTAACTGAATAAAAATCTGCCAGGACCTGCGTACAGATTCCGGCATTTACTTTCCCGATCCCGCTCCGCACAACTACAATATCTTTTCCGCTGAGTCTGCCCCTGCAGAACTCCATGGAGGCCTTTGTTTCCACCGAGACTTCTTCCATCGCTGACTTCAGCTGATTGACTTCTTCCTCCATTGCACCGATAATACCAATCATATGGCCATTCCTCCTATTGCCTGTTCTGGTTTCATTATACCTTCCGCCGGAAACCGTGGCAACGAAAAACCTGATACAATTTTCTTATTTTGTGCTATACTTGCGTAAAAGGAGGTAATATGATCATGACAACTTATAAAACCCGCGGCGTATGCAGCCGTGAAATCCGATTTGAGATTGAGGGAAACACGATCAAAACTGTCCAGTTCATCGGAGGCTGTGCCGGAAATACCCAGGGTGTAGCCCGGCTGATAGCCGGTATGGATGTGGATGAAGCCATACAGAAAATCGACGGCATTGACTGCGGCGGACGCGGAACTTCATGTCCAGACCAGCTGGCTAAGGCTTTGAAAGAATATAAAGCAACTCATTAACGTTCAGGAGCAGTTCATCATGAAAAAAATCATCTTAACCGGCGGAGGAACCGCCGGACATGTTACACCTAACCTGGCTCTGATTCCTACCTTAAAGGAACAGGGTTACGAAATACGGTATATCGGTTCTTATAACGGCATCGAAAAAGAACTGATTGAAAAGGCCGGAATCCCCTATGACGGTATCTCCTCCGGAAAGCTGCGCCGTTATTTCAGCTTCAAGAACTTTTCGGACCCATTCCGCATATTAAAGGGATATTTTCAGGCAAAAAAAATACTGAAACGTGAAAAACCCAACGTTATTTTTTCCAAAGGCGGTTTTGTGGCAGTGCCGGTGGTATTAGCCGCAAAAGGGCAGCATATCCCCGTCATCATCCATGAATCCGACATGACCCCGGGGCTGGCAAACAAGCTGTGTATACCGTCCGCCAGGAAGGTATGCTGCAACTTCCCTGAAACGCTCAAATACTTGCCCGAAGAAAAGGCTGTCCTCACCGGCTCCCCTATCCGGAAGGAGCTTTTAAATGGTTCTCCTCTTTCCGGCCTCAAGTTTACCGGACTATCTTCCAAAAGACCGGTGATACTGGTGATCGGCGGAAGCCTGGGATCCGTAAAAGTCAATACGGCTGTCCGGAATATCCTCCCGGAACTTTTAAAGAACTATCAGGTCATCCACCTATGCGGAAAAGGAAACCTGGATAAATCTCTGAACTCTCTGGATGGCTATGTGCAATACGAATATATCAGTTCTCAGCTGAAAGATCTATTTGCTTTATCTGACCTTATGATTTCACGTGCAGGCGCCAACGCTATCTGCGAGATTCTGGCGCTCCGAAAGCCGAATATCTTAATACCGCTGTCGGCAGCTGCCAGCCGCGGAGATCAGCTGCTGAACGCAGAATCCTTCCGGAAACAAGGCTTCAGTGAGGTTCTTCTGGAAGAGGATTTAACGGATGACGCGCTGAAGGCGCTGATAGAAAAAGTATATGCCAATAGACAGGATTACATAAACGCGATGAATACCAGCAAAACGGCTGATGCCATCGGCAGCATCACGACAATGATGAATGAAATATGTCTCAAATGATACCCGCAGCCGATGTGCTGCTTGCTGTAAGGCGGGCCGAATGCCCGCCTTTTTAATTTCTGTTCTCACAATTCCTTTTTAATACACTCCGCCAGTTGGGCCAGCTCTTCCTGAGAAGGGCTCTGAGGTTCCCAGCTGACCATCCGGGGGCCGCCTTCATAGCGGGGTATAATGTGAAGATGAAAATGGAATACAGTCTGGCCGGCGGCCTGTCCATTATTCTGAACTAAATTAAAGCCCGCGCAGTTCAGGCTTTTCTTCATGGCAGTCCCAATCTTCGCGGCCAGTGCCATCACCTTGGAAGATGTCTCCTGATCCAGCGCACAGACATCCCCAAAATGATTTTTCGGCAGAATCAGCGCATGTCCTTTAGAAGCCGGTCCCAAATCCAGTATCACGCGGAACAGATTGTCCTCATACAGAGTCGCCGCGGGAATCTCTCCATTAGCTATCTTGCAAAAAACACAATTTTCGTCTTTCATTGACATCACTCCTATTTTCTTTATATCTGGTAATTTCCTATATATATAGTTTACAATCACCAGTTTTTTTTAGCAAGATGTTTCTATTGTCTTGTCTTTTTTTGTCGAACGAATTTGTTTGCCTAATTTTTCGGGTAATGTTACTCTCAAACTGATAACATGGTTTATACTGGAAAAATTCCGTTTAATTACCAAATTAGGACGTGTGACTATGAATGATGAAAAAGAAGACTTATATCGGCCTCCAGCCGGTAGCATGGAACAGCTGATCAGAGAAAACAATAATCTGAAGGCCGAAAATCGTCAGCTGAATCAAAAATTAATAGAGTTAGAGGAAGATACACAGGCATCTCTCTCCGCTATTTCCCACGAATTACGAAATTCGCTTACCCTGTTGGTTGGTTCCGTACAGCTCATGGAGCAAGATTATCCCAATGTCGCCTCAACACGGTATTGGAGCAGTATACATTCCGACCTGTCCCATATGCAGGCGTTTCTACAAGATCTATCATCGTTTAAATCCCTTAAAGCACTTGTACCTCACTGCCGGCTATGTGATCTGACCGCCTTTTTGCGAGATGTCTACCATAATTGCCAGACATGGTTTGACGGAATCCATAGGCGGTTGATTTTATCATGTCCGAAAACCCACTCCATCCTATATGCCGATACGGCCAAACTATACCAGGCCATCACCAATCTCATCAAAAACGGTCTAGAGGCTTTGGGGCACGAAGGAACTGTTTCTCTTTGTCTGCGTGAGGCCACCGAAGATGAGACCCTGCTCCTCGGCACAGAAACAACCGTCATTGAAATCAAGGATACCGGCGTGGGGCTTTCCGCAAAACAGCAGGAAGTTATTTTCCAGCCTTTTTTTACCGACAAAGCCAATGGGACTGGCCTCGGTCTCCCCATAGCCCGAAATATTGTGGAGTCCCATGGCGGCAAGCTTTGTATAAGCTCATGTCCCGGTAAAGGGTCTGTCTTTACAATCCTTCTGCCACGCCTTCCAAATGCTGTTAAATAACAGGCCGCAGAGCGTTCCTGCCAGAAATCCGGCTATATGTGCCACCGTGTTGATTCCCGCGTTATTGTAGCCGCTGTAAATGATCAGAAAGATCATGATCAGCATACGGCTCCTGCTGAAGCCGGGAACTGACCCCCGGTTCCGGAAGATCAGGCAGAACAAGGTCCCGACCAGACCGAAGACCGCTCCGGACGCACCGGCTGACACGACTGTCTTCCCCAGCATGCAATACCAAAGAATCGTAGCGGCATTTCCGGCCAGACCGCTGACAAAATAAGAAAACAGAAACCGGACTCTACCCAGCCTTTCTTCCAGCATCGCCCCGATGATTACCATGATCAGCAGATTTCCGCCAATATGCTGGATGTCAAAATGCATGAACATAGATGTAAACAACTGGCTCCAGCCTCCGATATAAGTTCCCTCCACCACAAGCAGCGCTCCCTTGTCCACTATCCCGGACGTCGTTCCCAATGCCCCGCTCAGCAGAAGATAAATAAAATAAATGACATTGACTGCAGCTATCGCGATCGTGGCATATGGAAGCCGCCTCTGTCTGGACATGTCTGTACAATTCATGGTTCTCCCTCTTTTCCTGAGGTCACATTAACATGATTTCTCTTTTCTGTCAAACTCCATGAATTCATACGTAAGCCCCGCGATCCAGATATGATCGCCATGACGTATCCGCTTTTCTTCATTCGGTAAAAGCGGACTGCCATTCAACTTCGTTCCGTTTGTAGAATTCAGATCCATTATCCAGTACATTCCGTCTTTCTTCTCCAGCCTGAGATGCAGCCGGCTGACACCATGAAATCCAGGATTATAATGAACCCAGTTCTCCTGTGTCCCTATCAGAAATGGAAAATGTGTCAGCGGAACTGCCTCCTGGCTTTCCTGACAGAAGAGGGTCGGTGACAGCATTGTATCTTCCTCCACATACAATACCTCTGTTGGGCGTTCTTCCGTAAAGCTTTGTATCTGCTCTCCTCCGTTTCTGATTAAAAGTCTCCCGTTATCCGGTTCCTGTTCATCCCACATAGTTTCCAACCCATCCGGAGGCCGGCGAAAAATCTTTTGTAAAATACTTCTGATACCCGTATGGTATCTTATTTTATCTTTCTTTTCTCCTGACAGCATATCATCAATCTGCTCTTCCCCTTCCGCTTCTCCTCCTCTCTTTGTATCCTCCCGCCAGCCGTTTCCTTCTCTGCCCGCGGTTTTTTCCACCTGATGTCTAATCTTGTTCTCATTCAGACAAGCTGACAGTGTTTCTGGTTCTGCCTCTCCCGAAGCGCACAAACGATATAACCGGAAAACCAGCCCTGCTGACTCTGCGTCCTCTTCGTCTGCCTTTTCCAGCAAATATTGAGACAGCCGTTTCATGTGTTCTCTATATCCTCCTTCCTGTCCCGGACAAATAAAGAAAAAATACAGTGGCCCTTCCAGCCGCACATAAATATATTCTGGTTCTAAAACAAGGTCGTCCCGGTCAAGCAGGAATTGTTCCAGCCTTAAGATCACATCTGTCAGCTGCTGCAGAAATTCTTTTATTTCATCTCCTGTCATATATCGTATCTCCATCATTCTGGAGACAGGCTGCATTCCAGTAATATCGTACCCGTAATACATCTTATTATCTTCCCATTGTATACTCAGCTGTGCCAAACCGGAAATCCTATTTCTCCGGACCATCTCTATTTGAGAATCCCAATACTCTCGTTTCCCACCTCCGCAGGATACAGATGCAGCTCCTGCCTGTTTCGGTTTCACCTGAAACATAATATAATTATGGCCCTGTTCCCTTTTGTAAAACGCTTCCACTCATCCGCACCTCTTTTAAAATCCAAAGTCTCTGATCATCTGTTCCCCATATATCAATCCGGCTTCTTCCCATTTCTCGAGATAAGGCTCTCTGAGAAAGAAAAGGGATTGAATGAGCCGTGACAAAAACCGGGGGGTTCCGCCGCATTTTACCGTGACCGTCGACTTTCCTTTACTGATTCGGATTGGAATATCCGGAGACGACAGGGCCGCCAGATACTCTGTCTTCTTCCAACCGTTTCCTGTCTTTTGAAATGCCTCCCGTTCCGCCACTTCATGTATTCCAGCGCATATAGCAACCTTATCACGGAGAATAAAACTATAGGATACCACCAGGAGTATCAGCGCAAATCCCAGCGGGAGCAAGAACGCCGCCTCCACCGTATATCCCCCTTTTATCTTCCCGTTGATCAGCCATTTACCACCATTCATTTCCTTACCCCGTCCTTAGAAAAACAGCATTTGACATATGTACCCTCCCAACATGAATGGCGCAAATGGCAGCGTGTGATCCTTTTTCCTTTTGATCATCACAAAGAAAAAAGCTGCCGGGAACATAAGAAGCAGTCCGCCTTCCAAAAGCAGTATACTTTCTTTCCACCCATATGCTGCCCCCGCTGCCGCTATCATCCATCCGTCCCCCATACCGATCTGGCCTGGAAGCAGCCAAGCAGTCAAGCTCAGAAGAACTCCCGGAATCACATTCAGCAAAGTCCTCCATCCGAGCCCCTCCCGCGTCATCCAGATCCCTGTACCCAGAACTATTCCCGCAGCCAGCAGCAGGATTGGTATTTTCCGATAACGGCAGTCCCAATAGGTACACGCTCCCAAAAAGATAACAAGAAACATGGTTCTGTCCGCCTCCATTCTTCATATATTTTTGCTGTTTTCTAACTTGGAGGTATTTGCCCCGCACCGGCTGCAAGGTCCTTTTCCTCCCACCTGCGACAGCGGAACCTTCATGATCCAGCGGTTCAGTCCACTGCAGTTTCTTGTCCTGTGATATCGGTTTCCGGTATCCGTGATATACACCGTCCCCGTCATCAAAGCGTCTTTCATACATCTTTCACACGGGCGGTATTTACTTCCCTCCTCATTTCTGAGGCCGCTCACAGAGTTTCCGGCCACCGATCTGATCGAGAGTTTCAAGTATGTACACTCCCGTTTCCTGTGATAGACTGTTCCATTCTGTGTAATATAAACGTATTCCTCCGTCTCATCATATTCTGTACTATCCTGTACCACAGACGACTGACCAGTCCAGCATCTTCTCCGGCATCTCTGCGCATAAGTCCCTTTCAGCGGGCCAAACAGCAAAAGCTCCGGTCCCGCCTGATAATAAACAGAAACATTCAGAAAGTCCTCTTCTGACGGCAAAGCGCCTTCAGCATTGTAAACCACCTTCAGGCTTCCTGGACTGATTCTCAGACCTTTTGTCGTCTTTGTAACTTCCTTTTCTATCTGGCCCCAAAAGCTTCCCTTTTCCAGAAAAGAACTCGTTTGACTGATTGCTTCTGCTCTCACCGTCTCCTCCATAGCAAACTGCAGCTCTATCTGAAACTCCATCAGGTGAAAAAAGTAAAACAGCAGACATATGGTCAGCAAAAAAAGACTCATCGCAAAAGACGCTTCCACCGTCAGACTTCCCATAAAGCTTTTTTGTGAGGCGGAGGCAGATGCCCTCTTCCGCAGACATTTGTTTAATTCTATATTCTGTTTTCTTGGTTTTTGACTTGGCTTACATTGTACTTGGAGAGGTTTTTGGAGCTCCGCTCTCAGGGGCAAATTATTGGGAGCGAAAGCTAGAGTTTGAAAATGAGAGTTCCTGATTACTTGTTGGATGATATGCCTTAAGGAAAAGGGCACCTGTCTCCACCTCCTTTCGCGGCAGATTTCTGTTTCCTGCTTTATTTCAATTTATTTTTCCCCGGCAGACCGCGGGTTTTGATATCCGTATGCCGCCAGTTTCCGGAATCTGTATTTTCCGGCCGAAGCACCGTCTCTTTTCATAAACGGAATCTGAGAAAACCTGGCCTCTGCCTGAAATGTAGTCTCAACCGATACATGATAAACGCAGTTTTCCATAAAAAATCCGGGATCCTTCTGTCTGAAATTCGCTTCCATCAAATCCATGGCGCGAAAACCCTGTCTTTCTGTTTCCCCCAGCAGGAACAAAATCTGAAGATATCTCTCATAGATCCAAAAATCCTGCTGCCCTCCGGTTCTCTCCTCTTGTGTACGGTTCTGGATTGTCTTTCCTTCTGCTTTCAGGCTTTCCTCTGCGCCGGTCAAAGACAGGTTCCAGTCCGAGCTGCTCTTTAGAAGCGGGACCTCATCGCCTTTTATCAGCCTCCTTACATCATTAACCGCTTCTGCCAAGGCCCATGCCGCGAGCAGAAGTTTCGCGGTCAGCCGGATCAGCGGATAGATTCCGGTAAAGCCGACCAACGCTGCAGCCAGGGCCTCAGCCTCCAGGCTCTTTTCTTTATCCTGTAAAAGATACATGAAGTTCATCCCCGACCTCAGTCCTATCAGTTTTTCCACTGCCGCCGTGAGGTTCTCTTTGTCATTATTATATTTACCAATGATATATTCCATTTCGTAAGACAACACCGTGTCTTCCTCTGTTTTTCTAAAGGTCCCGAAATGCTCCGTCATATACAAAGCCGCTGTTCCCTTCTTAATCGCCGTTTCCATGGCACCGTCCGGAGACTGCCCTTTGGAACTGCCAAGCCCCGAAGGATAGGTGCCTTCTTTTAAATACGCCTCTGAAACCGTCCCTGTATCATCCAGGACAAGTGCAAGGACTCCCTGGTCCTTCCAATCCTTCACCGCCTTTAAAAGGGAGCTTTCCTCTCTTTTTTCGTCCTGTCCTTTTTCATAAGGCAGATCTTTCATGGATTCCTTTCCTTGTTTCACCGCTTCTGAAAACGCATCTGTAATCTCTCCGTTTTCCCAAGGCTTGATATTCAAAAGCCCGCCGGCCTGTTTTTCTAGCAGCTCTTTCAGAGAATCCGCGGCCTTTCTTCTGCTCCCTTCCTCTTCCGTGTACTCTGACAGATTCCTGATTCCCTCTTCCATAATCTCATACGCTGTCTCGCTGACCTTTTCCTGTTCTTCCAGCAGCCGGGCCTCCTCCAGCTCTACGCCCTTTTTCAGCTGTTCTGTAAATGTCATAATCTTTTCATATTCTCGACCGGATATTCTCAAAGCTTCTGCCGCACAAGATGCGGCTTTATCTGTCATTTCACTTCCCATGGTTTCCGGCCATTCCTTAAGTTCCATGGCCTTATATAAAGAATCATACTGTTCTTTCAATTTTCTTCCCTGCTCGTCCATGAGAGCAAAGCTCTCTTCAATTTCTGTGACGGCCGTTCCATATTCAGACAGCTGTTCCATGTAAGAAGAAACCGTTTCTGCTTCCTCTGCCAATTTATCTTTTCCAGTCAATGAAGATATCATCTTTTCAGCACCATGCTTTTTCATGTCCTCGCCGATTTCCTCAAAAAAGGGGGCTCCGCCGTCATCCATCACTGTTACGATCTCCACGGCCTGCGATCCCTCAGAGCGGAATCCATACAGATCCGTTCTGCTTTTTACAGCGCCATTTCCCGTTTCTTCATAGTAGGAAAGATAGTCTTCCATCGCAGGAATAAGACCGGGACTATCCGCCACAAAAAACATATGATACTTTTCCCATAAGGGCCGGTAATATCCGGCAAAGACAGATTCCAGGGCTGACTCCTGCGCCTGAGCGGTGAAATAAGAAAGGGCAGAATACCGGGCCGACTCCAGTGATGTACAGACTATGGCGGTCAAGACTGTCAGGATAAGGGCAAAAAACACGGTCAGACTTCCTTGATACCCTCTGTTCTCCCATTTTCTTATCCGTTTTTTAGTATACATTTTCCGCCTTATCATTCACCTCAGAAAAAATACTTTTCACCAATGAAGTCAATTGTTTTTTAAAAATTAATACCAGAGAAATCAGCACCACCAAGATCAATATGATCTCTACCACTCCGATCGCTGTTTCTTCATTCCAAAAATCCCTCGGTTCCGGGTCATATTCCGCTTGTCGGATTCTCTTCATACTGCCAGCTCCTTTCTCTTCCCGCTCCATTTAAAAAGATAAAAATGCAGGAACCATGATCACGGTCAATACCACAAACAACATCATGAACATCGGAAGCATCATCTTTGTTTCCGCTTCCTCTCCCAGCCTTCTGGCCACGTTTTTTCTGTTCTCAAAGGCCTCCTCCGCTTCTTTCTTTAATCTTACCGCCAATCCGGTCGTACCCTGACGCAGATTTTGCTCCAGTAAAGCTCCAAACTTCAAGTAAGAATGCAGGCCGCACCTCCTTCCAAACTCTTCATAGGCGGCGCTTTCATAAACCCCGTTTTTCATCTGGTTCCAGGTAATCCTCATTTCCTCGTACGCATAGCGGGACTTCTGTCCTTTATCCTTTTTTCCTTCGTACTCCCTTACCATCCTTTCCCAAACATTTCTTGTCGTCATACCCGCCTGCACCAGTACCGTAAATTTGGAAACCAGTTCTGGATAATCTAAAAGCATTTCTCTTTCCCTGGCACGAAGCTTCTCTTTCTGCCTCTGTTTTTTTCCCGCGATCAAAAGTATCACAGCTGCCACGGGAAAAAACATAACGACATAATTCTGTTCTCTGCCTTCCTGTGAGTACCATTCAAGTGTTTCTCCCCCATACGCAATGGGAAGTTCCACATTCTCGTCACTTCTGGCCGACTTCATCATCTGCCTGATCTCTGCTTTCAGTCCTTCCAGAAACCTTTCCTCCTCCGTCTTCTCCATTGGATACACCATCAGAAAAACATCATATTCACTGACCAGTTCCCCGTATGAGAGGGCCAGCCGGTACTTTCCCTCTTCTCCCGTTTCTGCTATTTCGTCCTGCGTCTTCACGATCTGCCCCCAGTCATCCAAAAGCTCCCGCGTCTCTGAAGTCCAGTCTGCCTTGATCAGACCATTCAGCGCCTTTTCCGGTAATGTCAAAGCAGTTTTCACCTGTTCCAAAGAGTCATTCTCTCCCAGCATGGTTTCGCATATCTCCTCATAAGCTTCTTTAAACTTCCCTTCCATCTCTTGTTCCGTGCAGACCTTTTCTTCCACCGTGATCTCCACCGGCAAGCGCACCCCCTTTCCTCCCTGTACCTCCATCTGGTAAACTGCCGGCCCCTTTCCTGCTTCTGGCCTTGTGAGATCATATACCGGCTCCGGCGGCTGTTTTATCAAAGCCGCCCCCAAATACAAGAGAAATCCAGCAATTATGAGAAGCCCAATCTGTGATATCTGCCTGCCGTCCTGCTCCCTGAGACATCTTTCAGGGTCGGAAGCCGGATACAGCTGACGGCATCTTCGGATACGTTCCGCCGGAACTGCCGGTTTTCCACGGCTTTTTCTAAGTAAACGGTATTTGTCCACAATAAAGAGGCCTATCTTCCTCACTCTCTGACTCCTTTCTCTTTATTTCTGAGGATTTTTGCAGATGATTAGACTTTGATATCGGAAATCCTGTCAGCCAGCAGCCAGGCGGCCAGATAAAGGACGAAGCATCCTGTCATGATCAATTTCCCAAACCCTGTATCATACAGGATAGAAAAAAACCCGGGAGAAGTTACGTCCATATAAATGAGCAGCAGAACAGGTACGGCTTTCATCACCCTCTGCTCATACTGCCTGCCTCTCAGCATTGTATAAATCTCCTCACGCACCTCCATTCTCCCGCTTATGGTCTGGACCGCCTCCTGGATGATCTTCTCCAGTTTTCCTCCTGTCCGCCTGGCAGAAGTAAATACCTCCGCAAAGTTTTGAATATCCTGGATCCCGCATCGAGACGCCATCTCCTCCACTGCCTGTTCCAAAGGCACATTCATTTCCGTTCGCACAATCACCCTTTCAAACTCTTTCGTCATTCTTTCTTCTTTTCCATACAGCAAAGAAAGCTCTGATACCGCGTCCCGAAACGCATTTTCTGCGGAATGGCCGGCTCTCAATGAAGCGGACAAAGCCAAAATGCCGTCTCGGAACTGACTGCTCCGTTTCTGTTCCCTTTTTTCTTTATCGCGCTTTTCCATCCGGTCTGCCAAATAAAAAGCCAGGGGCATCATGAGTAAAAAAGCAACCCTGCTTCTGTAGAACAGATAGGAGAAAATACCGGTCAGTCCAAAGCCCTTTACACAATTCAAGATTCCGGGAAATTTCCATTTTGGCCTTTTAATCTTTTTTCCCGGTTTTCCACATAGTTCACTGCCGGTGGAAACCAGCTCCCCTTCTGGACGTCTGCGTTCATAAAGGACGTTGAGACGATATTCTCCTTTGCTCTGTTCATATCCATTCACCTCCAAAATAGTCTCCACTTCCCGGCTCCCGTCACGTCTGCGCATTAGATGGACCATGATATCGATGGCAGAAGCAATCTGTTCCCGTATGGCAGCAAGCGGCAGATCACCTCCCATCATAGCCATGGTCTCCAGCCTGGCCATCATATCCCTGGCAGAACGCCCATGACCTGTGGAAAGCGATCCGTCATGTCCGGTGTTCATAGCCTGGAGCATGTCCAGGCAGGCCCCATCCCGAACCTCCCCCACGATAATGCGGCTTGGCCGCATTCTCAAAGCCGTCTTTATCAGATCCCGTATGGTGATTTCCTTCTCCCCTTCTCCGCTGGCTCTTCTGGCCTCCAGCCGGACCATGTTTTTCACATTTTGAATCTGCAGTTCCGCCGAATCCTCTATGGTGATTATCCGCTCATCGCTGGGAATCCAAGCGGACAAGGCGTTTAAAAGCGTAGTTTTTCCGCTTCCCGTACCTCCTGAGACAAATATATTCTTTCTGTCCCGGACACTGTCTTTTAAAAAGTCTGCCGCCTCCTGTGTCATCGTCCCGACCGACACCAGATGGTCCAAAGAGAAGCATTTCTTTCCAAATTTCCGAATCGTCACCGCCGGACCGTTCAAGGCGGCGGACCGCAGTACGACATTGACCCGGGATCCGTCCTCCAGTCGGGCATCCACAACGGGATTGGCTTCATTGACAGTCCGATTGACCCGGGATACAATCTGCTGTATGACATCCTCCAGCTTTTCCTGGGAAGAAAACTTTTTATCACTTTCCACTAACACTCCCTGCCGTTCCAGAAAGATGCTGTCTGCTCCGTTCACCATGATCTCTGTAACACTTTCGTCCTCCAGAAACTCCTGAAGTACGTCCAGACGTCTCAGACTGTTAAATAAGTGAACACGCAGGGGAATCCTTTGATCCAGCGGAATCTTATTCCTTCTGCTCTCTGCGACGATTTCCTCATCGATGAACTCCAAAAGACGGCTGTCTTCCACCTGTCCCTCTCGTTCCAGGCGGTCCAGCAGACGTTTACGCAGCTGCTGCTCTGTCTGTGATTCACTCTTCATCCCTACACCCCCTGGCCGTATCCATATCTGTCAAGCAGCTCCCTGACATAGCTCCCCATCTGGCCATAAAAAGCTTTTATAAGACTATATCTCCTAATCTCTTCCGGCCCGGCCGGAACCCGGCACCGGACGGCGTGCTCTCCCGCTCCTCTCTCCTGGAGCCATTCCAGAAACATGCTGATCCTCATCTCATCCGCCGGCGATTCCCGCCCCGGAACAAACAGCCGGCTGCATAGTCTCATCAAATGTTCCTTTCCATAAGCATGTTCTCCCATATCCAATACTGCCAGCTCATACCCTCCCAGTTGTGCCAGCTCCAGAAAAAATCCGGTTTCAAATGGCATTTTATCCTGGTACAGATCCTCCGGAATCTTGACCGGAAAAATATATTCCGCCTGTCCCCATCGGCCGGCAGCGGCCTGGATCCTGGCGCCTGTCAATTCTTTTTGGCTGTAATAATAAAAAAGCTCCGACAGCTCTGCCTCCTCTTGCCTTTCCTCTCCAACCAGAAAAGGCAGGCTTGAAAACTCGTCCAGCGTAAGGAACAGCACTTTTTTCTGCTCTGCCAGAATCCGGCTCATAATCAGTCCCAAAGAAGTCTTTCCACAGCCATGTACCGGCGAACAGACGCCCAAAAAGGAAACCGTATTTCCATCGGCCTGGTCACGTTTTCCCTCCATGATCAGACCTCCTTCCAAATCCAGAATCCGTTTCCAGATCTGCTCTGCCGATTGGTATTTGTCTATCTGTGGAACATTTGTTCCATCGTCTGAAAAACCATTTCCGCCTCCTTTCTCCGTCAATACGGCGAACCATAGGTCCCGGCAATTCCGACACAGCTCTGCCGCTTCCAGCCCCACCAGAGCCATATCAAGCCCCTCGTCCGCAAGACAGCTTTCAAGCGTCTCCAATCTGGTAAAAATTTTGATCTCCAGCATATCCTCGCAGCGTCTGCGTAAATAACTGCCGAGTCTTCTTGCGTACTCCGCTTCTCTGTCGTATATTCCAAATCGCCTGCGGTGTCCGCCCATATTATTCCTCCTCTCTGCTTTGCAGCGTTTCGCGTTCTGTCTGCTGCTGGCTCCTCCTTATCTGAATCGTCAGGAAATCATCATCCACAAAGTATAGCCCAGCAATAGGGCGGCTGAAAACGGTATAGTATTTCTTTTATCCGCTTCCTCCGGTTTAAGATAAACAATCCATTGATTTTGGGAGATACATCGCCTGAACCAGGCCAGAAAATAAGAAAATCTTTGAAATATGATGTGGTATCGAACCATTTGCAGAAACGCCATGGCTCCTCCTGAGATCAGGCTGCAAAAGAAACATCCGGCAAACGCCGCTGTTCCCATCCAAGCTCCCATGATACAGCATAGTTTAACGTCTCCTGCACCTATCACACGAAGTTTCCACAAGGGATGAAGTATCAGAAACACCGCGGCAGCCCGGAACAAATAACACAGAATTCCGGCTTCTGAGCCTGCCCGCGCCGCTATCCTGCCTAAAGAAGGAATTCGGCAAAGAAATGCCTCCGGGGAGCAAAAGTCAGGCCATGCTGTCCCAGAAAGGAGCATCCCGGTCAGGAACCAGGCCATCAGCCAGAAATTTGGTATACGGCGCTCTATAGTATCCGACAGCGCCGCCAGGCCGCAGACTATAAATAGCAGCCACTTCACCGGCATCCTCCATTCCATTATTCAATTAATCTACTTGGGATATTCGCCCTGAAAACGGGCTGGTTTGAATTGGTGATTTTGATTATGCATGATAAAAAAAGATTTGTCAAGTATAATTTTCTCCAGAATTTGGCATACTTGGGGATGAAAGGAGTGACTGCCATGAGAAAACAATCAGCACGCCAAAACCGGTCCGGAGGTGCCCCGGAGAACCCGGCTTTTTCCATATCACCCGATGAGCTCCGGGAAGATATCCGCCGGACCAAAGATTCCCTGGACTACGCCCTGGATAATTTCAATCATGTGACGGACCCCGTATTGATCGATTATTACAGCTATACTCTGAAAGCCGCCCAGATCCGCTATCAGTTTCTGCTAAAACAGGCAAAGTATCTTGACCTTACTTCCTGCAATTGATAAAATGAAATCATGTCAGAAAGAACGGGAGGTAACTATGTCAGCCTGGTATGACAACAGTGTCTTTTACCACATGTATCCGCTGGGGATGACCGGCGCACCAAAAGAAAATAGAGAAGAGCAGACTGAGGGGCGCTTTGGACAGCTGGATGCGTGGATTCCCCATATCAAAGAATTGGGGGCTTCGGCCATCTACATCGGCCCTCTATTTGAATCCACCACCCATGGCTATGATACCCGGGATTTCCGCCTGGTGGACAGGCGTCTCGGGACCAACGAGGACTTCCGGAAATTTGTGAGCCTGTGCCATGAGTCCGGCATCCGTGTGGTAGTGGACAGCGTCTTCAACCACACAGGCCGAGAGTTTTTTGCCTTTAGGGACATTCAAAAAAAACGAGACGGTTCTCCTTACAGAGACTGGTATAAAAATGTGAACTTTTGGCAAAGCAGCCCTCTGGGAGATTCCTTCACTTATGAAGCGTGGCAAGGGCATTATGAACTGGCCGCCCTCAATCTGAGAAACCCCTCGGTGCGGGATTACCTCCTTGATGCAGTCTCATTCTGGGTACAGGAATTTGATATCGACGGTATCCGTCTGGACTGTGCCAATGTCCTGGATTTTGATTTTATGAAAGCGCTTCGGTCCCACTGCGACCGGCTGAAGCCGGAATTCTGGCTCATGGGAGAAGTCATCCACGGCGACTACAGCCGCTGGGCCAATGAATCCATGCTTCATTCTGTGACTAATTATGAACTCCACAAGGGGCTTTATTCCGGTCATAATGATTATAACTGTTTCGAAATCGCTCATACCATCCGGCGCCAGTCCCAACAAAACGGCGGTATCTACCGGAATATCAATCTGTACACCTTCGTGGACAATCACGATGAGGACCGGATTATGAGCAAACTCAAAAACAAGAATCACATCACCACTGTTTACACCATGTTATTTACTCTGCCTGGGATCCCCTCCATTTACTACGGTTCGGAATGGGGAATCGATGGAGCGCGTACTCCATATTGCGACGACATGCTTCGTCCCGCCATATCGCCGGACCAGTTCCCGGAATACCATACGGGGCTGACAGACTGCATCGCAAGGCTGGCCCGCATACACAAAGCCCATCCTGCCTTGTGTACTGGAACATACAGAGAACTGTTTCTGACCAACCGGCAGTATGCTTTCTGCCGTTCATCAGAAAATGAGCATATTATCACCGCCGTCAATATCGATGACGGTGACGCCGATCTGTCTTTCTCTCTTCCCATGGAAGGAAGCCGGACCGTCGATTTGCAGACAGGTGAGAATTTGTTGATTGAAAACAATCACCTCAGTCTTCATCTGGCTGGCTGTGAAAGCAAAATATTAGAAATTGTGGGGTAAATTTATGGGGAACACAACGGGGTTCATCACAGAGACCGACTGTTATCTGTTCGGAGAAGGCACTAATTATAATATCTACGAAAAACTCGGAGCACATCCGATGACCCGCCGCGGCAAAAAAGGCGTCTATTTCGCGGTCTGGGCCCCGCATGCCGTTTCCGTGGCCGTATCCGGGGAATTCAACGGCTGGGCCCCCGACGAGCATATCATGACTCCCATAGGCTCGTCTGGGATCTATGAACTTTTTACCGATTCGGCAAAGCCGGGAGAGCTTTACAAATATGTCATTACCACACAAACAGGAGAGCTTCTCTACAAGGCTGATCCCTACGCCTTTCAAGCAGAGCTTCGTCCCGGTACAGCCTCCCGAATCTGCGGCTGTACAGATTATAAATGGACCGACAGCCGCTGGATGGAAAAGCGGAAAAACAGTCTTCCCACTCTTGGACCTCTTTCCATTTACGAGATTCATCTCGGCTCCTGGAGGAGGCACGGTGAAAGCTTTCTTTCTTATAGAGAGCTGGCCAGGGAGCTGGCAGAATACATAAAGGATATGGGGTACACCCATGTGGAGATCATGGGACTTTTAGAATATCCCTTCGACGGCTCTTGGGGATATCAGGTGACCGGTTATTATGCCCCCACTTCCCGCTACGGGACACCGGAGGACTTCAAATACTTCATCGACTATCTCCACAAAAAAGGCATTGGCGTCATTCTGGACTGGGTACCGGCCCATTTCCCGAAAGATGCCCATGGACTGGCAAACTTTGACGGCGCTCCGCTCTATGAATATTCCGATCCCAGAAAAGGGGAGCATCCTGACTGGGGCACGAAAGTTTTTGATTACAGCAGGCATGAAGTATCCAACTTTTTGATTGCAAATGCTCTTTATTGGATAGAAAACTTTCATGTAGATGGTCTGCGCGTGGACGCGGTCGCCTCAATGCTTTATCTGGATTACGGTAAGCAAAACGGGCAGTGGGTCCCGAATATCCACGGCGGACACGAAAACCTGGAAGCCATTGAATTCTTTAAACATTTGAACAGCATCATGAAACGCCGGAATCCTGGCAGCATGATCATAGCGGAAGAATCCACGGCATGGCCCCAGGTGACGGAGCCGCCGGAATACGGCGGTCTTGGCTTTACGTTTAAATGGAATATGGGATGGATGCATGATTTTCTGGAATATATGAAGCTTGATCCTTATTTCCGAAAGGACAACCACAGCAAAATGACCTTCGGCATGACCTACGCGTGCAGTGAAAATTTTATTCTGGTGCTCTCTCATGACGAGGTGGTACATTTAAAATGCTCCATGCTGAACAAAATGCCCGGTGAACTTCCAGATAAATTCGCCAGCCTGAAGGCCGGGTATACATTTATGATAGGACATCCGGGAAAGAAGCTTCTTTTCATGGGGCAGGAGTTCGGGCAGCTGAGAGAATGGAGCGAAGACAGGGAGCTCGACTGGTTCTTGTTGAACGAACCGCTCCACCAGGAGCTCAGGGACTATTTCCGGGACCTGCTCCATCTGTATAAAAAATATTCTGCTTTTTATGGGGTGGACTACGACTGGAGCGGGTTCGAATGGATTAACTGCAATGACACGGAACGGAGTATTTTCAGCTTTGTGCGGAAAAGCCCTTCTGCCCGAAATAACATGCTGGTCATCTGCAATTTTACCCCCGTCGCCCGTCCAGAATATCGGGTCGGTGTACCGAAAAAGGGGAAATTCACTCTATTGCTTGACAATGAACATGGTCTGCTCGGAAAAGAACAGCAAACGATTTATACCTCACAAAAGAAACCATGCGACGACAGAGATTATTCCTTTGCGTATCCTCTGCCGGCCTATGGGACGGCCATATTCAAATTTTAAAAAATATGATACATGGTTCTTTTTGGAATTGTTATTTTCAGGCTCCGATGAGCCGCCTGAATGGAAACGGATTTCCTCTTGCCCCGCAGATCAGACAGAAAAAACTTCAGCCGCCGCAGAATGGATTTTTCCATCTGTGACGGCTGTTCATATCTTTTCTTTATATTCTTCGAAAAATTCCTTCAGATTGGTCATGGCCCGAACAAGAAGCCTGCTCTCCTCCGGATCCATGTCCCGGACAAGGGCTTCGGTCATTTTCTTGTGAAATTCCTCGTGATGACGATATGCCAGCTTTCCTTTAGCTGTCAGCATAATGTATACCACCCGGCGGTCCTGTTCACTTCTCTCTCTTTTCACATATCCCTTTTTTACCAGGCTGTTCATAGAAATCGTGAGCGTACCAGTTGTTACACGAAGCTGCTTGGCAATGGACGACATGTTTTTAGGCGCACCAATACCAATCGCTTCAATTACGTGCATATCGTTGTTGGTAATATCCTTAAACGTATCCGTGATAATCGCTTTCTGCTCAATATCCATGATATCATTAAACAGCTTTACCAATATATGATTAAATGTATCGTAACTGTCCATGACGTCCGCCTCCCTGCATCTCACGGCCTTTCCCTTTTCTTCTTGTATATTAGTTATATTATACACAATCTACGGGAAATCACAAGGTCCGAGGGTATTTTTGCCGTCTTCCGTTCCATCTGGTGATCACCGTGGGAACAAGACGAGACATCAGCATTAGAAACGGATAAGATGCTCCCATTATCACCAGCAGTACCAGAAGCTGGGAGAACGTTAAAAGGACCAGGGAATACAGCTTCCCAAACAAAACCACATTCAGGGCCATGGCAGCAGCCATGGACGCCCAAATGGCAAACCTCTTTCCGTCAAAGGGACAGCAGACCTGTGCCAGCACTAAAATACCCACAAACCCCACAGTAATACCCGCCATGGTATTCATGACCTCTACCGGATATCCCATGATCTTACATGCGACGGAGACTGTAAGCACCGCACACACATTAGTAAGGCCGCCGGGAAAAGCCTTAGCCAGCACATTATATATAAATTTTCCCCTTATCAGCCCTTCATTCGGCTCCAAAGCCAGAAAGAAGGACGGGATTCCGATGGTAAACCCGCTGATCATAGTCAGCTGTATCGGCGTGAGGGGATAAGGGAGCGGAGCAAATAAGAGAACAATCGTCACTAAAAAAGAAAAAATATTTTTTACCAGAAACAAGGCGGCCGCCCGCTCAATGTTGTTGATTACTCTTCTTCCTTCCGCCACTACCTTCGGCATAGAGGCAAAATCCGAATCCAGCAGAACCAGATGGGCCGCGTGACAGGCTGCGTCACTGCCGGAAGCCATGGCCACGCCGCAGTCCGCATCCTTTAGGGCGAGCACATCATTCACTCCGTCCCCGGTCATCGCCACTGTATGCCCGGCCTTCTTCAGTGCTTTGATAAATGAGCGTTTCTGCTCGGGTGTCACCCGGCCGAATACCGTATAACGTTCTGCCGCTTTTTCTATGGATTCTTCTGTCTCCAGCGTCCTGGCATCAATATAATTTTCCGCGCCCGCTATGGCCGCCCGCTGTGCGACCTTAGAGACCGCCTCCGGGTTATCTCCAGATATTACCTTGACGATGACTCCCTGTTCCCGGAAAAAACGAAAGGTCTCCGCCGCGTTTTCCCTGATATTATTGGCAATGACGATATATGCGGCGGGGCGGAATGTCCCGGTCAGCGGGCGGCCTTCATCCAATTGCCCGAGATACTCCCCCACAAGAATGATCCGTTCTCCCCGGCGGGAATGACGTCCGATACGTTTTGAGAGCTGGGGGAAATTCCCTCTCAGCAAAACCTCCGGGGCTCCTACCACAAAGGTGCCCTTCCCCCGAAAAGCAACGGCGCTCCATTTTGACGAGGATTGAAATGGAATTTTGCGGGATACCTCCCACGGTATCTGCTTCCCAAAATATCGCCGCATGGCCATAGCCGTCTCGTTGTCGGCTTCCATCTGCGTGTAAAAAGCGTTCAGCATCTCCGTAACATATGCCTGGCTGTAATGTTCCTCATCCAGATAAACAACCTGATGTACCCTCATGGAGGGTTCTGTGATAGTACCGGTCTTATCCACACACAGCACGTCCACCCTGGCAAGTGTCTCAATACAGCTCATTTCGTGTACCACGGTCCGGTTCTTCCCGAGACGCATCACACTGAGCGCAAGGGCCACACTGGTCAGCAGATATAACCCTTCCGGTATCATACCCACCAAAGCCGCTATCACCGCAACCGCCGCCCGCGGAATATCCAGCTCCATGATCCAGTGCTGTTTCCAAAACAGCAAAAGTCCAAGAGGGATCAAGAGTACGGCAATGACATGAAGTATCCGGTCAAGGGAGTCCATCATCTCCGACTTTTTTCCGAATCCCTTCTTCTTCGCTTCCATCGTCAGCCGTGAAACATAGGAATCCTCACCCACATGAGTCAGTCTCGCCCGGCACTTTCCGGAAAGAACAAAACTGCCGGATTTAAGCGCCGATCGCTTCTGTTTATAAACGGCGTCCGCTTCCCCGGTTATCAGTGCTTCGCTGACCCTGACTTCCCCGTCCAGTACCGCCGCATCCGCCGGTATCTGGCAGCCTGCCTTAAATACCACCACGTCATCCCGCACCAATTCTTCGGATGCAAGCTCTCTTTCCTTCCCGTCTCTGATCACATGGAATCTGGAGGCAGAAAGAAGCGAAAGCTGATCTACCACCCGTTTGGAACGCAGCTGCTGAATGATGCCGATGACTGCGTTGACCACGACCGCGATCAAAAACAGCATCTGTTTATAGCGCCTCACCAAAATCAGACAGACCGCCAGGACCGCGAATATCAGATTAAAGAATGTAAACACATTTCCCACTATGATCTGTCCTGTGGTTTTAGAGGGCGCTTCCACCGGAAGATTTTGCAGGCCGGCCTGTTTCCTGTCCTTTACCTGCCCATCGGTCAATCCTCTGTCCGGCTCCGAATAAATCACCGGTACTTTTTGAAGATGTGCTTTTCCCCTGTCCTCATGCCCCATATGGGCCCCTCCCCCATTGTGATTTTCTGCAACATGATACTATTTTATCATTAAATATCCCGGTTGTGCAAGGCGGCTTAAATACCAAACTTCATTCCGCCTCCGTCATAGTCGATGACAATAAAGCCAGTTCTGTATTCGGTCGTCGGCCTCCGCGGCCTCTCTACATTGTTTTCGTAAAATGCCGGCGTCCTGCACCAGAAGCTGCCGTACCGACATCTTTATCCCTCCTGCTCTTTTCCGCCCTGGATTTCCTTTCACTCTCATGGAACAAAAAAATTTCTTCAATGGAACATCCAAATACCTGAGCAATGTCATAAGCCAGCCAGATTGATGGTTCAAATTTCCCTGTCTCAACCGCATTGACTGCCTGTCTGGAGACTCCTGCCAGCTTTCCCAGCTGTTCCTGAGTAAGCCCCCTGGCTTCCCGAAGAACTTTAACTCTATTTTTCATATAATCCAACCTCTAACTCTTCTTCCCCCGCCCATAGGCAAGTCCGGAATTGTTCTGCCGGTTTACTGCCTGCCACACCGTTATGGATGTGCGCCATATCCCTGATTCCAGAAAAGAATCCGATATCCGCAAAGCGTTTTTGATTGCAAAGACAAGTTTATTTGGAAAGGTTTCGTAAAGTATACCTTACTCCATTATAAAGAACGTTTTTTCTCTTGTCAATAAACCGACGCTATTCCATGTTTAAAGATAAATCCGCAAATCAGGACAGCAGTAAGGTTAAATAGAACTGTTTTTGTTTGCAAGCGATATCGAATAATCGTATAATAATCTCTATAAATCTTGAATGTTAATGTGCGTTGCTTGCAGCAACGGGCAGTTCCTCATATAATAGCGGCAACATCTGAAAGAAAAGAGGTTATCCTTAATGCTGAACGAAAACATGAAAGCAATCAGAAAATCAAAAGGACTTTCTCAAGAAGAACTTGCTGTCAAGCTGAATGTGGTGCGGCAAACAATCTCTAAATGGGAGCAGGGGTTGTCAGTTCCTGATTCTGATATGTTAATCTCCATATCGAAAGTGCTTGAAACACCCGTAAGCACTTTGCTTGGGGAAACGGTTGCCGAGTCAAAAGTTGATGACTTAAAAGCGATTTCCGAAAAACTGGAAATTATAAACTTACAATTTGCTCAAAGGAAAACTGCGAGAAGAAAACTACTTCATTGGCTATTTATCTCATTGTGTATGATAATAGTTACAATTTCTACGGTCTTGATAATATTAAATAGTCCTTACCTGGGCTGGGATTATAATGACCCCGAAACCGCCGTTTTAGGAGTAGCTTTTCATTCATTTGAATGGCTGTTTGTCAGGTTGGCACCGATTATCCTTATTGGAGCAATCGTTGGAATTTTCATGACACGGAAGAAGCCTGCGTGATTTCAGGATATAACATCAGGAACAGACAGCGCGTAATAATAAAACGGTATCAGAGAAATCTCTGATACCGTTTTATTTGTATCACTGATGTTTATTGCTTCGCCTGCATCATCTGCTTATCGAATTCCGGATTAAAATAGTAATAGTTCTTTGAATCCAGACTGTCTTTAATCTGCTCCAATGCCTCTCCGAAACGCTGGAAATGGACAATCTCCCTTGCTCTTAGGAATTTAATGGGTTCTCTGATCTCTGGATCATCGATGATCCTCAGAATATTATCATACGTTGTCCTGGCCTTCTGTTCTGCCGCCAGATCTTCAAATAAGTCAGTGATCGCATCACCTTTTGACTGAAATTCGCATGCATTGAAAGGTATACCGCCTGCCGCCTGCGGCCAAAGTCCGGAGGTATGATCGATATAATATGCGTCAAATCCTGCTGTCTTCGCATCTTCAGGCTTCATATCTTTTGTGAGCTGGTAGATGATCGCACATATCATTTCCATATGCGCCAGCTCTTCTGTACCGATATCAGTCAAAAGTCCTGCCGTCTTTTTGCATGGCATCGTATATCTTTGGGAAAGATATCTCATAGAAGCCGCCAATTCCCCATCCGGTCCTCCGAACTGACTGATGATCAGCTGTGCGGATTTGGGACAGGTTTTTGTGATCTTAACGGGAAACTGAAGACGTTTTTCATAATTCCACATGAGCTCTTCCTCCTTCCTGACAGTCCCAGGGAAGAGGTCCGTCTACCCAGGTAAAATGCGGTTCTTTTTCCGGATGCTCTGTGCATACACAGTCGATGGTCAGAGGATTATAATTTTCTTCAAATTTTTTCAGAAGGTTTTTCCTCTCCGCGCTGTACTTACCAAACCATCCAAGAGCTTCCTTATCCGTTGGATGGGTATCCAGATAAAGGGATAGATCACTCAGCATAAAGCTGACTTCGTTTATCTGTTCCAATGCTTCACATCTACCTCCCAAGAATCTCACCTCCCTTAAAAAAAGGCAGGTCAAGATTTCGGAACATCGTTCCCTGTTTCAATGCTTCCTTAGGCTCATATATTTCGCCAAAAGGCTGCTTCGGAACGGTTCCCATGGCCAGCACGCAGGTACATTCCTGCCTGAAGCCTTCCTTATGAGGCTTTCCATTACAAGTACATTCCATAGCCGATCTCCTTTCTACACGTAATGATGATACGTTCGTTCACAACGTATCATCATTTTTAGTATGCCGCTTTTGCCTCGGTTCAACCGAAAACAAAATGGCTGATGTGGAGAAAGCTGTCAGCTATGGAAAGCAAATTTAATTTTTTTCGTCTTCCGCCTCCGTTTCCTCCAATGTATCCAGAGCGGCAGAAAACTTGGACGGCAGAGAAGATGAGATCAAATAGACCTTGTCTTCACCATTTATCATAGCATAATATCCGTCGGCTGCCTCATTTTCGTTTCCGATGATGAGCTCTCTTGTTCCCTCCTTTGTTGTGATGGAAATCGTGTTGGACGGCGTATCCAGTCCATATTCCGAAAGCTCCTCATGATCTTCCAGTACCTGCACCGCCTGAATTTCTGCCAGCGCAGCTGCCATAGAGGCCATCGAGGTCTGGTTCATGGAAAGCTCATGGTTTCCGTCATAGCGCCACGTGTCTCCGTCCTTGGAAAAAGCGAGTGTGTCCTCTCCGCACACATACGAAAAGCCCGTAATAACGTCTGCTTCCATCTGATTGACGTAAACCTTCTCTTCTTCTCCACTGTCCGTTTTATTCAGATCCAGACGCCTTACCACAAAGTAAGCCCCAATACATATGACCAGAAGTATCAGTACGATAATCAGTTTTTTCCCTTTCATCGTTTTCTCCTCCTATACCAGATGACGCCGCCGGAGGCCACTGACGCGATGGGAAGCACTGCCACCATGATGATGCTCCACCAGTTGACGTTTGCAGCTGTCATGGTCAGGTACTCCGTTTCCAGGCTTTTTGCAGGAATAGCCACTGTAGTCTCGTGGTCCACAAGGCTGCTCAGACAATTCATGACCAGTTCGTAATTTCCCCCTGAAACAATGTTGTCCATCTGTTCCTCCAGAAGATACCCGGAACCGAAATAGACGATCTTCGTCTCCTCTCCCGTACCTTCCGTTCCTGTACCTTCTCCGTCCGGCTCATCGGTCGAACCGTCTTCCGAATCCTCTGTCGATCCCTCCGACGATTCTTCGGAACCGGACAGTTTCTCTGTGATCAATACGCCCAGGTCAAAAGGACCGTCAATATCTCCTTTTTCCTTCTCTGTCGTCGTCATGTTGACCGCGTCTATTTTGGCGTAAGCAGAATCAGAGGTCTTCAGCAGACTTGTGATATCCACCGTTTCTCTTTTGGAATCCAATGTTTCAATTCCCTGAGAAATAAACGTGAACACTCTGCGGTTGGCGGAGGTCAAAGAAGAAGTCAGCGTACTGCTCTGGATGCCCGGAAGCAGATAAAAAGAACTCTGAGGATGATAGTAATTGGAATCTCCTTCTCCTACCATGCTGTCCATGGGGGCCACCCCATAATATTCCAGAATGGAATTGAAATTGGGGAGAACCTCTCCGGTATAGGTGCTGGTAATGAAGGCCTTGCCGCCTTGCTTTAAGTAGTCGAGGATCATGGCAGTTTCTTCATCAGAAAAATCCTTCTGCGGGGAATTGATCAAAAGTGCGGCGGCATCCTCAGGAATCGAGGTGCGGGAGACGAGGCTTAAGGATTCTACATCAATATTCTCCTTTTCAATCTGTCCGGTCAATTCTGTGCTCAGTTCTCCTTCACTGTGCCCTTCCAGTACATAGATCTTTGGAATCTCTTCTGAGGTCACATATGCGACGGCGCTGGTGATCTGTCCTTCTCCATCAAATCCGGAGGTATATGCCTGATACGTGGAAGAGTCATAAGAAGTCTCATATAAATCGGAAGAAGAGATCACCCGGCTCTTTTCTCCGCATTCGACGATGAGGCTGCCGGCTTTCAGAGTATCAGATGTATAATTCCCGGCAAAGGTAGGATATTTCACCAAATCCTTCTCCACGACCTTAATATGGCCGGAATAGCTTTTGTACTGCTCCAGCAGGTTCTCCACCATATTATCCGTGGAGCCGTCGTCTGTCAGCTTGTAGATCGTCACATCTTTGGACACACCCTTCAGCATATCCTTTGACTGATCGGACAGCGTATAATACTGATTGGCCGTCATATCCTTACTGGTGAATTTGGACGGAAGCTCCGCCACGATCAGATTGAGGATGATAATGATGGCGATGACTGCCGCCGCCCATACAAGACTATAGGAGCCATGCTTGATATTTTTCTTGTTCCATTTTATATTCGGTCTTTTCATTTTGGCTCCCTCCTAACTCCACCGGCGCTTCTGGATAGACTGTACAGAAAGACAGCCACACACAGCGATCACCGATATAAAATACAACACGGACCTCAAATCCAATATCCCATTCAGAAACTTGCTGAAAGGAGAACCGAAATCAAATATCCCGATGATTTTCTGAATTCCTCCGGCAAGCCAGGAGGATTTTGCAAAATAGCACACGGTCAGAAGGATAACAGCAAGTAAAAACAAGCCTCCCGAGATCACAGAGCTCTTTGTCATAGCGTATACCAGCAGGCAGACGAGCACCGCCGCCACGATCAGCGCGATATATGTGGCAAACGAGGTCCCTGATATAAAACTTCCCAAGGAATTCGCCATATAGCACAAAAAGCAGGCTCCAAAGGTAAGAACTGCCGCGAGCACAGGGCTTTCTGTAGTCGAAGACAGAAAAAGGCCCAGAGCCAGATAGGCACAACCTGCCAGAAAATACCCGAGAAGCGCTGTATAATCCGTTTTCAGGGGAACTGAACCAAAAGACGACAGGACCAGAGGATAGCATCCGATAATCACCATGGGAATCAGGAAAATCGTGACCAGAGCCAGGTATTTACCCAATACGATCTTCCCCGGACTGACCGGGGAAGTCAGAAGAAGCTGGTCCGTTTTCTGCCGGCGTTCCTCTGCCATCACCTTCATGGTCAGAATAGGCGTCGTGACGAGAAATACAAAGCTGACTCCGGACAGCGTGTAATCCAGATACGGATACCCGTACTGCAGATTATAAAATGTAAAATAGATACCCACCAAAAGCAGGTTCAGGGCTATGAACACATAGCCCAGCATGGAAGTGAGGTAAGACTTGACCTCTCTTTTATAAATTGCCAGCATGGTTTTCCTCCTCCTCTTCTAATTCTTCTTCGGGAGTTTTTTTAAGCCTGGTTCCAAACATCGATTTTCTTCGGCCTTTTTCTTCCCCCTCAGGTTCCTCGCCGCCCTCTGTCAGCTCCAGGAACACGTCCTCCAGGCTCATGCTGGTCGTCATCAGCTCAAGAATTGGCAGCTTTCTGTCAGCCATAGCAAAAAATATCTCTTCCCTGACGTCAGCCTCCGGTTCTGCTTCCAATGATACTTTAAGTACTCCTTCCTGTTCCGATTCTTCACAGCAGAAGGAAGATACCTGGTGGATGTTCCCGACGGCACTCTCCACCTCCTGGGGACTTCCCTTTACTAAAAGAGACAGCTTCTGTGCTCCTGCCATCTCTTTGCTCAAATTCTCGGGGGTATCGCTGGCTACCAGCTTTCCTTTGGATATGATCATGATATAATCGCAGACCGCGCTGACCTCAGACAGGATATGAGAGCTCAGAATAACGGTATGGTTCTTGCTGAGTGATTTGATGAGCTCCCGTATCTCGATCATCTGTTTCGGATCCAGCCCCACCGTCGGCTCATCCAGGATCAGAATCTCCGGAAACCCAATCAGCGCCTGGGCAAGGCCGACTCTCTGACGGTATCCTTTGGAAAGGTTCTTGATGACACGGCCGCCCACATCTGTGATACCAGTCATCTCCATGACCTCCTGTATCATCTCTTTTCTCTTAGGTTTCTCCACTTGCTTTAGTTCTGCCGCAAAATTCAGATACTCCGCCACCGTCATATCGAAATACAGCGGCGGCTGTTCCGGCAGATAACCGATACATTTTTTTGCCGCCTCCGGTTCTTCCAGTATATCATGCCCATCTACTGTCACAGTCCCTTCCGTGGACGCGATATAACCGGTGATGATATTCATCGTCGTCGATTTGCCTGCGCCGTTTGGCCCAAGAAAACCATAAATCTGGCCCTTCTCAACCGTGAAGTTCAAATTGTCCACCGCCAAATGGCCGCCATATTTCTTCACCAGATTTTTTACCTCAATCAAAGCTGCTCCTCCTTTAGACATTAATCTTTTACCATCGTAAAAAAAAATTGTGCCTATTATGAAACCATTGTGTGAAAGTTCTGTGAACATCCGTATCCGATTCCATTGTAAAATGAGAAAAGAGCCTGCCATTGCAGACTCTTTCCCCACCTTCCGGTGTATCCATGCCCGATTCCACTTATTTATCCAGGATACCGGATTTTCCCATGAGATAAAAAACAGCCAGCTGTGTCCTGTCCCTCAGCTCCAGCTTATCCAGGATCGTACTCAGATAGTTTCGGACAGTCCCTTCGCTCAGATACATCTCATCGGCAATCTCTTTATTGCTCAGCCCTCTGGCGACCAGCCGTATGACTTCTAATTCCCGTTCTCCTATGGCATAAGCAGACAGATCCACATTCTGCTTCCTTTTCATCAGCTCCGGAAGCCTGGTCACGATCTCGCTGCCGAACACACTCTGGCCCGACATGACCGCTTCAAGGGCTGGGGCAATGGAGGCAATGTCCTGTTTGATCAAATATCCCTTCGCGCCGATGCGGAGTGCTTTTACTATATATTCATCATCAGAGAAGGTGGTGAGGAACAGTATTCTGGCATCAGGATACCGGCTCAGAATCTCTTCCCCCGCATCCAGCCCGTTTCCTCCTCCCATTTGGATATCCATCAGCAGTATATCCGGCCGGTGCCGCTCATACAGCTCCACTGCCTCCGGTCCGCTTCCTCCGGTGGCTGACACCTGTATTTCCCCGTCCGCCTGCAGGATTGTCTTCAATGACATGCAGACCAGCTGATCATCGTCTACGATTATAATGTTCATCTGCTCTTTACCATCCTTTCCGCCCTGTCTCCTGCTCCGGCCTCTCCTTCCGCGCTTCCTGCTGTATCGGTACGGAAATGAACAGCCGGAAGCCATTGTCTCTTTCTACCCGGAATACCCCGCCAAAAGCTTCCACACGGTCGCGGATATTCTGCAGCCCGATTCCTCCTCTTCCATCCAAGGGCTCCTGTCCGTCTCCGTCTTTCTGCACGCCGTTGTCCCGGATGATCAGCTGGTACAGCGCGGGATGCTCTACAACCGTCACCTCAGCCTGGGTGGCCTCGCTGTGCCTGGCTATATTAGAAAGGCCCTCCTTGACAATGGAAACAAAACAGTATTTCAATTCCCTTGGAAGCTCGCCCGCCTTATAAGTAAGCTTCACCGGACAAAACTGATACTCCCCGATCAGCCTCTCCAACTGAAGGCGGAGATCCATCGCCCCCTCATGGAGATCATGTACGCTGCTCCTCACGCTATCCATAGCGTCCGACAAGGTATTCTTTACCTGCTCCAGCTGTTCCTTCAATTCTTCTTCCTGCTTATGGACCACCAAAAGGGCGCTCACCTGCAAAAGCGACCTGGTCAGCAGGTGCCCCACATTATCATGGATCTCTCTGGCGATCCGGTTCCGTTCGTCCAGCGTAGCGAGACGTACCTCATAGTCCTGTTTCTCCATGAGCTCCACATTCTTTTTTTCAAGATGGAGCGCTTTCTCTCTCGTGGTGTCCTGCATATCGTAATATGCTTCCACGGCTGTCTCAAAAGACTCTGTCCGTACCTCCAGAAGGAATGCGAGGGCACAGAAAGCGGTGACCGACAAAAGTCCCGTCAAATCTCGTTCCCCCACAAAAACCACCAGGGAAAGGATCCAGGGAAATCGGAAATACCATTCCTTCTGTCCCGCGCAGTCATAGACAACCGGCGCCAGAAATGTAAGGAGCCCCGGCCTCCAGATACAGAGAAGACTGTAGATCAGACCTCCCGCGCCGGCTTTCTTTCCGCGAAAATAGCTGTTCAAAGATGATATGATCACGGCAGTCAGGAATCCTGCCACCGCACCCGTATTCGTTTTTCTGAATATCAAAAGCAGAAAAGACACTGCAAACAAAATCAGTTTATCAATCAGCTTCCGCACATTCCCCTCCTTCTTCCTCTGCCTGTCACCTAGGCCACAGCCGGCAGAGAATAATCGGTATAAAAGGCGTCAGCAGGAAATTGGCTACCTTTATCTTAGTCATCTTCATCATATTCAGCCCCAACATAATGATCAGCAGGCTGCCCGCGCAGGCCATCTCGTTTATAACAGTTTCCGTCAAATACACCGCGACAAAGCTGGATGCCAGCGTGATAACCCCCTCATACAGAAAGACCGGTATGGCCGCGAATCCGACTCCGATTCCCAAAGCTGCTGCCATCACCACAGCCATTACCCCGTCGATCAGGGCTTTGGAAAACAAAATCTCATGGTTATTGTTCATTCCACTCTGCATGGAACCGACAATCGCCATTGCCCCTATGCACACCAGCAGGGAATAGCTCACAAATCCCTCGGC
The DNA here is from genome assembly GCF_021044755.1 of Lientehia hominis. Taxonomy (GTDB): domain Bacteria; phylum Bacillota; class Clostridia; order Lachnospirales; family Lachnospiraceae; genus Lientehia; species Lientehia hominis. The sequence continues at coordinate 61,840 of NZ_JAJNOR010000009.1, forward strand.
AAAACGGCTGCTCCCGTCGCCCTGTCTCAGCTTTTTCTGTGCATAAACACCCAGATTTTCCATATGTCTGTCAAAGTCAAGATAATGCCCCAATACCCCTCCGATCACTATGGACAATATGGTGATCATGGTATTTTCTCCTGCCAGAGAGCCTTTTATTCCCACGTAGATCACACAGATCCCCAGTCCCTGACCCAGAAAATCGCCTAGTTCCGATGAAATCCTTTTTCGCAGCAGAATACCTGCCAGCGCTCCGATAATTATAGCTGCCGTATTCACGCCCACACCTGTCAATATCATGTCTTTCCCCTCCAGAAACATCATACCCTGTTCTGAAACATTTGTAAACGGCTGTAATGTGACATTTGTCATAAGCAAACCATGACAGAGCTCACTGTCTTTTCCGGTTTTCGTTTTCTATAATAAAGCTGAGATCAAGGAATTCAGAAAGGACATTCATTATGATAAAAGTTAAAAATCTGGTAAAACGATATGGCAGCCTGGTGGCCCTGGATCATTTTAATCTGGAAGTCCGGGACGGAGAAATCTTCGGCCTGCTCGGACCCAATGGAAGCGGCAAAACCACCGCCATCAACTGTATGCTTTCTCTGCTGAAATACGATAAAGGTGAAATCTCCCTGTTCCAAGAGCCCATGTCTCCAACCAACTATGAGAGCAAAAGGAAAATCGGAATCGTCCCCCAGAACGTAGCCGTATTCAACGAACTGACCGTCTATGAAAACATCGACTATTTCTGCGGCCTTTATGTTCCCGAAAAAAGCAAACGCAGGCCCCTTGTGGAAGAAGCCATTGAATTTGCCGGCCTTAAGGAATACCGGAAATTTCTTCCCAAAAAACTATCTGGCGGCCTTATCCGGCGTCTGAACATCGCCTGCGGCATCGCCCATAAGCCCCGGCTGATCTTTTTGGATGAGCCGACCGTAGCCGTAGACCCCCAGAGCAGGAACAGCATATTGGAGGGCATAAAAGCACTCAATGCCGGCGGCGCTACCATCGTTTATACCTCTCACTACATGGAAGAAGTGGAACAGCTCTGTTCCAGGATCATGATCATGGATAAAGGACGGCAAATCGCTACCGGAACAAAGGAGGAACTGACCGCCATGATCAACACCGGTGAAAAGCTGACCGTAGAAATCTACAGCCTGCCTCTCCGGGTCCTGGATCAGATCCGCTCTCTGGAAGACGTGATAAAGGCGGAATATTCCGACAGCCATCTGTCCGCCGAGTGCAAAACCGGCGGCCACGCCATCATCGAGGTTCTGGACCTGCTGCGGCAGAACAATCTGAAATTCGGACTGATCTATTCCGAACCGCCCACGCTGAATGATGTATTTCTGGAAATAACCGGAAAACAGCTGCGGGATTAAAGAAGGAGGTTCTCATGTTTATCAATATTTTTGGAAAACGGATCCGGGCCGCGCTCCGGAACTGGAGTACCCTCATATGGACCTGGATCTTCCCCATAATGATGGCCACCCTGTTTTACTTCGCTTTTTCCGCCCTCGACGAGGCGGACCTTCTGACTGTGATTCCGATCGGAATCGTGGATAACCAGGAATACGGAGAGGATACCGCCTTTCGCTCTGCGCTGGGTTCTCTATCCGCGGATGGAGATGATAAGCTTTTCGAAGCAACCATATATCCGTCGGCGGAGGACGCTGGAAAGGCCCTGGAAAACCAGGATATTGACGGCTATATTACTTTAGAAAACGCTGCCCCGAATCTCACCGTGTCCGGCAGCGGACTCAACCAGACCATCATCAAAAGCTTTTTAGACCAGTACAGCCAGACAAAGCACGCGATCACCAGTATCCTCGCAGAAAATCCGGGCGCGGTCTCTGAAATTTCAGAACTTTTTAACAGGGAATCCTTCACCAAGGAAATCTCCTTGACTCAGAACCCTCCTTCCCAGACAATCAACTATTTTTATGCCCTGCTCGCCATGGTCTGCATGTACGGCGCTTTTCAGGGGCATGAAAGTGTGTCTTATCTGCAGGCCAACCTGTCCCCGCTGGGCGCCAGGCGGACTTTATCCCCGGCTAAACGGCTTCCAATGGTAGTCTATGATTTATTAGCTTCCTTCGTCGTCCACGTTCTCTGTCTGATGATGCTGGTCGCCTATATCGTATTGGTTCTAGGAGTGGATTTCGGATCCAATTTATGGATGGTGATTCTCACCTGCGGTCTTGGAAGCCTTTTGGGCATCGCTTTCGGCGCACTCATATCCGCGGTGACAAAGTTCAAAGAAAACATAAAAGTGGCGCTCATCATCACCATCACAATGATCTGCAGCTACGGCGCCGGCCTGATGGTCTCCGGCATCAATTACACGATCGCCCGGACTCTTCCCGTACTGTCCTGGCTGAACCCCGCAGCCCGCATCGCGGATTCCTTCTATTGTCTGTACTATTATGACAATCTCAGTAAATATTTCCTGAACCTGGGGATCCTGGCCGCCATGACCTTCACCATGTTCACCATCACCGCGTTTTTCTTGAGGAGGCAGCGTTATGAAAGTATTTAAAGCATGTTTGCTGATCATGAAACGGCATAAAGGGCAGATACTGATTTACCTGATCATTTTCATGGGAATCTTCGTAGTCATTTCTGCTTTTATGTCCACAAAGATCACACCGGACTTCTCTGAGACCAAACCGGAGTTCACTGTCATCAACCGCGATAAAGAAACGGCATTCACCGAAGGTCTCAGAGGTTTCCTTTCCAATCATGGCACAGAAGTGATTTTGGACGATAAAAAAGACGTCCTTCAGGACGCCATGTTTTATCATGCTACCGAATATATCCTGATCATCCCGGAAGGCTTTGATGCCTCCCTCGCTACCGAAACGCCGATTTCACTGGAAATGGCTGCCGTTCCCGGCACGGGTGACAGCTATTATCTGGATAATCTGGTGAATCAATACTGGAGCTTTATTAACACCTATCAAAAGACCGGCTCCCAGATGGACGACGAGGTCCTGGTCTCCAAAGCCCTGGAGTCGCTTTCCCTGGAGACCTCGGTGGAGACAATGCGTTTCTCTACCGGACAGCCGATGGATGACGCTTATTACGCTTACAACAGGGTACAGAGCTACATCCTCCTGGTACTGATTCTTCTCTGTGTGAGCTCCGTGACCCTGTCCTTCAAGCGGCCCGAACTTCAGATGAGAAACTTATGCGCCCCCACCACCGTCCGGGCCAAAAATTTCGGACAGTTCCTTTACTGCGGCGTAGTCAGTCTTTTCGTATGGCTCCTCTTGAGCGTCATGGGAATCATCCTGTCCGCCGGCAGACTGGCCGGCACAGACTGGCGGCTTATAGGACTGATGCTCTTAAACAGCTTCCTCTTTTCCGTGACCTCCCTGGCGATTTCCATGCTGGTCAGCCATTTTATCAAAAACCCCAATACCCAAAACGCTTTCGCCAATTTCTTGGGCCTCGCCCTGAGCTTCCTGGGCGGAGCTTTTGTCCCGCTGGAATTTCTGAGTCAGAGCATTCAAGCCTTTTCAAGATTCACTCCGGTATACTGGTATTCAAAAGCAGTCACAGGCATCTACAGCCTGACCTCGCTGGACAGAGCTTCCCTTCGTCCGATCTGGCAGGCTTTCGGCATAGAACTCGCCTTTGCCGCCGCCATCCTCTGTGTCTCCCTGGCTCTGGGAAAATATAAGAGCAGGGCGGAGAATTCCTTTGGAAGTATTCGCACAGAACTGGATTCCTGATCAGACGATGAAATCAGAATTTCACGCCTTTGCTCACATTGACCACAAAATCCTGTACATTAGTCACAATTCCCTTGGCAGACAGACTTCCTCTGTCTGCCAGTTTATTTACCGCAAACTCAGCAATGTCCACACAGTAGAAATACACCTGGCGCACCGTACCGTCGGGCAGCACCCGGAAGGACGGTGTCATGTTCCCCACGGCGATGGAATGCAGGGTGGTGGCCATACAGATTACCGTCGTCGCCTTACGCACACAATCCCGCATGGCATTCTGTCCGTCATATACATTCGCATAAACCTCTGGGAGAGGACCGTCGTCACGAATGGAACCCACCAGAACAAACGGCACATCCTTTTTCACACAGCTGTATATAATGCCGTCCTGAATGTTTTCTCCTTCAATGAATTTGGGGATCGAACCATAATATTTTACCCGGTTTATGGTGTCCAGATGATTGTAGTGTCCCATAGGCCGGCTCTCCTGAGTATAAATATCCTGTCCCAGGGCTGTTTTCAGATAGGCGCCCTCGAGATCATGAGTCGCCAGGGCATTGCCCGCAAGAAGGCCGTGGACATATCCGCCCATGACCAGTTTGGAGAAAGCCGCTCTGGAATCCGCGTCAAAAGCGCAAGCCGGCCCCATCACCCACAGAATATTTCCATGCTCCCTCTCATATTCCAAAAGCTCATATAAATGGTCATAGTCCTTGGAAAACGCAGTCTCTCTGGAACGGCCGAGGCGGAACGCGAAAGAATCGTCCAGGCTGCTGCCCCTTTCATTAAAACCGTTGGTATATACATATATGCCGTCCTCACAGTTCTCTGTCCTGCCCACAAAGACAAGATCGCCCTGCTTCAGGTTTCTGAACTCCCGGACATAAATCTTTCCATTCTCGTATACCGCCACGCAATCCATCCTGCTCTCTTCTGCCAGAAGCCAATTTCCGTTCACCTTGAAATACTCCGGAAAAATGGTAGTGGAATGGTACGTTACGGGCGCCACCATATCCTTAGGCGCGGGCTCCCATTTCGCATCCGGGGCTTCCGTGAACATCCTCTGGGTAAAATCAGGCGCCGTATACTTAAGCAATTCAAAACTCATGACTCTCCTCCTTATTTTTCTCCTCATTATCAATTCCTGGCATGACCAGCGGAAGCCGACAGTTTCTATCGAAACCGCCAGCTCCATTTATAATTAGCATATCAAAATCCATGATAAAATGCAAAGCCTTTATTTCATAACTTTTTTCAGTGTCCTTATCAGCTCATCAATGTCGATCGGCTTGGCCAGATGACCGTTCATCCCGCTTTCAATGGACTTTTTCATGTCCTCGTCGAAGGCATTGGCCGTCATGGCGATAATGGGCACCGTACCGGCATCCGGCCGTTCCAGACGCCGTATGACTCTTGCCGCTTCCAGCCCGTCCATGACCGGCATACGGATGTCCATGAGGACCGCATCATAATAACCCTCATCATGTCCTGAAAACCGCTCAACAGCTATTTTCCCATTTTCGGCAGTTTCCACCAGGAACCCGTTCATTTCCAGCAGCACCTTGGCAATCTCCATGTTCAGTTCATTGTCTTCTACCAAAAGCAAGCGCTTTCCTTCGCAGCTCACATTGTCTATATTCTCTTTCTCCGGATCTCTGGCTTCTTCCTGCCCAGTCTTCAGACATATCTTGAAATAGAAATTGCTCCCTTCCCCCGGACGGCTGTTCAGGCTGATATTCCCTCCCATCATCCGAATCAGGCTGCTGCTGATGGCAAGTCCCAGCCCGGTTCCGCCATATTCTTTCGTGGTATCATCTCCCGCCTGCTCAAAAGCGTTAAATATCCGCTTGAAATTTTCCCGTTCAATGCCGATTCCAGTATCCTTAACAGAAAAACGGATGCCCGTACTGTTTCCCCGATCTTCTTCCTGTTCTACTGTCAGAGTTACAGTTCCTCCCTCCGGAGTGAACTTCACCGCATTCCCCAGAAGGTTCACAAGAACCTGGCTTAAATGAAGAGAATCTCCCATCAGCCATTTGTGCGTCAGGCTCACGCGGCGCACAAACTGAATCCTTTTGGTCTCCGCCTGCGGTTCGATAAGGCCGGCCACGCTCTCCAAAAGCTCCTCCATGTCAAAGGCCCTGATATCCAGCTTCATTTTTCCGCTCTCAATCTTTGACATATCCAGAATATCGTTGATCAGGCTCAGCAAAAACTTGGAAGAACGGTCAATCTTATCGAGACATTCCTCCAAGCGTTCCGGCTGCTTCACCTCATGGCGGGCAATGTCCGTCATGCCTATGATCGCGTTCATGGGAGTACGGATCTCATGAGACATGCGGGACAGGAAATCACTTTTTGCTCTGCTCGCCATATCGTACCGCTCCCGGTTGATATTGGTCTCTATGATTTTCGTGATCTCCTGGAGATCATTTCTGTCTTTTTCTGCCCAAAGAGGCTGGATTTCCCGGCACACATACGCCATCGCGCCGATATAATTTCCGCTGTCATACATCGGGACGCAGATACCGTTTTTCCCGGATGCCAGGCCGAAGAAGCGGCATTCCTCCCTGCTCAGGACATTTTCTTCACCAAACTCTCTGCTCCCGCCGGAAAGGAAGCCTGTCAGAGCTTCAAATTCCTGCCTGCTGAACCGGCGGACTCCCGTGCTCTGCCGGTCGCCCTGCACGTCATGCCATTGATATTTCACATAGGATGTGCAAAAATCCATATCCACCAGAGTCAGCACAATATCCGACGCACCATAAAAGTGTCCCAGCTTCACCAACAGGACCGGGAGAATATTGGAAATATCTCCTCCCTTGTCAAAAAAGGTAAAAACAAGAGAAACCATATTCCTGGCATCTGAATAGGGAAGGGCTGCAATCTCATTGATCTCCCGGCGCTCCTCCTTTATTTCATCTGCACTCAGCTCATCAAATATAGCCATGCCTCTCCGGACACCTGCTTTTACTGCGGCCAGCGCCCGCCCGGCTTCATACAGACAGTCCTTAAATTCTTCTCCTTCCTTTCTTTTGCTGATTCCGGCAGAAAAACTTAAAGGGAAACGTCTGCCATCATATATTTCATCTATCCGGGAAGCAAGCTCTTTGAGAAATACCTGTGCAGTTTCCGGCCTTATTTCAGAGAACCATATGAGAATCTCATCTCCGCCCATGCGGAGAGCCGTAATGCGCTTCTTGTCCATCTCATCCCGTTTCTGAACTTCTTTCTTCATCAGAAGAATCTGGCGTCCGGTCTCTTCCAGGACTGCATTCCCAAAGACCATACCATAGCGCTCATTCAGCTCTCGGAAATGATCAAAATCCAGGAGCACAAGGCATCCTGTCTTTCCTTTCTCGAATTCCAGCTGTATGATATCCTCACCGACGCTTCGCTCGTAAAGGCCGGTCACGCGGTCGCGTCGGGCGGATTCCAGGCGCATCAGCTCACGCACCTTCTGTTCGTGGATGTTCTTCAGGCTGCCGATGATCTTTGTCTTTTCTCCATTTGCATCACTGATGACCTTTCCGTTTAACTCCATCCACTCATAGTCCACATCCTGCTCAAAGAACCGGCCCCGGAACACCAGAAATACCGAATCATCCGGATTTTCCAATATCTGCAGAAATTTCTCCAGATCCTCCCTGTATATCCAGCCGCTGTTCAGCCTCTCTTTCAGGTTTTCCAGGTGGAATTCGGCCTGGCCGCTTTTTTTCTCCATGGCAAAATTCGATACGTCTATGGTATCCTGACGGATATCATAGGAAAACAGAAGATCCGTGCTGCTCTTTAAAGCGATCAGATACCGTTCCTTTTCTTCCATCAGGCGGTATTCTGCCTCTCTCTGCTTTTCTGTCAGGTCAGAGACCACCTCATACAATTCATCTACCTCGACGATATTGCTCTCTTTAAAGCTCTTTAGCTGGTGTTCAGAGCTCCCCCTTATACATTCCGCCAAGCTGCGGATGGGCTTCGTCACAAAACCCACGATGAGGACCGTTCCCACAAACCCGAACACCAGAGAAAGAAGAATCGCCATGGACAGGTTCCTAAGTACAGCGCTGCCGATTCCGAACAGTCCGGATTCTTCCATGACGCCGGCCAGGACCCATACTCTCTCGGAAAACGGAGCATTGGTATTGTAAAGATGCATTTCCCGCGCGGAAGCATACAGCTTTTCATCATCGGACCCAATCGCATACAGTCCGTCATATTTGGTCTCCTCCAGGCTGATACTCTCTGGCTTTTCATCTCCCAGGGATACGATAGTCCCGGTGGAGACCAGAGGAATATAAGAACCGTCCTCTGTCCGTTCCGCCAGCAGGTAGCTGCTGTACTGGCTCAGTTCTGAATACGGCATCAGATCCTGCAGGTATTTCGTAGAAATATCGATCCCCATGATGCCGTACACAGTGCCGTCATCATGGATCAGCGGAACAGAATAAGTAATGACCTCAGATCCTCCGTTCTTCCAGTCTCCCTCCAGATAGAAAGGGCGGCTCCAATAACAAAGATTTTTATACCCCAGCTGAGGATTCTCCTCTGCCTCCATGAAGGGTTCATAAAAAAAACTGTCCGCCTCTTTTTCCCCGGCGGCTCCGAAAGCGAAATCTGTCGTCCAGTAGCTGTCAAGCGGCACATTCAATTCGTGGGAAAAGCGGGAGCTTCCCCGTTTCATCAAAACATCCGAATAATCTCCGGGATTTGTCATGGGATCCGCGTCGTGAAAGTAAACACCCTGGCATTCCTGGGCGCTCAAACTGTCCCGCCCATTGGCCAGGATAATGAAAGTACCTGTCACAGAATTTTTACGCAGCATATAAAGACAGGAGGAAAGCATCTTGTGCAGAAGCTCTTCCTTCATTTCACTGCTGTTCAGAAACTCGGAAATGGACGCACCCCTGCTGCTGAGAATCTCTCCAAGCCCGTTTTCAATCGTTTCCATTTCTTCGCTCACATTAGACCACTGCTGGATCATATTGTTCTCCAGCAGGATCTGTCTGTTCTCCACCGTCCTGTCCTGAATGCTCACCAGATACTGGTCCAGAAGGGAAGTCGTTCCCCCGAAAATCACTGTCCCGAGGGAGACCACCGCCTGTACCAGCAGGATTACAAGAAGCGGTATGATAAACAGTCTGTAAATTGTACGTTTTTTCATCACTTTCACCGTTTTTGACCACTCACAAAAAACCCGTCATTCAGCATCTCACTGCGCCGGTTCCTCCGCCGCCGCGTCAAGTCCGGCCTTCAGTGACTCATACCAGGCGTCAAAGGCTTCCTCTGTGATAAATGGAGCGGCCGCTTCTTCCAGAGTTTTCCCCGCTTCCAGCTCCGCTTTCACTTGCTCCCTGTCCGCAGCAGCTTTATCTGACAGATTGTATTCCAGTACCTTTCTTGCGGCGCTTCCGCCGTCAAATGCTTTATTGGTATACATCTTATTTTCAGACACAGTATCAAAACCGATCATCAGAGAATCATATGTTTTATCCGACACATCGATATTATGCTCACGGATTGTATCGTCCAGCTTCTCTTTATCGTAGGCATCCTTCTTGACCGGCATATAACCGCTGCTGCAGCCGAAGTCATAGCTGTTCTGTTCCTCGGTAAACCATTTCAGAAATTCCACTGAAGCCTTTTCCTTGGCTTCGTCTGACTTGGTCACTACCATGCCCGCACCCTGCTGTACCGCATACGGCTCACCGCCTTCAAACTGAGGCGCCGGCATCACGATGTAATCAATAGGATATGTTTCTCCATTTTCCAGCTCCACCGTATCGGGGAAATAGGTAGCAGACGTGATGGATCCCGTAAAAGAAATGATCTCCCCGATCTTCACATCGTCCGAACGGAATCGTCCATAGGCACTGAAATACCCCTTTACAAAGGGAACATAATAATTATCCCAGATTTTTTTCATTACATCCCGGTCTGCATTATAAGTCACCTTGCCATCCTTCACCTGGAAGATCTCCGTTCCCAGCTGCATGGAACCTACAATGAAGTAATTCGCCATAGCGTCTCTTCCATAAAAAGCATGTCCGTCATTAGGCACATCCGGCGTCAGGCTGTCCGTCCAGTTGTAATAATCCTCCGCCGTTTTGGTCACGCCCTCGATGGTAGATAGCTGAGACATATCCGCTCCGGTAGCTTCTGCGAACTTCTCCCAGTCCTCCTTGTTCAGCATAAAAACTTCACTGGACTTCGCCACTGGAAAGATATAAAGCTCTTCCCCGGAGCCGATCCGACCTTCTTCTATGTAAGAATCCACATAGCTGTCAAACTCATCCTCGTCCATATACTTAGAGATATCCGCCAGGCAGCCCATCTTCTGGACGGCATAAGCCGTATCCGCATAAGACGAAAAAATGTTGGGCGCGTCGCCGCTTCCCACCTCTTTATTAAGCGCTGCCAGCACGTTAGTCTCCAGCTGGTTCACATCTCCCTGGCTGTGCCCCTCCACATGAATTCCTTTTTCCTGTCCGACTGTGCGGTTGAATTCTTCCACCAGGTTATCAAATGCCGTCTGCTGCACCCCGTTATAATAATGCCACACAGTAATCGCCACAGGGCTGTCCTTGCTCTGCTTACTTTCCTTCGGAGCCGTTCCGCAGCCCGAAAGCCCCAGAAGCATCACTGCCATCCCTGCAGCAGCAGCCCGTATCCACGCCTTCTTCTTTTGTATCTTCTTCATCTTTTCTCCTCATATGGTCTACCAGACCCATTTTTATTCTTCCTCATAATTGTAGGTGATTTTAAATCAGATGTAAAGGTATATCTACTTTTTCCTTCTTCCCGCAATCTTTGCGAAGGCCACGCCGGCGGCGGTGCTTACCAATGTGGCCAAAATTGCAGGAGCCACGATGGCAGTGGGATTCACAGCGCCATACTGCGCCCGGTAAGCGATCATGTTTATGGGTATCAGCTGAAGGGAGGAAATATTCAGAATGAGGAATGTGCACATTTCCGTGCTGGCCGTTCCTCTGGGCACCGCTTTTCTCCGCCCGCGGAGTCTCTTTTCTGTCCGTCCTCGCTCATTGCCGCCGTCACTTCCGAAAGCAGCGCCGTTTCTCCGTTCTTCCTCCAGCTCCTCCAGGCTTTCCATGGCTTTCAGGCCGGCGGGGGTGGCCGCCCATCCAAGCCCCATGACATTTGCCACGATATTTGTAGAAATCTCGTCCCTGGCCTTGTGTCCGGGCGGGATATCAGGGAACATGAAGCCCACAAACGGCTTTAAGAGCCTGGTGATCTTCTCTATGATCCCCGCTTCCTTGGCCACTTCCATCATGCCGGTCCAGAAGGCCATTACCCCCGCCATGGTAATGCAGAGGGAGACCGCGTCCTTTGCCCCCGTAAGAATCCCGTCAGTCAGCTCCGCCGGTCTTCCCAAAAGGACTCCCCATACGATGCCGAGAATCAGCATGGCTCCCCATAAATAATTTAACATGCTCTGTCTTCTCCTGAATCATCTTCTTTTCCACCACCATATGAAAAACGGACGGAAATCATTCCGTCCGTTTCTGCATGAAATGCGGTTTTTGCCTCTCCGCCTGCCCTGTCATCTCCGAAGCCGGAAGGTCTTTGGCGCATACCGGTAGACCAGAATAAGCGCCAGCACAATATACACCGCGCAGAAAACAATCACCAAAACGCCAAACAGGAGGACCGGGATTCTCTTTCCCACCAGCACATAGCAGACCAGATAAGTAACGCCGTCCGCAATGCTGTAGAGCATACTTTTCATCTCGATCTCCACATTATAGGGCTGCAATAGATAATAGAGCACCAGATTATGAACAGAGAAAAATACGCTCATAAAAAGGATGGACACAAACAATATGGCATAGTTCATGTATTGATCTGTACCGCCCGTCAGATACAGTAAGAGCGGCAGCCCAGCGGCCAGGACCAGCGTAGGCGGAAGATTCAGCCAGATTACTGATTTAAGCCGTTCCCTGAACAGGCTCAGGATCACATGGGGCTGCCGGTAAAACCGGTATGTCAGCATACTGTGGTCACAGTTCATGAACATGGCCTGGGAAACCACCTTTCCCCGGTTAGTCAAATACATCACAAACATAAAATATGGAAGAATAGTCAGCATCAGCCCGTTTACCTGAATACCTAACTCGGGCTTTATCAAGCATGCCGCAGCAGTCATCCCCCAAAGGAGGAGCAGGATGGCGGCCGTTCTTTTCGAAGACCGGATCAATATCTTTCTGTGCCTTTTCATAAAAAGATCATGGAAATAGGCGAAACCGGATTTTCCACTCTCCGCTTCTGCCGTTATATCGATTTTCTTCTGATAGCTCCCCTGCATGATCTCTCTTTTGTTTTCCGCTGTATTAAATATGACGGACGATCTGCCCAGCATCTTCCGGCACATGGCGCTGTATTTCCGGAACCGGAGGACATAGACGAGGCACGCGGCTCCCAGTACGATTCCTGAGAGTCCTGCCGCCCAGACGATCCTTTCATCAAGCGCGTATCCCCAAATCGGCGGACCGTACGCGGCCGCCAGCAAAAGGGCCACAGTAATCCAAGCCACCGCCGGCAGGTTGTTTTCGTTCCTTGCTTTTCCATGCTTCTCATAATCCCGCAGCACACAGGCGCTGATCACCAGCTTGAAGCCCACGATAAAGAATGGATATAAAATACAAAGCGGCAGAGATACCCCGGCCTTTGTCCCGAACCAAATCATAAACGGCATAAATCCCACTATCATTTTGATAAGGAAATACAGATAGTTGGATACCACATATTCCCGGGCGTCCATGTTCATGAGGGCGATCCCATAATACTTATCCTTTGTGGGGTTGAAAAGATTCGTATTCATGAAAGCCCCGATGAAGCTCAAAAACAGCAGAATGTGAGAGAACCCGGCTCCCGTTTCTGTCTTCATGAGTCCGGACATCAGAGAAACCATAAACAAAAGGTACAGAAATTTCCCCAGAAATACCGACAGAAGCTCCCACAGAACAGCTGCAATATCGGCAAATGTCTTCAGCCCCGGGCTCGCGTACAGCCGGTCAGGCAGCAGCTTTTTTATAATAGGGATCTGCTTCAGAGAATAGATCACACTGTTCGCCTTATAGGTATTTCTGAGACGGAATCCCGTCTTAAAGGTACTAATCATTTTCTTCCCCCTTAAGAGCCTGTATGATCTTATCCTTAAAGTCACGGTCGGAAAGGTTTTCTTTTGTGACCGGCTCCAGTACGCCGCCGTTCAGAACCGCGATCTCGTCACACAGATCCAGAGCAAGCTCCATTATATGTGTGGAAAAAATAATGATATGATCCTTTTTGATCTGCCGGAGCAGCTGCTTCATCTCCTCCGCCACCACCACGTCAAAAGAGGTGAGGGGCTCATCCAGCAAAAGCACAGCCGGGTCTGCGATCAGATTGACCAGAAGCTGCATCTTATTCTTCATGCCGTGGGAATAATCCTTTAGCAGCCTGTCTCTGTCCTCTGGATCAATATCCATGAAATCAAAATACTCATCCTCTGATTTCACTTCCTGGATCCGTTTCCGGTTAATATCCAGAAAAAACTTAAGAAACTCTCTTCCGGTCAGAAACTCAGGCACGACCGGCGTGGACAGTACATACCCGATATCTTCCGCCGCAGGCTTCCGCGCCGCGCCGTCCTCATCCTCCAGAAAAAACTCTCCGCCGTCAATTTCCATATCTTCATTGATACAGTTAAAAAGTGTCGTCTTGCCTGCTCCGTTCCTTCCCAGCAATCCATAGATCTTTCCCTTTTCAAAGGAAAAACTGGCCCCGCACAGAACCTCCTTATTGTCAAACGATTTCTTCAAATCCCGGATAACTAATTTCACTGCTGTTTTATCCTCCTGTCATATGTCGTTCCCAAAATTACGTATCCCTTTTATTATAGCAGATACCATATCCTATGGAAACCCTGACATTTTGAGAGCACATTTCACCGCTCTTTCCGTCACATTAGATCCGCGATCACTTCCCGGACAGTCTCGATCCTCTCGGCTCGGAAAGCATTGGCTCCGCAGAACAGCAGGGCGTCCTGAATCTTTCCTCTGGCCGCGTTCAGCAGGGCGTCCGTGATGCAGTAAGGCATCTCCTTTGGATCACACTTCTCCAGGCATTGATGGCACCTGGACGCCGGCTTCCGCCTTTCCTTCACCTCTCGGAGAAACTTATTCAAAATCGCCCTTCCCGGCATGCCTACCGGGCTTTTTGTAATGACGATATCTTCCTTTTTCGCGTCTATATAGGCCTGCTTATAAGCGGCCGGCGCGTCACATTCCCTGGTGGTCACAAACCGGGTTCCCACTTGTACGCCGTCGGCTCCCAGGTCATTCATACAGTGTTCTACGTCCATCCTGTCGTATATACCTCCGGCCACGACAACCGGAATCTTTTTTCCATACTTCATTCCGCATTGTCTGACCACTTCGGTGATCTTCCGAATTTCTCCGTCATAGTCCAGTTCCTCGATATGGGACAGCTCTTGCTCTCGAAATCCAAGATGGCCCCCGGCTTTTGGCCCTTCTATGACCACCATGTCCGGCGCTGTCTGATAATGCCGGTCCCACAGCTTGCAAATGACGACCGCCGCTTTGACAGATGAAACAATCGGAGCGATCTTCGTACGAAAACCGCGCACCAGCTCCGGAAGCTTTGACGGAAGTCCTGCCCCGGAAATAATGATATCAGATCCGGCTTTTACCGCCGCACGCACGTAATCCTCATACCGTTTTGTGGCCACCATGATATTGCAGCCGATGATTCCTCCCGGCGCTATTTCCCTGGCCTTATTAATTTCCTCACCGATACACCTTAGATTTGTCTCAATGGGAGCCTCGTCAAATTCCGGATCCCGGAACCCGATCTGTGCCGTGGAGATGACGCCGATCCCGCCTTCCTTCGCCACGGCACCTGCCAGCCCAGACAGACTGATTCCGACTCCCATGCCTCCCTGTACCAGCGGGATTTCCGCGGTAAGATCTCCAATAACCAATGGCTCTCTTTTCATATACCTTCCCTCCATTGTCCGGACTCCCGGCAGCATTCCCAGGTTTACATGGCCCGGAAACGCTCATAACGGTGGACCATGAGTTCTTCCCCGCTCATGGAACCGTACCTGTTCAGGAACTCTTCAAATCCGTTTTCCAGTACTGAGCAGATAATTCCGCTGTTTGCCCGGCCGGCCGGCTCCTCCTCCGGAATAATACGCTCAATGATTCCAAGCTCCATAAGATCGGCCGCTGTGATCTTCATAATGCCGGCCGCTTCATTCGCCCTTTTGCTGTCTTTCCACAGAATTGAAGCGAAACCTTCCGGAGAGAGGATAGAATAAATAGCATTTTCCATCATCCATACCTCGTCGGCCACCGCAAGGCCCAGAGCGCCTCCGCTTCCTCCTTCTCCGATCACTACCGAAAGAACCGGCACCTTCAGTCCGGACATTTCAAATAAATTCCGGGCAATGGCTTCGCCCTGCCCCCGTTCCTCTGCTTCCAATCCACAGAATGCTCCCGGCGTGTCCACAAAGCAGAAAACGGGCCGGCCGAATTTCTCCGCCTGTTTCATCAACCGGAGGGCTTTCCGGTAGCCGTCCGGCGAAGGCATGGAAAAATTCCGTTCAATATTCTCTTTGGTATTTCTGCCCTTTTGCTGTGCGATCACTGTCACCGGACGTCCATGGAATTTCGCGATCCCTCCCACAACAGCCTTATCGTCATGGCAGTACCGGTCTCCATGAAATTCGATGAAATCTTCAAATATGCCTTCAATATAATCAATCCCGGTGAGGCGTCCCGGTTTTCTGGATAGTTTTACTTTTTCCCAGGCAGGCAGACCCTGCTGTCTTCCGGAGTTCCGATCAGCCGCCGCCCTGCCTGCCGGCGTCAGATCTTCTTTTTTATTTTGGTCTTTTGCACCGCATTTATTATCTTCATGGAGCATGAGAATCCTGGTGAGCATTTCTCTGGATTCCTCTCTTTTCATGATAGCATCCACAAATCCATGGTCCTCCAGAAACTCTGAACGCTGAAATCCTTCCGGAAGCTTTTGTCCTATGGTCTGCTCGATCACCCGGGGGCCGGCAAAACCCACCAGCGCTCCCGGCTCTGCCAGAATGATATCTCCCAGCATGGCAAAGCTGGCGGTCACGCCTCCCATGGTGGGCTCTGTCAGTACCGAAATGTAGAGAAGCCCTGCGTCGCTGTGCCTTTTCAGCGCGGCAGAGGTCTTAGCCATCTGCATCAGCGACACGATTCCTTCCTGCATCCTGGCTCCGCCGGAGCAGCAAAACAAGATTACCGGAAGCCTTTCTTCTGTAGCGCGCTCCACCAGCCTAGTGATTTTTTCACCCACGTTATGGCCCATGCTCCCCATAATAAACCGGCCGTCCATAACGCCCACTGCCGTTCCATGACCTCCCATGGTCATTTTTCCCGTAATGACCGCCTCATCAAGTCCAGTCTTTTCCTGAAGCTCCGCCACCTTTCTGGGATAGCCGGGAAGCTGCAGGGGATTCTTCACCGGAAACCCTTTATCCCACTCTTCAAAGCTTCCTTCATCTGCCAGCATATCGATCCGGCGGTAGGCGTGTACGCGGAAATATCCTTTACATTTGGGACAAATATAATTGCCTTCAATGACATCTTCCGTATAAATAGGAGCGCCGCATTTATTGCATTTACGCCACATGCCCTTGGGCACTTCCGGCTGCGCCGTTCCTTTTTTCTCCGGCATTTCAATTTTAATATAAGTATTGGACGGTGTCCTCTTAAATAAATGTTTCCGCATATTCTCTGCCTCTTATTTAAAATAGGTCTCCATAAAACCGGTGTCTACAGGACCGGCTTCATAAACAGGGTGGGTGAATATTTCATACTGATTCTCCAGATTTGTATCCACCCCTTCTATTACAAGTTCACCCAGCGCGCACTGCATTTTTCTGACTGCATCTCTTCGGTCTCTGTCATGGACAATGAGCTTCAGCAGCATGGCGTCATAGTTGGGCGGAATTAAATATCCGTTGTATACCGCCGTATCCACCCGGATGCCGTTTCCTCCCGGCACCAGGATATTCTTGATCCTCCCCGCCATCCGGGCGTTGATCCTGCATTCAATGGAACAGCCCGTCAGGTGAATATCTTCCTGGCGGACAGACAATGGCTCTCCCGCGGCGATCCGAATCTGCTCTTTGACCAAATCCAATCCCGTAACTGCCTCTGTCACCGGATGCTCCACCTGTATCCGGGTATTCATCTCTATAAAATAGTAATGGCCCTCGCGGTCCAGCAGAAATTCGATGGTGCCGGCATTCACATATCCGGCCGCTTTTGCCGCTCTTACCGCCGTTTTTCCCATTTCTTTCCTGAGCTCTTCCGATATGGCGGCCGACGGTGATTCCTCGATCAGCTTCTGGTGGTTCCTCTGCACGGAGCAGTCACGCTCGCCCAGATGGACCACGTGACCGTGTTCATCAGCCAATATCTGAAATTCAATATGTCTCGGATTCTCCACATATCTCTCCAGATACATCGTATTATCTGAAAACCCTTTTACGGATTCTCTTTGAGCGTTCAGGAAATTCGTCTCAAATTCCTCCTCCCGCTCTACGACCCTCATTCCTTTTCCGCCACCGCCGGACGCTGCCTTTATCATAATCGGATAACCGATCTCTGCCGCCATCCGGAGCCCCGTCTCCGCGTCCCATACCGGTTCTCTGCCTCCCGGCACCACCGGCACTCCCGCGGCGATCATGGTATTCCTCGCCTCAGACTTGTTTCCCATCCTGGCTATGACCTGGCTGTCCGGACCTATAAATTTAATGCCGCAAAGCGCGCACAGCTCTGCAAACCGGGCGTTTTCGGACAAAAAGCCGAAGCCGGGATGGATGGCATCGGCTCCCAGAGATACGGCAGCCGACAGGATCCTCTCCATATTCAGATAGCTTTCCGACGAATTGGCCGGGCCGATGCAGATGGCCTCATCCGCCAGCAAAGTATGGAGCGCCTCGCTGTCGGCCTCTGAATATATCGCTACCGTATGGATTCCTATCTCCCGGCAGGCCCGGATGATCCGCACCGCGATTTCCCCTCTATTGGCAATCAAAACCTTGTTAAACATGCCGCTCCTCCATTTCAGGCCCGCTTATGTCAGCCCACCATAAAGGTCAGCTCAGCCGTCACCGCTGCCTGTCCGTCCACCGTTGCCGTAGCTTTTCCGACACCCAGGGGGCCTTTTCTTTTAATCAGCTCGCATTCCAGCTTCAGCTTATCTCCAGGCTGCACCTTTTTTTTAAATCTGGCGTTATTAATGGCTCCGAAATACGCCACCTTGCCTTTATTTTCTTCCAGGCTCAATATCGCCACGGCCCCTACCTGTGCAAGAGCCTCGACGATCAGGACTCCCGGCATCACCGGTTCCTGTGGAAAATGTCCTTTAAAAAAATCCTCGTGATAGGTCACGCATTTATAGCCTGACGCCCTGACTCCCGGCTCCAGCTCCTCAATACAGTCCACCAGCAAAAAAGGATGTCTGTGAGGAATGATCGCCTCAATTTCTTTTATACCTAACATTTCCTGTGCTCCTTTCCCCTGTCCTCCGATGTCCTTCCCCTTCATAATCCCAAACTTGTATTGTCCAAATCAGCGGATGCGGAACAACGGCTGCCCATATTCCACCACCTGCTCATTTTCGATCAGCACCGCTTCCACGACTCCGTCATATTCGCATTCAATCTCATTCATAAGCTTCATGGCCTCTATGATACCCAATACCTGGCCTTTTTTCACCGTATCCCCTGCTTTTACGAAAGGCTCCGCATCCTCAGACGGCGCGGCATAAAAAATACCGACCAACGGGGATTTCACAATCTGATCGGACTGAAACCCTTCATCCGGCCGCGGTCTCTCCTGAATGAGAGCTCCGGAAGCCTGACTGTCGGAAAAGACTTGCGTCTTCCTGTCCTCCGTGCAGTTTCTTCCGGCAGTAAGTGAAATCTTTGTTCCGCCTTCCTCCAGATTAAAGCTGGTCAGGCTGGACGCCGACACCGTTTCTATTAATTTTATTATCTGTCCGAATTCCATACTATTTCCTCCTGTCCCGGCACTCATTTTTAGTCCCTGTATTTTTTTACCAGGACGGTGGCATTGTGACCGCCAAAACCCAGAGAATTACTCATGGCATATTCCACGTCCATATGAATCCCGTTTCCGATGGTATAGTCCAGATCGCAGTCCTCATCCGGTACTTTAAACCCTACCGTGGGATGGATATATCTCTCCTCGATGGACTTCACACATGTGATAAATTCTACGCCTCCAGCTGCTCCCAGGAGATGGCCTGTCATGGATTTGGTGGAGTTTATCTTCACTGCAGCCGCCGCCTTTCCCATGGCCAGCTTTATGGCCCTTGTCTCAAACAGGTCATTATGGTGGGTTCCGGTGCCGTGGGCATTGATATAGCTTATCTGGTCAGGAGAGACCCCTCCGTCTTTCATCGCTTCCTCCATTGCCCTGGCCGCGCCGGCACCGTCTTCCGCCGGGGAGGTGATATGATAGGCGTCGCAGGTGGATCCATATCCTGCCACTTCGGCATAGATATGAGCATTTCTGGAAAGGGCGTGACCAAGCTCTTCCAGAATCACCACTCCGGCCCCTTCTCCCATGACAAAGCCTCCCCGCTCTTTATCAAAGGGAATAGAAGCTCTGTAAGGGTCCTCTGCGGTACTGAGGGCCGTGAGGGCCGCAAAGCCGGCGATTCCCAGAGGCGTGATGGAGCTCTCGCTCCCTCCCGCAGCCATTATGTCCGCTTCCCCATACTGAATGGAACGGTAGGCTTCCCCAATGGAATGAGTGCCAGTGGCGCAGGCCGTCACCACATTGATGTTCTTTCCTTTAAGGCCAAACTGGATTCCCACATTTCCGGCCGCCATATTGCATATCATGAGCGGTACCATCAGCGGGCTGATCCTCCCAGGTCCTTTTTCAAGAAGCCTTGTGTGCTCCCGTTCCATGGCCTGAAGGCTGCCAATCCCTGAGCCGATGCTGACACCCAGACGATATGGGTCTTCCTTATCCATATGGATTTCTGCATCCTTAAGAGCCTCTCCTGTGGCTGCCACCGCGTACTGGCTGAAAAGCTCCATACGCTTCGCCGCCTTGAAGTCCATGTGCTCTTTCCCTACAAAGCCTTTGACTTCTGCCGCCAGCTTCACTTTATAGTCTGTGGTATCAAATCTGGTGATCTCCCCGATTCCCACTTTATTTTCTTTGATGTTCTTCCAGAATTCCTCCGCGGTATTCCCGATGGGAGTGACGGCGCCCAGCCCGGTCACTACTACTCTCCTGCTCATGGGTTCTCCTTTCCTGCCTGTGTTTCTCTGATCTACATAGCCATGCCGCCGTCTACCCGGAGTACCTGGCCCGTGATATATCCCGCCCGGTCGGACGCCAAAAATGCTACAGCGTCTGCGATATCCGCAGGGGTTCCAAAATGACCCAGCGGAATCTGAGCCTCTGCCTTTTTTCTGACTTCTTCAGACAACACTCTTGTCATCTCCGTGTCCACAAAACCGGGGGCCACCGCATTCACCGTAATCCCTCTAGTCGCCAGCTCTCTGGCCACAGCTTTGGTCAGACCAATGACTCCCGCTTTGGACGCGCAGTAATTGGCCTGGCCCGGATTTCCCAAAACGCCGGAAACAGAAGAAATATTGATGATCCGCCCGTTTCTCTGTTTCAGCATCTGCCGGGATACGTGGCGGATACAATTGAAGGTGCCTTTAAGATTTATATCCAGCACCGCGTCAAAATCCTCCTCGCTCATCTTCATGAGCAGGCCGTCTCTGGTGATACCGGCATTATTCACCAGAATATCGATTCTGCTGTACTTTTTTATCACTTCACCAAGGAATGCACCCGCGGCTTCAAAGTCAGCTACGTTACAGCGCATCGCCTCGGCGCATCCTCCGGTCTCTCGGATCTCCCCTGCCGTTTCTTCCGCCTTCCCGGCAGAACCATTATAATTTATAATGACAGACGCACCGGCTCCTGCGAGGGCCAGGGCGATTTCTCTCCCGATACCTCTGGATGCTCCGGTCACTACTGCAACTTTCCTTTCTGGCATTTCAATTCCTCCCAAGCACTGCTTCCAACGTGTCAAGATCCTCCCAGATCTCCACATTATAGACCACCGCATCCCGGCTTATCTTTTTAATGAAAGAACTAAGTGTCTTTCCCGGCCCTATTTCCACAAATGTATCAACTCCAGACGAGAGCATAGTTTCTACACTCTGCTGCCATTTCACCGGTGAGAATACCTGCCTTTTCAGATAATCCTTTACGCTATCTGTTCCAGTCACATATTCTGCCGTTACATTGGATACGTAGGGAATCTCATGTTCCATAAGCTTCACCGGCGCCAGCGCTTCATAAAGCTTTTCACCGGCTTCCCTGAGAAGTGACGAATGAAAAGGCCCGCTGACGTTCAGTTTTACCGTCCGTCTCGCACCGGCCTCCTGTAAAGCGGCGCACGCCCTATCCACCGCTTCTGCCTTCCCGGAGATCACGGTCTGCCCGGGACAGTTATAATTGGCGATCTGCACCTCTTCCATATTCTCCAGAATATGTTCGATATCTTCCGCTTTCATGGACAGAACCGCCGCCATGGCTCCCTGCCCTGCGGGCACTGCCTCCTGCATGAGGATTCCCCTCCGGCGCACAGTCTTGATGGCATCCTCACCGCTCATGACACCCGCCGCCGCCATGGCACAATATTCTCCGAGACTTAAACCCGCCGTCACATCCGGCTCCCGCAAGCCGCGGTCCTTCATTGCCGCCAGCATGGACAGGCTCGTCGTCACCATGGCCGCCTGTGTGTACTCTGTGATATCCAGTCTTTCATTCTGTTCAAAGCAAAGCGCCTTCATATCCAGGGAGAGGATGTCTCCTGCCCGTTCAAACACATTCGCCGCAGCCGGACTGTTCTCATAGAAATCCCTGCCCATTCCGGCTTTCTGGGCGCCCTGTCCGGGGAACACATATGCTATCCTACCCATGTATTACATCTCCTGAACAGAGCCTCTGTCTGTGTCATCAGCTCCTCTATAATTTCCCGGCACGACTGTTCTTTGTGAATCAGCCCCGCAATCTGGCCTGCCATTACGCTTCCTTCCGAAACATCCCCGTCCATGACGGCTTTTCTCAGCCCTCCCAGGGTCAAATATTCCAGCTCTTCAAAGGTCGCGCCGCTGTTCTCCAGCTTTATGTACTCTCTGGTCATTTTGTTGCGGATCGCACGGACCGGATGTCCTGTGCTTCTTCCTGTTACCACACTGTCGATATCTTTGGAAGAAAGAATCTTCTTTTTGTAATTGTCATGGACGATGGATTCGTGAGACACTACGAAGCGTGTGCCGATCTGCACCGCCTCCGCGCCCAGCATAAACATGGCCGCCATCCCTCTGCCGTCACCTGCGCCGCCGGCGCCAATGACAGGGACCGAAACCGCGTCCGCAATCTGAGGAACAAGCGCCATGGTCGTCAGCTCGCCGATATGGCCCCCGGATTCACATCCCTCTGCCACCACGGCATCGACGCCGCAGCGCTCCATCCTCTTTGCCAGCGCCACAGATGCCACAACGGGTATTACCTTCACTCCGGCTTCCTTCCACATCTCCAGGTATTTCTCAGGATTTCCGGCGCCGGTGGTGACCACCTTGACTCCCTCTTCCACGATTATCCGCGCCACGGCATCCGCGTGAGGACTGAGCAGCATGATATTTACGCCAAAGGGCTTTTTTGTCAGTTCCTTGGCTTTGCGGATCTCTCCCTGTACCCATTCCGCGGGGGCGCTGGCCGCACCGATCAGACCCAGGCCGCCTGCCTCCGATACGCCGGCCGCCAGATTATGTTCGGCCACCCAGGCCATACCGCCCTGGATGACCGGATGTTCTATCCCTAAAAGCTCTGTAACTCTCGTCTTCATGACCATCTGTCCCTTCCCTGTTTTCTTTCCTGTTCAAAGCTTTTGCAGGCTTTATGCATCCACGCCTTTCGCTTTTAAATATTCCATAACCGCACCCACAGTAGTAAGGCTTTCCAGGTCCTCTGAAGGAATCTCCACGCCGTATTCCTCTTCCAAGGACATGACCAGTTCAAACAAATCCAGGGAATCTGCCCCCAGATCATCCTTAAAGGACGTAGCTTCTGTGATATCCTCTGCTTCTGCGTTCAGCTGCTGTGCGATAATTTCTTTCATTTTTTCTAACATGATCATGTTCTCCTTCATATCTGACATTTTTATTTAATTTATATACAAGCCAAAAGCGGTACAGCCGCCCGCGCTTATACTCTTTACCAGACGACCAGTGTCGCCCCCCATGTAAGTCCTGCCCCAAATCCTGATATTACCAGCTTATCCCCCGGCTTCAGGAGCCCTTTTCTGTTTATCTCATCCAGCAGCACCGGTATACTGGCTCCTGATGTATTCCCATATTGAGCCAGGTTCATGGGAAATTTAGCGGTATCCTGCTTCATTCTCTTTGCCACAGATGCAATGATCCTTTCGTTTGCCTGATGAAGAATAAAATATTTTACGTCATTTGGGGACAATTCCGCTTTTTTCAGCACCTCTTCTATGGACCGGGGCACCGTCTTAACAGCAAAGCGAAAGACCTCCTGTCCATTCATAGTCATAAACCCAGAAGTCTTTTTTTCTTCCATGAAGGGACTGCAAAGCTCTGTGGAACGGCAGGTAAGACATCCCCCCCGGCTTCCGTCGGATCCCATGGTAAAATCTCCGATTCCCCGGTTCCATGAAGCCTGCTCATCTTCGGTACTGGAAAGTACCGCAGCCCCCGCTCCGTCTCCAAACAGAATACATGTGCTTCTGTCACTCCAATCTACTGTTTTAGAAAGAGTATCTGCACCTACGACCAGAGCAGTCTTGTATGCACCGGACTCCAGATAGACCTTTGCGGTATTCAGAGAAAATAGAAATCCGGAACAAGCGGCGCTCAGGTCAAAACAGACGGCTTTTTCCGCTCCCAGGTCAGCCTGCACCTCACAGGCTGTATTGGGAAACAGGCAGTCGCCGGTGGAGGTCGCCACAACGATCAATTCCAGCTCCTCCGGCGGCAGCCCGGCATTTTCCATGGCTTTTTTCGCCGCCCGGACTGCCATATCTGTCGTTCCCGTTTCTGTTATCCTGCGTGAACGGATACCCGTCCGCTCTACAATCCAGGCGTCACTGGTCTCCACCATCTCTGCCAAATCATCATTTGTTATAATCCTGTCCGGAACGTAGCTTCCGGTGCCGATAATTCTAGCCGCCATAATATTTTTATATCCTTATTATTTGAATATCAAACTATTTTACTACAAAAGTATATGGGATGGTTTGAGATTTGTCAAGCAGATTTTAATTTTCTATAATCCAAATTCCTTTTTAAGCGCATCGGTCATGACATCCAACGGTGCCTCTGTTCCTGTCCAAAGAGTAAAATTGAGGGCTCCCTGATTTACCAGCATCCCCAATCCGTTGACCGTATGAGACCCTCTTTTCGCCGCCTCCTGTAAAAACAGCGTATTCGGGTCATT
The DNA here is from genome assembly GCF_021044755.1 of Lientehia hominis. Taxonomy (GTDB): domain Bacteria; phylum Bacillota; class Clostridia; order Lachnospirales; family Lachnospiraceae; genus Lientehia; species Lientehia hominis. Next base: position 86,183 of record NZ_JAJNOR010000009.1, read on the forward strand.
AAATACCACGTCGCTGACCACCATGGACGGCGTTATGGTATTATAATCCACATCCGGTTTTTTGTCCACGTCAGGATAAAGGCCGATACTGGTAGCGTTGATCAGGATATCCGTATTCGGTTCCACCCTATAGGAAGCGTCCCAGGACACGTATTGAGAATCCGCAGAAGTTTTTTCCGCAATCAGATGCGCCAGGTCCTGTCCTCTTTCCCGGCTGCGGTTCACCACGGTAATCTTCTTTGCTCCTGCAAGCGCACACTCCACACCAATCGCTTTTGCTGCACCTCCCGCCCCCAAAATGACCACATTCTTTCCGTCCACTGATACGTCCTCATTTTTCAGAGAGATCAGAAAACCTTTTCCATCTGTGTTCTCTCCCCACAACTTCCCGTCCTTATTCACCACCATATTCACGGCTCCGATGATACGGGCAGCTTCGGAAAGTTCATCCAGGTATTCCAGCACCCTCACCTTGTGGGGAATCGTCAGGTTGATCCCTTTCATCTGAAAAGCCTTTACCCCGTTCATGGCCGCTTCAAGGTCCTCTTTATCCACCTTCACCGTCAGATATCGAAAATTAAGGCCCTTCGCCGCAAAGGCTGCCTCCTCCATCACCCCCGTCGGATTCTCATCAATGGGATTTCCAAATGCTCCAACCAATTCCGCACGATAATTTTTACTCATATTGATTACCTCCTGTCTTTCTTCATTATAGCACGGGGCTGCGCTGCTATCCAGCACGAAACGCCTGCGCGCCTGAATCCCCTTGACTGACCATCGGCGGGAGCTTATAATTTCATATATACCTTTAGGAGGACTTATCCATGTGTACAATTCAGGCTGTCTTCTGTGATATTGACGGCACTCTGCTGAACAGCAGCCATCAGATCACGCCTGATACGAAAGAAAAGATCCGGACACTTCACGGAGGTGGTATTCCTTTTGTGCTGGTATCTGCCAGGATGCCCGCAGCCATTTATCCGATTCAGGAAGAACTGGGCATTCAAGCCCCCATCATAAGCTACGGCGGCGCTCTGATCTTAGATAAAAACAGAAACGCACTAAACAGCATCGGTCTTTCTTTGTCTCTGGCGGCAGAAATTGAAAAACATGTCCCTCCAGACACGGATACCTATTGTTTCTGCGCCTATTCCTATGACAAGTGGATCACCAGAGACAGCCTTCATCCCATTATACGCCGGGAAGAAGAAGTCACCCAGGTCATATCCATGACCGGCACTATGGAGACTCTCCTCAATCCGGAGGACCCAGTCCATAAACTCATGTGCTTTGGACCTTCCTGTCTCCTCGACCAGATCGCCGGGCAGCTGAAAACAGAATTTCCCCAGTGCACCATTTACAAATCTTTTCATACTCTTTTGGAGATCATGGATGGACAAGCTTCCAAATCGAGAGCAGTCCACACCCTTTGTAAAAAGCTGGGGATATCTCCGCAAAACGCGGCCGCATTTGGGGATAACTATAATGATGCCGATATGCTTCAGGCCGTGGGATGTGGAATCGCCATGGGCAATGCCCCAGAGGAAGTGAAACAGATGGCATCGGGTGTGACCGGCGATCACGACCATGAAGGGCTGCTGCAGGCTCTTGATCGTTTGTTTCCATAAATAAAACAAGAATTGAGAATCTTTTTATTTTGGAAACGGTTACATGTTTAAAGGGAATATGATAGAATTGTATATATAATTGAAACGACCGACAGGAGGAAAAAGTAATTGTCCGATGAAATAGTGATTGTGCCGGCGGTGATGCGGGCTTTAAATGTTATAGAAGCATTATTTTCCGGTACGGCGCCGAAGTCTCTCAGCGATCTTTCCAAGGAACTAGATATCCCTACGGCTTCCTTGTTCCGCATCATGAAAAACCTGGCCAAGCGGGAATATGTGACGGTATTGGAGGGTAACCCTGTCCGTTATACCATAGGGCACAAGCCCTTCCAGCTGGTGACCGAATACCGGAGCCGCCTCGACCAGAAGGATGTCATCAAACCGGTGATGCAGGAGCTCACTTCCAAGACTAGCCAAACTGCCCAATACGCCGTATTTCAAAACGGGCAGTTTATTTATATAGAACAAGTACTTTCTACGGCAGAACTGAATATCATCGCTCAGCTCTATATGCCCCTTGAAGTCAATACCAGCGCCGGTGCAAAGGTCATTTTGGCCAACCAGCCGGAAGAGCTGATCGATCAATATCTGTTGGGAATCCTGCTTCACAAAAGAACTGTTCATACCATTGACGAAAGAGAAGCCTTTAAAAGGGAACTGGAATTAACAAAAAAACGCGGTTTCGGAATGGACAATGAAGAGTTTACCATTGGGATCGGATGTATGGCAGTACCGGTTTTCGACGGTGACGGCCGATGCACCGCGGCCATTGGCGTAACAGGATACATCGAAGAGTATCGCAACAAAGAAAATTTTGAATACATAAAAAAATGCCTGCAGGAAGCCGCAGGCAAAATAAAAGGAAAGCTGTCCATATAAAGGAAACAGAAATGTTTCCAAAAAAGTATATTACATCATTGCACACTGAGACTATCAAAAGCGGCCCGCATGCATAAAGCAGCGGGCCATGCTTGTTTCAATGATAGATATGTATAGGATCAGCTTTCTACGACCTCTAAAATATCCATAGGACATGCTTTGGCACAGATACCGCAGGCAATACATTTCGTAGGCGCGGAAGCCTCTGCGGGCATGACCATCACGCCGAAAGGACATACTTCTACGCACTTCCCGCAGCCGACACAGAGTTTCTTGTCAATCATATACACTCCTTTGGCATTCTGTTTGATAGCGCCCTGCTCACATGCTTTGGCACATTTCCCGCACTGGATACAGACCATAGGCTTAATAGCGCCTTTCTTTTCAGTTATCTGGATGCAGGACTTATCCGGATCAAACTCTTTATAAAACGCCTGGGAACATGCGATTACACACTCCAGACATGCGTGGCAGTCTCCGCCCTTTTTCATTGTCAGCTTCTTCATGATACTTCCTCCTATCGCATTTTCCGGCCGCCGGAAAACACCCTTATTGATATTATTTTCTCATAAATACTTTACCATATCGGCCGTGCGATAACAAGATTATATTGTAATTTCCTGTCGAAAGGCATCATCTTCCAATTATGTATTTCATTTTTTCAGTCTTCTAAAAGTCCCTGATATACGTCGCGCCTGGAAATCCCCCGATCCTTAGCCACCATCCGCATGGCTTCTTTTTTTTCTATTCCCTGACGCAGATAATAATTCATATGCTCTTCCAGAGACATGCTCTCCCACGCCCTTTCTGCTTCCTCTTTAAGCTCTGTCCTGCTCTTTCCGGAAATGATCAGCACCTGCTCCCCTCTGGGAACCTCTGCTTCAAAGCGTTTTACCGCATTGCTCAACGTCGTCTGAAATACTTTCTCAAAAGTCTTTGTCAGTTCCTTGCAAATGGAAATCTTCCGGTCTCCCAATGCTTCCAAAAGCTCCTCCAGAGTCTTCAGCAGATGATGCGGCGCTTCATAAAGAATAATGGTCCTGGTCTCATTCTCCAATTCCTTCAGAATCTCTCTCCGCTCCTTTTTATCAGAGGGCAAAAAGGCTTCAAAACAAAAGCGCCTGGTGGGAAGTCCCGATACGGTCAGCGCCGTCACACACGCCGCCGGACCCGGAAGTGATGTGAGGGGAATCCCCGCCTCATAGCACTGTTTCACCAGTTCTTCGCCAGGATCCGATATCCCCGGAGTTCCGGCATCTGTCACAAGAGCGACGCTTATCCCCTCCCTCATCTGATCCACCAAATATCTGGCCTTGTCCACTTTATTATATTCATGGTAGCTGGTCATCGGCGTCTTTATCTCAAAATGATTCAGCAGCTTTATGGTATTCCTGGTATCCTCTGCCGCAATCAAGTCCACTTCTTTGAGCGTACGGAGCACCCGCAGAGTAATATCCTCCAGGTTTCCGATCGGTGTAGCACAAATGTATAACTGTCCTGTCATCTGCATCCCCCTTCCTAATATCCGTATATTTCATAGATTTCCGGGGTATATACGCCCGGCCGTTCGTACACGATGATGGGTGCTTCTACCCGCATCTGAGGCCGGCCGCCCCGAAACGCTTCAATCAAGACCATGTTAGCCTCTTCATCCTCATAAGGATGGACATACTTCATCCGTTTCGGCTCCAGACGATATTCCTTCAGTGTACAGATGATCTCAACCAAACGATGGGGTCTGTGCACCAGATAAAACCGCCCTCCGGTCCGCAGAAGAGCCGCCGCCTCCCGCGCCACATCCCGAAATGTACAGAGGACTTCATGGCGGGCCACTGCTTTCGGCTCATCGGGATTCTTTAATCCATGATTCTGATCCATATAAGGCGGATTACATGTAACTACATCAAAAGAAGCCTTTCCGAATATCTTCGAGGCCTCTTTGATATCTCCTGCCACTATGGTTATTTTCTCCTCCAGGTTATTTAGGATCACACTCCGCCTGGCCATCTCAGCCATATCTTTCTGAATCTCCAGCGCGGAAAAATGCTTCCCGTCTGTCTTTGCCTCCATCAATATAGGAATGATCCCTGTACCCGTTCCCAGGTCCAGAACTTCCTCATGTCTTTCAGCTTTGGCAAATCCAGATAACAGCACGGCATCCATACCAAAACAAAATTTTTTTTCGTTCTGAATGATGCGGTAGCCGTTTCTCTGAAGCTCGTCTATGCGCTCATGCTCCAAAAGCTCAATTGTCATCTAGCTTCGACTTTCCTTCCTTTTTCTCCAGGGCCTCCAGTTTTTTGAGCTCCTGTTCTTCTCGGGTATTCAGCCTTTCTTTATCTTTTTTCTTTTTCGGACGAAATTTAAGCTGTTCTGACCGATATTCCCGGATATCCTTCTCATCATTATCCAGGTATACGATCACCTTTACCCTCTGGCGGAGCACATTGACGCTGGACACCTCGCCCTTCAGCCCATCATCTGTCGTCACATGGTCTCCCACATTTGGCAGCTTGCTGTTTAAATACCGGTATGTTTCCTCTTCGTTCTTTAAGCAGCACATCAGCCTTCCACACGTCCCGGAAATCTTCGTGGGGTTCAGAGACAGATTCTGCTCCTTTGCCATCTTAATAGACACCGGAATAAATTCCGACAGATAGGAATGGCAGCATAACGCCCTGCCGCAGATCCCCACACCTCCCAGAATCTTTGTCTCGTCCCTGACACCAATCTGGCGCAGCTCAATCCTTGTTTTAAACACCGATGCCAGATCCTTGACCAGCTCACGGAAATCAATACGGCCGTCCGCCGTAAAATAAAACAGCACCTTATTATTGTCAAAGGTGTATTCCGCATCTATAAGCTTCATCTCCAGATTATGCTTTTCAATTTTTTTCTGGCAGATCTTAAACGCTTCTTTTTCTTTCTTTTTATTCTTTTCCTCGACCGCATCATCTTCCTTCGTGGCGATCCGGATGACCGGTTTCAGCGGCTGTACTACCTTTTCATCCTCAACCTCCCGCTCTCCCATCATCACATAGCCATATTCCACTCCACGGGCAGTCTCCACGATCACATTCTGCCCCTTCTTGATCTGAAACTTTCCGGGATCAAAAAAATATATCTTGCCTGCCGTACGAAACCGTACGCCTATCACTCTCGTCATACAATGTTCTCCTTCATCACAAGCAGCATGAGCTCCATGGCGAGCTCAAAATTTACATTGGCGTCCAGACGCACTTTCACCTTATCAAGGGCCGCCAATATTTTTTCTATTCCGTCAAAGGAACTGTGATCTGCAATTTCCTTTATATATTTATACTCATCCTTAAAGATGAACAAGGATGTATCCATCGTGGCCTTAAACATCAGAATGTCCCGGAACCAAAGCTGCATAAAGTCCAGGCAGTCCTTAATATTCAGGTTCGCCTCCTTCATTTCTTTAAGCGACGCCACCATCTCATATACCGGCATGTCCGGTACATGCTTCAATAAATTCAGAACAATCTCCTGCATCTGCACAAACTCTTCTGAGGAAGACAGGGCGATCGCTTTTCCCAGATTCCCCCGTGCAAATGCTGTACAGATATCCGCCTGATGGGCCGGTACCTTCATCTGATTCTTCAGATAATCTTTGATGACCTGGTCATACAGCGGTTTCAGCTTGAGAACCGTGCATCGGGACAAGATCGTAGGCAGAAAAGAATCTGAATTCGTGGTCAGGAAAAATATCACCGCATATTCCGGCGGCTCCTCAATGGTTTTCAGCAGAGCATTCTGCGCCTGCACCGTCAAAAGCTCCGCCTGGTCTACAATATAGATTTTGTACGGGCCGCTGTATGGTTTGATGGTCACATCATTGATAATCTGTTCTCTCACATCATCCACGCCTATGCTTCCTGCCTTTTCGTGGCGGATATAAATTACATCAGGATGATTTCCACTTAAAAACTGACGGCAGGAATGACACTCGCCGCATGGATCCGCTGTTCCTCCCTCGCACTGCAGCGCCATGGCAAAGGCATTGGCAAGCGTCTTCCTGCCCATGCCAACCTCTCCGGTCAGAATATATGCGTGGGACACCTGATGACGTTCCAAAGCATTCTTGAAATATTCTTTTATCTGTTCGTGGCCCAAAATATCCTCGAATCTCATCATCATGAAAGCCCCCTTGTTCCGTCTGGCTCTGTCTGATTTTCTCAGACCTGTCCTTTACGGACATTATATCATATATCCTTTCAGGAATATATAAAATATTTTAGGTTAATTGTTCCAAAATTGTTGTTTTTATCTTTTTGACACAGGAATCCAGATCCTGATTTTCGAAAATTCTGTCGATTCCGCACCGATCCAGATTTTCCTTTTTAAAGTCCTCTTCATCCGCCAGGAATCTGCGGCAGAGTTCCGCATACTGGGGCACGGCCTGCATTCGTTCCCGTTTCACGGCACGCATAAGCCTCTCTCCCGCCTCCACATGAACATAAAGTGGTATCATCACGCTTCTTCCCTTCCTGCCAAAATAGCTTTTCGTCTTTTCATATGAGTCCGGCGTCCCGATCATCACATAATCATGTTTATCCAAGTCAATCTGACCATCATCCAGCGTAAAATAACTCCAGGGACCGCAGGCAGTCTCATATGTACGGCTCTCGATCAGTTTTTCCTCCGTTTCCATCCTGTGCAGAAACGCAGCGTCACGGAAAAAATACTCTCTGCCGTCCTCTTCTCCGTCTCTGGGAGGCCTGGTCGTATACATCGTCACCGTCCTCAGACCGAGCTGCTTGTCGGACACCAGCATTTTAAATACACTGTCCTTACCACACGCACTTTTACCCATGATATAAAATATTTTACCCATAGCAGTCCCTCCATTCACAAAGCTTTTTCCTGAAGCCCGCCTGAAACCAGATTTACTCCAGGACACGGATCGTCCCGCCGCCGGAATCCTCCAGCCCGAGGATCTTAAATCCGTTCTCGCTATAGCTGCTGATTACCTCCAATACCTCTCCGGTAATTCTTTCTCCCGGCGCCAGCACTGGAACACCCGGCGGATAGATATACGCAAATTCTCCGGAAATCAGTCCTTCACTGGCCTCCTTCCTGCATGTCCTCACTCTCTTCCCCTCTGCCTCGGCCGGTGTAAGTACCACCTGCGGTCTCGGATAGAGGGCAGCCTTTTTCCGGGATGGCCATCCGCCGTCTGCCGCCATCTTTTTGTCTATTTCCATAAGCGCGTTTTTCAGCCTTTCAAATGCTTTTTCAGAGTCTGCCACCGATGTCATCAAAATCACATATGTCTCCGTGCACATTTCCGGCTGTATCCGGTATTCCCTGCGGAGCAGTTCATACAGTTCCGGCCCGCTCATGGAGCCTCCCCGGATGATCAGCTTGGAAGGATCATAATAAGCTTCTCCAATACCTGATTCCAGCTCCGACAGCAGGCGTATGTGTGAAAATTCCTTGAACGCTCTCCTGAGACCTTCCAAAGAAGACTCATACTTTGTCATGGCCTTTCGGCCATCCTCACTCCCCATATAAGAAATGCAGGAATCTATGGATGCCATCAGCACATAAGACGGGCTGGAGCTTTGATATACCTGCAGATACCATTCAAGATCCTGTTCCTTTATCATGTCTGATCTCTTATGCAGAATCGCTGTCTGCGTCAGGGAAGGAAGCGTTTTATGAAGGCTTTCTATTACGATATCTGCCCCTGCCTCCAGCGCAGGTACGGGAAACATAGATCCACCGCTCTTTTTCCGAAAGGGCAGATGTGCTCCATGGGCAGAATCCACGATGAGCGGTACTCCATGGGAATGTGCGATCCTGCTGATTTTTTGGATATCCGAACAGATTCCCTCGTATGTAGGAGACGTCAAAAACACGGCCTCCCCATGGGGATGTTCTGAGAGAGTTTTCTCCACATCCTCCGCTGAAACGCCGCCGCACATTCCCCAGTCAGAAATGGCCGGCGGACATAAATATTCCGGTCTCAGCCCCCGCAGGAATAAAGCATGATAGGCAGATTTATGGCAATTTCTCGCCATGAGAATCTCTCCTCCCGGTCTCACACAGGCCGATATCGCCGCCAGAATTCCGCCACTGCTTCCATTTACCAGAAAATAGCTTTTCTCCGATCCATAGATAAAAGCTGCCTGCTCCATTGCCTCCTTCAAGATCCCTTCCGGATGATGCAGATTGTCGAATCCGTCAATCTCCGTGATGTCAAAGGAAAAAGGATTCTCAAAGCAGAACGTTTCCCCGTCTCTCTTATGGCCGGGCATATGAAAGGGGCAAGCATCTGTTTTTCCGTATGAGATCAGCTTATCATATAAGCCTGCCATCTGCCCATCCTCCCGGCTTAATTTTTCTCTTCGAATAAAAGTCTCTCTATGATCTCTGCCGCATCCATGATACAGCCCTCGCAGGAACGGAGAATCTGTTTTGTCTCCACGCCTTTCAGCTCCTTGCATATGATACTTCCGTTCTTTTTCCGGAATTCCTCGGCGATCTCTTTGGAAAGCTTATAGGTCTTCCCTTTGCTGACCGGCCGTTTTAAATCCCCGCAGCTGTTTTTGAGCCCTGCCAGGAACACAGCGGCGGATACAGCCCCGCAGGTACCTTGCATGCCTCCCATTCCCGCGCCAAAAGCCTCGCACGCCTTAAACGCAGTCTCCTCATCCATCCCGACCAGATCACAATACGTACATGCCACTGCCTGACAGCAGTTAAATCCCTTATCATGCCGTTCCTTGGTCTGCATGACCCGTGTTTTCATTGCGCATCCTCCTCCTTCAGAGAATAACTTCTGATCTCTTCTCCATCCATGTTTTTTATGGTAAACACTCCATCCTCATAGATCATATAGCTGTTTTCATTTCCATTTTTAGGAATGGCAACGGATCCCGGGTTCAGATAGAGATGTCCTCCGCAGTTATCCATGGCTTGTACATGCGTATGTCCGTGGAGGATGATATCCCCTTTTTTGAGAGGCGGAAGATTTTCTTCATTGTGGATATGCCCGTGAGTCGCAAAGACCATCCGTTTATCCAAGTATAATATCATATAATCTGCCATGATAGGAAACTGCAGCACCATCTGGTCCACCTCAGCATCACAGTTTCCTCTGACACAGAGAAGCTCATCCTTTTTCTCATTGAGCAATGCGATCACAGCCTTTGGATCATAATCTTTCGGGAGGTCATTTCTGGGACCGTGATACAGCAGGTCCCCCAGGAGCAAAAGCTTTTCGGCCTTTTCTTCCTCATAGCGGACCAGCATCTTTTCACAGTAATACCTGGAACCATGGATATCTGATGCAATCATTAACTTCATATACCGTATCCTCCTCTGTCATTTCCGTATTGTAACTACTTTTCTTCCAGAACACCGGCCGCTTCATCCATACAGGAACCTTCAAACTCCTCAATGAATCCCTTATCACAGGCTTCTGCCAGTGAGGGGTCAATGGGAATCCTTGCCAGAACCTTAAGATCATGGTAATCAGCTACCTCATCAATATGACTCTCACCAAATATCTGATAGGATTTCCCGTTGTCGGGACATTTAAAATAAGACATATTTTCCACCAGGCCTAACACAGGAACCTTCATAAGCTCTGCCATTTTCACAGCCTTTTCCACGATCATGGATACCAGCTCCTGGGGAGAAGTCACCACGATGATACCGTCCACCGGCAGGGACTGGAACACTGTCAGCGGCACATCCCCGGTTCCCGGAGGCATATCAATAAACAGATAATCCAGATCTCCCCAGATCACATCCGACCAAAACTGCTTGACCGTATTCGCGATCACAGGTCCCCGCCAGACGACGGGATCCGTGTCGTTCTCCAGGATCAGATTTATGGACATGATCGGAATCCCGCTGCTGCTGCATACCGGCAGCATCCCCTGGGCTGATGCCATGGCCTTATCCTTTACACCAAATGCCTTCGGTATAGAAGGTCCTGTAATATCCGCGTCCAGAATCCCGCATTTATATCCTTTCTTGCTCATTGTCACGGTCAACAGGGAGGTCACCAGAGATTTCCCTACCCCGCCCTTTCCGCTGACAACACCGATGACTTTTTTCACATGACTCATTTTATGCGGTTTCACGGAAAAATCAACCTTCGCCTTATCACAGCCGTTGCAGGATTCCTTTCCGCATGTAGTGCTGGAACATTTTCTTTCTTCCGCCATTTTCTTTTCCCTCTTTCTTTTCCTTCTATTTTTTATGTCATTCTGAATTTTATTTAAATCGTATATCCGCGCTATACCGGTCCACCGTATCCGGAGGCTTATCTATTATAGCAGACAAGAGCCGGTTTCTTCAAGCAGAACAAATTCGGCATTCCCTTATTTTAATGCTGTTACAAATAAATTTCACTCCCTGCTGATAAATATGAAATACGATCACCCATCCGTTCCTTTAAAATTCCAAAGGCTTCCGTTCCGGTGCAGTGGCAGGTATAATAACTGGTGACATTTTTTTCTCCTTCGTAGCACAGAAGCCTGTCCGCTACTGCCTCGACCTGATATCGGGGAATGGACCGTCCGCTTCCCGGCTCCATCAAGTGAAAACCGCCTATCACCACATCCGGTGCTGCGCCTTCAAGTTCTTTAAATCTCTCTATGATGTTGACAATACCGCTGTGTGCACATCCTGATATCAGCAGCCTCGCCCCGTCTTTTTTCCGGACAATCAGATTCTGCTCATGGGAGAATCTGTCTTTCTGATATTCTCCATCTTTTCTTTCAAGCAGGATGTCATTCGCTTCCGATCGAAGCTCCTGCCCTGTGACATCAGAAAAAATCGTGAAGTCTTTGTCAATATCCACAGTGCCATTTATGGGACGTATCTGGGAGTTCTCACGCAGGGTCTGGTCAATCCCGATATAATCGATTCCCCCGCCTCCCCGCCTCACAAAATACGGTTCCAGGGCTTCTTCATGGAGATATACGACCGCCTCTTTATTCTGTTCAAGAAAAGCTGGCAGGCCGCCGCCATGGTCGTAGTGTCCATGGGAGATCACTACTGTATCGATCTTCGATACATCCACTTCCATCCTTGCGGCATTGGTAAGAAACAGACCGCTCTTCCCCGTATCAAACAAAAGTCTGTGCCTGTCTGTCTCCAGATAAAGGGACAAACCATGTTCCTTTTCCCAAAGCTCTCCGATGCTGGTATCCTCCATTAAAGTTTTGATCACCATATTCAACAACCTCTTTTCCGTTATAGTTTTATTATACTTTATCTGCCGGTTAAAATCCATAGATATTCCATTCAATGCACATCCGATTCCGCCTGTTCCGGCGTTACGCCTGAATCTGTTTCCATGGACAGCTGGCCCTTTTCCTACAATAGCCTTACTCCATGGCTGACACTTGGTTTAAACCGCTGCAGAAATCTGAAGCTTCTGCGTGAGCGGTAAACTTCATGCCGCATTTTTTAAGCCTTAAGCAATAAAAAAACACCCCCACTGCCAGGAGCCGCTTTTAATAAACGGTTCCTGTCTGGGAGTGAATATCGCTGCTGCGCTTTGATACAGCGGCTATGTATCGTGATTCTGTTTATTTATGGAAATGCAGCTTACATACTTCACAGCCTTTGGCGATGGTATCTGTAAGATCCAGCTTAAGTCCCATTTCCTCAGCGATGGCCCTGTCCCCGTCCATGGCGATATCACAAAGCTTCGCACATGTCTCGTCGTCGATGCCCAGCTTCTGCCATGCACTCAGCAGAGGACAGTAATGGAACTCCACTTTCAGATTGTCCTCGTTCAGTTCTGTTACATCCTGCTGGAACGTAGATTTGCCAAGGTCATTCAGGAATGCCTTCTCAAACTGCACGCAGTTGGTCGGGTCCTCACACATTGCCTTGAAATTCTTTCCATGGACATGTCCCGTTTCCGTGATCGCTTTCCTAGCGTAGGCTTCACCGTCCGCTCCGGCTTCCACAGCAGCTTTGTAGGTCAGTCCCATCCAGGTCGCGCGGTGCTCGATGGCGCTTCTGTTGATATCCACCTTCTCGTCATAAACCAAAGAAATATTTTTGATGCTCATTGTAGTATCCTCCTATATTTTAATATTATTGTCCTATCATGATATTTAAAATTTCAACATCCGTTGATGCCATGCCGACACGCCCCATCCTTCCCACATTCCGGATTGTAGTCTCGGCATCCTTTTCAACCAATCCCTCGCCGCTCTGATACACTCTTCCGTCCTTAGCCAGACGGTATGCCAGCATGGCGGTGTCCACAGCACTCCGGATCTTTGCGGCACAGGAGGGCTTCGCTCCATCGCAGACCATCCCGCCGATGGTAGCTATGGAATTAATGATGGTATTGGATATGACCTCCATGGATTCATCATACAGATATGCCACCCCGCAGGCTGCGGCTGTCGCCGCGCTGGTCGCTCCGCAATATGCCGACAAGTTTCCGATGAACCTCTTTTGATGAATCGAGATCAGATTTGCCAGGACCATCGCCCGGATGAGCTTTTCTTCTGAAGCCTTCAGATCCTTCGCATAGGTGACCACCGGCGCGGTCAGTGTGATCCCCTGATTTCCGCTTCCGGAATTGATAACTACTGGCATGGGACAACCACTCATCCTGGCATCGGAGCCGGCAGCCGCCAAAGCTTCCGCCCTCCGCAGCGTATCATCTCCGGACATCTTCAGGCATTCGGCGCCCACATTCACCCCCCAGGAATTCTGTACCCCTTCCTCGGCAATGGCCATATTCATCTGAATCTGGCGATCAATAATCTCTTTGACATCATCAATCTTTACACAATTCGCAAATTCGTAGATTTCTTCCAGATTCAGGAGTTTTTTGTTTCCTGCTTCCTCTGTCACCACATCCGGCTGAGAAAAGACCACTTTGCCGTTTTTTTCAATTTTGGAGATATGATTATGCTTGGTCTTCAGTTCTACCGATGCCGTATCCGTTCCGCTCTTCAGGGTGCACATCACATACAGATTCTCCTCCCCCTCCTGAAGGGATACCGTGCATTTCCCGGTCTTCAAAAAAGCTTCTGTCTCTTCAATATCTCTGCCTGAAACATGCTCCAGGACTTCCAGTTCTTTATCCGCATCACCGCCGATGATACCCAGGACCGCCGCTGCTTCTACTCCTTTTAGACCGCCGGAATTGGGAACAGTCACACCCTTTACATTTTTGATGATGTTCCCGCTGCACGCCACGCTGATCGTATCCGGCATACATCCTAACGTCTGTCTGGCTTTTGCGGCACAATAGGCGATCGCGATCGGTTCCGTACATCCCAGCGCCGGAAGCAGCTCACTCCTGAGGATAGCAACGTAATTGTTATAGCTTGATTTGTTCATATATTTCCCTCGATTGTAACTATCTTATGTTTGGATTCTTCTAGTCATCTGCGCCAAGATACAATCTCTTGACATCTTCATTATGGAGTAATTCTATTCCTTTTCCCTGAAGGGCGATCCTTCCGTTCTGAAGCACATAGCCTCTGTCAGCAATGCTCAGCGCCATGGCTGCATTCTGCTCGATCAGCAGTACCGTCTTCCCTGTATCACGGATCTTTAAGATCAGTTCGAAAATTTCTTCTACCACGATGGGTGCAAGACCCAAGGACGGTTCATCCAACATGATCAGATCTGGATCCATCATCAGACCTCTGGCGATTGCCAGCATCTGCTGCTCTCCTCCCGAAAGGCTTCCGCCTCCCTGATTTCTTCTTTCCTTCAGTCTGGGAAATAAATCATATTGTTTTTCCACAAGCTCCTGGACATCTTTCTTTTTGATATTCTGGTTCCCGATCGTACCCAGCCACAGGTTTTCATAGACCGTCAGCGCCGGGAATATCTTCCGCCCTTCCGGAACGTGGCATAAACCGTTTTTAACAATTTTATGAGACGGCATCCTACTGATGTTCTTTTCCTTAAAGAATATCTGACCCTGATTTTTCTGCACAAGGTTTGAAATAGACATCAACATCGTCGTCTTTCCCGCTCCGTTACTTCCGATCAGAGTGATGATCTCACCCTGGTCCACTTCAATACTGGCATTAGTCAGCGCGGTAATATATCCATAATTCACTGAAAGGTTCTGAACTTTAAGCATTTCCATCTGTCATTACCTCCCCCCGTGCGATTCTGCCTTTCCCGAAGTAAGCTTCATTTACCAGTTTATCCGCCTGTACGATCTCCGGCGTACCCTCGCAGATCTTTTCTCCGAAGTTTAACACCATAATCCTGTGGCAGGTCCTCATGACGAATTTCATATCATGCTCGATGACTGCCACTGTATAGCCGTCCTTGTTGATATTCTGGATGAATTCGCTGAGAGACGCCGTTTCATTGGGATTCATTCCGGCTGCCGGCTCATCCAGCAGTATGATCTTAGGGTCAGTAGCCAAAGCCCGGGCTATCTCCACTTTTCTCTGAACTCCGTATGCCAGATTCCCGGCACGAGTCCCCGCCAGATTCTGAAGACCCAGGTATTCCAGAAGCTCCATTCCTTTTTCCTGAATCAGCTTCTCATCTTCTTTATAACGCTTTGTATGAAGGATAGCGTCGGCCATCGTGGTCTTCGTCTTAATATGGAATCCAATCTTCACATTTTCCAGTACAGTCATATATTTAAACAGCTGGATATTCTGGAAGGTACGGGCCATTCCAAGTCTCGCTATCTTCTCCGGGGCAAAGCCGGATATATCTTTTCCCTCCAGCACTACCTGACCTGCCGTGGGTGCATAAATTCCGGAGCAAATATTGAAAAAGGTGGTTTTTCCGGCTCCATTGGGGCCGATGATTCCAAAGATCTCACCTTTGTTGATATTCATGTTTACTCCGTCGACAGCCTTAAGACCGCCAAAATGCTTGCTTATATTTTTTGCTTCCAGAAGTACACTCATCAGCACACCTCCTCTTTCGTTTCCGCATCCTGCTTTACCTTCTGTTCTTTCTCTCCGGCAAGGATACTGTTGGATGCGCCTGCGATTCCCTGCGGTCTTACCCACATCACTACCAGAATCAAGAGTGCATATACCACATATCTCCAGTCACCGAAGGATCGGAGTGCTTCCGTCAGCGTATTAATGACCGTCGAGCCCACAAGTGCTCCAGACAGTGTACCCTGGCCTCCGATGATCAGCATCGCCAGCACGTTCCATCCGGTATCAAGAGTAAACAAAGTGGAATCTATGTAAGAAACGTAAGGGGCATATACCGCGCCGATCGCTCCTACCCAAAAGGCTCCATACATAAAGCTGGTAATCTTGTAGGTGCCGTTTTCCACACCAAGTGATTTCGCTGCCAGCTCATCTTCACGGATGGACATCCACGCACGGCCGATTCTGGAATTGACCACACGGCGTGTACAGAATAAAAAGATGATAGCCAGTACCAAAAAGATATAATAATAATGTCTCGGCCTTGAGAATACAAAACCGAACAAAGTCGGCGCCGGGATATCCTTGATCCCCATGGTTCCTCCCGTAAGGCCTGTCCAGTTGAGACAGACGATTCGGATGACCTCAGAAAATCCCAATGTGATGATCGCCAGGTAAATACCCGACAGTCTCTTTGTGGGAAGTGCCAGCACCGCTCCGAAGATCATGGAGACGATTCCGGACAAAAGAATACAAACCCACATACTGAGACCAAACTTCGTGGCTAATATGGCTTCCGTATAAGAACCAATGGCGAAGAATCCAGCCACACCCAGGCACATCTGACCGGAATAACCGTTGATAACATTCAGGGCGCCTGCCATGGTTCCATAAAACAGAATCCGGCAGAACACACCGCATATATATCCTCCCGGGAAAACCAGAGGGAGCAGAATACTGAGGACCACGCCTATCAGCAGACACAGCTTTTTATGTTTTAAAAAAGCAGAACGTATGGTATCAAGCGTTCCTGATACCGGTTTCATCAATTCCTTCATCAAGGCCTTCCTCCTTTCTTAGAAGCAAATCCCTGAGGACGGATTAAAAGTATGATGATCAAGAAAACAAAAGCAAAAATATCACGATATGTAGCGGAGGTGACGGTAATTCCTATGTTCTCCACAAGACCTATGCACATACCGCCAACTGCTGCCAGCGGCACGCTTGTCAATCCGCCCAGCACACTTGCTGTAAATGCTTTCATACCGAAAGTGGAACCCATACTGGGATACAGGATGGCGTAGCTCATAGCTATCAAAAGTCCTGCTACTCCGGCCAGTCCGGAGCCTATACAGTTTCCAACCATTGCATCACGTTTTACATTGATGCCGATCAATGCAGCAGCACTTTTATCCTGACTGATCGCTCTAAGAGATACTCCCCAGCGGGTCTTCTTAAAGATAAACAGCAGCAGAAGCGATAAAACAACAACTGTCAGGATGATCACGATCTGGAGCCTTGAAATCTGAACCGGTCCCATAGTATAGATCTTATTATCGATAACGTTGATCATCGGCTT
Organism: Lientehia hominis; assembly: GCF_021044755.1. Classification (GTDB taxonomy): domain Bacteria; phylum Bacillota; class Clostridia; order Lachnospirales; family Lachnospiraceae; genus Lientehia; species Lientehia hominis. The sequence goes on from NZ_JAJNOR010000009.1 coordinate 103,153, forward strand.
TCTGGCTGCTCCGAATACAATCTGCATCAGATTCTTAAGCAGTATGCTGACTGCTATGGTACAGATCAGAGCAATATGCCTGGGGGCTTTGAAAAAGCGCTCGTAACAGACTTTATAAACAAATATCCCCACCAGCCAGGATGCCACAAACGCCGCCAGGATGCCCAACGGCAGGTTCATGCTCCCCACAAATTCAAACGCATAGTATGCCGCGAAAGCGCCCATGATTATTACTTCACCATGTGTAAATGTGACAAAACCGACGACTCCCACGATTACGGAATATCCAATAGCCATCAACGCGTAGATGGAACCTTGGCAAAGCCCGTTCACAATCTGACTAATGAAATATTGCATCCGATTACCTCCTTTTCTTTTGATGCCCCGCATGCAGGTCTGTTCCCCGTACGGGCCTTATCCTATAGGAGTATCAGAAAACATCTCCTATACGACAGGAAAGCACCCTTTCATTTACAGAACTGGTGCTTTCCTAAAATCATTTACGTTCTGTTTAAACTCCGTCAGTCAAAATATCCGTAATCACATTTAACAACATATTCCCCATTCTCCACCGCAACTATCAGCATATCTCTGTTGGAACCATGGAGTTCATTGAATTTTACAAGCCCGATGGGGCTATCAAATTCAGCAGTTTCCAAATAATCTTTGATCACTGTACGATTAATTTCTGTTTTTCCGTCAGCCACCGCATTTTCAATGGCAGTTGCAATCATGTAAACCGTGTTGTAAGCGCATATTGCATGGTCTGCTGCGTCAAATCCTGCCTGCTCATAAAATGTCTTCATGAAGCCAGATACTTTTTCATTGTCATATGTCAGTAAAGATGCCGTGTTGGTCACAACACCTTCGGAATTATCACCGGTCTGATCAACGATCTGTACTGCTGCCCCAGGCCCTAACAGCTGAATCTGAGTTTCAACTCCAGCGCTGCGAATCTGATTGATGATAGTCGCCGCATTACTCTGGTCTACTACCACAATCACGTCAGGTTTTTCACTGCTGAGTTTAGAAACGATAGAACTGAAATTTGTCTCAGTATCCAGATAGGACTCATTGGCAAGAACTTCGATGCCAAGCTCTTCATAAGCTTTCAGCAAGAATCCGTCCACCTGTGTTCCCCAGTCTGTGTTCAGATACATGATGCCAACTGATTTTGCACCCAGATAATCTTTTGTTACATGCTCTGCAGCCCAGGGTGATTCATATTCCTGCGTATGAGACATGGAGAAGAACCAGTCGCTGATGCCGGGAAGCTGAGAACCGGAAGCCGTAGGTGTGATCATCGGAATCTGGTATTTATCTACGATTTCTGCATCCACTACGCAGCAGCTGGTAGTAAAGTCCCCAATGATCACGGAGTATTTATCATTTTCAGCGTACTGTCTCACGATATCCGCACTTTGGTTTGCGTCACTGGCAGAGTCATTGCTGTCATATGTAAGCTTATAGCCTGCAGCACCACCCGCCGCATTGATCTCGTCAACGGCAATTCCAACCGCCACCTTAAAACCGATCCCGTCTTCTGCATTCGCCCCCGTCATCGGGCCGACTACGCCGATGTTGATCTCACCTGTTGTATTGCTCTCCTGCTGTTCTTTGTTATCTGCCGCTTTTGTTGTGTCTTTTGCATCTCCGCCCCCGTTTGAACATGCGGTCAGTCCGATCACCATGCTTATCGCGGCCGCCAATGCCACTACTCGCTTCATTGTCTGTTTTTTCATAGCTTTACCTCTTCCTTTACCTTTCCTTTAATCTAAACTTTGGCGTATAAAATGCGCCTATTTTTTGATTCTTATCGATTTCATATAAATAATACTTTGTCCTCTCTTTATTCCACCTCCTCTTGGCATTTTTTCAGGAACATCATATTATTGGGCATTATGTATAGTTAATCCCCGATTTGTTCCTTTTTCACCGCCATTATTATGTTTTTATTTCCCTTACCGTATAAATACATTATAATGATATCGTTTGCATATGTCAATACAGCTTTTTTATTTTGACTATTCTGCACAATTATATCTTGTTTTTAATGGAAAAAAAGTTCATTAATTTGTCTAATTTGCCAGATTTATGTATTATTATGTCTTTAATACAGTTTGCTTATGGCATATTTTATCTTTGATAACGTTACCATCTTTAAATTACATCAAGTCTTTTAGTAATAAAAAAAGACAGATATGCTCTGTCATAAGATTCATATCCGCCCTCTTTATTTATATTTTATAACACATCAGCTGCGGCATTTTCCGGTTGATTCCCGTATGATCAATTCCGGCTCCATAATCACAATATCTGCCTTATATTCCTCGCCCAGCTCTATTTCCTCCATGATCATCTCAACAGACTTTTCCGCCATATTTTTAAGGGGCTGTCCGATCGTTGTAAGAGAAGGATATATCATATCTGTAAGTCCTATGTTATCCACTCCCATAACAGATATCTCTTCTGGTATCTTTATTTTTCTTCTGTGCAGCTCTTTGATCACGCCGGAAGCAACGTTATCATTGTGAGCCCAGATCGCTGTGGGAATATCTCTGTCACTTCTTCCATCCAAAAATGCACGCGCCGCGTCTTCCCCACTCACAAAGTTGGGGACACGATAGTTAAAATCACATTCAAGCACATTTTGTTTTTTAATTTCTATTCCCTGCACCGTGAGCTCATCTCGAAATCCAAAAAAACGGTCCTGAACATAATGCATCCCCATGGGGCCAACGGTACACGCAATATTTTTATGATTTAAACCAGCAAGATATTTTGCCGCCATCTTTCCTGCTTTATAATTGTCAAATCGTATTCCTCCCATTCGGTTATTATTAAAAGTTCGTTCATACATTACCGTAGGGACACTTATATATTCCATTAAATTATTTGACAGATTCTGCTCATCTATAGCCAGACATAGTATAAGCCCATCCACATTTCTTCGCTGAAACTCATCTACCAGAGATTTTTCCAGTTCGCATTCGTTATGATGGAGGCCCAGAAGCATACTGTAACCCTTCTCCATACATGAGCCCTCCACAAATTGGGCAAAACTCGCATATGTATAATGATTCATCTCCGGGAGAATCAGACCGACAAGCTTGCTGCTTTTAGCCCGAAGTCCATATGCAACCAGGTTGGGTTTATAATTCAGCTTTTTAATAGCGCTTTCAACAATTTGTTTCGTCTTTTCATCCACAAGGCTGCTCTCATTCAGTACTCTGGACACCGTTGAAACAGACACTCCCGCCAAACGCGCAACGTCTTTCTGTGTAATCATCTCCCTATTGTATGATATTCTTCAGAAGCCACTCATCATACACCCCTTTCCTTTAATCTGGGTCCCAACAAGCAGATAGTTCCCACTTGTTTTCATCCCCTTTGATATACCGGCATAGATATTCCCATTGTAAGCATTTAATCCGTCCCTTTCTATGAAATCTATTACAACTGTGATGGCCTCTGCAAACTTCCCCTTCGGCTGACCGCTTCCATAAACCGTTACAGCTCAAGGGTCCCTTTCATCAAAAGTCGTAAAACCTATGCCGGCTATAAATTTCTAATTAATCTATTTTAATTACTTCTTTACTCCGCTTACTGTTTTCCCATGTTCTGAGATCGATCTTGCAACATCATATGCAATTTCTTCAATTGTCATTTCTGCATTGGGATCTTTCTTTCCCGCCAGCCTATTCTTTAATTCTCCGGTAATGTAATCATAACCTTTCTTATGGAATGTAATCAAGCACATTTCCAGAAAACCGCCCGGCGTAGCGTGGTTTTTGGTATTCTGAACCAGAATCTCTTTCTTTTCCAGCTGTGCCTCCATCTGATAAGTCTCCATGGTGCCGCAAATAAGTCTATGTGCAGCATCATTGGGAATATTTTCCGATTCTGCGAATTTCAGTACACCATTATACCATGACTTCATCAGCATTTCCATAAATTCCAGCAATTTTTTTTCTGCAGCTCCCTGAGAACAGGGCAATACCTTCACGCAGGGCTCGTCAAAAATTTCTCGGAATACAGAGCGATATGCACTAGCTGATTCTGCAAGGGACATTTTCCTGCCTGTCTCCGCCTCTACATCCTGAGCAATATAATTGAATTCAAACATCAAATGGCAGGCACATTGGCAGGCCAAAAAAGGAATAGCCTTATCTCCGTCTACCATGAGAACAGTACCTGTGGGTGTCATAAACTCCAAGGCAGCTTTCTTATTTTCTTCCGGCCATATTCTCCTGGGATCAAAGGCAACGAAAGAAACACCAACTTGTGATACATCATATCCTTCAATATCGCTCACCATATTGGGAATCATATTTGCCGCATTTACATCACTGCCCAAAGTATCATAAAAATAATCAACGGAAGGATCTGGCGCGAAGGAATACAAATCCGGAAGTTTTTTTCTTCCATCACGAAGCTTCTGATAATAAGGTACAAGCGTCTGCTCCGTCATGTCAGCAATTTGGTCCGGTTTAACAGCCAGTACGATGATATCCGGCTCCATTTCATTTAAATGCTCCCATACATTTCCAACCACTACTGGAAAAGGACAAATTTGCTGTTTCTCTTTTAAACCGCGCTCACTGCCCTTTATACCGATTAAATTGGCATCGATATTCTTTCCCAGCAGCTTTTTATAACAGGGCATGATATAAGTAGCCAGATACCCTAATCCGATAATTACCATTTTTGAATCTTCTTTTTTCATAATTAACGCCTTTCTTTTTATAAATCCATACAAATCCTAGATTTCTAAAATTTTCTTTTTTATTCATTATACCGTAAGGCGTGATTCTTTGCATCTTTAATATGCCTATATTGCATTTGATACAAAGAATATTATCAAAACATTTTTATGGCAATATAAATATGAAATCGATTGTATATCAGATTATATAATAATTTAAAGATATAATCAATATACTTTATATCGATTTCATTAAATAATATTTGATTTGTTTTCTATACAGATTTCTGCTCTTTTATCCAAGGAACAAGAAGCAGCCGCAAAAAATAGCGGTAAATCCAACAAAATCAAGGATTTTCCGCTATTATAAAGTCCTGAGCCACTGGGGATTCGAACCCCAGACAACTTGATTAAAAGTCAAGTGCTCTACCACCTGAGCTAGTGGCCCTTTTAATCTCTTATAGGAATAAGAAAATGCCCAGAGCCGGAATCGAACCAGCGACACGAGGATTTTCAGTCCTCTGCTCTACCAACTGAGCTATCTGGGCAAAGACACAAAATATGTCGAGTTGCGGGGGCAGGATTTGAACCTGCGACCTTCGGGTTATGAGCCCGACGAGCTTCCGAACTGCTCCACCCCGCGCCATTATCAATATTTAGTTGTATGAGTGGGGGAAGGTGGATTCGAACCACCGAAAGCGCTGCTAACAGATTTACAGTCTGCCCCCTTTGGCCACTCGGGAATTCCCCCATATAAAGCCGATGATCGGACTCGAACCGATAACCTGCTGATTACAAATCAGCTGCTCTGCCAATTGAGCCACATCGGCGTATAAATACGCCAACATTACAATCACCATGTTTTAAAGAAAAAGTGGGGCCTATAGGGCTCGAACCTATGACCCTCTGCTTGTAAGGCAGATGCTCTCCCAGCTGAGCTAAGACCCCTATTAAATTATGATAAATAGCGACCCGGATGGGGTTCGAACCCACGACCTCCGCCGTGACAGGGCGGCGCTCTAACCAGCTGAGCCACCGGGCCTCATTAACACATACCTTCAAAACTGCACATTGTCATCCATCTCCAGAACATCCTAAACCGCCTGGACAAGCCCTCGGCCGATTAGTACTGGTCAGCTCCATACATTGCTGCACTTCCACCTCCAGCCT
>NZ_JAJNOR010000010.1 GCF_021044755.1 Lientehia hominis
ACTTGCATGTGTTAAGCACGCCGCCAGCGTTCATCCTGAGCCAGGATCGAACTCTCATGTTCTGATCTCTTGGTCTTTAGATAAGCTCTAGCTTTTTCTTTATCCCATTTACTTTCTGTCTGCCCGATGCTCTCGCATCGGTTCTCTGAAACTTCTTTTTTTAAGAATTTTCAGGGGTTGGAATATACTGTTCAGTTATCAAGGTCCTATTGCTGCTGAGATATTTTTCCATCAGCGGCAACTTGTTCACTATACCATACCGTTTGCTGTCATGTCAACAACTATTTTATCTTTTTTCAAAGATTTATGTCATCACATGTCGTTTTATCGGCTGGTGAAAATCAGTCTATCATGGTTTTTCGCGTTTGTCAACTCTTTTGTGTGTTTTTTCTACACAATTTGCACATTTGTTTTTCCGGAGCACAAAAAACCGTGAAAAACATCCGTTTTATCATTCTCATTGCGTATTTTTAATTGTTGACCAACAGTGCCATATAATATTAGGATAACCCATCAACTCCCAGCAATCAGATTTTTCCCATTTTCTGCTGTTTTTATCATTTTACTTTAAAATCTTTTGTTTTGATGTTTTGCGAAAGCAATATCTGCTCCAAGCATGTCCCTTATCTCCATATGAGAATATCGGTAAAAAACATGAATTAAAAGACTCCTTCCGCAGCCGCATCATACGGTTTTTGGAAGGAGTCCTTCTATATATCATGTAGTGGTAATAAATGTATTATAGCCCATACGGCGCAAGCGCTGTTCCATTTGTGCCGCATTATCCAGGTTTTCAAACGCCCCAACCTTCACGCGGTAATATTTGTCGTCGCCTTCTTCTATATAAGCCGGCAGGCCCTCCGACTGCAGCTGCGCCAGCATTTGATCTGCAAACTGCTGAACCCGATATGCTCCCACCTGCACTTGATACAGTGGGGGATTTTCTTCCGGCCTTTCCTGAGTGCCCATATCACTTCCGACCGTCTTTAAAAAGGCGTCTGCAATTCCAGTGGCTATCTCATTGAATTCCGCATCAAATTTTTCATTGTCTGCCGGAGAATCAATAAATCCGGCCTCTATCAGCACTGCCGGCATCTGGGTCCTGCGGAGTACCACCAGATTCGGACGTTCGGTGATTCCCCTGTCCGTAAAGCCCAGTCCGGCGAGTTCCTCATTTATGTTTTCTGCCAAGCGTTCTGCTTCTCCCCCTTTGCTGTAGACAAGTGTCTCGATGCCTGACGCGCCTCCAGGGGAGGCAGTTGCATTCCGATGTATGGAAATAAAATAATCTGCACCGGAATTGTTCGCAATCACAGCTTTTTCATACGGTGTATCATAAACATCCTCAGTTCTCGTATAAACCACATCCACTCCGGCATTTTCCAAAGCCTCGCCCACCGCCAGGGCCAAGGCCAGGGCATCATCTTTCTCCTGGCGGCCTTGATAAACGGCACCCGGGTCACGTCCTCCATGTCCTGCGTCAATCACAACCTTATATGCCAAAATAATGCTCCTCTTACATACCTTTATACCCAAAGTATGCTGGCCAGCCCTGAGGTGTGCATACATTTTTTCTTTTTCTGCGATTTCTCCCCGTACTATTTCCAAAATCCCTGCTGTGTATTATAATATAATACTAAATACTTTTTGGAATCATTTTGGAAATCCCCTCTCAAACTACCGGCAGAAGTTCCAGGCCGTCACGATTTCGGTTCACTGGCGGTGCAGGGGCTGCTTTATCCCCTGCCCTGCGGCGCTCACCTTTAGGCCGGCCCGGAATCGTTCTGCCGGTTTTTGGCACGCCACACCGTTTCAGATATGCACTATTTCCCTGATTCCAGAATAGGATTGGATATCCGCAGGGCCCGCGCGCCTTACGGCAGCGGGCCTCCGTGGCCGCTCCAATGGCTTTCACAACAAATAAAAGCTTATTTCGGTGCGGGAAGAGGAGCAGGAGGAACGATCCGCTTCCATCGTAAGGGGAGCGCTGCAAAGGCGTTGGCAGGATCTTCCCGGCCGAAGGGAGGCAAAAATCGCATATCATGCGTATTTTTTGTTGGAATCTGACATGGAAAAATATTGATTTATCCATGTCAGTTGGAAAGGACCGACCGAAGGCCGCAAAGATACTGGTTACGACCGCCAGCGACCCGTCTGGATGGAAGCGGACTTTCTCCTGTCTCCTCTGGTTTACAAAGATTAGTTTGTTTGAAAGGTATTTAAAGGTATATCTCTTGAAATTTTTGGTTCAAACTCTAACTGCACATTCATACTAAAAGGCGGTAAACCCTCTATGAACAGCAAACAGATTTTTGCAGAATCTCTTGAAGCTCTTTTAAAGAAAAAGAACCTGGACGATATCCAGGTATGCGAGATCGTGGCAGGAACCCATCTCTCCAGAAGGACTTTTTACCGCCATTTTGATGACAAATATGATCTGGCCGGCTGGTATTTCGCTCAATTCTTTGAAAAAAGCTTTGGAAGTATTACTAACGGGGCCAGCTGGGAGGACGCTCTTTCCTCATATCTCAGCCTTTATAAAGATAAGGTGGCAATTCTTAAAAACGCCTATGAAAGCCACGATGTCAACGGGCTTAGGAACATTGACATTGCCTTTACGAAAAAGACTTACGAGACTTACCTGCTTCAAAACGGCGCGGATACCCAGTCTGAGATCATGCAGTTTGCCATAGATATCGCTTCCCGCGGAGGGACAGATATGGTCATCGAGTGGCTCATGGGCGGCATGAAAATAGAAAAAGAAAAGCTGATTTCATTGCTGAAGCAGACACTCCCTCCGGTTATCCTAAGATATCTGGATAAATAAATCTTTTTGTTTTCTGCCGATTTAAAAAATGTCACATATATTATATTTTGTGACTTGATTTTTGCTGTTCTCCTGGTCTATAATGCGGGTAAAGCCATAATTAAAAGCTATGACGGGAAGAAGTAAGACGGTCCATGTCTTTCAGAGAGCATCCGGTTGGTGAAAGGATGCAGACAGCCTGTTCTGAATACATCCCTGAGCCGCCCGCCTGAACTAAAAGTAAGGCAGGACGTAGACGCCCGTTACCGCGTAGGAGAACCTTTATTACTACGGTTCTCAGTGAGGAATGTCCTGTGAGGGATTTTCAAATTAGAGGTGGTACCGCGAAGTTTACTTCGTCCTCTGTCTATAGACAGAGGACTTTTTTATGTCCCGGGAAAATCCTCAGAACTTCCTGTCACGTAAAAAAGAAGCCTGCCTGCAGGATGCGTACGGGATGCAGAGAAAAGCCGCTTCACGGCTGCACATCGGCGCGCAAAGCCGGGATGTTCTCAAAGATTGAAAAAAGGAGACTGAATATGGAAATTTATGAAGAGCTTGTGGCCCGGGGACTGGTCGCACAAGTAACAGATGAAAATGAAATCAAGGAACTGATCAATCATGGAAATGCCAGATTTTATATCGGGTTTGACCCCACTGCCGATTCTCTGCATGTGGGCCATTTCATGGCTCTCTGTCTGATGAAGCGCCTTCAGATGGCTGGCAACAAACCGGTCGTCCTGCTGGGCGGGGGCACAGGATATATCGGAGATCCCTCCGGGAGAAGCGATATGCGCTCCATGATGACACCGGAGACCATACAGCACAACTGCCTCTGCTTCAAAAAGCAGATGGAGCGGTTTATCGAATTCGGGCCAGACAAGGCGATCATGGTAAACAACGCGGACTGGCTGCTGGATCTGAACTATATCGATCTTCTGCGGGACGTGGGCGCCTGCTTTTCTGTCAACAATATGCTGCGCGCCGAATGCTATAAGCAGAGGATGGAAAAGGGACTGAGCTTCCTGGAATTCAACTATATGATCATGCAGGCCTATGACTTCTATCATCTGCATAAGCACTATGGATGCAATATGCAGTTCGGCGGCGACGACCAGTGGTCCAACATGCTGGCCGGCACAGATCTGATCCGCCGGAAGACCGGAGAGGACGCCTATGCTATGACCATCACGCTCCTTATGAATTCCGAAGGAAACAAGATGGGAAAAACCGCCAAAGGCGCCGTCTGGCTGGATCCAGAAAAGACTTCTCCCTTTGACTTCTTCCAGTATTGGAGAAATGTCGGAGACGCTGATGTCCTGAAATGTATCCGGATGCTCACCTTCCTCCCTCTGGAAGAAATCGAACGGATGGAAAAATGGGAAGGAAGCCAGCTGAACGAAGCAAAAGAGATTCTTGCTTACGAACTTACAGAGCTGGTCCATGGAACCTCTGAGGCCCAAAATGCCAGACAGGCTTCCCATGCCCTCTTTTCCCAGGGTAGCGACGATACTCATATGCCTACCACAGAAATCAACACTGACCGGCTGGCAGACGGTTCTATCGGTATTCTAGATCTGATGATCCTCTGCGGGCTCGCTCCCACAAAAAGCGAGGCAAGGCGCCTGGTACAGCAGGGAGGCGTCTCCGTCAGCGAAGAAAAAGCTGCCCTGGACACCAGAGTGACAGAGCAGCAGCTAAAAAACGGCGTAAAGATTCGAAAAGGCAAAAAAGTATACCATAAAGCAATTCTTAAATAAATCAAACATTTTCATCCGTCTTCAGGACGGACAAGTCGGTCCTCCGGATTTCTTTTCTCACGGAAAGGACTCTGGAGGGAGATACCGACAGCTCGTCTACTCCCATTCTTAAAAATTCTTCTGTCAGCGAAGTATCCGCTCCCAGCTCCCCGCAGATTCCTACCCAGCAGCCTCCTTTATGTCCATTTTCAACGACCATCCGCAGCAGCCGGAGAACGGCGGGGTGATGTGCGTCATAATGTGCGTCCAGCCTGGCATTCTGCCGGTCTATGGCCAGTGTATACTGAATGAGGTCATTGGTCCCGACACTGAAAAAATCCACCTCAGAGGCCAGCAAGTCGCTGATGAGGGCGGCGGCAGGCGTTTCGATCATAATGCCTTGTTCCACATCTTTATATGCGATGCCCTCCGCCCTGAGCTCTTTTTTGACCTCTTCCACAAGCTCCTTGATTTTTCGGACTTCATCCACAGAAATGATCATCGGATACATGACCGACACATTTCCAAAGACACTGGCCCGGAAAACAGCTCTCAGCTGGGTCTTGAAGACTTCCGGCCGATCCAGGCACAGACGGATAGCACGGTATCCCATGGCGGGATTTTCTTCTTTCTCCATATGGAAATATCCCACCTGCTTGTCCGCGCCTATATCCAAAGTCCTTATGATGACCTTTTTTCCCGCCATCATTTCCGCAACAGATTTATATGCCTGGAACAGCTCTTCCTCTGAAGGATAATCCTCTTTTTCCAAATACAGGAATTCACTGCGGAAAAGACCGATCCCTTCCGCATCATTGGAAAAGACGCTGACCATATCGGATACGCTTCCAATATTGGCATACAAGTGGACCTTCCTTCCGTCCTTTGTGACACTTTCTTTTCCCTTCAGCTGCTGAAGGAGCTCGGCGCTTTTTTCATCCTCTTCCATTTTTACACGCATCAGCTTCAGGATTTTCTCCCCCGGCTCCAGATACAGGGTCCCGCTGTAGCCGTCCACTATGGCCAGCTTCCCGTTCCATTCCTTCTGAATCGGGACTCCTATAAGCGCCGGTATGTTCATGGTCCTGGCCAGAATAGCCGTATGGGAATTTGCGGAACCATACTCTGTCACAAAAGCCAGAAGCTTTTCCTTATCCATCTGAACGGTTTCACTGGGCGCCAGATCATGCGCCACCACTATGACCGGCTCTTCTCCCAGGTATCCAGACCGTTCCTTCCCTTCCAGAACGGAAACAAGCCGCTCTGAGATATCTATTACGTCAGCGGCTCTTGCCTGAAAATAATCGTCCTCCATCTCCGAAAACATTCTGGAAAAATTATCCCCCGTGGCCGACACCGCATACTCTGCGTTTACCTGCTGGGAATTGATGATGTTGCGGACAGAATCGTTGAAATCCTCATCCTCCAGCATCATTGCGTGCACCTCAAAAACAGCCGCGTTCACTTCGCCCACTTCCTTGAGAGCTTTCTGATACAGCCTGTCCAATTCCTTTGCCGCCTGTTCTTTAGCTGCCTCATACCGTTCAATTTCTGCTGCACAGTCTTCCACTTTTCCACGCTCGACCGGATTTTCCCCTTTGGAATAGAAAAGAATCCTGCCAATGGCAATTCCTTTAACAATTGACTTTCCCGTATACCGTTCCATGGCACTCCTTTAGACCCATCACAGATTTGCTTTGAAAAAGGCTTCCAACTTCTCTGCCGCCGTTTCTTCGTCTCCGCCTTCAACCGTCACCGTTATCTCCGTGCCCTTTTTTACGCCCATCCCCATCACCGCCAGAAGCCTGGTCGCCTCCGCCTTCTTTCCGTTGGCTTCCAGAAACACCTTTGAATCAAGCACCTTGGCTTCCTTCGCCAGCACTCCGGCCGGCCTTGCATGGATACCCACCTCATCTGTGATCACATAAGTAAATGATTTCATTCCGTCTCCTTCCAGGCAGTCTGCCTTTATACATAGTTTATCAGATTTGCAGCCGATTTAAAAGTAAGATATCTTCATCGCTCCTATCTCCCACAATCGGCAGGATGCACAGGGACTTTTGATCTCCACCGTTATTTTTCCCTCCGGATAGTATCTGGTGGTAAAAACATATTCTCCATTGTTCAGATACAGCTCCAGCACGGAAGTATCCACCAGGATACGCAGTTTTTCAAGTTCCGGGATTCTTGCCTGGCGTATGATCCGCCCTGCTCCCATTTTTCTTCCCGTCTCATTATCCAAAAAGACCATTTGAAATACACCGTCAGAAAAACGCAGTTCCAAGCCCTTGGAAAGTGCCAGCCAAAACGGCTGGCTCCCAATATCCGTAATCTCCATATCGAATGCAGTGCCTGAAGCTAAGGTCCATTTTCCATCCTCCGGAGTTTTTTCCCTGCCCCTCAGACTCTTCAGTTCTTCCGCAGGCATTTGAAGCAGACGGCCCTTTCCTGCCGTCACCTGCCTCGGAACCGTAAGGGCATGCTGCCAGCCAAAATCCGTTGTGGGATTTCCGTATTCCTGACTGGAATCCGGCATTCCGATCCATCCGATCAGCAATCGTCTCCCCTTTTCATCTTCAAAGGTCTGAGGTGCATAAAAATCGAATCCCATGTCCCATTCTTCAAATTGTTCCGGCAAAAGGACATTCGGCATCTTTCCGCTCCCAATCAGAAAATATCCGGCCTGATAGATATTTTGAAACCGGAACTTTTCTCTGGGAAGTCCCTGTGGTGAAACAGACAAGACCCATTTTCCGTCTGTGCAGAACATATCCGGACATTCCCACATGTATCCAAAAGGGGCTTCTGTGGACATTTCCCGATAAAAGCTCCAGTGAAGGCCGTCCTCGGAACGGTACAGCAGGATGGCTCCCCGTTCTTTTTCTCCCTTTTTCCTGCCTCCCAGAACCATATAATAGCTTCCGTCCTGCTTCCACACCTTCGGGTCCCGGATATGGCAGGTATAATCCTCGGGATAATTCTCTCCGGTCAGAACACAGCGCTTGTATCCAAAGGTATGCCCGTCTTCACTGGTACAATATATTGTGTTGGCTTCCCTGCCTTCATTTATATAGTCATAGGCGCCTTCATGCTTTACATTTCCCGTATAAAATATTTTAAGCATACCGTCCCCTTCTGCCAGAGCGGATCCGGAATACACACCATGACAGTCATAGGGGCTGTCCGGAAGCAGCGGGACTCCTTCATAATTCCAGCACAATAAATCCCTGCTGGTGTAATGTCCCCAGGTTTTCAGCCCTCCATTCACATCAAAGGGGGAGTATTGAAAAAAAACATGATAGAGTCCGCGGCTCTGACACAGGCCATTTGGATCATTGAGCCATCCGGCCGGCGGCATCAGGTGAAACTTAAGACGATAGGGGTCCTCTTCCGCCTGCGGAATCCCCGCCTTTTCCATTGATTCTATTCCGTATTTCAGCGCCTGTCCCAATACATTCATAAGCTCTGACCGCCTCCTGTCCGCGCCCTCATATCCGTTCCAGCTCCAGAACCGGCTCTGACCGTTTCCCGGTCACGGACAGATTCGGCGCCACCGTCTGATATTCGTCTGTATTCGTCACGATAACAGGAGTGGTCAGATCATATCCAGCCTTCCGAATCTTTTCCAGTTCGAAGGTCAGAAGCACCTGTCCGGTCTTCACTTCGTCCCCCTCAGACACATGGGTCTCAAAATACGTTCCGTTCAGCTCAACGGTATTGATGCCCACATGGATCAGAAGCTCTGCGCCGCCTTTTCCGGTCAGTCCGATCGCGTGACCGGTATCATAGACGGTTTCGACCGTTCCGTCAAAGGGCGCAGTCACTGTACCTTCCTCCGGATGAACGGCAAAGCCTTTCCCCAGGACCTCCGCCGCGAATGTCTCATCCGGCACTTCCTTCATGGAAATTACCTTTCCCGACAAAGGGCTGTATACGATTTCCTTTTCTGGGCCGGCCTCTTTACCACCCGTTTTCTGTACCTCTCCATCTGAAGCCTCTGAAATCTCCTCCGCAGCTTCTCCTGCTGCGGTCGTTTTACTTTCCCGCACCGTCTCTGGTTTCGGTTCCTTATATAACATCCAGGAGATACCGAAAGCCACCGCAAAGGAAACCGCCATGACAAGAGTATAAGGAATCACATATTCAGTGGTGATCAGATAGCCGAATATACCGGTGATCCCGTAAGCAGACGCGCCGATTCCGGTGATCCCCGCTACCAGCGCCCCGCAGAAACCGCCGATACAGCCCGCCGCAAAGCATTTGGTGTAGCGCAGGTTAATTCCGAAGATAGCCGGCTCTGTGATTCCCATAAACGCGGATAAGGAAGACGGAAATGCCGTCGATTTCAGCTTTTTATTTTTCGTCTTCACAGCAAGAGCAAGAGCCGCCGCGCCCTGCGCCACATTGGCCGCTGTGGCAATGGGCATCCAGGTGTTTAGATTGTTGGCGCTCAGGAGCCCAGCTTCCAGAGCATTATACATATGATGGACGCCGGCCACTACCGTCGGCGCGTAGACAGCTCCGGCCAAAGCCGACCCGATGCCGAAAGGAAGCGTGATCAGATACTGCACACCGCTTAAGACTCCCGTTTCGATCCAGGAAAACACCGGCCCAAATATAGTGAGCGTGACATACCCGGTCACCAGGACCGTAACCAAAGGCGTCACAAAAAGGTCTATAATCTCCGGTACAATCTTATGGAGCTTCTTTTCGAGCTTGCTCATAAACCATACGGCGATCACGACCGGAATCACATGTCCCTGATATCCTACCAAACGGATATCATAAAGTCCAAACCAGGCAGCAGCCGTAGGAATCGTTTCGGCGGAAGCTACAGACCAGGCGTTTAAAAGATCCGTGTGGATCATGATCATACCGATCACAGCCCCCAGATAAATATTTCCGCCAAAGGTCTTGGCTGCACTTATCCCAATTAAAATGGGCAGAAATACAAAAGCCGCGTTGCTGAACAGGTGGATAATGGTATAAGTGCCTGACTGTGCCATCGCCGGAAATATTTTACTGAGTCCTTCCAACAGCCCCATGAGAAGACCGCTGGCGACGATAGCTGGAATAATGGGCACAAATACATCCCCAAGGGTCTTGATCATCCGTTTCCAGGGGTTCTGTCTGGCGGAAGCCGCCTGTTTCACTTCTTCTTTGCTGGCGCCGGAAATGCCGGCGATGGAGATGAATTCTTCAAACACCTTATTGACTGTGCCCGTACCGAAAATGACCTGGAGCTGTCCGGAGGAAAAAAACACCCCTTTCACTCCTTCTATATTTTCGATGGCTTCTTTGTCACATTTTCCATTATCTGCTATGACTAGACGCAGCCTTGTAGCACAATGGGCCGCTGATACAATATTATCCTTACCGCCGATTCCGTCATAGACACCCTGCGCCGCTTTTCTGTAATCCATAAAGACCTCCCTGTTTCTAAAGCCCGTATTTTCCCGTTATCGTTCTCATATTCATTTCTGCATATAACCAGTTATATAAAATGTTTTTCAAATCAAATTCAATTTTTTAATCCTTCATATATGAGAACGTTCTCATATTTTAATATTATTGTAACACAGTGTCACTTTTTGTAAATCAATGTTTTTTACAAATTTTTTTCTTTTGAATTGTGCAGAATTGCCAAAGACAGGCGGCGCCGGCCATCCGGCGCCGAAGAAATGACGCATGGATTCATTTAGTACGGATCGAATCCTCTTCCACGATCTCAAAGCCCATTTTGATCTCCCGGCAGACAGCCTCGCCGGACGTCAGATGTTCAATCAGCATATCCGCCGCCTCTATCCCGCTTCTTTTATAATAAAAGTGCACGGTAGTGAGCTTTGGAGTCAGCGCTTTTCCCATGGCTGTATCGCCGAAGCCTGCCAGCTGCACATCCTCTGGAATCCGTTTCCCTTTTTCTCTCAGAAGAGTTATGGCTCCGGCTGCGATGGTATCCGTAGCGCAAAAGACCGTGTCAATATCCGGTGCCTCATGAAACAAGTCCTTTGCCTGCTCATAGGCAGCTTCCATACTGAAAGCCACTTCTCTGTGCCATTCCGGAGGACAGCTGCACTGATACTTTTTGAGCGCCTCTTCAAATCCTCTTTTCCGGCTGAGTCCGGCAGCCTCATCTTTCTGTGTGACGCCCAGATATCCGATTTTTGAAGCTGAAGGAAGCATTTTTTCCATGAGCTCCTTCGCCGCCCGGTAATCATCCTGATACACGCAGGAATATCCCGCCAGCCTCTGTCCCAATATGACCACCGGAACCTTGTACTCTCTTAAAAGCTCTTTATGCTTTTTCGTGAAGACGGTTCCGATCAGGATGACACCGTCCACCTGATTGTCTTTGAACAATGACAGATATTTTAATTCTTCCCGGATATCATTGCTGGTATTCGCCAGGATCATCATAAAACCTTTACGGTTCAGGGCTTCGCCGATCCCCGCCACCATTCTGCCCACCGCATCGGAATTTATCTTCGGGATGATCACGCCGATGAGCTTTGTCCGCTTCGTTCTGAGCATTTGAGCCTGTGCGGATGGCTTATATCCTGTCCGTTCTATAACCTCACGAATCCGATCTTTTTTCTCTCCACTGACATATCCGTCGTTCAGGTACCTGGAAACCGTCGCCCTGGAAACGCCTGCCAGCTCTGCAATTTCATTGATATTCAAGATTCTTCTCTCCTATCTTTCGTATATGATTCTTCCATCCTTTACCGTCGCGGTTATCCGGATATCCTTTATCTCCTCCGTGGAAGTCTCCAGAGGATTCTTCTCCAATACCACGAAATCTGCCCGCCTGCCAGGTTCAATGGCCCCTTTTGTCTCCTCTTCAAAAATCTGGTATGCCCCGTGGACCGTTACGGCTTCCAGCGCTTCCAGGACAGATATTCTCTGATTCTCCCCCAGAACACGGCCTCCCTTTGTCCGCCTGTTCACCGCATTATGAATGGAAAACAGAATATTTGGTTCCACCACAGGGGAATCCTGATGGAGGGTAAATGGGATTTCCTCTTCTTCCGCCCATCGCAGAGGGCTGATCACCGATGCCCGCTCCGCTCCAAGAACCGAGCTGTAATGGTAATCGCCCCAGTAGTATACATGATCCAAAAAGAAGCTGGCCGTCATTCCCAGCTTCGCCATACGGGTCAGCTGCTCTCTTCTCACCGTCTGGCAGTGAATCACCACTGGCCGAAGGTTTTCATTCCCGCCGCCATCTTTCTTTGTAACCAAAAGGGCGTATTCATAGCACCGCAGCATCTGTTCGATCGCTGCGTCTCCGTTGGCATGTACGTTGACCTGCCACCGGTTCCGGATACATTTTTCAAAGAACTCCCGAACGTCCTGTTCCTCCTGC
Source organism: Lientehia hominis (assembly GCF_021044755.1). Lineage (GTDB taxonomy): Bacteria > Bacillota > Clostridia > Lachnospirales > Lachnospiraceae > Lientehia > Lientehia hominis. The sequence continues at coordinate 11,912 of NZ_JAJNOR010000010.1, forward strand.
ACCGGCATCCCGCAGTAGTCCTCCGGCTGCCCCTCCGGCACAGTATGGTATGGCATGGAGAGCCAGGCGGTCTTTCCCTGGGGAGAGCCGTCCAGAAAAATTTTTGCCCCTCCCAGCCTGCAGTGGAATTCATAGGGGTTTTCAGCCGGATACTGTTTTGGCAGATATTCCTCCGCCGTCTCCGGCGCAAGGTAAATCACCACATCGCCGCAAATGGCGCCTGCTTTACCCGCAGCCTTCAGAAGCTCCAGCTCTCCCTTCCTCACCTTTCCATCCTGCATGGTGGTGATTCCAAAGGAAGCATAATGATCCGACGCCTGTTCCAGCGCTTTCATGAGCTGAGAAGGGGACGGCCCTTTTACAACAGACGCCTTGGCGGGCGACAGGAACGCTTCTTCTTTCAGCAGTCCCGAAGGATCCACTTCTCCGCCGGCAGGCACCTCGCAGCCCGGCTTGTCATAGCCATATAGCTCCATGGCTTTAGTATTTACCGCGCAAAGATGACCGGATACATGGGTGATGGCAATGGGAATCTCCGTTGAGATCCGATCCAGCTCCTGTCTGGTCAGATGTCTCTCTCCCGGAAAAACCGCGTTGTCATATCCCAGTCCCAAAAACCATTGGCCCGGCTCCAGGGTAATGGTGCGGAGAAACTTTTTTGCCTCTTCTATCAACTGCTCCGGTGTATTACAGTTTCCGGAGGGAGAAGGCTTGGCGTTAAAGAGAATCATACTGTACGCTACGGCGCTCAAATGAGAATGCCCGTCGATGAAACCGGGCAGGATCGTGCCGTTTCCATAGTCAAACACCTCTGCCTCCGGTTCCTCTTTCCGGAGCGTATCAAAGCTCCCGACCTGCCTGATGACGCCGTCCTCCGTCAGGATCCCATCGGGAAAAACAGCGTTCTTCTCTTCCCGGACAGACCTCCTCATATCTTCACTCATAGACAAAACATTCCCATGATAAATCTGCTTCATGCACTCCTCCTTTTCCCTGCGGATCATATCCTGCATCAGCTAAGGGTAGTATTGCCAAAAACACCAGGATTTTATCACACAAAGCAGCCGGGCAGGAAGCAATTTCTTCCTGCTCCGGCTGTCACACCTGATTTTATCATGTTTTTCCGTAAAACTCAAATCTTTGCCGCTATTCCAGTTCAAAGGCCCCTGTATACAGCTGGTAATACTTTCCCCGTTCTTCTATCAGCTGTTCGTGGCTTCCGCGTTCTATGACTCTTCCATGCTCCAGCACCAAAATCGCATTGGAATTCTTCACGGTGGAGAGGCGGTGGGCTATCACGAACACGGTCCGTCCTTTCATCAGGCTGTCCATGCCTCTTTGGACAATGGATTCTGTCCTGGTGTCGATACTGGAAGTAGCTTCATCCAGTATCATGACCGGCGGATCAGCCACTGCTGCCCGGGCGATGGAGAGCAGCTGCCTCTGTCCCTGGGAGAGATTGGCGCCGTTTCCTGTGATCATCGTATCGTATCCATCCGGCAGACGCTCTATGAAACCGTCGGCATTGGCCAGCTTCGCCGCTCTCCGTACCTCTTCATCGGAGGCGTCCAGCCTTCCATAACGGATGTTCTCCATGACCGTTCCTGTGAACAGATTCGTATCCTGAAGCACGATTCCGAGGGAGCGCCTTAAATCTGTCTTCCGTATCTTGTTGATGTTGATATTGTCATACCGGATCTTTCCGTCATCGATGTCGTAGAACCGGTTGATCAGATTGGTGATCGTAGTTTTTCCGGCGCCGGTGGCACCTACAAAAGCAATCTTCTGACCCGGCTTCGCGTAAAGGCTCACATTGTGAAGGACAATCTTATTCTCTTCATATCCGAAGTCCACATCGAAAAACCTCACGTCTCCGGTCAGCCTGGTGTAAGTGACTTCTCCCGTCTCATGGGGATGCTTCCAGGCCCATATGCCGCTTCGTTCCACGGTTTCTTCCACAAATTCCGCCGGTATCTGTTCCGGAAGCTCATCGCCCCCGCCTGTCCCGGCTTCTCTCACCCTCCGGTATTCTTCCGGAGCACTTTCTTTTACCCGGATCCTGACCAGCGTCACATATCCGTCATCGCTCTCCGGTTCTTCATCAATGAGCCGGAATATCCGCTCCGCCCCTGCAAGTGCCATGATTATGGCATTTATCTGCATGGACATCTGATTGATGGGCATGGTGAAGCTTCGGGAGAGCTGAAGGAAGGAAGCGATCGCCCCCAAGGTCAGGCCGCCGATCCCGTTCACAGCCAGCAGACCGCCGAACACAGCCAGCAGAACATACTGAAGGTTGCCCAGGTTCATTGTAATCGGGGCCAGGATATTAGCAAATGTATTGGCGCTGGACGCATTCCGGCACAGCTCATCGTTCTTTTTGTCGAATTCCTCCTTGGCTTCATCTTCATGACAGAACACCTTGATGACCTTCTGTCCGCTCACCATCTCTTCGATATAGCCGTTGACATCTCCAAGAGATTTCTGCTGCCTTATGAAAAAAGAAGCACTTTTTCCCGCCACCTTTTTAGAAACCAGTATCAGGCAGGTGATAGTCATCAGAATGAATAAGGTCAGATAGATGCTTGTGTACAGCATGGCACAGAAAACCATGACAATAGTCATACACGAAGACAAAAGCTGTGGGAAGCTCTGAGATACCATCTGCCTCAGCGTATCGATATCGTTGGTATAATGGCTCATCACATCCCCGAAGGTATGGGTGTCAAAATACCGGACAGGCAGCGTCTGCATATGGGCGAACATTTTATCCCGGATGCGTTTCTGGACCCCCTGGGAGATTCCAGCCATCAGCCAGTTATAAAAGAAGGTGGACACCACACCCGCCGCATATATAAAAGCCATGGTCAGAATGGCCCGCACCAGTCCGTCAAAGACAGGCGCTGCCTCCAGAAGCAGCGGTTCAATATAATTGTCGATCAGAATCTGTAAAAACAGAGAGCCTGCCACATTTGCCATCGTGCTCAGGAAGATACAGATCAGAACCAGCGCGAATTGAATCTTATTCTGTCCCGCGATATAGCCGAACAGCCGTTTCGCAGTCTTCACATTCAGCTTATTGTTATTCATCGCCGCTCCCTCCTTTCACCTGAGATTCATATACTTCTCGGTAAATATTATCTTTCTCTATCAGTTCCTCATGAGTACCGAATCCATGGACCGTTCCTCCGTCCATGACTATGATCTTGTCGGCATCTTCTACGGAAGAAATCCTCTGGGCAATAATGAACTTCGTTGTGTCCGGAATCTCTTCCCGGAAAGCCTTTCGGATGAGGGCATCGGTCTTTGTATCCACCGCGCTGGTGGAGTCATCCAGAATCAATATCTTTGGCTTTTTGAGAAGGGCCCGGGCAATGCACAGTCTCTGTCTCTGTCCGCCGGAGACGTTGGAGCCTCCCTGCTCGATATAAGTGTCATAGCCGTCAGGAAATTCCCGTATAAAATCGTCGGCCTGGGCCAGTCTGCAGGCATGGATGACTTCCTCATCCGACGCTTCTGGATTCCCCCAACGGAGGTTTTCTTTTATGGTACCGGAAAACAATACGTTTTTCTGGAGCACCATCGCCACTTCATTTCGCAGGGTCTCAATGTCATACTCCCTCACGTCGCGGCCTCCCACTTCCACAGAACCGATGGTCGCATCATAAAGCCGGGGGATTAATTGGACCAGAGAGCTCTTAGCCGACCCGGTCCCTCCGATGATGCCTACCGTCTCTCCAGAACGGATCTCCAAATTTATATCCTTCAGGCAGAGCTTTGCCGGATCTTTCGTATAGCTGAAGGACACTCCCCTAAAAGAGACTGCTCCATTTTCCATTTCCGTAAGAGCCGGGTTCGGATTTTGAAGGTCACTCTCCTCATCCAGGATCTCCACGATACGCTCGGCCGAAGCCTTGGATATAATCATCATGACAAAGAAATTGGACAGCATCATCAGACTCATCAATATCTGCATAGCATATGAGATCAGGCTCATCAGCTGTCCTGTCGTCATTCCCCCGGCCATCCCGCGGCTTCCCACTATCATGCGGGCTCCCATCCAGGACAGCAGCAGCATACAAGTATAAACGCTTATCTGCATAAGTGGCATATTAAAGGCCACAATGCGTTCTGCCTTCGTAAAATCCTTATAAATACTGCAGGACACTTCCCCAAATTTCTCCTGCTCATGTTCTTCCCGCACAAAAGATTTGACCACGCGGATGCCGTGAAGATTTTCCTGTACCACTGTATTCAGCTTGTCATAGGTCCGGAAGGTCCGTTCGAACAGCGGATGGGCGTATTTTACGATGACAAAGAGCCCCGCCCCCAAAAACGGAATGATACACACATAGATCATGGTCAGCTTAGGGCTGATCCCAAAGGCCATGAACAGGGCAAAGACGAGGAGGATCGGACTCCTCACCGCCATACGGATCATCATCTGAAAAGCATTCTGTACATTGGTCACATCCGTTGTCAGTCTCGTGACGATACTGGCGGTGGAAAATTTATCAATATTAGCAAAAGAATATTCCTGCACCTTATAATACATATCATGGCGCAGGTTCCTGGCAAAACCGGCTGAGGCTCTGGCGGCATGCCTGCCGGCCAGCGCTCCGAAGGTCAGAGAAGCCACACAGCAGATTACCAGCAGGCCCCCAATCTGTAAGATGGAGCTTATGCTTCCCTTATCGATGCCGTTATCTATAAGCCTGGCCATCAGAAGCGGGATGACTACTTCCAGCGCTCCCTCTCCCACAATAAATGTCGGGGCCAGGATAGAATCCTTCTTATATTGTCTGATACATTTCGCAAGTCGTTTTATCATTCTGTCTCCCTCATTTCCTGTTTATTCTTTCTTTTCCGACCTCTCGGCGCTGCTTAGATTCCTCTGCACCTTATCCAGCACCTGCAGGAGAAGCCGGATTTCTTCCTCAGACAGACCCTTTGATATCTGCCTTTCCACCTCATCGATTTCTCTGGAAATAGATTCATGGATGGATACCGCTTTCTCCGTCATTACGATACGCTTAAGCCTTGCGTCATAATCCACCGGCTCCCGATAGATCAGCCCGTTTTTTTCCATCAGCTGCAGCAGTCCCGTAGCAGATGAGCGCCGGATATCAAACCGTTTTTCGATGTCCCTTTGGAACATGTCCTCATCCTTATGCTCATAAAGATACCGAAGGATCCAGCCATGAGTCCCTGTCACCTGCTTCGCGTACTTGACTGACGCGGTATTCCCGATATGCCGGTTCACCAGTTTCGCGGCCTGCTTTATTTCAAACCCGATATGTTCCATCCTCCACCGCTCTTCCTTATCACTCTTCATTTATGTTTTCCTCTTCTATCATATGCCGGATCCTCCCAGTAGTTCTGTGCCTAATTGTTCTGTTCCGAACAATATTAGCATACACTTTTTTTATTGTCAATCCCTGTTTATTATTTCTTCCTCTATTTTTCTGTCACATCCGCACTGCAAGCACCACGCTGACTATGATCCCCACGAAAGTAGCCAAAAGCGCCCCTGGAAGCGTGTGCCTGGTCTTTTTGATCTTTACGCTCATAAAATACACACTCATGGTATAAAAAACGGTCTCCGTACAGCTTAAGATAATGGATACCATTCTTCCGGAAAGGGAATCCGGTCCGAACTCCTTGAAGATATCCAGGGCAAGACCCGTAGCTGCCGAAGAGGAGAAAAGCTTCACCAGAATCACCGGAAGCACCTGGGAAGGGAGAAAAGAAGGAGAAATGATCTTTGACAAAAGGACAGCCAGCGTATCCAAAAAACCAGAAGCCCGGAGAACGCCGGTACCGATCATCAGCCCTACCAGCGTAGGAAGAATCCCCGCCACAGTCTTCAGGCCGTCCTTTGCCCCCCGTATAAAATCCTCAAAAATGGGCCTGCCTGCAAGCAGCCCCTGAACCGCAATATAGCACACCACCATGGGGATGAGCAGATTGGAAAAATAAATCATAAAAAGAACTCCCGCACACCATTTCTACATGGTATGCGGGAGCCCGCCTCAGTCATTCCTGTTAAAGCCGTTGTCCGGCAGGATAATCGTTTCCGCAAGTATTTTTTTATAACCGGAGACAGTCCACGGCAGCTTTTTCGATTCTGATCCCTGCCTTATATGTTTCCATAAACGCCTCAAATCCCAGGATGTCTGCCGGGTCCGGAGACATGCGTACCTTGTCCTTTCCAAAGAATACCTTTTTATCCAAATAATCTTCCAGGCTTTCCCCTTCCTCTTTCTGAACCAGGTAGGCCGCCAGAAGAGCGATTCCCCAGGCTCCGCCTTCACCGGCCGTTTCCATCACAGATATATCTGCGTTCATGGCAGCCGCCAGAATTCTCTGTCCCACTCCTTTGGTCTTGAAAAGACCTCCGTGGGCCAGAATCTCATCCACCTTGACCTGTTCGCTCTGGAACAGAATATCCAGCCCCACCTTCAAAGCTCCCAGGGAAGAAAACAGATGCGTCCTCATAAAATTAGCCAGACTGAATTTACTTTCGGGGGTTCGAACAAATAAGGGCCTTCCCTCTTCAAGGCCGGTGATATTCTCTCCTGACAGATAGCCATAGGAAAGAAGGCCTCCGCAGTCGCTGTCCCCTTCCAGAGCCTTATGATACAGAGCAGAATAAATCTTCGTCATGTCCGCTTCCACTCCCATGCACTCCGCGAATTCCCGGAACAATCCCACCCAGGCGTTCAGATCCGAAGTACAGTTGTTGGCATGCACCATGGCGACCAGATTTCCGGAAGGCGTCGTCACTAAGTCTATTTCCGGATATACCTTTTTCAGTTCCTTTTCCAGCACGATCATGGAAAAAACAGAGGTTCCCGCAGATACGTTTCCGGTACGCTTCGCCACGCTGTTGGTAGCCGTCATCCCAGTGCCTGCATCGCCCTCGGGAGGACACAGCGGAATTTCTGCTGAAAGCTCCCCGCTGGGATCCAGAAGTCTGGCCCCTTCTTCTGTGAGGACTCCTGCCGCCTCCCCGGCAAGGCGTATCTGCGGCAGGATATCCGAAAGTCTCCACGGAAGCTTCTGTTCCTCCGCGAGACGGTCAAAGGCCGCCATCATCCTCCTGTCATATTCCTTTTTTTCCGTATCGATCGGGAACATACCAGAGGCGTCCCCGATGCCCAGCACCCGCTCGCCTGACAGCTTCCAGTGAATATATCCAGCCAAAGTCGTAATAAAGTCGATTTGCTCCACATGGGCTTCCCCATTCAGCATCGCCTGATACAGATGAGCGATGCTCCATCTTTGGGGAATATTGTAGTGAAACAGCTCTGTGAGCTTTTTTGCAGCCTCTCCCGTATTGCTGTTTCTCCAGGTACGAAACGGTACCATGAGCTTCCCCTGACCATCAAAAGCCATATAACCGTGCATCATGGCGCTGAATCCGATAGCTCCCACCGTACGGAGAGTCTCTCCATATTGGTCCTTTACTTCATCCGCCATCTTCCGATAACAGTCCTGAAGCCCCGTCCAGATGTCTTCCAGCGTATAGGTCCAGAACCCGTCCTTATAGCGGTTCTCCCAGTCATGACTTCCCGATGCCAGAGGCGTATGATCCTTCCCGATCAGCACTGCCTTGATCCTGGTCGACCCAAATTCGATGCCCAGGACCGTTTTCCCGCTTACGATCTCTTCTTTTACCATGTTCCGATTCTCCATCATATGCGTACCCTCTCCCAACTTTTGATTTTCCTATTCAGTCCGCCTTTTCTATGGCTTCCCACTGACCCCAGTGTACCATATTTTCGAGATTTTGTATAGAAAGCTCCGCTGAAGAGCCGAAAGGCACATTTTAAAATTCTCTCAGCACAAGGTCCGTTTCTCCTGGATTCATGGCAACCTCCACCCTCAGGACTTTGGGGTGACCCCGGAATTCCTTCCGCACCATATCCTTCAAAGACGTCCCGTTATGATAGCCGTGTATGACCCGGATGCGGTATATGTCGCCGCCTGCCCGCTTTAATCTGCCCGCGATCAGGTTCTTTGCCTGGAAACGGTTCATGCCATGGATATCTACCTCCACAATCCCCATTGAAAGCCCTGCCATATCTGTGCCTTCCTCCTCTGTTTTATTTTCTCAGTCCTTTTTAAACGCCACGATCAAAAGCTTTTTTGAATACGCTTTGACCTCTTCCCACGGCGTATCCTTAAATTCCTCCTGTTTCTTGCCGTACATCAGCACCGGAGCGATGGCACTGTACAGTATGGAGCGCCTTGCCAGATGGCTTCCGCGGCTTTCCAGGACGCCGTCTCTCTGCCCTGCTTCCAGAAGAGTATTCATGACCCTGGCTGCGGTATCGTCTCCGCAGCACGTCTCCCTGTGAAGCCGCATCAGTTCTTCCTTCAGTCTCTCCGGCATTTTATCCCCACTTATGAAATCGATCATCAATATGGACTGTGCTGCCGGAGAACGTACCCATTCCAGAACCATATCCCACTTTTGATCAAAGCTCTCCGCCTTTTCTACTCTTTCACAGAGAGCGGAGGCCTCCTGTCCGATGGACCAGATCACGGCTTCGGCGATCAGCTGATCCTTCGTGCGGAAATATTCATAGATCGTACCTTTCGGAATACCGGACGCCTCGGAAATCTCTCCCATACGGATAAGCCCTAAATCCTTTCCTCCAACGTAAATATTCCAGACACTGCCATAGATGGCCTCTTTTTTACCGGACAATTCCTTTTCTTTAGTCATCCAATACCACCAGCTCTTCTTCCTTAATGACCCGCATTTCCCTGCGGTTGAAAATATCATACAGCACCGGCACCACAAACAGCGTCATAAGTGTCGCGTAAGTGAGTCCGCCGATGGTAACGATTGCCACAGGCTGCATCATTTCAGCTCCGGTCCCAACTCCGATCGCCATAGTCAGAAGACCGAGTATTGTCGTGACGGCCGTCATCAAAATAGGTCGCATACGGGTCACGCCGGCCTCTACGATGGCCTTCCTCTTATCGGTCCCCTCTCTTCTCAGCTGATTGATGTAATCCACCAGCACGATGCCGTTATTTACAATGATCCCTGCCAGCATGACAAATCCTATCATCGCAATGACGCTGACCTCTTTTCCGGTCAGGAACAGGCCCAGGAAACCGCCTGTAAACGCCAGAGGAATCGTGAACATAACGATAAAGGGCGACAACAGGGACTGGAATTGGGCTACCATGATCAGATAAATGAAAGCGACAGCGATAAGCAGCATCTTGATCAGCTGGCCCATGGCTTCCATGACAGTCTCATTTTCACCTGCGAACACCAGGCTGCAGCCTTCGGGGAGCTGGAAATCCTCAAACTCTTTTTCCACTTCCCGGCTCACGATGCCCACATTGTAGCCGTCGGCTATCTGGCCGCTTACGGTCACATAACGCCTCTGGCTCTCTCTGTTAATGGAAGAAAGGCTCTGCGCGTCCTCTACCGCCGCAATGTCCTTGAGAGCGATCTCCTTCTCTGTACCGTCCATACCGGTCACCGTGAATACATAGTTCCGGATATCCTCCGTAGTCATATTTTCCATTGAAGCGTCGTCCACGATCACAGGATAATCGCCTGAATTCTCCGTGAGCTCCGTCGCCTCGCTGCTGGATCTCAAAGCTTTCTGCAGATCCATATAGGCCTGGGCCACCGTAACTCCCTGAAGCATGGCCTTTTCCTTATCTATCACAATACGAAGCTCGGGAGTCGGATCGATGATCCCGTCATCCACCTCTGTGACGCCGTCCATGGATGCAAGCTTTTCGGCAGCTGACTTAGCCGCCTCCTGCAGCGCGTCCAGATCCTGCCCTTCAATCTTCATGGTTATGCCGGAGCCTCCTAATGCGCTGATATCCATGGAGGAGCCATTTGCAGTGACCTCACAGTCCAGATCTGCACATGCTTCTTCAATCATTCCGGCGATTTTCTGGCTGGAGACTGTCTTTTCCTCCTCCAGAATCGCATATATGGAAACGCTCTCCGAAGAACTCCCGCCTGACATGGAGGACATCATCCCTCCGCCTCCCATCATGGCTCCAACTGTTTCCACACCGTCCACGGACATGATCCGTTCGATCACCTCATCCGCCATTTCTTTGGTATCTTCCGTACCGGAGCCCTCCGGCATGGAGAGGGAAACAGAAATCTGTGTGCTGTCCATGGCAGGCATATAGGAGGTTCCTCGACTCATACTCGCGATCACACTGAACACCAGCATTCCGACAGCCGCAAGAAGAGTCACCACGCGGTGTCTGAGACACCAGCTTACGGCCTTTTCATATCCCTTCAGCATAAAATCAAACCATTTATGGGACTTCTCCTTCTGCTTTTTCAGCATTCCGGAAGCCATGGCGGGCACCAGCGTCACGGCCACGATCAGGCTGGCAACCAGTGAATAGGTGATCGTAAGCGCCATATCCGTAAACAGCTGCCTGGTCATTCCCTTAATAAATACGATCGGCAGGAACACACTGACCGTCGTGAGTGTGGAAGAGGTGATGGCCCCCGCCACCTGTACAGTGCCGCTGACCGCCGCCTGTATCGCAGTGGCTCCTTTATTCCTAAGCCGGTAAATGTTCTCAATGACTACTACGGAATTGTCCACCAGCATTCCCACGCCCACTGCAAGACCAGAAAGAGAGATCATATTCAGCGTGACACCGGAAAAGTACATCAGCACGATTGCAAAAATCACACTGATAGGGATTGAGCAGGCAATGATGATCGTCGGCCTCAGATCCTTCAGGAAAAACAGAAGGATGAGAATGGCAAGGATCGCTCCATACAGAAGATTGTTGAGTACGGAGTCCACCACCAGATGAATATAATCCCCCTGGTTCGACAGCATGGTAAAATGCAGCCCGTCATGGCTGTTCTCCAGCTCCTCAAACTTCTTCTGGACAGCTTCCGCCACATCCGCGGTAGCATAAGTCGGCTGCTTTTCTATGGAAAGGACCACACCGTCATTTCCGTTAATTTTCGCATAAATATCCGCGCTGTTGTCACTTTTATAGACATCTGCCACGTCTGACAGGCGAACCGGCTCCATTCCTTCCACATCCGGGTCAAAGAGTACCAGATTTTCAAGTTCCTCTACATCCTCCAGCTTATTTCCCACCCGGACCAGGTACTGTATGCCGTCCTCTGTCACATAGCCGGCGGGCATGGAGAAGTTCTGTGCCGTCAGAATCTGGGATATCATATCCACCGTCAGTTTATCGGTCACATCCGCGGCATCAAGAGCACTTTCCCTGGAAGAATCAAAGGTCTTTCGCTGTTCATCCAGTTCCTTTTCTCCGTCCTCCAGCTGCCGTTTTGCATCTGCCAGCTGTGATTCTGCCTCATATTTGGTCATCCCTGCTTCCTGTGCCTTGGCGATCAGGGTATTCTTCGCAGAAGTCAGCTGCTCCCTGGTGGAAGCCAGCTGGTTCTTCCCTGCCCGGAGCGCTTGGATCCCCTCCAGGGCAGATGTGATCTGGTCCGCTGTTCCTTCCTTCTTTATCTTATCAATCTGAGCGACGGCCGCTTCCGCTTCTGTCTTCTTCGAAGCCAGCTCTTCTCTCTGGGAAGTCAGATCTGCTTTTGCAGCCGTGAGCTCCGCCAGCTTCGAAAGATACAAATCGACGCCGGCTTTTAACGCCGCCGCTCTTGCGGCCGTCTCCGCATATCCGGGAGTATCCTCGGGTATCAGCAGATTGCCGCCGTCATCGATGATTCCCTGGGCTTTCATAGCCTCAAAGCCGTCTCTGGCCGCCTTTAAATCCGGCTGTTCCTCCAGAGCCATCTTACCGGCCTCCACCTGTTCAAGCCCATCGTCTATCTGCGAAATCCCCGTCTCCAGCTGGGGGAGTCCCTCCTTTATGGAAGCTTCCTGGGAAAGGAGGCTGTTTATCTGTTCCAGAGATGAAGTAAGTCCCGCTTCCATCTCGTCTATGCTCTGATATCCTGCCTGGGAAAGAGCCTCGCTTTCCTTTGAAGCCAGCTCCTTTTCCGCATTTTCCAGAGCAATCTCCCCCTGAAGGATCTGCATCCTGGCCTCGCTGAGCGCCTGGTCCGCCTGTACCATCCCGCTCTGGAGCTGAGACGTTTGATTCTCCAGCTCGGCCTTTCCCTCTGAAATCTTATCCTCTGCTTCATTGAGCGCATCCTCCGCCTCAGACAGGGAATCAGATATGGAGGATTTCAGACGATCATTGACCTTCTCCACCTGGTCATCCCGGATGACGACGTTCACCTGCTCCTCCAGAAGGCCCGACGCGCTGACGCTGGCCACGCCGTCGACTCCCTCCAGAGCAGGCTGAACCGTCTCTTCCACATACTTGGAGATATCGGCCACTCCCATATCATCCGCATCCACAGAAGCTACCACGATGGGAAGCATATCCGGATTGATCTTCATTATGATGGGTGAGGAAACCGTATCATCCCAATAGCCTTCGATCTGGTCCAGCTTCTCCCTCACATCCACCGTTATGGAATCCATGTCCACGTCATCGTTGAACTCCAGGATCACGAGAGATACATTCTCGCTGGATGTGGAACTCACTTCCTTTATATTGTTAAGTGTTGCCATGGACTGCTCTACCGGCTTTGTCACAGTCGTTTCCACTTCCTCCGGGCTCGCTCCCGGATACGTGGTCACGACCACCGCATAAGGCAGGTTGATACTGGGCAAAAGATCCGGCGTCATCTCTGTAAATGACACCACCCCCAGAATCAAAATCAGCACCACGGCCACAAAAACCGTCATGGGCTTCTTCACACTGAATTTCGCAATCATCGTCTAATCCTCCTGATGTTTGTTTCTGCTTATAAAAGAACAAAATGGGAAGCCTTCCTGTGAAACAAAAAAGCCGACCGGCTAGTCGGTCGGCTTCCCTGAAACAAATTATATGCTCCAATCCAGTGAAAGTCAATTTCTCAAATTATCAAATTTTTATAAATTTTTTCATAAACACGAATTTTATTGAATCTCGCCGGGTTCGAAGCCGGCCTCTACGATGGCTGCCTTCAGGGTTTCATCTGCCACCTCTTTTTCAATGGTGATCTCTGCCAGCTTCTTTTCCAGATCCACCACAGCCGTCACGCCGTCTATAGCGTTCAGCGCTTTCTCCGCACTCATTTTACAGTGGTTGCAGCTCATTCCTTCAATCTTCATGATTTTCTTCATAGTCTCATCTTCTCCTTTTTTCTTATCTTCTATGGGTTTTCTGATACAAGAACCGTCCGGACAGGAAATCTCCTTTGCCGGCGCTTCCGTATGAAAAGCAAACTTCGTCCGGAAACCTTTGAGGCGCAGCGCGTTGCTGACGACGCAGACAGAGCTAAGACTCATGGCGGCGGCCGCAAACATGGGATTTAACTTCCACTGCAGCAGATTATAAAACACACCGGCTGCCAGGGGAATGCCGATACTATTGTAGAAAAAGGCCCAGAACAGATTCTCCTTTATATTACGCAGTACGGATTTGCTCAGCTGGATCGCTGTCACCACATCCAAAAGATCGCTCTTCATAAGGACGATATCCGCGGATTCCATGGCCACATCCGTACCTGCTCCGATAGCAATGCCCACATCGGCCCTTGCCAGAGCCGGCGCATCGTTGATGCCGTCTCCAACCATGGCGACACGTCTGCCTGACTCCTGTATATCCCGGACTGCCTTTTCCTTATCCTGGGGCATCACCTCAGCAATGACCTTGCTGATCCCCAGCTGGTTCTTGATGGCGTTGGCCGTTCTCTCATTGTCGCCGGTCAACATGACCACCTCAATCCCCATGTGTTCCAGCTCCTTGATGGCCTGTTCACTGGTGGGCTTCACTACATCGGCTACTCCTATGATGCCGCAGAGGACGCCGTCTCTGGCAAAAAACAGCGGTGTCTTTCCTTCCTCAGCCAGCCGATGGGCGGTGGATTCTGCCTGAGCCACATCTACTCCGTTTTCTTCCATAAAGCTCTGATTTCCGGCCAGGCACGCTTTTCCCGAGAGCGCCGCTTTTATCCCTCTGCCAGAAACTGCCTGGAACCCATCCGTCTGCAAAAACTCGAGTCCTCTGTCTTCCGCCTCTTCTACAATAGCTTCCGCCAGCGGATGCTCCGAAGGTTTTTCCAAAGAAGCTGCCAGCAGCAGCAGGCTGTTCTCATCCAGCTTTTCTTTCCTTCCATCCAAAGATTTCGGCTCCAGAGGCAGAATATCTGTCACCTTCGGTTTTCCTTCCGTGATCGTCCCTGTCTTATCCATTACAACCGTTTTTACAGAATGGACCACTTCCAGGGATTCTGCCGACTTGATCAAGATTCCGTTCTCAGCTCCCTTGCCGGTCCCGACCATGATCGCTACCGGTGTGGCAAGCCCGAGGGCACAGGGACACGAAATCACCAATACAGAAATACCGATGGACAACGCGAATCCAAAAGCCGCGCCCACAAGAACCCAGATGATGGTGGCCAACAGAGCGATGGTGATGACCACAGGCACAAACACTCCTGCAATCTTGTCAGCCAATTTGGCAATGGGGGCTTTGGAACTGTTGGCATCTTCCACCAGCTGAATGATCTTCGCCAGGGTGGTATCGTTCCCGACTCTCGTTGCGCGAAAGGTAAAATATCCATTTTTGTTTATGGTAGCCGCGATCACCGTATCTCCCTCTCCCTTTTCTACCGGAATACTTTCTCCGGTCAGGGCAGACTGGTCAACGGATGCCTGGCCTTCTACGATCACCCCGTCCACCGGGATGCTCTGTCCGGGTCGGACTGCGAGAATATCCCCGGCGACTACTTCTTCCACCAGGATCTCTTCCTCTTTTCCGTCACGTACTACAGTGGCCGTCTTAGGAGCCAGATCATAAAGCTTCGATATAGCGTCGCTGGTCTTGCTCTTGGATCTGGTCTCCAGATATTTTCCTACGGTGATCAAGGTCAGGATCATGGATACGGATTCAAAGTAAAGATCCATATGGTAGCTGGCCACCAGCTCCATATCCTGTATGCCAAGTCCATATCCCATCATATAAATGGCTGCGATCCCATGGACCAGCGCAGCACCCGATCCGATAGCTATCAGGGAATCCATATTGGGAGCCCTGTGCCATAATGCTTTGAAGCCCACCTGATAATATTTCCGGTTCACATACATGACCGGCAGCGTCAGAAGGAACTGCGTCATACCGTATCCCACGGCATTCTGATGTCCGGATAAAAAACCGGGCAGAGGCAGTCCGATCATATGCCCCATGGATACATACATGAGCGGAATCATAAAACAGATGGAAACGATCAGACGGTATTTCATGTTCTTAAGCTGTTCCTCTACGGGATTCTTCTCTTTGACATCTCCGCCCTTTTTCTTTCCGCTCTCCTTGCCCGCCACGGAAGCGCCATAGCCCGCATGGACCACCGCGGCGATGATCGCATCATCGTCGAGCGCGGTCTCCTCATATTCTACCACAAGACTGTTTGACAGCAGATTAACCGCCGCTGTCTTCACACCTGGCAGCTTTCTGACACTCTTCTCCACATTGGCAGAACAGGAAGAACAGCTCATTCCAGTCACATTAAATTTCTGTTTCATATGGCTTTTCCTTTCCAGTCATTCATATACCCCCATCAGGTATATCACCATCATAAACGTTCTTTCGCTTATTGTCAACACATTTTGAAAAAAGATTCGGAAATATGATACAAAATACTTTTTGGAATCATTTATAGTTAGCTCCGATCAAGTTCCGGTTAAACACCGGCAGAAGTTCCGAACCGTCACGATTTCGGTTCTGCCGGCGCCCTGTCTGCCGCACCGTTACAGATATGCGCCATATTCCTGATTCCAGAAAAGGATTGGATATCCCCAGGGCCCGCGAGCCGCCTGGATGGAAACGGACTTCCTCCTGTTTCCTCTGATTTGCAAAGATAAATTTGTTTGAAAGATATTCAAAGGTATATCGTTTTAATTAAACTCACATCAAAACTCGCCTATTGCGCATAATATAAAAAGTGACAGAAAGGGAATTCCCTATTCTGTCACATGATCGAAACCCTGATTTAATATCGTCATCACATGTTCGTCCGCCAGCGAATAAAATACGGTCTTTCCGTCGCGCCGGAATTTCACCAGGGAACTCTGCTTTAATATTCGGAGCTGATGCGAAATGGAGCTTTGACTCATGCCAAGGAGCTGAGCGATATCACATACGCACATCTCATGCTCTAGAAGAACATATAAAATCTTGACCCTGGTGGGGTCACCGAAAATCTTGAATAACTCAGCCAGGCGCACGAGTATTTTTTCGTCCGGCGTCTGCTTTTTTAAAGAAGCGATCAATTCGGGATTTGCATGGATATAGTCGCAGACCGGCATCTCAAATTCTTCCTTTTGTTTCATCCATGTTACCTCCGTTTATCATATAAAATATAGAATTCTGGCAGATTATCAACAACATAAGTCTACTACCGGTCTGGAAAACTGTCAACCAGATTCCCCAGGCGAAGCTTTTAGACTCAAGGTTTTACAGCAAATTTCAAAACATTTTCTCTTTTATTTTCAAATATATCATACGCCTCCATGATTTCTTTCAGGCGGCATCTGTGGGTGATCAGGAAGCTGGGATCCATCCTGCCGCAGGCTATCAGATCCATAATCTCCTGGCAGTCGCTTCCATCCACTCCTCCGGTCTTAAAGGTAAGATTTTTTCCGTACATTTGGGGAAGAGGAAGAATCTGCTCCTCTTCATACATCGCCACTACGACCACGACCGCGTTCGGCCTCGCCGTCTTCCAGGCCAGTTTAAATGTATCACTGCCGCCTGCCGTCTCAAATACAGCGTCAGCGCCTCTTCCATGAGTCTCTTCCAGAATTCTCTTTACTAAATCTTCTTTCCCGGGGGACAGAATTATATCCGCCAGCCCCTGCTCTTTCGCAGTCTCCAGCCTTTTCCTGTCTGTGTCCAATGCAATGATCTTTGACGGACTGTACAGCCTGGCGCACATCATCGTACACAATCCAGTAGGGCCGGCTCCAATGACCACCACCGTATCAGCGGGCTTAAGCTCTCCCAGCTTTGCCGCCCAGTAGCCCGTGGACAGGATATCTCCCGTAAACAGAGCCTGTTCGTCTGTCACGTTCTTAGGAATGACAGTCAGAGTGTTGTCGGCAAAAGGTATCCTGACATACTCTGCCTGCCCTCCGTCTATTCTGCATCCCAGTGCCCATCCACCGTTATCATTGGTGCAATTATTCACAAATCCTCTTTTGCAGTAAAAACATTCTCCACAGAACGTCTCCACATTTACAGCCACCCGATCTCCGATCTTTACTTTTTTCACCGCTTCTCCGGTTTCAGCCACGGTTCCTATGAATTCGTGACCAAGTATGACCCCAGGCACCGCCCGCGGGACCGCTCCGTGCTTAATATGGATATCGCTGGAGCATATAGTAGTAAGGGTCACTTTTACAATGGCGTCTCCTTTATCTTGGATAATCGGACGCTCCCTTGTCTGCAGCGTCACATTTTCTCTGCCTCCATAGACCACAGCCAGCATCTTTTCCTTCTCCCGCATATCTGTTCTCCTAACTATCCTGTTTCTTCCCAGCCTTACCTGTTCTGCTGAAAAATTTGTCCTGTATACAGTATATCAGAGCCGTTCGAGCAAGTCCAGTTTCCTTTTCTTTCATGAGTTTACATGTTCTTGCGTTTCTGTTATGATGAAAAGAACTCTATTAAGGAGGTATAAAATGGTACCCATTGAACGTGATAATATTGATTCTATTCTTCCCCTCTTTGACGGCTGGAACGAAACTATGATCTGGTCCTGCCTGCAGGGTTATATGGGAGAAGCATGGGCCGACTCGGCAGAATCTCCCCGTTCTGCCAGAATCATCGTTGGAGATTTTTGTTGTCTGGCGGGCATTCCTTGTCCGGAGCTGATTCCTTCTCTTTCAGAGAATCTTTCTCATTACCCGGCGCTGCTCATTCCTCAAGGTCCTCCATGGGAAACATGTATTGAACAAACATGTGGAACTTCCGTTTCCAAGTTCCAGAGGTATTCCATAAAAAAAGAACCGGGCATATTTGACCGTGACCGGCTTCGCTCTTATGTAAACACCGTCCCTGACGGTTATCGGCTGTCTATGATCGATGAACCGCTTTATCACATGGCCCGGGAAGAAGAATGGTCCAGGGATCTCTGCTCCAATTTTTCTTCTTACCAACAATATCAGTCCATGGGGATCGGAGCTGCCGCCCTTTATAAAGGCCGTCTGGTTTCCGGCGCCTCTTCCTATTCTGTTTATCGGGGAGGCATAGAAATTGAAGTGGATACCAAAAAAGAGCATCGGAACAAGGGGCTTGCCTGTGCCTGCGCTTCTCTTCTGATCCTCCGATGTATGGAACGGAATCTCTATCCGAGCTGGGACGCCCATGATCTTCGTTCCGTCTCCCTTGCCGAAAAACTCGGTTATCATCGGGATACGGCTTATACTGCTTATCTCTTCAAACCGGATAAATAAAAGGACCGCCGGAGTCTGATGACCAGATTCCAGCGGTCCTTTTACTTAGGGGTACTGCTTATATAATGAAATAGGTAACCTGAAATAATTTTATGATCACTTCTTTGTGATATATCCTTTCGCAGTCAGAAGCTCCGCGCAGAGAATCGCGCCGCCCGCTGCTCCTCTGACCGTATTATGGGACAATCCCACGAATTTATAATCAAATACCGTATCCTCTCTCAGACGGCCCAGTGTCACACCCATACCGTTTTCATAGTCGCGGTCCAGCTTCGCCTGAGGGCGGTTATCCTCCTCAAAATATTTGAGAAACGGCTTCGGGGCGCTGGGAAGGCCAAGCTTCTGGGGCTCGCCTTCGAACTTCGCCCAGCGGTCCAGAATCTCTTCTTTAGAAGGCTTCTTATCAAAGGTCACAAATACGGCCGCCGTATGTCCATTGGACACCGGAACACGGATACACTGGGACGTGATCACCGGTCCCTCCGCTTTCTTGATGACGCCGTCTTCTACCTTTCCCCAAATTTTCAAAGGCTCCTGCTCCGATTTTTCTTCTTCGCCGCCTATATAGGGAATCACATTGTCAATCATCTCCGGCCAGTCTTTGAAGGTTTTGCCCGCACCGGAAATAGCCTGATATGTAGTCACCACCGCTGTCTTTATTCCAAACTCGCGAAGCGCGTGAAACGCAGGAGTATAGCTCTGAATCGAACAATTGGGCTTTACGGCAATAAAACCCCTTTTTGTTCCGAGACGTTTTTTCTGAGAATCGATTACCTCTGCATGCTCCGGATTCAGTTCCGGAATGATCATAGGCACATCCGGTGTCCACCGATGGGCACTGTTATTGGAGACCACAGGCACCTCAGCTTTTGCATAAGCCTCTTCTATGGCACGAATCTCATCCTTCGTCATATCAACGGCGCTGAATACAAAGTCCACATCCGCGACCACCTCATCGATATTGTGCAGGTCCTTCACCACCAGCTTCTTCACGCCTTCCGGCATGGGGGTATCCAGCTTCCAGCGCTCTCCGACCGCATCCTCATAGGCCCTGCCCGCGCTCCGGGGACTCGCCGCCACCGTGACCACGTCATACCAGGGATGATTTTCCAGCAGGGAAATAAAACGCTGGCCGACCATACCTGTCGCGCCCAATACACCGACTCTCAGTTTCTCTTTCCTGTCCATCTCATATTCTCCTCGTATTTCATCATATTTGACAAGCTGTGCAGACATGTCTTTGTTACGCGCACATCTGTCTTTCCTTTGCAGTATTCTACACCATACTGCTGCAAATTGCAAGCACTTTTTTCAGGTAAACGAAGATTAATTGTTCACGCTGCCCTGCAGCGCTTCGCTTACAGCTCCTCGATTATCTTAAAAAACTCTTCAAAGGTCACGGCTCCATCCCAGTCGTTATGCTTTTCTTCAAACACCATATAATAGCGAAACCGGCTTCCAGCAGCTTTTTCCCAGGCCCGTCCCAGCATCAACTTGTCCTTACTGTCCCAGTTTTCCAAATATTCTCCTTTTGTCTCGATGACGATCAGATTCCCTTTGTCCGTAAACACGAGCAGGTCCGGAAAGTGGTTCTCAAAGCCGCTGATATTCAGGCCCCGTTTCGAGATATTCCTGTGCCACCATACCACATTCTCAAGTCCGGTAAGGGCCATGACCATCTTATGCTCCAGACTGTTCATCCTTTCTTCTCCCGTATACAGGGACATTCCTATGGACGTGACCGCGTGAATAGGTGAGATTGTCTCCGGCAGCCGGTAATGGGGACGACAGGTGATCTTTCCCTGCTCCAGCCACAATTGAAACTGCTTCAGCTGATGCTCCTTAAGCAGCCTAAGCACTTTCTTTTTGACAGCTTCCGCGTATCCAAAGACCATTTTTTCCAGCTCCGCCAGCTGGTCCCGGTCCATATTGTCCACGATCAGATCCACATATTCCGCCAGTTCCAGAGAATCCACCTGATTCAGGCTGCTGAGATGTTTGCATATGATCTCTTTATGATTCTGGATGCGCCTCTCTTCCGGCAGCCTGGATAATATCTCCCGGAAATAAGCCCTTTCCTTTTCGTTCATTTTAAACGCTTTGGGGACGGCGTCTTCAGAGCCTTCCACATCCACGCGGTACAATTCCTGAGAAATATGGTCAAGCCTTATATCGTATGGCTTGCCCTTCAATGTAAATCCTTCCGTCAGGTGCTCCTGGCGAAGCGGCACACAGCTGGCGCCTGTGATGATATTGTACGGTGTTTCGCGGTAAAATACCGGAATCTGCAGCGCCATAGCCTCTTTTTTAAATTCCGGCTTCATATGGAAGATCTTCATCCTGTCTCTCACCTCCTGGGGCGGGGCTTCCGGCCAGTCAAAGCTTTCTCCTTTTGTGTCATTTATCTCCTTTTCATACGCCTTCAGCTGTTCTGCAGCCGCCTGCAGCATGGATTCGGCCCCAAATAAGGGCAGCTGTTCCGTCTGATGCTCATACTGTTCCCTTCGTTTTTCCAGCTCCTTCTCCAGCTTCCGGTCATCAAAGTCCAGAAATTCTTCTGTCTCTGTTCCCTGCACGCTTATGGAACCCCGGCCTATATCCGTTCCGCCGGCATACGTTTCTCCCCCTTCCGCTTCTTCATCCGCTCCCGATACCCGGCAGTCCCTGCTGCTGAAACCGGAGCTGTTAAGCCCCTTTACAATCTCATCCACAGTATTTCGAAAATCGTTGGAGGAAGTCAGGACATATGACATGTTAAGGGCAGGCACCTCGCATTGCTTCGTATAGGGCTGCCTCAGAATTCGTCCAATGACCTGCTCCACATCCACGCGGGAGGTCTTATTGGCAAGCGTCGCCAGAACATAGGCAAAGGGACAGTCCCATCCTTCCTTCAGTGCATTGACTGTGATGATATACCGGATACTGCAGTCCTTCCCGGTCAGCTCCTTGTCCCTGAGCTCATTGACTTCTGCAGTCTTAATCGCGATCTCTCCGGCCGGCACTCCGCTGGCTATGAGTTTTTCTTTAAGCCTCTGGAACGTGGCGCTGTCTTCTCTTCCCCTGGGCTGCGCCTGGAACAATACAATGGGCCTTATATATCTCCCGCTCCGCTTTTCCTCTTCCTCCGCCAGTTTCTCCAGATTATTCCGCAGATCTATGGCATCCGCTATGACTTCTGTCTGGCTGTCCCGGTTATATACCACCACCGGCAGCTTTACCATGTGCTCCCCTTTCAGCTGAGCCGCGTCCACATACGCGATTATATTGCTCTCAGGCCGGGGGGTGGCTGTCAGATCCAGCACAAAACATGGATTAAAATTTTCCAGCATCTCCAGACTCAGACTGCTTCTCGCATGATGGCTCTCATCCACGATCACAAAGGGAGACAGCTGACTTATGACCTGGATCAGCGACGTCTTATCGGCCCCCTCCACTACATGCTCCGGCTCGCCGAGAGCTCTCTGGAAGGACAGCAGGCTGCTGTTCTCCTGATAAGCCTTTCGTCCTTCCTTTCGATTGCTCCGAAAAGAATCGTAGGAAAGCACCAGGATGGACAGCTGTTCGATCACCGTTCCGTAGTTGAAATTCTTTCCGCCGAGCAGTTCTTCTTTCGTATATACTTCTACCCGTCCGCCAAAATCTCCGTCTATTTTCTGTCTGTAGGGATGATTTGTATCCTTAAGGTATTCAACCGTCTGCTCCAAAATCGTATCGGTAGGCACCAGCCATACGGCCACTTTTATCCGTTCCGGATTCAGCGCATCAAAAACCGGCTTCAGCGAATTGCACGCCAGATATGTCTTTCCTCCTCCGGTCGGAACCTTAAAGCATACATGAGGCGTCCTGTGGATGATATTCTGATAGGCCGGCATACCGGCGGGCCCCAGTTCCACTCCCTGTTCCTCCCATAGTTTTTTGTATGCCTCTGAGACTGTCTCCTCCCTGCTCAAAAGCTCCAGAAAACGGCGCAGCTTCTCTATGACCTTAATCTGGTATTTCTTTATTTCCATCCGCATTTCTCCTTTGTCCACAATTTCTCAAATCCTCTTTATGTCTCTCGGCACTTTTTTAAAAGTGATCTGGTACTCGGACAGCTCTGCTTCACTCAGGCTGCAGCTGTCCGAATAGATTACATAATGCTCTGCCCTTTCCCGGATATTCGTCAGAAAATCATAATTCAGTACGGCGTCCTGCTCCTTTGTATGATACAGATAATAAGCAGTACCTTTACTTTTCCCCAAATAATATCGTGAATCTTCACAGCCGCAGGTTTTCCCAAAAGAGTCCCCCGCCTCCGTATACCAGATATACTCTTTAAGCTTTTCTTCATCTATCTGACTGTTGAGACGCCCTCCGTCTAAAAACAGCGGCTCTCCTATCTCATAAAAGCTGAAGTCCCCTCCCAGGCCTTTTGTCTTCTCGCTGCCGGAGATCACCCGTTTGACCCGCTCTGCCGTCACATTTTCCGCATAGTCCATCATCTCCACCAGAATAAATTTCCGGTTTCCGCCGTCCCTTCGGTTCATATCCAATACCGCATGGGCTGTAGTCCCGGAACCGGCAAAGCTGTCTAACACAATGGAATCTTCGTCCGCCGCCTGCTGCAGGCAGTATTCCACGATCCCCACGGGCTTTGGCGTGTCAAACTGCCCTTTGCCAAGAATCGACTTTATCTCAAGAGTGCCGGTCTCACTGGCGAACTCGCTGCCGGACCAAAAAGATTTCGGTTTGACCCGGCGCTTTTCTTCCCTTTCCAGATAATCCTTTTGAAAAATGTCGTATTCCATCCTCTTTTTTACCAGGCGGACCTCCAGTTCTGAAATCCGCTCCAGAACCGTACTTTTCCCCCATCTCCAGGTGCCGTTTTCGCCGTTGGAGAGCTTCGGCAGTATCTTAACAGAGCCATCCTCCGGTTCCAGGGACAGCTTTCCGGAAGCTTCCTGATAATAAATAGGGTAAAACAGATTGGGCCTGTCCTTTTCCCTGGCATTGCTTCCTCTTTTTCTCAGTCCCAGGAGCCGATACCGTCCTTTTTCGTCAGACAGCTTATATTCTTTTTCATATTCCTCCGGCAGCGAAACTCCCCTGGTGATAAAGCTTCCTTTCTGATAGATCAGAAGGCTTTCATGGGCTGTGGCGATATATTTGTCGTCGCTCCGTCCCTTCAGATTATTGATGACGGCTATATCCGCAACGAATCCGGCCGGTCCGAATATTTCATCACATATTAACTTCAAATTAAATTTCTCATTGTTGTCGATGCTTATGAATATGGCCCCTTCCGGCGCCATCAGTTTTTCCAGCAGTCTGAGGCGCGGATACATCATACAAAGCCATTTATCATGGCGCGACAGATCCTCCCCTTCCTTTCCGACGGCTTCTCCGAGCCACTTTCTCATTCTGGGGTCGTTTACATTGTCGTTATATATCCACTTCTCATTTCCCGTATTATAGGGCGGGTCGATATAGATGCATTTAACGCTGGACGTATATTGAGGGAGGAGCGATTTCAAAGCCTCCAGATTATCTCCGCGGATAATCATATTGCCGCTTCCGTTGTCCTCTTTTTTACTTCCGTTCTCATCAAAGCTGTACTTCCGCTCCAGAAAACGGTACGGCACCTTCTGATGATAGCTTACAACTTTATCTTTTCCAATCCATTCCAAGGTCGGCATGATGTGTGATCCTCCTGCGGTGACTGCACTCCCTGCTGCTTTTTACGGACTAATTATAACATAAAAAGACAATACTTTCATCCGGCAAAATTTCTTTGAATACCTTTTTAAATGCAGGGCAGAGAAAATGATTCCAAATATATCTTTATCATACCCAAAAAGCCTGCATCCGACATCTGCCAGACACAGGCTCTCTAAGCTCCCGGCCGGACTTGAACCGGCGACCTATTGATTACGAATCAATTGCTCTACCAACTGAGCCACGGAAGCACGTCTCCAAGCTGTTAAAGCTTGTCAACGTTACTAATATACTATAGGAATTTCTTCCTGTCAACCGATTCTCAAACATTTTCTTCCCTGTTTTTTACACTTAGGACAGATACGTAAGCCGGCCGCCCAGCCTGCTCAGCAGCTCATTGGAAATACTGCCCGCCTGCTCAGCAGCTTCACTGGCGGGAATCTCTTCTTCCCCGTCCTTTCCGATCAGCGTCACTGTATCACCTGCCGATATTCCCGGGATTCCGGTCACATCTATCATCATCTGATCCATGCAGATCCGCCCCACTATCGGCGCCCGTCTTCCTTTAATCAGTACACTCCCCTTTCCGCAGGACAGACTTCTCGGATATCCATCCGCATATCCAATGGCAACGACTGCTATGTCGCGGTCGGATGGTGCGGTATATGCTCTGTCGTATCCCACGCTTTCCCCGGCGTATACTTTTTTGACCGAAGCTATTGTGGACTTAAGGGCCAGGGCCGGTCTCAGATCCAGTTTTCTTCTCACGCAGGTATCTGTTCTGCTGTCCGCCCCGTATAAAATGATTCCGGCCCTCACATAATCACAGTCAATGTCCGGATAGTTCAAAAACCCGTAGCTGCTCTGTACATGAATCTTCGGAAGCACGATTCCTTGTCCAGACAATTCCTCTAAAAATCCAAAAAACGTTCCGATCTGTCTTTCTGTGAATTCTACATCCTGCTGTCTGCTGCTGTCTGTAGCGCACAAATGTGTGAAAATACCGGTAATTTTCAGATGCTTCATCTGAAAGACTTTCGCAGCGCGGTTTACATCGTCCACAGAGATTCCCAGCCGGTGCATCCCTGAATCCACCGCCAGGTGGACCTGCAGGTTTGTCCCCATCTTTTCCAGCGCCAGAGCATGCTCATAATCGCAGACGGTCTGCATCAGCCGCCAGCGTCTGAGTTCCTTCGCCCTGAAGGGAGGCGTATACCCAAGTATCAGAATCTCTCCCTGTACGCCTTCCTTCCGCAGTGTGATTCCCTCATCTATGGTCGCTGCTGCAAATGCCCTGACCCCCGCCTGATTCAGGCATCTGGCAGTCGCTGCGTCTCCGTGTCCATATGCGCCCGCCTTTACCACTGCCATCAGCCGACAGCCCTGAGGCATGTTTTTCTGCAGGATTCTGGCATTATACTTGAGACACCCCTGGTCGATCTCCACCCAGGAGCGGCATCCTTCCGGCGGCAAATGCACAGGATGATGCTTCTTCCATTCCCGTATGATCCTACAGTATAGGATACCGGCCAGGCCGGACAGAAGCAGAACGGCCAGATAAAGCACCATGGGATTTTCCGTCAAATATGTTTGTATGGAAAGCAGCTTCGCTGCCATCCTCACCACAACGATCATCATGGGATGGACGATATAGATGACCATGGACATATCCCGGAGCATTTCCCTTCTTCTTCCCCGAAAGAAAAGGAGCCACCGGAACAGCAAATACATACAAGGAATAAGAAGTATATACATACTGTCATGCCGCTGGAGGCCGAACTCCCGGAGGATCAGGCCCTCTGAAGTCATCAGAATCAGCATGAGCAGAAAACCAAGGAAATATGAAAGACCTCCCCTTTTGCTCCTCCTTCCCTCGTTTTCTGCTGTCCAGGCCCCCATGACAAAAAACACAGGCGCATAAAAAATCCCATTCCGTGTGTAATCGGTGACGGCAAACACATTGTCGTAGAATGTCTTTAAAATTGGGGCCTTTGCCGACAGACCGTAGTAGCTGTCCCCCAAAAGACCAACTGCATAGAGACAGACCGCAGCAATAAACGCCTTTTTACAGCCAATCCTGCGGATAAGGAGCACCGATACCCAGGCCCCGGCGATGGCGGCCGGAAAGTACCACAAATGATATAAGGTTCCGTCAAACAGAATATCCTTCAGAAACTCCGGCAAAAACAATTTTGTATTGAAGTATCCCATATAGAGATTAAGCGGCAGGTAAAAAATCATAGATATCAAATACAACCGCAGTGTGGCTTTTGTAAAAGCCGCCAGCTTCTCCATACGCCTTTCTGTTCCTTTTGCCAGAAAAAAACCGGAAGTCATAAAGAAAAAGGGAACTGCAACCCGGGCAACAACCCGTGTCAGAATAAAATCACCGGTCCCGTTCCAGGCGGCAAGGGGGGAAATGTGAATAGCTGCGACCAACAGCGCGGCGGCGATCCGGAACCCGTCTATGCCGGAATATGCTTTTTCTCCTTTCATCTTATTGCCTCCATAGTGTCACGACCCATCCGTCCACATTGTTTCCCGAGCTTTCCGCTATGGCGTTGTCCGCCACCGTCACCTTCACTGACGAGCTCTCCGCTGCCTCATCCGGTACGTAAAATATCTCTATTTCTTTGTCCCGACTGCC
Source organism: Lientehia hominis (assembly GCF_021044755.1). Classification (GTDB taxonomy): domain Bacteria; phylum Bacillota; class Clostridia; order Lachnospirales; family Lachnospiraceae; genus Lientehia; species Lientehia hominis. The sequence continues at coordinate 38,765 of NZ_JAJNOR010000010.1, forward strand.
GGTTCTCAGATGCTTCCCGCCATAGGGATAATTTTTTATGAATTCGGTATATTCCTCCAGGCAGAGTCCTTGTACTTCCATGATCTCAGAATGAGGATATCCTACGTATCGGAAATGCCACGGTTCCCCGCCAATTCCCGTCACATCCTCTTTTCCTTCCGGATATCTTTCTACAAAACCATATCTGGCAGCCCGTTTTCTAAACTCCCCGCCGACACCGTCATATGGAAACTCCGGACGTATGAAATCAATGTTCTCCTGATTAAGTCCCAAATCGATGGCCAGTCCCGTCTGATGCTCGCTGTGGTCTGGAAGGGCCACATATTTTCTGGTGAACTCCCATCCGTTTTCTGCAACGGAATCTTTAAATATCTGCTCTTGCTCCGCTTTCGGCCGATAGCCGCTCACCGGCACGATCTTTCCCTCGGACCGAATTTCCTTTAAAAGCTGGGCCAGGCAGGAGGAAGCCCTTGTATGAAGCAGGATTCCCGGGTACCTGCTGTCCACAGGCACACAGGAAAACCGCATCTCTCCCGCGATCGGATGTTTTTCATTCACTAAGATCAAATTCCCCCCGCGAACAGACCGGCCGGGCAGTACCATCTCTCTCATGTCTCACACCTCCTGTGCCATGAGCGTTTCCAAAATCACCTCAAAAGACATTCCAATACCTTTCAGCATATTGGGAAAACGGCTGTGAGCAGTAAAGCCCGGTATGGTGTTTACTTCATTGAACACTATCTGGCCGTTTGGAGTCAGAAACATGTCCACCCTGGCAAATCCGGAGCAGTCCAAAGCCCGGTATATGGTCTTCGCGCACAATTGAATCCGTTTTTCCGTCTCTCCGTCGATTCTGGCCGGCATATGGATTTTGGAAGTTTTCAGAGTATACTTCTCTGTATAGTCGAAAAAGCCTTCTGAAAGTTCGATCTCATCCACTCTTCCTAAGATCAGTTCTTCTTTTCCCATTACGGCGCAGCCTACTTCAAAGCCTTCCACATCCTCTTCAATGATGACTTCCCGGTCATGCTGAAACGCTGCTTCCACCGCGGCTGAAAGCTGCGTCCTCCTGTCCGCCTTTGTGATTCCAAAGGATGATCCCGCCCTCACCGGCTTCACAAACAGCGGATATTCCAAATCCTTTGTCTTCTCGTAGAGCTCTGCTTTTTCCAGTCTCTTTTCCAAAACGACAGCTTTCGGCACTGCTACGCCGGCCTGGGCAGCCAGCTGGTGCGCCCGGTATTTGTCCATGCAGAGAGCAGACGCAAACGTCCCGCACCCGATAAGGGGAATACCTGCCAGTTCAGCCAATCCCTGTACCGTTCCATCTTCTCCGTTTTTTCCGTGGAGCACCGGAAATACCGCGTCCACATAGATGCGGCAGATTCCGTCATCACTTTCTTCTACGATACCATGGACAGAACGCTCCGGAGAGAGGAAAGCCTTCCTGCAGGCTTCGTTTTTAACGTGCCATTGATCCGACGGGATATCTTCAAAAGCCCCCATATACCGAAACCAATCTCCATTCTGCGTAATCCCTACCGGTATCACCTGATATTTTTCTGTGTTCATGTGGGTGAGCACCGCATACGCGGACTGGAGGGAAACCGGATATTCTGTAGAGCATCCGCCGAATATAACCGCTATCGTTTTTTTCATGTCTTTTCTCCTTTTCTTTCATAGAACAAGCCGTCTTATTAATAAAAAAACAACCGCCGTCCTGGTAGTTTCATCATACCAGGACAGCGGTTGCTGTTCTTATTATCCATCCTATGGAAATCCGATTCTTTTCTGATCAAATTCTTACAATTTTCCTACAGCCGCGGAAGCGTCACATCAAAGCGGATGATATTATCCTCACTGTATGCCGATATCTGGCCTCCGTGCAGCTCGACGATCTCTTTTGCAATGGCCAGTCCAAGACCTGCTCCGCCGCTTTTTGTGGATCTGGAATTATCCAGTCTGTAAAACTGTTCAAATATCCTCTTAAGCTTCTCCTCCGATATCTGGTCCCCGTCATTGATAAAAGACAGCTTCACCTGATTCGGCATCTCTTCCACCCGGATTCGGATCGTACAATCCTCATGGCTGTAATTGACCGCATTGCGGAGCAGATTATCAAATACCCTCTGCAGCTTATCCGGGTCGCAATAGATACGCAGATCCTCGGGACTCTGAAGCACACAATTCAAATTCTTTTCCCTCAGCATAGGCTTGAATTCATATATCAGCTGATTCAGCATACGGATCAAATGTACCTCGGACTTTTCCAGCGTAATATGGGATAGGTTAAAACGGGTGATGTCAAAAAATTCGTTAATGAGATCATCCAGACGTTCTGCCTTTTCTCTGGCGATGGAAATATAACGGTTCCGCATTTCTTCCGAAATCTGAGGCTCATCCTTAAGCAGAGTCAGATAACCGATAACAGACGTGATCGGTGTCTTCAGATCGTGGGCCAGATATGTGACCAGATCGTTTTTCCTTTGTTCTGCTTCTCTTGCGATCCGCTCATTGTTCAGGACGCTTACCTTGATCTGGTTCATCTGATTTTCCAGATCTTTTAAGGGAGCCGAAAGGCTCACCATGCTGTCATCCTGCTTATAGATCACTTCTGCCGCATCAGCCACCTCCTGGAAATAGGAAAAAGGTTTTCTCCAATAATACAGGAAGATGCCGATATATCCTATCACGATATAGGCAAGGGCAAATAAATCTCTCCGCATGTCGAACCATCTGGCAATCCGGTAAAGAAGCTCGTCCCCTGACCAGGTTCTGAAGCTAAATATGTTAATGGCCAGAAAATAGCCGATTATCCCAAGCACGGTATAGGAAAACAGGGCGATTATCATCCTGAGGAACAGCCGTCCCGCCAGGCCGCCGCTCAGGTTCTTTTTATTATTCTTCAATTTTATATCCAACTCCCCATACTGTTTTAATAAACCGCGGCCTTTTCGGAGGCTCATTCAGCTTTTCCCTGAGCCGTCCGATATGCGCCATCACTGTATTGTTGTTGTTTTCCAGATATCTCTCTCCCCACACGGCCTCAAACAATTCCTCTGAGGGCACTACCTTTCCTTTATGCTCACATAAATACCAGAGGATGGAAAACTCCAACGGCGTAAGGCATACCGGCTTATCATACAAAAAGCACTCATGGGTATCACGGTTTATCGTAAGTCCCCGGATGTCATGCTCCTGTCTCTCCTCTTCTTCTGCCTGTCCTACGTGATTGTAGCTTTTATACCGCCTGAGCTGAGTCTTGACCCGCGCGACCACCTCCAGAGGATTAAAGGGTTTTGTAATATAGTCATCCGCCCCTAAGGTGAGTCCCATGATCTTATCCATATCCTCTCCCTTTGCTGTCAGCATGATAACCGGATAAAAATATTTCTCCCGTATTTTTTGGAGAATCTTGAAACCATCTATATCCGGCAGCATCACATCCAGAACCGCCAGATCAAGCCCGCCCTCTTCCATACAGGCCAAGGCGTCCTTTCCATTATAGAACTTCTTTACAGAATAGCCGTCATTCTTCAAATATACTTCCACCAGATCCGCGATCTCTTTTTCGTCGTCCACCAATAATATCTGTTCTTTCATCCTTCCGCCGCCTTCCTCCTGCCGCTTGGTCGTTCCCCCCATTCTAACATATCTCCCCTTTGAAATCAACGGAACAGTCACCCCTGCTTTCCTCTCTCCATATGATAATGTATGAAGAAACGGAGGAATACTATGGAACCTATCCTTGAATTCATACATGTATGTTTTTCCTATCATTCACTGGACGGTGAGACATCCGCACTCTATGACATCTCTCTGGCGGTCAACCCCGGAGAATTCGTAGCGATCGTGGGTCCTTCCGGCTGTGGAAAAACAACGCTCCTGTCCCTAATCAGCGGCCTTTTAAAGCCGGAATCAGGAGAAATACGACTGTTTGGGAAAGCTCAGGGCACCTCCGGCGCCAACATCGGCTATATGCTTCAGAGAGACCACCTTTTTGAATGGCGAACGGTCTATGACAACGTGCTCCTGGGTCTGGAGATCAAGCACAACTTAACCTCCAATACCCGGGCCGGCGTGGATTCCATGCTTGACACCTATGGCCTGTCGGCTTTTAAAGACGCCCCTCCATCTTCTTTATCCGGGGGGATGCGCCAAAGGGCCGCGCTCATCCGCACTCTGGCACTGGAGCCTGATATCCTGCTTCTCGACGAACCATTTTCCGCTCTGGATTACCAGACGAGGCTGGAAGTGGGCGACGATATCGGCAGCATCATCCGCAAGGAGCATAAAACCGCTGTTCTGGTCACCCATGACCTTTCGGAGGCCATTACGCTGGCAGACAAGGTAGTCATTCTTTCAGACCGCCCTGCCCGTATCAAAAAAATTCTGCCTCTGCACTTTGACGAAATCTATGACTCTCCCTTGAAGAGACGCAGCTCGCCTCAGTTCAGCGGCTATTTTGAAGAAATATGGAAGGAGCTCAAATCCAATGGATAATTCCCTCTCCAAAGCCCAAGTGGCCTACCTGAGGGCGCGCTCCCGTCACAAACGCCTCGTTCTTATCGGACAGATTCTTTTATTTATCCTGTTCATCGGGGCCTGGGAGCTCACCGCCCGCATCGGCCTTTTGAATGATTTTATATTCAGCAGTCCATCCCGCATGATAACCTGTTTCATTCAAATGACAGAAGATTTCAGCATTTTCCGCCATATCGGCGTAACACTGGCCGAGACCATCGGCAGCTTTTTCCTGGTCATGGCCATCGGCCTCCTGGCCGCCATGCTGCTCTGGTTAAGCCCCACCTTATCGGAGCTCTTGGAACCGTATCTGGTAATGCTCAACAGCCTTCCGAAATCAGCGCTCGCCCCCGTACTAATCGTATGGCTGGGCAACAATGTGAAGACCATCGTCGTGGCGGCCATTTCCGTGGCCGTTTTTGGCTCCATCATGACACTCCACACGGGCTTTCGAAGCGTCGACCAGGATAAGATCAAGCTCATCTACACTCTGGGCGGCAAAAAGAGGGATGTCTTAAAAAAGGTGCTTGTCCCCAGCGCTGTCCCTTTGATCATCAATAACATGAAGGTCAACATCGGCCTCTGTCTCGTAGGCGTCATCATCGGGGAATTTCTGGCGGCGGACAAAGGCCTTGGTTATCTGATCATCTATGGCAGCCAGGTATTCAAGATGGATATTGTGATGATGAGCATCGTCATCCTCTGCATCATCTCCATGGGACTTTACCGCATCATCGGGATGCTGGAAAAGCGGTACGTCAAGCGTCATTGAAGATTGACAGCCGCTTCCGACCGCTATATAATAGATAAATCGAACACGGGAGGCACATACGATGAAAAAGAGTAAATTAGTCTTGAATATTGGTTTCGTATCCATTCTTGTGGAATTTATATTAGACGCTGTAAAAGACCGTTATTCGCTGCCCTCTTGGGTAACTCCCATAAAATGGATCCTTCTTCTGATTGCTTTTGCATGTGTGATCGGATATCTGGCACTTAAGAACGTCGAACAATGAGCCTATTGTTTTTTTATAACAGTTAAGCCGCGGAGCGTATCCTCAGATATGCCCCGCGGCTTATTTTTGCCGTCAAAACCGTAAAACTGTCACAATGCTATGATTACTCCGCCGTCCCCGGCATATGTCGTGCTGACGCCGGCTGTATCCACAATATAAACATCCTTTACCTTTATCAGGCTGCAGATCAATTCCTTTACTTTTTTTGCCCGTTCCGGACAGTTCGTATGGGAAATGGACAGCACTTTATTCTCCGCACCCTTCGCTTCCTTTGCCACCCACTGGGCCATCTTGGCGAGCGCTTTGTCTATGCCCCGCGCCTGATCCAGCTTAATGATCACACCTTTGTCTGCTCCCATGACCGGCTTGATATTTAAGACTGTGGCAAACAATGCCTGCAGTCCTGTCAGCCTTCCGTTTTTCTTCAGAAAATCCAGCGTCTCCAGGACAAAATAGGTTTTCATATTATCCCGGAATTCGGATACTTCCTTTACTATGTTCTCAAAGGATTCTCCCGCTTCCGCCATCTCCTGAATCTTTACCGCGATCCGTGCTTCTCCTATGGACGCCGAATCTGAGCTGAACACGGCTATCTTCTTTTCACCCTTTTCTTCTATATAGAGACTTCTTCCGAGGACCGCACTGTTGTATGTGCCGCTCAGATGCTGAGACAATGTCACCACAAAAATGGCTTCCGCATCGCAGTCATAGGCTTTTTTAAAAGCCTCCGGAGACGGACATGCTGTCTTCGGACAATCCGGAGTTGTGCGGACCAGTTCCAAGTACTTTGCCTGATCAAAGCTCTCATCATCGGTAATATAGGTATCCCCTACCTGCAATGTCAGCGGAACCACTTGAAAATGACGGTCTGCTTTCAATTCCTCTGTCAAATCACAGCAGCTGTCCACTACTATCTTGTAATCCATATTTTTCCTCCTGTACTGCCTTACTACTTTTTTGTGGAGCATTTACCACTTTATGTAGTTTTCATTACTATTTATAATAGCACAGAATACGCGCTTTGAAAAGGGACAATGCAATCTTTTTTATCTAATTTCCGGAGCTTTCCGCTTACCGCTCCTGCCAAAAACATCTCAGCAGATCAGAAAGAGCTTCCTGGTCCTTAACTCCCATCACTTCCCTGGCGGAATGCATAGCCAGCAAAGGAATGCCGATATCCGCCGTATTCATCACAGCAAAGGAGGATGCGATGGAACCCAGAGTGCTGCCGCTCCCCACATCAGAACGGTTGGCAAAGAGCTGGAACGGAATATGATTTTTATCACAAATGCTTCTGACTACGCCGACAGCCTCTCCATCTGTGGCATATTTCTGATTGCTCTCCGCCTTTAAAGCGACTCCTCCGTTCAGATAAACCGGATTCGTTACATCACTCTTATCCGGTTGGTTCGGATGCTTTCCGTGGGCCACATCCACGGAAAGCAGAAAGCTTTTCAGCAGACAGTTGATGCAGTCCTCACCGCTGTAGCCGAAAGAACGGCAGACCTTTTCCATCACCAGCGCAAGTAGGGAAGAACCGGCCCCCTGCTTCGTCTTGCTGCCAATCTCCTCATGGTCAAAGAACACGGCCATATCCACGCCGCTTCTTCTCTCTGTCCCTGCGAGCAATCCATCCACACAAGCGCTTACCGAAGTCAGGTTATCCAGTCTGGGCGCCGAGAGAAATTCACCGTTCATTCCAAGGATATCCGGCTTATCGCAGTTATAAACAGAAAGTTCATAAAATAAGATATCTTCCGGAACTGCGCTAAGCTCTCCCGCCAGAGCATTCAGGAAAAATCCCCCTTTGTTCAGCACATCCGACGCAGCTTGTCCGGCCATCGGGAGCATATCCTTCTGCTTATTTAACTCAACCCCTTTGTTCACTTCCCGGTTCATATGAATGGCCAGGTTGGGGATCGTAAACACAGGGCGTCCGAAATCCATCAGACGAGTTTCGGGGCTAAAGCAGCCGTTTCCTTTGAGCGTCACCCTTCCGGCCACGGACAGAGGCCTGTCAAGCCAAGTATTTAAGATAGGGCCTCCATACGTTTCTACATTGACTTTCGCATAAGTATCCTGGGACATATCCGGAGCCGTTTTTATACGCATACAGGGCCAGTCTGTATGGGCCGCTGCGATCCGAAAGCTCTGAAGGCGCCCAAAACCGGGATTTATACGGAAAGCGAACATGGAAGAACCATGGGCTTTCACATAATATTTTCCTCCCTTTTCCAGAGACCAGCTGTCCCACATTCCCAGCTCCTGATACCCGTCTCGTTCAAGCTCTTCTGCCGCGGCCTCCACCACATGATACGGCGATACCCCCCGCTCAATATATCTCAAAAGCCCTTCCGGCACTCTGTTTTCCTGGTTCTGTCTGTCCGCCATCCTTCTTTCCTCCTCCCGCATTTATTGCAGATTCTGTCTTTCTATTCCAGTATACCACATTTTTAAAGAAAGGCTTCCCTTTTTCCTGATTTTCTCCTATACTGAACGTATTAGGAGGTTCTCATGATAGCGCTGAAAATACCAGACAAAAAGGATTTCACATCTAAGCTGTTTCTTCAGGACACCTTTGACGCTTTTATGGTGTCTCAGGCTTCTTTTACCACAAGCATCACCGTCTCCCTTGACGGTTCTCTCCACCGGGATTATTTCACTGACGCAGAATGGGAAGAAATGGAACAGCATGATTTTGCCCGCTGGCCGCTCCTTAAGCCCTTGTGCTACCAGATTATCAAGGGCAGGAGGCTGCCGGAGCACTTTAAGATCGTCTTCATGCTGTCCCGCTCCAATACGGAAAAGCTGTTATCAGGAACTGGCCTGTCCATCCCGGTGGAACAGGTCGGCGGCCTGTTTTTGAATGTCCGCTATGATCAGGGAACGCTTCAATGCGTGACCGGCGTCGCCCACTCTTTTTTTACCGCCGATAAGTCTCTGGACCGGGCATGGGACGATATGATAAGGCGTCATTTCAGATCCAGGGAAATATTCTGGGAAGAAGATTAGAGCCTTTCTCCCTTATTTCAACAAAAACCGGAAAACAAAAGCAGGTTATTAGCACTCATGTCTATTGAGTGCTAATTTTTTCTTGACTTTTATATGTCAGCGTATTACAATATACTTCAGAAATCGAAAAGACCGTTTTGTCTTTTAAACCCACAAAGAAAAAAAGAAAGGTGTGATTGAAATGCCAGAGAAACAGGGCAATTTATCCATTAACAGTGAAAACATATTTCCTATCATAAAGAAATGGCTTTACAGTGACCACGATATTTTTTACCGTGAACTGATCTCCAACGGCTGCGACGCCATCACCAAGTTGAAAAAGCTGGATGTGATGGGCGAGTTTGAGATTCCGGAGGATACCGAATTCAAAATCCAGGTCACGGTAAATCCCGATGAAAAGACCATCTCCTTCAAGGACAACGGCATTGGAATGACCTTTGAGGAGCTGGACGAGTACATCAACCAGATCGCTTTTTCCGGAGCCAGGGATTTCCTGGAGAAATATAAGGACAAGACGAACGAAGACCAGATCATTGGACATTTTGGCCTGGGCTTCTATTCTTCCTTCATGGTCGCGGACAAGGTAAGCATCGATACAAAGTCCTATCGTGCCGGCGCGCCTGCCGTCCACTGGGAATCGGACGGAGGCCAGGAATTCGCCATGGCTGAAGGGAGCAAGGAAGATTTTGGAACAGAGATCACATTGTATCTCAATGAAGACAGCCTGGAATTCGCCAACGAATATAAGGCCCGCGAAGTCATCGGAAAATACTGCTCCTTCATGCCTGTGAACATTTTCCTGAACAAAGCGAACGCCCCTCAGGAATACGAGACCATCGACGTGAGCGAGGTGACGGAAAAGGATGTAGTGGTGGAGACCACCATTGAAGAAGCCAAAACAGAAGAACGGGAAAATGAAAACGGAGAAAAAGAGATCGTGGAGATTTCTCCCCGGAAGGAACTTGCCAAGATCAACAAGCGTCCTGTCCCTCTGAACGATATCCATCCTCTCTGGACGAAACATCCCAATGAATGCACCGACGAAGAATACAAGAAATTTTACCGTACCGTATTCAATGACTACAAGGAGCCTTTATTTTGGATCCACCTGAATATGGACTATCCGTTCAACTTAAAAGGCATCCTTTACTTCCCGAAGATAGGTTCCCAGTATGAGAGCATTGAAGGGACCATCAAGCTTTATAACAGCCAGGTATTCGTTGCGGACAATATCAAGGAGGTCATTCCTGAATTCCTGATGCTGTTAAAAGGTGTGATCGACTGCCCCGACCTCCCTTTAAATGTCTCCAGGAGCGCATTGCAGAACGACGGCTTCGTCAAGAAGATCTCCGATTACATCACCAAGAAGGTAGCGGACAAGCTGACCGGTATGTATAAGGTCGAGAAAGAGAATTATGAAAAATACTGGGACGATCTGAGTCCCTTCATCAAATTCGGTTATATCCGGGATGAAAAATTTGAGGACAAGATAAAAGACTGTATCCTGTTCAAGAACCTGGAGGGCCGTTATCTGACCCTGGCGGAATGCCTGGAGGAAAACAAAGAAGCTCACGAAAACACGGTCTTCTATGTGACCGATGAAAAAGCGCAGAGCCAATATATCAACATGTTCAAGGAAGCCGGTATTGATGCGGTGATCCTGACCCATACCATTGACTCTCCTTTCATCAGCCATGTGGAACAGAAAAATGAAAACGTGCATTTCCTGAGAATCGATACGGATCTGGACAGCGCTTTCAAGGAGGAGACGGGGGAAGAAGAAAAAGAATCCCTGAACAAGATGACCGATAAGCTGACGGAAACCTTCCGGAAAGCTCTCGGTGACGATAAGCTGGAAGTCAAGGTAGAAAAGCTCAAAAATTCGTCCATTGCTTCTGTAGTCACTTCGTCCGAAGACAGCCGCCGGATGCAGGATATGATGAAAATGTACAGCATGGGAGATATGAACATGGATATGTTCGGCGCTTCTGAAAGTCTCGTGCTGAACGCAAATCATCCTCTCGTGACTTATGTACTGGAGCACGAGGACAGTGAAGATACCTCCATATTCTGTGAACAGCTGTATGACCTGGCCCTTTTAAGCCATGGAAGCCTGTCTCCGGAACGCATGAGCAAATTCATTGCCCGTACCAATGACGTGATGTTAAAGCTGGCCGAATAAAAATTTCATAGGACGAGCTTTCCTATGAAATCAAAATACTGCCGCCGGATGGACAATTCCATCCGGCGGCAGTTTATTAATGATGTCTGTGATTCCTGTTCTCCCGATTCTTCTTTTCCTGCCGTTTTCTCTCCCTTTCCTTTTGTGCCTCGTCACATTCCTCATCTATCTCATATACTGAATCTTCATCAATTATAAGTCTGGTTTTCATAAAAGCGTCTCCTTACACATAATAGTGGTTCCTCAGAAACCGCTCATAATATCATATGCCAAATTTTCCAATTTCGTTTTTCGTCCAGTCTGCATAGGCCAACCCTTCCTCCGCATAAAGTAAAGGGAACAAACCTACGAGGTGCCATTTTGGAACAAGATAGCTTCAAAGCAACCGAACTGGACAAAATGACCAGCGGCTACAACCTCCAGATGCTGAAAGCGGCCCTGGCTTATTTTCCTGCCTCACAGAAACGTCTTCTGTCCGTGCTCGTAAAATTTCAGGAGCTTAAAAATACCGTAAACTTGTTTTCTTCCCCTGAAGCAGCCGACGCCTTAAGCATCTGCTCCGCCTCTGAGGGCGCTCCCAAAAGAGGATTTTTTGACCTATTAAACGAAATAAAAGATTTTGGCAGTCCAGAGCAGAGGAAAGCCTTCGACCGGCTGAATTACATCATCCAGCTGTCCTCCTTATATGATCAGATGTCTCAAGGCGGACCGGCTGCTGAATCTGCCAGCCAGACCCGGGAAGAACCGGCTCCATTCACCGTAGTATCCGGACAGCCTGCCGCAGAAGAAGAAAAGGCCACACTGTCAGCCGCTTCCCTGGATCCAGACTCACCGTCCGGTCCTTCTTCATCTGAAGCCGATGATGACTTCCGAAGCTTTATCCGCGGCTCTCTGAACTCCAGTCAGCAGGACCTTTTCGATTCTTACAGCGCTATGTTCCACTCTCTCAGCAATGCACCAGGAAAGGAGCCACATCACAATGAATAACTTTCAAAACGGGATGTATAACAACGGCATGAACGGAAACAGAGGCCGAAACATGTCTCCCATGAACGGAGACGCCGGACAGAATCAGAACCCAGGGAACAATTACCAGAATTCAGTTGATAATTTTCAGAATCCGAACAGTTCACCACAGAATACCGGCAGCCCCGCTCAGAATGCCGGCGCAGCGGACCAAAGCCCTGGCGCCTCCGGTCAGAATCCCGGGAACACCGGAAATCCGGATGGCACACCTTTGTCAGGACAAAACAGCTCCGGAAACGACAGCTGGAAAAATGACCCGTCTTTAAAAAATATGGATTTAAAAAAGCTGGCCTTTTTATCCGAACTGGTCTCCCAATCCGGCAGCCAGTCAATGGACTCCCTGCTGCCCTTCCTGATGTCTGCCAATAAGAATGCCAATTCCATGGGGATGCAGTTCAATGATTCAGAGACAGATCTAATACTCAATGTCTTAAAAAGCCGGATGAAACCGGAGGAGCAGTCCAGAATTGATATGATCCGGAAAATGGCAGATATGCTGGGGCGGAAATAAGAACAAAAAGTGCCGGAAGAACAATCCTCCGGCACTTTATTATTTTACTGTTATCTGGCACATTTTCATAGCTTCCAGCGCGTTGATATGGCTTCTCGGCGTCACACCGGCACAGCAGCTGCTGTCTGCCAGGACAGGCACTTCCGGAAGAAAAGCTTTGATGAGCATGGCATTGGATATCACACAGATATCCGTACACAGACCGACCAGCTCGATCTCCTCCAACGGTTCTTTTTCGTTTATCTCCGCCAGATACTGTGCAAGTTCTACAGACCCAAAGGTTAGCTTTTCAAAAATCCTGGCCTGTTTTTCTTTTAGTAAAAAATCAATCTCCGGTTCAAGCTCCCATCCGCTGCTTCCTTTTATGCAATGCGCCACCGGGAGCCTCCGCCCTTCCTGGGAGTTTTTATAATCCGTACCGTGCGTATCTTGTGTTGCTAAAACGATTCCCCGGAAGCCCCGTATTTTTTCTTTAACTCCAGGAACAATGGCTTTCGCCTCCTTTGTCCCCAGCGCCCCGTCTATAAAGTCCTTCTGCATATCCACTACAATAAGTGCCCTGCTCATATGACTTCCTCCCTCTGTCAGAATAAACTGGATACGATTTCATTGACAAGCTTGCCGTCCGCCCTGCCCTTTACCTTCGGCATCAGCTCTTTCATGATACGGCCCTTGTCCTTGGCGGTGGGAGCATCTATTCCCAGTGTATCCAGTACTTCTTTGACTGCTTCCCGTATATGAGTCTCGCTCATCTCTTCCGGCGCAAACTCTTTCAGAACGGAAATCCTCTCTTCACATTCCCTCAGGATATCCGTCCTGTCGGGAGGGCAGGTATCCATCGTCTCTTTTGTCTGCTTGATCTCCCTGGCAATGACCGCGTTCTCCTCCGCCTCCGTGAGCTCTTCCCGCTTGTCGATCTGTGCGTTTTTCAGCGCACTTAAAAGCATGGAAAGAGTCTCCTTTCTCTCTTTTTCCTTATTCTTCATGGCTTTCACCATGGCCGTTCTGACCTCATCAATTTTACCCATAATTTTGCCTCCTGTCCGCTGATGATTTTCTTTCTGCATTACTTTTCCATTTCATGATACCACAGAGAATTTGTTTTTTCCAGGCCAGTTAAGATTATAAAAACCGCCGCATACGGCGTTTTCATACCGTATGCGGCAGCTTTAAAATCAGGAACCGAAATCGTCCTTTATAAATCCTGAGGAATAGTACGCCTTTCCAGGCTCAAAGGCAATCCCCTTTGCTTCAAACATCTCCTCCATCGTCACCAGCTGAAAGCCTCTCGCCTTCAGTTCCGGAATGATGGTCCTGCAGGCCTCGATAGTCTCTGGATGGATATCATGCATTAAAATGATATCCCCATCCTCCGCCTTCAGCTTTTCGTCATATAGCACATTATTGATGGTGGACGCCGCGTCTCTGGTTTTCCAGTCCTCAGTATCCACATCCCACCGGGCCAGCGGATACTGAACGTAGCTGAGCACATGGTTATTGTAACCTCCATAAGGAGGGCGCACTGTGCTGCACTTCGGAAGTCCCCAGCCGGACAGGATATCATTGACCCCTTCGACCTGCTGTGTAATCTCTTCATCTGAGATATTTTTCAGATTCTCATGATCCAACGTATGGTTTCCCACCTGGCACCCCAGCTCCAGCTCCCGCCGGATGATATCTTCGGCTCCTTCATGCTTCAGCATACTGCCCACCACGAAAAAGGTTGCCCTGGCGTCATTTGCTTCCAAAAGATCCAGAAGCTCCGGCGTTGTGGAAGATTTTGGCCCGTCATCAAAGGTCAGGCATACCATCGGTTTATTGGGATCCACTTTTCCGCCGGAAACCGGTCCCTGCACCTCCTGACCGCCTTCCATGCCGTCTGCCAGATTCCTGGTCAGGAAATCCTTTAAGTCTTCCATGGGGACTGTAAACGACAGGACATCGTCCACTCCTTCCACCAGGCTTCCTCCGGGAAAATACAGAGTGAGGCCATCCTCATTCCATGTATAATATTTGAAATTTGAAAGCTCGGGGGCTATGGCTGTCTCTATAACCTTCCCCGTCTGTCCCTCTGCAAATGACTTTGTCTTCTCTGCCAGCAGATCCAGAAAGCCTTCCTTCAATACATCTGACAGCGATATCTCCGCTCCGTCGGACACGTTATAAGTATAGGTCTCAACGCTTTCTCCCGCCGCAGAAGCCAGGGGAAGCTCCTTATGAATATCGAACTTGACAGAGACCAGCTCTTCCTTTGTCTTATAGGATTCATAATCTGCCTGCATGATCATCCTGACGGCTTTTTCTGACTTGCAGCTCGTAACCTCCGCCTTAAATACAGAGACAATATCTTCCGCCCGCTGGCGGATGCCTGCATCCATGGCTTCGTTCCCAATCACTGGATAACGTACCGCATATCCCTCATAATCAGCGATTTCCTTTATCTCCTGTGCACTTCCGACCTCCTGCTTGTCAGCCGCCATCGTAAACTGGAAATTCTTTTCCGACAGCTTCGCGCCGTCTCCTGTCTCCCCGCCGGCATTAGATACCGGGGCCCCTTCCACGTTTACCGTATCTTTATGAAGAACTTTAAAAACGATACACACAATCAATACCAGCAGCACCGCCGAAAGGCCGCTGATGGCCAGCATCCGATTTCGCCGCTGCTTCTTCAGCCGCTCCGCCGCTCTGGAATAACGCCGTGCTCTATCTGCAGGGACTGCTCCGTCTTGGTCTTGTTTTGTATGATTCCGGGGTCTGTGAGACAGCTGAATATACTCCAGCCTTTCTTCCTTCCCTTCCTGTAACATGGTTTCAACCTCTTTCATATTTTATATTCATAAAGCGATTATCTTTCTCGACCGCATTCCCTACTATAACACATATTCTTGAAGATGTTCTTAACAAAATGTGACAATTTTCTTATATTTATTTCCCCATCATCATATCTCCAGGAACTGCTTCACTATATCCTTCATAGCCGACGCTTCGCAGACAGTCTTATGGAGTACGGGAGCCGTGCGGATCTCCTCTATTGCAGGAGGGACCGGCACGCCGGAAATCTGTGACAGCACATCGACCAAGGCAAAATCTTCCATATCATTATATTTTTCGTCAATCGCTTTCATCACGCTTCTTGTGAATTTGTAGGGGCTGGCCGTGGATGCAATCAAAGCTTTCTTCCCATCTCCTGTCTCTGCCCTGTATTTCCCATAGACACAGGAAGCGACCGCCGTATGAGTATCGATGACATATCCTGTTTTTTCATAAAGATTCTTTATTTCTGCCGCCGTTTCCTTCTCATCGGCAAAAGCACCGTAAAAATCCGCCAATTCTTTTCTCATCTCATCGGTGATCTCATACCGGCCTTTTTCAGACAGCTCTTTCATAAGGGATGCGTCCTTCACCGCATCATCACCGGCTATCTTGTACACCAGGCGCTCCAGGTTGCTGGAGATAAGGATATCCATGGAAGGAGAACTGGTCAGAATGAACTTACGGTTTCTGTCATACGCCCCTGTGTTGAAAAAGTCGTAGAGAACCTTGTTCTCATTGGACGCACAAATCAGCTTCCCGATGGGAACTCCCAAAAGCTTCGCATAATAAGCAGCTAAAATGTTGCCGAAATTTCCGGTAGGCACCGTCACGTTGATCTCTTCACCCGATGATACCGCACCCTTCTTAAGCAGCTGT
This sequence comes from Lientehia hominis, assembly GCF_021044755.1. Lineage (GTDB taxonomy): Bacteria > Bacillota > Clostridia > Lachnospirales > Lachnospiraceae > Lientehia > Lientehia hominis. The sequence continues at coordinate 54,726 of NZ_JAJNOR010000010.1, forward strand.
CCATAAGCATAGGCATAATAGACTACCTGAGGGACCAGCCGTCCGATATTGATGGAGTTCGCAGAAGAAAATTGAAAGCCGTGTTCTTTCAGTTCCTCAGAAAGCTCTTTATCTCTGAAAATCTTCTTTACTCCATTCTGCGCGTCGTCAAAATTCCCGTGGATTCCCACGACAAATGTATTTTTTCCTTTTTGGGTCACCATCTGCTTTTCCTGGATGGGACTTACACCATCCTTCGGGTAAAACACAATGATCCTTGTCCCCGGCACATCCGCGAATCCCGCCAAAGCAGCCTTACCGGTATCCCCTGAGGTGGCTGTCAGCACTACAATCTCATTGCGGACCTGATTTTTCTTGGCCGCGGTGACCATCAGATGGGGAAGTATGGACAATGCCATATCCTTAAATGCGATGGTCGCTCCATGGAAAAGCTCCAGGTAATAAACGCCCGCCGCTTCCTTTATGGGGACAATCTCCTCTGTGTCAAATTTATCGTCATATGCCCTGGCAATACAGGAACGCAGCTCCTCTTCCGTAAAATCCGTCAGGAACTGCTTCATCACAACATATGCGGTCTCCTGATAGGAAAGTCCGGCCAGTTCTTCAAAGCTCACCGAAAGCTTCGGCAGTTTTTCCGGTACATAAAGGCCTCCGTCCTCCGCCAGCCCTTTCAAGATTGCCTGGGATGCGGTCACTTTTCCCCCGTTTCCTCTGGTACTTCCATACATTAATTCTGACATAGCAATTCCCTCTCTTTTCTATATTTTCCGTTTTCAGCGACGACAGCGCCATTTGTCATCTATTCCTTCACAAGACCGCAAACGCGGGCTTCCGTATATTGTATCAGCGCCTCCGGGTCCAGGAATATCTGGCAGCCCCGGATACCGGCACTTACGGCAATCTCATCAAACAGGACTGCTGTTTCTTCTATATAAGTAGGATATTTCTTTTTCATTCCCACGGGAGAGCAGCCGCCGCGTATATACCCCGTAAGCCCCAGGATTTCTTTTACACGAACCATTTCCACCTTCTTATCTCCGGAAGCCGCGGCCGCTTTTTTCAAATCCAGTTCTTCACACACGGGAATACAGAATACCATGATTCCGTTCTTTTCTCCCCTGGCTACCAGGGTCTTAAAAACCATGTCCTTGTCAAGGCCCAGCCTGGCAGCCACATGGCCCCCGCTCAGGTCACTCTCGTCCACCTCGTATTCCTTGGACGTATACGCGATCCCGGCCGCATCCAGCAAACGCATCGCATTGGTCTTTACAGCTTTTTCCGCCACCTGTATCCATCCTTTCTTCCCTTCTGTGTCAAATTTTAGCACATCAGGGCTCTCAGGGCAACCATTGATACCAGAAAAAAACCGCTGTGAAACGAATCGTTTCACAGCGGCCTTATCTTTCAGCGGCCGGACAGCTTTTCCAGACTATTTATTTTTTTCATTGATATAATTCATAAGTCCCTCAGCCGCTATGATCTTCTGCATGAATTCCGGAAACGCCTGGCCCTTGAACTGCGTATTCTTCGTTCTGTTGTAGATCATGCCGCTGTCAAAGTCTATTTCCACCTCGTCCCCTTCGTCGATCCCCCTGGACGCATCCGGGCATTCGATAATCGGAAGACCGATATTGATCGAATTGCGGTAAAAAATCCTCGCAAAGGTCTCTGCGATTACACAACTGACTCCCGCCGCCTTAATGGCAATCGGGGCGTGTTCTCTGGAAGAGCCGCAGCCGAAATTTCTGGACGCTACAATGATATCTCCTTTTTTCACCCTGCTCACAAAGCTTTTGTCGATATCCTCCATGCAGTGAACAGCCAGCTCTGCCGGATCAGAAGAGTTCAGGTATCTTGCCGGGATGATCACATCCGTATCAACATTGTCTCCATATTTGAATACTTTCCCATGTGCTTTCATACCGTATCCTCCTTTTTACATTCCCAGTTCTTCTGGGCCGGAAATCTTTCCTGTCACAGCGCTGGCTGCCGCCACCGCCGGGCTGGCCAGATACACCTCTGACTTCACATGACCCATGCGTCCGACAAAGTTCCGATTGGTGGTGGACACACACCGTTCTCCTTCTGCCAGGATACCCATATAACCTCCCAGACAAGGGCCACAAGTCGGCGTGCTCACAACCGCCCCCGCCTCTATGAATGTCTTTAAAAGTCCTTCCTCCATGGCCTGCAGGTAAATTTTCTGCGTAGCCGGAATCACGATGGCCCGGATTCCCTTTTTCACTTTCTTCCCTTCCAGTACCTTTGCCGCAGTCCTCAAATCTTCCATCCTGCCGTTGGTGCAGGAACCGATCACAACCTGATCGATGGCGATATCTTCCACTTCGTCAATGCTCCGGGTGTTTTCCGGAAGATGAGGGAAGGATACCGTTGGACGGATGCTTCCCAGATCCAGGCGGATCACCCTCTCATATTCTGCATCCTCATCCGCTTCATAAATTTTGAACGGACGTATGGAATGTTCCTTCATATACTGGATGGCTGTTTCATCCACAGGGAAAATACCGTTTTTACCGCCGGCCTCAATTGCCATATTTGCAATGGTAAAGCGGTCATCCATGGAAAGAGCCTTCACTCCGCCGCCTGTAAACTCCATGGACTGATAAAGGGCTCCGTCCACTCCTATCATTCCAATAATATGGAGAATCACATCTTTTCCGCTCACCCATTTCTGAAGTTCTCCGGTCAGCTCGATCTTGATCGCTGACGGAACCTTGAACCACGCTTTTCCGGTGGCCATGCCGGCCGCCATATCTGTGCTTCCCACTCCGGTGGAAAAAGCTCCGAGGGCTCCGTATGTACAAGTGTGGGAATCCGCTCCTATCACCACGTCACCTGCCACCACCAGCCCTTTTTCCGGCAGAAGCGCATGCTCAATCCCCATTTCCCCCACATCGAAGAAGTTGGTTATCTCATGCTTAGCCGCAAACTCTCTCACACATTTACAGTGCTCCGCAGATTTGATATCTTTATTCGGCACGAAATGGTCCAGTACCAGTGCTATTTTATCTTTATGAAATACAGAGCTGTCCTTCATTTTGCCATCCATCTCATGAATGGCTACAGGGGAGGTGATATCATTCCCCAAAACCAAATCTAATTCGGCTTCGATCAGCTGTCCGGCTTCTGCCGATTCAAGCCCTGCGTGAGCCGCCAGGATTTTCTGCGTCATCGTCATTCCCATATTGTTCCCTCCTGTTCATCCAGCATGGGCTCCTGCCCACAATTGCCAATACGTAGTTTTACCGCCCCAGATACCATTGGATATCCGCTATTATACCATCCTGTAAATTATAATTGAAATACGGATTTTGAATGTTTACTATGACCTGAAGTTATAGTATAATGTTACTGATCCAACAGCATGTAATTATGGGAGGAACCGCCGTGGAACAAAATTTATCCTTATACCGGATTTTCTTTGAAGTCGCACAGACGGGAAACATTTCCCGGGCCGCCAAGAACCTGTATATCAGCCAGCCTGCCATCAGCAAGGCCATTGGCAAATTGGAGGACAATTTAAGTCTGCCCCTCTTTATACGCAACTCCAGAGGAGTTCAGCTGACTGAAGAAGGAGCCATCTTGTTTGAACATGTGCGGGCAGCTTTCGAGACTCTGGACCGGGGGGAAGACGAGCTGAAACGGATGACGGAGCTGGGTGTGGGCCACATACGGATAGGTGTCAGCACCGTACTCTGCAAATATGTCCTGCTGCCCTGCCTGAAAGAATTCGTGGCACGGTATCCTCACATAAAGTTTACCATCCGCAGCCAATCCACTCTGCAGACTCTGGAACTTCTCGAGCATCAGCAGATCGACCTCGGCCTGACGGCGGAGACTCCGAATAAAAAAAACATCACCTTTGACAAGGTGATGGATATTGAGGACGGTTTTGTGGCGACCCCAGCCTATCTTACCAATATGCGTCTGCGAGAGGGAGCCGCCCAGTCCGATGTGTTCCGGAACGGCACCATTCTCATGCTGGAAAAGGGAAATGTCAGCCGAACTTACATAGAAGATTATTTCAGGGAGCAGCATATCGAACCTGCCCATCTCCTGGAAGCCTCTACCATGGACCTGCTCATTGACTTCGCCAGGATCGGTCTCGGCGCGGGATGTGTGATAAAGAACTTTGTAAAGGATGAACTGGAAAACGGGACTTTTTTAGAAATCCCCATGAAGCCTCCCATTCCCAAACGCAGCATAGGCTTTGTCTTTAACAGCCAGCCAGTCCACTCCAAAGCCCTAAACATGTTTATTAAATTCTACCGCCATTACTATCAGAAGCCATGATATATCTGCTTCTTATGGCAGGATTACTTCCATATCCACCAGGTCTTTTGTCCGGTACACCAAATCTTTTCGAAGGACAAAATCCCTTCTTTCCCAGAACTCATTCCCCTCATCATTGCTGTCATATGCCACCAGTGCCGTCTTGGTGATCCCTTCCCTGCGGAAAGCTTCCAGCGACGCTTCTAAAAGAGCTGTCCCGATTCCTTTTTTTCTCTCCGACTTCTCCACCGCCATATGATATATGTATCCGCGCCGCCCGTCGTGACCGCCCAGTATCACTCCCAGCAGCCGTTCTTCCTCTTTTGCGACAAAGCATGTGGAAGGATTCCGTTTCAGATATTTCTCTATCCCTTCCTTTGAGTCATCCAGATTGGTCAGTCCCATGCCGGGCGTCCTGATCCACAGCTGGTACACACGATCATAATCCTCAATTTTCATGGTGCAAATCTGCATATGGCCTTCTCCTTTCTGCGCATGCCCCATGCTTCGGAACAGAAAAGCTTCCAGATCACAGGGGCGTAGTTGGGTGACAATGATATAAAAGCGAAAGGTCCGCGCTTATAATGAAATTATATCATAACGGCTGTAAAACCACAAGAAACCTCGTTCCGCCAAAAATCTCTTTACAAAAGCTTCGGCAGGAAAAGGGTCGCAAGCCCCAGGAAGAAGAAAAAACCCAGTACATCTGTGGCTGTAGTCACAAATACGGCCGAGGCCAGGGCCGGATCTATCCGCATTTTTTTGAGCAGCACCGGAACCAGATATCCTGTGGCCGTGGCCACCATCATATTCAGAATCATAGCCAGCCCGGTCACCAGTCCCAGATATGGATTCCCCTGTATCACCACTTCGACAGCAGCCACGATTCCTCCTATGGCCGCTCCGGTCACAATACCCACTGTAAACTCTTTAAGAAATATTCGAAATGCATTGTCCCGGTTCAGCTCATTCAGTGCGATCCCACGGACAATAATAGTCATGGACTGGGTGCCTGCATTGCCTCCCATTCCGGTGATAATGGACATGATAGCCGACAGCGCCACCACTTTGCTGATGGTCGCCTCAAATAAGCTGACCACCCAGGAAGCCAGAAACGCCGTGAGCAGATTTACTACCAGCCAGGGCAGACGGCTTTTGAGGGAATCAGACAAAGGGCCGTCTACTTCTTCCTCACCAGAGATACCGCCCATGTAGTGAATATCTTCCGTGGCCTCCTCCGTAGCAATCTCCATAACATCATCCACTGTGATGACCCCTACTAACTGATCGGCGTCATTGACCACTGGCAGCTCCACCAATCCATATTTTTCAAATTGTCTGGAGATCTCCTCCTGATCATCCTCCACATGAGCAGTTATCACATGGGGATTCATGATATCCAGAACCGCCGTGTCAAAAGAAGATGTAACTAAGTCCGTAAGATTCAGGGAACCTCTCAGATGGTTCTGTCTGTCCACCACGTACAGGCAGTAGGCCGTCTCCACTTCTTCCGCTATCTCCTGCAGATATAGCAATGTCTTATAGACTGTCTTATTGTCATAGATATTGACAAATTCTGTGGCCATGATACCGCCGGCCGTGTCAGGCGGATAAGAGAGCAGCCGGCGCACCTCGCTCCTGTCCTCTTCCGACAGTTTGCCAATGACCTTTGCGAGCTCTGACCGATCTTCAATGGAACCTACCATGTCAGCCAGCTCATCGGAAGACATCTCTTCCAGTATCTCTTCCTGCTTATCCTCCGAGAACAGCTTCAAGATCCCGTACTTGTCTTCCTCATCCTCTTCATCGATGACGTCAGCGATCAGGGGTTCCGGAAGCCTGGCCATGAGTGTCTTCGGATCAATATCCTCATCATGAAGAAGCTCCAGGATGTCGGCAGGATGGATGTATTCAATTTGTTCCTTTAACGTTTTCTCATCCGCATGTAAAAGCAGCTCCAGAAGCTCTTCTTTTTTCAGTCTCTCATCTGTCCCGCTCATCCTGCTCACCTCTTATCTTCTCTGATTATCCGGCTGCACTTTACCTTTAATACCGCTTATACCGCCGTCTCTTTTCCGTCTTAGTGGTAGAGAACTGCACAAAGATACCGAGCGCCGACAGAATGATGCCTGTGACAAGCACCGGCGTCTGAGCCGTAACCCCTCCCAGGGCCATGAGCCTGGAACCGGCGGAAAGACCATTTGTGACAGCTGTAGACAGGATGATGGCCGGCCTCATGAATATGACGCTGAGAACGCCCACCGCAATCCCCGCCGCGATGGCCAGTGCATAAACCCACCATGTCTCTTTTCCCACCATGCTTCCCAAAAGGCCCAGTGCCACCAGATAGGAGGAAAACGTTCCCAGCAGGAATACCCCCACCTGATAGATTTTATATGCCAGAAACCCAAGCAGCAGCATGAGAAGGAGCGCTGCCACCGCCGTCACAGTCGAATTCTTTATGAACTGTGTTCCCACTATGATACCCACGATCAGGCCGATCAATCCGCCGACCAGAGTTACCCAAACCTTTAATAGCTTATATCCCATAAAACACTGCAAAAGAATTAGGACCAAAGCCAGGATTGCCAATACGCCGGCAACGCCCTTCGGCATCCGGCTGAAGAAATCTTCTATCACCGCTATCCCCTGCTGCCCAAAGTTCTTTATTCCGCTCATTTCTATAAAAGTATTCCCCATGTATCCGCCTTCCTCTCCTTTTACATCTGTGCTGTTGTTTCAGTATAACACTTTACTGCTCCATATTTCAACCGCTGAACAAAAAAGGAAACGCCGCGGATGCAGCGTCTCCCCTGTACGATACTATGTATAGCAATTATCCATAAAATCAATTGTCAATCAGCTTTCCGCCGTCATTCCAGCTGTACAGCTTACGAAGCTCCGCACCGACCTTTTCCAGCTGGTGATTTGCTTCTCTTCTCCTCATCGCTTTGAAGTGGGGAGCGTTCACCTGGTTCTCAGCCAGCCAATCCTTTGCAAAAGTGCCGTCCTGGATATCGGACAAAATCTTCTTCATGGCTTTCTTGGTCTCGTCGGTGACGATCTTGGGCCCTGTGATATAGTCGCCGTACTCTGCCGTGTTGGAGATGGAATATCTCATGCCGGCAAAGCCGCTTTCAAAGATCAGATCTACGATCAGCTTCATCTCATGGATACACTCGAAATATGCGCTCTCAGGCTCATAGCCTGCTTCCACAAGAGTCTCAAAGCCTGCTTTCATAAGAGCCGTAACGCCGCCGCAGAGAACAGCCTGCTCGCCGAATAAATCTGTCTCTGTCTCCTCCCGGAACGTAGTCTGAAGAACACCGGCTCTTGCTCCGCCGATCGCCAGCGCGTAGGCCAGGGCCATGTCGTGCGCTTTTCCTGTCGCATCCTGCTGCACCGCAATGAGACAAGGAACACCCTTGCCTTCCTGGTACTGGCTCCTTACGGTATGTCCAGGTCCCTTGGGCGCGATCATCGTCACATCCACATCCTTAGGCGGTACGATCTGTCCGAAATGGATGGCAAAGCCATGGGCGAACATCAGCATATTGCCGGCTTCCAGGTTGGGTTCGATGGATTCTTTATACATCTGAGCCTGTTTTTCATCGTTGATCAAAACCATGATGATATCTGCTCTTTTTGCCGCTTCTGCCGCGGTATATACTTCAAATCCCTGAGCTTCTGCCTTTGCCCAGGATCTGCTGCCTTCATAAAGACCGATGATCACCCTGCATCCGGATTCCTTCGCATTGAGGGCATGGGCATGTCCCTGGCTGCCATAACCGATGACTGCGATGGTCTTTCCATCCAGCAGTGATAAGTTACAATCCTCCTGATAATAAATCTTTGCCATAATGTTATCCTCCATAAACATATTGTAATATAAGTAATAAGTTATTGACTCAAAGTTATATGGAACCCCTGCCGAGACCCGTAATGCCTGTCCTGGCCATTTCCCTGATGGTGAAGCCATTGATCAGGCGGATGAACGCGTCTACCTTTGACTGACTCCCTGTCAGCTCAACGATCATGGAATCCTCAGACACGTCGACAATCTTCGCCCGGAAAATATTGACGATCGCAAGTACCTGCTCTCTCTCCTCTGGCTCCACGCCCACCTTCATCAGGACCAATTCTCTGCATACCGCAGTGGTATGGGATTCCAGCTTCTTAATATCGATTACATCCACCAGCTTCTCCAGCTGTCTGTGGATCTGCTCCAGGATCTCGTCATCACCGGTGGCCACTACCGTCATCCGGGAATATGCCGGATTCTCCGTAACACCCACCGTCAGGCTGTCAATATTATATCCTCTCCGGCTGAAAAGCCCGGATATCCTGCTCAGCACGCCAGACGTGTTATCAACCAACAGTGAGAATACTGCTTTGCTCATGCGCATCCTCCTTTACGAAACTTTTTCAATGGTCATTTCCAATTGATTATTCCCATAATAGCATACCGTTTCAGGAATTTCAATCGATGTTCCCCTTTTTTTGTTATATTTCACCGCTAATTCTATATCTATTAGTTATGGCTTTTATTCTCAAGGCGTATATTTCCTGTATACCGGTTCCTGTATATTTCCCGGAATTCTTCCCATACTAAAGCCAGATAAAGAAAGCGAGGAATGAATATGGAAGATCAAAAAGACCAGCAGCCCGGACGGCCTGGGCCGCAGAATGTATCCGGAGAACGCTCCAACGGAGCTTCCGCCAAGAGAGACGCAGCAGAAAAGGGCCTCCCCAGTACAGACGGCTCCGACGCGGAGATCCGTCAATTCTCCGACTATGACGGGGCAAACAAACCGGTACCTGATAACAATCCATTTTGGGTGGATGGCGGAAATCCGTTAAGCTCTAAGGGAAATTAAAGAAATCCCTAATAATTTTCACGTTTTTTTTATAATCCATACAAATTCTAGTCACATTTACTTGCTATACTTGAAACATCAAAAGAAGTTGATAACAAATAAGACGCGCGCGACCGTTGTCAGCTTCGCCAAACAACAACTACCATTTATATAGATTGTCTTTTTCATACTCAGCCGGCGTTTACACGCCGGCTACTCCTCTTTTCACGGCTGAATCAGCCTCTTTCCCGACAATGCTTTTTCAAGTGTACGGTACAGCACCTCCGGCTCCACCGGCTTTGTAAGATATCCGTTTATCCCGGCTTCCTGCGCCTTTTTCGCCTCCTGCCAGAAAGCGTTGGCCGTCATGGCGATTATCGGTATGGTCTGTGCGTCCGCCCGGTCAAGACCGCGGATACGGCTGGCAGCCTCCAGGCCATTCATCACCGGCATCCGGATGTCCATCAGGACGGCATGGAAATATCCGGGCTCCGCATGTTCGAATACAGAGACAGCCTCTGCACCGTTCCAGGCACTTTCAACCAACAGATTCTTCATCTCCAGAAGACTTTTGGCAATCTCCATATTCAGCTCATTGTCCTCCACCAAAAGAACTCGTTTTCCGGAAAAATCCACTTTGTCTTCTGGTTCCGGCCTGTTCTTCTGTACAGGCATTCCCCCTGCTTCTTCTTCCATCCGTTTCAGAGGAACCGTCACGATAAAGCAGCTCCCTTTATTCTTCTCACTTTCCACAGAAATCTGTCCGTTCATCAGGCCTACCAGATTCTGGGTGATGGAAAGACCCAGTCCGCTTCCTTCAAAGACTCGTCCGCCCTCCAGATGTTCCTGTTCAAACGGCTCAAACAGACGCTCCCTAAATTCCTCCGACATACCAATGCCGTCATCTTTCACGCAGAACACAAGCTTTTCCTGTCCTGCTTCCGCCTGAACGCTGTCAATACACAGGGAAATATGCCCTCTTTCTTTGGTATATTTCATGGAATTTCCAAGCAGGTTCATAAGAACCTGCTGGATACGCAGAGAATCTCCCATATACCTGCGTCCCACCTCCGGCGAGACTTCCACGATAAATTCCTGCTGTTTTCTCTTGCTCTGCTCCTCACAGATCACCGTGAGCTGTTCAAGCAGCTCATTCAGATCAAAGGGCTTCAAGACCAGCTCCATTTTACCGTTCTCTATCCGTGACATATCCAGCACGTCATTGATAAGGGTCAGCAGAAATTTTGCCGAAACCCCGATTTTTTCCAGACAGTCAGCAATCTTATCCGGCTTCTCTAAATTTTCCGCCGCAATGGACGTCATTCCCAAAATGGCATTCATGGGGCTTCTGATGTCGTGGGACATCCTGGAAAGAAACTCCGATTTCGCCACGCTCGCCTGGTTTGCGAGATTCAGGGCCTCTCTCAGCTCCTCGTTTTTCCTCTCTTCTTCTTTTCTGGCATCGTCAATGTTTTTCACATATACCATGATCCGAATCTCGTCTTCATCCCGGTACAGAAGCTGGACCTGAACGGAAAACCACCGATACATGCCGTCGGCGCAGAGCTCCGGCACCTCCAGGCTGAGTTCTTTCTTTTCCCCGCGTTCAAATGCTTTCTTTATACTGGGAATGTCCAGTTTCTCTTTATACGCCGCTTTATAATCCGGATGGATCTTTGTATTGATGCACCATTCCACATGCTTTTCCAGGCTGACGCTGGCCCCTTTGTCATACAGGATGTCATCCGTCTGCTTCCAGAACCGGAAATAACCAGAATTAAGCTCCGCCTCATATATGGTATCGTAAAAGCTGTTGACCGCGGCGACAAACCGGGTATCTGCATTTTTCTTCTCTCTCTGTGCTTTCCGAAGCTCGTCGATATCCCGGAACGTCAAAAACACCTTATAATCGCCGCTCAAATCGTTATCCATGACGATTCCGATGAGCTCACACCAGCGGTATTCTCCATCTGAATTCCGGCGGCGAAGCTCCATATTCAGCTGGCGCTTCCCTTCTTCGATCTGTTTTCGCATATTCGGAATCGTAAACATCTCAAAAAATTTTTCCCGGTTATCCGGATGGACAAGGCGTTCGCCATACATTCGGTTAAACTGGGCAAAATCCTCCTGCTCCTCCAGAGAATTCATCGCTTCATCTGATTTCCTGGCAATGAATTTTCCAGTCTTCATATCCACAAGAAGCAGTTCTCCGAACAGAGAGACCATACTGTTCGTCATCATCCTGGTCTCCTGCTCCAAGGTCTTCCTTTTATCGATGGTGGACAGCAAAAACACGGTCATCCTGTCTCCGCTCTCATCCTCCGTCATCGGTAGAGCCTGCATGGATATCCAATGATACTGCCCATCCTTTCCTCTGCGGCGTCCCTCCCTGTAAACAGGTCCGGCATCCTCCCCGGAAAACTCCCGGATCAGATTTTCTCGTCCGAAGTGGCGCATAAACCCGTCCCGGTCATCTGGATGGAGCGTTCGCAGGAATTCCTCTTCAAAACCTTTCCTGCTCTGTTCTCCGGCAGCCTCATACATCCCGCTCTCCCTTACCATCACGATCTTATCTCTGGTAAGGTTCATATAGACGATCTCATCAAAGGCTTTCCCCAGCAGAGCATCCATCGTCATATCCATGACCATCTGCCGGTCCTTCATGGCACCTTCGCGGCCGGGTACGAAGGTGACCACATACGCCGGAATCTTCTCTGCTCCCCACTCTATGGAAGCTGCGTGAGTTCCCGCATCTTTCCCTAAAAAACTGCCATAAGGCTTTCCCACTTCGGCCTCCGGCGCAAGTGACTTAGCCGCTTCGTTGCAGTAGAGGATACGGTCGTCTTCTCTGCACACCACGATCACTGCTGCGTCTGAAAAGCCGTTTATCTGCAATTCTTTCATAGGCACGGACATTGAATTTCCCCCTCCCCTGTCATACGGGCCTGCGATCATACCTGACGGTTCAAATACAGATTCAGCTTTCGCACCAGCAGGACCGGATCCAGCCCATGTTCCAGAGCCGCCTCTTCAATCGTCTCTCCGCCGGCGGCAGCGCATCCAATGCAGTGCATGCCAGACTGGGCCAGAATAGCGGCTGCCCGCTCATCCTTTTCCAGAAGTTCACTGATCAGCATATCTTTTTCAATCATAAATCTCCCTCATTCCAGAAAAGGCTGTACCAGAACCCTGGCACAGCCTTCTGCCGTTTTTATTCTTTTATTTAATGATCTTTATCCAACCCTCCGGGGCTTCTATACGCCCCATCTGAATACCGGTCAGCGTATCATAAAGTTTCTTTGTAACAGTCCCCATTTCCGTCATGCCGCTGGGCAGACAGATTTCCCTTCCGTGATCCACGATCTTTCCGACCGGTGAAATGACGGCGGCCGTACCGCACAGACCGCACTCCGCAAAATCCTTTACCTCATCGAAGAACACTTCTCTCTCTTCCACTTCCAGACCCAGATATTCTTTTGCCACGTATATCAGAGAACGGCGGGTGATAGAAGGCAGGATACTGTCAGATTTGGGCGTGACTACCTTATTGTCCTTCGTCACGAACAGGAAATTCGCTCCACCAGTCTCCTCCACTTTCGTCCTGGTCTTCGGGTCTAAGTACATATTTTCGTCGTATCCCTCCTGATGTGCGGACACGATCGCATGTAAGCTCATAGCATAGTTCAGTCCTGCCTTGATATCTCCTGTACCACAAGGAGCCGCACGGTCAAAATCGCTGACACGGATGGTCAGGGGCTTCGCACCGCCTTTGAAATAAGGACCTACCGGGGTGCAGAAGATACGGAACTGGAATTCATCCGCAGGCTTTACGCCGATCACGGCATTGCTTCCAAACATATACGGGCGCAGATACAGAGTCGCTCCGGAACCGAAGGGAGGCACATATGCTTCGTTGGCTTCCACCACCTTCGCGACTGCGTCGACAAAACGCTCCTTCGGGAAAACCGGCATCTCCAGACGCTTCGCGGAAGACACCATGCGCTCCGCATTCAGATCGGATCGGAAAGTCACGATATGACCGTCCTCCGTCGTATATGCCTTTAATCCCTCAAAGCAGGTCTGCGCATACTGAAGGACGCAGGCGCATTCGCTAATGGTCACGGCAGCGTCGGAAATCAGAGCACCCTCATCCCATTCACCGTTCTTGTAATTGGAAACATATCTCTTGTCAGTCTCCATGTAGGCAAATCCGAGATTGCCCCAGTCAATGTTTTTCTTTTCCATCACAGTTCTCCATTCTGCTGTCTATCAGCGTATAAATTTTTCTTATGGGTTATTATAACTCACCTCATCGAGATTTTCCAGAAGAATTTTCGTTCTGCAGGTTTTTCCGCGGAGACCGTCAGGCCTCTTCCTGATTGGGTTGTTTGACGATCTCAGGTCTCGGTGAGATCTCCCCGGCTTTCATCAGGGCGATCTTCGTCATCATAGGTCCCGCCAATTCATAGATCAGCACAGAAAACAAGGTGATATTCCGGATCAGGCGTCCAGTCTCACCCATGGTCTGGGTCACGCTCATGGACATCCCCAGGGCTACGCCCGCCTGCGGAAGCAGCGTGATTCCCAGGTATCTGCAGATATTTTTATCGCATTTCATCCATTTTGCTCCGCCCAGGGCTCCCAGGCATTTTCCACCGGAGCGGGCGATGATATAGGCAATACCGATGCCGACGATGGCCACGTTCTGGAACACGCCAAGCTCCAGCTCTGCCCCGCTCAAGACGAAGAAAAGAATAAAGAGAGGCGCTGTCCACTTATCTGCCCTGGCCATCATATCCTCCGAAAAATCGCAGATATTGCAGAAAATCGTACCAAGCATCATACAGACTAACAGGGACGAAAAGCCTATCTCGATTCCGCCCACATTAAATTTCATCATGGACAGAGCCACCGTGAAGATTACAAAGGTGATGGCAATGGAAAGACGTTTGCTGTTGGATTCAAAATAACGTTCCGCAATGGTCAGGAGCCCTCCCATGAGTGAACCCAGGATCAGGGACAGTACCACTTCCAAAAGGGGTTCTGCCAGCACCGAAATGATATCCACAGTACCGCTGCTGAGCGCCCTCGCAACGCCGGAAGATACAGCAAACACCACAAGCCCTATGGCGTCATCCAAAGCCACGATCGGCAGCAGGATCTTAGTCAGCGGGCCCTTTGCCTTATACTGACGGACCACCATCAGCGTAGCAGCCGGAGCCGTGGCCGTGGCTATAGCCCCCAATACCAGGGCCATGGGCAGGCTCACTACAGAAGGCATCAGGAAATGGAGTCCGATCATGACGGCATCCACCAGCACCGTCGCCGCCAATGCCTGGGTAAAAGCGATCACAGCCGCCTGTTTCCCGATCTTCTTTAGCTGCGACAGGCGGAATTCATTTCCGATGTCAAACGCAATGAAGCCTAAAGCAACATCGCTGAAAATAGAATACTGTTTTACATTTTCCGTAGAAAGGAAGCCAAGACCTGTGATCCCCAGCTGGCCCAATATATAAGGACCCACCAGAATACCGGCAACTAAATATGCAGTCACGGCCGGCAGCTTAAAAACCTTCGCGGCACGTGACATCAAGAGCCCTGCCAGCAGGGCAATGCTAAGACTGAATAGTTGTTCCATACTTTTTCCTCTTTTCTTTTTCTGCTCTTCTCAATTTGTCCATTGCAAATTATAGCGCAGAATCAGAAAAAATCAAGTAAATTAGACTACACGCCTTTTTTGGCACACCATTCTTCCAAAGGACACTGAGCACAGCGCGCCTTTCTGGCGGTACAAACGGCCCGCCCATGATAGATGAGCTGAAAGTTGATCCGTATCCAATGCTCCTCCGGAAGACATTCCTTCAGTTCTTTTTCAACTGCCTCCGGCGTCTTTCCCTCTGCCCATCCCAGGCGTCTGGAAATCCGGAACACATGGGTATCTACCGTAACACCTGGAATTCCAAAGGCATCCGATAAAAACAGATTGGCTGTCTTCCGCCCTACGCCCGCCAGCTTTAAAAGCTCCCCCATGGTATCCGGCACCGCTCCCCCGTACTGTTCCACCAGTTGACCGCAGCATTTCTTGATATTTTTCGCTTTATTCTTATAAAGCCCCACTGACTGGATATAATGCTCGATTTCCTCCACCGGCGCCTCTGCCATGGCCTCCACTGCAGTAAAACGGTCAAAAAAAGCCGGTATCGCCTCGTCTACCTGCTTATCTGTGCTCTGCGCGCTCAGCATGATAGCCAGAAGCAGCTGCCACGGCTCGCGATGATAAAAATTCTGTTTTTCTACTCCATAAGTCTCATCCAGTTTATCCAGGATTTTCTGAACCTTTTCCTGTTCTGTCATTTTATTTTCCTTTCTTTTGTACATTCCGCCTATCCATCCACGATCATAAAACCGGGGCAGGCGGCAAGCCTGTCCCGGTCCGGTTCCGACAGATGTCTGTTTCTAAATATAAGAAACAATTTTACAATAATTTCCGGGAATCGGCTCAATCACTACTCCGTGCGCCTCATCCCGGGCGTGTACACACATACCCCCGCCCACGTACATCACCACATGGCAGATCATACCATTTTCATCGGCATAAAAAGCCAGATCACCGGGCTGCATATCGCCCGCCGCCACTTCTCTCCCTCCGGACGCCTGCTGACGGGTGGTCCGGCCTATGGACATACCAAATCCCGCATATACGCTCATGGTGAGACCGGAGCAGTCCACGCCGCTTCTCAGATCTGTCCCGCCCCAAACATAGGAAAGACCCGCGTGGCTCTGGGCTTCTGCCACCACTGCCGCCCGAAGCTCCGTTGTCTCCGGAGTGACGGCAGACCAGACAGAAAATAACTCCGGATGCTCCATTCTGTCGATTTCGTTCTGTTCCGCCAGCTGTGTCATAAAATCCGGAGTATCCTCCTCCAGGCCTGCCGCTTCCAAGGCAGCCTTTTCGTCTTCCGTAATGACCGTAAGCCGGCAGTCCTCTCCCTTTACAAATCCCAGGCCGTCCAATTCCAAAAGTCCATCCCATACCGATACCACATTCCATAGATTTCCGGTGGGACCCTCTTGTTCCTGTCCATACCGCATCTCCGTAGTAGCATAGACCGCGGCCCTGGTATCCTGCTCGATATCCGCGTACACTCTTCCAGTGGCCATCAAATATTCCTGAAGGGCATCACCGTGGAGAAAATAATCATATTTAACATACCCGGCCGTTCCTTCCGGAAGGCTGATCTGGCACCAGAGCTTTGTCCCCGACTCGTTCTCCGCCTCTCCTTCCGTCACCTGGACGCACTCCAATGTCTGTCCCGGATAAACCTCCGCGATAATCTCCGCGTCCATCCTCGGCTCTGTTCTCACGTTCACACACTCGCCGGCAGACACTAAAAACTTGTCAAACGCCGCACAATATCCATTTTCCGCCTTTGCCGGCAGGGCCGCTCCCACAAGCAGCGCCGCAAGCAGAATCATCGCAAATCCTGTCCTCTTTCTCATCCTGTCATTCCACCGTCCAATATCTATTTTTATCTCTTCGACTATGGTAACACAATTTGCCGCCTGATACAAGACGACCACGCAGAATCCTGGTATCTTACCGGCCCTCCGCCAATTCGGGACGGATTTCCTTCATGCCCGGCTCATACTTCTTATATCTCCCCTTCCCGGCCGCCTTGGCCTGAAACAGCGCAATATCCGCTTTCTTGTAAAGATCGTCAAATTCCGTTCCCTGTTCCGGAATCATAACAAACCCGGCGGAGAAAGAAAATACGATTTCTCTTCCTTCGTTCCTCAGAACCCTTTTGGTTTCCTGAACGATCTGCTCCAGACGCGCCATAGTATCCGTTTCACTGATGTTCTTACATAAGACCATGAATTCGTCTCCGCCCAGACGGCAGATCACGTCATTTTTCCTGAAAAAATCCTTAAGCCTGCCGGCATTATCCGCTATGACAGTATCCCCGTACATGTGTCCAAACACGTCGTTTACCTGTTTAAAATTATCCAGGTCAAATATGATAAATGCCGCCGTCTCCTCCTGCCTCTCATCCAGATAACTATGTATCAGGGGAATCGCTCCCCGGCGGTTGTAAAGCCCCGTGAGAGAATCCCTCACCGCTTTCTCGACCAGCTCCAGCTCGCAGAGCTTCTGTTCGTGGATATCCAGGACAAACACATAGGCAATTATATCCATGGTCTCGTCAAAGCGGACCAGATGATATAAAAGGCGCATCCATTTAGGCTTCCCGTTCAGCATCCGGACATATTCCACGCTGTCAGAAACCACTCCACGGTCGTAACAGCCCAGAAGATGGTCTCTGTCCATAAACCTTCGGAGGATATCCGCATACTGCGGGACAGTATTTCTGTCCACAGACAGATTATACGCCTCCGTATAGCTCAGGTCAGAAAATCCGCCGATGGAATCAAGCCATATGGATTTATCGCTGTCGTCCAGGATCTCATCCCGGCTCAGATTGATTCGGAGGCTGTATACGGCCTGGCGCTGCAGGATCTCCAGAGCCTTCATGTTCGCCATCGTTTGAAGCTCCTCTTCTTTTTCCCCGGTGATGTCAGTAAAATACCCTACCGCGTTCACCGGCTTCCCAGACTCGTCACATATAGTCTCACAGGACGTCCTGAGCCAGCGGCGTCTCCCATCCAGCGCTTCCACCTGAAGCTCACATTCCGCGTTTTCACCCCGGGCGATCTTCCGGTAGAACTCTTCCAGTTCCTTCCGATGCACCGGCAGGACCATATCACTCTCCTTCACCATTTCCGGATAACCGGCATAAACCACCTGACCGTCTTCCCCTCTTTCTTCCGGATGGAACAGCACGCCGTCACCGAATGGTCCGGATATGGTCAGGACAGAAGTATCGATGTCCCAGTTCCATACATTCAGTTCAGCCTGCCGGATGATGCTCTCCATCTTTTTTCCAGTCAGCCAAAGCTCTTTTTCCCTCCCTTTCAGGCTGGTCACAAGCGCCATGTTTTCGCTGATGTCCAAAATCACTCCGTAAAAGACGGCTTTCCCTCTCTGTTCCATTTTCCTGCCCTGAATCAAGGTCCATATGGAACCATTCTTCGCTTCCATCCGGCATTCCATGCTTCCTATTTCTTCCATCCCGAGACCGCGGAACATGCCGGATACCCATTTCCGGTCCTCAGGATGCACAAGCTTCAGAAAAGAGTTTTCAAAGTCTTCCGTCAGCTCATTCTTTGAATATCCCAATATTTCCATAAAACGGTTGCTCACATGCACCAGTTCCAGATCTTCCGCCCCGATACACTGATAATAACCTCCAGGAGTGTCATTATTGAGAAATTTAAGCTCGTTATTTTTTCTCAGCAGAGTCTTATTGGTCTCCCTGAGCAGCAGTTCCCTCCTGCGCTGCTCTGTCACATCATTTACTGCCCCGTAAAACAGCCGATGCCCGTCATGTTCCCGGAGAAAAAAGACATGGATATGCATCCACATCACGGTTCCATCCAGTCGGCGTCTCCGTATTTCTCCCTCCGCTCCATTTATGGGCTCTGCTACAGCGGACCGAAAAATATCCAAGGTCCTTTTTCTATCCTCTTCCTCTATCAGAGAAAGAATCTGCCGTCTTTTTTCTTCCAGATCCACTGGATTGCAGCCAGTCACACGATAGTATTGTTCATTTACCTGAAGGAGCTCCAGACATCCTCCATACAGATCATAAAACGCGACTCCGCCCAGCATATTGTTCAGCATGGCGCTGGACAGATCGCCGGTAAACAGATCCTTCAGACTCAGATTCTCCATGTGCTCCGCCATAATGCCCCTGAAGTCAATATTCTCTTCATCTGATAATAAGATATCTGCCTCTTCCATGGGCAGCGGCCGGCAGAAGTAATAACCCTGAGCATAAAAGCAGCCGATATCCATCAGAAAATCCTTCTGTTCCTTTGTCTCTATCCCCTCCGCGATCAGTCGCAGCTTCATCAGATTTGCAAGCTTTACGATCGCCTCCAGGATATCCATACCCCGGCTCCGGCTTTCTTCCTCCATATCCAAAAACTTCATATCCAGCTTAAGAATGTCCACGTTGACATCCTTAAGCATGTTCAGCGACGAATAACCGCTTCCAAAATCATCCATCAGAACAGTAAAGCCATTCACCCTCAGACGCTCTACGACCTCTTTGATCACCTCATAGTCCTGTACATATGCGCTCTCTGTGATCTCTATTTCGATAAGGCGGCTGTCCAGCTCAAATTTTTTTATAAGCTCTTTAAATACTTTCACCACATCGACCGCATAGATATCAATTCTGGAGACATTGACAGAAACAGGAACAGGGCGAAACCCCTCTTTTATCCAGCTGCTGACTTTCCTGCACACAAGCTCCCAGGCATACAGGTCCAGATTGGTAATAAAACCATTTTGTTCCAAAAGGGGGATAAAAGTACCCGGCATTATATTCCCTTTCTCCGGATGCTCCCAGCGCACCAAAGATTCCAGCCCCACGATCTTTCCCGTGATCATATTACATCTGGGCTGGACATACAGCACAAATTCCTGATTCTCCAAAGCTTTCTGCACTTCGGAAAGTAACAGCTGGTCCTCTTCCAGCCTCCGTTTCATCTCAAAGTCATACCATGCGGTCCGCTTCGCATAATTCCCTTTCACGGAGGACATGGCGATCGCGGCGCGGTCATACATCGTCCTCATGGACTCTTCAGGTGATTCCACCGGATAGATTCCAAAAGCAGGTAGAAATCCCGCGTTTCCGCCAAATCTCCTCACGTATTCTGTAAGCTCGCCTTCCAGCCTGACGATGATATCCGTATTGAGCGGAAGCAGGATCACAAAGTCATCGCCGCCCATATAGCCGGCGATGCTGGGATATTCCTCCTGAATCTGATTCAACTTCCCCGCGACGCTCACCAGAAATCTGTCTCCCTCTTCCAGACCATACCATTCGTTGAACAGCTTAAAATGTTCAATATCAATGGCGACCAGACAGTAGGGCCGCCCGCTGTTTTCTTTCAGAAGTCCCGCAGCTTTTTCAAAAAAAACCTCCGCCCGGTACAGCCCGGTCAGGGCATCTGCCCCGTCATCCAACTCCTTTTGTTTCCTTGTGCCGGCCTCCTCTGCCTGTTCATGGATATCCTGTATAAAACAAATAATTATCTTTTCATGATTTTCATTATACCGAAGGGGTACTGCGATTTGGAGCACCCAGCAGTATCCTCCTCCCGCCAGCTTCTTTCGGAATTTTCCTTCGAGGAGCTCTCCTCCCTTTCCCATTCCTTCAAGCATTTTGTCAAAATCCCAAAACTCAAGAAAACGTTCCTTATCATCGGGATGGATCATGTGCTCCGCAACATCTGAGCGCATTTCGTCCAGACGCCCGTCCACGGGCGGAACCACATATTTTCCTTCTGCATGAAAAAGAATCTTATACGTATTTCTGCTGATATTCAGCTCGAAAAGCTCATCATATGCCGGCATCTGGGTCAAGTCATATAACAGGTTTTTATTACTTTCGCCGATGCTTTTGCTGAAAATGATCGTACAGGAGCCATGGCCCGGCCATTCGGCCCGGCCAGAAGAAAATTCCAGCCACTGTCCCAGGTGTCTGTTATACACGACCACACTGTCTTTATCATTTTGTTTCAAAGGGCAGCAGGCGCATGGCCCGTCTTCTCCCTGAACCGCCTCATAGCATATGTCCCCTGCCTTAAGTTCCTGAAAAAGAGCCTGCATCCGTTCATTCACATATAAAATCCGGTAGTCATCGTCAATAACCGTAATACATGTCGTTTCATTCTTACCCGGCTGTCTGTCCATAAAACTCTCGTTCCCCTGTGTATCCATAATATATGACGTGTTTCTATATATGATAAAACTATAGCATATTTTTAGATTATCGGCAAAAGATTTACGCCATTAAGCCCTTGATCCTTTTAGAAAGATGGAACACTCTGCCCCTGCCATATCAGCTGCACTGCGTCTTTCCCTCTACAGAAGCCGGATTTACATGTACCATGCAGTGTTTCACCTCGGGAAACTGTCTTTCTATGGAGCCATGAACGTTTTCCGCGATTTCATGGGAATCCTTCAGAGTCAGGTTCTCATCCGCAGCGATCTCTATGTCTACATATGCCTTCGCTCCGAACATTCGGGTACGGATATCGTCTATTTCCACAACTCCCTGGCTGTTTAAGGCTACGTTCTTCATGCTCTGGACTGTCGCCTCATCACAGGACTTATCAACCATTTTATTGACGGCATCTCTAAAGATGTTAAAAGCCGCCTTAAGGATGAATACACAGATAACAACACTGGCCAGCGGATCCATCACCGGGAATCCCATCCGGGCGCCTAAAATCCCGGCAAAGGAACCAATGGAAGAAAGAGCGTCTGAACGATGATGCCAGGCGTCTGCCATCAGCGCTCCGGAATTGATTTTTTTCGCGGCCGCCCTCGTATACCAATACATCCACTCCTTCACCACTACGGACACCACAGCGGCCGTCAGCGCCAGCATACCAGGTACCTGTATAACTTCTGCACTTCCGGACACGATCTTCTGTATCCCTCTGATTCCAATGCCGGCGCCGGTGACAAACAAAATCACGGCCAAAATGACCGAGGCTACACATTCCAAGCGTTCGTGGCCATATGGATGTTCCTTATCTGATTTTTTTCTGGAGACGGATATACCGATTATTACGATCACTGTGCTGAAAACATCGGATGCCGAATGTACCGCGTCGGAGATCATAGCCCCGGAATATGCCGCAATTCCCGCGATCAGTTTAAATACTGATAAGATTAAGTTCACTGCGATGCTGACAGCAGATACCCGTACAGCTATCTTTTTATCTTTGGAATCTTCTTCATGAATCATATCGATTCCCTCCATTCCTGTTCAGTGAACCAACTCTTGAAATAATAAAAAGCACCTATGGAACAATTGAAATAAACCACTGTCCCACAGATGCTGCTGTTTACCTGCTCAATTTCAATAATTTTCACAGTTTATCTGATAACAGCCCTTCGGGCATCCGCATACGGGACAGATTTCCGGCGCACACGCTCCGTAATGGATATATCCGCAGTTGAGACACACCCATACCGCGTCCTTTCGTTTACAGAACGCCTCATTATCTCTTATATTCCCGGCCAGTCCATCAAACCGATAGTCATGATGCCTTTCGATTTCTGCCACCTCCCGAAACAGCCTGGCAATATCTGAGTATCCCTCTTCTTCTGCCGTGACGGCAAATTCCAGATACATACTGCGCCATTCCCGGCTCTCTCCTCTGCAGGAATTTTCCAGGTTTTCCAAAGTATCCGGAATCTTCCCTCCCTCCAGCAGCTTCAGCCATATTTCCGCATGGGTCATTTCATTCCATGAAGTTTCCTCAAAAATATTTCCTATCTGCTGATAACCGTCTTTTCTGGCTTTTCTTCCAAATATCCGATATTTTGTGCTGGCCTTCAGTTCTCCTTCATACGCTTTCCTCAGATTCTCGTACGTCGTACAGTCTTTAAAACCCATGGAACGCACCAAAAATTCGTTTTATAAAAATAGTATTCGGCCGCTCCGGTAAATGTGCCGGCAATCTGTTTAAAATCACTGACTCCATGTGTCAAAAAGATACTGCCGCTCAGATCAGGCACCCTTTCATCCGTTTATTTCTCTGCTCCGGATAAACAGTACCTTAAAATCCTCTTTCGTCTCTGCCATTTTCGTATCATCTCTTAAAATCGCGGACGGCTGATACACAGCCGTCAACCAGGTATTTTTCCGATAAAGAAACTGTCCGTGTTCCCTGGTGATCCGAAAGTCAGAACGGATGATTCTCTGCGCCGCGATTCTTCCCAGGCAGACAATGATTCTCGGCCGTATCAAAAGCGTTTCATATTTCAAATATGGAATACATGCTTCCTGCTCATCCGGTTCTGGATCCCGGTTCCTGGGAGGATGGCACTTCACCACATTGGTCAGATAAATTTCATCCCGGCTCATCCCTATTGAGGCCAAAAGCTCGTCAAATACTTTTCCTGAGGCACCTGTAAACGGGATTCCGTCCCTGTCCTCCTGATAGCCGGGAGCCTCCGCAATGAACATAATGGAAGAATGAAGATTTCCCCTTCCCATTACAGATTTATTTCTGGCGGCGGACAGCGGGCACCGTGAGCAATGCTCCACAAAATGCTTAAGCTCTTCATAGTTATACATGATCTGTCTTTCCTCTTCTGTGAATATATGTTTTACTTGGATTTTATGTACATTGATACTATACCTTGGAATACCTTTCAAACAAACCAGTCTTTGTAAACCATACGAGACAGGAGAAAGTCCGCTTCCATCCAGGCGGGCGGGCCGTGTGGTTATCCAATCCTTTTCTGGAATCTAAGAAATGAAATTTGTCCGGTACTGCCGGAGCGGGGGATAACGCGGCCTCTGCATCGCCAGCGAACCGAAATCGTGACGGTCCGGAACTTATGCCGGTGCTAAACTGGAGCCTGATCGAAGCTGACTAATAATGATTCCAATAGGTATTTTATATCATAGCACAAAATGACGGGTTTGGCGATTTAGGTTCAAAGCCTGCGGAGCCAGTTGATGACGACGATTACGCCTGCGATCAAAAGTATCCCCACGCCTGAAATGAAGAACCAGGCATGTACCCCTATTTTTTCTGCTATCGGACTTCCCACCAGCAGCCCTGCTGGCATAGACAAAGACCCTATCAGTCCAAGCAGGGAGAATGCTCTTCCCATTTTTTCCGGGGCTATGGTCTCCTGCATATATGCCGTCATCGGTATGGTATGCACATTGCCGAACGCTCCCATAAAGGAACACGTCACGGTAAATATGATCCATCCGGTGAAAACCGGAGGAACCAGCCCGCATACTGCAGAAGTGATTCCTATACCGAACAGCCCGGCATAGGATACTCCAATCTTGCGCTTGACCTTCAGCACGCTTCCAAACAACAGCGCCGTCACCATCATCCCCGCCGCAAAGCCCATCTCCACAACGCTGCCATGGAAAGCGGACAGCTTAAAAAAGCTGCTGGTCATCAGAGGATAAAATGTAGACAGAGGCGCAAAGAAGAACATGCACAGGGCCTGTGCTGTCACCAGCATGAACAGTTTCCTATCCTCCCGGTATACTCCTATCCCCTCCTTGAATTGTGTCAGGAAGCCCGTCTTTTCCGTCTCTTTATGCGGGAGCCTTGGCACTTTGACGAGTGCCAGCGCTCCGCTGGCAAATGCCGCACCGATCACATCTGTGAACAAGATCACATACATCGGCACTGCAGCATACAAAGCTGCCCCGATCACAGGCCCCAGGATAAATGATCCGGAGGTCATAAGCTGGGTCCAGCCGTTTGCCTTTACCAGCTGTTCGGGCGGCACCAGCTGCGGAATTATGGATTGTATAGCCGGCTGCTGAAAAGTATTTCCAACGCCCCGCGCACATAAAACGGCCAGTACAGTCCATATGGGAATATCCATAAAATAGAGTATCACCGCGTACAAAAGAGCCAGTATTCCCATGGACATATCCGATATGATGCTTATGGCTTTCCGGTCATAGCGGTCCGCGGCCACTCCCGCAAACGGGCTTAAAAACGTCATCGGGAGGAACGCTACGACTCCCGCCAGCCCCATCATGACAGGCGAAGAAGTTCTCTCTGCCAGCCACCAGATCATCGCAAATTGGACTGCTGAGCTTCCAATCAGGGAAACCGCCTGCCCAAATGCAATGATGAAAAATGTCTTTTTCCATCCTTTATTTTGTAACATAATATCTCTCCTATGGTCATTTAGAATAATTATTATAGAACTTTCCTGACGTACAAAAACAGACGACCTCATCATTTGAGATCGTCTGTCTGCTTATTTTTACGATTATCAGAAATGTATTCTCTTCATTTCTGTCCCAAAGACAACATACAGATGAAATGTACCTTTCCACCTGCCGTCCGGGGAACTAAGCCTTCCGCCTATGATCAAAACATAAGCAGCCCAACTCGTCTATCCGTAAAATAAGTACAACAAGAACCCCCCATGTTATGAGAGTATCCATTCATTGTCCATTATCTTAAACGCATAGACGACATCAAGCCACCTCCTTTTCCACAATGGAGCCACTATAACAAATTTTTCGCCGTTAGGCAAGTCTTTTTATAACTTTTTTGAAAAACAGAAGGCCATATTTTCTCAGCATGCAGATAGAACCGGCGGCTATGAGTTTGTCCCACTGTCTGTAAACGTCAGCAGAGAAGAATTTGATAAGAAGGTACGGCAGCTTCTCTATTTGCCCTTGGGCTTCTTATTCAGTTTTAATACCAGATTCCGCTGTTCCGCCATATCCTGAAACAGCTCTGCCGCCTGAGCCGCTTTCTGTTTCAGGTTCCGGACATCTGCTCCTTCTGCCTCTGCCAATCGCCTCATCACATCCTTTATATCTTCCAGCTCCAAAAGATTGACCGCCAGACAAAATAAGCTCTTGCGGCGGCCATCATTATAATTTTCCAGCAGAAACGACAGAATCTCCGCTTTCTGTGCCTGTTCGGAATGGTATGCTTCCGCTCCCATTTTCTGAAAGAGTTCCATATCCTTCCGACGGTTCCTATGGGTTATAAATGAATCATACTCATCTATCCTGTCGTACCTTTCACAGGGAAACTCCCCGCACAGATGACAATATTCCACCTTTCCGTGCTGCAAACTGCACCTCGCGGCCCCACATGCCTGGTTTCCTTCCCCTCCGCCGCACCCAGGGCAATAATGGTACAGAAACATGGGGCAAAGCCTGCAGTTAAGGCCGCACAATGAAAAACTCAGATCCTCTCTCTTGAAATCCTTCAACGGTCATTCCTCCAAAAGCTTCTGTCAATCCTTCCAGTTCCACCATTTAAGTTTTTCCGGATCATGCTCTTCATTAGAAGCATAGTATACAGCACACCGATATACGTAGAGCTGGCACCGATCAATATGACACCCCCTCATCAGACACTCCCTCTCATACATCACCTCCGGATCCTCATCCTTAAGTGATTCTACCGTAAAATAGCCAAGCATCTGCAGATCTTTTTCCGTTTCTTTTCCCACGCCCGGGATCTTTCTCAGCTCACCCATATTCTCACCTCGCTGTCAGCCCTTTTTTGCTGTCTTGCAGCGGGTCCCTATCAGGGTCTGTACGTCTGACAAGGTCTGTACATCTTTTACCTCTATCATCAGCCACCTGCTTCCATTGAATGGATTGGCAGCCGCATATAAATCTTTTACATAAGAAGTGCACGCTGTAAGCAAAAGCTCCGCCTCCGGAGCCTCTTTCCTGCCAATGGAGATCATGCAGGTAAAAAATCCCTCCTCCGGATACAGAGTACAGAGAGCCTTCCCGCTCTTTTTATACTTTACATTCCACCCTGGCTTTCCGGAACAGCGACTGTATTCAATCCTTGGAGATACGCCGTAAACGTCCTCTAGATATACGCACAGCTCTTTCCAGAGAGGCGTCTGTATATAACCTGTTATCTGGTCCATGTCAGGCCGGCTGTCCGGACCATATATCTGATTCCACTCCATATTGTGCTCTCCTTTCCGGCTGATTCCAATCGTCTCCGCCATCATTTTCTGCATCCGCGGACAAATTTTACCGGAACGTCCATTCTCTTCGCGGTCTCCTCTTCCGTAAGTCCGCTTTCCAAAAAACGCCGGCAGACCATTTTTATATTTTCTCCTATCTCGATGATATGCATGTCTGGGTCATAGATCCGAACCACTCTCTGGCCCCAGCTGTGCTCACATACCGGATGAACATAATGAATTTCCTCCATGGCATCCAGCTTAGCAAGAAATTCGTCAAAATCATCTTCCTCAAAATACAGTTCTGAGTCATTGCCGCCCAGAATAATGTCATTTTCCCCTTTATGGATAAATTCCAGCCAGCTTTCCCTAGTCTGCAGGCAAACGCCTCCTGTCAGCGTGATATTTGAACCAAAGTCCAGAATCACATGCAGACCCAGCACCTTTTTATAAAACGCTGCGGACTTCTCCATATCTGTAACGATCAACATAGAATTTTTAAATTTCATCATAAACCTCCAGCCCAAATTTTAGAAAAGCCCCGGCAACAGCACTTTTCCTTAAGAGTATAGCACAACTAACATGACAGCTGTATGGCATAATATTGTACAAGACACTTCCTGGAATTATTTTTTGTAAGTCCGGGCTGGACACCGGCAGGAGCTTATTTCGGTGGGGAGAGAGAAGCAGGAGAGGAACCCTAATATCAGCCTGTGCTTCCTCTCAAATCCTGTTTATGGAGCAAGGTCTCCCGGCCTGCCCGCAGCCTTCTGGTTCTGCTTTCTCCAGATCAGACAGTCAGAAAGTATATTTTTAAGCTGTTCCATGGAAATCGGCTTTGCCAGATGCCCATTCATGCCGGCCAAACGAGAAAGTCTGACATCCTCCGCAAATGCGTCTGCCGTCATGGCAATGATCGGAAGCTCTTCAATCCGTTCCATCCCAGATTTTCGTATTTCTTTCGCCGCCTCATATCCGTTGAGGACCGGCATCTGAATATCCATAAATACGATGTCATAGTAAAGCGGAGGATGAGTACACACTGCCTCCACCGCTTTTTTCCCGTCCTCCGCCGTCTCCGTTTGAACGCCTATCAATTCCAGCATTTCTGCCGCAATCTGCCGGTTAAGCTCATTGTCCTCCACCAGCAGGACCCGGATTCCATGGAAATCCTCTTCCACATCCACTTTTTCCGCATGCCTCGGCACTGCAGCTTCATCACATTTAATAAGTCGAAGAGTGACCATAAACCGGGAGCCTTTCCCATACTCACTCTCTACCTGGATATCACCCCCCATCATCGTGACAAGATTCTTTACGATGGTCATTCCAAGTCCGGTTCCCACTGTCTTGCTGATACGGCTGTCATCGGCCCGGCTGAACGGTTCAAAAATATGCTCCAAATATTCCGGCTTCATTCCAATCCCGGTATCCTCAACCGTGAGCCGGTAAGTGCCCACTTGTATTTCCCTCTTTTTCAGCTCTTCCAAAGACAGAATAATTCTTCCGCCTTCTCCTGTATACTTGGAGGCATTCTCCAAGATATTGACCAGCACCTGTTTCAGTCGTCTCATATCGCCAGATACTCGATCGTGGAGTCCGTCGTCCAGATTGACTGTAAGAAGCTGATGCTTATTTTCAATGGACAGCCGCACCATCTCCGCAGCATCCCCCACCAGATCGCGCAGGTTAAATTCTGTATCAGCCAGCTCCACGGCCCCGCTCTCAATCTTACTGACATCCAAAACCTCGTTGATAAGACTGAGAAGATGTGCCCCTGAGCCCGCAATTTTATTCAGGTAATCCCGCAGCCGGGTTTCATCTCCCACGTAAAGCTGCGCCAGCTCTGTCATTCCAATGATTGCATTCATGGGAGTCCGGATATCGTGGCTCATCCTGGACAAGAAATCGCTCTTCGCCTGATTGGCTCTTTCTGCTTTCTGAAGCGCATCTTCAAGGAGCTGTTTCGCCTGCCGTTCTTTCTCCAGCGCCTCCTCCTGCATCCGCCGTTCCTCATCGATATTCCTGGATAAAGTAATTTCTATCAGATCATCAGTATACGGGCTTTCGACCCGCACTACCTGAGTGAAATTCCAGTGATAGATTCCGTCCTCTCCCATATGCGGAACCTTCATGGTTATAATGCGCTCTCCCCCGGAAAAAGCCTCCGTTAGAGATTTCCTTGAAAATTTCCGGATAAATTCTTCCTGATGGTCCGGCCGCACTGTGGAATATTCTTGAATGATGAGATCATCAAAGCTTCCGCCGCTGCCAGGATTTTTAACTGGAAACCGCTCATATTCAAGCATCCGATAAGTATTCTGGGTCAGGTTGACCGCAATCAGCATCTGATACGCTCTTCTGGCTGCTGTGGCCAATTGGCTGATCTCCAGACTCCGCTGCTGTTCCAGCAGGTATTCCTCCTGAATATCGCGGAAGACCAGAACACACCAGCACTCCTCCGTCTCCACCTGCTCGATCCTGGCCGCGGTAAATTCCACCATGTGATAGATGCCGTCGCCGGTCATCCGGCGCAGTCTTTTGGAAACTTGTTTTTTACCGCTTTGAAATATCTGCAGCATCGCTTCCCTGGAAAATGTTTCATTAAAAAGTTTCAAATCCTCCGGATGGACAGCCTTTTGTGCATAATTCTGATTTTCCACAGCGAAGTTTCCCTGTTCCGGGATATCAGTCCACATCATGTCTTTCTGGCAGTTGACATAATAGTCCGCGGTCAGATTGGCAATGATACATTCATCAAAGACAGTCACCAAACTCTTCGCGTACATCTGCTCAATTTTCTTCGGCCCTTGTTGTTCCTCAAAATTCAGCCTGTGAGGAGAAGCCGCTATCACCACGGCCTGAATATCCCCGTCCCATACGATACGGCTGGCAGTGACGTCAACCGTGGTTTTCAGCAGGGGATCGTAGCAGACGATATGGTTGGACGGAGCTTCCCCCAAACCGCCGAGAGGACAGTTGGCGCACACTTCAGGCCATACCTCATGGCACTTGGCACCCAGCACGGCCTTTCCGCGTCCCGTCTCCTGACAGCGCCGGTTAAAATACAACAGCCGGTGGTTCTTTTCCTCAATCACATAGATACTCATCTCCGGCAACGCATCCAATAAATTAGCTAAATTGTCAGCAAACATGATTCTCCAACTCCATCCCGGCAATCCATTGCCTCAGTGCATCCTTCTCGTACCGTTTTTCCACAGCCTGTCCTGCTCAAAGCAGAACAGTTCTGAAATATATTACGTTTATTTTATCACAAATACAGTCGTATTACTATTGATTCCAATGACAAGCAGCTCATTTTAAGCAGGACATTGGCAAACTGCCGCCCTTGGGCGGCCCGGATAAAACAAAAAATAATTTTTACTAACTTTCGCTTGCTTTTTTCTCAATGATATGATAGTATAAAAGTGTATTTTTTAATAAGATATTGATTCACATATTTTTGTAAGTCATTGTTCTGTTAATGATTTACAAAAATATGTGATTTTTTTCTTTTAAAAATGCAATAAAATTTAGGAGGTACCAACATGAATAACGGTACAGTAAAATGGTTCAACAGCGAAAAAGGATATGGTTTTATTACGAATGACTCAACCGGCGAGGATGTATTCGTACATTTTTCCGGAATTGTATCAGACGGTTTTAAGTCATTAGAGGACGGACAGAAGGTCACCTTTGATACAACTCAGGGAAACCGCGGCACACAGGCAGTCAATGTCTGCGCTGCATAATCGCAGTATCTTACCACAGACTTAAAAGAAATCTGCCGTGCATATAAAATGCACGGCATTTTTTCATATAATCTCTATGGCTTCTGTTTTCACCTTTGTCTTTGCTTTCTTTTCTTCCATTATCCGATAATAAGCCTCTGTCGCCTGGCGATAGGTCTTCCTCTGATTTTCCTTAAGAAAGGCCCGATTCTTTTCTGAGCACACCGTGAATTGTCTTTTTCCGTGATACCGGCACGGGCCTCAGAATCTCGCCGGTGTTTAATAATGGGCAGTCCGGTCCGTCTTCTTCTTCGCTCTTTCCGTCTGATACCAGACTTACCTGTGATTTCTGAGAGTGACGTCATGCGCCCCACCCTCTACAATACTTGTGGATGAGACGAGTGTGATCTTTGCCTTTTTCTGCAGTTCTGGAATCGTAAGAGCTCCGCAGTTGCACATTGTGGACCGGACTTTGCTCAAGGTAAGGTTTACATTATCCTTTAAGCTTCCAGCATACGGCACCAGAGAATCCACGCCTTCCTCAAAGGACAGTTTCTGTTCTCCGCCCATATCATACCGCTGCCAATTTCTTGCCCTGGCGCTGCCTTCTCCCCAATATTCTTTCATATAGCTTCCGTTGATATTGACTCGTTTAGTCGGACTTTCATCAAATCTGGCAAAATACCGTCCGAGCATCACAAAATCCGCCCCCATGGCCAGGGCCAGCGTAATATGGTAATCGTGTACGATACCGCCGTCGGAACAGATGGGAATATATACTCCTGTCTCTTCGTAATAAGCGTCCCTGGCTTTTGCCACTTCTATAAGAGCGGTCGCCTGCCCTCTGCCTATCCCCTTCTGCTCGCGGGTAATGCAGATCGCCCCGCCGCCGATTCCAACCTTCACAAAGTCAGCACCCGCATCCGCCAGGAACCGGAACCCTTCTTCATCCACGACGTTTCCGGCTCCAACCTTCACCCGTTCGCCATAATGCTTCCTGATGTAATCGATCGTAATCTTCTGCCACTCCGAAAAGCCCTCTGAACTGTCAATGCAAAGGGCATCTGCTCCTGCTTCCAGCAGTGCCGGAACCCTCATCTCATAGTCTCTCGTATTGATGCCTGCCCCCACCATATAGCGTTTGGCATTGTCGATCAGCTCATTCTCATTCTTCTTATGTGTGTCGTAATCTTTTCGGAAAACGAGATATGCCAGTTCCCGGTTTTTATTCACCAGCGGCAGACAGTTGATCTTATGTTCCCATATGATATCATTTGCCTCTTTTAGGCTTGTCTCTTCTTCCGCATATACGAGATCGTCAAATTTTGTCATAAATTCCTTCACCCTCGTATCCGGACTCATCCGGCTCAGCCGGTAATCTTTATTTGTGACAATACCCAAAAGTTTTCCGTTCGGCCCTCCGTCCTCTGTTACCGCAATGGTGGAGTGGCCCGTCTTCTCCGTCAAGCGCAGCACATCCTCCAATGTCATCTCCGGAGAAACATTGGAATCACTCACCACAAATCCTGCTCGATACCGCTTTACCTTTTTTACCATTTCCGCCTGCTCTTCTACCGGCTGGGAGCCATAGATAAAGGACATGCCTCCTTCCTCTGCCAGCGCAACCGCCAGCCTGTCGTCGGAAACTGACTGCATGATAGCAGAGACCATGGGAATATTAATGGATATCCCCGGTTCCTCTCCTCTCTTAAACCTTACCAGCGGCGTCTTCAAATCCACCTCTGAAGGAACACATTTTGATGAGGAATATCCCGGAATCAATAAATACTCGCTAAACGTCCTGGAGGGTTCATCATAATAAAATGCCATCTCAATTCTCCTTTTCTGAATGCTTCTGCTCATATTTCATTACGTTTTCATGTAAATCCGTAAGTCCGCGTTTCATTTCCTTTATCAGTTCCTCATCAAATCCCTGGAACAGCTCTTCCAGATATCCCGATTCTCTTTTCTCTCTTTCTATGTAATAATTTTTTCCTCTTTCTGTCAGCGCAGCCCGTATATTTCTTCCATCCAGCTTGTCCCTCTGTAAATCCATGTAACCTTTTTTCATCAGTAGATCAGCGGTCTTTCTGGCGTTCTGTCTTGACGTCCCCAGAAGCTGTGCCATTTGCCCCAGATTTAATTGATAGTCTTCATAAAGCATTAGATTAGCCATCATGAAGCACTGCATCGTTGTCACTTCTTCACCTCGCCTGTCTCCTACGCACTGCATCCGGTTGGACAGAGTGAATATCATCCCATATACGTACGCTTTCGCCGTTATTTTATCTGCTGGAAAAAACATCGCATCACTCCCTCCAAATAATTAACTGGTTAAGTATCATAATAACTTAACCAGTTAACCATTGTCAACCGCTATTCTGTACCTTAGAATACTTTTAAAACAAACTTATCTCTATAACAAGATGAGAGAGGAAAAGATCAGCTTCCGTTCGTTTGAAAGCTATTTTGGCAGCATAAATCCCCACTGGCATTGACCTGCAAAAATCAATGCTGTTATTCTGCCAGAACCATGGGAAAAACAACAGAAAAAACCACGGGCGTATCTTGTAGTACGCCCGTGGTCTGCTCTTGGCCTGTCTTCTCTGCTCCAATCAGGATCTCATCTCTCTCTCAAGACATTCAGCCTGTCCCGAATGCTCTTCTCAAATTCTTCATCCGTCATAGCCGGATCTCTCAATTCTTTGAACATTTGGCACGGCAGTTCGCTGCATTCCCCGCAGGACTTATATTTGTGTCCGTTGACCGGACAGTCATATAATGGACAGACTTCCTTCCCGATAATGGGAACCCATGCCACCTTTCCTTCTAGAGAATTACATCCGCCGCACGAACGTTCAAACTCTTCACATTCCTTACAAATTACTCCGCATGGAGCGATTTCCTTGTTTTCTGTCATTTAATCTTCTCCTTTTCTCATAACTGTATTTCTTCTTTTCATCTGCAGGCTTTTTTGCCCATGATCTGAATCAGCTTACGGTCACCTTAAACCGACATTCACTGCATTCCGCATCGTGTATGGAAATGACGCCTCCACATCTTGGGCAGGTATATTGTTCCGCCTGCCGTTCCATAAATTTCTTGATTCCCTGCGCTTTAACCATTTGACTGTTTGCCGTCAGACTCGTATGATACCGGGTATTATAGCTCCTTTCCAGGGATCTGATCCGCCTGCAGGGATATTCCTGGCACGCATAACAATACTTCACCCCTTTGTCCCCAGCACATTCCTTTATCCGACATTTCCGGCAGTGCTCCGGTTTCCTGTCGGCTTTTCCGAAACAGCCTCCGCAGGGTTTCTTGTGACGGCTGTATTTATAGCAAACCAGGCAATTCATTCCGCAAGGTGCAAACAAGGTATGGTCTATTTCCCTCGGCATTTTCATCTTTCATATCCTCATACACAAAATCATGAACGTCAGCTGCATTATTATCTTATCAAATTATAGATGACAACAGTGTGACATGTTAGAAAATAAATTTTGGACATAATATCGCTGTTCATAATCCTTATATTTTATATTGCCCTTATTATTGGGTAAACCTGGTATTCACTCCCTGAATATGTTATAAGTCCGGCCCTGCAGACCACGTTTATTTATCAAAGATGTCAATTACATTTAATCCATAAATAGTGTATAATATATAGGTCGATAACTGTCGATTAACGTAAAATTTCACTAAATAGTATGATACGGAAAGCACAAGTGACCATCGTACATAACAGTACACAAAGAATGATAAACCAAATCGGTTTACATAAAACAAAGGGAGGAAACAAGTATGAAAAAGAAACTTTTAGCGATTCTGCTCACTTCAAGCCTGATATTCTCCATATCAGCCTGCGGACAGAAAAAAGAAGGCGCTGCTAAAGAGACCAGCTCTGCACCAGAAACGGAGACCACTGCTTCTCAGGCACCGGAAACATCACCGGCAAAACAAGAAAAAAGGGATTTCAATCCCAGCACAAATACTGAAGTCAACTTCATGGGATATACTTTTTCTATTCCTTCTAATTGGACCGTTGGCGATTCTACGCTAGATACGGTAACCTTTTACCCTGAAACCGGCGACGCAGCGGCTATGCTCCAATTTCGCTGCCAAAGTTCTCCTGTCAGCAATTTTGAAGAACTGAGTGAATACGAGGATGATTTTATAAATGGTTTTTCAGGCGGCTTCGACAGTTTCAAGGCTGAGAAAACAGAAACCATAGAAATAGCCGGCGAAAAAGCTTTGTTCATACCTTTTACAGCCGAATCTTCCGGCTCTGGATGGAACGGGATGGTCTCTGTGTACGTATCCCATATGGCACAAAATATGTTCAGTATCATGTATGTCTGCTCAGATAATACGCAATACAGTTATCTGGAAGACTGTAAAGAAATAATGGCTTCTGCCGTTATTAAGGTCACAGAAACAACTGCCGCCGAGTCCGAGATGACCCCCGTTGAAACAACCGCAGAAATATCCTTGGAACAGAGAAACGCATTGAAAAAGGCCAATGACTACTTGTCTTTCAGCGCGTTTTCTTACACCGGCCTGATACATCAGCTGGAATTCGAAGGATTCTCCACGGAAAATGCAACTTATGCCGCAGACAACTGTGGAGCAGACTGGAGTCAGCAGGCTGCGAAGAAAGCAAAAGATTATTTATCCTTCAGCGCTTTTTCCTACACAGGATTGATCAATCAGCTGGAATTTGAAGGATTTTCTACAGAAGAGGCTGCCTCAGCTGTGGACTGCTGCGGAGCAGACTGGAATGAACAGGCTGCTAAAAAAGCTCAGGATTATTTGGATTATTCTTCATTTTCCCGTCAGGGATTAATTGACCAATTGGTCTTTGAAGGCTTCACTGCCGAGCAGGCTGAATATGGCGTCACTGCTGTCGGTTACTAAATTAATAAACCAAAACCGGTCTCTGATAACACAGAGACCGGCCAGCATCACCCATCGAAAATCACAAGCAGCAATGGAAAATGATCTACGAAGATTTCATTTGGTATTTGAAAATTGGTAGGCCTCATCGATCCAGCCCATCAATTCCTCATCGATTTCTTCTGGCTTCCGTATCACTACGTGATGCGTCCACCGGCTGCGGCAGGCTTCTGTTGCTGCTGCAATCCGTGGAGACTGTTTTTCAAAGCCAAGTCCAAAAGATACCAGCAGGTATTCCTCCTGACATTTTGGCACTCTCTGAAAAGAGGCCATTGCAAAAATATATTTATTATTAAATGATATCTGAGTCTTATTCACTTTAATAATAACATCTGGATGCTGTTCCATGACTTTCTCTTTAAGTTCTATATATACCGGGAGCATTTGCTGCATCTTATCAAAGAAGAGCAGCTCGTCAGTGGTCATTATATTGTTCCCTCGCTTCTTTTTCTTCGTTCCAGTCAGATCATAGCTCATTGCGATCAGGCTTTTGATTTCATCTCCCGGCGCACTGCCATCCAGCCGGACACTTATCCATTTATCTTTATTCATATGATACGCCGGATGAAAACCTGGCTGTGTACGCAGGGAACCGATAAGAACCGGATCACATTTCACATTCAGAACATCAACTGCTTCGTCTCCGGTCAGACCTAGTTTGTCTCTCCCGACCTTCAGCACCACACCATACCATTTGTTGTTGTCTTTATGCCGCAGCACAGCATTCCAATCCTTCCATGGATAATCCGGCTCCGTCCCATACTGCTGCTTCACATATACAAATATCTCTTGTCTGTTCATATCAATTACCATTCGTAAAAGAATCAAATGCCTCCAATGTGAACTTGTCCCTTTCACCATTGAAAAATTTATCCAGCACGTTCTGAAATACTGGTTCATTGCTGACCAGAGAAAATAAAGTCATGGACGATCTCAGTTTCCTGTCATCTGGGCAGGCCATAACGCCGCTGATATCATTGGTCTGAAGCTGCATCAGAGCTTCCGATATTTCCATAAGTCTCACTCCCAGCACCGGATGTTCCATATACGCCCGCGCCTCTTCCTTATCCTTTACCGCATAGTACCTGGACATTTCACTATGTCCCAGTCCCTGGATCTGTGGAAAGATATACCACATCCAATGGCTTTGCTTATGACCGTTTTTAATCTCTGACAACGCGGCATCATAATTCAATTCCTGTGCCTTTACAAATCTTTCCAAATCAAAAGTATCATACTTCCTCACTTTAGCCACCTCCAAGCATCGATAAATTACCCTCTAAATATTTATCCAAGATGCTCATTCAAACGCCACTATCCTTCCCCTTCTGCCGATTTTGACAACCTGCCGGCAAAACTGCTTATTACACGGCTGGATTAATATCATGCATCACTCTTCCGTTAATTCTAACAGAATATCTATAAAACTCATCATTTTGGAGCTCATTGATATCGCTGAACCATGCAGCGCACATCTTTCTGCCATTTGACTCCGCAGCGCTTCAACTGTATCCAAATTCAGGTTTAACCGTTCCCAACGTTTATAAAGTTCTTCTGCGTCAACTCTTTTAATGTCAGCCGCTTTCTCAAATTCTTTTTTATAGATTAAAACCCAATTATCAAACCTTCTCTTATAATAGACCCAAGCATAAAAATTTTGCAGGTTTGTCGTATCTGGTGCCTCAGCATGACAATTAGGGCACAGTAAAAACAAATTGGACGGCGTATCTTCTCCCCCCTTAGATTTAGCAAAAATATGCGCCCTGTTTAAAAAGTGGTCATGATTCCACAATGTTTTAATATTATCAGTGTCAGCAGTAACATATGGAAGAGCTTCACATGCCCAACAAAATATTTCATCAGGAAAACCGGTAATCTTCACTGCTTCGTCATCCGCCGTACAGACCTCCCATAGCTTCACTTCAAAATTTTTTGTTATCGCTTTATCTTTCCAGTAATTATAAATCTCATATTTTTTTGTTTCCATGACGGTTCCTCCTTAGTCGGAGCCTTCGTAATCACTGTTTCTGTATTGACAGCAGGCAAACAGTCTCGACGTGCGGTGAAAGTTGTCTTTTATACTACATAGCAAAAGCTTTGCCCTTTTGTTCTGTTATAAAGTGCCTGATTTGTAGTTTTACCCCTCTTGGTAAGAATTTCACCCCTTTTACCCTACTTTAAATAACGAATAAATGTGATTATCCTCCTTCCAACAAAGCTTATATCCATTTAGGTACCATTGGTACTTTCTTCCGGTAGCGAAGTACATTCTAATAATTCCATTCCACAGTTATCGCAATATATAGGTTCTAGAACTATTACGTCTGCACCTACAACTACTTGCATACCACAATTTGTACACTTAAAAATTCTATTCATTGCTCCACAACTTAGACACATTCCATAATTGCACTCTTAGCATCATCATAACCTTCAAACACTCACGAATTTAATGATACACAAACAAATTTTTTCTTTGTTTTATCCCTATCTTCAATATTTTTTTCAACTAATTTTAGCAATGTAGACTTTCCCGCACCCCAACGACCAAACAACCCTATTGTTAATGGATTTAATCGTTCATTCGCCGTTATATTTGTAATTAGCTCCGCAAATGGACTATATGCCAATAAATCAATTTGAGATTTTTTATCTAACCACATAAGTTTAATCCTTTCCTTCTTTTTTATATACATTATACAACTTTCCTTCTTTTTCGACAACATTATTTGACTTCTTGACCAAAAACGCCAACTAAAAATGACTATTCTTAGTTGGCATCTTATTTCAGTTTTTACTGCTATATTCAATCTCCGTTCCGTCCAAGAACACTATCACAACTACTCCATTCTCTAATACCCTAATGCAATCCACTGTTCTAAGCATTAAATCAATATCCAGCTCCTTTATCGGCTGTGCATCCTTGGTAATCTCCATAAAATTCTTCGCCTGGAGCCTCTCTAGCAAATCCTCTCCCTGCATCTTCCTTCCCCACTCCGACACCAGCGACTCCCGGCACTCCAACAGCCGATTCCACGCCATTAGATAAATCTCAATCAGCGTATCCTCATAAACGTATCGATTGCCACACCCCAGCTCACCTTTCACCTTATACCGCTCACTACATTGCCACACTTTCCGGTCTCCGCTTGGTGTCCACCATCCCTTCCTCGCAAAAGCCCTGTTACACTCCCCACAGATAATCTTGCTTGAAAATGGATTTGCCTCCGTGTTCTGGGAAAACCGTGTAATATTATGCTCCTCCAGATACTGCTCCCTCCGCTTTATCTCCAACTGTGCACATTCCCAAATCCAAGGCTCTATAACCACCTCATGGTCATCTACAATATATGCTGGATTCCCCCCCATTCTGTACCCGCTTCTTCGTCAGGAAATCCACTGTGTGACTTTTCTGCAGGAGCATGTCCCCTTTATATTTTTCATTCTCCAGCATACTGCCAATGGTCGTGGATTGCCATTTCATCCCTCCATCCCAATTTATCACACCTTCAAAAATCCGCTTCATAATCTTCGCCTGCTGTTTATTCATAACCAGCTTTCCATTTTCATCCGCATCATAGCCAAAGAACCGCTTGGCACTCATCTTATGCTGCCCAATCTCAAACCTCTTGCGGATACCCCATGTGCTGTTCTCTGAAATATTACGTCTTTCATCCTGTGCCAGAGAAGAAAGGATTATAAGCAGCACTTCGCTCTTCGCATCCAAGGTGTCTATGGCCTCCTTTTCGAATGTCACCCCAATGCCAAGTCCTTTCAGTTCCCGCACATAATTCAGGCAGTCCAGAATCATTCGTTTAAATTCATCCCTTTTCTTGGTATTCGTACCAGAAATGCCTTCATCCGCATACATCCCGGCACATTCATATTCCGGGTTGCTGTTGATGCTTTCCGTATAAAACCTCACCTGATTCTCATAGCTTAATAACTGTTCTTCTTGATCGGTACTCACCCTGCAGTACGCCGCCACCCGCAGTTTATTCCTCTGCCACCGTTGGTTCTATAATATCCTGCCGGGCTGCCGATTCGTCAGGAATCCGTACACCCGGACAGGCTTGCTTTCCTTCTTCAATATAAGTGGAGCAAAGCCACTCCACCTTCTTTTTGTACCCAATTCTACGCCGGAGTGTCTTTCCGCAATGCGGACAGTACATCATTCCCGTCAATGGATATCTGTTCTGGTACTTTTGTGTGTCACTCTGGGCAATGTTCCTGCCCCGTTTATTTTCTTCTATCTTTTCCTGCAGGGCATCCCAAACCTCCGTGCTCAAAATCGCCGGATGGCTGTCCTCCATGTAATAACTCTGTACTTCCCCATGATTCCGTACCGTCTGGTTCCTCTTATCCTCCGGTATGTAATATTTCTGCAAATGGAAATCCCCTTTGTATTTCTCATTTTTGAACATACCCATAAATGAACCGCCAGTCCACTTCCCTCCTATCACAGACGGGATTCCCAGAAAATCTGCCAACTGTCCCAGACGGCTGGAACCCACTCCCCATAGGTATATATCCGCAAAGGACCTGACTGCCATAGCCTCTTTGGGATTGATGACCAATTCCCCGAATTCATTCTTGTCGTAACCCATGAACCGCTCCGTGTTGATCATATATTCCCCACGTTCAAACTTCTTACGGATAGACCATTTCCGGTTCTCCGATACATTCCTGCTTTCTTCCTCGGCAAAAGAAGCGAGGACAGTGAGCATGACCTCACCGTCTCCAGAAGCACTACCGTGTTCCTGGCAAACTGGGAGATGGACTTTGTGATGATTAAATCTATCTGGACGTCCTTTGTCGTCTGCACCATCCGCTGGAATTCCAAACGGTTCCTGCTGAAACCGGAGATACCCTGGTCTGCAAACACACCAATAAACTCATATTCCGGATTGGCTTTCAGGGAACGTTCATAAGAGGATATCTGATTTTCCAGGAATTCACCTTGTTTTCTGGAATCCGTGGAAACCCTGGCATAAGCACAGACACGTTTCTTTTTGGAAATTTTATTCTGTACCGGTTTTAACATCCGTATCCTCAAAAACCTTCTCCCTTCCAAAGTATTCTTTTACAAACCGCGTCATACACTCATGCTGCTTTCCTGTATCTCCGTTCTCATTAATACACACCACAGGTACTCCTGCTTTATCACAGGCTTTCATAAATTTAAAGAACTGCCGGAACGCTTTCCGATTTGTGTCTACATCAGACGCTTCATCCCAAAAGAAATGTTCTTCCACCGTCCGCTTACCATAGCGCCTGCAGAATGCTTCTCTCCCCGGTTCCACATATTTTTCATATCCATAATCCCGGTGTGTGGTTCTGTAATAATATGCCACCTGCAACTTCACCTGACATCCCTCTCCTTTCGTTTTTGGTTTCCCATTGAGCAAGCTCAATAAGTGTAGTCTATTAATCACTCTGAACGCCCTATAAGTCAAGCAGATAGGCGGTTTCCACGTCTTTTCTTCTGGTCTGCAGAAACTTATTTCAGAAGGTCAAAAAGAAGAACCCGGCAGGTTTCCCCACCGGGCAAATCTCTATATCCTCGTCACATAATCAAGTGCAATCCACCCGTCTCTCTTCTTCTGGTAGTATTTCAACAGCCCCCAATTAGAAGCCCCGGCTCCCTGCGCCTCTTCCACAACGGTAACCCCCCTACTTCGGTAAACTTCCCCCTACTCTCATCATCAGTCCCATGTCCCTTTTGGATATTCAAATCCGGGATGTCCACCTTCACCATATAAGAAGATGCCGCCGGCAGCTTTTCCATAAACTGCACATACCGCTTATCCGATGTCAAAAACAGCCCGGATTTCAGCTTATACCACAGCCCGTTCGCGCTGACACCCATCACCGTATACGCGCCGTCAAACACCACCTGGTCCACGTTATCCCCCATACATGGCGATTTCCTCACATTTACTCCGTCTTTCCCCTTATAAAACACCTTCACAAAACCGGACAAAGGCTTGACAGGCTGGTTCGAATTCCCAGCCATTCCACATAAGGAGCCAAACCCCTGACCACATGCCGAAACCTTGGATCAACCTTCAAATTCACTAGCCCCTCCGTACTGGCATAGGCTTTCAAATGCTGCACCTGCGCCCGGATTCCCATCTGCGGCGTTTCAAAGGAATTTCCTTTCTTCCCCTTGGAAGTCGCACCCATGCCGCAGAAATTATCCTGCTCCAGTAACACCGCCAAACCAGCAAATGCAAATTTCCCGTCTCCAGGCAGGACTGCACAAAAGCAACATCCCCTCTCCCGCCTTCTGCCTCCCCTTCCGACAAATACATTGGAACCATATCCAGTACCGGCTGTGCCGATTGTGGATTCTTCGCTTTGATATACTCCTGCATCTGTTCTACCGTGGCCACAGCCATCCCATAACCTTTGTATAGGAAGAATTATCCTCTCCCTGCCCGGAACCATTGCTTATCACCTGACGTTTAAACTCCTGATGGAGGCAATACATCTCCCGGTATCAATCTTTTTTATAAAAGGGAACATTTCAGATAAACATAACTAAAAAATCCCTGACCGCCTGCTTTTAAAGCAAACAGTCAAGGACTATATTTTAAATAGAATTGTTATTCATTCATCAGGATACAATACCGCATTTCAAAACATATTGGTACATCTGCTCCTCTTCCAGATAGACGTCATCATACCTGCTCTTGACCTTTCCAATTTTGACATCCTCCATCAAATCGTTAAGAAAACTTTTAAAATTCCGGTTATCATCCACCAGGCGGTTTATCGTATCCCAGTCAAGAGAATCTTTCTCTTTCGCTGAAAATAGTATTTCACTCTGCATAAAGTGTTCTGCATCCAGACGGATTACCCCAATCCCAAAGGCATTATTCAATCTCCGCAATTCATCCATCAGTTCCGGTTCCTCTGATATTTGAAGCGCAACCAGGTATCCTTCATGCGCCCAACTTGAATTTGACACCGCCTGAAAGTAATATTCCCTCAAGTTTGACAGAGTCAGGCTGATTTTCATTTCAAAAGAATACAGCTTATATGGGTTGACCTTCAACACATCGAACAGCTTCAGAGTATTATCAGTATAGGAATCAAATGGAAAATGAACCCCTACAATATCAGGATGCAGCCATTTATTCTTACCGCTTTTCTCCCTCTTGGAAACTTCATGATAAATCGTCTTTGTCATACATTTAAAATGCTCGTCCGTGCAGACAAAGCTTGATAGTAAAATATGTAAATCCCTTTCCGTAAACTTACTCTTTCTCCTGACTGCACCAGAATCCGGTATTTCTTTTTCTGGATTAATGTCTTTTCCTTTCAAATAAAATTTTGCTGGCCTTCTGCTAACCTGTATAAATACCGAATCCATGTTGTTTTTGATATCCACATAGATTCTGGCTGATAATGTCCTAATTGGTGTTTTGCCGGAAGAACCCAGTTTCTCATCAAGCCCCTGATCACAGCCTGCTTCCCACATCTCTTCTACAGACAGCGGACTTTCCGAAGCTTTCAAAACTTCTTTTGCGAAATCAATAAATCCAAATGACATACCTACCTCTCCTTTGCCTTAATGTATGATTGAATATACCGGGGAACTTCCGAACGATATGTTTTCAGAACTGTGTATTCAGATAGGCTTAGTTTATACGATGGGTTGGCAAATTACAAGCAAAAATTTATCATTGTTAATTTTACTCAGCAACTATCGTTTTTATCGCACAATACTGGTTTTGCCAGACAGTATATACTTTTGCCAAATAATGAGGGTTCTGCCGGATTGTATCTTATGTCCAGTAAAATCTTTATTTTTGAACTATCCGGCGTTATCCCCGTCCCCTTATCTGCAGAAACTTATCCATCTCACCATCCGTAAAAACACAACTCTATTTTTTCCAAATAATCCCGCAAACGCCCGTAAAATCAAGGTTTCCGCACGAGAAGCGTAATAGCCTCAACGTGTCCTGTATATTGCAACTATTCAATACTAATAATTATACCATCATTTACAAACACTGAAAACACCATAAAATAAAGCATATTTTAAACATTTATTAACGCAAGACATCATTGTAAAACCTGTTATAACCTATCTTAACTTGTATTTGGTAGGCAAAATGTAGGCATTGCCTACCAAAAGAGAGACCGGAATCTCTTCCGGCCTCTCCCCTATATTTCCATCACACAAAACTAAAGGGAGTTTTATATGATATCACCATTATACCACCTATCACACTTTCCGCGCAATCCTTCCGGTGTGTCCAATGCTGTCTTTACTTTCCGTCCCCTGCATGTTATACTGTTTTTATCGGGGGAGCGGTGGCAAGCCCGCCCTCCTCTGATATCCTGTTGCTCTGCTATTTATTTAGCAGGGCTTTTACTTTTTCCTTTGCTTCCTCCAGGTCTTTGCACTCCCGGAGGAGCTCCAGAATCTTTCTTGTTTGATTTTCTTCGGCAACCTGTACCAGTAATTCACTTGTGTTCATCTCTTCGTCCATCTCTACCT
Source organism: Lientehia hominis (assembly GCF_021044755.1). Classification (GTDB taxonomy): domain Bacteria; phylum Bacillota; class Clostridia; order Lachnospirales; family Lachnospiraceae; genus Lientehia; species Lientehia hominis. The sequence goes on from NZ_JAJNOR010000010.1 coordinate 98,664, forward strand.
TCCTTTCTGGCCTTGCCTCCGTATTCGTTAAGGTCTTGCCTTCCTTAACTATCTTTAGTATACACCATTTTTGGTTTATTGTCAATGCTTTTTCCATATTTTTTAAACCTTTTTTGGTTTATCATTTTCTATATATTTTATAATATTCCCAGGCTGCATATCTAATAATTCGCATATCTTATCTAAGGTTTTTATACCAACCACTTCCCCCTTCCGTATCTTTTGCATAGATGATTGTCCTATCAAGTTTTCCTTTAAGATACGAGTTGTGTTATACCCCGCTTCATCAAGGCTCTCCAGCACATTAATCTTGTAAACAAACATAGCAACACCTCCTTAAATAAAGTATATATTTCACAATGGTTTTTGTCAATAAAAATAAACCAAAAAAAGTTTATTTTCTTATTGACAATAAACCAAATTTGGTTTATAATATAGACATAAGATAAAGGAAAGGAGAACAACAAAATGAGAAAATACAACTTATCCAAGATCATGAAGAGAGCATGGGAACTGGTCAAAAAAGCTGCTATGACAATGAGTGCAGCACTTAAAAAAGCATGGAGGGAAGCAAAAGAAATGAAAGAAAACATCGTCGAGACCTTAAAGGCAAATCTGGAAGCTATGGCTTATGGCAATTGCAACATCAACCTCGGCATTGACCGCCGTGTAAATACCAAAGAATGGGAAAAAGACGGGAACAAAAGGGTCTACCTCACGATCGCCTGCTACACAGCAAACGGACGTTACAAGGGATCCTACAAATGCGGTTATGTTGATGCCGTCGCAAACGAGTATATCTGCAGCAGATATGACGACGTAGACGCTGCTAACAAAGAATATATCGGCAGGTAAAGAAAAACAAAAAGCCGCTGGACGGCCTGAGAACTGGACCAGCGGCACCCACCAAAAAGGAAAGGCAGCCCCATTATATCAGGGGTGAAGGAAAAATACAATGAATAAAAAGATTAGTAAAAAAGCAATCGCAAAAGTTGTAAAAAAAGGATACAAGGCAGGCCGTGAATGGTGCCAACACGGGCACGGGAGATATCATAAGATGATGCTGGATACCCGTGACGGGGACATATGGTCCGATGAGTTTTTATCCACGAATGACTGGAAAGAATATCACTCTAACAGCATTGTTACTCTTAATGCCATGCGGGGATATGTAAAAGACATGGAAGCGGAATATATTGACGATGCGGTCCAGAAGCTAAAAGAGGCCGGCTGGGAGATCACAGAATGATACGCGGGAGTGCGGCAATGGCAAAAGAAAAGAGATGTGCTGCCCTATATGTAAGAGTCAGCACCCAGGAACAAGCCATAGAAGGTTACTCTCTCGCTGCCCAGGAAAGGCTGCTGACCGATCATTGTAAGCAAAAAAGATATGAGATCTACGACATATACCGCGACGAAGGAATATCAGCGAAAGACATCAAACACCGGCCGGGGATGCTCCGTCTCCTGGAAGATGCAAAGCAAAAAAAGTTCGATACGGTCCTTATCTGGAAGCTCTCCCGTTTTTCCCGCAGCATGCCAAACCTCGTGACCGTCTGCGAAGAGCTCGATAGATCTAATATCATGCTGGTAAGCTACTCGGAAGCCTTTGACAGCGGCACGCCGGCAGGCCGGATGGTCCGGTCCATGCTGGGGACCGTGGCACAGTTTGAACGAGAAGTGACCGGGGAAAACGTTATTTTAGCCATGTGGGAAAGGGCAAGGCGGGGGAAACGCACCTGCAGCGAAGTATTGGGATATGACCTTGACGGTAAAGACGGCTTAAAGATAAACGATCAGGAAGCAGAATATGTACGATTTTGTTTTACAGCCTACCTAACATACAAATGCTTGTCGGATGTGGCTAAAAAAGCCAGAGAGGCCGGTTACCGCGGGAAACGGGGAAAGATACCAAGTCCATACAGTATTTGCACGATATTGTCCCGTCCGATCTACTGTGGGTACAACCGTTTTCAAGGGAAGCTCTATAAGGGCAATCACAAACCGCTGGTATCCGTTGATACTTACAATAGGGTGCAGGCATTACTAAAGAGGCAAGGAAAAACAGTCGGCCGTCACCGGATCGATCCTTTTACCACGATCCACTAAAATACAACAAGAGCCTGGATAGACCGGGCTCTTGCTGTTAATTCGTAAATTTCAATCCACGTTCCCACAAGGGGAACGACGTTTACACCTCACAGCAAGTATATCAACACAAAGACTTTGCGTCAACCAAAAAAGCGGCCAGGTTTTACCCTGACCGCCATCTTTATGTCCGCTTTATGTAATCCTTTGATGCCCAGCCGATATACTTCCCATCGATCCGTACCTGATACCAGTTCCCGGATTCTCCGATGACCGATACCATGTTCCCCTCTCCCAGCTTCGGCCACGCAGAGAGCAGCCCATGACTGGTTCCGGGGCCTGTCCGGACGTTCAGCCGGCTCCCGCCCAGCCCGGATACTCTTCCGGCCCACTCCGCATATCCTGCCGGGGCCTGTGTTTTGATATCCAGATAGTGAGCATTGACATACCCGCGAGTCCCCACAATGTTGACCTGTGCCCAGCCGTTACTATACAGCTGTATCACGTCCACTTCGTTTCCATTGCCCAGCCGGCGGATGACCTTCTGGTCTGCATCTGGGCCGGACCGGACATTTAAAAACGGATCATCTTTGGTCAGATGGATGACTGTCCCGTGCGCCCAGGGATCATAGGTCTTTGTCACTGTCGGAGCTGCCGCCGGCTGGTTCTCAGGCTTACTCTCCGCCCCGCTCAGGCGTTTTTGCACGTCCGCCCTGAAATCCTTCATGCTCTTTCCAAAACGGCGGAAATACGGCTCTGGATCGCTGTGGTCCGAAGCAATGCCTTTATCATGCGCCTCGCAATGGCCGATGACTTTATCCGCCGTCAGTCCAAACCGTTTGCACAGCTCCGCGTAATGAGAGACGGCATTATCCCATACCTTTTTAAATTCCGCCGCTGTATGCAGCTCGCATAATTCATAGCCGATACAATGGGTGTTCCCCCATCCATTTCCGATATGCCAGCAGGACATCGTATAAGGTGCGAAGTTATAAACGCCGGTGTCGTCGATGAAGCCGTGGACCAGCTTTTCTACTCCTGGCTTGTTCCAGCGTTTGTACCAGCCGCCGCCGGAACCGGACTGTGCCCGGATGATGGTGGGATAGACTGCCGGACTGTGGACGATCAGATAGTCCACACCGGCAAGCTTTTTATTCTCCTTGTAACAATCATTTTTGGTACAATATAAATTTGTTGCCATATAGTTTCTCCTTTCTTTGCCTTTACATTAAAATTTGTGTACAAAAAGGACACCCATCGTAAGACGGGTGTCCTGATTATCGTTATGCTGTTTTTCCCCTAAGTTCTGCTTTATTTTTGTATTCTTAAACTATTTCCCATAATCTGCAATGTCTGTAGCCTTTTGGTATCCTGCAAATTTACCGCATGATTTATAATTGCTATCCTATCCCACTCTTCGTTA
>NZ_JAJNOR010000011.1 GCF_021044755.1 Lientehia hominis
AAGGCGGGCCGTCATATCGGTGTGTCCATCGGAGCGTATGATTATGAATCCGTAAAAATGTGGATTGATAAAGGTGTGAGCATGATATCTGTGGGCAGCGAGCCTGCCTATATGATCGATGGCTCCATGAAAGCCTTATCAAATATGCGTCAGGCATACGCCGACTCCAGAAAATAGGAGTTGCTGCTTGAGGCTCTCCCAACCAAGAAAAGCCCCCCGGCTTCGGCCGGAGGGCTCTTCTTTTTCATATAATAGGAGAAAAACGAAATGTTTTCTTATCAGCGTACTAAATAACCGCCGTCTATGGGGATGACGGTACCATTGAGATAATCGGAAGCGGGAGAAGCCAGGAAAACGGCTATTCCCTTCATATCCTCCGGGGTTCCCCAGCGTCCGGCCGGTATGCGTCCTGATATTTCTTTGTATCTGGGTGTGGACGGATCGGTGAGAGCGTCATTCATATCGGTATCCATAAATCCGGGAGCGACGCAGTTAACATTTATGCCGTGGGAAGCCCATTCATTGCAGAGAGATTTGCTCATCTGGGTGATGCCTCCTTTGGAAGCGGCGTATGCAGGAGCAACGGTAGCTCCGAAGAATGCGAGCATGGAAGAGACATTGATGATCTTTCCATAGTTCTTTTTGAAAAAGACTTCAGCCGCCATTTGAGACAGCTCAAAGGGGGCGGTGAGATTTACTTCCAAGATTTCTTCCCAGCTTCCACGTGGATATCCCGCGCTGGGATGGCGGAAAGTAATGCCTGCCGCGTTTACCAGGATGTCCAGATCCCCGAGGATTTCCATGGAGCGGACAAAAGCGTTCTTTCTGTCGGAGGGATCCTGGATATCGGCCTGTACTGCGTCACAGTTCAGACCCGCTTTCCGGAACTGTTCAGCCGTTTGGACGGCTTTTTCTGATTTTCCGATGATCACTGTGTGGGCGCCGGCTTCCATAAGGCCCTCTGCCATGCCCATGCCCAGCCCCCTGGAGCCGCCGGTAACGATGGCTTTCTTTCCGGTCAAATCAAAAAGCTTCATGTAGAACCCTCCTTTTGTTTTCAGTAGAGAAATGTCTCATTTCATATATAAAATTAACGTTTATCCCTATTGTATCTGATTTGCCCTAAAGAAGATTGTGTTTACGACACAAGAATTGGGGGCGTTTTCTGTAGTCAAATATTATGAGTCTGTACGAGGATTAAGTTATAATGATACCGTAGCAATCGTTACGGGGTTTCAAAATTATGTAAAACAGGAGGATGAAAAAATGAAACTGAAAAAATTAGTTGCAGTTTCTCTGGCGGCGGTGATGGCACTTAGCATGGCTGCTTGCGGGAAAAAAGACGACAAGCCCGCAGACAGCACCACAAAGGCTGCAGGCACTGAAGCAGGGAAGACCGACGAAGGCAAAAAAGAAGAGGGCGGAAGCGAAGCAGCATCCGGAGAAACTTTTAAGCTGGGTACCTTCTTACAGCTGACCGGCGCTAACTCTGTTGCAGGTAATGAGAGCAACAACACGCTGGATATGGTAATTGATTACATCAATGAAAAAGGCGGCTTCAACGGCGCTAAGATTGAAAAAGTGGTTTACGACAGCCAGGGTTCTCCTGAAGAAGCTGTTAAGGTTGTGTCAAAGCTGATCAACGACGACAAGGTTGACGCGATCGTCGGTTCCGTAAACTCCAGTGAAATCCTTGCTGCAGGACAGCAGATCAACGATGCAGGCGTATTCATGATGGGCCTTGGTACTGCCAACACCTGGATGGCTGAGGACTGGCCCTATGTATTCCGTGCTACTGTAAACAATGCAAGCCTTGCTACTAATACAGCAGACATGATCGTGGAAGCCGGATTCAAGAATGTAGCGGTAGTTAACGGCCAGGACGATGCTTCCCTGTCCACAGCAGATGCTTTCATCGAAATCTGCAAGGGAAAAGACATTGAAGTTCTGACAAGAGAAACTTATGCGGCAGCAGATACTGACTTTTCTGCCCAGGTTGCTAAGATTGTTGCAGCAGATCCTCAGTGTGTATACATGACCTGCAGCGGCGAGCATATCGGACCTTTCGTAAAACAGCTCCGTCAGGGCGGATACAAAGGTATCCTTTACAGCAAAGAAATCATGTCCATGAGAGATGCTAACATTGCTGGTAACGAGAATGCAAAATATGTAGCAGCTTCTTATCCTTACTTGATCTACGCCAGCATTGATGACTGCGATGTAGACGCAATCAAAGAAGTTCTTCAGATGTATGAAGACAGATACGGCGAAATCCCCACTACTGAAGTTATTTATCGTGTATGGGATACCATGATGGTTATGTGGGAAGCAAGCAAGGTTGCAGGATCCAATGACTCTGATGCTCTGAAAGATGCTATGGCAGAGGTTAAAGTTGACGGTCTTGGCGGCCCTCTGACTTATGATGATGGAACGCGTGAAGGTTACCATACCTCCAACGACTGGATCTACATAGGCGATGGTAAGAATAAAGATTATACAAAATGGCTGGAAGAGGATTATGACACATACAAGTCTGATACCGGGAGAGAATATTAATCTCTTTTATGCTTGACAGATGGGGGCCGTCAGGCCCCCATCGCTTTTAACGATTGGAAGGAGAGTAATCGGCGTATGAAAATGTTTATACAGTTAGTTATCATGGGCCTGGCGCTGGGCAGTATCTACAGTCTGATTGCCATGGGCTACAGCCTGATTTACAAAGCTTCCGGCTTGATGACCTTTGTACAGGGCGATATCTTGACCATCGGTGCATTTTTGGGACTGACCTTTTACAGGTTCTTAAAGCTTCCCTATATTGTATCGGTTCTGCTTACTATGGCAGTCGCGTTTGTCATTGGATTCCTGCTGGAAAAGGGTGTTATCCGAAAACTGTTGAATAAGAATGTTATGGCTATCTATATCGTACTTGCGACGATAGCAGTTTCATATATTTTCCAGAATGGCGCACAGGCCATCTGGAGTTCTAAGGTTGAATATTTCCCCACGGTATTTAAGACGGATTCGATCAGTATTCTGGGCGTAGGCGTGCAGCCGGAGTCCCTGTTGTGTGTAGGGGCGTCCCTGTTATGTATGGTCCTCTTACATATCTTTATGACAAAGACAAGAGTCGGGACTTCCATGAGGGCGGCGGCCATGGACCCCATGGCGGCTGAATCGTGCGGCATCAACGTATCCATGAACACTGGTATTACATGGGGGCTTTCTGCAGGAATCGCTGCAGTAGCCGGTATCTTTATCGGGCCGATGTACGGTGTATATGTAACCCTGGGCGCTAAAATCGGTACAAAAGGTTTTGCAGGCGCGGTTATGGGCGGTTACGGAAATATGTACGGCGCCATGGTCGGCGGCCTGATTCTGGGCCTTGTAGAAACCTTTGTGGCAGGCTACATTTCATCGGATTTCAAGAACATGTTTGCATACATCATTCTGATTGTATTCCTCTTCGTTAAGCCTACTGGTATCTTTAACGAACAGGCAATCCAGGATGTATAATTCAGCGAGACAGGCAGGAGGACAATATGAAGAATAATTTGAAGTCAATGAAGTTGATAAAGTGCCTGATTGCTGTTGTGATTGCCCTTTTAGTTCCAGCCGCACTGGGCGGGTCATCATATTTATGCTTGATTGCCAGCTTTGTGACAATTTACATAATTGGGGCATCAGGACTGGATGTGCTCTTTGGCTATAGCGGACAGATTTCCATGGGCCATGCAGCTTTTTATGCGATCGGCGGCTATGGAGCAGGGCTTATGTCAAAGTATCTGGGGATTCCGCTTTTTATCTCCATGTTCCTTGCAGCAGCCATTGCGGCCGTAATCGGAGCACTCCTTGCATTCCCGGCATCCAAACTGAAATTCCATTTCCTTTCTCTGGCAACTATCGCCTTTGGGGAAATCGTTTATCAGATGGCCTGTCATTCACCGAACAAGATTACCGGTGACTTTAACGGGTTTTTCTCCAGCAAGCTGAGCATCTTCGGCTTGAAGCTGGATACAAATATCAAATTTTACTTTTTCGGGGTTGCCTGTGTGGTTGTATTCCTTCTGGTGAAGCAGATGATCGTAAAGTCCAGGACAGGAAGGGCCTTTGTGGCTATCCGTGAGAATACCCAGGCAGCGGAAGGTATGGGCGTAAACGTTCGTAAATACAAAATCATTGCATTTGCCATCAGCGCATTTTTCGTAGCTTTTGCAGGAAGTATGTATTTAGGATTGGTGGGCTATCTGCATCCCGATATGTATTTACAGAAGCAGTCGGTGCTTTTCGTTACGATGATGCTCTTTGGAGGAAGTGCTTCCTTGGCGGGCCCCGTAATCGGTGCTATCTCAATTGAGATTATTCTGGAAGGCCTTCGTACATTTGAAGAATATCAGATGCTGATTTATGGTATTCTGCTGTTAGTCGTTATTGTGGCTATGCCGGGTGGAATTGTCGGAGCGGCCAGGGACATCAAGGCAGGCTTCCTTAGAAGAAAGGCCAAGAAGCAGGCCGGCAAGGAGGTACAGTAAGATGCTAAAGACAGATGGCGTAACAATCCGTTTCGGAGGTCTCGTGGCTGTAAATAAGGTGAGCATCCATGTAAGAAAGGGACAGATTACCGGTTTAATAGGCCCTAACGGCGCAGGGAAAACAACCTTCTTTAACTGCATCAGCGGCGTTTATAAGCCTTCAGAAGGCCATGTTATATTTGACGGAAAGAATGTTGAGGGTCTGCGGCCCCATAAAATCAATGAAATCGGTATGGCAAGAACTTATCAGGTCATAAATTTGTTCCGGAAGATGACGGTTCAGGAAAACATCATGGTAGGCATGCACACCAGACTGAAATCCAATTTCTGGAGCGATATGCTCCATCTTCCGAACCAGAGGAAAGAAGAGAAGTTTGTCCGCGAAGAGACGGAAAAATGGATGGAATTCGTAGGTCTTCAGGATATGGCAAACCAGCAGGCCGGAAGCCTTTCATACGGCAAGCAGAGGCTTTTGGAAATCGTGAGAGGCTTGGCCAGTGATCCGAAGCTTATCCTGCTGGATGAGCCGGTAGCCGGTATGAACTCCAAGGAAAAGGAAGAATTCGACGCACTGCTCCGGAGAATCCTGGACCTGGATGTGACAATCCTCATGATTGAGCATGATATGAAGCTGGTGATGGGTGTATGTGATTATGTATACTGCCTGGAGCACGGTACCCTTCTTGCAGAAGGTGTTCCGGAAGTGGTGCAGAACCATCCGGATGTAATTGCTGCATACTTAGGAGGTGACGAATAATGGCACCATTATTAGAATTGCAGGATTTCCATTATTATTATGGGAATATCCATACGGTAAAAGGCATTAACATGCAGGTGAATGAGGGCGAGATGGTCACCATTATCGGAGCCAACGGTGCGGGAAAGACCACAACGCTCCAAGCCATTTCCGGTTTGAAAGAAACCAAAGGCGTTCACGGAAAAATAATTTTTGAGGGGAAAGAGATTCAGGGATATCATGGACATAAGGTTGCAGCCTTAGGCTTATGCCAGGTATTGGAGGGCCGTCATGTGTTCTCCAAACTTACCGTCGAAGAGAATCTGCTGACGGGCGCATATTTAAGAAAAGATGCCAAGAATATAAAAGAAGATTTAAAGGGGATTTACAAACGGTTCCCCAGACTGGAAGAACGGCGTACACAGCTGGCGGGTACTCTGTCCGGCGGCGAGCAGCAGATGCTGGCCATTGGCCGGGCATTGATCAACAAGCCGAAGATGATTCTGCTCGATGAGCCTTCTCTTGGACTTGCACCGGTTATTGTGAAAGAAGTATTTAAGGCGATTCGGGAGATTAATCAAGAAGGGGTTACGGTTCTCTTTGTTGAGCAAAACTCCAAAATTGCTTTAAATACCGCTAACAGAGGCTATGTAATGCAGGTTGGCGAGGTCGCCATGGAAGGCTACTGCAAAGACCTGCTTGTAAACGAAGAAGTCAAGAAAGCATATTTAGGAGGTTGAAAGACGTGGATAAGAAAAAGATACTTGTGGGTGTCAGCAACTATAAAAAGAACTGCCCCAAGGCGAGACAGATGCTCCTGGACAAAGGCTATGAACTGATTGAGCTTGACAGAGAAGATCCTTATACAAAAGAAGAGCTGATGCAGATATCTGGTGATATCGACGGCGTGATCGCAGGTATGGAGCCTTGGTGTGAAGAAGTGTTCCAGACTGCTCCGAAGCTTAAAGTAGTTGCCAGATTCGGCGTTGGTTTTGATACAGTAGATCTTGACGCGGCTAAGAAACACGGCGTGATCGCCTGCAATGTGAGAAGCTTTATGCTCTCCAACAGCGTGGCAGAGTATGCGCTGACACTGATGCTTACCGCCATGAAGAATATCATTCCCATGGATAAGGTAATGCATGAAAATAAATGGGACCGTTTCACCGGAAGCCAGCTTTACGGAAAGACCGTGGGCATCATGGGCTTCGGTGCGATCGGACAGTGCTTTGCAAGGACGATTCAGGGCTTCAATGTAAAGATCCTGGCTTATGATCCCTTCCCCAATGAGAAGGCGGCGAAAGAGCTGAATGTGACATTTGCCAGCAAGGAAGAGCTGCTTAAACAGTGTGACTGCATCACGCTCCACATTCCCAACACTCCTGAAAATTATCATTTTATCGATAAAGCGGAGCTGGATATCATGAAAGACGGCGTTGTCATCGTTAATACAGCGAGAGGTCCCGCATGGAATCTGGATGCTGTTTACGAGGCAGTGAAGTCTGGCAAGGTCGGTGCTGCCGGCGTTGACGTATATGAGCAGGAACCGCCTGAAAAAGATATGCCGATTCTTCAGTGCCCGAATGTGGTATTCCAGCCTCATTCTTCCTCCGAAACATGGGAGTCCAAAGAAGCAGTCAGCATGGACTGTGCACAGTGCGTGATTGACGCTTTGGAAGGCCGTATTCCGAAAACCGCATTGAACGTTTAAAAATGAGACAGGGCGCTGTAAGGTATAATTTACATCGCCCTGTTTTTTCGTTTTACAGTAAAACTGCGAAAAAAGGACAGGAGGGCAATGGTTTGAAATATTTGATGGGGATCGATAATGGAGGGACATTTGTCAAGGCCGGGCTATCCGATGAAAACGGGCGGCTGGCAGCCGTGGCGAGGGAGCCTATCCGCAATCTGACCCCAAAGCCCGGTTTTACAGAACGGGATATGGGGGAGCTTTGGAAACAAAATGCCAAGGTGATCAGGGAAGCAGTGAAAAAGAGCGGTATAGATGCGAAAGATATAGCCGGCGTATCGTTTTCCGGACACGGAAAGGGCCTGTATCTGGTAGGACAGGACGGAAAACCTTCTTATAAAGGGATTCTGTCTACGGATACCAGAGCATGGAAGTATGTAAAACAGTGGAAAAGCGACGGGACGGCAGATAAAGTATATAAGAAGACTTACCAGGACATTCTGGCGTGCCAGCCGGTCAGCCTGCTTGCATGGCTGCGGGATCATGAGCCGGAAGTGCTTGCGGATACTAAATACATATTTTCCGTCAAAGATTATATCCGGTACTGCCTGACGGGAAACGCGAATGGAGAATATACCGATTTTTCAGGAGCCAATCTGATAAATCTGGATACGGCTGCCTATGACCGGGAACTGATGGGATATTTTGGCCTGGACATGGCATATGATAAGCTTCCGCCTCTTAAATTTTCCGCCGATGTGTGCGGGACTGTCACGGAACGGGCGGCAGAAGAGACAGGACTGCTTCCCGGGACACCGGTGATGGCCGGGATGTTCGATGTGGATGCCTGCGGCATCGCGTCCGGCATATATGATGAGACGCCCATGTGTATGATCGCTGGGACCTGGAGTATAAACGAGTATATCACGAAGAAGCCGGTGGTGAACGGCACCGTGGCCCTTAATTCCATGTTCTGTATACCGGGATATTATCTGATAGAGGAGAGCAGTCCCACATCCGCGGGAAATATGCAGTGGTTCATTGATCAGCTGATGGCGGAGAAAAAGGAGGAGCTTGCCAAAGAAGGAAGGAGCATTTATGACCTGACCAATGAGATGGCGGCCTCCATTGGTCCGGAGGACAGCAACGTGGTCTTTCTTCCTTTCCTGAACGGCTCCAATGAGGACCCGCTCGCAAAGGGATGCTTCATTGGTCTTACGGATTTTCATGACAGGCGGCACATGCTGAGGGCAGTTTATGAGGGAATTGTGTTCTCTCATCTGACCCATGTAAAACGGCTTCTGCGCAACCGGGAAAAACCGGAGGCCATTCGTTTGGCCGGAGGGGCCGCGAATTCAGATGTCTGGGTCCAGATTTTCGCAGATGCTCTGCAGATACCTGTGGAAACGGTGGAATGTCAGGAACAGGGTATTATGGGCGCGGCCATGGCGGCGGGAATCGGCGCCGGCGTATACAGCGGATATGCCGACGCGGCGGCCAAGCTGGTGCATGTATCCAAAAAGGTGATGCCCCGGGCAGAATATAAAGAAATATATGAAAAGAAATTTAAAACCTACCGTCAGATAATAGATGCCCTGTCAGGCGTATGGGAGAACCTGCGGGAGGGAGGAGAAGGCGATGTTTGACCTGAATAAGACGCCGTTAGGCATATATGAAAAAGCTCTTCCCAATGCTTTTTCCTGGCGGGAGAAGATGACTGCCGCAAAGATGGCCGGTTATGATTTCATGGAGCTGTCGGTGGATGAATCCGATGAGCGGCTGGCCCGCCTTGACTGGGGGACAGAAGAGATTCGGGAGCTCAGAAGCCTGATGGATGAAACAGGGATTCTGTTTCCCAGTATGTGCCTCAGCGCCCATCGCAGATTTCCCTTCGGGAGTAAGAACCCGGAGACGAGGAAGCGGGCCTTTGAGGTGATGGAAAAAGGACTTTTATTGGCGCAGAGACTGGGCATCGGCTGTATCCAGCTGGCTACCTATGATGTATACTATGAGAAATCCGACGAGGAAACAAAGGCGTATTTCCTGGAAGGGATGAAACGTTCTGTGGATATGGCGGCCAAAGCAGGAGTGATCCTGGCTATGGAGATCATGGATACGCCGTTCGTCGGGACGATCCTGCGGGCTTCCCATTATTTGCGGGAGATTCCTTCGCCGTTTTTCAAGATATATCCGGACCTCGGAAACCTGAGCCAGTTCAGCAGCGACCCGGAGAGTGAGCTGGAGCTGGGGATTACGGAGACCGTGGCGATTCATGTAAAAGAGACGGAGCCGGGAGTTTTCAAAAATGTTCCGTTTGGGAGCGGAACGGTTCAATTTGAGAAGCTGTTCAAAAAACTGTACGGGCTTGGATACGCCGGACGATTTATGGTAGAAATGTGGGCGGACAACAATTACCGTCAGACCTTGGAAGAAGCGGCAGAGCAGATAGGCGAGGCGCGGAAATTCGTCATCTCAAAAATGAGACAGGGCGGATATCTCATAGCGGAGTGACACAGCCGGATTCCGGCTTCACGATCAAGCGAAAAAAGGAGGAACAAGATGGATTTAAACCTGAAGAACAAAAGCGTAGTCATCACAGGCGGGGCGACAGGCATTGGAAAAGCGACAGCCATTGAATTTGCTAAAGAAGGCGCGCTGGTGTCGGTCTGCGGCCGTACCCTGAAAAAGCTGGAAGCGATGCAGGCAGACTGCGCGGAAATGGGATTTAACGTTGATATCTACCAAGTAGATGTGGCGGATGCAGAGAGCGTGGCGGCGATGGCAGATGCCGTGGCGGAGAAACAGGGCGGGATCGACATCTGGGTGAATAACGCAGGTATCGCTATCAACAGACCCGTGATGGAATTTACCAAAGAGGAATATGACAGCATCATGAGAATCGACCTTGACGGAGTTTTTGAAGGCTCCAGAATCGCCGGGCGGCACATGATCAGCCAGGGAAGAGGCGGTGTGATCATCAACGCGTCCTCTTTTGCGTCAAAGATTCCTCATTCAGAGGGTGCGGTTTATGCTGCGGCGAAGTCCGGAGTATCCAGCTTCACCAAGACCTTTGCGGCGAACTTTGCACCCTATGGTATCCGCGTGGTAGGATATATCCCGGGAATGATCGAGACAGAGATCAGCCGGGAATCCATTAAAGAGAACAGAGGACTGTATACTCAGAATGTGGCGCTTCAGAGACTGGGTGTGCCGGAGGATCTGGCAAAGCCTATCGTGTTCTTGGCTTCTGATGCGTGCAGCTATATCACCGGGGTGGATGTGGAGATAGCCGGAGGAAAATACATCGTTCAGAACCCGAAATTCAGCTGGGAGAACAAAGGAGAGTAAGATGGACTACAGGAGATTCGAAAATACCATTATTGCAAGAGTGGATAAAGGGGAAGATATCCTGGAGCAGATCAAGGTAATCTCCCTAAGGGAAAAAATCCGCCTGGCCGATGTGAACGCGCTGGGAGCTGTTGGAGACTTTACTGTGGGCGTGTTCAAAACCGGGGAGAAGAAATATTATTCCAATCATTTCAGCGGAGATTTTGAGATCGTATCCCTGCTCGGAACCATCAATACAATGGATGGGGAGTTTTATGCCCATCTGCACATGAGTGCCGGAGACGCTGAGGGAAAAGTCTTTGGCGGGCACTTGAACCAGGCAGTCGTCAGCGCCACTTGTGAGGTCGTGATCCATGTGATCGACGGAAAAGTGGACAGGAGCTTCAGTGAAGAGATTGGTCTGAATCTGTACGATTTTGAGAAATAACCGAATTCCTTTGATAATACAGAAGGATATGTTATAATGAAACGGCCGCAGGACACCCGTTCGGGCATCCTGCGGCCGTTTTATGCTGTCGGATACATACCTATTAAAGTTACATTAGGGGGAGTAAAGCTATGAATCAAAAAAAACATGTGAATGGAGGATTTTCCAGCTCTGTCGGCTTTGTACTGGCCTGTGTCGGGTCAGCCGTAGGCCTGGGAAATATCTGGATGTTTCCATACCGCCTGGGACAATACGGCGGAGGCGCCTTTCTGATTCCTTATCTCCTGTTCATCGTGCTTTTCGGCCTGGTGGGGCTGTCGGCGGAATTTGCCATAGGCAGGAGAGCCGGGACAGGGACTCTGGGGGCTTATGAATATTGCTGGCAGAGAATAAAAAAAGGCAGGCTGGGAAGGGTTCTCGGGTGGATACCGCTTCTTGGTTCTTTAGGCATTGCCATCGGCTACTCTATCATTATCGGCTGGGTCCTCCGTTCCATAGCGGGTTCCCTGAGCGGGACAATCTTAAACATAGATTCGGCGGCCTATTTTGCACAGGCGACGGGCCATCTGGGAAGCGTTCCCTGGCATGTGCTGGTCATTGTGATAACCGTAGTGATTCTGCTGGTGAACGCGGCGTCAGGAATTGAAAAGGCCAATAAGATCCTGATGCCTGTGTTCTTTCTGCTGTTTGCCGTGCTGGCGGTCCGCGTGGCCTTTCTGGATGGTTCCGCGGCGGGATACGAGTTTTTATTCGTACCGAAATGGGAATATCTGGCAAAGGCGGACACTTGGGTCATGGCCATGGGACAGGCCTTTTTTTCTCTGTCCATTACAGGCTCCGGCATGATCGTCTACGGATCCTATTTGAGCAAGAAAGAAAATATCCCCAAGGCGTCTGTACGCACTGCCGTGTTCGATACTCTGGCGGCGTTGCTGGCAGCCCTGGCTATCATGCCGGCGGTATTCGCTTTTGGGATAGAGCCGGGACGGGGCCCGTCCCTGATGTTCATCACCCTGCCGAATATTTTCCGCCAGATGCCCATGGGACGTCTGTTCGCGGTGATATTTTTCCTGTCAGTATCCTTCGCCGGCATCACATCGCTGATGAATATGTTTGAGGCTGTTGCGGAGAGCTGGCAGACCCGCTTTTCTCTGAAAAGGAGGAACGCGGTCCTTCTCTGCGGAGCGATTACCCTGGCGGTGGGCCTGTTCTTGGAGAACGAGGCATACGTGGGTTCCTGGATGGATTTTGTCACAATCGTGATCGTGCCCTTCGGCGCAGTATTGGGAGCGGTATCCGTCTATTATATCCTGGGCTACAGAAGAATAAAGGAAGAGATGGATACAGGAAGGAAGAAGCCTTTGCCTGCAGCTTTCGGTTTCCTGGCAAAATATATCTATGTGCCGCTGGCAGTCATTGTCCTGATCCTGGGCTTCCTGTACAAAGGGATTGGCTGAGGCCAGGAGGCTTTATTGACATTCCGGGGCCGGTGTTGTAGAATTATACATACGTATTTTGGGAAGGCCCTTCCGCCGGTGAACAGGCGGCCGGAACGGCCGGTCTAATGTGGAGGATAAAAGAATGGTATTTGGTGTATTGAAGGACATTAAGAACGGCGAATACCGCGTGATCGCGACACCGTCGGAGATCGCGACGATTGTCGCAGACGGCCATACTGCGCTGGTGCAGAAAGGCGCGGGTGAGAAAGCCGGCTTTGAGGACGCGGCATACGCGGAGGCCGGAGCGGAGATCGTAGATACGGCGGAGGAGATGTACGCGAGAAGCGATCTGCTGGCGAAGGTAAAAGAATTTGAACCCTGTGAGTATGAACTGCTTCGGGAAAATCAGATTGTGTTTACATGTATTCATCCGGCGGCTCATCCCGGGGAAGTACAGGCTCTTTTGGACAAAAAGGTGATCGCGTTCACCGCGGAGGATTCCCACCGGTATGGTTCACCCAACTGTGAAGCCGCTGGCAAACAGGGGGCTCTGATGGGGCTGGAGTCCATGCTTTCCATCAACGGAGGAAAAGGGAAGTTCGTCAGCGGACTGGGCGGAGCGCCTGGCATGAAAGTCCTTATCCTCGGCGGAGGGGTCGTGGGACAGGCCGCCCTATCGGTGCTGCATGCCCTTGGAGCCTGGGTAACAATTATGGACATCAATATCGGGACCCTGAGAAGCATCAGCCGCCAGTACCATGAGCAGGTGAATACCATGATATCCACAAAGCAGAACATTGCGAAGCTCCTGCCGGAGACCGACATGGTGTTAAACTGCGTGAAGTGGCCTAAAGGATGCAGGGATTACCTGATTGACAGAAGCATGCTGAAGCTGATGGAAAAGGGGTCTGTCATTGTGGACATCAGCAACGATGACCAAGGAGCCATTGAGTCGTTCCATGAGACGACTCACGAAAATCCTAGATATATAGAAGAAGGGGTAGTGCATTACTGCGTGAGCAACATTCCCGGGGCGATCGCAAATTCCACTTCGGTCGCATATGCGGCTTCCGTGCTGCCCCATTTCAGAGGTATTTTGAACCAGGGTGTAGCGGCCGCCTGTGTGAAGGACGGGTTTTTAAGACGGAGTCTCACAGCCTATAAAGGCTATCTGACCCATGAAGAAACCAGCGCCCTTCAGAACCGCCCCTGGGTCCGCCCTGAGGATATTCTCGGGATCGCGGATAAGAAATTGGATGCAGCGCTGCCTGCGACAGTGACTCGTTCAGAAAACTTTATTCCGCTTGAGGACATCAGATTGAAGTAGCAGCAGAGTTTGTTTTTGTTTCATATTCAGGAGGAGATCCCTTTCCGTGCGGCACTTGCTTTAGCCGGAAGGGGATTCCCTCTTTCTTTCTGTATTGCTGATAAGAAATATAAAAAAACGGGAGAACCGGACCGCCGGTTTTCCGAGAAAGAGGAGAGAGATGGAAGAGATCATCAACATGGGATTTATATCCATAATCCCGGCCATTCTTGCAATCGTACTGTCCTTTGTGACGCGGAATACCATTGTATCCCTTGCCATTGCGTGCATCACCGGTACGCTGTTGGCCGGACAGGGGCTTTTAGGCTTCCCCACGCTTCTTAAAGAAAGTCTCGGCACCACAAGTTTTTCCTGGGTGATGCTGCTGAATACCTTCATCGGTATCCTGGTAGCCTATTTTCAAAAGACCGGCGCCATACAAGGCTTTTCTCAGTGGGTGCACGACAAGCATCTGAGCCGGCGCGGTGCTCAATTGATGGCGTGGGTTCTGGGTATGTTCGTATACTTCAGCGATTCCTTCAGTCCGCTGTTTGTCGGCTGCACCATGAGGAGTATCACAGACAAAGCCCGGGTTTCCAGGGAAAAACTGGCGTACATAGCGGATTCTACATCCGCACCGGTCAGTGTGCTGGTGCCCATCACCGGCTGGGCTGCTTATTTAAGTGGCCTGGCAGTAGGCGTTGGCTGTATTGCCACGGATGCGGACGGCGCGGCGCTGTTCCTGAAAGCGATTCCTTTCAATTTCTACGCGTTGATCGCCGTTGTATTTGTGGGACTGATCGGTTCGGGGATTATTAAAGACTTCGGCCCTATGAAGAAAGCCGAGAAGCGCGCCCTGGAAGAGGGCAAGGTCATCGCGGACGGCGCGACGCCGCTGATCGGCAAGGAGCTGACTGAAATGGAGCCGTATCCCGGATTTAAACCCAGGGTGTTTTTAAACTTCCTGCTGCCGGTCTTGATGATCATCACCATGGCTTTGGGGACTTATATTGCGTTCAAATCGGCGAAGACCATGGAAGCGTTTTTGTTTGTGGTCATCTTTATGACTGTCAGTATGATGATACAGGGGATTCCATTTAAAGAGGTCATGGATACTTTTATGAACGGCATTAAAGGCGCGCTTCCCGCCATCGTCCTCCTTGCGCTGGCCTATTCGGTGAATTCCCTGAGCAAACAGATGGGAACGGCAAATTATATCATTTCCCTGTGTGAAGGTTTTATGACGCCTCATCTTCTGCCGGCGATCATTTTTATCGTAGCATCCGTAATGGCGTTTGCCACCGGCTCTTCCTGGGGAACGTTTGCGATCTGCATGCCGATTGCGCTTCCTCTGGCTTTCAGCATCACCGGAGGAGAACTGAATACCATTGTAGCGGCGGTATTCGCAGCCGTGGCAGGCGGAGGAGTGTTTGGGGATCACTGTTCCCCTCTTTCCGATACGACAATCCTTTCTTCCATGGGCTCAGCGTCCGATCATCTGGATCATGTGAAGACACAGCTGCCTTATTCCCTCATCTGCGGAACCCTGGCTGTGATTGCTTATTTGATCGTAGGGTTTGTGGCCGCATAAGAATAGAAAAGCATTATCTGAGGGAGATTGCAGAACTAGAGAAAAAGACATTCCGTGCGGAGATGTCTTTTTCTTTTTTGACGTAAAATATTTTCTGATCATTTTTAGTTGATTCCGATCTAGCTGCAACTTGGCTTTCCAAATCCGGTGCGCCCGATATAGAGCATTATGGAGAAGACGGACTTGTTGAAATATGGATCGAGGTTAGGGAAGAATAGACTTAAAATGTTATGTCTCAATGAAGAAAGTCTCTGATTTGAAGTGGCTGTAGTAGCGTCCTTTGAAAGCGGTGAACCGGAGCACACAATAATCCGGATCCGTAACTCCCTTTGGATAGTACATCGTATCTCCTTCTCTCCATATCATTTCCTTGCTCCTGTTGTCTTCCAGGACTTCCATATTCCCGATGAGCATGATTCCTCTGAAAAACCGTTTGTCACAGAAGTAAATACACGCTTTTGGGTTTTTACGGAACTGTACAGTACGCATGGAAGAAGTATTGGTGGATTTTATCACACATAAAACGGTTTGACTATTCCTATGGCCGAAATTCAAAGAATCCTTTAAATTTATGTAACGAATGTAACAGGAAGTTCTTTTTTGAATTTGTTATACCGAAAAATGTCATAATAGAAAATTCCAAGGGGAAATATGTCATATGCTGAGAAATTATTACAAAATTATTGACATGGTTTATAAAAATTGGTATAATCTATGACATATGAGGTGTATTGTAAACTTCACAAAAATGTAACGAATATGTTACAAACGTGCTGAAAATGCCGACGGTCAGGATAGATTTGGTAATAACTTTTCTGGAATATGGTTGACATGGACAAGCATGAAAGCTATAATGATTACAGTTGTAACAAATTTGTAACAAAAGGGACAGTTGAAAAACACTGGAGGTTAAGTATATGAGAAAAAACAGGATTGTGGTCACAATCGGCTGTATGTGCGCATCCGTGTTGATAGCGGGGACATCTTCCATAAATGCGGCGAATAAAGTAGAAATTGATTCTGCAGTGGCAGGTATTTCCGTAGCAATGAATAATTTTTACGCCGGAACGGCAAATCCGGAGGTGGAGCTTAAGGATTATCTGAAGAATCCTGTCGAAGCGGCATCCGCCCC
Source organism: Lientehia hominis (assembly GCF_021044755.1). Taxonomy (GTDB): domain Bacteria; phylum Bacillota; class Clostridia; order Lachnospirales; family Lachnospiraceae; genus Lientehia; species Lientehia hominis. The sequence continues at coordinate 16,199 of NZ_JAJNOR010000011.1, forward strand.
GACGGTTCCGCAGACGGCGGCGGCTGAGACTGGGGCTCCTGAGACGGAAGCCCAGCCGGAGGAGGTTTCTCCTTATGCGAATATCGCCGTATCTCAGGTGGGTACGGATGAAGGATATGTGAATATCAGGACCGACGCCAACACAGACGCGGAGATTGTTGGAAAGATTTATAATAACTGTGCCGCTACCATTGAAGAGACGGTAGAACGGGAGGACGGTACCTGGTATAAAATCCAGTCCGGCAGTGTAGAAGGATACATAAAAGCAGATTATTTCGTGACCGGAGATGAGGCAGAGCAGGTAGCCATGAAGATTGGCAAGAGCTTCTGCGAAGTGTCCGAAGGCGGCCTGAGGCTCCGTTCGGAAGCGAATACCGACAGTGAAGTGATTGATACCTTGTGGCAGGGCGATACATATACCGTTGTTGATCAGGAAGAGGATTTTGTAAAGCTTTCCCTTGGACAGGATGATGATGGAAATTATATCACCGGTTATGTTGCAAAACAGTATGTAAATACATATGTAAAGTTTGATAAAGCAATTTCCCTGGAAGAAGAAAAAGCAAAGCTGGAAGAAGAAGCCAGACTTGCTGAAGAAGCCAGAAAAGCGGAGGAAGAGCTTAAGAAAGCAGAGACCGAAGCGCAGACGGAAAGGGAGACTGAGAAGAAGGATACCCAGAAAGCGACGGAAGCAGAGAAGAAGACTGAAGAAGAGACGACTAAGAAGGAGACAAAAGCTCCTGCGGCAGAGGCTCCTACAGAGGCGGTTTCCAACGCTACCAGAAGTGCAATCGTCGCATACGCGAAGCAGTTTGTCGGCGGTCCTTATGTGTATGGCGGAAACAGCCTGACAGGCGGTACGGATTGCTCCGGTTTCACCAGAGGCGTATATTCTCATTTCGGTATCAGCCTTCCCAGAACATCTCGTTCTCAGGCCGGCGCAGGAAGACAGATTTCCGTTGGTGATCTGCAGCCTGGAGATTTGATTTTCTATGCAAACGGCGGAAGCATTTATCATGTGGCTATGTATATCGGTGGAGGCCAGATTATCCACGCGATCGATGAGCAGCATGGTATTGGAATCTCCGGTCTGAACACCGGCAGAGTGTATTGTGCAGTTTCAGTTCTGTAAGTGATAGTTTGAGCGGTACAGTGAAAAGCTGTACCGCTTTTTATCTATGCAGAGATACGCATCTGTAGGCTGTGCCTTTAGCTCCGGAGAGATAAATAACATAGTATAAAGGAGAAAAAAATGAAAAAGTTATACGGTGTAGTAGTTCCTATTGTAACACCTTTTACTCCCGAGGATGAGGTGGATGTTGAGGGATTAAAAAGACTGACGGATTTTTTGATTGATAAGGGAGTCCACTGTCTGTATCCAGCCGGAAGCACTGGCGAGATGCTTCTTATGAATGTAGAGGAGAGAAAAATCCTCGCTGAAACTGTTGTAAAACAAGCGGCGGGCCGGGTTCCTGTATTTATTCAGGCAGGAGCGATGAACCTGCGGGATACGCTGGAACTGGCGGCTCATGCTGTTTCTGTGGGAGCCGATGGAATTGCGATTGTGACACCTTCCTATTTTGGCCTCAGTGACGATGAGCTGTTTATTTATTATAAGACCATTGCCGACAGTGTTCCCGCAGATTGTTCCGTTTATATGTATGGGATTCCTCAGTGCTCTGTAAATGACATTACTCCCGAGCTGGCTGTCCGCGTTGCAGAAGCGTGTCCCAATGTGGTCGGCCTTAAATACAGTTTTAACGATATGATCCGCCTCCAGAAATTCATGGAAATCCGCGGTGGTGATTTTTCTGTATTCAGCGGCTGTGACAATATGTTTGCCATGACTGCCCTGGCGGGAGCCGATGGAATTGTGTCCGGAAACGCACAGGCGATTCCGGAACATTATGTGGCGATTTGGAATGCCGTTAAGGAAGGGGACGCTAAGAAGGCGATGTCCCTTCAGTCCAGAACTAACATGCTGAATAATATTATGTGCCGCAATTTTGATAAAGCCAGATTTAAGGCGGTGCTGAAACATCGGGGTGTCCTGGAGTATGATTTCATGAGAGCGCCTCTCCAGCCCTTAGATACTGAAGAGGCGGAGAACATGAACAGACTGCTGGATGAGAAAGAATTTACAAAGGTTCTGATGTAAAGAAAGAATGACGCCGAAGCGGGATTAAAATCTGCCATCCCTGCTTCGGCGTTTTATTGATATAGCATAAACTTATTAAGAAGCGTTGCGGCGCCCCATTCTTATCAGACAAATCACGACGCCGATAAGGAGCCCGAAAACAAGCAGACTCAGTATAGTGCTCAGAGCGGACAAAAACGGATAGCTGATAAACTCAAGCCCCTTGACTGTGAAGTTCTGGATAATAGTGACGGAGCCGCCCTCGCCGGCACTCCGTGTAAACATTTGACTTTGAAGGGCACAGATGCCGAATTCAGAAAGGGCGATGAACCCACCCACGGTATAAAGAATACGCAGTGGCTTGTGTACCCTTGCCTGCTGTTCTTCGCTAAGGTTGCCGAAGCGGTACATCTGTCCTTTGCCTTTAAAGGCAATGTAAAACAAGTAAACGGCAATGACCAGCTGAAAGGAATCCAAAAATGCAGTAGACATAAGGTACCTCCTTTTTTTCTATTTTATCTTCCAAGTCAGCCACCTGTCAACAGATAACCTGATTCCGGCAGCATATTCAGAGGCACTGCCGGCCAGACAGATGGCTGTTCCGACGACGGTGCGGACAAAATCCCAGTCCGCGATCTTAAAATCTTTCATTCGATCAACTCTCGTAAACTGAATGGAAAGTTCACGAAACATATCCTTCTGAAACAGATAATGCCGATAGTGGATTGGCGCCATGAGAACAAAGGCATGGCCAGTCACCTCCCGAACTCCGCAGCCGTGCAGACGGCTGTTATTGTTTTGTGTAGCCCATTCTTTGGGAAAGCTGGGAAGAAGCGTCCAGCATCGGTCCTAAGAGCTGCTGCACCGGATGGGATTCAAAAAGGTTCCTTCCGGAGATGCTCATGGCAGCCATAACTGTCCCCGTATAATCGTATATGGGAACGGCAAGGCAGTCGGTAGTGATTACATGTTCCCCGTGGTCAATGGCATATCCGTTTTTTCGAACTATCTGCACCGCCTTTTTGTAGTCGTCATAATTGGTAATGGTATTGGGAGTGAGAGGAGTATATTCAAGCTGCTTCGCGATATGCTCGAACTGCTCATCGGGAAGAAAAGCCATTAATACCTTGCCGAGGCCGGTACAATGAAGAGGTTCCCTTTTTCCGATTTGGGTATAGAGGCGCAGGTTATTGAACTGTTCGACTTTTTCCAGGTACATGACTTCGTTGCTTTCCAAAACCCCCAGGTAAGAAGTGGCCTCAAAGGTGGAAGCCAGTTCGTGCATGATCGGCATTGCCTCGGTTTTCAGAACAATCTTGTTCAGATAAACACTTGCAATTTCTACGAATTTGTAGCCAAGAGAATAGATACTGGTTTCTTCATCTTTTTCCACATAGTGACGTTCGGTATAAGAAGAAAGGATCCGGTGAATCGTGCTTTTGGGAAGCCCGGTGGACATAGATAGTTCTGCGATGCTGAGGCCGTTTTCTGAGGTTGCCAGCAGTTCTATTAAGTCCAGGGCGCGGTTTAAAACCTGTACGCTCATCTGTTTATCAACTCCATTTTCATTTTATAAAAAAAGCAAAATCAATAAAATTATAGTACAAAACCAGTAAAAATTCAACAGGTTAGCCCGCAAAGATTCTTGAAAAGCCTGTCTAAATCTTGATAAAATAAAGAATTAACAAAAACATCAGGGAAAATTGTGCTTAATACACAAAACTATGTCGACAATGTAAAAGATATTGACATTTTCAATAAACAAGGCTTATACTAAAGGCATAAAAAAGGAATGCCGTTTCATAATATGGAACATAAAGGCGTCTTTTGAGAAAATGGAAAAAAGGAGGAATTTGTATGAGAAAAAGCATCTGTAAACGGTTTCTGGCATTATTTATGGTTCTTGCAATGGCCCTTGGTGTGACGGCCTGTGGGGGCAAGAAAGAAACAAGCGTCGGTGTGATCGGGGATACCATTAAGATTGGTGTTGTCTGCCCGATTTCCGGGAACTCTGCTCTTGCCGGTAAGTACATTACTCACGGTGTGGAGGTAGTCGAGGATGAACTAGGGGGCAAGATTGAGATTGGCGGAAAGGAATACAATATTGAATTTATTTACATGGACAACGAAGCTTCCGAAGAAAAGACAACAAATGTATTTCAGAAGCTGATCGAAGAAGAAAAGGTTATTGCCATTGTTGGGCCGGATATGTCCAAATGTGCTCTGGCCGGAGGTCCTATCGCTCAGAAAGCAGGCTGCCCGGTCGTCACCACTTTTGCGACTAATACCGCGGTTACTGAGGTCGGTGATTATATTTTCCGCGCGTGCTTTATCGATCCTTTTCAAGGTAAAATGGCAGCCCAGTATGTCTGGGATTCCGGATATAAGACAGCCTGTATCATGCTCAACAACGCAGATGCTTATCCGACCGGATTAACGGATGCTTTCATCGAGTCCTATGAGGCTCTTGGCGGTACGGTCGTAGCACAGGAAGAGTATTCCGGTTCTGATGTCAAGGATTACAATGTACAGCTCACAAAGCTTGCGGCTTCCGGTGCAGAGTGCTGTTTCTTCCCGAACCTTTTGGGTGAGCTCGGCCTCCAGATCCAGCAGGCACGAACAGCGGGCATTAATTGTCCTATCGTGTGCGGTGATTCTGCAGATACTCCTGAGGTTGGTGAGGTTGCAGGCGCGGCAATTGAAGGGGTTGCATATGTATCAGCTTTTTCCGCAGAATCTACTTCAGATGCAGCAAAGACTTTTGTAGAAAAGTATACAGAAAAATTCAAAGACGAAACTCCAAATTCCAATGCAGAGCTGGCTTACGAGGCTACCCAGATGGTTATCTATGCATTGCAGAACGCTGAAGAGCTCTCTCGTGAGGGTGTTCGTGACGCATTGGCGGGTATTGAGGGACTGGAGCTTCCTTCCGGCAGTATGACGATGGCTGAGGACAGGAACCCCATCAAAGGCGGTGTTGTTATGCAGTATGACGCCGACGGTGTTTCCCATTACGTATCTACCATTAATCCCGACTGATGCGGAGGCTGGCGGTAATCAGTGAGATGTGACCTGAAATGGAATGTTTCGGCGGCGAAGGACGCCGTCGGGACATTCCATTATTAAGTAAGGTACATACTTCCCTTGACAGATAGGAGGAGTTTTTTGTGGCATATTTTTTTCAGTATTTAATTTATGGCCTGCAGCTGGGCAGCGTGTATGCGCTTCTGGCTCTGGGTTATACCATGGTATACGGTATCGTCGGTATGATCAACTTCGCCCATGGTGATTTCCTGATGATCGGCGCTCTGGGTACATACTTTATCGCGCGGGCCTTTGAAGGCTTCCAAGTCAACAGCGCCTTTCCGATGCTGATCGTCGGTATCATTATTATTGTTGCCATGGTGGGGACAGGGGCCATTGCTACCGGTGTGGAAGCCATTGCATACAGGCCGTTGAGAAACAAGCCCCGAATGATAGCTCTGATCACAGCTGTAGGCGTGTCGATGTTCCTTGAAAACTTTCCAAGGGCTCTGCCGTTCATCGGCCCTAACCCCAGGTCTTTTCCGACTCTGTTCCGGGGAAAGAGCCTTAACGTTTTCGGGGCGACTATTACGACGACTCAGATAATTATGATTCTTCTTGCCGTCATCACGATGCTGCTTCTTTATCTGGTGGTCAACAGGACTAAGATCGGCAGTCAGATGAGAGCAGTCAGCATGGATAAGGATGCTGCTTCTCTCATGGGGATTAATATTAATCGAGTGATCTCCATAACTTTTTTTATCGGCGGTGCTCTGGCTGCCGTGTCCGGAATCTGCTACGCGAGCGCATATCCACAGGTTGACGTATATATGGGCTCCTGGCTGGGAAATATGTCCTTCGTGTCTGCCGTGTTAGGCGGTATTGGGGATATCCGCGGCGCCATGCTGGGAGGTTTTATACTCGGCATTGCACAGATTTTCGCAACGGCAATCAACTCCACCTTCGGTTATGCCGTCGGTTTTATTATTCTGATCGTCATTCTATTGGTAAGGCCTGCCGGCATCATGGGCAAGCTGGTAGTTGAGAAGGTATAGGAGGGGTATCGGATGAATGTAAAAAGAGTAATTAAGACAATCTACCCCGCCGCGATCGTGGTGCTTATCTACGTTTTTGTGACGGTGCTCCGCTCCGTCGGAATCATGAACGGCTACTATAACCAGATACTGATGTTCGCAGGAATCAATATAATGATGACCGCCAGTCTGAATCTGGTAAATGGATTTACAGGCCAGTTTTGTATTGGCCATGCAGGTTTTATGTCCCTGGGAGCATATGGTGCGGCTGTGATCACGACTATGGTGTTCGGTAACGTTGCGTCGCCTCCCCTTCAGATTCTTGTGTTTCTTCTGGGTCTTATCATGGGCGGTATTGTAGCGATGCTGGCAGGTGTGCTGATTGGTCTGCCTTCTTTGAAACTAAAAGGGGACTATCTGGCGATCGTTACTTTGGCTTTTGGCGAAATTGTGCGTGCTCTTCTCCGCCTTGTTAAGCCTATTGGAGGAGCCCGGGGCATGATCGGAATTCCCGGCTATGCAAATCTGGGATGGATTCTGTTCTTCATGGCCCTGACCCTTTTCCTTTTTAGGAACCTGATCTACTCTCCCTATGGGCGGGCCTTTATCTCCATTCGTGACAATGAGGTGGCGGCCGACGCTATGGGAATCAATACCACCAGGTATAAAATGACCGCTTTCTGTATCGCAGCTTTTGTGGCAGGTGTAGCCGGAGGACTTTATGCACATGTTATTACCTTTATTCAGCCGGATAACTTCAGCTTTACGAAGAGTGCTGATTTCCTGGTCTATCTGTACGCGGGCGGTTCCGGTTCTCTGACTGGATCTGTAGTGGGTGCAACGCTCTTGACAATACTTCCCGAGTTTCTGCGGTTTCTGTCCGACTGGCGTCTGGTGGTCTACGCAGTAATTTTAGTTATTGTCATGCTATACCGTTCCGAAGGCATCTGCGGAGGCTGGGAGCTGCCTTTTATGAAGATCAAAAGAAGCTCTCTCTATGAAGAGCCGGTGTTCGGAGGGAAGAAAACAGAAGGAAAGGGGGAACAGCCATGAGTTTACTGGAGGTAAAAGACCTTTCCATTATGTTCGGCGGTCTTTGTGCCGTAGATAATTTTAACCTGTCTGTGGAGGAGGGTGAGCTGATTGCAGTAATAGGCCCCAACGGCGCGGGAAAAACTACGATTTTTAATATGCTGACAGGTATCTATAAACCGACAAAGGGAACGATCGCGCTGGATGGGGAAGAAATTATAGGCCTGAAGCCATATCAGTTCGCGAGAAAGGGCATCGCCCGTACATTCCAAAACATCCGGCTTTTTTCCAATGCGACTGTGGCCGATAACGTCAAAGTGGCACATACCTTACATAATGATCAGAATCTGGCAAAATGCTTTTTGAGGACATCGTCCATGAAGAAGAGTGAGCGGGCTCTGGACCGGAAGGTCATGGAACTTCTGGAGAGAATGGGTTTGGCTGATAAAGCGGATTTTCTGGCAAAGAATCTTCCTTACGGTGACCAACGCCGCCTGGAGATTGCGCGTGCCCTTATGACGGAGCCAAAGATTCTGCTTCTTGACGAGCCTGTCGCAGGTATGATCACGTCGGAACTGGAGGATATGGCGAGACTGGTGCCGCAGATTCGGGGAGATTTTGGAATTACGATCATTTTGATCGAGCATCATATGAACTTTGTAATGCCCATAGCAGATAGGATCAAGGTTCTCGATTTCGGAAAAACTATCGCAGAAGGAACACCCGCTGAGGTACAGAATGACCCGAAGGTCATCGAGGCTTACCTGGGAGGAGGTTATGCAAAAAATGGCAATGCTTGAAGTCAATGATTTACATGTGTCCTATGGGGCGATCAAGGCTGTTCAGGGAGTTTCTTTTAAGCTGGACAAAGGCGAGATCGTAGCTCTGATTGGATCCAACGGAGCGGGAAAATCCACGATTCTGCGTACGATCTCCGGACTGGAGAGGGCAAAAAGCGGCTCGATCCTGCTTGAGGGAACGGAACTCACGAAACTGAAAGCCCATAAGATCGTGGAACAGGGTATCGCCCATGTTCCCGAGGGGCGGCGTGTGTTTCCGGGCCTGACGGTCACAGAGAACTTAAGAATGGGCGCCAACTTAATAAAAAACAAGGCAGAGATTTCGGCGGAGATGGAAAAGATTTTTGATATTTTTCCGAGGTTAAAGGAAAGAGAAAAGCAGCAGGCGGGGACATTATCCGGAGGCGAACAGCAGATGCTGGCCTTGGGGCGCGCTCTGATGACGGAGGGAAAGCTTTTGATGCTGGATGAGCCTTCCATGGGTCTCGCGCCGATCATAGTCGAAGAGATTTTTGAAATCATTAAAAAAATCAACGCCGAGGGGACCAGCATTCTCTTGATCGAGCAGAATGCTTTCCTGGCGCTCAACACGGCTTCCCATGCGTATGTATTGGAAACAGGAAAAATAACAATGCAGGGTTCATCCCAGGAGCTTCTCAACGATGAGCGTGTGAAAGCAGCTTACCTGGGCGCATAAAAGACAGTGAGGAAAATATTATGGAATTATCGAGATTAGCTCAGAATCTAGGCGGCTCCATTATCCGGGAAATGTTTAATGAGGCTTTAAAGCTGGAAGATACTATCAGTTTTACTGTCGGTGAGCCGGATTTTATTACTCCCATGCCTATTATTGAGGAGGCGTGCCGGTGTTGGAAAAAGGGTATGACCCATTATACGCCCAACAGCGGAATTCCCGAACTCCGTCAGGCCATTGCCGAATACCATGCGGATGATTTAAAACCTGATCCTGATAATCAGATCATGGTTTCCTGCGGAGCGACAGAGGCCATTCAGACGGCATTGTTTACCTTGGTGAATCCGGGTGAGGAGGTTATCGTGATCACGCCCGCATGGCCCAACTATTTCGGTCAGATTGGAATGTGCGGCGGTGTGATGAAAACAGTTTCTGCCAGAGAGGAAAATAATTTTATCCCGGATCCCGACGACATCAAAGCGGCGGTCACGGACAAAACGAAGGCAATTATTTTAAATTCCCCCTCCAATCCCACCGGCGCCGTAATTGACAGAGATACCTTAAGAGCAATTGCCGATGTACTCCGGAACAGAGATATTTATGTCATTGCCGATGAAATTTACAGCCGCCTTGTTTACAGCAGCGAGCCTTACACCAGCATCACCTCTTTCGAAGGTATGATGGAAAAAACTGTTTACATAAGCGGATTTTCCAAAATGTTTGCCATGACGGGGTGGCGTTTGGGGTATGCTGTCGCAGAGCCGGAAATCATCCGGAATATGACGAAGCTCCATGAAAACGGCGCATCCTGTCTGCCGGCGCCAAGTCAGCTGGCTGCGGCTTACGGCCTGTACCATTGTCAGCCGGAGATCGAGAAAATGCGGGCCAGCTATTTAAGACGCCGAAATCTGATCTGTTCTCTTATAGAAGAAACTCCCGGCCTTTCCGTCAGGAGGCCTCAGGGCGCTTTTTATGCCTTTGTAAATGCCAGGGAGCTCTGTAATAAGACAGGGCTTGATTCCCGGGGGCTCTGCATGGATCTGCTGAAAAAGACGGGCGTAGTCACAGTACCCGGCTCAGGCTTTGGAGAGTGCGGTGAAGGCTTTATCCGCCTCACTTATGCGACCTCCGATGAAAATATCGTTAAGGGATTTGGCAGAATCAAATCCTATGTAGGAGGGATAAAATAATGGGTACTGTTGCAGAACGAGTGGCGGCTATCAGCATTATGCCGGTAATTTCCAAGCTGACAAGCGATGAAGAGTGTGAAGGGCTGGCGAAGGCGCTGACTGCCGGAGGAGTGCCGGCCATGGAGATCACCTTTCGAATGGAAGGGGCGGACGGTTATATCCGGTATGTGAGGGAGCATTTTCCCGATGTTCTGGCAGGCGCCGGCACGGTTCTCACCGAAGCGCAGGCCGAAAAGGCAGTGGAGGCAGGAGCTCAATTCATCGTCGCGCCAGGCCTGAATCCGCAGATTGTAAAATTCTGTCAGGAAAAGGGCGTGGACGTGTTCCCCGGCGTCGCAACTCCCAGTGAGATCGAACAGGCCATGGAACTGGGAATTAAGATCGTAAAATTTTTTCCGGCCGAGGCCTCCGGCGGTCCTGCCGCCATTAAGGCCCTCTGCGGCCCCTATAAGGGAATTAACTTTATGCCTACCGGCGGCCTGAATTTAAATAACATTGCAGGATATTACGCAGTAGAAAGAGTTATTGCCTGCGGCGGTTCTTTTATGCTGGGCGGGCATCTGGCTGATCAGGAATGGTCGGAGGTTACATCCCTTTGTAAAAAATCCGTTCGGACCATGCTGGGTCTTAAACTGGCCCATGTGGGAATCAATACACCTGATGCAGAGAATGCCGGAAGGACCGTGGGCGCGCTTACAGAGCTTCTCTGCCTTGACAGAGGGAAGGAAGGAAACAGTTCTATTTTTGTGGATTCCTGTGTTGAGGTAATGAAGAAGAGCTGCCTCGGAGCCAATGGTCATATTGGGTTCACCACACCCTGTCTGGACCGGGCGATCCGCTATTTCCGGGAGAGGGGTACCACTTTCGATGAAGCTTCCGCCAAATATGGGGATGATGGCGGCCTGACGGCAATCTACTTTACAGACGAGATTGGAGGTTTTGCGATTCATTTAGCGAAGGCATAGAGAAGTGGAGGGAATGGAAATGGCAAAAATAATTACTTTTGGTGAGATCATGTTGAGACTGGCGCCCCCGGATGGCCAGAGATTTTTACAGAGTCCGGAGCTTGAGGCGACCTTTGGTGGAGGTGAGGCTAATGTGGCGGTCTCCCTTGCCAATTTCGGTGAAGATGTAGCATTCCTGACAGCTCTACCCGAAGATGATATTGGCCAGGCGGCGGTTAATTCCCTGCGTTATTTCGGAGTGGATACGACAAAGATCCTCCGTCAGGGGGAGAGAGTGGGTATTTATTATGCAGAAAAGGGTCAGTCTCAGAGGCCGTCCAAGGTCATATATGACAGGAAGTATTCTTCCATCTCCATGGTGAAGCAGGAGGATTTCCACTGGGATGAAATATTTGAGGGAACAGAGTGGTTCCACTTTACGGGAATCACGCCGGCCCTGACACCGGAAATGCACGCCGTCTGTCTGGATGCCTGCATGGCGGCCAGGGAGCGTGGGATAACGATAAGCTGCGATCTGAATTACAGAAAAAAACTGTGGACCACGGAAGAGGCTTTTGAAACCATGACAAAGCTGGCGTCTTACGTGGACGTCTGCATTGCCAACGAGGAGGATGCCGAAAAAGTCCTCGGAATTTCCGCCAAGGATACCGATGTGGACAGCGGGAAGCTTTCCTATGAGGGCTATAAGGCAGTTGCTTCGGAGATCAGTGAAAGGTATGGCTGTAAACAGGTAGCGGTTACTCTCCGGACTTCCCTTTCTGCCAACGACAACAGATGGGCGGCAATGCTTTACAGTGATGGCGGATATTATTTTTCCAAAACCTATGATATTCATATATGGGATAGAGTAGGTGGCGGCGACTCCTTCGGCGGCGGCCTGATTTATGCCATCCGCAGGGGAATGGACAGCCAGTCCGCGATCGAATTTGCGGCGGCGGCTTCCTGCCTGAAACATTCCATACAGGGCGATTTTAACCGGGTGAGTGTGGAAGAGGTAAACAGTCTTATGAAAGACGGAGGAAGCGGAAGAGTACAAAGATAACGATAACAGAAAAGGTATGGCAGGCGGCTCCGGAAGGAGCCGCTTTGCTGTTTCATGGGATTTGGCTGCTCAAAAATCCCGGCTTGTTCGTTTTGATATTCCGTGGTAGAATGAATCAACATGCCATGTCTCAAATATCGCCGTCTGTAATTTATTTGAGACATAAAACACAAATGTTTTATGTTTTTTGCGAGATCATAACCAAAACAGAAGGAGGTAATCATGTCTGGTTATCAGTTCAACAAAAAACAGTTCAAACAAGAAGTGGCCGGCAATGTGAAAAAGCTTTATCGCAGGACCATCGAAGAGGCTTCGCCCAAACAGGTTTTTCAGGCTGTGGCCTATGCGGTAAAGGACGTGATCATCGATGAATGGATCGCGACCCACAGAGAGTACGAAAAGCAGGACGCAAAGACGCTTTATTATCTGTCCATGGAATTTCTGATGGGCCGCGCTCTCGGAAACAACATCATTAATATCCGTGCCGTAAAAGAGATCCGTGAGGTTCTGGACGAATTGGGGTTTGACCTCAATGTGATCGAGGATCAGGAGTCGGATTATGCCCTCGGAAACGGCGGCTTGGGACGCCTTGCCGCCTGTTTTCTGGATTCTCTGGCTTCTATGGGATACCCGGCCTACGGCTGCGGAATCCGATATAAGTATGGACTATTCAAGCAGAAAATAGAAAACGGCTATCAGGTCGAGATTCCCGATAATTGGCTGAAGGACGGGAATCCTTTTGAAGTACGCAGAGAAGAATATGCGGCTCTTATTAAATTCGGCGGAAACGTCCGGGTCGAGTGCGACAGCAGCGGCAGAAATCATTTTATTCAGGAAAATTATCAGTCTGTCCGCGCTGTGCCATATGACCTGCCTGTCGTGGGTTACGGCAACAATGTCGTGAACACGCTCATGGTGTGGGATGCTGAGCCGGTCGATACGTTTAATCTGGATGCCTTTGACAAAGGGGAATACAATAACGCCGTAGAGCAGGAGAATCTGGCAAAGACCATTGTGGAGGTGCTTTATCCCAATGATAATCACTACGCTGGCAAGGAGCTCCGCCTAAAACAGCAGTATTTCTTTATTTCCGCCAGTATTCAGAGGGCGGTCGGAAAATATAAGGCGAAACATTCTGATCTGCATAAGCTTCCGGATAAGGTGGTGTTTCAGCTCAACGATACCCATCCGACTGTGGCGATTCCGGAGCTCATGCGTATTTTGATCGATGAGGAGGGCTTTTCCTGGGACGATGCCTGGGCTGTGGTGACGAAGTGCTGTGCCTATACGAATCACACAGTCATGGCTGAAGCTCTGGAGAAATGGCCCATTGAATTGTTTTCCCGTCTGCTCCCCAGGATCTACCAGATCGTGGAGGAGATCAACAGGCGTTTCGTGGAGGAAGTCCGACGCATTTATCCCGGCGGCGAAGATAAGGTACGCAGTATGTCCATCATCTATGACGGACAGGTGAAAATGGCAAATCTGGCGGTTGTCGGAAGTTTTTCTGTAAACGGCGTCGCGGCGCTCCATACAGAGATCCTGAAAAAGCGGGTGCTGAAGGATTTTTATGGTATGATGCCCTGGAAATTCAATAATAAGACAAACGGAATCACCCAGAGGCGTTTTCTGCTCCACGGAAATGAGCTTCTCGCGGACTGGGTGACCGGTAAGATTGGCGATGAGTGGATTACCGACCTGCCCTATATCAAAAAACTGGCCCTTTTTGCCGGCGATGAGAAGTGTCAGCAGGAATTCAGAAATATCAAGTACCAGAATAAACTGCGCCTTGTCCGGTATATCAAGGAAAACAACGGGATTGACGTGGATCCCCGCTCTCTGTTCGATGTGCAGGTAAAGCGTCTCCATGAGTATAAGAGACAGCTCTTGAATATTCTGCATGTCATGTATCTATACAATATGCTGAAGGATGACCCGGATATGGACATGGTGCCCAGAACCTTCATTTTCGGCGCGAAAGCAGCGGCCGGCTACCGGATCGCGAAGCTGACGATCAAGCTGATCAATTCCGTTGCCGATGTCATCAACAATGACCCTTCCATTAAAGGGAAGATCAAGGTGGTGTTCATTGAAGACTATAGGGTATCCAACGCAGAATTAATTTATGCGGCCGCCGATCTGAGCGAGCAGATCTCCACGGCAAGCCGTGAGGGTTCCGGCACGAGCAATATGAAGCTGATGCTGAACGGCGCGCTGACCATAGGCACCATGGACGGCGCCAATGTGGAGATCGTGGAAGAAGTCGGAAGGGAAAATGCTTTTATTTTCGGCATGTCTGCTGATGAAGTCATTGCCTGCGAGACCAATAACGATTATAATCCCATGGATATCTTCAATAATGACCAGGACATCCGGCGCGTGCTGATGCAGCTGATCAATGGTTCCTATGCACCGGAGAATCCTGAGCTTTTCCGGGACATTTATAATTCCCTGCTCAATACCCGGAGTACCGATAAAGCCGATACCTACTTTAATCTGAAGGATTTCCGCGCCTACGATGAGGCGCAGTGGCAGGTAGATAAGGCATATAGGGACGAGGCATGGTGGGCGGAAGCTGCTATTCTGAACGTTGCAAATTCCGGAAAATTCAGTTCTGACAGGACGGTCCGCCAGTATATTGATGAAATCTGGCATCTGGACAAGGTGGAAGTAAGCCTGTAGTCCTGCTTTTGTTAGATTCACACCCCTTTTCTGTTGGGGCCGCCGCCTTGTGGAAGAATAGGCGCCATATTACAATTATGGTGAATTACAGATGGCGGTATTGGGACGGCATTTTATACAGAAAAGGAGTGTGAACAATGAATTATATTTCCGAGCAGGAAGCAAAAGAGATGATCTGCAGCATTGGTCAGAAAATGTATCAGAGAGGCTTTGTATCGGCCAATGACGGCAACATTACGATCAGAGTGGGCGACAATACAGTCATTGCGACGCCGACGGGCGTGAGCAAAGGCGATCTGAAGCCGGATATGCTTTTAAAGGTGGATTTTGACGGCAACATTCTGGAGGGAACCTGGAAGGCGACTTCGGAGCTGCCGATGCACCTGAGAATCTATAAAGAGAACAATGAGGTGATGTCCACGGCACACGCCCATCCGACCTTCCTGAACCTGTTCGCAAACCTGGGAATGGAACTGGATATGTCCCTGACACCGGCTACGGCGGCGATTTCCGGCAGGATTCCCGTTGCCCCTTATCAGAATCCCGGCTCTGAGGACCTGGCGGCTTCCGTCGCACCCTACTGCAGGGATTTCAATGTGGTCATGCTCGCAAACCATGGCCCTATTTCCTGGGGAAAGAATCCTATCGAGGCTTGGTACATACTTGAGGACGCGGAGGCCTATGCGAAGCTGGCCCTGCTCCATAAATTTGTCGTAAAGGCAGACTACCGTCCTATTTCCATGGAACAGATCAAGCTTTTAGCGGATACCCACGATCTGGTGATCAATCCCAGAAGACTGGTAAATGCGCCTGAAATGACCGCAAACCAGGAACCGGCGGTTTCACTGGACGCTTTCGATCCTGACTGTGCATGGATGGAGAAGCTGGTGGAAAAAACTGCCGACGCAGTTGTGGCGAGACTAAAATAATAGAATAATGAGAATAGAGACAAAGCCGCTGGCAATCATAAGCCAGCGGTTTTTTTATTCTTCGGGAGGGGGTGATTCCAATATGCAGGGGGTGCTGTTGAGTGAATATGACCAAAAACTATTTATATTTTTAAAAAAATATGGTTGAGTTATACATAAGAATAACCAGAAAATGGTTGGAGGGAGGCAAAATGATGGAACGGACAGCGTTATTGGAAATGAAAAACATTTCTAAATCTTTTCCAGGCGTCCGGGCGCTGGATCATGTCAATCTGAAGGTGGAAAAGGGAGAAGTCCATATTCTGGTAGGCGAAAACGGTGCGGGAAAATCAACCTTGATAAAGATCCTATGCGGACTTCATACAGATTATGAAGGCGAAATTGTCATAGAGGGCAAAAAGGTAAGTCTGAAGGATCCCCATGATGCGTTGAAGTATGGGATTGCAACGATCCATCAGGAACTGAACCAGGTTCCTACCATGACGATCGCAGAAAACCTGTTTTTAGGCCGTGAGCCTTTGGGACGGGGAAACATGCTGATCGATGACAGGAGAATTTATAAAGAGGCAAAGGCAATCTTAGAGGCCCAGGGGCTTACTTATGATCCGCATATGCTGGTGCGGAATCTGACGGTATCCCAGATGCAGATGATCGAAATCGCGAAGTCTGTGTCTCAGAATGCAAGGATCATCATCATGGATGAGCCGACCTCGGCTATTACCGATGCGGAGGTAAAGGTACTCTTTCAATGTATTAAGAGGCTGAAAGCGGAAGGCGTAGGTATTATATATATATCCCACCGCCTGGAGGAAATGTTTGAGATTGGAGATAAGGTGACGATTCTGCGTGACGGCCAGTACATAGACACAAAGGATGTTAAAGATGTTTCCAGGGGCGATATCATCAAGATGATGGTCGGACGTGAATTAAACAACATTTATCCCGAAAAGAAGCACAAGGTGACGGACAAGGTTGTTTTAGAGGTGAAGAACCTCACTGGACATAAACGGTTTGAGAATATAAGCTTTAAGCTTCACGCCGGAGAGATTCTGGGCTTGGCGGGTCTGATGGGTGCGGGAAGGACGGAGATCGCAAGAGCTCTCTTCGGCCTGGATCCCATTCATTCAGGAGAGGTCTATCTCGAAGGAAAAAGAATTGCCATTAAAAACACCTCCGACGCGATGAAGCACGGCATCATGATGGCCACTGAAGACAGGAAGCGTTACGGACTGGTACTCAAGGCGACCATCGGTGAGAACATCGGACTTCCCAATTTAAAGCAGTTCCTTGGAAAAAGCGGATTCCTTTTAAGCGATAAAAGGGAACGGGAGAAGGAGAAGGAGGTATTCGATGAGCTGGGTGTAAAGGCGCCCAGTATGCACACAAGGGCCAGCGCGCTGTCCGGCGGCAACCAGCAGAAGGTTGTGCTGGCAAAATGGATTCTGGCAAACCCCAAGGTATTTATTTTGGATGAACCGACCAGGGGTATCGATGTCGGAGCAAAATATGAGATCTACAAGATCATGACGGAGCTGGCCTCCAAAGGGATGGCAATCATCATGATCTCTTCAGAGCTTCCGGAAGTCATCGGCATGTGTGACAGAGTGATCGTTATGCGTGAACACTATCTGTCTGGAGAGGTGAGCGGAGAGGAAATCAACCAGGAATATATCATGGAATTTGCATCTGCCAATGTGGAGGAACTGAGGAAGGCAAATGCGAGGTAGGAGGATAAGATGAACAAGACAGTCGATATGAAAGCTAATAAAAAAACGCATATTATTCAGACGATATTTAAAAAATATATGATTTATATTCTGTTTATCGCGATTTTTGCCATCAGCTCCTTTGCGAGTCCGGCCTTTTTAAAGGTCAGCAATCTTGTCAATATTCTGCGACAGACGGCAATCTACGCGATCATCGCGTTCCCGATCACAATGCTGATCATTTCCGGCGTGACCGACCTCTCGCCCGGGTCCGTAGCAGCCTTTACCGGCGTCGCCGGAATCGTCGCCTATGTGGATCTGACGACGAAGATGGGGGTAAACGCAGTTCTGGCAGGACTCCTGGCAGTCGCATATTCGATTCTTTTGGGAATTATCATCGGATTTGTAAATGGGATCATCATCACAAGATTTAAGGTTCCGGCCTTTATGGCGACTCTGGCGATGATGACTTCTATTCGGGGCGCCGCTCTCTTGTATACGGGCGGAAACGTAATCTACCAAATTGGCGACATTGCGGTTTTGGGCAAAGGCTCCATCATCGGAATTCCCATTCCCGTATTGATCATGCTGATCCTGTTCGTATTCTTTACGATTCTGCTGAAAAAGACCATGTACGGCCGGTATATCTATGCCATCGGCGGTAACGAGGAAGCTGCGGTGGCCTCTGGCATCAATGTAAATAAGATCCGCATGATTTCCTATATTGTCCAGGGTGCGATGGGCGGTCTGGCCGGAATCCTTCTGATGTGCCGTCTGAACACAGGACAGCCTACGGCGGGAGAGGGATACGAGTTTGATGCGATTACCGGCGCGGTGCTTGGCGGCACAAGCTTCACCGGAGGCGAAGGCACGATGTTCGGCACCCTGGTCGGCATTCTGATCGTGGGTATGATCAACAATATCTTCAACCTCTTGTCCGTGCAGTCTTATTACCATCAGATTTTAAAAGGCGTTTTGATCGTGGTGGCTGTTATCATCGATATGCGCGGAAAAAATTCCAAGGTAACAGCTTAGCGGCAGAAGGATATTTGCGGCAGGGCTCATGTCTGTGTCCGCTTATATAAAAAAATTCCTAAAGGAGGAAATGGTATGAAGAAATTTTTGTCACTGGTGTTAGCAGCAGTCATGGTATTGTCTCTGGCAGCCTGCGGAGGCGGAAAAAAGGACGGGGCTGCGGATGCGGGCGGGACCACCAAAGCAGCCGAAACGACCAAGGCGGCCGAGACGACTAAAGCAGCTGAGTCAAAGACGGAGTCCAAAGAGACAACGGCAGCGGCTGATTCTGGGAAGACCTTTAAGATCGGTTTTGCCGCCAAGGGCCTTTCCGACGCGTTCACATCCATGGAGGCCTCAGAGTACATGAGACAGGCCAAGGAGAACTGGGCAGGAAAACTTGAAGTACTCCAGGTGGATTGTGAGTTTGACACAAATAAGCAGATTGAGGTTCTTGAAAACTTCATCGCACAGGACGTTGACGCGATCATCTGCCAGACAGATGACCCCGAAGCGATTCTTCCTATTGTAGAGGAGTGTAAAGCGAAAGGCATCCACTTTATCAATGACCTGGCGGTTGACTGCGACTGGGCATATGAGGTGGAGTCGGATCCTCAGGACGACGGCCAGCTTCTCGGCGAGTACGCGGTAAAGTGGCTGGATGAGAAGAAAATCGAGAATCCTACAATCCTGTTCATGCAGGGAGAGGTCGGAAACCAGCATGCGAATGCCCGTGAAAAATACTGCAAGGAGAAATTGGAAGCCGCCGGTTATACGGTAACGGATACCAATACGGCCAACTGGCAGAGAGATGAGGCGATTGCCCTCATGGAGAACTGGTGCCAGGTATATGACAAGATTGACGCCGTCATCTGCGCGAACGATGAGATGAGCCTCGGCGTTGTTCAGGTCCTTGAGCAGGAGGGAAGGCTCGACGGCACCATGGTCATTTCCGTAGATGCTCTGGCCGGCGCTGTTAAGTCCGTAGCGGACGGCAAGCTGACCATGACCATCGGCAAAGATATCGTAGCCGGCTGTGACATGTCCTTACAGCTCGCGTATGACCTCTGCAGCGGTGTGGACCGGTCCGCAGATAAGCTTCAGAAGGTTCCCAAGGATATCATCACTCTTGACGATCAGGAGACTCTCCAGAAATGGATCGATATCCATACGGCGGCCGGTACCTATCAGTAAGGCTTGATCCACAACTAAAGATGCAGCACATATGAAAGAAAATAGTGGAGAAGTCTTGTACTTCTTCACTATTTTCGCTCTTATAAGGAGGCCAGGCATGGCGGCAGAAAAACATTTTATTGCAGTAGACTGCGGCTCCAGCAATGGAAAGATGGTGGATATTGCATATGACGGCAATAAGATACGCATTGCAGGTTCAAAACCGTTTTTTTACGAGCCGGTGACAATTTTAGGATGTATGTATACGGATATCATGCACATTTATAATCAGGTGATGTACAAGTTTAAGGAATTTGTGCTGGAGAACGGCAAAGGGACCATCGAGTCCATCGGCGTGACAACCTGGGGCGGGGATTATGGGCTGTTCGGAGAGAACGGCCAGCTTTTGTCCAACATGTTCCAGCACAGGGACGAAAGAACGATTCAGACAAAAAAAGAGTTCTTTTCCCTTCTGTCTCATAAGGAACTGTATTACGGGACCGGAAGCATATATTTTCTGGGGCTCGGTCCATCCCAGCTTCTGGCGGATAAAAGGTTTTCTCCGGTTTATGAGAAGACAAAATTTCTCCTGGGAACAGCCGGAGTCCTTACTTATTTCCTTTCGGGATGTCCTGTCATGGATGATACGATGGCGTCCACTCTGGGATTTACCAATTTGGAGACCACGGCCTATAATAGGGAACTTCTTCAAAAATTGGGGCTCAGGACAGATATTTTCCGGGAGTTTAAAGCAGCAGGAAGTATAATAGGGGATGTAGCCCCCGGCGTGGGAGATTACATAGGCGACAGAAGCATCAAAATGGTACTGGACACGGGACACGACACGCCGGCAGCGCTTCCCGCTGTTTCAGGTCTGGATGAAAGGACGATGTTTATCAGTATGGGAACCATGATGCTGGCAGGTGTCGAGACAGAACAGCCCAGGGTGAATGACAAGCTGTTCGAAGGAGGATTCCGAACGGTAAAGTGCGCTTTTGGAAAATACACCACTTATCGGGATGTTCAGGGCTTCTGGATCATGAACCAATGCATGAAGGGTTTTCAGGACAGGGGATATGTATATTCCTTTGATGATCTGGAGGCTATGGCCAGGAAGCTTCCTGCGGCGAAATGTGCCATCAATCCCAACGACCCCGTGTTTTATCACAGGAGTTCTGACATGATGAGCAGAGTACAGGACTATTGCCGGGAGACCGGACAGTACGTCCCCGAACGGCCGGAGGAGGTCTACCGTTGTCTCATTGACAGCTATGCACTCGCGGCCCGAAACTGTATTGAGGAAATGGAGGAGGGCCTGGGGACAAAATTCGAGAGGATCAGGCTTTTTAACGGCGGATGCCAGTGTGATCTTTTGGGAGAAACAATCTCTGCCTGCTCAGGACTTCCTTTGGAATCAGGCATCCGTTATGCAACCGCTGCCGGAAATGCTCTGATGCAGATTTACGCTGCCGGGGAAGCGGCTTCGGAGGACGAGATGAAGGAGCTTTCGGGCAGATCATTCAGGATGAAAGATTTAACATGTGATGATAAGGATTTCTGGGATGAGATGTATGCGAAATATACAGATGTATGGGAGGGACATTAAAATCAAACTGAAGGTACTGATCGTAGATGATGAAATTTATATTTGTAAGCTGATCCGGTCCCTGATCGAATGGGAGGGACTGAACCTGACCTGTCTCACTCCATGTCAGTCGGCGGATGAAGCTATGGTAGCAATTGAGTATCAGATGCCGAATATTGTGATCACAGACATTCGGCTGGGCGATAAGGACGGAAAAGACGGGCTGGAGCTGGCCAGGCTTTTGTCAGAACAATATTCGGATATCCGCTGTATCCTGATCAGCGGATATCAGCGTTTTGAGTACGCACAGAATGCTATCAAATATGGTGTGAAGGATTATCTGCTGAAGCCGGTCAACAGAGAAGAGCTGAACCATTGCCTGGAAGCGGCAGTCCGGGACATCCGAGCCCACCTGCTCCAGATTGAGGAAGTCCCCTCCAGCAAAAGCGCACGCGAGTATTTTCTTTTAAAGCTGGCATATAAAAATCAGGATTTTATTACCTGCACACTTACAGAAGTCAATGAAAAATACGCATATCATTTCTCCGATTCCTGCTTCCTACTGGGTATCCTCAAGCTGGACGACGTGGGCCGCGTCTGCGGGAGGTCAGAAGCGGCTTTTGAAAAAATCAAAAAATTATTCAGGCGGGTATTTGAAGAGATTTGCAGCGATCTGGAGATTGTACTGGAAAACGCGGATCTGGAAAAGTTTATCTTCCTGTTAAATTATTCCAGGGCAAACCGTTCCAAGGCCGCATCCCGCCTTTTACGGTTTCGGGAGCTGGTTGCACTGATGGCAAAGCGCCGCAGAGAGATATGCGTGACGATTTCCAAGTATGAACTGCCTTTTTCTGTGGAAGGACTTGTACAGGCTTACAGCGCCTGTACCGCACTGGCGGCCGGAAGAATCATGCTGGGCGCGGACAGGATACTGGAGGCCAACGAGAGAGCGGGACTTCCGGAGGATGAGAAGATAGGGCTGGAACCGGAAAAGTATAATTTATCTCATTATATTGATATTTTAGATTTGGACGGGATCAGAGAATCGTGTATATCGGTCTTCCGGGAGGCCTATTCCAGATTTGAAAGAAGTCCCCATAAGGTCACAGACTGGTTTTATGAATTTTTCACGTTTTTTATTAGCTGCATGAAACGGCATCATGCTGATTTTGAAAGGAAAGGGCCTGAGGAATATTCTTTTATTCAGGAAATCAGGCATTATCCGTCCTTGAAGATATTGGAGGAAAAATTTCTGGAGGAGGTTTCCGGAGCCATCCGCGGCTATTTGGAAAATAAGCAGAAGCCGGTGAATCAGATGATACAGGAAATCAATAAATATATTTATAACAATTATCCCCTGAAGATATCGCTGGACAGCATTGCCCGCCATGTCCATCTCAGCAGTGCGTATCTGGGTATCCTTTACAAGAAAGAGACAAAGACCAATATCACGGATGCTATCGCAATGGTGAGAATCGAAAAAGCAAAGGAGAAAATTTCTCAAAGCGATGACAGCATCGCGGAGATTGCCGTATCGGTGGGCTATAAAGATATCAAAAGCTTTCGCAGGCAGTTCCTGAAAAACGTAGGCGTCACTCCGTCGGAATACCGCGAGTTCCATCGCTGACAGGGGAGAAAAATGAAGGGCTTAATTGTGCTGGTAATCCTGGAAACTCTGTGTATTTTTTTGCTGATTCTGGCTATGATCCATGCAGTAAAGGCTGTCAAGGGATTTATAGAGACCCATCATTATGATATGGAGGCGGATACGAAAAAACGTCTTCCTATATCGGCGTTGGTGACGGGGCTTTTGGAACACATTGTTGAAAATTCTAAGAAGCAGGTAAATTATTCCCTGCTTCAAAAGCAGGCAGAGCTGGCGGCAATGCAGAATCAGATTGGCCCCCATTTTCTCTACAATACGTTGGATTCCATCAGAGGGCTTGCACTGGACGAAAACGCGCAGCAGACGACTTCAGTGATCGAGGCGCTGTCTTCCATGCTGCGGTACAGCATTAGTCAGAACGGAAACTTTTCAACCGTACAGAAGGAACTGGACAACCTTAAAGATTATACGGATATTATGAAATACAGATTAAAGGTCCCTTTTTCCATTGAGATCGATGAAAGTCTGGATGATGAAGCCATTAGGTCCTATATTATACCAAAGCTGGTTTTTCAGCCCATTGTGGAAAACGCAATCTATCATGGGTTTGATAAGAGCAGAGAAAATAACAGTATTTATCTTTCCGCCAGATGTACAGATGTCCATTTGATCATCATTATCAGGGATAATGGGACAGGAATGGACGAGGAGGAGCTTATTAAGCACAGCCGGAGACTTTTGGAAAGCACCGGGGAAATACAGAATTATCAGGTGGACAGCGGAGAAAAATCCATCGGTCTCATCAATATCAACCAAAGAATCCAGCTGATGTTCGGAAGCCGCTACGGATTGACTGTGTACAGCCTGAAAAATCTTGGAACAGAGGTGCAGATCAAGCTGCCCATAGTTCTGTCGGAAGAGTCTCTGCGGTTTTTCGGTGACGGGCTATGAAAAAAACGCATAGAGAAGCGCTGGAGCTTCGGAATTTGTGTTTTTCCTGTGAGGCGGGAGAGTATTTCAATATAAATTTGGACGTTTACCGGGGGGAAGTTCATGGGATTTCGATGTCAGGCGTTCCAGTTAAAAGCCCTTTTTTTGATCTGTTTAAAGGAAAAGCCCTATTAAGATCCGGCTCTGTGTATATCGGGGGGACAGCTGCTGGGGGGAAAGCCGTGAAAAAGCTGCTTAGTCAGAGTATATATGTGATCGGATATAACAGCAGCCTGATTTCCTCTCTGACTCTGGCAGAAAATTTATACCTGGTGGATCATAGACAGCCCCTATTCCGTCCGTTGGAAAAAAGTGATCTGTATACGAAGGCAGAGGCACTCTTTCAGAGGTTTGAGGTGGAGAAAATATTGGATCCCCACGGGTACCCTGACCGGCTTACTCCGGCGCAGAAGCATATTGTCGAGCTGATGCGGGCCTACATCCAGAAGCCCTGGGTAATATACATGGAAAATATCACGTTGATCTATTCCCAGGAGGAAATGGAACTTTGGGGAAAAGTCGTAAAGGATTTGGCAAAAAGAGGGGAGTTCGCTGTTTTACTGGCGTTGAATACAGAGCAGGAACTGAAGCCTGATATTTTGGACCGCGTTACGGTCATGAGGAGCAGAACGACGGTGATGGAGCTTTCGGAACGGCCTTTTCGCGTATCTCAATCTCAGCCTGTGATGAGAGGCGGATGCTGTCTGGAAAAAAGAGAGGGGCCGCGGAGGAAGCTGCTGTTCTCTGTTTCTCATCTGGCGGGAGGATACCGAATAAAGGACCTCAGTTTTTCCCTGCTGGCAGGCGAAACAGTGGGAGTCTTTGATCCATCCGTATTCGACGGACAGGAGCTTATGGATATTCTGCTGTCCAAAATCCCGGACTTATCGGCGGGGGTCATTCCCTATGGGGGAAATATGCTGTTTTATAATTGTTCCTTATTCCAAAATGTTGTTCTGCGGCTTCCGGTCAGCATCAGACGGGCAGGATTCCGTTCCCGAAAACGTGTTACGAAATTTCTCTATGATAATGTGATGAAGGCGATTCACGGAAGAGACCTTTTGGAACTTTACGGGGAGAGCAGGCGTTTGCCGGAAGGGAGGGTGACAAAAGAACAGAGCGTTCGTATTCAGACGGCTAGGTGGTTGTTTTATGGGGTTAAGCTTCTGATATTTGTTTCACCAGAAAGCCACTATGATACCCAGAACTTTTACAAGTTCAGTCTGCTTTTAGAAGATATCCGGGAACAAGAAGTGACAGTCCTTATTTTTTCCGAAAATATGGAATTTTTGAGAAAATGCAGTGAAAGGATTATTGAGGTGCGGGATGGGATGATACAAGATGTTTTTGGAATTAATTCTGAAAGTTATTAATCAAATTAAAGGCAGAATTAAGAACTTACGTGAGGAGGAAATGGGAATGTCAAAGTATGAGAGCTATTTTTTAATGGGTGTAGAGGATGCAGCCGAATATGTGAAGGAAAAACTTCCTTCTTTCCAGAAAGGGGCGGTCTTGAGCTGCCAGGAGATTGGAGACGGGAACCTCAATTATGTGTTCCGGGTGAAAGACGCGAGGACAGGAACCTCCATTATTGTCAAACAAGCCGGGGAAGAAACGAGAATTTCCAGGGAAATGAAGCTTTCCACTGACAGAGGGAGGATAGAGTCCAGGATTTTGCGTCTCCAGGCACAAAGTGCTCCGGGAATGGTGCCGGCGGTTTATCTATATGACAGCGTCATGTGTGCGATGCTGATGGAAGATATGGACGGACATACAATGATGAGAACAGGGCTGATGAATCATGAGATCTATCCCCTGTTCGGGGAGCAGATTACAGACTTCCTTGTCAATTCCCTGCTGAATTCAACAGACGTGGTGATGGATCATAAGGCAAAAAAAGAAAGAGTCAGGGAATTTATCAATCCTGATCTGTGTGAGATCAGTGAGAATTTAGTCTATAGCGAGCCATATGTGGACTATAACCACAGAAACAATGTTTTTCTCCCCAATGCGGAATTTATTGAAAAAGAAATATATGAAGATAAGGAGCTGCGGCTGGAGGCGGCCAAGCTTAAATTTGATTTCATGAATCACGCCCAGGCGTTGATTCACGGAGATCTGCATACGGGGTCCATCTTTATCAATCAGGAGCATCTCTTTGTTTTTGATCCGGAGTTCGCCTTTTATGGTCCCATGGGCTATGATGTGGGAAATATCATCGCCAATCTGTTTTTTGCCTGGTGCAATGGTGACGCCGTTATTGATAACGAAGGGGAGCGGGAAAAATTCTGCGGATGGGTACTGCAGACTATTGAGGAGATCGTGGATAAATTTATCCTCAAGTTCAAAAAAGCTTTTATGGAAAGAGCTGCGGATCTTATGGCGAAGACCGAAGGATTTCTGGATTATTATCTGGAATCAGTGCTGTCCGATACTGCGGCGGCGGCCGGTCTGGAAAGTATCCGGCGGATCGTGGGGATGGCGAATGTGAAGGATATCACGGTCATAGCGGACGAGAGAAAACGGGTGAGAGCGGAGCGGATCATACTCACTCTGGCAAAGGATTATGTAAAAAACCGGACGTCTTTTAAATGTGGAAAAGATTATCTGGAATCCATAGAAAGAGCTGTTTCACAGTACAGGTAGGAGGAAAAGGGGATGAACAAAGGACACAGCATCATGGAGTATGAAACGGTGGCTCTGGACGATGAAAACAGTGAGCTGGTCATCATTGACCAGACAAAACTGCCCTTTAAAACAGAAATCTTGAGACTGAAGACACAGAGGGAAATTTGGAACGCCATTTATCTGCTGCAGGTACGGGGAGCGCCGGCCATAGGCGTTGCCGCGGCCTTTGGGCTTTATCTGGCGGCAAAGGAAATCGGAAGCAGAGATTACGAAACCTTTTACGGAGAATTTCAAAAAGTGAAGAATCATTTGAATTCGGCAAGGCCGACGGCGGTAAACCTTTCGTGGGCCTTAAAACGGATGGAAGCTGTCTGTAAGAGAAATGAGCATAAGCCGGTAGAAGAGATTAAGAAAGCACTTCTTAAAGAGGCGGAGGAGATTCGCAGCCGGGATGTTTCTGTGTGCAGACAAATCGGGGAATATGGACTCAGTCTCGTGAAGCCGGGGGACGGACTTCTGACTCACTGCAATGCGGGAAAGCTGGCTGCTGTCAGGTACGGAACGGCGACGGCTCCGATGTACCTGGGAGCCGAACGCGGATATGGATTCCGGATCTTTGCCGATGAGACAAGGCCTCTGCTGCAGGGAGCCCGGCTGACGGCCTTTGAACTCCATGATTCGGGTCTTGAGGTTATCTTGATCTGTGATAATATGGCGGCTTCGGTAATGCGGAACGGCTGGGTCAATGCAGTCTTTGTCGGCTGTGACCGAGTGGCGGCCAATGGGGATACGGCCAACAAGATCGGCACATCCATGGCAGCTCTTGCGGCGAAGAGGTACGGGGTTCCTTTTTATGTGTGTGCGCCGACCTCCACCATTGACATGGAGATGAAGACTGGGGCCGACATAGTAATAGAAGAAAGACCTGGCGAAGAAATCACGGAAATGTGGTATAAAGAAAGAATGGCGCCGAAGGGAATCAAAACCTATAATCCCAGCTTTGACGTCACGGATAACGATTTGATAACGGGAATCGTTACAGAATATGGAATTGTGTATCCGCCTTACACGGAATCATTAAAAAATATCCTGGCCGAGAACTTATATGGATATGTGCCACAGTTATAAAATATGTGGAAAAGGTTGACAAGTTCTCCGCAAATTGTTATAATCGGTTACATGAGTTGTAATAAATTTGTAACAAATGAAGAAAATATGTAATATAAGAATCGGTTTGGAGGAATTTAATGAGCAGAACAAGGAAGTTGATTGCGGCGGGATGCCTGTGCGCTGCCATGACTATAGGCAGTACAGCATATGCAATGCCCGGTGCGACAAGCCTGGTGACGGTTACGCCAAAGACAACGGCTGCCGCCTCCTCAAATATAACGGAAGAGAAGCAGGATATCAAAGAGACAGGCGCGGTTGCCGGCGGAGCGGCAGCGTTGACTGTGGCTTCTAAAGTGAGCGTGGCCACCGGAACATCCGGTAATGATACGGGATCCACGGATAAAGGACAAAATTCTAAGGATATAAAAAATACATCAGATGCGTCTCAGAGCCAGCCGGCGGAGAACACGACGAACGCAGCGGATCAGCCTGGCACAGAGGCAGAGCCCGAGACGGTTCCCGTTGCAGAGCCTTCTCCTTATGCAGATGTGGCCGTTTCCCGAGTGGGGAATGATGAGGATTATGTGAATATCCGCGACGCCGCCAGTACAGAAGGTGAGATAGTAGGAAAAATCTACAATAACAGCGCGGCTACGATCGAAGAGACAGTAGAGGCGGAAGACGGAACCTGGTACAAGATCCACTCCGGGTCTGTGGACGGTTATATCAAAGCAGATTACTTTGTGACGGGTGATGAAGCGGAGGCTTTGGCGATTCAGATCGGAAAGATGTTCGGATATGTGGAAGAAGGCGGCCTGAGAGTGCGTACGGAGCCGAACACGGAAAGCGAAGTGATCACCAAGCTTTACAGCGGTGAGACTTATACCGTTCTGGAAGAGAAGGACGGTTTTGTGAAACTGTCCCTGGGAGACGATGAAAACGGTGAGGCGATCACCGGATACGTGGCAGAACAGTATGTAGATGTCTATGTGAAGTTTGACAAGGCTATTTCTTTAGAAGAAGAGAAGGCCAAAATTGAAGAAGAGAAGCGGCGTGCGGCTGAAGCACAGGCAGCAGAGGAAGCGGCCAAGAAGGCGGAAGCGGCAGAGGCACAGTCTTCCACCAGAAGCGCCGTGGTGGCTTATGCGAAGCAGTTTATCGGCAATCCCTACGTATGGGGCGGTTCCAGCCTGACGAATGGTACCGACTGCTCCGGTTTTACAAAGGGAGTCATGGCTCACTTTGGGGTATCCATTTCTAGGACCTCCAGGTCCCAGGCGGGAGACGGATATCAGGTTTCCGTCAATAGTGTAGAACCTGGCGATCTGATTTTCTACGCCAGCGGCGGAAGTATTTACCATGTGGCAATCTATATCGGAGGCGGAAAGATCGTCCATGCCATAGATGAAGCGCATGGAATCGGCATTTCTTCCATGTATTTTACGACACCGTACTGCGCGGTGGACGTGCTTGGATGACAATAACTGAAATATTTAAGCGGGTATGCGGTGAGCATACCCGCTTTGTTAATTTTTACGATTATACCTTGCCGCACGAAGTGCGCCTGCCCGGAGGGCATGGATTTAAGGATGCCCTTGGGTATGATACTAAATACTTTTTGGAATCATTTATAGTTAGCTCCGATCAAGTTCCGGTTAAGCGCTGGCAGAAGTTCCGGACCGCCGCGATTTCGGTTCGCTGGCGATGAAGGGGCCGCTTTATCCCCGCTCCGGCAGTACCGCTCACATGTCGACAGGAAATCTTTATGATTTCCCGTCTCCTGTTCGCTCAGAAACGGAATCGGTATTTCCGTTTCTGTCTTCCTCCGTCTGGGGAACACCGGCCGCTGCCCTGCGGCGCTCACCTTTAGGCCGGCCCGGAATCTCTCTGCCGGCGCCCTGCCTGCCGCACTGTACCGGACAAATTTCATTTCTTAGATTCCAGAAAAGGATCGGATATCCGCAAGGCCCGCGCGCCTACGGCAGCGGGCCTCCGTGGCCGCTCCAATGGCTTTCAAAACAAACTGGAGGTTATTTCGGTGCGGGAAGCGGACTTACTCCTGTCTCCTCTGATTTGCAAAAATAAGTTTGGTTAAAAGGTATTCAAAGGTATTCCTGCTCCGACCAGGACTGCAGGTATTCGATGAATATCCGGGCGATGGCCGATAAATAAGCATTTTTGCTTCGGATTACGGAGATACTGGAGGTAAGGCGCTCATCGTCGATCTGTTTCCAGATAATATCCTTATGATGGAACAAGGTCATGGCGGAAGCAGGCAGGATTCCGACACCCAATCCGGCGTCAGTCCAGAACGCGGTGGTTCTGGCGTCATCATTTTTACAGAAGGGTGACAGTTCCAGG
This sequence comes from Lientehia hominis, assembly GCF_021044755.1. GTDB lineage: Bacteria > Bacillota > Clostridia > Lachnospirales > Lachnospiraceae > Lientehia > Lientehia hominis. The sequence goes on from NZ_JAJNOR010000011.1 coordinate 45,901, forward strand.
TCGGCGGAGTGAAATGCTTCTTCCAGGATACCTTCCCACCGGCGGTAGAGGATCAGCGGCAGGCGGGATAATTCACGAAGTGTAATCTTGCCGGAGGATATCTGCCCGAAAAAACTGCGGTGTCCGGCCGCCAGGATGGGTTCTTCCTTAAGAGGGATACAATAAAAATCACCTGCTGGAAAAGGCGTCCTTACAATGGCCAGTTCAATGAGGCCGCCGTGGAGCTTTTCCAGGAGCTGGTACGTGTCGGCTTCTGATATTTCAAACCGGATATCAGGATGGCTTTCGTGAAACTCGCGGAACCATTGACAGAAAAGCGTGCTGCCCACAGAGGAGACGACGCCGAGACGCAGGGTACCGTGGGAGCCATGTCTGTATTCCTGCAGCTCATCCTTCATCAGGGATGACATATGGAGCAGAGTGGAGGCGCGGCTGTACATCATACGGCCGGCGTCAGTCAGCTGGATGGAGCGGGGGCCGCGTTCGAAGAGCAGGCAGCCGACCTCGTCTTCCAGAAGACGGAGCTGAGTACTGAGAGGCGGCTGAGTCATGTGGAGTTTTTTGGCTGCGGCGGAGATAGTCCCTTCGTTGACCACGGTAATGAAATAAGTCAATTGTTTAAAATCCATTTAATCCTCCATTCAGATAAACCATACGAATAAAGTATGGAAACTATATAAAACAAATAATATTCATATATTAAATTTTATGATAGTATAGGGAACAGAAAAATGCAAGAATACAGAGGTGAACTTATGAAAAAGCTTCTCGTTTATCTGAAGGATTATAAAAAGGAGAGCATTTTGGGACCGTTTTTTAAACTCCTGGAAGCATCCTTTGAGCTGCTGGTCCCGCTTGTCATGGCGGCGGTGATTGACACTGGCATCGCCAACCGGGATTCCGGATATGTAATCCGTATGTGCCTCATCATGGTTGGGCTGGGAATCGTTGGGCTTGCCAGCTCGGTCACTGCCCAGTATTTCGCGGCGAAGGCGGCGGTGGGATTTGCCACAGGGGTGCGCCGTGCGCTGTTTTCTCATATTCAAGGGCTGTCTTATACGGAAATGGATACGCTCGGGACATCGACGATGATCACCAGGATGACGAGTGATGTCAATCAGGCCCAGTCGGGTGTCAATATGACGCTGCGCCTGTTCCTTCGCTCTCCGTTCATTGTATTTGGGGCCATGTTCATGGCGTTTACTATCAATGGGAAAGCGGCCATGGTCTTTGTGGTCACGATTCCTCTTCTGTCGGCGGTGGTGTTCGGCATCATGCTGGCCACGATCCCGCTGTACCGCAAGGTACAGGCGGGACTTGACAAGGTGCTGGGGACCACCCGGGAGAACTTGACCGGGGTGCGTGTGCTGAGGGCATTTAATAAGGAAGAGGAAGAACGGGCACGTTTTTCTGAGCGGAACGAATCGCTGACCAAGATGCAGATTTTTGCGGGGCGGATATCGGCTCTCATGAATCCTGTCACATATGTGATTATCAACGGCGCGGTGGTGGTACTTATCTGGACAGGTGCTATACAGGTGGACAACGGGATCATCACACAGGGAGAAGTCGTGGCACTTGTGAATTATATGTCTCAGATACTGGTGGAGCTCATCAAGCTTGCAAACCTGATCATCACTATCACGAAGGCTCTGGCCTGCGCCAACCGGATCTCCGCCGTTCTGGATACGGGATCCAGCATGGAAAGCCCCAGGCTGGAGGAATGGGTCCGCGCCGGTAAAAAGGAAGAAGCCGGTTCTGAGCGGGGCACGGTGGAATTCGATCATGCCTCTCTTATGTATAAGAATGCTGGCGCGGAATCATTGACTGATATCCATTTCCGCGCAGAGCGGGGGCAGACCATTGGCATCATCGGAGGGACTGGTTCTGGGAAATCCTCCCTGGTAAATCTGATTCCGCGGTTCTACGATGTAAGCAGCGGCGAAGTGCTGGTGGACGGCGTAGATGTGAGGGAATATCCGCTTGAAGTGTTGAGGAGCAAGATAGGGGTAGTGCCCCAGAAGGCAGTATTATTCCGCGGGAGCATACGGGACAATCTGAGGTGGGGTAAAAAGGACGCGACGGACAGCGAGATGTGGGAAGCGTTGGAGCTTTCCCAGGCAAAGGAATTTGTGGAGAAGAAAGAGGATGGGCTGGATGTCCACATCGCCCAGGGAGGGAAAAATCTTTCAGGCGGCCAACGGCAGCGCCTGACGATTGCCAGGGCGCTGGTGAAAAAGCCGGAGATTCTGATTCTCGATGACAGCGCTTCTGCCTTGGACTTTGCCACAGACGCGAAGCTGCGGGGGGCCATCCGGGCCATGAAGGAAAGGCTCACCGTGTTCATCGTATCTCAGAGGGCTTCTTCCATCCAGTATGCTGACCAGATTGTGGTATTGGACGACGGGGAAGTGGCCGGCATCGGCAGCCATAGCAGTCTTTTGGAAAGCTGCCCGGTATATCAGGAAATTTATTATTCTCAGTTTCCGAAGGAGGACAGACAGAATGGATGATAAATGGAAAAAGAAAGCCGTCAAAAAGGATACCTTCCGGAAGATATTGAAATACATTCGGAAATACTGGTTTTTTGTTGGTCTGTCTCTGATCTTCGCGGCGGCGACGGTGGCTTTGACTTTATATATTCCGATTTTGACCGGCCGTGCCATCGACAGTATCCTGGGTCCGGGAGAGGTAGACTTTAACGGAGTGCGGAATGTGTTGCAGACGATCGTTGTGGTAATCATTTTGACCTCATTGGCCCAGTGGGTGATGAACGTATGCAACAACAGGATTACTTATCATGTGATCCGGGATATCCGGAGAGACGCCTTTGGCAAAATAGAGATTCTTCCATTAAGATATATCGACAGCCATTCCTACGGAGAGATCGTGAGTCGTGTGATCGCTGATGTGGACCAGTTTGCGGACGGACTTCTCATGGGGTTTACCCAGCTGTTTACGGGAGTCATGACCATATTCGGTACACTCGGCTTTATGCTGCTGGTAAATGTGAAGATTACACTGGTCGTGGTGCTGATTACGCCGGTCTCCCTGTTTGCGGCCAGCTTTATCGCCAAAAGGACATATTCTATGTTTAAGCTCCAGTCAGAGACTAGAGGAGAGCAGACGGCGCTCATTGAAGAGGCGATTGGAAATCAGAAAGTCGTGCAGGCTTTTGGACATGAGGAAGAGAGCCAGAAGCAGTTTGACGAGATCAACGGCCGCCTGGAAAAATGCTCCCTTCGGGCAACCTTCTTTTCTTCTCTGGTGAACCCGTGTACCCGATTTGTGAATAGTCTCGTGTACACCGGAGTCGGCATAACAGGGGCGCTGTCTGCCATAGCCGGGGGAATCAGCGTCGGACAGCTGGCCTGTTTTCTGACCTACGCCAATCAATATACGAAGCCCTTCAACGAGATTTCCGGGGTGGTGACGGAGCTTCAGAATGCCATTGCCTGTGCGGCAAGGATTTTTGAGCTTATTGAGGAAGAGCCCCAGGTTCCCGACAGAGCGGATGCCATAGAGCTTACGCATGCAGCCGGAAATGTTTCATTGGATCATGTGCGCTTTTCCTATAGTCCGGGGCAGAAGCTGATCGAGAATTTTAATTTGAATGTGAAGCCCGGACAGAGAGTGGCCATCGTGGGACCGACCGGATGCGGAAAGACTACAGTGATCAACCTGCTGATGCGTTTTTATGATGTGGACAGCGGAGAGATCCGGGTGGACGGGACGGAGATTCAGGACATGACCAGAAAGAGTCTTCGGAGCAGCTATGGTATGGTACTTCAGGATACCTGGCTGAGAAACGGCACCATTAGGGAGAATATTGCAATGGGGCGGCCGGACGCTGCAGAAGAAGAAATCATAGAGGCGGCCAAGGCGTCTCATGCCCACAGTTTCATAAAGCGCCTGCCTCAGGGCTATGATACCGTTATCGCCGAGGACGGTGATAACCTCTCTCAAGGCCAGAAACAGCTTCTGTGCATTACCAGAGTCATGCTCTGCCTGCCCCCGATGCTGATCCTGGATGAGGCCACCTCTTCTATAGATACCAGGACAGAGATTCGGATACAGAAGGCCTTTGCCAAGATGATGGAGGGCAGGACCAGCTTTATCGTGGCCCACAGGCTTTCCACGATCCGAGAGGCGGATATCATACTGGTGATGAAGGACGGGAATATAGTAGAGCAGGGAAACCACGCCGGTCTGCTGGAGAAAAACGGGTTTTATGCGAAGCTGTATAACAGCCAGTTTTCGGTATGATACCCTGCTGAAGAAACAGGAGGAATTCCTATTTTATTCAGGCGGGCCGCCGGCTGCCGTAATCAGTATCTTTACGGCTTCCGGGCGGTCCTGCAAAGCTGACATGGATAAACCGGTATTTTTCCATGTCAGATTCCAGCAAAAAGATGTGCTTGATCCTGTAGTAAGTTCGTTTTTTGGTGTTATTTTTTATGAAGGCAGCTGATTATCTTTCTTGTCAAACAATCCCCATACCGCTATTACAAGTCCGATGACTGCAATTGCAATAAAGCAGTAAAATGCGGGCATAAGTCTATATTGCGATATGTTCCAAAATGAGGAGAATTGACCATTTACCGTCCACTCGTTACTCATGCTTCCTGCCAATACTATTGACAAAGAAAGCACGCCTGCAAGAAACATCATTGATCCCAAAACTACTTTTTTCATAAGCTTCCTCCATAAATTGTAATTTGAATATCAGTAAATCATGACCTCTCAACAGAGGTTACAGTGTTTTAATAAAATCTTCCACAAGCCTTGAAAATAAAGGATTTATCGCAATGTGTTCGCTTAATCTCTTTATACGGTTACACACAAGTTTACTCTTTCTCTCATTGCTCATAAGGGCAAATGCAAGGGCAAGAAAATCTCATAACAAGATATAACAGAGTGTGGCATTCGGAGAACTGTGATGTATGTGTGAATATATTATAGCGGAGGATTTTTCAATGGACAAGTATATTTACAATGATAAAAATGGTCTGTGGTATAAATTGTAGGGAGATTATTATATCCTTTGTCTTATTGAACAGCTATCTTGCGGCTGTTGACAAACAGGCGAAAGATATGTTTCTTCGGTTAGTAAAGCAAATGGCGAAGCGTGAGGGCGTGACCGAGTGGCTAAAGGCAGATAATCAAATGGAATGGGTAAAAAAGATGGGCAATATCCATGCAAGAGCAAGGGAAATTGTTAATGCAGAATTGATATTTTCATAAGGATAGTTGGGGAACTGTATTAAAAACGTCGTTCCCCTTTCCTTGATCAAAACACAAAGTCTTGACTTTGCCATAAAAACCAGTATAATATACATATACCCCCAAGAGTATAGGAGTGTTGCGATGAAACAATGTATGGATGCTGATAATCTGCATCGCAGATTGAAAAAAATAATCGGACAAGTACAGGCAATCGACAGAATGATCGATGAAGATGTCCCCTGTGAAGATGTCCTTTCACAGTTAAATGCCGCTAAATCTGCATTGCATAAGTGCGGACAGGTGGTGCTTGAAGGACACATTAAGCACTGCGTCAAGGACGGGATAGAACACGGGGACGCAGACAAAACGATTGAGGAATTTACTAAAGCGGTAGAGCGTTTTGCTAATATGGGTTAACGAAATTATTGCGAAAAGCAGTTGAAACAGACTGCTTTTTTCTTTTGCATTCTTGACAAACCTATACCCCTTATGGTATTCTGTACCCATACCCCATAGGGTATAGAACGGAGGGCCTCAATGAAAGCATTTATGGAGAAATTGGAGTATTTGCTTGAAATCGGAGGAACGAAGAAAGATATTACATTTCTTGTTATCTCAGGTATTGCTCTTATTTGCAGTCTGACAGGCATACTTGATTTTCTGCCTTTTGATGTCGCTTGGGTGTCAATCGTTTTATGCGGTGTGCCTATTATTTTGGAAGCGGTCATTGGTCTTATTACAGCCTTTGATATCAAAGCGGATGTGCTGGTATCCCTTGCGCTGATTGCTTCTGTCTGCATAAGCGAGGATTTTGCGGCGGGTGAGGTTGCTTTTATCATGCAGATCGGCTCTCTGCTTGAAGATTTAACCGTAGCAAAAGCAAGAGCAGGCATTGAAAAATTGGTAAAGCTGACGCCGCAGACAGCACGCATCATGCGTGGCGGAGTAGAATCTGTTATTCCCGCAAGTGAAGTAAAAATCGGAGATATTCTCCGTGTTTTGCCGGGTGAAGGAATTGCCGTTGATGGTATTATTACTTCAGGACAAACTTCTATTGACCAAGCGGTTATGACGGGGGAGCCTATTCCTATCGATAAAACGGTTGGAGATGAGGTATCAAGCGGAACAGTAAACCGCTTTGGAGCTTTTGAAATGAAAGCCACAAAGGTTGGCGAGGACAGTTCTATTCAGCGAATGATCAGTCTTGTTCAATCGGCAGATGCGGGAAAAGCAAAGATTGTCGGCATGGCAGACCGATGGGCAACTTGGATTGTAGTGATTGCTCTGGCCGCCGCATCACTTACTTGGGCAATAACGGGAGAAATTATCCGTGCGGTCACAATTCTTGTTGTGTTTTGCCCCTGTGCTTTGGTGCTTGCGACGCCTACTGCGATCATGGCAGCGATTGGCAATGCCACAAAGCACAGTTTCCTTGTGCGTGAAGGAGACGCTTTGGAAAGATTATCAAAGGTTTCGAGAGTGACCTTTGACAAGACAGGAACATTGACCTACGGAAAGCCAAAGGTAATAGCTGTAAAATCCCTTTCGGAAAGCTATGCGGAACAGGATATTTATGCTCTTGCCGTCGCTGCGGAGCAGTTCTCGGAACATCCGCTTGGTAAAGCAATTGTTAGTTGCTACAAGCAGAATACGAATACATCTATCCCAAAAACGACTGATTTTGAAATGCAGCTTGGACAGGGCGTATGCGCTGTTGTAGATGGAAAGCGTATTTTTGCGGGCAAGCTGGATATGATGAATGGGGATAAAGCTGCTTGTCAGACAAATCCCGAAATTCAAGGTTTTTTGAATAATGGCAGCACAATAACCTACATATCCGCAGATGACGAGATGATTGGATATCTTGTGTTGTCTGATACTATTCGAAAAGAAAGTACTGAAATGATTGATGCTTTGCGGAACTGTGGTGTTCAGCCTGTGCTTTTGACGGGTGATAACGAAAACTCTGCAAATAGTATTGCAAAGCAGTTAGGTATTGGTGAAGTATATGCAAGCTGTTTGCCTGAAGATAAGTTGAAGCTGATTGAAGAATATCAGGAGAAAAGGCAGGCTGTTTGTATGATTGGGGACGGTATTAACGATGCACCCGCACTGAAAAAGGCAACGGTTGGTATTGCAATGGGCGGGATTGGAAGTGATATTGCAGTAGATGCAGCTGATATTGTATTGGTAAATGATGAAGTTAAAGAGCTCCCTCATTTAATATCCCTGTCTAAACGAATGATGATCACGATAAAACTTAACTTGGGTTTTTCAATGGGACTGAATTTCCTTGCCATCGTTCTTGCTATAACAGGTATTCTGAATCCTGTTGTGGGTGCACTTGTCCACAATGCAGGCTCTGTGCTTGTAATTATAAATTCAGCATTACTATTAAAATGGAGGAAAAGAAAATGATCATTTCGACTATCGGTATGTTGATCGGCGCTTTGGTTGCTGGAGTAGGTATTTACTATCTCGTCAAAGAAAAACAGGATAAGGAATCCGTGAAAATTTACGGAATCATCAGTGTTGTCGGCGGCGTTATCTTTATTGGAATGCTTGTCAAGTTGATTTTAGAACTACTATAATTGTGCAGGACTTATAAGAGATGGACATATTGGCTTTGTAGTGGATTATTTGCCCTATCTGCGGCAATAAAACTCGCACAATGATACGGGACAAAATTAAGAAACTTTCCCCTATATTGTCCGAAATGCAAAAAGGAAACACTCATCAACGATCAAGATATGAAATTCATGCTTTCAGAACATAAATAGGATTCTTTATGTATGCCGCCGCATGGTTAAAACCATAGCGGCGGTGTTTCCTTTATCATCAGTTTTTGCATGGTGCGGAACACTTCCATATTTATCTCAACAATCCTATCAAAGACGGTCGGCTTAAAAGTTTCCGTTACAGCCGCTACAATTGTTCTTTCTGGGTTTACATAGATTACATTCCCTCTGTCCCGGCATAATAATCTCTTCTTTCAAATAATAGAAAGTTCGAAACATTTTCCTATCTGAATTTTTATCTATAACAGGTCTTGCAGCCATATTGTTCCCCTTCTTAAATTTTGATTTTCAGCTTACAAGCTGGAGCGTATCGTTTTCTGTTAATATAACAGTCAACTGTCACGCATTGTCTGTACTGCGGCAATAAATACAATCGTTCCGACGATACTTGTAACTGCACCCATGACTCGAATAACGGTAAAGCTATGACTTTTTCCAATAAAGATACTGAAAAGTCCTGCTGCAGATACAAGAACAGCCGCGATCTTCATAGTGACCTCCACAAATTTCACAAAGCCAGCTTTGTCTTTTCCGATTTGGTCTGTCTGTATTCTCTGCTTTTGGATACATTTTTACAGCAAAGCAAGCTGTTTTTTCCTTCTGACATTGTTCTGATTTTGCAGTCCATAACCGCCTCCTACAACATTGGATTGATAAGGGTATTATACCGTCATTTAATACCGCTTACAAGTTAAACAGTTACGCCTATTTAAGAGGGAGGTTTTGCTTGACGAGTGCGCTGTTTTATAATAAAATAATGTCGTTGAGCGTATATATATTCATAGCATGGATGAATGTTTCTACCAACTGCCGTTTCAGTTGACTATAGGTTCTCACTAAGGAGAAGCTGTAGCATTGGGACGGTAGTTTTTGATTTTTATACCTTTGAAAATCTTTCAAACAAGTTTTCTATACCTGATTTAAATTGGCAAGAGGAAATCCGATTCCATCCAGGCGGCTCACCGCGGCCCGCTGCCGTAAAGCGCGCGGGCCCTGTGGATATCCAATCCTTTTTTGGAATCAGGAAAATGGCGAATATTCTTAACGGTGCGGCAGGCAGGGCACCGGCAGAACGATCCCGGGCCGGCCTAAAGGAGAGCGCCGCAGGGCAGCGGCCGGTGTTCCCCTGGCGGAGGGAGGCAGAAACGGAAATACCGATTCCGTTTCTGAGAGAACAGGAGGCAGGAAATCATAAAGATTTCCTGTCGACATGTGAGCGGTACTGCCGGAACGGGGATAAAGCGGCCCCTGCATCGCCAGCGAACCGAAATCGTGACGGTCCGGAACTTCTGCTAGTGCTTAACCGGAGATTAATCGGGATTAGCTAAAAATGATTTCTAAAGGTATACCATAGAGTATGTACAAGAGTTTTTAAGAAAGGGGTTTTAACGATGAAGTATGATGCAGTGATTATTGGCGCGGGGCCGGCCGGGATTTTTACGGCCTTGGAGATGCTCAGGAAGGGCAGCAGAAAGAAGATTCTGATGGTGGAGCAGGGACGGCCGGTGGAAAAACGGAAATGTCCTAAGGGAGAGGCCGGCCGGTGTATCGGCTGTGACCCCTGCAGCATCACGACAGGGTTTTCCGGAGCCGGAGCTTTTTCTGATGGGAAGCTTTCTTTAAGCTGTGAGGTAGGCGGAGATCTGCCGGAGCTCATTGGGGAAGAATTCGCCCAGGAGATTATAGATTATGCGGACAGCATTTATCTGGAGTTCGGAGCGGACAAAAAGGTCGAGGGAATCGGCCAGGGAGAAAAGATCAAAGGGATCCGGAAAAGGGCAATACAGGCAGGGCTTAAACTGGTCGACTGTCCGATACGGCATTTGGGCACGGAAAAAGCCCAGGCTCTTTATCGGTCCATAGAAGAATATCTGCTGGAGCACGGCGTGGAAATATGGTTTGGTTACCGGTGTGAGGACATCCGGATAGAAGACAATGTCTGCCGCAGCGTCCTGCTTAAAAAGAACGGTGCACAGGATGAGGGAGAATATGTGGATGCGGATAGTATCGTTCTGGCGACCGGCCGGCGGGGAGCCGACTGGCTGGAGGGAATCTGTTCCAAATATGGAATTGCCCATAAACCGGGCACCGTGGATATCGGAGTTCGGGTGGAGGTGCGGAATGAGATCATGGAGGATGTCAACAATGTGCTGTATGAATCCAAGCTGATCGGATATCCGAAGCCTTTTAAGAATAAGGTCCGTACCTTCTGCCAGAATCCCGGCGGTTTTGTCAGCCAGGAAAATTATGAAGGCAATTTGGCTGTGGTGAACGGACATTCCTTCAAGGAACTCAAATCGGGCAACACCAATCTGGCAATCCTGTGTTCCCATAATTTTGCGGAACCGTTCAGCCAGCCCATCGCCTATGCCAGAAAAATGGGAGAGCTCACCAATATGCTGGGAGACGGCCATATTCTGGTACAGCGTTATGGGGATATCCTGGATGGAAAGCGGACCTGGCAGAAAGAATTGTCCCGTTCCAACGTGAAACCGACACTTCCGGACGCGGTGGCGGGAGATATCACATCCGCTATGCCATACCGGGCCATGACGAACATCATCAACTTTATTCAGGCTGTAGACATGGTGGTGCCGGGTTTCGCCAGCACCGAGACTCTGCTCTATTCTCCGGAGATTAAATTTTACAGTAACCGGGTGAAGATGGATAAAGAACTTACCACCAGCGTACAGAATCTGTTCTGCCTGGGTGACTCCAGCGGATGGACCAGAGGGCTTATGATGGCCTCGGCCATGGGGATCCTTTTAGGGCGCCGGCTGGCGTGACCGGTGCCGTGGGCTTTAGTCGGATTGAATTATATAGTTGACATACAAATACAGAACCGGTATAATACAAAACAGATGTTGCAAAACAGATGTTATGTATTGGGAGGGGAAGTGACGTTATGCCGCCGAAACAGAAATACACCAAAGAAGAGATGATCGCCGCCGCAGTGGAGATCATTAGGAAAAACGGCAGAGAAGGTCTGACGGCCAGAGGCCTGGGAGAGGAACTGGGCAGTTCTTCCAGACCGGTTTTCACTGTATTTCGGAATATGGAAGAAGTATATCAGGAGACGGTGAATGCGGTAAAGGGTATTTATAATGGATACATTCAGGAAGGATTGTCGAAAGAACCGGCTTTTGAAGGAGTGGGGATACAGTACATACGCTTTGCCAGGGAGGAACCAAATCTATTTAAACTGCTGTTCATGACAGGGGGAGAAATATCTCCGCGATTGCCGGATGTCCTTTCCGTGATCGATGAGAACAGCAGCCGGATTTTGGAAGCTGTAAGGAAAGAATACGGCATGGACGAGGAAAATTCCCGGAGACTTTATCAGTGCCTGTGGATATTCACCCATGGAATTGCCACTTTGTGCGCGAATGGAGTATGCCGCTTCACAGAACCCGAGATAGGAGGAATGCTGACGGATGTATGCGGGGGAATGTTAATAAAGCTGGGAGGCGTCAGGAGGAGAAAAGATGATTGAGATCAGTGAAGTCAAAAAGTCCTATGGAAACGGTGAGAGCTCCTCTATGGCGCTTCGCGGCATATCCCTGAAGATCGAGAATGGGACTTTTACAGTCATCCTGGGTCCTTCTGGCTCCGGGAAGTCTACGCTGCTGAATGTGGCCTCCGGCCTGGAACGTCCTGACAGCGGCAGTATCCGTTATGACGAAATGGACATCAGCAATTTGGGTGATAAGCAGCTTACACAATTCCGGAAAGAAAACGTAGGTTTTATTTTCCAGCAGTATTATCTGCTGCCGAATCTGAATGTGGACCGGAATGTGAAGATGGGCGCCGATCTGGCTGGAAATAAAGAATACAGACAGATTATTGAAGCCGTTGGACTGGGAGGGAAGGAAGAAAAATATCCGGATGAACTGAGCGGAGGAGAACAGCAGCGGGTATCCGTAGCAAGGGCTCTGGCAAAAAATCCAAAAGTGCTGTATCTGGATGAACCGACGGGAGCGCTGGATGAAGAAACAGGAAGGCTTGTTCTGGATTATATTGACAGGCTTCAGCGGCAGCTGGGATTTACGGTTGTCATGGTCACACATAATGTCAATATAGCGGAAATGGCGGATACGGTCATCCGAATGAACAGCGGAAAGATCGTGGAAAGATATGCAGGTCAGGCGCGCAAGACCGCCTATGAGATAGGATGGTGACCATATGATCGTAAGGACTAAGGACGCGCTGAGGCTTGCCGGCATCTCCGTCATCGCCTTCTGTGCAGTATTTGTGTGTACTCTGTTTTTGAATTTCAATCTTGATATGGTGGGGGTGAAGTCTCTCGTTTTTTCCGGTGAAGCGATGGCGTTTTATGATGCCCAGGTGCTGATGGGGAATGTGATCAGCTCCGTCAGCGGAGGATGTCTTTTGATGACCTCCGTCGTCATGCTGCTCTTTTATATCAAGCACTACATAGACGCCCATAAAAAAGAATTGGGTATCTTAAAAGCGCTGGGATATTCCAACTGGAAAATAGCGAAAGGCTTTTGGGTCTTTGGACTGAGTATCCTCACCGGTACGGCTTCAGGATTTGCCGGTTCTTATTTGCTGATGCCGGTCTTTTATGACGCGATGAACGGAGGCGGGATCCTGCCGGACATCACACCGCACTTTCATATTTTGCTGGCAGTGTGCCTGGCCATTTTGCCCTCGTTATTTTTTGGAGCGCTGGCCGTCCTATATGGCTGCTATAAGATGAAATGCCCTCCGCTGGATCTGATACGGGAAAGGACGGAGGCATCCAAAAGGCGGAGAAGAAAAAGGAGACGGGCTCCGAAAGAGAGTCATTTCCTGGGGGAGCTCAGACGGAGTACCGTGAGGAGCCGGCCGGCCCTTGTTTTCTTTATCGCGTTTTCCTCCTTCTGCTATGCGTCGATGATGCAGATGTCCGTAAGCATCACAAAGGATGAGCTGGCCGGCCCCATGTTCACAGCGATTGTTTTTATCATTGGCGTTCTCCTTTCCTTTGTCACCCTGCTCCTGGCTGTCACAACAGTCGTGAACGCCAACGCCAAGAGTATTTCCCTCATGAAGGTGTTTGGCTACTCCTATCAGGAATGCAGAGGGGCGGTCCTGAATGGATACAGGACGGCGGCATATCTTGGTTTTGCGGTTGGGACTGCGTACCAGTATATGCTGATCAAGATTATGGTCGGGTTTTTTGCTTCGACGAAAAAAGCTGTGCCGGAGACAAGTTTCAATTTTGCCGGTTTTGCGGCGGTACTCGTTTCCTTTGTCCTGGTATATGAAGCTGTCATAGGTTTCTATGCCATGAAGATAAGAAGGATTTCTGTGAAAGGTATCATGCTGGAATAAATAAAAAAAGGGGCGGTTCCGAATGCGGAACGCCCCTTCTTTGCTTGTTTTATAAGGTTTCGTACAGAGCTGCCAGGGTGGTGACGATCTGTTTTTCGCTTAAGCGGCTGCTGTCCAGGCAGATGTCATACTGGCTGAGATCCAGCCAATTCTGTCCGGTGTAATGCTCATAGTATTCTCTTCTTTGTTTGTCCGTTTTTTTCACCAGGGACGCGGCCTTGGACCTGTCAATATCGGCCCGTTCCATGATGGCATCCACGCGGTATGCGTACGGCGCACTGATACATACGCGGAGTACATGAGGCACATCGGAAAGGATATGGTTGGCACAGCGTCCGACGATCAGGCAGTCCTCTTTTTCGGAAAGCGCCCGAATGATATCCTCCTGGGTGTGGAACAACACGTCATTCATGGGGTAAAACCGGTACTGCCCCTCCATTAACGTAGGATCATCCACAGGATAACGCCATGGATTGGGCCTCTGTTCATCCACCTTCACCAGTTCTTCGTAGGGAATGTTTTTCTGCTCCTGGGCCAGCTTGAGAAGCTCCTTGTCGTAGAAATGGATGCCCAATGCTTCCGCCAGCTGGATGCCGATGACTCTTCCGTTGCTCCCATAGGTACGGTTGACGGTAACTACGCGTTTGGCCATTGGAAATCCTCCTTTCTGTCTGCAGATTCCTATCTTTCAGGCAGGCATCAGAAATCCGGTTCTATAAGACCGTAGGTGTTGCCCTTCCTTTTATATACCACGTTGACTTCCTCTGTATCTGCGTTCCGAAAAACAAAAAAGCTGTGTCCCAGAAGCTCCATCTGTACGCAGGCCTCCTCCGGGTCCATGGGTTTTACAGCGAACCGTTTGGTACGTTCGATTTTTATGGTTTCGGCTTCTTCGGCCTCTTCTTCCATATACGCTTCTGAGAAAGACGCAGCATTCTGCTTCTGGTCGATCAATTTCGTTTTATAGCGTTTTAACTGCCGCTCAATGATTTCTTCCACAAGATCAATGGACACATACATGTCGCTGCTGACCTGTTCAGAACGGATAATAGAGCCTTTTACGGGAATGGTGACTTCGATTTTCTGGCGGTCCTTTTCAACGCTGAGTGTGACATGGACTTCGGTGGCAGGAGTAAAATACCGCTCCAGCTTACCAATCTTTTCATGGACGGCCGATTTTAGACCCTCTGTAATGTCGATATTTCTTCCTGTAATGATGTACTGCATAACATCAACTCCTTTTCTGCGTATTCTTGGAGGTCTTGTAAAAAGACTTCCTAAATCCACGGAAAACCTCAGATGGATTATATTGAAATTATATCATAAAGCAAAAAATATACAAGGCAAAAGATGAAAAGAAGGTGAATTGTTTGACAACAAAATGTGAAAAAATGTAGGAACGTGGTGACGGAAAAAGTCAAGGGAAAAAGAAGAGAAAAGGTCGAAAAAATGAAAAATTGGTTAAGTTCACAAAACAAGTGTTTTTTTTCGACGAAGGGAGTAGTCCACACAAAACAGGGGTGAAATTGTGGATAGTGTGGATAAGTCCGTGGACAACTATAAAACCTTGTAAAATCAACAAATAAGATTGTGCATAACTTTTGTGGATAATGTGGATAACTTCTCACGTTACGTGTCGAAAGCCGCAAATCGATTTGTCGAATTGTGCAACATGTATAAAAAGCAAAATTTGTGTCTAAAACGCTCCCGGAGGGTAAAAGAAGAGAGGAGGGGGGAAGAGTTCCGGAAAAACAGTTGAACTGAGAAGAGGTTGGTGATACAATAAGAAAGATTTATGGTAGATTATCATTGGATAGCTGTGTACTTTTGACGGGACCTGGTCCCAGATTAGTAAAGAAGCAGGAGCGTACAGATATGGGTTTAGTACAAAAATTATTTGGAACACACAGTGAGCGCGAGATAAAGCTCATTAAGCCGACTGCGGACAAGGTGGTAGCCCTCCGCCCGGAGATGATGAAGCTTTCCGATGAGGAACTCCGCGGAAAGACCAGGGAATTCAAAGGAAGGCTGGAAAAAGGGGAGACCCTGGACGATATCATGCCGGAGGCTTATGCGGTGGTCCGTGAGGCGGCCAGAAGAGTTCTCAACATGGAACACTATCCGGTGCAGATCCTGGGCGGCATCATCCTCCATCAGGGACGTATCGCCGAGATGAAGACCGGTGAAGGAAAGACCCTGGTGGCTACTCTTCCGGCTTATTTGAATGCTCTGGAGGGAAAAGGCGTCCATATCGTGACGGTCAATGATTATCTGGCCCACCGTGATGCGGAATGGATGGGGCAGGTCCATGAATTTCTCGGGCTGACCGTCGGAGTCGTGCTGAACAGCATGAACAGTGATGAGCGGCGCGCTGCTTATAATTGTGACATCACCTATGTGACCAACAACGAATTGGGATTTGACTACCTTAGAGACAATATGGTCATTTATAAGGAACAGTTGGTGCTCCGGGAGCTCCATTACGCCATTGTCGACGAGGTAGATTCGGTGCTCATTGACGAGGCCAGAACCCCTCTGATCATTTCCGGGCAGAGCGGGAAGTCCACGAAGCTTTATGAGATCTGCGACAGCCTTGCAAAGAGGCTCCAGCGCGGAGAAGAAAGCGGAGAGATGACCAAGATGGCTGCCATCATGAAGGAGGAGATCACCGAGACCGGAGATTTCATCGTCAATGAAAAGGAAAAGGTCGTGAACCTGACGGCACAGGGAGTGGAAAAGGTTGAGCAGTTCTTTCATATTGAAAACCTGGCCGATCCGGAGAATCTCGAGATCCAGCATAATATTATCCTGGCTCTCCGCGCAAACTATCTGATGTTCCGCGACCAGGACTATGTGGTCAAGGACGACCAGGTGCTCATTGTAGATGAGTTCACAGGGCGTATCATGCCGGGCCGGCGCTATTCCGACGGTCTGCATCAGGCGATTGAGGCGAAAGAGCATGTGAAGGTAAAACGAGAGAGCAAGACTCTTGCTACGATCACATTCCAGAACTTCTTCAATAAATTTGACAAGAAAGCCGGCATGACCGGAACGGCTCTCACAGAGGAAAAGGAATTCCGTGATATTTATGGGATGGACGTCATAGAGATCCCCACCAACAAACCGGTCATCCGTGATGACAGGCAGGACGGCGTATATAAGACGAAGAGAGAAAAACTGACTGCCGTTGTGGAAGCGGTCATGGAAGCGCACCGGAAGGGGCAGCCCGTTCTGGTCGGCACTATTAATATTGATTCCTCTGAGGAAATCAGCAATCTGCTCCGGAAAAAGGGGATTCCCCATAAGGTGCTGAACGCCAAGTTCCATGAGATGGAAGCGGAGATTGTCGCAGAAGCCGGTGTGCATGGCGCGGTGACCATCGCAACCAATATGGCCGGCCGTGGTACCGATATCAAGCTGGATGATGAGGCGCGGGCTGCAGGCGGGCTGAAGATCATCGGCACGGAGCGGCATGAGTCCAGGCGTATTGACAATCAGCTGCGCGGGCGTTCCGGCCGTCAGGGAGACCCCGGCGAGTCCAGGTTCTATATCAGCCTGGAGGACGATCTGATGCGTCTTTTCGGCTCTGAGCGTCTGATGTCCGTGTTCAATACATTGGGAGTGGAGGACGGAGAGGAGATTGAGCACAAGATGCTCTCCAGCGCCATTGAAAAAGCCCAGAAAAAGATCGAGGGGAATAACTTTGGCATCCGTAAGAGACTGCTGGATTATGATGAGGTCATGAACGAACAGCGCGAGGTGATCTATAATGAGCGCCGCCGTGTGCTGGACGGGGAAAGTATGCGGGATGTCATTTATAAGATGATCACTGATACGGTGGAGAACGCGGTGGACGGCACCATCTCCGACGATCAGGCGCCTGAGGACTGGGATATCGTGGGTCTGAATGACCTGATCTCTCCAATTATCCCGATCAAGCCCATCGCGATACAGGAAGAGGAATATAAGAACTATAATAAGAGCCAGCTCAAGCACATGCTGAAGGAAGAAGCCGTAAAGCTTTATGAGGAAAAGGAAGCACAATTTCCTGAAGCGGAGCAGGTCCGTGAGCTGGAGCGGGTGATTCTCCTAAAAGTGATAGACCGGAAGTGGATGGACCACATCGATGATATGGACCAGCTGCGCCAGGGCATCGGTCTCCAGGCTTACGGCCAGAGAGATCCTCTGGTGGAATACAAAATGGCCGGTTACGAGATGTTTGACGCCATGACGGCCAATATCCAGGAGGATACGGTCAAGCTCCTGTTCCATGTCCGAGTGGAGCAGAAGGTAGAGCGTGAACAGGTCGCCAAGGTGACCGGGACCAACAAGGATGATTCGGCTGTCAATACACCCAAGAAGAGGGAAAATAAGAAAATTTATCCCAACGATCCCTGCCCCTGCGGTTCTGGAAAGAAATATAAGCAGTGCTGCGGCAGGCTGGAAAAATAAAAAGAAAGAAGGTGAAGCTATTGGTAGAACTTGATCAATTTAAAGTCGATCTCGCGGCTCTGGCAAAACCTTTAGTGGAAGTGAGGGATTCACTTTAACCTGGCTGGGAAAAGTGAACGGATCGCAGAGCTGGAGAAGTATTTGGAGGAGCCGGATTTCTGGAATGATACGGCGCGCTCCACGAAGATCATGCAGGAGCTTAAAAATCTGAAGGATACTGTGGAAGAATTCCACGAGCTGGAAGAAAAGAGAGAAGAAATACAGATTCTCATCGATATGGGATATGAAGAAAACGACGCTTCCGTGATTCCGGAGATTGAAGAGAGTCTGACTGCGCTTACGGATAAATTGGAGGAGCTTCGTCTGTCCACACTTTTATCCGGGGAGTATGACCGCGACAGCGCCATCCTGACGCTCCACGCGGGAGCCGGCGGCACCGAATCCTGTGACTGGGCCGGAATGCTGTACCGGATGTATACCCGGTGGGCGGAACGAAAGGGCTTTTCGACAGAGGTCCTTGACTATCTGGACGGTGAAGAAGCGGGAATTAAATCCGTGACCGTGCAGATAAACGGACTGAATGCCTTTGGATATCTGAAATCGGAGCGGGGAGTCCACCGTCTGGTCCGCATTTCGCCCTTCAACGCGGCGGGAAAAAGACAGACCTCCTTTGTATCCTGTGATGTGATGCCGGATATAGAAGAGGATATCGATATCGATATCAATCCCGACGATCTGCGAGTGGATACGTACCGTTCCAGCGGGGCTGGCGGCCAGCATATCAACAAGACATCCTCGGCCATCCGGATTACCCATATTCCCACTGGAATCGTGGTACAGTGCCAGAATGAGCGTTCTCAGCATATGAATAAGGACAAAGCCATGCAGATGCTGAAAGCGAAGCTGCTGCTTTTGAAGCAGCAGGAAAATGCGGAAAAGATCTCTGATATCCGCGGGGATGTAAAGGAGATCGGCTGGGGGAACCAGATCCGCTCTTATGTCATGCAGCCCTACACCATGGTGAAGGACCACAGGACCAATGAGGAGAGCGGAAATGTGGCCAGTGTTCTGGACGGGAACCTGGACAACTTTATCAGCGCATATTTGAAGTATATTCAGCTGGGTAAGGAATAAAAGAAATGAAAGAGGGGTATCTGCTCTGTGCGGATATCCCTTAAAATTGCAGGAAACTGACATTCGCAAAAAAAGTAGTTGCATCTTTGGAATAAATGTGCTAAGATTCTTCGTGGTGAAAACACTTGTATCTGATGGGCGGACGCCTGGAGGAAACGGAGGATGTATGGCAGAAGATAATCAATATTATGTAGTCAGGAACAAAGCGGTACCGGAGGTGCTTCTTAAAGTGGTGGAAGCAAAACGGCTTTTGGACTCGGAAAAAGTGATCACGGTGCAGGAAGCTACCGAGCGGGTCGGCATCAGCAGAAGCTCCTTTTATAAATATAAAGACGATATCTTTCCGTTCCATGACAATTCCAGGGGAAAGACCATTACCTTCGTGCTGCAGATGGATGATGTGCCGGGGCTTCTGTCCGCGGTATTAAAGACCATAGCGGACTACAATGGGAACATTCTGACCATTCATCAGACGATTCCTATCAACAGCGTGGCTTCCCTGACATTGAGCGTGGACGTATTGCCCACTACCGGCGACACTTCAGCCATGCTGGCTGAGATCGAGAAGCTGGACGGGATACATTATTTGAAAATATTAGGCAGAGAGTGAGAGGAAAACCAATGAAGATTGCAATTATGGGATACGGCACCATCGGCTCCGGAGTGGCGTCAGTTGTGGAAGAAAACAGGGAGAGTATTTCCAGAAAGGTCGGAGAACCTTTAGAAGTAAAATACGTTCTGGATTTGAGAGAATTTCCGGGAGACCCCATACAGAAAAAAATCGTGCATGACGTGGATGTCATCATGAATGACCCTGAGGTAGCTATAGTGGTCGAGACCATGGGCGGCGTGGAACCTGCCCGGACATTTGTAAAAAAAGCACTGTCGGCGGGAAAATCCGTGACGACTTCCAATAAAGAGCTGGTAGCCAAGTGTGGGACGGAGCTTCTGGATCTGGCAAAAGAGAACCAGGTCAGTTTCTTGTTTGAGGCAAGCGTCGGCGGAGGAATTCCAATCATCCGGCCGCTGAACCAGTGCCTGACGGCGGACGAGATCATGGAAATCACGGGAATTCTGAACGGAACGACCAATTATATGCTGACGAAGATGGACAAAGAAGGGATGACCTTTGACGCGGTCCTCAAGGAAGCCCAGGAAAAAGGATATGCGGAGAAAAATCCTTCCGCCGATATCGACGGTTTTGACGCATGCAGGAAAATTGCGATCTTGTCTTCTCTGGCATACGGGAGCCAGGTGGACTATGAGGATATCTATACGGAAGGGATCACAAAGATAACCGATACGGATTTTAAATACGCCAATAAAATGGGGACTTCGATCAAATTATTCGGCACCAGCCGGCGGGTAGGAGAACAGTTCTACGCGATGGTGGCTCCTGTTATGATCGACTCCAGCCATCCTCTGTACGCAGTGAACGACGTGTTCAACGGCATCATGGTCGAGGGCAATATGGTGGATAAGCTGATGTTCTACGGCCGCGGCGCAGGGAGCCTTCCCACCGCCAGCGCGGTAGTGGCAGATGTGATCGAGGAAGCGAAAAATCTTCATTCGACGCTGCTGACCAGCTGGAGCACGAAGAAGCTTCCGCTGGCTGATATGGGAACCTATTCCAGGAAATTTTTTGTAAGGATGGCCGGAAAACGGTCGGAAAAAGCCGCCCAGGCGGAAGCAGCTTTCGGCAGAGTGACATATATTGAATTAGAGGGACTGGATGAATTCGCGTTTGTGACTCCGGAGATGAAGGAATCCGACTATACGGAAAAGGCGGCGAAGCTGGACGGTGTGCTGCAGATGATCCGTATGGATATGTAGGAAATGGGATTCGGAAGGCAGCAGTTCTATAGCATGGATAGCAGGAGGATAATATGTTAATTGTTAAAAAATTCGGCGGCAGCTCGGTGGCCGACAAGGAAAGGATCTTCAATGTGGCGAGGCGCTGCGCTGAGGATTATAAGAAGGGGGACGATGTGGTCGTGGTTTTGTCCGCCATGGGCAAGACGACAGACGGTCTGATCGCTCAGGCCCACGATATCAATCCCAACCCGCCCAAAAGAGAAATGGACATGCTCCTAGCAACTGGTGAACAGATGTCGGTGGCATATATGGCCATGGCGCTTTCGTCTATGGATATTCCCGCGGTTTCTCTTAACGCGTTCCAGGTGGCAATGCATACCAGCTCTGCTTATATGAACGCCAGGCTGAAACGGATCGACACAGAACGTATCCGGAACGAACTGGATGCCAGGAAGATCGTGATCGTGACGGGCTTCCAGGGGGTCAACCGGCACGACGATTTTACGACTCTGGGAAGGGGCGGCTCCGACACGACAGCGGTGGCGCTGGCTGCGGCGCTTCACGCAGATGCCTGTGAAATCTATACGGATGTGGAGGGCGTTTATACCGCGGACCCCAGGATTGTGCCCAACGCAAGGAAGATGAGCGAGGTGACCTATGATGAGATGCTGGAATTCGCGTCCCTGGGCGCCAAGGTACTTCATAATCGTTCAGTGGAGATGGCAAAAAGGTACGGTGTTCAGCTGGTGGTGCGCTCCAGCTTGAGCTATGCGGAAGGAACTGTTGTTAAGGAGGAGACAAAAATGGAGAAAATGATCGTAAGCGGTGTCGCTTCAGATTTGAATACGGCAAGAATTTCAGTAATCGGTGTGAATGATGAGCCTGGTATCGCCTTTAAGCTGTTTAACTACCTGGCTGCGAAGAATATCAACATTGATATCATCCTCCAGTCCGTGGCGAGGGACGGAAGAAGGGATATTGCGTTTACGGTCCCGAAGACAGAGCTTCATGAGGCGCTTGCCATTATCGATGAGCATAAAGATACGTTTACCGCCCGTTCTTTCCAGTATGATGAAAATGTAGCGAAGGTATCCATCATCGGAGCGGGCATGACCTCCAATCCCGGGGTGGCGGCCAAAATGTTTGAAGCGCTTTACAACGCGGATATCAACATCCAGATGATCTCCACTTCCGAGATCCGTATCACGGTGCTGATTGACGAGAACGATGTTGCGCGCGCCATGAGAGCGATCCATGACAAGTTC
Organism: Lientehia hominis; assembly: GCF_021044755.1. Lineage (GTDB taxonomy): Bacteria > Bacillota > Clostridia > Lachnospirales > Lachnospiraceae > Lientehia > Lientehia hominis. Next base: position 67,928 of record NZ_JAJNOR010000011.1, read on the forward strand.
GATCTGGGCGATGACTGAAAAAAAAGGCGGAGCGGGCAGCGGAGGAAAGACAGAACGGACTTTGTACCTATTGGGACTGGCGGCTATCCTTGTGGTAGCCGCCGCCTCTTTTATCATTCGGTATTTTCATATTCCTCTGGGGGGTCCGCTCATGGCCTGTCCCATATATTCCCTGACCGGATTTTTCTGTCCGGGGTGCGGGGGGACGAGGGCTTTCCGCCTCTTGTTCCAGGGGAAAATAACAGCGAGTATCATCTGCCATCCTCTGGTGATCTACGGGATGGCTGTTTTTGGTATTTTCATGGTAAGCCATACTCTCAGGATTTTCACCAAAGGGAAAATAGGGGGGATGACTTATCGGCACATTTATATTAAAATAGCAGTAGTGCTTTTGATCTTAAATGTGATTGTCAAGAATCTGGCCTGGATCTGCTGGCACGTGAATCTCATAGAATGGGCATCCGCCCTGTAGGCCGGATATACCGATTGATTTGGAGGATGGTTAATAAAATGGATATTATGAAGATGCTTTCCGAAGAGCTCGGGATAAAGAGGAGCCAGGCAGAGGCCGCCGTACAGCTGATCGACGAGGGGAATACCATTCCGTTTATCGCCCGCTACCGAAAGGAGATGACGGGCTCTCTGAATGACGAGGTGCTGAGGGACCTGGATGAAAGGCTCAGATATCTCCGGAACCTGGAGGATAGGAAGGCCCAGGTGCTGGAGACCATAAAGGAACAGGGCGCCCTGACCAAAGAGCTGGAAAGGCAGCTTTTGGAAGCGCAGACTCTGGTGCTGGTGGAGGATCTGTATCGCCCTTATAAGCCGAAGCGCAGAACAAGAGCGACTATCGCCAGAGAAAAGGGTCTTGAGCCTCTGGCAGATGTTCTGATGCTGCAGATGCTCAAGGTCCCGGCTATTTCGGAAGCGGCCGGATATGTGTCGGAAGAAAAAGGGGTGGAATCGGCGGAGGCGGCTTTGGAGGGAGCCGGAGATATCCTGGCGGAAAGGATTTCCGATGAGGCAGATTACCGCACTTATATCCGGAGCCTGACGGTGGATAAGGGGCTTTTGCAGTCGTCGGCCAAAGACGAAAAAGAAAAATCTGTATATGAAATGTATTATAATTTTGAGGAGCCAGTGAAAAAGACCGCAGGACACAGGATTCTGGCAATTAACCGGGGGGAAAAGGAAAAATTCCTGACTGTGAAGATAGCTGCTCCGGAGGAGGATATCCTTAAGTATCTGGAGCGGAAGGTCATTGTCAGAGATAATCCGTACACAGCTCCGGTGTTAAAAGACGTGATAGCAGACAGCTATAAAAGGCTGATCGCCCCTGCCATAGAGCGGGAGGTGAGGAGCAGCCTGACAGAAACAGCCGAGGCAGGAGCCATCAAGGTCTTTGGCAAAAATCTGGAGCAGCTTCTGATGCAGCCGCCCATTGTGGGACATGTGGTGCTCGGCTGGGATCCCGCTTTCCGCACCGGCTGTAAGCTGGCCGTGGTGGACGCTACGGGGAAAGTGCTGGACACGGTGGTCATCTATCCGACGGCGCCTCAGAATAAGGTAAAAGAAGCGAAAGCCGTGCTTAAGAAACTCATTGAGAAATATGGCGTGACCTTAATATCCGTGGGAAACGGGACCGCATCGCGGGAGTCGGAGCAGGTGATCGTGGAGCTTTTAAAGGAGATTCCGCAGCGGGTCCAGTATATCATTGTCAACGAGGCCGGAGCATCGGTCTATTCTGCCAGTAAACTGGCAACGGAGGAATTTCCTGATTTCGACGTGGCGCAGAGGAGCGCGGTCTCCATTGCGAGGCGTCTGCAGGATCCGCTGGCGGAGCTGGTGAAAATCGACCCGAAATCCATCGGAGTGGGGCAGTATCAGCATGATATGAATCAGAAGAACCTGGATGAGGCTTTAAAAGCAGTGGTAGAGGATTGTGTGAACAAGGTCGGGGTGGATCTCAACACGGCTTCGGCTTCCCTGCTGGAATATATTTCTGGAATCAGCAAGGCGGTCTCCAAAAATATCGTGGCTTACCGGGAGGAAAATGGAAGGTTTACAGACCGCAGGCAGCTTTTGAAGGTGGCAAAGCTGGGACCCAAGGCATATGAGCAGTGTGCCGGCTTCATGAGGATACAGGGAGGGAAGAATCCGCTTGACGCTACCGCGGTCCATCCGGAGAGTTATCCGGCGGTGGATGCTCTGCTTGATAAACTGGGATACGATAAGACACAGATAACCGTGGGAGGCCTTTCCGGTATCAGCAGAAAGGTGATGAGGCCGAAGGAGCTTGCCGGAGAGCTGGGGATCGGGGAAATTACTCTGTCCGACATCCTGAAGGAGCTGGAGAAACCGGCCAGGGATCCGAGGGATGAGATGCCTAAGCCGATTCTCCGGACCGATGTTCTGGACATGAAGGACCTTAAGCCGGGGATGGTCCTTAAGGGTACGGTGCGGAATGTCATTGATTTCGGGGCGTTTGTGGATATCGGCGTCCATCAGGACGGCCTGGTCCATATCTCCCAGATGAGTGACCGCTTTATCAAACATCCGCTGGAGGCGGTCAGCGTAGGGGATATTGTGGAGGTGCAGGTATTAAGCGTGGATCTGGACAGGAAGCGGATTCAGCTGACCATGAAGATAAAATAATGCCGGAGGCTTTAAGACCCGCCGGAGAATTGACGGAGGAAATAAGATAGAATGGATAAAATCAGAGTCACAACGGAGATCAAACCAAAGTATTTATTCCGATTTCAGGTATATCACACGTATTTCGGGCTGACCGGCATCCTGCTTGTCCTGCTGTCTGTGATGGCATTGGTGGATTTGATCGGGAATTTTGGCAGCATGGCGGTATGGGCCAAGATATTCTGTATCTTTATTTTAATATGGGGACTTGTTTTAAATCCACTGAATCTGTATTATAAGTCTAAAAAGCAGGCGGCTACCACCGAGCTTTTCCAGCATCCTATTGACGTGGAAATATCAAAGGACGGACTCGGAATCTTTCAAGGTGACAAGGGCGGCCTTGTTGAGTGGAAGGATATCACAAAGATCGTTGTTCTCAAAAATGTCGTTCTGTTTTATATGGGAAAGGTGAGGGCGCATCTGCTTCCTCTGGACCAGAACCCCGAGCAGGCAGACGATATCGTAGAGCTCATCCGGAAGTCGGCCAAGGGCAGGAGAGTCATTGTCCACAGAAGGAAACGGAGGAAAAGGAAAGGTGCTTGAGCAGGTTGAGACATACAGTCCGGAAGAAACGTTTTCGTTTGGGAAGCGTCTGGGAGAGGACGCCGGACCGGGCACAGTGTTCTGCCTGGACGGCGATCTGGGAGTGGGGAAGACCGTTTTCACCCAGGGCTTTGCCGCCGGGCTCGGGATCACGGAGCCTGTGAACAGCCCTACCTTTACCATTGTGCAGGTTTATGAGGAGGGACGCCTTCCTCTGTATCATTTTGATGTATACCGGATTGGCGATGTGGAAGAGATGGAAGAGATCGGATATGAGGATTATTTTTTCGGGGACGGGGTATGTCTCATAGAGTGGGCTTCCCTGATCAGGGAGCTTATACCGGGATCTGCGGAATGGATCACCATCGAGAAGGACATGGAAAAAGGGTTTGATTACCGGAAAATAACCATAGGACGGGAAAGGCAATGAAAATATTAGGAATCGAAAGTGCTTCTTTGACAGCTTCGGCCGCCGTCTGGGAGGACGAGAGGCTGACGGCAGAATATACGGTGGACTTTAAGAAGACCCATTCTCAGACCCTGCTTCCAATGATTGATGAGATCGTAAGGATGACAGAAACGGACCTGGAGACGATCGACGCCATAGCGGTGTCCGGTGGTCCTGGTTCCTTTACCGGATTAAGAATCGGCTCAGCGACGGCAAAGGGGCTGGGGCTGGCTCTTGATAAACCGCTCATCCATGTGCCGACTTTGGATGCCATGGCGTATCAGCATTTTGGAACGGACCGTCTCATATGCCCGATCATGGATGCCAGAAGGGGACAGGTGTACTGCGGACTGTATGAGTTCCATTCGGAATTCCAGGTTCTGAAGCCGCAGGCGGCTATGGATCTTAAAGAGCTCCTGGAAGAGATTAATGAAAAGAAGCGCCCTGTAGTCTTTTTGGGCGATGGAGTGCCCGTTGGGAGAGCGGTGATCGAAGAAAGAACCCGGGTTCCCTTTGTGTTTGCCCCTTCGTTTTCATGCCGTCAGAGGGCCGGAGCCGTAGCGGCCCTGGGAGCAGAGTACTTGAAAGCAGGGAGGACAGAACAAGCCGGGGATTATGCGCCGGAGTATCTGCGTGTATCTCAGGCGGAGCGGGAGATGCTGGAAAGAAAAAAACGGGCGGAGGGTCCGGCGAAGGAGACCATATCGTGAACGGAATTCTGATAAGAAATCTGGAACCGGAGGACGCCCTGGAAGCGGCTGCCTTGGAACAGAGGGCTTTCGGCACACCCTGGTCAGAGAAGCTTATTTCTGAGACGATACGGCAGGCTTTGGATAGCAGAAGGAAGGAGCTTGAGGCTGAAGCGCCTTTGAAGCTGTCCTTTGGTGCCATTGGAGCCTGGAAGGGAACATGTCTGGCGGGATATCTGTTCGCCATGATTGTGGCCGGAGAGGGAGAGCTTCACCGAATCGCCGTTTTGCCGGAATTTCGCAGAATGGGAATCGCAGGCCTTCTCATGGAAGCATTTCTGTCCTGGATGAAAGAGCGGGGTACAGGGGCTGCCACCCTGGAGGTGCGGGAAGGAAATCTTGCCGCCGTTTCTCTGTATGAGAAGTACGGCTTCCAGGAAGAAGGGCGGAGAAAGGACTATTATCGGAATCCCACGGAGGATGCGAGGATCTTCTGGCTCAGAAAGCTTTAGAGGAAGACGACGGAAGGAATTCCATGGATTACCGCTTTCTTATTCCGGCTCATGATTTTATAATGATAAAGAAGGATAACAATAAAAGAACGAGCTTTTGGAAAGGCTGTGAGAATTGCATGGAGACAAAACAGGAATTCCGGATCTGCAACCAATGCGGAAAGACGGTTAAGACAGATGGCACACCTCCTTACGGGGAGGGCCTGTCCGTGGCGAAGACCTGGGGATATTTTTCCGGGAAGGACGGAGAACGGCATCATTTCTTTCTCTGTGAGGACTGCTATGACAAGCTTGTAAAAGGGTTTTCCGTGCCCGTGGATATAGAGGAAGAGACAGAGCTTCTTTAAAACGAGAACAATTTACAGACCGCCCCGGGATATGAGAGAGAATACTCTTGTATCAGCGGGGCGGTTTATGTTATGATAATGCAATGTGAGAACAGAATGAAAAAAATGGATATGTATTTCAGAAGGAAGGATTGCCATGCTTGATATATGCTTATTGGGAACCGGGGGGATGATGCCGCTGCCCTACCGGTGGCTGACCTCTCTTATGACGCGGTGCGGTGGCAGTCATCTGCTCATCGACTGCGGAGAAGGGACACAGATTGCCTTAAAAAAGAAAGGATGGAGCGCGAAGCCCATCGACGTGATATGCTTTACTCATTACCATGCGGACCACATCAGCGGCCTTCCTGGCCTGCTTTTGACCATGGGAAACGCGGAACGGACGGAACCGCTTAAGATGATTGGTCCCAGGGGGCTTGAGCGTGTCGTTACCGCTCTGCGGACCATAGCTCCCGAGCTGCCCTTTCCCATTGAATTTCATGAGCTGTCGGAACGGGAGCAGGATCTGACCGTGGGTCCGTATTCGATTCGCGCGTTTCGGGTCAATCATAATATTCCCTGCTATGGATATTCCGTCTCCTTAAAGCGGGCGGGGAAATTTCAAGTGGAGAAGGCAAAGGCACTTGAACTTCCGGTGCGTTTTTGGGGTGTTCTTCAGAGAGGGGAAAATGTGGAGCTTGACGGCCGGCTTTATACGCCGGACATGGTGATGGGAGAAGAGCGGAAGGGCATTAAAGTGACTTACTGCACGGATACCAGACCGACGCCCGGCATCGCAGAGGAGGCGAAAACAGCGGACCTGTTTATCTGTGAGGGTATGTACGGAGACCGGGAAAAAGCAGCTAAAGCGCGGGAGAATAAGCATATGACCATGTATGAGGCGGCGAGGCTGGCCAGAGATGCGGATGTGCCGGAGCTTTGGCTTACTCATTACAGTCCGTCCCTGATGTGGCCGGAGGATTATATGGACGAGGTGCGGAAGATTTTCCCCAGGGCGCTGGCGGCGAAAGACGGACAGTCGGCGGAGCTTAAATTTGAAGAAGACGATTAGCGGTTTTAGCAGAGATGGAAACGGATGATAGGAATGGATGATAAAATGGAAGCAGAAAAAAAAGAACAGGATGTATATATTTTAGCTATCGAAAGCTCATGCGACGAAACAGCGGCGGCGGTGGTCAAGAACGGCAGGGAGGTTTTGTCCAATGTGATATCATCACAGATCGCGCTGCACACGCTGTTCGGGGGCGTAGTGCCGGAGATTGCTTCCAGGAAGCATATTGAAAAGATCAATCAGGTGATCCAGGAAGCCTTGGACGAAGCGGATATGACTCTGGATGAAATGACCGCTGTGGGGGTCACCTATGGCCCCGGCCTGGTGGGCGCTCTGCTGGTAGGTGTATCCGCCGCAAAGGCAATCGCGTATGCGAAGAAGCTGCCGCTTATCGGCGTACATCATATAGAAGGCCATGTCAGCGCCAACTTTATTGAGAACAAAGAGCTGGAGCCGCCTTTTTTATGCCTGATCGTCTCCGGCGGCCATACTCATCTGGTGAAGATGAAGGACTACGGGGAATTTGAGATTATCGGAAGGACCAGGGACGATGCCGCGGGGGAGGCCTTTGACAAGGTGGCGCGGGCGATTGGGCTTGGGTATCCGGGAGGACCGAAGATAGATAAGGCCGCAAGGGAAGGGAATCCCCACGCGATGGAATTCCCGCGGGCGAAAATAGAAGGAGCGCCTTATGACTTCAGCTTCAGTGGTTTGAAGTCGGCAGTGCTCAATTACCTGAACCATGAAAAGATGCGGGGAGAAGAGGTCAGCCGGAACGACCTGGCCGCTTCCTTTCAAAATGCGGTGGTAGAATCCCTGGTGAGCCGCACGATTCTGGCTGCCAGAGAATTCAATATCCGGGATGTGGTCATTGCCGGCGGTGTGGCCTCGAATTCAGCTCTCCGGGCAGCCATGAAAGTGGCATGCGAGAAGGAAGGATTCCGCTTTTACTATCCGTCTCCCGCTCTTTGTACCGACAATGCGGCGATGATCGGCGCGGCAGCCTACTATGAGTATCAAAAAGGGACAAGGAGCGGCTGGGATCTGAACGCGGTTCCCAACCTGAAGCTGGGAGAGCGGTAAAGCGTGGTGCGAAAATTAATCTGAAAAATGCCGGTCAGGATAAATATATGGTTTAATACTATAGGATTCTATGAAAAGCTCTTGCCAATACGGTAAGAGCCTTTTTCTATTCTTTATTATGATTATATTTTTTGGGAAGTTTGATGGTATAACTTGATTACAATATGAAAAGGTGATAAAATACAGGTAAGTAAAAAAGAGTAATATATTATAATTAAAAGGAGAAAACAATGCTGGAAAAAGCAAAATTAACGGCGACTGAACTGGAGCTGATGAGAGTTATCTGGGAAGTGGGGGAAATCGGTCAGGAAACGACTACTTCCAATATCCGAAAAACATATCAGGAATATTTAAATGAGCAGGTTCTTCCGCAGACTGTGAACACATATGCAGGTCATTTGGAAAAGAAAGGTTATATCCGAATCATTAAATCGGAGAATGGACGCCGGATCCATATTCCTCTTGTAAATAAACATGATTACATGAAAGAGCAGACAAGATATTGGAGGAAATTTTGGAATCAAAGCAGTGCCGCATATGCAATGATGGCATTAAAGGGAGATGAAGAAGGTCTTTCTAAAGAAGATTTAGAAGAATTCAGGAGATTTTTGGATGAACTTGATTAGTATATTTTAATGATATTCATGACCACATTGACCGGTACTGCTGTATTTGCAGGATGGAAAATCTTCAGCAATAGTTTGGACAGGAGAAAACGAATTAAGAGAATTCGAGCCTGCTTGGTGGTCGTGATCGTTTTTTTTGTACCTATAGCATTTTTTTATGTGGCGTTTCGGACTAATCTATTGTATGGGCCTATGGATACACAGTTTTCTCAGCAGACTCCGTTCCTGAGAAGTGCATTCAGAGTTATGGCTGTTATCTGGTTATTAGGTGCGGGCTGGAAAGTTATAAAATATGTACAGTGTGGATCAGTGATCAGAGGTATCATCAGGCACAGTATGCGGGCAGAAAAAATAATACAGTCTGCAGCGGATGTTGTATGCGGCGATATGAAATTATCAAAAAAGGTTCCGGTGTATATGACGGTGGGACAGAGAACTCCAATGATCGTTGGATTTTGGCATAAGAAAATATTATTGCCTCAAAAGCAATATGAGAGTGATGAGCTGTATGCAATTTTGGAACATGAACTCTGGCATTACAGGCAGGGAGATTTGCTGTTAAAAAAGGCATGCAGCTGGATTGCCAGGATTCAGTGGTTTAATCCGGTCACGAGGTATCTCCAAAAGGAGGTTGATAAATGGGGTGATATATATTGTGATAAACATGTATGTTTTGAGGGGAGTACCGGATGGGATATTAAACGATATTTTGAAATTGTAGCCCGCAATTCCGGTAAAGTGGAAACGGAATTAATGTCCGGTATGAGGTTACATAAAACATTAGAATCATTGAAAGGGAGGGTAAACAGGATGATGAAGTATAATCCGAAAAATGAGCTGAAAAAAGCATGGATAATGTTATTGGTGATGGGATTCCTACTGGCCTCAACGGTTACATCTCTGGCAGCAGGGCGGGGAATAGCGGCGTTATATGATGCGGTGTTTAAAGCAACGAAGGTGATCATCGAAGAAGATCTGCAGCCGCAAATAACTGATCTGGAAGAAGTGGAATGGCTTCCGGATGAAAATAAAATCATAATAGAAATGCCGGACAATCCTATGACGAGGGCGACCAGCAGCTATACATGGGATATATCTGCGGGAAAGGCAAAGCTGACGGGGGAATTTTATGCTGCCAATGGAAATAAAGTCGTTTTAACAGTATCGCCGGACCCTGCGAATGCCAAGGTCGGAGCTGGTTTGAGCCAGCCTGACGGATATTGGAGAGGCGTATCCGGGACGGGAGCGTATTCCCATACGTTTACTGTTAATCAGAACGGCTACCATCGCGTATATGTAGAAAACCTTGCGGGTAAAGATATTACGGTTGGATTGATTGTGGTAAGGTAGGAAATTTATAGGGGCGTCGGATTGACGCCCCGTTTTGGATTGTTATTCTTATCCCGTTTGCTATTCAAAGGGAGGCGGCATATGAAAAAGTATGTAGAGGTTATGATTCTTACTGTATTGGTATTGGGCATTTGTGGATGCGGATCGGATGATATAAAGGAAAAAGACTCTCCGTCTATTGGAATGAGCAGTTTAGATACTTGTGAAGAAGAAAGTAAGACAGAGGAGCTGAATACAGAGAAGTTTGATATGGCGCAGGATATGGAGCCGGGGACGTTGACATGGGCAGTATTTGACATGGGAATAGATTTGGGAATTTATGAGGACGGATTAAATGAGCTGCTGAAAAATAAGGGAATAGAATATAAAATAAAATTTGTAGATATCAAGGTTCCTTTCGAGGAGGATTATGAAGTTTACGTACAGACTTATATCGATGCGGTCCAAACCGGCGGTTATGATATTGTAACATGTCCAGGGATTCTGAATTGTTATGATGTATATGCGATGATGGCGAAAAAGGGTATGTTGGAGCCTCTGGATAATTACATGGAACAGACAGATACCAGTACGGCGCTGCAAAGAGCATATCCTGCAGTCGTATGGGAATCACTCCGATATGATGGAGCAATATATGGAGTTTTAACACCGTATACCAATTTTAAATATTACGCTGTATTTAATCAGAAATATGCGCAGGAATTTGGAATCGACGTAGAACAGGCAACATTTTCCCATATGGAAAATCTTATGGGCAAAGTACTGGAAAGCGGTATAAAAAAGAAAAATCCCTCATTTGTGGTATCGACAATGTGGCCGTATTTTTTGAATGATTCTTATGAAAATACGGTCTGCGAATTGCTTGCGGTATCTATGAGAGATGGAGAGCCTGACGCAGAAAATATTTTAAAGAATGAGGAGTTTTTAAATCATATGGAGCTTTTGAACCGATGGGGTGAGCAAGGTATGATCTGCATTGATAATTATTGGGACGCTTTGGGGGCAGGAGAATTTTTTGTCACCGGTTTATACTCATACAGTACAGAAAGCGCGGAAATGTATTGCAAAAACGCTTATGAAATGAATGACGATATAAAACTCCGGGCAGTTGAGTTTCCGGAATTCAACCAGTCATTTTCTGGAAAAGGAAATAAAGCCTGCGTACTGGCGAAGAGTAAAAACAAGGAAGAAGCAATCCATATATTGAGTTTGATCTATTCGGAAAAGGATTTATCGGATGCTGTTATAGAACTCACATTTGGCAATCCGTTCCTGACTTCGCCGGGAGAATATGAACCGGATTCTAAAAATGAAGAGCTGTGGAATACCGTAGAGACAATACGTCCGTCTGTGCTGAATGGATTTTTCTTTGATATGATTGAGATTGGAGAAACGATCAGCAGCATAAATACGTTGGTTCAAGATGATTATATATGGAAGCTTTCCGGAAACAGCGGGGATTGGAAGACAGAATCAAAGAAAATGAGTGAAACGATTGAGAAAATGGGAATACAGGAAGTGATAGATAACATGAATCAGCAATTGAACTCAAGAAAATAGGAGGAGAGGAGAGAGTCGATGAAAAAGTACCGGACATTTTTGTTTTTTTGTATTAGTGCTTTCATATTGGCTGGATGCGGTAAGAAGGAAAGAACGGATAATGCCGGAGAATCTGTTTGGCGTATGAATTCTTGTTTTACGGAGACGGGAATTTTATATAAGAAATCGGAAACAAATGGAAAGCTGAAATACTATGACTATGAATCGAAAGAGTATTTAACGCTTTGTGCGAAAGCGAACTGCAGACATGATTCTTCTGAATGTATGTCAGTATATCTTTATCAGAACATAGATTTTATAGGAAAACTGGGAGATAAATGGTATTATCGTGTGATGAAAACAGATGAATCCGAAGGGGCTTTTTATTCTTGTGATCTGGACGGGGGCAATGAAAAAGAAGTCGGACCGTTTTCCCATGGGAACGGTAAGGCTATTGGCACGGTCAATCTGTTTTATGATAATGTTTGTGTGTTAGAAACGGAAGATGACTATTTTGATGAGACGACGGGAGAATGGACAGGTACGGGCAGTGGAATCTATCGTTTCCATTTTGATACCGGTGAAGCGGAGGTACTATGTGAAGAAAAAGAGTATATGCGTCCGGCGTATTCTGTTTATGGAAAGTACGATAATAAGCTTCTCTACACAGAATGGGATGGCAAAAAAAACCTGTTAAAACAAATGGATTTAGGCACTAAAAAAAGCGCTGTAATTTTGGATAATATAAATATCATTACAGGTGCCGTTCAGGGAAATATATTGTTATGCAGTGCCTCGGAAGGCGAGAGGTTTAAACTTATCATTGTAAATCTTGAAACAGGAAAACAAGAACATATTTGGACGAAGGGAGTTGCTTCCGATTATTTTTGGGATGAGGAACTTAAAGTTTTTATCATTTATGGAGAGGAATCTGCGGTAACAAAGGACGGATATGCCCGCCAATTTTTTGAACTGTACCAATATATGGAAGACGGGGTATGCCGGCTTTTGAGGACAGGAGATACTGCGAAATGTTTTATACCGTATGTAAGAATGGAAGATCAGCTGATAGGCAGAGATTCTGAAAAAGGAGAACTGGCCCGGATGAATATGCAGGATTTTATTTCGGGTTCTGCAGATTGGGAAATTTTAGAAGAATAAGAGGCGGCGAAAACAAATATCGAACGATATAAAAATAGATGTGAGAAAGGATGATTTTTGCTATAATGAATTTAGATATATAAAATGAGAACGATAATCGGCAGGTCAGATGGAAAGAAGAAGAATATGGAGCTTGAAATCAAGAATCTCACAAAGAATTATGGAAAGAAGCAGGCGCTTAAAGGCTTGAATGTCACTCTGACTGAGGGGGTATATGGTTTTCTTGGTCCGAACGGAGCGGGAAAAAGCACCTTTATGAACATCTTGACAGGAAATTTAAAGGCGACCTCCGGTCAGATTCTATACAATGGAGAAGAAATTACAAGGCTTGGTCGGAGCTTTAGAGGGATTTTGGGTTATATGCCGCAGCAGCAGGCGCTCTATCCCAATTTTACGGCGACAGGTTTTTTGTCTTATATAGCGGCGCTTCGGGATATGAAAAAGGACAGAGCAAAGGAGCGGATTCCAAAGGTACTTTCGCAGGTGGGACTTTCTGACGTGGCAGACGACAAAATCCGCTCTTTTTCCGGAGGCATGAAACAGAGGCTTTTGATTGCTCAGGCAGTGCTGGATGAGCCAAAGATTTTAGTATTGGACGAGCCGACGGCAGGCCTCGATCCAAAGCAGAGAATCGCTATCCGGAATCTGATTTCGGAGATTTCAGCCGCAAAGATTGTTATCATCGCTACTCATGTGGTGACAGATGTAGAATCAGTGGCAAACCGGATACTCCTCATCAGGGAAGGGGAGATGCTGGCAGATTCTACGAGGGAGGAGCTCAATGCTTCTCTTTCAGGACATGTCTGGGAGCTTCAGGTACCGGAGGAACAGCTGGAAGAAGTCATTGGAAGAGATGAATATTTGATTGGAAACATTGCCAGAGAGGGGAAGAATCTTTTCGTAAGGGTGATTTCTGACAAAGAACCGGAGGATTACGCGTTTATGGCTGTCAGACCGGGTCTTGAAGATGTGTATCTTTACTATTTTAAAGAATAGGAGGAAGGGAAATGGCTAGACTTTTTTATTACGAGTTTAAAAAACTTTTTTCTAAAAAAGTGGTGCCTTTCTTTTTTCTTTTTCTCTTTTTTTTTAATGGATTAATGGTTTACAGGGAGAGCAGGGGGAGGTACCAGGGGTATCTGAAGGCGGATGTAAGTAAGGTTTATGAGAGTCTTGCCGGTATGACCGCTTTGGAAGCAGAGGAGAATTTAACAGAAAGAGTCAATCTTTTGGAAGCTGTGGATGTTTGGAGACAATGGGCGGATGGTTACGAAGGCTGGACAGAAGAAGACAAACAGAGCTTTCGCAGCGCGCATAAAGAAATTATGAGCCGATATCCGAATTTGGATATTGAGGACAGTTATCTTTTATACTTGAAAAATTTTTATGATGAACAGAGTTTACTTGCCGACGTACTGGAACAGGTTTCGGCGGCGGCTCATTATGAAGAATATTTAGAGGGAATAGAGGATGAAGCCAGAATTATGACAGCCTCCTCTCTCTTTGGAAATCCGGGGACATTTTCTTATCGCAATATTGAGAAAACGCCGCCGGCTTATGAGCATTTAAAGGGTATGGTACTTCCAGCCGCGAGTTCAGAAGGAATTATATTGGCCACAGAATCAAAAGTGACAGACATACTGCTTCTTTTTTTGCTTGTGGTGTTGGGGATTTCCATACTTCTTGGGGAGAGAGAAGAAGGGACGCTGCTTCTCATCAGACCGATGAAAAAGGGATATTTGGAGACCATTACAGCCAAGCTTTTTTTGGTTCTGGCTTTGACTGTGCTTGCCTCTTTTGTGTTTTACGGTATTGATTTTCTTATAAGCCACGTGGTTTTCGGAATGGGAGATCTGAGCCGGCCGATTCAAAGCGTGAAAGGTTTTCTAACTTCTCCTTACGAAATGACGGCGGGAGAGTATCTTACTGGCTTTTTGGCTGCTAAGACAGCGGCGGCTCTGGTTTGGAGCACATTGATATTTTGTCTCGGCACTATTTTTAAAAATGGAATCAGCGTTTGTCTTGCCATGGGAATTACCTTTTCCATAGAGTTTCTTTTGTACTTCGCCATAGGTATTCATTCTTACTTAAGTCCGCTGAAAATATTGAACCTTGTCTGCCTTGCAGATGCGCCATGGTTTTTCGGAGATTATCTCAACATGAATCTGTTTGGTTGGCCGGTAAATGTGGTCCCTGTTTGCATCGGAATAGGTACCCTGGCTGTTTTTCTTTCTTGTGTGCTCTCCATTCGGCGTTATTTGACTGAGAGCTCATCCTTAAGGATTGAAAACAGGATGGTGACTTTCCTGCAGGCGAAAATCAGGAGAAGAGGGAAGAAACGAAAAATAAGAATTTCTCTGTTCCCAAAAGAGCTGTATAAAATTTTTATTATGGAGAAAGCATGGATTTTGCTGGTCCTCTTTTGCCTGTTACAGTGGAATACTTATAAAGGATTTATGGTATATACGGATTCCGATGACAAATTTTATCAATATTATATCGACCAGGCAGAGGGGCTTCCGCTGCAGGAGACAGCATTGATATACCAAGAGGAATTTGACAGGTTTGATGCGCTGGCAAAAGAAAATAAGAGCGCTTCCGGTTTATACGCGTCGGGGAAGCTTGCTTATATGGAGTGGCAGGAGATCAATACAAAATATATGGCAGCAGCTCGCGGTATGATTGGCTTTGACAGGGCTGTCAGCCAGTATGAGCATGTCTTGAATGAGAAGAGGGCAGGAGCAGACGCAGAACTTTTCTATGATACTGGATGGCAGGCACTTTTTGACAGAAATGGACAGCGGGAAGACGTGATGAATGCCGGAAAGCTCGGTTTCTTTCTGATTCTTGGCCTGTCGGCGGTGTTTTCCGTAGAGCGGAGCTCCAGGGTGGAGATGTTGCAGAAAGCTTATTTGAGAGGAGGCGGAAGCGTTTGCGTCAGAAAGTACGTTTCCTGCTTTTTATATGGGACGGCAGCTTATTTTATTGCTTATGTTCCGAGATATCTGACTGTATTTTCAGAGTATGGGACGGCGGGACTTTCAGCGCCTTTGAAGAGCCTGAGCGCTTTGTCTGAGATACCTTTTAATATTCCGCTGTGGGCCTATCTCCTTGTCGTGGGAATCTGCAGATATCTCGGTATGCTGGCGGCGGCGGGCCTGATTTTATGGTTGTCCAAACGGTGTGGGAGCATGGTTCATACGATTCTGATCGCCATGCTTATTCTGGAACTTCCGGTGTTTTTATATCTGATGGGAATTGTAGGGGAAACTTATTTTTCTCTGCTTCCGATGATGACCGGATTTTCCATGTACCGGCTGACAGCGGTGCGGATTGTCTATTGGTGCGCGGTATTGGCTGCTGGGTGTTGGTTTTATTTTCAGACCTATGAGGAGAGCGGCGTATGAGAAATATGAAAAAATGGGTGATTTTTGGTATCGTTCTATTGTTTTTGGGGGCAGTAGGAATTGGTATTTATCTGGGGACGCCTTCCATACCCGAGAAGAAAAAGGAACAGGAAGCGGCAGTGCAGTCTGTGGCTTCCATCACAGGATACATCGAGGAAGTGACGGCGCAAAGCCGTTATCTGGGCGTTCTTGCACCGAAGGACAAAGTAGAGGTACGTCTGGACGAGGGAAGGGAGTTAAGCGGGCTGCTGGTGGAGGTTGGAGCACAGGTGGAACAGGGGACAGCTCTTGCTTCGTATGACAATTCCCTACTGGCTCTTGACAGGGAACAGGCAGTCCTGGATATGGAACAGGGAAAGCTCACCCTTGACGGCTTGGAAAACCAGATGAGGACACTGCAAAATAACAGAAAACAGGCGCCTGATTCGGAGAAAGGAAGCTATGATCTGCAGATTTTGGATGTGAATACACAGATTGAGCAGGCCAGGTACGATATGGGACTTAAAGAGAAGGAGATTTTAAGACTTGACGAGAAGATGAAAGTGACTCAGATATTTTCTCCCTGTAAAGGGATCGTCACAGAGATTGGGGCAGATGAACGAAGTCTGACTATTGTATCAGAGGGAACATATGAATTAACTTTTTATGTCGGCGAGGGAGAACTTAAGGATTTTCAGACAGGTACGCCAGTGACAGTGAAAGAGCGGGACGGGGCAGTATCATGCAGGGGAGTGGTGAGCAGGCTGGAGACAGGCGCGCCGGAAGGAAATGAAGCAGTGGCAGGAGGCATGAAGGAATCTTCTTATCCTGTCCATGCGGTCATTGAAAATGCAGCGGGATTTTTTCCGGGTCAGCATGTCTATGTAGAACCGATGAGATTGGGAGAGTCCCCGGAAACTTCCGGGAGAACGGTTATCCTTCTTCCGGAGGGCTATATCGTAAATGGGGAGAGTAATTCCTATGTGTGGGCTGCTGATAAAGATGGAAAGTTAGAAAAACGGAAAGTGGCTTTAGGAGCTTATAATGACAGATACAGCGCTTACGAGATAAAAGAGGGATTATCCTTTACGGATTACCTCGCGTGGCCTATGGATTCTTTGAAAGAAGGGCAGAAGGCCGCCTTTGGGGCCTAAGAGGAGGTATGGCGGATGAAGAAGAAACAGAAGTTTGCTGTCTTGCTGGTGTTTACCGCTGTAATCGTTATAATCACAGGCCTTTTTGCGGGCATGTTTTTTCGCAGGCTTATGGGAAAGGAAGAAGAAGCCATACCGGTATATTCAGTGAAGGGGCTTCTGAATAAAGAATGGTCATTAACAGCCTCTGTTCCCGTCACCGCAGAAGCGGGCGGCAGCTCTGCTTATTACTATGACAGTAATCGTCCCATAGAAGTGATCTACGTAGAGAAAGGACAGGCAGTTGAAATCGGGACTCCGCTCTTTAAATATGATGCCTCTGATTTGGAGGGAGAGCTTCATGGAGCAGAGCTTTCCCTGGAAAATGAAAAGAGCTATCTTGAAGAGCTTGGAAACTACATTGGTGAGCTTAAGCGGATGAAACCGGTTTTGGACGGACTTGGACGGAGAGACGGGGATGTTCGTTACGCTTCGCAGAAAAACTATTCCCCGGTGGCCGGAGGGCTTTTGTATGTTGTAAAGGAAAAAGAGAGTTTAGGTAGAGATATTATCACGGCGGAGGAAAGTCTAGAAGGTCAGACAAATCAAGAGAGAGAAACGGATTCTGAGAACAGCACAGGATCCGGGGATCATGAATCTTATGGAGAAGAGACAACGGACACTTTTTTTCCGGAAGGAACTGTCTTATATGATAAAATAGATGGAGACAGTGTTCCCTTTCAGGGTGACGGAACCAAAGAAGCTCCATATTGCTATTGTCTGAGAAAGGGCGGAGAGGTTTCATTCGAAGTTCTTGCATTACTGATGCGTATTCATGGATTTGGGCGGTTTTATATTATGGAATCAGATGACTTGATGGCAGAGCCGCTTTTCGTTTGGAATTTTGATGGAAAAGCATATGAAGACCTCGTGAAAGAAGAGACAGAGTCAGAAGAGGAAAGCAGTTCTTCAGAAACGGAGGAACAATCCCAGCCTGATTTTGAGGAAGACTTTAATGAGGATATGCTGAATGAGGCTCTGGAAGGTTTAGACAGTACAGCAGGGGGATTTACAAAGGAAGAGCTGGCCCGGATGATAAAAGAACGTATGATGGAGTATGAGAATCTGGAGCTTGCTATTAGAAAAAAGGAAAAACAAATTTCAGACATAAGGGAAACGATTGAAGAATGTACCGTGGCGGCAGAAGGGGACGGCATAGTGCAGGAGCTTATAACGATTGAAGAGGCCGCTTCATATGGGCAGCCCATATTGATCATAAGAACGGATTCCGGGTATCATCTGGAAGGACAGCTGAACGAGATTCTTGCAGCCAGGTTAAAGGCAGGGGATAAAATCTCTTTGCCGGCTTCGGTGGATGGAAAAGAGATCTCTGCTTCTGCAGAGATTCAGTCTATTGCAAGAGAGCCGGAGGAAGAAATAACTGTTGTTGGAAATCCCAATATGAGCTATTATAGGTTTACAGCTAAGCTGGAGGATACAGACAAAGTAAAGACTGAGGATCTTTCAGAGGCCCTTGTTCCGTTGGGAGAAAAGGGCGAGGGGACGATAGTTCTGCCGAATAGCCTGATTGCTTATGAGAATGGGATGCCATATGTCTATGCCATGGACCGGAAGGGGCGGATAAAGAAACGCTTTGTCGAGACGGGAAAAAGTATTTTGGGAACTGACGTGGAGCTTCTTTCGGGGATTTCAGAGGATGATTATTTGGCGGAGCCAAAAGCGGAAGGCGTAGAAGAAGGAAAAAAAGCTAAAGTCGTCTATGGAGAAGAAATGGAGATCGGGACGAAAGAATCAGAGGAATAACGGGCAAAGGAGGAGGCTATGAGAATAA
Organism: Lientehia hominis; assembly: GCF_021044755.1. Taxonomy (GTDB): domain Bacteria; phylum Bacillota; class Clostridia; order Lachnospirales; family Lachnospiraceae; genus Lientehia; species Lientehia hominis. The sequence continues at coordinate 86,342 of NZ_JAJNOR010000011.1, forward strand.
AAACGAAGCTTGCCATTGGAATTTTTTCCGGCATAGTTGTCCTGGCCGCGTCCTGTTTTTTAGCCTTTAGAGCCGGAAAGGGCAATGCTGAAGATAAAGACGGGGAATCCAAAGAGATACCGAGTGAAAGTGTTCTCGGGGAAGAAACCGCGGTGATAGCTCTGTCGGAAGGAGAGACGCGGTGTGATTTTTCTTCAACAGCAGCCGTTCCTTCTTTGATGCCTCTGGCGGATATTCTGATAAAAGAGATAAAGGAAGAAGAAGATGTTTCAGAGGCTGCGGCCTTTTATTTGAGGAAAGGGGAGATTTCGGTCTATCATGGAATGGATGGGCTGACGGATGGAAGTATTCTCGGTATAGGGATGGATTTTATGCCTGCGGCGGGACTTATGATAGAAAAAGGGCGTGGAATCACAGAGAAGGACGCTCTGGAACAGAGGCGGGTGGCCGTTTTGAATGACAAGGCGGCTATGCAGCTCTTTTATGAAGGAGAAGCCATAGGAGAGGTTTTGGAGATTGAAGGGAAGCTTTTCCAGGTGGTGGGCATTGCCGGAACAAATGATAAGACACAGACAGAAGGCCTTGTTCTGGTGCCGGACAGTACGTGGCCGCAGCTTTATCAGTATGAGGAGCCGAAGGCAGTCGCCCTTCGGAGCGGGAAAGAACTGCAGAAAGCGGCAGAGCATGCGGAAAGAGTTTTGAATAGTATGGTTTCTGAGGAAAGTGCAATACGATACAAAATACAATAGAAATGACTCATCATCCATCAAAGATAATAAATATATTATACTCCACAGGTACCGTAAGGTATCGGCAGCCTGGCTGCCGGAGGGAAACGAAAGGGACAACGGATATGGGATACGAAAAGGTGACAGCTATTATTCTTGCGGCGGGGCAGGGAAAACGAATGGGGACCGATGTGCCGAAACAGTACCTGAAGATCAGAGGGCATGAGGTGCTTTATTATTCTCTGAAGGCTTTTGAGGAAAGCTGTGTGGATGAGATTATCCTGGTGGCGGGAGAACAGGATATGGAATACTGCCAGCGCCAGATTGTGGAAAGGTATGGATTCAGAAAAGTGGCCAAGATCATTCCCGGGGGACAGGAACGGTATGATTCTGTCTACGCAGGCCTGCTTGCGGCGGATGACTGCAGCTATGTACTGATCCATGACGGGGCGAGACCGATGGTTACGCCGGAGATCATTTCACGGGTATTGGACGGGGCGATGACCTATGACAGCTGTACGACCGGCATGCCGGTTAAGGATACCATAAAAATAGCGGATGAGGATGGAATGGCCGTGGATACGCCGGAGCGGGGAAGCCTTTGGACCATTCATACGCCCCAGGGATTTTCGTATCCGGTCATTTTGGAGGCCCACAGGAGGTTCAGACAAGGCAGCTATCGGATTCCAGTGACAGATGATACCATGCTGGCGGAAATCTTTCTCAGAAAGAGAGCGAAGCTGGTGGAAGGTGATTATCGGAATATAAAGGTGACGACTCCGGAGGATATAGCAGCAGCGGAGGCGTTTTTGACGGAACAGACCGTGAGAGGAAACATGCCGGCCGGCGTATGACAAATTAGAGATGGAAAGACAGAAGAGGAGGTAAGAATATGATTCGGCTCAGGCCTTGGAAAAGAGAAGAATTAAAAGAACTCTTGGGATGGTTTTCGGACGAGGAGGAGTTTTCCAGATGGAGCGCCGGGAAGTTTTCGTATCCTCTCACAGAAGAGCAGCTCTTGGATTACTATGAGCGCTTTGAAAAGGACAGATGTGGCTGGATCATGGCGGCTCTGGGTGACAGTGGGCACCTGGCGGGGCATATCATGATGCGGAAGGCGGATTATGAAAGAAACAGCGTTCACTTTGGCTTCATCGTGGTCTCCCCGGCGTTTCGGGGAAAAGGAACCGGGAGACTCATGGTGTCTCAGGGCCTTAAGTATGCCGGTGAGATCCTGGGTATGAAAAGAGCCACTCTGGGAGTGTTTGAGAACAATCCAGCCGCCCGGCGCTGTTATGAGAGCGTGGGATTTCGGACAGAAGAGATCTTAAAAGATGAATTTGACTATCACGGAGAAAAGTGGACGTTATTGAATATGACGGCAGAGATAGGAGAACAGAGTGGCGAAAATGGTGATAGAAAGAGCGGGGGTTGAGGACTTAAGGACAATCCTGGAACTGCAGTATCTTTGTTATCAAAGTGAGGCGAAGCTTTTTCACAGTCCGGATATTCCGCCTCTTAAACAGACATTAGAGGAAATAGAGGAAGAATATCCGCATGTATGAAAAACTTGCATACCAGGTATATAAAGAAGAACAAGTGACAGAAGAACTCACACTGCTGTATTTGGAAGAACGGATGGCTTTGATGGAATAAAAACAGAGGACGGCGCCTCAGCCATTTTGCGGCTTTGGCGTTATCCTCTTTATTTATTTCCTAAAAAAGTTTATGCTTGGCGGGGATGTTTCAATCCTTACTCCCGGCCGTCCCAGCAATAGGTACACAGCTTTTCGCGGTCGATACCGACGGATTCTATCATGTCGTCCAGCCGGTGATAGCGGAGCGAAGTAAAGGACAGCCGTTCTCCGATGTGCTTTACCATTTCTTTATGTTCGCTGGTTTCCGGATTGGAATACAGATCCAAATGAGCAAATTTGTCGTTGCCTTCCATTTCACGGATGACCTGTCTTGTGATCAGATCCATCTCGGATGTTGAACGGGAAAAGTTCAGATATTTACATCCATATAAAAGGGGCGGACAGGCAGGACGGATATGGACTTCCTTTGCGCCGCTCTGGTACAGGAACTGGGTAGTTTCCCGCATCTGTGTTCCGCGGACGATGGAATCGTCGATCAGAAGCAGACGCCTGTCCTGAATCAGGTTGTGCACCGGAATCAGCTTCATCTTTGCTATCAGATTTCTCTGGGTCTGGATGGTGGGCATGAAAGACCGAGGCCAGGTGGGAGTGTATTTTATAAAGGGACGGGAAAACGGGATTCCCGATTCATTTGCGTATCCGATGGCGTGGGCAATGCCGGAGTCCGGTACGCCGGCTACGATATCCGGGTGGACATCATCCCGTTTTGCGAGCTTTGCTCCACAGTGATATCGCATTTCTTCAACGCTGATTCCTTCATAAGAAGAAGAGGGATATCCATAATACACCCACAAGAATGTACAGATTTTCATATCCTTTCCGGGCTGGACCAATGTCTTGACATATTCCGGGGTAACAATGACGATTTCACCGGGGCCAAGCTCTTTGTACTCAGAATAGCCTAGATTCAAATATGCGAAGCTTTCAAAGGAGATACAGTAGGAATCTTCTTTTCTGCCGATGGCAACAGGCGTTCTTCCCAGCTTGTCCCTGGAGGCGTAGATTCCCTTCGGAGTCATGATCAGCATGGTCATAGAGCCATCGATCAGTTCTTGGGCATACTGGATTCCTTCAATCAGATTTTCCTTCTGATTTATGATTGCGGCGACCAGCTCTGTGGCGTTTATGAGACCGCCCCTCATTTCAAAAAAGTGAGAATGGGACGCCTGAAGGAGCTTTTCTACAATGGCATCAGAATTATTGATTTTTCCCACCGTCGTAATGGCGTATGTGCCATGATGGGAATGGATAACAAGAGGCTGAGGTTCATAATCGGAAATACAGCCGATGCCAAAGCACCCATGCATGGAGTTGGCGTCGCTGTCGAATTTGGTCCGGAACGGCGTGTTCTCTATGTTGTGGATAGCCCGGTCGAACCCTTTCTCCCTGTCATAGGTTGCCATGCCGGCTCGCCTCGTCCCAAGATGAGAATGATAATCGGTGCCAAAAAACAAGTCAAATACACAATCGCTTTTGGAAGCGACACCAAAAAAACCTCCCATAGTATCCTCCGTATATATATTATTTTTATATAATTATTAAACGACATTATATGACAGTACCAGTATACCTGAAAAGCTCTCCGGTCACAAGGGGGGAATCCGTTTTTAGCTGTTAGATTAAAATTATGTCGATTCCGTACTCATGGAGAATTTCCTGCTTGGATTCATCCAGCTCTTTTCCGGTGATGATTTTATCGATCTCGACGATGGGGCATATACTTACAAATGCTACGGCATCAAATTTTGTGTGGTCGCATAGCAGGATACTTTCCCTTGCGGAATTGATCATTCCCCTTTTCCCGTTCACTTCGCTGAGGTTGAAGGTCATGAGCCCATGGTTAAGGTCTACCGCATCCGCGCTGATGAAGGCAGTGTCGGCGTGCATCTCGGATATGACTCTGTCACTGAAGTATCCTATCATGGAATAGTAATTTTTACGGACCTGCCCTCCGACTACGATTAAATCGTTGTCGGTATTCTGGGTAAGCTCTACTGCGGTCAGGAGGTCACTGGTGGCGATCATCAGCCCGCTTGTATTTTTCAATGCCTTGGCAAGCTCAAAAACTGTGGTGCCGGCATCCAGAAGAATCGTATCGCCGGGCCGGATGAACTGGAGGGCGGCTTGCGCGATGCGCTGTTTTTCTTCAATATTTGTTTCGCTCCTCGTGTTATAATGAGGCTCTACGGAAGTACCGGAGCCGTTTTGCTCAAGGAATGTCAGGCTTGCCCCGCCCCTCATGCGGGTCAACTTTCCCGCTTCCTCCAGCTCCATTAAGTCACGTCTCAAGGTGGATTTGGAAATATGAAGGCTTTCTTCAAATTCTTTCAGGGTAATAAATCGTTTATTATTCAGCATGGTTAAGATTTTTTCGAAGCGTTCAGACTGTAACATAATAACTCCCATCCTAAATTAGAATCCGTATTTACAGCTAGTCTACCATATATTTCCATTATCAACAATGCCTGGCGTTCCGATTCCGCCGGACGAACCACAGAATAAATCGTTTTGTTCAGGGCTCCGTCTAAATTGTGCTGTATAAATCAAATTATAACATAGATGAACAAAAAAGCAATATTTTGAATCAAATAACTTTAGAACAAATCAAAATAATCCATCAAAAATATAAAATAAATAAAACAAAAAGACAAAAAAATAAAGAATAATATAATTAAAAATAGATAATGAATATAAAATATATTTAATTTTAAAATAATAGATGAAAATTAAGCAACACATATTGATCAAAAATGAACGTATATGATTTAAAAAGGATTAAAAAGAACCAAAACTATTGACACATTATGGAAAATGTGTTATGCTTCAATCAGTCAAAGAGATGCCGAAACCATTCATACAGAAAATCAAGGAAGATTCTAGCAGCAGCTATGAAGTCTTCCTTTTTGTGTTTATGGAAAAGGCGTCCGATAAAAGAAGAAAGGAGAATGAATCTTTTTTGATGACTGATGATACGGCAATCATCGGAGACGGCGGCAGCAGTGGATGCTTTACGAAAAGAAAGGGACGGGTGAGATGAAGGACTATATACTCAGCGTGGATTTGGGAACTACTTCAATCAAACAGGCTCTTGTCACGGCAGAAGGAACGATTCTTGCGAGTTCTTCCAGAGAATATGAACTTTTAACACCAGAATCGTCCTGGGTAGAGTGCAGTGAAGATACTTATTGGGAGGCGTTTAAGTCTGGGCTTAAAGAAGTTTTAGAAAAGACAGGAAGTACAGCGGAAAATATTCGCGCCCTGGGCATCTCGGCCCAGGGAGAGACTTTCTTCTGTATGGGCGGGGACGGTCGGATTCTGAGGAATGCCATTGTATGGATGGATAACCGGGCGATGGAGGAAGCGGATGAACTGAGAAATGTATTTTCAGACGAGCTTTGTTACCGGAAAACCGGTCAGGTATCCTTCGATCCCTGCTGGCCTGCCTCCAAGTTGCTTTGGCTGAGGAGGAAAGAGCCGGAACTGTTTAAGAAAACAAAAAAATTCATGTTGATGGAAGACTGGCTGATCTGGAGGCTTACCGGCAGAATCGTGAGCGAAGGCTCTTTGTTGTGCTCCACGGTTTATTGGGATATCAATACGAAAAGGTATTGGCCGGAAATGCTTGCTTATCTGGGAATTGGAGAAGAGCAGCTGCCTGAAATCCTGGAACCCGGCACTGCGGCAGGGACCGTAACCGATTCTGCAGCGCAGGAAACGGGGCTTTCCGTGAATACAACGGTATGTACCGGGGCATTAGACCAGGCTGCCGGAGCGATTGGAGCCGGAAATATAAAAGAAGGGATTATTTCTGAAAACATCGGAGCTGCGCTCGCTATATGCGCGCCGGTAAAAAAGCCCGTATTCGATCCAAACCAAGTTATGCCTCTTCACTATTTCGGACTGCCGGACATGTATATGCTGCATACGTTTACCACAGGCGGGATGGCTTTGAAATGGTTCCGGGATACCTTTTGCACAGAGGAAAAAAGTGTGTCCCGGCTGACCGGTATTAATGCTTATGACTTGATCAATTCAGAAGCAGACAGAATACCGGAAGGCTGCGACGGTCTGAGAGTGCTTCCTCATTTGAGCGGTTCCATGGCGCCGGATGTCAATCCAAAGGCAAAAGGGGTCGTATATGGGTTTACCTTAAAACATACAAAGGCCCATTTTGGAAGGGCCATTATGGAATCCATAGGGTTTATTGTCCGCAGGAATATAGAGGCGCTGGAAAATATGGGGCTTGGTTTTCAGGAAATCCGTTCCCTTGGCGGAGGCTCCAGGAGCCATGTCTGGAACCAGATAAAGGCGGATATCAATCAAAAGGAGCTTGCAATCGCGGGAGGAGATGAGGCGGCATGCCTCGGAGCCGCGGTTCTGGCCGGTACCGCCGTTGGAATTTTTTCCGGGGCGGAGGATGCAGTAAAAAGGATTGCGGGAGTGAGGCGCCGATATTATCCGAGAAGTGAGAAAAAAGAAGTGTATGACATGGCGTATGCCGACTATAAACAGTTGTTTTCCGGCTTAGATGAGGTATTTGAAACGACATATCGAGGTAAATAGATAAATGGAAAATTTGACAATTTCGGCGGTGGAAAGAATAACCTCCCCGAATCCATTCTGTCTGATCGGAACGGAAGCGGATGACGGGAGTGTGAACCTGGCGGCGGTTTCTTGGTGGAGCTATGCATGCAACCGCCCGCCGATGATTTCTGTGTGTTTGTCTAACCGCAGTTATACGAGCGAGCTGATATGCAGGACTAGAAAATTCACTTTACAGATTGTACCTGAGGAATATAAGGAAAAAGCGTTTTTATGCGGGACGGTCAGCGGCAGGGAATGCAGCAAGCCCAAACGGTTTGGGATTTCCCTTGAGAACAATGTGGACGGCTATCCTGACTATGTAATGGGGAGCGCAGCCGTTTTGAACTGTTCTTTGCTGAATCAGATGGAAGCTTCGGACCATACACTGTTCCTGGCACGGGCGGAAATTGTGAAAGTGCGGCCGGTAAATGGAATTTTATATGCACTGGATGGATACCGTTACCTCGGAACGGCTGCGGTACAGAAGGAACAAAAAGAAGGAGGAGATTAAAATGGTGAAACAGGAGCTGAAAAAGATGGTGGCGGATGCCACCCTGGAGTTCGTCCGGAAAGGACTGACGCTGGGAAAAGACGGAGGGGATATCAGCGTACGGGATGATGAGACAGGATATATTTACATCAGTCCCAGGCCCAACAAGGATTTGAAGATTTTCACATGGGCGACTATTACGGAGGAGCAGATTTCGATCATTGACCTGGAAGGAAACGATATCGAGGATTCCGGATACAGACCTACGGTGGAATATCCGATGCATCTGGCGATTTATAAAGCGCGTCCGGATGTAAAAGCAATTATCCATTCTCATGCTCTGTGGTCCAGCGTTTTTGCATGCGCCAATAAGCCCATTCCTTCTATATGCGTGGAAATGGACGGAACCATACCCTGCGCGGAGTTCGGAAGCGTGGGATCTAAGCTTCTTGCGGATAATATTGTGAAAGCCATGGGAAAAACAGGCAAACAATGCCTGATGGCGAATCATGGGGCCGTTGTATGCGGAAGAGATTTGGACGAGGCCTTTATTATGAGCGACTATATGGAAAGACAGGCGGAAATCACGGTTTACGCCAGTCTGCTGGGAGGGGCCAGAGAAATCAGACATGAAGACATGCTGGATGGCTGGGTCCAGGAGATAGGGGACGAATTAGCGCTTTATTGATTCAGGAGAGGAGAGGCCATGGAGAAGAGAGGAAAGATTGTCAGAAAGAAAGAAGCGAAAATTTCCTTTGAGGGCGAGGAACTTTGCAGAAGCTATTTCAAGACGGAAAAGATAATCTTCGGGCTGTCTGTTTTGAAACCGGGGGTGACCGGCGGCCTGGATGCAGGACATGAAGAAGCGGATGAGGTGTTCTTTTGTACGAAGGGGAATGTGGCCTGCTATTTTCCGGAGGACGGTAATTTCTATGAATTGGATGAATACGACGGGCTTTTGATTCCTCCGGGTACTGGCCACAGACTGTATAACCTGGGCGAGGAAGAAGCGGTGGTCATCTGGGCCTGCGCTCCTCACCAATAAAAGACAGGAGAATTGATATGAATAGTGAAAGGCCATATCTTGTAATTATGCTCACGCATAACGATAAAACCGTAGAAAATGCGCTGGAGATTTTTGAAGCATGCAGGGATCTGGACGTCCTGCATTGGGGATTCAAAAATGTAGGACTTCCGGCAGAAAAGATGAAAGAATTGGTACAGGCGATAAAGAAGGCCGGAAAAGTGACCCATATGGAAGTGGTTACATACAGCGAAGAAGAGTGTCTGGAAGCGGCGGACTTGGCAATTGAATGTGGGTTCGATTATCTTTTGGGAACGGTATATTATCCGTCTGTCCATGAAAAAGTCAGGAATTCGCCGGTTAAATTTTTCCCTTTCTGCGGAAAGGTTTGGGGCAGTCCTTCCGTGCTGGGAGAGACGGTTGAAGAAATTGTTGCCGACGCCAAAAGATTTGAAAAATTGGGACTGGACGGAACGGATTTACTGGCATACCGGTTTATCGGAAACGCGGACGAGCTGATTAAGTCTTTTAAAGAAGAAATTACATTTCCGGTTCTGATCGCGGGAAGCGTTGACAGCTACGAACGGATTGATTTTATGAAACAAATCAATCCATGGGGATTTACCATGGGTTCTGCTCTATTTACTAAGAAATTTGTGAAGGATGGGACCTTCCGGGAAAACCTGGAGGAAGTGATCAGCTATTTGGAGAAGTGAAAAAGGAGGGCTGCAAATGAAAAAAAGGTGGATGTCATTTTTGGCTGTATTTCTGATTCTGTGTCTGGTATTTTCAGGATGCGGAAAAAAGGAGAATGAGAAAACGGATGCTACTACTCCGCAGTCAGAGGAGTCTAAAACGAGCGGCGCCGGCAAAGACGCAGCGAACGGCAAGCTGAAGATCGGACTGACGCTGAGCTTTTATAACGACCCGTATTTTATGGATATGCGCAATGTCGTAAAAGACTGGTGTGATGAAAACGGATATGAGTTTCTGGAGTTTGACGGCGCATCGGACGCGGCAAAGCAGGCGGCTGGGATTGAAAACATGATCGAAGCCGGTATTGACGGGCTGATCCTGGCCCCGGTGGACAGCGCGGCGGTGGTTCCCCAGGTGGAAAAATGCAACGAGGCCGGAATACCGGTGGTGACAGTGGACTGCAACGCGGACGGAGGAGAAATAATTTCCTTTATTGAATCGGATAACAGAAGCGCCGGAATACTTTGCGCGGAATATCTGGGAAAACGGCTGGAAGGAAAGGGGAATATCTGCGTTACCAATTCACCGAACAGCTCGGCGGCAAGAGACAGGGATGAGGGATTCCGTTCTGTTTTAGGGGAGAAGTATCCGGATATACAGATTCTTGATACCCAGAAAAGCGGAGATATGCCTACGGGCATGACGATTGGAGAAAACTGGGCTTCACAGTATGAAGATTTGGACGCGGTTTTTTGCATCGATGATAATTCCGCGCTGGGAATTCAGGCGGCGTTTGAAGCGGCGGGACGAAATGATATTTTTACCGTGTCGGTGGACGGGTCCGAGCAGCCGGTAAAAGACATCCTCGACGGACGCTTGGTAGCGGCAACGGCGGCGCAGCAGCCTAAAAAGATAGGGGAACTGGCATGTGAAACATTGTTTGATTATATGAACGGGGAGACGGTAGAGGAGCATATTCAGATTCCGGTTTTCTTAGTAACCGAGGAAAACGCGCAGGATTTCCTGGATGGAGAACTGACAAAATAAAATAGGATGGGGAGCCGCGGGAACGTACTGTCCTGCGGCGCTGCATCATCTGACGGAAAAAGAAATGAGGGTGCCGATGGACGATGTTTTGAAACTGGAGCATGTAAGCAAATCGTATGGAGGAATCCATGCCTTAAAAGATGTCAGCTTTCAGCTTAAGTCAGGCGAGGTTCACTCTTTGATAGGAGAGAACGGCGCGGGAAAGTCCACGTTGATCAAAATTATATCGGGGGCAATTCCGGACTACGACGGAGAGGTGAGCATTGGCGGGAAAACGGTGCGCTTTAAAAACCCCCTGGATGCACAGAACCATAAAATCGCTGCAATTTACCAGGAGAGAAGCCTGATTCCCAGCCTGAACGGAGCAGTGAATATTCTTCTTGGCCAGGAACCGCTGCGGAACAAAGCACTGGGTTGGATCTATAAACAAGAGCTCAATAAAAGGGCCAGATATTACGCAGATTTGGTGGCCCCGGGCCTTCCCCTTGACATTCCTGTCAGGAAAATGTCGGCCGCACAGCAGCAGCTGATTGAAATTGCGAAGGCATTGTCCCGTGATCCGGATATCATCATCATGGATGAGCCGACGTCTTCCCTTACAGACAAAGAAACCGTGCTATTAATCAGTATTATAAAACGTCTTCGGGAAATGGGAAAATCTATTATCTTTATTTCTCACAAGCTGAAGGATATCTTTGAGGTTTCCAATACTATAACCGTATTGAGAGATGGAATGGTTGTGGAGAACAGTGACGCGGCCGGCGTGACGGAAGCGGATTTGGTTCGGATGATGGTGGGAAGATCTATCAAAAACTTATTTCCAAAAGAAGATGTGGAAATAGGGGAGGAAATTTTACGGGCAGAGGGTCTTTCCAGAAAAGGAAAATTCCGTGATATTTCCTATCAGGTGCATGCGGGGGAGATATTGGGAGTCGCAGGCCTGGTAGGCGCGGGAAGAAGCGAAATGGCGATGTCCATATTTGGCGGCGATAAACTGGACAGCGGCACGGTTTATCTGGAGGGAAAGAAGATCACTGTGAAAAATCCTTCAGACGCCATAGCGAAGGGAATCGGTCTGGTGCCGGAGGACAGAAAATACCAGGGGCTGATTCTTGGAATGCCAATTAAAGACAATATGGTACTGGCGATTCTTAAGCAGTATTCGAAATGGTTTTTTAATGATAACAGAAAACAGAACCGGACAGTAGACGAATACATGAAAAAGCTGGATATAAAAGCGCCTTCCAAACAGCAGAAGGTGAAAAACCTTTCCGGAGGAAACCAGCAGAAGGTGGTGATCGGAAAATGGCTTTCTGTGAAACCAAAGGTACTGATTATGGACGAACCAACCAGAGGAATCGACGTAGGTACTAAGGCTGAAATATACAAACTGATTGGACAGCTGGCGAAGGAAGGGATGGCTATTATCTTGATTTCATCTGAGATGCCGGAGATTTTGGGACTGAGCGACAGAATACTGGTGATGCGGGAGGGCAGGATAGCTGCCGAGCTGTCACGGAAAGAAGCTACAGAAGAAAAAATCTTAAAATTATATTTGGGAGGTATCCGGGATGAAAAAGGAAACTGAAGAGAAGCGGGGATCTTCTTCGCAGAAAACGATAGCTTTGATTGTCAATAACCATGAATTTACCATCGCTGCGTTTCTGATATTAATGATTATTGTTTTTTCAGTCGTTACGGATACGTTTTTGTCTGTTAAAAATGTTCTGAACATACTGAATCTGACTTCCATCACTTTTATTATGGCGGCAGGTATGACTTTGGTAATGATATGCGGTGGAATTGATTTATCTGTCGCGGCGATTATGACCCTGGCCGGAATAATTTCCACAAGCTTGATTGCAAAGGGGCTTAATCTATGGCTGGTCATATTTTTGACTATAATGGTGGGAGTTATGGCAGGCACGGTAAACGGAATCATGACTGCAAAAATCGGAATCGTGGATTTTATCGCTACTCTGGCCATGCAGCTGGTGTGCCACGGCATTACTTTTACCTGGACGGGAGGCTACCCGATATTTGAGAATCTGACAGGAGAATTTAAGTTCTGGGGCCAGGGAAGGGTACTGGGGATTCCGTTTCTGGTGATTCTGGCTTTGATTGTTTTTGTGGTTATCCATATTCTTCTAAGCAAATGCAGATTCGGTTCGAAGCTGTATGCGACGGGAGGAAACAGGGAAGCCAGCCGGCTGTCGGGGATTAATGTAGTGAAGATGAAGGTGATGACGTTTGTCATTTCCGGCGGGCTTGCGGCGTTTGCCGGGATATTGATGGCTTCCAGGCTTGGCTCCGGGCAGCCCACGGCGGGAGAAACTTCTTTGAATGATGTAATCGGGAGCACCATTCTGGGCGGGACAAGTCCCAATGGCGGCGTTGGAAAGGTTTACGGAACTTTGATGGGGGCCATTATCTTTACAGTTATTACCAATGGCCTGACGCATCTGCAGGTGAACAGCTATGTACAGGAAATTGTGAGAGGAATTATCATCCTGCTGGCGCTGGCGCTGAATTCGTACAGAGAAAGGCTGGGAGCGAGGTAGGATAGAATCGGGAGGGCATAAAATGAAGTTTGCATTTTTAACTTTGGATTTCAGACGTTTTCCGCTGGAATTTGCGTTTCAATGTGCCGGCAGATACGGATTTGACGGTATTGAAGTATGGGGAGGAAGGCCGCACGCATATCCGGATGATATGACAAAGGAGAGACTTGATGAAATCAACTCATGGAAGAAAAAATATCATCTGGAGATACCGATGTTTTGCCCGGATGGTCTGAATCAGAACAAACGGCTCACGTCTCTGAATGAGAAGGAACGTACAGAAGCGGTGGAATATATTCAGAAAGGAATCGATGTGGCAGAAGCTCTGGAAGCGCCGAGAATCTTGGTGGTGCCGGACCATCCGGGATACGGCCTGGATCCGGAAGAGGTGTGGCAGGCTTTTTGTGACAGCCTCGTGCAGTTGGCGGATTATGCGGAAGGAAAAGGGGTCCGGATCACAGTGGAGCCGCTGACGCCGATGGAAAGTCCTGTGGTGACCACCTCGGACCATTGTGTAAGGCTTTTAAAAGATGTGGAAAATGAAAATGTAAATTTTATGATGGATGTTGTTCCTCCTGCCATAGCCTATGAGCCCTTTTCTGAATATTTTAAAAAGCTGGGAAACAGGATGGACTATATTCATATCTGCAACAATGACGGGAGAACAGATGCTCATATGAAACTGGACGAGGGAGTGCTGCCGATTGAGGATATGTTCACGGTGTTTAAAAATTGGGAATACAAAGACTACGTCTCGGCTGAACTGTATTCAGAATTGTATTGGAACCCGGAGATGATGCTGGCCAATACCGTGCGGATTATAAACGGAATAAGAGAACGTGTTGGGATATAACAGAAACGGCCCGCTGCTTTACGCATGCGGGCCGTTTGTCTATTTTCTAAATATATCCACCGCGTGGCTTGTAACACCCAGCAGGTCTTTACGTTCGCAGGTGGCAAGGTGATATTTTAAATATAACTCAAATTCATCTTTATCCATTGCGTCCACCGCTTCACGCATAAATAAGGCACATCCGTCCGATGCGACGTAATGCAGCCGGGATACGGAGAAAGCAGACATCAGATCGTCAATGTCTTCTTTTCGGACGAGTTCGAAAAGATCCTTTGGTTCAGATTTAGCCGCAAAGGTTTGAGGGTCGATCAATCCATTTTTAATATGTTCCGATACACTGATATTACCGCGTTTAAATCCCTCATCAAGGAGACAGCCATCGGATATGACATAGGCGGCAAAAATCACACCTCCTGGTTTTGTTACGCGGATTGCTTCACGAAGAGCCTGCTGTTTGTCTTCTTTACTGTACAGATGATACAGAGGACCCAACAGCAGTGTGATGTCATATTTATTATCCGGAAAAATGGACAGATCCAAAGCGTTTCCCTGAACGACAGATATTGTTTCATTCGGCTGAGTATTTCGGCGGAAAATTTCTATATTATGTTCGACTAATTCCACTGCGTCAACTTTATATCCCTGGCGTGCCAGCGCATGGGAATATCGGCCGGTCCCTGCGCCGATTTCCAGTACACGGTCGCCGGGTTTTATATAGTCGGCAATATAGTGCATCGTCGTGAGGAACTCAACTGAGCCATGCTTGGATTCAAGACGGCTGTCTTCATCGTAATGATTGCTGTAGTGCTGGATTAGATACTGGTTTGTTTCCATATTAAGCCCCCTTATTATTCGAGTATAAATATTGCAGTAAAATTTATTTCCAATAGTGAGCAGGTGCGGGATAACTTTCATTTATTCTAATATTTGATGGCAGAATTGTCAAACAGCTTCAGCCTGTCCAAATACTTTTACTTTTCAGATTGACAGATTGGAAAATAAATGATAAAATCAACTCTGTTGCGTAGGTATGACAACGGAAATGAACGAATTCTTGAAATTCTTTAAAAATATCGAAGACTTTCTATTGACAAGCCTTTTCCGGTGTGGTAAAGTAGTTGAGCACACTTTTGGAGAGGTATCGAAGTGGTCATAACGAGGCGGTCTTGAAAACCGTTTGTCCGCAAGGGCGCGTGGGTTCGAATCCCACCCTCTCCGCGCAGGATTTTCATAAGTACAGGCACTAGAATTACAGAAAGATTATATGATTATAAATGGATTCAGGCTGATGGAGAAGTACCCAAGAGGCTGAAGGGGCTCCCCTGGAAAGGGAGTAGGTCGTTAATAGCGGCGCGAGGGTTCAAATCCCTCCTTCTCCGCTCGGTTTTCTATTTTAATAGAGAACCGGCAATAGGACCTTGATAACTGAACAGTATATTCCAACCCCTGAAAATTCTTAAAAAAAGAAGTTTCAGAGAACCGATGCGAGAGCATCGGGCAGACAGAAAGTAAATGGGATAAAGAAA
>NZ_JAJNOR010000012.1 GCF_021044755.1 Lientehia hominis
CTTCTCTAATATCAGCAACTTTCATCATATCAAGCCACCTCGATTCCGAGAATACGTTCAAATTCCGGTATCACTGTGTCAAAATACACCCAGGTATCACACTCATGCGCGGAATGTTGGCTCTTATCCCTGCGGTACTCACCAAAAGGTGCCGTCTTTAACCGATGCTGGTTGGCAATCCTGCCAACTTTGTTTGCAGAAATCCCAAACATAATACCGATATCTTTTGCAGAATAAGCCTTCTTCTGTTCAATGGCGGGTAGCGGTATGATTGGTTCCCCGGCCAGAACTTCGCTTGCTTTAGATACGAGAACGTTTTTGTATGTACTGGAAAGTGTGTCCACCTGAGCCAGTTTCATATAAGTTTGAGCCATACGGCTGCGGGCGTTCATCATCATAATCTCTGTACGGTCTTCGGAAGATTGCTTCTTTTTCGGCATCTCATAAGAGCCAGTCTTGCGGATGGCCGGAAGAACTTCGTCTGCAATCCAATCTGTGAATTTCTCTGCATTAGGTTTTCTGCTCTTGAAAACCAATTTGTATACGCCACTCTCAGTAAGGAAATTTTCTCCAGTATTATGTAATCTCCTAAAGTCAATATCTTTGACTTTAAAATTTGTAAGTTTTATTGCCTGTTTACTATTCATTTTGGAAATTGCCATCTTTACAGCGCTTTCGCTCAAATCCAAACACATACCAACATGATACGGATTAAACAATACCTGTCCTTTAAGCTCTAAAACTTCTACTTCATGTCCTTCAAAAATCATTAATTCCTTCATATAAAATTCCTCACTTTCATTTTCTGATTGCGAAGAACTTCCAATAATGATATAATATTTCATAGAGGAAGTTCCTCGGTTATGAAACACTCGCAAACTTTGGTAGGGGCGCGGGTGTTTCTATTTCTTTAGTTGCTTGTAGACTTCATCAATTCCTTTTCGGATTACATCAGCTTTGCTTAACCCTGTTTTATCGCAACAAAATTCCAGCTTTTGTAATTCCTCGTTAGATAATCTTATTCTATATTGATTATCCCTGGAATCTTCCTTTGGTGGTCTACCTGTTCGCGGTGACACTAAGTCAATCACCTCCTTTTATTTATTGGATATCCTATAAATTATTATATCATGGATATCCAATAAGTCAAGAGGTTTTTCAACTATTTTTCCGCCCTACCTACGGAATCAAAAAAGACGCTGCATTTCGCAACGCCTTACCTGGCTTATGGGGAGGTCAGGAACATACCCTGACAGGACTTCTCCCCTATATTCAATTAATTTCATAAATACCTCATACAAAAAAGAGAGCCTGTCTCCAAGCTCCCTCATTTTTCAATGCTTTTTACATTTTAATCTTATCCATCAATGCTTCTTGTAAGGTCTGAGAAAAATTCACTCCCGCTCTTATCGCTGCCTCATTCAACCACTCTGGAATGCTCAGTGTCTTCTTTACCGCACGAGAGCAATGTCTCCGGCGATACTCTGCCACATCAAATTCCACAACGACTATAAAGCCGTCTCCCACTTCAACAACATCCGGTTCAGAAGCTTGTGGGATTTCTTCCTTTCTTTCTTCCATCGTAGTCAAAGACAACCCCAACGCATCTACAGCCATTTCATACGCCTGTTGCATATCATCACCTTGCGTCAGGCACTCCGGGATATCTGGAAATGTTACCCAGAATCCTCCTTCCTCAGCTTTGTGAAAAATGGCTGGATAAAATAGCCTGTTATTCATACGTGATACCTCCATTTCAGGTGGCAGGGCTATCTAAGCCCTGCCTGTTTCAGAATCGCCTGCTCCATTCCCTTTTTCAGGTCTTTGGAGTGATAAGGAATAATTACCGTCCTTTTGGTTTCTGGATTTTCCATTTTTACATGAGAGCCGTTCTGGCCAATCTCCAGAAATCCATTTTTTTTCAGGAGTTTTATCATCTCCTTTGGACTCATTGGCATCTTTTGTATCTCCTTTCCTTATCATGGTTAAATTATATCACGTATTCTTACGTATGTCAATGGGCATTACGTAATTTCACGTATTATTTTTAAGCTGCTTAAACACCTGGTTGCTCCCCGTCGCTGCAAGGCCGGATACAATCCCCACGGCAACCGCCGTTATGTAGTCCCCGGCTGGAAAATCCGGGATGACCTGCAGGCCAACGATCCCCAGGACGCCTCCCAGGATACCGCAGATGACCGGCAGCCACTTATTATCAAGCGGCGTTGCTCTGACCGCTACGGCGGCCAGATAACAGATCACGGTGATACCGACTACACTCCCTATCGTTCCAAATTCCATGTTGATTCCTCTCTTTCTTTTTTATATGTACTGTGCCAAAACGATGATGAGCCCGGTCGCAAGAGCTCCGGCTACTACCGATACGATGGTCGTAAAAGCCGTCTTCTTCGCGCTGTTCCATCGTTCCGCCGGTTCATCTTCCAATTTTTTTAGCCGCAATCCCTGCTGCTCCTGTTCCTTTGCCATCCGCTCCATGCTGTTCGCCAGCCGGTCGATGGATAGGGCAAGGGACTGTATCGTCTGTGTCTGTTCCTCCAGGTCGCCCACACGGTGCTTCAGCGATCCGATCTCGTGGTTGTGGGCTTCCAATCTGATAGCGATCTCTTCATTGTTCACATCTGGTCTCCTTTTCACTACGATATCTGTTTCCACGATCCATAAGATATGCCCGCCGTGTAAACACTGATGTACATCTGATTTGCGGCCGTTATGGCGATCCGCATTGCATACGCAGATCCGATCGGAAGAGATAATATGACTCCTGCATCAGTGCTCGGCGCGCCCGCAGTATTTGCCTCATACTGGTAAAATCCTTTTGGCACTGTACCCATCAGAGTGCTCGTCACATTGCCCTTGTCGGTCAGGGACAGATCCCGCAGACCTTCCACGTCGTCCGCTGTCGCGTTCCGCACAAAGTTTTTCCACGTAGCTGTCGCGTTCACCAGATCATAAGACGCAGTATAGGTCAGATTTGGTGTTTCTCCGTATTTGCAAAACGTATAGATCCCAGTCAGGTTTTCCATTTTTGTGACGGACAGGGTCCCAAACACATCGGCAGCATCCCGTCCAATCTGCGACGCGATCTCGGATTGGATCTGCGCCGAATTGGACCCGATCCAATAAGATAAGGTCCCGAAATATGGAAGGGCGTTGAACAGATCGACCAAGGTGCAGGTGCTTCTTACAAGCCCCAGGTGTTCCGGGCTTATAAAGGATTGCATCTGTCGTTTATCAAGGGTTTCATCCAGCCTTTCCCCGGTCGCTTCGTCGTATACCGCTTTGGTCACTGTGACTGGGAGCGTTACTCCAAATTTTGATGTCAGGGTCTTGATGACCCCGGTTATGATTGACATATCTTGTCCTCCCTTACATGTAATTGATGATGACATCAACGGCAAAAGCACCCGTTAAGGACGCATCTGCCCATACCCGTATGTATCCGTCGTAACATCTCGCAGCCACGATGGTCTTAGCGGATGCCACCATCTCTTGTGCCCGCTGTACCACGACAACGCTGCCGGCTTTAGAACCGGCATCCACGATATCCGTATATTGCGACGCGTTAAAGCTTGCCAGGGTCCTATATGCCCTCCATTTCCCAAGTGTGCTGCTTACATCCGCGACCTCCGTTTGTTTTGCATAATATCCCGGTGCCTGCCCTCCCAGCGTGTCCGCATCCATCTGGGTCTCAAAGGTGGCTCCCGCTATGGTCTCATCGGAGGTAAACACCCCGTTCCCCATTGATTCCGCTGTGTTCTTAAGGCGGGCATCCAAGTCTTCAATGGCGCTGTAGACGGAGCTTCGGAAATCCCCGTAAACTCCAGGAGAGAGATTGCTGTCACAGATGATCGTGGTCCCTCCAGCGTAGGACTTGAGCGGTCCTGTCAATTCCAGGTCTATGACCGTCTCCACGGGGTCACACAGATATCGGTAATCTAAGCCGGACAGATCGGTATCCTGTGCCGCATACAGGATCAGGATGCCCGTGTTTTCGTCCTTTCCCGGCCTGCATGTATTTTCGCTCACCACGGTAGTATTACGGGCTATATTACACCGCACCGGCATGTAGATAGACGTATCGTAACTATAGGCATCCGGCACGTTTGTTTCAAACCGGCCGGACCCCCTATTAAATGTGAACTTAGTGGGATCGACTTTGTTCACTCGCTTTGTTATTTTTGCTGTCCCGTCAGGGGATACCTCCACAGTGTCACAGATCCATTGCTGGCCGTTTCTATCGGTGTAATTTCCATGTGAATCCACCGGAAGACCACAAAGCTCGCCAGGGATCGTGATGGTATCTCCGGCTACGGTATAACTCTGGATCCCAGACGATACATGATCTGCTTCTGCATCCAAGAGCTGCGCCCCGGATACTTTGAGAGTTACGCCGCTGTCTCCGCCCACACTTTGTATAGGCTGTGGATATGCTGGGCTGGGAGAAGGTACCCCTCCTGTATACGGTTCCCAGGGGATAGCCTGTTCACCATTGTTTACCTCCGCAACCATCGGATACAAGATTTTGTCGTTGCAACTTTCTCCGATGACCGCGACTGTGTGCCTCACTCCCGTTACCTTAAATCCATCCACCTGAGTACAAGTGAACAATCCACCTGCTGATATGGGGGAGCCGGATGGACCGACAGAGAATAACAGGATATCATGGATGTGGTATGTCTTTCCGTATTCCAAAGTAAAAAATACATTTGATCCATCATCAGCGGGTGTGACGTTGTAGCTTCCAAAAAACCATATATTTATGACGGCAGTGGATGCGGTTCCGTTATCAGTAATGGTGCCATCAGGATTTATCGTGGATGTAATTCCCGCACTAGTCCCGCCTTTTGCGTTATCCATATCCAAAAGCTGCGCTCCGGTTGTCGCATCCTGCACGCTTTTCCCATATACCCCAATGGACAGCGGAGCATCGGAGGAATTGGGGTTCCCTACGGTCCCGTCGCCCTCCAGGTGGTCTATGGCGTCATACTGCTGCCGCTCCAGGGATTCGATCTCCAGGGTCTTATCCCCATACCGGGAAGCATTCTCTGCCGCCTCATTGGCGGCGGCTATGGCCGCATTTGCCCGGTCCACTGCGGCCTGGGTCTCTGCGTCTGCGCGTTCTACCGCTTCGTCTATGGCTGCATTCACAACCTTTTCAATCGCCGTAAACTCATTCGTGGATTCAATCGCGGTATCGTCTATATTCGTCGGCAGGATATCCAGTGCAAAGATTGGCGTACTGACTCTGTTTTCCGTCCCGGTCATCTCGATCTCTACTTCGGCTCTGCCTGCTGCTGCCAGGGCCTGATTGGTAAAGATGGCCTTGATCTTGCCATTCTCGATCTGGCAGTCATTGTACACTTTGGTCTTATCCGGCTTTTTGATAAAGATCCTGACCGTTTCCGTCGTCGGCTCCATGATCTGGCCATTATAAAAGAGGGATATAAGTACCCCTCTTCCTGTGTCCCCCTGATGGGCCTTGAGCCCTGTCAGGGGATATGGATTCTTTAGATCCACTGTTATCTGGTCCATTAATAACATATTTGGTCCTCCTATGATATCTTCGTGATAATTCCTCCTGAAATTGTAATTGTATAAACTCCCCCTGAATTATTTGGTACAGTAATGCTTCCTGAATAGGCATTTCGTGCATAAATGTTATCTGATACTATCTGCGTTTTACCGCTGCTACCCATATACATTCCTGCCAAAATATCGTTATTAGCACCAGTAAAAATCAGATTCTCTTGATTTAAAACCATTCTTTGTTTTCCATTTTTATCATAAACAGAAACACCATATCTGTTAAAGACCGCTTCTAATAAATCTCCATATATAGATAACCCGTCCGAATCTTTTCCTTGATGTATCGTTCCGTCGGAATAGAGTATAAATGTTCCGAAAAACTCTTTCCCGCCGTCTGTAGATCTTTGGCACGATATTACCCATGTTTTATCTTCTGTCGTGATTAACGGAGGTTGTATATATACACGATAGATAATCCCGCTGGGCATAGTAATATCTTTGTATATTGCCCGTTCTCCGATGTCCCATCCGCCAATTTTCCCTTTTGTTGTGATAAATTCACCGGTATCCAGATTCCAAAAATTTCTTCCTGACCTATCCGCCAAAAGTCCCGTAACGATGATATCGGCAATAAGGCCATTCGCTGTAAGCGCCGTCGACCAATCCCAATCCCCATCCGCTATACGAACTTTGGATATCATCAGGCCCTGAGTACCAATTGCCAGCGCTCCATAAAGGGGGCTGTTCTCATCCAGATTTTCAAATAAGATCGCAACGACATCCTGCTTCTCCGCTACGTTATATTGTGCCTTTAAGCTCGTAAGCGCGCCATTGATAAATCCAGAAATCCTCTCAGCGATCACAGAACCATCCGGCCGGATGACTTCATCGATACGATTAGATATACTCTTGATCTCGCTCTCGATGCGTGGTACTGCCGCGGATATTGTGACCACATCTAAATCATGGCGTTTCGGATATTCTTTGTATTCAACAACTCGATGTTTAATACGGATCTTACGACGCCGGTCAATCAGTGTCACCCCTTGATACATCTGAATGTTTCCGCTCATATTACGAATATCGCATTCGTAAGACCTGACAGGATACGCAAGCTCTTTTAATTTCTTTTTTGCGGCTTCCAGAAGGGATTTCGGAACCGTATACCGTTCATCGGACCATCCTATCGATATAATCCGGTTGCTATAGCCATTATCATCTATATATTCCTTTCCATTATTGATAGCGGCAAAAGTTAGCGGGACTCCGTTATCATCTTTTTTTCCATAGGCATACAGCCTAGTGGCAAAATCGGTACTGTTTCCTACAAAGCCGATGCTCCGCAGATTCAGCTCGTCGGTAAAATACTCCCCGCTGTCTGTATATTCCTCCGGATTAATTACCTTCAGGACTTTATTTAAGGTATCATAATTGACCACGGCACCATAAACTTCACAAGCCTTGCTCAAAATATCCAATGACACTACATTTTCAAGAGGCATCCCCTCACTGGCTTCCACGGTATCCCGTCTGGTAAAAGCTGTCACTCCCGATACGCTCCATCCCTGCGGCTTAATTTGTTCTATCACCTCGGATAGTAAGCTGTCTGTTGTCCGGAACTCTCGCCAGAACTTCTCCCTCCAGTCGTCCAGGTCTATTTCACAATCAACCGTTGCAATGCCGTTGTGCTCATCCACATTTTTCACGATATAACGGTTTTTTTCATCCTCTATCCGTATTTCCTCCGCAATCCTCGGATACATCTCGTTTTCCGAGCTCATTTCAAAGTTCAACGCATCCCTACCATCATACATATGGCAAATGCTCCAGGAGTCATCCGGGAGCACTAAAGGATAGAGGACGCTGCTATCTGCCGCATCGTATAATCTCAACATATCATTCACCTCACAAAAATACCGGGTAGAAAGAAACCTTAACCGGCACCTGTACAGATACCTCGATTTCATTCATACCCGGCTCGGCTTTGGGAAAATCAATAAGATCCGTGTCCGCAAAGCGATTAATAGTATTTGACATTACCTGTCCAGTAATCCCATCTATGATAAACGGCTGGTTCGCCACTAAATTCTTTACCGTGATGCCCGCTATCCGCATACTTGAAATGGCTCTATTCGGCATGATTTCCAATTTCAACCCGGTTGTCTGATTTCCCTCATTATAAACTGTTCCTGTTCCATTCAGTTCCACTGTGACAAGGGGCAAGCGGTATACTACGGCAAAAGATATCGTGACAAAATGAAAATAATCAATATCCGGTTTTTCATCTGTATATCCATTCATCACCGCCACATATTCAAAACGGCTCTCTTCTGTAATGACGATGCAGTTTTTGCATTCCGCCAGAAGGTCAGATACATGGATCTCTGCCTCTTCTTCCGATGAACCCCCTACATAAAACCGAAAGGTCCTTCCTCTGGTCTGTATGCTGCTGTTGAACACATTCAACCCGCTCATGCCTGGGTTTTCCCTGAAATCCACTGTTAGTATCCCAGGAATCATATCTATGCCAACTAAGTCCGCGTTAAAACTTTCATAGGCATCCTTCCCGTTTATGAGGCACCTGCTGCCTACTCGTTTATCTTTCTGGTAATACTTTGAATCATAGAATTGCATCATATCACCTCCTAGGTTTATATAAAACAAACGCTCCCCTCTCGGGGAGCGATGTCATCACCACAAAATTTCAAATCACAGGCTCTTCGCAGAGCCTGACTTGAGCAGCTTGGATCTGGGCAAAAATATTTCAATCCACAGGCTCTTCGCAGAGCCTGACTCATCCTCCTTGCCTCTTCGCTTCCCGGCGACGATTTCAATCCACAGGCTCTTCACAGAGCCTGACGAACTTTGACCGGCTTCCGGAGAGATTGAAAGGATTTCAATCCACAGGCTCTTCGCAGAGCCTGACATGGATACCGTCGACTCCAGAATGCAATTCAGTAATTTCAATCCACAGGCTCTTCGCAGAGCCTGACGATCTTCCTGTATACCCAATAGGATGCCTCACGTTATTTCAATCCACAGGCTCTTCGCAGAGCCTGACTTTAAAACTGATTAATCGACAAGCTAATGAAATGATTTCAATCCACAGGCTCTTCGCAGAGCCTGACTAAAATGAGTATTATAATAAAAAGTGTCAAATATATTTCAATCCACAGGCTCTTCGCAGAGCCTGACTCATCAAGGGGTATTTAAAACAGCAAGGTCTTACATTTCAATCCACAGGCTCTTCGCAGAGCCTGACAAAGGCGGAACGGGATATGATTACCCATATGGCGATTTCAATCCACAGGCTCTTCGCAGAGCCTGACAGCAAAAATACTCAAACTTTACGTCTATATCTTTTCCTATTTTATCACATCTTAACAAATTTTTCAGCTACAATTTCTCACTCTCCTATCCGGGCTTTAACTTTTGTGCACTTTTCTCGGTGCGAATCCCCCTAACATTTTCTGTGCACTTAGGATTCGCACCTAAATTCTGCTTTATTTTTGTATTCTTAAACTATTTCCCATAATCTGCAATGTCTGTAGCCTTTTGGTATCCTGCAAATTTACCGCATGATTTATAATTGCTATCCTATCCCACTCTTCGTTA
>NZ_JAJNOR010000013.1 GCF_021044755.1 Lientehia hominis
TTCGGGAACGTGCTGGTCAAGGCCATGATCCCGCAGACAGTCATGGAGTTCATCGTGAACAGCATCAGCAATAAGTACGTGTTCCTGCTGATCCTGAACCTGGCGCTCCTGCTGGTGGGCATGTTCATGGAGACAGTGTCCGCCATCACGATCCTGACGCCCATCATCCTGCCGGTAGCCGTGGCATTTGGAATCAACCCGATCCATCTTGGCATCATCATGGTGCTGAACCTGATGATCGGCGTGGTGTCTCCGCCCTTCGGCGTGGTGCTGTTCGCCATCAACAAGGTAGGAGAGATCTCCTTCGGCCGTCTGGTGAAAGCTATGGTTCCGTGGTTCATCGTGCTCCTTGCCGCATTGGCTATCGTGACGATGCTTCCCTGGACCTGTACGTGGCTTCCTTCCACCATGGGCTTAGGTGGTTTATAAATATTAAAAGGAGATATAAAATATCATGACACATGAACAAGAAGTGCTTGAGAAACTGAAACAATTTGATACGCCGAGTGTGACCAACGTGGTGGCGACCTATCCGGGAGATATGGAATACTGTCTTGGTCTCTATCATCCCTGGAATACCAAATGGTATACCGACGAGACCCTGAAATGCATGTATCCGGAACTCGGCAGGCTGGCCGGTCATGTGGTAACTGTCACATTTGGCCTTCCTGATCCGAAATTCAGCCGTTTGGGTTTTTTGGACTTATATAAGGCTATTGAAAAAATGCCGAAGCCGGTGATCGTTGCGATGAAGCAGGATCTGCCGGAAGAGATCAAGAAAAAGAACGGCCTCTGCGGCGGAAATATGATGACCGCATTCAAGTCACTGGGCGTTATCGGCGTGATTTCCGACGGTCCTTCCAGAGACCTGGATGAGGTACGCCCCATGGGCATGCAGTATATGCTGACAGGCGTATGTGCAGGCCATGGAGATTTCAGTATCCATGCGATCAATACTCCCGTGGATATCTGCGGCATGGAAGTGGCGCCGGGCGACATCGTACATATGGATGAAAACGGAGCGGTGAAATTCCCTGCGGAATATCTGGATGAGGTTGCAGAACGCTGTGAGCGGCTCCAGGCCTATGAGACAAAGAAGCAGAAGCTGCTGGCGGAGCATCACGATGCCGAGACTTTGGCCAAGATTTTAAGCGACAATTATGAATAACCCATAACAGAGGAGACAGATCCATGAAAATAGTTGTGTTGGACGGATATACAGAGAATCCCGGGGATTTGAGCTGGGGAGGATTTGAGGCTCTCGGAGAGCTGACGGTTTACAACAGAACGAAAGCAGAGGAGATCGAGGGGCGGATTGGTGATGCGGAGATCGTGATCACCAACAAGACTCCCATTTCCTCCGCGACCATGGAGAAGTGCCCGAACATCAGGTATATAGGTGTACTGGCTACCGGCTATAACGTAGTGGATACTGAGGCGGCCAGGAAGAGGAATATTGCGGTCAGCAATATTCCCACCTATGGAACTGATGCGGTCGGACAGTTTGCCATAGCCCTTCTTTTGGAGATCTGCCATCATATCGGCCACCACAGCATGGAAGTCCGCAGGGGGCGATGGGAAAATAATCCCGACTGGTGTTTTTGGGATTATCCGCTCATTGAGCTGGCAGGAAAGACCATGGGAGTCATTGGGTTTGGAAGAATCGGCAGGACGACAGCCAGGATCGCCCAGTCCATGGGCATGAAGATACTGGCCTATGACGAATACCGAAATCCGGATTTTGAAAAGGAAGGCTGCCGGTACGCAGAACTGTCCGAGCTTTTGGCAGAATCCGACGTGATCGCGCTGCACTGCCCCTTGTTCCCTTCTACGGAAGGCCTGATAAATAAAGAAACTATAGCGAAGATGAGGGATGGAGTGATCATCCTGAACAATTCCAGAGGCGCTCTGATCAAAGAGCAGGACCTGGCTGATGCGCTTGCTTCCGGAAAGGTTTATGCCGCCGGATTGGATGTGGTCTCCACTGAGCCTATCAAAGGAGATAATCCGCTTCTTTCAGCTCCCAACTGTTTTATCACGCCTCATATTTCGTGGGCTCCCAGGGAGTCCAGAAAGAGACTCATGGACATCGCGGTACATAACCTGAAGGCTTTCCTGGAAGGCGGGCCTGTAAACATCGTAAACAAATAGGAGGGATAGTTGTGATTATCAATGATGCGTTTTCAGTGAACAAGTATGCATACCTGGATGGGAAATTCGAGAAAGCATATGAATTTTTGAGAAGAAAAGATCTGGCTGATCTGCCGGTCGGAAAATATGAGATTGACGGCGAAGACGTGTTTGCCATGGTGCAGGAATATGAAACCTCACCGGAATCAGAGCTTCAGTTTGAAAGTCATAAGAAATACTTTGATATTCAGTATATGATCCATGGAAAAGAATACTTCAAAATGATTTCCACAGATGGGCTTAAAGTAAAACAGCCTTATGATGAGAACAGCGACGTAATGTTTTATGAAGATCCGGAAGACAGCAGCGTTGCATATCTGACCGACGGCCAGATGGCTGTAGTGGCGCCGGAAGAGGCGCATAAGCCCCGCTGTGCTGCGGGACAGCCTGAAAAAGTAAGAAAAATCGTGGCAAAGGTAAGAGTTTGACAGAATCTTAAGATGAGCAGATTCGGAAAGTGGAGGTTATTATGTTAAAAATATCATTTAAGGAATTAGTCGATACATTTGAAAGAATTTTACTGAGCCGTGAAGTGGACCCGGAGCTCGCACATTTGGCAGCCCTTAACTTTGCGGAGACCAGCGCGGACGGCGTTTATTCCCACGGTGTGAACCGTTTTCCCAGAGTGATCGAATATCTGGACAAGGGTGTTGTAGACGGCAAGGCCACGCCGGAGTGCGTGAGCGCCTTCGGAGGCTTTGAACGCTGGGACGGCCATATGGGCCTTGGAAATGCCAATGCGAGAAAGGCCATGGACCGCGCCTGCGAGCTGGCTAAAGAACATGGAATCGGGATTGTAGCCATTGGAAACACCAATCACTGGATGAGAGGCGGAGCTTATGGCTGGCAGGCGGCTGACAATGGCTGCATCGGAATGTGCTGGACCAATACGATGCCCAATATGCCCGCTTGGGGAGGCATGGAGCCTAAAGTGGGAAATAATCCCTTTATCATTTCCATCCCCAAATCTGACGGACGCCACATTGTAGTAGATATGGCCATGAGCCAGTTCGCATATGGAAAAATCGAGCTGGCCAGGATGAAGGGCGAGAAGCTGCCTGTGCCCGGAGGCTGGGACAGCGAAGGCAATGTGACCACAGATCCTGCGGAGATCGAAAAGACCCGCCGCGTTCTGCCCATCGGATACTGGAAGGGTTCCGGCATGTCTATCGCTCTTGATTTGGTGGCTGCCGTATTGTCCGGACGCAATTCCGTTACGGATATCGGAAAGAAGTATACCGAGGAAGTCGGACTCTCCCAGGTGCTGATCGCCATTGATCCTGAGTGCATGAATACCAAGGACCTGACCGACAGCATAATCGATACGGTCGTGGAAGATATCAAGGCCTCTACTCCGGAGAGAGAAGGCGGCAAGATTTTCTATCCCGGTGAGATCGAGATCAATACAAGAGAAGATCATATGAAGAATGGAATCCCTGTGCTGGAAGAAGTCTGGGAGAAAATTCAGTCTCTGTAAACACCCATAAAGGAGGGGGCAGGTACTATGAAAGTTGAAGTTGAAAAACTGATCGTATGCGCGCGGGAGATTTTTGAGAAAGCTGGAGTGCCCGGAGAAGAGGCGCAGATCGTGGCGGAAGAGCTGGCTATGGCAAATATGATGGGAGTGGATTCCCATGGAGTTCTCAGAATTCCCCAGTATCTGGATGAGATGAAGAGCGGCCAGATCAAGCCTGGCGTTTCGATGGAGATTGTAAAAGAAACTCCCGTAACAGCTATCCTGGACTGTAAGCAGAATTTTGGACAGGTCGGAGCAAGGAAGATGGTGGATATCGTAGAGGAGAAGGCGAAAAAGAACTTTATGGCCTGCGCCCTCAGCCTGAACGCCAATCATATCGGCCGTCTCGGTTCCTATACGGAAGAGCTGGCCAGGAGAGGCCTGATCGCCTTTGGTACTGTAGGCGTATATTCCGTAGGGCCTATGGCGCCTTGGGGAGCCATGGAACCTAAGCTGGGCACCAATCCGATTTCTTGGGCGGTCCCCAGAAAGGGACATGATCCGCTGGTAATGGACTGCGCGACTACCGTGGTAGCTGAGGGCAAGCTGAGAGCCTACGTGCAGAACGGAAAACAGGTGCCGGAAGGCTGGATCAAAGATGGATACGGAAATGATACCACCAATCCTCTGGACTTCTATGCAGAGCCTAAGGGCTCCATCATGCCCATGGGCGGAAAGATCAGCGGAGCAAAAGGCTCCGGACTGGCGATCATGGCGGATATGTTCTCTGTGGTCCTGGCCAATGACGATTACTGGAGCTGGGAAAAGAACGGCGGTGTGAGATACGCGGAGAACAGCGTATACCTGATGGCTCTCAATCCGGAAGCATTTTATGGGCGGGAGGTATATGAAGAGCAGTGTGAAGTACACGCTCAGTTCATAAAGAACGCGAAGCCTGCGGAAGGCGTAAAGGAAGTGCTGCTTCCCGGTGAATTCGAGCAGAACATGGCGGCGAAGCGGAAGGCAGAGGGAATCGAGCTGGCGGACAACACCTGGGAAGGGCTTATCGAGATTGCCCAGGGACTTGGCTGTAAATGGTCAGAAGGTTTAGAGGTTTCCAAAAAAGAAAACAGGTTTGTCGGTTATTGATAAATAAAAACGGAGGAATGAAACCATGAGAATCAAAGTAGCGGAATTAAGAGAGTTCTGCATTGACATTTTGACAGAGACAGGCATGCCGGAGAATGAAGCAGAGATTCTGACGGAAACGCTTCTGGAGGCTGATCAGAGGGGGGTCAAATCACATGGAGTGATGAGCCTGAAGCGTTACGTGAACCTGATGCAGACGGGCGTGATGCCGAAAAAGCTTGATTATAAAGTTGAGGTGGACAATCCGGTTATCGCGGTATGGGATGGAAACCGCTGCTGCGGCCAGGTCCTGGGTCATACGGCCATGAAGGCGGCCATTGAAAAAGCGAAGACGTATGGTATTGGTTTTGTAGGCGTAAAAAACAGCAATCACTTCGGAGCAGGCGCATATTATGCACAGCTGGCTGAAAAAGAGGGGATGATCGGTATTTCTGCATCCACAGGCGACCCTACCATGGCGCCTTGGGGCGGTGCAGAGAAGATGATCGGAAATAATCCTCTGGCTATTTCTGTTCCTACAAAAAATGTTCCTCCGATCACTCTGGATATGGCACAGAGCGTAGTGGCATTCGGAAAGATCGCCAACATGAAGCGTCAGGGCTGCAAGGAAGTGCCCGCAGGATGGGCGCTGGATGCAGAGGGGATGCCTACCACGGATATTGAAAAGGTGTATTCCGTAATGCCCCTGGGCGGCTACAAGGGCTTCGGCCTTTCCCTGATGGTGGATGTCATCAGCGGCCTGCTGATCGGCGGAGGCACCGGCGTACGGGCGAACCCGGATCAGATGGGACCGGCTCATACCTTTATCGCGATCGATACAAAAGCATTTGGTGATACAGAACAGTTCCTGAACAGAGTGGATGCCCGTGTGGCAGAGTTTAAGTCCTGTAAAAAGTCAGCGAATTCGACAGGCATCTTTATGCCTGGCGAGATTGAAGAAAAATGCTATGCAGAATCACAGGAAGCGGCAGATATCATTCCCGAGATCGTGGATGATCTGAATGCGCTGGCTGAAGAAATGGGCAGAAAGGTCCGTTTGCATGAAGTTTGATTATTTTGTTCCTACGAAGCTTGTATTTGGATGCGGGACTCTGAACAGTCTCCATGAACAGGAACTGCCGGGAAAAAAGGCCCTGATCGTAGTTACCTGTGGAAAGTCTGTGAAGGACAACGGGTATCTGGACCGGCTGGAAGAACAGCTGCGCCTGGCGGGCGTGGAATATACAGTATTTGATAAGATTTTACCGAACCCCGTAAAACGGCACGTGATGGAGGGCGCCGAGTGCGCCCGCCAGAACGGCTGTGACTTTGTGATCGGACTGGGCGGGGGAAGCAGCATCGACGCTTCCAAGGCCATAGCGATCATGGCGGTGAACCCCGGAGACTATTGGGATTACGTAAACGGCGGGAGCGGAAAAGGGATGCCGATTCCCAACCGGCCTCTTCCCATCGTGGCGATTACGACCACTGCCGGGACCGGAACGGAGACGGACCCCTGGACGGTGAATACGAAAGAGGAGACCAACGAGAAGATTGGTTTCGGCTGTGACTGGACATTTCCGGCGCTGTCTGTGGTGGATCCTGAACTGATGCTGTCCGTGCCGAAGAAGTTTACGATCTATCAGGGATTTGACGCGCTTTTTCACAGCACGGAATGTTACCTTCATAAAGCGGCCAGCGTGGTCAGCGATATGTTCTGTATCAAGGGAATTGAGCTGATCGGAAAAAGCCTGGCCAGAGCTGTGGAGGACGGAAATGATCTGGAGGCGAGGACAGACGTGGCGCTTGCCAATACTCTCGCTGGATTCTCTCAGTCGCTGTCCTGCTGTATTTCTGAACATTCCCTGGAACATGCCATGAGCGCATACCACCATGACCTGCCCCACGGCGCAGGACTCATTCTGATCTGCAGGGCGTATTACACATATTTGGTGAACAGCCATTCCTGCGATGAAAAGCTGGTGAACATGGCGAAGGCTTTGGGGAAAACAGACGCTAAGGAGCCTATGGATTTTGTCCATGCTCTGGAGGAGCTCCTAAAGGCTTGTGGAGCAGATGATTTAAAGATGTCAGATTTTGGTATCCGGGAAGAGGAGTTTCGAACCCTGGCAAAAAATGCGAGAGATACGATGGGAGGCCTTTTTGAAGGCGATCCCTGTGAGATTGACGAGGATGCCTGCGTCCGGATTCTGCAGGAATCCTACCGGTAGCGGCGGACAGACGCCATAAAGTGGAGGACTAAAAGTTATGGACAGATGGAAACAGAAGATTGCAGACGGAGAGGTGCTGTTCGGCACCCATATCACCAACGCGGACATGCACAACGCGGAGATCCTGGGCCACTGCGGCTA
>NZ_JAJNOR010000014.1 GCF_021044755.1 Lientehia hominis
ATAAATTCCCTCATTCACATATAAGTCTAAAATCTGTTGGGCACTATATTTTGATTTTGTTGATCCCGGTCTTTCAGGGCATAAATAAAGACTCGTTAAAATTGCCCCCGTACTCGTCCCGGCAATCAGATCAAAATAATCACTAATGTGAGCCTCTTGATTCCCGCTATAAAATTTTAGTAATTCCTCCAGCCGAATCAGCAGTTTAGCAGGAATAATCCCTCTAATTCCTCCACCATCAATTGAAAGAACTCGAATCATATTCGGCATAATCATCCCTCCATTATTCCTTCTTACTTTAATATATGAGATGAGAAGAAAATAAAATTCGAAGAAAAAATACCCTCTTTTCGCAAATAAAAAAAGGCCTACTGGCCTTTCATCTCATTAAGCGCTGACTTTTGAAGCTTTTGATTTCGTATAAACGTCAAAGAAGACTGCAATCAATAAGACAAATCCTTTAATTGCTTATTAATGATCAATCTACTTTCAGCTCTCATTATCTTTCACAAGAACATGACCATTACTAGAGTCGAATCATCTTAAATTCTACTCTTTATGATATCAATTCCCCACTAATTTTACAGTTCAAATAAACTTATCACAAATACTGTCTATTCATCACCTAAAAATAAAAAAAACAGGACAAAATCCTAGTTTCAAATCATATTCATCTTTACTATTTTACGACTTACATCTTTAGACATAAAAAAAGATATCCATTTGGATACCATAATCATCATATTTGGTGCGGGTGACAGGAGTTGAACCTGCACACCAAAGGTACTAGAGCCTAAATCTAGCGCGTCTGCCAATTCCGCCACACCCGCATATCATTATTATAGCAAATTTTTAATAAAAATCAATACCATAATGACTCAAAATAAAAAAATGGTGTCCTGCAGAGGACTCGAACCTCTGACCCTCTGATTAAAAGTCAGATGCTCTACCAACTGAGCTAGCAGGACTTTTAATGGCTGGGCTAGCTGGATTCGAACCAGCGCATGACGGAGTCAAAGTCCGTTGCCTTACCGCTTGGCTATAGCCCATTTTCAAAGTGGTGGTGGGGGACGGATTCGAACCGCCGAACTCGGAGAGAGCGGATTTACAGTCCGCCGCGTTTAGCCACTTCGCTACCCCACCAGATGGTGCCGAAAGCAGGACTTGAACCCGCAACCTACTGATTACAAGTCAGTTGCTCTACCAATTGAGCTATTTCGGCATCTTTTTTATTTAATTATGGTGGAGGATGACGGGCTCGAACCGCCGACCCT
The DNA here is from genome assembly GCF_021044755.1 of Lientehia hominis. Classification (GTDB taxonomy): domain Bacteria; phylum Bacillota; class Clostridia; order Lachnospirales; family Lachnospiraceae; genus Lientehia; species Lientehia hominis. The sequence goes on from NZ_JAJNOR010000014.1 coordinate 1,275, forward strand.
CTGCTTGTAAGGCAGATGCTCTCCCAGCTGAGCTAATCCTCCATGCAGATATTTCTATCTAATTTTAAATGGTGACCCGTACGGGATTCGAACCCGTGTATGCATGCGTGAAAGGCATGTGTGTTAAACCGCTTCACCAACGGGCCTTTTATTTTCCGTTTTGCGACTTCGTTATTTTATCATCTCGACTTGTTTTCGTCAAGAGATTTTTTGAAAAAGTTTTTTTTAAAAAAAAAGAAATTACTCGATTATTTTATCAACCAACATCTCTTTTGTCAAATACTTTTTAAAATTCTTTGTTAGTTCGTTTTATTTACCAGAAACGAACTTCTATATAATACCAAGTTTGTCGTTTCTTGTCAAACCTTTTTTCCTAAAAAGTTTTTTAACTCATCCCCTTCTCTTGAAGAGAACTTTTATATAATACCAAATCTGTCGGTTGTTGTCAAACATTTTTAATATACTTTTTTAAAAATATAAAACACTCTAATATCAATCTGATATTAGAGTGTTTTATATAAATTATTTCGCTACACTTCCTGCAATATTTAAAGCATCCCACGTTCTTGCAAATGGTGGTGCATAGCATAAGTCTAACATTGCCAGTTGATCGGTTGTCAATCCTGCAAAAATAGCAGTAGCTAATACATTAACTCGTTGAACTGCATCTTTACGTCCAACAACTTGTCCGCCTAATAATACTTTTGTATCAGCATTATAGATTAACTTCACATAAATTTTGGTTTGTCCTGGATAATAACTTGTTTGATTCATATCTGTAATAAATACTGTTTTATAGTTTAATCCTAAATTTTTAGCCTCTTGTTCAGATAATCCAGTACGCCCGGCTTCTAAATCCATTACTTTTAGACACGCTGAACCTAAAGAACCGTTAAATTGTTGATGGGCACCTGCTAAATTTTCACCAATAATGCGTCCCATTTTATTTGCAACCGTTGCTAATGGAATATAAGACGGTTCAGATTTCAAAATATGATTGATACTTGCACAATCACCAGCTGCGTAAATATCTTCAATTGAAGTACGCCCCTCTTGATCAATGATAATGGCACCATTACGGAGCATTTTAATTCCTGTATCTACTAAAAATTCAGTATTCGGTCGTACACCAGCAGTTAAGACAACAATATCGACATCATAACTTTCATCTTTAGTTTGAATTTTAGTTACATATTCTTGACCTTCTAAAGCTGTAACTGTTTGAGCTAAATGCAGATGAACATTGTGAGCTCTTAGCTCTTCTTCTAGAATATCTGTTATTTCTTTATCAAAAGTATCAACCAGAACACGATCATTTAATTGGAAAACATGAACTTCTTTTCCATATTGCTTAGCCGCTTCAACAACCTCAAGCCCAATAAACCCTGCTCCTACAATCGCAACACGATTTAAATCAGAATTTTGCATTGCTTGTTTTAAATCATGACCGTCTTCCATGCTTTTTAAAGTGTAAACATGTTTAAGATTTACATTTTGAATTGGAGGGATAATGGCACTTGCTCCTGTTGCAACCATTAATCGATCATAGTAATCGTCAAACACTTCATTTGTTGTTAAATTTTTTACAGTTACAACTTTATTATCTACATCTACTTTTAATACTTCATGTTCTGGATGAACAGAAATTCCTGAGGAATTGAATTGCTCTACTGTTCTTGCAATCATATTTTGAGAATCTTCAAAGAAATTTCCGACAAAATAAGGTAAACCACATGCTCCAAATGAAACATGTTTTGATTTTTCATATACTGTTATACTTGCATCTTTATTTGAACGCTTTAATTTTGCAGCAGCACTCATTCCAGCTGCAACACCACCAATAATAACAACCTTCATCATATAACCTCCTTAAAATTACCTTACATTATCTTATATTATATCAAATTTTCTCATAATATATATAAATAATGCCAAGCATAAAAAAACATCCCTTAAGGATGTTATCTACTAATTTATGGGGCGACTGATGGGAATCGAACCCACGAATGCCGGAGCCACAATCCGGTGCGTTAACCACTTCGCCACAATCGCCATGAATGGTGCCGAAAGCAGGACTTGAACCCGCAACCTACTGATTACAAGTCAGTTGCTCTACCAATTGAGCTATTTCGGCACTAATAAATGGTGACCCGTACGGGATTCGAACCCGTGTATGCATGCGTGAAAGGCATGTGTGTTAAACCGCTTCACCAACGGGCCATTATTATAATGGCGCCCCAACTAGGACTCGAACCTAGGACCCCTTGATTAACAGTCAAGTGCTCTAACCAACTGAGCTATTGAGGCTGGTTTATGGTGGCCCAGCAACGTCCTACTCTCGCACTTGCGTACTACCCTCGGCGCTAAGGAGCTTAACTTCTGTGTTCGGTATGGGAACAGGTGTGCCCTCCTTGCCATCGTCACTAGACCTTTTGGAGATTCTTTCGTTAATCTTCCAAAACTAGATATCTTCTTCAGTTTCTTTGGTTAAGTCCTCGATCGATTAGTATCAGTCCGCTCCATGTGTCACCACACTTCCACTTCTGACCTATCTACCTTGTCGTCTTCAAGGGATCTTACTTCTTTCGAATGGGAAATCTCATCTTGAGGGGGGCTTCACGCTTAGATGCTTTCAGCGTTTATCCCGTCCACACGTAGCTACCCAGCTATGCTCCTGGCAGAACAACTGGTACACCAGCGGTGTGTCCATCCCGGTCCTCTCGTACTAAGGACAGCTCCTCTCAAATTTCCTACGCCCACGACGGATAGGGACCGAACTGTCTCACGACGTTCTGAACCCAGCTCGCGTACCGCTTTAATGGGCGAACAGCCCAACCCTTGGGACCGACTACAGCCCCAGGATGCGATGAGCCGACATCGAGGTGCCAAACCTCCCCGTCGATGTGAACTCTTGGGGGAGATCAGCCTGTTATCCCCGGGGTAGCTTTTATCCGTTGAGCGACGGCCCTTCCATTCGGTACCGCCGGATCACTAAGCCCGACTTTCGTCCCTGCTCGACTTGTAGGTCTCGCAGTCAAGCTCCCTTCTGCCTTTACACTCTTCGAATGATTTCCAACCATTCTGAGGGAACCTTTGGGCGCCTCCGTTACTCTTTGGGAGGCGACCGCCCCAGTCAAACTGCCCACCTGACACTGTTCCCTGACCAGATCATGGCCACGGGTTAGAACCCCAGTAACACAAGGGTAGTATCCCAACAGCGACTCCACCAAGACTGGCGTCCTGGCTTCTTCGTCTCCTACCTATCCTGTACATGTGTCACCAGTGCTCAATATCAAGCTACAGTAAAGCTCCACGGGGTCTTTCCGTCCTGTCGCGGGTAACCTGCATCTTCACAGGTACTATGATTTCACCGAGTCTCTTGTTGAGACAGCGCCCAGATCGTTACGCCTTTCGTGCGGGTCGGAACTTACCCGACAAGGAATTTCGCTACCTTAGGACCGTTATAGTTACGGCCGCCGTTTACTGGGGCTTCAATTCAAAGCTTCGCTTGCGCTAACCTCTCCTCTTAACCTTCCAGCACCGGGCAGGCGTCAGCCCCTATACATCACCTTGCGGTTTAGCAGAGACCTGTGTTTTTGATAAACAGTCGCCTGGGCCTATTCACTGCGGCTTGCTTTCACAAGCACCCCTTCTCCCGAAGTTACGGGGTCATTTTGCCGAGTTCCTTAACAAGAGTTCTCTCGCTCATCTTAGGATTCTCTCCTCGCCTACCTGTGTCGGTTATCGGTACGGGCACTTACTAAATTAACCCTAGAAGCTTTTCTTGGAAGCGTGACATCAGTTGACTTCGCCATACGGCTTCGGCATCACAGCTCAATGTTATGCCATGCGGATTTGCCTACATGACCACCTCACTGCTTACACGTGAATCCATTAACACGCTCAACTTAGCCTTCTCCGTCACTCCATCAGTTTAATAAGTGGTACAGGAATATCAACCTGTTGTCCATCGGCTACGCCTTTCGGCCTCACCTTAGGTCCCGACTTACCCAGGGCGGACGAGCCTTCCCCTGGAAACCTTAGGCTTTCGATGGATAGGATTCTCACCTATCTTTCGCTACTCACACCGGCATTCTCACTTCTAACCGCTCCACAGCTCCTTCCGGTACTGCTTCTCCGCTGTTAGAACGCTCTCCTACCACTGACACCTAAGTGTCAATCCGCAGCTTCGGCGGTCCGTTTAGCCCCGGTACATTTTCGGCGCAGAGTCACTCGACTAGTGAGCTATTACGCACTCTTTAAAGGATGGCTGCTTCTAAGCCAACCTCCTAGTTGTCTGTGCATCTCCACATCCTTTTCCACTTAACGGACACTTGGGGGCCTTAGCTGGCGGTCTGGGCTCTTTCCCTTTTGACCATGGACCTTATCACCCACAGTCTGACTCCCGATGATATCTATCTGGCATTCGGAGTTTGATTGAGATCAGTACCCCGAGGTGGGGCCATCACCCATTCAGTGCTCTACCTCCAGTAGACTTGCCATCGAGGCTAGCCCTAAAGCTATTTCGGAGAGAACCAGCTATATCCGTGTTCGATTGGAATTTCACCCCTAGCCACAAGTCATCCAAGCACTTTTCAACGTGCCCTGGTTCGGCCCTCCAGTCAGTGTTACCTGACCTTCAGCCTGCTCATGGCTAGCTCACACGGTTTCGGGTCTACAACATCGTACTTTTCGCCCTATTCAGACTCGCTTTCGCTACGGCTCCGCATCTTCTGCTTAACCTCGCACGATATCGTAACTCGCCGGTTCATTCTACAAAAGGCACGCCATCACCCATTAACGGGCTCTGACTATTTGTAGGCACACGGTTTCAGGTTCTCTTTCACTCCCCTTCCGGGGTTCTTTTCACCTTTCCCTCACGGTACTGGTTCACTATCGGTCACTAGGTAGTATTTAGCCTTACGAGATGGTCCTCGTTGATTCCGACGGGATTCCACGTGTCCCGCCGTACTCAGGATTCCTTCCATGCATTTCACAATTTCACCTACGGGACTCTCACCCTCTCCGGTTGGCCTTCCCAGACCACTCGGCTATCATGATTTGTCAATTATGAAGGTCCTACAACCCCGGCTAGTGCCGGTTTGGGCTCTTCCCACTTCGCTCGCCGCTACTACGGGAATCGATTTTTCTTTCTTTTCCTCCAGGTACTTAGATGTTTCAGTTCCCTGGGTCTGTCTCCTATATGGCTATGTATTCACCATATGGTGCTAGCGTATAACCACTAGCGGGTTTCCCCATTCGGATATCCCCGGATCAAAGCTCACTTACAGCTCCCCGAGGCGTTTCGCCGTTTGTCGCGTCCTTCTTCGACTCCTAGTGCCAAGGCATCCTCCGTGCGCCCTTATTCACTTAACCTATAAAAAATAATTCTTTATTTTTTTCTTCTGTTTGAAGATATCTAGTTTTCAAAGATCAACTTTTGGAAGAAATTCTTCCAAAACTAAACAGAACGTCTCTTTCTCCATAGAAAGGAGGTGATCCATCCCCACCTTCCGGTAGGGATACCTTGTTACGACTTCACCCCAATCATCTACCCCACCTTAG
>NZ_JAJNOR010000015.1 GCF_021044755.1 Lientehia hominis
CAGCCTCCGGTTTTCCTGTTCAAGCCTCTGCTGCCGCTGCGCTTCTTCCAGCCGCTTCTTCATGGACGGCACCTGTGACCGCAGACGGGTGTTTTCCTCCGTCAGCTCCTGTACCTTGTGCCGATCCGTCACGCTGCGCAGTGCCATTTTCTTTAGCTGCTCGACCTGATCCACCGTCACGCCCTTTACTGCCCCTGTGAGCGTCTTTTCCGGCTGAATATCATGCAGGGGTGCATTTACCCTGTCAGCCTCCTTTAAGAGCCGCACAGTGCCTTTCAGAGCGTCCCGCTGCCGTTCCAGCTCAGCAACCTCCCGCTCTACTGCCGCTGTCTGCTGCTGCACCGCTTCCAGCCTCGCAGCCGCTTCCTTGAACTGCGGCAAGTCCATGTGCGGTCTGTTCGTGCCGAGAGAGATAATTTCAAAATCGTGCCGCTGGGCGATCTCCGTCAGAGCTTCTTTCTCCCGTTCCATCCACGCCGCCCATTCGGTCTGCTTTCTGCCGACACCGACAAACCCCTGCTGCTTCAATGCCTGTTTCATAGATACCCTTGTAGAAAGTCCTCTTGACTGCTCCGTTGCCACAGGGATAAAATCGACATGGAGATGGGGCGTTGCCTCGTCCATGTGCAGCACCATATTGAACACCCGCAGATGGGGGTTGCGTTCTGCAAAAGACTCCGCAAAATCTTTCAGAGCTGCCGCCGCCCGTTCTCCGTCCGGCGTACCGCACCCACAGTCGCTCATGTTGCCGATCTGGAAGATCGCTTCATGGAACAGCTTTTCCTGTTTACTCTGCCGGATATGCTCATAGTAGTCCGGTATCTTATCTCTCGTTTTGGTTTTCTTTGCGTTGTAGGCTGCGAGAGCTTCATCAAAGACCATATGATAGACCTGCTTCAGATCCTCGTTGCAGAAAACAATGTTCTGCTCCGTCCGGCTCCGGTCTACATTCGCCGCTGAGAAGCTGCGGTTGTTGTGCCGGATGCTCCCTGCACCTGTCATACCCGAAATCGTAACTCCCATAAAATCGCCCCCTTTCCGCTTATTCTTCCGTCCTCTATTTTATCATAAATTTCCGCTAAAAACAACCTCTTTGTTACTTTCTGGTGAGAAAGTAACGCAAAAGCACTTTCACACCGCCACCCCATCGGTGCAGCGGTGTGAAAGTGCTTTGCGCCCCTAAAGGGGAGGGGTTGCCGGAGCTGCTTCACTGCCGGCTCGTGCCTGCTGCTCTGCCAGCTCCGGAGGGGCGCTGCCCCTGCCGTCTGCGGACGGCTCCCCGACCTTCATCCCACCGATAAACTGGAATTGGTCATAAAAAAGCCGATAACACATAGGTTTTTTGACCTAATGCGTTATCGGCTCTGCGTCTATGCGTCTGGCACTTTTAATCATTTTTTTTTGAATTTATTATATGTGTTAGCTAACTGTCCACAAGCCGCGTTAATCTCTCTGCCATGAGAAACTCTCATAGTAACTTCAAGTCCTGCTTGCTCTAATTGATGTTTGAATGCAACTATTTCCCGTTTCTGTGGTGCTTTAATTCTTGAATTGCTTGTTGGGTTGTATTGTAACACGTTAATCATAACTTTTTTGCCCCGAAACCATTTTGCAAGTTGTCTTACATCTGAGGGCCGGTCATTTATACCCGGTAAAAGCAAATACGCAAAGACAATTTTGCGATTATGCCTTTCAGAATAGGATAAGGCTTGCTTAACAACATCTTCAATAGCATATATGCGCATGTGAGGAATAATACGATTTCTTGCAGATTGTGTTGCTGCGTGTAAAGATATTGTCAACTGAATTTTAAGATGTTCCTCGCGCAATTTTTTTAATTGATCGACCGGACCAACTGTTGATATGGTAATGCCGTCGGTTGGAAAGTTGAGCCCATATCTATCTCGGAGAATATGGATTGCTTTTATCAAGTTGTCATAATTGAATAAAGGCTCTCCCATACCCATAAAAACGATACGGTTTACTTTTCGACGCAACAATATAATCTGTTGTACGATTTCTGACGATGTTAGATTACGAACAAAGCCATTTCGCCCGGACTCACAAAAAATACAACCAACAGGACAACCGACTTGTGTGCTCACGCAAACAGTTCCACCATCTCGCCGCTTGATAAAAACCGTTTCAATGTATTTGTTGTCTTTCAGTTCGTAAACATACTTTTCAGTATCACTGCTTTTGCAAATATTTTTTACCAACATTGATAGATTTTTTTTGCGTGGTAATTGCTTATATAATTCTTCATATAAGGCTTTTGCTTCATTCTCGCCAATAACTTCCGACATTTCTTTGTAAGTAAATCCGTATGGATCATTCCGTACTTCCGCAGGCGTATATTTAGGTAAACGTTTCATTTTTATATCCTTTCTTCTAAATAATAAAAGTTTGTTTTTCTGTATTTTTGATTACAATCTCTAATTTTTCTACATCAATGATATGCGTCAATTTGCATTTAGGGCAGAAAAGAGGAAAATCTTTTAATACAGTATCAATTCCCGATTTGTCGTTCTGTTTAGTCCCCAAAGAACCTACTAAACCAGCTACGCTTTTGAACCGGTTCTGTCTCACGCTCCGGCTGATCGGCTCCGGACTTGCCGGAAAGAAGCTGCTGATGCATTGTCCCAGCATGGAGAGCCTGGGCCGCTGCCGCAGTCTGCTGTGCCGTCACCAACGCCGAGCTGACCTCCGCCAACCTTGCGTTCAGTTCCTCGATCTGCTTGTCCTTTACAGCAAGTTGCTCGCTTTTCCGGTCTAATTCTCCCTGCAGCATAGCGATCAAAGTGGTTTCGCAAGTTTCGCAACTTGCTTTCGCCTGTTGCGAAACTTGCTTTCGTTCAACACCTAAATAATGCTGATATATGGCGGTTTTTTGACTTTCGCTGATTGCGAAACTTCCTTTCGCATCTTTCGCAACATGGTTTCGCCTACACCATGCACGAACTGCCTGTTCCGACACGCCACATTCTATTGCAATTTCCGTTATTACACCCGCCAAATATCATCACCACTCTTTCATCCGGAGTTAATCTCAAAACAAATCGCTATGAGATCCCGTCCTTATCAATTTCAAAATCAAAGTCTGCCGAACAACTTTATAGACCAACAGCCAGTCCGGCTCGATGTGACATTCTCTCATGTCCTTATAATTTCTGGAATTAGTGAGAGCATGATCTCGATACGCCTCCGGCAACGGCTGCTCGTTACACAACAGCGTGATCACTTCCTCCAACTTCTTCGGATCGCAGCCTCTCTTGATCGCAAGCTTGTAATCTCGTTTGAACTGCCCCGAAAACTCCGGCTTAAGCATTCAGCGCCTCCATCAGATCTGCAACGCTATCAAACGGACCATACATATCCTCTCCCTTTTCTGCCGCCTCCATCGCCGCATAGGTAACAGCATTCGGCTCGTCAACCTTGACTTCAAAGGGAAGTCCATGACACCTAAGTGCCTGTCGATAAAAAATACCCGTTGCCGTACTCAAATCCATTCCGAGGGACTTAAAGAGAGCTGCCGCCTGTGCTTTCAGCTCCGGCTCCATTCTTATCGTCATATTTCCTTTAGCCATAATAGCACTCCTTTCCTCGTCATTTTTAGCTTGCACTAATATTATATTCAATATTCGTGACATTTGCAAGTGCATTGCAAATGTTTTTTTGCAACTTTTCTATGAACAGTGCTTTCTATATGCTAACACCGCAGCGTGTACATTTAGGGGGTGAAAAAGCCTTATTTCGCGCGGTTTTCAAGCCTCGTTTTCGGTGGGGTAATATAAAAACCCTTACCCGCCCCGAAAACGCCTTGTAGGGCGTTTCTGGGGCGTTTACAGCCCTTTCTTAAATTCCTCCACCAACAGATCGCTCAAAGCCTGTGATGGGCGTATTTTGACCGTTATATGCCCCTCCGGTACGGTGTCCCACCATTTGCGGATCGTTTTCGGATCAAGTCCGGTGTCCCTATGACAATCGGCCTTGCGTCCCTCTGGATGCTCCTGCCGCCACGCATAGACTTGCGCTTTCTTTTCTTCTGCCCCTTTTCTTCTCCATGTGCCGCCAGGATAATCCACTTCCTGCACCGCCCTTGCTCTTTTCAAATGCTCTTTCTGTGATCTACCATTCCTCTTGTTGCGCTCGATGCGAACATCGGTCAGAGCTTCAATATCGGAAATCGTGAAATTGTAATACTCCTTGTCGTAGGCTTCCAGCGCACTCCGTATATCTTCCTCGGTCAATGCGTTCTCATGCTTCACCATCTGCAGATCATCAAAAGCCTCTTTCATATCCTGCCGGAGCTGCTGCTTCGACACACCGCATTTGTAAGCATAGATAGCAAGGCACATCAAAAAGAAATACCGATGCCCGCCCTTTATCTCTCCGATCTGCCGCAGCCACCAATGGTAGAGCGCATACGGATCATCACCATGCACCTTTCCGGCAATATCCCACTTCTTGCGTCCTTTCTCGCCTCTCACAACAACACGCTCATACCACTCCGGATATGCCTCCCTCGCCTCAGCTCGTGTCATTTTGGATGGGCTGAAAGGCTTATTGACATCCACCCTGTTTTCTGGCTTTGCGTAGGCGTTCAGATAATCCAGCGTTACCCGTTCTCCGGTACGGAAAGCGACCAGCTCCGTCCCATGCTTGTCATTGATGCTGCCCACCATGCGGAAGCTCTGATTGATGGATTGATACTGGATCGCCTTGACCTGCGAAGTGCTGCCATACTCCCATAGCCGGAAAGTGAGGTCATATTTCAGACTTTTAAGCTGAATTTTTATATTCGGGTATAGGTCAATCGGCTGCTGGAAAACATAGTAGATATGCAGCCCTGTCCCCGACAGAACAAGGAAAGTCGGCATCGGCAACCGGCGCACTCGCTCCGGATCGCCGCCAAAGCGCAGAAAGAGGTTGCGCAGCTCGGCAAGACCTACGCCATCCAGATCGAAGATCAGAGCATACATCCGCTGGGCGTTCTCCAGCCTGTTCTCCTTTCTGCGATATGCAAGACCGCTGCACAAAGTAAGGCTGTTCCCCTCGACAAACTCCATGTAATCCTGTTCCCATGTGTCGTTATACATCTTCCTGCGCCGGAGCTTCTTATCCTCGCTCTGTTCGTCCCGATACAGATACACAGCGTTCGGATGGGAAAAATCCGTGTGCCGTTCTCCGGAGTTCTCATTGTCCGGAAACAGCTCTTTATAAAACTCATAGCCTCCGACCTCCGGATATTGTGCGCTCAAATACTCGTAGCAGCCTCGATAATTCTCGGTCATATTACCACCTCACAAAAGAAAAAGTACCAAAAAGAAAATCCGCTGCGGCGGGGATCGCCTGCGGGCGGGAAGGGGGAAAAGGGGGAGCAAAAGAGCGGCGGCTACGCCGCCTTAAAGAGAAAGTCACCTCCCCCTTTTCCCCCTCGCTGCGGGGCATTGAAAGTGCCGCCACTATGGAAAACCCGATGGGTTTACCACAGTGGCTTGGAAAACCTCTAACGAGGTTTACCACACTTCCAACACCCCTCCGCTCACCCCCCTTTTCCCCTCCGACTTTCTCCCTTTCAGAGAGAAAAAATATAGGTTGGGAGTACCCTTACAGGGGGCTTAGATTATCAATACAGCAATTCCCTATTTTCAGTTGTTATTATAGCCTGTCCGAAAGAGATTTTCAAGCCCTCCGGACAGGCTTCTTTTACAGCTCCATGCCGCCCATTCCTCGCTGGTGCTGCTGTTGCTCCTGCTGCTGTCCAATCTCCGGATCGGGCAGCAGCTCCCTCGCCTTTTCAAGCAGAGGACGCAGACGCTCCGGCAAGTGTTCTTCCAAGAAGTCCAGCATCCGACCGATGCCGTCCGTCAGACGCTCGGTGAAGCTGCGTTCCTCCTGCAGCTCGGATTGCAGATAATAGTTTTCATCGCGCAGCCTCCGGTTTTCCTGTTCAAGCCTCTGCTGCCGCTGCGCTTCTTCCAGCCGCTTCTTCATGGACGGCACCTGTGACCGCAGACGGGTGTTTTCCTCCGTCAGCTCCTGTACCTTGT
>NZ_JAJNOR010000016.1 GCF_021044755.1 Lientehia hominis
CCTGGACAAGCCCTCGGCCGATTAGTACTGGTCAGCTCCATACATTGCTGCACTTCCACCTCCAGCCTATCTACCTCGTCGTCTTCAAGGGGCCTTACTAGCTTTTGCTATGAGATATCTCATCTCGAGGGGGGCTTCACGCTTAGATGCCTTCAGCGTTTATCCCTTCCCGACTTGGCTACCCGGCCATGCACTTGATGTGCAACCGGTACACCAGAGGTCAGTCCATCCCGGTCCTCTCGTACTAAGGACAGCTCCTCTCAGATATCTTACGCCCGCGCCGGATAGGGACCGAACTGTCTCACGACGTTCTGAACCCAGCTCGCGTACCGCTTTAATGGGCGAACAGCCCAACCCTTGGGACCTACTTCAGCCCCAGGATGCGATGAGCCGACATCGAGGTGCCAAACCACTCCGTCGATGTGAACTCTTGGGAGTGATAAGCCTGTTATCCCCAGGGTAGCTTTTATCCGTTGAGCGATGGCGTTCCCACTTAACACCACCGGATCACTAAGCCCTACTTTCGTACCTGCTCCACCCGTCGGTGTCGCAGTCAAGCTCCCTTATGCCTTTGCACTCTCCGGATGGTTTCCGTCCATCCTGAGGGAACCTTTGGGCGCCTCCGATACTCTTTCGGAGGCGACCGCCCCAGTCAAACTCCCCGCCTGGCATTGTCCCACCGCCGGATCACGGCGGCTGGTTAGAAACCCAATATCGCAAGGGTGGTATCCCAACAGCGGCTCCAGGAGGACTGGCGTCCTCCCTTCTCTGCCTCCCACCTATCCTGTACATGCAATACCGGATCCCAGTGCCAAGCTGGAGTAAAGCTCCATGGGGTCTTTCCGTCCTGGCGCAGGTAACCAGCATCTTCACTGGTACTTCAATTTCACCGGGTGCATTGTTGAGACAGTGCCCAAATCATTACGCCTTTCGTGCGGGTCGGAACTTACCCGACAAGGAATTTCGCTACCTTAGGACCGTTATAGTTACGGCCGCCGTTTACTGGGGCTTAAGTTCAATGCTTCGCATTCGCTAACATCTCCCCTTAACCTTCCAGCACCGGGCAGGCGTCAGCCCATATACCTCACCTTTCGGTTTCGCATAGACCTGTGTTTTTGCTAAACAGTTGCTTGGGCCAATTCTCTGCGGCCTCTCTCGAGGCACCCCTTCTCCCGAAGTTACGGGGTCATTTTGCCGAGTTCCTTAACAATGCTTCTCCCGTCGGCCTTAGGATTCTCTCCTCATCCACCTGTGTCGGTTTACGGTACGGGTGCAGTATGAGCCATAGCGGCTTTTCTTGACAGCTGGTATGCAAGCTTCCCTACTTATTTTCGGTCCGCATCACGGCTTCGGATCATCAGACGGTTTTTCCTATCTGACTCCTCCCCCGCTTGCACCGGTCTTTTCATTCCCGGCTCTTACTTCCCCTCTGTGTCCCCACAGTTCTGTCATACTGCAGTACAGGAATCTCAACCTGTTGTCCATCGGCTACGCCGTTAAGCCTCGCCTTAGGTCCCGACTCACCCAGGGCAGATCAGCTTTACCCTGGAAACCTTAGATATTCGGCCGTAAGGATTCTCACCTTACTCTCGCTACTCATTCCGGCATTCTCTCTTCTCAAGCGTCCACAGCTCCTTACGGTACTGCTTCTTCCCCTTGAGAATGCTCCTCTACCGATGTATCTCTACATCCCTCGGCTTCGGTGGTGTGTTTCAGCCCCGGACATTTTCGGCGCAGGGCCTCTCGACTAGTGAGCTATTACGCACTCTTTCAATGTATGGCTGCTTCTGAGCCAACATCCTAGTTGTCTTTGAAACCCCACATCCTTTTCCACTTAACACACACTTTGGGACCTTAGCCGGAGGTCTGGGCTCTTTCCCTTTTGACTGCCCAACTTATCTCGTGCAGTCTGACTCCCGTGCAGCATCTCTATGGCATTCGGAGTTTGATATCCTTTGGTAAGCTTTGACGCCCCCGCGGGAATTCAGTGCTCTACCTCCATGAGACTAACACGAGGCTAGCCCTAAAGCTATTTCGAGGAGAACCAGCTATCTCCGGGTTCGATTGGAATTTCTCCCCTATCCACACCTCATCCCCACCCTTTTCAACGGATGTGGGTTCGGTCCTCCACGGGATTTTACTCCCGCTTCAACCTGGACATGGATAGATCACCCGGTTTCGGGTCTGCCTGTGCTGACTCTGCGCCCTATTCAGACTTGGTCTCCCTTCGGCTCCGCGCTCTCTGCGCTTAACCTCGCCAGCACCGGCAACTCGCCGGACCGTTCTACAAAAAGTACGCGGTCGTGCTCTCATGGCACTCCCACAGCTTGTAAACACAGGGTTTCAGGTTCTCTTTCACTCCCCTCCCGGGGTCCTTTTCACCTTTCCTTCACAGTACTATGCGCTATCGGTCACTAAGGAGTATTTAGCCTTGGGGGGTGGTCCCCCCGACTTCCCACAAGGTTTCTCGTGTCTCGTGGTACTTTGGATCCCGCTCGCTGGTTTCCCGTTTCGCCTACGGGGCTTTCACCCTCTCTGGCTGGCTTTCCCAAAGCCATTCTGCTACGGTCCTTCCTCACTTATCGCGGTCCTTAACCCCCAGGTGCACGCACCTGGGTTTAGGCTCCTCCGGTTTCGCTCGCCGCTACTCCCGGAATCGACGTTTCTTTCTTTTCCTCCGGCTACTTAGATGTTTCAGTTCGCCGGGTTCCCCTCCATACGTTATGGATTGGCGTATGGATACTGGAGGGCTCCTCCAGTGGGTTTCCCCATTCAGATACCCATGGATCTCCGGATATTTGCTCCTCCCCATGGCTTTTCGCAGCTTATCGCGTCTTTCTTCGGCTCTTAGTGCCAAGGCATCCACCCTGCGCTCTTTTTCGCTTGACCAGGTTTTCCCTCACAGGTAGCGTCCCGTGAGCCTGGCTTAGGTTTTTGCTCTGTTTGAAATTGATTTCATTTCTTTTTTTGATGTCTTTTCCAATGTGCAGTTTTCAAGGTACT
>NZ_JAJNOR010000018.1 GCF_021044755.1 Lientehia hominis
TTTTGCCCATACCTCCGACAACGCGACGTTCACTCCCAGCTCGCGGCATTTCGCTTCCACCAGGTCCAGCTCTGCCTTCGTATCCGTCGGGAACGCGTTGATCGCCACTACGCAGGGCAACTTATATACGTTCTTCATGTTGTCCACATGCTGCAGCAGGTTCGGCAGTCCCTTCTCCAATGCTTCCAGATTCTCATTGTTCAGGTCTGCCTTTGCCACTCCTCCATGGTGCTTCAGCGCTCTCACCGTCGCCACCACTACCACTGCCGACGGCTTCAGGCCTGCCATCCGGCACTTGATATCCAGGAACTTCTCCGCTCCCAGGTCTGCTCCGAATCCGGCTTCTGTGATCGCATAGTCGCCCAGCTTCATCGCCATCTTGGTCGCGATCACCGAGTTGCAGCCATGGGCGATGTTCGCAAAGGGTCCGCCGTGTACGATGGCCGGCACATGCTCCAGCGTCTGTACCAGGTTCGGCTTCAGCGCATCCTTTAACAGGGCTGTCATCGCTCCCTGGGCGTTCAGATCCCCTGCCGTCACAGGCTTCTGGTCATAGGTATATCCTACAATGACTCTGGAGAGGCGGGCCTTCAGGTCCGTGATGTCCGATGCCAGGCACAGCACCGCCATGATCTCCGATGCCACCGTGATGTCATATCCGTCCTCCCGGGGCACTCCGTTGGTCCTTCCGCCCAGTCCGTCCACCACAAAACGGAGCTGTCTGTCGTTCATGTCCACGCATCTCCTCCAGGTGATCCTCCTGGGGTCGATGTTCAGGGCATTGCCCTGATAGATATGGTTATCGAGCATGGCTGCCAGCAGGTTGTTCGC
>NZ_JAJNOR010000019.1 GCF_021044755.1 Lientehia hominis
CTGAAAAGCCCTTCTGCCCGCCTCTGTAAGCGTGCCATTCACCACGACATAAATGTCCCTGGCACATTTCTTCATTTCCCGGAGCATATAGGATACATAACGGTCCACCACTCCCTGTCCGTCGTAGAAAAAATATATAACCGCCCTGTTCTTCGTGCCTTTTTCAAGCCTCATATACGCATTTGCCCCTTCACCATTTTAATCCGGTCTTCAGCCTGCTACTACACTATCAGCTCCCTCTGACGTCTCCAAAAAGGACATCTGGGCACAAACTTCTAGTCCCACAGGTTTTCGATAACTTTTCCAACAGATATCTATCCAAGGATCTGGTTTCTCAAACCGAATTTCATCATCAGATACTACTCCATTACATATACATTTACTCAATGGAATCGTTCTTTTTCCTCCCGCATTGAAAATTAAAGATATGCGCACTTTCTTTAAAATAATGCGTCCTCTTTCACAGGGGTCAAAACGCACATGTAATGGCATCCCTTTTTCCCTGTCCCATTCAAAAACGGCTTTTAGGCATTCGCCTATTCCACTGTTTTTTACATGTAAGGTATCCTTCTCACTATAACCATTTCCATAATCTAAATATAAAGTGGGAGTAAGAAATGCTGAGGCTCTCAAACCCTTTTCTTTTCCCTCCAAAATGTTCTTCAGCTTCGATTTTGTATCAAAATAATACGGTCCACCAACACCATTATCATATAAGATAGTGTTCAGGCCGCGCAGCATATATGTTAAATTGGTAACCTCCAGTGCTGCTTCTTCATCATCGAATACCCATGCGGGATAATATCCGGCATC
>NZ_JAJNOR010000020.1 GCF_021044755.1 Lientehia hominis
TTGACCAGGTTTTCCCTCACAGGTAGCGTCCCGTGAGCCTGGCTTAGGTTTTTGCTCTGTTTGAAATTGATTTCATTTCTTTTTTTGATGTCTTTTCCAATGTGCAGTTTTCAAGGTACTGTCTTTCTAAAAGCTCTCTCCCTCTCTGGCTTCCGGCATTCGGCTGCCATCTCGGAAAAGGCTTTCCTGGAGATGAAGGGATTCGAACCCTTGACCCCCTGCTTGCAAGGCAGGTGCTCTCCCAACTGAGCTACACCCCCATACGGGCTTCTGGTCATCTCTATCGTTTTCTTCTTTGGTCTTCCTTGCATGGGCTTAAGTGGGCCTTTCCTCCTCAAGCTCATCTTTCTTTGGTCTTCTTTGCATGGGCTTAAGTGGACTCGAACCACCGACCTCACGCTTATCAGGCGTGCGCTCTAACCAGCTGAGCTATAAGCCCAAAATTCTGGCACCCACCTGCTCTCCCATGCCGTCTCCAGCATAGTACCATCGGCCGCTCAAGTCTTAACCATCGTGTTCGGGATGGGTACGGGTGTTTCCCCTGAACGTATCGGCACCA
>NZ_JAJNOR010000021.1 GCF_021044755.1 Lientehia hominis
ATTATGGGATTCAAAAGTGACATCGAGATCGCACAGGAGTGCACAATGGCTCCGGTAACGGAGATCGCGGCAAAGGCTGGGATCGATGAGAAGTACCTGGAGCAGTACGGAAAGTACAAAGCAAAGATCGATTACAACATGTTGAAAGAGACAGATAAGAAGGACGGCAAGCTGGTGCTGGTGACGGCCATCAACCCTACGCCCGCAGGGGAAGGGAAGACGACGACGACGGTGGGGCTGGCAGACGGTCTCCAGAAGATCGGCAAGAACGTCATGGTAGCCCTGCGTGAGCCTTCCCTGGGGCCGGTGTTCGGCGTGAAGGGCGGAGCGGCAGGCGGCGGATACGCCCAGGTAGTGCCCATGGAGGACATCAACCTCCATTTCACCGGTGACTTCCACGCCATCGGAGCGGCGAACAACCTGCTGGCAGCCATGCTCGATAACCATATCTATCAGGGCAATGCCCTGAACATCGACCCCAGGAGGATCACCTGGAGGAGATGCGTGGACATGAACGACAGACAGCTCCG